>CAVYQH010000009.1:0-375774 GCA_963770585.1 uncultured Pseudomonadota bacterium | reverse complement strand
TCCGGTTTCGTCGGCGAGTTCATGGTGATACTTGCGAGCTTCAAGGCGAACTTCTGGATCGCGTTCGTCGCCGCGACCACGCTGGTGCTCGGCGCCGCGTACACCTTGTGGATGATCAAGCGCGTAGTCTACGGTGAAGTGGTCAACGAAAATGTGGCCGAACTCAAGGACATGAATCGGCCGCGAGCTCGTGGTGCTTGGGGTGCTGGCTGCGTCGGTGCTGCTGGTCGGCCTGTGGCCGGGGCCCTTGGTCGACATGATGAACCCGACCATCGAAACGCTGGTCGAGCGGATCGGGCTCTCGAAGCTCGGATGAGCGGACTATGAACTGGATGGATTTTTCGGCCGCCGCCCCCGAAATGACCTTGCTGGGCCTGATCTGCGTAGTGCTCCTCGCGGACCTCTTCGTGGCGCCGGACCGGCGTATCGTGACCTACGGGCTTGCGCTCGCATCGCTGGGCATCACGCTCTGGGTCCTCTTCGCATCGGCGCCCGAGGGGCGAATCGAGCTGTTTTCCGGCAGTTACGTCAGCGACGGGCTATCGCAGGTGCTGAAGATCGCCGCAACTGTGCTGGTCGCTGCCGCCTTCGTCTACGCCCGTGGCAATCTCGAGGCCAATGACCTGCACAAGGGCGAGTTCTACCTGCTCGGGTTGTTCGGTCTCCTGGGCATGCTGATCATGATCTCCGCCAACAGTCTGCTAACGATGTATCTCGGACTGGAGACGCTGGCCCTGGCCCAGTATGCACTCGTGGCGCTCGATCGAAGAAACCTGACGTCCGCCGAAGCGGCCATGAAGTACTTCGTGCTCGGTGCGATCGCCTCGGGATGCCTGCTGTACGGTATTTCCTGGGTGTACGGCGCCACCGGCACAGTCGAATTCCCGGCCATCGCCGAGGTCCTGCAGAACGATCCGGACGTCAACAGCGTGCCCTTGTGGTTCGGCCTGGCGTTCCTGATCGTCGGCATCGCCTTCAAGTTCGGCGGCGTGCCGTTTCACATGTGGGTACCAGACGTGTACCAGGGAGCGCGGACGCCGGTGACCCTCTACATCGGTTCCGCTCCGAAACTGGCGTCCCTGGCGCTGACGCTTCGAGTCCTGGTGGACGGACTCGCCGGTCTGCATGAACTGTGGGCGGACATGCTCATGGTGATCGCGGTGCTGTCGCTCGTCGTGGGCAATTTCGTTGCGATAGCGCAAACCAACATCAAGCGCATGCTCGGCTACTCGACGATCGGGCATGTCGGGTTCATCCTTTTGGCCGTCTTTGCGGGCACCGCCGAAGGCTATGCCGCTGCACTGTTCTACACGCTCACCTACGTGCTGGCCGCCGCCGGTGCTTTCGGCATGGTCCTGCTCCTGAGCCGTCGCGGTTACGAAGCAGAACACCTGGCGGACTTCAAGGGCCTGAATGCACGCAGCCCGTGGCTCGCCATGATGATGATGTTCTTCATGTTCAGCATGGCCGGCGTGCCGCCGTTCATCGGCTTCTTCGGCAAGCTCAACGTGATCAATGCCGTGCTCGGCGTAGGGCAGACCGGCCTCGCGGTGCTGATGATGCTCACTTCCGTTGTCGGCGCGTATTACTACCTTCGCGTCGTCTGGTACATGTATTTCGAAGAAGCGGTCGATAAGGCGCTATTGCGGGCGAGCCTGGACACGCGCGTGCTCATGTGTGTGAACGGGATTGCGGTACTCGCGTTGGGCATCTTGCCAGGCTGGCTGTGGGCCCTTTGTAATCAAGTACTTAACGTACGGTAGTTCAGAATCGGCGTCGCTGCGCGGCCCGGCTTGATATTCCGAACTTTGCGGTCATTTCCGGGGTTGCTATCCAAGCGCGCATCTGAGTAGCATGCGCACCTCTGTTGCGGGGTGGAGCAGTCTGGCAGCTCGTCGGGCTCATAACCCGAAGGTCGCAGGTTCAAATCCTGCCCCCGCTACCATTATTACCGACTCGCCGCCGCCTGCTAGTCCCTAGCAGTGCGGCGGTTGTCATTTGGTACTCCGCCCACAAGAATTTTCGCGACTTGTTGCGTCACGGCTCCGCCTATGACTTCCTGCAGCGCGGCACGCGCGCGTTCAGGGTCTTCCGAGAGGGCTGCGTCCAGGCGCCCTAGCATCGCCTTGTAGCGCTCCGCGACACGCGGCACGATCTACCCCCCCGTCGACGCCTTGACGGCGCTGGCAGCCCGCAGCCGTGCCAGCTCCGTATTGGCAGCTGTTGATGACATTACTTCGTCGCCACGAAAGGCGGTCGACCATCCCAGCGCAAAAAAGAAGCCCGCAGACAATATCTGCGGGCTCCACGTTCACTCTTCCGTCAATGATCTTTGCGCAGTCTATGCGGCCATGTCCGCCTGCTGCGATCTGAATCCCGCGCGCATCTCCGACGCGAAAAGCAGCGGCTCTTCCCACGCCGCGAAGTGCCCGCCCTTGTCCACCTCGTTGAAGTAAGTGAGGTTCGCGTAGCCGCGCTCTGCCCAGCGCCGGGAGGGCTGGTAGATCTCGCCGGGGAAGACTGTGAACGCCGCCGGGATAGAGAAGTTCTTGGGGCCGAAGTACGGGGGCTTGTTGTCCCAGTAGCTGCGGGCCGCGGAGACGCCGGTGTTTGTCAGCCAGTAGAGGGTGATGTTGTCGAGCACGTCGTCCCGCGTCAGCCGCTCCGGGGGCTGTCCTTTGGTTGGCGTGCGCATCGCCTTGAGGACCGTCGCCGCCGGCTGGTCGTCACCGTCGCCGTGGTCGATCAGCCAGGCCGCGAGGGCGACAGGAGAATCGGAGAGTCCGTAGAGCGACTGCGGACGCGTCGCCATCTCGATCGCGTAAGCGGCGTTCTTGACGAAGAAGCCCTTAAGCTTGTCGAGCGCGCGCCGCTCCGCGTCGGAGAAATCGGACGGCACCGGCCCTCCAGCCTGGATCGTGTCCGACACGTCCTGCGGGAGCGCGAACAGGAAGTTGGTGTGTATGGCCACGAGCTCCGCGGGCGCCTCGACCGCCATGGCGTCCGTGATCTGTCCGCCGACGTCGCCGCCTTGCGCGACGTATCGCGTGTATCCCAGGCGCTTCATCAGCACGATCCAAGCGCGTGCCATGCGGGCATGATCCCAGCCGGTCGCCGCCGGCTTGCCCGAGAACCCATAACCGGGGATCGACGGGATCACGACGTCGAAAGCGTCCTCCGCGCGGCCTCCGAAGGCCGTGGGGTCGGTGAGCGGGCCGACGAGCTTGATCTGCTCGAGGATCGAGCCGGGCCATCCGTGCGAGACGATGACGGGCAACGCGCCCTTATGCTTCGAGCGCACGTGAATGAAGTGGATGTCGAGCCCGTCGATCTCGGTGATGAACTGGGGCAGGGCGTTGAGCTTCGCCTCGCACTTGCGCCAGTCGTAGTCCGTCGCCCAGTAGCGCGCGAGGGCCTGGAGTGGCGCGAGCGGCACGCCCTGCGACGTATCCGCAACGGTCTCCTTCTCCGGCCACCGCGTGGTCTCAATGCGCCGCCGCATATCGGCCAGTTCCGCTTCCGGAACTTCCACTCGAAACGGTCGCACAGCGGTCTTGTCGCTGCTTGACGTTGTTGTTTCGGCATTCATAGCCATGCTCCTTTCTGAAAGTAAGAGTCTGGGAAAACTGAGGGGTGTAACTCCAAGGTGAGAACGACCGACAGTTTGTATCGCTTGAAATCCCATCGATGAGCGAATGTCCCCGCCCCCGCGTAAGTTGCTCGCACGTAACTAACCGCTCATCCCGGTGCGGGACGATTGCTATTGACCACCAGTAAAAGGAAGTGGAGCCGTCAGGACTGACGAACTGGCGCTCGCTCGAATATCGCAGGAGGCTTCACCTGGGATGCCACCCAAGGAGGGATTACATACAATGACCCTAATGACAGGGAAGTCAAGCAGTCATTGCGACTGACTTCACCAACGAGCTTCTGTTACATAGGTAGCCCGGCAAGCAGGCGGACCTCATCGCCGTCGGCGGATCGCCGCTCGAGAACATCGACTAGCTGCTAGACGTTGACTTCGTGATGAAGGGAGGCAAGATCTTCAAGGACTGACGCGAGTTCGACGACCGCCGCATTATCGGATAGAGTCACGGCATCATGCTGACGACGACTCCAGGGCTAAGGTTCGGTTGAACTACTTCAATCGCAGGCGGAACGGTACCTGCGGGACAGCGCAAAGCAAGCCCCCGCTACCATCAAAACTTGATTTCGCCCTGCTTCACGGAGCAGGGCGGCTTCAACCGCTCCCTCCCTCGACGTCTGGACCTCAATCTCCCCGAGCAGCTTCTCCAGCTCCGTCCGTGCAGCCGGACTATCAGCCGTTGACAGGTTGTTCAGCCGGATTTCCTTCTCGCCCCTGGCCCGTACACCGCTAAAACATGCCCCTTCTTTAGGGCACATTGCGTACAGTTTCACAGGAGACATCCACGACGTCTACCGTACTTTCGCTGCCTCCATCACAGACATCACTCCCGTTCCCACTATTGAGGACATCATCGCTCCCACCGCCGAAGAGAAAATCGTCGTCCCCGTTCCCCAGGAGCCGGTCATTGCCGAGATTGCCAGACAAATTATCGCGCCCATCTCCACCGACGACGGAGTCGTCCCCCGTGCCACCCGCCAGCACATCATCCCCCTCCTCACCCAGGAGTTGATCCCTGCCTTTGCCGCCGTGCAGGACATCCCGGCCAGAGCCTCCCTCCAGGTGATCGTCCTCACCGCTGCCCCACAGGACGTCATCGCCAAACTCTCCGAACAGGCGGTCGCGCCCCGAGCCGCCCCAGAGGAGGTCATTGCCGGAGCCGCCACAAATGACATCGTTCCCTGCAAGGCCGTAAATGACATCGTCGCCACTGAGGCCGACGATCACGTCATCGCCGTCCGAGCGCAGGAAATCATTGCCGTTGGTCCCTACAATAGTCGGCTGCAGTCCATCACACAGAGGAGAGATACTCCTTCTTCCGTAAATAGCTCTAATATTTCCGATGCCGACAGGACACGATTGTAGATACGGATATCGTCGATTTTTCCGCTCCAATGTTTCTGTTGGTAATCATCCGTATGCGCCGTGAAGCCAATCAACAAATCGACGCTATTCACCGCGGCGGCAAGCGTACTCGAACTGGCTTGCAAGACCCCATCGACCCAGAGGTCGCCCGTGCTGGCAGTGTGCTTATTCAGTACCGCGTGATGCCACACGTTGTCGCGGTAATCTTTGCTGGCGTCATTCACCGAGTCAAAGCCGCCTTGCGCAGACCACCATGTCAGAATCCCGGCGTTTGCGTCCCCGTGTACCGAGAGATGAAAATCAGTGTCAAAGTCGGCCTTACTGAGGATCTTTTGACCATACCCTTGGCCCTGGTCTCCTCCACCATCGCTCAAAAACCACACACTCACGGCATAGGTATTCCACGCCGGAAAATTCGGTTCTTGGCCGATAAGAATCTGGTCGTTCACGCCGTCAAAACTATAGGCACTTTGCCCATTGCCCAACCGATCATCACTCAACGTCGCGCCGGAAACCTTGCCATCATAACCATGCCCCGTTTCATCGTTGGCATTGCCGTTAAAGGGATAATACGCCACCAAACCGTCAGTAACATCAGGCATCGCGGCGTGCAAGGTCCGACCATTGCGTGGCTCTGGCCGAGGGCCATAATGGGAAGGAATAAGAGGGTGATTGCGAGCAAGCTCAGGCGAATGACCATGGCGCTACTCCTTGCCGAACGCCGGACGGGTTCGGCTTGTTGTTTAGATGAGTATAGACCTTTCCCCGTGTCGCGCCGTGGGGCGCTCCAACAGTCTTCGCGCGTACTGCGAAGCGGCCGGCTTCTTCAGGACGGACCAATGATGCCGTGGCTGGTGAATAATGTCCGGTCAGCGCTCATTGCCGGACGTTCGACTGGTGTCATCCGAGGGACCGAAATTGACTGCGGATTCACCGGTCGACGCAACACATTCACAAAACCGCTCGGCCGGTCTTCTGAAGTCCAACGTTTTTCGTGGCCGCTCGTTAAGCTGACGAGCAACAGCGTTTAGTCGGTTCTGGTCTACGTTCGAGAGGTCCATACCTTTCGGGAAGTACTGTCACAATAGCCCGTTGGTGTTCTCGTTCGATCCGCATTGCCAAGTCAAAGACTCGCAGTCGGTCTTCAAGGACAGACGCGCGTTTGAAGACCGCCGCACTGCCGGATAGTGGCAGGGCAGCTTGCTGACGCGACTCCAAGGCAAGCTCCGGTCCGGCCGAGCTACTTCAATCGCAGGCGGAACGATACCTGCGGGACAGCGCAAAGCAGGCCCCCGCTACCACCTGATCCGACACTCGTTCCGACAGCCCTCTGCAAGAGGGCTGCGGGACGGGCGTCGAACTCAGCGTCCTGCCTCGGGGACAAGTCGGACGGCGGCTGTTGCGCTTCCAGGTCGAGCCAGGCGAGGGCACACCTTCAGCGTTCAGCCTGGCGGCGACCGGCCGCTCCTACATCCCGAACCGAAAATCGAGAACGAACAACTTACTGCCATCGACATCGACGATTTCCGCATGGATGGGTGGGCGGTCATGGGCGGTCTCTGTGTTCGTTTCCTTCCTCGATCAGGCCAATGACGGCCATCGCGCTGGTGCTGAACCCGGGTACGGCTCCGACATACGCGACGTCCTGCGGACGATACTTCGGTTGAAATCTGATCCTGCGATCGAGCGCGCCGGTTTGTGCATCGCGGGTCTCGGTCCTCACCTTGCCGTCCGTCTTCTCGCTCAGCACCGTGAGCTGCGGATAGCCGTTGCCGTCGCTATCGGGGAGCACCGCCATGGCCACCGGCAGGAACTGGTCGGTGTAGTCCAGCGTCGACGCGGACGCGCTCTCGAGGCCAACCTGCCGTATGCCGGGACGCTGCGAGTCGGTCTGGTTCATGAGCGCCGCGAGTACCGGGTCGGCGGCCGTCCCGGTCAGTGCAAGTTCGAGCGGCTCGTTGACGCTGTTCATCCAGTAATTTTCCACCAGCGCGCTGGACGTCCCGCGGATCTCGATCTTGTGCGGTGAACCCGCGAGCGGGTTGCGCGACAGCACCGCGTAGCGGCGCCCGGCGCCGGACGCCGGCAGCGCAAGCACGTCGACCGGGTCGAAATTGCGGATGTAGAAGAGCGAATCGAGCAGTGTGCCGCTCGCCAGGTTGTGGACCCGCACCAGCAGGTGTTCCGTCGACGTGTTGCGCACGACCACCGCCAGGCGCGGCGCCGTACCTGGCCGTTCTTCGACGGCCGCGGCGATCGGCTCGAAGCGCTCGCCGAGCTTGATCCGCGAGAGCAGGCTGCCGTCCAGGCTGTCGCGAACCTCGGCGATGGCCGGCAGGCGGCTGACGACCACCAGCTCCTCGTAGCCGTTGCCGTTCATGTCGGCGACCTTGCCGAACGCGATCGGCGTGAAATCGTCGTCGAAACCCACCGTGTACTCGATGCTGCCCGGCGCCGCATCGCGAATGCCGACTCGCACCGGGCCGACACCGTAATCGTGATGCAGCACGGCGAGCCGCGGGGGTTGCGTCGGCGCCGCACCTTGCAGGGCCAGGATCGAGGGCCGGATCGGGTCTTTCTCCGACAAGCGGCCCGTCAACAGGGAACCAACCGGTCGGCGCTGCCGGCGACGTACAGCGCGCCGTCCAGCGCCGACAGGGACGTGAAGTTGATCCTCATCTGGTGAGCCCAATAGGGCGTCACGTCGAGGACGGATCCGTTGAAATCGAGGCGCACGAGTGCCTGGGCCCTTATGCAGGGCAGGAGTTCGGTCCCCACTATTGTCGCGGTGACGACCAGGCCATCCCCCGAGACGGCGATGTCCGACTGGTGGAAATTCAGCACGCCGAACTCGGTCGGAATCTGACCGGGGTCGAGTTCCAGATCACGTCGCCATCGGCGCTGTATTTGGTAACCCCAGCGAACTGGGCCGTGTACAGGAAGCCCGCGTGATAGACCATCTGGCCCAGGCCCAGGCGCACGTCGTCGTTATCGACGGGGAAACGCCCCAGAGAATCACCGTTGGTCCGGTAGACGTAGATGAACGGATCAAATGGTGCGATGAAGACCTGGCCATCGCCTACGACCACCGACTCTGCGTTGTTGGTGTCAACCGGAAGGACGCGCGACCACAACAGCTCGCCTGCGAAACTCAGGTGGCGCAATACGGCTCGATCAGTCCGTTTGTCCCGGCCACGTACAAACCGTCGGCATCCGAATCGATGGCGACAGCGCGCCAGTCGATCGCTCGCGCACCGTCCAGACGATGTCGCCGTCGTGCGAATAGCGCCGGACAAAGCTACCGCTGTGTCAAGGTATTGTCACTTGAGTAATTCCCGACAACAAACACGCCGAGATCGTTGACGGCAACCGAATGGGCGGTACGTGAGTGACTCGAGCGCAAGCTTGCGGCGCCAGAGCAACTGGCCGTCCGCGGCACGAAACTTCGACAGGCATTCCCGTGCACGCGACATCGCGCCATGAATCCGACCGAATAAATGCCGATGCTCGCTGGCCACCACCTGCCAGTCGAGCCCGGTCGTGACGCGCGCCTGCCCCGTGAGGCGGTCCGACCATTCGTAGCTCTGGCCGAGGGCCATAACGGGAAGGAATAAGAGGGTCATTGCGAGCAACCTCAGGCGGATGGCCATGGTGCTACTCCTTGCCGAACGCCGGACGGGTTCGGCTTGTCGTTTGGATGAGTATAGACCTTTGCCCCGTGTCGCGCCCGTGGGGCGCTCCAACAGTCGTCGCGCGCACTGCGAAGCGGCCGGCCTCTTCAGGACTGACCAATGATGCCGTGGCTGGTCGACTATTGCCCGGTCAACCTTGCCGGACGTTCGACTGGCATCATCCGAGGGACCGAAATTGACTGCGGATTCAACCGATCGACGCGACACATTCACAAAACCGTCTCGTTCGATCCGCGTTGCCAAGGCTGTTGTGGGTCACAAAAAAGACGCACAATATCGGTAGCGAGACTGAAGCGCTTGTGTGCAGCCAACTCCTTGCCGCGATCCCAAGTCAAAGACTCGCAGTCGGTCTTCAAGTACTGACACGCGCTTGAAGACTGCCGCCATTGCCGAATAGTGGCAGGGCAGCTCGCTGACGCGAACTCCGGGCAAGCTCCGGTCCGGCCGAGCTACTTCAATCGCCGGCGGAACGATACCTGCGGAACAGCGCAAATCACGCCCCCGCTACCACCATTAAAGGGTCGCCAATTGGGCGGCCCTTTTTTGTTCGCTTAGTGGAAAAGTTCCGAACGAGCACAGCAGGTTCGTGTCGAGGCCGGAATCGCGCGGGCCTTCGGCGGTCGGCGACAATACACCTATAGTGGTTTTCCGCAATGTCACGGCGTCGCGAGCAAACCCATACTGCGCCGCATGAATACGAGCGCAGAAACGTCCAGGCGCCCGGCAGCGGTCCGCTGCCCGGGCCTGCTGGTTCTTCTGCTGGGTGTCTGCGCCGGTCCGACGGTCGGCAATGCGCAGGTCGAGCGAATCCTAGCGCCCAGCAGTCGCGAATTTCCGTCTGATAGCATATTTCCATCGCTCAGCGCTGACGGGCGGTATGTGACATTTACGACCTTGCATCCGGATATTCGGCGCGATTACCTGTTCCTGCACGATCGAACGATGGGTACGACTCGTGCTATCGCACAACACGATGAGTATGAAAGCTACGAGTATGGAAGACTGAGTGCCGATGGATGGTACATGTCCTACAAGGGTGCCGGCGGTATCTACGTTCTGGACGTGCGGTCGGGCCTGAGCGAACTCATAAGCATCAGTTCGGCCGGAGTTGCCGGAAACGGGCCTAGCATCCACGGCTCGATCAGTGCAGATGGCCGTTTCGTTGCGTTTGCATCGGAGGCCAACAACCTCGTCCCGGGTGACACTAATGGCGCGGCCGATGTATTCGTCCATGATAGGGACACGGGCATTACTGAGCGCGTCAGCGTCAGTTCAGCCGGAATCCAAGCTACCGGCGGCAATAGTGGCTACCATTGTTCCATCAGCGCCGACGGGTATATCGTTGCCTTCGGCTCATTCGCTGACAATCTCGTTGCAAACGACACAAATGACTCATTGGACATTCTTGTTCACGACCGCAGGCACGGCACGACGGAACGCGTTAGTGTCTCGTCGAGTGGTGAACAAGCGAATGGCTATAGCTACATTCTCGTCGAGTCGATTAGCGCAGACGGCCAACGCGTGGTTTTTGCGTCCGAAGCGAGCAATCTCGTACCGGGCGATACCAATGAGTTCGGCGACATTTTCGTCCGCGATCGCGCAGCGCAAACCACCCGACGAGTCAATGTCGCCACGGACGGCGCGCAGGCACGCGGCGTTTCCGGACTAAACCTGCCATCCATCAGCGCGAACGGTCGCTATGTTGCTTTCGCAACCGACGCCAGCAATCTCGTGCCCGGCGACGGCAACCGCGAGATGGACATCTTCGTGCACGATTTGCAGACTCGAATAACGACGCGGGTGTCCGAGGCTGGAGGCAATATCTATGATAGTGGGTCCTTCAGCGCCGACGGCCGAACATTGGCCTTTTCGTCCTACGCGAATCTCGTTACCGGGGACACGAATGAGACGCAGGACATCTTTGCTGCGACGCTCGATGCGCCGGTCAACCAACCGATCTACGTAAGCCTGGTCGCCGTCGCGGACCTCAACGGCAACGGATCGCCGGAGCTGGCGGTGGTCCGTACATAGCGGACCAGTGGGCGGAGGTGCTCATCCGGGACAGCGCAACGAAGCAGGCACTTGGCACGGTGGATTTCGTCGAGTCCGACCTGCCGCTGGTTGACCTGGCATCCGTCGGGGATATTTCGGGCGAAGGCTATCCGGAGCTCGCCGCCTTGTTTCGCAAGCCGGACGGTCCGGCGGTGGTGCAGCTGAAGGATGCCGCGGCCGGCAGCGAGAGCGGCGCGCTTGCGCTTTTTCGGCAAGGACTGGGACATCACGGCCGTGACCGGTATCGACCGAGGCATGGGCGGGCCGGAGATCGCCGTCCTCGGTGTCCGGAAGGACACGCTCCGGGGTGGCATCGAGCTACGGCCCGCCGCGGACGATGGCAGCGTGGACCGGATGCAGTTCCCGGTGGATGCGGCACGCGAGTATCGCGACCTCGCGGTGCTCGAGGACAGCAATGGCGACGGCCAGCCCGAGTTGGCCAGCTTGTTTACGCTCGCCGATGGGACGGCCAAGGTCGTCATCAAGGACGGTGTGACCCAGGAGACGGATCAACACGCTCGGTTTTCCGGGTACCGAGTTGCGCGCTGTCGGCGCGAGCGCTATCGGCGTTGCGCGGGATCGGGGACCTGTCCGGTGATGGATCGCCGGATGTTGCCGTGTTGTTCAGGAAAGCAAACGGCCAGGCCGTGGTGCAGATCCGGGACGCCGGCACGGGACGGTGGATCCACCAGATGCAGTTCTTCGGCAGGGACTGGTACGTCGTGGCATTGACCAGCCTCGACAGCAATGGCGACGGCGTACCCGACCTCGCCGTTCTTGCCGTCCGGGACGACGGCATGGCTGCCGCGGTGCAGGTTCGCGATGCAAGCAGCGTTCAGGCATTGAACTGGATCGACTTTCCGGCCGCCGTAAACTGACCGGGTAGCCACAGGCTACTTGAGCCGCACGGTTCGCCGCACTGTAGGGACAGCGCAAAGCACGCCCCCGCTACCATCAATACTTGATTGCGCCCTGTTCCTCGGAGCAGGGCGTTTTCATTTGCCCGATGGGTGATGGGCGCTTACTTTCGCCGAGTCGCGCGAGCAACTCCGACAGATCCTGCCCGTCACGGACGTCCGGCAGCGTGTCTTCCGGACTTTCGTCTTGATCGGATGGCATAGCTGACTGCAGTCAGACTGCCTTCTCATAGTCGTACCACACCGCCTCGATGTTGTGCCCGTCAGGATCGCAAACGAAGGCGGCGTAGTAACCGGGCCAATACTCCGTGCGATAGACGGGCTTGCCATTACCCTTGCCACCCGCGCCGAGCGCGGCGTCGTAGAATGCTTCGACTTCCTCCCGGCTCTTCGCCTCGAAGGCCAGGTGCAGCGGCGTGATCGTATCGCTTTACGTGATCCAGAAGTCCGTGTTCTTGCCGTCGTTGAAGGCTGCAGCTTCATCGAACTCTCGGAATCTAGACAATCGGGTGAAAGTAACCGGCGGATGCGGGTGGTGCGCGGCTCGGGTGTGGGGGGTTGCTATGTAGCTCTCGGCGGTGTTCGGGTCTATGCTGCACGCTCATGAGCGATCCGATCGTCCTGCATGCCGATGCGCACTGGGATAGCCCGTACGTGTTCACCGTGTTCGTCGCGCTCAGCGAGAAGCCGCTGCCGTTCGTCGCGCATCCGCTCGATCTCGATCGCGGCGAGCAGCGCACGCCCGAGTACCAGCGCAAGTCGCTGACCTCGCGCGTGCCCAGCATCGAGCACGATGGGTTCACGCTGTCGGAATCGCTGGCGATCGTCGAGTATCTGGAGGAACAGTTCCGGCCGCCGGCGCATCGCGCGCTGCTGCCGGCCGGTCTGCACGAGCGCTCGCGCGCCCGGCAGTTGCTCGGCTGGCTGCGCAGCGATCTGCTGACGCTGCGCGACGAACGGCCGACCACGACCATGTTCGGCGCTCGTGCGACCGCCGCGCTGAGTGATCGTGCGCGCGCCGCCGCCGACAAGCTGATCGGCGTGGTCGAGGTGCTGCTTCCGAGCGGGGAGGGCGATCTGTTCGGCGCATTCTCGATCGCCGACGCGGACCTGGCGTTCATGCTGCATCGGCTGATCTTGAACGGCGACGCAGTGCCCGAGCGCATCGCGCGCTACGCCGCGCGCCAGTGGCAGCGGCCCTCCATCCAGGCCTTCGTCGCGCACGCGCACGCCGCCGAGCGCAAGTCGTAACCTCCACGCCGGCGCCGCCAGTTGTCACTTGTGCAGGACGCTTCGCTTGCAAGAGCAGTGCGAAGTCCACAGTTGCGCTGTAGCCTTCTGAAAGCTTTCGAAGCCGCCTGCCCCCCTATGTACCTCTATTCTGTACGAATGCGCGTACCATGGTAACGTGACCTGCCGTATAAGAAGACGGAGATTGCGATGGCCGACCTGCCCCAAATCTATCTCACGCAAACCGACACGGATCGGCTTCTAAAGCTGGTCGAAGCGCAGCCCGGGCAAGGACTTGAAAAGCTCGAGCGGGAGCTCGTGCGCGCGAATGTGGTGCCGCGCGAAGAGATGCCCGATGACGTGGTCACCATGAACTCCCGCGTGATTTTTGAGAACGAGACTACAGGCGAACGGCGCGAGGTGACGCTCGTCTTTCCGGCGAATGCCGACATCGAAGCGGGCAGGATCTCGGTATTGGCACCAGTAGGTACCGCCTTGCTCGGCCTGCGTGCGGGCCAGTCGATCGATTGGGAATTGCCGGGCGGCGAGAAGCAGCGTTACCGGATCGTAGAAGTTCCGTTCCAGCCTGAAGCCGCGGGCAAAGCTGGATAGGGGCGACGGCAATATGGCCGCCAGCGCGATCCGTCCGTTGCACGCCATGATGCTGGCGGGCAGCGTTCCGCTGTTCTGGGGCGCGGCGCTCAGCGACGCGGCCTACAGCTCCACCTACGAGATCCAGTGGAACAACTTCGCGTCCTGGCTCCTCATCGGGGCCCTCGTTTTCTCCGGCGTCGCGCTCGTCATTGCCGCCGTCGACCTCGGTCGCGCGGAACGTCGCGGACGGGGCGCTGAGGTGTATGCGGCAGTCCTGCTCGCGACCTGGGTCGTCGGCCTTTTCAATGCTTTCATGCATGCGCGGGATGCGTGGGCCAGCATGCCCGCGGGCCTCGTGCTTTCGATCATCGCCGCGTTGCTTGCTTGCGTCGCGGCGTGGTTGGGCTTCTGCACGCCGCGATTTGGGGGCGAGAAATGAACCGCCGAAACCTCGCTGCTCTCATCGCGGCGTCGGCAGTTCTCGACGGATGCGGGAGCGAGCCGCAGCCAGCGCAATACGGTCCCGAGCCGGACCTGCCGCGGCCCGAACGTGGCCTACTACCCGACATGAGGATCGCGAAGCCGGCGGAGTGGGGCGACCGGCAGCCAGCGGTGCCGCAGGGCTACTCCATCAGCGCCATCGCGACCGACCTCGCGATCCCCCGACAGACGTTGGTGCTTCCAAACGGCGACATCCTTATAGCCGAGGGGAGAGGCGGCGGCGCACCCAGCCTCAAGCCCAAGGATGTGATCGCGGGCCACATCAAGGCCAGGGGAACGAGTCCGGTCAAGGGCGGCAATCGCCTCACCTTGCTCCGCGATACCGACGGCGACAGCGTCTACGAAATCCGGACGGTCTTCGCCGATAATCTCAACGCGCCTTACGGACTCGCGCTGGTCGGCAAGAACCTTTTCGTCGCCAACCAGGATGCGCTTGTGCGGTTCGACTACGTTGACGGCCAGACCGAGAGCAGCGCAGTTCCGGTGAAGGTCACGGATTTGCCGTCCGCGATCAACCACCACTGGACCAAGGCGCTAGCCGCAAGTGACGACGGGCAGTTCCTCTATGTCGGCATCGGATCCAACAGCAACATCACCGAACGCGGCATGGTGGCGGAAGTCGACCGCGCCCTGGTGTGGCAGGTGGACGTACAGTCCGGAATGTACAAGCCCTACGCCACGGGTCTGCGTAATCCCACCGCGCTCGCGATCCAGCCGGGCACGGGCCAGCTCTGGGCCGTCGTGAACGAGCGCGATGAGATCGGGCCGAATCTCGTTCCGGATTACCTGACGTCCATCCGTGAGGGTGGCTTCTACGGCTGGCCGTACAGCTACTGGGGCAGCAACGTGGACATCCGCGTTCGGCCGCAAAACCCCGAAAAGGTCGCGTCGGCGATCACGCCAGACTACGCCCTCGGATCACACGTCGCGGCGCTCGGCCTCTCGTTTTCGACGCCGGCAATGGGCGCGCAGTTTGCCGAGGGGGTCTTCGTCGGCGAGCACGGGAGCTGGAACCGTCCGGATCCGGTCGGCTACAAGGTGGTCTTCGTGCCTTTTCGGGACGGCCGCCCGGCCGGCCCTCCGGTGGACTTCGTCCGGGACTTCCGCGGCGAAGACGGCAAGACGCGCGGCCGGCCGGTCGGCGTGACCGTGGACCCGCGGGGCGCACTCATCGTCGCCGACGACTTGTCGAACACTGTCTGGAGGGTGACTCTCGCCCGTTGAGGAGCTTCATTCCCCGACGACGGCAGGCGCGTCAGAACTTTTGCTGAACGCCGACGGGGTAGCGCACCCGTCCTCAGCATTCCTTCCGGCCTTCGCGGAGGAAGCGCGCGAGCGTCGCCTTCACGCGCGCGTGGTCCTCGGGCTTGCCGAGCGACATCGCGCGGCGGACGACCTTTTGCTGCAAGTCCGTTGGCAGCCTGGCCCAGTCATCGAGCAGTGCCGCCCCGAGGCGCGCGAGAATACGTAGTTCGGTTTCGTCGATCGAACCGGCGGTGGCCGTGGGCGCCAGGGTGCCGCCTTCGCTTTCCCAGCGCGCCAGCGCCCGTTCTCGCATCTCGGCGTTCGTTGCCTGTGTGCGTCTCGTCATCCTGCCTCCTCGTGCTGCACTGCTGTTACGTGTAGCACCGCGACATTCCCACGCGCAAGCCCGCCTGCGAAAGCCGATCGGTACCGTTTGCGCCGGGCATGGTGCCGCCCCGACCGGAACGTCAGGCGGGCGGGGAACTGGGTCCCCGGGCGGTCGGCAGATTCCATCCGCGTCGGATTGCGATCATCCGCAGGCCGAAACAGACGAGTCCACCGGCGATCGCGGTGAGGACGGGCGGAAGCCGCAGCGGCTCGCCCGCCACGACGATTCCGGCCCCCGCAAGCGCGGCGACCGCATACAAGTCGGAACGAAGAACCGCCGGCACTTGCGCGAGAAGTACGTCGCGGACGATCCCACCGCCGATGCCGGTTAGCATGCCGAGGAGTGCCGCCATCACCGGGTTCAGCCCGAAGGCCAGAGCCTTCTCGGCACCGGCGACGCAGAAGAACGCGAGGCCGACGGCGTCGAGAATTCGCGCCGGGCTGCGGAACCGTTCGATCAACGAGCACCAGAAAAATGCCATGAGTCCGGCGGCCAGCGAAATGGCGAGATAGCGCCAGTCCAGCAGTGCCGCGGGCGGGACGGCGCCGATCAGAAGATCGCGCACGATTCCTCCGAAACTGGACGCAACGAACGCAATGACCAGTACACCGAAGACGTCCAGGCGCCGGCGAACGCCTTCCATTGCACCGCCGAGCGCAAAGGCGAACGCGCCACAGAGGTCCAGCGTTAGAATGAGCATCTGCATTGATTGGCTCACCGCCCTATCGGAGGATCCAGGAATGACGTCCTACAAAGTCGGCTACCTGATCGGCAGCCTCGCTCCCCAGTCCATCAATCGAAAGCTGGCCATTCCCCGGACGTCCCTTTGTCTATGACACTTTCGAAAACGCGCGAGCGTTTTACGATCTCCCTCGATGCCGGCGGCTATGAAGCCTTGCGCAAGCTCGTCGCAACACAGCGTCGGCCGCTGCCTCTACAGTACGTTGCGCGCTTGGCCGGCCGGCGCTTTCGCAACCAGCCGGAAGCCGCGCTGCTCCGGCCCGCCGGAAACTAGTCAAGGTGAAGCGCGCACGTGCGGCGTTGAGAAAGAATTGTCCAGCAAGCGCTGCCCGTCGGGGCGCCCTGTCCGACGACCCGACACCCTCAGGTTGTCGGGCCCGGGTAGGCCGTCAGAACCCGAAGTACCACTCGTTCGTCCGCACGCCTGTCAGCAGGTCGACCATGATGACGCGGTAGCGGCTGGGAATGACCTCGAAGTCATCACGGACCAGCAGTGCGAGCGACGGCGTCGCAACGCCCGATTTCGGGGCGAGATACACGAGGTCCTGGATCGGTTCGAACGGCTGCAGGTACACGTTGTGCAACAGCGCTTCGGTACCGAGATCACGCGTTTCGGCTCGCACCTTGCCGAGCTCGTTTTGTCCGGCGAATGTAAATTGCCCGGCGAGATTCATGTCGATGTCCGGCGAGAATGCCATCGGGCCGGGGGAGAATTGCCGATTCCGCGGCAGAGTGTCGACCACCCCCGTCTCGGGATCAACGATGGCCAGTTCGGTCCAGCCGACGTCTTTGCGTTGCCGCAGTAACGCGATGCGCTGCAGTCCGCCGTCGTAGTAAGCCAACGCACGCAGCGGCTTCATTGAGCGGCCGAGCCAGAGGTTCTTGACGAGCGTACCGCCTGAATCGCGGATCTCGAGCTTCGGCTGCCCATCCCCTACCGCGTCCTCTCCGAGCACGGCGTAACGACGACTACTGTCGGACAGAGCGAAGAGGTCGAGGGGTGTGTAGTTCGGGTTGAACGGTGTCTCGCCGAGCCTCGCGCCGGTCGCGATGTCGAATTCCTCCACTCGCTCATAGTTTTTGCCGGGATGTTTCGACAGGACGGCGAGCACGCCGTCGTCGGTGATGGCGGCAGCAATCGGGTCGAAGTCCTTGTCCAGGTCGACGTGCAGCAGGAGTATGCCGCTGTGGCTGTCGACGATCTCCGCGACGGCCGGGCGCTTGCTCAGCACCACGAGTTCGTCATGACCGTTGCCGTTCATGTCGGGCATGCCCAGGAAATCGACCGGTCGCAAATCCGCGCTGAACTGCACGAGGTCGCCAGTATCACTCGCCGGCAGATCTTGCGTCACCGCCGAGACCGGCCCCGCGCCGTAGTGATGATCGAGGAGTGCCAATCGAGCCGGCGCGCCGGGCTCCGGGCTGTTGAGCACCGCCATTGTCGGTGGCAGCGTCGGTGCGTCGGACACACGACCGGTGAAGCCCTTGCCACTTTCGAGGTCCCAACCGGCGAGGTAGATTTCGTCACCGAGCACGGACAGCGAGTTTGGCACCGCGACCAGCGACGGGAAATCAATTCGCGAAAGTTCCTCGCCGTAGAGGCTATAGCGCCGGATCGTGAGGTTCGCATCGAAAGTGTCGCGATGTCCGAGCCGGAGGTTGCCCGCAAAGGTCACGCCGCCGTCGTCAACCTCGACGCTGCAGCCTTCCGCGTATGGAAAGTCCGTCCTGCCCCAATCGATCTGCCAGGCCGGTGTGCCGTCCAGCCACATCTTGCGCAATCCGTACGGTACCCGACGGCCCTGGCGTGCTGGTCCCAGGCTGCAGTAGTACAGCGCGCCGTCGTGATATGCGAGACCATTCTCTGCGATGAGCTCGGGAGTGCGAAAATTGGCCAGCAGGTTGCCATCCGTATCGAAAATTTCAACCCAGTCTGACTGCGAAGAGAATATCTTGCCGTCACCCGCTGCCAGGGAACCGCTAGGGCTTTCCACCAGCCATTCAAGCTGTCCGTCCAGCGAGAATTTTCTGAGGAAGTTCCCGTATAGCTGGCCACTTCTCCTGTAGTATTCCCGGCGACTGCTGGCGTACAGGTAGCCATCGTAGAGGATTAGGGCCTGGGCCTTGGCATTTACGAGTCGATAATGACGGGGATTGCCCTCGGAATCGCGGAAGGTCCATACCCGATCACCGTCGTGCGTGTACCGTTGGACGAAGGATTCCTCGTGGCGGCGTACCTCAAACCACTTGTCCGTGCCATGTATGTAAACGCCGGTTTCGTCGACGGCAATCGCACTGATCCGAGTGTCGTCGCGATTGCTAATAATTTTTCGCCATACAACATTGCCGTCAGTATCGTATTTCAACAGCAGGCCATGGCAATTTAAAATCGTCGGTACATTAGGGTTTACTAAAGTGCAATCGGTGCGTCCGACGGAATAAACACCGAACTCCGTGGCTTTGACCTGCGTAATGCCGGATGCAGCGGTATAGCTGCCCGGATAGGAGTATCCCGCCGGATCCCACCACTCAACGGTTTGGGCGCGGGCGGTATGGATGAGGGACAACGTGCAGGCGACGAGCAGGACGCGTGCTGCAATTGGAAAGTTCATTGGAGGAGTTTTCCGGGGTAGACGCGGCTCGGTCGAGGATCCAACGCTGCCACGCATTACCCTACTTATAGACCATTACGCGGGTGAAGTACCACCCGACCTAGGTGGGCCGACAACAGCGGACGTCCGAACTACCGCAATTTGACGCGGACCGGCACTGTAGGGACAGCGCAAATCAGGCCCCCGCTACCAATACGAAAGGGTCGCCTAGTGGGCGGCCCTTTTTTGTTGGCTTAGTGGACAAGTTTTGAACCTGCACACTGCAAGAGCAGCGCAGATTCGTGTCGAGGCCGAAATCGCGCGGGCCTTCGGCGGTCGGCGGCAATACGCCATAGTGGTTTCCCGCAATGTCCCGGTGTCGCGAGCAGATCCATACTGAGCCGCATGAACACGTGCGTTGAATCGTCCAGTTTCCTCCCAGCCGCCCGCTTCACCGGCTTGCTGGTCCTTCTGCTGGGTGTCTGCATCGATCCGACGGTCGGCCTTGCGCAGGTCGAGCGAATCCTGGACCCCAGTGGTCGCGAGTTTGCGGAATCTCGAGTGTTTTGCCGTCGATTAGCGCGGATGCACGCTACGTCACTTTCACTGTGGCGAGCGAGACGCCGCCGGACGAGGACATTCTGTTCCTGCACGATCGAATTACGGGTGCGACTCGCCCTGTGGCACGACAACACTACGAAGACCAATCTACGATGGCTTTGGAAGACTGAGTGCCGACGGGCGGTACCTGGCCTACGGCGTCGGCAATGTCTACGTGCAGGATCTCACTCTGGCTTGAGCAAACTTGTCAGCATCAGTTCAGGCGGAATCCCCGGAAACGGCGGTAGCTACGGGGCAACGATCAGTGCCGATGGACGATTCGTTGCGTTTGAGTCCGAAGCCAACAACCTCGTCCCGGGCGACACCAATGATGTGGGAGATGTATTCGTCCACGACAGGGACACGGGCAATACCGAGCGCGTCAGCATCAGTTCAGCCGGAATCCAGGGCAACGACTCCAGCCGTTATCATTCTTCGATCAGCGCCGACGGGTATTCCGTGGCCTTCGGTTCACAGGCAGACAATCTCGTTGCAAACGATACGAACGACTGGAGGGACATATTTGTCCACGACCGCAGGCTCCGAACCACAGAACGCGTGAGCGTCTCGTCGAGTGGCGAACAAGCGAATCTCCTACAGCATCAGTGGCATTGAGTCGATCAGCGCAGACGGCCAGCGCGTAGTTTTCATCTCAGACGCGGACAATCTGGTGCCGAACGACACACGTATGGGACTGGCGGCGACATCTTCGTCCGCGATCGCGGAGCGCAAACCACCCGGCGGGTCAATGTCGGCCCGGGCGGCACGGAGGCGCAAGGCTCGTCCGGAATAACCCTGCCCATCCATCAGCGCCAACGGTCGCTATGTCGCTTTCGCCTCCGAGGCCGGCAATCTCGTGCCCGGCGACGACAATCGCGAGTGGGACCTATTCGTGCACGACCTGGAAACCGGAGTGACAACACGAGTCTCCGAGGGGCCTCTGCGCCTCGAGGATCGCGGAGGAAATACTACCGGAGGATTTGCGGTGTCCTTCAGCGCCGACGGACAAACACTGGCCTTTTCGTCCTACGCGAACAATCTTGTTCCCGGGGACACGAATAACGTGCAGGACATCTTTATTACGACGCTCGGTGCGCCGATTGACCAATCGATCTACGTCAGCCTGGTGAGCGTCGCCGATCTCAATGGCAACGGATCACCGGAGCTGGCGGTTGCCCGCACGCTGACGGATGGTCGTGCGGAGGTGCTCATTCGCGACAGTGCCACGAAACAGGCACTCGGCACGGTCGATTTCATCGAGTCCGGCCTGCCGTTGGTTGACCTCGCAGCCGTCGGGGATGTTTCCGGCGAAGGCTATCCCGAGCTCGCCGCATTGTTTCGCAAGCCGGACGGTCCGGCGGTCGTGCAGCTGAAGGACGCCGCGGCCGGCAGCGAGATCGGGCGCTTGCGCTTTTTCGGCAAGGACTGGGACGTGACGGCCGTGACCGGTATCGACCGGGGCAGTGATGGGCCGGAGATCGCCGTCCTCGGCGTCCGGAAAGATACGCTCCAGGCTGGCATCGAGCTACGGCCCGGCCGCGGACGATGGAACCGTGGCCCGGATGCAGTTCCCGGTGGATGCGGCCCGCGAGTATCGAGACCTCGCGGTGCTCGAGGACAGCAACGGCGACGGCCAGCCCGAGCTGGCCAGCTTGTTTACGCTCGCCGACGGGACGGCCAAGGTCGTCATCAAGGACGGCGTGACCAAAGACAGGATCAACACGCTCGGTTTTCCGGGTACCGAGTTGCGCGCTGTCGGCGCGAGCGCTATCGGCGTTGCCGGGATCGGGGATCTGTCCGGTGATGGATCGCCGGATGTTGCCGTGTTGTTCAGGAAGGCCAACGGCCAGGCCGTCGTGCAGATCCGGGACGCCGGCACGGGACGGTGGATCCACCAGATGCAGTTCTTCGGCAAGCGACTGGTACGTCGTGGCAGTGACCGGCCTCGACAGCAACGGCGACGGCGTACCCGACCTCGCCGTTCTTGCCGTCCGGGACGACGGCACGGCTGCCGCGGTGCAGGTTCGCGACGCAAGCAGCGGTCAGCCACTGGACTGGATGGATTATTAGGCCACGACGCTAAACCGACCCTTTCGCCGCCGGCCGGAGCCGTTCAATCCGGTTCGCGGCCCGCTGCGACCCCATGCGTCATACGTGAAAGCACGGATTGGCATCGGTGGTTCCGGCTGGTCCAATTGCATACTCGGGAGATCAACAATGAGGCACATTCGTACAGCGATCCTGCTTGCGCTCGGGCTGGGGGGACTGTCAGGCTGCGCGGACCACAGGGTCCAGGTCGGCTTCAGCTTGCCCGAAGGCAACGCCGAGCGCGGTCGCGAAGCATTCGTCTACCTGCAATGCCACTCCTGCCATACAGTTTCCGGGCTCGAACTGCCGCGGGAACCGCATCCGCCGGAACCCCCGTTCGTCGAACTCGGCGGCCCCGTGGTGCAAGTCAAGACGTATGACCAACTGATTGCCGCAATCATCAATCCGTCGCATGAGCTGGCCGAAGGATACCCGGCGGACGTAGTTTCCGAGGATGGTGACTCCAGGATGCCGGTCTACAACCAGGTCATGACCGTCCAGGAACTCATCGACATCGTGACCTTCCTGCAGCCCCTGTACGAGGTCGTGGCGCCGGAATACAGCTATCCCAGGTACTGACGTCTCAGTCCCGAGCGGCGACGAACGTACCCGTCAATAGGCCGCGCTAAACATCAGCCAGTATCGCGGATCGAGCTCGATCGAGGAGTGCCGGCTCGAAGTGCCGCATCCGCTCCTCGCTGAAGCAGGGCTCGATGGCCTGCCGGTAGGCCGTGTGCTCCGGTGGATGCATGCCGTTCGGCACCGAGCGGTGCTGCGGCACAACAAAAACCTGTCGTCAGTTTCGGGGTAGCCCGACCCGCTGCACCTAGTTGCTGAAATATTCGAAATGAAGCGGAAAACATCGCCGCTGTACGCGTCGTCAGCATCGGTGAACATGTGCCGGAAATTCAAATCGATCGTGCTATTGGCAATCCGGCGCGTTGCACTCGGCGCCAAGTCATTGATCAGCAGTTGGTGCTTTACCCATGCAACAGGTTCGCAGCGGCAGGAACTTCAGCTGTGTGAGATCAATCTTCCGGCCGCACCGTCACGATATAGGCGCCGGTGCCGAAGGAGGTGTCTACGTAGAAATCGGGTGCGCCGTCGTACGAACTCTCGGCAATCGTGGTCCCATTCAGCCGATAGTACAACTTGCCGGTATCTACCTTGATCGACAAAACATCGCCGCGCGATACCGGGAACCACCCGTCTCTCCACACTCCTTTCTCGTAGATGCCAACGCTCGGCCCGACTCGAAACGCATAGTCCACGTCGCGCCAGTTGCGCGTGTATTCCTGCACGCCGAGCCCGATGACGCTGTCCCCGCCAGGTTCGTGATCCAGCTGGAAGCTCACCTCGTAATCATCGGTCAGCAGGTAGTTCGATATGGGCCACGAGTTGATTGCTGTTGCCCAGAGCGGGGCATCGGCGGAGATCCGGTTGCCGTCGACCATCATCGGGTCGTTCGAGGGACTCGGGTCCTTCCACTCGACGACCGCGGATTCCTTCGCGGGACAAGGCTGAGAGGCCGCGAGGTCGACGTTGTTGCCATGGAGGAGAACCCGGTTGCGGCCGACCAGGACCGGCACGTCCGCCGGCAGCTCGAAATCGACGCAAACTCGAGTACCTTGAGAACGGAAACTGAGGCCGTCCTGCCCGGCGCCGCTGACGTGCATCGTGGTATTCACTGCCTTGCTGTTAGCGCCCATCACCACGTCGTCATCTTCCAGTTTGAAAGGGAAGATCCCGCCAATGGACTGGTTCGCCGTAATCGACGCACCGGCCTCGATGAGAGTACTGGAGCCGCCCGCCGTCAACCGAAAAAAGTACCGGCCGGTCCCATCGCAGTCGGACCAGACCAGGATCGCTTTGTCGGTTGCTTTGTCGTAATCGGGTTTGCCGCACACGGCCGCATGCAACGGTTCCCTCGAAACTAACATGGCGTAGTTGATTGGATAGTCGTCATTGTACACATAGCCGGTAATGACACCGTGGTTGTTGATCTTCGACAGATGCGTGCGGCTCGGATTCGTCGGGTGCTGGATACGATAGAATGCGGCGCCGTCGAGCAGGAACCCGCCGAGGTTCAGGTTGCCGACGATCTGCCCTGGTCGTTGATGCCGGTTGCCTGCTCAACCGGATCCACGAAGTCTTCCAGCAGCGGGAGGTAAGTACCGTTCACGTACAGATAACTAACGATGTAGGACGGGCCGGGTAGGGTGCCTGCGCCAACCGCGTGCCCCGCATCGTTCACATCGCTCATTCTGAACGGCCGGTTGGGTGCGGCCGGGTCGAGCAGCTGCGTGATTTGCCCGTGATCGTCGAGATAGCCGACGGAAAAAACGGTCAAAATTGGTGGGGCTTCGCCAACCACGATGCCATTGTTCGACATGGCATGCGGCAATCCTGGTTGCGGTAATCCGGACCGGTCGGGCACCTGGACGTCATAGTCTCGAAAGTCACCCGTAGCCAGGTCGTACCAGAAGCCACGTACAGAATAGGGTGATTGCACCAGGTAGGAACCAATCACGAGGCCGTCGTTGGTTATACTCTCGGGTATCGTCTGTTGTGCGCCCGGCACCGCGAACGTGCGATACGTGATGCCGTCATAGACGAAACCGTAGAGTACATAGTCTAGTCCCTGGGTCGTGCCGGCGATTAGTCCGTGATCGTTGATGTCGTTAAAACGGGCCTGTCGGGAAAATGGCGGCGCTTCGAGCTGGAAGTGAAAGTCCTGCGCTGCCGCAGGCAGGCTCGACGCGGCGAAAAGGATAAACATTGCGATGCAACGCCGTTCGAAGTCGCGCATGGGCTGTCTCCAAGCCTTACCGTGCCTTCTGAAAGTATATGGTGTCTGCACACAGCTAGAATTGTGGAAAGTACCTAGAGGCAAAACCACAATACCCGTGGTCGCACGGCGCTCACGTGGTATCAGGTGATTGCAACAGCACTTTGCGCTCGCAGTCTGCCGGACCAAAGCGGCTACATCAGTCCGGCTTCCGGAACTTGAGCGCCATGCTCCTGCTTACCTCAACCAAAGTCGGAACGGAATTGTCGGAACATTGCATAGCAGGCCCCCGCTACCACACGTCCCTACACCTGTCCCGACAGCCTTCCGCAAGAGGGCTGCGGGACGGGCGTAGAACTCAGCGTTAAGCCCGTCCTGCTCGGGGACCAGTCCGGACAGTCCCTACCAGCTTGCGCAGGATCGCCCGCGCCTTGGCTGCCTGCCTCAAGTCGCCTTTCAGACTCTCATGCACCTGCCTGCAATACCTCGGCTGGGACGGCATCCGCATTTCACCTGTCCCGGGAATCTTCCGCTTTCGGTTTATACGTATAGCAATTCATTCCTCCGGCCGCTAGGTATCACAAAAGGAGCGCGACGTTACCGAGGACAAGTCGATGTTTCGATCTTTCACGCTTACCCTGTTTGCAATTGCTGCTCACCGGAACGAACGAAGCCCCGGCCCAGACCATCGAGTGGTGGGACCGCGCTGGTGAGGCCCATACAAGCTTCAAGAATCGACCGCGCATTTACGAAGTTACGGCCACGCCTTACGGCGTTTACTCCGTCGGCGAGGCGGACTGCCGCGATGGCGCAAAATACAGGGCCTGCAAAGGCTTGCTCTCCAAATACGACACGGATGGCAGGCTCGTGTGGCGGCTGCTTACCGAAGTCGGAGATACGGCAACCATCAACCACGGTGTGGCCGCTGACGAGAACGGTATCTATGTCGTCGGCACGGCCATAATCGACGACCCCCGGGTCGGGCCGGGAAGCTTTTTCGACCTCCGGGAAACCGCGTTCGTGCAGAAGTACTCGCATGACGGGCTGGAAGCGTGGCGCTATGTCGACTGGTTCGACGGCCCAAAGGGCCACCGGCTCGTGAACTCCACCGGCTGCAGTATCGCGGTCGACAACAGCGGAATCTACACGACGACCGGCAACCTTCTGCGCAAGAGCTGTGGCGGCTTCCTGCGCAAGCTGAGCTTCGATGGCGATCTCTTGTGGCTAAGGGAGCGGGTGCTTCAGAACCCCTTTGTGTACGTCGGAGGCGACGCGCTCGCGGTCGGCGACGGCAAGGTTTTCACGGAACACAGCATCGTTTCCGCAGACGGGGAGTTTCTCGGAAGTCGAACGACGCCGACCACTAACGTGCGGGAACAAGGCCTCGCATACCATGACGGTGCACTGTATTTCTGCTCGCCAGACACCTTCGGCGGTTGGTCACAAGGGCCGGCGCAAGTGAACGTCTACAAGACCGATCTCGAGGGCAACGTGGCGTGGCACGTCGCGTACCCCACGTCGACGCGCCACGCCGGGCCTACGATCGGGCCGGAGAGCAGGCAGACCTGTGCCATGCACGCAGATACGAGCGGTGTCTACCTGGCGTCGAACCTGGCGTTTCGCAACATGTCCTACAGTCCCGGCCTGGCTGTGCGCCAGTGGGACTTTTCGGGTACACAAGTGGCGGCATGGGACTTTCCGTCAATCGCCGATTCAATGCCGGCTTCCGTTTCCGTGCTGGGCGACACCGTGTTTGTGTCGGGGCACGATGCGCAAGCAGACGCCGGCTTCACCGCCCGGGTGTCGGGTGATGCACTGCTATCGCCGGCGGCGGCCCTACTCGATGACGCCGACCAGCTCGCCGTGCTCGAGCATCACTACGGTGCCGGGCCGGTGTCTGCGAGCATCCGGCAAGTCGACGGCAACGGCATACGAGCAACGCGTGGCGTTCAGCGATGACCTGCGGCCGATCGACTTCTTCGTCATCCGCGATCTCGACGGTAATGGTGCCGAGGAGCTGGGCGTACTGAGTCAAGAGCCCGCCGTGGTCGAGATCGTGGACAGTGACACCGGCAGGCCGTTGTCGTCGATTCCGCTCGACGAGGATTTCGAGATCCTGGCGGCCACACCCGCAGTGGCAGCGGCACCGATACTTGCGGTGCTGATGAAGCACCGGCTGCGCAACTACCTGCGCGTCGAGGAGTTCAATGCGCAGACCGGTGTCGCGTTGCGGACTATCGCCTTCACCCCGGCATTTGAGGCGATTGATGTGCTGGCCCTCGGCTCGGGCGCGACTCGCCGTTACGCCGTGCTGCAGGCCAGCCCGGAGCCCGGCAAGTCCGGCAAACTCGAGATCCGGGATACGCAGGGCACGCCGGCGGTCAACTGCCTGGCTAGGCCATGGCCTGGTGCCGAAGCGAGCGCTCGTGTACACCGATGCGGCCGGCGCCGAACGCATCGCCGTGCTGCGCCGGAATGCCGAACTGGGCTGGCAGGACATTGCCATTGTCGATCCCGATGCGGCCGCGAAAGTGTTGACACTGCCTTTCCATCCGCAGTACGTGGGGACGGATTTCGTCCAGTCGGCGGACATCGACGCCAACCTGGCGCCGCAGTTCTCCGTTGCCGGCCGCCGCGAATCCGACGGCAAGGTGCAGGTGGAGACCCGGGACATGGCCTCGGGCGGTGTCCTCCACAAAGCCTTCTTGCCGCCTGACAAGCCGATACAGGACCTTGTCTACCTCGGGCCCGGCTCGCGGGGCGGCCACGCCGTCGCTCGGCTTGCTGGTCCGCAACCCGTACGATTTCACCGTGGTCCTGGTTGACCTACTGACCGGCCAGAAGACGGGCGAGCTCGTTTTCTCCCCGTAGATTGACTCACGGCTGTGAAATAGCGTGCCCAACCCCCGTAGCCCGGCGGCGGTCGAGGGCGATTACCTGCGCTTCACGGTCAGGCTGTCGCAGCCGGTCGCGGCCAACGTCAGCTTCGATGTCGCGACCGTTGACGGCACCGCCCTGGCACCGGACGACTACCAGCAGAAGGGTGGCAGTCGGCTGTTCGCACCCGGCGAGACCGAGCGGATCCTCTGGGTCCCGACCGTCGACGATGCAAGCATCGAGGCGAACGAAACGCTGCGCCTTAAGCTATCGAAGCCCGAGAATGCCGAACTGGGTCAGGCCAGCGCCAAAGGCATCATCGTGGACAACGACGACCCGAGTGATTGGGCGCGCCTCAGTGTGGCGAATGCCCGTGCCGCCGAAGGTGAGCTATGCGAGATTTGAGCTCAGCCTGTCGAAGCCGACCAACCAGGATGTGAAGATTGCGCTACAGACCGTCGATGTCACGGCAGCCGCGAACCGGGACTACGCGCCGAAGTCCGGCACGCGCCTGATCCCGGCCGGTGCAACCCAGCGCACGATCTTCGTGGAGATCGCGGACGATGATGTCGCCGAAGGTCAGGAGACATTCCGATTGCGAGTGGAGGTTCGCAGCAACAATGCCGTCGTTGCCGTTGGCAATGCCACCGGCACGATCAGCGATCGGTAAACCGAAACGGGTCGGTATGGCATCATGTCGGGCGTCGTATTGTTTGGTCGGCCTATCGGAGGCTCTGCGAACCAAATGGCGACAGTGACCCAGGCTTACTCGTAGTTCACTGTCCCCGTTTCCTTAGCCCTGCAGCGGACGGTCCTGCAGACGATCCTGCTTTCGGAGGTGATCGGCGGATCCGTTGCCGATCATCTGATCCGTGATTTCCTCTGCTTTTTCAGTGCTTTTCTCTGCCTTGTCCGGCAACTTCCGGCCAATGGCGCTCATCTTCTCTTTTGCCTCGTCACGCCAATCGGCGAGCCGGGCGCGCAAGCGTGCGCGGCGGGACTGGCCTTGTAAGGAATCAAAGTAATACATCGTGGCGGCACCCAGTCCGACGGTGACGATCCAGGTGCCCGGGATCAAAAGGAACTTCGCACGCGGCGCGTCCCGCAAGGCTGCGCGCGCTTTGGCGTGGGGCCGATTGCGATTCAGAATCGACGCAACCGTCCCGGCGGCGCCTGCGGCGAGATTGCGGGCATCATGATTGAGCTTACCGGTTTCCCGGCTAAGCTTGCGTCCGGCAACACGAGCGTGGCGCGAGGCCGAGTCCAAGCTGTTGCTGGCCCTCTGGACGCCTTGCGCTACTGCATTCTTACCGTGTTCGAGCCGGGCGCGGGCATTGGCGCGGCGCTCGTTGCCCCGTGAGGGGTCGAGGTAGTACATCGATGCCGCAGCAAAGCCGGCACTCAGCAGAATCTTCATTGGGGTTTGCATAGTCTACTTGCTCACAGAAAGTGAATTGACGCGGCGCAAGGCGTCTAACGTTGCTTTGCGCTGATGCGTGCCTAATCTGTGTAGTAGGTAGCAAGAGTCGTGCCAGCACGGGTCGCAACGTCGCGCGAGCTGACACTGTGCGTGTCATTGCAAGGGTAGGGTGTGGCGGTGCCGGTCAACACTCGCAAGATCGTCAACATGCAGCCGGCAATGGCGTGCAGCACAAACAGGCTACACGAAGCAGGGTGTCAAGCTCAGATATCGCAATCACTTCAAACGCACGCGGTGCGGAATAGTAGGAACAGCGCAAAGCAGGCCCCCGCTACCACCATTATCGACCCGACGGCGGCGTCGACAAGCGCCGCCGTTTTCATTTCGAACTCAGCCCACAAGGACCTTCCCGAATTGTCGGGCTGTAGCGCCCACGCATAATTGCGGAAGTCGAAGCGCGTTGTCGGCGGATGGCCAGTGTCGTAAACGTCGCGCTGTCGAACGATGCTTCAGCAATACGGGCAGGGTGCGGGGAAGAAATCCAGTTCAAATAGCTTGGTGCCATCCACATCAGCCAGCGACACGCGGAACTCGCCCCCCGGCTTAGGCCTGGCCGGCACATGCCGGAACCCGAGCAGCGCAATGGCGTCGTCGCTGAAGCCCGGCACCACACCGACACGCAGCGCGTCCTGCGGCCTGTAAAAATTCCCTGTGAACACCTTGTGATCGGTGGTCCCGGTCGCGAGATCCCGGGTCTCGGCCCTCACGCTGTCGCTGTCCGTCTCGGCGCCGTAGACGGTGTATTGCGGATAACCGTTGCCGTTCGAATCCGGCAATTCCAGCATCGCGACCGGCACAAGATCGTTGCTGTACCGAGTCGACCGCCGGTCGTTGGTCCCGAGATCGATCCGTACCACATCCACCTGGCTGGCATCGGCGGCATCGCGCAGTACGGCAAGTCCGTCCACACCCGCGCCAGTCACAGTAAGCTGCAAGGGCTCCTGTTCGCTGCCGATCCACAGATTGTCCAGCAGGCTGCCATTGCCGCCGCGGATCTCGACCTTATTCGGTTCACCGGCCACGCGATTACGGGCGAGTAACGCATAGCGTCGCGCACCGTTCCCGATCGCGTCCGGCAGTGCCACCAAGTCGACCGGGTCGAAGCCGGGATGGTAGAAATTCGACGCCAGCAGGTTGCCGCTTTCGAGGTTGTAGATGCGCAGCGGCAGGTCGTCATTGTTGCGGTTGCGGGACACGACGGCCAGCCGCGGCGGCGTGCCGTCGCGTTGCTCGACCGTGGCCTGCAGCGGCTCGAGATGGGTGCCGAGCTCTATCGTCGAAACAAGGCTGCCATCCAGGCTGTCACGTACCTCCGCCACCGCCGGCAGGCGGCTGACGACGACCAGTTCCTCGTAGCCGTTGCCGTTCAAATCGGCCACCTTCTCGAAGGCAACGGGCTTCAGGCCCTCGCTGAATTCCATCTGGTACTCCAGGCTGCCCGGCACGGCATCGCGGATCGCCACACGCACAGGCCCGGCGCCCAGGTCGTGACGCAGTACCGCGAGCCGCGGCGGCATGGCCGGCGTGGCGCCGGCGAGTCGCCAGGATCGACGCGGGCGCCAGATCCTGGTCCGAGAAGCGTGCCGTATAGGACGGAAGATTCGAGCCGGCGATATCGATAATACCAATGCCGAACAGGACGCCATCACGGCGCGCCAGGTCCTGCAGATTCGATTTGTCTCCCCAATACTCGGTGATATCGAGGAGGGTGCCGTCCAGCCCGGCCTGCACGATCGCCATCGCGTCGTACACCGGTTCCTCAGTGCCGAGCGGCCGGCGGAGGTGCGCGCTCAGGAAGATACCATCGTCCGTCGCAACGAGCGTGTACAGGTCTTCCAGGTCCCCATCCCTCGAGATTACGTATCGCCAGATTTCCTCGCCCGCAAGGCTGTACTTGTAAAGAATCTGAGTATCGACGAAATACAGGAAACCACCGTGATAGCTCATGTCCCGCGATACGTCCTCGAACGCCACAGGGAAGCTGCCGATCCAGGCACCGTCGCTTGCCTGGATGATCTTGATCTCGTCGTCCGCGGCAAGCACGTACAAGCGGCCATCGACGAGCTCTATTTCCCTCACGCCGCTGGATGTTTCGCTCATGACGCGGGTCCAGATATAATCGCCGTCATTGCTCAGGCGACGAACGACGGCCCTATTCGCCCCTGCATTACCATACTTATCACCGCCGACATACACGCCGGTCGCATCGGCGACCGCGGCCCGCACCGTCCGCATCTTTTCCTCGTCACGCTTGGTCCAGAGCACGGCGCCATCGTGGGAAAACATCCGGACGAAACCAACGGGCGGAGCAAAGCCCGGCGTGTCGCCTGACTTATATGTTTGGCCGCCGACGAATATCCCGGCATCGTTGACGGCCTGCGTGTGGCCTTCGGTCCACACTTCGACAGCAAAGCGACGTTGCCACAAAAGTTTCCCGGTCTCGTTGTCGTACTTCACCAGGAAGCCGAAGGAGGATTCCGGGGGGTGAATATCCACATCCGCCATGCCGACGGAATAGGTGCCGTAGTCAGTCGGATTGACCTTGCGGAGGTAACTCGCGTCTTGGCGCTCGATCCATTCGTAGCTTTGGCTCCAAGCGCTGACGGGCAGCACGGCAAGCAAAGCGAAAGTGAGAAAGGTCAGGTGCTTCGTCATGGTGCTCGCCTATTGTGCTGCTCTTGGAAAGTGTAGCGTGACCCCCCGCTGCCGGAATTGTGGGAAATACCTAGAACCCATCTCACAAACTCGTGCCGTAGGTATTCTCCACGGTTTTCAATGAGGATCGTTCTTGCGATGCTCGAACTGAGGCATCGCGACGGGGCCTTGCCTCGCGGAGGCAGACATGAAAACACACCTCGGACGTCTGGCTGTTACAGCAATCTTACTGCCGGTGCTTCATGCAACGGCTGACAACACTTCATCACCAGCGTTCGGCGAACCCGGCACCACGGTGCGGGTGAGTGTCGGCAGTAACGGCGAGCAAGGCTCGAACCTTCCAGCGCTCCTTCCATCAGTCCTGACGGCCGCTACGTCGCCTTTTCGGACGCGGACAGCATAGGTGCTCCGTATAACATCTACATACATGATCGGCTGTCCGGCATGTCGGCCGCCGTGGTTGCAACACCGATGTTATCGGGGCGTCCGAGCTTCAGCGGTCGGCTCCACCGGAATCCTGCCAAAGAGGCTGCGCAGAACCCCACGCGCCTTTTCGACATCCTCGAACGTCACCGCGGGATCGCTGCCGAGCTTCGCGATGCCCTCGACCAACTCCCGATAGCGTTTCACCAAGCCCGGAATGATGTTTGGCACGTTCCAAGACTTGCGCTGCCCGGCAACCTCGATGCTCCCTTTCAGTTCCTTCTTCGATTGCTCCAGCCCGGCTATCCGGTTGCGCAGGGTATCGGTCAGTCCCGTGTCCTCGATGGCATCGGCGATTCGTTCGAGCCTCGCTTCGACCTTGTGCAATTCCACCGAAAGCTTCTTCGCATCCGGCGCCGGTTTCTGTGTCTCGCGCAGACATTCCCTGACCGCCTTCTGCAGGTAGCGGATGGCATCATCGGTCAGCAATTTCCGCTGGATACCGGAGAGCAAGACATGCTCGGCGACGGTGTCATCGACGCGCATGTGATTTTCGCAGACTTGCCGCCGTTCGTTCGCGATGAACACGCATACCGGCCAGGGATATGATGATCATGTTCGACCCGGAAGACGCGCTGACCATCAGGCCGGACAACAGATGCCGAGGAGCGCGGCCGCGCTGCCATAATTTCGACATCTCCCGGCCCGAAGGCTTGTCGAAGCGTTCCTGGACGCGCCCGAATAAGTCGGGCATCAAGTCGCCCTGAACTCGCTATGGAAGTTCAGATCGTTGAATTTCATGGGCGGGCTACTCGCAGCCTGACGGCCGCTCCACAACCGCTCCGTTCTGCCGCGTCTCCGGTACCTTAGTCGAAGCTGTAGCGGAGGTCGAACAGCTTGGTGCCGTTGGCGTTAGTGAGCGTCACGCGGAACACGTTGTCCGGGCTGGAACGGAAGTGCCAGCCTGGCCGGTAACCGAGCAGCGCGAACGCGCTGTCGCTGAACCCGGGCACCGCACCGACGTAGACCGCGTTCTGCGGCCGGTATTCGCGTCCGGTGTATACGTAGTGGTCCAGCGCTTGTGTCGCAAGGTCACGGGTTTCGGCTTTCACCGAGCTTCGTATCGGCTTCCTGCCGGTTTCCTCGCCGAATACGGTGTACTGCGGGTACCCGTTGCCGTTCGTATCCGGCAGTTCCAGCATCGCCACCGGCGCGAGAAACGGACTGAAACGAACCCGCTGCCGGTCCCCGGCCGCCAGATCGATGCGCAGCACGTCGAGGTCGCTCGAGGCGGCCGCGTACCGCAGCACCGCCAGGCCGTCCGCGCCACCTCCGCTCACGGCCAGCTGCACGGGATCCTGTTCGCTGCCCAGCCAGTAGTTGCCGAGCAGCTCGCCGTCGCCGCTGCGCAGTTCGATCTTGTTCGGTTCACCAGCCACGCGGTTGCGGGCAAGCAGCGCGTAGCGTCGTGCGTCGGATCCGGCCGGGTCCGGCAGGGCTGCCACGTCCACCGGGTCGAAACCGGGATGGTAGGAGTTGGAGGCGATGAGAGCACCATTCTCCAGGTTGAACACGCGCAGCAGCAGGCTGTCGTCATGCCGGTTCCGGACCGCGACCGCGAGCCGCGGCGATGTGCCGTCGCGGTTGTCAACCGTCGCCACGAGCGGTTCGAGATGCGCGCCGAGTTCGATCGTCGACACGAGGCTGCCATCCAGGCTGTCACGGACTTCAGCGACCGCCGGCAGTTGACTTACCACCACTAGCTCCTCGTAGCCGTTACTGTTCAGGTCCGCGGCCTTACCGAAACTGACCGGCGTAAGTCCGTCGCTGAACCGGAACCGGTATTGCAGGCTCCCTGGCGCCGCGTCGCGCACGGCGACGCGCACCGGCCCGGCACCGTAATCGTGATACAACAACGCGAGCCGAGGCGGCATCGCCGGCGTCGCGCCGGTGAGCGAGAGCAGGGAGGGTGGCGACAATGGTTTGGTGGAATACCGGGCGACGTAACTGTAGCCGCCGCTGGCATAAACCGCACCGTCCTGAACTGTCAGGGAGTTTAACTGTGCCTCATGACCCAAGAACTCGGTTACGCCCGTGATCGTTCCGTCGAAACCGACCTTGATGAGCGTGTGGCCGAAAAGAAGGGGACGGCGGCCATTTCGGCCTTCATTCTCGATGGGCCAGGTGTACTCCGCCGGGACGAGCAGGCCGTCGTCGGACAAGGCTAAGCCGAGCTCGGCCAAGCCTCGCTCTTTGGAGAGGAAAGGGCCGGCCTCGCCCAGCCGGTCCAGCGGCAAGCGCCAGACCTTATCTCCGTCCGGGCTGTACTTGGTCAAGGCCAAGTGATCGCGCAGGTACAAAAAGCCGGCGTGGTAGGCCAGGACGTACAGCTGGTTATCCGTGGGAAAGCTGCGGAGCCATTGGCCATCTTTAGCCCGAAGCACATTGACCTCGTTGTACACAGTAACGTAGAGCTCACCGTCGCCCGGTGCTACACCGTTGCAAGGAGTCCAGGCCGGAAAGTTGTGGGTCCAAAGCACCTGCCCGTCAGAACTCATGCGCCGCACCACGCATTTAGCGTCTGGCCCTGTACTTCCCAAGAATGCGCCGTTGTCATCCGCGACGATCGTACTGCGTAGCCCCTGCGGTTCGAAGTTGCGGGTCCATAACACGTCGCCGTCATGTGAATACAGGCGGACGAAATAGGCAGGATTTGCCCCGTCTCTCCCGGTAGCTCCGGCGACGAAAACCCCGGCTCCGTTGACATCCACGGCGTTTGCAGTCGTCGATCGATCGACGCTGAACTGACGCTGCCATTGCAGCCTGCCGTCCTCGGCGCGGTACTTAGCCAGGTAGCCGTCACACCGTGCGTTGGCACACGTGCTGCCGACGGCATAGACGCCCTGCTCACTCCCTGCGACCTGGTCTTGGCCCACACCAGGCGTGCGTTCGTTTCGGTTGAACCACTCGTAGCTTTGGCCGAGGCCGGTCAGCGGGAGCAGGAGTCCTAGGAGAATCAGCGAACGCGGCACAGGTTTCATCGCGCTACTCGTTATGGGGACGCCGAGAGTCGGCGAAGACTTTGCCATGAGATTAGGTCGTAGCCAGGCCGCCGCGCCATACGTACAAGTCACGATGATCGTTTTCGGGCGCTCCTACCGTAGGAGCGGCGGAAACGCTGCGACTGTGGCGCGGATTCCGCCTCTACCGAATTCGCGGCCTTACGGCCGGATCGGTAGCGAAGCCATTCTCGGGGCGGCGCGACGGGCTTGAGCGGTTTCTTGATGCGCTAGTCGATTGGCCAAGGTCCGCCCGAGAGCTGCCTTAGGCGCACGCGGTATGGTACCTGCGGGACAGCGCAAAGCAGGCCCCCGCTACCAATCTACCTTCCCCGGCCGTTCTCGCTGAATTTGCGGCAACGGCCGGGAAGTTCGCGGTCAGAAAGCGTTCCCCATCCTGGGTTGTCGGAACGACCGTGATTGGCCCGATCAGTTGCCGAAGCAATGGCCGGGCTGCCGCAATGTCATCTGCATCGAGCGATTCCCGCAAGCTGGTAACGACCTGGCGATAGGCATCCGCGGCCTGAGACAGATCCGGTTCATTCGACGGGACTGGTCGCAGGCGCTCAATAGCTGGCGCCGCTTCTTCCTTCGCAAGCACGCCTTCGCTGACCAGGCGCCGGAGCTCGGCCAGCCGGGGGTCGGGTTTCGGCGGTACTCGCATCCCGCGCATCGCCTTCACCGCCCGGTCGACGGCTTCGCGAGATAGCAACTCCCGGGCATTCGGCTTCAGGATCAGGTCCTCGGCCAGTGTGTGTGCGACGCCGAGGTCGTTGGCACAGCCCACGCCGCTCTGGCGGTTGCCGCAGATGTACCGATGGCCGCGCCCACCGCTGATAAATTCAAGGAACAATCAATCATTGCTATGCTTCCGCTCCGTTCACAATCGAGGCATGCTGCGGGATGATCGCATCGACGTTCAAGTGACGAGGTTCCCATGACAAACAAGCGTCGATCGCACCCCGGTTGACGTCCAGCGTGAATGTCCAGCCATTGTGCTCGCAGAGTCGCTCGACAATGTTAAGCCCGAGTCCAAACCCTTGTGTCTCCGATCCGCGGGAACGCCGTCTACTCAATTCCTCAGGATCGTCAACTTCCAATCCGCTGTGGTTACTGATGGACACTTCGTGTTGATCGATCCGGACGCTAACCGGACCTTGATTATGGGGCGTGTGTTCGAATGCGTTGCGTACCAGATTGCCGACTGCGATAGCGAATGCCTGCGGATGACCGAGCAAACTCGGGTTAGTCAAGCGCTTCACGTCGACGCTTATGTCCTTGTTGGCTAACAGATGGCGCTGTTGCTCGATCGCCTGGTCAACCAAGGGGCCGACTTCGAAGTGTTCGCTGTAACTGCTGTCATTGGATTCACGAGACAGGCACAGGAACATGTCGATTGTCGTTTGCATGTCGATCGTTGCACGTTTGATGCGTCCCATTGCCCGGGTTGCATTCTCGGAGAGTTCGGCTTGCTCCAGTAGTTCCAACGCTCCTCTAATGACGGTTATCGGCGTGCGCAGTTCGTGACTCGCGGCACTCGTGAAATAGCGTTCACGGTCGATAAATGCGCAAATGCGCTTCAGGGTCTTCTCGATGGTCCTTGCCAGCAGCCCGACCTCGTCGTCGTAAAAGCACTCAGCCTTGACGCGCCGCCAATCGTCGTCCGACAGCTGTTCCGAGTTTATGCCGCCAACCGCTTCGGCCAAGCGTATTACGGGATCGATGGCGCGACGGCTGATAAAGGCACCCAGGGCGATCGCCAGCAGGGTCAACATCGAGACAATTGTGACCAAGCCAGTGATCAACCACACTTCTTCGGTCGCGGAAGCCTCTATGCCCGAAACGTCGGCTACGACGTACAGGGGTCTCGGAGGTACGCCGGTGGTGACTACAGCGACATGCAATTCATCACTCTCGAATTCGTAGTATCCGTCATCGGGCATGTCGGCCGCCCAATCGCGCAACGCTGTTGGCAGGTCGACGGGCTCGCGATAGCTCTTCAAATAAGCTGAGTGCGGCAGCGGCGCGTCGGGATCGACGCCGGATCGGCCGATGTAGTCTGTCACGGACAGGCGAAGTTGTTTCTCCAGTATACGGTCTTCGGTGACTACCATCGCCGCGAATGTACCGAATCCACTGGTGATGCCGAGCAGCGCCGCAAACAATCCAAACGCGAAGACAACGCGGGTACGCAGGCTATGTCGGAACATCGTCGTCCGACTCCGCCAGCCGATAACCAATGCGATGCACGGTGTGCAATAGCTGCCGGTCAAAGGGCTTATCTATCGCCTGGCGCAACTTGTACAGATGGGAACGAAGCGCATCGCTATCGGGTCGCTCATCACCCCAGAGCAGGGTTTCCAGACTGGCGCGCATCACAACAGCAGGTGAAGCTTCCATCAGCCGCTCCAGGATCTTCAGGCACGCAGGGTTAAGACTCAGTTTTTGATTACCTCGCCGGATTTCGAGGGTCTGTTTGTCCATCGTCAAGTCCCCGACGCTCAGCAATTGCGTGGTCTTTGCCTGGCCGCGTCTGTAGAGGGACACGAGGCGCGCATGGAACTCCTGAAGTGCGAACGGTTTCACCAGGTAGTCGTCGGCGCCGGCCTCAAACCCCGCCAGTTTGTCCGGCAACGTATCGCGCGCCGTCAGCATCAGGACCGGCGTATCCCGTTTCGCCTCAAGGCGCAATTTCCGGCAAAAAGTCAAGCCATCCATGCCTGGGAGCATGAGGTCCAGAACGATAACGTCGATTGGTTCCGTCAGCGCCAGATGCATTGCGCTGATACCGTCGTGTGCGAAATCGGTGATATGGCCTCGGGCACCGAGATAGTCACCAATGTTCTCGCAGATGTCCCGATTGTCTTCGACCACCAGTACACGGATACAGCTTGCACGCAGAGCCTGTGTCATCATTGCCGTCCTCCCGTGGACGTGGCCGACACGTCCTAGTTTGCGTCGCGAAGGCTGACCAATCGGTCGCCGCAACGTGACCAAAACGTGAACGACCGCATCCCCTCCATCCCGCTCGCAGTACGGCGACGACGCGTGTCGTTCTTCAACCGGCCGTCAGATTCGCATATCGACGGCAAGGTCACGGTTCGGCGACATCTCTTTCACAGGTACTACGCTACCGTTAGAACATCCCAGGTTTTTCTGGAGGTTTAGCGGAAGTGAAAACGACAGTATATCGGAGGATGGTGTGTGCTGTCGGTGGCGCCCGGCGACATGTAGGGCAGGATCGGCAGCTTTGGATGCTGAGCCTCGTTGACGGTTGCGGTGGCGGCGCCGCAACCAAACGATGACCGGCGCAGCCATCTCAGCTCGCGGTCACAGCCGGTCCGTCAGGTACACACTCATGACATTCCATGGCGACAGTTTACGCGGGCGATCCTGTCCGGTTGTAACGGTATGTAACAAAGCATTTCGCCCCATAGGCTGAAGTATTCGTTCCGTTGGTACAATGGGCTGCCCTGGCGCGAGCCAAGGCGCAACAAGATTGACCTCGAAATCACCACTTCTCACCAGGTCTCGCCATGTTACGTAGTTTCCATCAAGCTGTTTTCGGGATGCAAAAGGCCCTTTTGCTGCTACTTGCGGCAACCCCCGCTGTTGCCGACGTTGGCGCGATATCGGTAGAGGTCGTCGATGCCGTGACGCGCCGGCCCGTCGATGGTGTGACGATTACGGCCGAGTCGCGTGACGGCGAGGTGCGCTCGGCAACGACAGATAAAGGCTGGGCGCTGCTCGACAGCCTGGAAGACGGTTTCTTTAAATTGCGTGCAGAATCGGCGGGATACGTCACGGCCGTCGAGCCCGCGGTCCGAGTACTGGAACAACGGACAGGCAGTCTTCGCTTCGAACTGCAGCCGGTGTCCGACTCGATAGACGAGATCGTCGTTGTCGCTCGTGCACGCGAGGCAGACCCCTTCGGCGCCGTCTCGAACAGATTCCTGAGCCGCGACGAGCTGCGTAACGCGCCTGGCAGCGGCAGCGACGTCATGCGCGCGCTGAGCGGCCTGCCAGGGGTCGTCTCCAACGGCGAGTTTGCGAGTTTTTCCGTGCGGGGCCATGGCCCCAAAAGCAACCTCATCTATGTCGATGGTTTCCCGTTCCAGCAAGTCGTGCACTTCGAGCAGACGCTGGGCGAGGAGGAAGAAATCATCAATGGCGGCCGCTACTCCATCTTTGCACCCAATGCCGTTGCCGGGGCAGAGTTCTCGCCTGGCGGCTGGAGCGCGGAGTTCGGCGGCCGCAATGCGTCGCTCCTGCAATTCGAGGTCGTGGACGGCGCGCCGTCGCCTGTCGGCAGCCTGCGTCTCGATCTCGCCGGCGCCGAATTCCTTTACGAGGGACCGAGCGGCTTCCACGACAACACCTCGATGTTCCTGCAGGCGCGGCGCTTCGACTTCGGCCAGTTTTTCGAGATTATTGGTGAAGAAGCTTTGGGTGCGCCGGTTTCCACGGACGTGATCCTGAAGACGCATACACGTCTCGATGATGACGACGAGTTCGAGTTTCTCGCCATATACGTGCCTGAGGAGTACACGCGGGACATTAACCACATCCTCGCCGCCGAGGAGGACGAGGGCATCGAGGACGTCACGTTGCAGAACGAAGACCAGGACCTCGCGCTCATCGGTGGCACGTGGCGGCGGATGTTTGGCGACGATGGCGAATGGACAAACCGTATCTACTACCGTGAGAGCGACCGCGTGTCGTCCGAGGGCGAGGCCTTCCCGGACCTGGTGCCGCCGGATACGCCAGCCGACCAGGTTCCGGTGCGCGAGAAACTCCTGGCCGTGAAGGAAAAGGAGTCGGAATTCGGCTGGCGCAGCGATGTGTCGTTCGGGAACCGCCTTGGGATATTCAGTGCCGGGCTGCACCTTACGAGCAACGATCTCGACTACTCGACTGAGCTTCGGGAGGACTGGATACGCTATATCTACGAGTCCGACGATCCGCGCCCCCCGAGCGCAAACTACATTGTATTGCAACCAGATGCGATCAACTCGATCTATAGCGCAAGCGAAACCAACTACGCCGTTTATGGCGAGCAGTTGTTCGACTGGGGCGATGCCAATCTGCGTGCGGGCATTCGCTACGATCGCAATGGCTTTGGTGACGAGGACCTTGTGTCGCCGCGATTCGGCTTCAATTATACGATTTCACCCCGGCTGAGATTGTCGGCAACGGCTGGCATCTTCTATGAGTCGCCAAGCAACCTCGCGCGTGCGGCCGACCCTGATAACTTTGATCTCGAGAGCGAAAAGCTTACGCATTTCGGCCTGGGCTTCGACTATCGGCTGAGCGACAACCTGAATCTGCTCGTTGAGGCGTACTATCAGGATCTCGATAACCGGCTCGTGGAGAGCGGCCGCACGAACGGTCGAATTTCAAATGATGGTGAGGGCACTAACACCGGCGTGGACCTGGTGTTGACGCGCAAGTTCGATCAGGGCTGGTCGGCCGACTTCGTCTATTCCTGGAATCGCTACCAGGTGGACGATAAAGACGGGCGTGGCGAGTACGACTGGGACTTCAACCGCGAGCACTTCGTCTCTGTCGGCGGGCGCTGGGAGATCAACGATCGATGGCAGATAGCGGCACGCTGGAAGTATGGCTCCGGGCAACCAACGTACCGCTACATTGTTCACGATGACGTGCTGGCGCCGAACCCGCCCGTGCGCTATTCGCAAGAGAGGACCGCTTTGAATGTCGATCGCGGCGATGCGTTCCATTCACTCGATGTGCGCGTCGACTACCGTCGTCCGATCGGCCCGGTGGATCTTGTGCTGTTCGCGGACGTGCTGAACGTTTACGGCGGTCCGGCTGGCCTGCAGCCCGAGTTCAACATCCTGACGGGAGAAATTGTCGACGAGGAGGAGGAAACTTTGCCGCTGCTCGGCCTGATCGTCGAGTACGCCTGGTAAAACGCGTAGTATCTAGCCCGCGGTCCAAAAGGAGCGCGCCAAAGTATTCGGCTTGGCCCAGATGCTCGCCCAGCAAGAGCTGATTTCTCTTGAAAACTTGACGATTTCATTCGACTCGCTTTGGGTTGCCCCTGAAAAGCGGAGTTCTCGCTCCTGATCCTCTATAGCGACAAAGCTTCAAGCTCGCTCACACCCATGACGCTTGGAGCATTTAGGATATCGGCTATGATCTTTGCGAAGCTCTATAGGCCTGAATCTCATACAAAGCTCGCCCCCGCTACCAGTCGTCCCTGCGCCTGCCGCGCCTGCTTGTTGCAGCAGGGCGGCAGGGCGGATTTCAAACTCCGCCCACAGGCTCTTGTCCGGCCCCGGACGCAGGCGGATCGGCCCGAGTAGCTTCCGCAGCAATGCGCGCGCTTTGTTCGCTACCCTGGGGTCTTTGTCGAGGCCCAAGTCGATCTAATGCACTCAGTACGGCAGCTCAGTCGTTGGCGGTCCCCGGAACGAGTTAACCTCTATCCTTCTGGGGCCGTCCCGACGAATGCATTGAATGGCTCGCTCAATTGCGGCAGTCGTACGTGCACGCGGAACTCCGAGTGCGGCGACTGCGAGGACCCAGGTGTGACGCTCGAATCTCAACGGCGCGGTCCAGGCGCTTTCAGGTCATGCGCTTTGCGTGGGCAGGCCGTCCGTGCGGGGCCGGTTCATGCCGGCGGTCAGCACCATACGCATGCCTTCCTCCACCGACATCTCCAGTCGCTGGAGGCATCGCTCCGGAAAATACAACGTGTAGCCTCCGATCTGGTAGCTCATGGGCAGGTACACGGCCAGCACAGGTTCGCGCTCGAGGGTCAGTTCCGGTACTGCTTGCGCTGGTGCCGTGTCGGTGATGAAGCCGATCAGACGGATGTCTCCCGGAAGCGTCACAAGAACGACATGCCGGCGATCGTCGTCCGGTACGCGAGAAACGAACAGCATCAGGTCGCGGACGCCGCTGTACACGGTCTTGACGAGCGGTATCCGTTCAAGGAGCCGGGTTCCGAGCCTAAGCATCACACGGCCGAAGACCCAGGTATTGAGAACGGCGCCCAGGGCCAGCACTGCCAGCACGGCGGCGATAAGGCCCAGCCCGGGGAAGTACCAGCCCGGTGGCAGCAGTGCACGCCCAATTCCGCTGAACAGGGAATCGGCAGCGACAAATAGCCAGTACACCACGTATGCGGTGACCCCCAGCGGTATTATCGCGACCAGGCCGGTCAGGAACGTGCGCCACAGACGGGCGAGGGAACGACGGGGGCGTGGCGTGTATCGACGCTGGCGTGGGTTTCGGTAAAGCTCCATGGGAATGCGCTCCGTGGTTTCGGCGGGCGTCGGGAGACCCCGCCAGATTGACTTCGAAATTATCATCAACAGCGTGCGCGCTGCGAATCAGCCGGAGGCTCAGAGAGCCGACTTTACGGTAGGCTCAATTAGTTCGGTGCCTACTGCGAAATTAATGTGGTTGATCCTAGGCAATCTCGGATTTATCCGCCGATTGATTCATAATCCGTCCTCGACATGAATAGAGCGGACCTACCCCAAGAGGATTCGCGGCTGAACGAATTCGCAGTACCCACGTTCCTTGAACTCGGCTTCTACTGGCTTCTAGCCATAGTCGCATAGCCGTTGCTGGTCTTTCCTTGGATTTTTTAGTTCGACAATCCCAGTCCTGAGAAGATCTATCTTGCTTGGTGCATCGGTGGCATTGCCGTGTTATCGCCAATTCTGATGTTCGCTGGAACAATTGGGGTTTGGCTTCACAGCGCAAAGGGAAGAGAGAAGGGAACCGGCGCGCCCGGCGTAATCGCAAATGCGCTCAGAACGGCAGCTCAGCCGTTGGCGGTCCCCGGCCCGGATCAGCCAGGTCGAGTCGTCCGTCGTCGGATCCCAGACGCGCCAGAATCCGATCAATGACGGATTGCTCCTCGATGCTCGCAATCACCCGCAGCCTGCCGCCGCAGCGCCGGCAAGTGTCTATATCGATCTGAAATACGCGCTGCAAGCGCTGCGCCCACGTCATGGACTGGTGGCGTTGCGCCTCGGTCTTGTCCCGCATCGCGGGAGCGCAATCAACGCCTGGTGGCCGCATTTCATCGGCTCGCCAGAACCCGTAGTGCTGCGGCAACGAAGGGGTCCTCATCGGCCTGAGCGTGTGTGACATCGACGGCAATTGGAGGCCGAAACGCTTCTCTCGGCGTACCGTTGACATGGTACAGCCGTTCGGCTGGAAGGTTTATGCCGATGCCCATACGCGGGACCATGACGCGAAATGTGGCGCCCAGGAGGCCCGCCATCGGCGTGCCGACGACGGTGCCGGACCGAGTCGCATCGAAACCAATCGCAAGGCCTTCACCCATGCTGCCAGTCCAACGATTGACCAGTACGGCCACGGGTTGCGAGTAGACGAACTCGCCGCGCGGGGACACGAGCTCCAACCAGCTACGGCGGACTCCGGTGTCACGTTCTTCAGACGGCAACACATGCTTCTGGTATGGCTGCTCACGTCCCAGGAATCGCCCGAGAATGCCTCGTGCGACGCTACTGTTTCCACCGCTAGGCGTGTCCCGGAGATCCACGATCAATGCACGCGTATTGCGCAATCCGGCGAGCGCGCGATCAAAAGCATCAACGACGGAGCTGTCGCCGAGAGAGTCGTTGATTCGAATATAACCAATGCCAGGGAGGATTTCGGACGCGCTGAGGACGGTCGCAGCCCGAGCGAATTGATCGTCGGCAGGCAACTCCACATTTCGAGTCGTGCCACCTTCCTGAAGTTGAACAAGTCGAGCAGCGTTGTGACGGCCTGCAAGTACGGCGCGGAGAGCCCAGTCGCGCGCCGCCAAGACCGAGTGAGGATACGCGCGACCCATCCTCGCTTCGACGGCATCCGCGATCGGAATGCCGTCGAGAGCGACAACGACGCTGTTCGGCTTGATACCCGCTCGTTCCGCGTCCGAACCCGGGCGCACCTGGGTAATGGTCGCCTGACCGGCTCGCCATTCGGCCCATAGATCGGCGCCTGACGGTACGAGGCGAGGTGAATTCGCTAGGTTCACCGTCAACTGCGCATGGGGGTCGTACAACTCGTCGAGAACGCGTTCCAGAAGGGCGACGAACTCATCCCGGGTCTTTACCCGCTGGAGATCGGCGGCGTACAACTTGGGCACCTCGCTCCACTTTGTCGCCTTCACATTGAAATAGGCGTACGTCGAGCCGATGCTTTCAATCGCTGTGTCGAAATCCTGCTCGAACTCGCCCTTTGGCTGACCGGCCAGCCAGGACAACGCCGTAAAGCTGACCGTAAGTGTCGTCGTCAGCACTGATCGCACATCATCATCCTTCTGGTAGTGGACGCACCAAACGATACCGGGTTCAGCGGCGGGCGCAAGCGAGTCCGCTGCTACGTGCTGTTAGGCCGGTCACGGCAATGGAATGAGCGATGGATGGGCCGCCAGGAACAGGACACCCGCATGGACGACCGCATCGAGTGCTGCAGATCGCAAGGCAAGGCCGCGACCAACGTGAGCAAGGACGCGCCGCAGTGCGTAGACGACGAGAGGAACGTAGAGGAAGGCGGCGGTGACAGTGCCCGGAGAATAAGTGGCCGTGACGACGCTGCCGAGAGTATGGAGCGCCGCATTGATCCCGAGGATAGCCGCAAGGGTAACGACGAGCCATGACTGGGATGGACCGGCGACAAGGCCCCGAGGCAGCCGCATCTGTTTCGACGAAAAGACGGTCGCTCGTTCGCCTTCGCGGGCAACTGGATCAACCGGAAGGTCGACGGCGAGTGGATATCGACGTATGCCATTCTCACGACCGATGCGGACGAGCTATCGGTGCCAATTCACAACCGAATGCCGCTGCTCGTCGATCCGCTCGCCTATGACGCCTGGCTGTGGTCGGGCTCGGATCCGCAAGGCTATCGGGCCGTCATCGAGGATATCCCGCCCAGCGACGATTTCGAGGTGTACCCGGTGTCGACGGCCGTCAACTCGCCGCGGAATGACTCACCAGAGCTGGTTGAGCGGATTGAGCTATGATTTACCGCGAATCGGAGACCGCGGGGCTAGATCGTCGCGCGTCGCTGATCGCCGAGCTCACCGGCTGACCGTTGTCGATTGCACGATCCGAAGCGGCGGTAGAAATGGTGCGGATGCGGGAGCGGCCCGCTTGTCGCGTTGTCCAATTGCGACCGCATACAAACATGAGGTGGCACATGAGTAAGTCGCCCACGGGAATCCACGAATGGGCCGCAATCAGCGAAATTGTCGCATCGATCGCCGTCGTCGCTTCGCTCGCCTTTGTCGGAATCAGCATCAACCGGCAAACGGATCAAATGCAGATTGACAACGTTAATGATCTTTTTGATTCGGTAAGACAAATCGAACTTTCGATGCTCACAGACCCAAATCTTTTACAAGTCGTGGTGCTTTCCCAGCAAGGTAGCTACGACACACTAACTCCCTCGCAAGCCTTTCAATATGATCGGTTCATGACGGCACACATTGACATTTTGAGTCAGGCATTTCACAGATTCCGTGACGGAGAACAATCGGTCGAACAATTCGAAGCGTGGGACAGCTATTACGTATTCTTTGTAAACGAATGGTTACCGAGGGAATCGTGGGAGCGGATTCGAGAAGTCTACCCCCAACCGTTCCGTGATCATGTCGAAGCGATGTACGGAAGCGGAAGATAGCTGCAAGCACGAGGCAGCGGCCCGCGCGTGTCGCGTGTTGGGTCTGACGGCGAGAGGGCGGGTGTCTCCGAGGACTCAAGCACGGCCATGTTGACCCGAAGCCCGATGACACAGTGACGGTCAGTATGCTGCGAGAGTCGTCCCCCGAGGAGTACATGCCAACAATCAACACAATCAATGTCTTCCTCCTGAACGCCTCGATGATGGTTCACGAAATGATCGGGGAGTCTGTCGATGCGGTCGCCGATCTACAGGCGGAGATCGACGAGATCGTCCGGCGTCGGCAAGCCGCAGGGTAACTGCAACCCGCTCCGGCATGATTCCGGCGTCTTCGAGATCGAATTGGCGTCCGCCAGCCGGGTGACGGCCGTGTCAACCGCTGACACTGAAGCCATAACTTAAGTGACGTCCGGTATCGCTGCCTCGGCCAAGGCAGCTGCGCTCGTGAGCTAGGCCCAGCCGGCTTTGGGATAACACGTAGATGATGCACGAATTCGGGCAATGGCGGCGAGCGCTTAGCCGCCGAACGTGGCTTCCCAGGCCCTGCCGTCAACGCTACGGACCGACAGGCCAACCGCCGTGCCGCCGTCGATACACCGCGCGTTCACGCTGTAGCCATCAGGATGGGAGCGCTGCACGTAGAAGGACTTTATGCCGCAGTTGCCACAAGAATAGTGCTTCGCCGTGCGGGTATTGAAGGTATACGTCACAAGGTTCTCGCGACCGGCCAGGAGCCGAAACTGCTCGCGCGGGACGATTGAGGTGCAGGAATCCGGTCCTCGAGCAAATGGAGCAGTTGCAAAGATAGAACGATCCGGCGTTTGTCACACCGATCTCCACGCGGCACACGGCGATTGGCCGGTGAAGCCGTCGTTACCGTTTGTGCCCGGCCACGAAGGCGCGGGTCACGTCGCGTTCGTCGGCCGCGGCGTGACCCAGATTCACGAGGGTGACAGGGTAGGGGTGCCGTGGCTGCACACGGCGTGCGGACATTGCGAGCATTGCGTCGGCGGATGGGAGACGCTGTGCGGCGAGCAGACGAATACGGGTTACGGCGTCAATGGCTGTTTCGCCGAGTACGTCCTGGCGGACCCGGCCTTTGTTGCCCCGCTGCCCGACGAAATCCAGTTCGACGCCGCCGCACCGGTGCTGTGCGCCGGCGTCACCGTTTACAAAGGCATCAAGGAAACGGACACGAGGCCAGGGGAGTGGCTCGTCGTCTCGGGAATCGGTGGACTCGGCCATATGGCTGTGCAATACGCAAAGGTCATGGGCCTGCATGTCGCCGCGGTGGACGTCGCGGCCGACAAGCTCGAATTGGCGATGGAACTGGGCGCGGACCTGGCGATCAATGCCAACGAAGAAAACCCTGTAAAGGCCGTGCACAAGGCATTCGGCGGCGCACACGGCGTCCTGGTCACCGCGGTGAACCGGCCGGCGTTCGACCAGGCCATAGGCATGCTGCGGAAGCGCGGCACCGCATCGCTCGTCGGGCTGCCACCCGGCACGTTCGAACTGCCGATATTCGACATGGTGTTGTCACGCAAGACCGTTCGTGGCTCGATCGTGGGCACACGCAACGATCTCCGTGAAGCCCTTCAGTTTGCCGCCGCCGGGCAGGTGCACGCACGCTTCAGCACCGACAGGCTGGACCACATCAACGACATTTTCGGCCGAATGGAAGAGGGCGCCATCGAGGGCCGCGTCGTACTCGAAATCTAGCCCTGCCCGAAAAATCCATCCGGCCCGCCGCTACGACCAGCAGCCTGTCGGAGTCGGTTGTCCAGGACACTCGCCACCGAGACCGCGTTCTCCAGCGCGACCCGCACGACCTTCTTCGGATCTGATGATGCCGGCTGCGACGAGGTCCACGCACCTACCTCAGACCGGTGTTCACCTATCGACGCGATGATCACTGGCAATTTGTCGTCCGCGCGAATCTGTTCGTAGGCAACGAACGACAAACCTTTTACAACCAACTGCGGGATGCGAGCAATCTGTACCTGCGGCTACGCTACAACGACCAGTCGGCCGATCGGCCAACGTGAGGAGGACCTGCAATGAAAAAGCCAATGACACTGGAACACGCGGTTGAAGCCTTCGCACGCATTATGGTATTGGTATCGTCGGCGCCAATCTTTTCCAGCAGGTGTTCACCGGTTTCTACCCGGCGGCTATCGTGATGCGCAGAATGTTCGGGATCGACCTTGCCTGCGAACGGGCGTGACCGGGCTGCTCGACAACAAGAATGTGTTGCAACCCGACGGTGTACTGCAATGACGGAAAGCGCGGGAAAGGCGACAGTATTCGTCGTCGACGATGACGCAGCCATTCGCCATGCGATGCAATTCCTGTTTCGCTCTGTGAATCTGCCAGCCGAAACTTTTGCCTCCGGCGACGAATTCCTCGCTCACTTCGACCCTGCCCGGCCGGGTTGCCTCGTACTCGACATTCGCATGCCGGGCCTCGGTGGCATGGACCTGCAGGAGCGTCTCTTGGAGCGCGGAAGCACGCTACCCATCATCTTCGTCACCGGCCACGCCGACGTGCCGATGGCGGTGGAAGCAATGCAGAAAGGCGCATTTGATTTCATCCAGAAGCCCTTTCGGGACCAGGATCTTCTCAAGTGCGTCGGGGCCGGACTTGCTGCCGACAAACATCGCCGGGCGGACGATTATCAGCGGGCCGAAATTGTTGCCAGGCAGCAGACACTGACCAACCGGGAACGTGAGGTCATGGCATTGGTCGTTGCCGGCAAGCCGAACAAAATTATTGCGTACGAGCTCGGCACGAGCCAGCGCACCGTGGAAATTCACCGGGCACGGGTGATGGAAAAAATGGGTGCTGCGTCCCTGGCGGACCTGGTGCGCATGAGTCTTGCGATGCGGGTGGCGCCTCACTCCTGAAGAATCAACGAGCTACGGACTCGCTTTTTGTCAGCGGCATCAGGCCCGTCCGCTCGCAATAGCCTCACGGACCACACGCAGCAGTTCGTCGGGCTGGACCGGCTTGTTCATCACACGGGCATTCTTGAGGGTCGACACCTCCCGCACGATCTTGGAGGTATCTCCCGTTACGATGCAGGCTGGCACGCAATTGCCGAAGTCCTCGCGCAGCGCGGTAACTGCCTGGACTCCGTTCGAGCCGTCGCCCAGGTGAAAATCGGAGATGATGACTTTGGGCAGCTCGCCCAGGGTTGCTGCCAGTTCGCGGGCGGCACCCGCGGTGTCTGCCACGGCGACACGGTAGCCCTCGGCGCGCAACAGGAGCCGCCAGCCAACGACCACCTGCGCGTCGTCCTCGATGAGTAGGACCAGTGTGGCCGTTTCCGCGGGCGCTGAAACTTCCTCGACGCGGGTCGTAGTCGCAGTGCCGGTTCGCTCTGATCGAGGTACGACGACAGTGAACGTCGAACCCATGTCTGGCTGTGACTCGACGCCGACCGTATGGCCGAGCAGGTCGGCCAGGCGCCGCGTGATCGCAAGTCCGAGCCCGAAACCTTCGCGTTTCGTCGCCGGGTTCTGGACCTGGTAGAACTCGCGGAAGATGTCATTGAGTTGACCGGCCTCGATACCGATTCCCGTGTCGGTAACGGCAATGGAAACCGTTTCGTCCGTGGGCACCGCCGATACGCGGATGTCTCCCCGGACGGTATACCGGATCGCGTTCGAAACGAGGTTTTGAAGGATTTCCGCGAGAAGGTCGGGGTCGCTGCGGATACTTGCATTGCTGGGGTGGACTACGAGGTTGAGTTTCTTGTGCTGCGCCTGTCGTGACCACTCGGCCGCGTAACGGTCGAAGAGGGTCTGCACCGGGAACCCCCGAACCTTGGGTTCGAACGCGCCGGCATCGAGCCGGCTGACGTCCAGTAGCGAGTTGAGCAGGTTGGTCATGCCTTCCAGCGATTCCTGCTGGCTGGCGACCATTTCCAGTGCGAGCGGGTCCTTTACCGTGCGCCGGAGTGCACCCGTCAACAGGCTGAGCGCCTGCACCGGCTGCCGCAAGTCGTGGCTCGCGGCGGCCAGAAATGCCGTATTGGCCTTCTGGGCCCGCTCTGCGGCGTTGCGCGCATCGGTCAGGGCCTGCTCGCTCCGTTGCCTTTCAGTGACGTCCCGAATCGCGCTGGCGACGAGAAAGCCGGTCGACGTCCGGATAGGACTGAGGCTGATCTCGACGGGAAACTCCGAACCGTCCGCGCGCAGTCCGGCCAGCTCCATGCCAACCCCCATGCCGCGCACTTTGGGCGCCGCGTGGAACCGCGCGCGATGCTCGATGTGGCGTTCGCGGAAACGATTCGGCAGCAATCGTTCCACCGGCTGTCCGAGCAATTCAGCCCGCGCATAGCCGAACAGCCGTTCGGCCTCCGTATTGACGAGGTCAATGCGGCCGTCGGCGTCGACCACGATCATTGCATCGGGTGCCGCATCCAGGAGGTCCCGGTAGAAGTTTTCCGGCGGTTCTTGAGGCGGCTGCTGCGTCACGGGTTATCGTCGGGACCTGTCCCGACCATTGTGCCACGTGCGCCGGTCAGGATGCGTTGCCTTCCAGTTCGGCCGACATTGCCGCGTACCAATCCGGCTTCACGATGAGCACGTCGCATGGCAGGTGTTCGAGCGTGCGTTCAGCCGTCGCCCCGATGAACAGTCGTTTGAGGCGACTGCGGGAAATGGCACCCATGACGACGAGGGTTGCATGCAGCTCCTTCGCCAGGGCCGGCAATTCCACGTGGGTAGCTCCCGAAACGAGGTGGGCGTTGTCGGCCGCGATGTCGTGGAAGTCGGCCAGCTCCCGGAACCGCTTTTCGTGGCGGGCGCGCATGTCCTGTTCGATTTCCTCCGAAAGCAGCGTCACCGGCACGTACGCGTTGTCCGCGACAGAGGTCAGCGCGAAGCGCGGATCATACGCATGGAACGCATGTACGGTACCGTCGGTTGCCTCCCCCAGCGACGTTGCGACGTCGAGAATCTGGTCGTCCAGGGAAGCCGGTTTGTCGTTCGCGTTCAATGGGTCGATAGCCGCGAGGATAAGCGGTTTGGATAACGGGACACGCGGCTTTACGAGCCACAAAAGCGATGCGCAGTTCCGGATCAGGTTCCAGTCTGTATTGCTGAACAGGCCGCGTGCCAAAGCCGAGTGATGATGCGTATCCTTGAAAACGATATCGGCGCCGATGCGCGCGCCGTGTCGAACGATACCGTCGTGCAGGGGATGGTCCCAAAGTACCCTTGTCGTCACCGTCGACAGATGCTTGCGGAGCGGACCGGCCAGCTCTTCCAGCCGTTCCTCGTTCTCCCGTGTCAGGTTGTCGCGGAGGTTCTGCACAACGACCGGGTCGTAGAAGGGGTTGCTGGCCAGGTATTCGTTGTACCAGCAGATCACGAGCTCGAGGGCGGCGCCGGTGGCGCGGGCAAGCCACGCCGCCCGCGCGAGCGCAGGTTGCGCCTCGGCTGTCGGATCGATAGCGCACAGTATCATCGTGATGGCTTTCATTTTGGGAACCGTCGTGTCTGCCACGGGCAAGTCTCCCGGCCCGTCCGACCCCTGTCGATGCGAGAAGAGTAGGCTTGGCCGTCCGATCGCTCAATACGCCCCGTCCGAAGCGTGCTTGCGGCAAGTACGTACGCCACCCGGCGGGTGAGTTCGGTATGCTGACAAGCAGGAGACTCACGTAGGGTCGGGAGCAGGGCGATGCAATACTTGGCCAAAATGTGGGCGCTGTTCGTACTCACAGGGTTGCTGGCGGGTTGTTACAGTGACCCGATGTCACAACGTGGTTTCAGCCTGCCCGAAGGTGACGTGGGGAATGGGCGCGATGCATTCACTTACATGCAGTGCCACCAGTGTCATAGCGTTGCCAACGAATCGTTTCCGCCATTGCCCGGCGCGGAGCCTTACGTCGAACTCGGCGGCGACGTCACGAAAGTGAAGTCCTACGGCGAACTCGTCACGTCGATCATCAATCCCTCGCACGACCTGGCCAAAGGCTACGCAGAAGAAGTGGTGTCCGAGGACGGCGAGTCGAATATGTACAACTACAACCAGTACATGACCGTGCAGGAGCTTATCGACCTGGTCGCGTTCCTGCAGCCGCATTACAAGGTGATCGTGCCGGATACGCTGTACCGCCCGTACGTCTACCGCTAGGCCGTGATCGTCGCCTCCGAGATCCGCCGCGCGCCAGATGCAATCAGATTCAGGCGGTTCCTGCCACGGCGTGCGACGTCGCCGCAACCGGCAAGTCGGCGAGGTTCAATGCGTAAATGACCTGGTGCGTATCGTCAGGGTCCCGGGACATCTTCATGCCGAGATCCGCGGCCAGCATCCTCATGTGAGTATTGTCGGACAAGTCGATTGAATAGAGCTTCCTGATCCCGTGTTCGCGGGCGTGCTGTATCAGTGCCCGTGCGAGCCGCGTGCCGATCCCCTTGTTCTGCCAGTCGTCCGCGACGGTAATAGCGATCTCCCGGGCGGTGCTGTCCGCGTTCGGGGCATAGCGGCTCACGCCGACTATCCTGGGGCCCGCTTCTTCCCTGACGAGCGCGACGAACGCCATCGACCGGTGGCCATCGATGTCGCAAAACTGTCTCACTTCCTCCGGCGTCAGCTCGCGAACGGCGCCGAGAAACCGATAATGTCTCGATTCAGCAGATAGTCCGCGCACGAACTCCTTTTCCAGGGCTGCGTCGGCGTGGCGCATCGGGCGGATGGTTACGGTGCGCCCGGAAATCTCTATATCGTGATCGGCATCACTCATGTTCTCGCTCCTCCGTTGCGGCGGCGCTGGGCGCTACTGGCCGCGGGAAAGTCCTTCAAAAAGTTACCGGCAGGCATGCCGGTTGGCAATACGAACTTCTACGTAGGCGGGGCGGCACAGGGTCGCGCGTGATTCGGGGCAGGGAAGCGGAATGTCGGCGACTTTTCGAGTAAGTGATGTTCCTTATGTGTTTGGGGGACCGCAGGTCGTATCGTCCGCCGAAGCGGATGTGAAGGCACCAGCTATGCTAGGGGAACTGGAGCCGTATTGACCATTCTTGTGGGGAAAACAATGTCGCGGGTTCTAGTCGTGTACTACTCACGAACCGGCCGGACGGAAAACGTAGCCGAGCACCTCGCCGATCGTTCAGGTGCGCACATCGAAGCGATTCGCGAGTCACGGGGCCGACTCGGCCTCCTCGGCTACTTTCGGTCGGCGCGGGAGGCGCTGAAACGAAAGTACGCTCCCATCACGCCGATGCTGCACGACCTGGGGGACTATGAAATCGTCCTGTTGGGCACACCTGTCTGGGCCGGGCACGTATCATCGCCAATGCGCGCTTGCCTGGAGGCCAATAAGGGGGCATTTCGTCGCGTGGCCTTCTTCTGCACACAACATGGCTCAGGAGCCGAAAAAGTCTTACGTGAGATGGCAGAGATTTGCGGCCGCCAACCCGAGGCTTCTCTCATCGTCAATGACCCGGAAATCAAACAGTGCAGCTACAGGCCGAAGCTGGACCAGTTCATCCACGCAATCGGCCTGCCGATCGCGAATTGAGATTCCGGCTTAGCTATGGTGATAGCCGCGACCCCTCGCCGCATGGACGATGGGGCTTTTGGCGTGCGCGAGTTGGGTAATTCCGAAACGGGTCTGCCGCAACGACGCTGCTCAAGATCCTTGGCGGGCTCGACCGGCCAACGGCTGGCCGTGGTTACGCGGCAGGGAACTGACGGGCGCCACCCAGCGCGATCTGACGCAATAACGGGTCCTTTGCGAGTGAGGCCTTCGAAAGTTCTGTTCATGTGTGCAGTTGGCGAACCCCAGTGCACAAGCGGCAATGTCACCGGCCCGGCCGGTCTACGCCTCGTTCCGGATCGGCGGGCTGACGGCGACGGCCGGCAATGTGGGCACTGCGGGAAACCCTTATGGAGTGGCAGTTTTGCTTCTGCTACAACCGGCGAACTACGTAAGCCCGGGACAGTTGCCTGAAATCATTGCCGCAGGACCAGAAGATGAACCCTCAGGAACAGAACGAACTCAGAGAGTCACTGCTCGCAAGACGGCAGGAGCTGAACGAGCGGCTGGCGCGGATTGCCCAGAACCTCCGCCGCGAGCTGGAGGCCGACTCCGCCGAGCGCGCCAAGCAGCTCGAGACCGGGACGTCGTCGATGCCCTTGGAAACGATGCCCGTGATGAGCTTAAGGGAAATCGCACTGACACTCGAGCGGGCGATGGTCTGCGCGAGATTTTGACTGTCGCATCTTGATCGACGGTACCGGACCTCTTCATTTTGATTCAACGGATCTCGCTACTCGTTTTCCTTCTCGTGGCAATCGGCGCAGTCGCCGTCTACGTGCAATATCGGAACGACCTGGCCGCTGCCAGGCAACGGATCGCTCGGAACGGCCAGGTCATCACGACGGCCAGCGGCCCCGTCGAGTACGCGATTGCGGGCGACGGGACGCCAGTGCTGGTCGTGCACGGCGCTGGCGGGGGTTTCGACCAGGCGCTCCTGATGGCGAATGATCTCGTCGAGCTGGGCTACCAGGCGATTGCAGTGTCGCGTTTCGGCTATTTGCGTACGCCACTGCCTGAGAACGCATCTGCCGAAGCCCAAGCCGATGCGTATGCCTGCCTGCTCGACGCACTCGAACTCGATCGCGTCGCGGTGCTTGGCGCCTCGGCGGGTGCTCCTTCCTCGATGCAGTTTGCGATTCGGCATCCCGATCGAGTGTCGGCGCTCGTCCTTCTCGTGCCGGCGACCTATATGCCTTCGTCTGGCAACGCGGGCACCGATGTACCGCGAGCGCTCGGGCTCGTCTTCGACACGGCGCTCAAATGGGACTTCCCCTTGTGGGCGGCGAGCAGGATCGCGCGTCGTCCGCTCATTCGCACCATGCTCGGCACGCCACCGGAACTGATGGATCACGCGAGCGACGCAGACCGGGAGCGGGTGTCCCGGATGCTCGATTACGTCTTGCCGGTTACAGAGCGCCGGGCGGGTCTTCTGAACGACGGCGTAGTGACGACCACGCTCGAGCGCTTTGACCTCGGGCGAGTGGAAGCCCCGACGCTCGCAATCAGCGCCGAAGACGACCTCTACGGCACATTCGAACGCGCTCGTTACACGGCCGAAGAAATCTCGAATGCCCGTTTCGTCGGCTTCGCGGATGGCGGGCATCTCCTGGTCGGCCGGCAGGAACAGGTTGCCGCGGAAACAGACGCTTTCCTCCAGGCACACCGGTGAGCGGATTGCGCGGCGATGATACGCAACCCGAAGCGGAGAATCCGGTGCCGTGCAGCGGCAACAGGCGGCTTCCTGCGGCCGGGAGGGCGTAATGAAGCTGTTTATCGTCACACTACTTGTCATCGCCGCGACAATCGTCGCGCTGAAGGCATGGCGCCGGTCGGATGAGCGAAAGCTCGAGAGAGTTTGGCGGCAGCTCGAAAGCACTTGCTCGAGCATCCCGGAGACATTCGATCCCGTGCTGATCGAAAGCTTGCCGCCGCCGGCGCAGCGCTACTTTCTGTACGCGATCCGGCCCGGAACGCGGATTCGCACGGTAGCCAGGATCGATATGTACGGCGAGATCAGTCTCGGAAGCAAGGATTCGCCGAACTATCTACCGATGCCCGCACGCTGACTGGCCACGCCGGTCCCGACGATTTAATTTTCCGCAGCCCGATGAACGCCAATACGAACGTTGACCGGGTGACAAATTTCAACGTCGAGGAAGACTCGATCCAGCTGTGGCTGATCCGAGAGCTTCTTTTTTGGCACTGCTTCCATCCCCCCACGTCGTGGTTCGGAAGTGTGATCGTCTATAACCCGACAAACGGTGACCTCTCCTATGACCAATTGGGTGCCACTCCCGTCGTGCGCTTCGCAAAGCTTTCGCCGAATCTAGCGTTGAAGGCCGGCAACTTCAAATACGGGAGGAGTCGCATCTGTCCCTAAGCTCATCGTCGCTGCGGCCGCGACGCGGCGGCCCGACGACGCACATCGAACTGAGCGAACTCAGAGATGTCAAATTGTCGCGAATACTAATCGCGTGCGCAGATCCGAACGTCTCCTTCTGGCCGTTTGGACTGCCCCGGGTCTAGTGGACACGACCGACCCTCACGATGAGGTCCTTTCGAAGGCCTCGGGGCTGACGCCGCGCGCCGGCGCCAATTCACGGCGACGGCAGTATCGGCGTCATCTGGGTTGCGAGCTGCTGCCACCGGCCATCTCGATGGATCCAGATGACCAGCGCCCGGAATTCGCCTCGTTCCGCCTCTCCGCCATAGCGGCCATCGATGGCGAGGCGCGTGGTATAGACCGCCATCTTGCCGTCCGCGTACGTGCGGAAGACTTCTTCCTTGGGTTCGTGGGACAGGCTGTCGAATCCAGTCCGTTTTTCCCCCAGGTTTGCGATTCGCTCGTTGCGGGACAGGCGTTCCCCGCGCGGGTTGACGAACACGTACTCGTCGGCCCAGAACCGGGCCGCCGCGTCCGCGTCGTTGCGCCGCAGCGCGTCGTCGTAGGACCGGACCGCTTGCCGCAGCTCGGCTTCAGCGCTTCCGGAGGCGGTGGTTTCCTGCGCGGAAACCATGAGTGGCGCCATCAAGGCGAGGGCGAGTATCGGTAGCAATCGGCGGGAATGCGTAGCCATGGCGACTCCTCTCTGTAGGGCAAGCAGGAACGGCGAGGTCATATCGTATCGTCGGCGGATAGGAAGTATAAGCGGTCATATATGAGGTGGCGAGGCGGTCACGGCGGTAGGCGGCCAGGTCGCGCGCGTCATCCGGGCGAAGCCGGCCTGTTCGCCCTGGCGCTCCTCGAACAACCAGGAAACGACGCCTTGGTCGGCCGCGCCGATCACGGCATCCGGAAGCGGTGACATGACCGATGCACGCAATATCTCGGGCAGTTCGAGCACGCCGCGACAGAACGGCGAAGACACGCTCACCTGGAGCTTCACGCTACCCGAGTGACCGTCTCTAAAATGGGCGACAGTCTCCCCTTGGAGCGCAATGTACACCTGGGGCAACTCTCGCCCTCCGAGGAGAGGAGAGTACTTTCAAACGCCCTGTCTCAGCGAGTCGGCGAGTGACGACTGTGCGGTGACGACATGAATGGCCGCGCTATCGCGGCTCTCGCAGCGTGCATCGGTATGCCGGCGCGCTGATCCCCGCCAGCGCCGGCTGAATCTCCCCCGCCCGCTCAGCAACGCAATCCGTTCAGGTGCCAGCGACCAAAGCCAGGCAGACTCCGCCGGCGCACCCGTAATCCTAAATGCACTCAAAACAGCAGCTCAGCCCTTGGCGGTGCCAGGCCCGGATGCGCCGGGTCGAGTCGGCCGTCGTCGGCTCCCAGATGCGCCAGTATCCGATCAATGACGGATGGCTCCTCGATGCTCGCAATCACCCGCAGCCGGCCGCCGCAGCGCAGGCAAGTGTCTATTTCGATCTGAAATACGCGCTTTAAGCGCTGCGCCCACCGCATGCACCGGTGGCGTTGCGCGTCGGTCTTGTCTCGCATCGCGGGGGAAATGTCGCACGCCGGCTCTCCGTGGGAGTACTCCGGATATTCTACGCCCGTCCGTTGAAGCGGCGGCCAGTCCCATTGGAGCGGCTGCCAGCCGCGAATGAGGCGCACTTCGATCCAGGGCAAACCGGTCGCCCGCTCCAACGACGCTCCGCCGACCGTTAATGTGCGTTTCATGAACCGCCGCTCTGCTTAACCTATCCTCTACCGTCAATACGGACTCAATAAATAGTAAGGAGAGCGACCATGAACAAGACTTTGAAGTGCTCAACGGCGGTGCTGGTACTGGCTTTTGCCATGCCGGCCGCGGCAGACGAGATCATCTGCAAGAAAACCTTCCAGAACCGGACCATCGACGGCGACATCTTTGTACCGAAGGGCGCGTCGTGCGTGCTGGCGAACACTTATGTGAAGGGCAACGTCAAGCTCGCGGATCGCGCTCAGCTGGTGGCCCGCGAGGGCACGTTCGTCGAGGGCAGCGTGCAGACGGACGGCGCCAACCGGGTACGGATTCGCGATAGCGAAGTCAACGGCAATATACAGCTCACGGGCGTCGATTTCAGCCAGGGCAGCCTCGTGGTGAACACCCGCGTCGGCGGCACAATCGACTGGAAAGACAATGACGCCGGCATGCTGATCCGCTACAACAAGGTCATCGGCGACATCAAGGTCAACCAGAACAACCGCCTCGCCCGGATTTTCGACAATACGGTCGGCGGCAACCTGCAGTGCCAGTCGAATCAGCCGGCACCCGAAGGTGCACGCAACAAAGTCGACGGCAACAAAGAGGACCAGTGTCGCCGGTTCTGAACCGGGCTCGTCATTCGTGGGCCTGCGGGGAATATAATCGGCGAATCGCCTGCAGCAGATAGTCGAAGGCCGTGCGCCTGATTCCCCGCTTCTCCGGTACCTACAGTAACAAGCTGGCCGTGGTCAGCCTGATTCTCGTTACCCTGTTCGCCGGCGTCGGCCTGATCGACTACTCGCTGAACCAGAAGGCGCTGTTCTACCAGCGTCGTACGCAACTCGCCTATGCCGTGCACCAGGAGTATCTCCTGTTGTCGGGCCAGACCTACGCCCTGTTCAAACACCTCGTCGACGCGGCGATCACCTCGGACAGCACGAACCAGACGAACGCACGCACCGAAAGACAGGACATCAACGGCACACTGGACCGGATTCGCCTCTTGATCGCGGAGGAAGTGGCCCTGGTCGGCGGGAGCGAAGCCCGTGAAAGGGAAGAGCTGCTGTTGCTGGCCGATATAGAGCGCCAGCTGGAGCGAGTGCTGAGGGAGTTCGACCAGACCTTCCGCCTGCTGCAGAGCGGGCGGCCGCTCGGCGCGGAAGCGACGCTCATCCGCACGCTGGAAGAGACGATCGACCGGGACTTCAGGCCGAAGCTCCGCGAGGCCCTGGACGGCGAGTCGCAGGAAGTCGCTGCGGCCGAAGAGGCATTCACCGAGCTGGTGCACATCCAGAACCGGATCGTCCACGTGGCGGCAGGCATCGCACTCATCTTCTCCATCCTGATGCTGGCGGTGCTGCGGCGGGATTTCCGGCAGCGTATCGAGTCGCTGGACAAGGCAATACGCAGCCTGGCCGGAGGGGACCTTTCGCACCGACTGCCCGAGGGTGCGAGCGATGAGTTTGCGTCCATTGCCGCCGGCTTCAACCGCATGGCGGAAGACCTGCAGGACAAGCGGCGACAACTCGAAAATGCCCGCGAAAGTCTCGAAACCCGCGTCAGCGAGACAACCGCGGAACTCAACGCCGCAAACGCAGCGCTACGCCGTCACGACGAGCTGCGCCAGCAGTTCTTCGCCGATATCAGTCACGAATTGCGTACACCCGTGACCGTCATTCGCGGCGAGGCGCAGTTTGCCGGCCGCGGCAATGACAAGTCGCCATCCGAATATCGCCGGGTACTCGACCGGGTGCACGAGCAGAGCCTGCACCTCGGCCGCCTGGTGGATGACCTGCTCTATGTTGCGCGCTCGAACGCCGGTGTTGCGAGTCCGCAGCGCAGGCCCGTGCCGATGTCGCCGCTGGTGGGGACTGTCTGCGAGGACATCGGCGTGATCGCGTCAGAACGCCAGGTGACCGTGCGCCAGATTGAATCGGATCCCGGAGCCCGCGTGCTGGGCGACGAAGGCCGCCTGCGGCAGCTGGTGCTGATCCTGATCGAGAACGGCATCAACTACTCCCGATCCGGCGGCCAGGTGGACGTCAAGCTGGTCCGGGACCGCGAAAATGTCCGGCTGGAAGTCGTCGATAACGGCATTGGTGTCGCGCCGGAAGAGTCCGTGCACGTGATGGAACGCTTCTATCGCGGCTCGAATGCGATATTGACGAACGATTCCGGATCCGGCCTCGGGCTGCCGGTGGCGAAGGCGATCGTCACGGCCCACGACGGCGAGATAAGTTTTGAAAGCAGGCTCGGCGAAGGGACCCGGGTAACGGTGGTGCTGCCGCAGTCCCAGCTGCAATGATGCGGCTGCTCCTTATCGAAGATGATCCGCACATTGGCGAGTTCTTGCAACGCGGACTCCGCCAGGAAGGTTTCGACGTCACACTGATGGCCACCGGCGAGAGCGGCATCGAGACGGCGCTGGGCGCCCGGCACGATGCCATCATTCTCGACCTGCTCCTGCCCGATATCTCCGGTCTGGAAGTGTGCCGCCAGCTGCGCGCCAGCCGGGTCGACACACCGATCCTGATGCTGACCGCGCTCGATGCAATGGAAAACATTGTGGACGGCCTGCGCACCGGGGCGGACGACTATCTCACCAAGCCCTTCGATGTCGAGGAACTCCTCGCGCGGCTCGACGCCCTCATCCGGCGCAGCCGGCGGTCCGGCACAGGCCCGCTTCTGAAGGTGGGCGAATTGACAATGGACCTCGACCGCATGCTCGTGAGCTACCGGGGCAGCGAGTGCGAGCTGACCGCCCGCGAATTCGCCATCCTCGAGATCCTCATGCGTGCGCCCGGCACCGTGCACAGCCGCGCAGACATACTGGATGCTGCTTGGGGCAGTGCCAACGACCCGTTGACGAACATCGTGGACGTCTACATACGCCGGCTGCGAAAAAAAATTGACATGGCAGCGCCTTTCGCCGTGATCCGTACGGTCCGCGGCCGTGGTTACAAAATCGAGGCGGAATCCTAGGCACGGCCACGCTGGCTCGGCTCGCGGGGCCGAAGTACAGTGGCGCGATGACCTCGCGCCGTCCGCTTAATCTGTTCTTCAGACATGTGGGGCAGGCTATTCCCGTGCCGTGGATGAGGAAGCGTCCCTGATGTACCGAGGCGGCCGACTACGACCTCGTGTTGCTGGACCTCGGTCTGCCTGACGGTGACGGCGGCGGGTGGCTCGCATCCCTTCGTGCCGCCGGTTCTGACCTGCCGGTGCTGATCATCTCCGCCCGCGATGCGCTCGACGAGCGGGTGCGCGGGCTCGATACCGGTGCGGATGATTATCTGGTCAAGCCCTTTGAGCCCGAGGAATGAGGATAGTACTTTCAAACGCCCTGTCTCGGCGAGTCGGCGAGTGACGGCTGTGCGGTGACGGCACGAATGGTCGCAGCTCTCGCAGCGTGCATCGGTATGCCGGCGCGCTGATCCCCGCCAGCGCCGGCTGCCCTGACTTCCTGCTCCTGACTCTCTCTTCTGCTTTCCTGCTCAAACCGCACAACAGCCCTGCGATCCGGAATGACGATTGGATCACAGGGCTGCTGCGCCCTGCTTCACATAAACCAAATATAGTCCTGCTGCTTCCCACTGTACCTGTGACAACAGAGTAGATTGGAACCGCTACCAACCAAAGTTGTTCCCAACATGTTAACCACCAGGTGCATCATGAAACCGATAAAGATCCAGTCGCTTGTAATTGCAAGCTTGTTGTCCTGCTGGCAGGTGAGCCAGGCGCAGGAAGCCAGAGTTGCCACGAGTACACTTTCTGAAGCAGTCGCCGTCGCTGGCGATTGCGACGATGCCGACCGGTCTTGTAGCGGAAGTGTCGACCAGGATTGTGATGGTATTGTCAGCACTTGTGCCAGTGACAGTGATCAGGACTGCGACGATGCCGACCGCGTTTGCTCGGGCGGAATTGATGACGACTGTGATGGCATTGACGCTGCTTGCACGCAGGTCTCGACCACCGACTGTGATGATGCAGCCACTTGTGTGTCCAGCTCTTCTTCAGTCATGTCGACTACGGCAGCGCCGGTCAGTACTTCCACTAGTGTTTCTGTCAGTCAGCCGTCATCAACAAGTACTCCGTCATCACCACCGGTGGCTGAGCCTGCCGGCATGGCCATCAACGAAAAGGGCCTGCCAGGCGCAAAAAGCAAACCAAAATCCACCAGATAGGGTCACATGCAAATTCCTGCGAGACACTGAGGATAGTACTTTCAAACGCCCTGTGTCAGCGAGTCGGCGAGTGACGACTGTGCGGTGACGGCATGCATGGTCGCGGACATCTGCGGCTCTCGCAGCGTGCATCGGTATGCCGGCGCGCTGATCCCCGCCAGCGCCGGCTGAATCGCCCCCGCCCGCTCAGCAACGTAATCCATTCAGGTTCCAGCGACCAAAACCAGGCGAACTCGCCCGTCGGCCGGCGCGCCCGATCCCAGGCCGCCTGGTCGGCTTCGTTGGCTCGATAGCATCGGCGACCACCATTGCGCCGAATTTCACGACTCACCGTCGACGGCGCTCGCCTCAGGTTCGCGGCAAGCGCTCGAACTGAGTATCCGGCAACAATGTTTCGAGAAATATCTTCCCGTTCCGACGCGTTCAGCACGCGCGGTGAGCGATTTCGTGATCGTGGTCGAACCCCACCGGTTTCTGCCAATACGCCTTGAACGGACGAATGGCCTCGGTCAAAAAGCCGAGCTATCACAGCTGTTGAGTCCCCTGCTTGCCAGCGGTCCCACATCAGCTTCTTTTGTTCCTGCGTGTAATAAATCCTCGGTCGCTGCTTCTTCTCCAACATCCTCCGCTCTACAATTAGAGCTTAGGTGTTGCAACCACCGATTGAATCCGCAGTTGCATTGCAGCCTTAGTGCTTGACCAGTTCGCGAGACTTGTTCTGAACGACTGCTTTTTCCGGCAGCGGTCATTGTGCTCCCGCGGATGCCGGCGTACTCTGCAGGTGAATAAAAAGGTGGCGCTCCCCAGCGACGGTGATGGGAGGGTGCGCCGCGCGGCGTTCGCCGTTGAGAAAAACAATAATGGTCATCGGGCATTGGCGTGCGTCTGGCCGCGTATTTCTCGCGACTTTCTTGTTAGTTGTCAGCCTCCCGGTACGACGCCAACTTCGCACTTTACAAAAAGCCGAGGGTGCAATCGGTTTGGCCCTCAGCCCAGGGGAGAATTTTATGCGTGTCGACTATCTATTGACCCTGATCGCATGCCTTGCGGCAGCGTGGTCGCCAGTCGCACTGGCGGACGCACCCGCACAGGCGATGCTTCCGAGGATCATCTATGTGAATGACAACGCGGCGCCGGGCGGAAACGGTGTCACACCGCGATTCGCATACCGGAACGTGCCGGAGGCGCTCGCGGAAGCGAAGACGATATCCGGCCCCGTGATCATTGATGTTGCGCCGGGAGAATACCTGGTTGACAGCACGCTGGTAATCGATCGGTCGCTGGTTCTTCGTGGCGCAACCGTCCTGGTTAAGGACGATCAAGACTTTCCGACGAGTGACATCGAGCAAGGCACGACAACGCGCATCGAGGCGAGCGCAAGTTTGGGATTAGAGCCGCTGATTTCCGTCGGACGATCCGACGGGAAAGTCGTCAGGGGAGTCACGGTTCGCGGCTTCGTCCTGAAACACGCAGACTTTGGTGGCACCGAACTCACCATCAGGCGAGTCCAGGACTTCGACGTCCGGGGGAACAAATTTCGTGCGCCCGGACGATTCGGAGTTGAAACCATTGCTTCATCAGGGAGAATCGTTGGGAACCACTTCAATGGCATCCAGACGGGGGCAATCCTGGCTGCCGGGTATCGCGCTTCACCTTCGAACGTGCTGTTCAAAGGCAATCGGTCCGTCGACAACGGCCTGGGCGGCGTGCTGCTCGTCGGCTCAAGCGTGTGGATTCCAGAACTCGGCAACCAACTTGACGCAGTCGTTCGGAACAACGACCTGAGTCGCAATGAGTTCGGGATGCGCCTGTTCGTCATTTTCCGCGAACCGGGGATGCCCGGAGACACGCAGGAGACAGGCCACATCCGCGCGCGAGCCCGCGGCAACCAACTACACGACAACGTCGCCGGTTTCCTGCTCGATGCCGGTTTTCCATTCCGGTTCGACCCTCGTGATCTGTCTTGCGATCCACGCACGTACCGCGGTTCGATCGACCTCGATCTCGCCGACAATTCCGTCTCAGGCAACTTGATTGACTCATGGATCGTTTTCACGCGTTGGCCTGGGGCCACCGATGATCCTTTCTGGAGATACCTGCACAGCACGACCTACAAAATTACAGATCCCCAGGGTATCTTCGATCAAGCATGGATCGATCATCCGGAGCGGGATCCGATAATCGGTCCGTGCCACGGCGATGCGATAGACGAACGTTTGAAGAACGTTCTGATCATCAATGGTGGTGAGGTTCCGCCGTACGGCATTTACCAGCGCTAGCATTCAGCCGGGACGAGGTCGCATAAGTCGATACACTGAACCGATTTGTGTCGAGGCGACGTGGACTGAGCTACTTCAATCGCAGGCGGAATGGTACCTGCGGAACAGCGCAAAGCAGGCCCCCGCTACCAACACAAAGGGTCGCCCATCGGGCGGCCCTTTATTGTTGGTTTAACGAACAAGCTTTGAAATGTCGGTGGCCCACATCGGATCCTCCTTGAGATCGCCATAGGCGGTCTCCTCAGTTACTACCTCGTGGTCGACCATTGAATATGTTCCGCGCAGCCCTGCCGTTGGCATATCTGTCGACGAGAGGCCGCGCGCCGGCGCACGACGGCCCGGCCCACCCGGCAGAGCAGTCCCGGGCACGGCATGAACTATGGAATCTGTGATAGTTCGATCAACGACACACTGTGATCCTCCGACCGAGGATGAACCGCGGTTCATCGTCATCGGCAAGATCGGCTCGAGGCACGGTCAGCTGTCGTTACCCCGTAGCGAGGATGTTCGAAGAATTTCCGTTCGAACGGGCGCGCGATGAAGAGGCCATAACTTATGAATGCAAAGAAAAAACCTGCCGTAACCCCCTGCGCATTCGAACGACCGCTTGCTCTTTGAGGCAGGCGGAACTAGGCTGAAGCATGAAGGTGCTTAAACGGCTGGTCAAAGGCTGGGAATCGCTCACAGCCGCCGGCAAAGGTTGCGCCGCAAGTGCTACCGCCACTGAACCTCATCTAACGACTGAACGGTTATGGGAGAAAGACGAAATGTTTCTAAAAGTGTTGACTAGCTTGCTTCTCATCGCATTTTCAGGCTTGGTTTTCGCGTCTTCCTGTCCTCTTTATATGGGCGAAATTGACGAGGCGCTCAACGATCCAGCCGTCGAGCAGCGATTGAGTGAAGAGGAACTCGCGGAAGTCAGGCAGTTGCGGGAAGAGGGTGAAAAGGCACATCAGGCAGGCGACCACGACAAGTCAATGAAAGCATTGACCCGCGCGAAAGAGATTCTCGAAGTCTCCTGAAGTAATACAGCTGCTATTACCTAAACGGCGCTTACGTGGGGCCGCGTGGGAGATGGTCCGGATACGGGCGAGAGGGCGGGGTGCTGAATCCTATGGAGTAACTCCTGAGGACGTAGTCGCCGCGCCATTAGTTAGGAGCAAATCTACCTGATACGAAGCCGTTGCGAAATAAACGGGACAGCGCAAAGCAGGCCCCCGCTACCAATAATAAAGGGTCGCCCATCGGGCGGCCCTTTTTTGTGGGACTATTGGACAGTTTTGCACCGCAAGGCGCTAAGCGTGCTGGGCGCGCAGATATGTAGCGATTGCCGTCGACACGAACCTGCTGGTTTACGCGCATCGTCTCGAGATGCCATACCATGAGCGCGCTCGCCAGGTACTGACAACGGCGGTTGCGGGCTCTGAACCGGTCTGTGTGCCTTGGCCATGTGTCCACGCATTTCTCGCACTCGTTTCCAATTCGCGCATCTTTCGGGATACCACGCCGATTGACGTGGCTTTGTACGCCGTTCGGCGCCTTCTGGGAAGCCTGTCTGGTGGCTTTCTCGCCGAAGGCGCAGGCTGTCTAAACGCGCTTGAGCGTCTCGCCAAGCCCGCACTCTAGCAAGGGCCTATCCTCCACGATGCGAGGATTGCGGCTCTCTGCATTTTTCACGGTGTGAGAGTGCTTTGGTTTGCCGATCGGGATTTTTCCCGCTTCCCGGAGCTGGCGGTGGCCAATCCGCTGACCAAAACCTAATTCATCGAAAGGCGTTCTCGACGTACCCGAGCCAACAACTTCAGCTGCCCATGAGCCCAAACGGCTCCAGCGGCACCGAAATATAGTTCTTTAAACGCCGCTATGCATCGTTACCGACTACTGTTTATGACGTGCGGCCATCGCTTGCCCTGTTCGGGATCTTTTCGGGTCCAGCAGTTGAATTGCGCGCAAAATTCATTCACCTTTGCAGCGAACTGGAACCCGACAAAACAGCAGGAAAGTCATTGATGGCCATTCAGGAACCGTCGCACCGGCACAAGTCGGCCTCCGTGATCAAGCGCATCTGCCTTATTTTTCTGGGCAGTGCCGCGATCTCGGGATGCACTATACCGAGCGACCCTGCACCGGCGCCCCTTCGGTCGGCGCAGGCGACGGCCAATGATTGGCCACATGGAGCGATGGTCGTTGCCGCGAACCCTGACGCGGTGCGAGCAGCAACTGACGTGCTTGCCCGTGGCGGCCATGCAGTCGATGCGGCCATAGCCGCACACGCAGTCTTGGGTCTGGTCGAGCCGGAAAGTTCCGGGCTCGGCGGCAGCGCGTTCATGCTGGTTTACGACCGCGCCAGCGACACCACGGTGCTGTACGACGGACGCGAGACGGCGCCCGCACTCGCCACCCGTGACATGTTTACGATAGACGGTGTGGAACTCGGCTTTCTCGAGCGCTGGCCCGCCGGTCTTTCCGTAGGCGTGCCCGGCACCGTCGCCTTGTACAAGGCCGCGCACGATCGCTACGGCGAGGTGGCCTGGTCGTCGCTGTTCAGTGCCGCGGTCATGCTGGCAACCGATGGCTTCGTACTGACAGAAAAGTTCGTGAGCTACAACGCGCGACTGGCCCCGGTAATCCTCTCCGGAGACTTTCCAAAGGCCGCAGCCTATCTCTTTCCTGACGGGATCTCGGTTGCCGCTGGCGATCGCGTCAGGAACCCGGAATATGCCCGTACGCTGCAGCGCATCGCGAATGAAGGCATCGACGTGTTCTACAGGGGGGATGTTGCAAGGGACATCGTTGCGCGGGTGGCCCTGCCGCCGCTGGCGGGAACACTGTCGGGGGTGGACCTCGCAAACTATGCGGCTGTTGCCCGGCGACCCGTCTGTGCCACCTTCCGCGAGAATTCCATCTGCTCAGCTTCCCCGCCTTCGTCGGGAGTGGCAGTGGCGATGATTCCCGCCTTGTACGACCTGATGCTGACGCCCGGCGACGTGACTCTCGCTGACAAGATCGGCGTGTTCATCGATGCGCAACGGCTGGCATACGCCGATCGTGACCACTACGTAGGCGATGCTGACTTCGTGGAGGTCCCGCTCGGGGAACTGGTCGACCCGGAATATCTGGAACATCGCGCCGGTGAGCGTTTCCAGCCAGATGCAACCCCGACTCACGGCGATCCGCTGTCGTTTGCAGGGGCGAGCGAGGCGGCATCTCGGTTCAGCAGCGACCTGTCCCTCGAAGCGGCGGGAACGACCCACCTCTCCGTCATCGACCGCTACGGCAATGCAGTTTCCATGACGGCATCGGTCGGCGCGCCCTTTGGTTCGCTGCGCATGACCAACGGATTCTTCCTGAACAATGAGATGAGCGATTTTTCCGTCGGACCACCGATGGGCGGGGTGTCCTCGGCTAACGCAATTGCCGCGTCCAAACGGCCGCGGTCCTCGATGTCTCCGACGATCGTCTTCGACAGCGATGGTCGACCGTTGCTTGTCACCGGATCCCCGGGGGGCAACTCCATCATCGCGTACACAACCAAGTCGATTCTCGGCATCCTGGACTGGGGACTTAGCGCGCAGGAGGCCGCAGACTTCCCGAATATCATTGCCCGGGGTGAATCTGTACTCATCGAAGCGGACGCGACAGGCGGTGCATCGCTTGTGGAGGCGATGACCGCGCGCGGCTACCGGGTCACGCCCAGTAGCGGCGAGAACTCCGGACTGCACCTGATCGTGGTTCGTGATGACGGGCTGGAAGGTGCCGCGGACAGCCGCCGTCCAGGCGCGGTGGGCCAGCTTCCGCCAGCTGACTGAACAGCGACTGAGCCCCTATCTTGCTGATCGTCTGTCAATGCTCGCAGTGAAAGTCTCCTGCCATAGATCGATCATGCTGCGCTGATCGCGCTCGTCTGCTGCCGCACAAAGGCTTCAGGCGCTGAGCGTTTCCCGTGTAAGTGCCTCAGCCGGGCGGTATGGTGCTCTCATATTGAAAATTGGGTGACCCATAGGATTCTTGGTCCGGGTGACATTACCGAAAGCTCTCAGATAATCCCTCAAGCAATGCCGGTAGGGTCGACGTATTGACGGTTGCGGAGGAGGATGGCAAAACAGTTGCGACATTACAGCCGTACATTAAGAGCTGCAGAACGCATAATTGTTTTGATGACGACTGCCCGGACTATGATGAAAGAGTGCGCAACTACACCGACATTTTCACATCAGCAAATGAAGTTTATCACGGCATCCGAGCGGGACTTCGCCGAGTTCTGCCGTAGCCAGAACATCGCTGTCACGCGCTTGGAGGAGGAAAAGGGTCTCCGTACTCCGGACTTTGCAATTGAAACTAGAACCGGTTATCAGATCATCTCACCGCAAGACCGTGGATTCGGTTGTGTGTAGTAGGGTCAGGATAGATCCCACGCGTGCCGACGCGCTTACGCGCGCGACACGAGGGAAAAGGCCGCGCTAGGGTAGCTTCGATTCCGACTCTAACTAGGTGGGCCGACAACAGCGGACGTCCGAACTACCTCAATTGGACGCGGACTGGCACTGTAGGGACAGCGCAAAGCACGCCCCCGCTACCACGAATGACCGGTTTATCGACGCGGGACTTGCATTGATGAGTCCCGCGCCGGTAGCCGCCACCGTCGCAACGAGCACGTTGCCGACCGGCTCCACGGGGATCTTCCCGAACAGGCTACGCAGGATCGTCCGCGCCTTCTCGACGTCCCCTGCGTCACTGCGCGATCATTGCCCAAGTCCGCGATCCCTTCGACCAATTCGCGGTGGCGGATCACCAGGTAAGGGCCCGTTGCTGGTTGGTGGCCGATGCTTCACTGCGCTCGTTGGCAGCGGCGGCGCGCGTTTTGGGCACAATCCGAGCCCGATCGGGGCTCTCCGGGATGACGTTGCGGAGCTTGACTTCGGCGAAGTGCGACATCGTCATTCGGTCCTCACGGCGGAACCGCACTCGAAGTCGTCGTCGCCCAGCGGGCGGCAGTACGCCGGCCAGCCCTTCTCGCGCCAGTAGTCGACGAAGCCGTAGCGGCTGAGCGCCTCCTTCCCGCGCGGATCGGTCAGCAGCGGTGCGCTGAACGGCAGCTCGTAATAGAGATAGAATTTGTAACGGGTGGTTTGCTCCTGGTACGCCGCGAAATACAGGTCGGCATCGCCCCGATGCGCGGCGAATGCGGTGGATTCGGGCCGGTCCACCATGGCGCGACGCGCATGTACGTCGTCAATGCCGGCGTCATGTTCGGACCATCGGAACAGCTCGGCGGCCTGTGCGGCGGCCGCGGACGAGAACCGCACCGCTTCGGCCAGCGCCGCGCGCGCCGGCTCGATGCGGCCCTGCCAGAATTCGAGGTAGAAGTCGGCCAGCACGCCCCATAAAAATGCCGGATCGATCTCGCGCATCTGGTCTCGCGCCTCTTCGACGAGCGCGCGGTGATCCAGACTCGCACCGACCTCCGCGATCCGCCACCAGAAGTTCGCGACGAAAGGCTCGAGCTCCACCAGTTGCCGTGCGGCGACCAGCGAGTCCTCGTGACGCCCGACACCGTTGAGGAGCTCCGCGTGGTCCTCGCGCACGTCGGGGTAGGTCGGATCGGCCTGCAGCGCGCGCAGGTAGAGCCGTTCGGCCTCCGCGTACCGCGTTTCGCCGCGCGCAAGACATTGGCCTGGGCGTGCAGGGTGAGCGCCGCGTCCGGATCGAGCCGGGCGGCTCGCTCGGCGGCCACGCGCATGTTGACCAGCACGTCACCGAGCATCGCGCGCTGCTCCGGCGTCGTGTACGAGCGTACGGCCTCGTGTGCGAGCGACAGCGAGGCCCAGCCCGCCGCGAACTCCGGCGCACGCGTCACCGCGTGCTTGCAGATGCGCGATCGCCTCCGGCAGGTCCTTGCGCTGGCGATAAAGCGTCCGTCCCTTGAGGTACTCGTCGTACGCCAGCGGATCGATCGCGGCGCGCGGGCGCCGGCCTCTTCGCCGACGCCCAGCGTCGTCTCGAGCTGCTCGACGATGTGCCGGGCGATGTCGTCCTGCAACGCGAACACGCCCTTGAGCTCGCGATCGTAGCTCTCCGACCAGACGTGGAAGCCGTCGGCGACGCGCACGAGCTGTGCGGTGACGCGCACCTGCTCGCCCTCGCGCCGCACGCTGCCCTCGACGATGTGACTCACGCCGAGCTTGCTGACCGATCTCGCGCACGTCGCCGCCCTTGCCCTTGAACTCGAACACCGACGTGCGCGCGGCCACCTTGAGCTTCGGCACTCGCGCGAGGACGTTCAGCAGCTCTTCGGTCATGCCGTCGGAGAAATACTCTTCTTCCGGCTTCCCGCTCATGTTCGCGAACGGCAGCACGGCCACGGAGGGACCGGCGCGCGCCGGCACGTCGTCTGCTCGGTAGGAAGGCTGGCCCTTGAAGTACCAGGCGACCGCCAGCATGCGCGAGCGCCGCCAGCGACCAGGAAAAACCCTGCGCTCGCGCGCGAACCAGGCGCGGCCTTGAGACCCTCGGCCGTCACGTCGAACACCCACGCGAATACGAGCGCGATGGGAAATCCGAGCATTACGACGAGGATGAACACGCGCAGCACCCAGGGTGGCGCCTCGAATGCTGGAAAACCGATCGATGCGGCCTGCACGATGAGCCACGCCACCACCAGGTAGGCACCGCCCACCTTGAGGACCTTGCGCCGCTTGAGCTCGGCGAGCACGCTCATTTTCGATCGTCGCGCGTGACGCAGTCGTCCTTTGGGAGCACAGGAGTTATCCTCCCAGACACCGCCGCCGCGGTGGCCGCGACAGTCTGCTAATTGGTGCGTGTACCGTGGCGAATACTAGCATCGAATCGCGCGAATACGCTCGGCCGAGCTCCGCCGCAGGGCCACCCAACGATCGAGCGGTCACCCGCTGCTGGCGAGAGCGCTGCGTCTTGTTCGGGCGTGGAAAGTACATATGAGCGGCCTTATGTGAGTTGGCGAGACCGGCGGGCCGGTTGGGGACCGGGCGGACGCCGGTTGCATGACTTGGTCGAGGCCTCCATAGGGCCGACCACCGGCCCGTGCCGAAGCGTGGCGTGGGGCAGGGTAGGGTCAGGATAGATTCCACGAGTGCCGACGGGCATACGTGCGCGACACGACGGTAAAGCCCGCGCTAGGATAGCGGCAAGCGTTGCAAGCTGGGACGGCAGGCGGGGCAGCCAGTGGGGAAACCTGCAACCTGCGCGCGAAAAGTCAGACTTCCGAACTTACCTCAATTGGACGCCGACCGGTACTGCAGGAACAGCGCAAAGCACGCCCCCGCTACCATCAAAACTTGATTTCGCCTTGCTCCCCGGAGCAAGGCGGTTTCAACCGGATGCTGGTTCCGGTTGCCGGGACTTCGCCTTCAACGCTTCCAGTTCGTCCTCAGCAGAGCGTAGCCGTGTCGCAAGGGCAGGGGAGTTCCGCAGCACGCCGCTCGCGAGCGCGTCGCTACTTGACGTAACGTCCGAAAGTTCAATCGCCGCAGAGGCTTGCACTCGCAATTCCTTACGGGAATAAGGCCGCGGCAAGTTCACGCGACAACCTGTTGCCAAGTGCAGGGGACCGGGTAGAATACCGGACACGGCAGGCGGACGGTGTCGCCGGCCGTCTCTTGTGCGCCCGGTACCTATGAGCGCCCGCGCGAGATACCAGATATGCGGTGAGCCCGGCGCATTCAGTCGATGCCGCTCGACCATCTCGGTAATACCAACTCTTTTGTTGTGTCCTGCACAGACAGGGCCGCAACGCGTGCCGCGCAGCGGCACTTGGAGAACCACCATGTCTCATTCTCACTTTCCGCATGCCCGAGCGAGAGCGCGTGCCTGCAATTTCCGTGGTGCAAGCCTGCTACTCGTCTGGTCCGCGTTACTCGCCGTCACAGTGTGTCCCGCACAGGTGGTGTTCGATGACGTCACCGAGGGCTCGGGACTCGAATACACCGGCGAATCCTACGGTGCGTCCTGGGGCGACATGAATAGCGACGGCCTGCCGGACCTGTATGTGAATCATCATCGCAATCCATCCGGGCTGTACGTCAACCGGGGTGACGGGACGTTCCTCGACCGGGGCGCAGAAATCGATTCGTGGCAGATCACTCCCCGGTCCGACGTTCACGGTGCGGCCTGGGCCGATTACAACAATGACGGCCATCTCGATCTGTTCGTCACCGCGGGCTCGAAGAATAACAGCCAGTTCCTGGTCAACGACGGCACGACGCTGTCCGACCGCATCCACGACTTCACGTTCGACGTGAAGAGCTGGGGCGGCCGGTTCCCGTTCTGGTTTGACTACGACAACGACGGCCTGCTCGATCTCGGCGTCGTGGTACAGGCCGCCAAGATCAATCTGCATCGGCAGGTGGGGGACGATTTCGTCAAAGTAAATGCCGCGTCCGGGCACGAATGCACGAACGGCGATTACTCCCTGCTGTCGGACCTCACGATGGACGGGCGCGTCGACTGGGTCTGCGTCACCGCCAATACTGTGCCGGAGCGCATCTACGATCTCACCGCCGGCCTGCCGTTCCTCGAAATAACCAGTCTCGCCTCCAAGGTCAACAACATCACGGACGTAGCCATAGCGGACCTGGATGGCGACCTGCTGATGGACCTGTTCGCCCTGCGCGGCAAAGTGCGGTTGAACGGCGTCTCCATTACCGCGGCGAATGCGGTCGAGGGCCATTTCGCAACCAACGGCGCACAAGCCTCCGGGCTCACGTTCAGGAGTGCGGGCGACCTGTCGGTGGAGCTGCACTGGAGTAAGAAAAATGTCAGCCGCGTCTTCATCGGAGCGGGCGGCATGCATCCGCCGACCACCGCAACCCGTGAACCGATCCACATGCAGCTCTCGGCGAGCGATCCGGACGTTCACGGCCTGGTGAACTACAACTCCGCGACCGACCATGGTGTTTTCGTCGGCTACGACCCGGCAACAGAGACCTGGACATATGTCCACTCCGCAGGCGGCACTTCCACCGCCGCTTACAGTTTCCTGTCGAGCACCGCGCCGGTCAGCAATCTCGGCACCTTCGGCATCCCGACCAGCCATAAGCCCATAAGGCCCGCCCTGCTGAAGTACGCGGGCACGACGTACACGAACCAGGTGGTGGGTTCCGGGCTCGATCGCAACGAACTCTGCGTCAGCGTGGCGGCGGCCGATTTCGACAACGACATGGATGTGGACCTCTACTACGTGTGCCGGGACGCTGTTCTCAATATTGCGAACAGGCTGTATCTCAATGACGGCACCGGCAGGTTCGTACCGGCAGCCTCGCCGTTCGGCGCCGAGGGCCCGGTCGGCGCCGGCGTCGGGCTCGGCGAGAACGTGGTCGCGAGCGACTTCGACGTGGACGGGTCCGTGGACCTGTTCATCACGAACGGCCTCGCGCTGTACCCGGAAGAACCTTATGGGCACGGGGGCCCGGACCGCCTGTTCCGCAATCTCGGCAACGACAATGGCTGGATCGAACTCGACCTGACCGGTGTGACGACGAACCGCGACGGCATCGGTGCCATCGTCACCGTGACGGCAGGCGGCAAGTCACAGCGCCGGGAGCAGACAGGCGGGTATCACCGCTGGGCACAGCACGACCCGCGCCTGCACTTCGGGCTCGGCACCAACGCATCGGCGAGCGTGACGGTCCTGTGGCCGAGCGGCCAGCAGGACCAGTTCACCAACGTACCGGCAAACGGACTGTACGAAGCGGTCGAGGGCAGCGCGCAGCTCGTTGAGGTGACGCCGGAGCCAGCTCCGCCGCCCCCGTGCTCGCTTGCGTCGGGTATGCCGACGTACAACAAGAGCGTCAACCGCGCGGTCTTCCTGTGGCGCGACAGCTGCAGCTCGCAGAAATGGAACGTCCGCGTGACGGGCGGTGCGGGACCGACCTTCCAGTTCAGCGGACAGCTCGCATCGGCAGCCGCGATCGGTAATGTGACCCGGGTCAATCTCGAAGCGTCCGACATCCTCACGATTTCGGTCGACGGTATGACTCTCGATCATGCCCTGTTCTCCGCCGCCGCGGGGCAGGACGGCTTCTCGTTCACCGTTGATCCGGCAACCGCGAGCTGCTTCGGCATCGACTCGAGCGTTGGGACAATTTTTGTCGGCGCATCGCGTATGCCGATGAGCCTGCCGTTCGACCTGCAGACGCTTGGGCCTTGCGGGCCGTAAGGGGCCGATTCTCCGGCCCAGCAACTGCGAACTTGCAGACACCGACATGCCTTGGGCTCGTTGAAGGCATCGAACTGCAGCGTGGCCGGCTGATCGCCCACGTCCACCTGGTCGTCGCCGATCGTGACGAGCTGCCGTTTTTGTGAAGCTGGATCGAAAAGCGGTATCCGGCGATCGAGTCGCTCAAGCCGCTCTACAATCCGGGAATGGAACGCATCAAGGCCCGAGCGGCGACCTCAGCCTGGCCTCGCCGCCATCACCTTGAGCGCCGCCACGAGTTTCGCCGCATTGGCCGGGGTGCTGTAGAGCGCAGGCGTCACGCGGACGCAGTCGCCTTTCGCGAGTCCCGAGCGCGCTGCGGTTCACCGGCCACTCGATTGCGCGCGAGCAGCGCGTAGCGCCGCGCGCCCGAGTCGTTCGGGTCCGGCAGCGCGGCCACGTCGACCGGATCGAAGCCGGGATGGTAGAATTTCGACGCCAGCAGGTTGCCGTTCTCGAGGTTGTAGATACGCAGCAGCAGGTTGTCGTTGTCCAGGTCCGGGCGATGGAAACTAAGGAGAATAAGAATGTGCGATGACAAGACCGAATGTGACAACGAGGCGTGGCGGCGTAAGCGGGGCCTGACGCGGCGCGATTTCAATACCGTCGTTTCCATCGCGACGCTGGCCGCGCTTCTGCCCCGCGCGGCCAATGCGCTCGACGTCGATGAATCCGATGTCGCCATTCCGACGCCTGACGGCACGGCGGATGCATACTTCGTTCGGCCGGCTGCCGGCGAACACGCGGCCGTCATCGTCTGGCCCGACGTCATGGGCATCCGGCCGGCTTTCCGCACGATGGGCAAACGCCTTGCCGAATCCGGATACGCCGTGCTCGTCGTTAATCCCTATTACCGTACGGCAAAAGGTGAAGTATTGAAGGAAGGCGAAAGCTTTGCCGACCCGGCTGTGCGCGAACGCCTCACACCGCACCGGAATGCGCTGTCCCCGAAAACTTGTGTCACCGACGGCAAAGCGTTTGTCGCTTGGCTCGACGAGCAGGACAACGTGGATTCCGGACGCATGATGGGCACCTCGGGCTATTGCATGACCGGTTCCTACGTAATTCGACTCGCGGCGGCCATCCCTGAACGCATTGGAGCCGGTGCCTCCTTCCACGGCGGTGGCCTAGCCACCGACGCGGAAGACAGCCCGCATCTTCTTGCGCCGCAGGTCGAAGCGGGCCTGCTCATCGCCATCGCCGAAAACGACGACGAGCAGGAACCGCAAGCCAAGGTGCTGTTGCGCGAAGCGTTCGACGCGGCGGGCGTCGAGGCAGAGATCGAGGTCTACGAAGGCGCAATGCACGGCTGGTGCCCGCTCGATTCGCGCGTGTATGACGAGGAGAAAGCCGAGAAGGCCTGGAGCAAGATGCTTGCGTTGTTCGCGCGCGAACTCGGCTAGCGATTCCACTGCGGTGGTATCCGAGCGGCCTTCGTCATTGCCGCGTCATGCTACTGGCGCGGATTGAATTTGCTGGGCTAGGTATCGGCTTGGCGCGGCAGGACCCGGTAGACCCGTTCGACGAAAGCAGCGAACTCCTCGATCCATTCCTTCAGAAAATTCTCGGTCGACGGGTTGGTCACCTCGCCCTCGTCGCTGATCAGGCCGGGAGTAAACTGAATGTAGGCCTCTATCGCGTTCATCATCGGTGAGTTGCAGAAGGCGAGCACGCCTCGAAGGCTCTGCTGAGCCAGCGCCGTGCCGATCATCCCCGGCGAGGTGCCGATGACCGCCGAAGGTTTGCGCGCGAACGAGTTCTTGCCGTATGGCCGGCTCGCCCAGTCGATGGCGTTCTTCAGCCCACCCGGGATCGAACGGTTGTACTCGGGCGTTACGAAGATCAGCGCCTCCACTGCGGCCAGACCGTCCTTGAATGCCCGTGCCGGCGGCGGAAAGTCAGCGTCGTAGTCGTAACTGTAAAGTGGCAAATCGCCGAACGGCACTTCGATCAATTCGAGCTCCGCCGGGGCCAGATTGACCAACGCCTTGGCGAGCTTGCGGTTGATCGAATCCTTGGCGAGACTACCGACCAGGTAGCCAACCTTGTAAGTCATGGCATTTCTCCGTTGCGAGTCCGATCATGCCATTTAATCAAGCGCCGAAAAATTCAATACAAGTGCCTTCTAAATTGATGTTCAGTAAATTTCTACTATACTCCGCATATAGCTGTATTGCGTCGTATCCTTAAACAGGAATGAAGTAGGCGTGGGCTATCTTTAAGTTCGGAGGCGCAGTGTCACTTACTCTCGCGACTGATGCATGTAAGCGGCGCGAGGCCGAAAGGAGTAGAAATGAGGCGATTCACAGCGGTTGCATGTCTGGTGGGCCTTGTCATGGTGTTGGCCTCAGGGTCAACGTTGGCCAAAGCTCAGACGTTCACAGACACCACAAAAATTCCGGTGTTCGTCGACGAGGGCGGGATCGAAGTATTTGTGCCGTGCGCCAACGACGGGGTGGGCGAGACGGTCGTGCTGGGCGGGACGCTTCTCATGGTTACCCATACGACCGTGAAGCCCAGCGGTGAGGCCGTCATTAAGTTTCACCTGTCGCCGCAGGGCGTGAACGGCATAGGGGTGACCACGGGCGACATCTACAGAGGTGTAGGAGTGACGCAGCATGTGGCCGTCTCGAAGGCCGGGCTTCCCATTCGGGCGACGTACGAGAACAACTTCGGGATCATCGGTCCTGGTCCGGGGAACAACCTCTTTCAGCACATGGTCCTTGTTGTGACGCTTGACGAAAACGGCCAGATCACAGACGTTCTAATCACCAGGCACGACAACACGACCTGTAAGTAGTCAAGCATCTAACGGACGGCGGCCCCCCAACGAGGTCTCAGCGGGCAATTGCATGGCGCGAAGCGGCGGCGGGCTTCGGCTGATCGCCAGCATCGAGGAATCCACCGTCATCGCGCCGATCCTTGAGCACCTCGATCACGACCAAAACGGGTTCATCGCTGCGGACCTGAAGTAGTCCCGGCTATTTGAGTCGAAGCTGGTTGTTGAGAATACCCGTGCCTTTCGACTTGTCGCCGGCGATGGCTGACATTACCCAACTGCCTTGCCGACGCTCTGATCGATTCCACGCGGTTCCGGGCAAGGGCACACCTTCCTCGTTCAACTTTTTCGCGATTGCGCGCGGGCTCATGCCGCTGGCATACAACTTGAAGATACGGCGAACAACTTCTGCTTGCCCCGAATTGACTTCCCGATTGCCGGACGCAGTCTCGGACGCCGCAAAGTAACCATACGCGCGGCCGCCCGTCGGCTTGTTGTTGCGGGCCAGACCTTCCAGCCCACGCCGAGTACGCCGGGCGATCTCCTGCCTTTAGTGCTCGCTCATCGCGCCAATCACGGCACCGAGAATCGAGGCAGATTCCTGCCGGGTGTCGAGATCATGGGGCGGCAGCTTTTGGATGTTTTGCAGACTTACTGCCTGACCAGTCCGCGAGACTTGTTCTCAACGTCTCTTGCCGCAAAGTTTAGGGGCACTTGATTGTGGTCACGTCGTGATTAGAGGCCACCGTTTAGTCACTGGGAGACAGCGGTGGGCCAGACCGAAATTTGGGTGGTGTGCGCAAAGCCGCCGCCCAGGAGTGGCGCCTCGCTGATCGGGGGGCCAAGCTTGCATTTCTCAGGACTGGTTTGGGATGGGGCGCATGCCCTTGCACATGGTGAAGCCAGACTTCGACGGACACTAATCAAGATTCGCGCGGAAGGAATTGCGGGATGCGCTCATGCCCATGCGAGTGATGTTTCGCAAGGATGCGCCGCCAGGGTCCGCGGGCCGGGCTTTCATTGCGCAACTCAAGCAGTAGTAAGCCGACGACTGACCGCAATTGGTCGGTAGGGGCAGGCCAAGCTAATTAAGCTACAATTTCCGGTAGTGGCCCCGGGCGAACGGATCAACTTTTCCTCAATCGGCTTCGGCCAGACTGTCTCAGTGACTAGCGGAAACGACGCAACCTGCCGGCCAAGTCAGCACCATGCCGCTGGAGCGGTCGCGGAGATGAGCCTTTTCGTAACAACCTAATTAGAAAAAGGAGATCGTCATGGCAGATATCACTGATGCGGCGACTACGGCCGCGGTCGTCCTGGTCCACGGCGGGTTCGTCGATGGTTCGGGATGGGAAGGCGTCTACGAGATCCTCAAGGAGGACGGTTATGACGTCACAATCGTGCAAAACCCGACCACGTCGCTCGCCGACGACGTTGCGACCACGAAATGGGCGCTGGCGGAGCAGAGTGGGCCCGTCATACTGGTTGGCCATTCTTATGGGGGAGTTGTAATTACGGAGGCAGGCAACGATCCGAAAGTCGCGGGACTCGTCTACATTGCGGCCTTCGCCCCGGATAGCGGCGAATCTGTGGGCTCACTCATTGCGAATCCGGCACCCGGGGCGCCCGTACCACCAATTCTTCCGCCACGGGATGGCTTTTTGCTGCTTGACAAGGCGAAGTTTGCCGCATCATTCGCAGCGGATGTCCCCAAGGGCAAGGCAGAATTTATGGCCGATTCGCAGGTTCCCTGGGGTGTGCAGGCTCTCGACGGCGCTATCAGCAAACCGGCTTGGAGAACTAAGCCAAGCTGGTACCTGATTGCCAGCGACGACAAGATGATTCCCCCCGCGGCCCAGCATTTCATGTCTGAGCGCGCCGGCTCGGAGGTTGTCGAGGTAAAGGGCAGTCATGCTGTTTACGTATCGAAGCCCAGCGAGGTCGCTGACCTTATCAAGACTGCCGCCGAAGCCGTCACTTCGGACGCCACCTGACCGCGCAAAATACGCTGCCGCACTGTTAACTCACTGGACCGACCCGGGTTGCAATAACAATATGAATGAAATCGAGTTTGAGCGCCTGTCTGAACTGCTCCGTGCCAAGGTCGATGTAGCTCACAACGCATGGTTGCGTCAGCCGACCAATGGTAAGCGTCGCAACTGCTATGAAGATGCTTTGGCCGGCTACATCTCGGGACGCCAAGATATCGTGGATCGTCTTTTTGCCTCACGTAGATCCGGGTCTAGTCCGGCAGGCTCGACACCATTACCAAGCCGGTAGCTTGCGATCAATTGAATCCGCAGCCGATAGCTGTCGGCTATGAGCGCAAATCCGAATGACTGCTTCCGAGATTAGTTGACGCCCGTCGTCGCGGTCGGGGAAACGATGGGCTTCGCTGCGAGGGGGCCTCGGCATGAGGGTTGACCTCCGGAAGGATTGCGCGTTCTCTTGCGGCGCAACGCACCACAAAAGGGCGACGGTGGACTCTGGAGTCCTCTTACGCCAACTGCAAGTGACGTGCACGCGCGGTCCGGCGGATAGCGACACCTTCGCGTCAGTGCTCGTGGCTGAACAATCGCGCCGCTGCTAGCTCGGGTCGAGCAGGTACAGTTCTCCTTCCCGCCGCTACCAACGAGCGCGGCGAGGCAGTTGTCGGCGGAGTTATATTGATCCTTATTCGTGCCGTCGTATCCCCGTGTGGTAAACAGCTCCAAAGCCGCATCGACGATCATTCGTCTGGTAGCTTTCTTCCTGGATTCATGCCGGGATTCGACTAGAAGTACCAGGACATGCTCAATGTCCCGAACTCGGCATTCTCCTGCTGCGTCTCAAAGGCCTCAGTAGAAAACGTCGCAGCAAGGCTCAGCACGAAGCTGCCCCGTCGGAGGGCGACGCCGATCGACGTATTGCCGACGAAGGGTTCCGTATCTACGGATCGGCTATCCTTGAACACCGTGCCATCCAGCGGGAGGTAATGTGCAATCGCGTGGCCGCCAATGCCGCCGAAGAACGCGACGGACCAGCCGTTCACCGGCCCTACGCCGACGGTCGAGGCGGCATTGAACCCTTCCCGCAGGCCGGTACCGCCGAGCGCGTCGACCAGGTTCCAGCCGATTTCCCCGTACAGGCCGAGACCGACACCGGTGAAGTAGGTCCCGAGACCTGCATGTCCGATGGGAACGAGTCGCCACTCGGCCGATTCGCCGACAAAACCGGATTTCCAGAGGTAGGCGCTCGTCAAGCCCACGTTGATAACCGGTTCGTCCGGCAGTTGCGTATGCCAGCCCTGCGGCTCGTCAGCTCCGATCTTGTCGTGGACCCACTTTTGCGTGTCGTCAGCTTGCGATGACGGGCCTGCTGTTCCGAGTTTGAGCTCCCATGCATGTGCCCATCGCCCGGAACGCGCATAGAGCAGGCTGTCCACATACAAGACGCCGGCATAGGGCTGGTCGCCCTCGGGCGGATCCGCCACCTTGATGTCGTCGGCGGTGTGCATCTCCTGGGCAACGGACCATGCGGCATACGTCGTGTAGCCATCGTCGCCGACGAACGGCAGGAACGCCCAGAAGTCGCCCCAATCGCTGACGAAACTGTCATCCTCGTAGCTGTCGAGGTCCGCCGTTACCCATGTGACCCCGATGCCGTTCGTGTAGTTGTTGTCAGATCCCGTTAAGGTGTCGTTCTCAAGTGTGACTGTCAGTGCACCGTCATAGTCGGAAGTTGATTGTGCCGGGCAGTCGACCGCGGCCAATGACAGCAGCGCCACCAGCGCAATCCTCAAGTGCATGGTCATTTGTTGCTCTCCTCGTTACTGTAGGTATCCGGCCGACCAGCTCGTATACGAGCGGCGCACGGGTGACTCGTAAAATGGACAAACGCAAAACATCGCAATACTCCAGGCTACTTGCTCACGAAGCGCCAACGACGTCGGCGGGCACAAGGCCAGGATCAGTGTCGTCGACAACCTGTCTCGCAACCCTGAACCAGGCTGCGTACAGTGCCGGTACGAAAAAGATCGTTAACAGAGTGGCAACGGTCAGGCCTCCCATGATCGCGATTGCCATCGGGCCCCAGAAGACGCTGTGGGTCAGCGGAATCATCGCGAGCACGGTGGCGAGCGCCGTGAGCACGACGGGGCGCGTCCGATGCACGGCCGCGTCCACCACGGCATTCCACCGGTCGCGCCCTTCAGCGATCTCGGTCTGCACCTGATCCACCAGGATCACCGAATTCCGCATGATCATGCCGCTCAATGCGATGACGCCGAGAATTGCGACGAAGCCGAGCGGGGCGTGTAACAGCAGCAACGCGGGAACGACGCCGATGAGCCCGAGAGGCGCCGTCAGAAATACCAATCCCAGGAGGGAGAAGCTCTGCAGCTGCAGCATCAGGATCAGCAGGATCGTCAGTAACATCACCGGTGCAACCGCAACCAGCGCACGGTTGGCCTTGTCGCTTTCTTCGACAGCGCCACCCACGTCGATGCGGTAGCCGGCAGGAAGCGTGGCCGCGATTAAGTCGACGCCCGGCCGGATCGCCTGCGTGACTGACACACCCTGTTCGCCGTCCTTGACGTCGGCGCGGACCGTGATCGCCATGTCACGGTTGCGGCGCCACAGCACCGGCTCCTCGAGCTCGTATCGAACGCGAGCAATCTGCGAGAGCGGCACGACCGTTCCCTGGCGCGTATACACGTTGACGTCTTCGAGTGATTCGACGTCGAGCCGCTCGGCGGGCACCGCGCGGGCGACGATGTCGATCAGGTCCTCACCCTCGCGCAGCTGCGAGAGCGTCGCGCCGTTTGTCACGCTCTGGGTGACCAGGGCCACGTCGGCAGGAGTGAGTCCGAGTGCGCGGGCCTTGTCCTGGTCGACATCCACGCGGAGCGTGCGAACCGGATCGTTCCAGTCGAGCTGGACGTCGCGCACCTTTGGACTGGCCGCTACCACGCGCTCCACTTCGCGTGCGATTGACCGCACGAGTTGCGTGTCGGGCCCGACGACCCGGAACTGCACAGGGAAGCCCACTGGCGGTCCCAGCTCCAGTCGTGTCAATCGGACCCAGGCTTCTGGAAACTGCTCGTCGACGGTCGTCATCAACCGTGCACGCAACCGTTCGCGTGCCTCGAGATCCTGCGTCATGACCACGAACTGCGCATAGCCAGGGTTAGGGAGCTCCGGGTTCAGGGCGAGATAGAATCGCGGCGCGCCGGCGCCCGTGTAGGCCGTGAAGAAGCGAACGTCCTCGTCTTCGGAAAGAACCGCCTCCATCTTCTTCACTTGCTCGGTCGTCGCCGCGAAGGATGCGCCTTCCTTCATGCGGAGCTCGACGATGAGCTCCGGCCGCGAACTGCTTGGGAAAAATTGCTGCGGCACGAACTTCATGCCTGCGAAGGCGAGAACCAGGGCTACCGCAGTGGTGCCGATCACCCACCAGCGGCGCTCGATCGCGAGGTCGATCAGCCGGCGTAGCTTCTTGTAGAACGGCGCCTGGTACGGATCGCCGCCGTGCTGATGCTTGCCGAAATCCTTCGGTAGCATCGAGACGGCGAGGTACGGCGTGAACAGGCCGGACACCACCCAGGAGAACAGAACCGCTATCCCAACGATCCAGAAAATGCCGCCGGCGTACTCGCCCGAGGTCGATTTCGAGAATCCGATCGGCATGAAGGCGGCGACGGTGATCAGGGCGCCGGTGAGTCGCGGTATTGCCGTCGCCGAGTAGGAAAAGGCCGCAGCCTTGATCCGGTCCCAGCCCCCCTCGAGCTTCACTGCCATCATCTCGAGGGCGATGATCGCGTCGTCCACGAGCAGGCCTAAGGCAATGATCAGCGAGCCGAGCGAGATGCGCTCGAGGTTCCAGCCCATCGCGAACATCACGATCGCGACGAAGCCAAGCACAAGGGGCACGGACAACGCGACCACGATGCCCATGCGCCAGCCGAGGCTCAGGAGGCTGACCGCGAGCACGATGGCCAGGGCCTCGAGCAGCGAGCGCTCGAACTCCCAGATCGCTTCGCTCACGGTCGTCGGCTGATCGGCCACGCGCTCGAGCTCGACGCCATATGGCAGCTCCGCCTGGATGTTCGCAACCGCGCTCTCGATCTCTTTGCCGAGGTCCACGATGTTGCCGTCATGAGTCATCGAGATGCCGAGCATCAGCACCTGTTGACCGTTGTGGCGCACGGTGTAAGTGGGCGGATCCTCGAAGCCGCGCGTGACGGTTGCGATATCTCCCAGCTTGATCAAGCGGCCGTCGGCCGCGATCGGGACATTGCGTATGTCCTCTTCGGTCTCGAATTGGCCGCTGACGCGCACGAACACCCGGTCGGCCTGCGTGTCGATCGAGCCCGTCGGCAGCACGCTGTTCTGGGCCTTGAGGCTCTCGATGATCGCGAGCGGCGTGATGCCGAGCGAGGCGAGGCGCTCGTGCGAAAACTCGAGGTACACGCGTTCCGCCTGCTTGCCGAGCAAGTCCACCTTCTTCACTTTCGGCACTTTCAGCAGGTCGCGCTTGACATCCTCGGCCACGTCGGCGAGCTCATCGAGACCAAAGCCGTCGCCCTTGACGGCATAGAGCAGCCCGTACACGTCTCCGTACTCGTCATTGAAGATCGGACCGATGACGCCTTCGGGCAGCTCGAGCCGAATATCGCTCAGCTTCTTGCGCGCCTGGTACCAGGCCTCGCGCTGGTCCTCCTTCGAGGTGCCGCCGACGACGCTGATCGTCATACCGCCGAACCCCTGGCGCGCAAAGGTCACGACCTTCTGGAAGTTGTCGAGCTGCTCGAACTTCCTCTCCATGCGGTTGAGCAGCTCGTCCTGCACCTGCTGCGCGGTGGCACCGGGCCAGATGACCATCGCGGTCATCGACGGCACCGAGAAGTTCGGGTCTTCGAGCTGACCGAGCTTCGAGACGGAGAACAGGCCGCCGGCCGCGATGGCGAGAATCAGGAACAGCACCACGGCGCGGTGATTGAGCGCCCACTCGGTGAGATTGAAGGCTTTCATTGCATCACCACGGCTTGCGCAGCGGCGGGCATCGCGACGCGCAACCCCGGCGCCATCTTCTGTACACCGGCCGTGACCGCCAGCGCGCCGGCCGGCGGCCCGGAAACGAGGATTTCATCGTTGTGGTACCCGTGCACCGTGATCGGAATCAGCTCCACGGTGCCGGTCGGCTCGGAACCACTGCGACGCACTACCCACAATGCCGGCTCGCCCTGGTTCTGCGTAATGGCGGAAGCCGGGATCGCGGCCACGGGCGGGCCCGACGAGACGCGCTCGGCGACGAGCGTCGCCGTCGAACCGAGTGGCAGCGTGCGCGGTGTCGCCGGCTTCAGGCGGGCACGATACGTGCGGGTCTGCGCCGCCGCCTGCGCCGACAGCTCGCGGAGCACCACTTCGAACCGGTCGTCGGGCGCGCTCGCGAGCGATGCGCTGTAGCGGGCGGTCTTGAAGGCTGCGAGGTGGGCCTCCGGCACGTCGACGACGATCTCGGGCTGGCCTTCGCTCGCGATCGCGATGACCGGCTGACCGGCGGCGACGACCTGGCCGACCTCGAGCCGCACGCTCGTCACGACACCGCTGCTCGACGCATACAGGATCGTGTACTTCACCTGATTGCGTGCCAGGGCGAGCTTGCGCGTCGTCAGCCTCGGCCGCTGCGCGCGAGGTGAGCAGCTCGCTCTGCGCGTGCTCCTCGTCCGACTCGCTCACCGATCCATCGAGCTTGAGCGCCTGCAGGCGCCGCCAATCCGACTCGGCCTGGCCCGCGCGTGCCTGGGCTGCCGCGAGCTGCTGGCGAGTTGCCTCCTCCGTAAGCCGGTAATCGACATCGTCGAGCACGGCGAGGGCGTCGCCCTTGCCGCACGGTCTGGCCGACGTCGACAAGACGCTCCATGACCTTGCCGCCGACGCGAAACGCCTGCTCGGCTTCATGTCGCGCCTGTACGGAGCCGAAGTAGCGACTCGTGTCTCGCGCGGCGTCGTAGTGCACTTCGATTGTGCGCACCGGCCGCAGCGCCTCCTCTGTCGGCGCGGGCGATTCGCACGCGGCGAGCAGCGAAGCGACGGTTCCTGCAACTGCACATAAGATGAAAGGTGTTTTCAAGACGATTCTCCCTTGAGGGCAACAGGTTCGAAGGCCTCCCAGCCGCCGCCTAACGCTTTGAAGAGCTGCACGCTGTTGAGCAGCAGTTGCGTGCTGCTGTCATTGGCATCGATCCGGACGGTGAGGCGTGTGCGCTGCGCATCGAGCAGCGGCAGCAGGTCGATCTGGCCGCGGTCGTAGAGCGACTGGGCACGCGCGAGTGCCGCGTCCGCGGAGTCGACAGCGCTCTGCAGGGCCTCCGTGCGGTGGCGTTCGTCGCGCAGCGCGACCAGTGCGTTCTCGACATCTTCGAGTGCGCGCACGATGGCGTCCTCATAGCGCAGCAACGCTTCGTGCTGTCCGCTGTCGGCCGCCTCGTTGATCGCGCGCGTCCGTCCCCAGTTGAAGATCGGCATAGTCAGGAGGGCGGAGGCGTTGGTGAATCGCGCCGTTCCGAGGTCGTACCCGTTCATCTTCACGTCCTGGCGGCCGAACAGGGCGTTGAGGAACAGCCGCGGGAACCACTCCGCCATCGCCTCCCGACGCCGCCAGTTGGCGGCCTCGAGCTGCGCGCGGGAGGCAAGCAGGTCGGGCCGGCGCTCGAGGATCGTCGCCGGCTGTCCCGTCTGTACGTCCGGAACGACCGCGGTGCCGATCCAGGGGTCGACGGCTGCCGTTGCATTCGATGCCTGGTCTCCGATCAGCACGGCGATGCGATGTCGCGAGACGGCGACGAGCGTTTCGAGTGGTGGTATTGCTGCCTTGGCGCTCGACGCGTCCGTCCGCGCGCGCTCGACGTCGAACGTGGATGCAAGGCCCGCGCGATGCCGCGCGGTGACGAGGCGCAGCGTCTCGTCCTGTGCCGCCGAGATCGCACGGACCGTCTCGAGCTGGCGCAAAGCGCCGACCAGCGTGAAGTAGTTCGTCGCGACGTCCGTCAGGACGAGCAGCCGGACGGCGCGTGCACCGCCTTCGGTTGCGATCCTCTCGTAGGTGGCGGCAGACGCGCCGGCGCGAAGCCCACCGGCAACATCGATCTCCCAAGACACATCGAGCCCGGCCGAGCCGCTCTCGAACGCGGGGGCATCATCCGGATCGTTGTCGATTCCGGAGATCGTGGCACCGAAGTTCGGCAGCAGCGAGGAACGCCGGATTGTCTCGCCGGCTCGCGCGGCGCGCACTCGCTCTGCCGCGATCTTTACGTCGCGGTTTTCGTGAGCCGCGCGGTGTATGAGATCCGACAGCACGGGGTCACCGAAGCGTTCCCACCACTCGACCTCCGGCACGGCCCCGGACTCCGGGGCTGCCGCGAATTGGCCCGGCACATCGACTTCGGACTGCAAGGCCGGGGTCGCACATGCGCCCAGCGTGAGCGCGACAAAGCCCGCCAGGATTGCGGGCATGGCGCGTGCAAATACGGAAAGTCCTGGCATTCGAATCGTCCTTTTCTGTGAAACCGTTCTGGATCTAGCGTATGAGGCGGCGAGGGCAAAGTGGTCAGGGAAGCGTCGCGCTTCGGTCGCCATTGCGTGAACTTCGTCTCGGGCGCCTCAGTGCATCGCGCGTGCAAAACTTCGACCGCGCATGAGCTGCACCGCCTCGGGACACGTCTCGGCGAGCTCGACGAGCGACTGCATCACTACCTCGTACAGAGCCCGTCCAGGGGTGCAGCCCGGCCAGGTGAAGACCGACAGCTCGGCGACCTCGAGGTCAGGCCGCATCCAAAAGCCCACCAGCATCGGCAGGCGCCTGAACATTTCGCGCACGTGGCGGGCGACGATCGCCTCGGTATGCCGGCGACGCGCTTCGTTCAGGTGTTGCTCAGAAATCTTCATGGGAGACCCCCTGGACTAGGAATCGTTGAGAACCGGGCGCTCACGATCCAGCGTGGCGGCAACTGCCCGGATGAGGTCGGCGAGTGCGGCATCGCCGCGGCACAGCGCCGTGAGCGCCGCCAGACCTGGATGGACCGAATTGCCCGCGTCCTTCCGCTCTGTGGCAGCCGCGCGTTGCCTGGGCGGTCTGTCCAAGGTGGCGACGAAACGATAGCCGCAGCGCGATACCGTCTCGATGTAGCGCGGCTGCTTCGCGTCGTCGTCGAGCGTCGCGCGTAGTTCGCTGATGGCCGTTTTGAGCGCCGACTCGGTGATGAAGCGATGACCCCAGACGAGGTCGAGCAACGCGTTCTTCCTCACCAGTCTGCCGGGGGTTCGCGCCAGTGCGCAGAGCACTGCGAAGGGCTTCGGCGCGATCGATACGGGTTCTCCGGCGCAAGTCAGCCGCGCCTCAGTCTCGTCAAGCTCGAAGTGGTCGAAGCGCAGCCGTGCGGGTGATGGATCTGTGAGCATGTGAAGCTCCTTACTACTCCCGAGTCGGAATAACGGGCTGAATGTGAGAGTCATGGTGGCAAACTTAGACGCAGGCCGATCTGTACGCCATCGTGACGAGGTACACCGTTACTATGCAGTTGCATCAGGCGACTGGCGCGCCGGGTTACCGTCTAAGACTTTGGTATAGTGCGGCCCGTTTGCGACTTCGCGAGCGCTTCCCGTACACACTCGAGAAGTTCGTCCGGTTCGAATGGTTTGCTGAGGTAGCAGGTGATTCCTGCTGCACGCGCGCGTGCTTGCATCAACTCTTCCGGGTGGGCGGTGATGATAACGGTGGGAATGTCATGGCCCGATGCGAGAAGTTCCTGATGCAACTCGAGTCCCGTCATGCCGGGCATTCGAATGTCGGCGACCAGGCAGGCCGTGCGCGTGCGACTCGCCGAGCCGAGGAAGCTCTCAGCGTCTTCGAACGTGGCGGTGGAGAATCCCGCTGCCTTCAGCAGATCCTGTGTCGCGTCGCGGATCGACTTGTCGTCGTCCACGACCGCGACGAGCGGCCCTTTGCGCATTTCGCCTCCGAGGTTGAGGGGCCAGCCTACCCGGCCCGGTCACCGGCCCATTGCACCCGGGCGTGCCACTCTTACACCTAGGTATAACGCGCCCGCAGTTCGGGTCGTGCGCTTCAGGGGCGTAAACTCCCGATTTGCTGCAGCCGGCCCTCGTGGCTGAACGTGAGCTCCCGGCGCATGCCGTCCTGGAAGTACCGCCAGGTGTTGCCCAGTATCGCTGCCGGCTCGCCGCATTTGCAGAGGCCTCGCGTACTGTCGCACCGGATCTCCGCGAGCACGGTGTCTTCCGGTCCGACCGAGATCACGCGGTTACCCGAGGCCGATGTCCGACCGCTGGTCTCGTCGATGTCTTGCGCGATCGGGCATCGTACGAACGCCTCGTTCATCGCGCCGCTTTCCGACTCCGCGTACATGATGCCCTCGACAGAGGTGAGGAATCGCATTTTGTCGACGTCGAAGAATCGCGCATAGCCCGCAAAACGGCGCCACCGGCCCATTGCACCGAGGCGTACCGGCCCTACACCTGGCTATAACGCGCTAGGTGGCGCCCGGCACGTCGAGCCGGTCAGCCATGCGCACCAGCTCGGCAACCGATTTCGCCAGCATCTTGCGCATGACCTGCCCGCGGTGGACCTTCACGGTGACGACGCTCAGCCCGAGTTCGGCCGCGATCTGCTTGTTCACCCGTCCCGTCACGACGAGTTTCATGACCTGCCTTTCGCGCTCCGTGAGCTTGTGGTAACGCGCCTGCAGCGACGCGAGGCCGGCGGTGTCGCGGCGCCTTGCGCGATCGCGCTCGATGGCGGCATGCAGCGCATCGAGCAGCGCCTGATCGTCGAAAGGCTTGGTGAAGAACTCGACCGCGCCCGCCTTCATCGCACGCACGGTCATAGGAACGTCGCCGTGCCCGGTGATGAAGATGACCGGCAGCATGATATCTGCCTTCATGAGCTCCTGCTGAAACGTAAGTCCGCTCATCCCGGGCAAGCGCACGTCGAGCAGGAGGCAGCCCGGTGCGTCGGGCCGCGCCGCCTGCATGAATTCCTGGGCGGAGGTAAAAAGGCGCACGTCGTGGCCTACCGACCGGAGAAGAGACTCGAGGGAACGGCGCATGGACGGATCGTCGTCGACGACGAACACGACGGCTCGATCCTCGCTCATGAGACTGCTTGCTGCGCGACGGGCAGCGAGAATCTGAAGACTGCCCCATCAGGCTCGTTCGGCGCCGCCCATAGGCGGCCACCATGCGCCTCGACGATCGAATGGCTGGTCGACAGGCCGATGCCGATGCCTTCGGCCTTCGTCGTGTAAAACGCCTCGAATACCTGCTCGGCGCGCTGCGGATCCAGGCCGGTGCCGGAATCGCGCACTTCGACCAGCACGGCGTCAGGCTCGGCTCGTCGCGAAACGATCGTCAACACGCGCACGCGCACGCGATCGTGAACGCCGCGCATAGCCTCGATGGCGTTTACGATCAGGTTGAGCACCACCTGCTGGAGCTGCACCCGATCTCCGGTCACGCCCGGCAGCGTCTTCTCAAGGTCTTTCCGAAGCACGACTTCGTGGCTCCCCAGCTGGAGATTAACCTTCAAGTTCGAAGGCGAAGACGCAGTCTTGGTCGACTATCGAGAGTATCACTGAGAGCCCACGATATGGGACAAATGTTCAATCCACCGCACCCCGGTGAGTCGATCCGTGAGGACGTCTTGCCGGCCTTGGGCATCACGGTGACGGAGGCTGCGAAGCAGCTCGGTGTTGCCGAGTGACGCTGTCGCGGCTGATCCACGGACAGTCCGGGATTTCCGCCGACATCGCACGGCGACTGGAAGCGTGGCTGGGAGGCCCGAAGCACGGCCCGAGCGCCGAGAGCTGGCTGAGAATGGAGGCCGACTACGATTTGTGGCAAGCGATGCAGCAGCCGGCGCCGAACGTCATTAGGGCACGAACGGCGTCCTGAGCGTTTTCGTATGTGGGGATACCGTGGCCCGACGTGGCGCAACAGCTCAAACCAGCCCGCTCGTCACCGGAAGCTGGAGCCCATCGTCACTTCGGTGATAGCTTACCGCGACCGATATAGGCACGTCGGGCGGTCCGAGCTGACCTCCGCCAAAGGACTTTTGATGAGTCATCCGCGTCCTCATCTGTTGTTTGCTGACTGCATGAGTCAGCTAAATGGCCGAAGACGAAACGGCATCGTGCCCGGCCTGGTGCTGGCTTGGGCAATGCTTGTTGCGCACTCTCCCGCCCTCGCGCTCAACCCCTCGTTGAAGGTCGACCAGTACGCGCACACCTCGTGGACCGTCCGGGAGGGGTACTCGCTGGGCGCCGTCTTCGCGATGACCCAGACACCGGATGGCTATCTGTGGCTCGGCGGGGAATTCGGATTGTTTCGTTTCGATGGAGTTCGCTTTGTTCGCTGGGAACCTCCCGCAGGTCAAAAGCTCCCCGACAAACCATACAGCTTGCTGGTCACGCGTGATGGAGCTCTCTGGATCGGCACCTTCGCGGGTCTAGTTAGCTGGAACGGGACCGAACTGACGCACTATCCGGAGCTCGACAAGCTCTTCGTGACATCGCTGCTCGAGGACCGCGAGGGGACGGTATGGGCCGGCGTACTCGGGACGGAAGGTCAGCTGTGCGAGATCCGCAGCGGGCGGGCGCAATGCCATCTGCAGGGCGGCGGCTTCGGCACGTTTGTTTGGAGTCTGGCTGAGGACGGCTCGGGCGTTCTTTGGGCGGCCGCGGAAACCGGACTATGGCGATGGAAATCCGGGCCCGCAAGACGTTATGAAACCCCGGGAATGCGGCTGGGTGACCTGAGCACGTCCGAGGACGGACGTCTCCTCGTCGGCGTGCAGGGCGGAGGACTCAAGCAGCTCGCGGGCGACAAGCTCGAACCGTATCCGGTTCGAAGCCCGACCAATCCGGGTGCGCTGCTCCCGGATCGAACTATCAACTCCAACAAGCTCCTCCGCGATCGCAACGGCGGTCTCTGGATAGGAACCATGGAGCGAGGGCTGGTCCATGTACATGATGGCAAGGCGGACGCGTTTACGAAGGCGGACGGCCTTTCAGGCAACGTCTCGTGCAGTCTGTTCGAAGATCGCGAAGGCAATATCTGGTTCGCGAGCGCCAGCGGCCTGGACCGCTTCAGCGAACTGCCCGTCATCACGGTGTCCGCGAAACAGGGCTTGTCGAGCGATGCCACCACGTCCGTGCTCGCGTCCACCGACGGCGCCGTGTGGGTAGCGAGTCTCGACGGATTGACGAAGTGGAAGGACGGTCGTTTTACCGTTTTCCGGAAGGCGAGCGGGCTGCCGGACGACGCAACGCATTCTCTATACCAGGATTTTCGCGGGCGAATCTGGGTGACCACGAAGAGTGGTCTGGCGTATTTCGAGCAGGACAGGTTTATCTCCGTAAATGGCCTGCCTAGCGACGAGGTGAGTGTCCATCACTGGTGACGAGGCCGGCAACCTCTGGTTTTCCGGGCAACAAGGGTTTGTCGCGCTGGCAGAACGGACGTTTCGTCGAGCACCTCCCTTGGTCGGCGTTTGGACGTCAGCAACAAGCCAAGGTCGTCGTAGACGACAAGGGCGGACTGTGGCTGGGATTCTGGACGGATGGCGGCGTGTTGTACTTCAAGGACGGTCAGGTCCGTGCGTCATACACGACTGCAGATGGGCTCGGCCAAGGTCGGGTCGCAGGTCTCCGGGTCGACCGAGAGGGGGCGGTGTGGGTCGCAACCGAGATGGCGGCCTGAGCCGAATCGAGGATGGCCGAATCCAGCTCGCTCACGACCGCCAACGGTCTGCCGTGCAACACGATTCACTGGTCGATCGAGGACGACAGTCGTTCGTTATGGATCAACACGGCGCTGCGGACTCATTCGTATTACGCGCAAAGAGCTCGACGCGTGGCTCGCCGACCCGGCGCGCAAGATCGAGACGAAAGTTTTGGACTCAGCGGACGGTGTCCAGCTAGTCGCAATTGCGCCTAGCCTACTTCAATCCTCCTATCGCGAAGTCTGCCGACGGCAAGCTCTGGTTCCAATCGAAAGAAAGTGTCCAGGTTGTCGATCCACGACAGCTTCCCGTCAACACCATCCCACCTCCGGTCCACATCGAGCAGGTCACCGCCGACCGCACGACTTACGACGCAACTAGCGGCTTGCGCCTGCCCCAGCTGATCCGCGATATCTCGATGCAGTTCACGGCGCTGAGCCTCGTCGCGCCGGAAAAGGTCCGTTTCCGCTACCGGCTCGAAGGCCATGACGACGAGTGGCAGGAAGCCGGTGATCGGCGGCAGGCGTTCTATATGAATCTTGCGCCGGGAAGCTATCGCTTCCGCGTCATGGCATCTAACAACAGCGGCGTGTGGAACGAAGAAGGTGCGTTGCTCGACTTCTCGATTGCGCCCGCCTTTTACCAGACGAACTGGTTCCGCTTGGCCGTCGCGGTCCTCCTCCTGGCCTTGCTCTGGACCGGTTTTCAACTCCACACCCGGCGGCTTCGTCGCGAAGAAAAGCGGCTTCGGGACGTGATCGAGGGAATACCGGCGATGGCGTTCTCTGTCCACCCGGATGGGTCGCCAGACCTCATAAACCAACGTTGGCTGAATTACATCGGGTTTTCGGGATCCCCGACGGCGGACGGTCCCGACTGGGAGGCCGCCATCCACCCCATCGATGCGGAGAAACACATCAACAGATGGCGTGCGGCTCTCGCCAGTGGCGAGCCGTTCGAGAACGAGGCGCGCCACCGCAGCGCGAGCGGCGAGTACCGCTGGTTTCTCGTGCGGGCTGTGCCGCTGCGCGACAAGCAGGGCAAGATCGTTAAATGGTACGGCGCCCTGACGGACATCGAAGAACGCAAACGTGCCGAAGAAGAGAGAGAACGCCTGCGAAAACTGGAAGCGGAACTGGCCCACACGCATCGGGTCAGCATGCTCGGGGCGCTGGCCGCGTCGCTCGCGCACGAGATCAGCCAGCCCATCGCCGCCGCCATCACGAGCGCGGGCGCAGCCTTGCGCTGGCTCGACCGAGACCAGCCTGAGGTGTCGAGCGCGCGAGAGGCGGTCATGCGCATCAGGGATGACGGAAAGCGCGCCGCCGACATCATCGCCCACCTGAAGTCCTTCTATAAGAAAGGCGCCTCTCCGGAGCGCGAGGTGGTCGCGGTCAATGAGGCGGTCGGCGAGATGCTTGTGCTGCTGCACAGCGAGGCCGTCCGCCATTCGGTCGCGATGCGGACGGAGCTGGCGAAGGACCTGCATCCTGTGCGGGCGGACCGGGTGCAGTTGCAGCAGGTGTTGATGAACCTGATGCTGAACGGCATCGAGGCGATGAGGGAGGCCGGGGAGAACTGACGATCAGGACGCAGCCTGAGGAGGGGGGGCTGCTGGTATCGGTGAGCGACACGGGGGTCGGGCTCCCCGCCGACCAGAAGGAACAGATCTTCAACGCGTTCTTCACGAGGAAGGCCGGGGGGACGGGGATGGGGCTGGCGATCAGCCGGTCGATCGTGGAGGCGCACGGGGGGCAGCTGTGGGCGGCGGACAACGAGGGACGGGGCGCGAGCTTCCACTTCTCGCTGCCGGCCGCCGGTGAGACTGCCGCCGCGGTCGCCTGATCTGAACGCCTTTGCGGACGATTCGTTCGCTCTGTGAAGGAGGAGTGTGTCGACTGATTGATTTCGCACCTGGTGGTCGAGTGAAGCGCAGGCGGCGGGAGCGCGGCGGGACTTGGTGTGGTTTGGGAATCTTGCGCTCCCTGCCAGAAACGCTTGACTTGGACGGGCGCTGCGCTGATCCGGGCCAAAGCCGGCCATCGGGGCAGGGTTCCGCGTGTGGTAGGAGCCGCGGTTAGATCGGCCGCTCGCGCTTGGGGCGCTCGGCTCGAGTGCGCCCGATCGAGCGACTCGCTGTCTCGTCCGCGGTGCGTGAGGATCCGCTCGATGACGGCGGAGTTCTCGATGCTCCCGATCACCCGCAGCCGCCCGCCGCAAAAGACCCGCTTGAGGCGCTGCGCCGCGGTCATCGCGTGATGCGTGTCGGAGACCGTCTTCTCCGATCTATCGCCGCCGCCAGCGCGCCCTGACGGAATGACCCGCGGCCGCAAGGCGCTCGGCGGCGCGAACACGCCATCGGCGCGCGAGCTTGCCGACCTTGATCGCCGCGCTGACGCCATGGCCGCCGACGGGCGCACGGAAGATCTCGACGTTCACCCCAGCTTGGCCATGCGGTTTGCTCGACGACCGAGCAGCACTGCACCGCCATAGGTCAGCGTGTCGCGCCAGACGTGTCGGCCATCACTTATTGCGAGGCAACTCGTGGAGTACGCGAACAATCCACGGATTGACAGTCTCCTTGTTCAGCAAAACAACGTCTCTGTGGACGTGCCAGGAACGCCAGCGAAAAGATCGCCAACGAGAACAGCATACCCGTCAAAGCGTCCACGTACGGAAACACATGGCTGGGAAAAACCACGACCGACGCAATGGCGTAGACGAGAAAGTCGAAGGACTCGGAGGTCCTTCCGATGACCACGCCGACCGCCATGTCGGCGGCCTTTGCATCGCCCGCGTGCGTGCCATGCATCCGCCGGCCTTCGCGCTCGAGCAGCGAGGCAGGCGCGTCGGTTCGCGCGACGGTCATTGCTCTCGCTCCGCCGAAATACGCAGGGTTCCTGGACCGGCAGCCGGAATCACACCGACGCGCCCCTCGACGACGCAGGCGCGTCGGCCCGGATATTTCGAATCAGCGCTCAGGATCATCGCAGGCGTTTCCGCGTCAACAGTCAGGGAACAGTGTACAAACCGCCGCCGAGCGAGTGGTCAGTGAACCGTCTCCGTCCGGTCGGAAACGCCTGCTGTGATCAGGGTACGAGGCCGGTGACTTTCTCGTATTGGCAATACCAAAGTCGTAGTCGACTAGTACTCGGTGTCATGCGGCCCATGCGCGCGTGAGGGCTGGCTCGACATGGGTGCAATACTCGCGCGCGAGCGATCGGCATAAGGTCGTATCCGTCACGGTTCAATGAATGCGCGGACGATGGACACACTGATACGTATCACATCGCCTCACGTCGGCATGCGCGAGACTGGAGGTCAGCGCGATGTTCGAACTTCGAGGCGTGGAGGGCGCGCCCAAGGCGCGCTTCGTCCGAACGATCGGCTCTTGGCTGAAGGTGAGGAACCCGCGTTGGGCTCACACGTCGTTACGCCACGGCTCGCGTATGCTCACCACGGCATTTACGTGGGCGGCGGCCGGGTTGTCCATTACGCCGGATTGAAGCGCCCCCTTCGCCGGGGATCGGTCGAAGAGATTTCGGTCGCGCGTTTCGCTCACGGGCACACTCTCTGGCTTCGACCTCATGAGGGCTTCCGCTTCGCCTGGCAGCAAGTCATACGTCGAGCGCGCTCGCGGATCGGCGAGGACTGTTATCGCCTCCTCACTAACAACTGCGAGCATTTCTGCGAGTGGTGTGTGCGCGGCGAGCCTCGCAGCGAGCAGGTGGAGCGGGCGCTCGTGTTTCCCAGACGTCTGGCGCGCATCGCAAGTGCCGCCGTCGCGGTATTGCTTGCCGTTCCACCACTGCGCGGGGTCCGGAGCTGACGCAGCCGCGTTACCGTGCCAGAGGCGACGACGGCTCGCGCCGTGAGCCGAGGTACGCCGACCATGCTGTTCCAGCTCGAATGTGTCGGCGGCGCGTCCACCAAAAGAACCACGGACTTCGCTCCTGGCCAGGTGCCTTACCTTAAGCGCCACGAGCGGGGGAAACTCGGTGAAGTGCGCTTCAGTTTCGGCTGCGAAGTCCGTGGCGTAATAGTTCACTAGTCCATCTGCACCTCCTTTCGTCTTCCAAGATCTGTGCAACCGTTCGTGAATCAGCATACGGAGCGCGGAGGGCCAAGTGGTCAGGAAAGCGTCGCCCTTGGGTCACGTTGCGTAAACGTCGTCTCAGCCGCGTCGCGCTGCACGCCGGGTCAACGGCGCTCGCGTGGCCATGGCGTGCCGCGCGAATACCTGCTGCAGCGTGATGACTCGCTCTGCGCGACCGCCGCCGAGCAGACCGACGGTCCAGTTGAAGATGACCGACAGGCGGTGCTTGAAACCCGTGAGCGCTGCGAGGTGCACGAAGAGCCAGAGCAACCAGGCGGGGAAGCCGGCGAGGTGCAGCCGGCCGATTGCGGCGATCGCGCGGAACCGCGAGATCGTCGCCATCGAGCCGTAGTCGCGGTAGAGGAACGGCCGGCGTGTCGTGTCGCCCTTCAGCCTGCGGCGGATGGTGTCCGCAGCATGGCGACCGGACTGGAGCGCGACCTGCGACACTCCCGGCAGCTCGCCGAGATTCATCAGGTCGCCGATGACGAACACCTCCGGATGGTTCGGAAGCGAGCAGTCGTCCTCGACCTTCACACGGCCAGCCCGATCGAGGTCGGCACCGGACGCAGCGGCCAGGAGCCGACCGAGCGGCGACGCCTGGACGCCAGCGGCCCAGATCTTCGTCGCGGCCTCGATCCGGCGCAGTGACACATCGGTGGCGTTCGTATCGAGCCCGCGCTCGTCGACGTGCGTGACCGCCGTGCCCAGATGGATCTCGACGCCGATGTCTCTGCAGGTCCCGCATCGCCCGCCGTCGCAGCGACTCGGGAAAAGCGCCGAGGATCGTCGGCGCTGCGTCAAGCAGCACGATCCGGGCCTCGGTCGGATCGATGTTCCGGAAGTTGCGGCGCAGCGAATGGCGGGACAGCTCCGCGAGCTGCCCCGCGAGCTCGACGCCAGTCGGGCCTGCACCGACGACGACGAACGTAAGGAAGCGGCGCCGGGAAACCGGGTCCGGATCGGCCTCGGCCATCTCGAACGCGCCCAGGATCCGCCCACGCAGCTCGAGCGCGTCATCGATCGTCTTCATGCCGGGCGCATCGTGCGCGAACTCCGGATGCCCGAAATACGACTGGCTCGCGCCGGTGGCGACGATCAGGCTGTCGTAAGCGATCTCGCTGCGGCGATCCAGCATTTCGACCGCGAGGCGGCGAGCGTCTGATGTCGATGGCAATGACTTCCCCGAACACCACACTGGCATTCCGCTGGTCGCGCAGCACTTCGCGCAACGGCGGCGCGATGTCGCCCTCGGACAAGATCCCCGTCGCGAGCTGGTAGAGCAGCGGCTGGAACAAGTGGTGGTTGGTCCGGTCGATGAGCGTGACGTCGACGTCGGCCCGCCGCAGCCGCCTGGCGGCGGAGAGTCCGCCGAACCCGCCGCCGATGATCGCCACCCGGTGCCGGCGTCCTGTCTTCGCGCGATTCATTTGACCGTTCCTCCGTTCCGTTCGAAGCCCTTGAGTGGGATCAGCATAGGAGGGCGCGACAGCGAAGTGGTCCGGGAAGCGTCGGCTTTCGGTCGCCGATGGGTGAGCAGAGCCGGCGCATGCGCACGCGTCGAACGCTCGTCACGCCGGCGAGCACGTCCCGGCGAACGCGCTCTGCCTGGCCGCTCAGCGGCAGTCCGAGCTCGATGGCCGCGAGAACCGCTGCGTGGACGAGAACCTCGGCATAGGTCGGGAAGGACACCGCGACGCGCGCCAGATCGTCGACCCGCATCTCGGCGGCCATCGCGACCGCCGCCAGCTGCGCGATCTCCACGGCTCGCTCGCCGACGACGTGGCATCCCAGGATGCGACAGCTCGCGCGGTCCACGACCAGCTTGCAGAAGCCGAACGTGCGTCCTTCGATGATCGGGCGCACCGCAGCCTCGAACGGCACGAGCGTGGTGACGACGTCATGAGTCTCGCGCGCCTTCGCCTCGGTGAGCCCCACCTCCGCATACTCGGGATGCGTGAAGCTGCCGGACGGCGTCACCCTGCGGGGAAGCGGAAGCGTCGGACCTTGAATGGCGTTGGTTGCCGCCACGAATCCGTCCTCGATGGCTCCCGGCACCAGCATCAGGCGGCCGGTCACGTCGCCGGCCGCGAAGATGTGTGGCTGCGGTGTCTGCAGGAACCGATCCACCTTGATGTTCCCGCGCGGATCGAGCTCGACGCCCGCTGCGCCGAGATTCATGTGGGCGGTGTCGGCTACCCAGCCCGCGGCCACCACGACCAACGCCGCCTCGGCGCTCTCGTCGCTGCGGCCGTCGCGGAAGTTCATGCGCACTCCGGTCGGCGTCTTCTCGAACGACGTGATCGCGCCGAACCGTTCGCGCACCGCGACGCCCGACTCGCGAAGACCGGCCGCGACGGCGGCCGCGACCGTCTCGTCCGCCGCGCGCAGAATGCGCGGGCCCCGCTCGAAGAGCTGAACCTTCGAGCCGAAGGCATGGAACATGGAGGCGATCTGCACGCCCGTGTCCCCGCCGCCGACGACCAGCATCGACGGCGGCACGCCGGTCAACTTCCAGGCATCGCTGTGCGTGTGCGTGAGCTCGATGCCGGGAATGGCGAGTCGTCGGCTCACGCCTCCGGTGCAGAGGATGAACTTCTCCGCTTCGAGGCGGAGTCCGCCTTCGGTCTCGATCGTGTGCGGGCCGGTGAAGCGGGCCGCGCCGGCCTGCTCGTAGACCGTCACGCCGAGCGCATCGATCCTCTCGCGCAGCGCCGAGTGCGTGCTCACCTCGTGCACGACTTCGCGCACGCGCGCCAGCAGCCGGTCGTACTGCAGCGCAGGTTCGCTCGTCGCTGATGCCGTACTCGAGCGAGCTGCCGCGCGTCACGCATCAGCCGCGCGGCGAATGCCAGCGTCCGCACCGGAACCGGTCCGTCGTTGGCGGCCATGCCGCCGAACTCCGCGGTGGTCACGAGCGCCGTGCGCGCGCCCAGGTCCGCTGCGCGGATGGCGGCGAGCACGCCTGCCGGTCCCGCGCCGAGCACGATGACGTCGAAGCGATCGGGACGATTGCGGGCTATGGGCAGACGGCATGGATCACGGACTCCGAAGGATCCAGAAGCCGCCGACGGCGACGGCGATCACGAAGAGCAAAGACCAAGCAGCGCGCTGCTGCGCGCGCGGGCCGCTCGCGCCCGGCCGGCCTGCGATCCAGCCGACGAGCGAGGCGAACGTGCCCATCGCGGCGACGCTGCCTGTGCCGAAGAGAAGAAGATACGACCCCGCCGCGAGATCCGAGGGCAGGGCGAGCGCCGGCAGGATGCCGAGCAGATGCGCGCTGCCGGCGAGGCCGTGCAGCGTCCCCACCGCGAATGCCGCATGACCGTGGACGTGAGATGTCGTGAGCGTGCGGCCGCTGGGTTCGCGCGAGCTAACGCCGCGCAGATTCCCCAGATCCCGATGCCGATCAGGGCGAGTCCCACCAGGCGTTCGCCCCAGGCGGACACGGCCTCGACCGGCAACGCGTCGCGCAGCACCAGCACCAGGAGCCCGACGCCGAGCACTCCCGCGCGTGGCCGAGTCCCCACCGGACCCCGGTCCGCCAGGCGCGGCTCTTGCCGTCCACGGCGTAAGGCGCGATCGCGGCGAGGTGATCGGGCCCCGAAAGCACGTGAACGAACCCGGCGACGAGCCCGGCGAATGCGAGCGTCATGCGACCTCCTCGCAAATGTGAGATCACGTGATGATCCGCACGCGTTCGTTGCGCGACCCGCTGCGCAGCGCTGCGCCCTGGCGAGAAGACTGCGCGAGCGTGGCGTGTCGCGAAGCTCCCAGTTGGTCGCAGCCAGATCGACGGCGACGCTGCGGGCGGTTGCCGATCCCCATGAAGAAGGCCGCCGCGTGGTCGGCGTACGCTTCGGGCCGTCGCGCGAGCAACAGCTCATAGGCTGCCGCTGCGCGTTCCGCTTCGCTCGCCGCCGCGGCGCGCTCACCACGGGCGGCGAGGATCTCCGCATGGGTGGCGCGGTACTCAGGATCGTCGGAGATGTCGAGCAGCGGCGTGATGAGCGCCAGGGCGACGTCCAGCTGTCCGCGCGCGAGCGCCACCTCGGCGCGATGTCCCCGTCCCGGCACGTGCTGCGGCAGGATCGCGTCGAGCTCGCCGAAGAGCGCCTCCGCCCGGTCGAGCTCGCCGCGGCGCATCGCGCTCACGCCCCACTCGAAGAGCAGTTGGCCGCACGGCAAGGGCGAGACGCCCGTATCCGCGTCGAGCGCGGCCGCATAGGAGGTCTCGGCCGCCGCCCATTGATCCATTTCCGCCAGCAGCGACGCGAGCGCCCCCAGCGTGTGAATCCCGGGGTCCTCCTTCGCCAGCCGTTCGCGCAGAGCCAGCGCCTCGAGGTACCGGCCGGTCGCCTGGAGCAGCGCCGCCCGTTCGGCATCGACCTCTCGCCCCGGATGTCCGGCGGCGAGCGCGCGATCGAGCAGCGCGTCCGCCTCGTCGAAGCGATGGAAACGCCCCGCGAGCCGCGCACGAATGTAGAGCGCGCTCGCGGCATCGGGCGACGACCGCGACAGCCTCGGTGGCGACCCGCTCCGCCCGGTCGTGGTCCGCGATCCGGCCGAGCAGGTCGCCGCGCACGAACAGAAGCTTCGACAGCGCGAGCAGATCCTCGAAGCTCGCACCTTCCGACGCGACGACGCTCCAGGCTCTCGATCGACGCCGACAGATTGGCGACGGCGATCCGGCCGCTGGTATAGCGCCCGCGCTCGATCATGAGGCCTTCCTCAGTCCGGTCAGCAGCGCCGGATAGCCGCGCGTCAACGAACCGCCGTCGATGGCGATCGTCTCGCCGTTGATCGATCGGGCGTGGTCGGACGCGAGAAACACCGCGGCCGCGGCAATTTCTTCCGCTGCGACCGCCCGCTTCATCGGGATCACGCCGAGGAAGAGCTCGCGCATGGCGGGATTCTCCAGCTCGTGCCGCGTCAACGGCGTCTCGACCAGGCCCGGCGCGATGCCGACGACACGGATACCGCGGCCGCCGAGCTCCAGCGCGCCGCAGCGCGTGAGCATGTCCACGCCGGCCTTGGCCGCACAGTAGGCCGACTGCCCCTCGCCCGGCTGGCGTCCGTTCACCGACGAGATGTTGATGATGACGCCGGGGCGTCCCTGCTCGAGCATCTGCCGGGCGCCGTGCTTCACGCCGTAGAAGACGCCGCCGAGCGTGACGGCCTGGACGGCTTTCCACTTCTCGTCGGTCAGCTCGATCAGCGGCGAGATGGCGCCGAAGCCCGCGCAGTTGACCACGATGTCCAGCGACCCGAACGCCTCGCGCGCCGCGCGCATCGCGCCTTCGACCTGGCTCTCGTCCGACACGTCGGTGACGCGGCCGATCGCGCGCTCCCCGAGCTCGCGGGCGGCGGCATCGAGCGCGTCGGCGTTGCGATCGCAGAGCAGCACGCTCGCGCCGGCTTCGATGAATGCGGTGGCGATCGCCTTGCCGATGCCGGATGCGGCGCCGGTCACGACCGCGCCTTTGCCCTTCAGAAGTATCCATGTTCAACTCCTCAAGAATGCCGGCAGCGGCAGGTCCGTCCGCTTGTTGGGCTCGCGCACGTACGGAAAGGTCAGGCTGGCCGGCTTGGTGGGAGCGTCGACGCCGTCGCCGAACCGCTCGCCTCGCCCACCATTCACCATCAGCGTGAGCAGGTCGTCGAGGATGTCGTCGTCGAGCCAGCGACCGCCCGCGGTCGCGTGCGGCCGGTTGTCGAGCAGGGCGCGTTCGATCTCGAGGAATCCGCCGGCGCGAAGGCGTGCGCGAGATCCAGGATCAGGAAGTCGTCGATGAGCAGATCGCGCAAGCGGATGGCGCCCGTCGGGTCCGAGCGGCCACGCGGTCGTCGCCGTCCAGGCCGTCGAAGAAGGCCAGGTTCGCATCGAGACGCGACTCGTAGAGCGGCCGATAGACCGGCGAGAGCGCGAAGGCGTCTTCGCGGTTGTAGAGGTCGCGAAGCTCGACGCCCTTCGTGCGCGGATCGCGCAGTCGGGTTGGCCATGATGACGTTCTTGATCTCCGGCCGCCCGAGGCGTTCGAGCCGGATCGGCTTGCCGCGGCGCGTGACGAGGGTCTCCGCGATCGCGGCGATCAGCGTCGCGCCATCGAATCGCTCGACGATCGGCGCAAACGGAACCTCGACGACGATCGCCAGGACGTCGCGAAACTGGACGGTGTTCGCCGCCGTGTCGAAGGACAGCTTGCCCGACATGTCCGTGCGGAGCGCCGCCTCGACGTCCATGAAGAACGGGTCGCTCACCAGTCCCGCGAAGACGCGCATGCCGTCCTGCTCCAACGGCGTGCCGACGACGAAGCTCGCCTCGCGCCCGTCCGACGTGACGATGTGATCCCTTCTGGACGCACGCCTCCTTCCGGCACGTCATTGAAGGTGACGTCGATCGTGTATTCCGCCGTGCCGGGCGTGACGCGGCCGCCCGACCGGCGTCAGCGGCCGCAGCCGGAACCGATGGGTGACGACATCGCTGAAGCAGCGACTGCGCCGTCGCCATGGGAAACACGTCCATGATCAGGACGAGATTCCCGGGGCGTTCGGGGCTGGGGAACGCGTAGAAATCGGTGATGTCCACCGACGGATCGCCCATCACCGCGGGCCCGCTGAAATGGTCTGACATGGTCGGTTGCCTCCTCTGTTTAGAACTTCTGCTCGATCAGTCCCTCGAGCGCCTTGAGCCCGGGGACGAACAGGTACTCGCCGCCCTTGACGAGGACGAAGGTCGGCAGGTCGAACAGGAACGGTCGCTTGGCGCCGGGCACGGACATCTGCGAGCCTTCGCCGCCGACGCCGTTGATCGGGTCCTGCTCGCTCGGATCGAGCCCGATGAACTCGCCGCCCTTCATCCATTCCTTCTGGACGAACTCGAACTGCCGCTCGATGTCGGCCTGGATGAACAGATTGATCAGGCCGCGATCGACGCCGTCGTCCTCCAGCGCGCCGTCCGCGAGATGCGGGCCGTACTCGACGCCACGCCGGAGCAACCGGTGCCGTTGCACCGCGGTGGCGCGCTTGAGCGGCGTCGCCCGCGGGTTGCTGCGACGCAGGTGCGAGCCGAGCGGGCACCGCAGGCCTTGCTCATCGCCGGCATAGGTGAAGTTGTTGCGACGCTGAGGGTCGGCCGCGATCGCGGGATCGTCCTTGTCGGGCGACAGATCGACCGGGCACCCGCTGCGCCAGCGCCCCATCATCTTGGCCGCCACCAGCTCCTGATGGTGAGCGTCGTCGGAGCCGTAGAGCGACTTCGCGGCCGTCGCCAGATAGCGTCGAAACGCGGCCACGTCCTGATACAGCTTGCGGAAGACCACGTACGTTCCGTTGAGCCGCAGCTCCGGACGGGTCAGGCGCCTGCGTACCCTCGGGGCCGGCCTCGTCCTCATAGCCCAGCAGGAACTCGCCCGGCTTCAGCGGACGCCACGTGCCATCCGGCTGCAGCACGCCGTCGCCGGGATACGAAGGCGTGTCCGCGCCTTCGATCGGCGGCTGCGAGATCGGATCCGCAAAGCCGAAATGCTCGCCTTCCGATCCGATCCCGTTTTCGTGCGCGAGCGCCATCGTATCCTGGACGAAGCGGATCTCGACTCCGCCGGTCGCCTCCATCTCGGCGCGAATGATCCGCATCGCCTCTTCGCGGCCGTCGTCGGAATCGGTGCGAATCAAGGCCATCGCGTGGATGTCGGGACCGCCGAGGCCGCCCTCCCAGTGCTCCGGCGCGTGCGGTCCGACATCGCCCACGGCGCGCGCACGGCCCCGCATCCCGACGCGGAACGCCTCGGGGAAGCTTTCGAGCGACGGTCGGGAGAGCCCGAGCGCCTTCAGCCCCTCGTAGGTGAATCCGATGTTGACCGTGAATCGCGTGCCGTGCTCTTCCTGCCGCGCGTTGACGCGGTCGAACATGTTGCGCAGCCAGGCGCGCGCCCTGGCGCCGTCGGTGAACTTCACGAAGACGTGCCGCCCGTAGCGCATGAGGATGGGCGCGACCACGTTGTCCTGGATATCGTGAAGCTGGTCCTTCAGGTCAGCGGCCGTCAGACTCCGCCTCGAAGCTCGAGTGCTCATGATCGCGCTCCTTCCACCGGACAGCGCCTACGCGGCCTGCTTCACGCCCAACCGCTCGGGGACGTCGGTGTACTGCCGCTCGTTGGCGACGTCGGTGTCGATGGCGGCGCCGCTGCGCACGAACTCGTACGGCTTGGCCAGCTCGCGCGAAGAAGGCGTTGACCTTGTCCTCGAGGCTGCCGTCGCCGGCGTAGACCGCGCGCTGGAACTTCTGCGTCTTCTGGTACCAGTCGGCCATCTTCTGGATCTGGCCCAGGTTGAGGCTCGGAAGCGCGTCGTAACAGGCCAGGGTCTTGATCTGCCCGCGCGCGATGTACTGCACGACGTCGCGCGCCGTCGCGTCCGGGCCGGTCGGACAGCCGATGCACTGGCCCCAGACCTTCTCGAGGTTCGTCTTCCCGTTGAGCACGAAGTCGTCGAAGTACTTCTCCAGGCTGCTGTCGAACTGCGAGACGAAGTAGAGGGTGGGACCGAACTCGGTGCTCGTGCCGACGAACCAGCGCGCCGTCCGGATCAGGCCGAGCATCGTCGTCGCCTCCGAGAACGTCTTTCCAGGGCCTCCCCAGTAAGGGGGCTCGCGGCTCAGCCCATCCGTGGTCACGACGAGGTCGGCATCGGGCTTGAGGGGCCACATGCCCGTGAACTCGTGGATCTCCTCGCCGTTGCTGCCCCTCATGATGAGGCCGGGGTGACGCAGGTCCCAGGAGGCGGCGCTCTTGGTCGCCTCGGGCTTGGTCATTGGTGAATCTGTCGACATTTCGAGAGTCTCCTTTCTTAGCGTTGATGAATCAGTGGTCGTCCGACCGCGGACTGTTCGCGATCGATTCAGCCGAATACGGGATTGAGCGTACGAGGCCGCGACGGGCGAGTGGTCAGGGAAGCGTCGGCATTCGGTCGCAATGGCGTGAGCGTCGTGGGAACGCCGTGTCCGCAGCAATGCACTAGAGTCGCGCCTGTATCGCATTGAGCTCTGCCCTGCAAGCCTCTCCGAATGCCTTGAGTGCATCCGCCTGTCCCGAACGCACGAGCTCGCGCAGTTCCTGCACGGACAGGTTGTTCGAAAAGTATTGGTCGGTGATGTGCAGCACCAGGTGCTCTGCCTCGGTTAATACCGGTAGCGTTGCGCACAAGCGAATGCGGTTCATCAGTGCGTACACAGGTACGAATGCGTCGGGTTTTTCCAACGTATTCTGGAATGCGTCCATCAGCAGTCGCGCGCATTCGGTGATGAACTCGCCGTACAAAGGTCTGGCGAATGCGCACCTCGTCTCGAATCAGCTCGCGATCGTGCAGCGTCTTTTGGTTGATCCAGGCGATGGTGACAGTCGCCGTAGCGCCCACCAGCGTTCCTCCGAGTGCGCTCACGATGTTCATATCCATACATATCCTCAACGAGGTCGGTTTACGGGTCGCTCGGCGTTGCCGGCTCGACAATGTCGCCGATGATCAGGCGGAGCAGCTCGCGAGCGGACGTGAACTCGCACCGCCTGCCCGTGACGAGGTTTTCCAGACGGCCGGCGAGGGCATCCGGGGTCGCGTCGCTGCGCACCTTCACGACATAGGCGCGGCGGGTGGGGTACTTGGAATCGGCATTCAGGATCATCGCAGTTGCTTTACTCATCGGTAGTATCGGCGCAGCGTAATGCGCGCCCACTTCCGAGTCGTGAGGGAAAAGTCGCCGTTAGGTCGATTCATCAGCCGCAAGCGGGCTGACTAGGTAGGCACAAAGGGGCTCGAGCTGGGCTGCCTGTCGGGTAAAGCAATTATTCCGTGGCACTTCTCGGTTTAGCTGCCCATTGAGACTTCCTGCCGCGCATGCCGGGCGGCAGCGCGAGCCCAACCCGGTGGCGCGCGAAAGTGTCGCCAGGATTGAGGTTGGCAAGCATCAAGGCGGCCGCGTCCGCGTACGGGACGATCATCTGCGGGATCCAGTGCGCAAAGATCGGTAGAAGCAACGGGCCTGGGAGTACGCGAGCCAACGCCGGAACCTGAACGGGCAATTTATCCACCGCGATCCGCATACTATTCAGTCCAATGGCTGGCTCGTCTACCATTGGCCCCGGACATAGAAGGCGCCAGTTGAGACCGGACCGACTGATGCGTTCGTAATTGACTCGGTGTGGCCAGTAAACGGACTTGACCTTGGGGAGGTCGACGCCTTTGCGACCGGATGAGTCGATCTCCAGGATCGCCGCACCCGCGAGGAACCAGCATACGGGCTGAGTGGCCGCCGACAGTGACTCCACCGCGGTTACGAGCCGGCCGATTAGGTTTACGAAGGTTTGGCCTTCGGTGACCAGGCCAGCGCAGTTTATTAGTGCATCGTGTCCGCTGATGAGCTGTGCGATGTCAACGGTCGCGTGCGTGACGAGATCGCCTTGGTGTACTGAGACTCGAGAGCTGGCCTCGAGCGGCAGCCTCGACGGGCTGCGGACGAAGACGGTGACCTCGTGTCCGGCGACTAGCGCCAGGCGAAGCACGTGGCTGCCCAGGGATCCCGTTGCACCAAAGATAATGAGACGAGACATGCGCTATCCGAGCAGAGCTCGCGCACGGGTGAGCGTGGTCGTATCGGTTGCCTCCTCGAGCTGGGCGATCAGCGTGGCGAGCGCACGTCGATCCTTGTCCTTAGCCTCGCCGCGTTCGCAGAGCTCGGTCAGCGCCAGAAGCTCCAGCCACGCTGCGCCCTGTACTCGCGCCTCTTCGATCGCGCGCCGGTTTGATGCAGTGGCGGCATCGGGCTCGCCGCGCGCGCGGGCGATCGCGCCCTCGGTGAGTAGCAGTTGCGGAAGATAGATGCGCTCGCCGTACGTCTCGACGATTTCAAGCGCCTGATCGAGTTGCTCCTGAGCTGCCTGCCAGTCGCCGTGCAGTAGTAGCGCCTCCGCGCCATAGCCGAGGTTCTCGCTGGCGCCTGCCATCATCCCGAGCGCCGTGTTCTCGTCATGTGCATCTCGAATCTGCGTGAAGCCTTCGAGCGCATTGCCCTTCCGGGCTTCGGCCCACCCACGGAACCAGCGACATGCCGCCTTGCCCTGCGCGAGTGCGAACTCGTCGACGAGTGCGCGCATTTCATCCGCGATCACGGCCACGCGATCCACGTCCCCGAGACGGACCTGCAACAGAGCATCGAACCAGGCGGTCACCAGGAGCGCCATCGGCTGCCCGAGCCGACGGGCTCGCGCGTATGCCTGCTGCAGGCGCTCACGCGCCCGTGTTATCAGGCCAAGGTGCGCAAGCGGCAGGCTGAGCATCCCGAGCAGTGTGACGTATGGGTCGGCGATGAAGCGTCCTTCGAAAGCCGTCTCCGCCGCCTCGATAGCCGGGAGCGCCCGTTCCAGCACCTCCCGGGCAGCGCCCGGCCGGCCCTGATGCGTGTACACATGTCCACGTACGGTGTAAGCAGCTAGTGGCAGAAACGAATCTCCGACCTGTGATGCGAGCGACTCGGCTCTATCGGCTATGGCAAGTGCTTCATCGAACTCCCCGCGAAGCGTGAGCAGAAATCCGAGTCCATGCAATACTAGTCCCCGCATGGAATGCGCCGGATCGTCGGGAAGCAGCGCGCAGGCGCGTTGCAAGGCGGTTTTTACCTCGTCACCGGCGCCGAGCACATGAAACGACGACACACCGCGCAGCGTTGCGAGCGTAATCTCGAGTGACGTGCGCTCCGTGCAGGCGGGCGCATGTTCCAGTAGGGTCAACGCACGCTCGGTCAGACTCATGCACTCGGCTGGGCTCAAGTTTAGCAGAGCTGTCTCGGCGCCTTCCGCGTAATAGCGCAGCGCAGCCGTTGGTGCGCGGCCACGGTCGAAGTGCATTGCGAGTTCCGCGGCGGTGACGGCGAGGCCCGCCGCCCGCTCACTCTCCAGTGCAGCCCCGACTTTGCGATGCAGTTCCGCACGCGTCGATGGCGCCGTGCGCTCGTAGATGACTTCCCGAAGCAGCGCGTGTTGAAACGAATACGATTTCTTCTGCAGATCGATATAGTCGCTGTCACGAGGAAGGATGAGCCAGCGCTGCTCGCGGACCAGCTGTTCGCACGTCTCCGAGATGTCCGTCGCATCGCGCTCAAGCACGCGCGCCAGCGTTTCACTGCGAAAGTCGACGCCGCACACTGCTGCCGCTGCGAGCAGTGTGCGCCGTTGGTCGTCGAGTCTGTGCATGTAATGATCGATGATCGCCGTCAGGTCCTCCGGAATGGGCACGCTGTCGAGCGATACTGTGTCCGCAATGGGGATGCCGCGCTGTTCGGCACGCGCAATGACGTCGTTCGTTACGGACGCCACGAAGAGCGGCACGCCGTCCGTGCGTTCGTGCAAGGCGCGCACGAAGTTCTCGTCGTCGGCGATCGACGGTGAACGCTGCGCGAGGTACCCCGAGACCTCGGTTTCCGAAAATGGATCGAGTACGATCTCGTTACACAGGCCGTGGAGGCGGAGCTCGTGTCGTATTGCGTTCAGGGCCTGATTGGAAATGACAACCTCCGCCAGTCGAAAGCTGGATAGCCACATCACACGGGCACCGCCACGCCGACGGGCGATATAGTCTATAAGCTGGATCGTCGCGCGATCGGCCCAATGCAAGTCCTCGGTCACCAGCAAGAGTGGTCGCTGCTCGGTATAGCGATCTAGAAGCTCGCCCACTTCACGCAACATCCGATCCAGGCCGACGCCGACGAACTCCCGACGCAGGCTCTCGCGCTGTTCAGGGGTGCTGAGCCAGGGCAGCTGCAGCAGCCACGTCGGAGCGACGGCGCTTAGAAGCAGTGCAACTGAAGCGTCGAACCGGCAGAGCTGCCCGAGTGCTTCGAGTACCGGGAGATACGGCTCGCCGGTACCGTAGTGCTCGACGCACTGCCCGCGAGCGCATGCGATGTCACCGAGGCCGGTAATGAACTGCTCGATGAGTGTGGTCTTGCCGATTCCCGGCTCGCCCGCGATCCAGACAACGGCGGCCCTGCCGCTAGCGGCGCGGTCCCAAGCTTGCCGAAGCTGCCCGAGTTCTTTTTCGCGGCCGACGAAAGGCGGAGCGTGCGTGGCGCCGGTGCGTGCATATGCCACATCCAGCGAATTGCCTGCAGCCTGCGGGACCGCTACGGACACTACCGTCGTGGCTGCGATGAAGCGGTAGCCCCGTCGCGACACGGTTTCGATGTACCGCGGTTGGCGCGGATCGTCGGCGAGCACGTTACGGATGTCGCTGATAGCGGTCTTCAGGACCGAGTCGCCGACGAAGCGGTGACCCCAGACCTGATCAAGCAGGGCGTTCTTCGTCAGGAGAGAGCCCGGCTGACGAGCGAGCGCGCACAACAGTTCGAAGGGTGTCGGCGCGAGCGGAATCGGGTTCCCGCCGCGAAGCAGTCGTGCATTCGCCTCGTCGAGCTCGAAATCGCCGAATCGCACTCGCAGAGGGTCAGAGCCAACCGAGGAGTGAGTCATGCATCCTGCCCGAATGACGACGAAGCGACCACGCGTTGTTCATTCTCTCGCGGCGGCATCACGCGGGCAAGCGTATAGACGGTTTAGGCAGCGGCTTCGTCAAGAGGCGGCGAGAGACGGGCGGTCACCGCCGGAGCTGGAGGAGGCCCACGGGCAACGCCGATGGGCGCCGAGCTCGCCCAACGGCGCGGGTAAAATGTATGCAAAGTCTGGGCGCCGTGCAGCACCCCGTTGGAAGCAATGAAAGAAGCGACGTTGCCAAGTATCAACGAATGCCCAGTGTGACAAGAAGCTCATCCAGTTGCTCGAACGTCTCTCCCATCGCATCCGCCGCCCCGGTGCCGGCGGCGTCGAGAGCTTCCTTCGAGGGATAAAGCTCGTGCATGACCAGCAACGTCTTGCCGCCTTTTTCCGCGAAGGTCACGGTCGTGACGGAACCCTCGTCACTTTCCTCATTGGTCCAGACGAGGCGCGAGTGCGGTGTTACTTCCTTGTACGTGCCGAAGAACGCCGCCTGTGAGTCCCCGTGTGCGAACTCCAAACGGTACCTGCCCCCGACACGAACATCCATTTCGCAGGAAAGCAGGGACATTCCCATCGATTTCGGCACCCACCACTGCCTGAACAGCTCGGGCTTGGTCCACGCCTCGAACACGAGGCGCGCGGGGCCGTTGAAAGTTCGCGTGACGACGAGCTCACGCTCGGACTTCCGCTCCACCGTCGTACGGTTCTTCATGGGGGCAACCTCACTCTCTCTTCTTGCGTCCATCGACCTTCTCCTTCCGTTTCAATTCCTCGACAACTTTGTCCAGCTCGTCGAAGCGTGCGTCCCAGAGCTGGTGGTATCTCTCGATCCATGCAGCTTCCTCCTCCAGTCGGCGCGGGCCGAGCTTGCAGGTCCGCACGCGCCCGACCTTCTCCGTGGTGACTAGCCCCGCCTGCTCCAGGACGCCGACATGCTTCTTCATGCCCGTGAGGGTCATGCGGAATTTCTCGGCAAGGTCCGTGATCGAAGCGTCTGCACGCCCGAGCTGCTCCAGAACGCCGCGTCGGGTGGCGTCCGAGAGCGCGGCGAACGAGGCGTCGAAGCGGGCCGGGCTATACTGAACCATGCGGTTCAGTATACACGCGAAATGGTGGAATGCAAGGGGAGGCAGCGCGCGCGCTGCGTTGCCCGCCGCCTTTACTCCCAAATCGACCTCATTTCGATGCAGGTTCGATTCGACTCGGCGATCCCTAGACCCTTAATGTTGACGCGTGCTGTAGGTTCGATGGCCGGGGGCGTTCATCCAAGCAATCGAATGCCGCGAGTTTCTTCCTGGGTCAGTGCAAAGATCTTACCCTCGTGCAAGGATATTTCGAACGGCCGCTTTGGAGAAGCCGCTTCGATGTATTGAAGTTCCAGTTTTGGCCGAAAATCGTGCTTCACACTGTAGCGGCGGACCGTTTGCACTTGGCGAAAGTAGCCGTTCAGACTGGAGTCGGCGCTGCTGAAGTCGGCGAACCGCGTGGCCGGCCAGTGGTTTCACTACCCGGTAGGACACACCGTTTTGGTCTTGAGTCTCTGGTTCTCAGGTCTCAACGGCCCCAGCTTCCCTCGGCCGTCAACAGGTGTCTCATAGCCAGCTATCCAGTGTTCAGGGTTCCAGCAGCCAGGTTCGAAGCATTCCGTTCGGTGGCATCCTGGTCTGGCGCCAAGTCGCGTCTGTCCTGTGCGTCTCATGCTGTTCCGGTCTCCATTGTGGTAGATCTACTTGAGTGCGAATTCACTACCCGGACCCGAGAAGTGGTTACCGCGTAGACCCCTTCTACAGTGGGAAACCCCTGGACGTACTCTGCTGGCTGCAAGTCGATCCAATCGAAGCCGGTATCGGAATACCTTGCCACCTCCAGCTTGATCGCCTTCGCCCGCTCCAGCTGCCTGACGTCCTTCAATGATATGAATCCCAGCCATTTCACTTGTCGGCTTTTCCCGTTGGACAGGTAGACTCCCACCGTCTGCCCAGTCGTGTCGGGATACAGTTCAAAGTTTCGGAAGTTCAGACTGCGACACAGAGCAAGAGGGTATCCAGGTGAGGATCCGACTCACACGGCACTACTACAAGACGCGCCCCGGCTGGCTTGCGGTCGCTGTCCTTCTGGTCGTTGTCGGCGCCAGCTTGAGCTTCGTCGATTCCGGGCTATTCGGCTTTGCCATCGGTCTGCTGATCGCGCCTTGGTCTTCGCTCTCCCCGCTGCACGGACGGGTCCGAGAAATCGAACTGCTCAGCAGGGGAGAATGAGCCGGCCTTATCGTGCGACAATCGCCAATGGCGAATCTACGCGACTTCAAGGGCGACTTCCGGCGCAGCGAAGTAAGCTGCCAAGCGTGTGGCTGGGCCGGCCCGGCGACCCCTTATATAAGAGCGGTCCGGCGTCGGTAATTAAAGAATCCTGCCCCCGCTACCATGAAAACTTGATTGCGCCCTGTTCCTCGGAGCAGGGCGTTTTCAATTGCGCCGTTGGAGGTCCAGAGGCCGATTTCCTCGGGTGTAGTTTTCGACCAGAATCTTCCCGTGTAGCTTCAGCAACTCCGCGCGGGTTTGGTCGGTTTCGACCTGATCGAGGCGATTCTCCAAGCCGTCGACCAGCCGCGTGTAGGCTTCTTTCTGGTGCGGTATCAGTTTCTCGGCAGGGGGTGACTCGAGTTTCCGGCATTCGGCCTCAAGTCTCTCCAAGTCATCCTCGTATGCCTTCAAGCGCTGACCGATCGATGGCAAGTTGCGAAGGGTTCCGGATGCGATCGCGTCTGTCAGGTTCTCGATTTTCGTCCGCAGGTCCACAATTGCCCGGACATGATCCCCTGCTTGTTCACTTGCTTGCGAAGCTTGCTGGCTCGGCGAAGTACCGCGGCCCAGACCTCGTCCGATTTTAGAATGGTCTTCAGTCCGGATAGGTAGCCTGCGTCTACCAACCTGCGAGGAAGTCAGCCGTCGTTGTCACAGTGACCCCCGGTTCGTGCGACCCGCGCACGCATAGCTCGTCTTCGATGCGATCGTGTAGTTCGAGCCACAGTGGCTGCACTCGATGACCGAGGAGGGTTTTCGTCCGTGTGCGTGATCCACTCGGATTTCGGATTCCCAACCCGCTTCCGCTTGTTGGAGTCCGCCGCCGAACGTATCCAGCGGAACCTGTTCCAATGCACCTGCCCGGCATACAGCTGGTTGTTGAGAATGCCCGTGCCTTGCCGACGCTCTGATCGATTCCACGCGGTGCCGGGCGAGGGCACGCCGTGCGTCGGCAGGGGTTGCCGGTGCGCAATCGGGCGTGCCTACTTCCGAACCCGGATGGACATTCTGGTTTGCTGGTAGAATCCTGCGTGCCCGAGCGAAGAGGGGATCTTCTCCGCCGCTCAATGACGCGATGGACTTTCGATCCTTCCGCTCGGATGAACCCGTGTCACTCACGCCTCATCAGTCTGTTTCGGAATGCAAGGTCGCGACAACCGCATTCGCACCAACCAAGGCCGGGCCTGCTTTTCCCGTAATATCGTTGTACGACCCGAAGCCAAAGAGACGATAAATGAGGCAATTCTTCCAGGAACTTAAGCGCCGCAATGTCTTTCGTGTAGGGGCAGCCTACATCGTGGTGGCGTGGTTGGTCGTTCAGGTAGTCGAGACCATTTTTCCTGCGTTTGGTTTTGGTGATTCGGCCATTCGTTTTGTCGTCATAGCCTTTGCCATTGGACTGATCCCCGCGCTCATTTTCTCCTGGGTTTTTGAATTTACTTCCGAAGGCTTCAAACGCGATCATGAGGTGGATCGCAAGCAGTCGATCGCCCCGAACACAGGTAAGAAGCTCGATCGCGCGATTGTCGTAATCCTTACGTTGGCGCTCGGCTAGAGGCGTTGTGACGTCTTTGGGCTGGGTTCGCAATGGCCAGCCGGTGTACGCGTTCGAGGGCATTATCATTTCTTCGGCGGCCACCCTGGAGTGGCTGAAGAACCAGCTGGAGCTCGTCAACGATGTGGCTGAGATCGAGAAACTGGCCAACGAAGTACCCGATTCGGCAGGGGTTTATTTCGTGCCGGCATTTTCCGGCCTGGGCCTGCCGCATTGGGCGCCGGATGCGCGCGCGGCTATTGTCGGGCTGTCCGCCCACAGCAATCGTCGGCATGTCGTGCGAGCCGCGGTCGAATCAATGGCTTACCAGCTCGACGACACCTTAGCGGCGATGGTCGAAGAAAGCGGCCTCGCAATAAGAGAGCTCCGGGCTGATGGCGGTCCGACTGCGAATTCGCTGCTGATGCAGTTCACTGCGGACACGACACAGACGCGGATAACTGCTTCGGCTGCTCCGGACTGTTCCGCCCTGGGTGCGGCCTTCATGGGCATGCTGGGGCTCGGCATGTTGGATTCCCTGGACGACATTACGGGTCTGCCGGCAGCAGGCGAAACCTACGAACCTGCTGCGCCGGGAACGGATTTGATTGCGCGCCGGGCCGGGTGGCAGCGCGCGGTTCGCCAGGTGCTGGCGGGCCTGGAAGGCCGGGTAGATAACTGAGGGGACAAAATGAAGCCCATAGCAAGAAAGCGATTGCTCGGTTGGTGGCCAATCGCGGCGGTATTCTTCCTGATGTCTGCGTGCTCGGACAAGGATCCGGCCAGCGCCGGTGATGCGGCCGGCGACGGGCCGCCGCAGAAAGTCGCCGTCGTCGTCTCGACACTGAACAATCCATGGTTCGTCGTTCTCGCCGAGACCGCGCGGGACCGCGCGCAGGAACTCGGCTACGAGGCCACGATTTTCGATTCTCGCAATGACCCGACAACGGAAGCTGCGCACTACGACAACATTGTCGCGTCCGGCTACTCCGCGATCCTGTTCAACCCGACCGATGCGGACGGCTCAATTGCCAATGTGCGTCGCGCGAACGATGCAGGGATACCGGTCTTTTGCATGGACCGCGAAATCAACTCGACCGACGCGGCGGTGACCCAGATCATTTCAGACAACTACTGCGGGCACCGTGGCCATTGGGCAACATTTCGTCAAGGAAGTCGGACAGTCCGGCAAGTACGCCGAATTGCTGGGCCTGGTCGGGGACAACAATACCTGGAACCGTTCGAAGGGATTCCACAGTGTCGTCGATCGCTATCCTGAGCTCGAAATGATTGCGCAACAAAGCGCGGACTTCGATCGCGCCAGGGCTCTCGACGTTACGGAATCGATTTTGCAGGCGAATCCGGATATCGATGCGATCTTCGCTGGAAACGACGCGATGGCCATGGGCGCCTACCAGGCATTGGTCGCTGCCGGTAAGGCCGGCAGCGTCAAAGTCTTCGGGTTCGACGGCGCTGACGAGGTCGTCAAGCTGATCGCTGAAGGCAAGATCGCAGCAACTGGCATGCAGTTTCCGAAAGTCATGGCGGGACTTGCGGCCGAAAGTGCGGACGAGTACCTGAACGGAAAACGCGACTTTCCGCAAAAGATCCCGGTGGCCGTTGAGCTGGTTATCCAGGAAAACGTCGATCGTTTTGGCGACTACGGCCGGAAGTGACGCGGACGGCCAGGGCGAGACGTTGGTACTGACCGGGAAAAAGCTGGTGCGCCACATTGCGGTTTTCCTGGGACTGGCCGTGTTTTTCTGGTTTATGCCGCTGTTTCACGTCGTCCCCCTGGAGGTGATGCGCATCGAGGCGTCATCCGGCGCGTTCGATGCCGAGTCTTTCGTCGATGAGTTCTGGGATGGGCCATTGCTCGATTCCACCAGCGCGTCGGTCGACGTGGCTACTTTGTTGGCAGCGTTCCGCCAGAATCCGTCGGCGGCCGCAGATCGCTATGGGCATCGGCTCGGTCTCGGCGGCAGCACTTATTACCTGGTGTCCGGGCAAGGTCGCATTACTGCGATCGAAGGCGGCGCGATCAGGATTTCGCTGGCCAATGATTCGGGCGAGATCGTCATTGATACCGGCCCGGTATTCGGTAACGCAATTCGCGACGGCTCCGGGCTGCTGGATGTCAGCGACTTTGCCAATGCACAGGACTTCAACGCGATCTCGGCGGAGATAAACCGCAAGGTAGAAGCCGAGGTATTTCTCAGGCTGAATGCGCAAGCCGCAATTGGCCGGAACGTGCGCTTTGCCGGCGGTGTGGAGTTGCCGGAATCGGCCGATGCGCCGCAGTCGCTGAACCTCGTACCTGTAATGATCGAGTTCCCATGACCGGTCACGGCGACATCGTCCTGGAGGCCGAGCGTATCTCCAAGTCGTTCCCCGGCGTGCAGGCCCTCGACGACGTCAGCATTTCGCTGCGCAGTGGACGGCTTACTGCGTTGCTGGGCGAAAACGGGGCGGGTAAGTCGACGCTGATGAACATCATTGCCGGTGTATTGCCGCCGGATAGCGGTGAGATTCGACTGGAAGGGCGGCCGATTCGTTTCGACAACCCGCGTCAGGCACTCGACGCAGGCATCTCGATGATATTCCAGGAGCTCAACCTGGTGCCGAATCTCACGGTCGCTGAAAACATCTTTCTTGGCCGCGAGCCGAAGAACTGCCTCGGCTTGATTGATTTCGGGAGAATGAATCGCCAGGCAACGGGGCTGCTCGAACTTCTCGACCTGGCGGTAAATCCGACAACACCGCTCGGTCAATTGAGGGTCGGTCAGCAGCAGGTCGTGGAAATCGCAAAGGCGGTCTCCTGTGATGCTCGCGTGCTGATAATGGACGAACCGACATCGGCCATTACCGAGCATGAGGTCGAAGTGCTGTTTGACGTCATCGCCAAGCTGAAGCAGAAGGGTGTCGCCATCGCCTATATTACACACAAGCTGGAGGAACTGTCGCGCATTGGCAATGACGCGGTTGTCATGCGCGACGGCAAGCTGATTGCATCGGCCTCGCTCGAAGACCTGCAGCACGACGAGATTGTCCGGATGATGGTTGGACGAGAGATTCAGGCGAGGCCGGCGCGACGCGCCGGCGCGATGGGTGCCGAGGTTCTGCGACTGCAAAACCTGTCGCTTGCGCATCCGGATCACTCCGGCCGATTCCTTCTGCGGGACATCAGTTTTCATGCCAACCGCGGTGAGGTCCTGGGTATTTTCGGATTGATGGGCGCCGGCCGTACTGAACTGCTGGAAACGATTTTCGGACTCCATCACCGCGGGATCTCGGGCTCGATATTCGTCGATGGGCAGGCTGCGAATTTCCATTCGCCCGCCGAAGCAATCGAACACGGCCTGGCACTGGCTCCCGAGGACCGCAAGCGCGAAGGGCTGGTCCTCGGCATGACCGTTGCGGAAAACGTGAGTCTCGCCTGCCTTGTCGCATTATCAACGTGCAGGTTTGGTCGATAAAGCTGGGGAGCGAAAACTGGTCGACGAGATCATCGACGGCTTGCCGTGTAAAGACTCCTTCACCGGAGCAGACAATCCGGAACCTGAGCGGCGGCAACCAGCAAAAGGTCGTCCTCGCCAAGTGGCTGGCCACCAGGCCACAGGTGTTGCTGCTCGACGAGCCGACGCGCGGCATCGACGTCAACGCCAAGAAGGAAATCATTGCCTGATCGACGAGCTCGGTGCAGCGGGCCTGGGCAGTCGTGATGGTATCCTCGGAACTGCCGGAAATCCTCGCATTGGCCGATCGCATCCTGGTGCTGGGCGAAGGCCGACTAACCGGCGAGTTCGACCGTGATGCGCGCCAACGAGGAATCCCTGATGCAGGCAGCTCTGCCCAAAACCGTTGCACTTCATGAGGCGCAAGGTCGTCCCATCCAAGGAGTTACTCGCCCGTTCCAATCGCTGATCGCGCTGGCGCTCATGGTCATCGGCTGTCAGCTGCTGTCCGATACCTTCCTGACCGTCGAAAACGGCCTGAACGTCCTGCGGCAGATCTCCGATCAATCTCTGCCTGTCGATCGGCATGACGATGATCATCCTTTCCGGCGGCATCGACCTGTCGGTCGGCTCGGTGCTGGCGTTGTCCGGTGCGGTCGCGGCCGGGCTGCTCAAGAATGGCATGCCCTTCCGATGTTCGACGTGCTGTTCAATTCACGCTGTTCGGCGCGATCGTCGCCGGTGTCGGTCGTCGGGCCGCGCTGGGCTGGTTCAACGGCATGGTCATCACGCGATTCCGCCTGCCGCCGTTCGTCGCCACGCTCGGCATGCTCAGCATCGCGCGCGGCCTGACGCATGCTGTGGACCGGCGGCTTCCCGATCACCGATTTGGGACCGCGACTTCGGGTTCCTGGGCACCGGCTGTTGGCTCGGCGTGCCGATGCCCGTGTGGATTTCGGCCGCGCTGGTCGTCGTGTTCGTCGTCGTCACGCGCCGCACGCGGTTCGGTCGCTACCTCTATGCCGTCGGCGGCAACGAACGGGCCGCCATTACTCAGCGGCTTGCGTGTCAAACGCATCAAGCGTCTGGGTCTACACGCTGGGCGGTGCGCTGGCGGGTGTGGCCGGCCTGCTCGTCACGGCGCGGCTCGATGCGGCCGCAGCCGAATGCGGGGCTCGGCTACGAACTCGATTCGATCGCCGCCGTCGTGATCGGCGGCACGTCGCTCTCCGGCGGACGCGGCTCGATCTTCGGCACCGTGCTCGGCTGCCTGATCATCGGCGTGCTCAACAACGGCCTGGTGCTGCTCGACGTCTCGCCGTTTTGGCAACAGGTCATCAAGGGACTCGTCATCCTCGCGGCGGTTGCGATCGACAAGGCCAACTCAAAACAGCAAGTGGAATAACAAGAATTCTACGAATCGTCAGGCCGGTGCCATTGCGAAGGGTGCGGCGTATCCGACAAGCGAGGCCAGCAGTGCCGTGAGCGTTGCAAGTTTCTTCATTGGGAAGGCTTCCATCAATTTCGCAGATGTCTTCGTACGTTCCTATGCCAAAAGAATGATCGGAGTGACTTGACGTTTCGCGGCGACCTCGATCGTGCGCGGCGCTTAGCGTCGTCTCATCGTTTCGTTACGCGCTATCGCCTGCGTGGCCGAGGAAGCTACTTCTTGCGCAGCGCATCGACGCTCCATTTGCCGCCACCAGCCGCCGCGAAATAGAGAAACAGGAAACAGTAGAGGACCGCGCTCTCGCCACCGTTGGCGATAGGCCAGAAACTCTGCGGTGCGTGGGCCATGAAATAAGCGAACGCCATGAAACCGGAAAGGATGAATGCCACCGGTCGGGTAAGCAGACCAATCAACAGGAGCGGTCCGAGGATGACTTCGAGCAGGCCTGCGAGGCCGGGGCTCAATGAGAAGAGTGTAAACGGCCCGTACGGTTCGACCGGGAAGCCAAAGATCTTCTGCGTGCCATGGAGGATGAACATGAATGCAGAGACAATGCGCAGGATGCTCAGGAGCTCGCTCGACCAGCGGGTGAGGAATGTCATATTGGTACTCCTTGGCTCGTTGGACCGGTAGTTTATGCCCGCAGAGGATCGGTTGCACGCTGCACCCGCCCGACGTTGTCTCGGTTCAGGAAAACTACATTCGGGTCCTGCTCAACAACACGCCGCGCCAGTGAGGTGCAAGGTTACGGACCTATCGTCTCGGGCGCAACGGAGGGGTCAGAGTACATTTACAGATCAATTGAAAGGTACTCTGGACCTCATACCGGAAATTTGCTCTGACCCCTTTTTTTGGCGGCTTATCTTTCTCCTTTGTACACAACACGCCCATCGACCACGGTCCGCAACACCCGCAAAGACCGCAGTTCCTCGGGTGCTACCGCGTACGGATCGTCAGAGAGCACGGTGAAATCAGCTCGCCGACCCACCGTGATCGCTCCCAGCTCCTTCTCTTGGAACGCCGCGTATGCCGCGCCCTGCGTCATGCTGCGAAGCGCCACATCGACGCCCACGTTCTGGGTGGAGAGCCAACCACCCTGAGGCGCTCCGTCCGGACCACGCCGCGTAACCATGCCGTACAACGTCATTATTGGATTCCCGGCGTCCGAGGCGGGGTAGTCCGTCCCGCTCGCCACCACGGCACCCGCCTCGAGCAGGTCCCGCGTCCGGTACACCCAGGGAAGTCGCGACTTCCCCACGCGCGCTTCCGCAAAGCGGCTGTACTCGCCGACAAACACGGGCTGCATCGACGCGATCACGCCGAGTCGCGCGAAGCGGGGCACGTCCTCGTCGCGCACCATGGAGACGTGCTCGTCGCGAAAGCGAAGCGATCCCGTCACGCTGCCGGCGCGCTCGAAAGCGTCGAGCATTCGGTGCGTCGCCTCGTCGCCTATCGCGTGTACGCTTACTTGGAAACCGCGCGCCGCGGCCGTCGCTATGATCGAGTCAAGTTGCGTGTCCGTGACGAGCGATAGACCGCGTTCCTCCGGAGCGTCGGCGTAAGGCGCCGACAGCTGTGCGCCACGCGAGCCCAGCGCACCGTCGAGCACAACCTTCACGCTGCGGATCGTGAGCATTCCGCCGCCAATTCCAACCTCCGGTCCACGCTCGAGCGTGTGGGTGAACGTTGGGTCCTGCGCAGAGGCCATGACGTACACGCGGACCGGGAGAGCGCTGCGCTCGGCGAGCTGTCTATAGACGGCGATTTCGCGCAGCGACGCTCCAGCGTCGTGCACGCCGGTGAGTCCCCACGTCGCGTATTGTGCAAGCGCCGCACGCAAGCGCCGCTCCACGTCTGCGTCGCTCAACGCCGGCATTACATGCGCGACGGGATCGATCGCCGAGTCAATGAGGACGCCGCTGGGTTCGCCGCGCGCGTCCCGCAGGATCTTCCCTCCGGTCGGATCCGGACTGTCGCGCGAGATCCCGGCGAGCAGCAAGGCGCGCGTATTTACCCAAACCGCGTGCCCGTCCACTCGTTCAAGCATCACGGGATGGTTACCGCTCACGCTGTTGAGCTCTGCCGCGGTCGGGTACTCGGGTGGCCGCCAGAACTCCTGATCCCAACCCGATCCCCTAATCCACGCGCCAGACGCGGCCGCTGCCGACGCCGTGCGAACACGTTGCAGGATCTCCACCTTGGAAAGCCGAGCGAGGTCCAGGCTCTCCAACAGGTCACCCAAAAACTGAGGATGGGCATGTGCGTCGGTGAAGCCGGGGAGCGTAACGCCAGGCAGCACAGTCTGGCGCGTCGACGCCACTGCGAGCGATCCCACGGTCGCACGCGATCCGACGGCGACGATCTTCCCGTGTCGGACAGCAACCGCTTCGGCGCGCGGATGCGACGTATCGAGCGTGATGAAGCTGCCGACGAAAATCTCGTCCGGGGATGGCGGTTGCTGGGCGGCGAGCGTCCGCGTAATGAAGAGCACGCCTAACAGCAAGGACAGGAACGGGGTTTTTCGCACGAACTTTTCGGCAGCCGGTCGGGATGGTCCGACGCCAAGTCTACGCGAGGCCGCGCGCCGAGGCATTCGGGGCCAACATCCTTGGTCGCATCGTCGGCGGCTGGACTGACGACCCGAACTGCGCTGACTGCTACGTCAAAGCATTCCTTTTCATCTCCGGGATCCCCGGGCGGTATTTAAACCTGAAGTTTCCTGCCGGGATTTACCTGGCCGTCGATGTAGTCCCGGCTATTTGAGTCGAACCCGATACGTCACCTGCGGTACATCACATAGCACGCCCCCGCCACCATACTTAAAGGCACGCCGATCGAAAGGTCGACGTAGTCTTTACCCAGCCGGTCCACCTTCACGATTCCCAAGATGCCCTGCAGGGCGGTTCTGCCCACCAACGCTGGTCCGAGTCGTTATACCGACCGAATTATGTTTATGCTCCCTGGAATTAGATCTAGTCGCAGTTGCTCATTCAGGAAGCCTTCGCTTTGGCACGCTGCTCTTGCTGCTCGACTGAGCATTTTGTAGGCGAGGTAGTACTTGTAGATGTTCGAGACGTACTGCACGGTCTCCCGGCCGATGCTTCTCCGCCGCGACGATCTCGACATTGTTGAACCACTTGTTCGGGTCGAAGCCCGCGTTTGGCGGCGCGTCTCGCGAAGCTGCTGGATGCGGGCGGGCCCGGCGTTGTAGGAAGCGAAGGTGAACAGGCCCTTGTTGAGTCGATCCATCGGTTCGTCGGCGTAATAGCGATCGATCATGAAGCGCATGTATTTCACACCCGCGTGGACGTTGGCATCGAGCCGTGTGATGTCGCCTACCTTCAGCTCTTGCGCCGGTCTTCGGCATCACCTGCATCACACCGATCGCGCCCACCGGACTCTTCTTGCCTGGATCGAGTCCCGACTCCTGGTATCCCTGAGCGGCCATGAGCAGATAGTCGAGCTTGTACTGGTCGCTGTATTTGCGCAGGTAATCGACAGTCTGATTGAACCTCGAGAGGTCCTCCTTCGAAGTCGCCGGCTTGGCGTACTTGACGCTCTTCAGGTATTTCTGCAGCAGCACGTTGCGCTGCATTGATCCTTCCGGGTAATGGGCAATGAATGCGTTCAGCTCGGCCATCAACTTCGGGCTGTTTTTGCGGACCATCATCGCCGTCTGGCCGTCGGTCCGGACGGCAGCGCCGGTGTTGAGCACCATTCCCGGGAAGATCTGCCGCCAGAACTCTGCGACGTAATCGTCTGCCATGGTCATGGGCACCAGACCCGCGTTGACCATCTCGAGGATGTCTTCGTCGGCGAGCACTTCCGGAGCGGGCCGAATCTTCACCGGCGGCTTGCCTGACGCGGCAAGCTGGGCGTTGAACGCTCGACGCCCCGAGTCGAAACGTCCGAGGTCCGAAGATAGACCTCCTTGCCGCCCAGATCCTGGACCGTTGTCGATCGGCGGCACGCCAGGGCCCGCTGACGATGATCGAAGAGATGCCGCTCCTCGTCGGGTTAGCGAAGTCGACCTCCTCCTTACGCCACGCCGTAATCAACTTGCCGGCGGCCACGATGTCGCCGCGACCCTCGAGCAGCGCCGGAATGAGATCGTCGTGCGCAACCGGTACGAACACGACTGTACTCGCAGTTCTTGTTGTTGAGTCGCTTGTTCAGGTCATCCTCGAACAAGCGGAAGGCGTCGGGCACGAGACCGAGCTGCTGGCCCCGGTCAATGAAGAATGTGGTCTTCGAGTACGTGGTCAACACACGAATCATGCGCCGTTCGATCATGCCGTCGAGATCGCCGGTCCACTTCGCGAGCATCGCGGCTACGGCCTGCGTATCCGGGGTTTCGACGACCGGCGCGTCCGTCGGCGCGGCCTCGGCGGATTGGTCCGCCGGAGTTCCGTTCGCCGGCGCCTCCGTCGGCGCGGCCTCGGCGGATTGATCCGTTGGAGTTCCGTTGGCCGGCGACGGCGAATCCTTACCGCAGGCGGCGGTCAGCATCAAGATGGCTAGCGCCATCAGGAATAATCGGGCGTTAGCCAGATGTTGCTGTGACATGACGTTCCCTCCGGGGAGAATTGCCTCGGACTATGTGACGCGCAATACCCATAATCGCGGATATATACCCGCCGCCCACCAGCGCCCCTATGCTGCTGTCGGCGATGCAGTGCCTCAGCTCATGTGCGTGGGACGCTTTGAGGTTCCAACCCGAAATGGGCTCTCACCGCCCGTTCACTAGCGCGACGGTGCGGGTTGGTTCGCTTCCTGTCAAGCGATGGATTGAAGCACGACGCCGATACATCTGCTTGCGGATTGGAGGCAGATCCTGACAGAGCGAATGTCCGCCATTGGCGCCGGTTTGTACATCGCAAATCCTGCCCCCGCTACTATTAAGTGCTGGAAATATCGATGCGGGACTGGAATTGATGAGTCCCGGGCCGGTCGCCACCAGCACGGTGCCGACCGGCTCCACGGGGATCTTCCCGAACAGGCTACGCAGGATCGTCCGCGCCATCTCGACGTGCACTGATATCACCGCGTGATCGTTGCCCAAGTCCGCGATCCCTTCGACCAGTTCGCGATGGCGTTTCACCAGGTCAGGGCCGGTTGCACGATGAAATTCTCAGGCTCGAAGGTTATTCGTGCCGCGCTTGGAGAAGGTGAGTTCGCCAACGTCCTTGCAATGGATGACAAATTGCTTCCACTATTGAGCCTGCGTTCCCGGTATTGGGGCCACTATGACTAAGCAGTGCGGGAGATGGGGAGGACAACGGGCGGTTGTTTCGCGCCGTGATTTCATCAACGGTGTCGGTGTTGTCGTTGGCAGCTCGTTTTTGCCGCCAGGACTCGCGACGGCAGTCGCGGCAAACGAAATGTCGGGCTACTACCCGCCGATACTCACGGGAATGCGGGGCTCGCATGACGGTGCTTACGAGGTCGCGCATGCGCTTCGCGACGGCGTGCTCTTTGGCACTCCGGAGGACGTCGAAGACGTGTATGACCTGATAGTCGTTGGTGGCGGCATCAGTGGACTCGCTTCTGCATACTTCTATCGCAAGCAGGTAAACCCGGATGCGCGCATCCTGATTATCGACAATCACGATGATTTCGGCGGCCACGCCAAGCGCAATGAATTCTGGCACGATGGCAGGATGTACCTGCTCAACGGGGGAACGCTGAATGTCGAGGCTCCGTCGCAGTACAGCACGGTCGCCGCCGGATTGCTCTGGGAACTAGGCATCGACCGGACGCGTTATTACCGCGCGATCCAGTCGGTGAAGGACCGCTATAAGGATCTCGGCATGGCTTTCGGCGTATTTTTTGACCGTAAGACCTATGGCGACAACAAGATAGTGTCCGGGTTCGGCGTCCGTCCGGCCGCTGAATTCTTCGCCGAAGCACCGATGTCTGAAAAAGCTCGCGCGGATGCGGTTCGCCTGTTTACGGAAGCGAGGGACTACTTCCGGGACTGACGCCGGATGAGAAGCGTGCAAAACTTATTCGCATGAGTTACTACGACTTCGTCACCGGTGTTGCGGACTGCGAGCCTGAAGTAGCCACACTTTTCAACCCTGAAGTGAACAGCCTGTTTGGCACGGGCGTCGATGCAATCCCGGCCATTTACGGCCACGAAATGGGCTTCGCGGGCTTCTCCGGCATGAACTTACCCGAGATACCGCCAGGTTTGCTGGTCAACGAACCCGGCGGACAACACGGAAGAGAGAACGCGGCGCGCGCAGGGAACGGCGATCCGGACATGTATTTTCCCGATGGCAATGCCACGATCGCCCGACTGCTGGTGGGATCGTTGGTGCCGGGTTCGATGTCCGCATCCACGATGGAACAGATCGTCACCGCGAAAGCCGATTATGGCCGGCTTGACCTGGCAGAAAACCAAGTGCGTCTACGACTCAACAGCACGGCAATCCACGTGGAGAATACGAATTCATCCGAAGTTGCGGTGACCTATGTACAGCATGGCGAGCCTTTCCGCGTACGCGGCCGTACAGCGGTGCTTGCCTGCTGGAACGCTGTCATTCCTCACATTTGCCCGGAGCTTCCGGAAAAACAGAAACTGGCACTCGGCGATGGCGTGAAAGCACCGATCGTTTACACGAGCGTGCTGCTGTCGAACTGGCGATCGTTTGTCGGTGCCAAAGTCAGTTACATCGCAGCGCCGGGCGGCTACCACACGATGCTGTCGCTCAGCACTCCGTTGGCATTGGGCGACTACAGGACCAGCGCGAGCCCCGATGAGCCGATCATCCTCGGCATGGGCCGCTACCCCTGCAAGCCAGGCCTGTCGCGACGCGACCAACACCGTGCCGGCAGGGCCGAGCTACTGACGACTTCGTTCGAAACTTTCGAAAAGGAAATTCGCGGCCAACTCCACGACATGTTTGCGCCGTACGGGCTGGACGCGGACAGGGACATACTCGGTATTACCGTGAATCGCTGGCCCCACGGCTACACCTATTCCTACAATCCCCTGTTCGACCCGATCGAATGGGCTTTCTCGACGAGCGACGACCGGCCAAATGTCATCGGCCGGCGTCGGCATGGGCGAATAGCGATTGCGAATGCGGATGCGGCAGCCAGCCCGCACACGGATGCGGCCATCAACGAGGCGTATCGTGCGGTAGGCGAGCTGGCGAGCGTGATCTGATCGGAACATAGAATCAGAAAACACTGCATGCGGAGGTGGATGTGGAAAGACGTGATTTCCTGAAAACGACAGCCGCCATCGGCGCATTGGCTGTTAGTGATGCTGTTATGGCCCAGAATACAGCGGCTCCTGCTGTCATCAAATCGCGTTCTGCGAAGCCGGTTGTGATTTCTTCCAACAACGGCAACTTCTTCAAGAACGGAGGCAGCAAAACGTGCGTTGCGCTTGCATACGAGCAAATGATGCTGGGTAAAGATGTACTGCAGTCACTGATCGCTGGCGTTAACATCGTGGAGCTTGATCCGGAGGATCCGTATGTCGGGTACGGCGGCCTCCCCAATGCCGAGGGCGTTGTGCAATTGGATTCCTCCTGCATGCATGGCCCGCAAAAGCTGGCAGGCGGCGTTGCTTGCCTGGAAGGCATCCGCACTCCATCGCTTGTGGCACACGCGATCATGGAAACCACCGACCATCACTTGCTTGTCGGCAAGGGCGCTCAAGACTTCGCGCGGAACATGGGCTTCAAGATCGAAGACGATCTGAACACGGATTACTCCCGGAAGGCGTGGCTGGAATGGAAGCGCAGGATAGATCCGTCGCACTACCTGGACCCGGAAAAGCGCAGCGCGCTGGAGGCGGAAGCGGCTCGAAAAATGGCCGGCCTGGGGCTCCTGCCTTCTTCTCGCCTTCATGGAACCATCAACTGCGATGGCATCAATGCAAAGGGGGAGATCTGTGGCGTCACAACAACCTCGGGGCTGCCATTCAAAATTCCAGGAAGGGTAGGGGATTCACCCATCCTTGGCGCCGGACTCTACGTGGATGGTGATGTCGGAGTTGCCGGTTCGACGGGCAGAGGAGAAGCCAATCTCTTCGGGCTTTGCTCCTTTCTCATTGTGGAAAAGCTACGTGCCGGCGCGCATCCCAAAGATGCCGGCATGGAAGCATTGCGGCGGGTCCGCGCGAATACAGTAGAAAAGCGCTTGCGAAAGGAAGACGGTGACCCGAACTTCCAGCTCCAGTTTTACATCATCAATGCCCGGGGAGAGTACGCCGGTGTGGCAATGTACGACGAAGATGAGGACGAAAAGGGCTACGCGGGGCAGACCACAACGCGGTTTGCGCAATTCAGCATTTGCGACGACAACGGCCCCCGCACGTTGAATGCAGAAGCCCTGCTGGCCGGGACGCCGCAGAAGTAGCTCTGCGCAATTGGGGTGAAACGCCGCGAGTCGGCGGAATTACGAAACTCTTCGTAGTATCATTTCGTATTACACCGAATGGGCAAGAAGCAGCGACCGACCTGGGCGAGCCGGCCGACCGACGAGTCTGCCCGGCTTTCATTGCTGGCAACTGAACGGATTGCGTTTCTTAGCGGGCCCTTTGGCTGCCTGGCGGCGATCGGCCGCTCCACCGACTCTGCGAGGCCGGTGTTGACCGGAAGGACGCGCGAGCGCGCCGGTTTGTGCATCGCGGGTCTCGGTGCCGTACCCGGCCACTGGGAAGGCGATCTAATTCAAACGACTGCTTCACGTAAGTAGCCTGACTTGGGATCGCGGCAAGGAGTTGGCTGCACACAAGCGCTTCAGTCTCGCTACCGATATCGACGTCTTCTTCTGTGACCCACAACAGCCTTGGCAACGCGGATCGAACGAGAACACCAACGGGCTATTGCGACAGTACTTCCCGAAAGGTATGGTCCTCTCGGACGTACACCAGAACCGACTAAACGCTGTTGCTCGTCAGCTTAACGAGCGGCCACGAAAAACGTTAGACTTCAGAACACCGGCCGTGCGCTTTTGTGAATGTGTTGCGTCGATTGATTGAATCCGCAACCTATAGCGGCCGCCAGTCTTTAACGACTCACGTGGCCCATTCTGGAAGTTTGCGCCCGGGTTTTCCTTCAGGGAACGTTGATCACCGTCTCGCAATTGAGCGCCGTATCGGCATTGTCGTGCACACGGCCGTCGCAGAAATCGCTCCCGGGCCCGCCGTCGAGGACGTCGTCGCCCGGGCCGCCGAACAGCTGGTCGGAGCCGTTGCCGCCGTAGAGCTGGTCACCGTCGCCTCCGCCGCAGAGGATGTCGTCGCCCCCGCCGCCGTCCACCCAGTCGATTCCCTCGCGGGCCTGGATCACGTCGTCACCGGACGTACCCGTCAGCGTGTCAGCCGCGTTGGTGCCGACCCGGGTCGCCAGGTAATAGGAACAGGCCGGTCGCGCATCGTGCGGCCCGGCAACCCTTCGGCCCATGATGTGGGGCACCCCCTGCCCCCAGACAAAGACGTAGCCGCCGTCCGCAACCATGGCCAGTGCCGTCCCGTCGGCTGTCCAGCCGCCGGGTGCCGGCGGCAGCGACCGAGCGCCGGTGACAGCACTCCCATCGGCGGCATAGAGACGCGTATGCGGCCACGCCCCGTTCCCGCCGGCCTGCCAGGAAAGCGCAAATTCTCCCGCAGAATTCATGTCGAGGTCGAGGTATTGGTGATGTGTGTACCCCCCCTTCTTCGAGACACGAAACTCCTTGCCCAACGCCGTACCGTCCGCGTCGAATCGGCGCGCAAAAATTCCGAGTGAGAAGTTGGCGTAGGCGACGACGAAGTTGCCGCTGCCGTCCATCGCCACGCGAACGAAATACAGCTCTGCCGTGCGCGGGTTTTTCGCAACGACGAACTCGCGGCCGTCGTGCGTACCGTCTGCGTTGAAGAGCCTGCCCCGCAGCGTCGGTCCCTTCACCCACACGACCACGAAGTTTCCGGCGGGTCCCATGGCCACCGTGGCCGCGGGCCCCGTATCCCAGCTGACAAGGAACGGAGACCCGCGCGGCGTGCCATCGGCGCGGAAAAGCTGCGCATGATACGAGTTGACCGCCCGGGTCCTGGCCCACAGGATCAGGAAATTGCCGCTCGAATCCATGACGACTTGCGGGCCCGGCCAGTCGAAAGGGGGCTCCCAGTCCCCGGTTTCGAGCGTGACGGCGGCGCCGAGCGGAACGCCGGCCGCGTTGTAGCGGCGAAACAGAATGTGCTCGGGACTATTGTCCTGGGTCCACAGCCACCAGGCGACGACCGAATTCCCCGCATCGGTCATGGCGATGTCCGGTGACATCGGTTGGGTTCGCGGTTGTGGATCATCATCTGCCACCAAGTGGACTTGCGGCCCCATCGGCGCTCCGCTCGCAGCGAATCGCCGTGCCCAGATGCCGACAGGGTCGTTTGCGTCAGCGACGATGTCCCACACGACAGTGAAGTTGCCGTCACCGTCGGCCGCGATGCCGTTTCGTTCCGAGAATCCGCCGTCGGAATTTACCAGGAACGGATGGCGGTCGATTATGCTGCCGGGCTGGCCTTGGGCAAGGCCTATAAATAGACAGGCGAACAGAGCGAGCGCAGCAATTTTCGTTTTCATGTTTAACCACCCCGGGGACTAATTTGCGCTGGATCTCGAGAATCGAAATCAGTCTGCGCCTGCCGTTTTTCCCGGACAAGATCGCGTGGCTAAGACCGCGCCGTTACGCCACTCGCGACGGCGACAGCTGCGACAGGACGCTACCGCCGCGCGGCCGATCAAGTACCCTCCGCGCTCATATCGGGCCTCTTTACAGAACTCACAACACATGTGTTTGTTGGTTCGCGACCTCAATTGAGAGGCCGCTTTTGCCGTTCAGAGACGCTCGACTGCTCCCGGTCGAATGACCGCTGCCGGAAGGACCAGACGTTCAGAATGAGTCTCGCGGACTGGCCGGGCAATGCAATGCACCCCTGAGCTGCCGGTCGGCTGCTAACATTCTGACGACTGCTACTTACCTGAAGCAGCCGTTTGGATTGGCTATCCCAAAGCAACCGCAAGTGGCCGCGAGGCGTTGGTCGCCTGTTTGCTCAGCTGCAATAACGGCTGGTGACCCAAAGATCAGCACTCGGCGCAATAGACATTAGGAGAATCAATTGAATCATGCGAATTGGAAAGACGGTGCCGAACTGATTGGAATTGGTGCGATTGTTTTGTCGCTGATTTTTGTCGGGTTCCAGATCAAGCAATCTCAGGAAATTGCAATTGCTGCTCAGTATCAAGCACGTTTGGATACTCAGGTCGGTATCCTTGCCGCGTATGTCCAGAGTGACGTTGCGCTGCGCGTTGTGGGGGAACGTATTCGAAGTTCGCCGCTGCCAGACGGGATCGATCAAGTCAAATGGAAAAAATTGCATGATGATTCGCCGGTAGAAGTGATCGGCTTTCATTATTTGTCTTCGGTTATCCAATTGAGATCATTTGACAACATGTATTTTCAGTATCAGTCAGGGTTTCTGTCTCAAGAGGCTTGGCTCGCATTCCGAGTTTCCTTGGTCCGGGCTTTGAGTCGTGATCCGAGTTACGTGCGAGTAACCTACCTCCGCACAAAAGAGGAAAACCGGCCGGCTTTTCGCGCCGAAGTCGAACGAGAAATCGCTGAAATCGACGGGACTTCGCCGCCAGACGAGTGACCGGCCCCCGCTACCATATGACGAATGGCCCCCTTACGGGGGCCATTTTTTGTGTCCACAGTCATCAGAGAACTGTGATCGGATTCATTTCCGCAATCCCAACGCGGCGCTATGGTAATCGGGCAGGGGACGGATGCTTGCCGTGCAGCCCAATCCGGTGAATTCGTCAAGACGCAGGCCCCTGGCTGAAACTGGCGTCGAGGACGTGGCAAGTCAGGCCGTCCTACAGACCGGTGACATGTTCCACACCCACAAAGCGGGCCAGCTCGTCGAGCTCCCGGTGAAGCCGGGCGAGGCGGGCTGACGATCGTCCGACTCCACGCTCCCACCACAGGCCCAGGACGCGAAAGACGCCTTCGGACCGTTCGAGCTTCGCGTCCACGCGCCCGGTGAACCTGCTCCCTTCCAGGATCGGGAGAACGTAGTAGCCGTACTTGCGTTTCTCCGGCGGCACCCAGATCTCCATGCGCTGGTCGAACCCGAAGATCCTGGACGTGCGCCGGGAGCCGCGGTCGTGGACCAGGGGATCGAACGGGTTCAGGACACGAAGCCGGGCAGGCGGATCGGGAAAGGCATCGAGACGATCAACCACCGGCGTTAGCCCGTAGAGCCCGCGGATGATCTGATCATCCGCGCACGTCATCGCGACTTCTTGTACGCCCTTCCCACGGTACTTCTCGCACCACGCGCGCGCCTCCTCGAGAGAGACCGCGTGGAAGAAGCGCGAGATCTGCGTCGGCGTGGCGGCGATCAGTCGCTTCAGCGCTTCGACGCATGCCCAGTCGATGAACTGTGCTCTGGTCACGGTGTGCGAGAAGTGGTGCTCCGGAACGACGCGTTCGGCCAGATCGTAGACCTTCTCCTGTCCATTCCTCCTCGTGACGGCTAGCGTGCCAGTCCGCCATAGGTACTCCATGGTCATTTTCGCGAGGGAAGGCCGCGAGAAGTACGGATCGGTCCATTGGACCTTCTTCGAGACAACCTGGCGCGGCGCCAAGGGTCCGCGTTCCCGGATGGCTTTAAGCACCCGCGACCTCATGGAGGCGGTCACCTGCGAGAAATACCGGCGATAGCCGGGATGCGTCTCGCCTTTCCGGAAGCGCCGGAAGTAGTGCTTCCAATAGGGATAGGTGTCGATCGGCAGGACCGCGGCGCTATGGGTCCAGTTCTCGAAAGCCGTCCGGTCCATCTCCAGGGCCTTTCTCAGATCAGACCGGCGGTACCGGTGGTTGCGGGTGAACAGGATGTGATGGTGCGACCGCTCTACGGCTGCGATGCTGTCGACCTGCACGTGGGCGAGCCCCAAAAGCGCCTGGTGCACCCACTTGGGGCCGGACGTGGCGGTCACCGCCGGCAGGGAGTCATCCGGAAGGGACGTGGAAAGCCCGTTCACGTTGAGGAGCGCGTTGCGCACGCTGGAGTTGGCCAGCACCACCATCGGCTTGGTCGTCATCGATCTCCTTATAGCGTTGGCGGCGTGCCCCCGCTACCACTTTCAAGAACCCCGGCCTCGCGCGCCGCGTACGCTTGGATCCTGTAGTATTGGCGTTCGAGGGGCGAGTTGTATGCGGAAATTGCAGAAGTGAAACGCCGAGCCATCGTCTGGATATTCATGTTGTTCGGATCATCGGCAGCCGCGTACGGACAATCCGCCGGGAACATCTATCAGGCGACGCTGGGTGAATCCGCGCAACCCACGGTCGAGGTTTCAACAGAGCAGCTCAAAGGCATTCTCGCTGACAACAGCGCCGTAGTTCTCGACGCGCGCCCCCACCTGGAATACGCGATCAGTCACATACCGGGTGCCATGAACGTCGCCGCCAAGCCAGGGGTTCCCATTTCTAGCTACGTTTCCGATGTCGCCGAGGTCGGTCGATTGCTTGAGGGGAGTAAGGAGACTCCGCTCGTTCTATATTGTAATGGTCCCTACTGCGGCAAGAGTAAGCGACTTGCCGAGGAACTTCTCGCCGCGGGTTACACGAACGTCCGTCGCTATCAGCTCGGCATTCCAGTCTGGCGCGCTCTGGGCGGCTTGACGGAGATAGAGTCGGATGGATTGCGGTACGTCGTCGCCAATGATCAGACCGCAGTGTTCGTCGATGTCCGCGAAGCCGAAGACTTCCGTAGTGGTTCTCTTGCAAACGCCCGTAACATCCCACGAAGCGGCGTGTTGGAGGGCAAGGATGTAGGGGACATAAAACTGGCGAAAGACGATGGCAGATTACCAATGCAAGACCACAATACCCGGCTGATTGTGTTCGGGAGAGATATCGCCGAGGCGCGGTATGTGGCGGAAGCGCTTGTACGCGAGGCGTTCCACAACGTGGCGTACTTTTCCGGAAGCTTTCACGACGCGCAGACTGCGTTCAAGCCGTGAGTGGATTCATCTAGAATCCGCCTGTGATCCCGGCAAGCCCCAGGCAGCCGTGGGTCAAGACTCCGGGTAGGGCCTCACTTTAGACGCAGTCGCATCGGCCGGCGTCGGAACATCGTGTAACCGGCAGGTGACTAACATGTGGGGCTTGGCAATAAGAGAAGAATTCGTTTGAGCAGCAACGAGGGACGCCCGGTGGATGACGACAGACTTGCCCTGAGCAAATTGGCGCGGCGCCGCTGGCGTGTCGCGCTTTCCCTGAGCACCGTGATGATAGTCATCTACTTCGGTTTTGTGCTGCTGGTGGCCTTCAATAAGGACGGTCTCGGCGCGCTTATCGTACCCGGCCTATCCGTGGGCGATCGTACTGGGGGCGCTGGTGATCTTGCTGACCTGGGTCGTAACCTGGTTCTACGTACGCTGGACGGGCACTCATATCGATGCGGAGATCAAACGCCTGAATAGTCTCGGAAATTCGACATGAGCAGCACTGGTACAGCTATTGGCGAGCCCAACGCTACCGCCATCCTCTTTTTCTTCATCTTTGTCGCGCTGACGCTCGGGATCACGTACTGGGCAGCTCGCAAGACCAAGTCGACCGAGGAGTTCTTTGCCGCTGGGCGCAGCATTTCCGGACGGCAGAACGGCTTTGCGCTCGCTGGTGACTACATGAGCGCGGCAAGCTTTCTCGGAATCGCCGGGCTGGTGTCGCTTTCGGGTTTCGATGGACTGATATATTCAACTGGGTGGCTGGTGGGCTGGCCGGTGGTTCTCTTTCTGATCGCCGAACCGCTACGCAATCTCGGCAAGTACACTTTTGCCGATGTGGTTGCCTACCGCCTTAGGCAGACGCCGGTCAGGGTCGCTGCCGCTATCGGCACCCTGGCCGTGGTCGCCTTCTATTTAATCGCGCAGATGGTGGGTGCAGGGAACCTGATTCGGCTGATGTTCGGCTTGTCCTACGAGGTCGCGGTAATCATCGTCGGTTTGGTCATGCTTGCATACGTTCTGTTCGGCGGCATGATCGCGACCACATGGGTCCAGATTGTAAAGGCCTGCCTGTTGCTTGGCGGGGCGACTCTGATGTCCGTGCTGGTTCTGGCCCAGTTCGACATGAATCCGGTGGCGTTGTTCGCGGCCGCCCAAGACCGTTACGGCACGGGTGTGCTCGGGCCGGGCGCACTGATAACCAGTCCCTGGGAAGCCATTTCGCTGGGCATGGCCCTGATGTTCGGTACGGCAGGTTTACCACACATCCTGATGCGATTTTACACAGTTCCGGACGCGCAGGCTGCACGGCAGTCGGTGTTCTGGGCAACTGGGCTGATTGGCCTTTTTTATCTGCTCACCTTCGTGCTGGGGTTCGGCGCCATGGTGCTGGTAGGCCGCGATCTGATTGCGGCCGTTGACGCCGGCGGCAACATGGCCGCGCCGCTGCTCGCCGAAGCCGTCGGCGGCAACTGGCTTTTCGGATTCATAGCCGCGGTGGCGTTCGCGACCATTCTCGCGGTCGTGGCGGGACTCACGCTATCCGGTGCCGCGGCACTCTCCCACGACCTCTGGGTGTCAGTGGTTCGAAAGGGCCGAGCTGATCACAGCGAGCAGCTGAAGGTGGCGCGGATGGCGACTCTAACGCTGGGAATCATCGCCATCCTGCTTGGCATTGCTTTCAAGGGACAAAACGTCGCGTTCATGGTCGGGCTCGCTTTCGCCGTGGCGGCAAGCGGCAATTTTCCGGCGCTGGTGATGTCGATTTTCTGGCGCAAGTCCACCACCTACGGCATGGTCGCCACTGTGCTCGTCGGCACGGCAACGAGTCTGCTGTTCATTTATCTGTCTCCGACCATCCAGGTCGATATTCTTGGCAATTCCAGCGCATGGTTCCCATTACGCAACCCGGCGCTGATCACAATTCCGCTTTCGGTTGCCGTGGGTGTCGGCGTCTCACTGTGGAAGCCGGAACCGAGTGCGCTGGAGGGCTATGACGCGAAGGAGCGGCGTATGATACTCGGTCTCGCTCCTCCAGCTCGACATGATTGATGAACTTGGCTCCAAGCCCCCGAGCGTTTCCGTTGAATGGAGTAGGCACGCCGATTGAAAGGTCGGCGTAGCCTCTTCCCAACCGGTCCACCTTCACGATCCCAAGAATGCCCTGCAGGGCGTTTCGTGCTTGCGCTGAGGCCGATGCGCGCTAATTCGCCGCCGCCATCGCAATAATTAAGGTCGCTGCGGCGATGTTTAGGCCGAAGCCGACCGTCAACATGCGTTTCAACGTTACCAGACCAGACGCATAGGCGATGGCGTTCGGCGCCGTCGCAACCGGGAGCATGAAGGCGAAACTCGCTGCGAGTGTCACGGGGAAGGCGAGGGGCTGCAGCGGCGCGCCCGTCGCCACTGCCACAGCGGCGACCACCGGCAACAACGACGTCAGCGTCGCGACATTGCTTGCGAGCTCCGACACCAAAATCGTCACGATCACCAGCACAATGACGAGCCCGAACGCGCTGACACCGTCCATGTCCGAAATGCGTTCGCCGATCCACGTCGCAAGCCCCGTCGCCTCCATGCCCGCCGCGAGCGACAAGCCGCCGCCAAAGAGAATGGCGATGCCCCAGGGAATTTGTTCGGCCGTCGGCCAATCGATCAGCTTTTCGCCGCGCGCCCTTCCGGACGGGACGAGAAACAGCGCCAGCGCCCCGATCAACGCGACGCCCGTATCGGTGAGCGCGCCGAGGCCAGGAATTTCTACAATCAGCGTGCGAAACATCCACGCCAGCGCCGTCGCGCCGAACACCAAACCGACGCGCACTTCTGGTGTCGTCAACGGGCCGAGCTTTGCAAACGCCTCGCGCACGACGCCGGCAATCGCGGTCGTGCGATCACGCCCGCGCCCGAACAGCGGCACGGACAAGAGAAACCAAGCCAACGGCAACATCACCAGCATCAATGGAATCGCCATCTTCATCCAATCGATGAAGGCGATGGATTCACCGGCGCGATCCAGAAAGGCGATGCCGATCAGATTGGTCGGCGTACCCACCGGTGTGCCGATCCCGCCAATCGTCGCCGCATGCGCGACGCCGAGCACCAAAGCGCCTCCAAGCGCGAGGTCCGGCTTGCCATCCGGTGAAAGCGCCCGCGCGGCGCCGATCGCAATCGGCACCAGCATCAACGTCGTCGCCGTATTCGAAATCCACATCGAGATCGCGCACGAGGCGATCATGAAGCCCGCGACCAACGCCGCCGGCTGTCCGCCCGCGCGCGATGCAATCGACAGCGCGATGCGCTCTTGCAGACGCCAGCGTTCCACCGCCGCCGCCAGAATGAATCCGCCGATAAACAGAAACACGATCGGGTCCGCGTAAGGCGAGGCCGCTTCCTTGATCCCCGCGGCGCCGACCAGCGGCAGCACGATCAGCGGCATCAGCGCGGTCGCGGCGATGGGGATGGCTTCGCTTACCCACCACACCACCATCAACGCCGCGAGGGAGACGACGCGCCACGCCTCGACGTTCATGCCTTCCGGCGGCGGCATGGCTTGCAGACTGATCGCGAGCAGGGGGCCAAGCACAAAGCCGATCAGACGCCCCGTGCGCCCAAAGCCCGAGCTTTCGCCAACGGCGTCCTCTGCGGTCATGGATGGTCCTCCCCGGCATTTCCAGCTCGAAGGCGACATAGAGGACGGTCGGGCAAGATGAAAAAACTCACGCCGTTTAATCTGTCGCTGCGCGCGGGACAAGCGCAGGATAATGCCCTCTTTCGGGAGGGCCTTCCATTCCCACGAGATCTTCTGCATGGCCACCGAGACCAACGCGCCGCTGCCACTGGACAAGACCGCCGTCAAGCGCCTGGAACGCTCGCACTGGGAGCTGAACGACGCGGTCTACAGCATCAGCGCGCTGCTGCTCTCGGTCATCGTGATGCACAGCATCTGGACGCTCATCATCCGCCCGCGCGCCGAGGCCGTGTTGTCCCAGCGAATTGAAGTCACCAACCTGAACGTCAAGACTCAGGTGATCCAGCTCCGCTCGGTGTACGTCATCCTCAAGGATTACGAGCAGGAACTGTGCGTGACATTGTGCATGTGGTCGCTGCTGTTGCTCGGCCGGCAGGCCTGGCTCACCCAGAAGGATCGCAAGCTGCTAGACAAGGATTACGTGAAGATTGGTGAAGCAGAGGTGGTGCTGCCCGAGGATGCGCGCGTGTATTCACGTCCGCTCGAAGCGCTGCCACGGGAGGAGCAGGACGGCTTCCTGCCGCGGCTGCTGATGGTCGCGTACAACCGCTTCGGCGCCACACGCAGCGTGCAGGACGCCGCGCAAGCAGTACGCGACGAATGCGAATTCGAAGCCGCGAGCATGGACGCCAAGCTTTCGATGGTGCGCTTCACGGCCTGGGCCATTCCAGCCGTGGGCTTCGTCGGCACCGTGCGCGGAATCGGCGCCGCGCTGCAGGAAGCACAGGGCGCCATGGGTGGCGACATCTCCGGCGTCACCATGGGCCTGGGAATCTCGTTCAATGCCACGCTGACGGCGCTCATGTGCTGCATCATCGTAATGTTCTGTATGTACCAGCTCCAGCAATACGGGGACCGCCTGGTGCTCGACAGCCGTACCTACGTCGACCGCCAACTGCTGCGCAAACTGCGCGTTGATTCCAAGTAAATTGCGACGCATTGCCCGCGCGGCCGGCACCATTCGTACTGCTGGCTAACTACAGCGGGTCCCTGCCCGAGGTCTCATGCGACAACCTTTGGTTCCTTGGCTTGCCGCATTTCTCCCGTTTCCGGCCTTACGCGCATCCAGACCCGCAGGCGCTCCAGGGGCGGATTGCCGCCCAAGCCGGAGAAGAACGCGGTGATGACAACGAGGTAGAAGAAGGCAAAGAACAGGAATCTCGCAGCGGCCGCTTCGATACCGGACGCCTCGGTCCAGCCGAAAAGGCCACTTGCGATCATCAGAACAAGAAACGTCATCGTCCAGGTCAGCATGGCAGATCTTCCATCTTCGGTCCGGCCCCGCGCCTCTGCCGGAGTCCTTCGCCCGGCCGTCGATAGATTACATGCACGGAGCGTGCCAGATACGCCAACGGCTGACGGGCCACAACGGCAAGGCCGCGATTTTCGCGGCCGAGCGCGGATTTTCCGGCGAAGTGCAATTTTTTTCGCGGCCGCGCAGATTTTTCCCGGCTGGCGCTGCCGCAGTCCGTGTGGCAGAGCGCGCGGCCACGCGCCGGGCTCATGACCGGCGGCCGCATTTGCCGGATGCCCAGCCCGCGGCGGTAGCTGTAGCGCGCTGATTTGCTGCCGGCCTGAACCCAAAATGAACCCAACTGCGTCTCGCGGGTACTCATGCGCAGGAGCGCCGCGATCGCTGCCGACGGGGAGGTGGGCGCCTCGTGGTCGCGTTGCAACGGAGCGGACCATAGAGCCTAAATTTCCCAAATCGATTGAATTAACAGGAGCTTTACGATGACGATCAGAACCCTTTCTTCCGCCGGCGCGGTTGCGCTGCTCACGTTGTTCGCGTTTACGGCGACCGCCGCAGAACTCGAAGTCGACTGCGAGAAACGTTCGAACCGGTCCCGCGCGTCCGTGGACGGAAATAACCTCGTCCGGGGTTCCTATCGCGCTGTGCTGAAATCGGGTGGCAAGACTGTCCGAAGCGATTTCATGCAGTCCATCGGCGACGAAGCCGAGTTCGATTTCGACAGCAATCCCAATGATATCGCCGAAGGCGCGACCCCCATCCCTGCGAATTTCATCGTAGACGGGCGGGTCAGGGGCTATATCGTCAACAACAGCAACCAGCGCGTGACGCTGATTGTCAGAGCGATCTGTCGCGTTCGTCGCTAGTGTTGTGCAGTCGCGAGGGCCGGTATCCGCAAGGTGCCGGCCGACATGACTGAGCGGCGAAACGGCGAAGGCAAGACCGGCAAGGAACCAGGTTCGCCTTCGCCCGGCTTGACTTCAGGCCGGAAAGGCCTACCATCCGCCGTGCCTGAAAGTGCGCTATTCACTATGCACTCCATTTCGAAGGTCCCTCAGAATACTCTTCCGTAGTCCCTCGTCCTGTTTTTCATAAGTAATCGCTTCACTTCCAGTCTCTATGGCTCTTGAAAGCGAGCTTCTATTACTTGTTCTAATCAGGAAACAATAATGGCTACTACTGTAGGCACCGTTAAGTGGTTCAACGAAGCCAAAGGCTTCGGTTTCATCCAGCAGGAGTCCGGCCCGGACGTATTTGCGCATTTCAGCGCAATCAAGGGCGACGGATTCAAAACCCTTACCGAAGGCCAGAGGGTTGAATTCACTGTCACACAGGGCCAGAAAGGTCCGCAGGCAGAGAATATCGTCCCGGTGTGATCAAACAGGCTTCTTTGCAGAAGCCGCGTAAGAACCAGTAGGCCACCTCAACTGAGGTGGCCTACACTCACCTGCTAATAACGACTTCTCGGTGGCCCTTGCCTGCGGCCGCCTCCTGTGTCGCCTTGTTTGCTTCGTTGTGGCTTGGCTTCATTGACTATCAATTGCGATCCATCGAAATCGCTTCCATTTAGCGAATCGATCGCCTTCCGTGCATCCGATTCAATTGCCATTTCGACGAAGCCGAAGCCTTTGCTCTGACCAGAAACACGATCCGTTATTACGGTCGCAGATTCAACCGTGCCGCACTGCCCAAACAACTTCTCTAACGCCAGGTTATTGGCCGACTGCGGCAGATTGCCAACGTAAATTTTCTTACCCATAACTCAATCCTCCGAAATTTTCGACAGTCAAAGACAGCACAGGCCACACTTGATCACTCTCCAGGAACCCGGCTAACACTGATAGTTCGACCCCCGTATTGAGTGAAGTGAAGCCGACTGATCGCAAACTCTGCCTCAACGGCACTAACCATCTCCACAACCCCATCTCCATTGTTCATTCCGGTAAATCGATCCTTGATGATGTCAACGGAACGAACTCGGCCAAAATGCTCGAACATTGCTCGAAGGTCCTCGCTTGTCACTGCCGCCGAGATGTTACCGAGATAAAGTCGCATGAGAGCAGAGTACTCTCAAAGGCCCGTCTGCGGAAGCGTGCGGTGGCCGAAGCGGCCTTGGAGCCGCGAACGGCAATAAGGAATCGGCACCGCTCAGTACAGCACCGCCTCGAGAATCAACACGCCGATGATTCCGGCGACGCCGACGATGCCCTCCATGATCGTCCAGCTCATGATGGTCTCCTTCAGCGACATATTGAAGTATTCCTTCGCCATCCAGAAGCCGGAGTCGTTGACGTGCGAGAACATCAAACTACCTGCGCCGATGGCGAGCACCATGAGATTCGGATCGACGTGCGTATTGGCGACGACCGGCGCCATGATGCCGGCCGCCGTCATGCCGGCGACAGTGGCTGAGCCCAGCGACACCCGGATGACACCGGCGATCAGCCAGCCGAGCACCAGCGGATTGATTGAAATCCCGGTGAGCAGATCCGAGATGTTCTTGTCGACGCCGGTTGCGACGAACACCTCTTTCAATGTGCCGGCGCCGGCGATGATCAGCAGGATGACGGCGATGTCCTTCACCGAGTTGGCATAGTCGTCCATAAGCGGCTGGATTTTCATGCCGCGTGACAGGCCGAGCGTGTACGTGGCCACCGCCAGCGACACCAGCATCACGATCAGCGGATTGGTCCAGAAACGCAGCGCCGGTTGCAAGCCTTCGGGTGCAAGCGGCACGGCCATGGAGCAGGCGATCAGCGCAACGGGCAGCAACGCACTAGCGAAACTATTGAAAGCGCTCGGTAGTTCGTTCTCCGGCCGCAACGGCGCGACGAACAGCGTGATGGGATTCGCCTTCACGTTGCGAAACAGCTTCGCGTACAGCGGACCGGCACAGATCATCGCGGGCAGCGCCACGATGATGCCGTAGAACAGCGTCTTACCGATGTCGGCGCCGAACAGCGGCAGCATGGCGGTGGGGGCCGGATGCGGCGGCAGAAACCCGTGGGTCACCGACAGCGACGCGAACAGCGGAATACCGAGGTAGATAGGCGGAACCTTGGTCTGCTGCACCACCGAGAACACCAGCGGCACCAGCAGCACGAAGCCGACGTTGTAAAACAGTGGGATGCCCACCAGGAAGCCGGTGAGCATCAGCGCCCAGGTCAGATGCTGCTCGCCGAATGCGCGCATCAGTACCATGGCGATCTTCTGCGCGGCGCCACTATTGGCCACCAGCTTGCCGAACATGGCGCCGATGCACACGATGCCCAGCAACCCGCCGAGAATGTTGCCGACACCCTTCTCGAGCACGCCGGGTACCTTGTCGATGGGCAGGTCTAGTAATACCGCCGCCACCGAAGATGCCACCAGGAATGCCAGGAACGGCTGCACCTTGCCCCAGCTGATCAGCAGGACCAGCAGCACGATCGAGCAGAATACGTACCAGATTTCCATCTAGAAGCCCCGCCGATGAAGGTCAGCTGCCGGACGCGCTACTGTCCGGATGCACGAGCCAACGAATGGCGACGGCAATGGGAATGCCCACGAATACGGCATGTGATGCAAAACCCTCGAGGAGTCGCATGGGAGAATAGGTGAGCGTGAACGGGAATGCCGATAGCGGCAGCACGACAAAGTTCATGAACAGGTACACCAGCACGCCGAAGATGGCACCGCAGGCAAGCGCCTGGGTTCGCAACGCAGGGACACGGTTAGCGGCCTGCAGATAGACAAGTGCAGCGACAATCAGGATGGAGTAGTGCGATACCAGCCCGAGAAGCGCACCCGGAATGCCGCTCTCGAAAGCGTCCAGTCCCAGAAAGCCACTGCCTACGGATTGCAGCACCCACTGGGGTGTCTTGTCGAAACCTGCGTTACGAACGAAGGCATAAACAATATCAATGGTCGCGGCCGTGCCTCCGCCCAATAGCACGGCAATGACGGGCCTGGATACTCGTGAAAGCGAATCGCGCACTGCGTTCTCCCTTGCCCCAGGCGTCATTCGAGCAGTTTGCCGCGGCCCGCAGGATTCGTTTTGGACCAGTTCTTCCCGTCCGAGGGAATAATCGACAGCTCCTCGACTGTTCCCTCATCCAGGCAGCGGGCGTTTACGCTGTAGCCGTCCGGGTGCGACCGCGGCACATAAAACGCCTTAATGCCACAGACGGAACAGAACAAATGTTTTGCGGTGCGCGTATGGAACTCGTATGCCGTGAGGACTTCGGCACCGGCCAATAGCTTGAACCGGGACCTGGGGACGATGAGATGGAGGTAGCCCGACTTGCTGCAGATGGAGCAATCGCAGTCGCGAACCTCCAGACGGGTCGGCGCAACAACCTCGAACCTGACCCGTCCGCAGTGACAACCTCCGCTGTGTGTGACCATTGGCACTGTCCGCTAATGCTGCGGCTCAGCGGCTTGCTGCCCACCCTTTGCGAGCATCGCGTCGACATCCAGGACGAACGCAGGAATAAAGCCTGAATTCTTGGCGTCCAGCCACCAGGCCTCGCCACGCGCTGTCCTGAGCACGCTGCAGAAAAGTGCTCCTCCGGTCAATTCGAAAGTACCTTGCGGAAAGACACCGCGTTGCGTTCTGTCCCAAATGTGAAAAGCGGCCCAGGCGTATTCAGCCAGCATCTGATTTAACCTCAGCTGATCGGCGGCATCGAGGACGCGCCCTCCGTTAAGGCCAGCGGTCATGAGCTCGGCGATGCTCCGGTCTTTGGCGATTGCCATGCGAATCACCGTCCATTGCTCCATCGTGGAATTGTGTTCGTTGCGTTGCAATGCACGCGTGTTTTGCCTGACCTGTTGACCAACAAAGATCAAAGAGACAACGACTCCGACCGAGCCGACAATTTGCGCGAAATAGGAAAATTGTTCGAGCGACATAGGCTTCCCCGTAAGCGTTCGACCAAAAGCTGTCTGTGCCTTATTGATCGAGCCGGCGGTCGTTGGTTTCCCGCATCGGCCACATGATCAGCAGGCCGAGCAGACCGTACATCATGATGTAGAACGACGGCCAGTTGGGTTGCTTCAGCGAGTCCACCATCCAGGTGGCAACGATGGGGGCGGTGCCGCCGGCCAGGGCCAGCGTGGCGCTGTAGGCCACACTCATCGACATGACTCGCGTGCGCAGGGGAAAGATCTCCACAAGCATCGCGCCTTGCAGGCCTAACGCCATACCTAGCGGGACCGCCAGCATCATTTGCGCCAGAATGAACGTGCCAGGAGTGCCAAGCAGCATCATCTGTTGTGTGGGATAGATCAGCGCCATCATGACGACGGTCATGGCCATCATCAGCTTCCGGCGACCAGTCTTATCCGACAGCCAGCCGCCGAGCGGCTTGGCGAACAGCACGACGAACAGGCCAATGATGGACGCCAGCTGGAACTCCGCACCGCTCGACACCGTCGCACCCGCCTGCGCCAGCGCTTTCCGCCGTTCCACCGCATAGGTGAACGTCAGGTAATACGCCGCATTCGTCATGGCGACAATGCCGAAGGTCTGTACGATGGGTTTCCAGTCTGCGAGCAGCGACGCGAGCACAGGGGCCCGGATCTGTTGCGCTATTTCGCCTTCCTCAGTCTCGGCGATGCCACGGCGGAGGTAGTAACCGATGATCAGGAACATGACGCTGCCGACAAACGGAATTCGCCAGCCCCAGGCATTTACCTGATCGGGGGTCAGCATGGCGTTGATGATGCCGCCGGTGGCGGCCCCCATGATGAAGCCCATCGTGACGCCCGCGGCCGTTGAGCTGCTGACAAGGCCGCGCATGAGGGGCGAAGACAACTCGGTGGTATAGACCATCGATCCGGTGAACTCGCCGCCCAGCGAAAAGCCCTGGATCACGCGCATCGCCATCAGCAGCAGCGGTGCGGCCAGCCCGATCTGTTCGTAGGTGGGCAGCAGACCCAGTATCAGTGTGGCGCCACCGATGAGCGAAATGGACAGAGTGAGGAGCGCGCGCCGGCCGATTCGGTCGCCAACCCGCCCGAGCACGATACTTCCGATGGGTCGGGCGAAGAATCCCAGCGCGAACGTGCCCCAGGTCAGATACTGACCGGCGATCGGGTCGGATGTCGGGAAGAACTGGCTCGCGATATTGCTGGCGAAGTAGCCATAGACGGCGTAGTCGAACCACTCGAGGACATTGCCGATGAGGCCCGCAAGTGCTGTGCGAAGCGGGGACTGCCTGGTGCCCGAACCATGAGCCATTCAAGTTTCTCTGAGGATGAGCGTGGTGCATTCTACTCTGGCCGCCGCCGGCTGTCGGGGGTGTATGGCCGAGGGCCGAAGTTCTACGAGATCGGAGTCGCTCCGCCGTGACCACTGACCACGGCCTGGTGTAGAGTCCGCTCAGCCTCGGTCGAGAAAGGCAAGGAAATGGATTACTTGATGACGGTGATCGACATTGTCCTGCATGTCGATCGCCATCTCATCGAATTTGCAGCCACGTACGGCGTGTGGATCTACGCGCTGCTGTTCCTCATTATTTTCTTCGAGACGGGGGTCGTCGTTACGCCGTTCCTGCCCGGCGATTCGTTGCTGTTCGCGACGGGTGCGCTCGCGGCAGCCGGCGTCATGGATATCGGCCTGATCCTCACGCTGCTGACGGCAGCGGCGATCATCGGCGACAATACGAACTACTTCATCGGTCGCGCCGTGGGCCCACGGGTATTCACGGAGCACAGGCGTTGGCTCAAGCGCGAGCACTTGCTCAGGACGCAGCGCTTTTACGAGGTGCACGGCGGCAAGACCGTCGTGCTCGCCCGGTTTGTCCCGATCATTCGGACCTTCGCACCGTTCGTCGCGGGCGTCGGCCGCATGCGCTATCCGCGCTTCCTTGCGTTCGACGTCGGAGGCGGGATCTTGTGGGTTTGGAGTTTTGGGTTGCTCGGCTATTTCTTCGGCAACACGCCGATCATCAAGGAAAACTTCGGGCTCGCGATCATCGGCGTGATCGTGATCTCGCTGCTCCCCATCATCGTCGAGTACTGGCGAGCGCGGCGTGATCGCGCTCGCCTGAGCTCATGAACGTCGCTCCATGAGTTTGGGCGCTGTCACGCTAAGCGCGCTTCCGCCCCGCCCGAATCGTCGTTGAGTCGGGAGCGCCTCCGGCCGACTAAGAAGTAATACGCGAGGACCACTGCCAGCCACACCCCGAAAATCACCCAGGTGATCGCAGCGAGGCCGGAGAGCACGTACGCGCAGGCGGCCACCGTGAGGATCGGCGTGATCGGGAACAGAGGGACGCGGAACGGCCGGTGCAGGTCGGGCATGGTGCGGCGCAGCACCATCACGCCGATCGCGACCACCGTGAAGGCGATAAGGGTGCCGATCGAGACGGTCTCCCAGAGGTAGACCGACGGCACGAAGCCGGCAATCAGGGCGACCACGATGCCGACCACGATCGTGTTGAACCGGGGGGTCAGGGTGCGCGAGTCGACCTCGGCGAACCTGTCAGGCAACATCCCGTCTCGGCCCATCGCGAACAGGATGCGCGTCTGGCCGTAGAGCGTGACGAGGGTGACCGAGAAGATCGATATCACGGCACCCGCGGCCAGAATCGTGCCCGGCCACGTCGAACCGGTGATGTTCTTGAGGATCACCGAGAGGCCGGCGTCGCGCTGTTCGACGCTCGAGAACTCCTCCAACGGCTGTGAGCCGACCCCGGCGATGGCCACGAGGACGTAGATCGTCACCACGATCGCCAGGGCGCCCATGAGCGCCCGCGGCAGGGCACGCTGCGGGTCCTTGACCTCCTCGCCGGCCGTCGAGACGGCGTCCAGACCGACGAAGGTGAAAAAGATGGTGCCCGCCGCCGCGGTGATGCCGGCCGACCCGGCGACCCAGAAGCTGTTGAAGCGGTCGGCCTCGAACGCCGTCAGGCCGATGACCACGAACAGCACCAGAACGCTCAGCTTGATCAGGACCATGATCGTGTTGACCTTGGCCGACTCGCTGGTCCCACGGATGAGCAGGATCGTGCAAAGGAAGACCAGCACGATGGCCGGCAGGTTCACCAGGCCGGTTATGTCATCGTCGACGGGGATCGGGGAGTAGGACAGCGCGTCCGGCAGGGTGACGCCGACCGTCTTGTCTAGCAGCTCGTTGAAGTAGCCGCTCCAGCCAACGGCGACGGCACTGGCCGCGACGCCGTACTCCAGCAGCACGCACGCCGCGATCACCATCGCCACCAGCTCGCCCAGGGAGTGGTAGGCGTAGGAGTACGTCGACCCGCTGACCGGGATCGCGCTGGCCAGCTCGGCGTAGCAGATTGCCGATAGGCCGGCGGCGAGGCCGGCCAACAGGAAGGCCACCACCACCGCCGGACCGGCGATGGGCACCGCTTCCGGTAGCACGAAGAAGATGCCGGTGCCGACCGTCGCCCCGACGCCGATCATCATCAGCGCGAAGGTGCCGAGGCTCCGACCTAGCTCGGGCCCGGCGTGCTCACCCTGGTGTTCTTCCGGGTGCGACTTGGCGAGTGGCTTCTTCCTGGTCAGCTGTTCCCGCAGGCTTACGCTCATGCGACCACCCAACATCCGATGCCACGCGACATTAAGAGCTTCACCCCTCGGTGGAATGGGATTGTCAGACAATCCCACCAAATGGACGCCACCGACGAGCATAGTACGTTCAAAGGCCGTGATGCGAAAGCGTGCGAAACCTCCAGCCTGTCCTCCGACACACTGCGGCGGGCTTTCGAAACGACTATACTTCGAAGGCTACGAGGTTGACAGGCTGGGTGTGAGTGTAGGGTTTCCCATTTGAGAGTAAGACGCCGCCAGGCATTGATGTCGAAAGCCGCAGCTCGAAGAGCTGCGGCTTTGTTGTTTTTGTGCCTGCCAGTGGACTTACCGGACCTGCACGCGGCAGTCGAAAGCAAATAGGAGAAACGTCATGAGGAGCAATACGAAGCTCGCGTTGGTGCTCGTGCAACCATTGTTGTTGACCGTTTCTTTGTTGGCATTTGCCGAAACCTATGACGGCTTCAACAGGTCAAGGTGGCAGATTCTGGTGGAAGGATCGAATCTCGTAATCAAAGAAACCAACAACAGGCTGGAAATTCTTCTGCCCGCGGATTCCATGGAATCACCCATTTCAGGTACGTTTATCGGGAGTCATACGAGCGTATGCAAGCTGCGGGGTGATTTTGACTTGCGGGTCAACTATTCCTTGCCCGAGTTTCCCGAATTCAATGGCGTTCGAGTCGGATTGAGCGTAACGGAATCTTCGAACCCCTTGGTCTCTCCTGGAGCAATTGAGCGGACCAGCTTCAGCGACCACGACGCGTTCCCGGCCGGCGAGGTTTACCTGACCGATTTCGGGGGCGTTATTGCGACGACGGTGCCTACGGCCGATACGCGAGGAAGGCTGCGACTGGAACGGGTGGGGAATATCCTGACCGGCTACTATTTCGATTCGCATCTGGGCGACTGGCAAGAAGTCTCGTCAGCCACCTATACGACGGGAGATGTTGCCTTTTCCATCGTTGCGTGGAGTCATGACTATGCGTTTGACGACAGGGACGTAAGAGTCGCGTTCGACAAGGTCGTCATAAAAAGCGGACAATGTAAGCGCTGAGCCAGTCTCGGCGCGGTCCGTTACCCAACCATGTAGTTGCGCATCGGATAACGGCCGCTCTGCGCAAGCATCGCCTGCCGATCGAAACTCGCTTTATGGCCTTCGGGTTTCTCCGAATGAATGCGCTTGAGCATGCTGAACGCTCGCCGCCGCAGGTCGAGCATGAACGGCTTCATGGCATCGGTCGTCTCGACGTCTGCGCAATTGATCATGCAACAGTACAGGCTGAAGTACTGGGAATAAATGCGCCGGTACTCATGTATCAGGTTGGTACTGACAGCGTCGTCCATTAAGTCAATCAGGTGATCGGCGGAAACTCCGCTCGAAACCGCAAGCGTATACTGGCGGTGTTCTGTCAGGATCGCATTCCTCATGTCACGCGGCCCGTAGAACGTATTGAACAGCCTGTCCCGTTCTTCGCCGCCGACCCGCTGATCACGAATGTGGTCGATCAACGCCCGCCGGTGCAATTGACGGACCCGGACGTCGCGCAGGGCGAAGATCTGCGGTGTACGGCGACCCTCTTCCGATACCGGGAGCAACAGCTCAGCGTGCCGCGACTCCCACAGTCGGTGACAGCGGTGATCTTCAAGTATGTCCTTCGCAATCCGGCTTTCACGGCGATGCCCGCTCTCTGCCTCGTCAGAAAGCGCTCGTTCCGATTCGTCCATCAGGCATTTGTGGCGGCGTGATTGGTACCGCAACATTGCTCAACCCCGCGGGGTGTGCTTTCGCGCCCCAGTTATTGTTAAGTCGCCCTGTGCGACCAACCATAGCCCTGTCAGCTGTAATGCACAAGTGACAAGAGTTTGACAATCAAAAGTGGAGCAGCTGGCACATTCCGGCGCACTGTCTACCGGATCGTGCGATCGGCACGGATGAACATCCACAGGATCGCGCTTAGGACCGCGAAGGCGGTCCCGGTAAGCATCGCTATCGGCCATCCCAGTGTTTTTGCCATGAACGGGACTAGCAGGGCATTCACGAATCCGATGCCGTTTCCGCCGGTATTCATGACGCCGCAGGCAGCAGCGGCGTTGCGGCCACCGACGCTGATTGCGGCCGCCCAGAAAGGGCCTTCCGTGAGCTGGTTGCAGAAAAACGAGAGGGCCAGGCAGCCGACTGCAAGCCAGACGTTCGAACTCAGCGCGCCGACCGCCAGGAAGAGACCGGAAAGCAGCACGGCGACGATGGCGGGTATCGCGCAACCGAAGCGCATTCCATAGCGCCGGCACGCCGCATCACAGATGAGTCCGCCAAGGGTCGCGCCGATTGCCGCCGCGATCCACTGCACGGACGTCGCATAACCGGCTTCGTGACTGGCAAAGTCGCGCACGGTCGCCAGGTAGTAGAACACCCAGTTGAACATCGTTTGGAAAATGTAGTTCATGCTTGCATAGGCAAGCATCAGCAGCCATACGTCGCGGTTGCGCAGCACTGTGCGCCAGGACGGCGCTTCGGCGTTCAGGTCGTGTGCGACGTCCCGCCCGCGCTTTATCCAGTCGATCTCGGCCTGGTTTACCGACGGATGTTCCGTCGGCGAGTCGCGAACATACCACCACCAGAAGGCGACCCCGACAATCGCGAGTGGCGAGATCAAGAGGAATGACAGGCGCCAGCCGAACTGGTCCAGGAGGTACGGCAGAACGGCTGCGGTCGCAAACGTTCCCACTGTCAGCCCTGTGCTGGTCAATCCGTTCGGCAGCGCCCATTGGCCGACCGGAAACCAGCGCTCGACGACACCGCCGGTGATTGGGAAGATCGGGGCGTGGACCGCACCGACCAGGAAGCGGACGACGATCAGCGAGACGACCGTAAGCGTCATCGACCCGCCGGTCTCGCCGGGTACCAGGGCAGTGACGACAGTCAGGATTCCCCACAGGAGGAGGCACACCGCCATGGCGCGCCGTGGACCGGCGACGACCCCGAACACGCCGCCTGGGAACTGAAAGATTGCATAGCCTGCTGCAAACGCCGCAAGTATGTAGCCGAGTTGTTGCTCGCTGATGCCCAGGTCGGACATCATCGTTGGGCCGGCGGTTGAAACGTTGTAGCGCAGGGCGTAGGAGATGAAGCTGGCGGCTATCAGCAGTCCGAGGATTCGCCATCGAACATTGGTTGCGGTCGAATCACCCGGTATGGTCAAGTCTGCCTTCGCCCTGGAATCCAGCCTATATGCCGCGCCTAGTGTGCCAGACGGATTGCGCCCGCACAAAGCATCATGCGACAGGTGTCGGTGAGACGGTATGCAATGCTGAGCTATCGCCACGAATTCCACGCAGGAAGTCACGCAGACGTGTTCAAGCACGTCGTGTTGTGCGAGCTGTTGCGTTACCTGACGGAAAAGCCGAAGCCACTCTGGTACGTCGATACGCATGCGGGTGCCGGTCAATATGAACTCGGGCGGCGCCCGGTCTCCGGAGCGGAGGCCGCGACAGGCATCTTTAGGCTGTGGGGTGTGCCGGACCTGCCGCCGGCCGTTCAGCACTACCTCGGTCTCGTAGCTGCAGCCAATCCGGCCGGCGAACTACGTCGATATCCGGGCTCGCCGTGGCTCGCCGCTGCGATGCTTCGTAAGGAGGATCGGCTTTGGCTCAGTGAACTGCATCCGGCCGATCATGCGACGCTGCTTGAGGTCCTCGGCCAACGCGACCGGCGCGCGCGTATCGAGCAGCGCGACGGTCTGGCATGGCTGCGGGTCTTGCTGCCGCCCGTGCCACGACGTGGCCTGGTGTTGATCGATCCGAGTTTCGAAGTCAAGAAGGAATACCGCGATGTCGTGGCAGCCATCGAGGATGCCCGGCGTCGATTCGAGAGCGGCGTTTATGCAGTCTGGTATCCATTGCTGCGACTGCGTGCGGCAGCCGAGTTCCCGGCCGCGCTCGAACGCGTTGCCGGTGCCAGTTGGCTGCACGCCCGGTTCTGGGTCTGTCATCCGACGGAAACAGGCCTGTACGGAAGCGGCATGTTCGTCGTGAATCCGCCGTACACGCTGGCCGCAACGCTCGGATCGGCGCTCCCGCGACTCGTCGAATTGCTCGCTCAAGATGCCGGTGCGGGTTATTCCGTGGACAGCCGGCAGGCCTGACTGACAGCGCTTCGATCTGGCCAAGCGCCGGCAAGCCGGCCACAATATCGGGCATGGTGCCCAACAGCATGTTCGCGCAGTGCCGGCGGCAAATCGTCGGCCTGATCGCGGTGGCAATTCTGGCCGCGTGCGACGGCCCGGCGGTGGAACAGTCGCAGCTGCCGGATCCTGAAACCGAGGTCGCAACAACCGACTCCGAGATTGAGGCGGCCCAGGTCGAGCCAGGTACGGACGACCCTGCCGATCCTGGCGGCGGCCACGACGTGACCGGGGAGCCTGCGCCGGCCACCTTCAAACAGCTCTGGCAAACGTGGTCAGGCGATCTCGATGCCATGGTGGAGCGGCGCATCATCCGGGTCGTGACGCCCTATGGCGGATACCAGTTCTACTATGACGACGGCAAGCCGCGCGGTGCCACCTGGGAACTCCTGCAGCGCTTCGAGCAACATGTGAACGGTGAGGCAGGGACCGGCAAGCTCAAAGTGCACGTCGTTGTCATTCCACTCGGGCGTGACCAGCTGATCCCGGCCTTGCTCGAGGGCCACGCCGACCTCATTGCCGGCGACCTGACGATCACCGAGGATCGCTCTGCATTGGTCGCTTTCGCTCGTCCGCTGCTGGACAACGTCAATGAGGTGATCGTGACCGGCCCGGGAATGGCCGAACTCTCATCGATCGACGATCTTTCGGGCCGGCAGGTCGTTGTGCGGGCATCGAGCAGTTATTTCGAGCACCTGCAGACACTCGTGGCGGACTTCGATCGCCGTGGCCTCGAATCGCCGCAGATCGTGGAGGCCGACGAAATACTCGAGGCCGAAGACCTGCTCGAGATGGTGAACAATGGCATGATTCCGATGACCGTCATGGATGACTACAAGGCCGAGTTCTGGAAATCGGTGTTCCCGGACATCACGATACACAACGATCTCGTCATCAATGCCGGCGGCAGCATTGCGTGGGCCATGCGTCCGGACAATCCCGAATTCGCGGCCATGGTCGACGGCTTTCTCGCGAAGTACGGCAAAGGGACGATGATCGGCAACGATACCTACAACCGGTATCTGGCCGACGCCAAGTCGATTCGGTGTTCACATGGGCCGAAGGCGATCGAGAATCTGCAGGCATTGGTCGGCATCTTCCAGAAGTACGGCGAGGAGTACGATTTCGACTGGCTCATGCTTGCCGCCCAGGGATTTCAGGAATCCGGCCTGCAGCAGGACCGGCGCAGCCCGGCCGGCGCAATCGGTATCATGCAGATCAAACCGTCGACGGCAAAGGATCCCAATGTCGCAATTAGCGACATCGACTCCGCTGACGGGAACGTTCACGCTGGGGCCAAGTACATGCGTTTCCTCGCCGACCGATACTTCCCGTTCGACGACCATGAAAAAGTAGACCGGTGGCTGTTCAGCCTGGCCGCCTACAATTCCGGCCCGGCGCGCGTCGCACAGCTCCGGAAAGAGGCGGGTGCCGGGGGCTACGATCCCGACAAGTGGTTCAACAACGTCGAAATAGTTGCCGCGCGCCGCATTGGCCCCGAGACCGTTACCTATGTGAGCAACGTGTTCAAGTACTTCGTCGGCTACGAACTCACAATGAAGCGAGCGATCCAGCGGTCCGCGCGTTACGAGGACGAACTCTCGGGTTGCCGCTCCGTTACCGGCTGACGTATACTCCGGCGCCAGTGCACGGGTGGCATTGACTCGCGGGGCGTCTGCCGCGGGACGGAGCAGACCCACGCTACCGGGGACAGCAGGTGTGTCCCGCGGTAGGTAAAGCCCCGCTCAAGGGGCTTTTTGTTGCCCGATGGCGGCCGGGTTGCCGGTTGGCCGACAGGGACTGGAATGGGCCGAAGGCCCATTTTTTGTTTTTGAACAAGGACTTGAAGTAGTACGACGTGACGGGCGAAGAGCTTCGCGGACTGCTCGAGCCGGCCATCGAACGGCTCGGCTACGAGTTGACCGATCTCGAGCTGAAATTCTCGGGGCGGCAAGCTGTGCTGCGCCTGTTCATCGACCGGCCTGCCGGCGTCGGGCTCGATGACTGCGAGAAGGTGAGCCGCGCGGTGAGTGCGCTCCTCGACGTCGAAGACCCGCTACCGGGGCGTTACTACCTCGAGGTTTCCTCACCGGGCCTCGACCGGAAGTTGACAAAACCTGCACATTTTCAAAGATTTACAGGAGAAACCTTGAAAGTGCAGTTGCGTTTCCCGATCGAGGGGCGTCGTCGTTTCCGCGGCCAGCTGCTCTCGGCGGATGACAGGAACATTGTGCTGGAGGTGGATGGCACGCAACACAGCCTGCCGCTGGCGACGATCGACAGCGCGCGCCTGGTACCCGATGCGTGAAGCCGTCTGACCGGACTGGAGTAAGAAGTAATGAGCAAAGAAATTCTGATGGTGGTCGATGCCGTGTCCAACGAAAAGGGCGTGGAGAAGAAGATCATCTTCGAGGCAATCGAGGCGGCACTCGCGTCCGCCACACGTCGCAAGCATGGCGAGGACATCGACGTTCGCGTCGCGATCGACCGTGCCAGTGGCGATTACGAGACGTTCCGGCGCTGGCTGGTCTTTGCCGACGACTCGACCGAACTCGAGTTTCCGGACCGGGAACTGCGGATGATCGACGCGGTCGACCTCGACCCGGATGCCCAACCCGGTGGCTACGTGGAAGAACCGATGGAATCGGTCGACTTCGGGCGCATCGCGGCGCAGACGGCCAAACAGGTCATCGTGCAAAAGGTGCGCGAGGCCGAACGCGAACAGGTCGTCGAGGATTACAAGGACCGCGCAGGTGAAATGCTGTCGGGCCTCGTCAAGCGCGTCGACCGCAATGGCGTTTACATCGACCTGGGCGGAAATGCCGAAGGTTTTGTGGCACGTGACCAGATGGTGCCGCGCGAACCGGTGCGCCCGCAGGATCGCATCAAAGCGCTGCTGACCGAGGTGCGTTCGGAGCCGCGCGGTCCGCAACTGTTCATGACCCGTACGTCGCCGAAGTTCCTGATGGAGCTGTTCAAGATCGAGGTGCCCGAGATCGGTCAGGGGCTGATCGACATCCTGGGTGCCGCGCGCGATCCGGGGCTGCGCGCCAAGATCGCCGTGCGCAGCAACGACAATCGCATCGACGCCGTCGGTGCCTGTGTAGGCATGCGCGGTTCGCGCGTGCAGGCGGTGTCCAACGAACTCGCCGGCGAGCGTGTGGATATCATCCTGTACGACGACAACCCTGCACAGTTCGTTGTCAATGCCATGTCGCCGGCGGAAGTCGTCTCCATCGTTGTGGACGAAGACTCACACAGCATGGATATAGCCGTCGAGGAGGACAAGCTGTCGCAGGCCATCGGCCGCGGCGGACAGAATATCCGTCTTGCCAGCGAGCTGACTGGCTGGGAATTGAACGTCATGACCGCCGCCGATGCCGAGCAGAAGAGCGAAGCGGAGACTCGCGAGCTGATCGAAATGTTCTCGAAACAGCTGGACGTGGACGAGGAAATCGGCCTCATCCTGGTCCAGGAGGGCTTTTCGACGATCGAGGAGGTGGCGTACGTGCCGACGTCGGAGCTCGTGGACATCGAGGAGTTCGACGAGGACATCGTCACGGAATTGAGGAATCGTGCCCGCGACGTGCTGCTCACGCAGGCCATCGTGAAGGAGGAGAAGATCGACGAGGCCGAGCCCGCCGAGGATCTCCTTAATCTCGAGGGAATGGACAAGGGGCTCGCCTACCAGCTGGCCAGCAACGGCGTTGTTACCCGCGAGGATCTTGCCGAACTTGCGACCGATGATCTGCTCGAAATTCGGCAGATGGATGCCGGGGACGCCGCTGCGCTCATCATGAAGGCGCGTCAGCACTGGTTCGAAGCCGAACAACAGGCATAAGTCGCGCGCGACAGGTTGTCGTCGTTGACCGGAGTCAAAGAATGGCAGATGTAACAGTTGAACAATTTGCAGACGTGCTGAAGGTGCCAGTAGAAAAACTGCTGACGCAGCTCGACGAGGCTGGCATTAAGGTCCGTGACTCGAGCGACACCATCAGTGACGATGCGAAGCTTGAACTGCTGACGCATCTGCGCCGTAGCCATGGCCGGGTGGACTCCGGCAGCGTCGATGCGGCGCCGCCGAAGATCACGCTCAAGCGAAAGTCGCAGTCCGAACTGAGGCTGTCCGGGGCGCAAGGAAGGTCGCGAACCGTCAACGTCGAGGTCCGCAAGAAGCGCACGTATATCAAACGCAATGTGCTTGAGGAGCAGACGCACAAGGAGCAGGAGGAACTGGACCGGCAGCGTCGCGAGGCCGAAGAGAAGGAGGCGGCGAAGCGCGCCGAACAGGAGCGCGTCGTAGCGGAACAAGAGGCGGCAGTTCGCGCCGAAGTGGAGAAGCTCGAGCGTGAGGAACGTGCGCGACGTGATGCCGAACAGGAAGCACGCGACGCGGCGGCACTGGCCGCCCGATCGGCGGCGGACGAGCAGGCGCGGCTGGAAAAAGCGGAGCAGGACGCGCGCAGCCGGCGACAGAAGGAAAAGAGCAAGGGCACGGCAAAACATTCCGATACCAAGTACGGCCGTAAGGAACTGCACGTGGCCGGCGACAAGAGCGGGCGCCGCAAGCGTAAGGCGCCCTCACGCCGTCGACCGGTGTCTCTCGGTGCCGATTCGCAGCATGGATTCGAGAAGCCGACCGCGCCCGTCGTGCGTGAAATACAAATTCCGGAAAGTATCGCCGTATCCGAGCTTGCACAGCGCATGTCCGTCAAAGGCAACGAGGTCGTGAAGGTGCTGTTCAACATGGGCGCCATGGTGACGATCAACCAGGTGATCGACCAGGACACCGCCACGCTGGTCGTGGAGGAAATGGGACATGTCCCCAAGCCGGTTTCGAATGCTGACATCGACGAACAGTTGCTAGCCGACGAAATGCCTGCGGCAGACGCGAGCAACGCGCTGCCGCGCTCGCCGGTGGTCACCATCATGGGTCACGTCGATCACGGCAAGACTTCGCTTCTCGACTACATCCGGCGAACGCGGGTGGCAGCGGGCGAGGCTGGCGGCATTACCCAGCACATCGGCGCCTATTCCGTCGAGACCGAGCGCGGCAAAGTCACGTTTCTCGATACGCCAGGCCATGCGGCATTTACGGCCATGCGCGCTCGTGGCGCACAAGCTACTGACATCGTCGTGCTGGTCGTCGCCGCGGACGATGGCGTGATGCCACAAACCGTCGAAGCCATCCAGCATGCGCGGGCTGCCGACGTTCCACTGGTTGTCGCGATCAACAAGATCGACAAGGAAAATGCCGATCTGGACCGTGTCAAGAACGAACTGTCGCAGCACCAGGTGATTTCCGAAGAGTGGGGCGGCGAGAACCTGTTCGTCAACGTGTCGGCGCTTACCGGCGAAGGTATTGACAGGCTGCTCGAGTCCATACTGTTGCAGGCCGAACTGATGGACCTCAAGGCAGCCTTCGATGGCCCGGCACAGGGCATCGTCATCGAGTCGAGTCTCGAGAAAGGCCGCGGCGCCGTCGCCACTCTGTTGGTGCAATCAGGCACGCTTAACCAAGGCGATATGATCATCGCCGGCGAGGAATACGGCCGCATTCGCAACATGTTCGACGAGTCGGGTCAGTCGATCAAAGCCGCCGGTCCGTCGCAGCCGGCGGTCGTGCTCGGCCTGTCCAAGACGCCGAGCGCTGGCGACGATTTCCTGGTCGTCAAGAATGAACGCAAGGCACGGGACGTCGCGGAATTCAGGCAGGCAAAGACCCGTGACGCAAAACTGGCACAGCAGCAGGCCGCAAAGCTCGAGGACATGTTCAGCCAAATGAAGGCAGGAGAGGCCGAATCCGTGTCGTTGATCATCAAGTCCGACGTACATGGCAGTGCGGAGGCCTTGCGCGATGCGCTGACCAGGTTGTCCACGGATGAAGTCAAGGTGAAAGTTCTGGGCTCCGGAGTCGGCGGAATCACGGAAACTGATGCGACGCTGGCCGCGGCGTCCAATGCCGTGATCATCGGCTTCAACGTACGTGCCGATGCGGCGGCGCGTGCAACAATCAAGGAATCGGGTGTCGACATCCGTTATTACAGCATCATTTACGAAGCGATTGACGATGTGAAATCGGCGCTCAGCGGCCTGCTTGCGCCGGAAATCCGGGAACAGATCGTCGGCCTGGCCGAGGTGAAGGAAGTCTTCCAGTCGCCGAAATTCGGCGAAATTGCCGGTTGTATCGTCACTGAGGGCTATGTCAAGCGGTCGAACCCGATTCGCGTGCTTCGCGACAACGTCGTGATCTTCGAGGGAGAGCTCGAGTCACTGCGTCGATTCAAGGATGATGTGAACGAAGTGCGATCCGGCACGGAATGCGGCATCGGCGTCAAGAACTACAATGACGTCAAGGTCGGTGACCAGATCGAGTGCTTTGAGCGCGTCGAAATTGCGCGCACTCTCGCCTGACAGGAGCCACAGGCACGATGCCCAAGGAGTTTTCGCGGAACCAGCGGCTGGGTAACCAGATCCAGCGCGCGCTGAGCGAGTTTCTGAAATCGGAAGTCAAGGATCCGCGGCTGAAGGACGTATCACTGACTGCGGTCGAACTGTCGCGCGACCTTGGCGTCGCGCTGATTTATTTCAGTGTCATGGACCCGGGGCGGGAGATCGCACCGGCGGCAGCGGGGCTGCAAAGTGCCGCGGGTTTTCTGCGCACGAGGCTCGGCCGTGCGATCAAGGTCCGGCATGTGCCGGAACTCCGTTTCGTGCACGACGACAGTGCAAAACACGCAGCCGACATCAGCCGGCTAATCGACTCCGCGATTCACGGGAAAGAATCCCGGCCCGACGGCGAGCAGGACTGATCCGCGATGTGTGCGAATTCCCCCGATCGGCTGTCGCCGGTCAGCGGCGTGCTGCTGCTGAACAAGCCAACCGGAATTACTTCGAACGGCGCATTGCAGCGGGTCAAACGGCTCCTTCGGACGAAGAAGGCCGGCCACACCGGTGCGCTCGACCCGGCCGCGACGGGCATGCTGCCATTGTGCTTCGGGGAAGCGACGAAGGTAAGTGCGTTCCTGCTGGGCGCGGACAAGACCTATCGCGTGGTGGCACGTTTAGGCAGTGCCACGGACACGGGCGACGGAGACGGAGTCGTGATGCGGCAAGCGCCGGTGCCGCGGCTTTCGGCGGAAAACTGGGCCGAGCTCCTGGGCGATTTCCAGGGCGAATCCCTCCAGGTGCCACCGATGTACTCGGCACTGAAGAAGGATGGCAAGCGCTTATACGAACTCGCCAGGCAAGGCCAGGTCGTGGAACGGAAGCCTCGGCCGGTACACCTTCGGACCATCGAGCTGCTCGAAGCGGCGGGAGAGCGCCTCGTCTTTCGCGTGCGCTGCTCCAAGGGGACGTACATCCGGGCGCTGGTCGAGGACATCGCGGCTCGAGCCGGTACCGTGGCGTATACGCAACATCTGCATCGCGAAAGTGTTGCAGGCTTCGAGTACGAGACGATGCTGGACCTCGAGTTGGCAGAAGCGCTGGCGGCGGAAAGCCGCGAGCCTCTGGTCGAGCGTCTGATGTCGCCTGATCGGGCACTCGCGGGAATGCCGGCCGTCACGCTCGAAGCGTCTGCGGCAGTCCGCTTTCGCCATGGCGCGACGGTCGGTACCGATTCACGGCCTGATAGCTCGCTGGTGCGGGTCTACGGCCCGTCCGGATGCAACGATTTCCTGGGTGTCGGCGCCTGTGCCGGAGACGGCCTGATTACCCCGAAAAGGGTGTTCGCCGCAGGCTAACCGGCTGTCGCCGATTGCGAATTTGGGCTGTTAATGAACCTTGTCAGGCGCTAGAATACCGCGCTTCAAAAAAGGACCAAACAAAGAAAAGTACGCAGGTACTGTGGAGCAATTGAGAAATGTCACTTTCCAGTGAAGCGAAAACGAAGATCGTTGCCGACTATGGGCGCGGCGAGGGCGATACCGGCTCTCCCGAAGTTCAGGTCGCGTTGCTGTCTGCACGAATAACCGACCTCACCGAACACTTCGGCGAGCACAAGAAAGATCATCACAGCCGTCAGGGCCTCTTGAAGATGGTGAACAAGCGGCGCAAGCTGCTCGACTACCTGAAGTCCAAGGACCAGGATCGCTATCGCGAGCTTATCGAGCGGCTTGGCCTGCGCCGTTAAACAAGGCGCAAATCCCTGCAACAGAGTGACCGAAGTCGACCCTAAATACGGGAGCGCGGCCGGTTGCTCGTTGCGCAACGAGAATCAATCGAGCAGAACAACGTGAAAGCAACTACCAAAACCTTCAAATACGGTGAGCACGAAGTCTCACTGAGCACGGGTGCGATCGCCCGCCAGGCCGACGGCGCCGTTCTCGTGGAGATGGCGGATACGGTGGTCCTCGTGACCGCGGTAGCTCGCAGAACCGCCGATCCGGGCAAAGACTTTTTCCCGCTGACGGTCAACTACCAGGAAAAGACCTACGCTGCGGGCAAGATTCCCGGCGGATTCTTCAAGCGGGAAGGCCGTCCGAGCGAGAAAGAGACCCTGGTCAGCCGACTCATTGACAGGCCGCTCCGCCCGCTGTTTCCCAAGGGCTTCTACAACGAGGTGCAGGTCATAGCGACAGTCATGTCGCTGAACCCGGATGTCGATGCCGACATCCCGGCCTTGCTCGGCGCGTCTGCGGCGCTCTCCATCGCCGGTATCCCGTTTGCGGGACCGATCGGTGCAGCGAAGGTCGGCTACAAGGACGGCAAATACATCCTGAATCCCACGGTTTCGCAGGTCGACGAGTCGGCACTGGAACTCGTCGTTGCCGGCACCCGTGACGCCGTGCTGATGGTCGAATCCGAAGCCACGATGCTGTCGGAGGAAGTGATGCTGGGGGCAGTCATGTTCGGGCACGAACAGATGCAAGCCGCCATCCGGGCAATTGATGAACTCGTCGCCGAGACCGGCAAACCGGCTTGGGAATGGGAGGCGCCGGCGGAGAATACGGCGCTTGCAGAGGTCGTTGCCCAGCATGCCCGTGCGCAACTCAGCGACGCCTACCGTATCAGCGACAAGCTGGAGCGTCAGGCCAAGGTCAAGGCTGTGAAGGATGCAGTGCTTGAAAGCCTGGTGCCGGCGAGCGAGGAGCCCCGGTTTCTGCCGACGGAGGTGCTCGGCGCTCTCGCGAAGCTCGAGAAGAACGTCGTGCGTCAGCGCGTACTGTCCGGAGAGGCGCGTATCGACGGCAGGGATCGCAAGACGGTCCGGCCCATCTCGATCGAAGTCGGCGTGCTGCCGCGCGCCCACGGCTCCGCGGTGTTCACTCGTGGCGAAACCCAGGCAATCGTCGTGACGACGCTTGGCACCGGCCGGGATGCGCAGATCATCGATGCACTGGAAGGCGAGTACAAAGAACCGTTCATGCTGCACTATAACTTCCCGCCATTTTCGGTCGGCGAAACGGGGTTCATCGGTTCGCCGAAGCGCCGCGAAATCGGCCATGGCAAGCTTGCGCGCCGCGGCATACAGGCCGTCATGCCGAAGTCGGACGATTTCGGCTACGTAATCCGTGTCGTGTCCGAGATCACCGAGTCCAACGGTTCGAGTTCCATGGCGACCGTTTGCGGTGCGAGCCTGTCGCTGATGGATGCCGGTGTGCCGGTCAAGGCGCCGGTGGCGGGCGTTGCGATGGGCCTCGTCAAGGAAGGCAATGACTTCGCCGTGCTCACCGACATACTCGGCGACGAGGATCACTTGGGTGACATGGATTTCAAGGTCGCCGGGACCAGGGAAGGCGTCACAGCACTGCAGATGGATATCAAGATCCAGGGCATCACGCGGGAGATCATGAATATCGCATTGGCACAGGCGAAGGACGCACGTCTGCACATCCTCGGGGAAATGGCCAAGGTCATCGACAAACCCCGCGAAAAGATGTCCGAGTGGGCTCCCACCATCATGACGATGAAGATCGACCCGGAGAAAATCCGCGATGTAATCGGCAAGGGCGGCGCCGTGATTCGCGCGATCACCGAAGAAACCGGTGCAACCGTCGACATCGAGAACGATGGAACGATACGAATCGCTTCCGTTGACGGTGAGTCCGGACGGGAAGCCCGCCGCCGGATCGAGCTGATTACGGCCGACGTGGAAGTCGGTCGGATCTACGAAGGAAAGGTTGCCCGCCTTATGGACTTCGGGGCGTTCGTCACGATTCTGCCGGGTCGCGACGGTCTCGTGCACATCTCGCAGATTTCCAACGAGCGCGTCGAGAAGGTGAGCGACAAGCTGTCCGAAGGCGACATCGTCAAGGTCAAGGTTCTGGAAGTCGATCGCCAGGGTCGCGTCCGACTGTCGATGAAGGAAGTCGACGCAGCCTGATCTGCGACTCGGTCCTGCGAATGCCGGGATGTGCTATGCACCTCCCGGCTTTTTTTTGCTCTGTCGCAGGCCCGTACGGACGGAATCACGGCGAAATTTCGGCGCAGCACATTCTTCGTCCGCATTCGCAGGTATGACAGATAAGTCTTTGAAAAAACGCTATTTACGGTTTGGCCAACGGCGCAGATCTAGCAGCGCGCTAACGCCGTAAGGGCGCTGTGTTTCCGCCGTGCAGGCAACGCAATTTCGTTGGCGTAGGGGCAAAAAAAATGGCCCCCCGCTTGCGCAGGGGGCCTGCCGTGGGGTGTTGACCCCTTCAGGCATCGCAACAGGGGGCGGGGGAGCATATCCCTGCTGCTTAGCCAACCTAGGGCATCCGAACCCTTGCTGTCAAGAATAATTCTACGGTCACAAAACCCTTGTGTAACAGCAGACTTTTTGCCGATCGGTAGTATTTTCGCCGCTTCGGAACCGTGTTGACGACTTGTTGCACAGCGCAGTTTCGATCGCGATTCGCGCTTTCAGCAAAACGGCTGCACGACCGGTACGGTAGTGAGTCCGGCAACTTTGGCGAGACGCCAGTGTTCGAATGCCCAGCTCCAGATTTCCTTCATGGGTGCTTCTGCGAGTTCCGGTGGTGGCGACTGACCGAGCGCTTCCAGAGCGCGATGAATTACCGCCACCGGCCGGTCATTGGGTAGTGCTGCGGCCTGGGTGGCTTTGCTCAGTTTCTGGCCGTCGGCGCCGACGGCCACGGGTATGTGGGCGTAGCTCGGGGACGGGTAGCCGAGCAGCTGTTGCAGCCAGACCTGCCGATGGGTCGATTCCAGGAGATCGACACCGCGAACGACGTCGGTGACGCCCTGCAAGTGGTCGTCGACCACCACTGCGAGCTGGTAGGCAGGCAGGCCATCGCGCCGTCGGACGACGAAATCTCCATAAGCCGAGACTTGTTGTGCACAGTTTCCCTGCAGCCTGTCCTGGAAGATGACCCTGGTATCGTCGCAGCGCACACGTACCGCCCGATCTGCACCGCTCGCGAGTCCCCGAAATCGGCACGTGCCTGGATAGACGGGACCCAGCGGACCTTGTTCGGCTTCGCTGACATCCTTGCGGGAGCAGTCGCAGAAATAGGCCAGGCCGACATCGAACAAGGCAGTCAAAGCAGCGGCGTGGAAGGATTCGCTGGAGCTCTGCCACACGGGAGGATCGTCGGCTACGAAACCGTAGGTTTCGAGCGTGGCAAGTATGCTTGCGGTCGCGCCGGGCTGCTCTCTCGGAGGATCGATATCTTCGATGCGGACGAACCAGCGGCCGCGCTGGCTGCGAGCTTCGAGGTAGCTTGCCATCGCCGCAAGCAGGGAACCGAAGTGCAGGGGACCGGTCGGCGAGGGAGCGAACCGGCCCACGTAACTCGACGGTTCTCTCATGTCGACCGGCACAACGGTCTAGCGGTAGCGGTCGTCCCGATCGCGAAATTGCCGTTCCGCGAGTTCGCGCCGTTCCTGGGCCTCCAGGCACAGCGTGGCGACCGGCCGCGCCTCCAGGCGCTTCAGGCCGATTTCCTCGCCGGTTTCGTCACAATATCCGTAATTACCTTCGTCGATGCGAGCCAGCGCCGAGTCGATCTTGCGCAACAGTTTGCGCTCGCGGTCACGGGTCCTGAGTTCGAGGCCGAATTCGGATTCCTGCGTCGCCCGATCGTTCGGGTCAGGGAAATTCGCTGCTTCGTCCTGCATGTGGTGGACCGTTCGATCCACCTCGTACATCAGCTCGCGCTTCCAGGAAGAAAGTATCCTCCGGAAGTGCTCCAGCTGTGTCGGGCTCATGTAATCTTCGCCCCGTCTGGGCTTGTAGGGCTCGATTCCGTGAATCGGGCCGCTGAGCAGGCTGGCACGTGACCGCATGGGCGGCCTGATCGGTATTTTTCGTTCCGGTTCGCGCCTCTTGCTGGTCGAACGGGCCCCGGACGCGCGGCGTGCGGATGGCATGGAGCCGGAGTTTTTGCCGGACGGTTTCGGGGCGGTCGCCTTCCTGCTGCTCGATACCTTCGAGCTTATCTTTTTCTGGCTGCCAGCCTTCTTGCTTGCGGCTTTCTTGGCAGCAGGCTTCTTCGGGGCAAGTTTCTTCTTGGTCGTAACCTTCTTGCGATTGGCTGTACTCGCTTTTTTCTTGGGCGCCGAGGTCTTCCGGGATGCAGATTTGCGAGGCGCGGACTTTCGCGCCGTCGCCTTCTTGGCGGTAGCCGTGGCCTTTTTCCGCTTCCTGCTCGCGGTCGTCTTTGCGGGCATTTCCAACTCCTGCCAGACCGAGAAAAGGCCGGGATTATACATGGCTTCATCCGTCAGGGAAGCCCGATTTTGCCGAGTTTCGGCGGTCTGGCGGCGGTCCTGTCGTTTTGCCGCGACAATCGTTTTGCAGGGCCAATTCCATTACACTACCCGCCTCACTCTGGCACCTGGCAAAGCACCCCCAACCGATGCGACTCAGCAAAATCAAGCTGGCCGGCTTCAAGTCCTTTGTAGATCCAACCACCATCACCTTCCCCAGCAACCTCGTCGGCGTCGTCGGGCCCAACGGTTGTGGCAAATCGAACGTCATCGATGCGGTGCGTTGGGTCATGGGCGAGAGTTCGGCGAGCCGCCTGCGAGGCGACTCGATCACTGACGTCATTTTCAACGGCTCGAGCGTCCGCAAGCCGGTCGGTGCAGCGTCGGTCGAACTCCTGTTCGACAACAGCGAAACGACGTTGGAGGGCCAGTATGCGAAGTACGCCGAAATTTCCATACGTCGTGAGGTAAGCCGGGACGGCATCTCGAACTATTACCTGAACGGCACCCGATGCCGGCGCAAGGACATACAAGGCGTGTTCCTGGGCACTGGCCTCGGCGCACGCAGCTATTCGATCATCGAACAGGGGATGATTTCGAAGATCATCGAGGCGAAACCGGAGGAGGTCCGTGTATTCGTCGAGGAGGCGGCCGGCATTTCGAAGTACAAGGAAAGACGCCGGGAAACGTCGAACCGCATCAAAAATACGAAAGAGAACCTCGACCGGCTGAAGGACATCCTCGAGGAGGTCGAGAAACAACTACGGCATCTGGACCGCCAGGCGAAGACAGCCGAGCGTTACAAGCGATACAAGGACGAGGAGCGGCGCACTTCCGCCGAGTACCTCGCGTTGAAGGCCAGTGCGCTGGACGACCGGACGCGCGTGGCACACGCGGCATTGTCGGAACGCAAAACGCGCTTGGAAGCCGTGGTGGCCGACCAACGGAAGGTGGAATCGAACATCGAGAGTACACGCGTCCAGCAGACCGAACGCAACGATGAGTTCAACGAGATACAAGGCCGCTACTACCGGGTGGGTAGCGAGATTGCACGGCTCGAGCAGGCGATCGAACACGCCCGCGAATTGAAGGAGCGCCAGGAGAAGGACCTGCAGCAGGCCGTACTGGGAGCGGGCGAGATCCTGGAGCACATCAACAAGGACGAAGACGAGATTGCACAACTCGAACTGACACTCAGCGAACTTACGCCCGGCCTCGAGCAGGCGCGGGACAGCGAGATGGCCTCCGTGGAATCCCTGCGCAGGGCGGAGTCCGCACTGGCAGAATGGCAGGACCGCTGGGACGAACACATGCGCGGGCACAACGAGGCGCAGCAAATCCGGAGCGTCGAGCAAACGCGTTCGGACCAGATTGAGTCGCGGCTGCAAAGTATTGCCGAGCGTCGCCGAAAGTTGGACGAAGCGAATTCCGATTCCAGCCACGATGCACTCAAGGGCGTGCTCGACGACATGGGGTCGGAAGAGCAGCGCAAGCGGCAGGCGCGCGACGAATTCGACCGGCACCTGGCCGATGTAACCGACAAGGTGCGAAAGTTGCGGGAGCAGGATCAGAAGCTGACCAAGCTGGTGGATGAACGACGTTCGCTGCTACAAGCTGCGCAAGGACGTTTCGCATCGCTCGAAGCGCTGCAAAAGGCAGCGCTCGGCGAAGGCGAAGAGAGTATTCAGAAGTGGCTCGAGAACGAGGGCATCGACGGCAACAGGCGCGTTGCGCAAACCCTGGACGTCGCGGATGGCTGGGAAAAGGCGGTCGAAACGGTGCTGGGCGATTATCTGCAGGCAGTCTGCGTTGACGATATCGAGCCGGTTACCGAGAGCATTGCCAGGTTGAAGGCCGGGCAGGTTACGGTGCTGCAGGCCGGAGGCGCGACCGCAAGCAATACTCTCCACCCGACCCTGTTGCAACTGGTGGATCGTGCGCCCGCGGCCATTCAGGATTTGCTGGCCCGGGTCCGCACGGCGGATACACTGAATGCCGCCCTGGCCGTTCGCGAGCTGCTGAACGATGGAGAGTCGGTCATTACGACTGAGGGCATCTGGTTCGGCAAGCAATGGCTGCGCGTGGCACGTGACCAGGACGCGAAGGCGGGCGTTCTGGCTCGTGAGCACGAGATGCGTCGCTTGAAGACGGATTTGCGAGAACTGCAGGCGCGTTTCGATAGTGCGCGGAAATTGCTGCAGGACGGACGCACGCGGCTCACCCAACTGGAGGAGCGCCGCGAGGTGGTCCAGCGGGACGCGGCCGCGTTATTGTCGGAGTACTCGGAAGTCAAGGCCGCGCTGGACTCGACCCGGTACAAGATGGATCAAGTGGCCGCTCGCCGGCAGGCGATCGTCGAAGAGCGTCGTGAACTCGACAATGAACGAATTGCCGCTGACGAGCAGCTCCGGGAATCGAAGCGCCGCCACGGTCAGGCCGTGGACAAGCTCGCAGAACTGGAGGCCGAGACGGCGACGCTCGAGGGCCGCCGGGAAGATCTGCGAAATGAACTGACGCGCGTGCGGAGGCAGACTGAGGAAGACCGGCATGCCGTGCAGAGCATTGCAATTCAGTTTGAGAGCCGGCGTTCGAGCAAGGATTCCGCCGCGCTTAATCTTGCCCGAATGCAACGACAGCTCGAGCAATTCCACAGCCGCGAGCAGGCGATTCGACAACAGTTGGACTTGAGCGAAACGCCCTTTGCGGACAACCGGCTACGCCTGGACGAGCAGCTTGCCCATCGGGTCCGTGTCGAGGAAGACCTTACGACGGCCAGGCGTCGCGCCGACGACATCGACGCACGCCTTAGGGAACTCGATGAGCTACGACTGCGGTGCGACAACGACGTCGACGAAGCACGATCAAAAGTCGGCGAATCCGAATTGGTCGTGCAGGAGTTGCGCGTTCGCCGCGAAGGGCTTGCTGAGCAACTTGGGCAAAGCGGCTACGAGTACGATGCAATACTGGCCGAGCTCGACGAGTCGGCAACAATCGACGTGTGGGAGAAGAAACTCGAAGACATTCGCCGTCGCATCGAACGTCTCGGTCCGATCAATCTTGCTGCGATCGGCGAATTCAAGGAACAGTCAGAGCGCAAGGAATACCTTGACTCGCAGCTCGGCGACCTTACCGATGCGCTTGCGACTCTCGAAGGCGCGATTCGAAAAATCGATCGAGAGACCCGCACTCGATTCAAGGAAACCTACGACAACATCAATCTCGGTTTTCAGAAGCTGTTCCCGAAGCTGTTCGGCGGCGGACATGCCTATCTCGAGCTGACCGGCGATGACCTGCTGGCGGCTGGCGTGACACTGATGGCGCGGCCGCCCGGAAAGCGGAACAGCACGATTCATCTGTTGTCCGGCGGAGAGAAGGCTTTGACTGCGGTTGCGCTCGTGTTCGCGATCTTCGAGCTCAACCCAGCCCCGTTTTGCATGCTCGACGAGGTCGATGCGCCGCTCGATGACGCCAACATAGCCCGATTCTGCGATATCGTGGAAGAAATGTCGGATCGCGTACAGTTCGTTTTCATCACGCATAACAAGGTGACGATGGAACTCGCGCGCCAACTGGCTGGCGTAACGATGCAAGAGCCCGGCGTATCGCGATTGGTCTCCGTCGACCTCGACGAAGCGGTGAAGATGGCAGCGAGCTGAGTCCCGATGGACGGAATGCGCTGGCTGCTCCTGCTGATCGGATTGTTGGTAATCGGCTGCGTCTATTTGTACAGTCGACGGACGCCGAAGACCGGAATCAAAGGACGGATACTCGGGCTGCGTCGCGAGCCTACGCTGGACGCAGACCTGAACGTCGGGTTCCGAGCCGGAAACCGGCGATACGCTGTGGCCGGACATATCTGTTGCAGGCGATGGCGGAGAATCGCTGTTGCCGGTTCCGGATGCCGCGGATGAGCCGGCTCTGCAGGTGCCGCAGAAGATTGTTGCGATACGAATTATCGCCCGCGGCGGCGGTACATTCCGTGGTGATGAGCTGATTTTGAACTTGCGTGGCGTCGGAATGCGGCATGGAAAGTTCGGCATATTTCACCGGTTCGAGGAAAGTGACGACGAGCACGCCATTTTCAGCGCCGCGAGTTTGATCGAGCCGGGCAGTTTCGACCTCGCAAACATTCGCGACCAGGAGATACCGGGGATCAGCCTGTTTGCAGTCCTGCCCGGACGAATGTCGGGCGTCGAAACATTCGACATGATGATGGCTGCGGCACGCACACTTGCCCCGGCGCTGAACGGCGAACTCCTGGACGAATCCGGAAGCACACTAAGTATCCAGCGCGAGCGGTACATGCGCGAGGAGATTGTGCAGTACGAACACCGCCACAAAGTTGCTTAGGCGAAGCGCCGTGAGACCGTCCGGTGCCAGCCAAGAGTAAAGTGTCGAAGCGAATTGACACGCTGCGCGAGCAGATTCGCTACCACAACTATCGCTACCATGTGCTGGACGATCCGGAGATTCCGGACGCCGCGTACGATCGCCTCATCCGTGACCTGCAAACGCTAGAGGAGGCGCATCCCGAACTTATCAGTAGCGACTCACCAACGCAGAGGGTAGGGGCCGAGCCCATTGTGGCATTCGGCGCTGTCAAGCACAGTTTGCCGATGTTGTCGCTGGAGAACGCATTCAGCGAGCAGGAACTAATCGACTTCAATCGACGCATTCGTGACAAGCTCGAGCTGACCGAAGACGACCCTCCCGTAATGTACGCGGCCGAACCCAAACTGGATGGGGCTGCGGTTAGCCTTCTCTATCAGGACGGACGGTTGACCAGGGGTGCGACCCGGGGCGACGGTACGACTGGCGAAGACATCACGCACAACGTCCGTACGATCGATGGAGTGCCGTTGAGACTTCGCGGATCGGATTTTCCATCGGAACTGGAGGTCCGGGGAGAGGTATTCATGCCACGTGCCGGCTTTCTGGCCTACAACGAGGAAGCGGCAAGAACCGGTGGCAAGGTTTTCGTGAATCCGAGGAACGCAGCGGCCGGAAGCTTACGACAGTTGGATCCCAAGCTGACTGCGCAACGTCCGCTCGATATCTATCTGTATGCGGTGGGCCATGTCGACGGAGGATCTCTCGCGGATCGGCAAAGTCAGATTTTGGACCAGCTGCAGAGCTGGGGGCTAAAGACCTGTCCGGAACGCGATGTGGTGTCCGGGGTCGATGGCTGCTTCAAGTATTACGAGCGTATCGGTGCCAGCCGCGGGGACCTGCCTTACGACATCGATGGCGTCGTCTACAAGGTGGACAGGATCGCGGACCAGCGGGAACTTGGATATGTGTCACGCGCTCCGCGCTGGGCGATCGCGCACAAGTTCCCGGCACAGGAGGAAATGACAGTCGTCAAGGCCGTCGAATTTCAGGTTGGGCGATCCGGGGCACTGACACCTGTGGCCAGGCTGGAACCGGTGTTCGTGGGCGGTGTTACGGTCAGCAACGCGACATTGCACAACATCGATGAACTGCATCGCAAGGACGTGCGCGTGGGGGACACGGTGATCATCAGGCGAGCAGGAGATGTGATACCTGAGGTTGTGCAAGTCGTGTCGGCACGACGACCCAAGAAGTCGAAGTCCGTGGAGTTGCCTGACCAATGTCCTGTTTGCGGATCGGCAGTCGCAAAAGAGGAGGACGAGGCGGTTGCCCGCTGCACGGGCGGCCTGGTATGTCCGGCGCAGCGCATCGAGTCGCTCAGGCATTTCGTTTCGCGGCGCGCCATGGACATCGAGGGACTCGGCATCAAGTTGATCGAACAGCTCGTTAGCCTCGACCGACTAAGAACACCGGCGGATATTTACGAACTGAATGTCGACGAACTTGCGGGCCTTGAACGCATGGGGGAAAAGTCGGCAAGCAACCTGACCTTAGCCATCGAGAAGAGCAAACAGTCGACTTTGGCGCGATTCCTGTACGGCCTGGGCATTCGCGACGTTGGTGAAGCCACCGCAGGGTCGCTTGCGGCACACTTCGGACAGCTCGAATCGTTAATGAACGCGTCGGAGGATGAATTGCAAAAGGTCGCGGACGTCGGGCCGGTCGTTGCGTCTCGAGTCGCGGCCTTCTTTGCGGAGAAGCACAATCGGGACGTCATTCGAGACTTGTTGCGCGCCGGTGTCACGTTGCCGGTTTCGGGTGGTGCGTTGATCCCGGGCGAAGGAAGGCTTGACGGCAAGACTTTTGTAATTACGGGTACGCTCGCCGGGATTACGCGCGACGAAGCGAAAGCGATGATTCAGGCGCACGGCGGAAAGGTAGCCGGCAGCGTTTCGGCAAAAACAGACTATGTTGTCGCCGGCGACAAGCCTGGCTCAAAGCTGGACAAGGCGCGATCTATGGACATCGCGGTCATCGACGAAGACGGGTTGCGGTCGCTCTTAAGTAATTGATCGGTCTAAAGATTTTTGATCGATTCCACCTCGGGCCACCGCAGGTCCGCGCATATTTCCATAGATTCCTTAGATTCAATACAAGACTTTTTTCTTGCCGCATGCTGAGACTTGGGCAGATTTTCCCATACGCTGGTTTTCGCTAGCGAAAGTCCAAGGACCTGAATATATTGACCACGCATGCAAGACAACATTCAAAAACAAATTCTTGATGCATTCTTCGTCGTCCTTCGACCCATAGCCAAAATCCTCCTTCGCTACGGCATCGGTTTCCGTGAATTCGCGGAAGTCGCGAAATCCGCGTTCGTCGATGTCGCTTCGACCGAGTACGGCATTCGGGGAAGACCGACGAACATGTCTCGAATTGCGGTGATGACGGGCCTGACTCGAAAAGAGGTACGGCGACTACGCGAGCAGCATGAGCGGGGTTATCATTCGCTTGTCGTGAAGACTACTCCGTTGGCAACAATCCTACATCGCTGGCATTCTGAAGAAGACTTTCTTGACGAGCATGGACGGCCTGCAACACTAAGTTTTGCAGGGCCCGGAAAGTCATTTTCAGAGCTCGTTAGGAGATTTGGCGGAGATATCCCTCCTGGTGCAATGCGTACCGAGCTGAAGCGAATCAGGGCAATTGAAGAGAATCCTGACGGACACTTGCGCGTAATCAAGCGAGAAGTGTATCCAAGAATAGAACATGAGTACTTGACGATGGCGCTAATGCATAGTGCTTACGCGTTGTTATCGAGCATTGCACACAATACGGACCCTCAAAGAGGCGAGGTCAATTGGGCGCAACTTACAGCATACACACCAGACATACGTCAGGCTGACCTAGCGAAAATCAAACGAATTAGTCAGGATCGATTGTCTGAAATTGCCAATTCGTTTGATGACCTTTTCATGAGCTACGAACGACTTGGAGAATCCGAACCATCGAGAAGTGAAAAAGGTGTAGTTGCGGTCGGTTTCTACTATTTTGAAGAACGTGATCAGCACATGAAGTCTGTGTGGAATTCGTCAAAATAGGAAAGTGCACGCGCTTTTCATTGTTGCACACTGACAGCACGCTCGATCAATTCGGCCAACGCGATCGTCCCACATCGTTGGCCGTAACTTTCCCGAAAACATCCACTGTATGCTAGGCTACGATGCGCGTATGGCGTCCGTTAGCTTTGTCCAGTGGGTATATCGCTTAGGTCGATCTGGGTAGTCCTTGCTGCTTCGGCCATCGTTGGCATGGCATGGCGGCTGTCGTTCCTTTCCGACCCGGACACCAGTAATCCGGGGCACATCAATCCCGCTCAAACGCTTGATCGAGGGCTCAATGGCGAGCCGGAATCTTTGGATCCGAAGAATTTTCACTCGAACCAAGCATCAGCAATTTTACGCGATATTGGCGAAGGGCTCACTAGGTACGATCCAACGGGCAATGTGTCCGGGGGCGTTGCGTCAGAATGGAGCACTTCAAGCGATGGTCGAATTTACACATTTAAGCTACGCGAAAATGCACGATGGTCGACGGGAGAGGCAGTAAGTGCGCAGGACTTTGTGCGGGCGTTCAAGCTCTCGTCGATCCAAAAAATGCAGCCAAGAATGCATTAGTCATATCGTCAATTAGGAATGCGCGACAAATTGTGTCTGGTGAAGTTGCGGTAAGCGAGCTTGGCATTCGTCCGAAGGTCCGTCTACATTGGTGATTGAGCTTGGTAAGGCAGCGCCGCAGTTCTTGCAGGTTTTGACGCACCCGAGTACATATCCACGATATGAACGGAAGGACTCGAAGACGCCTATAGAATTTCCAATGGTTTCAAATGGGGCCTACAAATTATCAAAAAGAGTCCTAGGATCGGCTGTGGAGCTTGTTCGCAATGAGTCCTATTGGAACGCCGAAAACGTTAAATTCGACAGAGTTCGATATCATATTGTGGAAGAATCGATAGAGTTCAGCCGATTCAAAGCAAAGGAACTTGATATAACTGGAAATGTTCCGTCGAGCGTGTTTGAAATTGCGAAGGCCCAATTTCCAATGGAACTTCGTATCGCGCCGTACTTGGGTGTTTACTACTATGGATTCAACCTTCGTGACGGCGCGCTAGCTGACAACTCAGCGCTCCGTCGAGCGCTAAATCTTGCTATTGATAGAGAAGTCTTGGCCGAAAAGGTACTTGGACGAGGCGAGTTGCCTGCATTCAGTTGGGTGCCACCCGGTTTATTAAACTATGAACCCGTAAAGTTCGACTGGCACGAAATTTCGAATGAAGAACGCATTGCAATGGCTCGTCGATTGTTAGCGAAGGGTGTACTTGAATAAGTCGTTGAAGCCCTCACGTTGTATTTTAATTCGTCCGATGTACAGGAGCGAATTGCACTTGCCATCCAATCAATGTGGAAGGAAACATTAGGAATTCAAGTAGAACTAGTAAACGTAGAGTTTGGGGTACTAATTAGTAGTATCGCAACAAATGCAGACATAGATATTTTTCGATTGAGTTGGACCGCTGACTACAATGATCCGGAATCGTTTCTTCAGTTGTTTCAATCAGACGACCCCACAAACTACACTGGGTATCGGAATTTGCGGTTCGATATGCTGATGCGGAAGGCGAGCGACGCGGCAAGCGCGACCGAACGCGCACGAATACTTCGAGACGCGGAGAAAATTCTGTTTGAGGATGTTCCAGTAATTCCTTTGTACTTCTACGTTAGCAAACATTTGGTAAGTAAAGACGTTGTAGGTTGGACGTCAAACATTCTTGACATTCACGAGAGTCAGTTCCTTGCACCTCCTAGACCAGGTGGGAGCACGACGTTTGGACGATAGCCAGGAATCGCGCAAAGGCCGCGATTTTTGAGCACCACGGATATTTGACATAATGTCTTCGTCGTTTGCAAGTAGTGGGAAGCCGGTCCAATTAATGGATCGCTGACCACAGGAATAAGGTCAAAGCAGGTACCGCGGTTGGAAAAAACGTCAGGAAAATCAATAGGTAAAGGAATTGCTTTACTAAAGTTGTAGACATGCAAGTCGTAAGGTCACGTTTCGCGGGGCGGGATGCGCAACATAGGGGAATATCTTCCCAAATATTGACATGGCAAATGATTGTCCCGTTGGGAAAGTGGTGATACGTTTATGTCAAACGGGAAGCCCAAGTAGATGGCTGAAAAAGTAAAAGACCATTTAAAGGGCGCACTTAGACTGATGCTGAAGCCGTTGGTCCGACTAATGATTGCTCAAGGTGTAACGCACGCGGAGTTCGCGGAAACGGCAAAGGAAGTTTACGTAGAGTCGGCACTCAGGGACTTCGAAATTGAGGGAAAGGTAAATAAATCTCGGGTCGCCATTCTTACGGGACTTACGCGAAAAGAAGTCAAGAACGTAATCGACAGGGTCCTGACAGAGGACACAAGAGATAAGAAGCATTCAAGACCAGAACGTGTACTTGCGGGGTGGTTTAATGATCCAGTTTACACAGGACCTTACGGAATTCCATTGGATCTGCCGTATGTATCACCAAGCCCCGATCTGCCATCGTTTGCGAGCCTCGTTAGAAGCTATAGCGGAGATATGGCTCCCAAACAAATGCTCGACGAGTTGATTAGATCTGGATCGGTAGTGGAGATCGACGGTCGGTACAAGGCGGCTCGCCGAAACTATGTGCACGAGGCTCTGTCTCCCAAACTAATACGCCGACTGGGGGAGATCGGCTACAGAGTTTTTTCGACAGCTGCAAAGAATATAGACAAGGAGGCCGAGGGAAGCGGCTACTTCGACAGACAGGTCTTTGCGGATGAAGGCTGTACGGACAATGTAATACGTATGTTCGATACCTATATCAAAGAACGTGGCCAGCGCTTTCTCGAAGAAATTGATGTTTGGTTCTCAACAAATGACAAGAACAATGCCCCAGGAGACACTCGAAAAAGTACGGGCTTTTACATGGTCCACTATGTAGATGATTTAGGAGACCGAGCAGAGCTACGCGACATCCTTGAGGAGCGCGGCGTAGAGCTAGAAGTCGAGTAGAAGTGGCACGAGCGTAATTCGGACCTAAGGAGTAAATGCGAGAAAGGGAGGCAGCAAAAAAGGAAGGCTGTCATTTCGCTAAGGACGGTTGGAGCGGGTCTTTAGTAAGGAGCGAAAAATGAATCGGGCAATGGGCGCCGGAATGCGAGCCATTCTGGGAGCGACGCTGGTTGCACAGGGATTGCCGGTACTTGCAGACACTGCAAGTTCGTCAGGTTCGATTCACGGAATCGATCAAGCTGACATCCGGGGAATCGATCAAGCTGACATCCGGGGAATCGATCAAGCTGACATCCGGGGAATCGATCAAGCTGACATCCGGGGAATCGACCAAGCTGACATCCGGGGAATCGATCAAGCTGACATCCGGGGAATCGATCAAGCTGACATCCGGGGAATCGATCAAGCTGACATCCGGGGAATCGATCAAGCTGACATCCGGGGAATCGATCAAGCTGACATCCGGGGAATCGATCAAGCTGACATCCGGGGAATCGACCAAGCTGACATCCGGGGAATCGATCAAGCTGACATCCGGGGAATCGATCAAGCTGACATCCGGGGAATCGACCAGGCAGACGTTCGCGGGATCGATCAAGCTGACATCCGGGGAATCGATCAAGCTGACATCCGGGGAATCGATCAGGCAGACGTTCGCGGGATCGATCAAGCTGACATCCGGGGAATCGATCAAGCTGACATCCGGGGAATCGATCAAGCTGACATCCGCGGGATCGATCAAGCTGACATCCGGGGAATCGATCAAGCTGACATCCGGGGAATCGATCAAGCTGACATCCGGGGAATCGATCAAGCTGACATCCGGGGAATCGATCAAGCTGACATTCGCGGGATCGATCAAGCTGACATCCGGGGAATCGATCAGGCAGACGTCCGCGGGATCGATCAAGCTGACATCCGGGGAATCGATCAAGCTGACATCCGGGGAATCGATCAAGCTGACATCCGGGGAATCGATCAAGCTGACATCCGGGGAATCGATCAAGCTGACATCCGGGGAATCGATCAGGCAGACGTTCGCGGGAATCGATCAAGCTGACATCCGGGGAATCGATCAGGCTGACATCCGCGGGAATCGATCAAGCTGACATCCGGGGAATCGATCAAGCTGACATCCGGGGAATAGACCAAGCTGACATACGCGGGATCGATCAAGCTGACATACGCGGTATTGACCAAGCAGATCTATTGGTCGTTGGACGAGTCGATAGTGTTGATTTCACATCGCGTCTATTCACAATTGCCGGCCAACAGGTGCTTGCGTCACGAACGGTATTTAAGCAAGTGGCTGTCGGCAGAATGGTACTCGTACATGGGACAATCATGGGCCCAGGTCAGATATACGCTGATCGGGTGACGGTATCTGCCGAGCAATACGTCCCTGGTGCCACCGAGGTATTTGTTACCGGAATACCAACCGCAGTTGACACCGCGCGCGGCAGGGCGTTGATCGGAAAACTCGAGGTTGACTACACGGCAAGTCTGGCCGGTGGTTACCCGTCAGCCGGAACGGTTTGGGCCTTCCGGGGTACACAGCCGAATGTTCGAGGACTGATGGTTGCGGGTGAAGCTGCAACCAGGTAAAGCACGAAGGTTTTGATAGAGAAGTTCTGAATCGCTACTTGGAACATCGCAAGGATCGTTTAATCGATCAGGCGCGAAAAAGGCTACCAGTTTGGTAGCCTTTTTCATTTGCGCCAAAAAAAAGTCGGCGTCCCTGCCGACTTAGTTCTCGAATCAACTGTGAAGGAGATGCGAGGGTTGGAGGAGTCGCCTCCGAGCGATTAGAGTCGACTCGCGGCGAATAGTAGAGGCTCGAGCCGTTCGATGATGTGATCAGAATCACAAATCAAATCGACAACAGGGCGGAAACGGCGCTGTGCGCGCCAAGTTCGGTGATTACGTTAAGTCGCGAGCGTTATTTGTCAAGTTCACGCAACTGGGCGATGTAATCCTGCAGCTTGCGTTGCTCGATTCGCTGCTTGATTACGTCCCGCACACTTTCCAGGGTCGGTGGTTCGGACTCACGGGAATCTTCCCGGAGGATGACATGCCAGCCGAATTCTGTTTGGACAGGAGCTGAGGTGTATGCGCCGTCCTCGAGTTTGGCGACCGCTTCGGAAAACGGCGGAACCATCTGGTTGGGCGAGAACCAACCCAGATCGCCGCCGGCAGGTCCCGACCCCTTGTCCGTCGAGTGCTCCCGGGCAAGATCCTCGAAATTGGCGCCGTCGTCGAGTTGTCCGACCAGGTCGGTGGCTGTGCTTTGCGTCTCGACCAGAATGTGGCGAGCCTTGAATTGCAGCGGAGGCGCCATTTCTATTTGACGGGCATATTCTTCGAGTATTTCTTCCTCGGACGCTGCGTTACGTGACAGAAAATCCTGTGCTGTGGCTTGTGCAAGTGCGCCGCGCCTTTGCAGCTCGAGCTGAGCCTTGACACGTGGTTCTTGCTCGAGTTCCTTTGCTCGGTCCTGCGTAGACAGAAGGTAGATGTCCTGCAATTCGTCCGTCAGTGATTCCTTTTCCTCCGCCGTTATCTGGGCAGCGGGCTTCTGCAGCCTGGTCTCTGCGTATACATCGAGAACTGAACTATCAATGTCCACTCCATTGATTGTTCGTACGGTCTCGGCATGGGCTGCCAGTGCCACAAGAGTACCAGCCATCGCCAGCCTCGCGCGGGCTGGGAAGCGTATGCATGACATGTTAGGAATCCTCGCGAAAGATGTAGGTCAACTATAGCCTATTCAGGTGGAGTCGATTGGACTTCGTTTGGTGCCAAGGCGTGGATTCGGACGGCGTGAACGTCGGTCTGAAGCATTGTACCCAACGCGCTGTAAACCAGCTGGTGGCGTTTAACAGGTGCGAGACCTTCGAATGTCGGTGAAACGATGTACACATCGAAATGACCACGGCCGTCGCGGGCTCCTGCATGACCGGCATGTAAATGACTTTGGTCCTTGACCCGTAGTTCGACCGGGTGGAATGCCTCGGTCAGTCGTCGTTCAATTCCGGCTCGCCGTGTCGTACTCACGGCAGCACGACCTTGAATGGCTTGACGACAACCCTGGCGTATACGCCGGCGGTGACGTACGGATCGTTATTCGCCCATTGTTGTGCGGCATCGCGTGATGGAAAGTCGGCAATAATGAGGCTTCCCGTGAAACCTGCATCGCCAGGGTCGACTGCATCGATCGCCGGGTGCGGTCCTGCGACGAGTAGCCGGCCTTGATCGACAAGTGCCTGGACTCGTGCCAAATGTGCACTGCGAGCACCTGCACGAAGTGCCGCGCTGTTCGAAACGTCCTCGCCAAGGATCGCGTACCACATGCTAGGACTTGCCAGAGTCCTTTTCCGTGCTGATCCCCAACCTGGAGAATAGCCAGAAGCCCTGTGCCAGCATGAAGATCATTGTCAAACCCAAGAGACCGAATACCTTGAAGTTGACCCAAAAGGACTCTGGGTAATTATAGGCAACATAGATATTGAGCAAGCCCATGGCAACGAAAAACGTCGCCCAGACCAAATTCAGCCGTTCCCATTGCGTGCTGCTCATGTTCGACGTAGGCAACTCGCCGGCGGCCTCGAAGAACCTCTGAACCAGCGGCCGGTCGCCGATCCAGTTGCTGGCGACAAAGGCCACCGCCAGCACCCAGTAGAAAACTGTCGGTTTCCAGTACAGAAACTTGGGGTCGCGAAAGTAGAACGTCGCCGTGCCGGCAATAAGCAGGAAAACGGTGGACCACATGTAGATCTTGTCGAGCCGGCGTGTTCGCAAGAATTTCACGCCAAGACCGATCGGCATAGCGACCATCAGGACGCCGAGCGCGAAATAAATGTCCTTCGCCAGGTACGCGACCAGGAACAAAATCAATGGCAGAAATTCGAACAGAAACTGCATCACGGTCCTGATGTGGATATGGGAAAGTGCATTTTAGCCGGTTCCGGCCGCGACCGCCTGTGACCGCCAAAAATGCCTTGCAGTGCGAAGATACTGCCCTACAATCCGCGGCGTGGCGAGACTCATAGAAATCCATCCCGCCGATCCCCAGCCGCGGCTGGTCGCATCGGTCGTTCAGGCCATCCACAGCGGAGCGTTGATTGCGTACCCGACCGACTCCTGTTACGCGCTGGGTTGCCATATCGGCGACAAACGGGCCATGGATCGCATTCGCCGCATTCGCCGTACCGACAAGGACCACAATTTCACACTGGTCTGCAGCGATTTGTCCGAAATCAGCTTGTATGCGCGCGTCGACAACTGGGCCTATCGAATGGTTCGGAATCTGACGCCAGGACCTTACACGTTCATCCTGCCGGCGACACGGGAAGTTCCCAAGCGCCTGCAGCACGCCAAACGCCGAACGATCGGGCTACGGGTGCCCGACCACAGGCTGGTCAAGGCCATGCTGGAGAACCTCGGTGAGCCGATCATGAGTTCGACACTGTCGCTACCCGGCGACGACATGCCGCTGACGGACGCGGCTGAAATCGAAGCCAGGATCGGGCACGAAATCGACGTGATTATTGACTCGGGCCCGGTAGGTATTGAACCGACGACCGTCATCGACCTGAGTCACGGAACGGCCGAAGTCCTGCGCAAGGGGCGCGGCGACATCAGCATGCTGCGCTGATCGAGCTGCTGAAATTGCGCTAGAATGAGCTCCATTCCACCGGAAGTCCCCGCATGAAACCCGACCTGAAGGTCCTGAACAAGGAGGATGCGCCAAAGCCCGTGCAGGACGACGAGTCCTCGCCGGCGCAACGCGAAATGCCGTTTGCCGTCGTCGACGGCGAGCCGATCACGACCTTGCCGCAAGACCTCTATATTCCGCCGTACGCATTGCAGGTGTTTCTCGAAGCGTTCGAAGGACCACTCGACCTCCTGCTGTACCTCATTCGCCGGCAAAACATCGACATACTGGACATACCGATCGCCGAGATCACCAAACAGTATGTGCAGTACATCGAATTGATGTCGGAGCTGCAGCTCGAACTGGCGGGCGAGTACCTGGTCATGGCGGCAATGCTGGCCGAGATCAAGTCGCGGATGCTGTTGCCGAGGCCGCAAACGGAAGAGGAAGAAGAGGACGATCCGCGTGCCGAGCTCGTGCGGAGGTTGCAGGAGTACGAACTTTACAAGAAGGCGGCCCAGGACCTGTCGGATCTTCCACGGCTGGAGCGCGATATCTATCAGGCCGTCGCGGATGCTCCGGAACGCAAGGTCGTGGAGAAATTGCCGGATGTGACGTTGAAAGAGATGTTGCTGGCCTTCCATGACGTCTTGAAACGTGCGGAGATGTTTTCCAATCTGCACGTGCAGCGCGAACCGCTGTCCGTGCGCCAGCGCATGTCCGAAATCCTTTCGCGCATCCGGGCGAGCACGTTTACGAGTTTCGGCAGCCTGTTCGACCCGGAGGAGGGACGCATGGGGGTCGCAGTCACATTCATCGCGATTCTCGAATTGCTGCGCGAATCGGTAATCGAGGTCGTGCAAGCTCATGAGTATGCGCCATTGCATGTGCGTGCGTCATCGAAGGTACGTCTCGTCGGGGACGACGGGTCGCCGGCCGATGGCGCAATCGATGTTGCACTGGTTGACGAAATGGACGAGCAAGCCGAATACGAACTTTCAAACGACAAGCGATACCTGATGGAACAGCAGGAAATACAACATTTCGTCGAGGCTGCTCTGTTGGCGGCAGGTCGCCCGCTGAGCGTCGACCAGCTCCAGGCGCTGTTCGACGGCCGCTCGACGCCGGAAAAGGCGGAGATCCGGCAGGCGATAGACGCGCTGAACGGCAATTACCGCGAGCGAGGCATAGAGATACTCGAAGTGGCGTCAGGCTATCGCCTGCAGATCAAGAACGCCATGGCGGACCGCCTGCAGAAACTCTGGGAGGATCGGCCGCCGCGCTATTCTCGCGCTTTGTTCGAAACCCTTGCGCTGGTGGCATACCGGCAACCGATCACTCGCGGCGAGATCGAGGAAATCCGGGGCGTGGCCGTCAGCAGCAACATCGTGCGGACCCTGCTCGAGCGCGACTGGGTCCGGGTCGTCGGGCATCGTGACGTTCCGGGCAGGCCGGCGATGTTCGGGACAACCAAGGGTTTCCTGGACTATTTCGGCCTCAAGAAACTCGATGACCTGCCGCAACTCGCAGACCTGTCGGATTGGGAGAGTCTGCGCGTGCAGCTCGACCTTCCCGCCGTCGACGAGGATGTCGAGCGATCTGGACCTGCCGGAATTCGAGCGGCATGTCCCGGTCCTGGTACCGGACGTCGGTGACGTTGAGAGCGCCGGTGACGACGGCGAGTCGGCTTTCGAATCGGTGGCAACGGCGGACGGCGACGATATTCCGGAACTGACTCCGCTGGAAGACGACCCGGCGGAAAGTACGTCGCGCACCGCGATCGAAGAGGAGCTTGTCATCTCGGAGTGGCCGGATCCGGCGGAATCCGGCCGCGGCTGACGTCGCGTGCCCGAGCGCATTCAAAAGGTCCTTGCCGCGGCCGGCTTCGGGTCGCGGCGCGAAGTCGAACGCTGGATCGCGGATGGGCGCCTGACGGTGGACGGTGTGGCGGCCGTAGCCGGGCAGCCGGTGGCCGGCCAGGAACTGATATGCCTGGACGGTCGGCGCCTGGAGGTGCCTGCCGCTCGTCGGGCGCATCGCTACCTCGCCTACCACAAGCCGCAAGGAGAGATAACGACCCGGCGTGACCCGGAGGGCCGGACATACGGTCTTTGACTCTCTCCCGCCGTTGTCCGGTGCGCGCTGGATCGCAGTAGGCCGGCTCGACATTGCAACGACGGGCCTGCTGCTGTTCACGACGGACGGCGCACTCGCGAATGCCCTGATGCATCCCGCGCGCGTGATCGAGCGCCGCTATGCGGTGCGGGTGCACGGTATGCCGACTGAGGAACAACTCGAACGCCTCAAAGCGGGAATCGTTCTCGAGGACGGCGTGGCCCGGTTCGATGCCATCGAGCCGGCGGGCGGGGACGGCGCCAATCACTGGTTCCAGGTGGTCCTGCGGGACAGCCGCAACCGCGACCTGCGTAGGCATGTTCGAGGCGGTCGGCTGCGCGGTGAGCCGCCTTATCCGAGTGGCCTACGGGCCGATTGTATTGGCTCGTTCCCTGCGGCGTGGCAGGTACAGCGATCTGCCGGCGGAGCAGGTTCGGGCCTTGTATCAGGCTGCCGGGATAAGTCCCCCAATTCCAGCACCCAGGCCAAAAAAAACATATAGAAAAAAGAATAAGTAAGAACGACTATTTGAGCCAGAGTCTCATTGGCAGTCCAGGCTTTGTCCCGTCACGCCGCGGCTGTCCGGACCCAGCAGGTACAGGTACGGTGCCAGTACTTCGTCGGGTCGCCTAAGTCGCTCGCGGTCCTCGGCGGGATAGGCGGCCAGGCGAATTGCCGTGCGCGTCGGGCCCGGATTCACGCAGTTGACCCGCAGCTTGCCGTGGCGATGTTCGTCGGCGAGTACCTGAGACAATCCTTCGATGCCGAATTTCGACACCGCATAGGCACCCCAGTACGCCCGTCCTGTCCGGCCGACATCGCTGCTGGTGAAAATTATCGAGGGGTCCGGCGCCGCCTGTAACAGCGGCATGCAAACCTGGGTCAGCGCGAAGGCGGCGGTCAGGTTGACGTGCAGCACTCGCTGCCACATGACGGCGTCGTATTGCTCGATCGAGTAGCGTTCGCCGAGCATGGCGGCGTTGTGGACGAGCCCGTCGAGTCGGCCGAACTCGCCGGCCAGGCTATCCGACAGCGTCTCGTAGCCGGTGGCATTGGCGCTGGCGAGATCGAGAACCGCGATCGACGGACGTACCGCGCCTGCCAGACGTTCGATCTCATCGTAGACGCCTTCGAGCTTGCGGACATTGCGGCCGTGAAGGATGACGCGCGCGCCGATGCGGGCGGCTTCGAGCGCCAGCGCGCGACCGATTCCGTCGCTTGCTCCGGTCACGAGCACGACACGGTCGCGCAGCAGGTCGTCCGGATACGCATAGGCTCGGGGATCCACCTGCGCGTGCCTACTGCAATGTCTCGTCCCCGGCGGGATTCGGGTGCTCGGCAATGTCATCGTCGCCTTCTTCGATCATGGTTCGCGGCACGGGATCCAGAGACTGGAGCCTTTCGAGCGCCTTTTTCTCGTGGACGCCGAGTTCGACGAATTTGCGGGCACCGGGCAGGACGCTGCGCTCCAGAGATCCGACGGCCTTGTTGTAGGTATCGACACTGGCCGCCAGTTGCCGGCCCATTCGATTCATGTGGGAAACAAAGGTTCCGAGTCGGCCGTGGAGGTCTTCGGCCAGCGTACGGATTTCCCGGGCATTCTCGGCCAGCGCGAGCTGTCGCCAGCCGTATGCGACGGCTTTTAGAAGGGCGACAAGGCTCGTTGGCGTTGCAAGTATGATCTGCTCCGACAGCGCGTACTCGATCAGGTCGGACTGCTCGTTTAGAGCGGCACTCAGGAACTGATCGCCCGGTATGAACAGTATGACGAACTCGGGACTTTCCTCGAACTGCTCCCAGTAGCTCTTCTGCGCCAACAGACGGATGTGAGAGCGGACATTGCGGGCATGCCTCTCCAGCGCCACTTTCCGGTCGGCATCGTTGGGGGCTTCCGCGGCTGCAAGGTAGGCATCGAGCGGTGCCTTCACGTCGACGACCAGCTGACGACGATCCGGCATGCGCACGATCATGTCCGGACGAATGCTGTGCGTTTCACCAGGTGTGTGCACCTGTTCCTGAAAATCGCAATGCTCCACCATGCCCGCCAGCTCCACCAGCCGGCGAAGGGTAATCTCACCCCAGCGTCCGCGTACCTCAGGTCGTCGCAAGGCATTGACCAGGTTCTTCGTCTCCTGCTGCAAGTTTTGCTGGCTGGCCTGCATCATTTCGAGCTGGGCGCGAATCCCGCCGTACGCCTCGCGACGGGACTTCTCGAGCGCGTCGATCTGCAGCCGGGAGGCATCCAGGGCATCCCGGATGGGCTTGACGAGATTTTCGACGGCTTTCTCACGGTCGCCGAGTTCCCGCTTCGCCTTTTCGCTATGGACATTCAGGTGCTGTTCGGCCAGCTGCAGGAAACTGGCGCTGTTGTCGCGCAGCGAACGGGAACTCAATTCGGAAAAGGACTGGACCAGCCTGGCGTTGGCCATCGCAAGAGCCTGGTCACGTTCGTGTTCCAACGCCTCCTGGGTCTTGACGCGTGTCTCGATCTGCCGCGTCTTGCGGCGTCCGAACAGCCAAGCGAGGAGTGCGCCGATCAGGAATCCGACGGCCAGCGCCGGCAGTCCGATCTCGATCCACATTGTGTCGATATAGCGTTCGATCAGGGCCATTCAGTCCTGCTCTCCGCGCTGATAGGACTGCAGGAAGTTGACCTCGAGGCCGGAGCCGAGCGAATAGGACTTGCCGACGGGGTTGTAGTGCATGCCGGTGGCGCGGTGGAGTTGCAGGCCCGCGTTTCGGGACCACTCTTCGAGCTCGGAAGGACGGATGAACTTACGATATTCGTGAGTGCCAGCCGGAAGCAGGCGCATCAGGTATTCTGCGCCGACGATCGCGAACAAGAACGCCTTGGCCGTACGATTGATGGTGGAGAAAAACACCATACCCCCCGGCTTGACGAGTTGCGCACACGCGGCGACGACCACGGCAGGATCGGGCACGTGTTCGAGCATTTCGAGACAAGTCACGACATCGAAAGCCGCGGGTTCCCTTGCGGCCAGTTCTTCGGCCGTCACGCGTTCGTAGTCCACGTCGACCCCTGACTCGGCGCCGTGCAGCCGGGCGACTGACAAAGCAGCATCCGCCAAGTCTATCCCCTTCACGCGCGCGCCAGCGGCAGCCATTGCTTCGGTGAGCAGGCCGCCTCCGCAACCGATGTCGGCGACACGGGCGCCGTCGAGCGGGACCTGTTGCCGAATCCAATCGAGTCGCAGCGGGTTGATCGCATGCAACGGCCGAAAGTCGCCTTCCGGGTCCCACCAGCGCGAAGCCAATGCGTCGAAGCGCGCGAGTTCCGCTGCATCGTAGTTCTGGCCTGCATCAATGTTCATTCGTTCATCCCGCGGGGGTTCATGCGCGATCGCCATTCGTCGCAGCGTGCCAATATGCTCGGCACATCGGCATGCGTCAATTCACCGCCCGCGACGAGTTGCCGGCCGGCCACCCAGACGTCAGTCACTTGCCCGGCACCGGCAGCATAGACCAGCTGCGAGACCGGGTTGTATACCGGCTGCGTGCATACATCTCCCAGGTGGATGCAGGCAAGGTCGGCTGCCTTGCCTGGTTCGATCGAGCCCACTTCACCCGCCAGTCCAATGGCCTCGGCGGCACCGAGCGTTGCAAGTTGCAGCGCATCGGCGGCCGGCAACGCGGTGGCATCCTGCGCCCGGACCTTGGCCAGCAACGCAGCCAGCTGCAGCTCGGACAACATATCGAGCCTGTTGTTGCTCGCTGCACCGTCAGTGCCGAGTCCGACCGTGACGCCGGCATCGAGAAAGCGCTGGACCGGAGCGATCCCGCTTGCGAGTTTCAGGTTCGAGCGCGGACAGTGAGCGACACGCACGCCAGCGTCCGCCATGCGTCGAATCTCGTCGTCATTCATGTGTACGGCGTGCACCGCGAGCAGCGAAGCATTGACGAGCCCCAGGTCCGACAGCCGATCGAAGGGTCGGCGGCCGGTTGACCGAATGGCTTCGGCCACTTCGAAATCGGTTTCGTGCAGGTGTATCTGCACAGGGACATCGAGCTGGTCGGCGAGAACTCGCAAGTCCCGAAACGTGGCGTCCGAGACCGCATAAGTCGAGTGCGGCGCGAAGCACGTGGATACCAGAGGATGGTCGGCGTATCGGTCGTGCACCAGTTCGGACGCCTTGTCGAGATACTCGGCCGGCGTGGCGGCCCATGCGGTTGGAAAGTCGACTACCGGCGTGCCAACCACGGCACGCATCTGCATGGCGGAAGCAGTTTCGGCGACGATCTCCGGGAAGAAGTACTGGTCGCTGAAACAGGTCGTGCCGCCGAGCAGCATTTCGGCAATGGCGAGTTGCGTGCCGTCGCGCACGAACTCCGCGCTGACCCAACGCCGCTCCGCCGGCCAGATGCCCTCGACCAGCCAGCGCTCCAGTGGCAGGTCGTCGGCGAGCCCACGGAACAGGCTCATCGCCGCGTGCGTGTGGGCGTTGACGAATCCGGGAATCAGGGCGTGCGCAGGCCTTTCCACCACGCTGCTCGGCTGGTACAGGGTCGAGGCCGCGTTCCGCGGCAGGATATCGACGATGCGTCCCTCGCTGACCGCGACGACATGGTTTTCGAGGACCTTTCGGGCAGGACGAACCGGGATGCACCAGCGCGGCGCTATCAGGGTGTCACAGTGCTTCATGAGAGAGCGCAGTATACGCACCTTGTGGTATGCTTTCGCTCCGGTTTCGAGGCTCTTCTGGCCGCCCGCCGGGCCCTTGTTACCGGCCCGCAGGTTGGTCGGGAGCCCCCGGACGAAACTGACCTGACCCCGGTCTATCCAGGACGATTTCCTGCTCACGGGCACCGTTGTCGCAGCGGCGCCGCGCCGGGGTTTTGGTTGCCGGTCTTGGACATGGAAAGTGACGATTAATGGCTGAAGTTGCCCGGGAATTGCTGTCCGTAAGTCTCGAAGACGAGATGCAGCAGTCCTATCTGGACTACGCAATGAGCGTCATCGTCGGGCGAGCGCTGCCCGACGTCCGCGACGGATTGAAGCCCGTACACCGCCGGGTCTTGCATGCAATGCGGGAGCTGGGCAACGACTACAACAAGTCCTACAAGAAGTCGGCGCGCGTCGTGGGTGACGTGATCGGTAAGTACCACCCGCATGGCGATTCGGCCGTATACGACACTATCGTCCGCATGGCCCAGCCGTTTTCCATGCGCTACATGCTGGTAGACGGGCAGGGCAACTTCGGCTCGGTCGATGGCGACGCACCCGCGGCCATGCGCTACACCGAAGTGCGCATGTCGCGCATTGCACATGAACTCCTGGCCGACATCGACAGGGAAACCGTCGATTTCGTCGAGAACTACGATGGGTCCGAACGCGAACCGTCCGTTTTGCCGACCCGGGTTCCAAACCTGCTGGTCAACGGCTCTTCGGGCATTGCCGTCGGCATGGCCACCAACATTCCGCCACACAATCTCGGCGAGGTCGTCAATGCCTGCCTTGCATTGGTCGCGGATCCGACGATGGATGTGCCTGCCCTGATGGCGCACTTGCCCGGCCCGGATTTCCCGACCGCCGGGACCATCAACGGTGCCGCAGGCATCGTGGCTGCTTACCGCACAGGCCGCGGTCGCGTGTTCGTACGGGCGCGCGCCAGCGTCGAGGAGATGGACAAACAGGGGCGTGAGCGCATCGTCGTCACGGAGCTGCCTTACCAGGTCAACAAAGCACGCCTGATCGAGAAGATCGCCGAACTGGTCCGCGACAAGCGCATCGATGGTATCAGCGAGCTTCGCGACGAGTCCGACAAGGACGGCATGCGGATCGTGATCGAGCTGAAGCGGGGCGAAGTCAGCGACGTGATCCTGAACAATCTGTTCAAGCAGACCCCGATGGAAAGCGTGTTCGGCATCAACATGGTGGCGCTGCACGAGGGCCAGCCCAAGCTGATGAACCTCAAGCAGGTGCTGGAAGCTTTCCTGGCGCATCGGCGCGAGGTCGTCACGCGCCGGACTATCTTCGACCTCCGCAAGGCTCGCGATCGGGCACATATCCTCGAAGGCCAGGCCGTGGCCCTGGCGAATATCGACCCGGTCATCGACCTGATCAAGAAATCGCCGACGCCGGCCGATGCGAAGGAAGCGCTCGTCGCCGCACGCTGGTCGCCGGGTGCCGTGACGGACATGCTGGATCGTGCCGGCGGAACGGACACGCGTCCGGACGGCCTCCCCGACGGCTACGGGCTCGCGGACGGTGTCTATCGGCTGTCACCGATCCAGGCGCAGGCGATACTGGACTTGCGCCTGCATCGACTGACGGGCCTGGAACAAGAAAAAATTATAAATGAATACAAAGAGATACTTGGAAAAATTCAAGATCTTTCCAATATTCTCGCCGAGCCGGACCGCTTGCTTGGCGTGATCCGCACCGAGCTCGAGGTGCTGCGTGAGACCTTCGGCGACAAGCGCCGTACGGACATCGTGCAGGATCAATCGGATCTGAGCATGGAAGACCTCATCCCGGAGGAAGATGTCGTCGTCACGCTGTCGCACGGAGGCTATGCGAAGTCACAGCCCATCGACGGCTACCAGGCACAGCGTCGTGGCGGTCGCGGTCGGTCAGCCACCAAGGTGAAGGATGAGGATTTCGTCGACAAGTTGTTCGTTGCGAATACGCACGACACCATCCTCTGCTTCTCGAGCCGCGGCAAAGTTTACTGGCTGAAGGTCTACCAGGTACCGCAGGCGAGCCGCGGATCCCGCGGCAAACCGATCGTCAACCTCCTGCCCCTGGAGGAGGGAGAGCGCATCAACACCGTACTGCCGGTTCGGGAATTCGACACTGCCAGCTATGTGTTCATGGCCACGTCAGCCGGGACGGTGAAAAAGACGCCATTGGTGCAATTCTCGCGGCCGCGTACCAGCGGCATCATCGCGATCGACTTGCGCGACGGAGATCGCCTCGTGAATGCCGCAATCACGGACGGCGACCAGGATATATTGCTGGTCGCAAGTTCCGGCAAGAGCATACGATTCCAGGAGCGTGACGTACGGCCGATGGGGCGCGGGGCGGCCGGCGTTCGCGGCATCCGTCTGGCAGCCGGGCACGAAGTCATTGCTCTCTCCATTGTGCGTGAAGGTCTGGTACTTATCGCGACGGAGAACGGCTACGGCAAGCGTACACGCATCGAGGACTTCCCGGTCCAGGGTCGCGGCGGTCAGGGTGTGATCGCAATCCAGACGACCGAGCGTAACGGCCGCACCGTAGGTGCGTTGCAGGTGCGGGACGAAGACGAAATCATGCTCATCAGTTCGAACGGCACCCTCGTCCGCACGCCGGTCGATGACATCTCGGTGATGGGGCGCAACACGCAGGGCGTTCGGCTGATCCGCGTGGAGCCTGGTCAGCGCCTGGTCGGCCTCGCGAGAATCGAATTGATCGGCGACGAAGAGTAGCCCAAACCATCAAGCCGAATTACTTCGGTGCATTTTCCATCCAAGGACCTCTGCGACATGTCTCGCGTCTACAATTTCAGCGCCGGTCCCGCCGCGCTGCCCCTGGAAGTACTCGATAACATCAGCGACGAAATTCCCGACTGGCTCGGCACCGGCATGTCGGTGATGGAAGTCAGCCACCGCGGAGCCGAGTTCATCGAACTCGCGGCACGCTCCGAAGCGAATCTCCGCAAGCTCCTCGGCGTATCCGAGGATTACGCCGTCATGTTTCCGCAGGGCGGCGCGACACTGCAGATGGCGATGGTGCCGCAGAATCTGGCGGGGGCCGGTGACACGGCGGACTACGTGGTGACGGGAAGCTGGGGCAAGAAAGCGGCCGGCGAGGCGCAGAAGTTCTGCAAGGTCAAGGTAGCGGCCGATGCGGCGGACAGGAATTTCACGTACATTCCGGATCCGTCGACCTGGCGTCTCAATGAAGATGCCGCGTATGTGCACTACGTTCCGAATGAAACGATTGCCGGCGTGGAGTTTCACTTCGTTCCGGACTGCGAAGCGCCGCTGGTCGCCGACATGTCCAGCACGATTTTGTCGCGACCGGTCGAAGTCGAGCGATTCGGCGTCATCTATGCGGGTGCGCAGAAAAACATAGGCCCGGCCGGCATCACGCTGGTGATTGCGCGACGGGACCTGCTCGAACGTGCACCGGACTCGCTTGCGCACCTGATGACCTGGCGTTCTTATGCCGAGTCGGAATCCATGACCAATACGCCGCCGACGTTTGCATGGTACGTTGCCGACAAGGTCTTCGAATGGCTGCTTGCAAAAGGTGGCGTCGAGGCGATGGCCGTCGTCAACGAACGCAAGGCACGCAAGCTGTATAACGCGATCGATACGTCGCAGTTCTATTCGAATCCGGTCAGCAAAGATGCCCGTTCCTGGATGAACGTGCCGTTCCTGCTCGCGGATCCGTCGCTCGACAAGAAGTTTCTGCAGCAGGCGGAGGCGGCCGGCCTTGCCAATCTGAAGGGCCATCGCTCTGTCGGCGGCATGCGCGCCTCGATCTACAATGCAGTGCCGGAAGAGGCAATCGACGCTCTCATCGATTTCATGCGCGAGTTTGAACGCAATGTATAAGGTACTGACCCTCAACAATATCGCCGTCGCCGGGCTGCGGCGACTGCCGCGTGAGCAATTCGAAATCGCATCCGAAATGAGCAATCCGGATGCCATCATCCTGCGTTCATTCAACATGCACGACATGCACATACCCGCGAGCGTCGCGGCCATCGGACGTGCAGGTGCCGGAACCAACAACATTCCTGTCGAGGCGATGAGCAAACGCGGCGTACCGGTATTCAATGCGCCAGGCGCGAATGCAAACGCGGTCAAGGAACTGGCAGTCGCGGGCCTGCTGATTGCCGCTCGCAATATCTGTGCGGCCAACGAGTACGTGAAGTCGCTAACCGATTCGGGCGACGGACTGAACAAAGAGATCGAGGCGGGCAAGAAGCGGTTCGTCGGCTTCGAACTTCCCGGCAGGACGCTGGGGGTGATCGGCCTCGGGGCCATCGGCGTCGAGGTCGCAAACGCCGCATTGAGCCTCGGTATGCGGGTAGTCGGCTTTGACCCGAAGATGACGGTACGCAATGCCTGGCAGCTGTCCGCCGGAGTGCAACAGGCCGAGACCCTCGACCAGCTGTTTCAGAAAGCGGATGCTGTCACGTGCCACGTTCCGCTGGTGGACGCCACCAAGGGCATGGTGAGCGGTGCCCGAATCGATTTGATGAACAAGGGTGGTGTGCTCATCAACTTTGCACGGGGTGGCGTCGTCGATACCGCGTCAGTGCTGAAGGCGCTGGACAATGGCAGGTTGCACGCCTATGTCTGTGATTTCCCGACGCCGGAGCTCATCGCGCACCGTAAGGTCGTCGCACTGCCGCACCTGGGCGCATCGACGAACGAGGCGGAGGAAAACTGCGCCATCATGGTCGCGGAGAACGTCCGGGATTATCTCGAAAACGGAAACATTCGATTTGCAGTCAACTTTCCGGATTGTCGCCTGCCGCGGGCCGAGGGGCACCGCATCACGATCGCGAATGCGAACGTGCCCAACATGGTCGGCCAGATCTCCACCTGCCTTGCCGAGGCGGGCCTCAACATCGAAGACCTGCTCAACAAGTCGCAAGGCGAGCTGGCCTACACGATGGTCGACGTGAATTCCGAGGTTACGCCCGAAACCATGGCGCGCATCCGGGCGATCGACGGCGTGCTCGCTTTGCGAAACCTTGGCAAGCCTGTAACCTGAGCGCCGACAGAGATCCGCGCAATCGGGGCCAAGGCGCGGAATTCGAAATCGATGGAATGGAACGGGTGCGGGTGGCTGACAGGCACGACAAACTTGCGGGGCCGGATCTCGATGAGATCCGCAGCACAATCGACGCGATCGACGAGCGTATCCAGGCGCTCATCAACGATCGCGCACGACTTGCCCAGCAGGTCGGTCTGTCGAAGGGCGGTTCGGGCAAGACCATAGGATTCTATCGTCCCGAGCGGGAGGCAGATGTGCTCCGCCGCGTCCTGGAACGGAACCAGGGGCCGCTCCGCAACGACGAGATGCTCAGGTTGTTTCGCGAAATCATGTCCGCGTGCCTGGCTCAACAGGAACCCCTGAAGGTCGGATTCCTGGGGCCGGAGGGTACCTTCACGCAGACCGCGGTCTACAAGCAGTTCGGTCATTCCGTGCGTGCCTTGCCGTTTCACACGATCGATGAAGTGTTCCAGGAAGTCGAATCCGGCGCGGCCGATTTCGGCGTCGTACCGATCGAGAATTCCACCGAAGGTTCCGTCAACAACACGCTGGACATGTTCCTGACCTCGCCATTGAAGATCGGTGGCGAGATCGAGCTGCGTATCGAACAGCATCTGCTCGGCCGCGAAAAAGGGCTTGATCGGATCGAGCGGATCTGTGCGCATGAGCAGTCCCTTGCCCAGTGCCGCGGGTGGCTCCGGGAGCACCTGCCGCAGGTGGAAATGATCGGCATGTCGAGCAATGCAGCCGGTGCGCGCCGTGCGCGCGACGAGCAGGGCACTGCGGCCATCGGCCCAGACGTCGCCGCCGACGTCTACAATCTTCAGATTCTCGTCAACAACATCGAGGACCGGGCCGATAATGCCACGCGCTTCCTGGTGGTCGGCAGGGACCTGCTAGCCGCGAGTGGCAACGACAAGACCACGATACTCGTGTCGACCAGTGGCACCGTCGAGGGCTCCGGCGTGCTGTACAACCTCCTGAAGCCGCTGGCCGAACACGGCGTCAGCATGACCCGTATCGAATCGCGTCCTTCTCGCCGCAAGAATTGGGAGTACGTCTTCTTCATAGACCTCGACGGCCATGCGTCGGTATCGCCGGTCACCGAAGCGCTTGCCGAGCTGGAATCCCGAAGTTCGCTGTTTCGGGTTCTCGGCGCATATCCCAAGGCGATTTCCTGAGCGACGCAACGGCACGATGGATTTCCAAATTGAACCCTCGGCCGCTACCGGCGGCCGGACCACCGTTCCGGGCGACAAGTCGATCTCGCACCGGGCGCTGATGCTCGGCAGCGTCGCGGAGGGGACGACGAGAATTCGCGGCTTCCTGGCCGGCGACGACTGCCTCGCCACGCTTGCAGCCTGCCGCTCGATGGAGGTGCGCATCGAGCAGCACGATCCGTCGACCGTCACGGTGCACGGTGTCGGGCTGCACGGGCTGCGCAGACCTGCCGACGATCTCGACCTCGGCAATTCCGGCACAGCGATGCGACTGATGTGCGGGCTGCTCGCCGGCCAGACATTCGACAGTCGCCTGACCGGGGACGCCTCGCTGACGGGTCGACCAATGAATCGGGTCATCCGGCCGCTCGAGGCCATGGGCGCTCGCATCGACAGCCGCGAAGGCAAGCCGCCGCTCGCCATACGCGGTGGACGCGAGCTCAGCGGCATCGACTATGACCTGCCGATGCCCAGCGCCCAGGTCAAATCCTGCCTGTTGCTGGCAGGCCTGTACGCCCGTGGCCGTACCACCGTACGCGAGCCGGCCGTGACCCGGGACCATACGGAACGCATGTTGCGCACGATGGGCGTTGACCTGACTGTCGACGACGGCCGGGTGGAAATCGAAGGCAGGCAGGCACCGGCGGGGACAACTATCGAAGTGCCGGCCGACCTGTCGTCGGCCGCATTCCCGATGCTCGCCGCGATCCTCGCACCGAACGCCGAAGTCGTGATTGAGAACGTCGGGGTCAACCCGACGCGTATCGGTGTCATCGACATCCTCACGGCGATGGGCGCGGACATACGGCTCGGCAACCACCGCGAGCTCGGATCCGAGCCGGTCGCCGATATCCATGTGTGCTCCTCGCGCCTGGCGGGCGGGGCGGTGGATCCGGGGCTCGTGTCCCTCGCCATCGACGAATTCCCGGTCCTGTTCATTGCCGCGGCCGCGGCGCGCGGCGCGACGACTTTCACGGGACTCGCCGAACTGCGGGTCAAGGAAAGCGACCGGCTCGCGGCCATGGCGGCGGGCCTGCGTGCACTGGGGGTGCGCGTCGAGGAAACCCCGGACGGTGCCGTCGTGCACGGTGGACCGTTCGCCGGCGGTAGCGTGGATAGCCACGGTGATCACCGCATTGCAATGGCTTTCGCAGTCGCGGGATCCATCGCCAGGGCGCCGGTGACCATTCATGACGTGGCCGCCGTCGATACCTCGTTCCCGGGCTTCGCGATGCTCATGCGCAAGCTCGGTCTGTGTGTCGAGACTGCGGACGGACGCCGGTGACCGAGCCGGGTCCCGGTCATTGCCATCGACGGCCCGAGTGGTTCGGGAAAGGGGACCATCGCGCGACGCGTCGCTGCGGCCCTCGGCTATCACCTGCTGGACAGCGGCGTCCTGTACCGCCTGACAGCCCTGGCCGCCGGACGGGCGGGTGTCGTGTTCGGCGATGCTGCCGCCCTGGCCCTGCTGGCGCGCCGCCTCGACGCCAGGTTCGGCGATAGCGCCAGTGGTGACGAACAGGTCTGGCTGGGCGGTGAGGACGTGACTCGAGAACTACGCACGGAGGAGGCAGGCGCCGGGGCGTCCAGGGTGGCGGCCTTGCAGCCGGTGCGAGACGCGCTGCTCGGCCTGCAGCGCTCTTTTCGCAAGCCCCCGGGCCTGGTTGCGGACGGTCGGGACATGGGCACCCAGGTCTTCCCGGACGCCGACCTCAAGGTCTATCTGACGGCCAGCGCGATGGAACGGGCCAAGAGGCGTCATAAGCAGTTGAAAGGCAAGGGTATTGATGTTAGCCTTGCCGCCCTTTCGCGGGACATCGAAGCGCGGGACCGGCGGGATTCCGAGCGAACGGTGGCGCCATTGCGGGCCGCGGGGGATGCGAGGCTGCTGGATTCCTCGAATCTTTCGATCGACGAAGTGACGAACATCGTCCTCGAATGGGCCAGGGAATGATCGACTTCCGCTGCAGCGCACCAATTCCTGGACGAAGATTATCGGTGGAATCGGACAAGAAGTCCGGTTCTTTTCTTAATGACCGTCAGCCACAGGACGTGGTGGGACGACTATAGGGTGACGGCTCGCGGTTCGAGAAGATTGCGCTGCCGTTCGGGTTTTTTAAAATGTCTGAAAATTTTGCTGAATTATTTGAAGAAAGTTTTGCGAGCCGGAAGATCAAGCCGGGCTCGATCATTTCCGGAATTGTCGTTGCCATCAATAACGACGTAGTTCTCGTCAGTGCGGGCCTCAAGTCAGAGGCCGTCATTCCCATTGAACAGTTCCGTAACGACCTTCGCGAAGGCGAAATTGCCGTCGGTGACAAGGTCGAAGTCGCGCTGGATTCCGTGGAAGACGGCTTTGGCGAAACGAGACTGTCGCGAGAGAAGGCGATTCGGGCCCGCACCTGGACCGAACTCGAAAAAGCGTTCGAGAACGGCAAGGTTGTCGAGGGCGTGATCAACGGCCGCGTGAAGGGCGGGTTCACGGTCGAGATCGACAGCGTTCGCGCGTTCCTGCCAGGTTCGCTGGTAGACGTGCGGCCGGTCCGCGATCCGGCCTACCTCGAAGGCAAGAGCCTCGAGTTCAAGGTGATCAAGCTCGACCAGCGCAGAAACAACGTCGTTGTATCGCGTCGCGCGGTCGTGGAACAGGAATACTCTGCCGAGCGCGAGCAATTGCTCGAGGAGTTGCAGGAAGGCAATGTCGTCAAGGGCATCGTCAAGAACCTGACCGACTATGGCGCCTTCGTGGACCTCGGCGGCATCGACGGGCTGCTGCATATCACGGACATGGCGTGGAAGCGCGTCAAGCATCCTTCGGAAGTCGTCAACGTCGGCGACGAAATCGAAGTCAAGATCCTCAAGTTCGACCGCGAACGCCAGCGTGTGTCGCTCGGCATGAAGCAGCTCGGTGACGACCCGTGGAAGGATCTGGCCCGCCGCTATCCGCCTCAGACGCGGCTGTTCGGCTCCGTGACCAACATCGCGGACTACGGCTGCTTCGTGGAGATCGAGGACGGTGTCGAAGGGCTCGTGCATGTGTCCGAGATGGACTGGACCAACAAGAACGTGAACCCCTCGCGAGTGGTGACGGTCGGCCAGGAAGTCGAAGTGATGGTGCTGGAGATCGACGAGGAACGTCGCCGTATTTCCCTGGGCATCAAGCAGTGCAAGACCAATCCCTGGGCGGATTTCGCCGGCAACTTCAATCGCGGGGACAAGGTGACCGGACAGATCAAGTCCATCACGGACTTCGGTATTTTCATCGGTTTGGACGGCGGCATCGACGGTCTCGTGCACCTGTCCGACATATCCTGGGATATGCCGGGCGAAGAAGCCGTGCGGAACTACCAGAAAGGCCAGGAACTCGAAGCGGCCGTATTGGCGATTGACGCCGAACGCGAACGGATTTCCCTCGGCATCAAACAGCTCGAGAAAGACCCGTTCTCTGCCTGGCTGGCCGAGCATCCGAAGAACAGCATTGTGCGAGGCACGGTCACCGAGGTCGATGCCCGCGGCGCAACCGTGGATCTCGGCGATGGCGTGCTCGGTTCGCTGCGCGCGTCGGAACTGGCTCGCGGCCGGGTCGAAGACGCCAGAACCGTGCTCAAGGTCGGCGACGAGGTGGAGGCGAAATTCACCAATGTCGACCGCAAGAACCGCTCGGTGCAGCTGTCGATCAAGGCCAAGGAAGTCCATGAGGAGGCCGAGGCCATCAGCAGCTACAACCAGGAATCGGGGTCAGCGCCGGTCGGTACGACCCTCGGGGAGCTCTTGAAGGAAAAAATGACCGGCGGCGGCAGCTAATTACGTAAAAACAGTAGCCCGGACCGGCCGGTCCGGGCTATATTTGTCTTTACGATTCGGTGGGTTACGTTCACAGTCAGAAGATCGAGCAAAATGACGAAATCCGAACTCATTGAAGCCATCTCCCGCAAACAAAAACACCTTCCGGCCAAGGACGTCGAACTCGCCGTCAAGCACCTGCTCGATCTGATGAGCGACTCGCTGGCCAAGGGAGAACGAATCGAGATTCGAGGATTCGGCAGTTTCTCGCTGCACTTCCGACCGCCGCGCATCGGTCGGAATCCGAAGACCGGCGAAGCCGTCGCGCTCTCCGGCAAATACGTGCCCCACTTCAAGCCCGGCAAGGATCTCCGCGAACGCGTGGACAGTAGCCGCAAGTTTCCGATCAAGAGCTGATCGCGGTCTCGGCGTCCGGCGTTGCGGCGGCTGCCAATTCGCCCGCGGCCGCCTAAACTCTGTACTATTTGGCCTCGTTCGCGAGCGGGAGCGCTGCCATGCTGTATCGCATATTCGTCGTCGCCGTCGCGCTGCTCGTAGTCGTCGGGATGTTCGTGTTCGCCTATGCGAACACCAGTTCGATCGACGTCGACTACCTGTTTTTCCGATGGCACACCAGCGTCTCGCTGGCCGTCACCAGCGCCTTTGCGGCTGGCTGGCTGTTCGGTGTCGCCTGTGCGTCGTTCTGGGTATTTGGCCTCGCGCGGGAACGCCGCCATCTCAGGCAAGCGCTGCGTCTCTCGGAATCGGAGGTATCGAACCTTCGCAACCTGCCGATCAGCGATGCCGACTGAGTCGACCTTTCTGCTGGCGGGACTCTTCCTGCTGCTGGCCGCCGCCGGCTGGGCCCTCGGGCGTTTCGGCGAACGTGAGGAGCAGGACGCGCCGCCACCGCTGAACATCGACTACCTGAAGGGCCTCAACTTTCTGCTCAATGAACAAACCGACCAGGCGCTGGAGCACTTCCTGCAGATGGTCCGGGTCGATGACAAGACGATCGAAACGCATTTCGCGCTCGGCAGCCTGTTTCGGCGGCGGGGTGAAGTGGACCGGGCGATCCGGATCCACCAGAACATCATTGCGCGGCCGGACCTGGCGGCCGAACAGCGCGACCAGGCGTTGTTCTCACTCGCGCGCGATTACCAGAAAGCCGGCTTGCTGGATCGCGCCGAGAAGCTCTACGTGCGCCTGTCGCAGGGTTCCCGATTTCAGGTCGAGTCCCTGGAGAACCTGATGCGCATCTACGAACAGGAGAAGGAGTGGCAAAGGGCGATCGAGGCGGCGCAGCAACTCGAAGTGCTGGGCGGGCGGTCGCTGGAATTGCAGATTGCTCATTATTATTGCGAACTGGCGGAAGCAGCGGCCGCCAGCGGCGACTATTCGAGCGCGCTGCAATACGTCAAGCACGCACAGACAGGTCAGCCGAAGACCCTGCGCGGCGCCCTGGTCAGGGCGCACATCGCGAGGGAGGCCGACGACACGGCCACCGCATTGCGGCTCTATCACCAGATAATCGACGAACACACCTACCTGATCGCCGAAGCGCTGCCGGAAATTGTCGCCATTCACCGCGACGAAAATCGATTGGAAGAACTCGACGGTGCGCTGAGGAGCATGCTCCGCAAGAACCCGGAAATGAGCACACTGGTGGCGTACACGGCGATCGTCAACGACATCGGCGGCATTCCGGCTATCGACGAATGCGTCGAACAATATCTGCTGAATGAGCCGACGCTGGCCGAGTTCATCGACATGCAAAGCGTCGCGGACGGAGAGGAAGTCGCACTTGCGCGCACGCGCAGTGCGATGTCGAAACTCGCCCGGTCGACGCCAAGATACCAGTGCCGCGAATGCGGATTCTCCAGCCAGCGGCTGCTTTGGCTGTGTCCCAGTTGCCGGAGTTGGGAGACGCAACGGCCGGCCTCGCGCGTCCAATTCGACACGGTCCTGCAACACAGCATCACCTGATCAAGGTCGGCGATTTTCCGGTGGATTTGCCCGGATATCCTCTGCGCACGCCATGCCGATACTCCCTACGCTTTGTGGACCGCGAATCCCGCGGGCCAAGGTCAAAAGGAGTCTCACGATGAAGGTATTCAGGACAATTCTGGCGGCTGCCACGCTCGCACTATCGCTGGTCGCGCACGCGGAGGCCGTGGACGTGAACACGGCGGACGCGGCGACAATCTCGAAGTCGCTCAAGGGCATCGGAATGGCCAAGGCGGAGGCGATCGTCGAGTACCGCAGCAAGCATGGGCCCTTCAAGAACGCCGACGAGCTGTCGCTCGTCAAGGGCATTGGTGAGCGCACCGTCGAAATAAACCGGACGGACATCAAGGTCGGCCCGGCCGAGAAATAAGGCGCGCGCACCGGCAGCACTCAGCGCCGTGCCGGCATGGCCGGCACGGCGCACGTTTCGCGTGCCCGCCAATGCCACGTGGATCACGTTTCGCAAACCGGGAATTGATATGATTGCCGCCGTCCGAACTGCTCAACCCGGAGCCAGACTTGGTCAAGAGAATCACTGCCGCCGTATTTCCAGTTGCAGGTCGCGGAACGCGATTCCTGCCGGCGACAAAGGCCAGCCCGAAGGAAATGTTGCCAATCGTGGACAAGCCGCTCATTCAGTATGCGGTGGAGGAAGCCGTCGAGGCAGGGGCAAAGCGACTGGTATTCATCACGGGCGCGACCAAACGCGCGATTGCGGACCATTTCGATACGGACTCGGAACTCGAGGACGCCCTGCGGGAGTCGGGAAAGACCGACCTGCTGAAATCGATCCAGGGCATCGTGCCGAAGGGCGTAGTTTGCATCTACATCAGACAGGGCCCGCCGCTGGGGCTTGGCCACGCCGTGCTTTGCGCCCGGCCGGCGGTTGGCGACGAACCGTTTTTCGTGCACCTGGCCGACGACCTGATCGCCGGGACACCGGGCTGCCTGAAGCAGATGGCGGACGAGTATTACAGCCACGGTGGCAGCGTTATCGCGGTCGAGACCGTTCCACGCGAGAACACATCCAGTTACGGCATCGTGGCGGTCGACGCAGCGGACCGCAATCGCATCACCAAGATCGTCGAAAAGCCAAAACCCGACGTGGCGCCGTCAAATTCTGCGGTCGTCGGCCGTTACCTTCTCGCCCCCGACATCTTTGCGAAGCTGGAGGCGACCGGGAGAGGCGCTGGCGGCGAAATCCAGCTAACCGACGGCATCGCGGACCTGATGCAGGACCAGCCCGTCTACGCCTACTCGTTTCGCGGCACGCGTTACGACTGCGGCAGCAAACTGGGATACCTGCAGGCCACGGTGGCTTACGGCCTCGAACATCCCGATACCGGACCGCGCTTTCGCAAACACCTCATGGAAATCCTTCCCCGGTTGCGGGTAGAGCGCGACTAGCATAGGCTTCCGACAACTCGCGAGCCGTTCGCTCGCCACAAAACAAGAATAGCGATGCCTGGGGAGTGACTATGGATCGCCGCCGATTCCTGACCGGTTCCGTTGCTGCCGCAGTAGCGCTGGCAAGCGCAAAACGCCATGCATATGCGGCTGTTCTCGGTGCATCGAAAAGCGTCGATGCGGACATTAATGCGCTGACCGGCGACGGGACCGAGCTGACGCTCAAGCGCGCCGCAGTGCAGGAACTCGGCGATAGCCTCCGCGGGAACCTCTTGCTGCCGGGTCACGAAGCCTACGATCGGGCGCGGCTGGTGTTGAACCCGTCGATCGACAAGCACCCGGCGCTGATCGTGCAACCGAGAGTCGCTTCCGACATAAGGAATGCCGTCGACTTCGCGCGTGAGTCCAATCTGCTCGTGGCCGTCAAGTGTGGCGGACACAGCCCGTCCGGTAAGTCGACCTGCGACGGCGGCATGATGATCGACCTGAGCCTCCTGCGCGGTGCGCGGGTCGATGCGCAGCAACGAATCGCCTGGGTATCCGGCGGCAGCTGGCTCGGCGACATGGACCAGGAAACGATGGCGTTCGGGCTCGCGACCACGGCAGGCAGCGTGTCCCATACCGGCGTCGGCGGCCTGACACTCGGCGGGGGGTTCGGGCGGCTCGCCCGACGCTTCGGGCTCGCCGTCGACAATGTACGCGGCGTCGAACTCGTGACGGCTGCCGGCCAACTCGTGCGTGCCTATCCTGACGAGAATCCCGACCTGTATTGGGCCGTGCGCGGGGGCGGCGGCAATTTCGGTGTCGTCACGACGTTCGAGTTTCAGCTGCACCCGATGGATCAAACGGTGATTGCCGGAGACCTGGTGTTTCCTCTGGAGGAGGCGCGCCAGGTGCTGAACGTCTATGCGGAGTACTCGGCCGCGGCGCCGGACGAACTGTACGCCGACGCAGGCCTGTTCAGCAGGCCGGACGGAGCGGGCGGGACGTATGTAGGAGTGTGTTACAGCGGCGATCCGAAGCGGGCCGACTCGGTGCTTGCGCCCCTGCGTAAGGCCGGGACCGTGCGGGCAGACAGCATAGGGCCGAAGAGCTATCTCGCGGTGCAGAAATCGGGCGACATCAGCGATCCGCGTGCGCGGGGCAGTTATCTCAAGTCGGGCTTCGTGTCGGCGCTTACTCCCGCGGTGGTCGACGTTGTCGTCGAGGGTTTCGAGCCGGATCCGGAGCGCGGCCTGTTCGCCGGGTTCCAGCATGCCGGCGGGGCCATAGGCCGCATACCGAACGATGCGACGGCATTTGCGCACCGTTACGTGAGCAACGACAGCCTGTTCGTCATGGATTGGGAGATGGGTATCGACCCGACCCGGCACATCGAATACCTGCGCCGGTACTTCGCGGCCTACGAACCGCATACGGAAGGGTTCTATACGAATGACATTACGGACGAAGAAACCCAGAAAGACGTCAATCGTAACTACGGCGAGAACTACGAACGCCTGGTCAAGGTCAAGAACCGGTACGACCCGACCAACCTGTTCCGGCTGAATGCCAATATCGTTCCGACGGTCTGAAACGCCACGCCAGACTGCACGTCCTGGCAAGCGTACGTGCCACAGAGGCGAAGTAAGCTGCGCCAGTCCTCGTGGCAGATGTCGGCTTCGCCGCGAATGCCGGCGAAGCAGCAAGCCGAGAAACACCAGGAGTTCCGCGGCGCCAGCCGGACCGCCGCCGCCGGCATCGTCGTCAGGCGGGCGGTGGTGGCGGACTCGCCGGCTGGTCGCTGGCGGCAATCGACACGGTTTCCGAGTCCGGCCATCCGATGAGCGCACCGCCCGTAGGAGCCGACAGCTCAACAGTGAACGATTCTTCTTCCTCGTGCTCATCGTCATCGATGATTTCGATTTCCACGCGCTTATCGTTGTCGCCCTGATCGTCCCAGCAAACTTTGGAAGCGTCGGCGTTGAAATCCTCTCCCGCCTTCGCCGTTCCGGATACAGGCGTCAGCGTCACACAGACGCGGCCGCTGAAGTAGAATTCGCGCGCGAGTAGAATGACGCGACGCCTGCTTCCTCTGTGCTTGACGGCGCTCCGCTGATCCGGATCTGGCCCGCGGGTGAGCCGTCGGGTTCGATGAAAATGGTTGCAGCCCCGGTTCCGATGCCGGCCCCGCCCTGTGCGGTTTCGAGCTGGACTTAAAACGATTCGTGGTCCTCGGGCGGCCCGTTATCCTGTACTATTTGGACGGCGATCTTGCGTTCTGACGTATCACCGTCTGCCCAATACAGGGTGCCCGCCGTGGCCTGGAAATCCGGACCGGATGTCGCGCCTGCCGCCCTGCGCCGTTCGATAACCGACACTCACGTCGCCATCGCTGCCGCCGCGCCGATGCACGCGAAGAATCGCCGGGCGGCCATCCGATTCCGAGCGTGACGACGAAATTTTTGGAAAAACCCACGACGCCCGGGCCCGTTCCGCCGTTGTCGCCGATCAATCGCACGACGAACGGCCCATCTGAGTCGGCACCCCCGGCGGCATAGACGCTGCCGTCCTCCCGCACTGCCATGTCACGCACTATCGGCGTGAGTGGAGGTTTGGCCACGAGGTCCTCGTCCGTAGATCGATCCAGGTGATGCCAGCGTCGCCGAAACGCGAATCCCGCTGCCCTGAAGCCAGCAGGCGCATGATCGACGCTCCGTCCGGGCCCGTTCCGGCGACCAGCACTTTGTTATTGCCAGCGGCAATGATCGAAGTCGCGTCAGTCATGTAATCTGAGACTCCGGCATCCGCCGTGAACGTCGGGTCAGGCGCGCCGTTTGCGAGGAGCCGGGACACGAATGCGCTTTTCTCGTCGCGGCCAGCGACGAGCAGGCGATTGTTCGCTAGCAATGCCATTGAATGGCATCGGACTGCGGGACGTACTCCCGCGGAACCGACCAGGGCGATGCCGGCATCGCCGAACGCCGCGCTGAGTACGCCACGCGCCGTGAGTCCAAGGATTGCGCATCCGTCACGGACAGCGGCTGAGATGCGATAGCCGCCGCCAGCCGTGCGCGCAAGTCGAATCTCGCCGTTTGCAATGGCGGGACCGACGTATACGCCGCCGACACCAAATGTCTGGTCCAGATCCCCGTTGGACAGCAGGCGCAGCACGACCAATCTTTGCTGGATGCTTTGGCCGACTGATACAAAGCCGCCGCCGGCGACCACAATGCGTCCGTCCGGCTCGAGCGCAATTGAATCGGCCCAGCTAATTCCCTCAGCACTCCACTCGAAGATGCCACCCGTGCCGAAAGTGGAGTCGAGCGAGCCGTCGCTTGCGAGTTTATGCACGGCAAGGCGGGAGGTCAGGCGGCATTGGGTCAAGTCGCCGGTAATCTTGCGGCCGGCTGCGACTATGCCGCCGTCGGCCTGGCGCGCGGTGTCGAATGCTTCCATAGCGGCGACCTTCTTATGCGTGAATGCCGGGTCGACCGCGCCATTTTCGCCGAGCTTGCTCGCGAAATTGTCAGTGTAGAGGCTGCATGGAGATCTGGGAATATCGTAGTTGCGAACGATACGAAAATTCCCGCCACCGACGAGAATGCCGCCCGCATCGAGAAGTTCAATGGATCGGGCGCTCCCAGCGGCACGGGGTATATGGCCCAGGCGACCATGATCGGCAAATGACGGGTCCAGGTCGCCCGGGCCGGCGTGCGCCGCCGGCGCGCAAAGGCCGACGGTGAGCACCACCACGAGTGCACCGGCCTTCCATTCGCGCCAAGCCGCCGTGGCAAGTGACTTGCGGTTCAAGGCGACCTTTGCTGCGGCCTGGCCGCTGGCACCATCGAGGATGTTTGAAAAGCGAGACTGCCGGCTCTTGAATGACATGGACGACTCCTGGTTCGCGTGTGGGCTTACCACGAATCAATACGCCGGAGTCGCTAAAGCGGTCCTGATAAAAAGATGATATCGGCTTGATATATGGATCCCTGGCGGTCGCGGGGACTCACTGTGCCCGGCTTCGTGCTATCGAAGTGCACACCTGGAAGGGCGATCGGCTCACAACAGAAAGCCGCAACCTATTGAATTGCTGGAGAAACACGTGCGCTGGAAAAGAAAAAGCCGGTTGAGCGCGCTCTAACCGGCTTTCTGATAGTTGGCTCCCCTTCGTGGACATATATCGAACTTGGTGCACTGCTCCAAACCCTGAGCTTAGAAGCCTTCTCGAATCCGCCAAGTCGATTGTCACACGAGGCTAGTTTGAAATCGGGCAAGCATGGCGCTAGGGGCATGAGCAACGGCGGCGCCTGTCGTCGGCACGATCCGAGCTCGATCCGGACCTGCCGGCGCGAACACGCAGTGGTACACGCGTGTCTTGGACGCAACAGCATATGGCGCGACAGACCGTAACGGACTCGGCAAACCCGGCGTGTTGTAGCGTTCCGCTATCGGCCCGCCGCACCTCAAACGCGATCTGGTCTTCGCTGAATATCGACTTCTTCTTGTCGTCATCCACGCAACGAGGACCGAGAAGTCAGCTTAGTCCAGTTCTAATCTGTCGTCGAAATGGGGGACGACAGCATCATTACCGGATCAAAAACGCCAAATGGTAAAGCCGCGGTCGCCCAGAACTGGTCTGAGCGCTGCTCCATGGCTCCTGCTGCACGCGCTGGCAATGCCACGACGGGCGCGTCTGGGTTGGCGGCCGGAGGCGCCGGCATTTCTCGCTCGAGCACCTGGATTCAGAGGCCCGAACACGACCGTCCGGACCGGCTTGGCCTGATTGCCGGCCCCGACGGACCTTCGACGGACACGGCCCGCGCCGCTCGCCAGCTCACCTAAGGCCGCTTATACGCACTATCCGCAAGTAGCCCATCCTGCGAGAGATGTTCGAGCGCCAGGTGCGCGTAACGAAGCATCATCTCACGACATCCGGACTCCCAGCTCCATTAGCTCTTGCAGACTCGTGCCCATCCGGGTGTTCGAGAAAGAAATAGGCCGGAGGCGCGGGCAGTCCCTGATTACTCTGGATGAACACTGGCCGAGATCCCTTCAAGCCTCGCTTTGCTCGTACCGATGCCGGGCTGCTCCTGATCCTGGATCAAAAGCCCGCCCCGCGTTCGCGCGCCCCCAGACGTTTTGACGGTTGCGCCAAGGATCAGCACTTTGGCGCGGTTGTGGCTGCCGCCCCCGCCGATGATCGAGATCTCGTCGGGCGTGTCAGAGGAGTCGCGGATGAAGTGGCTGTGAATGAATTTGGCCTCAAGCCTGCTGTCCTGCGGGTTGTCGTCGATCTCGCTTGGACCAGCGGCGAGAACCACGTTTGCAAGCGCTTCCCCGAACGTATCGTTCTCCGACCAGACGTTGAGATGGTTACCGACCATCGGAGTGTCGACATTCCCACCAGAGCCACCTGCAAAGCCCTGAAGATTCTCCCTCGTTGTTCCTGAACACGTTGCCGCTCAAGTAGAGGTTCACCGAGCCCCCATCAGTGCCCCGGCCGCCGCCTGATGTAATCAGCGCCCTGCGGTTGTTGTAGAAGAGGTTGGAGGTGAGCATCGCCCAGATGATGGGGCCGTCTGAGCTGTCATTGTCAGCGTCTCCCGTCAAAAAATTCTGGATGAGGACATTCCCGCCGCGTACGACATTGTGTGAGAAGGTCAGGACCGAGCGCGCTCGGCGCGCGGCGCATTCGGAGTTCGAAAACCCCATCGCAAGCAACGAACTTTCCAGGACCGAATTCGTAACCTTCATCGACAGATTTCCGTTGGGATCGACCGGATTATTCGTCGGTTCCGAGATCCCCACATTGTTTCCGGCGAAGATGGTCAGACGGGAAATCAAATTATTAACGCCGACGTGGATTACTGGATTTGGCGCAAAAAATAGCTCGCCTGCGCAATCCATGCGTTGTTCGAATGGCAGGTCCAGCGCCGAGCCATCTATGACCGTCTCGGTCCCAGGCACTGCGAATTCGTCCGGGGTCTCCTCACTGACCGGATCGGGCACGCCATCGCCATTGATATCGACGCGCTTTTCGGATCCCACGAGCGACATGCCCCGCGGCATCCGCAACGCGCCCCGATTGCGACGAAGCGCATTATTCTTGGTGTACGTGGACAACAAATAGATTCCAGGCGTGAGACGAACCGTGACATTGCGATTCGCGGAATTGTTGACCGCGGCATAGAGTTGACCGACGGTTTCCACGTTGATCACTCGCCGGCGCTCTTCCGTGTTCTCGCGCGGTCGCTGCAGAGGCGACCAATAGGCACAGACACGCCGCACAAAAAATTTCGCAACACTTGATTATTATCGTATTCATGAGCCTTCCCTCTACATTCTGGATATTCGTCGAGTAGTCTCTTCGATGAGGTCACAATCGTATTTGTCATGCAGGTGTTCGTACCCACCGCAAGAGCGGCAGGTCGAAACCAGAATTCCTTTGCGGAGAATCGAGAGGTCAGGACTGACTGACCCTCGTATCGAGTGGCGCGGCAGATCTCTCGTGGGAGGTCCGTCGCTATTTTTGTTTGCGCCATCATGCGCTCGATGGAATCCGTGTCAAGTGAAGGCTGTTGGTGACATCAAGTGCAAGCAGGAATTTGGGCGCAATGACACGTCAGGAACGGTTCTGGGGCCGAGTCGGGGTGTATCGCCGGGACGGTGAGGGCCGTCTGCGATTCGTACCCGTGCCGGCCCGGACGGACATGGCCCGCGCCGCTCGCCAGCTCACATATGGCAGCTTATACGCACTATCCGCCTGACTCCTGAGCAGCGACTCTTAGAACGGTACTCGGCCGCCTTACGCACACACGCTCTGCGGCTTCCACCAGCTTGCAATGTCGGGGTGCTGAGTAGTGGGTGGTGATGCGGTCCGAGCGATGGCCGAGCAAATTCCGGCTCCGTACCCAACACCTGCCGCTCGTAGCCGGTGGGGTTAGGTACCGATTTCCCGGACAGGTTGAAATAGCCTGATTTCTCTGTTCTTGTCTCGTTCGAGTCTACTGCGCATCCGCGGGTTGTAGAAGCATTCAATGTATTCGAAAATATCGGCGCGAGCGTCGGCTCGAGTTCGATAACGTCGCCGATTCACGCGTTCTCGTTTGAGCATACCGAAGAAGCCCTCGACCAGCGCATTGTCGGCACAACTGCCGACACCGCTCATGCTGCAGGTCACGTTGTGGCCCTTCAGGAAACGCTGGTACTCGTCGCTCGTGAACTGACAACCGCGATCCGAATGCAGCACGAGCGGCGATCGATCATCACGTTGCCAGAGCGCCATGAGCACGGCCTGCAGGACCAGCTGGCGATCCTGGACGGCACTCATCGACCAGCCAACGACGAGTCGTGAGTACAGGTCGATGACCACGCACAACCGGCTGCAAGATCGAATCGACGCTATGTACGTCGACAAGCTCGATGGTCGCATCGACACCAACTTCTTTGACCGCAAGTCCGCGGAGTGGCGCGAAGAACAACGGAAGTGCCTGGCACTGATACGCGAGCACCAGGACTCTAATCAGACCTACCTCGACGAGGGCATCCGCCTGCTCGAACTCGCACAGAAGGCCGGCACGCTGTTTCGCAAGCAGTCGTCGGCTGAAAAACGCCGCTTACTAGGTTTCGTACTATCGAACTGTACCTGGAAGAACGGCCAGCTCACGGCTGCATACCGCCAACCGATTGAATTGCTGGAGAAAAACCTTAGCTGGAAAAGAAAAGGCCGGTTGAGCGCACTCGAACCGGCCTTTCTTATAGATGGCTCCCCGGGCCGGACTCGAACCAGCGACCAATTGATTAACAGTCAATCGCTCTACCAACTGAGCTACCGGGGAATCGTCGGTATTGTAGAGTCCGCCGCGGACCGACGGTATGCGGCGAGGGCCGGGATTCTCGTCGACAGCCCCCCGCCAAGTCAAGGCGATAGCGCCCGTTTCAGGCGCCGAACCGCCTCCTCGAGCATATCAAGTGAGCACGCATAGGAGATCCGCAGGTAGCCCGCAGCGCCGAAAGCGCTGCCGGGCACGCAGGCGAGATCGGCTTTCTTGAGCAGGAATTCAGTGAACGCGACGTCGTCGGCCAAACCCAGCCTGTCGGCGGCGCCCATGATGTGCGGAAAGACGTAGAAGGCGCCGTCACCGGGATGGCAGCGAATTCCGTCGATGTCGTTCAGGGCGGCGACGATGTAGTCGTGGCGCTCGCGATAGGCGGCGCACATTTCGCGTACGCAATCCTGGGGCCCGTCGAGGGCAGCGGCCGCGGCGGCCTGCGAGATGCTGCAGGGATTCGAAGTACTCTGGCTCTGGATTGTGGTCATCGCACGAATCAGAGATTCCGGGCCGCCAGCGTAGCCGATCCGCCAGCCCGTCATCGCGTAGGCCTTCGATACGCCATTGCAGGTCAGCGTACGGTCATAGAGGTCTGGGCAGATGCGGGCAAAGCTCGCAAACGGTTCCGGACCCCATCCGATGTGTTCGTACATCTCGTCGGAGGCAATGACGATGCTGGGGTGGGCGCGCAACACGTCGCCGAGCGCCAGGAGTTCGGCCGCCGTGTAACTCACGCCGGTCGGATTGCACGGGCTGTTCAGAATCAGCAACCGCGTCCTGGGGTTGATCGCGCGCTCGAGCTGGCTCGCTGATATTTTGAACCCGGCGTCGATACCGGTGTCGATGATTACCGGAGTCGCATCCGCGACGCGCACCATGTCGGGATAGGATACCCAGTACGGCGCCGGGATCACCGCTTCGTCTCCCGCTTCCAGCAGGGCCAGGCACAGGTTGAACAGGCTCTGTTTGCCGCCGGCGGAAACCAGTATCTGTGACGGCGTGTAGTCGAGACCGTTTTCCCGCGCGAACTTGCGCCGGATCGCCGCTTTGATAGCGGCCGTGCCGTCGATAGGTGTGTACTTGGTTTCGCCGCGCGCCAGCGCTGCGACGGCAGCATCCTTGATGTGCTGCGGGGTGTCGAAATCAGGTTCGCCGGCGCCCAGGCTCAGAATATCCCGTCCCTCGGCACGCAGGCGGGCGGCCAGTGCAAGCGTCGCGCCGGTCGGGGAGGGTTTGACCCGGGCCATGCGAGACGATACTGATAGACTCACTCGATTTTCCCCGTACAACGGACCACCGATGGTACGTGAAAGCACCAGACTGCCCAAGAAAACCGAGAGCGACGAGCGCGACCGGCTGACGCTGGTATCCGCCTACCGGCCGGCGGGCGACCAGGGTCCGGCGATCGAAGCGCTGCTCGACGGGCTGAACGACGGCCTGGCACGCCAGATCCTGCTCGGCGTCACCGGCTCGGGTAAGACTTTTACAGTCGCGAATGTCATCGAGCGTACGCAGCGACCGGCGATCGTCCTGGCTCCGAACAAGACGCTCGCCGCACAGTTGTACGGAGAGATGCGGGAGTTCTTTCCACGCAATTCGGTCGAGTATTTTGTCTCTTACTACGACTATTACCAGCCGGAAGCCTATGTCCCGAGCTCGGATACGTACATAGAGAAAGACGCTTCCATCAATCAGCACATCGAACAGATGCGGCTGTCGGCGACCAAGGCGCTGATCGAACGGCCCGATGCGATCATAGTTGCGACCGTTTCCGCCATCTATGGCCTTGGCGACCCCGAAGCCTATTTCAGCATGATCCTGCACCTGGTACGGGGCGACCGGACGGACCAGCGGACGATCCTTCGCCGGCTCGCCGAATTGCAGTACACACGTAACGAACTGGACTTGCAGCAAGGGACCTATCGGGTCCGCGGCGACGTGATCGACATATTTCCGGCCGACTCCGAGCGGGACGCAGTACGCATCGAGTTGCTCGACGAATTGATCGAATCACTGTCCTATTTCGACCCGTTGACCGGCGAGGTTCAACGTCGCGTCGCGCGCCTGACCATATTTCCCAAGACCCACTACGTGACGCCTCGCGAGCGCCTGCTGGCCGCTACCGAGCAGATAAGAGCCGAGCTTGGGGAGCGACTGGCCTGGCTGCGGCAGCAGGAGAAGTTGCTCGAGGCCCAGCGGCTCGAACAAAGAACGCTCTTCGATCTCGAAATGATCCGCGAACTCGGTTACTGCTCGGGAATCGAGAATTATTCCCGCTACCTGTCGGGGCGGGAGGCCGGGCAGCCGCCACCATGCCTGTTCGACTACGTGCCGCCGAACGCGATCCTGGTCATCGACGAGAGTCACGTGACGGTGCCACAGCTCGGCGGTATGTATCGCGGCGACCGTGCGCGCAAGGAAACCCTGGTCGAATACGGATTCCGGCTGCCATCGGCTCTGGACAACCGGCCGCTGCGCTTCGACGAGTTCGAGCGACTGGCGCCTCAGACGATATACGTCTCCGCCACGCCGGGGGACTACGAATATGCGCATGCCGACAAAGTCGTGGAGCAACTGGTACGTCCGACGGGGCTCGTCGACCCGCACGTCGAGGTCCGGCCGGCACGTACCCAGGTGGACGACGTGCTGTCGGAAATCAACCGCCGCGTCGCTGCGGAAGAGCGCGTGCTGATTACGACGCTGACCAAGCGGATGTCCGAAGATCTGACGGATTACCTTGCTGAACACAATGTTCGCGTCCGCTATCTGCATTCGGACATCGGTACGGTTGAACGCACCGAGATCATCCGCGACCTCCGGCTTGGCGAGTTCGACGTACTGGTCGGCATCAACCTGCTCCGCGAGGGCCTCGACATGCCGGAGGTATCGCTGGTCGCCATACTCGATGCGGACAAGGAGGGGTTCCTGCGCTCGGAGCGCTCCCTTATCCAGACCATCGGGCGAGCTGCCCGCAACGTGAATGGAACCGCGATCCTGTATGCAGACTCGGTCACCGGCTCGATCGAGCGTGCCCTGGACGAGACCTCGCGCCGTCGCGACCGCCAGGTGGAATTCAACAAGGTGCACGGCATTACCCCGACCACGATCATCAAGCAGGTGGCCGACATCATGGAGGCAAGTTACCCGGCGCCCGGCCGCCAGCGGAGCAAGGTGGCCGAGCCTTGGTCTCGCTACGAACGCATGACGCCGGAGCAGCGCGTCCGCGAGGCAGCCAAGCTCGAAAAGCGCATGTTGCGGGCGGCTCGCGACCTGGAGTTCGAGGAGGCCGCGCGGCTCCGGGACGAGATCCATAGCATTCGCCGACAGGAACTGGGCTTGCCGGAGAGCCGGGCCGGCTAAAGGCCTAGAAAAAAGGCCGCGGGAGGGTTGCGCCGCTTGGGAGCTTTCAGTATCGTTTGCCGCCCTTCGGGCCGGTCCGGCAATCAGAACTGCGTGCAGCCGACGGCCTCAGGTCTCGTCGACCTAAGAAGCCGCGACCGCGGGCCTCGGACGCCGATCGGTCGTCGCCGGGACTGCAGGCGTAACGAGGGGCGATTAGCTCAGGGGTAGAGCGCCACGTTGACATCGTGGAGGTCGGTGGTTCGAAACCACCATCGCCCACCAATACCCTGTTGTCGCGCCGCGACAGGCGTTTTCTTTTTCAGGGAATTCCGGGCGTAACCGGTTGTTTCCGGTGTCCTGCCTATATAGAATCGCGTTCCCGCCGAATCATTAAGCCGTCAGGCTGGCTCGCGGGCGCACCTGTTGTCATTTGGAGGATTTCGGAATCGCAGTTACAAAGCGCGTGCGACGCAACGAAGAGATCGAAGCGATCCGGGTCCGGGTCATCGACTCGGTTGGAGAACAACGCGGCGTGATGCCGTTGTCTGAGGCGATCTCGATTGCCCGTAGTGAGGGGCTGGACCTCGTCGAGGTTTCGCCGAACGCGGACCCGCCGGTCTGCCGCATCATGGATTTCGGCAAGTACCTGTTCGAGCAGAACAAGAAATCCCAGGCGGCACGGCGCAAGCAGAAACAGGTTCACGTCAAGGAAATCAAGTTTCGCCCGGGTACCGACGAGGGCGACTACAAGATCAAGCTGCGTAAGCTGGTGGAGTTCCTGGAAGACGGGGACAAGACCAAGATTACGCTGAGGTTCAGAGGCCGGGAGATGGCGCACAAGGAATTGGGCGCACAGCTGCTGACCCGGGTCAGGAATGACCTTGAGCAATACGGTGTCGTAGAGCAGCTGCCGCAACTGGAAGGGCGGCAGATGGTCATGGTGATGGCACCGAAGAAAAAGTGAGTAACGGCTGAAGCTCGCCAGAGCCGACGCCATTTACCCCGCCTGCAGCGGCCGCATGACGGTACGTGGCAAGGCCAAGAAAAGCGGAGACGACGACATGTCGAAGTTAAAGAGTAACCGGGGCGCGGCCAAGCGCTTCCGGCGGACGGGCAAGGGCGGCTTCAAGCGAGCCCAGTCCCATCTCAATCACATCCTCACGAAGAAGAAGTCGAAGCGAAAGCGCCATCTCGGTTCGACCGAGCAGGTGGCACATTCGGACCTGAAGAGCGTGCGGCGCATGCTCCCGTACAGCTGAGGAGGATTGCGAAATGGCACGAGTCAAGAGTGGTGTCACCGCCAGGGCGAAACACAAGAAAGTCCTGGGCAAGGCCAAGGGCTACTACGGTGCGCGCAGCAAGACGTTCAAAATCGCGAAACAGGCGGTCATCAAGGCCGGCCAGTACGCGTATCGGGATCGCCGGGTGCGCAAGCGCGAGTTCCGTGCGTTGTGGATCACCCGCATCAACGCAGCGGCACGCTTGCACGGGCTGTCATACAGCCGCCTGATGAACGGGTTGAGCCGCGCCGAGATCGACGTCGATCGCAAGGTTCTGGCCGACATAGCCGTACACGACCCGGAAGGCTTTGGGGCCATCGCTGAAGCGGCGAAAGCTGCACTAGCCGACGCCGCCGCCTGACCGGGCGGACCCGCGGGTTTCCCGGGCGTCCTGGCGGCATTTGACAGGCAATGCAGTCCCTCGACGAACTCCTGGAGTCCGCCGTGTCGGAAGTCGATGCGGCGGCAGACCTGGTGACGCTCGATGGCGTGCGGGTCCGATATCTCGGAAAGAAAGGCGAACTGACTGCGCACCTCAAGTCCCTGGGGGAACTGCCAGCGGCCGAACGTCCGGCGGCCGGCCAGGCGTTCAACCGCGCGAAGCAGACTGTGCAGATCCGCATCAACGAGCGCCGCGAGCGCCTGGAAACGCAGGCGCTGGCAACGTCGGTGGCCGCGGATGCCGTCGACGTCACGTTGCCCGGGCGGGGCTTCGGTGTCGGCGGCCGACATCCTGTATCACGTACCGCTGCGCGGATCGAGAAGATATTTCGCAACGCCGGTTTCGGTGTGCGCAGCGGACCGGAGATTGAGGATGATTTCCACAACTTTTCGGCGCTGAACATTCCCGACAATCACCCGGCCCGTGCGATGCACGACACCTTCTATTTCCCGGGTGGCATGTTGCTACGAACTCATACGTCGCCCGTGCAGATCCGTTCAATTGCATCCGAAGGTGTGCCGATCCGGATCATCGCACCAGGGCGCGTTTATCGGTGCGACTCCGACCAGACCCACACACCCATGTTTCATCAGGTCGAGGGCCTGGTGATAGACGAGAATGTCAGCTTCGCGCAACTCAAGTCCGTGCTGCACCAGTTCGTCGAAGCTTTTTTCGAACGCCGTGCAGAACTCCGATTCCGGCCGTCTTACTTCCCGTTCACGGAACCGTCGGCGGAGGTGGACATTCGCTGGGCGGAAGGCAGATGGCTCGAGATTCTCGGCTGCGGCATGGTGCATCCGAACGTACTCGAAAGCGCGGGCGTTGACTCGGAACGATATACCGGCTATGCGTTCGGCATTGGCATCGAACGTCTCGCCATGCTGCGCTACGGCGTTACCGACCTGCGCACTTTCTTCGAGAACGATCTGCGCTTTCTCGAGCAGTTCCGGTAAGACCCCGATGAAGATCGCACATTCCTGGCTACGCGAGTGGGTCGACCCGGCACTGGATTCCGTGGCGCTTGGCCACGAGCTGACGATGCTCGGCCATGAAGTCGAAAGTATCGAAGTACAGGGCAGCGGTCTCGACGGCGTCGTGATTGCCGAAGTCCTCGGGGTACGGCGCCATCCGGAGGCGGATCGCCTGAGCATCTGCCGCGTATCCACCGGCGGCGGCGAGACTCTGGAGGTAGTTTGCGGTGCGCCCAACGTGCGGCAGGGTATGAAAGCCGCCCTTGCGCCAGCCGGCATCCGTTTGCCGAACGGGGTAAAGCTACGCAAGACGAAGATTCGCGGCGTCGAGTCGCAAGGCATGCTTTGTTCAGCCAAAGAACTGGGCCTCGGTGACGAATCCGACGGCATCCTGGAACTGCCCGACGACGCGGGGCCTGGCATGCCCGTCAACCGTTATCTCGAGCTGCCAGATGCAGTGCTCGAACTCAAGCTCACGCCGAATCGGGGTGACTGTTTCAGCATTCTTGGCATCGCACGCGATATCGCGGCGCTGACCGGAGCGCCACTTGCGGACGCTGCAATGCGGACCGTGCCGGCAAGCATCGACGCTGTCCAGCCCGTTGAATTGCCCGTGCCCGAGAGGTGCCCGGTTTTTGCAGGGCGTATTGTCCGCGGCATCGACCCCACTGCGAGGTCACCCGTGTGGCTGGTTGAACGACTCCGTCGGTCCGGACTGCGTGCGATCCATCCGGTTGTCGACGTTACGAACTACGTGATGCTTGAACTGGGTCAACCCCTGCACGGCTTTGATCATGCACAGCTCAAGGGAACCATCCGGCCTCGCCTGGCCCGTCCCGGCGAAACCCTCAAATTGCTGGACGGAAGGACGATCACACTGAACCCGGACAGCCTGGTGGTCAGCGACGACTCCGGCGCGATCGCACTGGCCGGCATCATGGGCGGGCTCGAAACGGCGGTCACGGACGATACAACCGAGGTCTTTTTCGAAGCCGCGTTCTGGCCGCCGGCGACAATGGCGGGACAAGCGCGTGTCTACGGGTTGCATACGGATGCATCGCAGCGTTTCGAGCGTGGCGTCGACCCGTCGGGACAAGGGCGCGCCGTAGAGCGGGCCACCGAGTTACTCCTGGAGATCGCAGGCGGGCAGGCGGGACCGCTGACTGTCACATTGGCCGAAACTCACGTGCCCGAACGGCGTGAACTGACACTGCGTGCCAGCCGGATCTCGAAGCTGCTCGGCGTCGACGTCGCGCGCGAGGCGGTCCGCACAATCCTCGCGAGCCTCGAATTCGACATCGCCGAAACGCAGGACGGCTGGCAGGTTCGTGCGCCGCGGCATCGATTCGACATCGAGCGCGAAGCGGACCTCATTGAGGAGGTGGCGCGCATTCACGGTTACGATCGCATCCCGGAAACATCCGGGGCCGCAGCTATGCTCCTGACGTCGGCTACCGAGACCCGGGTGTCGGCCGATGCCACCGCCGCACTGCTCGTCGCCCGCGACTACCGGGAGGTGATCACCTACAGTTTCGTCGACGCCGGGGACGACGGTGCGATCAGCGGCAAGGCGTCACGCCTGGTGCTCGCGAACCCAATCGCATCGGACATGTCGGTCATGCGCACGTCATTGTGGAGTGGAATGTTACACGCGTGCGCCGGCAACCTGTCCCGGCAACAGCAGCGCGTGCGGCTGTTCGAGATCGGCAAGAGTTTCGACGGCGAGCTGACCGCCCCGCGCGAGACATTGCGCATCGCGGGCCTGGCCTGCGGTCCACGGCTTCCGGAGCAGTGGGCAAATCCAGGACAGGAGGTTGATTTCTTTGACATAAAATCAGACGTTTGCGCGTTGCTCGGAATTGCCGGGCCGGCGGAGCGTCTCGAATTTGCCCCGTCAAGACATCCAGCCCTGCAACCCGGTCAGGCGGCGGAAGTCCGACGGCAAGGAACGATCCTGGGCGTCGTGGGTAAGCTCGATCCGCGTATTGCGCGGCGCTTCGAGATCAAACCGGCCGTGTACTTGTTCGAGCTCGACGCCGATATTGCGCTTGCTGCGCAACTGCCGGTTGTCGAAAGCATTTCCCGATTCCCGGCGATCCGCCGAGACATCGCGGTGCTGGTCGACGAGAAGGTCACGGCAGCCGAGCTGATCGGCGTAGTGCGCGCGGCGGCGCCGCAGCTCGTCCGCTCCGTCCGCATATTCGACGTGTACCACGGGCCAGGAGTAGAAGCTGGGCTAAAAAGCATCGCAATAGGCTTGATTTTGCAGGAAACTTCCCGCACCCTTACTGACGAGGATGCGGACGCTGTGCAAGCCGCCGCAGTACGAAAACTCCACCAAGAATTCGCGGCCGTATTGAGAGACTGACTGAATGGCGCTAACCAAAGCTGACATGGCCGAATCGCTGTTCAACGAGCTTGGCCTCAACAAGCGTGAAGCTCGGGAACTGGTCGACATGTTCTACGAGGAACTGCGTGCGTCGCTCGCAGTCGGTGAGCAGATCAAGCTTTCCGGTTTCGGGAACTTCGATCTTCGTGACAAGAAACAACGACCGGGCAGAAATCCGAAAACCGGGGAGGAGATTCCGATCTCTGCGCGCCGCGTGGTGACGTTCCGGCCAGGACAAAAACTAAAAGCCCGAGTAGAGGCCTATGCTGGAACCGGGGAATAACGACGAACTACCTCCAATTCCTGGAAAGCGCTATTTCACAATCGGTGAGGTGAGCGATCTTTGCGCAGTAAAGCCGCACGTGCTGCGCTACTGGGAGCAGGAGTTTCCACAACTGAAGCCGGTAAAGCGTCGGGGCAACCGACGCTATTACCAGCGGCAGGACGTGCTCATCATCCGCCAGATCCGCAGCCTGTTGTACGACGAGGGCTTTACGATCGGCGGTGCGCGTCAACGCCTGACAGGCGATTCCGCTAAATCGGATGTCACCCAGAGTCAGCAAATAATCAAACAGTTACGCTCGGAACTTGAAGAAGTTTTGCGTATCATGCGGCGCTGACGAGCACTTTGATCGCTTGGGGCCGGCACGTATCATTGCCGCCTCCTCGAGACATCTCTTTCCGGTCGGGGCGTAGCGCAGCCTGGTAGCGCACCACAATGGGGTTGTGGGGGTCGCGAGTTCGAATCTCGCCGCCCCGACCATTTTCCAGTGACGAAAAAAGCCGCCCTCACACAATGCGGCTTTTTTCGTTTCTATAACGGATGGGCGATGTTGCGAACGAACCGGAATAGTACCGACGTCGCGACTGCCCGCGCGCAGGCGGCCCGCAAGTCGCCTGACTTTTCATGGATCTACAAGCCGAAGTCCAAATCAAAAAGTCTATCGCCGTTCACGCCATCAACAATCTCGGCACGAAGCGTTCTGTCGGACTCCCGCATGCTGAGCAAGCCGAGCGCGCTGTCGCTGAATCCCGGCACCGCGCCCAGGTATACGGCGTCCCGAGGACGAAACGTTCTGTCAAGAGTGATCCTGTAATTGAGTTGGCCACTGTTCGTATCGCGTGCCTCGGCTTTCACTTTCCCGTCATCTTTGATACTCAAAATCGCACTTTCCGGATAGCCGTTGCCGTCGGCATCCGGAAGCACTGCCATGACGACCGGTGAAAACGCAGCGGAAAAACGTATCGTCATGTCGGTCGCAGACTGCAAACCGATTTGCCGGATGATCGGCCGCTGCATGTCGATGTTCGAAAGCAATACAGCAAGGAGGGGGTCCGCGCCAGAGCCGGTGAGTTCCAGTTCCTGCGGCGACTTTTCGGGTTCCATCCAGAAATTCCCGAGCAAGCCGCTAGTGGTTCCGCGTATTTCGACCTTGTGCGGCGAACCGGCAATCGGGTTACGACCCAGCAAGGCATAGCTGTATTCTGTGCCGCCCGCGGTCTGCGGCAGTGCGAGGACGTCCATCGGCTCGAAATTCGGGTCGTAGCTGATGGATGTCAGCAACCCCCCGGTGTCCAGGTCGTGCACGCGTAAGAGCAATCGGTGTTCGGTCCGGTGGCGCACCGCTACGGCCAGTCGCGGCGCTTCGCCCGTTCGCTGCTCCACGGTCGCGACGATTGGCTCGAATCCGTTGCCGAGACGGATGGTCGACAACAGTGTGCCGTCCAGGCTGTCGCGGACTTCGGCCACGGCCGGCAGCCGGCTGACTACGACGAGTTCCTCGTAGCCGTTGCCGTTTAGGTCAGCGGCTTTGTCGAAACTCACCGGCGTGAGTCGGTCGCTGTACGGCACGATGTACTCGAAGCTGCCGGGCGCGGCATCGCGCAAGGCGGCGCGGACCGGGCCCGCCCCGAAATCGTGTTGCAGCACAGCCAGCCGCGGCGGTTGCGCGTTGGTCGCACCGGTCAGTGCGAGTATGGACGGTTGAACCAGGTCGTCGCTGGAATGCCGCGCCGTATAGGCGACGACTCCGGAATCATCGCTGATCCCGGCACTGTAGACGGTGCCGTCGAGAACGGACAAGGAAACCGGCACATAGCGGGACCCGGGATACTCTTGCGTGCCGATGATGGATCCATCGAAGCCGATGTGCAGCAGTACTCTACCAATGGACGGGCCGGTATTGGCATGGATCAGGCTCCCGATCTGGTGTAATCCGTCGTCCGATGCTGCCAGTGCATTCGACGCCCACATACCATTGACGCCAAAACCGACCGGTATGCTCCAGACTTTCACACCGTCGAGGTCGAACTTGTCCACGGTTTCGTTACCGACGGTGTACAGGAACCCGTCGTGGTAAGCCATTTGGCCAAGCTCACCGCCCATCTGTGAAGGAAAGCTGCGTACGAAGCTGCCGTCCGTGCGATAGATTTCGATAGAGTAGATCGTTGCCGCAATCAGGTAGCCATCGCCTGTCAATAGCTCGACAGCTTGGTCGCCGGAGCTCGGGAGTTCCCTGGTCCACACCATGCGGCCATCGAAATCCAGGTGCTGGAGCACGGCCCTCCTCGGAGCCTGGGAACTTCCGAGCGTCGAACCCAGGATGTACAGCCCGTCTGCATCCGACTCGATTGCACTGGCGAATACGTTGGGATACAGGTCCTGAACCGTCAATGCAATGTCGCCGTCGTGTGTATATCCACGGACGTAGGTAACGTAGTTTAAGTTGTCCGGGGAAGGATCGGGGTGCGTGTTGAACACACCGGTAACGTAAACGCCTAGCGCGTTGACAGTCAGCGACTGGGGTTCGGTGGGGTACTGGCCGATTGAGAACTTGCGCCGCCACAGTAATTTGCCGTCCTCGGCGCGATACTTCGACACTCGTGTGAGGCAGTGTTGCAATTTGCAGTTGAGCTGGCTGACTGAATAGATTCCGTATTCGCTCGCCACGACCTCGGGCGTGAAAGCGGCTCTCGGATCGGGCGTGTCATCCGGCCACGGCGGCGTATTCTGCATGCGGTCAAACCACTCGAAGCTTTGACCGGGGCAGATAAATGGCAGGAGCAGGAGGAACAACGATACGGCGAGCTGCGATTGGCGATTCATGACCCTTCTCCGATTCCGGGTGCAGGCCGGTAGTGGTGGGCTCTTTTATCCGAGTATAGGCGCGCCGTATGTCGTAGGTGGCAAGGAATTGTCTTGGCCTGTTTGGAAAGGATGTGCGGCGTGGTGCCAGGGTCTGGCGGCTAATCACTCGAACGTCGGGTGATGCGGCGCCCGTGCAAACGCTCTCGGCGCCGACCGGCCAGCGCCGATGGTCAGGCCGGTGGCCCGGGAACCGGCAACTTGCGGTCCTCGATGCCGAGCAAAATCGGCTGGGCGCGCTCGCGGTAGATGTTGACCTTGGCGTTATAGGCGACACGGCTGCGCCCGTGCTTGTCGCGGATCTGGAGGCGGCGGATGTTGAATGCGCCGCCACCCATGTTTTCACCGGTCAGGTAACACTTGATGGCCGTAACTTTTTCGCCCGACAGTTCGATCCCGCTCAGCTTCGCCAAATTTCCCTGGGCGCGCTGCAGGAAAGTAACGGCATCGATGTTGGCGCGCGACTGACCGGCGCCAGCTTCCGAGCCGTTGTTGTCGGCAAGGAAGTCACCGACCAGTATCTGTCCCGGCAATGCGGCTTCGATCATTCGGGCGAGTTCGATGGTCACGTCGCCCACGATGAAATCGTGCATTGTGGGATTGAGTCCTTCCGCCTGATGGAACTCGTAACAACTGCCGACGTGGAAACACGCACGCAAGCGGGGCACGGCCTTCGACATGGACTTACTGCGTGCGATGGCGTTGTCGGCCAGCACGATGTGCATGAAGTGATACAGATTGACGTTGGCTTCGAGGCCATCGTCCCGGTTCCAGACATAGAAGCCATCGCCGCTCGACGAGCGCGCGAAGTTGATGCCGACTTCTTTCTCCATCATCTTCGCCTGTGCGGAGTTAAGTGAGTACGACAGGCTGTTCAATTGGGTCATTTGTTCGAACGGGGTCAACAGGCTGAATCCGACGATGTCGAACAACGTGACCGCACGGCTGGCGACATAGTTGATGCCGTAGCGCCGGATCATTTTCTCGATGATCTGGGTTTCGACCGGGTGGCCCGACAGGGGTTCGCGTAGCGCTACATAGACCGGCTGAACGTCCAGCAGCCGAGCAACTTTTTGCATCTGTGTAAAGGTGAGCTGGCGCTCTCCCGAAATGAGTTCGGTCACGAACTGTGCCGAAACTCGCGGCGGCAGATTGTCGCCACGCGGTGCCGTGTACTCTGCGATCGCATAGTGCGGGACCACCAGGATCAGGATGCCCTCGTCCAGCGCAGCCCAGCTCAGGATGTTGTTCTGACCCAGGGACCACTGTTGGTGCAGCGTGCGTTCCAGGTGAACGAGATTGCTGCGTTGGCGCAAGCCCATGTCCTGGGCCAGTCCCGCGAGCTGGTCGAGATACGGGGAAAAATCGGCGATCCGCCGAATCCCCGATTGCGAAAGGTCGTCGAGTTCCATAAGGTCCCGGGAAAGTAGTCCCCCGTGCGCCTAATCGCAAGTAATATCTGAACTTATGTCAACAAGCGCACCCAGTTTGGATGATATCGCACGCGTGCGCGACCTGCTTGCCGCCGACATCGTCCGGACGCCGCTGGTGCGCTGCCCGGACCTCGAGGACCTGGTCGGGCAGGGTACCGAGGTCTGGGGCAAGCTGGAGTTCCTGCAGCGCACGGGCACGTTCAAGGCACGCGGTGCGCTCGCCACCCTGAGGACCCTGTCAGCCGAACAGCTCGCAGCCGGAGTAACGGCGGTCAGTGCGGGTAACCATGCGGTTGCCACGGCGTTCGCGGCGCGCACGGCTGGTGCCCATGCCCGCGTCGTCATGACTGCGACGGCAAATCCGGCGAGAGTCGAGGCCTGTCGCTACTGGGGCGCGGACGTCGTTTTCGCGGAAGACGTGCACAAGGCGTTCGCGCTGGCCGCCGCTATCCGAGAGCGCGAAGGCCGCTACTTCGTTCATCCGTTCGAAGGTCCGGCGATCGCGTGTGGGACCGGAGTCGTTGGTCTCGAAATCTGCGAAGAGCTGCGGCCGATCGATGCAATCCTGGTTGCCGTGGGCGGCGGCGGCCTGATTGGTGGCATCGCCAATGCGGTCCGGCAGCTCGATGACCGGGTCGAGGTGATCGGCATCGAGCCGGACGGCGCCGACTCGATGCATCGCAGCCTCACCGCCGGTGAGCCGGTCGGCATCGACGCCGTGCGCACGATCGCCGACAGCCTAGGTGCGCCATTCGCGATGCCATACTCCTTCGACCTGTGCCGGCGCTGGGTGTCGCGCATGGTGCGCGTCAGTGACGATCAGTTGCGGAGGACGATGGGCCTCCTCGTCCGACACATGCGTATCGCGGTCGAACCGGCCTGTGCTGCGGCTGCGGCTGCGCTGCTCGGGCCGCTGCGGAACGGCCTCGCGGGGAAAAGGATCGTACTGGTCTTCTGCGGCAGCAATATCGACTGGGCCACCTTCGCTCGGGACGCGGACTGGTGACCATCGAGCCGCGCCGACCGGCCAGTGACCTTGCGGGCGTACTGCCGAAGCTCCGCGCGATCGTTGGCGAGCGCGGCTGGACCGACGAGGCCGCGAAGCTCGCGCCGCACCTCAGCGAATGGCGCGGACGTGTTCTCGGCCGGACGCCCGTCATGCTGCAGCCCTCGACGACCGACCAGGTTGCTGCAATCGTGCGGGCGTGTGCCGACGCTCGTGTCGCAATCGTGCCCCAAGGGGGCAACACAGGCATGTGCGCCGGGGCGGTGCCGGACGCGTCAGGGACCCAGGTACTCGTGCAGCTGGGGCGCCTCAACCGCATCCGGAACGTCGATGCCGAGGATTCGTCGCTGATCGCAGAGGCCGGCTGCGTGCTGGGTGACGTGAAAGCGGCCGCAGCTGTGGCGGGGCTGTATTTCCCGCTGAGCCTGGGCGCCGAGGGCAGTTGCCAGATCGGCGGCAACGTGGCGACCAACGCCGGCGGCATTAACGTACTCCGCTATGGGACCATGCGTGATCTCGTGCTGGGGCTGGAGGCCGTGCTCCCGGACGGCAGCGTCTTCGATGGCTTGCGAACGCTCCGTAAGAACACCGCGGGCTACGACCTGAAACAGCTCTTCATCGGCAGCGAAGGAACGCTCGGCATTGTTACCGCGGTTGCCGTAAAGCTGCATCCGGATCCCGGTCCGCTGCAGACGGCCATGCTGGCCCTGCGAGACGCCGGGGACGCCGTTCGAGCGCTGGCGAGGCTGCGCAGGACCCTGCCGGACCGGCTGCAAGCATTCGAGCTGATCGGAGCGCGACCGATCGATTTCGTGCTGCGGCATGTGCCGGGCGTCCGCTTGCCGTTCGACCGGCGGCATGACTGGTACGTCCTCATGGATGCGGCGGTGCCGTATGACGACCTGGAAGCCTCCCTCATCGACCTAATGGCGCATCAGGAACTGGCCGATACGGTCATCGCGAAAAGCCGCGCCGAGCAAGACGCACTCTGGCGCTTGCGGCATTCGATCTCCGAAGCGGAACGTCGCGAAGGACCCGGTATCAAACATGATGTTTCCGTGCCGATCGGCGCCATGCAGGAATTCCTCGCGACGGCAGAGGCGCGGCTGAAGGCCAGGGTGCCGCAGGCGGAACCGGTCGTATTCGGCCACGTTGGAGACGGGAATTTGCACTACAATGCGCACTTGCACCGGGACGTACCGGAAGCCGACTTGGGCCGGCTGGGCGATGAGGTGACCACTGTCATCTACGAACTCGTGACGGAAATGGGCGGCAGCATCAGCGCTGAGCACGGCATCGGCGTGTTGAAGAAGGATGCGCTGCGCCGCTATGGCAATCCGGTCAGCCTTGCTGCGATGCGCGTGTTGAAGGATGCGCTGGATCCGGCCGGCATCATGAATCCGGGCAAGGTAATCTGACGACCAGTTCCGCTCGAGGATATCGCGGCGCCACTAGAATGCAGGGTTCATCTTGAAATACGGTCGGTTTCGATGAGTGCTGATTCGCACAGGATCCGGGAGCTGCTGGACGATTCGCTTGCCGATCTCGACGACAAGCTCGGGACCTCCGACGACCGGCGTCTGCGGGCCGAGCTTCGTGACCGCATTGCTGCGCTGCTGCGGGACAACCATTCGGCCGTCCGCGAGATCCGCATGCTGCTCAAGGAGCGCTACGACGATGGCGATCTGCGCTCGGAGACCTACCGGCTCGTGCAGTCGATCCTGGATGACCATGTCACGGAAGAGCTGACAACCGAACCGACCGGGCAGTTGCCTATTCGGGCCGGCACCGTGCTGCGCGAGTTCGGCCTGGCCACCAGCCAGCTGGGCGCCACCGTTACCGCCGAAGATGAATATGCCTCTACCGCGGTGATCCACAACGAAGTTCTGCGCCCGGCCACGGCGGACGATCACGTACAGGTCGGTTCCGTGCTGCGCGACCGCTTCCTGCTGCAGGAACGGCTGTCGGGCGGGAGCATGGGTGTGGTCTACAAGGCGCTGGATCGGCGTCTGGCCGAAACCGGTGCCACGGAACCGTGGGTTGCGATCAAAGTGCTGTCGCCCGAGCTATCGAAGAACGGGACCGCGTTGCGCGCACTGCAACAGGAAGCGGCGAAGGGACGATACCTGTCGCACGCGCACATCGTGCGTTTCATCGATCTGGACCGGGAGGACGACCTCTACTTCATCGTAATGGAATGGCTGGAAGGCCGGACCCTGGCTTCGATTCTCGATTCGGCGGAAGGCAAGTCGATGGGAACGGATCAGGCCGTCGGCATCGTACGACAGCTGGCGAACGCGCTCGCCTATGCGCATCGCTGCGGAATAATTCACGCTGACGTCAAGCCGGCGAACGTGATGATCCTCCCCAATGGGGATGCCAAGCTGTTCGACTTCGGTGTCGCGCGGGTGCAGCAGAGCCAAAGAAGCGCGAGCGTCGATTTCGATCCGGGCGTGCTGGGCGCGCTGACGCCAGCCTATTCGAGCATGCAGGTCCTGACCGGTGAGGAGCCGGTGCCCAGCGACGACGTATTTTCGCTTGGCTGCCTCTTCTATCGCCTTGTCGCGGGCCACCGCGTCTTCGGGCCGCGCAACGCGACAGAAGCGGCGGAAGAAGGCATGACGCCGCAGCGCCCGCAGGGATTGACCGAGGGGCAGTGGCGGACTCTCAAGAAAGCAATTTCGTTTTCGCGGGTGACGCGCTTCCAGTCCATGGGCGAGTTCGTGGACGCACTGGACGATCGGTCCATCGCGAACATCGACATCGGACCGACTGATGCATTCGATATGGAGGAAACCGGCGGTTCACGCAGCTGGTTCGCGGGCCTCGTCGCGCTGTTGCTGCTGCTCGGATTCGCGGTGTACCAGTTCGGCTTCTCGGACCCGTTTGGCTGGAACGAGCCGGTGCGGACATGGTTCGACGCGCAGCTGGCGGGATTAGAGGACACTGAGCCGACGGAAACGCCACGCGTGGCGCCGGACGACAAGGACATAGTCGACCTGCCTGCGGAGGGTCCCGCACCAATTGCAGACTACCCCAGCAGCGCTCAGCCGGGTACGACACCGCCTGATGGCGGCTCTGCAGCCGAGACATCGGCCGAAACGCAGGCCGAAGCAGGCGCCGACGCAGCCCCGGCCGCGACCGACGGCGATGTCGCGGGTGAACCGCCAGTCACGGACTTTTCGAACCTGGCGGCTGCAGACATCGACGCGCCCCTGACTGAAACCACCGGCGAGCCGGCTCCCGTCACGGTGAGACTGCGGGAGGATGCAGGACCGACCGTGGTCGATCTGCGTCGCACGGGCAACGCCGGTGTTCCGCTCGACCTGCGCCTCGAGGAAGTCGGCTACACCGGAAATCGCTCGCCCTGGGCATCTGCGCAATACACGATCTCGGCCAGCGAACTGCAGATTCCCGCCGGCCAGGATCGTGCGCGACTGACACTGCAGATGGCGAGTGACCCGTTGCGCGAGGCCGACCAGGTGTCGACACTGCGCGTCCGCTCCACGGACTCACCGACCACGCAGTATGCGACGCTCGAGGTGGAGCTGGAGGATGACGATCAAAGGGCTTTCGAATCCCGCCTTCCGACGAATACGATCGGGTTCGCCGTCAGCCAGGTTGCCGTCCGGGAGCGGGACCCCGTAGTCCAGGTCGATGTCCTACGTTTCAATCCGGACGACACCCAGATCGTCGTGGGCTACTCGGTTGGCGACATTACGGCGAAAGAAGGCGAAGACTACTTTTCGCCCGGCGGCTATTCGGTCTCCTTCGGCCCGGGACAACGCGCGGCACGGCTCCTGATTCCGCTGGTGCAGGACACGAACAGCGAAGGCGACGAAGCGTTCACCGTCGAACTCGCAACCGGCGACACGGAACCGGTGCCCGACGTTTTTCGTCGCATCGTCATCATGATTCGCGACGACGAGATCGCGGTGCGCTAGCAGGCTTGCTAGACTGCGGGCGGCGCGACGCTGGCCCCGCGCCTCCGGATTGAGCGAGTAGGCAACCATGGAAGACAAGGAATTACGGCGCTATTCGCGCGTCGTCGTCGACGGCATCGAACAGGCGCCCAGCCGGGCGATGTTGCGCGCCGTGGGCTTCACCGAAGAAGATTTTCAGCGCCCTCAGATCGGCATTGCGTCGACGTGGAGCATGGTCACCCCGTGCAACATGCACATCGGCCGCCTTGCGGAGATAGCGGCCCGGGCCGCGAACGACGCCGGCGGCAAGGGGGTCGTGTTCAACACCATCACCGTCAGTGACGGCATCTCGATGGGCACACCGGGAATGCGTTATTCGCTCGTTTCGCGCGAGATCATCGCCGATTCGATCGAGGCGGTTGCGGGTGCCGAGGGCTTCGATGGTCTCGTAGCCATCGGCGGCTGCGACAAGAACATGCCGGCGTGCGTCATGGCGATGGCGCGCCTGAACAGGCCTTCCGTATTCGTCTATGGCGGAACGATCAGGCCTGGCGCCCAGCGGCGCGACATAGTGTCGGTTTTCGAGGCTGTGGGCGCCACGGCGGCGGGCCGCATGTCCGCCGCGGAACTCCTCGAGGTCGAGAAGACGGCAATTCCGGGTCCGGGCGCCTGTGGCGGCATGTACACCGCCAACACGATGGCATCCGCCATCGAGGCACTCGGCATGAGTCTTGCGAACAGCTCGGCCCAGGAAGCCGCATCGGATCAGAAGGAAGACGACTGCAGGCGAGCGGGTGCGGCGGTCATGAGTCTGCTGCGCCGCGACATCAAACCGCTCGATATCCTGACACGCAAGGCTTTCGAGAATGCGATCGCCATGGTCATTGCCCTCGGCGGCTCGACCAATGCCGTTCTGCATCTGCTGGCGATCGCGCGGGAAGCGGGCATCCGTCTGACGCTCGACGATTTCTCCGAGATTGGCGCACGGATTCCGGTGCTGGCCGACGTCCGGCCCAGCGGCCGTTACCTGATGTCGGAACTCATCGAGATCGGCGGCATACAGCCGCTGATGAAACGCATGCTGGAGCGCGGCATGCTGCACGGCGACTGCATGACGGTAAGCGGTCAGACCCTCGCGGAAAACCTGGCCGAAGTCCCCGACTATCCCGAAGGCCAGGAAATCGTCCGCGGTTTCGACCGGCCGATCAAGCCGGACAGTCATCTCGCGATCCTGTACGGCAATCTTGCGCCGGAAGGTGCAGTTGCGAAGATCACCGGCAAGGAAGGACTGCGCTTCGAAGGAACTGCCAAGGTCTTCGAATCTGAAGAGTCGGCCCTCGAAGCCATACTGGGTAACCGCGTCAAAAAGGGTGACGTCGTCGTCATCCGGTTTGAGGGACCCAAAGGCGCACCGGGCATGCGCGAGATGCTGAGTCCGACGAGCGCCATCATGGGCGAAGGCCTCGGCGCTGATGTCGCGCTGATAACAGACGGCCGGTTCTCCGGCGGCAGTCATGGTTTCGTCGTTGGCCATGTGTGCCCGGAAGCCGCCGTGGGCGGGCCGATAGCGCTGATAGAGAACGGCGACCGGATCAAGATCGATGCCAGGCACAAGCGCATCGACGTGGCGGTCGACGACGCAGAGATGGCTCGTCGCCGCTTGGCGTGGAGACGGCCGCGATCGCTGGTGACCGGCGGTGCGCTCGCGAAATACCGGGCGCAGGTCTCGTCGGCATCGGAAGGTGCGGTCACCTTGCCGGCACCCTGGGAGGAATGAGGATGGATGCAAAAACTTGACGTTTACACGCAGGTTAGCTCTACTTCTGCAATGATCGCTTCAGACACCCACGTAAAGTGCCACGGCAGACCTTTTACGGATGCTAAAGAATTCCTAAAACAGATGGCGCGCCAGAGGTGCGTGGGTGCCAATAGCGTGCGTACCGGCTAGCATAAAGCCCGGACCTCGCTAACGAACCCGCCAGGAATTCCTTGCGGGTTTTTTTTTGGACGAATGATTTGCGGGAGCATGCGGGACGTCGGTCGATGACGACAGAAGCGCCGTTCGAAGCGAGTGAAAAGCTCGGGGCACCGGGACCGATCGCACAATCGACCTGGGTAGTGTTGAAGTTCGGCGGCACGAGTGTTTCGACGGCGAGGAACTGGCAGACGGTCGCCGATGTCATCCGCGCACGGGTTGCCGACGGACTCCGCCCCGTGATCGTGCACTCGGCTTTGCAAGGGGTGTCGAACGCCCTGCACGCGCTGATTGACGAAGCAGTCAGCGGCAATCCCGAATCCGGTGTCGCAGGAATCCGCGAACAGCACTATTCGTTGGCCGGGGCACTCGGCGTCGCCGGTTCGTCGCTGGTCGGCGACTCGCTGCATGAACTCGAGCAACTGCTGGCCGGGATCCGACTCGTTCGGGAGGTGAGCAATCGCGTTCGCGTCCGCATCATGGCGCTGGGCGAGCTGATGTCGACGCGAATCGGTGCTGCTTTCCTGCAGGCCAGCGGAATCGACGTCGAATGGCTCGATGCGCGTGACCTGCTGACCAGCGAAACCCGCAGCGGCACCCAGCACAGCCGCAACTATCTGTCCGCGGTCTGCAGCTACGACGCCGACCCGGCGATGGCACGCCGTCTGGCGGAGGTCGGCAAAGTAATCCTCACGCAGGGATTCATCGCCCGTAACCGGAGTGGTGAGACCGTGCTGCTGGGGCGGGGCGGATCGGATACCTCGGCCGCCTATTTCGCCGCCAAGTTGCAGGCGCGGCGCCTGGAGGTCTGGACCGATGTTCCCGGGATGTTCAGCGCCGATCCGAGGCTCGTGCCCTCGGCGCGTCTCCTGGTCGCGCTGCACTACGACGAAGCCCAGGAACTGGCGTCGGCCGGCAGCTCGGTGCTTCATCCGCGCTGCATTTCGCCGTTGCGGCCACACGGCATCCCATTGTTCATACGCAGCACACTTGCACCGGAAATCGGCGGGACCGTAATCGCGCCGGTGACCGATGAGGTCGAGCCACAGGTCAAGGGTATTTGCTCGCGACGCAACATCACCCTGGTTTCGATGGACAGCGTCGGCATGTGGCATGAAGTCGGGTTCCTGGCCAGGGCATTTGCCGTGTTCAGCGAACACGGCCTGTCCGTCGATTTTGTGTCGACCTCGGAGACCAACGTGACGGTGTCTGTCGATACGGCGGACGGCGTCTTGTCGGTCGATGTTCAGGAGTTGTTGCTCGACGCGCTGCAGCACCTGTGCCGAGTTCGCGTCATCGAGAACTGCGCCGCCGTCAGTCTCGTCGGCCGCAAGATTCGCACGATTCTGCCCCGCCTCGCCCCGGCACTCGAGGTTTTCGAGGAAGAGAAGGTCCACCTGGTGAGCCAGGCAGCCAACGACCTGAATCTCAGTTTCGTCATCGGCGCCGACCAGCGGGAACGGCTGGTCTCCAAGTTGCACGCGACCGTGATCCGGAAGTCCGGCGGGAGCCTGGCCTTCGGCCCGAGCTGGGAACAGCTGTTTGTCAAAGAGCCGCCGGTCCGCGCGCGTCGTCAGACCTGGTGGGTGCGACGGCGCGAGGACCTGATCGCAGTCGCCGCCGAAGAGCAAAATGCCTACGTCTATGATCGCGAGAGCGTTCGCAATGCCGCGTGCGGAGTCCGGGACCTCGCGAGCGTCGATCGGGTGCTGTACGCGGTCAAGGCAAATTTCAACGCCGAGCTGCTGCGTACGATGGCTGCCGAAGGAATCGACTTCGAGTGCGTGTCGCCGGGCGAGATCGAATGGTTACGGTCGGAAGTCCCGGGTGTAAGTTCCGACCGCATCCTGTTCACGCCGAACTTTGCGCCGCGCGACGAGTATGCCTGGGCACTCGGGCAGGGGCTGCGCGTGACCCTGGACAACCTGCACCCCCTGCGCGAATGGCCGGAACTGTTCGCCGGCGCGCAGCTGTTCGTCAGGGTGGATCCCGGCCAGGGACGCGGCCACCACGAACACGTCCGAACCGCCGGTGTTCATTCGAAGTTCGGTGTGCCGCTGTTCGAAATCGACGATCTCGCGACGCTGCTCGACGCCGCAGGTGCCAACGTGATCGGCATCCACGCACACAGCGGCAGCGGCATCATCGACCCGGAGAACTGGCGCAATGTCGCTTCGTCGCTCATCAAGGTCGCGGAACGCTTCCCGCCGTCGAAACGATCGACCTGGGCGGCGGGCTCGGCGTACCCGAGAAACCCGGTGACAAGTCGTTCGACCTCGCCAGGCTCGATGCGCTCTTGGCCGAGGTCAAGGCGGCCTATCCGCGCTACAAGCTGTGGCTGGAGCCGGGACGCTATTTCGTTGCTCAGGCCGGCGTGCTCCTGACGCACGTGACTCAGGTCAAAGGCAAGGGTGACATGCGTTACATCGGTGTCGCCACCGGGATGAATTCCCTGATTCGCCCGGCCCTGTATGGCGCCTATCACGAGATCGTGAACCTGACCAGGCTCCACGAACAGGCGAGCGAGACCGTCACGGTCGTCGGGCCGATCTGCGAAACCGGCGACCGTCTCGGCACGGACCGCCTGCTGCCGCCCTCGCGCGAAGGGGACGTGATCCTGATCGCGAATGCCGGCGCCTACGGTTACGTCATGAGTTCGTTCTACAACCGGCGCCCCGTCGCACCCGAGGTCGTGATATGAGGCATGCCGCCGAACCCCGGCGCGCATCAGCTGGCGTGGCGCCTGGCCAGAACGGCCGCCACGTCTGCGAGGCTTGCGTCCTTCATCGCCAGCAACACCAGCAGGTGGTAGACCAGGTCCGCCGCCTCGTCGAGCATCTCACCATGGCTGCCACCGGTCGCGGCCAGGGCCAGTTCCACGGCTTCCTCGCCCACCTTTTGAGCGACACGGCGTTGTCCGGCCCTGGCCAGTCGCGCCGTGTAACTGTCGGGACGATTCGCGGCGAGCCGGTCGCGGATGACCGATTCCAGTTCTGCGATGAATTCGACGTTGGCCATGCTCATTCCTGTAGCCCTGACGGCGGCGGACGGACGTCGATGCCGGCGTGCAGCAGATGGGACTTCAGCTCGGCGATTCCGATCGTGGCCGCATGAAACACGCTTGCCGCCAGCGCCCCGTCCACGCCGGTCCGTTCGAACACCTCCACGAAATGCGGCATGCTGCCGGCGCCGCCCGATGCGATCAGCGGCACGGTCGTCACAGCCCGTGCCGCAGCCAGCTGGGCACAGTCATAACCGCGACGTACGCCGTCCTGATTCATGCAATTCACGACGAATTCACCGGCGCCGCGCGACTCCGCCTCGCGCAGCCATTCCAGGGTGCTGCGGCCGGCGTCGCTGGTCTTTGCCGGGTCGCCGGCGTTGCGATAGACCCGGTAGTCGCCATCGGCCAGGCGGCTGTCCACCCCCACGACGACGCACTGCGAGCCGAAGCGGGTCGCGAGCTCTTCGATCAGCGACGGATTCTCGAGCGCGGGCGTGTTGACGGAGACCTTGTCGGCGCCTTTGTTCAGGATGTCTTCCGCGTCGGCAATGCTGCGGATGCCTCCGGCGACACAGAACGGAATGTCCAGCAATGCGTTCACCCGGCTCACCCAGGTTCGATCGACGCTGCGCCCTTCCGGACTCGCGGTGATGTCGTAAAAAACGAGCTCGTCCGCGCCGGTGCGGCAATACAGGCTCGCGAGTGCCAGGATGTCGCCTGCGTCACGATGGTCGCGAAACCGGACGCCCTTGACGACCCGGCCGTTGCGGACGTCCAGGCATGGAATTATGCGCTTCGCCGGAATGTGGCAACCTCCGTGCTGCTGATCCGCCCGTCCAGGAGCGCGCGCCCGGTAATCGCGGCCGGGACTCCCGTTGCCGCGAGCACCCTCAGGTCTTCGACATCGCGGACCCCGCCGGACGCCTGCAGCTGTAACTGCGGATAGCGCCCGAGTATCCGGCGGTACAGATCGACATTCGGACCGGACAGCGTGCCGTCCCGGTCGATGTCTGTGCACAGAACGTGTTGCAATCCGGCGGCGGTGTAAGCGTCGAGGCAGGTCCACAAGTCGGTCGCCGAGGTACGCGTCCAGCCGTCAGTGGCGAGCAAGGGCGCGCCATCCCCACTCAGCGTGACATCCAGTGCCAGCACGATCCTGTCGGCGCCGAAGTCGCGCAGCCATCGGCTGACCGTGGCCGGATCGTTGACGGCCAGGCTGCCGATGACGCAACGGCGCACACCCGCTGCAAACCATCGTTCGAGGGAGTCTATCTCGCGAATTCCGCCGCCGAGTTGCAGGTTCAGCGTTGTGGCGGCAGCGATTTCGCGGACCGACACCGGCGTTGTGTTGCGTGCCCGTCCGGGCGCCGTCGAGATCGACGATGTGCAGGTCGCTGACATCGAGTGCGCAGAAGCGCCGCGCAACCGACAGCGGATCGTCGCTGTAACTCGTTTCCCGGGCGAAATCGCCGCGCAGCAGTCGGACGCAGCGGCCGCCTCGCAGATCGATTGCCGGGATGATCTTCACGGCGACCACCCCAGGAAGTTCTGCAGGACGCGCGCACCGGCGGCAGACGAGCGTTCGGGGTGGAACTGGGTAGCCGCGAAATTGCCACGCGCCACGACCGCCGAAAATTCCCGGGCGTGACTCGCTGTCGCCAGCGTGTACTCGCCGACCGGGAGGGCGTAGCTGTGCAGGAAGTAGAACCAGTCGCCGGTTTCGACGCCCTCGAGCAGCGCGTGTCGCGCGCGTCAGCCGAAGCGGGCACCAGCCCATGTTGGGAACCGGTTTGCCCGGCAGTGCCGGCAGGCGCACGGCTGTTCCGGGAAAGATGCCCAGGCAGTCGACGTTCGTCTTCCTCCGAGGCATCTGCCAGCAGCTGCATGCCGAGGCAGATGCCAAGTACCGGCTGCGTAGTTCGCGAACGATGGCGACCAGCGCATTGCGGTCGAGGCGCGCCATGGCGTCGCGGGCGGCGCCGACGCCCGGCAGTATCACCCGGCCGGCCGACCGGATGCGGCTGGCGTCCGAGGTCAGTTCCGCCTGCACGCCGAGCCGGCTCAGCGCCGCCCGCGAGCGATGCGATGTTGGCACCGCCGTTGTCGACGATGGCAACGTTTGCTGCACTCATGCAAGCATGCCCTTGGTGGATGGCAGTACGTCCGCCTTCGACACGGATCGCCTGCCGCAGGGAGCGGCCGACGGCCTTGAAACAGGCTTCGACCATGTGATGCGTGTTATCGCCGGAGACCCGGATGTGAATCGCCGCTCGCAGGGACTCGGCCAGCGACGCGAAGAAGTGGCGGACCATTTCAGTCGACATTTCACCGACCGTATCCCGCGGGAAGTCCGCATCGAACACCAGATTGCTGCGCCCGGACAGGTCTACGCAGACCTGTGCCTCGCTCTCGTCCATAGGCAACAGGAAGCCGTACCGGGCAATGCCGCGCTTGTCGTCCAGCGCCGAGCGCAAGGCGGTGCCCAGACAGATCGCGACATCCTCGACCGTGTGGTGTTCGTCGATGTGCAGGTCGCCTTCGCAACGCAGGGCAAGTGCAAATCCACCATGACGCGCGATCTGCTCCAGCATGTGATCGAAGAAACCGATGCCGGTGGTGATGTTCTGCGGGCCGTCGGTGTCCAGGTTGACGGACAGGCGAATGCGCGTCTCGCTGGTGTTGCGCTCCACGGTTGCGGCCCGTTCAGTGCGGCACAGCGCATCCGTGATTCCGGGCCAGGTCAGCGAATAGTCGCCGTCCTCGTCGAGCAGAAAACCCTCGATGCCGATGCGGCGCGCGAGTTCGACATCGGTCTCCCGATCGCCGATCACAGCGGAGCGATCCATGTCGATTTCGTTCGCGGCGAGGAATCGCGTGAGCAATCCGGTACGCGGCTTCCGACAGTCGCAATTGTCCTTCTCGAAATGCGGACAGACGAAGACTTCGTCGAAGACTATTCCCTGCGAACGAAACAGTTGCAGCACGAAGTCCTGACAGGTGCGAAACCTGTCGGTCGGAAACGAAGCCGTGCCGAGGCCGTCCTGGTTGGTCACCATGACGAAACGGTAGCCGTGGTCACGGAGCGTGCACAGCGCCGGGATAACGCCTCTTACCAGTCGTACCTTTTCGAGCGCATCGACCTGCCGGTCTTCGGGTTCGCAGATCAGTGTGCCGTCGCGGTCGATGAAAAGAACTTTCCGGGCCATGGCTTCAATCCAAGAGACTCTTCAGGCTGGACAGCAGCCTGTCGTTTTCCTCGGGAAGGCCGACCGTGATGCGCGCGCAATCCGCCAGGTCTCCGCCGAAGCGGCGCAGCAAGATCCGGTCTGTCCGGGTCCGTTCGAATACAGCATCGGCGTCGTCGAAGACCACGAGCACGAAGTTCGCTCCTGTCGGGAACAGCCTGCGCACGAACGGCAGCCGTTCGAGTTCCCGTACGAGTCGTGCGCGTTCCGCGATCGTGCGCGCGACGTTGCCCCGCGCTTCCTGCAAGCCCGCAGGCGTCAGTGCCTCCTCGACGCATTCGACCACCGGTGTCGCCAGCGCATACGGCGCCTGCACGGCGTCCAGCATGCGGATCACGTCGGCGTGCGCGATGACCGCGCCGCAACGCGCACCCGCGAAACCGAGTGCCTTCGAAAGGGTGCGCAATACGATCAGATTTTCGCAGGCCGGAAGCAGTTCGAGCGCCGAAGGCTGGTCGGAGAATTCGCCGTAAGCCTCGTCGACGACGACGGCAGCGCGTCCGGCCAGTCCGGCAAGAATGCTCGCGAGCGCGGCACGCGGCAGCTCGGTGCCGGTCGGATTGTTCGGAGAGCACAGGAAAACGAGCCGCGTGCGGGCGTTGCAGGCCGCGAGCAGCATAGGCGCGGAGACGCTGAAATCGGCGGCGCGCGTCAGCGGCACTTCACGTAATTCCGCGTCCTGGATACGCGCATAATGGCGATACATGGAAAATGTCGGCGCCGGAGTGACGACGTTGTCACGACCCGCGCGGCAGAAACAACGCAGCAACAGATCGATTGCCTCGCTGCTGCCGCGGGTCACGATCAGCCGCTCGGCGGGTACGCCGTAGTGCGCTGCCAGTGCCGCCCGCAACCCGGCGGGGCGCACTTCGGGGTATCGGTTCAGCGGCCGGCGGAACCGGTCCACGCTATTGCGGAACGGTGCTTCGTTCGCATTCAGCCGGATGCTGTGGTCGGCTTGTTCCGCGGCGGAATAGGGTTCGAGATCGCGAAGTTCCTCGCGGGCAATCGACGTTATGCTCATGCACCGGCCTCCAGTCGCACGCGTACCGCGGCTGCATGTGCGTCCAGCCCTTCGAGTCCCGCCAGGGTCATCACCGTCGGCCCGAGCCTGACTAGCCCCTCTTTCGACAGCTCCTGCACAGTCATTTGCCGCAGGAAATGCTCGACGCCCAGTCCGCCGTGATTCCTCGCGTAGCCGTAGGTCGGGAGCACGTGATTCGTGCCGCTGCAGTAGTCGCCCGCGGCCTCGGGCGTCCACGGGCCGAGAAACACCGAGCCGGCGTTGCGGATCTCCGCGAGCAACATGCGCGCGCCGGCGCACTGCAGGATCAGGTGCTCGGGCGCGTAGTCGTTGCAGATAGCCACCGCGGCAGCGAGCGTGTCTACGACGATCAAACGGGAATGCACGAGCGCCTGACTTGCCACCTCGCGCCGTGACAGGCATGCGAGCTGAACTTCGATCTGGCTCTTTACCGCGCGCGCAAATGCCTCGCTGGTCGTCAGGAGCAATACCTGGGAGTCGGTCCCGTGCTCTGCCTGCGACAACAGGTCCGCGGCAACGAAGGCCGGGCTCGCGGTTTCGTCCGCGATCACCAGCACTTCGGACGGTCCGGCCGGCATGTCGATGGCCGCGCCGTCCGGGTCACCGGCAACGAGCGACTTCGCGCAGGTGACCCACGCATTGCCGGGGCCGAAGATCTTCGCCACTTTCGGTACCGTCTTCGTCCCGTAGGCCATCGCAGCGATCGCCTGCGCACCGCCGACCTTGAAGATCCGCTCGATTCCCGCGCGTGTCGCGGCGACGACGACTGCCGGGTCTGCGAATCCATCCGGCCGCGGCGGCGTGCACAGGATTCGGGTCGGACAGCCGGCGATCTTCGCCGGCACGGCCAGCATGATGGCCGCCGATGGCAGGGGCGCCGTGCCTGCCGGGACGTACAGTCCAACCGAATCGATCGGTCGGGCCAGGCGTTCGCAGCGTACGCCTGGCATCGTGTCGACTTGGACGGGCGCCGGCACCTGTGCCTCGTGAAAGCGCGTGACATTCGCGATCGCCGTATCGATGGCAGCCACCGCGACGTCGGGCAGGTAGGCCTGCGCGGCCTGCTTTTCGGCGCGCGAAACCTCGAGGACCGGCAGGTCGACCCGGTCGAACCGGTTGCCCAGCTCCCGTAATGCCTGATCGCCGTTGCGACGCACGTCGGCCAGGATGGCGCATACGCCCGCGCGCAGTCCGCTGATTGGCGTGCAGCGCAGGGCGGGCCAGCAGCGCAACGCGGTCGGCCGCGGACAGCGATGCCCAGATGCGGATCTCGGCGGGCATCGGTCAGACCAGCATCTTCTCGACCGGCAGCACGAGCAGGGAACTCGCGCCTGCCGCCTTCAGGTTCTCCAGCGTCTCCCAGAAAACGTTCTCCCGGCAAACGGCATGCACGGCCACGCGATCGGTCGTGCCTTCCAGCGGAATTACGGTCGGGGCCTCGGTGCCGGGCAACAGCGCCTGGATCCGGGCGAGGGCGTCGCGCGGCGCGTGCAGCATGATGTATTTGCTTTCGCGGACCTGCAGAACGCCGTCGAGGCGCTGCAGTATGCGGTCGACCCAGGCCTGCCTGACGTCGCCGAGCGGCGCTTCGGTTTGAATGATGACGGCCTCGCTGTCGAGCAGACTCAGCACCTCGACCAGTCCGTTTGCCGCCAGCGTGCTGCCGGTGGACACGAGGTCGCAGACGAAGTCGGCCTTGCCGAGTTTCGGCGTGATTTCCACGGCCCCCGACAGGTAAACGACCTCGGCGATGATTCGGTTGCGGGCAAGGAAATCGTTCAACACGTTCACGTAACTCGTTGCGATACGCGAGTTTTGCAGGCTATCCACGCCGTTGAATTCGATGCCCTGCGGGGCGGCGATGGCCAGGCGGCAGTGTCCGAAATCGAGCTCGAAGACCTGCTTCAGGGGTGCCCGGATGCCGGCAGCGGCCAGCTTCAGTCGCTTTTCCTCGACGACGTTCAGGCCGCAAATGCCGAGATCGCAAATGTCATCCGCGACGAGCTGCGGAATATCGTCGTCGCGCACCAGCAACAGGTCGATGGGCATGTTCTCGCCGTAACAGAACAACTGGTCCTTGCTTTGCGTGAACTTCAGTCCGCAACGCTCGAGCAGGTCCATGGAATGCTCCGTGAGGCGCCCCGATTTCTGCACGGCAATCTTGATGCGCTGTTCCGTTCTGTCCATGTCGGCGATCCCCGCAGATATTGATTCAGGCGGCGGAATCGCCGGTGCCGACGGTGCGCCTGAACGCGACGTCGTATCCGCCAAAGCCGTCGCTGACGAATCGGGCGACGCGACCGATGGTGGTTACGCTCACGCCGGTCAGGTCATGTATCTGGCGATAGGGCAGGCCTTGTTCCAGGTACGCGACCACCTGCCAGCGGTCGACGAGAGCCTGCAACTCCGCCGGCGTACACAGGTCCTTGAAAAAGTTTCTGCACTCGTCGAGGTTGCGCAGGCTGATCACGGCGCGGAACAGGGCATTTTCTGCACTCGTTCGTGCCTGTTGGTCGTCTTGACGATTCGGCTTCATGGGGCGGGGCTTTGCATTGGCTGGCAATGTATTAATGTACTAATAGGCTGTTACATTAGTACACGTTCGTTTGAATAGCAAGCCCGGTTGACGACGGCAATCGCGCACTCCTGCATTGCTATGCGAATATAACAAAACATGCATACTTCCTTGACGCCTGTGGGGACCGAGGCCTAAACTGCGCTGAAACTCATCGAGACCGGCTGAGGGAAAGGCCCTTCGACGCCGGGGCAACCAGCAGACTTCACCACTCTGAAAAGGTGCCAACTCCTGCGGAGGCCGCAGCTTCCGAATGATGAGGGTCCGTGCGACACCATTGCGGTGCAGGGCCGGACGCCCATCCTCTGCGTCTCTGCAGGGTTCCGATGAAAAACCAGGCGGCCTGTTACGGCCGTAGCTACCAGCGGAACCGCGGAGAACGACATGGCTGTTTCAGGCGACAAGGCGACCCGCGCAGTGCGGGCATCCATCGAGTCAGACACACAGTACGGCGCGGTGGTGCCGCCGCTGCACCTGTCCTCGAACTACGCGTTCGCGGGCTTCGGTCAGAAGCGCCAGTACGACTACACGCGCTCGGGCAATCCGACGCGGGACGCACTGGGCAACGCGCTTGCAGAACTCGAGGGCGGCGCAGCGGCCGTTGTGACCTCATCCGGCATGGCGGCTCTGAACGTATTGGCTCAGTTGTTACAGCCGGGGGACCTGCTGGTCGCGCCGCATGACTGCTACGGCGGCACGTTTCGCCTCTACGATACCCTGCGCAGGAAAGGGCTGTTCGACGTGATATTCGTTGACCAGACGAACGACGCGGCATTGGCCGCGGCCTGCGCCCGCAAGCCCAGGATGATACTGACGGAAACGCCGTCCAATCCCTTGCTCCGTATCGTCGACATCGGGAAAGTTGCACGAGTTGCGCGGGAGTGCGGCTCACTGTATGTCGTCGACAACACGTTCCTGTCGCCGGCATTGCAGCAGCCGATTGCGCTGGGCGCCGACGTGGTCGTGCATTCGACGACCAAGTACATCAACGGCCACAGCGACGTCGTCGGCGGTGCGATCGTCGCGAAGACGGCGGAGTTGCACGAACAGCTCGCCTGGTGGGCGAACTGCATCGGCGCGACCGGCGCACCGTTCGACAGCTTCCTGACCCTGCGCGGCGTCCGAACGCTGCAGGTACGCATCCGGCAGCACGAACAAAACGCGAACCTGCTGGCGCACACGCTCGCAGAACAGCCGAATGTCGAGCGCGTGTACTATCCCGGGCTCAAATCGCACCCGGGTCATGAAATTGCCGCGCGGCAGCAGCAGGGCTTTGGCGGCATGGTGAGCTTCGAACTCGATGGGGGCGAAGCCGCGGTGCGGGCGTTCGTCGACCATTTGCAGTTCTTTTCGCTCGCCGAATCGCTCGGCGGTGTCGAAAGCCTGGTCTGTCACCCTCCGACGATGACGCATGCGCCGCTGACGCCGGCGACACTCGCGGAAGCCGGGATCAGTCAAAGTCTGATCCGGCTGTCAGTGGGCCTGGAGAGCAGCGGCGATCTTGTCGCGGACGTGCTGCAGGCGCTGGATGCTGCGCGCAAGGCAGTCGACCTCAAACCCGTCGCCGCAGCCTGAGTCCGGACCTTGAGCCTCCCCGAACACCTCGAAAGGCACATTTCGCCGTCGACCCGGTTCCTCGACGTGACCGGTGAATTCCGGCTCGAGAACGGGGATGTGCTCGAGGGGATACGGATCGCTTACCGCACCTGGGGCGACATCGCCAATGCGGATGAACACGCGATCCTCGTATGCCACGCGCTGACCGGTTCGGCGGACGTGGAGGCCTGGTGGCCGGGCATCATCGGCCCGGGCAGGACCTTCGATCCGGCCCGTGACTTCATCGTCTGCGCCAACATACTCGGCAGCTGTTACGGCACGACCGGACCGGTGAGCATGAAACCGGACGGAACCGCGCGTTATCGCGCCGATTTTCCGCGCATCAGCGTACGCGACATGGTCGAAATCGAACGGCTCCTGCTCGACGGACTCGGCGTGCAGCGCATAGAACTGGTCACCGGTCCGTCGCTCGGCGGCATGCAGGCGCTCGAGTGGTCGCTCATGTACCCGGAACGGGTGGGCAGCGTGGTTCCGATCGGCGTCGGCGGCCGCCATTCGCCCTGGTGTATCGGTATCAGCGAGGCTCAGCGTGCGGCGATTGCCGCAGATCCGAACTGGCACGGCGGCTACTACAGCGACGAGCATCCGCCCGAAAAAGGACTCGCAGCCGCGCGCATGATGGCGGTCTGCACCTACCGAAGCTGGGACTCCTTCGAACAGCGTTTCGGACGCAGCCTCAAGGATGCCGATCAGTTCGAGGTCCAGTCCTATCTCCGGCATCAGGGCGAGAAGATCAACGCGCGATTCGATGCCAATACCTACGTAACGCTGACGCGAGCGATGCACACGCATGATTTGGCGCGGGGACGCGGCGAGTATGCGGACGTGCTCGCGTCGCTCGTCCAGCCTGCGCTGGTGGTATCGGTAAGCACCGACACGCTGTATCCGCCTGCGGAGCAACGCCTGTTGGCCGACCACCTGCCGAACGCCGAATATGCCGTCCTGGATTCCGCGCACGGACATGACGGTTTTCTGATCGAGACCGATGCTCTCGGCGGGCTCATCCGCGCGTTTCGCGAGGGGCGCCGCGGCCGCGCGCGCCTGGAACTCGTCAGCGGAGCGCGCGAAGTACTGACGCAGTAAATTCCTCGGTCGACAACAGCCGCTCGCCTGGCCGGGCGATGTCGGCCGTACGGCCTCCGCTCCTGATGACGGCCGACAGCGCATGATCCACCGCGTCCGCCTCGGCGGTCAGCGAAAGGCTGTGACGCAGGAGCAGGGCGCAGCTCGCGATCGTCGCGAACGGGTTGGCAATGCCCTTGCCCGCTATGTCGGGGGCCGAACCGTGAACCGGTTCGTACAGACCGCGCGAACCCGTGCCGAGCGAAGCGGACGGAAGCATTCCCAGTGACGCCGCCAGCATGGACACTTCGTCCGTCAGAATGTCGCCGAACATGTTCTCGGTGACGATGACGTCGAAGTCAGCAGGCCGGCTCAGCAGGTGCATCGCGGCCGCATCGACGAGCAGGGTTTCGAGCGCCACATCCGGGAATTCCGTCTGCAGCACGCGGCGGGTGGTGTCCCGCCACAGGCGCGATGTCTCCAGCACGTTGGCCTTGTCCACGGAACACAGTTTTCGTCGCCTCGTGCGCGCCAGGCCGGCAGCCACGCGCACGATGCGCTCGACCTCGTGCACCGTGTAGCTGCAGAGATCCGATGCCGAGGTGGGCGTGCGCGTCTTGTCGCCGAAATAGATGCCGCCCGTGAGTTCCCGTACCACGAGCATGTCGACGCCGACCAGGCGATCGTTCTTGATCGGCGACACGTCTGCGAGTTCGGGCAGGCACCGGACGGGACGCAGGTTCGCAAAGACGCCCAGTTCCGAACGCAGCCTCAGCAATCCCTGTTCCGGGCGCACGGCTGCGTTTGGGTCGGACCATTTCGGGCCGCCTACGGCACCGAGCAATACCGCGTCTGAAGCGAGGCAGCTGTCGAGTGTCCGTTTGGGCAGCGGCTCGCCGACTGCGTCGATGGCGACCCCGCCGAACAGGTGTTCATGGAACGAGAAGCGATGGCCATTTTGTGCCGCGATCCGCTCCAGCACCGCTCGCCCCGCGGAGACGACTTCGGGACCGATGCCGTCGCCCGGCAACAGGGTGATCAGGGCTTCCATGCACGTCCGTGTTCGTAGCGCCCGATGGCGTCGGCGTGCTGCAACAGATAGTCCAGCTGATCGATGCCGGCCACGAGGCAATGGCGGGCGAAACGGTCCATGGGAAACGTCACGCAGCGCCCGTCGGGCAGCGTCATGCGCGATTGCCTGACGTCGACGAAGAGTTCGATACCCGGATTCTCGAGCAGGTAGCGGTGGGTATCCGCGTCGACAATCAGCGGAACCAATCCGTTCTTGAGTGCATTGTTGAAGAAGATGTCGGCAATCTTGGTCGAAACGATGGCCTGGAATCCGTAGTCGAGCAGCGCCCAGGGCGCATGTTCGCGGGAAGACCCGCAGCCGAAGTTGTTGCCGGCGACCAGAATGTGGCATCCGCTGCTTTCCGGACGATTCAACGGAAAATCGGGGCGCGGCCGACCGCGCTTGTCGAAGCGCAGGTCGTAGAAGAGCGACTGCCCAAGCCCATCCCGGGTCGTCGTCGTGAGAAAGCGGGCCGCGATGATCTGATCCGTATCGATGTCACGAGTCGGGATGACCACTGTTCGTGCGCAAATCTCCGCAAGCGCCTGCATCTGTTCCTGGCTTCCGGTCAATGTTCGAGCAAGGTGCGCGGGTCCGCCACACTGCCGGCGATCGCCGACGCGACCGCCGTCAGCGGGCTCGCCAGAACGGTGCGCGCGCCCACGCCCTGTCGACCTTCGAAGTTTCGATTGCTCGTACTGACCGAAAGTTGACCGGGACGTACCGTATCGCCGTTCATCCCGATGCACATCGAACAACCCGCTTCCCGCCACTCGGCGCCGGCGGCCCGAAAGACCCGGTCCAGCCCCCGAGCCTCGGCTTCGTTCTTCACCTGCTGCGAACCGGGGACCACGAGCATGCGTACGCTGTCGGCGATTCGCCGGCCGCGCAACATAGCAGCCGCCTGTTCGAGGTCCGACAGCCTGCCGTTCGTGCAGCTGCCGATGAACACGACATCGACCTTGTGCCCCGTCATGGGGCGTCCCGGCGTGACTTGCATGTAGTCGAGCGCTTTGCGAAAACTGGCGTCGCCCGATTCCGGCACCGGATCGTTGATGCCGATGACCATCCCGGGATTGGTGCCGAAAGTGACCATCGGCTGCAGAACTCTAGCGTCGAGGCCGACCCGCCGGTCGAAACCGGCGTCCGCATCCGAGACGAGCGTCCGCCAGCGCGAGACAGCTGCATCCCAGTCTGTACCGGCAGGCGCATGCGGTCGCCCGTGAAGATACTCGAAGGTCGTATCGTCGGGGGCGACCATGCCGGCACGCGCGCCGCCTTCGATCGACATATTGCAGACCGTCATGCGCTGTTCCATGTCGAGCGCTTCGATCGCCGTGCCGCGATACTCGATGATGTGGCCCGTGCCGCCATCGATGCCGATTCGTCCGATGACGGCCAGTATTACGTCCTTTGCGGTCACGCCATGCGGAAGCATTCCGTCGACTTCGACGGCCAGCGAGCGGGGTTTCCGCTGCAGAAGGCACTGGGTTGCGAGGACGTGGCCGACTTCAGTCGTGCCAATACCGAAAGCGAGGGCGCCGAATGCCCCGTGGGTACTCGTATGGCTGTCGCCGCACACGACGGTCTTTCCCGGTTGCGTTGCGCCGAGTTCGGGGCCGATGACATGCACGATGCCGCGATTCGCACTACCGAAGCCGTACAGGTCTATGCCGAAGTCCTCGCAATTCTGTTCCATCTGCCGGATCTGCCGGGCAGCACCGTCGCTGACCACGGCCAGGTCGCGAAACGAACTGCCGGGGATCGTCGGCGTCGAGTGATCCAGTGTCGCGAGGGTCAGGTCCGGACGTCGCACGCGCAGTCCGCGTTCGCGAAGCTGCGCGAACGCCTGGGGCGTGGTGACCTCATGAATGATGTGCAGATCGATATACAGGACCGCCGGCTTTTCCGCACTTTCGACCACGACCACATGCGAGTCCCAGACCTTGTCGATCAAGGTTGCCATCAGATGCTCGCACGGTCCGCCGCCGTGGCACGGCTGCCGTCGTCGCGCCGGTCGCGACGGATGATCCGGTTCATTACCTCGAGGCAGGCACGACCGCCGGCCTCGACGATGTCGACGCTGGCGCCGTGGCCCCGATAGCTCTGGCCGTGGTGTTCAACCGTCACCGTGACCTCGCCCTGGGCATCCTCGCCGATCGATACGCTGTGCAGTTCGAAATTCCGGAGTGCCAGTATGACGCCGGTGACCTTCTCTATTGCCTGGATCGCCGCAGCGACCGGGCCGTCGCCGGCTGCGAACGCCTCGTGCTCGGTGCCGTCCTCGTCGCGCAGCACGACCGTCGCACGAGCAGGCAGGTCCGTGGAGGTAGATACCGCGAGGGATTTCAGCAGCCACGGCCCGGACGACACGGCATCGACGTTCATGATAATGGCCTCGATGTCGCTGTCGAATACGTCTTTCTTCTTGTCGGCGAGCTTCTTGAATTCCTGGAATGCGCGATTGATCTCGAAATCGTCCAGTTCGAAGCCAAGTTCCCTGGCGCGGTCACGGAAAGCGTGGCGCCCGCTGTGCTTGCCGAGCACCAGGTTCGAGCGACTCAGCCCGACGTCGGCGGGACGCATGATCTCGTAGGTTGACGCATGCTGGAGCATGCCGTGCTGATGGATGCCGGCTTCGTGCGCGAATGCATTCTCGCCCACGATAGCTTTGTTACGCGGGACATGCATTCCGGTGATACTCGAGACCAGGCGGGACGTTGGATAGAGGCGCGTGGTCTCGACGCTAGTGTCGAGGCCGAAGAATTCGGCGCGAGTCCGTAGCGCCATGACAACTTCCTCCAGGCTGCAGTTGCCGGCGCGCTCGCCGATGCCGTTGATGGTGCATTCGATCTGGCGTGCGCCGGCACGGACAGCCGCGAGGCTGTTGGCAACGGCCATTCCGAGGTCGTCATGGCAATGTACGGACAACGTGACGTCGTCGATGCCGTGTACATGTGCTTTGAGATATTCGAACAACTGGTCGAACTCGGCCGGTACGGTGTAGCCGACCGTATCCGGGATATTGACGGTGGTCGCGCCAGCTTCGATGGCTGCAGACACGACCTCGGCCAGATAGGTGAGTTCGGTTCGAGAAGCGTCCTCCGGGGAAAACTCGACATCGTCGACCAGTTCGCGCGCCATCCGGATCGCACCGACCGCGCTGCGTATGATCTCCTCTTTCGCCATGCGCAGCTTGTGTTCGCGATGGATCGCGCTGGTCGCGACGAAAACGTGGATGCGGTGTCGCGCGGCGGACTTGACGGCAGAATAGGCTTTGTCGATGTCGGCGGAATTGCAACGGGCAAGCCCGCAGATCACCGGCCCGAAGTCCGCTTCGGCGATCGCCTGGACGGATTCGAAATCGCCGGGAGATGCTGCCGGAAAACCGGCCTCGATCACGTCTACCCTGAGCTCGGCAAGCGCCCTCGCGACCTTGAGCTTTTCCTGCAGCGTCATGCTGCAGCCCGGCGCCTGTTCACCGTCTCGCAGGGTTGTATCGAATATCCTTACGCGATTCGTCTTCGACTCGATCATCTCGCATGCTCCCCGTCAGAGTTCGTGCGTACGGCGCCCGCTAGCCTTCCAGCCAGTCCATGCGGCTTCTCAGCGATTTCCCGACCGTTTCGATCGGGTGCTTGAGGTCGGCATCCATGCGCCGCCGGAATTCGGGCATGCCGGCTTCACTCTCGGCGATCCAGTTCCGTGCGAACGTGCCGTTGCGGATATCCTCGAGAATGGCCTGCATGGCTGCTCGCGAATTCGCATCGACCACTCGCGGGCCGCTTACCATGTCGCCCCATGCCGCAGTGTCGCTGATGAACTCGTGCATCTTGCGCAGCCCGCCTTCGTGCAGCAGGTCGACGATCAGCTTCAGTTCGTGCATGACCTCGTAATAGGCAACCTCCGGCTGGTAGCCGGCTTCGACCAGGGTTTCGAATCCCGCGACAATAAGCTCCGTTGCACCGCCGCACAGGACCGCCTGCTCGCCAAACAGGTCGGTCTCCGTCTCTTCGGCGAAGGTCGTTTCGATAACGCCGGCCCGCGTACCGCCGATGCCGGCCGCATAAGCGAGAGCGAGCTGCAGTGCATTGCCACCCGCATCCTGATGGACGGCGACGAGGCAGGGCACGCCGTGGCCTTCCTCGTATTGCCGCCGAACCAGGCCGCCCGGACCCTTCGGAGCGATGAGGACGACATTGAGATCGGGCCGCGGGTCTATCTGGCGGAAGTGCACGGCAAAGCCGTGTGCGAAGAGAAGTGTGGCACCTTTCGGAATGCGATCCACGACCGCTGCATAGAGTTTCTTCTGCACCATGTCGGGCGTCAGGAAGGCAACGATCGTTGCACCCACCACCGCGTCAGCGGGTTCGGCGACCGTGAGTCCGTCAGCCATCGCCCGGGCCCGGCTGGCGCCGCTTCGGCGGAGGCCGACGACTACCTCGAAGCCGGAATCCCTGAGGTTCAGGGCATGTGCGCGACCCTGGCTGCCGTAGCCGAGTATTGCGATCTTCTTACCCGCCAGACAGGTCGTATCGACGTCGGCGTCTGCATACAGTTGCATCGTTCGTGTTTCCTTGCGCTTGGTGCCATTACGGCTTCGTTCGATAAAAAAAAACCCCGCGATCTGGGGGATGCGGGGTCGGCGTTCCTGTCTGTTCGTTACGCGCTACCCGCATTCCCTGTCGGCAAGAAGGAGTTCGAGCGGGAGCAGCTGCAGACCAATGCAGTTCGCAACCGGCAAGCCCTGCAAATGCGCATCGATCATACGGCGATCATGTTGCAAGGTTCCGGGGATGTCAACTCTCGATTTTTCAGTTACTTGTGTTACTAAATGTCGTCGTGACCGCGCTTTGCTACAGCGTTGGCCGGGCAGGACCTGATTGCCGAGAGATTCTTCAGCCCAGCAAGCCGTTCAGAATATAGGCCGGCATGAGCCAGATTTAGAACGATGTTCACAGGCGGTGTAAGCGGTGTTGTCGCAAACCGGGCAGTGCCTGGTGCATCGCGAAGGTTGGTGCCGAAACCGATGCCGGGAATCGACCGGCCGCGGGGCGGCATTGCCGTATGTCGATGGGGTCGACGACTGCAAACTGAATGCGAAATATCCGATCGTGACAGCGACCCGTGCAGCAGGAAATATGGCCTCGGTACTCGTGAGTTCGCAGGCTTGGCTGACGAGCCTCGGCGCCTGCGATATTCGATACATTCATGCAAAAACATTCATCCAGAACCGGTTCACGAAGTCCGGATGAATCGGATTCGTCGGGCAAGTCTCCCCGTCTTCACGCTGCCGCCGGCAGGTAGCGTTTGTACGATCAAGAAAGTATGCTATATACCTCAACAACCAGTGGGGAACCCACGATCCCGCTGGCCCAGAACAGGTCGCGGGGGCATGAAGGAATGGCGTTCCTATGCCCGAACCGCGAAAAACGAGAAAAACGAATAGGTTTCCAGCACTTGTCGCGGGTACATACATTTTTCCAGAGCGGCGACGGCCAGGACGACATGGCTGCGCGGAGATCAATATAACTTGGAGGCAAGTGTTGCCATGAGGCAGTTCCGTTCCGACACGAATTGTGCGAGTGCGCCGCTGGCGGAGGCATTTCGCGAGCCGGGTATCCGGCGGTCCGCCATCATCGCGGCCTTTGTAGCGATTGCGACTCTAGCGTCTCTGCCGGCAGGGGCGCAGCTCAATCAGACTCTGCAAGCCCAGACTAAAGTTGATCAGGCGGCGTTGCAGGCGCAGGAGGAGATGGAAGAAATCCAGGACCGCACACTGGATGCCGCCGGACGTTACGCGCAGGCCATGACCGAGGCGGAAAGCTACGAAAAGTACAACGATCAGCTGAGGGAACAGGTGCAGTCCCAGTCCGACGAGATCGCATCGATTCAGCAGCAGCTGGTCGATATCGAGACGACCAATCGGGAAGTCCAGCCCTTGATGGACAAGATGGTCCGGGCACTGGATCGGTTCGTTGCGCTCGACGTGCCGTTTCTCATCGAGGAACGCACCGCGCGTGTCCAAAATCTGAAGAACATCCTGGCGCGCTCCGACGTCACCATCTCGGAAAAATATCGCCTCATCCTGGAGGCCTATCAGATCGAGCTCGAGTACGGGCGAACCCTGGAATCGTACGAAGGCGTATTGAACGCGGGCGACAACCGACGCACTGTCGAGTTCGTGAGACTCGGCCGGATTTCGCTCATGTACCGCACGCTGGACGGTTCGGAGACGGGTTACTGGGATGCCGCCCAGAAGCAATGGGTCGTAGACAACAGTTACGCAGAGGCCGTTGAACAGGCGATCAGGGTCGCGAACCAGGACGGCGCACCGGAGCTCCTTACCGTACCGGTACCGGCACCGCAGGAGGTGCAGTCGTGAGCAAGGTCGTACGCAAGTCATCTCGGTATCGTCGGCATTGCCGTCGCTCTGACCTCGGTTCTGCCGCTGTCCGCCATTGCGCAGGAGCACGGAAGCGGCACGAACGCTCGACGACTTGCTGAACTCGGTGCAGCGCGTGCGCGAGGGTCAGGACGAACTCTTCGAACAACGGGTGGCGGAATACAACGCCGCAGCGGAGAGTGGCAAGGCAACGATGTTGCGCCAGGCGGAGGCCCGCCGCGACCAACTGGAGACGGCATCGACAGGCCTGTCCGACACCTATTCCGCAAATGAGCTGCGCCTCAGTGAATTGAACGGCGAGCTGGTTAGAAAGGCGACGTCGCTCGGCCTTGCAGAAGTCTTCGGGCTCGCCCGACAGGTCGCCAACGACTCGGCCGGCATCTTGAGCCAGTCATTGATCTCGACGCAGTTTCCGGCGAATGAAGGCGAGGTGGGTCGGGTCGACTTCCTGCGCGGCTTCTCGTCCGCGCGGTCGACACCGACTCCCGAAGAACTGGAGCGCCTGTGGTTCGAGATCCACCGTGAAATGACAGCCCAGGGCGACGTCCTGCGTTACCAGGCAGAGGTCGTGCAGCCGACCGGCGAGTCCGTACCCAGCGAGGTGATACGGATCGGCCCGTTTACTGCCACATCGGAGGGCCAGTTTCTGGCCTACCTGCCGGACTTGAATGCACTTACCGTGATGCCGCGGCAACTGCCGGGCGAATTCATGAACATCGCGTCGGAATTCGCGGACGACGACCGAGGGCTATGCAACTGCCGTGGTCGATTTCACGCGCGGCGTACTGGCTGCCCTGTATGTCGAACGACCGAGCTGGCTCGAGCGCATCGAACTCGGTGAAACGATCGGCTATATCATTATTGTGGTCGGCGTCGCCGGGTTCCTCGCGTTCCTTTATCAGCTTTTCCACCTGATCCTGGTGCGCCGCAAGGTCGGCGCGCAGCTCAAGAACCTGGATCACCCGACGTCGGACAACCCGCTCGGCCGTGTATTGCTGGCCTTCAAGGGCGATCCGAACCGGATCGAGGAAGACGCCGACGTCGCGGAACTCAGGATCTCTGAGGCAGCCTTGCGCGAAGTGCCCAGGCTTGAACGTTTTCAGGCTTTTTTGCGGCTTGGCGTGGCGGCGGGTCCGTTGCTGGGCCTGATCGGCACCGTGGTAGGCATGATCATTACGTTCCAGAGCATCACGGAGTCCGGGTCCAGCGATCCGAAGCTGATGGCCACAGGTATTGGCCAGGCGATGATCGCGACGGTGCTCGGGCTCGGCATCGCGATCCCGCTTCTGTTCGCAAACGCATTGCTGAATTCCCTGTCCCGGAACGTGGTCCAGATACTCGACGAACAAAGCGCCGGAATGCTGGCCGAAAGCATCGAGAAGCAGCGCCGTGCTTGAAGACATACCCCTGGTCCGAGGCATCGTTCAACTCACCAACGATGGCGGCCCGTTCGTCGGATGGATTTTCGCGGCGTGCGTTTTGATGTGGGCGCTGATCGTCGAACGTTACTGGTACTTTTGGCGCGTGCTGCCGAAGGAAGCGGCAGAGATGAAGGCGCGTTGGCACGCGCGGACCGACCACACCTCGTGGTGCGCGCGGCAGATCCGCCAGGCGATGATCTCGCGACTCAACGTTTCGATGACCACGGGGTTTCCGGTCATGCAGGTACTGGTCCCGCTGTCGCCGCTACTCGGCCTGATCGGGACGGTCAGCGGCATGCTCGAGGTTTTCGATTCCATGGCGCTTCGTGGCAGCGCCGATGCGCGCAGTATGGCGAGTGGTGTATCCGCGGCGATGATTTGTACGATGACCGGCCTCGCCGTCAGCATAACCGGTTTGTATCCTGTGCATTATTTCCGCACGCGGGCGGTTCGCGAAACCGAACTGCTGGCGGATGAGTTCACGATTTAGCCATGCGAAAACGACGCCTTGCGGAAACATACGACGAGGGATCTCATGGCATCGACCTTGCGCCGATGCTGGATTTCGTCATCAATCTTTTGATTTTCTTCATCATTACGGCAGTCTTCATAAAGGAATCGGGCCTGCTGGTCAACCGGCCGACCTCCTTCGAGCAGCAGCCGGAAAACGAGCTGGAAAGTATCCAGATCCAGATCCTGAACAACGGTGAGATCTGGGTCGACAACCGGCCCGTGGACGCGCGCGCCGTGCGTGCCAATGTCGAGCGCCTGAGCGCCGTCAGCCCGGATTCCGGCGTGCTGATCATCTCCCAGGAAGCGGCGCCCACCGGCGTGCTCGTACAGGTCGTGGATCAGGTCCACCTCGGCGGCATCTATGACATTACCTTCACGACGAACGAGTAGTTTCCCGGTACTCCGGGGCAGGGGCTGAGTTTATGCAGGCACGGCACCACGGCGGCGAAAACGAACATCACGGCATCGATCTCGCGCCGATGCTCGATTTTACGATTAACCTGCTGATATTTTTCATTATTACGACATCCTTCATCAAGGAAGCCGGGATCACGGTCGTCAAGCCCGAGGCCGACACCGCGGAACATCGCGAATCAGGTAACTTGCTGATTGCGATCAGGGAAAATGGCGACATCTGGATGGATCGCGAAAAGGTCGAGTTGCGTGAGTTACGTACCCTGATCGAACGCCTGCACATCGAGCGGCCGGACGACACCGTGGTGATAATCGCCGACCGGAACTCACAGGCGGGAATGGTTGCCAAAGTGATGGACGAGGTACGGGCGGGTGGTATCACCGAAGTGTCGATCGCCGCAGATCCGGGTTCGGCCGGGTAAATCGAGGTAGGAGAATGCTTGCATGATGATGCTCAGACTCCCGCTGACCGTCCTGCTCGGGGGTGCTTTCAGTATCTGGATGTTCTGGCTGCTGTGGACGCTGATCAGCCAGCCCATCGATGTTGGTGCCATGCTGGAAGCCACGCGGATCGAGTTCAGCCGCATGCGGCGGGACACCGAAGCCGCTACCAAACGAGAGGATAGGGCGGAGCGTGAACCACCGCCCCCGGCGCCGGAGGTTCCACGCATGGCGTTCTCCAGCTCCGGCGTCGACAACAACGTCGCGACACTGAATCCGACGATCAACACGGCCGGTGCGATCTCCCGAATGGACATGAGCGGCGGTTCGGATACCGACGTCATTCCGCTGGTCCGCATCGCACCGGAGTATCCGCCGCGCGCGCTGAGTCGCGGCCTCGAAGGCTGGGTGCAGGTGCAATTCACCATTACTGCGACCGGTGCGGTCAAGGATGCCGTGGTCGTGGCTTCGGACCCGCCGCGAATATTTGACGAGGCCGCACTCCGTTCCATCGCCCGCTGGCGCTACAACCCGAAGGTCGAAGGCGGGGTGGCCGTCGAGCGCATCGGCGTACAGACGGTCATTCGCTTCTTGTTGGAGGAATAGGCCATGTCTCCACTCATCAGACGACATTTGATCCCTGCCGCAGCGCTGCTGACTTGCGTTCTTGCAATGGCGCCATCCGGCGTTCCCGCGCAGGAGGAAGCGGAGGGTGAGCCCGAAACCGCCCCTTCGCCGACGATCAGCCAACGCACCGGCGAGAAGCTGAACGAAGCCATCGAATTCCTGAACACTGAAGATTACGCCAGCGCAACGAGAGTTTTGTCGGAAATCAATCTGGATAAGACGAGTCCGTATGAGCGCAGCAGAATCGAACAGATCTGGTCCGGAATCTCGTATGCGCAAGGCGATCCCGACGCCGCGCGCGATCATTTGACGAAGGCGATCAACGCGGGCGGCTTCAACGAGCAAGAAGTCTCCCAGGCACGCTACCAGATAGCCCAGATGTACATGGCCGAGGAAATGTGGAAGGAAGGTGCGGCGGCGCTGGAAGACTGGTTCCGCACCGCCACTGAACCAAACTCGGCGGCTTATTATCTGCTTGCCGCCGCGTATTACCAGATGGAGGACCTGGACCGGGCACTCGAACCGGCCAAGAAGGCGGTCGAACTCACCGACAAACCGCAGGTGAGCTGGATTGAATTGCTCCTAGGCCTGTATTTGCAACGCGAGAACTACGACGCGGCGTTGCCGTTGATGGAACGCCTCATCGCGATGGAGCCGGACAAGAAGTCGCACTGGCTGCGATTGTCGTCGCTCTATCAGGCGCAGGAGAAATACCCCCAGGCGCTCGCCGCGATGCAGGTGGCCTACAACGCCGGATACCTGGAGTCGGAGTCGGACTACATGCGCCTTGCCGACATGCTGCGGTTCAACAACATACCGTTCCGGGCTGCACGGGTGCTGGAGAAAGCAATCGACGACGGCCATGTAAAAGCTAACGAGGAAGTTTACGAAAAACTCGCCAACGCGTGGATTCAGGCCCGCGATTTTGAGCAGGCTATCCCGCCACTCAAGCGCGCCGCCGGCATGTCAGACAACGGCGATTTGTACGCGCAGCTCGGGCAGGTGCAGATACAGCGTGAAGAGTGGGGTGACGCGGTGGCGGCGCTGCAGGACGGGATCGACAAAGGCGGGCTGAAAGATCCGGGCAATTCTCATCTGTTGATGGGCATTGCATTGTTCAATCAAAAGAAGCTAAAGGACGCCCGCACATGGTTTCAGCGTGCCAGCCGCTCACAGAAGCATCAGAAGATGGCGGCCGGCTACATTCAGCTGATCGATTCGCGTCAGAGCTGAGACGCGCCCGCGGATTGCGCCCAGAGTAACTGGTTCCGGTGACATATCGTGAGTGACAGGATGATTATGACCCGCAATCGCTTCTTCAGAATCGGCGCAAGCCTGGCCGCTCGAACGGCATGCACGGCGCTGATCGCCTGCGCCACCGGGATGGCCGCGGCACAGGATGCTGCAACAGATTATGCCGAAACGCTGGCCGACGCGGAGCGTTACGGGCAGTACAACGCGCAGCTCGAGCTGCTGATCCAGTCACAGCAGGCCAGACATTGCATCGCTGACCGCAGAGATTGCCGGGCTCGACGCCACGGCAGCGACGATGAAACCGCTGCTCGACAAGATGTACAAGAGCCTGGAGCAGTTCGTCGCCGGCGACCTGCCGTTTCTGGTGGAGGAGCGGACCGCACGCATGGACACATTGCGGCTGCTGATGGCCGACGAGGAAGGCAGCCTGTCCGAAAAGTTTCGTCGCTTGCTGGAGGCGTATCAGATCGAACTCGAGTACGGCCGGACCATGAACGCGTATGAGGGAAAACTCGATGACGGCCGCGACGTGCAGTTCGTCCACCTCGGCCGCGTGTCGCTGATGTACCGGACTACCGATGGTTCGGAGGTTGCGTACTGGGATGCGGATAAGGGTGAGTGGGTGCTCGACAGGGACTACGCCCGTGCCGTCGAGGAAGCGCTGGAAATGGCCGAGGAAGCGATCGCGCCGGATCTCGTTACCCTGCCGGTTCCTGCCGCCAAAGAGTCGAGCTCGTGACTGTCCTCAATCGCGCGTACGGCATGAAGCGGCGCATGCTGCCGTACTTTCGGACGTTGCTCCTGGCGTCGCTGACCTGCGTAGTGTTGGCACCCCCGTCTGCCCTGTGGGCGCAGGATGAGCAGGAAGTGGCCGATGCCCAGGCCAAGGCAGCAGCCGAGGCGGCTGCCAAAGCGGCCGCCGCAGAGCGGGCCAGGCAGCAGGTATTTGCCAATCTTGCCGCCCAGGTGCGTGAGTTCGCCAAGGAGGAGGCGGAGCTGTTGAAGCAACAGGAGGCGAAAGCCCGCCGGGAATTGCAGGAACAGGAACGCCTGGCCAAGGAACAAGTTGCAAGGCGAGATCGTGCCGAGGCCAACAGCAAGGCGCTCGACCAACGGTGGGAAGCCAACGAAAAGACCATTGCCGAGACTTCCGCGTTGTTGCGCCAGCACGAGGGTAACCTGGGCGAGTTGTTCGGCGTGACGCGGCAGATCGCCGGCGACGCGGCCAAAGTCATGCAGGAATCCCTGTTGAGCACGCAGTACCGCCCGCAGGCAGACGAGGAGGAGCGGGCCGAGTTCATGCGCCGTATGGCCGCGGCCAAGGCGCTGCCTTCCATCCGGGAGCTCGAACGGCTGTGGTTCGAATTGATGCAGGAAATGACCGGCAGCGGCCAAACCGTGCGCTACCAGGCCGACGTAATGCAGCTCGAGGACGGGAAACCGACCGGCACGGCCGAAACTGAAGAGGTCGTCCGGGTTGGGCCATTTACCGCGATCAGTCGCAGCGATTTCCTGGGCTATCTGGCCGGTGACCGGGCATTGAGCGACCTGGATGGCAGACTGGCGGGCAACTTCCGCAGCGTCGCTGGCGACTTTTTCGAAACGCCGGCCGATGCCGGCTATGCAAGGGCGGTGGTGGATCCATCCTCCGGCGCATTGCTCGGCCAATATCTCAGGCGTCCCGGCTGGCTGGAGCGAATCCAGCTCGGCGAGGCGGTCGGGTACGTGATCATCGCCGTCGGCATCCTGGGCGTCTTGCTGGCGCTGTTCCAATACGGCTATCTGCTGAAAACGCGGCTCGCCGTAAACGCGCAATTGAAGGACCTGTCAAGGCCGCGCGACAACAACCCGTTGGGCCGCCTGCTGCTGGCCTTCGGCGGTGAAGGCGATGGCGAGGGCGGTGGCAAGGTCAAGAGGCCGGACAACGTCGAAGTCGCCGAGTTGCGCCTGTCCGAAGCCGTGTTGCGCGAGATACCGAAGCTCGAACGCTTCCAGGCGTTCCTGCGCCTGGCGGTCGCCGCGGGCCCTCTGCTTGGGCTGATCGGCACCGTGATCGGCATGATCATCACCTTCCATGCGATCGTGGCATCCGGCTCGAGCGATCCGAAACTGATGGCGCACGGCATCGGTCAGGCGATGATCGCCACCGTGCTGGGCCTCGGTATCGCGATCCCGTTGTTGTTCATCAATGCGGGACTGACGGCGTTTTCTCGCGGGGTAACCCAGATACTGGACGAGCAAAGCGACTCCCTGCTTGCGGACACCATTCTGGCGCACAAAGCGCGTTACGGATATTGACGCGCCTATCGGCGCCTTGATCTCGCAGGACTTTCGAACTCAAGCGCGCTTCGACTTGCCGTTCGAGGCCATGCCTTTGAAAACCACGGCTCGTGTGACTGGCGCCGATACAGCGCTGCGTGAATGCCGTCGGCCCAGTGACCTACCAGCGAAATCTCCAGCCGCTACCCTCGTCGCCCAGGCGGCGCCGACGGGCGCGGCGCATGCGGGAGTGCAACTGAGCGCGTTTCTCCGACAGCCAGGCTTCGCGATCTACGTGCGGGTCCTTCCCTTCGCCGATGCGCTTCCTTTCCTCGTTGGCGCGGAAGAGACAGAATTCCTCGTAGTGGTCGATTTCATTCTTTAGTTCCCGAATGATCAGTTCCACATAAATCGCGTCGTCGAGGTAGCCGAGTCCGGGAATGTGGTCCGGAATGAGATCTTCCGGGTCGGTGAAGTAGACCAGGGCGCCGCGTATCCGGTTGCGTTCTTCATCGGTGAGCTGCCACTCTTCATCGGAAACCATGTTGATCACGGTTTCCAGTTTGAACAGCCGTTTGGCAATGAAATCCGGCAGTTGCGCGCTCTTGGCGTCTTCGATCATTTTTCTCGCGGCGGCCTCGACCTGCTCGTTCTCCTGCTCGTCCGCTATCGCCCCCTTGGCGCGGTCAACAATCTCCTGAAAATGTTCGAGGTCTTCGTCGCTTAGCGTAAAGGTGATATCGAGAGGCATACTGTCCGTCCTTATTGGTATTTCAACGTTCGGGACCAGTTCGAATTGTATACATAACCGGTAGATTCGGCCATCCGCAGTGCATCCATGCGCAAACGCAATCCACTGCTTACAGGCACATGCTAGGATCGCCGTCGCTACCTCCGCCACGGCCTGGAAGTCCCTTACCCGATCACAGCGCACTTGACCGAACCGGCCCCAAATGTGCACCACGAACGATTGCCGCGCACGCTCGGTCCGTGGAGCGCCGCCTTTATTCTGATCGGCATCACGATCGGCAGCGGCATCTTTCGGGTGCCGGCGCAGATCGCGGACAGCCTCGGCTCGCCCGCAGCGTTTCTGCTCGTGTGGGTGCTCGGCGGCCTGATTACCCTTACAGGCGCGCTGGCGATTGCCGAGCTGGCGGCAATGTATCCGCGATCCGGCGGCATCCTGGCCTACATCGAGGAGGCATGGGGAGCGCTTCCCGCTTTCGTTTACGGCTGGGCGGAGCTCACAGTGATCCGTGCGTCTTCGGTCGGCGCAATCTCGACGATATTTGCGGAGTATCTGGGCCACTTCGTAGCCTTGTCGGAAAGCGAAGTGCGCTTCGTGGCAGCTGCGACGATCATCGCCATCGCATTGCTCAACTGGCTCGGCATAGGTTATGCAGCCGCGCTGATGAACGTCGCCACGATGCTCAAGTACGGCGCACTCGCCGGGCTTACGCTGTTTGCCGTCGGTGCAGGGGACGGCAATGTTGCCAATCTGAGCGCCGATCCGGTCACCGCTGTCGGCGCGTCCGCGGTCCTGACTGCACTTATCGCGGTGACATGGACATACGACGGCTGGAGCAACCTGGCGCAGGTTGGCGGTGAGGTGAAGGATCCCGGGCGCAACCTCCCGCGCGCGTTGATTTTCGGCGTGGCCTCCATCCTGGTTATCTATCTCGGCATCAATGTCGCGTACCTGTATCTCGTACCGCTCGCGGAGATGGGACAGTTGCCGTTGGTTGCGGCCGAGGCAGCGAAACGCATTCCGCTGTTCGGCGCGGCTGGAGCGAGCATCGTCAGCGCGATCGTGATGCTGTCCTGCTTCGGGGCGACACACGGTTCGATGATGACCGGTCCGCGCGTGTTCTTCGGGATGGCCGACCGCGGCCTGTTCTTCCCGGTACTTGCACGCGTCTCCCCGCGCTTCCGCACGCCTTCCGTGTCGATTTGGGTCGCCGCCGGCCTGGCGGTAGCCTACGTCCTGCAAGGCAGCTTCGCTGAACTCGCCAGCCGATACATACTCGGCGTATGGCCGTTCTATGTGCTCGCAGTGATGGCCGTCTACGTGTTGCGCAAACGTTTGCCTGAAGCATACCGCCCATACCGCACGTGGGGGTACCCCGTGACGCCGGCCATTTTTCTGTTGGCATCCGCGGCGATGATCGTCAATGCCCTCGTGACGGATCCCGAAAACACTCTCTTCACGTTCGCGATCATCGGCGCGGGTGTTCCGATGTACTTCCTCTGGCGGGTTTGGAACCAGCGCAGCGGCCGGCGTCCTGTGCTCTAGACGGGTTCATCCGGCCCAGTTCGGCCGTGCTGCATGTCGATATTTCCGTCGCGGACAAGCGACATGGCAGAAACCTGGGCGCAACCGGGCGCCGGCACCGCAACGCGCGGATCGCCTCCAGCGCCGGAACCCGCTATCATTGCGGCCTTCAGGGCGTTGGCCGGGCACGGTCAACGCCCTCTGTTCGACGGGTTCTCGCAAATCGAGGAAAGCGACGCGCATGCCGACAGTCATTTACATCACGCCGGATGGTACTCGCCATGAAGCCGAGGTCGATACCGGTTACTCAATCATGGAAGGCGCAATCAACAACGATATCGAGGGAATCGTGGCCGAGTGCGGCGGTGCGTGTGCCTGCGCAACCTGTCACAGCTATATCGACGAGGCTTGGCTGGACCGGATACCGCCGATGGACGATATGGAAGATTCAATGCTGGATGCCGCCTTCGAGCGCAGGCCGAACAGCCGCCTGACATGTCAGATAGAAGTCACCGAGGCGCTGGACGGCATCGTCGTGCACGTTGCCGACAACGAGTACTGATCCCCGCGCAACTTATCGCAGCCCGGTCTCCATACGGCCGATGACCATGCGTTGTATTTCGGATGTTCCTTCGTAGATCTCCGTGATTTTCGCATCGCGGAAATAGCGTTCCAGGGGCAGTTCCCGGCTGTATCCCATTCCCCCGTGGATCTGTAGTGCCTGGTGGGTGACCCACATGCATGTCTCGGATGCGAACAATTTCGCCATCGAGGCATTGAGCGTATTTCTGCCGCCGGTACGCGCTGCCTCGTCCTTGGTCCATGCTGCCTGCATCACCAGCAGGCGGCTTGCTTCTATCCGGGTCTTCATGTCGGCAATCTTGCACTGAATCGCCTGGAAGCTGCCTATTGCTTCGCCGAACGCCTTGCGTTCGCGAGAGTAGGCCAGGGCGGCTTCGTATGCGGCCTGCGCGATGCCCAGTGCCTGTGCAGCGATGCCGATTCGCCCGGAGTCGAGGACCACCATTGCGATACGGAAGCCTGCGCCTTCCTCGCCGATCCTGTTCTCGACCGGGCAGCAGTAGTCGTGCAGCTCGATTTCACAGGTTGCCGAGGCGCGAATCCCAAGCTTCGGCTCGTGCTTGCCGCGATGATAACCGTTCGAGTCGGCGTCGATGACGAAAGCGCTGATACCCGTCGATTCGCCGTTGGACCGATACGTCTGAGCGAACAGGATCACGTATTTGGCAACAGGTCCTGACGTGATCCAAGATTTCTTGGCGTTGATCGTGTAGTGAGTTCCGTCGCGCGACAGGTCGGCCCGCGACCGCATGGCTCGCGCGTCGGATCCGGATTGGGGTTCCGTGAGCGCATAGGCGCCGGTTACCTCGCCGGAAGCGACCGGAGCCAGGAAGCGCTTCTTTTGCCGTTCCGTGCCGAAGTGCAACAGCGAAACGCCATACAGGGAGTTGTTCACCGAAACGATTGTTCCATGTGCGGCATCGGCCGCCGATATCTCGGTCATGATCAGCGCATAGCTCACCGCATCAAGGCCTGCGCCGCCGTATTCCTCGGGAACCTCCACGCCCATGAATCCGAGTTCGCCCGCGGCGCGAACGGTCGCCGCAGGAAACTCGCCCGATTCGTCGAAGCCCGCGGCCACCGGTGCGATCTCGTTTCGGGCAAACTCCCGCGCCGCCGCCTGGATAATCTGTTGTTCCTCGTTGAGAGCGAAATCCATGAGTCCTCCGGGGAGTTCTGGCCGATTATACGGGCGGAATCACGGCTCGTCAGAGGCGAACGGCGATGTGCATGACGCCCGGGCGCAATGCGCTTAGAATCAGGTGCCAAAACAACAACCCACGAGGAGAGGTCCGATGTCGATCAAGGCAGGTGACAGGATGCCGACCGGCACGTTCGGCGTGATGAAAGAATCGGGCCCGGGCGCGATGAGCACAGATGAACTGTTTTCGGGCAAGAAGGTTGTTCTGGTCTCGGTACCGGGCGCCTTTACGCCCACCTGTTCGATGAACCATCTCCCGGGCTTCGTCAAGCTGGCCGATAAGATACTCGACAAGGGCGTGGACACAATTGCCTGCATGGCGGTGAACGACGTCTTCGTCATGGACGCCTGGGGCAAGGACCGTAGCGTCGGCGCCGACGTACTCATGTTGGCGGACGGCAATGGCGAGTACGTACGTGCGCTGGGCCTGGAAATGGATGCAACGGGATTCGGCATGGGCCAGCGGGGAAAACGCTTCGCCATCGTTGTCGACGACGGGGTGGCCGAGCACGTGGCCGTGGAACAGCCTGGCAAGTTCGAGGTGAGCAAGGCGGAGGCGATACTCGCACGCTTGTAGCACGGGTGCCTGATTTGGCGCGCGGTCCTTACAAGGCTTCGGTAAGGGCGGGAATTGCTGTGAACAGGTCGGCCACGAGCCCGATGTCTGCGACCTCGAAGATTGGCGCCTCACCGTCCTTGTTGATCGCGACGATGGTGCCGGCGTCCTTGATGCCGGTCAGATGCTGGATGGCGCCGGAAATGCCAATGGCAATGTAGAGATCCGGCGCAATGATCTTGCCGGTCTGCCCGACCTGCATGTCGTTCGGCACGTAGCCCGCATCGACCGCTGCCCGGGATGCGCCTACAGCAGCGCCGAGTCTGTCCGCCAGGGCGTACACGATGTCGAAGTTCTTGGCGCTGCCGAGAGCTCGCCCGCCCGATACCACGCGACTTGCCGTTTGCAAGTCCGGCCGATCCGTCGCACCGGCTTCGAGCGCGACGAAGCGGGTGTGGGCCGGAATTTCGATGCCCGGCACCGTGCGCAACACCGTCGCGTCGCATGTTGCGTCAGCTTCCGGCCAGGACGCGATGCGCACGGTGCCTACGACCTTGTGTCCCTTGGGCGCCTGCACGGTAACGATTGCGTTGCCGGCGTATACCGGCCGCTTGAACGAGCCATCGCCCTCGACGCTCATGATGTCGCTGATCTGATTGACGCCGAGCAGTGCGGCGACTCGCGGCATCAGGTCTTTGCCGAACGTGGTCGAGGGGCCGAATATGTGATCGTAATCGGCGGCCAATGCGACAATCTGCGGTGCGAGTACGGCGGCCAGCGCCCGGGCATTGGCGTCCGACTCGACCGACAATATTCGCCGGACCGGGACGAGCCTGGCCGCGGCGGCGGCTACGGGACTGCCGGGCTCGGCGAACACCGCGACATCGACTGAGGCATCGCGTACTGCAGCCGCGCAGGAGACGGTCTTCGCCGTGCTCGGATTGAGCGTCTTGCCGTCGTGCTCGGCAATCACCAGTACGCTGGCCATCAGATCAGTCCCTTGCCTTTGAGAGCAGCGACGAGTCCGGCGACGTCCGACACCATGATGCCCCTGCCGCGTGTCGGCGGAGCTTCGTAACGGACGGCGGCCAGCGCCGGGCTGCGTTCGACACCGAGTTCGTCGATGGACAATATTTCGAGTGGCTTTTTCTTGGCCTTCATGATGTCAGGCAGCTTCACGTAGCGGGGTTCGTTGAGACGGAGATCGGTCGTGATCACGGCCGGCAAGTCGACTTCGATCGTTTCGAGGCCGGCGTCCACTTCCCGGGTCACGGTGGCTGTCGAACCGTCGATCCGTATTTTCGACGCAAAAGTCGCCTGCGGCCGCCCCCAGATCGCCGCGAGCATCTGGCCGGTCTGGTTGTTGTCGTCGTCGATAGCCTGTTTACCGAGTAGCACGAGGTCCGGTTGCTCGCGCATAGCGAGTACGTGAAATACCCGCGCCCTGTCCAGCGGATCCGGCGTCTTGCGGGACTCGACCAGGATCGCCCTGTCAGCGCCCATGGCAAGGCCCGTACGCAGCTGCTGTTGCGCATCCGACGGGCCGATGGAGACGACGATGACTTCGCTTGCATCACCGCGTTCGCGCATTCGCAACGCTTCTTCGAGCGCGATCTCGTCGAAGGGATTGATGCTCATTTTCACGCCGTCGGTTTCGACGCCGCTCCCGTCGCCCTTCACACGCACCCGGACGTTGTAGTCCACGGTTCGCTTCAGTCCCACGACGATCTTGTTCAAGGATTGTGCTCCGACAACCGCGCCGGGCAAGCGCGAGAGGCCCGATATTGTCCACGACGCATTCAAGGTGTACAAGGCTGTGCGCCGACATCATATTCTGGTGCGCATTGGCACCCGCAACGCAGTGTCTTCGATTCGATACTGGAAACCACATGCCGGAATACGGCCCATTGATCAGCACGGCAGCGCTCGCGTCGCTCATCGACGCTGGCGGCTGCCGGCTGCTCGATTGCCGCTTCGATCTGTTCGCGCCCGAACGCGGCCGCGAATCCTATCTTGCCGGGCACCTGCCGGGCGCGGTGTATGCAGATCTCGAACACGACCTGTCGGGACCGATCACGGCTGTCAGCGGCCGCCATCCTTTGCCCGCGGCGGCCGCGCTTGCAGGTCGTCTCGGCGAATGGGGTATCCGTAACACTGATCTGGTGGTCGCCTACGACGCCGGCAGCGGGGCCATGGCGGCCCGCGCATGGTGGCTGCTCCGCTGGATCGGGCATGAACGAGTGGCCCTGCTGGACGGCGGTCACGCGGCCTGGACCCGCGAAGGGCGGCGACTCAGCATGGCGGTAACGGTCCGGACGCCGGTCGTCTTCGAAGCATCGACGCTGCCGGATCGCGTCGTGAGCACCGCCGAGGTCGCCGCCGGCGTTGCAAGTGGCACCGGCCCCTTGCTTGTCGACGCTCGCGAGGCGCCGCGATTCCGCGGCGAGGCGGAGCCCATAGACGCCGTCGCCGGGCACGTGCCCGGCGCTGTGAATTTCCCGGTATCGCATAGCCTCGAACCGGACGGCCGCTGGCGACCGCCGGCGGACCTGCGGGCGGCCTGGCAAAAGGTCCTCGGAGACGCGCCGGAACGCCCGTGGATCGCGATGTGCGGGTCAGGCGTAACCGCCTGCCATCTCGTCGTGTCTGCCGTTCTTGCGGGCTTTCAGGCGCCGACACTGTACGCCGGCTCGTGGAGCGAATGGATCCGCGACCGGCGGCGCCCGGTCGCAACCGGACCGTGAACTACGCTGCGGAACCGGCGTCAACTTAATCCGGACCACAAACGTTATCATCCCGGGGATCGGGGGTTGGCCGTGGTGCCGGATAGGCCCATACCGCCCATTCGTTGCAGAGACCTTTATTTTATGAAACATATGGTTGTCATACTTATTTCTGGTCTTTTCGCAGCATGTGTTTCGACCGGCGATCCGCTCGCGGCCGATTACGATGAGCCGGAACCTCGCGGCACGGATTGCATCTTGGAAGGGACTATCCGAGACTATCGGGTACTGGACGGCAGCAATCTTGTCGTCTCGACGACGCGGAAACAAAAGTACCATATGCGGCTAAGCTATTCCGCGATGGCGCTGTCGTCAGCCTGGGGCCTCGGATTTTCGTCGCGAACCGGCCAGATTTGTCCTGGCGACGAAGTCGTGGTCAAAAATGGGTTCGACGCGGATGCGGTGCGCATTTACAGTATCCGGGCGATCGACGAAACAGAGTACGAGCACCTGCTGGTAAGGCACGGCAAGAAGGTGCCGGAACAGGTTACCACCCCTCCGGACGAAGACGTCGCGGGGGCAGAGGTAGAAGAGCTGGACTAGGTTGCCGTTCATTCCCATGCGGCCTCCCGGTCACGCAATCCGCAATCTCCGTGCGGACCCACCCGGCCAACCCTTCTGGGTTGGCCGGGTTTTCATTGTTTGTCGATAAGGCCGACCCGGAATGACGACGGCGCTCCACGGCCTGCGAGTGCTCGACCTATCGCGAGTTCTTGCCGGACCGTGGACGAGCCAGTTGCTCGGCGACTACGGCGCGGATGTCGTCAAGATCGAACGCCCCGGGAGCGGCGACGACACTCGGCATTGGGGCCCGCCATGGGTCGGCGGTGAATCGGCGTACTTCCTGTCCTGCAACCGGAACAAACGGTCTGTCACGATCGACCTGGCACATACGCAGGGACAGGCGCTGGTGCGGGAGCTCGCGATGTGTGCCGATGTACTCATCGAGAATTTCCGTGCCGGGACCCTGGCCCGTTACGGCCTCGACGAACCGTCGATCAGGTCCCTCAATCCGGCACTCGTGTACTGCACCATTTCCGCCTACGACAGCCGATCCTCGCGCGCTCGAATGCCCGGTTACGACGCGATGATCCAGGCCGAAGCGGGTTTCATGAGTATCACAGGGCCCCCGGACGAGGAGGGCGGCAGCCCGCAGAAAGCGGGCGTCGCGATTGCCGACATACTCACCGGCCTTTACGCCGCGACGGCGATACTCGCAGCGTTGCAGCATCGGGAGCGAGACGGCGCCGGACAGCGTCTCGAGATCCCCTTGTTCGACGTGCAGGTCGCCAGTCTCGTCAACCAGAATCTCAACTACCTGCTCGGCGGAACGGTTCCCGGGCGGCTCGGCACCGCGCATCCGAATATCGTGCCCTACCAGGCATTCGCAACTGCCGACGGCCATCTGATGCTGGCCGTCGGTACAGACGCCCAGTTTCGCGCTTGTATCGACTGCCTCGGCGTCGCCGGGCAGCTCGGCAGCGGCGAATTCGCGAGCAACGCCCGTCGCGTAGCGCTGCGGCACGAAGTCGTGGCCGTGCTGGGCGCCGCGTTCGCCCGCGAAACGACAGCCGTCTGGCTCGCGGCGCTGCTGCCGGCGGGCGTGCCGTGCGGTGCCATACAGGCGCTCGACGAGGTTTTCGCGAGCGACTATGCGCAAGAGCAACAACTCGTGCGTGAGCTCGTCCATCCATTCCACGCGGCGCTCCCCGCGGTCGCGAATCCCGTGCGATTCTCCGCGACACCCGTCGATTACGCCGCGGCCCCGCCCTTGCTGGGAGCCGACACGGACGCGGTTTTGCGCGAATGGTTGGGGTATTCTCCGGAGCAAATCGAACAACTCAGGACATCAGGCGCACTTTGAACGCAAAGCCACAAGCCGCCGTATCTCGAATGATCGGCAGCAGCAACGGTCTGAAGGACGTCAAATACGAAATTCGCGGACAGCTCGCACATCGGGCGATGGAACTCGAGAAGCGCGGCTACGAAATCATTTCGCTGAACATCGGCAATCCGGGTTTGTTCGGATTCCGTACGCCGGAAACGATGCGGCTCGCGATGATCGAGAACCTGTCGCTCGCAGAGCCGTACTCCCATCAGAAAGGCATCTTCCCGGCGCGGGAAGCCGTGGTGATGCAGCAACAGAATCGGGGCATCACCGGTGTCAGCGCCGATGACGTGTTCATCGGTAACGGCGTCAGCGAACTGATCGACCTCACGCTGCGAGCGCTGTTGAATCCGGGCGACGAGGTCCTTGTGCCGAGCCCGGACTATCCGTTGTGGTCGGCGGCTGTCACGCTGAACGGCGGTATGCCCCACTATTACGACTGCCTGCCGGAAAACGGCTTCCTGCCCGACCCCGATGCGATCGAAGCACGCGTGGGTGAGCGCACGCGCGCAATTGTGGTCATCAATCCGAACAACCCGACCGGCGCGGTCTACGACCGCGAGGTGCTCGCGTCCATTGCACGCATTGCCGAGCGACACGGCTTGTTGCTCATGGCAGACGAGATCTATGACCAGATGGTCTATGACGATGCCCGCTTCGTGCCTATGGCGGCGCTCGCACAAGGAGCGGTCTGCCTGACTTACTCGGGCTTGTCCAAGGTTTACCGAGCCTGCGGCTACCGAGTCGGATGGTGCGTCTTCAGCGGCGACCTCGATCGCGCCCGCGCGTACATGCATGCAATGGAGCTGCTTGCCGCGCTCCGCCTGTGCAGCAACGTACCGGGACAGTGGGCGGTCCAGACGGCGCTCGGCGGCTTCCAGAGCATCCGTGATCTCGTTGCGCCGGGCGGTCGCCTGCACCAGCAACGGCAAACGATCATCGAACGGGTGGCTGCAAGTCCGTACCTGAACCTGCACGCGCCGCGCGGCGCGATGTACGCCTTCATACGCCTCGACGAACGATTCGACGATACGCTCGACGACCAGTCCTTCGCGATGGAGCTGTTGGACAGAATGCACGTCCTGGTCGCGCCAGGCTCGAGTTTCAACACGCCGTACCGAAATCATTTCAGGATCACGACGTTGCCGGACAACGACACTCTGCACACCGTCTTCGATCGCATCGACAGCCTGCTGGACCAGCACCGGTAGGGAGCGTGGGGTCCATGTACGACTGGCTGCGCGAGCTACCCGCCGACGGCAGCGTACACGTGGTGACACCGAACCGGCGCCTTGCGCGCGCCTTGCGCGAAGCTCACGCCGAACGGCAGATTGCGGCTGGCAACACGGCGTGGCGCAGTCCCGAGATCCGCGCCGTGCAGGACTGGTATCTGGCACTTGCGGAATGCGTTCCGGCCGGGCGTGCGCTGCCCGTACGGCTCAACGAGCAACAGGCACGCATCGTCTGGGAAGAATGCCTGCGCGCAGAAATCAGCGATCCATTCGTCAACGTCGCGGTGCTCGCCCGATTGTGTCGAGATGCGTGGCAACGCCTGCACGACTGGGAGCTGCCACTCGCGCGGGTCCGGGAGGCGGCTGCCGGCCCGGACCAGCAGCTCTTCGCGCGGTCGGCACAAGGTTACGCGCAGCTGTTGTACGAACGTGGCTTCGTCGACGGCGCCATGTTGCCGGCGATGCTCGTCGACTCGATCGCGGAGGGTGCGCGCCCATTGCCCGCCCAGACCTGGTGTTGCGGCTTCGATCGCCGACCGCCGCAATTCGAATCCTTGCTGACGGCGCTCGCGAACGCGGGCCTCCGTGTGCGGCATCTCGACGTCGACGGCTGCGCCGCACGGACTTGTTACGCGTACGCCGACCCGGAGGCAGAATTGCGTGCGGCCGGCGCCTGGGCCCGAACCGAACTGGTGCGTGACCCGAAGCTCAGGATCGGTATCGTCGTCACACGGCTGGAGCAGGACGCGCAGCGTTCCGCGGATCTGGTGCGGGAAGGACTCGTGCCCGGCTGGCAGACTTCGCCGCCGCATGCCGCAGAAGCGGTCGATCTATCCTACGGCCGGCGACTCGCCGACCTGCCGGCGATACACGTTGCCTTGCTCGCACTACGCTGGTTTTACCAGGCGCTCCGGGGAGCGGAAATTGCGCTCCTGTTGCGTACGCCGTTTCTGGGACCAGCCGATGCGCCGGGCCGAACGCGCCTCGAAATGATTTTGCGCGAGTGGCCCGATCGTGACTGGCCGATCGGGACACTGCTGCAGGCGCTTGCGGGACGGGACGAATCTGAGGATGCCGTCGACTGGCTGGAGCGTTTCGACCGTGCACGCGACGACCTTGCGGCGGAACCACGGAACGCTGCGCCGGGCACCTGGGCTGAGCGATTCGAGGGCGTGCTCTCGACGCTAGGCTGGCCAGGCCGGAAGCCGCTCTCGAGCGAGGACTTCCAGCTCGACAATCGCTGGCGCCGGCTGCTCAACGAATTCGCCCGGCTCGAACTGGTCCTGCCACAGCTCACAGGACGGGATGCCGTGGCGCGGCTGTCCGGTTTGGCGGCCGAGACGCTGTTCCAGGCAGAGTCGCCCGGTGCCGTCGTTACCTTACTGGGCCCGCTGGAAGCCGCGGGACTGGAGTTCGACCGCGTCTGGCTCGCGGGCGCCGTTGCGACCGAATGGCCACCGGCCAGCCGGCCGGTCGCGCTGATCGCGCGGGACCTGCAACGTGAGTTTGGCATGCCCGATGCGACGCCCGACGATACGTCCCAGTTTGCCCGCCGCGTCCTGCGGCGAATACTTTGCGCGGCGCCGTCGGTCGTGCTGAGCTACCCATTGCGCATCGGCGACGCCGACCAGGTGCCGACCCGGCTGGCGGTTGAGCCGGTGACCGAACCGGTGCACGGCGATCCGGGCTGGTTCGCTGCACGCTTCGCCGGCGACAAGCTCATACCGGTGCCCGATCGCGTACCGCCCGTCAGTTCCGGCGAACGTATCGCCGGGGGCACCTACACCCTGCAAAGCCAGGCGCAAGAGCCATTCGTCGCATTCGCCGGCGGGCGCCTCGGTGTCCGCCCGATCCGTGCCTTCACGAGCGGCATCGCCGCCAACATGCGCGGCAACCTGATACACGGCGCACTGGCAAACCTGTACGCGGACCTACCCGACCAGGCGGAGCTTCGCCGCTGGGCGCCGGAAGAACGCAAGCAACGCATCGACGCGGCGGTGGGACGTGCCTTTCGCCCCAGCGAACGGTACGCGGATTCGGTCCTCCAGGAGCTGCTGTCACTCGAACGGATCCGGACCGCGCGCCTGCTGCACGCGGTCTTCGACATCGATAGGTCCCGCGACGCATTTGCGGTCCTCAGTGTCGAGGCCCGTATGGACGCGGTGTTGGGCGGCGTGTTGCTTGAATTGCGTTGCGACCGCGTCGACCGCGCCGAAGACGGTTCGCTCGTCATTTTCGACTACAAGACGGGTCGGGCGAAGACGATGTCCGTGACCAACGAGCCCGGCGAGCTGCAACTCGTCGTCTATTCCTGCGCCCTGGCCGAAACGGTCTCCGGCCTGGCCATGTTCAACGTCTCCGTGCGCCGCACCTCGATCGATGGTGTGGGGCCTGCATTCGGCGACGCCGACGAATGGGCCGTGACGCTCGCCGGCTGGCAGGCACTCGTCCACGGCCATGCGGCGAACATGGCTGCCGGCGACGTGCGCGTCAACCTGCGTCAGGGGCTCGAGGATGCGCGCGAACTGAGCCTGTTGAGCCGCTATCCCGAGCTGTACCGTGGCGACTGAGCCTCGCGAACTGCTGACCGCGGACCGGCGCGCCCGCGCCGCAGCGCTGGATACCACGCGTTCATTCGTCGTCCAGGCGCCGGCTGGGTCCGGCAAGACCGAGTTGCTGATCCAGCGCTACCTCAGACTGCTGGCGATCGTGGACGAGCCGGAAGAAATACTCGCCATCACGTTCACCCGCAAAGCGGCGGCCGAAATGCGGTTCAGAGTCGTGGACGCCGTGGAGTCGGTGCGCAAAGGCAGGCACTTCGATGCGCCGCACCGGCAGATTACCGCCGCGGCGGCTGTGGCGGCCCTGGCGCGTGACGAAGCACGTCGCTGGGGACTGGTCGAGAATCCGGCCCGTATGCGCATCCTGACGATCGATGCGCTGAACGCTTCGATTGCGCGAATGCTGCCGCTTACGTCGCCGACTGGCGGAGCCGCAAGCATCGTCGACGACAGCGAGATGGTGCAGGTATACCGCCGTGCGGCGGCGGCGACGCTCGAATGGCTCGGGGGTGCCGACGACAACGAGCGCGCGGTGCGGGAGGTCCTGGAACACGTTGACGTCAGCACGGAAGTTTACGTCGAACAGCTGTCGCGCATGCTGGCGAACCGTGACCAGTGGCTGCCCTTCGTACGCAGCGGCAGGATTTCCGACGTTGAAGCAGGGCGCCTGCGCGAGGACGCCGAGCGACACCTGCAGGCCCTGGTCTCACGCGACATGGCGGCCGTGAGCAGGCTGCTGCCTTCCGCTTGTGCCGCCAAACTACCGGCGTTTGCAACTTACGCCGGCACCAACCTGCGGAACGCCGGCGACACCGGGTCCGGAATCGAGATGTTTGCGGACGATGCTCGCCTGCCGACGGCGCGCCTGGAGGACCTGCCACGCTGGCTTGCGTTGGCGAAGCTCCTCCTGACGGATGGCGACAGTCTGCGGCGTGAGATCAATGTGCGGCAGGGCTTTCCGCCTTGCGATGATGGCGAGAAGGCCGCCATGAAAGCGCTGCTGGTGACGCTGGAGCACGAGCGTGAATTTCTCGCAGCCCTGGCCGCGCTACGCGGCTTGCCGCCGTGGCGGTACTCCGATGCGCAATGGGCGATGCTGTTGAGCCTGTTCCGCGTGCTACCGGTTGCGATCTACGAACTTCAGCGACAGTTTCTCGCCCGTGGCATCACCGATCACATCGAAGTTGCTTTGAGCGCGGCAGCCGCGCTCGGCACCCCGGACGAACCCGGCAATGTCGCATTCCTCATGGATTACACGCTTCGGCACATACTCGTCGACGAAATGCAGGACACATCGCGAGCGCAATATCGCTTGCTGGAGGCCCTCACGTGGGGCTGGGAGCCCGCTGACGGCAGGACGCTGTTTTGCGTAGGCGACCCGATGCAGTCGGTTTACGGTTTTCGCAATGCCGACGTTACGCAGTTCCTGCACGCCCGTGAACATGGCATCGGCGGATTGCCGCTGGAACCGCTCGTCTTGCGGCAGAACTTCCGCTCCGGTGAACGGCTCGTCGACTGGTTCAATCGGATCTTTCCATGCGTCCTGCCGGCGAAAGACGAACCCCTGAACGGCGCAATAGGCTACACGGCATCGGCTCCGGCGCCGGCACTCATGGGGCAGGGTGAAGTGACTGTGCACGCGGGATTCGGCTCGGGAGTAGAACAGGAAGCTGCCGGCGGCGCGAATCTGGTCCGACGGTTGTCCGAGGACCACCCGGACGACTCGCTCGCGGTGCTCGTACGCAGCCGTACCCAGCTGCCGGCACTACTGCGGCACCTGCGTGCACAAGGAATCGCCTATCAGTCCGTCGACATCGATCGTCTCACCGACCTGCCGGAGGTTATCGAGCTGCTGGCGCTGACCCGGGCGCTGGTGCACCGCGGTGACCGGGCCGCATGGCTCGGGTTGTTGCGGGCACCCTGGATCGGGCTCGACTGGACGGACCTGCATGCGCTGGTCCGGAACACGCGCAACGCCACGATCCTGGAACTGCTGCGCGACCAGGAGCGGCTCGCTGCACTGTCTCCATGGGCGCGCGACCAGGTGTCGCGAGTCCTCCCGGTGCTCGAGGAGGGGCTGGACCCGGGCCGTGCCGAGTTCCTGCACCGGCGCGTCGAACGTTGCTGGTACCGGCTGGGCGGTCCGGCGCTGCTCGCGAATGCCGACGCGGTCGACAACGCCTACCAGTACCTGGCGACCCTCGCGAAACTGGAGAGCGCGGGCACACTGCACGAGATCGCCGATCTCCACGCGCTGCTCGACGGCGAGCGGGTCTCGACGAGCAGTCGCGCCGGTGTCCAGGTCATGACGATGCACAAGGCCAAGGGCCTGGAATTCGATCATGTCGTCCTGTACGCAACCGGCAGGCGCAGCGGCACGAACCGTACCGCGATCCTGAACTGGCTCGACCTGCCGGACACCGGTGCGGGCGAAACCCGGTTGTTCAGCCCGATGGGACGACGGGACGAGGAGGAGAAAGACCCCTTGCATCGATTCTTCGAGCGCACCAGGAAGGCCAGGGATGCGCACGAGAACGGGCGCCTGCTGTACGTCGCCTGCACGCGAGCGCGCAAGTCGTTGCACATCGTCGGCCAGGTTGCGCTGCGGGACGATGGCCATGAGTACGCGGAGCCCTGGAGCGGAACCCTGCTGCAGCTGCTTTGGCCGGCGGTCGAAGGCGATTTCGCGGCCGCTTTTACCGGTAACCGGACCACTGCGGCCCGGACTCGCGAGGATACTTTCGGCACGCCGTCGCTACGACGCCTGGCACGGTCCTGGGTTGCGCCTCTGGCCGAGCCGCTCGCCGCACGGCAGGACGAGGGCGTAGATACCGCGGATGAGCTCAAGGTCGAGTACGACTGGGTGGGCCGCGATGCGCGACTCGCCGGCACGGTCGTGCACCGCTGGCTGCAGCGGCTGGCCACCGGGCCCGGAAACAAGGACGCCGCACTCGACACGAATTTCGAGCCGACCTGCCGGCGCTGGCTCCGCGAACTCGGCGCCGCGACGTCGCTGCACGAGAGCATTACAGCGCGTGTCCGCGACGCTCTCGAAAGTGTGCTGGGCGACGAGCGGGGGCGGTGGATACTCGACGGCAAAGGGCACACGGAACTTGCGCTAACCGGCCTGCACGATAGCCGGGTGCAGTCCATCGTCATCGATCGTGTATGCATCGATCGCGACGGGACGCATTGGATCATCGACTACAAGACGGGGTCACACGAAGGCGGAAACCTCGACGGCTTCCTGAGAGCCGAGACCGATCGCTATCGCGCCCAGCTCGACCGTTACGCTGCCATCTACCGGAATTACGCCCAGGTCCCGGTGCGTTGCGCCCTGTATTTTCCGCTGCTGGCGCGCTTCGTGGAAGTCACTCCGCGCTGATGTCGATCAGTATTTGCCGGAAAACCTGAGTTCGTAGCGGCCTTCTGCACCCGGCGCGCCAAGCAGCTCCAGCTGGCGCAACAGCGGAGGTGGCGTGCCTTCGGTCGGCGCGACATAGCCCAGGAAATCGTAGGCGCGGTCGCTGCCGATCTGCAGGCGCCCCGTCAGGTCGACGACACCGCCGTCGTCTTGTATGCCGGCGACGATGGTCCCGTCCTGTGTCTGGAACTCGGCGCGATACCGGCCGAGCGGCGTCGGGGCGACCAGCGGGACGACGAGGCTCGTTACCTCGATCGTACCGATCGCCACGGTGGGCACGCCGCCCTCCAGTGAGACGCGCGCGAAGTCGACATTCGCCGTGCCCTGCAAACCCCGAATGCCGAGTGCGTTGTCGAGTTGCGGCAGCGGCACCGAGGCTCTCAGGTCCTCGAGGTGCACCGCGCCGGACGGCGCAATGCCGAGTTCGGCGTCCAGGAAACCGGTCCCCGGGACGGCTTTCAGGGCATAGCCGATGCGTCCTGCCGCCAGAGCTGCAGGGAGCCATCGCCACCGGAGGTCGCGCAGGTAGAAGCCATGAACCGTTGCTTCGCTGGCGCTGCCCCGCCAGACGCTGCCTTCGATGCCCGCCAGTGCCGCTCCCGGTGGCGCGAACCAGTGCCAGGCGACGCGCGCCGGAAACAGCGCCAGCAGGCCGAGCAGGAATGTCGCCACGCCGCCGAAGACGAGGCACCGGCGCCTTGGCATCAGGGTGCGCGTTCCAGGGTCAGCGACGCATTGATCCGGCCGGGACCGGCGCGGTTCGCCAGCGAAAGACTGCCCGCCTGCACGGAAAGACCGTGCGTGGCGCTGAGGTCGCCGAGCCAGACGGCCAGTTGATCGAATGCGACGTTTTCGAACTCCACGCGTATGCCGTTCGGGGTCGGCTGCCGTCGCTTGACGGCGCTGTTGAGATTTCGTTCCCTCAATGTCCGGTCGACCACCACGACCGGCGACTCGTCGGGGTCGGCCGGCTGCGCTGTCGGAACACCGCCTTCCGGCATTGTCGCGGCAATGACGCGCAGTTCGGCCAGCGACGTTTTCCAGGTCTCGACGCTGCCGGCGAGGTTCTGGCGGCCGCGATCCAGTGGCATCCACAGGAGCGCCCAGAGCAGGATCAGGGCGGCAAGCACGCCGCCGACAGCGACGATCATCTGTTCACGCGGTTCGAGATTGGCAAACCAGTCCTTCACGAGCCGGCCTCGCGAATCTGGATGCGGCTGTTCACCCGCTCGCCGACACTGTCGGCCGACTGCAGCGAGGCCGTGAAACGGCCCGATGCGTCGATGTTCTGCACCACCTGGTCGAGTGCCGGAATGTCCGGCGCAGTCAGGCGCACGTCCACGACGCCCGCACGGTAGGACACCGCCTCTACCTCGACAGATTCGCTGTCCTCGATCGCGTCCGAGAGTGACTGCAAGAGCGGCAGAAACACCTGCGGACCGGCGGTCGTTGCACCCAGGTTGCGCCGCAGCGATTCGACGGTGCCGACGGGGTCCACGATTTCGCGCTCGTCGTTCGGCCGCAGGCGCCGGTATTCCTCGGTGAATTGCGCCTGCAGCGTGTCGCGTTCGGCACTGAGCCGGTAGTAATCCACACCGCGGCTCGCGAGAGCGAAGAGCAGCAGGCCGCCGAACAGCGCGGCCGCATGACGCCACGGCCGCAGTGTTGCACCGATTCGGATCTTGTCACCGAAGTCGGCCTGCAGCAGGTTGATGCCGGCACCGCTCGCCACGGTGACAGCAAGCCTCGGCAGTGCGCCATCCGGCAGCAGGTTGACATCCACGCTGTCGAGTTCGTGCCGGAGCAGTGCCCAATCTTTCTCATGGCGCTCGGCCAGCGCCGCGTCACAATACGCGAGAAGGTGCCGGGGCCTGTTCTCCGCACCCGCCGTGCCTGTGTCGAGCATACCCGTCGTCGCCAGCGCTTCCGCCGGCGACAGTCCGTGGATCGCGAATTCGACCTCGTGGCCGTCGTTGAACATTACGCGCTCGTCGGCGACAAGCATCGACAGCGTATTGGGAATTTGCGCCAGCCCGTGGTTGTCGGGCACCAGGCGTGCCGGCCGTATGCCGGCCACGGCGAGCGCGTCGAGCCAATCCTGCACCCGGCGGCGTGCGACGACAGCGACCGGCAACCGCCCGTCCTCGCGACGTTTGCCGGCCGCGAAATGGAGGTTGTCGACGTCGTCCGCGAGCTGGTCCTCGAGGGCGAAGGGCAGGGCGACGAGCAGGCGCGCCCCTTTGGCGGGAATGGACGTGTAAGCCGTCAGCACTTCAGTGCCGGGCACCAGCACGATGACCGGGCGTTCGAGTGCTGCGAGTGCGGCTTCGGCGAGCATTCCGCGTTCGACCTCGCTTCGGCGCGTTCCTTCGTCATCCACGACGATCCATTCGACGATCTCGTCAGCGCGTTCGCCCATGCGCAACACGAAGTACTCGGTCATCGTCAAACGGTCCCAAAACTGCGCATTATGGGCACCACGTCCCCGGCGCCGCCGGTATCACGGTACAGCAGGCTGTAATAGGTAACGCGAACCGTAGCAATCTGCACGACCACCTTCAATTGGAAAAAGCTGCTCGCTTCTGTCAGCGTGGCAAGTACTTCCGGCGCCACTATTGCCTGGAATCGGTTCTGGACATCGGTGAAGCCGCCGTCCGCCCGTTCCGCGATCATGCTTTCGACGTCGGCGGGGGACAGGTTCTCGTCCAGGGCCTGCAAAACCGGCCCCGGCGCGGTGTTGATATTGAGCTGGGTCTGACCGGGCAGCGCGCTGATGAACGGTGCGAGCCTGTCGAAGGTCTCCTTGTCCATGCCTTCGAGCGCCATCAGCTCCGTCGTCGAGACGATGGCATGGTTGGCTGTCCGGTAGGGCGGCGTCATGCCGGAATAGATCGGGTCCTCGGCACCGTCCGGAAATGCGGCATCCGAGTCCGAATCGAGCCAGTCCGCGGCGAGCCCCGCGAAGCGCGGATCGATCTCCAGTGCGACCAGCAGGCGCTGAAACTGCTGCAATGCCAGTTCGTTGACGACGCCGCCGGGATCGACCAGGTTGTTCACGTTGAAGCGGCCCTGGAGATCTACGAGTTCGCCGGTGACCGCGCCTCTCACGGTATCGCTCTCGATGGGCAGCGTAGGGAAGGGCTGCGCCCAGATTTCGCCGAGGTGATCGGTCTGCGATTCACCGGCGTCTTCCTGCAGAATTATCGCCACCCAGCTCTCGGCACCGTATGCCGCCTGCGTGCCCTCGTCGTGATAGATCATCGCCATGGTGCGGCGGAGGTCGAAGAAATTATTGAAACTCAGGGTGAGCGCAAGTGTGCCGATCAGCGCAAGCATCAGCATCGCTGTGATCAGCGCCACGCCGCACTGCCTGCGGGATGTCAGCCGGCGGATTGTCATGGCGCCACCTCGAAGTAACGCGTGAGCTCGCCTTCGTCACGCAGCGTGAGCACGACCTCCACCATGCGCGGGCGCGAGAAGGCGGCATTCGCACCGTCGCCGCCGAGCGGCGGCCACTGCTCGGTCCACTCGCCATTGCCGAAATAGAAGCGAAAGGATATGCCGTCGACTTCTTCGAGCAGGTCAGTCACGAGCGGATCGGCATTGAGCGTCGCGTCGAGCACCGTCCAGTACAGCCGGCTCAACATGCCGTCCTGCAGCCGGTATGCCGTACGCTGCAGCGTGCTGCGCTTGAGCCCGGCCGGGTTCGGCCAGCCTGCGTGTGTGATCTCGATCGCGAACTCGCCGCTTGCCGCTACCTGGAACGCCGGCCGCAGCTGATCGCTCAGCGGGTCGCGCACGGGCCGCGGCGCCGCCTGCACGATGTCGCGACCGAGCAGCCGCATGGCCTGCTGGATGTCCTGCAGGCGGTCCATGCGCTCCTCGAGTATTTCCGCATTGGTCATCGACGACGCCAGCGCCTCGTACGCCAATACCGAAAGCACGCCGAAGATGGCGAGTGCGACCAGCACCTCGATCAGCGTGAACCCTCGCGGACGGAGCCTGTTCATTGGCGGTCACCGCCGCCGTCACCGTCGCCGCCGCCACCACCACCGAGCTGCGAGCTGAGCCGGTTCGCGGTACCGGGCATCGCGGGCTCGCCGATGAATCCGGTAACCTGCTTGATCATGCTCTCGCTTGCCGGATGCGAGATGGTGACATCCACACGCAGCAGATTTTCGATCCCGGTCTCCGAGATCTCGGTATCCCACGCCCAGGCCACTCCGGCAAACTCGACTTCGCCGCTGTCGGTTCCGGGATCGGGCGTCGTACCCTCGGCGCGCAGCTGCACGATCAGGTTCTGTGCAATCCAGCTTGCGTAGGTCCGATCACGCATCAGAGTCGCGTTCGTGAACATGCGTCCCATCGTCACACCCATCGCCGTTAACGCGACGGACAGAATCAGCAGCGCGACCAGTACCTCGATGAGGGTGAATCCGCGCCCGGCGTGCGTGTCAGACTGCCGCATCGTCTTCAACGACCAGCTCCAGGTTGCCAAGCAGGTCCCCTTCGACTGCGATGACCTGGCGATCGGACTGGCGCGTGATGCGTGCCACGAAGGGAGTCATGTCGCCGCTGGAGAAAATGAGCAGATGGGGCGCGAAACGGTTCGGCTGCGCACCCGGACGGGCATCCTGCTTGAGTTCGGCAAATTCCATGGGAAGCTCGATGGCCTTGTTCTCGAGCACCAGCGACAGCTCGAGTCCCTCGGGCAGCGACCATTGCCTCAATGTCTGGTCGTCCGGGATCTCGGCCCATGCGCCCGATGCGGGGTCATACTCGAGGAAGCGATACCCGCTCCGCAGTATTTCCAGTCCCAATTCGCGACCCTGGAAATACGCGTCGTCACGTGCCGCTTCGATCAACGCAACCAGCCGCTCGCCTTCGGTCCGTACTTCGCGATCGCTGCGGACCACGTTGATGGACAGCAGGGCGATCGACAGCACGATAGCGACCACTGTGACCGCCACCAGGATTTCGATCAGGGTGAAGCCGCGTTGGCGGCCCTGCGGGTGCATTTACTCGGCGACGTCCCAGTTACCCAGGTCGCCATTGATGCCATCGCCGCCGGGCCTGCCGTCGGCGCCCAGCGTATAGATGTCGATGGCGCTGTGCTGGCCGGGACTCAGGTACTGGTACGGATTGCCCCAGGGGTCTTTCGGCATACGCGCCAGGTAGCCGCCGTCGTTCCAGTTGCGCACGTTGGGGTCATTCGGCTTGTTGACCAGCGCATCGATGCCCTGTTCCGTCGACGGGTAGGTGAAATTGTCGAGCCGGTAGAGGTTCATGGCCGACTCGATGTTGCGGATATCGGCGCGTGCCTTCTCGATCTGCGCGTCGTCGACGCGCCCTATGACCTGGGGCGCGACGATCGCGGCGAGCAGGCCGATGATGATAACCACGACCATGATTTCAATAAGTGTGAAGCCGCGCTCGCGCCGGCGGCTGAGTGGCGTCGAATTCCTGTTCACTGCTGTACTCCATAGCCGCCGCGACGGCGGCGGCACGCTGTGCAATTGACTCTCCAGAGTGGTAAACGCGAGTATATCAAACATGGGGTTAGCGCTGACCGATCGAATCGTCTCCGCTTGGCGCGGCTGGTCCGTGCCGGCCGGCCTGGCCGCGATTGCGCTCGGCCTGCAGGCCGCCGGGCTGGACCTCGCGTTACGCTACGAGCGCTCGGCTGTCGCCGCGGGCGAAGTTTGGCGCCTCCTGACCGGACATCTCGTGCATCTCGGCTGGATGCATCTCGGCATGAACATCGCCGGGCTCCTGCTCGTCTGGCTCCTGGTGGGCGCTGCTTTCAGCATCCGGCATTGGTTCATGGTTCTCGGCGTTTCGATCGTGCTGGTCGATGCAAGCTTCTGGTGGCTGTCACCGGGCCTCGGCTGGTATGTGGGCCTGTCCGGGCTCTTGCACGCGCTGCTCGTCGCCGGCGCGCTGGCGACGGCACTGTGCCGCGACCGCGCTGGCAGGGCGGAGGCGCTGATTCTGCTCGTGCTGGTTGCGATCAAGCTGGTTTTCGAACAGTTTGCGGGGCCGTTGCCGGGCTCGGAGGCAACTGCGGGCGGAGCCGTCGTCGTCGATGCGCATGTCTACGGCGCCGCGGCCGGGCTGGTGGCCGCCTTCGCGACCGGACGCCTGACGTTCTCGCCGGAACGCGATTAGAGTCGCGCCGCCGCCGCCGATATAATCCGGACTGCCTCCCGCAAAAGAACAACGACAATGAGCCTAGCAATGGTATTCCCGGGCCAGGGTTCGCAATCGCCCGGCATGCAGTCCGACCTCGCCGATCGCTATTCCGTCATTAGAAGTACTTATGCGGAAGCCAGTGATGTGCTGGGCTACGACCTCTGGTCATGCGTCCAGGAAGGACCGGCCGACAAGCTGGCCGCGACCACGGTCACCCAGCCGGCGATGCTCGCTGCCGGTGTCGCAGCCTGGCGAGCCTGGATCGACGCCGGCGGCGAGCGACCCGCGCTGCTGTCAGGACACAGCCTCGGGGAATACTCGGCACTCGTCAGCGCCGACGCAATTGATTTCGCCGAGGCGATGGCCGTGGTCATGCGGCGCGCCGAATTGATGCAGGAAGCCGTGCCGGCGGGCCAGGGTGCGATGGCGGCGATACTCGGACTGGACGATGACATCGTCGGTGAAGTTTGCGCTTCGGTGGCGGGCATCGCCGAACCCGTCAACTACAATTCTCCGGGGCAAGTCGTAATCGCTGGTGAAACCGCTGCGGTCAATGCGGCGGTCGAACGCGCGAAGGAGAAGGGGGCACGCCGCGCAATCGTGTTGCCGGTCAGCGTCCCTTCGCATTCGTCGCTAATGCGGGGCGCCGGCGAAGCCCTCGCGGAAACCCTTGCGGGCGCCGGATTCCGCGATCCGACGATCACTGTCGTCAGCGCGGCGACCGCCGCGCCGTACGGCGATCCTGACGATATTCGGCGTCTGCTTGCCGCACAGGTATACAGCCCGGTTCGCTGGACGGAAACGATCGGTGCGATGGTCGCGGCCGGCGGCGACCGTTTTGTCGAGTGCGGACCGGGAAAGGTGCTGGCCGGGCTCGTGCGACGCATCGACAAGTCGCTGCCGGTGTTCGCGGCGGACGACTACGACGGGTTTCAGAAAGCCATGGTGGGCTGATCGCCAGCCGGCGAAAAGGATCGACGAGGTATTTTGATGCGCAATGTATTCGCAGCGGAATTGTTGCAGGGAGAGGTAGCCCTCGTCACCGGTGCGTCGCGCGGCATCGGCGCGGCGATAGCGCGCGCACTTGCGGACGCAGGTGCCACCGTCGTGGGTACCGCGACCAGCGCAAGTGGCGCGAGCGCCATCACCAAAGCACTCGGCGGTGCCAGCCGCGGCCTCGTACTCGACATCGCGAACGAGACGTCGGTGCAGGCTGCAATCGAGAATGTGCAGAATCGCGAAGGGTCTCCCACGATACTCGTGAACAATGCGGGTATCACGCGTGACAACCTTCTGATGCGCATGAAGGCGGAAGAATGGGACGATGTACTCGGGACCAATTTGAGCGGCACTTTTCGCATGTCCAAGGCGTGTCTGCGTGGCATGATGAAAGCGAAGAAGGGACGGATCATCAGCATAGCCTCGGTGGTCGGCGTCATGGGCAATGCGGGCCAGGCGAATTATGCCGCGGCCAAAGCCGGGATGATCGGATTCTCCAAATCGCTGGCGCGCGAGATCGGCTCACGCAATATCACCGTAAATGTGGTCGCGCCCGGCTTCATCGATACGGACATGACACGGGTCCTGTCCGCGGAGCAACGCGACGCAATGCTTGGCCAGTTGCCGCTCGGACGACTGGGCGAGGCAGTGGACATTGCGAATGCTGTCGTCTTTCTCGCTTCGCCCGCCGGCGCCTATATCACCGGCGAGACTTTGCACGTGAATGGCGGGATGTTGATGGACTGAAAGCCGGCGAAAAACTCCCGCAAAGCGTATAGAATGCCGTCACCGATTCACATACAATACGCATCCTCGGCCAAGTGCTCCTTGGAAAATCAAGCACTTACCGGTTCACAGCCTTCTACGGAGAAGCTTGAAAATGAGCAGTATTGAAGAACAAGTGAAAAGCATCGTTGCCGAACAGCTCGGTGTGAAGGAAGAAGAAGTGACCAACGATGCTTCTTTCGTCGATGACCTGGGCGCCGATTCGCTCGACACCGTCGAGCTCGTAATGGCCCTCGAAGAAGAATTCGAAACGGAGATCCCGGACGAGGAAGCCGAGAAGATCACTACCGTCCAGCAAGCCATCGATTTCGTCACTTCCCGTTCGAAGGGCGACTGATTTTTCCGAGGCGCGGCCGACTGGTCCGCGCCTAATTCTTTCTCGTCGGCGCACCCGACACACCCCACGGCATTCCATTGAGCAAGCGACGTGTCGTCATCACAGGCATGGGTCTCGTCTCTCCTGTGGGCGGCAAGCTGGACCGTGCGTGGGAGAATGTGCTCAAAGGCGATTCGCAGATCGGCGAGATCGCGGATTTCGACGCGAGCAGCTATCCGACGCGTATTGCCGGCACCGTCCGCGACTTCAATGTCGAAGATTACCTCCCGGGCAAGGATCAGCGCAAAAACGATCCATTCATACATTACGGTATTGCCGCCAGCATCGATGCAATGCGCGACTCCGGGTTGGAGGTGACCGAAGAGAATGGACACCGAGTCGGCGTAGCCATGGGTTCGGGGATCGGCGGCATTCGCTTCATTGAGGACAATAACGACAAACTCGCAGCCGGCGGCGTTCGCAAGGTCTCTCCGTTTTTCATTCCCGGAAGCATCATCAACATGATATCCGGACAGGTCAGCATCCTGCAGCACCTGACGGGACCGAACATTTCGATCGTGACGGCCTGTGCCACCTCGACCCATTGCATCGGCATTGCCGGAAGAACGATCGCGCACGGCGATGCCGACGTGATGCTGGCCGGGGGCTCCGAGTACGCCACGACGCCGTCCGCCATGGCCGGGTTTTGCGCGGCTCGCGCGATGACGACGCGCAACGATGACCCGCATTCGGCCAGCCGGCCCTTCGATGTGGATCGCGACGGTTTCGTGCTGAGCAATGGCGCCGGCTGCGTGGTGCTCGAAGAGCTCGAACACGCCAAAGCTCGCGGTGCGCGCATATACGCGGAACTCATCGGATTCGGCATGAGTGGTGATGCCTATCACATCACGCTGCCGCCGGCCGACGGCGAAGGCGCGCGCAAGTGCATGACCGCGGCGATTCGCGATGCGGGAATCGACCCGTCCGACGTGGACTACCTGAATGCCCACGGCACTTCCACTCCGGCCGGCGACATAGGCGAAACCGTCGGCATCCGCCGCACCTTCGGTGCAACCGCCGATAGCCTGCTGGTGAGTTCGACGAAGTCGACGACCGGTCACATGCTCGGAGCGGCCGGCGTCGTCGAGGCCATCCTCTCGATACTGGCGATCCGTTACCAGATCGTGCCGCCCACGGTAAACCTGCACAACCAGGATCCTGCCTGCGACCTCGATTACGTGCCGAATACGCCGCGGGAAGTCCGCGTGCGCACGGTCATGTCCAACTCGTTCGGTTTCGGAGGCACGAACGGAAGCCTGGTTTTCCGCGCGTTCGACTGACAGAAGCCGCAGGCCCGGGCCATGAAGCGCATGCTCACAACCCTGGCCGTCCTGCTCCTCCTGTTGGGCGTGTGCGGAGGGACCGCGAGCCTGTTCCTGAGTCGGTACCTCGATTCGCCGCTCGAGATACCGCCGGGCGGGACGCTCTTCGAAGTGCCGGCCGGTGCGTCGTTCGCCACAATCGCCGGCGACCTCGAAGCGAGGAGACTCGCGCGGCATCCCGAAATCCTGCGGCTGTATGCTCGCTGGACCGGGCAGGCGAGCAAGGTGCAGGCCGGGGAATACCGCCTCGAGTCCGGAGCGACGCCAAGATCGCTGCTCCAGCAGTTCACACGCGGCGCTGTAGTCCAGTATGCCTTCACCTTCGTCGAAGGCTGGAACCACCGCGAGCTGCTCGCGGCCTTGCAGGCGCACCCGCAGATCGTGACCAGCATGTCTGCCGACGACTGGCCGGCATTGCTCGCGGAACTCGGGGCAACAGTCGAATCCCCGGAAGGGCTGTTCCTTCCCGAGACCTATCATTTTCCGCGCGGCACGCGTGACCGGTCCGTGCTTGCGCAGGCGTACCACCTGATGCAGGCGACGCTGGAAACGGAGTGGTCAGCGCGCGGCGATACGACACCGGTCACGTCACCCTACGAAGCGCTGATACTGGCATCCATCGTGGAGAAAGAAACGGCGCGTGCCGACGAGCGCGAGCGAATTGCCGGGGTGTTCGCAAGGCGCCTTGTCCGAAACATGCGCCTGCAAACAGATCCGACGGTAATCTACGGTCTTGGCGCGGGTTTCGACGGCAACCTGACGCGCCGACACCTGGAGACCGATACGGCTTTCAACACCTACACACGCGCCGGCCTGCCGCCGACGCCCATTTCGATGCCGGGGCGCGCCGCGATCCATGCCGCGCTGCACCCGGCGGACGGCGAAACCCTGTATTTCGTTGCGACCGGCCTCGGTGACGGGAGCCACAAGTTCTCCGTGACCGTCGAGGAGCACCGACAGGCGGTGCGAGAGTATCTCGACCGGCTGCGGCGCTCGCGGTAGCAACGGGTGGCGCCTGGCATGCAACACGGACGATTCATCACCATCGAGGGTATCGAGGGCGTCGGCAAGTCGACGAATATCGCGCACCTCGTCGCGCGCATCGAAGCGGCCGGCCACGACGTATTGCTGACACGCGAGCCCGGCGGGACCCCAGCGGCAGAAGCCATTCGGGCCATCGTCCTCGAGGATGCCGGTGAACCGATGCCGCCCATGGCGGAACTGTTGCTGATGTTCGCGGCACGCTCGCTGCTGGTCGAGAACGTCATCCGGCCTGCCTTGGCCGCCGGCCGGTGGGTCGTCAGCGACCGCTTCGTCGATGCGAGCCGGGCCTACCAGGGAGGCGGCCGCGGACTACCGAAGCAACGCATCGAGGCCCTTGCCGGCTGGGTGCTCGATGGGCTGTCACCCGACCTTACGATTTTGCTGGATGCACCGGTCGGTACCGGGCTGGCGCGTACCCGGGCGCGCGGCGCGAACGACAGGCTCGACGCCGAGAGCGTGCCGTTCCACGAGCGCGTACGAAGGGCCTACCTCGAGCTTGCCCGTCAGGAGCCCGAGCGGTTCATCGTCCTGGACGCCGGCGGCGATCGGGCTGCCGTACGTCGCGCCGTCGACGCCGTCGCTGACCGGCTCCTATTGCCAGGAACCTGATCTAATATGATTAATAAGAAACAATTTATAAGTAATTAATTTAATGGAACTTGACTGGCTCAGAAACTTTGCCGATCAGTGGCGCTCGGTCGGGGAGCAGCAACGCGAGCCGCACGCCGTTATGCTGTCCGGCCCGCCCGGCACCGGCAAGCGCGCAGCGGCTGCGTGGATAGTCGGACGCAAGCTGGGACTGCGTGCGGACCAGGATCTGCCGGAGTACCCGTTCGAGCCGCCGGTGCATGCGGACCTCCATTGGCTGCGCGTGCCTGACGACCGCAACGCGATCCTCATCGAGCAGGTCCGCGAGTTGGTCGACGAACTGGCGCTGACGAGCTATGCGGGCCGCGGCAAGGCCGCGGTCATCGTTCCCGCGGATGCCATGACTCGCAACGCCGCGAACAGCCTGCTCAAGACCCTCGAGGAACCACCCGGGGATGCATTGCTGATCCTGCTCGTGGATCGTCCCGGGCTCCTTCCCGCCACGATCGTGAGCCGCTGTCAGCGGCTGGATTTCAAGGCGCCACCGGAACTGGCGGGCCTGGCCTGGTTGGAAAGGTTCCGGCCCGGAACCGCATGGGCAGAAGGGCTGCGCGCGACGGGCGGGGCACCGCTCGCGGCGCTCGAAGGCGCGGATCGGCTGGCCGCTGTTGCTGTGCTCCGGCGGGACCTGGCGCGGGTCGGCAGCGGCGACGCCTCGCCCGTCGCTGTGGCGGCAAGCTGGTCCAAGCTCGAGCCGGCATTCGTGCTGGAGTGGCTGGCGCGCGAACTCCAGTCCGGACTGCGGCTGCTGACGGCCGGCCCGGGCACGTCGCTCGGCGGCACTCTCGAATCTGTGCTGCGGCGCATGGACAGCAGGAAACTGTTTTGTTATCTAGACCACATCAATCGCCTGCGCGGGCAGGCCAGCGGCTCCTTCAACGTGCAGCTGGCGCTGGAGGGCCTGCTGATCGACTGGGCAACGGGCTTGCGCGGTGGAGGCGGGGACATGCAACTGCCGGGCATGCATCGCATGCGGGCCGGCGCCGGAACGCCCCGGCCGCGGGACGACAGGTGACGAGATGAGCAAACCAGGACTGCTGACACTCACGATCAAGGACAAGAGCGCGTTGTATCTCGCATACATGCCGTTCATCTCCAATGGCGGCCTGTTCATACCGACGAACAGCTCCTACCGCCTCGGTGACGAGGTGTTCATGTTGTTGAACCTGATGGGTGAGAACGAGAAGATCCCGGTTGCCGGAACGGTGATCTGGATGACGCCCAAGGGCGCGCAGGGCAAACGCACGGCAGGCATCGGGGTGCAGTTCAGCGACCAGGACCAGGGCAACACGCAAAAGAAGATCGAGAATTACCTGGCTGGTGCCCTGGGCGGCGACAAGCCCACGCACACGATGTAAGGGCGGCTGCCGGCCGGACGCTAACGCGGACTCTTGCTGTTGATTCCGCCGCGCAGGACGTAGGCGTCGAATCCACGTTCGCTGAGGATATAGGCACCCGCCGAACTGCGCCGACCGGTATCGCAGCACACGACGTACTTGCGCGACTTGTCCAGCGTGTTGATCTTCAGGCGTATGAAGTAGAGCGGAATATTGACCGCGCCATCGAGGTGATTGTTCTCGAATTCGCTAGGCAGGCGTACGTCCAGCCATTGACCGCCCGCCTTGACGATCTTCGCCGCCTGTTCCGCGTCGACCCAGTCGAGCATCGGTTCATTGAGCAGCTTCTTGAAGTCTTCCTTGCCGAGCCGCATGACGGCCCCCTCGCGAGTCATCGTGACGGTGGCATTGCGTTTCGCGTCGGAGATCAATGCTTCCTCGCCGAACGTATCTCCGACCGACAGTTCGGCGAGCTTGATGCCGTCCTTGCTGAGCGGAGTCTCGCGGGTCACGAGGGCAGTACCCCGCGTCAGCACATAGAAATAGTCGCCTTCCGCGCCTTGCTTAAGCACGATGTCGCCGGCCTTGTAGTTGATCTGCTGCATGCGCATGAAGATCGCCTGAATGTTCGCCGGCGGTATCTTGTGAAAGGCCTTGGTCTGCAACAGCATCGTCATCCAGTCTTCGTTGTTACCGCCGTCCTTTCCGCCCTTCAGTTCGGAGACTTCATAGGACCCGGTCTGGTCCCAGGTCAGCATGACATCCAGGAGGTCGCTATCCACCGAGATGAACTGCACGCGGTCCCGTGCCTTGGCAGAGACTCGCCGCGGAAAGACGGGAGCCACGGGGTTCCGTGCGAAATCGGAGCCACCTTCGACCGTACCGACCACCTTGCCATGGTCGACCAGTTCCAATGTGCCCGCGACGATGTAGAAGGTGCGCTTCTCGGTATCGCCTTCCTTGAACAGCACCTGGCCAGGTGACAGTTCCCGGACCTGCACCTTGCGCGCGAGAGCGGCCAGATTGTCCCGCTTGAGACCGTCGAGCGGAGAAAATCGCTTGAGCAGTTCTGTCGTGGTCTGCTCGTCCGTCATATTCGTCCTGATCTGCCTGTTCGCTCCGTGCCGCCCGGCACGGCGGGCGCACGTCTTGCTGATGTCGTGGGAGGCCGGCTAGCGGTCTCCGGGCATTCTACCTGCAATTCAACAACTTCCGGAACTGCCGGACCGCCGCAGCGTGACCCGGCGCACACTCCGGATGCGTCCGAACATCGAAACAGGTCCGCTGGTCCGGCGCAAGCAGGAATGTCAGCCGGGAAACGACTGCCAGCCCGAGTGCGGGACGAAGCGATCGCCATGCCGCGAAGCGAGGGTCGTGAGGCGGGCAATGATCGCGGCACTGCCCACCGACCGGGCGTACTGCAGCGGCCCGCCGCGGAACGGCGCGAATCCAGTGCCGAATATGACGCCGGCATCGAGCAGATCCGGATCACCGATCACGTTTTCATGCAGGCAGGCGATGGACTCGTTGACCATCGGCAGGATCAATCGGTCCTCGATGTCCGCCGGTGCGGGTCCGCCGTCCTCTGTCTTTACTGCCTTGCCGTCCGCCCAGCGATAGAATCCCTCGCCGGACTTGCGGCCGAGTTTCTTCTCAGCGACCTGTTGTTCGAGCAGTACGGGGATCGGCCGACCGAATGCAGCGCCGAGCACGCGGGCTACATGCAGTGCAACGTCGATGCCGACGCTGTCCAGCAATTCGATCGGTCCCACCGGCATTCCGAATCGAACCGCCGCCTTGTCGATGGCTGCCAGGCCTACGCCTTCCTGCGCCAGCAACAACGCCTCGTTGGTGTAGGGCGCCAGTATCCTGTTCACCACGAATCCGGGCGAACTTGCACACTCGAGTGGCAGTTTGCCGATGTCGCGCACGAATCGGAGGCCGATGTCCAGCGCCGCCGGCGACGTGTCCTCGCAGCGAATGACTTCGACCAGCGGCAGTTTCGCGACCGGGTTGAAGAAGTGCAGGCCGACGAAGCGGTCGGGTGAGTCGAGCACGGTGCGGAGGTCCTCGAGCCGTATGCTGGACGTATTCGTCGCGAGTACGGCTCCCGGCTTCAGCTGCGGCTGCAGTGAGCGATACAGCGTCTGCTTCGCATCGAGATCCTCGAAAATTGCCTCGATCACGAGGTCGGCCTCGGCCACAGCGCTGCCATCGACGTCGGCACGCAGGCGTGCGGTCGTGGCCGTACGCTCCGCGTCGTCGCGGATGCGTTTTTCGAACAGCTTGCGTGCACGTTCCAGGGCCGGCTCGATGTACTTCAGCTCCCGGTCCTGCAGACTGACGTCCAGCCCGCGCAATGCACACCAGCTCGCGATATCGCCACCCATTACCCCTGCGCCCACCACGTGTACGCGGTGCACTTCGGAAGCAGTCCTGCTGCCTTGGCCCTTGAGCCTGTTCTGCAGGAAATAGACGCGCACCAGGTTGCGCGACGTTGGTGTGCACATGAGTTCGGCAATCGAGCGCGCCTCGGCTTCGAAGGCCATAGCGCCGCGAGCGCCGTGTCGTGTCCAAAGGTCGATAATTGCGTACGGCGCCGGGTAGTGTTCGCGCCTGGCCTTGCCGGCGACCTGCTTTTCCAGCAGTCGCCGGATCAGTGGACGGACCGGCGCGACATTCAACAGCCGCTCCAGTGTCGGCGGCGTCTGTCGCGGCGGCCTTGCGGCCAGGAGGCGCGTTGCCGCGGCACGTGAGTCACCCTGGCGACACAGTTCGTCGACGAGGCCGATGCGGCGGCCCTCGCGCGGGTCGACCGGATTGCCTGTCAGCATGAGCTCCATCGCCGGCCGCACGCCGCACAGGCGCACGGCCCGCACGGTACCGCCGAAACCGGGATGGATGCCCAGCTGAACTTCGGGCAAGCCCAGGATGCGCTGGTCCGTATCGACGGCGATGCGATAGTTGCACGCCAGCGCCAGTTCGAGTCCGCCACCCAGCGCATGACCTTCGATCACAGCGACCGTCGGGCAGGACAGTTCTTCCAGCCGATCGAGAACCCGCTGGCCCTGGCGCACGAGTTCGTAGGCCTGAGCCGCGCTATCGATGCGCGTGAATTCATTGATGTCGGCGCCCATGATGAAGCCGCCGGGTTTTCGCGAATAGATAACGAGGCCCGCGGGCAGGTCGACTTCGATGTCCGCCAGCAATTCGTCCAGTTCGCGCAGCACCGGCGCAGACAATACATTGACGCTGCCGTCCGCCTTGTCGATTCCGAGCCAGCCCAGTCCGGATCCGTCCTTTTCATACGTCCAGTGCTTCGTGCTCATGACCGCCACTCGTTGCGTGAAACGCTATTGATACTGCCCGCAGGCAGCTGGATCAACCCACAGTGAAGTCGCAGACGAGCGGCAGGTGATCGGACAGGCGCACGGCCGGGACACGGAAGCCCGTCACGGTGATCCCTTCCTGGTAAAGGATGAAATCCAGTTCCCGCCGAGGCGAACGACTCGGGTAGGTGGGCAGACTCTCTGAATTCGCCGAGCGCAGGCCGGCTGCTTTCATGAACAGGTAGATTTCGTTCTCGCCCCAGAAGGTGTTGAAGTCGCCCGCCACAATTACCGGCTTCGGAGTTGCGGCGACCAGGTCGTACAGTCGGCGCAACTGCAGGTGTCGATGCCTGTACTTGAGCGACAGGTGCACGAGAAAGACGGCGAAGTATTCCATCTCGAGTTCGATGATCAGCCGTTTGATGCCCGTATCGAAGTAATGGAATTTTTCGCCGTGCACCCGTTCTGCGGCCATGAATGCGTTGCCCTGCTTGCGCACGATCGGCAACATATGATTGATCGACTTCTCACCATACTTGGTTTCGTAGGACGTATTCATGCCGAGGCTGGTGGCGATGGACTCGGCCTGGTTGATCATCCGGCTTCGGATCGAGCCCGTATCGACCTCGATCAGGCCTACGATGTCGGGATCCACGGACCGGATAAAGCGCGTTATCTCCGGCAGCACATTCTGGTTGCCCAACACGTAGCCTGCGCCGGGCACGGGCATGTGCATGCTCGCTCCGCCGCCGACCGCGTAACGGATGTTGTAGAGAAGCAACCGCATGCGGGTATTGTCGTCCTAAATTGGTAGAATCGCCATTGCACGGCAAGCGATGTCAGGGAGCCAGGAGTCGATTGTGTCCGAAGACAATCCGATTCGGGTATTCGTCACTCACGCATTCAGTGAGTCCGATGACTACCTGCGACTGTTCGAGTTTCTCGAATGCGTCGACAAGTTCTATTACCTCAATGTGAGCAGGCCGGAGGACCGGCCGAGCGGCGGCATGAGCGAGATCAAGGACGCCTTCATCCAACAAATCAAGGCGAGCGAGGCGGTCGTCGTGCTTCCGGCAATATGGGAGAAGCAACCTGATCTCGTGAATTTCATGATGGACGCCGCGGATGCGAACGGTAAGCCGATCATCACCATCCGTCCCTATGGCCAAGTCAAGGAGACGCCGAAGGAACTGCTGGCACGCAGCAAGGAGCATATCGAATGGAATGCGCGCGACATGGTCGACGCCTTGAAACGGCAGGCCCGGCACGTCGATACCAACCGCTGGGAGGTCGTGGACTTCCCCGGTTACAACGAGCATGGCGAGATAAAATAGAACAATAAGTTGCACTATGTATCTAAGCTAATGTCGGAGAGAGCAGTGCAAGTGATCGCGCACCGCGGCGCATCCGGTTACCTGCCCGAACACACCCTGGCCGCAAAAGCGCTGGCCTATGCGATGGGCGCGGACTATCTCGAGCAGGATGTCGTGGCCACCCGGGACAACCGACTCGTGATCCTGCACGACGTGCACCTGGATCGCGTCACGGACGTGGCGACGGCATACCCGCGACGGGCGCGTGAAGACGGACGCTATTACGCGCGGGATTTCACGCTGGACGAACTCGAGTCCCTGCAGGTGTCCGAGCGTTTCGACGAGTACGGTCAGGCCGTGTACCCGGGACGTTACCCGGTCCGAACGGGCCGATTCCGGGTACACACACTCGAGGACGAACTCGACTTCGTCGCGGAACTCAACGACGCTACCGGACGCAAGGCGGGCATCTACCCCGAGATCAAGCGGCCCGCATGGCACCGGGCAGAGGGCATCGACATTGCACCCCTGATGCTGTCCATCCTCGAACGTCACGGTTACTCGAATCGGGGCTCGAACGTGTGCCTGCAATGTTTCGATCCCTTGGAACTGCGGCGAATTCGACACGATCTGGGTTCGGACCTCACGCTCGTCCAACTGCTCGGCGCCAATGACTGGTCGGAATCGGAGGCTGACTACGATGCGCTGCGGCGCCCGGCTGGATTGCGCGCGCTGGCGGAAACCGTCGACGGCATCGGTCCCTGGCTCGCCCATTGTTTCGACTCGCAGGACGGCACACTGCGCTCGACGGGACTGGTGGAGGACGCCCATGCCGCGGGCTTGTTCGTACATGCTTATACGGTACGTGCTGACAGCCTGCCCGAAGGCTTCGAGACACACGACGAGCTGGTTCGCTACTGCATCGGCGTGCTCGGCGTCGATGGCCTGTTCACCGACCACCCGGACCTGACGCGGCGCTGTGCGCTGCGCTGGGCTGCCGCATGAATGGCGGGCCGCGCAATCGCGCACTGCTGTTCCAACAGCTTGTATTGAAAATCTATTCTGGGTCGGGACTTTGCTCGTGCGGGCAGCCGGCCGACCGTGGAACGCCGTCGCCCTTGCTTGCAGTAGTGAGAACTCCGTCCTGTTCTGGGACACAAAACAGCCCGATTATTGCCCGATGTTTGCGGTGTTGACCCACCAAATCGTCCTTCTGGCGGTAGGCGCGTTCCTGCTTGGCTGGATACTCGCGTCGATCAGCGCCCGCATCGGCGCACGCTATTCGGCACGCAAGCGGGATTCGCGTGACGACCGTATACGCAGCCTGGAAGCCGACCAGCGCGTCGCCCAGGTGTCCACAGAGGGCTTGCGTGCCAGGATCGAAGCGTCGAACAGGGAACTGCAGGCGTCCAAGGACGAGATCGCGAAGCGCGACGGCGTGATCCAGCATCAGCAAGGCAACATCGAAAAACTGACATCGGACCTGCGCGACTCGGTCCGGAAGACCCGCGAATTGCGTGAGGAATTGCGTGACCGTGCCACCGAGAACCTTCGATCGGAGGCCAAACAGCGGGAACTCGAAACTGAATTGTCGATTGCACAGGCCTCCACGGACCTGATCGCAACCGGTGTACTCGACTATTCATTCGTCGACGACGACGATGAGGACGCTGCGGCGAAACGCCGGCGGGCCCCCTGATTGCCGCTTTCGTGCGCGGCTTCGAACTGAGGGACGAGGAAGGCCGTGACGACCTGGCGTTGCTCGCGGCCCTGACGGATCCCTTGGTCACCAGCGGTCCTTGGTGGACAGCCGCGGACCAACCACATTCACGCGCAGCGCTGCGTAGAACAGGATAAACCACCCCTGCATCGCCAATGCCGCGATCCATTCGATCCGGTTCTGCGCCGCGTCAGGGTCATCGAGGACGGCTTTGCAGACGAAATTGGCCGCACCGAGCACGAAGGGCGCCAGGCACAGCAGCCACAATCCGACGGCGATTGCGTCCTGAACACGCCACGAGCGGCTGCCTGCATGTACCAGGGCCCCGGTCACAAGCAGCTGGGCGCCGAGCGTGCCGACGAAGTAAAAATAGATTCCGAAGCGGCGCATGAACTCGTACAGCGGCGTTTGGCTGCCGAGCGTCAGCGTGTAGACGATCAGCGCTCCTGCGCCGACGAGACCGGACACCCGCAGCGCGACGGCAATCAGTGAACCGGCTGGCAGAGCCGCCGCGCAACGAAGCCAGATCAAGGCGAGGATGCCGGACTGCAGCAGGTGCGCCGGTTTGAACAAATAGCTCGCCGGAGCGTAGCGGCCGGTCGCGCTGATCGACGTGCAGCCATCGAGAAACGGATTGCAGCCAGGTACCAGGCCACGCTCCGCGGCCACCATGTACGCGGCAGTGACGGCAACCAGCGGCAGCAGGCCCGCGGCAACAGGCAGGAAGCTCGAGCGCATGCCCTGATGATATCGGCGGCAGCGCGTCCTTTCACTGCGCGTGAAGCCGAACGCACAGCGGCACGCGGTCAGGACAAGCGCGATGGCAGACTGAGCAGCGCCTGCGGGTCGAACACCAGGACGAACAGGAGACCGGTCAATGCGCCGCACAGATGCGCGTCGTGATTGATGTTGCCGCGCTGCCGCCGGCCGGCCCACCACGAGTAACCCACATACGCGATGGCAAAAATAATCGCCGGTACAGGCACGGGTATCGGGAATATGACGAGCATGCTCAGAGGCGAATAGACGACATACGCGAACAGGACGGCCGAGATGGCTCCTGAAGCACCCAGTGTTGCATACGCGGGATCGTTCCGGTGTTTCGCGATGGAACACGCGGAGCTCAGGACCAGCCCGGCGAGGTACAGGGTCACGAATCCGGCCGTTCCCAGCAAGCGTTCCATCGGGAAGCCGAAAAAGAAGAACGTGATCATGTTGAACGCCAGGTGTGGCAGGTCGCCGTGCACAAAGCCGCTGGTGACTACCGTGTGCAGGTCTGCGCCACGCGCGATCCGGTAGGGCCGCATTACGAAACCTTGTATGAGTACTGGCATGCGGTACATCGCAAGCACGCTGATCGCGATGGTCACGGCGAAGATCAGTGCCGCGGCGGGTGCGTCGAATTCGGTCACGTAGGGTCCCCGGTGCGAAGTCCGTCCTATCTTAGCCCACGCGCCGGGATTCCGGACGCGGGCGCCGCGGCCGCGATGCGCGACGGTCGCCGGATCGCGTGCGCGAATACGATCACGTAAGATGTTGCGGTGGACACGCCTCGCAGCGACAGCATCAGTCTGACCGTCGGCGTCGGTGCCTCGGCTGGCGGCCTTTCGGCACTCCAAGAACTAGTACGGTCGCTGCCGACGGATGCCGGGTTTGCGATCGTGGTCGTCCAGCACCTGGATCACGATCAGGAAAGCAGGCTCGTCGAGTTGCTCGACCGGCACAGCACACTGCCGGTCTGCGACACCGATGACGGGCAGCGCCTTTTGCCGGACACGATTTACGTGATCCCCCCGAACCGATACCTCTCGATCGACCGGGGCGCGATTCGGCTCTCGACACCCGGCGCGAAGCGCGGGTTACGCAAGTCGATCGACCACTTTTTTGCTTCCCTCGCCGCAACCGACGGACCGCGCTGCGCCGGCATCGTCATGTCGGGAACCGGCACCGACGGTACGGCAGGCCTGGCCGCGGTCAAGGCGGCTGGCGGGCTGACGATCGCGCAGGAACCTGCTACGGCGGAGCACGCGAGCATGCCGCGCCGCGATATCGGCGCTGCGGTAATCGATGCGGTGTTGCCGGTCGAGCTGATGTCGGAATGCTTGCGGCGCTACGTCGACTCGGGGTATCGGCATTCTTCGACGAGCAGGGACCAGCGCGCCGGAATCGCCGCTGACACCCTTGCAAGTACGGACCACTTTCGTGACCCGGATTCCTTCAGGGTTCTCGAGCAGGAGCTTGTGCCGGCTGTCGAGGCCAGCCCGGAGGAACTGCGATCGCTGAACGAGGAACTGACGAATACAAATGCGCAGCTCAAGGAGAAGGTTGCGGTGCTGCAGGCCGCGCACAACTATGCCGAGAATTTTTTCTCGAGCACGCACATTCCGACGATATTCCTGAACCTCGAGCTACGCATCGAGCGCTACACGCCGGCGGCCGCGCAACTCCTGAAGCTCGGTGACGGCGACATCGGCCGGAGCATCGAATCGGCCGGTGGCAATCTGCTCGGTGCCGGACTTATCGAAGACTGCCGGCAGGTACTCGCGGACCTGCAACCGGCGCGCCATGAGTTGCCAGACGAGGCCGGGCGCTGGTTCATCCGGCAGGTTACTCCGTACCGGACCGAGGACCGGCGCATCGATGGGGTTGTAGTGGTCCTGCAGGACGTCACGGACCTCAAGCAGATGGGGAATCGCGCCGAAAGCCGCGAACGGCAGCAATTGGTCGTTGCAAACCTCGGCATGATGTCCCTGGCCGGGATCGATGCCAACGAACTGATCGAACATTCAGTGCGGCAGGTCGCCGAAGTCTTGCAGGCGGACCTGTGCAAGGTATTGCGATACCGTCCGGAAACCAACGACCTGTTGGTAATTGCGGGCGTCGGCCTGGCGCCGGGGGTGGTCGGTCAAGCAACCGTTTCCGCAGACACTCGTTCTCAGGCCGGATTCACGCTCTTGAGCCAGCAACCGGTCATAGTCGACCGCTTGTCGGAGGAAACGCGCTTCACGGGCGCGAACCTGCTCATCGACCACAAGGCCACGAGCGGCATGAGCTGCCTCATCAAGCACAGCGATCCCCCGTTTGGCGTGCTCGCCGTACACACACGGAGTTTCAGAAAGTTCACGCGCGATGATGCGAATTTCCTCGTATCCGTCGCGAACTTGCTGTCGACGACGCTGCGGACCACAGTGACGAACGAAAGGCTGCGCGACAGCGAGGAGCAATTTCGCACGATGGCCAATTCGATCCCGCAGCTCGCGTGGATCACCGACGCTGCCGGCGACATCATTTGGTACAACCAGCAATGGTTCGACTTCACGGGAACGACATTTGAACAGATGCGCGGCTGGGGCTGGCGCGACGTCCACCATCCGGATCACGTCGATCGGGTCGTGACGAAATTCCGCAGGTTCATCGAAAACGGCTCGCACTGGGAGGATACGTTCCCCTTGCGCGGCCGTGACGGAGAGTATCGCTGGTTCCTGTCCCGCGCCCAACCGATCCGGAACGATGATGGCGAAATCGTGCGCTGGTTCGGTACGAACACGGACATCACCCAGCACCGCCAGCAGGAAAAGGCGCTGCGGTCCAGCGAGGAAAAGCTGCGTCTCGCGATCAACACGAACGAGATCGGTACTTTTGAAATCTACCTCCGGGAAGAACGGACCTACTGGGATCCGGTGTTGTTGCGGGCGTGGGGCGTGGCCCCGGACGAAACGCCGACGCAGACAATTTTCTGGGAAGGAGTGCATCCGGACGACGCGAACAGGGTTCGCGAAGCGCTGCAACGGGCAACCGACCCGGCAGGCGACGGCCATTATCACGCCACGTATCGTGTGTTCAATCGGCAGAACGGTGAACAGAGCTGGATCGAGGCCAGCGGGCAGACCTTGTTCGAAGACGGCGTGGCGCTGCGCATGGTTGGCCTGGTCATCGACATCACCGAGCGCAAGGAACTCGAGGAATCCCTCAAACAGGCTGTCGGCGAACTGCAGCAGAACGATGCGCGGAAGAATGAATTTCTGGCCGTGCTGGGACACGAGCTGCGCAATCCGCTGGCAGCGATGAACAACAGCGTCGACATGCTGAGCCTGATGCCGGAAGCTGTCGACGACGTACTGGGCATCATGCGAAACAGTGTGCGGACGATGGGCCGGCTGCTCGACGATCTCCTGGATCTCAACCGGATCTCCCAGGACAAGATCCAGCTGGACCTGCAGGTCGTCGACCTCGGCCTGTCCTTGCGCAAGGCACTCGAATTTGCGGTAGGCGAATGTGAGAAACGCCAGCAGACACTGAAGTCACGACTCGGAGAAGGACTGTTCGTGCTTGGCGACAGCACGCGACTGGAGCAGGTTTTCGTAAATCTGCTGACGAATGCCTGCAAGTACACGCAGCAGGGCGGGCGCATTACTGTCAATGCGGAACGTGCCGGCAACGAAGTTTCGGTCGAGGTTCACGATACCGGAATTGGAATCGATGCCGCGAATCTGCAGCGAATTTTCGATCCATTCTTTCAGGTCAAGTGCGATGGCAGTCCGACATCGGGACTCGGCATCGGTCTGGCTCTGTCGCGCAAGCTGACCGAGCTGCACGGGGGCACGATCTCTGCCGCGAGCGAAGGCCACGGCAAGGGCACGACGTTCACCCTGCGGTTCCCGGTTTATGCCACGGCAACGGGCGCAGACGACCCGGACAGCTCCGGTTCCTGGGCAGTTCTGCGTCCGGGGCTCGCCATCGTGCTGATCGACGACAACGAGGACATTCTCAGGACCCTGCCGGGCCTGCTGGAATCGTTGCAGTGCCGCGTTCGGACGGCACGCACAGCGGAATTCGGGCTCGAGCTCGCCCGCACCACGGCGCCAGACGCCGTGCTCATCGATATCGGGCTGCCGGATAAGAGCGGTCACGAGGTCGCGCGGAAACTTCGAGCGGATGGCTACGAGGGGTTGCTGGTGGCGATTTCGGGCTACGGGCACCGAGAGGCTCGCGAACGATCCACCGCGGTGGGATTTGACTACCACCTTGCGAAACCTGCTAAGCTCAAGGACATCGCGAGCGTGCTGGCACGGGTTCGCAAGGGTTGATCGGGAGGACGCCGGCGGCTTGTCACATCAATACTTTTTCGCGTACCGGCGTACCTGCGAGTCATATCGATGACTTCCAAACGTGTGCTTCTCATCGACGACGATCGGGACACGGTCGTGTCCCTGACACAGCTCCTGCAGTACTTCGGACATCAAATCGAGGTGGCCTACGACGGCGCCGAAGGCGTCGCCAAGGCGGCCAGCTTTCGCCCCGATGTCGTTCTGTGCGATCTCGGCATGCCGGGCGAACTGAACGGCCTCGGCGTGGCCGAAACGCTTCGCGCACGTAACGACATGTCGCAGCTGACGCTCGTGGCGCTGACAGGCTATGGCAGCGACTCTGACGTCGCACGATGCCGCGAGGCGGGTTTCTCCTACCACCTCCTGAAACCGGTCGACGGTATCCAGCTTGCACGATCGATATCCAATGGCTTCGAGTCCGGATTTCCCGGCTTCTCCGAGTCCGCCTGAGCCATCGGCCGCGCGGCCGAATCCGCACGAGAAAATCACGAAACAGCAGATGGTGCGCCGCGCCGTTGCCGCATGTTCCGCTATTGTCGAACCATGCGTGCCGATTAGTTGGCATGAAACTTGCTTCGACTTTCCTGACCCGGATGGCAAACGGCAGGGCAGAACGATGCGGATTCTGATGATCGAGGACGTGACGGCCGTTGCCGACAGCACCCGGGACGCACTCACTCTGCTCGACGGAAGTTTTTCGTTCGACATTGCGAACAGCCTCGCATCAGCCACGCAGAAAATCGAAGCGGGGGAGCGATACGATGTCGCGCTCGTCGACCTGAGCCTTCCTGATGCTTCGGGATCCGACGCACCGCAGATGATACGTTCATTGTGTCCGGAACTCGTGCTCGTGGTCGTGACGGGTGACGAGTCCGATACGCTCGCGATAGATCTCGTCAAGATCGGCATCCAGGACTATGTCCCGAAGTCCGAAGCCACCCCGCAGCGGCTCTTGCGAACCATTCAACTTGCATTGGAACGACACCAGCGCGAACTGGTCCTGCAGCGTTCTGCATCCCTGGATCCACTTACAGGCGTACTGAATCGCCGCGGGCTGGTTTCCGAAATGCGCAAGTCCCTTGCTGCAGCCAGCAGGCTGGGCTTGAATGCTGCGCTTTGTACGGTCGACATCGACTTTTTCAAGCAGATCAACGATCGGTTTGGTCATCCGGCGGGGGACGCAGTGCTCAAGGAATGCGCAATTCGACTGCGCCAATACACACGCGTCAACGATCACGTCGGCCGGGCCGGCGGAGATGAATTCTGGGTCGTCCTCGACGGACTTGCGACAGACGGCGATATTGCGCCCGCAGCCGACAAGCTGATCGCCTGTTTCAATGATCCGTGCCGACTCGACACGGCAATCGTGCCGTTCAGCGCAAGCATCGGCATCGCCGTCGCGCTACGCGGTGCGTCTACGGTGGACGAGTGGATTCGCCGGTCGGATGAAGCACTGTACCTTGCGAAGCGCAACGGGCGTGATTGCTGGCGGATGTATCGTGATTCGAAGTACGCACAGACGGACAAGTTGGCGGGTAAAGGATGAAATCCTCCACCGGCAAGCACGTGCAGATGAGCCGCAAAACGGCGATAGGGCCGGCGCAGGAGGGTACAAGATCGGCCATGGAAACGACAAGTACAGGAAGGGACGATATGCCGAGTGACGATTCCGGAACTCACGATGCGCGCGGCGATCTGCGTAACGCCCTGCACGCGATCAACAACTCACTACACGTCCTTGGGCTGCAAGCGGAACTGGCGCGGCTCCATCTGGAGAATGGCAATTTGGATGAAGCGCGCACAGCTCTGCAGCGGGCACTGGAGGAGCGCAGCAACTGCGGCCGCGCAGTGCACGGCCTGCAGCAACTCGTTCACGCGTCCTAGGGGTACCCAACAGCTTAGCGGCCCCGGCTAACCGTCGGACGATGGTAATCGCGACTGACCTGCGGATCCCGCTCGCGTGCTCGTTCAAGAGCCGCTTTCTCGGCTTCCCGCAGTTCGTCGGCAGACCACTCTTCTTCGTCGAAGTCGTCATCCGCTTCACCGGGCCGGACTTTGCGAGCCTTCCGACGCCGTTCGGCTTCCACGAACTCACGCGTATGCTTGTTGTAGCGTCTCGCGCTTTCCCGATCACCCTCTCCGATTTCGCGGCGCTTGTCCTGGGACATGTTCGTTCTCCTTTAGCCGAGGCTCCGGACAGGCTTCGGCGGCCGCGTCCGGAGCATGTCGGCGTCATTCGTCGTCAGAAAGTTCGTCCTGCGCGTCGGTTGCTGTTTCCTCGATCTTGTCGCCGGCCGCTTCCACGTCCTGGCCGAAGCCTTTGGTGGTATTGCAAGCCGCGAGACCGAACAGCGCCAGCAAGACGAAAACGAATTTCAGTTGTGTATCCATCGATAGTCTCCGGGAGTCGTTGTCGGTAATACATCTGCCGAGTATGGCAATGCACAACTCGTGCCAAGCGCGCCGCGTTGCGTTCCCAATTATGTTCAAACGCCGAGTCGACTGCGGTCCGCGTCGGCGTCGGACGGCGCCGCGCTGCAAAAATTACTTGCAACAGAAAAATTTACCCCTCGGAAGGTAACGCCGATTCAGCTCATTCGCGCCGTATGCAGACGCGGCACGCCAGGCTCTGTTGCTCAACTCGGCTGAGCCTTCCACGCGCGGGTTCGGGAAATGAGCGTGCATGTCCGGATTGGCGGGCGTATTATTTGTCCGATTGTTCTGCAAAACCTGATAAGAAACCGACACGTTTGCGCTTTCTGAAGAAATCGGGATTGGCACACATGTTGCACATCCCATTACCAACCCTGAGCAGGGGCGAACTTAGGGCACTGCGGGTTCGCAACGGCAACCGGGTTCCAGTCATTGACGTGTACTGCTAACAAAGAGGAGAGAGCAATGTTTAACTGGGCAATTATCTTCCTGATCATCGGACTCATCGCCGCGGTATTCGGTTTCACCGGAATCGCGGGGACGGCGACGAACATCGCATGGATACTGTTCGTGGTGGGTCTGGTGCTGGCAGTCGTGTTCTTCATCATGGGACGACGGCCCAGGGTTTGACAAGAGTTTGAACTGGCCGGGCGACGCCCCGGCAGCAGTAACAGCCAAGAAGCGGGGAACGACTCGGGCGTTCCCCGCTTTTTTTGTGCCTTTTGTACGCCAGCAACCTGACGCAGGTTGGCACGAAGTCTGCATTCTTCATTGCAGGGCGCCTGATTCCAGGCGCAGTGGAGGCAATGATGAAATCAACCTTGACGGCGACCGCGCTGTCTTTCGTCGCACTCGGGGCAGGATGTGCGTCCGCGCCCGAACCCGCAGACACGCAGATCGTCAAAGCAGAGACAAGCATCGGACTCGCCGCCGACAGTGGCGCGCCGGAGTATGCGGCGACGTCGCTGGACAAAGCACAGGACAAGCTCGCTGCCGCGAAACTTGCGGCCCAAAGCGGAGAGGAGGAAGAGGCCCTTCGCCTGGCCAAAGAAGCCGAAATCGACGCAGAAGTCGCCGTGGCGCTCGCCGAGCAGGCCGAAGCCGAGGAGTCGCTGCGCGAAGTCAGTGAAGGTATGGATACTTTGAAGCAGGAACTCGAGAAGGGCGCAAACCGCCCAGGAGAAACACAATGAGCACTCGCAATAGAGTCCTGGGAGGCTTGGGCGGCGCGGTTGCGGCGGCTTTGCTGGCAGGCTGCAGCTCGACACCCGAACGCGTTGTCGAACTCGATCAGGCACGTGAGGCTGTAACGAAATTAAGCCAGGACCCTTCGGTCGACCAGTACGCTCGTGACGAGCTGCGCAAGGCGGAAACGGCGCTGGACATGGCGGAACAGACTTTTGCAGCCGGCGGGGACCTCGATGTCATACGCCACGAGGCCTACCTGGCGCAAGGCTACGCCGACATTGCCGCTGCAAGAACTGCAGAGCGCGCGGCACGCGAGAGCATCGCGGACGCGGAACTGGAACGGACACAGGTCGTCGGGGAAGTGCGGGAACGCGAGGCGGAACTGGCTCGCGGTGACGCCGATCAGGCGACCGCGCGGGCGGACCAGTTGGAACAGGAACTCGTCGATCTCAAGGCAGAGCAGACCGAACGAGGTGTGGTGCTGACGCTGGGCGACGTGCTGTTCGATACGGCGGAAGCGCAGCTCAAGCCCGGAGCCGACGCCACAATCCGGCGTTTGGCGGAGTTTCTCGACGTATACCCGGAACGGCGGCTGCTGATCGAGGGTCATACCGACTCTCGCGGGTCCGACTCATACAATCAGGACCTTTCGCAAAGGCGCGCGGACGCCGTACGTACGGCCTTGACGTCGGCAGGCGTAGGCGCAGAGCGCCTCAGGTCGCTCGGCCTTGGCGAACAGTATCCGCTCGCTTCCAACGATACCGACGCCGGCCGGCAGGAGAATCGCCGGGTGGAAATCATCATTTCCTCCCAAGGCAAAGACGGATTCCCGGAGGCCACGGACACCTCGGCGCAGCAGTACTGATCACAGGCGGCTCCAGCGGATTCGGAAACGCGATGCCCGGCGCGGGGACCGGCCGGGCGACGCCGATCTAGCGCAAGTCGTCGCGCGCCTTGGGGTACTCCGTGTCCGGCGCCTGCGAGGCCTCCTCCGGGTGTCGCTTCTGCCACGAGCGAAAGCGGCGATTGCCTTTGCGAATAGAATTTACCCAATACCACGCCGAGCCGAAGATGACGAGAACGGCGATGATGCCGAGTATCGTCATCCAGGACGCCCAGGCTGCGTGACTTTCGACCATGGCACAAATCCCTCTTGTCGTTACTGCCTCGCGGTCCGGCGATGAGTGGGTTCGGAGCCGGTGGGCGGGCAGGTGTCGGCTCCTCAGCCGGAACCAAAAAAGCGCAGGTGATCCCGTGTGATGGACTGGTGGACTGAAAAATAGTCGCTCCAGGCACCCGACACAGAACTGAGCCAGTTTTCGACGTTGCTTAACGTATAGGTGCGCGCACTCTTGCAGTTCTCCACTTCATCCCAGTTCACCGGCGCCGCGACTGGCGCGCCAAGCCGGGCGCGCAGCGAATACGGTGCGATCGCGGTTGCGCCGCGTTCGTTGCGCAACCAGTCGATGTAGATCTTGCCGCTTCGGGCTGACTTGGACGCCTTCGCCACGTACCTGTCCGGAGCGGCCTCGGCCAGGCGGCTCGCCAGACCCCGTGCAAAGTCCTTGGCCTCGGACCAGGTCCGCGTGCGCCGTATCGGAACGACCACGTGTATGCCCTTGCCGCCCGTCAGCAGGGGAAAGCATTTGAGGCCGGCGGACGTCAGTACGTCACGAAGTTCGAAAGCCGCTTCATGGACCCGGGCAAACGCCAGCTCTTCGTCCGGGTCGAGATCGAATACGATACGTTCCGGCCGGTCGAGACGATCACTGCGTGCACCCCAGACGTGTAGCTCCAGTGCCCCGACCTGCGCAGTCGCGACGAGTCCGTTGACGGAATCGACCAGCATGTACTCGCGCGTGTGACCGGACTGCTCCCGGATTTCGATGCGGCCCACCGCTGCCGGAATCGATGCATTCGCGTGCTTCTGATAAAAACATTCCCCATCCCGCCCGTCCGGGCAGCGCACGAGCGTGAGAGGCCGTTTGTCGATGTGTGGCAGCATTCGTGTACAGACACGTTGGTAGTAGGCGGCAATCGTCCTCTTGCTTGCGCCTTGTTCGGGAAACAACACGCGCTCCGGATGCGTGAGCCGCACACCTGCTATGGTGACATCTTCATCCGTCGGCTTCGTCACACGATCGCTCCCGGTGTTGGCCCCAATGTTCATCAGCCCGACGCCCGGGACTTGCGCGATGAACTACGTTTCTTTTCCTTTCGGCCGGCCTTGCGCTTCTTGCCGCTGGCAACGCTCCTCTGAAGCGCTGCCATGAGATCGATGACATTGCCGCTGTCAGGCTGAACCTCGTCCTCGCCGGATGTGGCGATGCGTCCGTTCTTCCTTTTTTCTCCAACCAGGTCACGGAGCGCCTCTGCGTACTTCGAACGAAAATCCGACGGGTCGAACGTGCCCGACTTGCGATCGATCAACTCTCTGGCCAGTGCGAGCATCTCGTTGTCGATGTCGACGTCCGGGATGGCTTCGAAGATGCTGTCGCTGTCGCGGATTTCGTTCGCATAGCGCAGCGTTTCCAGCAGTAACCCGCTGCCACAGGGCCGAAGCGCAACGATGTAGTCCCGTCCACGCATAGCCAGTTGACCAAGTGCTGTTTTCTTCGCCTTGCGAAGGGCTTCCCGGATTACGGCAAAACCCTCTTCGGCAACTTCGTCACGGACGGGCATTGCGTAGTAGGGACGATCGAAGTAGCGAGGGTCTATCTCGCACACGTCGACGAACTGGACCAGCTCGATAGTTTGCTTGCTTTCGAGCTTGATCTCCTCCAGCTCGTCGAGATCGATCAGCACGTATTCGTCGTCGTCGAGTTCGTATCCCTTGACGATGTCGCCGGGTTCGACCGGACCAATACCGGGTACAACCTTTTGATAGCGAATACGTTTGCCGGATGGCTCGTGTATCTGGTGAAAGCTCAGCTTCTGCGAGCGAGCAACGGCGGCGTAGAACTCTATGCCGATCGTTACCAGCGAGAGCCTTAGATAAGCTTTCCAGTAAGCACGTGCGGCCATAGCGCGGCGAGCCGGTCAGCGGCAGGTCGACGAAGTAGCGGTTTCTTCCAGGGCAGACGTGCGGGGCACCGCTGACCGCGCCGACTGCACGCCGAGGCAGGAACCCAGGTTGCCAATAGCTTGCATTAGACCGTCTCCTGAACTGCGTCCGTCCGTGCGCGCGAAATTGCGGTATCGATCCCGCTGCAGGAGAATTTTGCAAGTTTTGTGCCATGGAACGGTCGTGCAAAGCCACGTTCGAGCGGCAAACCTGCGCAAGGCAGTTACAGCCAGGCATTTTGATGCGCTTTTTGCCTGCAAGTCTTACCGACGCTGTCTCCATTCTTACACGCTACAGTTGATGCTGGCGCGAGGAAACACACCGTCCGACATTAGGGAATTGCGCGGCTCGTGCCAGCAAAGCAGGGACAGGTGTTCGACGAACTGCCAATGGCACGAGCCTTGCTAGTCGTGAATTGGACGGGCATTGACGAGGAGGTAGCGATGTTGAGTGTAATGACATCCGGGATGCAGGATCGCGGCCGGTTATCGAGAATGACTCTGCTGCTGGCCGGACTGATCACCCTGACCTCGTGCGCGACATCGCCATTGGGCCGCACGCAGTTGCGCCTGTTCCCAGAAGAACAACTCGCGGAGATGGGTGCTGGTGCGTTCAAGAATATCGACGAAACCACACCGCGAGTCCAGGATCCGAGGCAGACAGGCTATGTGACTTGTGTAGCAAACGCGATCCTCGATGCCGTTCCCGGTGTCGCGCCTCGCAATTGGGAAGTGGCCGTGTTCAAGTCCGACGAGCAGAACGCGTTCGCCTTGCCTGGCGGCAAGATCGGTGTCTATTCCGGAATGACGGAGCTCGCCAAGACGCCTGACCAGCTTGCGGCCGTCATCGGACACGAAGTCGCACACGTCATTGCCGAGCACGGCAACGAACGGGTTTCGACCAGTTTCGCGACTGACACCGGACTTCAGCTCGCGTCGGTCATCGCGACCGGGAGTGGTTCGGGCGATTCGCAAACTCTGATGGGCCTTCTGGGACTGGGCGCGCAGGTCGGCGTATTGCTGCCATTCAGTCGCACACAGGAAGAGGAGGCGGATCTGCTCGGCCTCGACTATATGTCTGCGGCCGGCTTCGATCCCCAGGCGAGTGTCGATCTGTGGCACAACATGGAGAAGGCATCGAAAGGTGATGCACCGCCCGAAATTTTGTCCACCCATCCTGCGACGGGCACGCGAATTCAGGCGCTGCAGGCGCGCATGCCGTCAGCCGCCGAGACTTATCGAAAAACGGTGGCGCAAGGCCGCAAACCGGGCTGCCGCCGGTGAGGGCAGGGGTGTCCTCAGGCGGCCGGCGTGAAATGCACGCGGGCTGCAAGATTTACACGTGGCGAACCGCCGCGCCGACAGGCGAACGACCGGCCGATCGGGCAGTTTTTTTTGGCATACTACTTGCAGTTCCCGTCCTGTACGGGCGATTACGCCGCAACAGGAGACGAACATGACTATCAAAACGCTGGTGCCGATCGGTATGGCGACGTTTCTTCTGGCCATGGCCGGCTGTGATGTGGAGAAAACGGCAGAAGGCGAATTGCCGGACGTCGACGTGAATGCGGACGCAGGCCAACTGCCAAAGTATGAAGTGGAGAAGACTCAGGAAGGTCGCGCGCCAGACGTGGATGTGGACGTCGAAGGCGGACAGTTGCCTGAGTATGACGTCGATGCGCCTGACGTCGACGTCGAGGAAAAAACCGTCGAAGTCCCCACGATCGAAGTGGACCCGGCAGGTGACGACGTAGAAAATCAACTCGAAGAAGAAGAGGACAGCGAATAGTTGCACTTCAAGCCCCGGGGCACGCCGTGCAGCGTGACCCGGGCATTTTCTCGCGCGCACAGGCCTGCGAGAAATTGACGGGGAATTTCATGCGGCTGACCCGCTGCTGGCTACCTGGTTTGTATCTCCTCGCCGGTGTCGCGAATTGCTCCGCCGACCAGCCGTTCGAGGTGCGAGCGGTCGGTGAATTCGACGAGCCCTGGGCAATGGTGTTCTTGCCGGATGGCCGACTGCTCGTCACCGAGAAACCGGGACGATTACTACTGGTTTCCAGCGACGGGGCATCGACAGCGATAACGGGCGTGCCGGAAGTGGCGCACGGCGGCCAGGGCGGGCTTGCCGACGTGATCCTGCACCCCGACTTCGAGAGCAACGCTACGATCTACCTGAGCTATGCGGAAGCCGGTGATGACGACACGCGCGGCGCTGCCGTTGCGCGGGCCCGGCTCGACATCGAGAACCATGCGTTGTCCGCGGTCGAAGTGCTCTGGCGGCAGGTACCCAAGGTATCGGGAGAGGGCCACTACGGGCACCGGCTGCTGTTCGACGAGGAAGGCTACCTGTTCATCTCATCCGGCGAGCGACAGAAGTTCGATCCCGCGCAGGATATGACGGCGAACCTGGGCAAGATCATTCGCTTGCGCGACGATGGCAGCGTGCCGGATGACAATCCGTTCGCCGCCGATGGGGAAATTGCTGGCCAGGTGTGGTCGCTCGGACACCGCAATCCGCTCGGCATGGCGTACGACGCCGAAGGCCGGCTGTGGAGTCACGAAATGGGGCCGGAAGGCGGCGACGAGCTGAACCTGATCCAGCGTGGCAAGAACTATGGGTATCCCATTGTTTCAAATGGCGATCACTATGACGGACGCCTGATCCCGGACCATGCAACCCGTCCCGAATTCGAGGCCCCGGCGACCTGGTGGACGCCGGTAATTTCCCCGGCGGGTTTCATCATCTACGCCGGCGACCTGTTTCCCGACTGGCGCGGCGATGGATTGATCGGCGGCTTGTCGTCCGAATCCTTGGTTCGGGTCGAGTTCGATGGTGAGACGGCCCGCGAGGCCCAGCGCTTCGATATGGATCGGCGGATACGAGAAGTCGAGCAAGGCCCGGACGGCGCCATCTGGCTCCTGGAAGACGAAGAAGATGGCCAGGGTGGCCGACTGCTGGAACTGGTGCCCGCGAAACCGGAGTCATGATAAGCCGGGGCAAATGAGGTGTATTATTTAACATAATATACATTATACGCATAGTTGGGTCCCGAACAGGCCCTACAAGCCGCCGCCTGCCCGTCGCGGAATCACCCTCGCAGGACCAAGCGAATAGAGGAATACCGATGCTCGACCATGTTGGAATAGCGGTTCGGGATGCCGAGCGATCGCGCGCGTTCTACGACGCCGCGCTGGCGCCGCTGGGGATTACGTTGCTGATGACGGTGAATGCCGAGACAAGCGAGAGCGGCGGCACCGTCTACGGGTACGGCAGGAACGACCATCCCTTCTACTGGTTCGGTGACAATGAGAAGGTTGGCAAAGGATTCCACGTCGCCTTCGTCGTCGAGTCCCGCGACCGGGTCGACGCCTTCCATGCAGCCGCCCTGGCGGCCGGCGGCACCGACAATGGAGCCCCGGGTCTGCGGCCGCACTATCACCCCACCTATTACGCAGCCTTCGTACTCGACCCCGACGGCCACAACGTCGAAGCCGTTTGTCACCGACCGCAATAGTCGACGTGGGAATCAGTACCGTGGCGCACCGAGCAATGCATCAAATTCCTGTCGCGACGTGCAGGCGCAGGCCTTGTGCAGGCTGGTTTGCTCATTGCAGACGAGTACCGTCTGGTCCGGGCACCTTCCGTTGCGTGGGGCATTGAGCTGCGAAACGTACTGCGGCGTGGCGCAAGCGGCTAGAAAGAAGACGGAAAGAACAATTGGCAAGGATTGGATCGGGAAAGCAAAACTGCGCATTGGACACCTCCAGGGTGAGAACGCGCGGACCCCCCTTCCGATCCGGAGCGAAGATTCCTGACTTGTGGGACCACGATGGCGCCGGCCGGTTCCCGCCGGAGCTGCGCTCCTAAAGAAGAGTTTGTTATGCCAATGAACGAATCCGCCGACGCGCGCCTCAAACGCCTGGACCGTCTCGCATGGATCCTGGATAACTCGATTCCGGTTCCGGGCACCAGCCTTCGCATCGGCATCGACGGCCTGATCGGCCTCGTTCCCGGCATCGGCGATGCTCTGGGCGCGCTCCTGTCGAGCTATATCGTCGCGCAGGCCGCGCACGGCGGCGCGCCATCGAGCCTCATCCTGCGCATGGCACTCAACGTCGTCGTCGAATCCTTCATCGGACTGGTGCCGATCGTGGGCGACCTGTTCGACTTCGGCTACAAAGCCAATGCCCGCAACGTGCGCTTGCTGCGCGAACACATACTCGAGCCCGGACGCGCGCGCGGTCGCAGTCGCGCCGTCGTCGCACTGGCGTTGCTCGCCTGCCTCGCCGTCACGGTCGTTTTCGTATTCCTTGCAATTGCCGTCATGCGTTGGGGCTGGCAGGTCGTTACCGGCGGCTGAGCCTTATGCCGTCCTGCGCAAGTCGAAAGAGCGGCGACGCCTACCTGCCCGCAACCGGGAAGTTGCGCAGCGACGACCTGCCCAGCCAGACGAACAATGCAAGCACCAACAGCTGTGTGACGACCGAGCGTCGTTCAGGCGTCGCTTTGTCGTTCGATCTCGGTCGCAAACTCCATTCGGTTCAACTCGTCGGCAAGCGCCTGCACCCGTTCGCGCAGTGCCTGCAGCGCAACTTGCGAAAGGTCCGCGCCCTCCGCCAGCAAACGCTCGATCTCGGCTTCGGCGTTCGTCTTGTTGCGCTCGAGTTGCGCCTGTCGTTCCTGGTCGATGTGCATACCGGTGGCCCTCCTCAATCCCTGCCCGCCTCCGCGGAGCGTGTCTCCGGTACTACGTGCCACACGACATTGCCGACATCGTCCGCCACCAGCAGCGCACCGGTCCCGTCCGTGGTCACGCCGACGGGCCGCCCCGACGCCTTGCCATCGCTGGCAACGAAGCCGGTCAGTATGTTCTCCGCCGGGCCCGCCGGGCGGCCATTCTCGAACGGAACGAATATCACCTTGTAACCACTTAGCTCATTGCGATTTCAGGAACCATGCTGGCCTACGAATGCTCCGTTCCGGAAGCGCTCCGGAAACAGATCCGCCGTATAGAAATCCAGTCCCAGGCTTCCCGTGTGCGCACCCAACGCATAGTCCGGCACCACTACGGCAGCAACCAGGTCCGGACGCTGTGGCTGCACGCGCTCGTCGATGTGCTGGCCGAAGTAACTGTACGGCCAGCCGTAGAATGCCCCGGCATTCACCGCAGTCATGTAGTCGGGCACCAGGTTGTCGCCCAGTTCGTCCCGTTCGTTCACGGTCGTCCAAAGCTGGCCGGTTTGCGGCTGCCAGGCCAGTCCGTTGGGATTGCGCAATCCGCTCGCAAACACCTCGACCCGCCCGCTTTGCGGGTCAACGCTCAGGACGGCTGCGCGATTGTGCTCCTTGTCCATGCCGTTTTCCGCGATGTTGCTGTTCGAGCCGACGGTGACATACAGGATGTCGCCGCCGGGTTTGCCGATCACGTTCTTGGTCCAGTGATGATTGAGCGGGCCGCCGGGCAGCTCTGCGACACGTTCGGCGGGAGCTGTTACCGCATTCGCGCCGGTTTCGTAGTGGAAGCGTACTAGCGCATCGGTATTCGCCACATAGAATTCCTTGCCGACGAGATACATTCCGAAGGGTGAATGCAGTTCCTCGAGGAATGTGCTCCGGAAGTCCGCAACGCCGTCGCCATCGGTGTCACGCAACAGCTTGATGCGATCGGCACTCGGAACACCCGGGCCCGCGCGTGCCATCGTCTTTTTCATGACCCAGCCGCGCAGCCCCTTGTGCTCCTCGGGCCGCTCCGGTGCATTGGTTTCGGCCACCAGGATGTCGCCATTCGGCAGAGCATATAGCCAGCGCGGGTGGTCGAGTCCCGCGGCGTACGCATTGACCGTAAAACCCGGGGCTGCTTCCGGCTGCGTGCCCTGCCGCCACCCCGTTGCCGGTGCGATATTCATGGTCGGAAGGAACGACTTCTCCGGGGCCGGCAACTCCGGATTCGGGCCATAACTTTTCTCCACCGCCGGCGGATTGTCACTGCAGGCACCCGCCACGGCGACACTCAAAAACGCACACAGTCGAAGGAGTCGTTTCCTGCGTTTGCCCATACAGCGAGGACATGCAAAACGCGTTCCCACAGCTTGACAGCATGTGGCTGCGGCGAGAGCGCCGCACCGGTCGCAGACCTTGCCGGGCCTTGTAATTCTTACAGCATCGCCCTCCTCCTCGGCGGCATGCCTTCTGTGCGCAAGCACTGATTTCACCCGCGGGTATCGAGGGCGGTGCCCGCGACACATGGCGTTCACGGCAGCACACGACGTCGCGCGGCGAAATTCCGAAGCGGACTGGTACGCTATTTGCAACGATCTGCGGTACCCAATAAGTCGTCAGGCGGCAATTCGTTGCTACAACGAATCGATTCCCTACCGGGAGACATCGCAATGAACCGATCATCGAACATTCGCATGCAGGTGATCCTGCCGCTGTCGGCGGCCCTTTCGCTCGCGGCCTGCGCGCCCCCGGCACCACCCGATGCCGGGCTCGACCCACAATCGCCCCCGGAGGACGTCGCGGCGCCGACACCCTCCGACGTCGCCGGAACGGAGCCCGCGGAACCGATTGCCGGCGCCCGCACGGCAAGCGCATCCACCGCCACCGCAGAGCTGAAGGCTGCGTCGGACAGCGAAGCCGGCGGAACCCTGGCGTTCGCGCAAGACGATGGATACCTGCACATCACGGGTGAGATCAACGGGCTTTCGCCCGGGGTCCACGGTCTGCATGTGCACGAAATCGGCGACTGCTCGGCACCGGATGCCAGCTCGGCTGGCAACCACTATGCGCCACGCGGCTCGCAGCACGGCGCGCCCACCCAGACGGACGAACTGCACCATGCGGGCGACCTGGGCAACATCGTGGCAGATGGCGGCGGCCGGGCCACCGTCGACGCGATCGACGACGGCCTGACCCTGTCGGGCCCGGAAACGATCGTGGGTCGCGCCATCGTCGTGCACGCAGATCCCGATGACCTGGTTTCGCAACCTTCGGGCAACTCGGGCGACAGGGTCGCCTGCGGCGTGGTCGAAAGCGGCGCCGCCGGCGGTGACACCGCCTGACAATTTCACAACAGGGGTATGACGATGAGTACGAATCCCGGTTCGACACTGAGCAACAGCAACGGCAGGGATCTCACAGACGTTCTGGACGACGCAAAGCGACGCGGCTACACACGAAACGTCTCCTCGGCCGACGGAGCGCTGTTTTGCGAAGCCACCGGCGAGCGCTTCGAAGGCGACAGCAGCTGGATCGTCGAGTCAACGACCGTCGACATGGGCACGGATCCAGGGGACGATTCGACCGTTTACCTGGTCGAGTCGGAAAGCGGGCTGCGCGGCTACGTCGTCTTACCGGCTTCCATCTACGTCGACCCGGCGAAAGCCGATTGCATCGAGCGGCTAAAGTCCCATCCGCGTTCGAAGCGCCGCTGAAGGAGATCGGACAATGACAGATGCGTACGAGTAACATGCCGAGCGAATCCGACCGGACCGACCTGCCGCGCGCACTTGGGCTCAACCACGTTGCCCTCGAAGTACGTGACATCGACGAGGAGCTAGATTTCCTGTCGGCCCTGTTTCACTTCGAGCTGCGTTCAAGGAACAATGCGCACGCGTTCATTGAACTGGGTGACCAGTTCATTGCGCTATTAGCCTCGACGCCAGGCGGGCGACAGGAGGACGCACACCGACATTTCGGTCTTGTAGTCGACAATCAACAGGCATTCCGAGATCGGCTCATATCGCTAGGCCTGGAAAACCCGAGCGACCGGTTTCTCGAATTTCGCGACCCGTCCGGCAATCTCTGGCAGATCGTTGAGTATGCGGACGTGGAGTTCCTGAAGAATCCGGCGGTTCTTGCCCATCTCGGCGCACGATCCACCCGGAAGACCGCCGAGGCGATCGCGTCGCTGGAATCCAAGGGGATTTCGCCGGGTGGCTGATTATCCACCCGCCAGGCAGTAGTTCAGCCTTCGAGGGCGCCGATCAGGGTATCGAGCGCGCTGCGCAGGATGCGGCCATCCAGTCCCGGTTCACGGACCTTGCGCATCTTGAGCCCCTCCATGACGAGTGTCAGGGCCAGCGCGCGTTCCGTGGCCGCCCGTTCGTCCAGGCCGTAGCCACCGTCTTTCGGACTACGTTGCAGCCAGTCGACCAGCTCCATCCGCACGGCGCGGTCGAAGCGGCTCATCGCCAGCGCGATCTCCGGATCACGGGTCGCCTCCGCGGCGATCTCGAGAAACAGCGCCGCGCTCATCGAGCCCGTTCCGGCGATGTCGTGGGCATTGAAATAGTCGACGATGCCGCCGCACAGATCTTCGGTCGAGCGTGTCTCTCGTATCCGGCCCTGCGCGATTTCCAGCTGCTGTTCGATGATTGCGAGGATGATGGCGTTCTTGCTGTCGAAGTATCGGTAGATGAGCCCGGGGCTGATGCCCGCGGTCTCGGCGATGGTCGCCATGCTGGCACTGTGAAATCCGCTCTCGATGAAGCGTTTTTGCGCCGCAGCCAGTATGCGCAGACGCTGGGCCTGCTTGTGTTCCTCGGTGCCGGGTATCGTAGACGCGGGTCGGGACATGCCGTTCTGACCTCCCGTCACGCCGAGCTGCGTTCGGGCGCAGACTCGCCGCCCGGAGTCACGGGCATTGACACCCTGGCCCGGCGCCATCCGAACAGGCGCTGAACCAGTACGAAGAACAACGGTACGAAGAAGATTCCCAAAAACGCACCTGCGAGCATGCCGCCGACCACACCGGTACCGATCGCATGCTGGGCCGCGGAACCGGCCCCGTCCGCCAGCACGAGCGGCAACACGCCCATGCCAAACGCCAGCGAGGTCATGAGTATCGGTCGCAGCCGATCGCGCACTGCGTGGAGCGTCGCTTCAACGAGCTCGATGCCCTCGTCGACGTACTGTTTGGCAAACGCGATAATGAGGATGGCGTTCTTGCTGGTGAGGCCGATCGTCGTTAGCATCGCCACCTGAAAATAGATGTCGCGATCGAGACCACGCAGTGTTGCCGCGGCGGCTATTCCCAGTATGCCGAGTGGCGCAACGAGCAATACCGACGTCGGGATGGACCAGCTTTCATAGAGAGCTGCAAGACACAGGAATACGATCAGGATCGACAGCGTATACAGCAGCGGTGTCTGCGCGCCGGCCTGCCGTTCCTGGTAGGACTGGCCCGTCCACTCGACGCCGAATCCCTGCGGCAGTCCGGCCACGATCTCTTCGACGGCAGCCATTGCATCGCCGGAACTGACGTCGGCGGCCGGTTCCCCCTGGATCTCCATGGCCGCCACGCCGTTGTATCGGCCGAGCTGCGGCGGACCGTATTCCCAGCGGGAACTCACGAACGCGGACAGCGGCACCATGGCCCCACTGTCGTTCTTGACTGACCAGAGCCGGAAGTCCTCGGGCACCATGCGAAATGGCGCGTCCGCCTGGATGTAGACGCGTTTGACGCGGCCGCGGTCGATGAAATCGTCGATATACTGTCCGCCCCAGGCGGCCTGGATCGTCGCATTGATATCCGCGACCGCCAGGCCCAGAGCGCCAGCCTTTTCAAAATCGATGTCGATTTTGAACTGTGGTGCGTCGGCCTGGCCGTTGTGGCGCACGTTGGCCAGCAGCGGATTCTGGGCTGCGGCCCGCAGGAACTGGTCCATCGCAGCGACCGTTGCGTCATGGCCGCGGCCGGCGTTGTCCATCAGGTAGGCGTTGAAGCCCGCGGAGCGGCCGAGTTCCTGGATCGCCGGTGGCGCGAAGGCAAAGGCCATCGCATCCTTGATCTGGGACAACGCGACGGACGCGCGCCCTGCGACGGCAGATACGCCAAGCGATTCGTCGTCACGCACGTCCCAGTCCTTGAGCTTCACGAACGCAAATGCGTTGTTCTGGCCGCCACCCGCAAAACTGAATCCGGCAACACCGAACATCGACTCGACGGCATCCGCCTCCTGGTCGATAAAGTAGTCCTCCAACTGGTAGACAATGTCCATCGTCCGTTCCTGCGTCGCGCCGACCGGGCCGATGGCCTGGGCAAACAATATGCCCTGGTCCTCCTGTGGCAGGAAAGACGTCGGCCGGTTGAGAAACAGGATGAACATCAGTCCGACCAGGACGAGGAATACCGCGACGAACCGGCCGCTTTGCGCAATGATGGTCCGTACAAAGCCGCGATAGCGCTTCGAGCTCGCGTCGAATTTTCGGTTGAACCAGGCGAAGAAGCCGCGTTTCGCGTGGTGCTCGCCTTTCGGTAACGGTTTAAGGAGCGTCGCGCACAAGGCCGGCGTCAGGATGATCGCAACGAGCACGGACAGTGCCATCGCGGATACGATCGTCGCAGAGAACTGCCGGTAGATGACTCCGACCGCGCCGCCCAGGAACGCCATGGGGACGAATACCGCGGACAGCACGAGACCGACAGCCACCAGCGCGCCGGTGATCTGTTGCATGGACTTGCGCGTCGCCGCTTCCGGAGGCAGTCCCTCCTCGGACATGACCCGCTCCACGTTTTCGACCACGACGATGGCATCGTCGACGAGCAGTCCGATCGCCAGGACCATGGCGAACATCGTCAGCATGTTTACCGAAAAGCCGAGCACCGCAAGTATGCCGAAGGTCCCGAGCAGCACCACAGGGACAGCGATGGTCGGAATGATCGTCGCACGCAGGTTTTGCAGGAACAGGTACATGACCAGGAATACGAGCGCGATCGCTTCGAGCAGGATCTCGACGACGTTCTCGATGGCGATACGCACGAACGGCGCCGTCTCGAAAGGGATGACGGGCGTGAGCCCTTCCGGCAGGAATGCCTCGAGTTCGTCGACGCGCTTCTCGACGGCGGCTGCTGTAGCAAGGGCGTTCGCTCCTGTTGCAAGCGAGATGGCCATGCCGGCGGCCTGGCGCCGGTTGAACCGGGACATGAATCCGTATCCCTCCGAGCCGAGTTCGACCCGTGCAACATCGCCGAGCCGCAGCAGGGAACCGTCCGGATTGCTGCGAATGATGATGTTGCGGAATTGTTCGGGCGTCTCCAGGCGGGTCTGTGCAGTGATCGTGGCCGTCAGCTGCTGGCCGGGAACAGCCGGCGTGCCACCGAGTTCACCCACGGCGGTTTGCTGGTTCTGCGCCCGCACAGCCTCGGTGATGTCCGACGGCGTCAGAACATAAGTCTCGAGTTTGTTCGGATCGAGCCAGATGCGCATCGCGTACTGGGAACCGAACACCTGTACCGCACCCACACCGGGCACCCGGCTGATCGGATCGACGAGACTCGCAGTAATGTAATCCGAGATGTCGTCACGTGACATGCTGTCGTCTTCGGACACGAAGCCGACGACCATGAGAAAGCCGCTGCGGGCCTTGCCGACATTGACGCCCTGCCGCTGCACTTCCTGCGGCAGCAGCGGCATGGACAGCTGCACCTTGTTCTGCACCTGCACCTGGGCGATGTCCGGATTGATGCTGTTGTCGAAAGTGAGCGAGATCGAGGAGCCGCCGTTCGAGGAACTCGACGTCATGTACAGCAGCCCGTCGAGGCCCTTCATGTTTTGTTCGATGACCTGGGTGACCGATTGCTCGACGACTTCCGCCGACGCGCCGGGATATCCGGCGCCGATCGATACCGTCGGCGGCGCAATGTTGGGGTACATGGATACCGGAAGTCCGGTGATGGCGAGTCCACCCGCGACCATTATGATGATCGCTATGACCCAGGCGAAAATCGGCCGGCTGATGAAGAATTGTGCCATTGTCGGGTCCCGCTAGTTCGCGGCGCTGCCGGCGCCCGGACTCTCGGTCACCTGCGCGGGCGCACCGGGCCGAACTTTTTGCAGTCCTTCGACAATCACCCTGTCACCTGCCACCAGGCCGCTCCGGACCAGCCACTTGTCGCCGATCGCCTGTCCGACTTCGACCGTGCGCTGTTCGACGATATCGTCGTCGGTGAGCACCATGGAGACCGCAGCCCCTTTCGGATCGCGTGTGACGCCCTGCTGCGGTACCAGCAGCGCATCGTTCAGCACCGCGCTACCGACCTGGGCACGCACGTACATGCCCGGCATCAGCAAGGTCTCCGGATTCGGCACGACGATACGCATCGCGACACTGCCAGTCGTCGGGTCGACGGCAGCGTCCTCGAATGCCAGCGTTCCCTCGTGCGGATAACGGCTGCCATCGTCGAGGAGGATCGTCACCGGGATCTTGGTCGCTAGCTGCACGGCGCTGTCGGACAATTGCCGGCGCAGACCGATGAGCTCGCTCGCGGACTGGGTGACGTCGACGTAGAGCGGGTCGAGCTGGTGCACGACCGTCAACGGGTCCACCTGGTCGGCCGTTACGAGCGCGCCGGGCGTCACCGTGGACTTGCCGACGCGGCCGGCAATCGGCGAACGGATGCGCGCGTAGTCCAGGCGCACCTGCGCATTCGACAGGTCGGCGGTCGCAACTGCGACGTCGGCTGCCGCCTGGCGCAGCACGGCAAGCAAATTCTGGTATTCCTGGTCGCTGACGGCATTCACGTCGAGGAGTTCCTCGGCGCGCCCCGCGTTCAGGCGTGCGATCTCGGCCGCGGCCTCCGCGCGTTCCTTCGAGGCCTTCGCGCTTGCGAATGCGGCGCGATAGGTTGCGTCGTCGAGTTGGTACAGCGGTTCTCCCGGCTCCACCTGGCTGCCTTCCTCGAAGAGTCGCTCCCGAATGATGCCGGTCACCTGCGGACGCACTTCCGCGGTGAGATAGGCCCGCGTGCGGCCCGGCAGTTCGCGCGACAGCGTGACCCGCTCCGGCGCCAGGGTCACGACGCTGACGGCCGGTGGCGGCATTTCGGGCGGCGTCTGGTCTGCCTTCTCACATGCGCCGAGCACGGCGACGGCGATCATCGGCAGCAGCGGCCGCAAGCAAGCTGGGTTCACGGTATGAGGCCTGGCTTTCGGGATCGGGGAAGCTGCCGAGAATGAACATTCATTTACGCTGCGTCAAGTGTCCGGTTGTCGACGGTTTGGCGCCGCGCCAGCTCGCACGACCAGCATCGTCCGGCGCCGTGTCCAGAGACGCCCTGCAAGCTGCGAAAACCGTGAAGCAATGCAAGACCTGTCGCGGCGTGTAACCATTGTGGTGCAATGGCCAGTGCCTGCCGCAATTTTCTGGACGCCTCCGGATAGAAACGATGAACGAACGCCTTCCACCCGCCAAAACCGAAGCGCCGCCCTATGCGTTTCCCATATTGCTCGTGCTGGTGACGATCGCGTTCCTCACCCTGATCGGCGGCTTTTACAAAGCGATCGTGTGGGCATTCGTGTTCGCTCTCCTCGCGACGCCGCTGTACGAAGGGCTGCGTGCCCGGCTGGGCCGCCGCGACATGGTCGCGGCGGCCGCGACGACCCTCGCCGTCGTCCTCGTCGTGCTCGTGCCCGCGGTCGGGTTCGGCCTGGTGATCGCCGGTCAGGCTTCGGGGCTCGTGGAAGGCATCCAGGGCGGTGAGATCGATCCGGCGACGCCGATTCGCTGGTTGATGGACCTGGCGCCGCGCGCCGAGCGTGCCATGGAGGCGGCCGGCATCGATGTCGGCAACCTGTCGACCCGTATTTCCGAAGCCATCGCGAGCGGCGGCGAGTTCCTGGCTTCGCAGGCACTGATGCTCGGCCAGGGCGCATTGAAGACCAGTCTGACGCTGGCTTTGACCATTTACCTGTTGTTCTTCTTCCTGTACGACGGCCGGCGCATCATGAACTTCATCCATGAGGCGTTGCCGATCAAAGGGCCCGGCGAGCGTTATCTCATGCAGGAGATCGGCGGAGTCACGCAAGCGACGGTCAAGGGCATCATCGTGATCGGTCTCGTGCAGGGCGCGATCGGCGGAATTGCATTTGCGGCACTCGGCGTAAGCAATGCGATGCTGTGGGGCGTTGCAATCGCCATCGCCTCGATCATCCCCGTCGTCGGCACGTCCATTGTCTGGGTACCGGCTGCCATCGTGCTGTTCGCCGGCGGGGCCCCGGTCAAGGGCGTGCTGATGTTGCTGACCGGTGTATTGCTGATCGGCATGGTCGACAACCTGCTGCGTCCGCGGGTCGTCGGCCGCGACACGCAGATGCCGGACTATGTCGTGCTGCTTGCGACGCTCGGCGGACTCGGCGCATTCGGCCTCACGGGTCTCGTGCTCGGGCCGTTGATCGCGGGCCTGTTCCTCGCCTGCTGGCGCATGTACCGACCGGCGCTCAATATCGGCGATTCAGACGTTCCGAGCGCGTAAACGTGCGACGTGGCACAGATCACACAGGATGGCCGGCAGAATGACGTCACGCGGCGGCGACGCAGCAAGGCTGGCGAGGCACGACGACATTCCGGGCATCGTGCGACTCGTGGGCGACTACTGGTCGCTGGAGGGAATCGACGGTTTCGATCGCGACGAACTGGCAGCGCAGCTCGACTTCCTGCTGTCGGATCGCCGGCTCGGCGACGTCTGGGTGACGGGCACGCCGGATTCCTTGGCCGGCTACCTCGTCGCCGTGTACGTCTTCAGTCTGGAACACAAAGGGCTGACGGCGGAAATCGACGAATTCTACGTTGCGCCAGGCTGCCGCGGACGCGGGCTTGGGCAAGTGCTGTTGGCGGCCGCGGAGGCCCGTTTCCGCGACTTGCATTGCACCAACGTGTCTCTTGCAACTCGGCCGGGACAACCACGACGCGAGGCGCTTTTATCGGGGCCAAGGCTACGCGGATCGCGCAGGATACGAATTGCTCGACAAAATGCTTGCCGATCGCCCCGCTTAGGCGGCGGCGCAAGCCGCGCCCGATTCAGGACGGTCGAAGCGTCAATTGCCAGTAACCGACATCAATCCAGCGGTCGAGTTTGTAGCCAACTTCCTGGAACTCTCCGACCTTGCGAAAACCGAGCGCCTCGTGCAGGCCGGCACTGGCCGGGTTCGGCAGTGAAATGACGCCGATGACGACATGCATCCCGCAATCGCGAATTTGCTCCAACAACGCGCCATAGAGTCGTCGCCCGATACCTCGTCTGGTCACGGCCGGATCCAGATAGATCGTGGATTCGACTGAGTAGCGGTACGCATGTCTGTTCTTCCACTTCGACGCGCAGGCATAGCCGACGAGCGAGCCGCCCTCCTCGGCCACGATCCAGGGCAAACCCGAGTTGACCGTCGCGTCGATGCGCCGTGCCATTTCGTCCACCTCCAGCTCGGTCGATTCGAAAGTGACGATGGTTTCCCGCACATAATGGTTGTAGATGCGGGTGACGGCGTCGGCATCGGCACGTACTGCGGCTCGGATGTGCATGGCGGGACTCGAATCGCCGGGTCGCGCGAGCGTAAGAAGCAAGGCAGCGCTTTGCAAGCATTCCGGCGCTGGGCCAGAATCCACGGGTCCGGTGCGCGGAGCCCCGCATGTCGATCGCCTCGATTCCTGTACGCCTGCCGCTGCTGGCGACGTTGTCCGGCGCGGTCGCTGCATCCGCCGCGGTGCACGAAGCGGAGATCCGGCCCGGCGCAAAGGAACTGACGGCGGATCACTTCGCACAGCCGGAAGTGCCGACGGGCCGGCTGGCGGGGCCTTACGAATTTCACAGCGAGGTCTTCGCCGGCACCGTGCGCCAGTACTGGGTGTACGTGCCGGCGCAGTACGACGGGAAGGAAGCCGCAAGCCTGCTGGTGTTCCAGGATGGGCAACGGGCGACAAACCCGCTCGGACCGCTGCGCGTGCCGCAGGTCATGGAGAACCTGATCGCCCGCGGCGACATGCCGTTGACCATCGGATTGTTCGTGACGCCGGGACACACGGCGTCGACCTATCCGGACGACCTCGGCATGAGCAATCCCAATCATCGCTCCGAGGAATACGATGCGATGGACGACCGCTACGCCCGCTTTCTCATCGACGAACTGCTGCCGCACGTGTCGGAAAGCTATTTGCTGACCGCGGACCCGGAGCAGCGCGCGATAGGCGGAACCAGCAGCGGTGCGTTGTGCGCGTTCACCGTGGCCTGGCACCGGCCGGATTATTTTCGCAAGGTCGTGAGTTTCATCGGCAGTTACGTCTCGATCGGTTTTCGTCCCTACGAACAGCCCGTGCAGCTAGGGGGTCAGGACTATCCGGCGCTGGTCCGCCGCGAGGCTGTCCGACCGCTGAAGATTTTCCTGCAGGACGGCAGCAACGACCTCGACAACGAATGGGGCAACTGGTTCCTGGCCAACCTGCAGATGGCCGCCGCATTCGAATACGCGAATCGCCGGGCTGCCGAGGCTGGCGAAGACGCTGCCCGCTACCGCGTGCGCACGGTGTGGACGGATGGCGAGCACACCGACAATGACGGTGGTGCGCTGCTGCCCGAGGCCCTGCGCTGGCTCTGGTCAGAATCGCCCGACGCCGGCGCCGACGACTGAAGCCTGGACTGAGCTGTCGCCGGGCCGCGGCCTTTGTGCTAATCGTTCGCGGCCCGCGCAGTGCCGGCCGCCATCGGTGCCTGCGCACCGGCCCTGCCTTCCAGGACGAACACGTTGCCCGTCAGCACCAGGATCGTGCCGATGACGATGTACACGTCGAGCCGCAGTCCTTCGAACAGCATCGACAGGATCAACGCGATCACCGGGAACATCACGAGAGCGTACCCGGACCGATGCGCGCCGATTCGTCCGAGCAGGGTCAGGTACGCGCCGAATGCGATGATCGAGCCGAAGATCGTCAGGTAGGCGAGCGAGATGATGTAGGCCGGCGTGACCTGGAACGTGAAGGGATGCCTTTCCACGACGGCCACCAGCGCCGTGAGGCAGGTGCCGTAGAACATGCCCCAGGCGTTCGACTGGATGACCGGGAGCTTGAGCGCCTGCGCCTTCTGTGAGGCCATGTTGCCGAACGATGCCGCAAGCGCGCCGAGGACGGCGAGCAGCGAGCCGAAAAGCACCGAATCGGACAAGGAAATGGAGCCGATGCGCGGCGCGAACAGCACCAGTATGCCGACGATTCCGAAGGTCGCGCCGAGCAGCACACGCCGTCCGGAACGGACGCCGAAGAACAAGCGCGCGAGCAGGATATTCATCCACACGATCGTCGAGAACGCGATGGCGCACATCGCGGAGGTGATATGGAGCTGGGCCCGGTACGCGAGTATGTAATTCAGGCAGAACAGGAACAGGCCCAGAACGAAGAACCACGCATGCGCTCGCCGATCGAAACGCAGCTTAAAACCCCGAAACCCCGCCCAGGCGAACAGGAGCAGGGATGCGCCGGCGTAGCGATACACGATCGATATCTCGGGCTCGACGACACCGAGCTGGAACTCGATGGCGAACCAGGTCGAGCCCCAGATGAGCACGGTGATCAGGTACAGGAGCATGTTGCTCATCGAAGGCTGCTCGTGGCTTTCAGGGTTCATCGCGGCGGGACCACGCATGATAGTGCAGGGAATCGCGTCGCTGTTTCACTAGGCTTGACTATACGTGGGTACTGCACCTATAACAGAAACAGTTTTTTCGTAATGTGACCTGAACAGTATGCTCGCCCTCGACAAGTCGGACGGCACCTATCTCTACCGTCAGGTGATCGACCTGATCCACGCCAGCGTCGCCGCCGGCGCGCTGCGTCCCGGCGACCGCCTGCCCTCGCTCAGAAAGATGAGCCGCCGGGTTGGGGTCAGCGTACCCACGGTACGGCAGGCCTATATCGAGCTCGAGCGCCAGCGCCAGGTCGAGTCTCGTCCGCAATCCGGCTTTTACCTGCGCCACCGGGCGGCCAACGACATCGTCCGGCCAACCTCGTCGCGCGGCAGTCGCCCGGCGCCCCTCGACGATCGCACGTTGATGCAACGCGTATACGACGGCATCAACAATCCCGACCTCGTGCCGCTCGGCATCGCGAACCCGAGCATGGCGCGCCCAGCTGCGAAGGCACTGCACCGCGCCATGAAGCGGGTCATCTCGCGCGCCGAGTCCCGGAGCCTCGGCTACTCCACCACGCTGGGCGAAATCGTCTTGCGCCGCCAGATTTCCTGGCATTGCTTCGACACGCTCGGCGCACAGGTGTCGCCGGAATCGATCTGCATCACGAACGGCGGCCAGGAGGCGCTCCTGCTCGCCCTGCAGGCGGTTGCGGGACCGGGCGACGTTATCGCCGTGGAAACTCCGACCTATCATGGGGTCCTCGAATTGATCGACAGCCTGGGCATGCTCGCAATCGAAGTAGAGACCTGCCCCGAGGAAGGAGTCGTGATCAGCGAAGTCGACCGGGTCCTGGCCGAGCACGAGGTCAAGGCCTGCGTGTTCTCGACGACGCTCGGCAATCCACTTGGGGTCACGATGCCGGACGCCGACCGCCTGCGCCTGATCGATGTCTTGCGCCGGCACGAGGTCGTGCTGATCGAAGATGACGTCTACGGCGACCTGCGCTTCGACGGAGTTCGGCCGACACCGGCGCAGTTTCTCGGTCGCGGCGTCCGCGCGCTGACCTGCGGCTCGTTCTCCAAGACCGTGGCGCCCGGTTACCGGATCGGCTGGATCGTGGCCGGCGAATACATCGATCGCGTCGGCCGCCTGAAGCGCGCCTATTCCTGTTCCTCCGGCCTGCTCCAGCAGCTCACGCTCGCCGATTTTCTCGCGAACGGGGACTATGTGCGGCATTTGAAATCCCTGCGGCCGGTCCTGCACCGCAATGCCGAGCGCATGGGGGCCTTGGTCGCGGAGCATTTTCCGGCGGAGACCCGCACGTCGAAACCGATGGGAGGCTCCGTCCTGTGGCTGGAATTGCCGGCAACGGTGGACACCGTCGGACTGTTCGACGATGCGATTGCTGCCGGCATCAGCATTGCGCCGGGCCGTATCTTTTCGCCCTGCGTGCGCTACGCGAACTGCTTCAGACTGAGCTTCGGGCATCCCTGGGGGGCGCGCATCGAGGACGCGATGGCGTGGCTGGGACGCGCGGCCCGCGACCGGGCCGCCGGCCGGACCGGCTAGACGATACCCGCGTTGCGGAACGGCAGGTCGCGCACACGCTCGCCGGTCGCGGCGAACCAGGCGTTCGCGAGCGCCGGTGCAACCGGCGGTACGCCGGGCTCGCCGACACCGCCCGGCGGCGCGTCGACCTCCATGATGTGCACGTGGATCGCGCCGGGTGCCTCGCTCATCCGCACGATCGGGTAGGTGTCGAAATTCCCCTGTACGATCGCGCCCTCCTTGGCACTGATCTCGCCGTACAGCGCGAGGCTCATGCCGAAGATGCCCGCTCCTTCCATCTGCGCCTTGACCCGGTCCGGGTTGATGACCTGGCCGGCATCGATGGCGGTCCACAGCGTGTGCACGCGCATCTTGCCCTTTGCGTTACGACTGACTTCGGCAACCGTGCCCACCGTCGCCAGGAAGGAACGATGCACCGCGATGCCGAGCCCGTGGCCGTCCGGCAGGGTCCGGCCCCAGTCCGACATTTCCGCGACCTTGTCGAGCACGGCCACGATGCGGCCGGTATCGATCGGGTGCGTCGCGAGGCTCTGGCTGTAGTTTTCGTACTCGGCTTCGTCCGCCGCAGGATCGATTCGACGCGGCGGCCCGATGAGCTTGCGCAGGAAGGTGTGCGGATCCGTGTCGGTGAGTGCGGCGAGCTCGTCGGCAAAACTGCCGATGGCGAAAGCATGGTAGACGTTGCAAACCGAGCGCAGCCAACCGATGCGGACGTGCGCCTGTGCATCGCAGGCTTCGAGCCTGAGGTTCGGGACGGCAAACGGGATATCGGTGAAGCCGAGTCCCAGTTCACCGGCCGAAGGTCCGCTGGCTGCGGGATCGAAGGTCGAGCCGATCGACGGAAATGCGGTCCGGTGCAGCCAGCTCGTCACGTTGCCTTCCCCATCCAGCGTAGCTTCCAGATGCTGGGCGCTGACCGAATGGAAATAGCCGTGCCGGAGATCATCCTCGCGCGTCCACGTAACCTTGACCGGCTTGCCGGATTTCTGCGCGAGCCACGCGGCCTCGGCGGCGAAGTCCGGCTTCGACTTCCGGCCGAAACCGCCGCCGAGCAAGGTGACATGGGCACGCACCTTCGTCTTGTCGAGTCCGAGGATTGCAGCGACGGTATCGCGCGTGGCCTGCGGGTTCTGCGTGCACGACCATACGTCGCAGCCGTTCGCGTCGACACGCGCCAGCGCTGCCGGCGGCTCCATCGGTGCCTGCGCCAGGTGCGGCGCATAGAAGTCCGCCGAATGACTTTGCGCCGCGCTGTCCCGTGCCACTGAAATATTACCGCGACTTCGTACTAATTTTCCGTCAGAACGGGCACTTGCAAGTAATTCCTCACGATATTTCTCGGAATCGTAAATGCCGTTGCCGCCCTTGTCCCAGACGATTTTCAGCGCGTCACGGCCCTTTTGTGCACTCCAGGTGTCGGTGGCGAGCACGGCGACGCCGCCCAGCGGATTGAACACCGGCGGTGCGGTCGGCTCCGGCATGCGCAGCACGTCGACCACGCCGCGCACCGCACGCGCGGCCTGCTCGTCGACGCTCTGCACGCGGCCGCCATGCGTCGGGCAACGCTCGATCGACGCATGCAGCATGCCCGGCAGGCTGGCATCGATACCGTAGTTTGCGGCGCCGGTGGACATGGCAAAGCCGTCGATCGTGTCCATGGACTTGCCGATGTACCGCCAGGCGTCCTTCGACTTGAAAGCAGGCTTCTCCGGCACCGGCATGTCCGCGGTCAGCGGCACGAGCTCGCCGTAGCCGAGGCTGCGGCCACTCGACTCGTGGTGCACGGCATGCATGCGTGTCACGCACTCGCTGGCCGGCACGCCCCATTCGGCGGCAGCGGCAGCAACGAGCATTTCGCGCGCCGCGGCGCCTGCGCCGCGCAGCAGGTCGAACTGTTGGCGGATGCTGGTCGAGCCGTCAGTGTTCTGGTCGCCGTATTTCTCGTCGCCCAATGCCTGCTCCAGGCGGACCTTGTCCCAATCGGCGTCGAGTTCGTCGGCAATGATCTGCGGCAGGCAGGTGCGGATGCCCTGGCCCATCTCCGACCGATGGCACACGATCTGTACGGTGCCGTCCGACCGGATATTGACGTAGACGTTTGGCGCCAGCGCCTGGGCTGCGGCGCTGCCGCTGACCGCGGCCAGCGCCGGCCTGAACACCGGCGCCGCCGTCAGCGCGAATACGAGGCCGCCGCCGGCCTGTCCCGTATGCCGCAGGAACTCCCGCCGGTTGATGCGCCGCCAGCCGTTCATGACAGGTCTCCCGCCGCACGGTGGATCGCCGCCCGGATGCGCGTGTAGGTGCCGCAGCGGCACAGGTTCCCGCTCATCGCGGTGTCGATGTCCGCATCGCTGGGTCTCGGGTTGCGGGCCAGCAGTGCTACCGCGCTCATGATCTGCCCGGACTGGCAGTAGCCGCACTGCGGCACGTTGAGTTCCCGCCAGGCCACCTGCACGGGATGCGACCCGTTCTCGGACAATCCTTCGATGGTGGTGATCTTGCGGCCGGCAGCAGCCGATACCGGATAGGAACAGGCGCGGACCGGTTCCCCGTCGACATGCACCGTGCAGGCGCCGCACAGCGCCTTGCCGCAGCCGAACTTGGTGCCGGTGAGACCGACGAGGTCCCGGATCGCCCACAGGAGCGGCATCGCCGGGTCGGCGTCGACCGCGTGAACCTGCCCGTTGATCGTGAGTTCGACAGCCATGCGTGCCTCCTGCGCCGGTGCGGGAATCGAGTAGAGCGAAAGACGCACCGATATTAGCACCGATGCACGGCAGGGCGGACTGTCGGCGGGTCACCCGCGGTTGTAGGGATTCGTCCCGTCCGGGCGTTCGGCGGCGTCCTCGAGTGTCAGCTCCAGGGCATCGGGTTCCGACAGCAGCTGCGAACAGCGCCGACGGATTTCCGCGAGGCGCAGGGATATGCTCGATTCGGCCGGCGTGATGCTTTTCGGGTCCTCGTACATGCGCGACGGGCTCCGTTTGTCTCTGATTGGCGACAGGTCCTGCACGCAGTATAGGAAATGGATCGCCGCGAAAGTGTGAAGCAGATCACGGCGGAAATTCGAGAAAGTGCCTTTCTTCGGGCCTTATGTCCGGTCGGCTTGCTTTTGCGCTCAGTAGCGAATCAGGGCCGAAGCCCAGGTCAGGCCGGCGCCGAAAGCCTCGAGCAACATCAGCTCGCCGCGTCGGATCCGGCCGTCGCGTACCGCGATGTCGAGCGCCAGCGGGATCGACGCCGCCGAGGTATTGGCGTGATCGTCCACCGTGACGACCACCCGCTCCATCGGCAGTCCGAACTTTTTTGCGGCTGCGACGATGATGCGCATGTTCGCCTGGTGCGGCACCAGCCAGTCGAGATCCTTCTTGCTGATGCCGTTGCCGTCCAGCGTTTCGCGTGCGATCGCACCGAGCATGCTGACCGCCTTCTTGAACACGGCATTACCCTGCATGACGATGTACGCGCGTCCTGCGCACATTTGCTCGTATCCGCTCGATACGCCGCAGGGCACGTGCAGCGTGTCCTCGAGTCTGCCATCGGAATGAATGTGGGTGGAAATGATGCCCTGGTCATCGCTTGCCGAGAGCACGACGGCGCCGGCACCGTCGCCGAACAGCACGGCCGTAGACCGGTCGTTCCAGTCCACGATGCGCGACATCGTCTCGGCGCCAATCACGAGAATCCGGCGACCGCCGCCGGTGCGTATGTAACGATCCGCGATGTCCAGCGCGTAGACGAAGCCGCTGCAGACGGCCTGCACGTCCATTGCCGCTCCGCGTGTCATGCCGAGCTTGCGCTGCACGATGCACGCCGTTGACGGAAAGATCTTGTCGGGCGTGGTCGTGGCCACGAGCACCAGGTCAACGTCGTCCGCTTCGAGGCCGGCCGCTTCGAGCGCGTTGCGCGCCGCGGCCAGCGCCATGTCGGAGGTGGTTTCACCGTCCGCGGCCACGTGTCGGCGCCGAATACCCGTGCGTTCCTGGATCCATTCGTCGGAGGTGTCGATCCGCAAGGCAAGTTCGGAATTCAGGACGATTTTCTCCGGCAGGTAGCTGCCGGTACCGGCGATACGGGCGTATATCATGTCAACTCCGGTCATGCGTTCATGCCCGACGCAGGAAATCGGCGATCTGCCGCAGTGTCGGATAGTCGAAGAGATCACTGATGTCGAACTTCCCAGGGTGGCGCTCGTCGATCGCCAGCACGATTTCCGTCAGGGTCAGCGAGCTCATCCCGACTTCGAACAGGTTGTCGTCCTGGCCGATGTGCCGGTCTTTGGCGAACTCCCGGCAGATCGTCTCCAGCTCGGCGACCAGCGGATCCGCGTCGCCGGCCGGCGCCACCGCGCCTGCAGGTGCCAGCCGGCGCAGTTCCGCGTCGAACGCGCCGTCCAGGTAATCGCGGAGCAGGTGCGCGCGCTGTATCTTGCCGCTCGTCGTCTTTGGAATGCGAGCCACGGGGATCACGTGATCGACTTCGAGCCCGACGCGTTCGGCGATGATCTCACGTACCGTCGCCACTACGGCGCGAAATGCATCAATGTCCTGCCGGTGCAGCACGAAGACCAGCAATTCCTCGGTGCCGCTGCCGGTAGGCGTCGCACCCGCGACAACTACCTTGCCGAGTTCGAGGCCTTCGACCTGTCCCAGGATCTCCTCGATGTCGTGGGGATAATAGTTCTGCCCGTTGACGATGATGAGATCCTTCTGCCGGCCGGTGATGACGAGCTGCCCGTCTGCGAACGCCCCGCAGTCGCCGGTGCGCAACCAGCCGTCCACCGTGAACAGCGCGGCCGTCGCGATATCGTCCCCGTACACGCGTTCGGTCACGCTGGCGCCGTACAGCTGGATATGCCCGACCGTGCCGGGGCCGACTTCCCTGTCCGCGTCGTCGGCGATGCGGATGCGCACGTCGCGTATGGCACTGCCGCAGCGCACGAAACTCAAGGCACGCGCATCGCTTGCCGGGACTTCGCGATACGCTTCCCCGATGCGCAACGCGTGCCGGTCCACGACGATGCGCGACGGCTCGTCGCCCGGCCGGCCGAAGGAAACGCCGACGGTTGCTTCCGCGAGGCCGTAGACCGGGAACATGGTCGCGCGCCGGAGGCCGAAGGGTTTGAGCGCCGCGAGAAACGATTCGCACAGGTCCCACGAGATCGGTTCCGCTCCGTTCAGGATCAGGCGCACGCAGGACAGGTCCGTTCCCCCGGGCAGGCCCTTGCGCTCGAACAGCTTGAGAAAGTGCTTGTAGCCGAAGTTCGGCGAGCACAACTGCGATGCCCGAAGCTCGGCGGCCTTTTGCATCCACAGGAGTGGCCGCCGCACAAAAACCTTAGTGTCCATCACTGCGTGACTCATGCCGACGGCCAGCACGCTCAGGTGATAACCGATGAGTCCCATGTCGTGTGTCAGCGGCATCCAGGACAGACTCCGATCATCCGCAGTCCAGTGCGTCCCCTCGACGATCGCGCGTATGTTGTGGCATAAATTCCGGTGCGTGAGTACCACGCCTTTCGGGTCGCTCGTCGAGCCCGAGGAATACTGGATAAATGCGACGTCCGTCGGTTCGACCGGCACGGCCTCGCCCGGCGCGCCGCCCGCAACCTCGTCCGCGACCACGCTCCGTGACTCGAGCAGGCTGCTGATTTCCGGCAGGCTCTCCGCCGCCGCGAAATCACGCAGCTTGTCCAGCAGGCCGGCTTCGCTGAGCAGAGTGCCGCGGCGCATTTGGCGAAGGATGCGGAACAGTTTCAGGCGATGCTCGTCACTGATGCCCGTCGCCACCGGCACCGGTGTGATGCCGCCCAGGATCGAAGCCCAGAATGCGACTACGAACCGGCGGTTGTGGTTCGTGAATATGACCAGTTCGTCGCCGCGCTGCATGCCACGCGCCTGCAGTGCCCCGAGCAAGCTCAACGCCTCCCTGCGCAGGCTCGCGAAACTCAGGGTCGATTCGTCGTCGTCGCCGTCGATGAACCGGATCTCGCGGTCCCTGCCGACCGCATCCGCGAGCAGGTCCGCCATTGAATCGAATAGCCGCATGCTATCCCTGTCGAAATACCGGACGCAGGAGTATGTCGCGTTTCGAGCGCAGATTGATGCCCAGTTCGAGTCCCGGCTCGCTGTCGTCCACTCGTTCCATGCGGAAGCGCGGCAGCAGCAGCCCCAGGTGCAGTTTCATCTCGAGGAAAGAAAAGTATTCGCCGAGACAGCGTCGCGGCCCGAGTGAAAAAGGGAAGTACGGGCGCTCCCTGCGCGGCGGATCGGCGACGGCGAAGCGCCCGGGATCGAACACGACGGGCTCGGGCCAGTAGCGTTCAGTGCGATGCAGGATGTAGGGAGAAAGATAGATGTCGGTGCCCAGCGGCACGTCGAAGGATTCGAGTTCGTCCTCGGCGATTGCTCGACGCGTGAACAGCCACACCGGCGGGTACAGCCGCAACGTCTCCTCCAGCACCTGCTGGGTGTAGGTCATGGCCGTCGTGTGCGCCGGATCCAGCACGTCGTGCGCCGGCAATTCCCGCGCCGCCTCGGCTACGATCGCCGCCTCGATGCCGGGATGTCCTGCGAGCAGGTACCAGGCCCAGTTCAGCGTATTTGCGGACGTTTCGAAGCCGGCGACGATCAGTGTCATCAGTTCGTCCAGCAACTCGCCGTCACTGAATGGCCGGCCTTCCTTGTCACGGGCCTGCAAATACATGGACAGGAAATCGAATTCTCCGTGACTTGCCGTCCGCCGTGCGGCGACGATCTCGAGCAGCAATGCACGCAAGTGGCGTGCCTTCATCACCACGCTCAGATCACGCGCCGAGTCCTTGCTCAGGAACTCGAAGGGGTTGTCGCCGCCGGCCAGCAGCCGGCCTTCGTAGTCGGCGCCGAAGATGCAGCGCAGGATGAGTTCGAGCGCAAAGTCGCTGGTCTGCTGCGTGATATTGATCGGCTCACCGCGCTTGGTCGCGTCGCTCCACGCAGTCGCAAGCTTGCTCGTGCAGGCCACCATGACCTGCATCAGTCGGTGCACGTTCTGGACCTTGAATGCCGGCTGGATCATGGTCCTGGAGCGGCGCCACACATCGCCGTCGCTGACGATGAGCCCGTTGCCGAGCAACATCTTGACCCGTTCGAATCCGGGCCCTTTCTGATAGCGGGCATGCTGCCGGACGAGTATGCGCCGTACTTCCGCAGGTTCGTTGATGAAGTAAGCGAGACGGCCGCTCGGCTTGACGAGGCGCACGACATCGCCGTAGTCGTGCTGCACGGCGGTCAGCGTCTCCAGGGTTTCCGGATCTATGCCAAGTGCAACAGCATGCTCGGGTCCCGGAGGCCGTCGGGTTACGGATTCGATTGCTGACATCTGTGGGCTTGGTGTGGCGCGGCAGCGGACGATTGCCGCCGAATTCTACATTGACCGCCCCGCGACCGATACCGCAAACTGAACGCAAGCCAGCCTAGCGGGACAGGACATGCCTGCCGACGAAAACGGCGCCAGCGACAAAACGGATTTTACTTCGGTCGAGTCACGCCGAAGTTCGGCGTCGCGCCGGCAATTGAATGCTGCGCGCCGCATTTACTATTTACTCGGCCTGCCGGTCCTGCGTGGCCTAATTCGCCTGCTCGCTGCGACCTATCGATTTCGCCCCGTGCTCGGCGAAGAAAACATCCGGCCGTACATCAAGGGCTCGGGAGTGTGCGCTCCGGCCTATTGGCATCAGCAACACGTTTTGTGTTCGACACAGATTCGCCGCTGGATCGGCGAAGGATTCGAGGCCTGCTTCCTCGTTTCGGGCTCGGTCGACGGAGAAGTGCCCGAACGCATCGCTCGTGCCTGGGGCGCGGAAGTGATCCGTGGCTCCGCGAACCAGAGCGGCGCACTCGCCTTGCGTGATCAGCAGTCGATGATGAAACGCGGTTACTCGATCGTGACGACCGCGGACGGCCCGCGCGGCCCGCAGTATGAATTCAAGCCTGGCACGGTGCTGATGGCGCGCATCGCGGGCGTGCCGATCCTCCCGATGGCCTGCGCCGCCGACCGTGCGTGGTACCTCGATCGCTGGGACCGATTCATGATCCCGAAGCCTTTTGCAATCGTGTGCGTCGGCGTCGGCGTCCCGCATGCCATTCCTGCGCGGGCTGCCCTCGACGACATGGAGCGTTATCGCGTCGCCGTTCAGGGAGCAGTCATGTCCGTCATGCGAGACTGCGAACATGCAGTCGGCAAAACTTCCTGATCGACTCCGGCGGCTCGCGCTGCCGTTCCTCTGCGCCGCGTTCGTAGCCGCGCCGTTGAGCGCTGCCGCCGAGATCCTTCTCAGCCCCTATTCGGCCACCTACAAGGTCAAGATCCGTATCCTCGGTGGTGAGCTGTCGACCCGCATGTCTCGCACCGACGATGGCTATCTTGCTGTGCACCGTGTGGCGCCCACGGGTCTCGCACGCGCCCTCGTCAACGGCACGATCGAAGAGTCCTCGTTATTCGTGCTCGGCCAGGACGGAGTCCGGCCGCTGCGTTTCACCTCGAACGATACGGTTTCCAGCGACAAGGACCAGGCGGACTTCCGATTCGACTGGTCGACTCATTCGATAGCGGGTGAACTCAACGGGCAGGCGGTCGAGATGTCCTTCGACGGCGTCGCGCACGATCGCATCTCGATCCAGTATGCAATGATGCGCGACATGCTCGCCGGCGAAACCGGCAAGAACTATGTGCTGTTCGACATCGACGAATTCAAGACGCTCGAGATCACGTTGCTCGACGAGCGCGAGGTGGAGGTGCCTGCCGGGAACTACGATGCAATCGGCGTGCGGCACCAGGCCAGGGGCTCGTCGCGCGTGACGACACTGTGGTGCGTGCCGGAACTGGAATATCTGCCGGTGATCATCGAGCAGCACCGCAAGGGCAAGCTGAATCTGCGTGCCGAACTGGCGACCTACGAAACGCTCGACGGGAGCCCGTGATTCCGCGGTGATCGGCGGTTCTGCGCCGGCGGCTCAGGCCCGATCGTATTGCTGGACGACCGAGAGCGCCGGTTTGCCGCGCCGCAGGATCTCGATCCGCCGCACCAGCAGCGCGCCGCCCTCCTCCATTTGATAATGCTCGACGAGCTTGTTGCCGTCGTCGTCCAGCGTCTCGATGATGTATCCGGCTTTCTCCCAGCCGGACACGCGGGCCGCTTCCACCGGACCGACGTTGACGATCCGGTTCTCGCCGAAGAGGTACTCCTCGACGATCGCCCGATCGAAACTGATGAACAGGCCTTGCGCCGTTTGCGTGATGCGCAGCGTCGAGCCGGTCTCCAGAAAAATATGCACCAGTGAATTCCGGTTCGGCTTTGCTTGCGCCTGCGGCGCCGTGCTCTTCGGCGGGATCGGTATCCCGCCGGCCGCCTCGCGTTCCGCGCGTTCGATCTGCTCGAGCCCCGTCTCTTCCCGCAGACGCCATTGGCCCGACAGGTCGATGCCCGCCGGCACCACGGCGCTCTTCGCAACCAGCACTTCGTTCGTGCCGCAGGCCGCCAGGGCGAGTAGCGCAACCGCGGCGGCCGCCAGCGCGCGGCGACTGCTCACTCAGGCCGCATCCAGGAACGACTCGCAGGCGGCGCGCGAACTACCGTCGTCGTCGCGCCCGCAAGCCGCCGCCACCGCAGAGCGAATGCTTTGCAGCGCCGGCGCCATGTCATTGGTTTCGCTCCACGCCTCGAGCTTTTCCCCGAGCTGCGCGAGCTGAGCCTTTGGCCGCAGGAAGAAGCCGCCGCCGGCCAGTACTTCGTCGACCATGGCCACGGTCACGGCGCGGATCGTCGCGACGTCGTCGGGCGCCATTTTGAGCAGCCCATCCAGGTAGTACGCGCCCCACTGGAAGCGGGTCGCCGGTCCGCTGGAAGTTTCCCAGCCCTTGCGCAGCCAGCCCAGTGCCTGCTCCTCTTGGCCGGCACGCTCCTCGATATCGGCGAGCGTGGGCATGTAGTAGTACGGCTGTCCGGAGATTTCGAGCTCCGCGAGCAACAGGTCTTTCGCGAGCTCGTCCATGCCGGCTTCCTCGAGCACGTTGGCAGCCGCGTTGATGATCGGCTGACGTTCGGCGGGATCGGGCGTGCTCCGGTCTGCCCAGGCAACCGCCTTTGCAATTCGATCTTCGAGTTCGGACGACACCGGTGCCTGTTCGTCGTCGATGCGCTCAAATCGTATCCTGCCGGCCAATGTGTACAGCCGCTCGCGCTTGTACAGCGACTCGTCGGCATAGAGTTGGTCGTAGGCGGAGAGGAATCGGCGGGCCAGTTGCGCACGCTCGGGCGAACCCGTTTCACTAACGGCAGCCGTGAAGCGCGCGCCGCTGAATTCGAGGACCAGCACGTTGTCCCGGACGAGGCCCGGATCGGCGAGTACACGGTTGAGCATCAGCTGCGCCTCACGAGCGGCGGCCGCGGGCAGCTCCGCCGGCTGCCCGCCCTCGCCCGCCGCGACTTCCAGAGCGTCCAGCGTCGCCGAAAGCCCGGCGAAGTACAGAATCGACCGCTCGCGCGCCATCGGCTCGGGGCAAGCGTCGTGCATGCGCCGAAATGACTCCGGAGCATCGACGGAACCGAGGATCGTTTCGTCCTGTTCCCAAGAGTAATAAGCGAGCTGGGTGCATTGCGCTGGCGTCAGCGCGGCGCTGCCTGCCATCACCGACGACAGCGTGCGAACTACCGACGAGGAATTCGCGAGCGTGAGGTCGAGCACGGTTGCATAAGCCTCCATGTCGATGCCGCCCGGAATGCGCGTCAATTCCGTGCCGTCAGGATCGAAAACGATCATCGTCGGGTAGCCGCTGACGGCGAAGCGCTCCCCGGCAGCCTGTGCATTGGGCGTGTCGCCGTCGAGATAGACCGGCACGAACAGCCGGGAACGTTCGACGAATGCCGGGCTCTTGAATACCGTGTTGTTGATGGCATGGCACGGCGGGCACCACACCGCACCCCAGTACAGGAACACCGGTTTGCGGTCGCGGGCGGCAGCAGCGAAAGCTTCTTCCACGGTGCCGTCGAACCAGTCGATGCCGGCCGCGGCGCCATCGCGCGCGGTCTTCGCGGCAACGGATTTGTCCCCGCCGGCGGCGGCGAGAGTGCCGCACACAGCGAGGAGGCCGAACACGAATACCAGCGCCTTCATAAATATCCCTTTGCGATACCGCTCGAAAAATACACAAAATCTGCCGGTCGGGACAGTGACTCCACGCACCAGGTGCAGCGGCCCATCAGGCGGGCACCAGCCCCTCGCCGATGCGTCCGGCGCGCACCTTGAGGCGCTTATCGACCCCGATCGACCAGGCTCGCTCGTGCACCGAGTCCAGCAGGCGCCATTCCGCGATGCACGCCTCGTGCGTGAGTTCGACCATGAGCCAGCCGCGCCGGACCGTTTCCATGTAGACCAGTCCAGGATTGAGTTCCAGCGTCGCATCGCGAACCGCGCCGGGCCGGCGCTCGGGCAGATACTCCGCGAATCCCGGTGAGCTGATCGATCCGGTCATGAGTTCCACCGCCACCGCAGCCTGGCTATCGTCGGTGTACAGATTGGCAGCCAGCGAGGTATGCAGGTCTCCGCTCAGGATGACGGCATTGCGCGCGAGGGCTTTGAGGTCTGCCAGCAACGTCCCGCGCGCGAATGGATAGCCGTCCCAGGTATCGAGCAACAGCGGCGGATTGTCACGGCTCGCGACGAGGTAGTGCTCCAGTTGCTCACGGCTCAGCATCGATGGTTTGTCGAGATCCAAAAGCGGCTCGAGTGAGGGTGACAGCGTCGGCGAGACCATCACCTGTTGTCCCAGGACCTGCCAGGTCGTCGTCGCCTCTCGCAGGACGTCGCGCAGCCAGGTTTCCTGGCGCGCGCCGAGCACGCGCCGTTCCGAATCTTGCAATGCGGCGACAACGGCTTCCGCCGGCAAGCCGGGCTCTGCATCAGGCTGGCGGTCGCGGCCGACGATGCGCGTATCGAGCATGAGCAGCGTGACCAGGTCGCCGAACCGGAACTGCCGATAGATGCGCGTGTCCGCCTGTTCGTGCCGTGCGCGCACGGGCATCCACTCCAGCCACGCCTGGATTGCCGCATCCCGCCGCGCCTCCCAGTCGCCCTGCTCGTCGCTGTGATTTTGCGCGCCGCCCTTCCACGCGTCGTTGGCCAGCTCGTGATCGTCCCAGACGGCGATCAGCGGATGCACGGCATGCAGCGCCTGGAGGTCCGGATCCGTCTTGTACTGAGCGTGCCTGCGGCGCAAGTCGTCGAGCGTGACCACTGCGTGCGGCGGGTCGGGAATTCGTCCAAGCGCCTCGGCGCGTTCGGTCGCGTAGTCACCCATGCCGTACTCGTACAGATAGTCGCCGAGATGCAGGACGGCATCGAGGTCGTCCTGGTCCGCGATGTCGCGATAGGCGTGGAAATATCCGTAGGGATGATTGGCGCAGGACGCAACGGCGAAGCGCGTTGCCTCGACGTGGCCGGCCTGCAGCGTGCGCGTGCGGCCCACTGGCGAACGCACGACCGCTCCCTCGCGCGTGTCGACGGCGAAGCGGTAGTACCAGGCCCGGCCCGGCTCCAGCCCGGTTGCATCCACCTTCACCGTGTAGTCCCGCTCGCGGCCCGTGCGCAGGCGACCCGATGCGATGACCTGCTGCAGTGCGACATCGCTCGCGACTTCCCAGCTCACTTCCACGTCGTCGTGCGCGCCGGATACCCGAGTCCACAGGATCACGCGGTCGCTCTGCGGGTCGCCACTCGCAACGCCGTGCCGGAACGCAACCTCCCCGGATACGCCCGGCCGGGGCAGAAGTCCGACGGCCGGCCACAACGAGCCGCCGAGCAGGCTTTGGACGAAACGTCGTCGCAGCATGGGTTGTCGCAGGTCACGACCGGGAAAATCGGATGTCCCGCATCCTAGCACTGAGCTAAGCTGCGGCAGTGACGAATTCGCGGCAAGACCGATGATCGATCCCGCCGAACTCGACCTCCTCAAGTCGGCGCTCGAGCGCCTCGAGCAAGGATTCAAAGAACTCCCCGCGGCCGCGACCGGCTTCGACCTGTCGCGAGCAAAGGCCGTGCTCGATGAAGCCGCGTGCCGCATGCAGGACAACTATCCGTATCACCATCCCCTGTATGCCGGCCAGATGCTGAAGCCGCCGCACCCGGTCGCACGCATCGCCTACGCGATGTCGCTGTGGCTCAATCCGAACAATCATGCACTCGACGGCGGCCGCGCCAGTTCGGCGCTCGAAAAGGAATGCGTTTCAGCGATCGGCCGAATGTTCGGCTGGTCCGCGCCGCTCGCGCACCTGACTGGCGGCGGCACCGTCGCGAACCTCGAAGCGCTTTGGATCGCCGGCCGACTTCGTCCGGGCCAGCGCATCCTGGCGTCGTCGCAAGCGCATTACACGCACGCGCGCCTATGCGATGTGCTCGGCGTCCCGTTCACCGCGGTCGACGTGGATGCCGCCGGACGCATGGACACCGGCCATCTCCGGCGCCTGCTCGCGGCGGGCGACGTCGGCACCGTGGTGGCGACGATCGGCAGCACCGGCCTCGGCGCGGTCGATCCTCTGCCGGCGATGCTGGAACTCGCCGCCGGCGCCGGCGCACGCGTGCACGCCGATGCAGCGTACGGCGGTTACTTCGTGCTCGCCGATGGGCTGGCGCCGGACACCCGCGCGTCGTTTGCCCGGCTCGGCGCGGCCGATTCGATCGTCATCGACCCGCACAAGCATGGCTTGCAGCCCTATGGCTGCGGCTCAGTGCTGTTTCGCGATCCGGAGGTCGGGCGGTTCTACCGGCACGATTCGCCCTACACCTATTTCAGCTCGGCAGACCTCCACCTGGGCGAGATCAGCCTCGAATGTTCGCGCCCCGGTGCGGCCGCGGTCGCATTGTGGGCGACGCAGCAGTTCCTGCCACTCGAACGCGGTGGCGAATTCGCCCGGTCCCTGGACCGCTGCCTGCATGCCGCACGCGAATTCCATCGACGACTCGCCGACGGCACGGCGTACCGTCCGCTGTTCCCGCCCGAACTCGATATCGTCGTCTATGCACCGGTCGCCGCTGACGCCGCCGCCGTAAGCGCACGCTCACGCGCAATCTTCGCGCATGCGGCCGAGCAGCACCTGCACCTGTCGCTCGTCCAGCTGCCGGCGTCGTTCGCGCGTCGCGCCCTCCCCGGCCTCGACTGCAACACGGCGAGCGTGACCTGCCTGCGCTCCGTTTTGATGAAGCCGGAACACGGCGAGTGGCTGGAACCGATCGTGGCTATCCTCGAATCAGCAGCAGCACGAGCCCGCGCGTAACGGCGAGTCCCAGGTAGAAGCAGGCGAAACCGCCGATGGTGGTGGCCATGAAGTACGCGAAGGCCATGCCGGCCTCGTTGCGATGAATCATGGCCGTCAGCTCGAGCACGAAACTCGAGTAGGTCGTGAAGCCGCCGCAGAACCCCACCGCCAGCAGCAGGCGGTAGTGCTCGGGCATGAGCAAAGTCTCGTGCAGCGACTCTGCGCTGCTCAGGAAACAGGCGATAACGCCGATCGCGAAGCACCCGAGCAGGTTGGCACCGAACGTGCCGAACGGAAAAGCCTCCGCAGTCTGCAGCCATGAACTCAGGCCAAAGCGCGCGAGCGCGCCGAAGGCTCCGCCGGCGCCTACCAGCGCACAACTCGCGAGCATTGATTGCATTTTTCATTCTCCTCCGAGTCGTTCCCGGCAAATCTGGTATTCCCGTTCGAAGCGCAGGACTATCTCCCGCGCCGGCAGGATGTCCGCGATGTTGCCAACGCCCTGCCCCGCGCTCCAGATGTCTTTCCAGGCCCTGGCACCGTCGCGCTCGCGCTTGTCGAAGTCCATGGCCCGTGCCGGCGAGCCGTCCAGTGCATCCGGATCGAGGCCTGCCCTCTGCACGCTGCCGCGAAGGTAACTGCCGGCGACGCCGGTGAAGAAAGGGGTGTACACGATATCGGCCGCGTGCGAATCGAGAATCATCTGCTTGTACTCGGCATCGGCATTGGCTTCGCGCGAGGCGATGAAGCGCGTGCCGACGTACGCGAGATCGGCGCCCAGCGCCTGCGCAGCCAGCAGGTCCCCGCCTGCGGTCATCGCGCCGGACAGGATGATGAGGCCGTCGAACTCGGCACGGATTTCCTTCACCAATACGAACGGGCTCAGCGGACCCGCATGTCCGCCGGCGCCCGCGCACACGGCGATGATGCCGTCGACGCCCTGTTCGATCGCCTTGCGCGCATGACGCATGCTTATGACGTCATGAAACACCAGCCCGCCGTAAGCGTGCACGGCCGCGACGACCTCCGCGGGCGGCCGCAGGCTCGTGATGATGATCGGGACTTCGTGACGCACGCAGACCTCGAGGTCCTGCTGCAGCCGGGTATTGCTCGCGTGCACGATCTGGTTCACGGCGAATGGCGCGACCGGCTCGGCCGGGTTGCCTGCCCGGTACGCCGCCAGCCCCTCCTTGATGCTCCGAATCCAGTCGTCCAGGCGCTCCTGCGGGCGCGCGTTGAGCGCCGGGAATGCACCGATGATGCCGGCCGTGCACTGCGCGACGACGAGTTCCGGACTGGAGACGATGAACATCGGCGCGCCGATCATCGGCAGCCGCAGTGACTCTCGCAGCGATGCAGGTAGCGCCATCCAGACCCGGCCCGGTGAATCCTGTGCCCCGTGAAGCGGCCGCATGCTATCACAGCGCCGTGATGCGCTTCACATTTCGCGGCAGCCGCCGGTTGTTAAACTGGTCTGCATGGAAATGACGGAACACGAAACCGGTGTGCACGACCTGGCCCTCGGCGTCATCCATGCCCTGAAGATGGTGGACGTCAAGGCCTTGTCCTATGTGCAGCTGCGGCGTCTCTACGCCAGCCTGGTGCACACCTGCAATCTCGTCGACCAGGAAATCGTCGAGCGCTCCGGCATCGAAAGCCTCGGCTCGACCGTCCGTTTCACGCCGCCGCAAGACCGCGACTAAGGCACTCGCTCGCCGATCTCGATCGCCACTTCCGGCGAACTGGCCGGCTCGACGCTCGCGCTTCCGAACCAGTCACCCGATCCCTCCGTCGGATTGCCCGACGCGGACGCGCGCACCACGATCTCGAATGTGTCAAAGGCGGACAGGTTCCGCCCGGGGATCATCGCGTCGCGGTCACCGAGTGCGACCTGTGCCGGCAGATCCGCCAGGCGGCGCCGCGACACCGCGATCGGCGGCGACGGTTGCGCCGGGTCGCGTGCGATGACGAACACGCTGGCATCCGCCGGCAGTGCCGCCCGCGCCGCGGCGGAAACGCCGATGTCGACGACGATCACGTCGGCCGTCTCAGCGCTTGCGTCGTTCACCGGCGGGACGCCGCGCCAGGCCGCGATGCGTTCCGTCAGGATGGTACGGACTTCGGGCGGCGGATCGGTGTCGAGCAGCCGTTCCCAGCGGTCCGCCGCCGCCTTGCGATCGCCGCGATTGGCCGCGGCAATGCCGCTCCAGAACAGGGCCTCGGGATGGTTCGGCGCCAGTGCGATCGCGTTCTCGAACACCGAGATCGCCTTCGGCGACAAGGGTTCCCCGCCGGCTCGCGCCAATGCGACGCCGTAGTCGACCAGCGTTTGCGCATCCTGAGCTTCTTCGAGCTGCACGGCCTTCTCGTAAGCCGAAACGGCGCCCTCGAAGTTGCCGAGCGTCATGTAGGAACGGCCAAGCATCTTCCAGCCACGAATGTCATCCGGCTGCTCTTCGAGTCGCGCCGCTAGCGAGGTCACCATGGCACCGACGTCCGGTTGTTCGCTCCGTCCCGCGGGAAGTTCCGGGCTGCCGTTGAGCGCATAGACACCGGCCGCGAGGCCGGCGACGAACAGGACCGTGCACAACGCGGCGACGGGCCGCCGGCTCCGGTCGCGGACGAACGGCAAGGTCGCAAAGCCCGCGGCCAGCAGGCACATCGTTGCAAACAGGAACCACAGCATCATTCAGCCCTGCGCGGCCTCGTCATCGTCGATGGGCAGAGCCATGCGGCGGCGGAGTATGGCAATGAGCGCTGCGCCGCCTGCGACCAGCAGGATGCCGGGTGCCAGCCACAACCATAGAGTCTTGCCCGACGCGCGCGGCCGGTACAGGGCAAATTCGCCGTATCGCGCAACGAGAAAGTCGTAGATCTCGGCATCGGTGCTGCCTTCGGTCAACATGCGCCGGATCTCGCGCCGCAGGTCCGCCGCGAGGAACGCATTGGAATCCTTGATCGACTGGTTCTGGCACTTGAGGCAACGTACCTCCTCGATGATCGCTTCGTAGCGCGACTGGAGTTTCGGATCGTCGAACGCCGGTTCCGTGTCGATCGCTCCCGCCGCAGAAGCGACGAGCAGGAGGAACAGCGCTGCCGCCTTGCGACTCACTGCGCCAACTTGGGCGCCTCGAGGCGCGGTTCGAACTCCTGCTGCCAGATCGTTGAATTCAGCGGCCCGAGATGCTTGTACAGGACGATGCCGCTGGCATCGACGAGGAAGGTCTCGGGGGCGCCGTACACGCCCCAGTCGATGCCGGCGCGGCCGTCGGCGTCGAAACCGGAAGATTCATACGGATCGCCGTACTGATCGAGCCAGCGCAACGCGTCGGCACGGTTGTCGCGCCAGTTGAGTCCGTAGATCGGCAGGCGCTTCGCGCTGGCGAGCTCCATCAGGAATGCGTGCTCCTGGCGGCAGCCGACACACCAGGTTGCCCAGACGTTCACAAGCGACATCCGGCCGCGCAGGTCGGTGTCGCTCAGGCGGCGGTCGGGATCCTCGAGCATCGGCAGGTCGAACGCCGGCGCTGTTTCACCGATGAACGGCGACGGCAGCGCACCGGGATCCTTCCTGAGCCCAATGGAAAACACGACGATCAGTCCGATGAATGCGGCGATGAGAATCAGGTAGCGCAACATCATGCGCGCTCCGTCGCGGCGTGCCCGGCAGTCACGCGCGCCGCCACCGGCGCGCGATAGCGCCGGTCGGTCGCCGCGAGGAGCCCGCCGAGAGCCATGATGAGTGCACCGAGCCAGACGAAGCGCACCAGGGGCTTGTACTGCACGCGCACGCTCCAGGACTCCGGCCCGAGCGGGTCCCCGAGCGAGATCAGGAGATCGCGGTTCCAGCCCGCAACGATGCCGGCCTCGGTCATCCAGCTTTGCTGTACCTGGTACTGGCGCTTCTGCGGCCGCACCTGGCCCACGAACTCACCGTCCCGCCGTATGTCAACGACGGCTTCGCGAGCGATGTAGTTGGGCCCTTCCACGTCGAGCAGCTCGCGCATCTCGAACTGGTAGTCTCCGGCACTCGCCGTCCCGCCCGGGCTCAGAGCCTGGTCCGATTCGATGTTGAATGCGGACACCACGGTCACGCCGAACACGAACACGCCCACACCGAAATGCGCGACGGACATGCCGAGCATCGAGCGGGTCAGCGCTGCGGCGCCACGCTGGCGACGCCAGGCGCGCCAGGGCTGCACGAGGGAACTCGCCATGATCCAGAAAGCAGCTATCGTGCCGATCGAGAGCAGGAATCCGGTGGAGCCCCAGGCGACGAGCGGCAGGGCGATGCCGGCCACGAGCGCAATTGCCGCCGGGACGAGCAGAGGCCCGCGCAAGGCCGCCCAGGACTGGCTGCGCCATGCGACGTGCATGCCAATCCCGACGAGAAACAGCAGTGGGATCATCGGCAGCGAGAATGCAATTTCGAACCAGGGCTTGCCGACGGAAATCTTGCCGGCGCCGAAAACGTCCGCGATCAGCGGCGCAAGCGTGCCGAGAAAGACGAGCGCCGCGGCGATCACGAGCAGCACGTTGTTGAGCAGCAGAAACGTTTCGCGGGACAAGGGCCGGAAGCCCGCAGCCGAATCCAGCCCCGGCGCACGGAATGCATACAGGACGAGTGCGGCGAGCACGACGATGCCGAGGAATGCGAGGATGAAATAGCCGCGCGTGGGGTCGCTCGCGAATGCATGTACCGACACGATGATTCCGGAACGTACGAGGAAGGTGCCAAGCAGGCTCAGGGCGAACGCAGCGATCGCGAGGAGCAAGGTCCAGCTCTTGAACAGGCCACGCTTCTCCGTGACCGCGAGCGAATGTATCAGCGCCGTCCCGACCAGCCATGGCATGAACGACGCGTTCTCCACCGGATCCCAGAACCACCAGCCACCCCAGCCGAGTTCGTAGTAGGCCCACCAGCTGCCGAGCGCGATACCCGTCGTGAGAAAGAGCCAGGCCACGATCGTCCACGGGCGGGTCCAGCGCGCCCAGCCGCGGTCGAGTTCGCCGCTCAGCATTGCGGCGACGGCGAATGCGAACGCGACGGAGAAACCCACGTAGCCCACATACAGGATGGGCGGATGTATCGCGAGCCCCGGATCCTGCAACAGGGGATTCAAGTCACCGCCATCGATCGCGGCCGGCGACATGCGCTCGAACGGGTTGGAGGTGAACAGGATGAAGGTCAGGAATCCCACGGACAGCCAGCCGAGCACGCCGAGCACCAGCGCCCGGAACTCCTCCGGCAATTGTCGGCTGAAAGTCGCGACCGCAAGCGTCCAGCCTGCCAGTACCAGTATCCACAGGAGCACCGAGCCTTCGTGTGCCGACCAGGTCGCGGACACCTTGTACATCGTCGGCAACTCGAGTTGCGAGTGACTCGCGACGTACAACACCGAGAAATCGTCCCGCAGAAACGACGCGACGAGGCAGGCGAAGGCGATGGCGACGAACAGGAACTGCCCGGTCGCGGCGCTGCGCCCAACCGACATCATGGCCATGTCCTTGCGCCATACGCCGAGCATCGGCAACAGTGCCTGGCACAGCGCGAGCGCGAGAGCCAGGATCAGCGCGAAATGGCCGACTTCCGGTGTCATCCTCGGCTGCAGTCCTCGGCGCCGGCGGCCACGGCAGTCCTGTCGGCTACGTGCCGGGCGAGGGATTCCTCGACTTCGGGTGCCGTATAGTTCTCGTCATGTTTGGCCAGTACCTCGTCCGCGACGAACACCGCGGCATTCATGCGCCCGTGAGCGACGACGCCCTGCCCTTCCCGAAACAGGTCCGGCAGCACGCCCGTGTACGTCACCGGCAGCTCGCAATTCAGGTCCGTTACGAGAAATCGAATGTCCAGCGAATCCTGATCGCGCTCGACACTGCCTTCGACAACCAGACCTCCGATGCGGAAATTGCGTCCGGCCGGATAATCGCCCGCCACGACGTCCGAAACGTTGACGAAGAACATCAGGTTGTCGCGAAACGCCTTCAATGTCAGGGTCGCGGCCACGGCCAGGCCCGCCAATGCGAGTCCGACGGCGAGCATCCGTTGCTGTCGCGCCTTCATGCGTGATTCTCGAGCGCATTCACCCGGACTTCCACGTCGCGCCACACGTTGCGTTGGCGCCGGCGTGCGGACCACTCGTTCCAAAAGAGGACGAGCAGCGCAAGCCCGAACGATGTCCATACATAGAAGCCGTAGCCGTTCATTGCGAGTTTGTTCATCAACCTTGCGCTCCCTGCGGCAGGACCAGGTCTCGCACCCAACGCGTGCGCCGCTCGCGCTGCAGCACCTCGGATCGTACGCGCTTGAGCAGCAATGCGCCGAACACGAGCGTCAGGCCGACAATATTCGCCAGCAGCGGGTACAACATCGCCGCGTCCATCGCAGGCCCGCCTTCGTCGAGCAGCGTCGAAGTCTGGTGCAAGGACGTCCACCATACGACGGAGTAGTGGATGATCGGCACGTTTACGGCCCCGACCAGCGCGAGCACGGCACCTGCTTTGTCCGCTTTGGCCGTGTCGTCGATGGCGCTGCGCAATGCCATATATCCTATGTACAGAAACAGCAGTATGAGTTCCGACATCAGGCGCGGATCGCCCCATTCCCACCAGGTTCCCCACATTGGGCGTCCCCAGATCGAGCCGGTTGCCAGGGCCAGGAAGGTGAACGACGCGCCGATGGGTGCGGCCGCCGCGGCCACCGCATGGGCGAGTTTCATGCGCCAGACGAGACCGATGCCGCTCGCAGCCGCCATGACCATGTAGGCAAACATCGACAGGTACGCGGCAGGCGCATGCACGTAGACGATGCGAAACGCGTCCTTCTGCTGATAGTCCGCCGGCGCGAAAAACAGACCGGCGATCGTGCCATAGATCAGGAGCGCATACCCCGGAATCGCAAACCAGCGGCTGAGGGTCGTCGCCAGGCGATAGAAATGCGGCGGCGAAGCAAGCGGGTGCAGGTATTTCCACATGGCGCAGAATTCTACTCGTTACTGATTCGGAGTGCGGCGGCGGTCGCGAACGGAGCCAGTGACAGGGCCGCAATTGCGTACGCCGCAAGCGCATAGATCCCGGTCGCGTACGGGTCGCCCGCTGCCGCGAGCGACACGGTTCGCGTGCCGAAAATGAGCACCGGCATCGCGATGGGCAGGATGAGCAGACTCAGCAGCGCGGTGCCCCGGTGCAGGCCGACGGTCAGCGCCGCGCCGACCGCGCCGAGCAGGCTCAGGCTCACCGTTCCGAGCAACAGGGTCACCATCAGCACCAGTATCGTGCCCGCGGGCAACCGAAAGCTCAGCGCGAGCAGCGGGCTCAGCAGCACCAGCGGGAGGCCGCTCGTGAGCCAGTGCGCGGCAGTCTTGCCCAGCGCAAGGACCGTGAGCGGCTGCGGACTGACCAGCATCTGTTCGAGGCTGCCGTCCTCGTGATCCGCCAGGAACAGGCTGTTCAGCGACAACAAGGTCGCGAGCAATGCCGCGACCCAGAGCACGCCGGGCGCGGCGAAGCGCATCTGGTCCACGCTGGGCCCAACGGCCAGCGGGAACAGGGTGCAAACCATCGCAAAAAAAAACAGCGGATTCAGTACGTCGCCGGGCCGCTTCCAGGCCAGGAGCACGTCCCGGCGAATCGTGGCCAGCATGCCGGTCGCTAAGTCCGGCATCGTCTTCAGCACGGTGCTCATTGGAGCAGTACCCGTTGCGTCGGCACGTCGATCGGTGCGGCCTGGTGTGCCGCAAGCATGCACAGTCCGCCTTCCCGCACGTGTTCCTGCACGAGTTCGATGACCAGGGCCCGCCCTTCGCGATCGAGATTGGTGAAGGGCTCGTCGAGCAGCCACAACGGTGCATCGGCGAGCAGCATCCGTGCCAGCGCCACGCGCCGCTGCTGTCCCGCTGAGAGCATGCCCAGCGCCTGTTTCTTCAGACGCAGCACACCGAGCCGTTCCAGCGCTTCCTCGATGTCGCGCGTACGCACCGGCCGCAACGACGCCTCGAAGCGCAGATTCTCGATAGCCGTCAGGTCCCTCTTCAGGCCGGTGCGATGGCCAAGCCACGCCATTGCGCCGAGATAGTCCTGACGCTGGGTGCGCAGCGGTTCATCGTTCCAGCGCACTTCGCCGTCCTCTGGTTCCAGGATTCCGGCCACCACCTTCAACAGGCTGGTTTTGCCGCTGCCGTTGCGGCCCTCGAGCAGCAACAGTTCACCGGACGACAGTGAAAAGGACAGGTTCGCGAACAGACAGCGCTCGCCACGGATCAGGAGCAGGTCGTCGGCGACCAGGGTGTCCGTCAAGGCGTCCTCTCCGAATACGGGCAACAGCGGCGCAACATTGCAAGAAACCTTTTAAATGTCAAGTCTTTAACAGATTTATTGAATGCCAAATCGAGCACCGCTGTGCGGCCTCGCGGAACCCCGCCACCGCGCGCTCCGGATTTGAACCCGAGCGCCTGCGAACGTAGACTGACCGACCCGGCCGGATTTGTATACCAGCGTGCAGGCCGGACAGCGCATTTGACGCTACGCGAATCGCAAACCCGCGACGTGGAGCGAGTTCATACTTATGGACCTGGCGTCGGCCGGACTCAAGGAACAACCGTTCAGGACCCACGGCAAACCGCTGACGGTCATCCCGTACGCAGCGCATCGGGCGGCGGTCGAAGCGCTCGAGAGTGCACGCACCTATCCGCTCGGCGTCACGCTACTGCAGGGGCCGCCGCTCTCCGGTAAGTCGACCTTGCTCCGCGAGTTCGTCGGACGCCTGCCCGATGACGTCACCGTCGCGCTGGTCGACGGATCCAGCTACAAGTCCGGTGCGTTCCTCGAAAGCGTGCTGCACCAGTTTGGCTACGACGTGGACTACAGCTCGACCACCGAGCTGAACGCCATGCTCAGGGTCTTCTGCCTGCAACAGGCGGCACGCCAGCGTCCGCCGGTCATCATCGTGGAGAACGCGCACCTGTTGAGTCCGAGTGCAATGCTCGCCGTTTCGGAACTCGCCGCGATGCAAACGCGGCAGAACTGCGCAATCAAACTGTTTCTGGCGAGCGACCGCCCGCTGCTGCCGTTCCTCGCCGCAGAAGCCTACGACAAGGTCGAATTCCGGGTCACGCGCGATATTCACTTGCGGCCGCTCTGTGTCGAAGAGGCCGCCAGCTACCTGCATGCGAAGTTGCGCGCGGCAGGGTCGCGTGCCCCGACCTTCATACTCCCGCAATCAGTCTGCAATGAAATCTGGCATGCCTCCGGTGGCTGGCCGGGCGTCATGGACCGCATTGCCCTCCTCGCACTTGCGAGGTCGGAAACGCTGCCCGTACCGTCATCCTGCATCGAACACCCGGTCGTCGCGGGCGGGACCTGGGAGACGCCGGCCAACGACGCCCGTACCGGTGAGGCACCCGAGGTACCTGTGCTTTACGTGTCGCGGGACGGCGCCCTGTTACAGGAACTTCCCCTGCACCAGACGCGCCTGCTGATCGGGCGTTCGGAACACAACGACCTTGCCATCGACAGCCGCTTCGTCAGCCGCCACCACCTGCTGCTGGTACGCAGCGCCGCGGCCACGTTTTTGATGGACTTGAACAGCACCAATGGCACATTCGTCAACTCGCGGCGCGTTTCGAATCACGTTCTGATGGACAACGACGTCATTTCACTCGGCCACTACCGCATCAAGTACTCGGACGCGCATGCAACACAACGCAGCACGCTCGAGGGGACGGAGTTCGCCGAAACGGCGATCATGAAATCCCTGGACGACATGCGAGCGCTGCTGGCGCGGGAGAATACGGATGTGATACCTGCGCCGTCGGAGAACCTGCCTACCCTCGGCGGGTAACGGCTGTCAGCCGTAGAAGTGCTTCTTGAAGTGCTTGCGGCACATCGACACGTATCGATCATTGCCGCCGATCTCGATCTGTGTTCCTTCCTGGATGGCATTGCCATGTTCGTCGAGGCGCACCGTCATCGTCGCCTTGGCACCGCACTCGCAGATTGCCTTGAGTTCGTGGACGGTATCCGCCCAGGCAAGCAGATACTTGCTGCCTTCGAACGGCTCACCCTGGAAATCCGTGCGCAGCCCGTACGCCAGCACCGGCACGCCGAGCTTGTCGGTTACCTCGGAGAGCTGAAACACCTGTTCGCGACTCAGGAATTGCGCCTCGTCCACCAGCACACAATGCAGCGGCGCGTCTTCGATGTGTTTCGCCACGATGGACAGCAGGTTGTCGTCACCGCCAAACCTGATGGCGGGCGCCTCCAGGCCGATGCGGGAGGTCACCTTGCCCGCCCCGTAGCGGTCATCGATTTCCGGAGCCATGACGAGAGTGTTCATACCGCGTTCGCGGTAGTTGTAGCTGGACTGGAGCAGCGAGGTCGATTTCCCCGCGTTCATCGATGAGTAATAGAAGTACAGCTTGGCCATGGCGCTATTCTCGCACCGCAGCCGTGAGACTTCACACCGGGCGCTTGCGGCGAAACGGGATGAGCTTGCCCGGCGCGCGTAGCTTGTCGGCTACCTGCCCGACGCGACAGTTTGCACAGAGATTCGTGATCCGGCGCGCGAAACTGATGACCTGCGGCACCGGCGTCACCGTGCCGTGCTGCAGGCACTGGCTGCAGATAACCAGGTTGCTCAGGTTGTTGAGCAGCCGATAGTCGACGTTCCCGTTGACGTTCGATGCCATGTCCGGTCTCCACAACGCGGAAACCAGATTGTCCACCGCGTGGGAACGGCACGCAGCCTCGAACGTCTCTTTTGCGTGGAAACTGTTAACCAGTCCACGCCGTCACTGTGAGCCAAGTCGCAGCTGCTGCTCGTCCGCTGGCGATGATTACGATCGCGGAGTTTCCTGGTGCCCGGGGAGGGAATCGAACCCTCATGGGATTGCTCCCAGCTTACGGTAGCAAACCAGCTGAGGGATTTGTATTGCGGTAGGTGATCGCCTCGACGGACGATTGCTTGACAGGACGGTCGAGCTTAACTCACTTGTTCCAGTGCACAGAATGGAGCGTGGCGACAAATCTTGCGGACATGCTCACCCCCTCATTGATTCCGAGAACGACGGCGGCGCCGTTCCCTAGAAACTGAACAACACGCCGGCGACGGGGCCGTCGAAGCTGATGTCGGTTTGCCGGCCACTCTCTTCGACCTCGGCCTCCATGTGGCGCCAGCCAAACATCACCGCGTTGTCGAGATCGCTGCCGAATCTCCATCCGACCGATGCGAGCGCGTTCCAGCTCGACTCCGTATCGCCCGCTCCGATGTCCCCGCGGACGCTCAAAATCCATCGATCGTCGAAGGAGTGCACGTACCGACCGCCGGCCATGAAGTCGGTAAGGCTATCGTCGCTGGTACGACGGATCGGCTCCGGGAATACCGGCGCCGTGAACGTCATCTTGAGGCTCATGTCAATGATGCGTGCACCCGCAAATGCGGTGAAGGGACCGTTGGCACCGCCTGGTGTGTAAGTGAGGGCGAACTCATAGAGCCCTGTTTCAAGCTCGCTATCCACCGAAATTGGGCCCTCGGTCGCGTCGTCACTCAATTCCAGATAAGTCGCATCGAAGAACATTCCCCAGGTACCACGCTGCCCCTCGACGTGCACCATGCCGCCAAAATCGAGCTTGTCCAGAATGTCGCTGAATCTTGTCGTCCCGGCGATGTTCTCTCCTCCGGGAAAGGTGACGTCGGTGGTGATATCACTGCCCCACAGATACGGGGTGACGCGCCAGTGCCAGCTATCCCGTGCGACTTCAGCGATGACCTCCTGCGCGACAGCGAAACCGCAAACTGAAAATCCGAGCAATCCGCATGCCCCGAGCCTTAATGCAATCGCGACGCCTGCGCGGCGACGACGTACGTTATTTATCATCGTGCAATCCTCCACGTAAACTGTAGGCCGGCCTCACTCCGCAGTGCTCTCACGGGCCTCGCGTGCCTTCGGATCGGTGCAGTCGATGCGCCCTGACTCCGGCAGCTTGGCGTTGTCCAGCTGGCAGCTCAGGCGCGACGCAAACTCGTGGATGTGGGCGCGGAACGCCGCCATGTCCATGCGCTGTTCCGTCTGCTCTTTCGCCTTGCGTGCGCCGCTCGGGACGACGATCGCCGCAAGGACATCCTTGGACATGCTGTCCACCAGCTCAGCCTCAAACGTCATCTCGATGATGTCAATCTTTTCAAGCGTTTCCTTGAGCCTGTCGGTACCGACCTTGACTACTGCCCCGATCGGCGTGTAGCCGAGAGCCCCGCGCTTCTTCTTCTTCAGGTACAGCTCGGTGAGAGCCATACGCACAAACAGCACATCGGGCCCTGGTTGTTCGACGACCTTGTACCGTCCGCGTTCCTCCAGCCTTTCCTTGGCGACGCTGCGCATGATCGACGCGAGCTCGACTATATCCTCGGGCTTCATGCCGCGATACTCCGAGTGTGCGCTAAAGAGGATCTCGGGTTGATCCACCATGACGGACGTATAGCCTACGGCGCGCTCGTACGCGCCTGGCGCGACGTATACAAGTTCCTCGCCGGTCGAACTCCTGACCGGCTTGAGCTTGCTGTAGTCACTCAGGAAGCCTGATTCCGCAATAGCCATGCCAGACAGCAACGACAGGGTGGCTCCTGCGACCAGGATACGGAGTTTCATGTTGTCTCCTGTTTCCCTCAGCCAATAAAGCTTTAGCGCAACGACAAATGGTTCCCCGAGTCGCCTCCTTAAACAGCTAGAAGCGGGCGCTACTTTAGGACCCAGCCGGATTCTAACAGTGGCAAATGGCAATTTGGTGGCGGCGGCTGTTTTGAAGAAAGTTACGTAACTATTTGTTTTAGTTGGTGCCCGGGGAGGGAATCGAACCCTCATGGGATTGCTCCCAGCGGATTTTAAGTCCGCAGCGTCTACCGGTTCCGCCACCCGGGCCGGTTTTTGGAATGAAGGCTAGGACCGCAACTCGCCGCACCAATCAGCTCGCCGGAAAGAGAGTACCACCGACGACCCGTATGTGTTTCAAGCACGGCGTGAACCATCTCGAGTCGACGGGCTACGTAGTGGAAGTACAGATTCGGATTGAGCGTCGAGCCTAAGCAGTAGATGGACCAGGGTTTGGTCTTTTTCGCTCCAAACCGGAGAAACGCCATGACGCATACGTGCAGTCGCTCGCCAGCACGACAGGATGGAATCGCGGTCGGGAAGATGCTGTTTGCAAGCCTGGCTTTGATCCTGCTGGCACTTCGCTGAAAGGCCGGCGCACGGGCAGGTCTTGCTCACCGAGACGACATGGGGTGGGACTGGAGCAGACGTCGCAACCGATGTCGCCACGGCCGCCGACGGCAGTGCGTACCTCGTCGGCTCGACGGATAGCTTTGCCTGTCGACCAGTTCGGCCAACCTGCGACGCGAATGTTCATCGTCAAGCTTTCGAATGGAGCGGTCGTCTGGCAGCGGATCTGGAACGGCCCGACCATCGTCGGGGTGACGGATGCGTCAGTCGGCGGTCGCGCCCGACGGTTCAGTTTACGTGGCCGGCATCACCGCAGACGGTGGCGGAGACGCCGTGTTGCTGAAATTCGATCCGAACGGCAACCTGCTCTGGGAGCGGGCGTGGGGCGGTACCGAGTCCGACAGCGCCGGCGCGGTGGCGACGCACAGCGACGGCTCCGTCTACGTCGCGGGCCGTACGACCAGCTTCGGTCCGAGCTTCTCCGGGCTGTTCGTCCTGAAGTTCGATCCCGCGGGCAGTCTCGTCTGGCAACGGCACTGGGACGATGCCGCCGGCTTCGAGTCGATGGCCGTCACGCCTGACGGCAGCGTCTACGCGGCCAGCTCGAGAGTGCGGCCCGACAGCGGTTTTTCCCAGTTCGACGTGATGGTGCTGAAGCTGACGCCGGCGGGCAGGCTGCGTCTGGGCACGGACGTACGGGGCGGCCGAAGTCGTGGATGCGCGCGGCGGAATGGCCGCCGCCGCGGACGGGTCGATATACACGGCTGGCGCCATTCAGGCGGCGAGGGCGGCATCACGGCATCGCTGCACTCGTCCTGAAGATCGGGTCGGATGGCAGCTTGTTGTTCGGGAAGAGATGCTGCACGAAGGGCGGCGACACCGGTGAAGGCATCGCTGTGGCGCCGGACGGCTCCGTTCTTCTCGCCGGAACGACGACGCAGTTGGGCCTCGGCATCCAGGATGCGTTCGTGGCGCGCCTGCAAGTCGACGGGCAAGAAGAGTGACGGCCGCGGCAACCTGGGGTGGCACCGGCGTCGAGACCGGTGGCGGGGTCGCGGCTGCGGCCGACAACACAGTGCGGCTTGCGGCGACGACGAACCAAGGCCCGCCGTATTCCCTGTTGGCGACGCAGCTCAGACTGTCCGCGTCCGAAATTCACTGTCGCGACCCCTGCGGGCGAGCTGGTGGATCCGGCAGGCACGGTTTCGATTCCGACACACGGCGCGTCCGAGCCGGCCGGCAGCACGACCTACAGCGGAAACTACGAGGCGGCGCTCATCGGGCTCACGCTTCCGTAACGGGTCAGCGTCGCCAGAACTACGGGGGCCGATGTAGCGCTCTCTCGGCTGGAGCATGAGCTGGATGCATTCATCGCAACCGACGCGCCTGGTAAGCCTCCGCGCAAGCTTAGCTAGTAGGGCATCCCCTCGCGTGACAGGCAAGGATATCGGCGCGTTCAGCCAGCCGCTGGCGCCGCAGTCGTCGGAGGCCCGAGCCGGCGGAACGCGCCTGACACGACCATCGACCCAAAATTCGGAAGTTCGATGGTCGGTCGATTTTCGCCCCTGGCGGTCGCCAACAGTCCGCCGGTGATACCGAAACCCATTGCCTTTCAAGAATTTGGGATGCGTGGCGCAGGGACGCCCCCGCATTCATACATTAAGCGACTGTTTTGCCACCAGTTCTTGCGCCCATTCTCCCCGAAACTACCCCACGCTGGCCGCGCTCAGAGCGCGACTCCCGCGCGCGCGGACAGCCAGCTGGTGCGTGGGTCGGGCGCAGTAGCGCAGCCGCCGCCCGGGCCCGGCGCGGTCCGCGGCTACGATGCGCACGGTAAGATGCACGGAGAAGCCGCCGCCCGTGATCCCAGACGTAGAGCGCCTTGAAAACAGGCGTAGCTGACGTGCACTGCTGAGGATTCGCGTCGGCGGTCTGAGAGCGGAGCGAACCATGAACTATCCATCGAAGAACCCGCGGCTGCGGCCTAGATCCGGACATCGGCCGCGAACTCGTAGCGTGATGCGCCTCCAGTCGTTGCTGATGATGCTTTGGCTCCTTCCCGGCTGTGCAACTATCCAGCAAATGCTGCCGGGACAGCGCGAAGCTCAGGAGCGCGCTGAGAAAACGCACGAGCTGCAGCTCAGCGTGATGCAATTTGCCGATGAGTACGCGGGTCGCACGACAGACGTCATAGGGAGCTATCAGGCCACCGCGACCCGGCCTGAGGATCGCCTCAGCGCCCAGAATTGGAAGCTGCAACAGGCCGAGTTGGCCTACACGATTGCAAGCGGCACCAATGCGGTCGCCAACGTCCTCGATATGATCGTGCTCGCTTCGTTGAGCCGAATGGTCATCGAAGACTACTGGATCGCGGAGCACGGCGACGAACGCGGGCGTCCGTTGCTCGAGACCCATCGAGAGCTCGAGCAAGGCGCCTGGGAACTTCTGAAGGAAGCGCTGACCGACGCTCAGGCAGCTGAGTTTCGCGAAATCATCACCCGTTGGCGCGAGGAGCATCCGCAGGTTCGAACGGTCGCGTACGTTCACTTCAGCGACTTTGCGAAAGCGATCCGCTCGCCGAAGCCAGGCAAGGAGCGCTCGTCCGGCAGTCTTTTCGCGATCCTTGGGCTGGACCCGCTCAGCGGGCTTGATCCTGCGGTTCGCGAGATCGCCGAGACTCGTGAGTTCGCCGAACGGGCGATCTTCTATCTGCAGCGAACGCCCGACCTGCTGAACATGCAGGTGGAGAAGATGGCGTACCAGTTCGCCGTCATGCCGGAAACCAGGTCAATGCTCGAAGATATCGATCGCGCGTCCCTGATAGGAAGTGCGGCGGACCGGCTCGTCACGTTGCTGCCCGGACTGCTGGCTTCCGAGCGCGAGGCGCTGCTGTCGCAACTCGTGCAGGAGCTGAACGAGGGAAGTGCGACCGTCGGCGCGCTAAGCGGCGATGTGCGCTCGACTCTTCAGGCCGGGACAGAAACGGCCAGCGCATTGAATAAGACGCTCGAAACGCTCGATCGCATCGCGGCTCGACTCGCGGCGCCTGACGCCTCGACAAAGCCGAAGGACGCGCCGCCCTTCGATATACGGCAGTACACGGAGATGATCCGCGAACTGACCGTCGCCAGTCGCGAGCTCAATGTCCTTGCTCAGGGATTGGACACAACGCTGCCGCTCGTCACGCAAGACGCGGCCGCTCATGTCGAAGCGATCCTTGATCGGGCGTTTCTGCGTTGCTCGTGCTCGTCGTGGTCGCGATTGCAGCGACGCTGCTCGCGGCGCTCGCCTATCGCACCGCGACAATTCGCATGCAACGGCGGAATGTCTCAGAGGGATAAAGCGAGACTCAAATGCATTCGCCGTCCGTTCGCGCACGGGAAGTCGCACGGCGAGCGCGCTGATTCGACGAACTCCGCAGGCGTGTCGTAGCGCAGCCGGGACATCCGGCTAGCATCGAACAGCAAACGCTGTGCCGGCCACTGTATAACCTGAACCCCGATGCCGCTACACTGTGGCGCCATGGGTGCCGTCGATTGACCGACACGCCGGAGCGTGAAGCCGAAAGCATCTGGACTAGATCGCGCCGCCGCAAGGTCGTCCAGTGGGGATTGGTCTACGTCGCTGCTGTCTGGGGATTCCTGCAGGGTCTGGAGTACGTCACCGAGACCTTCCACTTGCCGGAGCAACTTCGCCAGATCGCGGTCCTGGCACTTCTGATCGGCTTGCCCATCGTCCTGGTGGTTGCCTATTACCACGGCGATCGCGGTCAGCAACGCATCAGCACTCCCGAGTTCGCGATCCTGACGCTGCTCCTGCTGCTAGGTGGCGGAGTGCTCTGGTACTACCAGCGGACCAGCGAGACGGCTGCGGTTGCCTTGCCACCGCCGCCGACCGCTGCGTCCGCAGCAACCAACCATTCCATCGCGGTACTGCCGTTCGCGGACATGAGCGCGGGCAAGGACCAGGAATACTTCGCGGATGGCCTGTCGGAGGAACTGCTCAACCTGCTGGCAAAGATCCCCGAGCTGCGCGTGATTGGGCGCACCTCGTCGTTCCAGTTCAAGGGACGGAATGAAGACCTGCGGGTGATCGGCGAGAAGCTCAACGTCGCGCACATCCTGGAGGGCAGCGTGCGCAAGTCCGGCAACAAGCTCCGAATCACGGCGCAGTTGATCAAGGCGGCGGACGGTTACCACCTTTGGTCGGAGACCTACGACCGCCAGCTCGATGACATCTTCGTCGTGCAGGACGACATTGCAGGCGAGGTGGTCAAGGTGTTGAAGCTCACCCTGCTCGGCCCGATGTCCGTGACGCGATCCAGGCCAACGGACTTGGAGGCCTATAACCTCGCCTTGCAGGGGCGCTTCTTCCTCGACCGGCGCGGCCGCGAGGACCTCGAGCGTTCGGTCGACTACTTCCGGCGCTCGCGCGAGCACGAGCCCGGCTACGCACCGGCCTGGGCGGGCCTGTCGCAGGCATACGCATACCAGGCCGACTCCGGTTTTGTGCCGCTCGCGGACGGTTTTCGACGGGCGCGCGACGCTGCGGAGCAGGCGCTGGCGCTCGATTCCCAGCTCGCCGACGCACACCTGGCGATGGGCTGGATTCAACAAATCTACGACTGGGATGGGAAGGCCGCGGACGCCAGCTATCGCCGGGCACTCGACCTGGAACCCGGCAACGCCCTGGCCCTCAGGCGCGTCGCCGTCCAGGCCTCTATCCTCGGACGCTGGGACGAAGCGATCGGCCTGATAAACAAGGCCATCGAGCGTGATCCCCTGCGGCCGAGTTCCTACAGTAACCTCGGTCTCTTGTTGCTGGCCATCAACCGCGACGCGGAGGCCGAGGCTGCGTATCGCAAGGCTCTTGAGTTGGACCCCGACGGGGCCACTCGGCACCTGTTCCTCGGGCGGGCCCTCCTCTTGCAGGGCAAGACCGACGCCGCCCTGCGGGAGATGCAGCAGGAAACGGACGAGAGCTGGCGGCTCTCCGGGTTGCCCCTCGCATTTCACGCGCTCGGCCGGCGAAGCGAGTCCGACGCGGCGCTGGAGACCTTCAAGAGCAAGCAGGCTGAGGAAATGGCCTACCAGATCGCCGAAGTGCACGCCTTCCGCGGCGAGGCCGACCTGGCCTTCGAGTGGCTCGAGCGCGCCTACGCCCAGCGCGACGGCGGCGTCACGGAGATCAAATACGACCGGCTGATGCGCGGGATCGTCGGCGATCCGCGCTACAAGGCGTTTCTCGGGAAGCTGAAGCTCCCGGAGTGACCGGAATGTCTCTCGAGTGGGGCTGAAGGCAACCGATGTTCTTGATTGAGCGCGAACCAGAATGGAGGAGCGAATGACAAGCGAAACGAAAGCGATCGCGACGGGCGTCGCAGTCGGCCGCGTGAACGGCACCTCCCAGCGCGTGTCCGAGCTGGACCGTCTGGAAGCTTTCATCGGGCGATGGATGACGGAGGCAAACCGTGGCGGGCGCCAGCGGCGAATCGGCGCCGATAGTCGCGACCGACGTATACGAATGGCTTCCCGGGCGGCACTTCGTGATGCATACGGCCTACGGGCGGATCGGCTCGGTGGGCGTTGGCGGGCTCGAAGTCATCTCGCCCGCCACGAGTGATCGGATGACGGCACGCATTGGACCCCGTCGATGAACGTGACGCTTCGGAGGGTCGACTAGGGAAGCGTCGGTTCGGCGCCCGAGATCGCTCAAGCGCCTCGTGCCGACGGAGGCAATGGTCAACGGATTCGAATATCCCCTTATGGTCGAACGCCGGCAGGGAGAGAAAATCGTCGCGGTAGAACACCTTATTGCCGCAGTCCGTGTCGCTGATGCCGTCGCCGAGCAGTTTCGCGCGGATGCCGTTGGCGACCCGCGAGGACACCCGGCAAATCCAGCGATCCTGTCGGTTGCGGCGTTCGCCGATGACCATTTTCAGCCGCGTGACGGCGACGAGGTGACCAAAGAACTTGGGAATGTCCTGCGGATCATTCTGCCCGTCGCCATCGAGCACGGCCACGATGGCCGCGCCGGCCGCCGCCACGCCCGTACTGCCCGCAGCGCTTTGGCCGCGGTTGCCGGCATGTCGCAGCGCGACGACCCCGCGGTTCTGTTCCGCGGCGCTGAGCATCTCCTGAAACGTAGCGTCCTTGCTGCCGCCGTCCACGAAGATCAGTTCGTAGCGCAGGCGACCCCGCAAGGTACGGTGCACTTCCTCGACAAGTGGCTCGATGTTGCCGGACTCGTCGTACACCGGGACGACGATGCTGATATCTGGCCGGAATTGACGTTTCTCCATGTCGGTTTGCCTCCTTGGGACGGTCCGGACAGCAGGTTTTCGGGCTGCAAACAAGCAACTCGTGGCAACGGGCGTGAAATTGACCGACCGATTGCTCGTTGCCCGTCCGTCCAAGAAACGAGTACAGGAACGTTGGACACATGCCGGCCTACCTGAACGACAAACGACTCGCGAAACAGTTGCTGGCCGGCGACGAGTCGGCGTTCAACCAGTTTTTCGAGGACAACTTCGCGAGGCTTTATCGCTTGCGGCTCGCGCACTCAACTGCCTAAAGTGCCGAACATTCGGCAGCGTCCGAGCAGCGCGGGGAAGCATCGGTGTGCGGCTTCGTTGGCGGAACTGATCCTGGCTTGGAACTACGCCGCCGCGCTCGCCGCGATCGCGCACCGCGGCCCCGACGCGAGCGAGCTCCGGCTCGACGGCCCCGTGCGCGTCGGGTTTCGTCGCCTCTCGATCATCGACCTGCGCCCTGCCGCCAACCAACCGATGCTGGCGCCCGACGGTGCGAGCTGGATCGTCTTCAACGGCGAGATCTACGGCTACCGCGAGCTGCGCAGCTCCCTGATCGCAGCGCGGCCACGTCTTCCGGACCGACTCCGACACCGAAGTCGCGCTGCACGCGTATCTCGAATGGGGCGCCGACTTCGTCGAGCACATCGACGGCATGTTCGCGATCGCCATCTGGGATGCGCGCGAGCAAGAAGCTCCGGCTCTACCGCGACCGGCCGGGCATCAAGCCTCTCTACTACTACTACGACGGCCGGCGCTTCGCGTTCGCGTCCGAGCTCAAGGCGCTCGAGAAGGCGCTGGCGCCAGCGCGAGCTCGAGGTCGACCCCAGCGCTTGCTACGACTTCCTCGGCTACCGCTACGTGCCGGCGCCGAAGACGCTGTACAAGCGCTGCTTCAAGCTGCCGCCGGCGCACGAGCTCGTGTACTCGCCGGCCGACGGGAGCTCTGACGGCGCCGCGTCGCTACTGGAGCGTGCCGGTTCCCGACGAGCCGCGCACTCCGCCGCTCGAGGCCGCGTGCGAGGAGCTGCGCTCGCTGATCGGCGCCTCCGTCGCCGAGCAGATGGTCGCCGACGTGCCGCTCGGCTTCTTTCTCTCCGGCGGCGTCGACTCGAGCGTCGTCGTCGCGGCGGCGGCGGCGACCGGCACGCGCGTCGCGACGTTCTCGATCGGCTTCGACTCCGACGAAGTATCCGAGACGCCGTTTGCGCGCGAGGTCGCGCAGCGCTTCGGGACGGATCATCACGAGCGAATCCTGTCGCAAGCGCACGCGCAGGAGCTGCTGCCGCGGCTGAAATCGTGGTTCGACGAGCCGTTCGCCGACGAGTCGTCGATGCCGACGTACCTCGTCTGCTCGGCCGCGCGCGAGCACGTGACGGTCGTGCTTGACGGGCGACGGCGGCGACGAGGTGTTCGGCGGGCTATCGGACCTATCCGCGCTACGCGCGTTACGCGCGCTGGCCGACCTGGCCGCGCCGCTGTCGAGACGCGCGACCTACGCGCTGCGCCGGCCGTTTCCGCGCCGCCACGCCGTGACGCGCGCGCTCACGCTGCTCGAGACCGCGTTCAGCGACGGCCCGAATCTTTGGGCCAAGCTCATGGGCGGCATGTCGACGCCCGCGAAGCGCGCCTACGCGCGCGAGCTCGGCATTCCGCGCGACTACGACGACTGGTGGCACTACCGCGAGTTCTGGCGCGACGACTTGCCGCTGCGCACACGCCTGCAGTACGTCGACTTCCACACGTTCATGCCCGGCCTCGTGCTGACGAAGGTCGACCGCACGAGCATGGCCGTGTCGCTCGAAGCGCGCGTGCCGCTGCTCGCGCGGCGCATCATCGAGTTCTCATTCGGCGCTGCACGAGGACCTGCGCTTCTACGGCGGCGAGCCGAAAGGCTTGCTGCGCCACGCTTACCGCGGCATCCTGCCCGATCACATTCTCGACCGCCGCAAGAAGGGCTTCGGCATTCCGCGCTACTACTTGAAGGACGTCAGCGGCGGCCGGTTCATTCAAGAGCACGTCCTGCGAAGCCTGTTTCTGGGAGCAACGGTTGAGCACTAAGAGCAACGGCAAGAAGGCGCTGATCACCGGCATCACGGGCCAGGATCCGCGGCTGCGCGAGCCACCCTATGGGCCGCGAAATCTATACGCTCGTAATCAAAATCGACGCATCTACTGCGGTGCTAATGTGTGCCCTTGCTGACCATGAAATGAAGTGCCGCGCTCTACGGTCGTCTGTGCGTGGACGTGTGAGCTCCGGGGTTGACTGGCCTTCTCGTTAATGACTACAAGGATCGCCCAACGTCGACGTACGATCGATTACGAATAATGCTCGTCCGTGCTCACTTAGAATGCGCCTAAGTTCATTGACCCGGTATATGGGTACCTAACCTCGAATCTTGGCCACGCGGTACCTGCCGGGCGATATACTGCGTTCGGCGGACGACTAAGGGGTTCAGTTCAAAAAAATAGCGGCCGCACACTGGGAATACAAGAATAATTCTAAGGGGGGGGTCGATCCATGCGAGCTATCGTTGCCTCTACTGTGATGGCGTGCGTCGGTTTTTTCTCATCCGCGCACGCACAAGTGCAGCAGCTCCGCTGTTGGGCGCTGCGGGAGCAGACCGCACCACACGCAGGCTCGTAGGGAGCGGTACACCAGATCCGAATCTTAGGGAATGGACGCCTTTTTCAGGTGGCAGACGTTCGAATAGCCAGTTCACTGGTAAAACGCCATTCGCAATCGGCCAAGGGCGGCAAGTGGATAATCACCGTGTACGGCCGGGAAGAAGCCTCGGGCTCATAAGCTTGGCAGTTATTTCGGTTGACTATTGTAGATTCATAGTGCTTGTGTAGCGCATGCTTTGATCGAACATGAGCGCAGCGCTAGAGAATAAGTTGCGGCAGCCACCGCCGCCCGTCCACACCCGTATCCGGCACGCAGTGTGCCGCAGCCAGGCATCATGACAATTTGTGCCGACCTTGTGCGCCTGACACCCACCATAGCGGCCCACGTTATAGGTGTGATTTTGTTCGTGTGCTGCCAGTCGGCGGCTGCGCAGTCAATCGGTGACACCGTCTGGCAAGACCTCGATGGCGACGGCGTCCACGTGGGGTCCGAACCCGGGCTACCGGGCGCAGAAGTGCGCCTCCTCAACTGCAATGACGCACAGATCGCGTCCACCACCACGAACGCCAACGGCCGGTACTGGTTCGACGGCCTGCCAGTCGGCAATTACCGGCTGCGTTTTAGCGCGCCGGCCGGCTATCGCTTCACCACGTCCGGGGTGGGCCCGGGCGGTACGGACAGCAACGCCGACCCGGCGACCGGACTTACGACGTGTATGCCGCTCGCCGCGGGGCAGGCACGCCGTGGCATCGATGCCGGGCTCGTGGCTAGCGATACGCAGCCATTCAACGTGCTGTTCATCGCAATCGACGACCTGCGGCCGGAAATCGGTGCCTATGGAGTCAACGCAATCCGCACTCCCAACCTCGATGCATTGGCCCGCGAAGGCACGATCTTCACACGCGCGTACGCGCAGATGGCAACCTGTGCGCCGTCCCGAACGAGCTTGATGACGGGCCTGCGGCCGGACACGTCAGGCATCACCGACCACAAGACGCATTTTCGCAGCACTGTTCCCAGCGTCGTCACGCTGCCGCAGTATTTCAAGAACCGTGGCTACCGCGCGGAAGGCTTCTGCAAGATCTATCACGGCGCGCTAGACGACGCCCAGTCCTGGTCTGTGCCACACGTCGACCGCTCGGGCCCCACCGCCCCGGTTGGCCCGGATGGCAAGCAATTGCCGTATGCGGCGGTCAACGTCCCGGACTGGGGGTTCGCCGACCACAAATGCGCGACCGCCGCAATCGATGCGATTCACAGCGCCGCCGGGCAGAACCAACCGTTCTTCATCGCCATCGGCTTCCGCAAGCCACACCTGCCGTTCATCGCGCCACCGGCCTATTACGCGCTGTACGACCCGCATACCATTCCCATGGCAAACAATCCGTTCAACGCTGTCGATGCGCCGGCCGTCGCTTTCGAAGACCGGAGTGAACTGCTGCAATACAGCGGCATACCGCCCGCCTCCCAGCCCTTGGACCAGGCACTGGCACGCAACCTCAAGCTCGGCTATTACGCCGCCGTGAGCTTCGTGGACGTCCAGGTCGGCCGCATGATGGCCGCACTGGACGCCTCGGGCGCTGTCAACAATACCCTCGTCGTCGTGTTTGGCGACCACGGTTACCACCTGGGCGAGCAGGACGACTGGGGGAAGCACACGAACTTCGAGGCCGGAACGCGTGTGCCCCTGATCATCCGGGTGCCCGGCGGTACCACAGCACAAGTCTCCGACGCGCTTGTCGAACTGGTCGATCTCTATCCCACCATTGTCGAACTCGCTGGCCTCCCCCTTCCAACGCCGGCGGAACGCGGCGGCTATCCGTTGCAGGGCAACAGCCTCGTGCAGTTCGTCGACGATCCGTCGGCAATCTCGGGCCGGGGAGCGTTCAGCCAGTGGCAGCGTGACGGCTTCCTGGGCTACACGATCCGCACCGACCGCTACCGGTATACGGAGTGGGTCAAAGGTGCGAGCCGGCAGCTCGAACTTTACGACCACAGCGTCGACCCCGACGAGACGCTCAACGTGGCGTATCGACCGGAGTACGCGACTGTCCGCAGTACCCTGCAAGACGCCCTGGATTCCGGGGGTATGGTCGACCTGCCGCCGTCGCTGCGCTGAGGGCTGGCGAGAGTTATCCGCGCGTCGCGAAGGACTGATCAGCGCCCGATCACCCGGTGACAATGATGTCGCCCGTGATCCAGCCAAGCAGAGCCGCGCCGAGTGCGATGATGACCGGAAAGCGCGTCATGATCCCGAGCAGCATGACGCTCCCGAATATGACGACCGCAATGCAACCAGCGAGATTAGAATCCGACGGACGTCAGTCCTGTCCAGCAAAGACGGACTTTGTCTGAACAAGCGCACGCCGCGGATTGAACATGAGAACGGTGGCACAGTGTAAAGGAAACCAGATGTCAAATAGTGGACGACGTGCTCGAGTACCCAGATTCTCCGGCACATACCCAAATCGATTCATCCATACGCCACAACGGTTCTCCACTATCTCAGTTTCCGCTGACGACAACACTTCTCGCCAATGGTCGATCAGGGTCCGATCTATACCCGGTGTTGCCGAGTGTACTTGATGTGACGACCCCCACTGCGGAACACTCAGCATTGTCTGTTCGAATGATTGACCGACACTGGCAGCGATAGACTCAAGTGCGGCCAATGGCGCCATGACGATGTCCTCATAGCGCACGACGGTGAGTCGAGGTGCCGAGGGCCGATCGCTTATGCATTCAGCTGCGCGTATCCATAGTCGGCATGCCGTATAGGGATGATAGTTGGCCCAAACTCGCGCCGTTTCGATTCGCGAGGTTTTGGTGGCTCCCAAACTCCGCATGCGCCACCGCCGCTTCTGAGATGCAACAACTGCACGCGGATCCCTGACCATACAGACGAAGTATGCCGTGGGAAAGTACTGCATGAGGTAGTGCAAGTAATAGACATTTCTTGGCGTATGCTCGACAACCGCCCGCTTTCCGAGCTTGGCGGCCACCCACAGGAGTGTCCTCTCGTAAAGACGCGCGGGCGTCGTGTCGGCGTCTCTGACGATGACAGAATCGACCGCTTCAGCCAGGATCTTTTGATCCACCGATAACAAGCCCGACAGCGCTCGAGCGACAATGCGCATGACAATCTTTCGACCGATGTCATTGCCGATCACAGAGTTGGCCGATCTTACGGGCCAGATATCGTCAAAAAACTGCGTTTCCTGAACGTATGCGATATTGGAGTGCTTACCAAGCATCCGCGCGAGCAACGTTGTTCCGGATCGCGATGCGCCGACGATAAAGATCATTCTGCAATTCTGCACTGTTGGAGTTTCTTTTTGCGTTTGAATCACATTCTGTAGTAACGGCAAAGCGCTAACGGACATATGTCACGAATGCAGATCGTTTCGAAGGAGCATCCACAAAAACGTTGCATTAGTCCGGAGGTAGCGACGCCACAACCGCCGCGGCTCCTGAATTAGTCGAAACATCCACTCGAGACCTATTCTCTGGATCCACTTTGGAGGCGTCCGGAGATGACCCGCCAAAACCATAAATGCCGAACCTACGCAAAGTTGCACCGCGTTGATACTTGTGCGGTGCTTCGAAACAAATTGCTCTTGCAATGGACACCCTAGTCCAACAAATACAATTCTCGCGCCACTTTCGTTGATTCGGTCGATCAGAGCGCGGTCCTCCTGCTCTGTCAGTGGCCTGAACGTTGATGCCTCGTACCCGGCTATTTTGAGCTTCGGGAATTTTCTCTGTAGCGTATGCGCCAAGTCCCGTATCACCTCACTGGTGCTGCCGTAGAAATAGACGGGAATCCCTTGTCGAGCTGCGCCTTCGCAAATGTGCACCGTCAGTTCCCGCGCAGTAATCTGCTCTGCCTTCTCCGTGTTGGCCGCACCGTTGATCGACCAAGCGATCGGAGCGCCGTCAGGAAATACATAATCCATCGTCGCTAGCACTTCCCCAAAACTTCTGTCCTCAACCGCAAGTACGAAATTATTCACTGCCAAAAATTCAACGGTCGCCGCACCTGCGGTTCTGGCAACGGACAGCAGAGCTTCCCGTGCGCTATCAGAAGTACAGATGCAAACCGGTATGTGACGGAGCGACCGGGTCGGAAGGAAAGGTAATGTGCGATGCGCCGTTGTCACCCACCCACCGCCCGCGAGTACAGACCGCGAAGTGAGCGAAAGTGCGCCGACGGCGAATATTTCACCTGTGCAAACTCGTAGGCAGCCGCTCCCAGTCGTGCGCACAAGCTACGGTCGTCCCATAGTCTCTGCATCTGTTCCGCCAGCTCTTGGACGTTTCCTGGCTCGAACAACAGTCCGGCATCACCGTTTCCCACAAGCTCCGGGAGGCCACCGATTCGTGACACAATCACGGGCAAGCCGAGCGACATTGCCTCAGCTATTACAAGCGGGCACATCTCAAACCATCTGCTTGGAACAACGACAAATCGAGCCCCGAGAAAGAACTTCAACATATCCTGACGATTCAGTACGCCGACGAATTCGACGTTTTTCGGAGGTTCGGACGTGCCGCAATACCGGTCACCGCCCGCAATTCGGACTGGAAATTTCACGCGCGCGGCAGCCTGGAGCAGTACATCAATGCCTTTGGCCGCATTGAGCCGTCCGGCGTAGGCAACGTATCGGTTTGCTGACAGGTCTGCAGGATTGGCCTGCAGTGTCGAAAAGTTCGGCAAGACAAAGACGTCGTTGGCGTCAAATCCGTAATCGATTAGTCCGCGCTGGGCAAACTGGGTCAGCGCAATGACCTTTGTGGCATACCTCAAATACAACTGAAAGATGCGCGCCGTCCATGTTCGCAGCGCGTACGCAGTGCTTTCGAAGTAGTTTCCCTTGCAGTTCTGAAAGACGCACGCCAGCTCGCTCGATTCGGAACAGAGGACGCACGGCTTCTCGTTGCGAAAATGAGTGTAGATAGGACACGTCAGAAAAAAATTGTGAACGGTGAGTACCACCGGCACATCGTTGTCCACGCATGCCTTCAGGACCGACGGAGAATACAGTGGCAGTAGATTGTGAGCATGAACGAGGTCCGGCCTGTCGGTCTGAATCGCGCGACTGATTCGTCGGTACGCCGAAAGGTTATACACACCACCAAAAGCCGCTGCTAGTTTTCGACCAATCCCTCCAATTGCGTTGCTGTCCTCCAGTTTGATCAGCGACTGCACCCCATTTGCGCTAAGAAGCTCGTGCGTATTAATGACCGCCTGTTCCTCACCGTTTACTGATTCGCGATACCGGTTGAATACCTGCCAGACTTTCAAGAAGCACCTCTTCAGGCAACCCAACGAAGAACATGAAATGCTTCGGCATAAGACACTCCTACTTCGCTGCCACGCAGACGAGCGAGCGCCTCTATGTTGTCAAGACTCCGGATATGCGGCGGATTTCGAAGCTGTGTGCCATATAGCTCGATCGCATGCTTCTTAATCGCAATTACGTCGCCAATTTCCCAATAGACGCATGGCCGAAACGGCGTCGTCGCCCACTCAAGCTTCGGCATCTCATACGTTAGTACCTTCTTCGCCAGATGTTTGCCGCAATTCTCAGGTATCGGCCGTGTTGCCGCATGAGCCGCTCGAAAGCACGCGACATGGTCCTGATCGTAATCATCGCCATGCGGCAGCAATAATAGATCTGGCTTCCAATCGTTGAGTCGCCGCTCGATCAAATCGACCATCTCGCGCAATGGCAGCGTATCGAGCCGTTCAAGCAATTGACGTCCTGCAAACGCGATTTCATACTCGTATCCAAGAAACCGGGATGCCGCTTCGATCTCGGCAATGCGCTGCTCCAACGTGGTCGGCGTATCAAGTCCGAAGTGATGTGAGGCATCCACTGCCAAGAACAGCACTTTGACAGGTAGTCCGCGTTGTTGGCATTTTGCAAGCAGCCCACCGGCACCAAGCACCTCGTCATCGCCGTGTGGCGCAATGACCATGACTGATTCGATTCTATTGGTCTCTAACATCACTATGCTGGATATCGCGGTGCAAACGATAATAGTCCGCCACTTCAATGATAATGTCATCGAGTGACCTTCTTGGTGACCAACCAAAATCTCTAGCTTTGTTAATATCGCAAAGCTTGATCCGGCTGGCGGCTTCTTTGTAAAACGGCCCGTAAACCGCCGTTGGATCAACGTGCTCAATTGTCGAATTGCTCCCGAGAAGAGTGATTACTTTCTCAGCCAATTCATTGATGGTGCAGACATTACCTGGATTGCCAACGTTGAAGGTGGGGTTGCTGTTAAAATTGGACAGTTGTACGTTGCAGACGAAATTCGCAACGTCGTCGACGCAAACAAATGCCCGTTGCTGGTGACCGGAATGAAAAACGGTAAGCGGCTTTTCGGCCAAAGCCTGCTGGACAAATGTTGGAACGACAAATCCGCCAAGTCGGCTTTGTCGTGCACCGATCACATTGAATGGTCGGATTGACATCGAATTGAGGCCGCTACTGTGAAGGTTGCACAAAATCGCTTCGCTCGCGTACTTGCCAAGGGCGTACTCCAGTCTGGCGTTGAATCCGGCCGGAAACTGGACGTCCGAGTCCTCTCGGAGCACTCCATTGGTTCCGTACACTTCCGAAGACGAAATGAAGAGTAGCGGAACACGTGACTCGACACATGCTTCGGCCAGCGCACTCGTTGTTGCCAACGTGCGTGGGGCTATGCGACCAGTGTATTTTAGGATACCGGCAGGTCCCACGTAGCTCGCGGCGTGTACCACAAGATCGTGGTCCAGCCGCCCACCAATCGAATTTAGGAAGTCGTCCACGCTGCAGATTTTGACGGCCATTCCCTTTGAGATAAATTCCTGCGGTGAGACAACGCTTGAGACCAGGGAATCAACAATAGTCACCCGCGATGCACGAGTCGAAAACTCTTGCGCAATGGCGGATCCTATAAAGCCCAGACCACCGGTTATCAACACATTCTCGAATTGACTCATCACTCACCGCCTCCCCCGCGGCATTCGTGATTGACATCTGGTCAAGATACGCTCTTATGACTCAATAACATTTTGTTGTCGGTTATCGACAGGCAGCATTGGGTCAGTAATCTCGCAGCATAACAAGGGAGGGCAACTATCGGGTGCTTTGCAGACATATAGCTAGACCAGTGTTCGAGACTCAGTCTGAGTGCCTAAAAGGGTCCCTTCTCTTTGAACCGCGTCTACCGCCGCAAAACGCGGACAACCGGTGTTGTTTTTCCGTATGCACCCTCGCCAGTTAGACAGCCCTGAACATGCTCTCCGGGCTGCAGATCTATCCAGTGGAACCGTGTGTTGCTGTAACAAGCAATTTCTAACTTGATCGATCTAGCGCCCTCAAGCGCCTTCGCCTCTTCCAGCGCAATGAACCCAAGCCACCGCAACTGAAGACTCCCGCCCCCCGCTGCTCGGCCAATCGCTGCCGAGTGCCGTGCCGAGCGCCGCTGATCTTGTCTACTACCAAGTTGTCTAACTGTGACCCTTTTTTCCGGAGTCGCCGTCGATGAATTGCTAGTCTCATAGGCTCATGCTTCTACTCAAATTCTAATTTACCATGTCTCCAAAAAATCGCATTCGACTGGCCGCACTGCTTTACGCTGTTGGTCTCTACGCCTGCGGAGGTGGCAGCGGGGGCGAAACCAATGATCCAGCTCCACCCGACGACTCCGTCCAGGCGCCAACTGTGTCATCGATTACCATCGAGACTGAGCAAGACACTCCCGTGTCCAGCGAGCTAACTGGCCACGATGCCAATGGCATGACGTTAGCTTTTGAATTGGTTTCCGGACCATTTTACGGAACAGCAAGTGTTTCGGTAGATGGCACATTCACCTACACGCCACAAACTGGCTGGGCGGGAACAGATTCCTTTGAGTTCCGAGCAACAAACGGCATGCGCTATTCAGAACCTGGAGTAGTAACCGTCACAATTCGGCAATCAGCGAACTTCGGCCAGTACGGATCTCCTGAAGCATTACAGTTCATTCCTGATTTTATTGCGTGGGTTAAGGAAGAGTACGGAAAATCGCAGTACGAAACAGAGCAGGAGTACCAGTCGCGAGTCAGCCAGAGTTTCGACGCGAGCACCGTGTACTTCCTTAGGGTCAACGACCCGAGTGCGTTTGTCACGAGTTATGACGCGGAGCAACAGAACTTGGTAGTGCATCTGGGTCAGAGAGGCTGCAAGCGAGGTGACAACGGGGAGCCATGCTTTCCCGATCAGGCAATCTTCCTCCAACACCTGAGTGGGACCAGTACTTCGTCTAGTACTCATTCACAGGACGGTGTGATTTTTACGGATTCTGGCGACTTGGCGGCAGGTTCGAGCATCTTGTTCTCTATGTCGCCGACCAAAGCAGAATCGATCGAAGGAACGTACGGACTAGTCTTCCCGATAAGATTCTTCCCTTTACCGGCTTATGACTCCGATACGGTTCTTTCACACCTAATATCCCACGAGAGCTATAGCATCTACGCCCGTGCGTCGGGGTGGCGATACGGCTACTACTACGAGGGGCCATTTGCGATTATCGACGACGCGATACTTTTTGACCTCTCTACAGGAGAACAGATCGCTATTGCCTCGGGCTTCTTGAGGTGAGTCGGCGTTGAGTCGAGGTAACTGCTAACGACTGCAACCGGCAAGAGCAGACGTTCAGGACTACGATCCGGGGACCGATGCGTCGAGGCTGCCCTCGGAATCGAAACGCAATCCGACCAAGGTTTCCGAGCCGCAATCAGAGCTATCATCGCAGGCCGTGCAACCGTTGGACAGGCGTCAGCGGTGCAGCGGCTATCACCTGTGGTCACACCGATATACCCTGGCAACGTGGTCAAAATCGATTGAATGCGATTGCCAGGCGACTCAACGAACGACCCAGAGAAACGTTAGACTTCGAAACACCGGCTGTGCGCTTTGCTCGATGTGTTGCGTCGACCGGTTGAATTCGCAACCCAGAGCGGACGCTCGCCGTTGCTAGACCGGGATGACTAACGGCGGAGTTCAGCCGCGGCGCCGGAGGAGCGAAGCGACGAGGGCGACGTCGGCTGGAACGAGTTGTTAGGCGTCACTTGACTGCATGTAGGTTGGGCGCTAATTCGGCGCACTCTGTATTGAGTAGTGGTTGGCAACCAAGCGCCAGCGTCCTTGCTGCTTTACCCATACCCTGGTAAATCGTGTATTACGGGGAACAGCTTTGCCTTTGTCTTTTCCATTCATTGTTGAGAGGCCAGTTTCCACAGCAGTGTTTTCGTAGACGCGCACCTGAACCTCGTCCGTGGTGATAGACTGAAATTTCAAAGTACCCGACGTGAAATCTGAAATCACCTGTTTCTTGGTTCTCACTGTGCCGCTTGGTCCTACGCCTATAAAATCATCTGCATAGATCCGGTCAAGGGCCGCCGCGTCGGCTCCGACCTGCGCTTGAATGCGCTCACCATCTAGCTGCTTTATGGCCTGTTCGATGCTGCTCGCTTGAGTTCCCGCGCTCTGTTCCTGTGCCATGACGATAGAAGTGAGTGCAAGCGCCAAGACAGCTGTGACGAGTGATCTCATGGGCAAACTCCTTTCGACGTCCCGTGAACCATGTTGTGACGCCTAACTACATTTAGGCCGACAGCTTCTATACGGATCGGCTCTCTGCGCCCGGTCTGGCGACCGCAATTCGGAATTTCCTGGGCGAACCAATCTCATTGACGAGGTCACGTTCCTTGGGACCCACGGTCGGGACTTCATCACCGTTTGTGACAACTGTCAAACCGACCGTCCGCTCATGGGCGTTGTTAGCCGCGCGCGCGCCGATAGTGCATAGCAACCGCGCCGTTGCGGAGCGGCGTCGCCGAGACCAGCTCGAGCCGTCGCGTGCTGGGCAGCCCGCTCTGGTACAGGGTCGGGCCGTGTCCGACGATCCTGGGCTGGACGAGGAACTTGTACTCGTCGATCAGATCAAGCCGGTCCAGCTCGGTCGCGAGCTTGCCGCTACGGGTTAGGCACCGGTTTCCCGGACGGTTTGGTTTAGCCTGATTTCTTCGTTCTTTTGTCGCTCGAGTCTACTGCGCATCCGCGGATTGTAGAAGCACTCAATGTAGTCAAAGATGTCAGCGCGAGCTTCTGCTCGAGTTCGATAGTGACGTCGGTTGACACGCTCTCGTTCCAGCATCCCGAAGAACCCTTCGACCAGCGCGTTATCGGCGCAGCTGCCGACGCCGTTCATACTGCAGGTCACCTTGTGGCCCTTCAGGAATCGCAGATACTCGTCGCTCGTGAACTGGCAGCCGCGGTCGGAATGCAGAACCAGTGGTGATCGGTCCTGGCGCTGCCAAAGTGCCATGAGCACGGCTTGAAGGACCAGCTGGCGGTCCTGGACGGCACTCATGGACCAACCGACGACCCATCTCGAATACAAATCGATGACCACGCAGAGGTACAACCAGTCCTCGCCAGTGCGCACGTAGGTGATGTCAGTCGCCCACTTGCTGTTCGACGCCGATGCTGCGAAATCGCGTTCCAGGTGGTTTTGTACGAACGATGGCCGCGGCTGGCTGGCCTTCTTGCGCCAGCGGCGCTGCTGCGGGATGCCGTACAGGCCGTCCCGCTTCATCAGCCGGCCAATGCGGTTGACGCCGGCGGTCTTGCCTTCATCGCGCAGATCTTCGTGGATCCGGCGCCGACCCAGGACGCCATCACTGGCCGCGTGCAGCAGCCGAATGCGCACTAACAGCCGCTGGTTATCCAGCGCGCGAGCACTCGGTTCCCGGCTGCGCCACTCATAAAAACCGCTGGCCGACACGCCAAGACGCTGGCACATCATGCGAACCGGAAAGGCATCGCGGCACCGCTCGATCATGCGGTACTTCACTTCTGTTCTTTGGCGAAGAACGCTGCCGCTTCTTTTAAAAAATCCCGTTCCTTCCTGAGCCGTGCGTTCTCGCGCTTAAGCTGCACGATCTCTTCATCGCGCGCATGGCCCTGGCCCGGAAAGGCCTTCTTGCCATGCGCCTCAAGCAACTTGCGCCAGCGACCCAGCATGTGGCCGTTGATCCCGAGATCCTTCGCTACCCCGGTTACCGTCGCCCCTGGCAGGTGCGTCATCGCTACCGCTTCCCGCTTGTACTCCTCGGAATATCTTTGTCTTGCCATCGGACACGTCGCATGGCTTTATGAGCCTATTCTAAAGTGTCCGGAATAGCGGTACCTAACCCCCAAGCGGACGGAACGAATCGATAGCGCATATAACCCCAAACTTTTGTTTTCCATACGGCATCGAGCAAACAATTGTCAGATCAACATTTGGTTCGCCCCATTCCTTGGGCACGATTCGGTTTCGAAGGCATCCTAATCGTTGCCAGTATTCTTGCCGCATTAGCTGTTGATTCTTGGTTGGAATACCATAAAGATCGCGAAGTCGAACAAGCTACTCTGACGAGTCTACTAAACGAGTTCGAGCGAAATAAAGTTGAGCTAAAACGCTCAATTGATACATTAACTCGCTCTCAAAAGGCCGCGAAGCGGTTATTGACTTTTGCAGGCAAAAGCCTTTCAACGGAAGACAAGGAGCTAATCAGGCAGGGTTTTTATGAGGTTTACGAATACTGGACCTTCGATCCTTCTACGGGTGCTCTGGATTCTTTGTTAAGTGCCGGACGACTGGATTTGATCCAAGACGTGGAAGTAAGAACAAGGCTTGCTGGCTGGTCGGGTCTGCTCACTGACCTTAAAGAGGAAGAAGCGAGCGTTGATTTTCTCACTTTAGAAAGATTGGGCCCGATGCTAAGCAAAGTTTATCCTTTTCCACCTTTGGAGGATGCAGCTCCGCGTCGATTTGAATCCCAATTCGAGGACGCGTTCAGTGATCTCGAATTGTTGAACACGATTGCTTCCATTTCTGTGGTTATGGGTGACACAGTTGGAGAGTTGTCGCGAATTGAGAGTGAAATAAATCAGATAATCATACATATCAAGGCGGACCTCAGGTAACGGGGGCGGCGAGCATCTCGCGCCGTACTACAGCCCTACGGGAAGGCCCTCAGTCGATCCGGAACTGATGATCCGCATGCTGCTGATTGGCTATTGCTGCGGCATACGCTCAGAACGCCAGCTGTGCTACGAAGTGACGATGAACCTGGCGTACCGCTGGTTCTGCAAGTTGAGCATTACTGACAAGGTGCCGAATCACTCCACCTTTTCTAAGAACCGGCACGGCCGGTTCCGCGAAGCGGAAGCCTTCCGCTTTGTTTTTGAACAGGTTTTGAAGCGCTGCATGGATGAAGGCCTGATCGGGGGTGAAGGCTTCGCGGTGGACGCCAGCGTAGTCAAGGCCGATGCGAGCAAGCAGAAGCACCACCACGACGATGATGACTGGAGTGGCGGCAGCCGGGCGATTAACGAGTACCTCGACTCGCTGACTGAAGATGGCTCGTCGATGCAGCGGCCGAAGAAGATCTCGCAGACCGATCCACAGGCCCGCTGGACCTGCGCGCCGGGCGGTCCCGCGTATTACGCCTACTCCACCAACTACCTGGTGGATACCGAGGCCGGCATCATCGTTGATGTCGAGGCGACACCGGCGCTCAGAACACCGGAAGTCTGGTCGACGAAGACCATGGTCGAACGCGTGAAGGAGCGCCTCGGGCTTGAGACCAAGAAGCTCATTGGCGATACCGCCTACGGTACTTCCGAGTTCCTGAACTGGATGGTGAACGAGGCGAAGATCGAGCCGCATGTGCCGGTCTGGGATCGAGGCGACGAAATAGAGGATCGCTTCGGTCGTACGGACTTTGTCTTTGATGAAGCGAACGACCTGTACACCTGCCCCAACGGCAAGTCACTAAGGCGCTTCTGGCGCACTTACCAGCGGCCTCGCACAGGCATCACCAAGAGTGGCGAAATCAAGTATCGCTCAAGAGCAACCGACTGCGCGGCTTGCCCAATGAAGGAACAGTGCTGCCCGAACACGGACATCCGCAAAGTAACAAGAAGCATCTATGAGCCGGCACGCGATGTTGCTCGTGCCGTAAGGAAAACACCGGCCTACCAACGTACTCGGCGTCAACGTAAGCAGGTCGAAATGCTGTTTGCGCACATGAAACGAATCCTGAAGATGGATCGATTACGGCTGCGCGGACTAACCGGTGCGAAAGATGAGTTCTTGCTGACCGCTACCGCACAGAACCTGAGACGCATGGCCAAAGTCTTGAGCACCGGTCCGCCTGGAATCAGGGAAATCGTGCCAGCATGACCAAAAGCACACGGAAAAACGAACAGAAACACCGTTAGAAAACGAAAAAGCCGGCAACGCCGGATCAGGAGACTCGCATCGACAAAATCGCGAGAAAACGGGCTGAATTTGAACTTAGTTTTTCAACGGAATAGGCCGAAACGCGCCGCCCAGGTGCTAAACTCTCGAGCGACTCTTGATGACCCGAAGCGGAAATTCGAGGTGAACGAGTCATTGTCCAGGGATCTGACGAATCAAGCTCGGGTAGCAGTGGTTAAAGCGTAGATGCAGATTTAGCCGCAGTGAAACAAGAAAAATTGGGGAGAAACATCATGCGTAGACGCACATTCTGCAAAGGTACGGTCGCGGCCGCTGTTGCGGCTGCATTACCCGGTTGTGGATCCAAATCGACAACCGATGTCGGTAGCTTTATTCCCGCTGTTTCCAGCAGCGGCGAAGAACTGTCAATCGCGTCCGCCGCGGTTTCCGAACTGGCCGGGAGTGTTGACGGTCGGGTATTGTTGCAAGCCGACGAAGGCTACGCTGCCGCGAAAAAAGTCTGGAATGGCATGTTCGACAGCAAGCAGCCCGCAATGGTGGTGCAATGCCTGTCGACCGACGACGTCGTCAATGCGGTGAATTTCGCGCGCGAACGCGACCTTCTGGTGTCGGTCAAGTGCGGCGGCCACAGTCTGCCGGGCAAGTCGACTTCTGACGGCGGCATGATGATCGATCTGTCGCAAATGCACTCGGTCGATGTCGACGCGGACGCTATGACGGCGCGCAGCGACGGCGGAGCTCTTCTCGGGCACCTCGACGATGCGACGACGGCACATAATTTGCTGACGACAACCGGCATTGTGTCGCACACCGGTGTCGGCGGATTTACCCTCGGCGGCGGTATGGGGCGCACCAATCGAAAAATGGGGCTGTCCATTGACAATCTGCTGGCCGCAACGGTCGTCCTGGCGAGCGGTGACGTCGTTCGTGCCAGCGACGACGAGAACGCCGATTTGTTTTGGGGGCTGCGTGGCGGTGGCGGCAATTTCGGCGTTGTTACCGAGTTCGTCTATCGGCTGCATCCGTTCAACCCGACCGTCTACGGCGGCGACCTGTTCTATGACATCAACAAAGAGTTCCTGGAGTTTTACTGGGAACTGCATCAAACGCTGCCGAATGAGGCGAGCGTAGAGCCGCAATTGATTACCGGCGAGGACGGGGCCCCGGTAGCCATGGTTGAAGTTACCTGGTGCGGCGATCACGCCGCCGGCGAGAAAGCGCTGCAACCCATGCTGGACTTTCCGGGCTTTATTGGCGGCGAGCTTGCACCATTCGAGTATCGCGCACTGCAGACACGGCTCGACGGCCAGCTTGCGCCCGGCATCCAGGCCTACCTGAAGTCGGGATATCTCGAGAAACTCACGCCGGAAGCCGCAGAGGTTATGGTCGAGTATGCGACCCGCGGCACTGTAGGGTCATGGTTCGAGCATCTGGGTGGTGCCGTATCCAGGGTGGCCACTGACGCTACAGCCTACGTACATCGCAACGTCGCATTCAATTTCGGCATCATGTACGTCAGCCCTGACCCGGCACAAAACGAGGCCGGCATGGCAGCCGTTCGTGACTATTACAAAGCGATGGAACCGCATCTGTCCGGCTACTACATGAATCTCAATGATGAGTCCGAACAGAAAACCTGGGGAAATTACGGACCCAACTACCCTCGACTGGTAAAGCTCAAGAACCAATACGATCCCGGTAATGTGTTCAGGCTGAACGCAAATATCCAGCCGAGCTTGGCAGCAAGTTAGAAGGAGGCGAACCGATTTTCCCGCTTTCCACGTCCACAACGGGCCGTTCTGAACCGACCGCCAGCAAAAGCAACGAAGGAGCGCTCAATTTCGCATAGCAGCCGGTCGACCGTTCTGTGCAAGACTGGCGGTTTCTGACCCATTGCACTCGTTCGGCATGTGGCGTTTTCGGAACAGATTTCCCTGCTTGCGAAGCGCCGTTTACCGAGGCTCCGCGCCGAGGGGCTAGCTGAAACCGAGCGACTTCAGGGGAATTGACGAGTATAATATACGGCCGCCGTCAAATCCGTCTCCCTTTCCTTTGGAGGCCAAAAAATGAAAACGCGGCTGAGTTCTTTTGTGCTCGTTGCCTGTGCCACTTCGATCACCGCCGTGGCAGTGGCGGCTCCGGTCCGCTGGTCGGCAAACGGGCACTACTACCAGGCAATTCCAGTTGGAACTCCGATCTCATGGGCCGACGCGAACACAGGCGGCGAAAGCGCTTGGTCCACGCTGGCATCTCGCGACAATCACGTCTGCGGAAGAGGATGTGTTCGTGAGAGGTCTCTTCGCATCCCTCCCCGCTTCCGTCCCACGCGTTCTGGTCGCGTACGATCCTCTTTGCGAGCTTTGGCGCGGGCCATGGATCGGTGGTTTCCACGTCTTCGGGTCAAAGACGTTCCAGTGGGTTAACAGCGAACCTGTCTTGTTTACGGAGTTGTTCAGGCCCCCGATGGGGCACCACGACCGGATCACCGATTTCCTACTCTTATAACGTCGGGTGGACTGCGTCGGTTGGCTGGCGGTCGCTTGCGTCGGCGATCCGAGCCTCGTATCTTGCCAGTCGCATACATCGCGGAGTTATCCGCGCCTCCGGCGAACCCCGGTCTGGAGTTGACGCAAGACCACAGTCGCGGGCTGCAAGAACGTGACCGGAAGAGTGAACATTTCCAGTCCTGCGCCAGCGGGAGGCCTGGTAGTCAACCTAAGCGATACGCTCACCTCAGCGAGCACACCTGCGAGCCTGACGATCCCTGCGGGTGCAACCAGCAAGTCCTTCCTCATCACGACCAGGCCGGTCAGCGGGATGCAAACGGGCACAATTATCGCAACATTCGGTGGCCAGACATACCGCCAGCAACTCATCGTGCGGCCGATGGGGCTGAAGTCCCTGGCGCTCTCGGCACCCAACGTCGTCGGCGGCACCAACGTGATCGGAACAGCGACATTGGAGTGCGAGGCGGGGTGGCCGGTTACCGTGCGCCTTGGAAGCAACCACCCGGCGATTGCGTCTCCTGTCGCCGTCTCCATCGTCATATCACAGGGGGTGCAATCTGAGACGTTTGATGTAACGACCAGCGAGGTCGGCAGAAGAGGCGCGTGGATCTTTGGGACGGCAAGAAAGATCACGAAATCGCAGCAGCTGCACACCATTCCGTAGGCATACAGCAAGCCGAAGCATCTGGTCGCGGACAAAGCAGTATTGGAAAGCAGTACATCCGTATTCAGGGTTTCGAAACACGATTCAAATCATTTTTCACTTCAAAACTGTATGACCTATGGACAATTCAACCTCAGAGAATCCAAAGCCTTCCCTTTACGAAAGATTGGGTGGTGAACAACGTCTCAGGAAAATCGTAAATGATATCCTCGATAGGAATTTCGAAAATCCGCTGATCGGGCATCACTTCCAGAACACCAATATGGATAAACTCAAGCAATTGGTCTTTGAATTTTTTTCTATGGGAATTGGCGGACCACACAAATATACGGGCAGGGATATGCGCAGCGCGCATTCTGGTCTCAATATAAGTAACAGTGACTTTGAAATTGGAAATGATGACGTTATTCAGGTAATGAAAGAGAATGGTGTTGGTGAGGCGGAAATTAAAGAAGTGATCACTATTCTTGACTCAATGAAAGGGGATGTAGTGCAGACCAGTTCCAATGATATGAATTAATTCAAAAAATCCATTGGTATGCCTTTCTGTCGCCTATTAGGCTGCAGCGATGGACCGCTTCTGGCCGTTCTGAGACGGTCGACGGTCCCTGCTCGAACGACTGCAACCGGAAAGAGCAGACGTTCAGGACTACGACCCGGGGACCGATGCGTTAAGGATGCCCTCGGAATCGAAACGCTCGCCTATGCCATTGGTGGATAGGAAATACAAAGAGACCCGTTACGAGATGAATCCGCCAAGGGCAGAAGCAGGTAGACCTTGAGGACGCGGTCGAGCCTGCTGGTTCGTTTTCGGAAACGAGCCTGGTGTTCGGTGGATTCCCGACTCGAAGAACACGAACGAACCGAACGACATATTCGACGCGCTCCTATAACGAGCGGTAACCTGCAGATTGCTATCGTCCACCAAGTTGGCGCTAGCTGCTCCAGCCGCAATGCCGGCAGGTAACCGCCAACCTGGAAGTGGCAAAGTATTCGGATGTCAGGTTGGGGGAATGTGTCGAGAAGTACCCAAATGTGAAAGTCTACGCGGTGAATACGTCACGGGCCCGGGCGGCACGGAAAAGTTGGCTGATTGAGTTCCTGGCAATCATTTATGAGCGCTGCTAGGCGGCGTTCTCGGCACCCTCACCGACTTCGGCGTATCAGCTTGACGATAAACAGTAGGATCACGGCACCGGCCAAGGAGACCAGCAAACCGCTGATGCTGAAGTCACCCTCATTAATCGACCCGCTGCCGAAAACGCCGCTCAACAACCATCCTCCCAGCACTGCGCCTACGATACCAACGACGACATTCAGGAGAATGCCCTGCCGGTTATTCGTTCCCATGAAAATGCTGGCGACCCAGCCGATCAGTCCGCCGACTACGAGCCACACAATGATGTTCATAGGTACTCCGATTGAGGTGTTGAATGTCGAGCGATCACGGTAACATTCGACCCGGCGTGAGTCTATACGCTGCCGTACCATGGCCGTGGCGAGATTCGGCACGCTCGCTTTTGTCGACGTTTTCGGAAAGACAGCCAAACTCTTCCCATTAGTGCGCGTAGATTTGTAGAGAATCCCTCCACGTCCTGTCGTCCATACCAACTTGCCAAATATTATGGCAACTGCCCGGACGGCCGTGTTGCGATCGCTAAATTAATGGGGGATCAGTTTCGCGCTCAAAGATGCGATGTTTCATGATGGCCTGTGCAAACGCCTCAAGCGCCGCATCCGTGTCGACGCCGTCGAAGCGCAAGATCCCGCCATCGGTCTCACCCGGTGACAACAAGGCGGCAGTACCAGCAATTTCGAGCAAAGCGTTACCGGCGCCCAGCACGAGGATCGGTTTACAGTGCCGATACTGATCCTTGAGGAACTCCATCGCGTGGCCGCTTTGAGAGAGCGCTGTGACGCCCTCTTCCCCGTCGGGCAGCACAAGTGCGTCGTACAGTACCGAGGGGCCGGTTTCCATCGAGATTTCCACTTCGATCGGGTCACTGTCCGCACTGGAGACTTGGCCAAGTTTGGTCCCGACAATTCGGGGAACTGCGCCCTGATCGGCGAGTGCTTGGTGCACGGCCATAACACTTCGGCCCGCTACACCGTCTGCAACCAGAATCGCAATACGGCGGGTCAGAATGCCGGTTTGACCCGGACGCGCCAAAAGCGACAGCGCTGCAGACGTTCTAACTTCGGGCTTGGGGAGCGCTTGACCAACTTGGGTAGCGCTTCGGGCAGTTCGATACCCAGGCCATCGGCGACGCCTTGGGCAAGTTCCTTCGCGACATTGCGCAGCCCCGCCACCATGCGGGTTCTAATGGCGACCGTTTGCACCTTGGTCAGCTCAAAGCGAAAGGCACGGATGATATGGAGCTTCTCCACGTCCGTCTGGCTTTCCCAAAAGAGAGTTGCCTGGTTGTAGTGCTCAGCGAACTTTTCGGGCTTGCCGCGCACCTTGTCGCCTTCAGACGGTTGTGGGAATGACATAAAGCCCTGTACGCCCGCTTGAAAGGGGCACCCTCCGCCGAGGGAATTCGGCTCATAGGCGACCCGGCCTCGGGGAATCGCTTGCCGGTGCATGCCGTCGCGCTGGTTGTTGTGCACTTGGGCGACCGGGGCATTAATTGGAATCTCATGGAAATTCGGTCCGCCCAGCCGGGAAATCTGCGTATCGACGTACGAATGGATACGACCGGCGAGCAATGGATCGTTACTAAAATCCAATCCCGGCACAATATGCGCGGTACAAAACGCCACCTGTTCCGTTTCGGCGAAAAAGTTATCCGGATTTCGATTCAGAACGAGTCGGCCTATCGGCTGAAGCGGGACGAGCTCTTCTGGAATGATCTTGGTCGCATCAAGCACGTCGAAACTAAAGCCGTCCGCTTGCTCTTCCGTGAAGACCTGTATTGCCAGCTCATATTCAGGATAGGCACCCGCTTCGATTGCTTCCCAAAGGTCCCGACGATGAAAATCTGGATCGGCACCAGAGATCTTGACCGCCTCGTCCCAAGCCAAGGAATGTGTGCCGGCCAGCGGCGTCCAGTGAAACTTTACGAAACGCGATGCGCCCTGCGCGTTTATCAAACGAAAGGTATGAACACCGAACCCCTGCATCATCCGATAGCTTCGAGGTATGGCGCGGTCCGACATTACCCACATCAGCATGTGGGTGGACTCCGGCATCAGGGAGACGAAATCCCAGAACGTATCGTGCGCAGAGGCCGCCTGCGGCATGGCGTGGTGCGGCTCGGGCTTCAGCGCATGAACCAGGTCCGGAAATTTCATCGCGTCCTGTATAAAAAACACCGGAATGTTATTGCCGACCAAGTCCCAATTGCCTTCATCGGTATAAAACTTGACCGCGAAACCCCGGACATCACGTGCCGTGTCGGTCGATCCGCGTTCGCCCGCCACGGTAGAGAAACGCACGAAGACCGGCGTGCGCTTTCCCGCTTCGGCGAATAGCGAAGCTCGGGTCAGATTGGCCAGGGATTCGTAGCATTGAAAAAGACCATGGGCAGCGGATCCGCGTGCGTGAACTATGCGCTCGGGAATGCGCTCATGATCGAAGTGAGTAACTTTCTCCCGGAGGATGAAATCCTCGAGCAGTGTCGGCCCGCGTAAGCCTGCTTTAAGAGAATTCTGGTTGTCCGCGATCGGTACGCCTTGGTTGGTAGTGAGGACGCGGCCAGACGAGTCGACGCGTACACGGTCAAGCGGGCCATTTCCAGGATTGAAGCCGATTTCGGGAGTCCCCTGACCTGCCTTGTCGGAGGCATTGCCTTCGCTAAGCGTGCTCGCCCCGACAATCGGGTGTGGGGCTTCCACGCTCTGCCCTACCACCGGTTCCTTCGCTGCTTTGCCAAACTCAGAAGATTTAGCAGCGTTGTAGGGGAAGGACGCCGACACCATCTCCGTGCCTTCCATTTTCGCGGTGGCGGCGTCCGACATATCAGCAGCTGCGCCTTTATGTGTGGGCCCGCTTACAGTCGATCGGGCGGACGTCTTAGCGCTGCGTCGGCGGGCGTCCGCCGGGTCCTTCGACGACGCTTTCGACTTGCGAGTTCTTGAGCGGGTTTTCTTGGGAGCCATGCGTACCTCGTGAAATTGGAATCCTTATGCAGGAGGCCAATAGTTATTGGTGCTATTCGAAATCCTGCGCTAATGCGACCGGTTGCTG
>CAVYQH010000008.1:0-192295 GCA_963770585.1 uncultured Pseudomonadota bacterium | reverse complement strand
GGGCGGTAGCCAGGCTAGGGCGGGCTATTGCATTTGTGGTGGCCAGGGCAGGGGCAACTGCCTGAGGCTGCCTGGCGGCGGCCGGTGCGAGAAAGTCCGGCGATCTGACCGGCCATATCAACCTCAAAGTGTGACGGACATCACACTTTATTCTGCGATGCTGATCGCAGCCTCGCGTCCGGCCGCTTGTTAGCATGCGGCGTCATTCTTTGCGTGGGGGCTAGCGGGACGAGCGTCGCCAGCCGCCCGCGGTGAGATCGATTTAACGGTCTCGCAGCTGAAATAAGAAAAAGGCGATAAATGCCTGCGTGGGTTATCAACGGGCGTATCCGAACGCCATTGCTTGTAATGGGCATGGTCGAATTCGCCATTGCCTTTTCTGCACTCTATATTGCCGGGCTCATGGTGTTCGGCAGCATCGCGGCGAGCGAGGCGGCGATTGGTCCACTGCTGCGCCAGGCAATTGTGGCGGCCACCGTCACATTGCTGAGCCTGATCGCCGTCGGGCTGTACCAGTTCAACTTTCGGGCCTATTTCCACGAAGCGGTCGTCCGGGTGCTGGTCGGCGTCCTGGGTGGTTGCATTGCGCTAGCGTTGATTTTCGCGGTATTGCCCTCCGTCGGGTTTTCGCGCGTCATGACCACCACTGCGATCGGTTATGCAATCGCGCTCCTGGTCTGCTTTCGGTTCTTGTTCTTCCGCACTCTCGATGGAAACTTCTTCAGGCACAGAACCTTCGTATACGGAGCCGGCGAGCGCGCGGCAGCCATAGCCGACCTGCGCCGCCGAGCGGACCGGCGCGGCTTTGTTGTCGTGGGGCAGGTGCCCGTGTCCGGAGATTATGTAACCGAACCTGGCCTTCTGATCGACAGGGGCGCCTACTCGCTGACGGACCTGGCAAGCGACCGGCACGCCGATGAAATCGTGATTGCTGCCGACGATCGCCGGGGTAATTTGCCCGTGCGCGACCTGCTCAACGCGCGACTTGCCGGCATCGACGTCATCGAGCTGTCCGACTTCCTCGAGCGCGAGACCGGCAAGATCAGGGTGGACTTGCTGAAACCAGGCTGGCTCGTATTCGCGCAGGGTTTCAGGACGGATCGTGTACGGCGCAACGTCAAACGCGCCTTCGATGTATTTGCGAGCACCAGTCTCATCATCGTCACTGCACCGGTCATGCTGGCTGTGGCGCTCGCGATAAAGTTCGACGAAGGCTGGAATGCACCGCTGCTGTATCGGCAGGTCCGAGTGGGGCTGGGAGGTATTGCATTTCCGGTGTTGAAATTCCGAAGCATGACGGTCGACGCCGAAGCAGACGGCCAAGCACGATGGGCAGCCCAGAACGACAGTCGAGTCACGCGAGTTGGACGCCTGCTTCGGCAATACCGCCTCGACGAAGTACCCCAGCTTTTCAATGTACTGCACGGAGAAATGAGCTTGGTCGGACCACGACCGGAACGGCCGTGTTTTGTCGAGGAACTGCAGAAGTCGGTCCCGTACTACTCGGTCCGCCATACAGTCAAGCCGGGGCTGACCGGCTGGGCGCAGGTGAGATACAGATATGGCGCCTCGGAATTAGATGCTCTGGAAAAGCTGCAGTACGAGTTGTACTACATCAAGAATCACAGTCTGTTCCTGGATATGCTGATCCTGCTCCAAACCGTGGAAGTTGTTCTTTGGGGTAAGGGCGCGCAATGAGATCGATTGGTGAATGCCCAGTCACAGCTTCACTACAGTATCGGGTGATACTTGAGCCACAGATTGATGCGATTGGAGTCCGCGTCTGAATCTGAAATTTGTCGATCGAGATAGGTGTAGTGGTAGTCCAGGTCCAGTGACAGTGCCTGCGTCAGTTTCCAGGACAGAGTTGTGCGAAACTGGAAATAGTCCTGATTCAAGTCACTGTCCGCATCGTCCTGCACGGGTTCCATCTGGTACGCGTAAACTCCCGCTCCGACTGAAAGTCGCTCGTTCAATTCGCGCGTGGCCGTGACATTGATTGAATCGCGGACAGAAAGGGCAGATTCGCCACTGCCACTCACAGTACGCCTGTAGGCAGCGATGACGCGCGTCGTATCGAGACTGTGAATCATCGAGATCATGCCTATGGGCTTCGTGTAACTCGTGCCGAACTCGTCGTCAGTGGAATCTGCGCCCGCATCGACCTGGAGAGTCGTCCGCTCGGAAAAATCGTAACTGAATCCGACGGTTGCGCCTTTTCCCTCGAATTCCTGGTCACTCTCCGAAAAATCGTTCAGACGATAGTATGTCGAAAGTAGCCACCGGCTCCTTTCAGTGCGGTCGAACGTCAATCCGAGATTGCCGGTTGTCTCGGTGAAATCGTCCAGCGTCGAGATGACCTGATCCGTATAGGTCGCGTCCAGATAGCTGGCGCCCAGCGCTATCCGACTGCGTTGGCCGAACTGAAATGACCACTCGGGTGCCACGAACACCCGTTCGCGGCGCGCCAGGCTGAGTACCTCGCCCGAGTCGTCCGTGGGGATCTCTGACGGGTTGTCGACATCCCAGTCCACATCGGATCGCTCTGCGGTGCGAACGGATTCGTCGGCGTAGTTACCACGTACCCGGAAACGGGCACGCTGGGTCGTGTACTTGTAGTCGAGATCGACGAAATAATCCTCCGAGTCGAGCGCTTGGTCGTCGCTATAGCGGTTCACATGGACACGAGGTGTGACGACAAATTCCGTCAATTGCGAGTTGTACAGGAACTGTGCATCGGCTTCAGCGATCCAGCCCGTGACCGATGGGTCCAGCGCCGAATCAGCTACGAGCACGGCATTGTCGTCATACTCGATGCCGAGCCCGATGGTCGGCGCAATGCGCCATTGGGAATTTGCACAGACGGGCACAAGCAGCAGCATTGCATAAGCCGCTCGTGCCACCATTGGCCAGACAGGCCTCAGGTAGCAGCCGGCGAAATGCAGGGTACTCAGCACGCGTTCGCCAGTGCGGAGACAGGCAGTCGAGGCGATATACATCTCAATTGACAGATCGATTCAACTGTACGCGCCAGCCAGCTGCGGCGCCGAGGCCACTTTCGCACAGACTGATTGGCAAGTACAGCAACCACAGAACGTGGAACCACCGTGAGATCGCCGGCGGTAGCCGGCTGGACCGACGGCACTTAAGCGGGAACAAATCAGTTTAGCCCGTGTATCTGCGTCAGTTTAGAACAGAGGTCTTTAGCACCGGAGGTGTTTCGCCAGGCTGATCACTGCTCTCGCCGCGGTTCTCCCGTCCCAGAAGTCCGGCCGTGCACCTCGCGGCCAGCGACCGGCGAGTACGTCCGTCACCGCGGCCTGGAGTTGGTCGGTATGCAACAGGCGATTGGTACCTTGCGAAATGGTGATCGGCCGTTCAGTATTTTCTCGCAGCGTCATGCACGGGATGCCCAGATAGGTGGTTTCCTCCTGCAGCCCGCCGGAGTCAGTAATAACAAGCCGGGCATGAATTGCGAGATTCATGAATTCGATATACGAGAGCGGCTCCAGCATCATGATGCCGGAATTCGCGCTCAGTTGATCGAAATAACCGAATTTCAGGAGGTTTTTCCTCGTTCGCGGGTGCACGACGAAGACTACGGGCAGCAGATCGGCGACGCTTTCAAGGCTTTCTGCAATGCGCGCGACGCCTTCGCCGGTATCGACATTGGACGGCCGGTGCAAGGTCACGAGGGCATACTCTCGGCCCACAAGGCCAAGTTTCTCCCGTGCAGTCGAAACCTCGATCCTGTCTCGCAAGAGTTCGAATGAGTCGATCATGATGTTGCCGATCAAATCAATCCTTTCCGCGGACACTCCCTCCCGCATTAGATTTTCGTTCGCATCGATGGACGGAGTCCAAAGCACATCGGCAATTGCATCGGTGACAAGCCGGTTGATTTCCTCCGGCATTCGTCGGTCGCCGCTGCGCAGGCCCGCTTCGAGGTGATACACGGGAATCCACAGTTTGGCTCCGACCATTGCGCAAGCCGCGGTGGAGTTTACATCGCCCGCGACGATAATCGCATCCGGTGGGTTCTCCAGGCAGACGTGCTCGTAAGCAACCATCACGCCCGCCGTCTGCGTTGCGTGAGTGCCGCTGCCTATGCCGAGATTGAACTTCGGCGCCGGAATTCGTAGGTCGCGAAAGAATGCGTCGGACATGTTGAAATCATAGTGTTGCCCGGTGTGCACAATTTCTGCCTGGCACCAGTCCGTTGCGCTGACGGCGTGGTATAGCGGCGCGATCTTCATGAAGTTCGGCCGTGCGGCGGCGATCAGATGAACACGGATCAAATTTTCATACCGGAGCAATTCGGACTTGAGTGGTACATTGCAGATCTCTTGCTATCGCCGCACATCGATGGGCAGGTCCTTCCTGCGGCGTTGCCGATTTTGCCTCAATCGATGCGATAAGCAAGCAACGAGTCTCACTATTGGTACTTGCATCAGATATACGTTGCAGCCCGACATCGTCTCGGCTGGCCGGTCCAGGCGAAGCAAGAGCACTTGTTCGTCACCTCCTCCGGAAAGGGTGAAGCGTACCTGCGGCGCGCAGGAGGACGTTTGACAGCGCGGCAATGGGACGTTGGCATGCTGGCATGGGTTCGAGCAACGAATCCCACAGGATTTGCGCAACCCTGCGTGACACGATAAAAGCGGCGCGCCGTCGCCCGGACACCGGGAACTCAAGCAAAAGCCAGTGCAACATCGCCATGTTGACACGGCCTACCTGGCGTTTGGTCCGATCGAGCTCGGTGACGAGATCAGCATGTATCGTCGTAAGTCCGTAACGCGCCAGGAACAACAGCAGCAACGTAAATCGCTCGGCGAACAAGGGGCTCTCGCGCATCCACCGCGCGATGCGCGACCAGTCCAGGGTTTCATGGTATTTGCGAAGTATCAGCGTCACGTCGACCAAACCGACCAGGCTGACCGACCATTTCCGATCGGCGGACCAGTGCGCGAGTGTGTATAGGAGCTGGTATTCCGGTGTGAATCGGCGACAGGCATGACCTCGATAATTCGACGATAGCGTTTCCCGCCAGAAAGTGAGCGGGTCCAATAGCGCATCGCCGTGAAACCGGGAGCGGTGCGGAACGAGGCGCGTGTGCAGCTCCACCGCGATGCCTGTTTCGCGATGTCGGTGCTCGGGAAGGTGGTGATGGTCCGGCGGCAGTAATTCGGCGTCGACCCCGGTATCCTGCGAAAAACCCTGCTCGTCGAGAATCTTGCACATCTCCGGAATGTCCCGCGCGGCGACCAACAGGTCTACATCGCCCATCGGCCGGTGATGCGGCAGCGCATAGATTTCGTCGGCGACCGAAATGCCTTTGAGCAATGTGACCGGGATGCCGACGCCTGCGGCGGCATCGAGAATTCGCTGGGTTGCACTCGACATACTTCCGTGAATTGCCCTGGCGGTCAGATCGGCGCCGTGGAGCAAGTCGATGCTTTCTTTCGGCAAGCCCGCTGGAAATTGTCGAGAGAGATGCCAAGCAATAGGCCCCAGTCCGGATTCGTAGAGGTGTGCGACAAGTGGCGCGTGTCGCATGAGCAAACCGGCATCGCCTGACGGAGATCCGTCCGCATAGCGGGCGATAAGTTGCAACGCCGGCTGGCCGGATTCTGTCATATCCGCGTTCACGATCGGCTGGGAAGCGCAAACACCATGCCTCGTGCCGAAGGCCGGTCGGCCATTATGTCGAAGCACTTTACAATCAAAGGCGGTACTCGACAGAAATCCACAAGAAAAGTGTGACGCAGGTCACGGTTTGCACTGTGTTCGGGGTCCGCGCAGCGTTGTCCAGGATGTGGGAAGGTACCGGCGACTCGCGAATCGGTCCTCGAAGCCCGATATTGATTGTGGAGTCGCATAAACTGTACGATTCGTCGCGCGCTATACCGTTTCTCGCTGCATGGAATACTAGAATGAATAATCCCAATTCGACCGGCAAGACGATCAAAGCTCGCCCAAACTTGCTGGTTGAAGTTGTCGAAGACGATTTGCTGGTACTGGACCGTGCGGCTGGCTGGATACACAAGTTGAATCCTTCGGCAAGCATCGTCTGGAGAGCCATCGAACGAGGTTCCGACTCTGTGTCGATCGCTGCGGAACTGTCTGAGACCTACGACATCGGTCTGGATACTGCAACAAGGGATACTCGGGAGATTCTATCCAAATTCGCGTCCTTGAGCATGATCGAACTCACGCAATAGGCGCGATTCATTTTTTCTTTCATTGGGGAAAGCTGGCTATGACAACAAGACGTGACTTCCTGAAGAAGACGAGTTATGTGGCGCCGGTTGTACTGACGTTGAGCGCAAGCCCGTCTTTTGGGGGCGCAGGGTCCGTTCGATCGAAGAAGAAGGCCAAGAAAAAGACTAAGAAAAAGGCCACGAAAAAGCCCACGAAAAAGGTCACGAAAAAATCCTAGCCACGATGTGCCTTCGGCAAGGACGCCGGGCGCCAGTGGTCTGACCAGCCGGGCCCGGCAGGCCATCCCGGGCTGGGGGACATTGGAGCGGGGCGCCGGCGGGCGCCCGCTTTTCATTGGGGGATGCGATGAATGCCAAGTCCCTGAATTCCCAAGCGCTCCGCAAGCGTGAACGTACCGGTTCGGTAATCGCCAGTGCTGATCGAGCAACTTGAGGTTTTCGACAAGTGCGTGCGCATCTCCTGTGACGATGTGCAGGCTGGCGCCGTAGTAACTGCCCTGTATTCCGGACTTCGAATCCGCAGTTCCGTCGCAGCACCCGCGCTTGAAATTGCGGTCCGTTTCGATCGTCGAATGCGCCTATGGAGCATTGACCTTCCAGGTCGGGCCGTCACTTGTACCGATCTGGATGACCTCGCGTACTGTATCGAAAAGGAAATGACCATCGCATTGCAGGCGCTCAGGCCGGACTTATACTTCGTGCACGCTGCGGCTTTGGCGCTCCATGGGCGAGGATTGCTGTTTGCCGGCGAATCCGGAATCGGAAAATCCTCGATCTGCTGGGGCTTGTGCAATGAAGGATTTTCGTACCTGAGCGATGAGCTTGCGCCCATTGATCCGCGCAAGGGGACGGTGATTCCGTATCCACATGCGATTTGCCTGAAGGCGACGCCGGTCGATTCGTACGCGGTCCCGACCAAATCACTGAGTCTCCACGAGACTATGCACATTCCGGTTTCGAGTATTCCTTGCGAAATCGCTGATCGCCCGGTCACGCTGACCTGCATGGTATTCATTGTCGGCGAAAATGTGAACGGTGGCACGCAGCTGGAAAAGATTGATGCTTCTGAAGCCGCCGCTCGCCTCTATGCGAATGGCCTGAACCAACTGGCTCACGATCACTGCGGGTTGCGGGTGGCAAATCGTATCGCATCACAGGTCGCATGTTACAAAATGAAGCGATGTCAACCCAGGCTTATGCGGAAGATATCCGCAGACCTCGTCGCTGCATAGGCGTGCCCGGTGATTAGTCTTCGAATTGCCGTTCCTGCGTGTGGAACCATGTCTATTCGTCCTTTCGGTACGAGGCGGTAAGACCATGTGCGGAATAGCCGGCATGGTCGTGGCAATGAATTCGTCGGTCGATGCCGACCAGCTGGACCGCATGGTCAACAGCCTTGGTCACCGGGGTCCTGATGGCCGCGGTATACATATCGACGGCAATGTCGGTATCGGGCAGACACGCCTCAGCATTGTCGACCTGAGTGATGCCGGAAGTCAGCCAATGCACTCGCGTTGCGGGCGCTACACACTGGTATATAACGGCGAGTTGTATAATGCGCCGGAAATCCGGAGGCAGCTGAGTGCCCAACAGTTTCGGGGTCACAGCGACACTGAAGTCCTGCTCGAAGCTCTGATCGAATTCGGCGTCGAGTTGCTTCCACGGCTGAACGGCATGTTCGCGTTCGCTTTCCTGGATGCGCACGAGAAATCTCTCCTGATCGTACGGGACCGCTTTGGGATCAAGCCGCTGCATTACTGTCGCGAGCGCGGAGCATTTCGATTCGGGTCGGAAATCAAGAGCCTGTTTGCAGGCGGGCTGGCAGATCGCCGCTTGCGAGCATCGGCGTTGCGCGAGTTCCTCTACTATGGAGTGGCGCTCGGTACGCGCACGATGTATGGAGCAATCGACCGCTTGCTGCCCGGGCACGCGATGCTGCTGCATACCGAAACCCTCGAGCACAAGGTCTGGCAGTACTATCGGCTGCCATCGCGCCACGAACAATTCACGCCTGATGATGTTGTGACGAGGCTTCTCGAACTCTTCGAAGCGGGGGTCCGGCGGCACCTTATTTCTGATGTACCGGTCGCCGTATTTCTGAGTGGAGGTATAGATTCGAGCGCCATTACGGCATTCGCAACGAAACACAGCTCGGAGCGGCTGGTATCATATTCCGTCGGATTCGACATTCCCGGTGGCGCCGACGAACTACCTGTGGCACGTCGCGTCGCAGAGCGCTTCGGTACCGACCACAGGGAACTTCACGTGAGCATCGGCAAAGTCGAAATTGTCCTCGACAAACTTGCTGACGCTCATGACGTGCCGTTCGGTGATGCCGCGAACATCCCGCTGTATCTGCTCTGTGAGCAGCTCGGTGGCGAAATCAAGGTCGTGCTTCAGGGCGACGGCGGCGACGAATTCTTCGGTGGATATGCCCGATATCGGTGGCTGACGCGTAGGGCCGCATACAAAGCGGTGGCCACTGCGATCGGCGTTCTCCCTAAAGGCGTCGGAGCCAGGGTTGCTGGCGCGCGCGCCAAACGTCTTCTGGACGCCTTCGTGCAGGACGATGCGACCATGATGGCGTTGTTGCTGACCGAAGAGACTGTCGAATCTGCGCCGGAGCGGGTGTTCGCCCGGGAATGGCGCGAAGAGATAGAGCAATGCGACCCATTCCAGCGCTATGCCGAAGTCAGCGGCGGTATCGACGCAGATGACGCGGTTCAGCGCATGCTGTACACGGATACGCAGATCATCCTGCCTGACGTATTTCTCGAGAAAGTGGATCGGTCGACCATGGCGCACGGGATCGAGGTCAGAGTGCCGTTTCTCGATGCCGACCTGACAGATTTTGCGCTCCGGCTGCCGGCATCAGTCAAGTTGCCGGGTGGCGCGAAAAAAGGCCTGCTCAAGACTGCACTTCGCGGCACTCTGCCAAGAGCGATTCTCGATCGGCCAAAGACAGGGTTTGCCGTACCCTATAAAGAGTGGATGCGCGGTGCATTGGGTGACAGATTGCTGAGATTGCTGGACGAACCGACCGTCGCGCAAACGGGCATGTTTGATAATTCGGAGATTCGGCACAGGCTATTCGAACATCGCGACGGACGTGGCCGGCACGGTTTTCTTCTTTACAAGTTGCTTGTGCTTGCGCTATGGCTGCAGCGTGAAAAGGTAACGATCGGCTGATGGCGGATCTTGCCGTCATCGGAAGCATACCACCACCTTTCGGCGGGCTTACTACCCATGTGCAGCGCTTGCTGCCGCTGCTGCACGATCGTGGCATCTCTTTCCAGGCGTACAACGCAGTATCGTCGGCAGAACATCAGCCGGATGTCATTTCTGTGGCGGCGCACAGGCACACATGGCTGATTCGGTTCCTCGCGACGTGCGAAGAAAGCGCCATATTCTTGTTGACCGATAGGATTGGCGTCTGGTGTCTCGCGGTCGTCGCTGCATATTTCCGCGGCAAGCGTGTCGCAGTCCGGTTGCGAAATTCTGTCTTGATCGACATCACGAACAAGGGTGGCTGGCTGGCGGCGATGGCCAACTTTGCGATTAGGTCTATGGACCTCGTTGTCTGTGTCAACGAGGAGCTCGTGGAATACGCACTGGCAACTGGCATCGAACCCGACAAGGTCATTCACGTTCCCGGATTTCTACCGCCAACCGAACGGTGCAAGGACCGTCGCCTGGTTAGTGACGCCGTCTGGAGATTCTTGAACGGCAAGAATCCGGTCATTGCTGCAAACGGCAAGATACGTGTTTACGAAGGCGTTGACCTCTACGGACTGGACCTGCTGATCGAACTATTGTCCAGGCTGAAACCGGATTTTCCGGAAATCGGATTGATCTTTTGTTTCTGGGAACACAGCGATCGGGAGGAAGAAAGTCTGAACCGTCTGCGGGATGAAGCAGGGCGCCTGGGACTCGATGAGTCGGTCTATTTCAATACCGAAACAGGCGTTTTCCTGCCGGTGTTGGCCGAAGCGACGGTGTTCATCCGCCCGACCGCCACGGATGGCGATGCGAATTCGGTCCGTGAGGCGTTGTCACTTGGGATTCCTGTCATTGCCAGCGACGTGGTCAGCCGCCCGAAAGGATGCAAACTCCACGAGAACCGCAGTATCGACCACCTGGAGGCTGTGACACGGCGTGCGCTCGCGGAAAATCTGGAGCGTGCAAAGTCGCAGGCCGTCCATGTCGATGACGAAACCCTGAAAAGAATCGATTTATACCTGGCTAGCTTGGAGAAGCTCGCTTACGGAGGCCGGACGGCCGCTTAAGCAATGTGTGGGTACCTTGGTCAGCCACGAGCAAGGCCCAGCAAGAGTTGCTGGTATGCGTCGACGAGTGCGGACCGGCTGAGTTTCGCTTCCGCGAAGCTTCGTGCATTTCGCGACATTGCCTCATAGTCCGCCACTGACAGAGATGTCGCTTCAAGTAGCGCTTCGGCGATCGACTTAGGCTGATGAGGGTCGAACAGCCATCCATTGCGACCATTGTCGGCGAGCAGTGCATGGTCGCCGACGGAACTCGCGAGGAACGGCAGTCCACATGCGAGGCTTTCGCAAAGTACGTTGGGCAGGCCCTCAACAAAGGACGGATGAACCAGGAAATCGAACTTTGGGTACAAGCTGTGCATACCCGCGCATTCTCCGAGCCACTCCCAGTACGATTCGAGGCCCAGGTCGGCGATCAACGCTCGGCACCTTTGGTATTCGGTTCGGCCATCTACGTTGGCCTGAACCTTTCCGGCCCAGCTTATTGACACCTTTGCGCCGTGATCAACCGCCAGGCGAACAGCCTTGATAAGGTTGAAGACATTCTTGCGATGCTCAATGGTACCGGCTGCGAGTATCGACCAATGTTTGGGATCATTTCGGCCAGCTTCAATAGCCGGAGAGTATCGCGCGAGATCCACGCCGTTCCAGATGGTCACTAGCTTTTTTCGGCTCCAACTGAACTTATCGAAAATCCGGTCGCGCTGGTGCTCGGAGTTGACCGTGATTACGTCGGCAAAGCGATAAGCCTGGTACTTGATCCAGGTTTTTGCCGAAAGGGAGCCATCCGGGAACATCATCCTCTCGGAGACGACGACCTTGGTACTGCTGTGAGCGATCGTCGAAAGGATTAAATAGAGGTTCGGCGTATCCAGAAAAGCGATCGCAGCGTCGAACTGGTCGTTGGCGAGGAGTTTTCGCAAGGCCCGCAATGGACCGGTGTCGAAGCGACTACTCTTAGGCGTGTCCAGGATAGGAATCCCATGCTTCTCGAGTTCATCGCGAAAGTGGTCGAATTGAGGGTAGTAATTGAACAAAGTCACCCGGAAACCACGATCGACCAGTCCGCACGCGAGGGATACCATCTGCCTTTGCGCGCCTCCCGAGCCCAGGGAATCGATGACCAGCAGAATATTGAGTGACGTTACAGCGCGAGCCATTGCACCTTGCCAAAGGTCCTGCATTCGACAGAGTCGAGTCAGGTCGCCTGGAACGGTGGAGTCGAATCGAAGTCGGAGTCGGACCTTTGCAGTCCATCCGACTTGATGTGGCGAAGTGCAAGTCGTTGACGACGATGCTGTCGGCGAAATACTTCGAGTGCGCCGATAGCAAGGAATATATAGAACCAGAACTGCTTGTTGTAATACGTTACGCGAGAAATATCCATGACCATGATGATCAACACGCTGACCAGATAGATTCTCGGAACCGGGTCTAAGAACAGGCGACCGGCCGCGGCGAATGGAACTCGGAGTAGCATCGAGAAGTAAATTCCGACAAAAATCAAGAGTCCGAGGAATCCCGTATCGGCTAGTATGTCGAAATAATTCGAATGCGCATAGGAGCCATATATTACTGAGTAGTTTTTTAGTCCCAATCCGAAGGGCGCATGTTCGAGGCTATCTTCCCATGCCTGGGCAACTAGCGCGGCCCGATGGTCCAGACTTTGCTCACCGGAGTCGTCGGTTTCCGCAAGGTCTCCGCCGCTGGCCGCAAGCAGAAACAGGTTTTTGTAACGCGTGGTAACCCATTCATCGGAAACGAAATTCTCGGCTGTTTCGGCAACCTTGTCATTCCGGCTGAGAAAGGCAAAGGTTCCGCCGCCGACAATTGTTACGCAAAGCAGCAAGACTAGCGCACGAAATAATCGGCGTGATCGCCATATCCGGAATACCCATATCAGACTAACAAGCAACAACAACATTCCGACTAACGCGGTTCGCGACCCGCTATTTATGGCACCGACGCCGAGCACCACATAGGTAAGGCCGGCCAGTATTTGTTCGGCATACTTCTTTGCACAAATTCCCGCAAATATCGCGGCAAACTGGCCTTGAATCATCATCGTTCCGAACTGGTTCGCATTGCCGGCGGTCCCGGATGCACGAGCACCGAGATTCTGTTCCGCGACTATCGATGCATCGACTACCAATAGCCCGAAATCGAACAGGGAAACCAGATATGAAACAACTGCGGCACCCGCATACGCCCACGCAAAAAGCCGGATACTGCCGTTCCAGACGATTACATTGATAGAAAGGATAGCCAGAACGACAATCTGCGCGACTTGGGCGCCGCGCTCAATCGAATCGTCGAGTGAAACCGCCGGAATGCTCTGGACCATTGCGTAACACAGCCAAACGATCAGCAGAAGAGTTTCCGGATAAAACTTGATCTTGCTGGGCTGGCGAACGCAGATGATGCCGGCGAAGGCGCAGAATATGGCGGTAACGACGTAGTTTATTTCATTGCCGCCAATTAGGCCTGAAAGAAGAACGGTCGAGACAATTGTTGCGGCCAGTAGCCACGCGGCAAGCTGGAAGGGGGTCGGAAGCATAGAATTCATTGTGAACTGCCGGTAACGCCGCGATAGTGCGTATTCCTTGATGCGGACCCAAATTGCAACTACGACGCCTTGGATAAGTGGGACTGGCCGAGTTTTGACGCAACTACCTTCCAAACACCAGCAAAATCGTCCGGATCGATTGATCCGAGTTTCCGGATTCTGTCACGTGACGCAATTGCGGGCAATCGGTGTCGTTTCGTTTGAACTTACCATATTGCATCGCTGATTCAACCCTATTGACCAGACCGGCCAACGGGCCGCTATAGTAGTCTCCAGAATCGGGCCGGCGAGACGGTCTGAAAAACGGATCTGGATCCAAACATGCATTTCCTGGTAATGGGCGGCAAGCAAAGAATGTCTGCTGTCTGGAAGCAGAAGTGGTTTGCCTATGAGCGCGCGCTGTTGTTGAGGCTGGACACTACGACAGGAAAGGTCGAGACGCTTATTGAATACGAAAGTCCGGATGAGTGCACGGCAGGGAAGGACGCGAGTATCTGCTTCAAAGCCGGATCAATTTACGACAAAGAATTGTATTTGTGCACAAGTACCGAGGTGCTCAGTTTTAGACTGTCGGATTTCTCAAGGACTCATCGCATATCTTTGCCATGCTTCAATGATCTCCACCATGTTTGGCGCAAAGGCGACCGAACCTATATCGTATCGACAGGCCTTGATATGGTGGTGACGCTCGACGCACAATTCCGGCCAGTCGAGTATGTCAATGTCTTGGGAAAGGATCCATGGTGCAGATTCTCACCGAGCGAGGACTATCGAAAGTTCGTGACGACGAAACCTCACGAATCCCACCCGAATTACATCTTCGAGTTGAATCATGAGATATGGGTGACTCGCTTTGAGCAACGTGATGCCGTATGCCTTGCCGCCCCGCAAAAACGGATAGTCATCGGGGGCGAACGTGTACATGACGGTTTCGTGATTGATGACCGGGTGTACTTCACAACGGTCGACGGCACGATCGTCGTGACGGACGGACGGACTCAAGAAATTGAGGACGTCTTCGACATCAACCTGGCGGACGACCGGCCAAATCCTCTGGGGTGGTGCAGAGGACTGCATATCGAAGGAAATACAGCCTACGTTGGTTTCTCGAGTCTACGGTCGACGCCCTTCCGGGAGAATCTGGCTTGGCTTAAGCGCGGCAGGTTCAATACGACCATGGAGTCTCAACGACCGCTTCCGCCGAGAGTTGTGGAGTACGACCTGCGCACGCGGACAATCACAAACGAGTTCGGATTTTCGAACTGTGGCCTCGCGGCCGTGTTTTCGATGATTGCCGTAAACGCCTCTGAAACTGCAGATGCTCGTCGTTGATCTCTATCATTGCGTTACGGTCAGGTTCGACGGCGGCATAGGTGTCTCAGGGCCAGGCGCTGTGCCGGGTACGTCGTCACCTGCAAGTTCGTTCAGATAGTTCTCGAGATTCGTGTAGCCATTCTCGGCAATTCGTGGACCATCGGATGGATCAGTCGGATTGAATCCATTGGCGGTTTCCCAACCGCTAGGCATGCCGTCGCGATCCGAATCCCAGGTGCCGAGATTTCGCGTCTCGACAGGGTAATTCGGCCAGCCGCCTATGTCGTTGATATTATCGATGATCTTCCCTTTGCGTGTGGCCAATTCATTTCTAAGCCGTGTGTCCACCGCATCCCAGGCGGGCATGAACGCTCCGGCTCCATGCGGAGCCTGGACATCGGCGAGCGCCTGCTCCGCGGTAGTTATCGTAGGGTCGTTGGCCGCGATGAATCCGGGTCTGGGCTGACTAAGGCGGCGATCCTCCCGAAATTGATCCCATTCGTTCATGATTGCACTCTCGCTCAGCGAATCGCTGGGTCGCTTGGTCGGGTGTCGGTTGCCTTTGAGGAACCAGCTTGAGGCGTTCCGGAAGTTCGCATTGGGCCCGTTGAACATGATGCCCATGACGCTCGTACCCTTCGTCGAGGGTCCGGGAACGAAGATCTGGCCGATTACACTCAAATGCTGAACGTCCCAGAATGGATCGAAAATGCTGGAGGGCTCACCCACTCCGCCGTAGTTGTATATTACGTTGTTGACGAACTCGAGTTCACCATCGTATGCGAACGGCATGCGACGATCAGCGTGCATGGCAAGATTGTTGATAAAGGACACACGCGTCGCACCGTATATCAACAAATTCTTTGCCGGGCTTGAGGATGTGTCACGTTCACCGCCCAGCCCTTCTGCAATCAGGTTCCATTGAATTGTGATGTCTCGTGGACAATCACCGGCGGAACCGTACATGCCCGCACACTCCTGCTTGCCATCGACGCCGCTTTCGCCGCCAACGACATTCAGTGTCTCATCGCGGTGCCAACTGGACGACACATGATCGACAATGATATTGCGCGTGCCGGAACTGTAACCGACCATTAGTGCGGCGCCATTGTCATCGTTGTAATTGCCATTTCGAAAACGCAGGTGTCTTACGATGACATTCGGAACCCCGATGTAGAAATCGTTTTCAATCACAACGGGTGTAGGTGCGGTCTGGCCGGCTATCGTGACGTTGCCGAGATTGTCGTTTTCCATGCGTAGGTCACTGCCTAGCCGAATGCGGCCGCCCGTCGCAAACAGGCAGACTCTGCGCGATCCTGCGGACCGCGAGCCGGTCACACAGTCGCGCAGTGAGCCCGAGCCGGAGTCATTCAAATTCGTAACGTAGTAGACTTCTCCTCCACGACCACCGGAGGCAAACCGACCGAATCCTTCGGCGCTCGGGAAAGCAAGTTGTTGTGCAATGGTGATGTTCGGAACTACCGCAAATAACAAAAACACGAGACTCGCGGGTACGACGGAGCGACACGCCACTTTGCGCATGTGAATTAGCACCTTATGATGATCCTCTGCCCAACCCGGGATGTAATCCGGGTTTCGAAGTTCTAACGAAGCGGGTGCGAGTATATATCACGCGTTTTGCCTGACGAAAGGTAGAAAGCTGTCTCTGTTGTGCGACATCGCAGCAAAAGAACGTGTGCATCGTGTTGGACAGGCGAGACACCCGCGGTGGATTGCAAAGGAAGTTGTCGCAGATATCGAAAGCATGAATCAACGTTTCGGCATCATGTTCGTCCGATTGAAAGCGTTATGGCTGTTGATGAAATCCATATCAAAGTCGGCGATACCGGCTACGGCTACGAGTACTTCGCGTCAATGAGGGGTGTACGAGCGACGAGCGATGACTTCGGTCATGTCACGATGCCTTGCGTCCATCAACTTGATCTGCCAACCCAGTCAGCGCGAAATATGTCGAGCTAGGTTACGCGTCCATCGGTGGATTGGATGTAGAAACCTTGACATAAGCTGGGCCCGGCCTGTCATTCTGTGACACACATCTTGTTTTGGCGGACAGCCTCACAACACGCACGGACGCCGACGAACCGGAGAAGCGTCGGAATCAGTGCAGGAGAGAAGCATTTCGTACCGCGAGGGCAGAACAAAAGGCACAAAGTGGATGGAGAGGTATTAGTATTTGAAGCAATACGCCGCGCCTCACAACGAAGCATGATTTGACCGAAGCAACGTGCACTTGGATCGGTAGCGGTGCTGGGTTCGGCGGAATCGGGCGTCAGTGTTTGGACGCGCGCGCCAAGGGCCATAGACTGCGCAACAAGTCGATATATTCCGAAAATCGCGATCGATAGCAAAAGTAGGTCACGGCAGAGGTCACCAGGCATACAACGAGTATTGTGGCTAACTGTATGGGAATCGGACTTGTGGCTGGCACTAACACTTTGGATATTGAGCCGAGAACTACAAACACGCCGACGAACGCAAATGCGGGAGCGAGGCTGGCGGCGAGGTCTCGAACCGATATTTCAAGAAGTGACAACATCAGTCGGCACGACAAGCTCAATCCGACGAAGAGGCCGGCCTGCATCCCTATAGCGATTCCGATTAGTCCCCAGGACGATCCCATAACTGAGCCGATCAACAAAGCAAGCAAAGTGCAAAACTTGATTGGCATGATTCGATACAGCGCACCACGAGATCGAGCGAGCGTATCGACCAGCCGGGTGACAGTCCTGATGACCAGCCCAAAGGCCAGTATGCTGAGCAGCAATGAGATGTCCAACCATTGCGCACCCAGGAACACGCTAATTACCACGGGCGCATAGAAGATGAGTACCAGGGATACCGGGATGACAGTCAGAAGTGCCACAAAGGTGCTGGAGATGAACAGCTTTTGAGATTGCTGGGGGTCGTTTTGGGCGCGCGACAGCGCGGGGAACATTACCTTGTCCATGACGTCGCCAACGTATCTCGATGGCATCAGGACGAGTTGCGCGGGAAGATGGTACCGGCCTAGTTCCTCGACGGTGAATCGACGACCGACAACAAATCGATCGACCTGAAGGATCAGGAAGTTCAGAAACTTGACCAAAGACAACGCAGTACCAAAGTTCAGCAACCACTTCGCCGCGTCCGTGATGCCGGAGGCCGTCCAGCGCGTGGAGACTTTGTACAGATAACCTATTAGGAGAATAAGATTGGTTGCGGTAGTGCTGACGACGATGGCCCAAGCGCCCATGCCACTGACCGCAGCATAGATGCCGCAGGCACCATATCCAAATAGCCACGCAACAATTGTGACCAAGCTGAGGTATCGGAAATCAAAGTTCCTCTGAAGCAATGCTTGAGGAACTCCCGCGAGAGATGTAACCAGGAGATTTATCGACAGTACGCGCAGTATAGGTCCGGCTGAGTCGGCGTGCATGAATGCACTAAAGACATCCGACAATGCAATGGCGGAAAGGGACAACATCAAGCCGATTACCGCAGAAAGCCAACAAGCAGCTGCAACTGCAGCGTCATTTATCGTCTGCTTCTGGACTAGGCCCGGTCCGGCGCCAGCAGCGACAAACAACTGCAGGAATGTCAAAAGGATGTTAGCGACGGCTATGATGCCGAAGTCCGCCCGGCTTAAAAATCGCGCGAAGACGATCAATAGCACGGTTTGAACAGCGCCTTGGACAATCGTGGCCGCGGTCTGCCAACCGATGCCTGATACGATCTGACGCTTCAGGGTACTCGGCAATCGTCTATCCCTTCGCTATTGGCGGTGTCAGGTGATGGTGCGTGAAGCGCGATTTTCAGCGGTGATCGGATTCGGTGTGAATTCATTTCCAACCTTCGATGCGATAATGTCGTCGTTGTTTACCGCTTCACAGTCATTGTAGACTGCCGACAGAGTCCGCCGTCAAAAATACGGATAAATCGCCGCGTGTTCACCAGGTCCACCGAGCTAGGCGGCGATGATAGATCCATAGAAAAACAAGGACATTGTCATGTCGAACAATCTCCAACAGTTCCTGTCCGCCGTTGTTGCAGCAGGTGGCCACCGATCGGAAAGGCGTCTGAAGAATCATGTTCGCTTCATGTTAGGGGATGTTTCCGGAGTCGAACGGGCACTTGATATAGGTGGTGGCAGCGGGGTCATGAGCTTTTACGTCGCCAGCCAGGGGGCCGACGAGGTTATTTGTCTGGAGCCGGAGGGACATGGTTCGACCAATTTGATCACCAAGCAGTTTCATAGACTTCAAGAACGAGTTCCTCGCGGGGATCGCGTATTGCTGGTACGGGAAAGGATCCAAAGCTATGAGCCGGGTCAGCGTCGCTTCGACCTGATCATGTCGTTTAATGCCATAAACCATCTGGATGAAGAGGCATGCATTGACTTGACTGATAACGGCGCATCTCATGACCGGTACATTGCATTGTTTCGGAAGTTGTATGAAATGACAACGAGTGGCGGTCGTATCGTTATTACGGATTGCAGTCGATACAATTTCTTTCAGCTGATCAAGTTGAAGAATCCAATGATGCCGACTATCGAGTGGCACAAGCACCAGTCGCCCTATTTGTGGACGTCGATGTTAGCCGAGGTCGGTTTTGTTCAACCTCGTATCCAGTGGACTTCGTATAACATACTCGGAGCCCCAGGACGTCTGCTGATGGGGAATGTCATCGCCAACTACCTGACGCTAAGTCATTTCAAGTTCACGATGTACAAGCCCTGATCGTGGCGATTCCCGATCTGCATGCTCCGGCATTTTGATCTGTCACGCGGAAGCCGAGCGCGGTCGTTGCGAAGTGAAATGGGGCGAAGTGGAAGTTGTCAGCAAAGTCATCAGCAGCACTGGCAACAAAATTGTGGTGTGTCGGGGCACAGGGAACACCAGGCAGGTGACGACCAATTCGAAACTGATGTATGCGAGGAGCGCAAACGATATAAATCGAGCCGGCCGGGACCGACTGGCAACGAAAAGTGCGAGGGCCAAGCAGGCGAGGAAAACTGCTGCATAGAAGGCCCGCAGGCCATATTCGCAAAACAGCACGAGATAGTGCTTGATCCCGACATCGTCGGACGACAGCCCGAGGTCGCGATACCTCGCGACGTCATTCTGGTTGACGTTGAGGCCCAGTCGGCCTTTCCAATCTTCGTTGATTACATCAATCAGTAATAAGTCGTCTTCGTTCTTCAGCAGTTCCCGAAAGTCGGGCATATACACGCCCTGGACCAGCATCTGCATCCAACCACGCACGATTCTCTTGGCATAGCTGCCGGAATGTTCGCGTATTGCAGCGGAGAATTCCTGTTTGAAGTACTTGTTACTCTCATATGACCAGGGCGATCCGAGACCTTGTGCGCTTGCAATGTCTGCAACAAAGTCATCCGAGTCTTCGATGCCCCATGGATTGTCGCGCAACAAACCGAGACCAAGGTACATGGAGCCGCCACTATTTGTGGCTGACATTGATGCTTCACCGACAGTCTTGTAGCTGTAGAGTTGCCACGGCAATGTCGAGATAAAGATCACTGCTCCGAAAAACAGCGTGCGGCGGAAGCTGACGATGAATTTTCCTTGTAAGAGCCCGAATGCCACCATGGCGGCTCCCAGCAATGCTCCGAGCAACAAAGCCTCGGAGCGAATGTTCGCCGCAATGCCGAAAAGGAATCCGGGTACGGCATAGGCCGTCCAATCCTTATTGCGCTCGACGGCGACACACAGTAACCACGTGGCGGGTATTATCAGCAAATATGTCATGGAGTTGCTGTAGTAAGAGACGGCAAGAAAAGTGAATGGCAACAACAGCAAAACGACGATGGGAGCTGAATCGAGAAAAGAGTAGCGCCGGGTCCATGCGGACCAGACGTTTGTTACGGGAAGGTCACTTGACGGTGCCGCGATTTGGGACTTCGTTGCGGAATACCAATAGATACCTATGCTAGCCAGCAACAAGGCCTGAACCAGCACTATGTAGTCTCCGAAAAGGCCGGCAAGTATCGAATAGCCCCAGATCGGGTAGGTGGGAGGGTCCGGAACGTCTCCTTGCAGGAACGCGATGCCATCGCGCACATGATCGTTCCATACGCCACCCATTGGTACGTTAACAGTCACAAGCAATGCCGCGAAAATTGCCAACGCCCAGAGAATTGCGAACAAGCGTGTGTCGGCGACATTCATGATTGAAGCGAATCGGCTACTGGCGGTCATCAATGCGAACCTATTTGCCGAGAAGCAATTGGATGCCAAGGAAAGGACTGCTCTTGTGGGAGACGTTGCGCCTCAGTTTACGGGAATGTCTGGGACTTGACGGATTCGAGGGCCCGTTGCCTTTAACTGTCGCGTCGCGAGAACTACTTCTGCGATCGGAGCTCGGCACTGAATAATTTGGCTCTGCATCGACACGGCTCGCCGAAGGCTCCGAATGGTCCACCTCGATCGGGGGCGGGGGCTGGCGATGATACCAGTCTGCCAGTCGATGGCGGCTGCCGATGGTCAAGCCGATCAACAGAGCCAATGCCATGGACACCACCCCGGGCGTTCCGAGTTTGCGATTCTGCTTTGACATAGGGCGTGTGGGCGGACTGACGTCCTGCATACTACCTGATTCGTACGCAAATCATGGCGAACCGATTCATCACATGGTTTGACATAATCTATGCCCGACTGATTATTTTGTTAGTTAAATCAGTGTATTATTGGCATCGCTCATTGGTTCGAATGGACTGTCGCAGCCTTTCTGATTCGCGGTGGCACCGGCGAAACCAATGAGAAGCCAAAGCGACCTACGAGCCGCTGATAGTCGGATCAACTTGTCAATGAAACAGATCTTCCAGAACCTGAGATCAGGCGAGACGGTACTCGCCGACGTGCCGAGGCCCAAATGTCTTCCGGGCGGGCTGTTGATTCGCAGCTCCCGGACACTGGTGTCGTCAGGCACGGAACGCATGCTCGTGGATTTCGGAAAAGCGGGGCTCATTGAAAAGGCCCGGCAACAGCCGGACAAGGTCAAGCAGGTCATAGAGAAAGTCCAGACGGACGGACTGATTCCCACGATCGAAGCAGTGAGAAACAAACTCGACCAGCCACTGGCATTGGGTTACTGCAATGTTGGCATTGTTGTCGAGATCGGTGATGGCGTCGAGGGCTTTCGTGTGGGCGATCGCGTGGTATCCAATGGAAGCCATGCCGAGTACGTTAATGTCCCCAAGCACCTTTGCGCCAAAATTCCAAAAGGCGTGTCGGACGATGCAGCGGCTTTCACGGTCATCGGATCCATTGCACTGCAGGGACTGAGACTCGTCGGGCCAACACTGGGCGAATCAATCGCAGTCATCGGCCTCGGACTTATCGGCCAGTTCGCCGTACAGCTGCTACGTGCGTCCGGATGTCGAGTCATCGGCATCGACTTCGATGAATCCAAGCTACAACTCGCGCAGAGCGCAGGCGCGGCAGTGGTTAACCTCGCAAATGGAGAGGACCCGGTTTCCTCGGCTATCGGATTCGCTCGGGGACGTGGAGTGGATGCCGTCTTGATTACTGCGTCCACGAAAAGCAACGAGCCAATCAGCCAGGCGGCGCGAATGTGTCGAAAGCGCGGCAGGATCGTACTTGTCGGTGTCGTCGGACTTCAGGTTTCGCGGGCTGACTTTTATGAGAAAGAGCTCTCTTTCCAGGTCTCTTGCTCTTACGGGCCCGGCCGGTACGACCCGAACTATGAGGAGAAAGGTCACGATTATCCCGTCGGGTACGTACGTTGGACTGAGCAGCGTAACTTCGAGGCTGTGCTCGATATGCTGGCTTCGGGCAATGTCGAGGCTGGTAAACTCATAAGTCACAGATTCAAGTTTGACGAAGCCATCGGGGCCTACGAAGTCATAAGCAACGGCAATCCGCTCGGCATCCTCCTCGAATTCAATCAGGCTGAGTCTGGGAGCTTCGAGCCGAAAGCTGATACGACCATATCGATATGTCGTGCACTAACGGAGAGCGACGTTCGTGTTGCCTTCATAGGGTCCGGCAACTATGCGTCTGGCGTATTGATTCCTGCGTTCGCGAAGACGACGGCCGGATTGACGGCTGTTGCTTCGGCGCGTGGCGTCAGCGCGGCACACGTCGCGAAGAGGCATGGAATCGCTTCCGCCACCACTGAGGCACATGACGTTATCGCATCTGGTGCCAACAACGTCATTGTCATAACGACGCGACACGACAGTCACGCACGACTGATATGCGAAGCGCTGGCCGCCGGGAAGCATGTGTTTGTCGAAAAGCCCCTCGCAATTACACAAAAGGATCTCGATGACGTACAACTAGCCTACGACCTTTTTGCGTTGCCACAGGGGCTTCATGTGGTCGTCGGGTTCAATCGTCGATTTTCGCCTTTGGTCGTAAGAATGAAGGACTTGCTTGGAAGTATGAGCGGGCCGAAGTCATTCATAGTGACGGTCAATGCCGGGTCGATTCCCGCAGATCACTGGACGCAGGACCACAGCATAGGCGGTGGTCGACTCCTTGGTGAAGCTTGCCATTTCGTGGATCTCGTCCGATTTCTTGCCGGGGCGACGATCACGTCCGCATTTGCAGTGCAGATCGGCGATGCGACAGTTGACGGCGTGCAGGATGACAAGGTGTCGATCAGCCTGACATTCGCCGACGGATCCTTCGGGTCCGTACACTACCTCGCGAATGGTCACAAATCTTTTCCCAAGGAAAGGCTCGAGGCGTTTTGCGGCGGGCGAATATTGCAACTGGACAATTTCCGTAAACTGAACGGCTTCGGTTGGCCGCGCTTCAAGAAGGCACGTTTGCTTCGGCAGGACAAAGGCAATGCGGCATTGGTTGCGGCCTTTGTCAACAGCTTGCAAGAAGGGCAGGACGTCGTTATCCCGTTCAACGAAATCGTTGAAGTCACGCAAACGTGCCTGGACCTGTCCAAAAGCCTGCAAAGCTGACTTGATCGATGCTTCACGAGCTACGGCGCTCTTACCGAACGATCAGGCACCTGAAACCCAGCCAGGCATGGTACATGATCTTGCGGCGGGTCATTGGCCACCACAAAGTGCAACGGGTACGCGCGCCAGAAAGCGATTTTCGACCAGCTGCCGTACGGCCGTGCACCGTGAGCGGCATACTCGTGAACCAAACCACTTTTCGATTCCTGAATGTTGACGCTAATCTCGGCCAATCAATCGCGGAGATCGACTGGTGCCCGGATACCGCCAGCCGGCTCTGGTGCTACAACTTGCACTATTTCGACTTTCTACGGGAAGCGGCCAGGCCCCAGCATGACAAGTCCGAACTTCTCGATTCATGGATAGCTAGACACGCACCGGGCTCGAATCCAGGTTGGGAGCCGTTTCCGACAAGCCTCAGGATTGTCAACTGGATCCAGTTCATGCAGGAGTGCAACGTTGAGCGATTACCGGCTGCCTGGCTCGATAGCCTGTATACCCAATCGCTTTGGCTCTCGCAGAACCTGGAAAAGCACATACTGGCAAACCACTACTTTGAGAACATCAAGGCACTTCTCTTCGCTGCGTGCGTGTTCGACAGTCGCGATTCGCGCCGCTGGAGGTCGTTCGCGCTGAAGAGCGTTCGCGAACAACTCCGAGAGCAAACGCTCGCGGACGGCGCGCACTACGAGCGGTCTCCGCAATATCATTGCTTGATGCTGGAAAACTACCTCGACCTATACGGTCTCGGGATGACCTATCCCGATCGATTACCAGCCGAGTGTCGTGACGAGCTGCGCACAGTCGCTTGCAAGTCACTTGATTGGCTGGCGGATGTCGTTCATGCGAATGGAACAATCCCGTTGTTCAACGATTCGACGTTTGGTGCGGGCCCGGGACCGGAGTTACTGTTCGACTATGCCAATTCGTTGTTTTCCTATGTTAGGCCGCCGAAGCGAGAACACTCGTTTGTTACCCGTCGGCGCGAGTCCGGAATTTATGGATGGAGTTCATCGAGCGATTCCATACGGTTCACGTGTGGCAAAATCAGCCCCAGCTATCAGCCAGGACATACTCACTGCGACATGTCGAGCTATGAACTTATGTTGTCAGGCCAATGCATACTCGTAGACAGTGGCGTGTACGAATATGCAGCCGGTGAGATGCGGGACTATGTGCGCAGCACTCTTGCGCACAACACCGTTGCTGTCGGCGGCGCCGAACAGTCGGAAATTTGGTCGGCGTTCCGTATTGGCCAACGAGCGATGGTACGAAGCGCCGACATTGTGGAGACGGAAAACGGCATAGACTTCTCCGCAACCATCGAAGGCTTCCGTTCGTTAGGACGTGGAATACGGCATACAAGAAATGCTTCGATGGATTTGTCACTCGATCGTGGATCAATTCGGCGGCTCCTGATTCGCGACGAAGTTCTCGGTGTTGGCAGGCACAACGTGTCGAGCTTTATTCATGTACATCCCGATGTCGAAGTTGTGGCCAGCGACGATCGGCAGTTGGAACTCCGTCGCGACGGCAATAGTTTGGCGTGGTGCAGCGTTCATGAAGGGAATCGGTATGAAATTGAATCTGGATACTATTGTCCGGAATTTGGCCAACGCAGGCGGAATAGGGTGATAGTGCTCACTTCGTATGCAGAACTTCCCGTGTCGCTTAGCTACGAAATTCGGGTTGTGGGCGACTGCTAGTGCGTGGAGGAAAGCATCGAGTGACGACGGAATCGCGATTGACCGAAGCCTTCGGTATGGCCGGAAAAATCACAATCTGCAGTGCTATCTATCTGCCCGAAGCTGGAACTGCACCATCGAGAGTGGGCAATCTTGCAGCATCGATGGCAGCGCACGGAATGGATGTCTAGGTGTTGACGACAATGCCGAACTATCCGCAGGGCATGTCCAACGGTGCCCAGCAGCCGTGCCAAACGGATATTGAACATGGTGTCGTTTGCTTCTCCTCTGGCCTTTACGCTTTCCAGGCTATTCGACGAGCAAATGAACCGTTTAATTCGCTATTTGAAAAATATACAATGGGGTCGGCCGAGGACGTCGGGAAATCGCGGTCGAAAAAGCAAGCCTGAAGCGTGAAATCGGGGTTGGTGGAAAGAATACCGACACCCGATCGTTGGGCAGTTGATCCAATCGAGAGTTGCCGCTTCATTTCATTACATAAGTGCCAGGACAGCGGAATCCGCACAAAGACAATGCGCCAAGAACCAGAAGAAGAGTCAATGTCGCTGTGGGACTACATCGCAATCCTGAAGCGTCGGCGGTATCACTTCCTGTTACCGGCAGTTTTAACGGCCACCGGTTCGTTGTTCATTGCACTGTCTCTTCCGGCAACGTACCTTTCGACCGCGACACTCATGGTCGAGGATCAGGATATTCCTGAAGAGCTCCTTTCGACGTTCCGTGCATCTGGTGTGCAGCGTGTACCCATCATTCAGCAACAGATCCTGACGACTTCGAGAATTGAAGATATCGTCGAGCGGATGGATCTATTCCAAGAGTTTGACGACTGGCCCCGAAGCCAGGTGGCAGAGCTGTTTCGTTCGAATGTGCTTATCGATTTCGTGGATGCTGAAATGACGGATCCGGAAAGCGGGCGGCCGATCGAGGCGACAATTGCATTTGTATTAGGTTTCTTCAGCGAAGACCCGCAAACAGCGCAAAAAGTCACGGATGAGCTTGTTTCGCTGTTCTTGCAACAAAGTCTCCGCAGCCGGAGTAGCACGGTTTCGAGCGTCTCCGAGTTTTTCGGTGAGGAGGCCGAAGTTCTGGCGCAGGAATTGTCCCGTCGAGAGGCTGAGCTCGCCGCATTCAAAGAAGCCAATTCCGGAGCGCTTCCGGAGCTGTATCAATACAACCTTGGTATGGTCGAGCGTACAGGGCAACAGATTCAGGACCTCGATCGCCGCACGCAGGAAAATGAGCAGCGCATCATCGAACTTACCGCTGAACTTGCTCAGTTGAGCCCGTATTCTGCTGTGACCTTGCCAAGCGGTGAGGTTGTGATGAGCGACCAGGAGCGTTTGCGAACACTGGAACTTGAGTACCGCCGTAAGTCGAATGTCTATAGTGATGAGCATCCGGACCTTCGACGGTTGCAGCGGGAAATCCAGTCTTTGCGTGAATCGCTTGGCGTCGGGTCGAACCCGGCGGAAGGTGGCGATTCAAGCGACCTGGCGCCCAACAATCCGGGTTATGTATTCGTCAATACTCAGCTGCAGACGGCTAGAGCAGAAGCGAGGAGCATCGTCGAGCAACGCCGGTCCTTGAGCAAGACGCTCGAACGATTCGAGGAACTGGTCCGTCGCTCGCCGCAAGTGGAGCGGGAATACCAGACGGTTGTACGTGGATACGAAAGCGCCGCCGCCGCCTATAGCGACTTGAAGTCGAAGCAGACAAGAGCGCAGTTCGCAATGAGTGCCGAGGAAGGGAAGCGTTTGGGGCAATTCACGGTATTGGAGCCGGCAAACTTCCCTATGGAACCGGAGTCGCCGAACCGACGCGCGATAGTTGTCCTTGGCAGCATGCTGGCAGGGCTGGTCGGAATTGCGTTTGTCGTTGTTGCGGAACTCATGGACACAAGTGTGCGCGGCGCATACGCAGTCGCGGAGATCGTCGGTTCACCCCCAATCATTTCGGTGCCCTACATCGCAAATACGGCCGACTACAGGGCGATGATTCGGCACAGGACCTGGGTGACGGGGAGTACACTTGTGCTTGTGGCCGTGGTCCTACTCTATTGGTATTTCGTGCGCGGCGCGGCAATGGCCGGCGGATGAGATTGCAAGAAGGGATGCGTTACGTTTTTGTTGACAACCGCAATAGCGAGTACTGCGTAGCGTGACTTTTTAGGGGACGGTCGATAACGTGGGAAGAATCCAGGACGCGATCCAGAAAGCGAGCCGTGAAAAAAGTCATACGGTACGCCCGGTGCGGTCGACGAAGGAGGGTATCGACGAGTCGGGCCATGCGGTGTCAATTCGTGGCGATATGCGAGAGTGGCCGGCGCGGGTCATCGACGTCGTCGAGGGAGAGTTACGCGAAGAGCGTGTTGTCGCCGGACTCGAATACGAGGAGAGTGCGGCGCCTTACCGGCAGCTGAGGACTCGCGTACTCAAGGAAATGAAGGACAACGGGTGGAAGACTCTTGCAGTCACAAGCGCGCATGAACTCGCTGGAAAGACACTGACATCGGTCAATCTTGCAATTTCGATTTCTCGGGATGTAAATCACAGCGTGCTGCTCGTTGACCTCGACTTGCGCACGCCGTCAGTTCACAAGAAGCTCAAATTTGATGTCGAGCATGGACTCGTCGACTTCCTGCGCGGTGGGGTGGAACTCGGCGACGTACTCGTTCAGCCAGGATACGAGCGGCTCTTTGTGCTGCCGGGAAAGTCAACGGGCCGGTACGCGTCGGAGATCCTTGCATCACCCGAGATGAAACAGTTCATGCGAGACATCAGGGACGATCGGGATGCGTCGCGCGTGATCATTTTTGATTTGCCACCATTGCTGCGAAACGATGATGCGTTGATGATAACTCAGGCGACGGATGCAACGCTTCTGGTTGTTGAGGATGGTGTGACAACCGAGGAGCAGTTGCGGCAGTCAATGCAAATGTTGAAAGGCGCAAAGCTAATCGGCGTGGTGCTCAACAAGGTTCGGGATTGAGTATGATTACGAGCGGGAGTTTCCGAATCGCTTTGATGAGCATGCTGATATGCGTGGCATCGTCAGCCTTTTCTCAGCAGGACGGCGGAAATGAGCTGTCGGAGTATCGCATCAGGCCCGGTGATGTCCTCCATATCGCAGTCTGGGGAGAAGAGAAATTGGATGGGGACGTTCTGGTCAGGCCCGATGGCGGCGTCACGTTTCCGCTGGCAGGTGAGATCGAGGCGGCTGGAAAGTCAGTAAAGGCGCTCAACGAGGAGATAGCGGGCAATATCTCACGCTTTATACCTGAAGCCGACGTCACCGTGACCGTTAAGCAGGTACTCGGAAATGCGATCTACGTCATTGGGCAGGTCAAGACACCGGGTGCAATTGTCATGAATCCGCGCCTCGACGTTTTGCAGGCGCTGAGTGTCGCGGGGGGCACTACGCCATTCGCGGATTTGAACGGTATCCGGATCATTCGGAGAGCGGCCGGTACTCAGGTTGCCTTGGAGTTTCACTATTCTGAAGTTGTCAAGGGTCGAAATCTCGAGCAGAACATCATGCTCGAGCCGGGCGATGTCATCGTCGTACCCTGACAAACGACGATCGCACTCTGTTGACGTTGGGGACTACTGCTTGACGAAAGTCTGCGCTTTAGGGGCACAAGTATTCCGACCCACTTCTATCCATCGAAGCACTGCGCTATGAGTCGCCCGGACCCGAACCAGGAGAGTGAGATGACAGAGCACATAGGGCAGAATGTCCGTCAATTGCCTCTTTTGTCGGTGATCGTCCCGGTATTCAACGAGCAAGCTCTGTTGGAGAGTCACCTTCAACAGGTATACGGCTATCTCCAGACATTGGCCCCCGAGTTTCGTACGGAAATCGTCATCGTCAACGATGGCAGTATTGACAATTCAACGGAAATAACGAAGCAGTTTGCAGCAAGTCACGACAACGTATTTGCGCTTCATCATCCGAAGAACTTTGGCCTTGGCCAGGCAATGCGATTCGGATTCAACAACACTCACGGTGACTATGTCGTAACGATGGATATTGACCTGAGCTACGATGTAGAACACATCGGTGAACTGGCGCGGGCGATTCGCGATCGACGGGCCAAGATCGTGCTGGCGTCGCCCTACATGAAGGGTGGCTCGATTCGGAACGTACCATGGCTGCGACGAACCCTCAGCATTTGGGGCAATCGGTTCTTGAGTTTCTTTGTGAGGGGGCACTATTCGACGCTGACATCCATGATGCGTGCTTACGATGGCGATTTCATCCGTACGGTCAACTTGAGAGCCATGGGAATGGACATCATGCCGGAAACGGTCCATAAGTCCATGATTCTTGGCGGATCCATCGTTGAGATACCGGGCAGGCTTGACTGGGGACCACAGCGCATCTACTCGGACAATCGTGTTTCGAGCATGCGAATCGTGCGTCACCTTTTCGCAACCATCCTGGCCGGTTTCATCTTTCGACCGTTCATGTTCTTTATCATTCCCGGGCTGCTCATCGGAGCTTTTTCGGCCTTCGTTAACTTCTGGATGTTCATGCACTATTTTGATGCGCTGGAGATGGTCAAGGCCGTTTCACCCGAGGCCGGCTGGACGGAGGCGTTCGCGGCTGCCTACCAAAGCCATCCACATACATTCATTTTCGGCCTGTTGACGGCAATGTTGGCGGTACAGCTGGTAGGTCTCGGCATCATGGCACTTCAGAACATGCACTACTTCGAAGAGCTGTTCGATCTCGGGTCGCAGGTGGGTCGAACGAAGCTCCGCGTATCGAAGCGGTAAGGCCTGGTTCAGTGCCAAAAAGCACCGTATTGATTACCGGAGTTGCTGGATTCCTGGGTTCGAATTTGGCGGAGCGCCTGTTAGAGGCTGGTCACTCTGTCATCGGCATCGATAATCTCTCGATGGGCCGGCTGGTCAACCTGGAGTTCGCCCGGGACGACCCGACCTTTACCTTTATCGAAGCAGACGCCGTCAATCCGGCGATTTTCGAAAACATCAATTCCGACGTTGATTTTGCGGTTCACCTGGCGGCATTCAAGATCCCGCGATATGGCAAGGCGATCGATACGTTGAGGATCAACTATCATGCGACGGAGAATGTTCTCGAGTTCGCACGTCAACGAAATATCAAGTGTGTACTGGCGTCGACGTCAGATGTCTATGGCCGTAACCCGAAGTTGCCATTCTCGGAGGAACACTCGGATAGTGTTATCGGATCGTCTTTGTCACCGAGGTGGGCTTATGCGGTGTCCAAACTGTTCGACGAACACCTTGCCCTCGCTTATCAGGATGCATACAGCTTTCCGGTAACGCTGCTGAGGTTTTTCGGGTCCTATGGTCCGCGTCAACCACTGTCGTGGTGGGGCGGACCGCCACCGGTTTTTATCTCTGCAGTCTTGAACGACGAAGTCATTCCGATACACGGTGACGGTCAGCAAACCCGCAGCTTTACGTATGTGTCGGATACGATCGACGGTATCTATGCTTCAATATTCAGGGATGAAGCAAACGGCGAGATTCTGAATATTGGCACCAATGAAGAAGTGACAATTCTGGAGCTTGCACGAAGAATCAAGCGTGTCAGCGGTACTCCTGGAGACTTGAAGCTGGAGTTCGTACCGTACGAGTCTTTCACAGGCAAGAAGTACGAAGATGTGCGCCGCCGCGTTCCCGACACCAGCCGTGCAGAGAAGATCCTCGGCGTGAAGGCAAAAGTACCTTTAGACGAGGGCCTGAAATCGACGATCGACTGGCAAAGGAATGCGATGGCCGACCTCGATGCCTCAGAGCCGCGGACCGCCGTACGCCCCGCACCGTGATGAATACCTGCGTTATCGGGGGCGGCCTGATGGGCATGGCACTGGCGGACAAGCTCGCGTGCGACGGCGCAAGCGTTACAGTCGTCGAAACCAGTCCACAGCTCGGTGGTCTTGCAACCTGGCATGACTTCGGCGGATTTTACTGGGACCGCTTCTATCACGTAATTTTGCCGACCGACCGGCATTTGATTCAATTCGTTTCCGATATTGGCTTGTCCAAGCAACTCGAGTGGCGGCGGACGTACACGGGGTTCTACGTCGACGGCGCAATGCATTCGATTAGCAGCAATATGGAATTCCTGAAGTTTCCATTGCTTTCCTTGACGTCGAAAGTGCGCCTGGCGTTGACGATGCTCTACTGCGCCAGAATAGACGACTGGAAGCGCCTCGAAAGCGAAACCGCGGAAGCCTTTCTGCTACGCACGTCCGGCAAGGAAAACTACGAAAAGCTTTGGCGCCCATTGCTTCTGGCGAAGCTGGGCGAGAACTACAAGCGTGTGTCCGCTGTATTCATATGGTCCTACATCAAGCGACTATTCTCGGCCCGGGATAAATCGGCTAGCGCCGAGCATCTCGGGCATGTTAGCGGCGGTTACAGGATGATTTTTGAAAGGTTGCGGGAACGAATTGTCGCAGCCGGCGGACAGATCATCACCGGCATGCGCGTCAACGCGATTCGTCCTGGCCAAGGCGATGGCTTACGTGTGGACTTCGAGAATCACAGCTGCTCGTTCAGCAAAGTCGTGTGCACGAGTCCCGTTTCTGTGCTTCGGCAAATCGCCGCGCCGGAGTTGCTACGGGTGAATCGCTCCGGCAAGCAGGTCGAGTATTTGGGCGTAGTCTGTCCGGTCATCGTGAGCGAAATTCCATTGGTGCCTTTTTATGTCGTGAACATCGCAGATAGCGAGATTCCGTTTACAGGAATGATCGGCATGAGCACGGTCATCAATACCAAGAATACCAGCGGTCTGTACCTGACCTATCTTCCGAAGTATGTGCTGTCTACAGATCCTTACCTCGAAAAGGATGACGACGAAATCATGAATGAGTTCCTGTCTGGCGTCGGTAAAATACTGCCGCAATTCGACATGCAAAGAGTGGTCAGCATGCACGTCAACCGCGCAGCCAAGGTGCAGCCGCTGCAGGTGCTTGGATACTCAGAACTCGTCCCGCAAGTGAGGACGAATCATCCGGATTTTTTCGTGCTGAATACGGCACAGTTTGTCAGTTCAACTCTAAACAACAACGCTGTGATCGGTGCCGTAAATCGCTTTTACGCCGAGTTCCAGCCGACGCTCATGTCAAGGGCGGCATGAGCCGCAAGGGATACGCTAAGTGACAAACTACTTTGCACACGAGACCGCCTGCATCGACAAAGGTGCAGAGATTGGTCCGGGTACGAAAATCTGGCATTTCTGTCACATCATGCCGGGATCGAGAATTGGAAATAACTGCAATCTCGGCCAAAACGTTGTCGTGTCGCCGAAATGTATCATTGGCAACAACGTAAAGATTCAGAACAACGTTAGCGTCTACACGGGCGTGGTGCTCGAGGACGACGTATTCTGCGGCCCGTCAATGGTATTCACCAATGTGATCAATCCACGTAGTCACGTTGAGAGAAAAAGCGAGTACCGACAGACGCTGGTTAGAAAAGGCGCCACAATCGGGGCGAATGCAACCGTTATTTGCGGCTACACGCTTGGCCGATACTGCTTCATCGGTGCGGGTGCCGTGGTGACCTCCGACGTCCCAGACTATGCACTGATTGTCGGCAACCCGGGGAGGTTGCGCGGCTTTGTGTGTCGCTGTGGCGAGAAACTTACGATTCGTGTCGATGGTGGTGATGTCATAGAGGTCGCATGCCGCTCGTGCGGCAGCCGCTTTCGGAAACTGGACGGTAAAGTAGAGGAATACGGCCGATGAAGACGTCTCGGCCGGTGATTGAAAATGCGGTTAGCAACGTTCCGTTGCTGGACCTCAAGGCGCAGTACGCGTCAATTCGTTCGGAGATCGAGTCCGTCATACGCGAAGTATGCGACACGCAGTACTTTGTCATGGGCCCTAAAGTTGCGGAGCTGGAGGCGAAAATCGCGGAGTACAGCAACGCGACGCACGGAATCGGTGTTTCCTCCGGAACGGATGCGCTTTTGGTAGCGCTTATGGCGCTGGACATTGGTCCTGGTGACGAGGTTATCACGACACCCTTCACGTTTTTTGCAACCGGCGGAACGGTCGCAAGACTCGGCGCGCGGCCGATATTCTGCGACATTGATCCGGGTTCGTTCAATCTAAGTCCCGAGGAGGTACGCCGCTTCCTGGAACAGGAAACGACCTTCTCGCCGAATGGGACAGTCAACAAGAGTACGGGCGGAATGGTTCGTGCAATCATGCCGGTACATCTATTCGGGCAAATGGTCGATATGCAGGCTCTGATGGCGATCGCAGCGGAATATGGCTTGAAAGTCATTGAAGATGCGGCACAGGCGATCGGGTCGGAAGACGGTGACGGGCGGCGGGCCGGCTCGATCGGAGATATCGGTTGCTTTTCGTTTTTTCCGAGCAAGAACCTCGGTGCTTTCGGCGATGGTGGGATGTGTGTAACGAATGACGCCGAATTGGCCGAGAGATTGCGTGTACTGAGAGTTCATGGGGGAAAGCCGAAGTACTATCACGCCGTAATCGGCGGCAATTTTCGACTCGATGCAATCCAGGCGGCCGTATTGCTCGTGAAGCTGAAATACCTTGACGAATGGACCAGCGGACGTCAGGCCAATGCCGGCGCATACGACAAATTGCTGGCTGGTGCGCCGGGTGCACTAACGACGCCGTTGACGAGGCGGGGTGTCAGACACATATTCAACCAGTACACCGTCAGGGCAGGGGATCGGGACGGTTTGCAGCAGTATCTGGTCAACAAGAACATTGGAACGGAGATCTACTACCCGGTGCCTTTACATCTGCAAACGTGTTTTGCATATCTCGGCTGCAAAGAAGGGGACTATCCGCACGCCGAGGCCGCCGCGCGTACTGTGCTGTCGATACCCATCTATCCGGAACTCTCGACCGAGCAGATGCAGTACGTCGCGGAATCCTGCCTCGAGTTCATTTCCGCGTTGTAGAGCCGGTTATTGGGCATTGGTCGTCCGGCGAAGTAGCTGTACGGGCTCGTAACAGCGTTCAGTACGCCGTTGGCGCGTGTATTGCGCTGATTCCTGCTATAGTCCAACATTATGTAAAATAGTCGAGCATGTGTAACGGTCGGCCTTATACACTTGCCCGGAGCGTTCGAAATCCGCTCTCATAATCAGTGCCAACGCGGTCTCAAAAGAACAACAACCAAAATCCGTCGAACCATCATGATCCGACCTCGCGCTTCCGACCGCATGCGCCATGAGTGTCGACGCACAAATCCATAGACGGAAAAAATGACGGCACTACACACGCTGGTATCTGTTGTCGGGGCGAGACCGCAATTTGTCAAGCTTGCCCCGGTGAGCAGGGCACTCGACGAAACAGGTGTCATCGATCATCTGGTGCTGCATACCGGGCAGCACTACGACGCGAACATGTCGGACAGTTTCTTCGAACAATTGCGCATGCGCGCACCTGACGTGAATCTTGAAATCGGGTCCGGCAGCCATGCGCAGCAAACCGGGCAAATGCTAACTGGCATAGAGAACTATTTGGTTGAACGCGAGATTGACGCAGTGCTGACATATGGAGATACGAACTCAACATTGGCGGCGTCGCTGGCCGCATCGAAGATTCACGTGCCCGTAGCACACATAGAAGCAGGTCTACGAAGCTTCAATCGATTAATGCCTGAGGAGATTAATAGGCTTGTGGCAGATCACTGCAGCGACCGACTGTATGCGCCAACGCCCTTGGCAATGGCAAATCTGGAGAGTGAGAATCTCGTCGACCGGGCTGTCTGGACGGGTGACGTGATGCTTGATGCAGTCTTGCACAATGCCCAGGTGGCAGCAGAGCGTAGCAAAATCATGAACGTGCTCGGTCTGCGAAACGGGGAATTCGGGCTGGTGACTATCCATCGGCCGGTCAACACCACAGAGACTGAATTGGTGCGGATTCTGGAGTCGCTTGATTCGATTTCGACCAAGCATTTGAAACTCGTGTTTCCAGTCCACCCGCGGACTCGTGCGAGCCTGGACCGCTTGGGTCGCGAAAGCCGAGGCAATTTTCTGATCGTAGATCCGCTTCCATATTTCGACAGCATAGCAGTCATCCAGGCAGCCGCTCTCGTTATTACCGATTCGGGAGGCGTGCAAAAAGAGGCGGCTTTTCTGAGGACGCCTTGCATCACAGTGCGCGACGAAACGGAGTGGACGGAAACTGTCGAGCTCGGCGTGAATCGTTTGGTTGGTGCGACGGGTGACCAATTGACTCAAGCGGTCGAGAATACATTGGCCGGCGCAGATCCATTTGATTGTGCGACGCTTCAGTCGCTACAGACCCATTTCGGCGTCGGCGATGCCAGCAAGCGAATTGCGGAGGACTGCGTCGTATGGCTGGACAAGATTCGAAGCGGGGGACGCAAGTCAGTCAGGAAGGCGGGATAGATGAGCAAAGATCAAGTAAGCGTCGGGGTGGTCGGAGTCGGAGGCTGGGGCAAGAATCTGGCCAGGAACTACAGCCAGATGCGTGAAGCACGTCTCAAGTACCTGTGCGACTTGGACGAGCGCAAGCTGGCAGCAGTTCATGCACAGTTTCAGGCGGAACGGGCCACCACACGGTTTGACGATTTGCTGGCTGATCCGGCGTTGGATGCCGTGATCATAGCGACGACCGGCCCCACACACTACACACTCTGCAAGCGAGCTTTGGAAGCGGGCAAAGATGTCTACGTAGAGAAGCCCTTCGTCCTGTCGGTACCGGAAGCGGAAGAACTCGTGGACTTGGCGGCCAAGCGAAAAAGCGTGCTAATGGTGGGTCACCTGCTCGAGTATCACCCGGTTGTACAAAAACTCAAAGAAATGATTGAGAAGGGCGAACTTGGAAAGATCCGCTACATTTATAGCCAAAGATTGAACCTTGGCACGGTCCGGATGGACGAGAATGCCCTGTGGAATTTCGCGCCGCACGACATATCGGTGATCCTGCACCTGCTGGGTACCAATCCGACCGACGTGTCGGCACGTGGGCAGTCATATTTGCAGAAAGGTATAGAGGATGTCGTTTTCCTTGCCATAAACTTTGGCGATCAGGCAATGGGACACGTACACGTAAGCTGGCTGGATCCGCATAAGACTCGCAGGCTCACCATTGTAGGCAGCAAGAGGATGGCCGTTTTCGACGATTTGGAGCCAAATGAGAAACTCAAGGTCTATGACAAAGGGGCGGAAATCAGTACGGACTATGATACGTTTGCCGAATACGTCGGTTTGAGATTCGGCGATATTACGGTTCCGTATATTCGCGTCGGTGAGCCTCTCAGGATCGAGTGCGAACATTTCCTTCGCTGCGTGCGCGAACGAACACAACCACTTTCGGACGGACAAGACGGCCTTCGCGTGGTCAAGGTGCTACAAGCCGCCAGCGATTCACTCAGACAGAACGGCGCTCCAGTTGCGATACACGGTATGGCAAAATGAATGGCAAGCCACTCATGAGCTTGTCGCTCGATCTCGACAACAAGTGGTCATATCTCAGGACGTATGGGAATCTCGCGTGGGAGGAGTTTCCCAGTTACCTCGACATCGTCTGCCCGCGGATCCTTGAATTCTTTGCGAAGCGCGATATCAAGATCACGTTCTTCATCGTTGGCAAGGATGCCGAACTCGAAGAGAACCATGAGGCAATTGCGAGTCTTAGTGCAGCTGGCCACGAAATCGGGAATCACAGCTTTTTCCATGAGCCATGGCTGCACCTCTATAGTGAAACGGAGTTCGAAACGGACCTCAAGCGCTCAGAGCGGGCGATTGAGGATGTTACCGGAGTTCGCACGAGCAGCTTTCGTGGGCCCGGTTACAGCATCACAGAGATGACGCTTCGTGTGCTGAAGAAGTGCAACTACTCGTACGATACTACGGCATTCCCGAATATCCTGAATCCGTTGGCACGTGCATATCTGTTTGCAACGGCCAATCTCTCCAAAGAGGAACGGAAGAAGCGTAAGGCGCTATTCGGATCATTTTCTGACGCGTTTCGACCGGTCAAGCCATACCAGTGGCAGCTTGGCAACGAGGTATTGCTCGAACTGCCCGTGACAACAATGCCGATTCTCAAGACACCGATGCATTTCAGCTATCTTACGTACCTGGGGATGTTTTCCAAGCATTTGGCGATGGCATACCTCGAATTCGCGATCATGATGTGTCGACTAACCCGGACAGAGCCTTCGCTGTTACTGCACCCGTTGGATTTTCTAGGCAGAGAAGACGACAGTGACCTGGCTGACTTTCCAGCCATGAGGCTGCCTGTAAGCAAGAAGTTGGAACTGATGGCGAGTTTCGTTGATCGCCTAACCGAAACATTCGAATCGGTCACCATTGGCAAGCATGTTGAACACATCCGCGCAAACGGCGGGCTGCGTGTCTATGCACCGGTATTTTCCAACGAGGGTGCCTGAATGAAAGGTCGGCACACTGTGCTGCGACTGGTCGGTGCTGCGCTGCTTGTTGCTTACTGTCTTTCGTTTGGCGGCCGGTGGCACTTCATGCTCGACAACCTGTCCAGTTTCAAGGTGCAATTCTCGCTCGCTTTTCTCGTGTTGGTGTTCTTGATGTACCTTGCGAAAGAGAAGCTATGGCTTGGCGTTACTGCGCTTGGCTTGATCGTGTGTTTGGCCCAGTTGGCGCCGTGGTACGTGCCATTTCGGCCGGCGACAGCTACAGCAGATGACCAGGGGATCAGGATAGTTTCATCGAACGTGCTTTCGCGAGTTGCCATCGGGCGCAGGCTGGCCGAGCTTGTGCGTAAAGAATCGCCGGATTTGGTTGGGGTTGTCGAATTGACTCCGGGAGTTGTTGAGGCCTTGTCCCCGCTGCGTGAGTCGTACCCGCATCATTTCGAAGTGCCGGACAATGGTACCGGAGGAGTAGGCCTTTATAGTCGCCTGCCCATTGCCGACGCCCGCATTCTCGATCTAGGCGATGAGCAGCGACCGTTCATTTCGGCAACGTTGATTTCGGATCAGGCGCGCATCGAGGTATTGGTGGTGCACCCGTATGCGCCTATGTTCTCGGGCTGGGCGAATCAGAGAAACCAGCAGTTGCAACTGCTTGCAGAGCATATTCGCGACTCTGGGCGGCCGACAGTCGTCATGGGCGACCTGAACATAGCAATGTGGAGTCCATACTATAAGGACCTTGTTTCTGTGGCGGGCCTCAGGAATGCGCGGGAAGGCCGCGGAATTGGTGGAACCTGGCCGGCGATGTTCGGACTGGCGGTGCCGATTGATCATGTTCTCGCGACGTCGGAAATGCAATTGACCAGTTTCCGTGTATTGCCGGCCATTGGATCGGATCACTTTCCAATAGCCGCCCAGGTCACTTTGCCCAAAGAATCTTGAGGCCCCTCTTGTTGTGGAATTCGTGCATGTACTTCGGGGAGGCATGGTCGCGGTGAAAGAAGCGCTTCCATTGGGCGGACAGGTGCAACACACGGGCATGTTCGACCGGCCGAAACAATACGAAGTCGTCGTCATCGGAGCGGGCCAAGCCGGCGTAAGTCTCAGCTTTTTCCTCAAGAAGCTGGGCATTGAACACGTCGTGCTTGAAAAGGACCGGCCTTTTTCAGCCTGGCACAATCGCTGGGACGGGTTTTATGCGAACACACCCAATTGGATGAATGTCCTGCCTCGAGTGAGCAGCGCGACGTACCCTGGCCATCGTCGCGATGGATTTGCAACGCGAGAGGAGCTAATCGATTATTTCGAGCGCTACCTGGAGGAAGTCGACGCGCCGGTACTGTGCGATCAGTACGTCATCGAAGCACGACAGGAGGCGGACGACGGTTGGATCATTCGAACCAGGTCCGGCGGGGTCTTCGAAGCAAGAAATCTCGTGGTCTGCACCGGGTCAATGTCGAAACCGCGAGTGCCCGACGTCGCCTCATCGATTAGTCCGCGGATCGCGCAACTTCACTCTCAGGCCTATCGACGACCGTCGGACATCCAATCCAAACAGATACTGGTCGTTGGCAGCGGAAGCAGCGGTGTCCAGATTTGCAAAGAGTTGCTCGACGCGGGACGATTCGATGAGGTGCATCTGGCAACAAGCAACGTGCTTGTGCTGCCAAACCACGTCCTGGGAATTCAGATACACCGCCTGCTCCACTTACTGGGACTATTCGATGTCAAAGTGCATTCCCGCGTCGGGCGACTGATGTACCGAAATCTCGAGTTCAAAGGGGATCCGATCCGGCCCCCGACACCAAAGGACCTTGGCCGGAGCCATGGACTGGTTGTCCATGGTCGTCTTGTGAGTGCGGACGGCGATATTCTGCATTTTGGCAATGGAGATACCTTGCATGGCGCGGACCTGACGATAGTGTGGAGCACGGGGTTCAAGGGTGACTATCGATGGATCAAGACATCGGGCACTCCCCTTGAGTTTGATGAACGTGACTATCCTGTACATTTGCGTGGTGTTGTGGATAAGTATCCCGGGTTATTTTTTGTCGGCCTACGCTATCAGTACACGGTTGCGTCCCATGATATTTACGGCGTCGGTAATGACGCAGAGTTCATTGCAACCAAGATACAACAGCGACGCAAAAACCCGCTCGAGTCGTATCGCCAGGTTGCAACGCAGGCGACCTGATTGGAACAGGACGTGTAGAACGAGATGCTGGCTTGTGATTCGCTGGAGCGTTTGGCTAGTCGTGGAGCGGGGGCGGTTTCTGTTCGTCCAATGAAGGTGCCGAGCGGAAGGTCCACAGCTTGTTTGCCGTAAACTGCCATATCAGCATGAGCCCGGTCGTTATCAGCTGAGAAAGGAGATAGTGAAGCTCCAATATCCGATTGAAAAAGATCATCGAAAGCCAGTTGATCACGAAAGCGACTGCGACGACAAAGCCGAAAATGGGTAGCGCCTCCGCATGTCGTTTCGTCGATTGAAACGTAAAGCGATAGTTCAGGACATAGCTGATGGTTCCGGCTATTAAGAATCCGACTATCGATGCATGGACGGGATCGGCGCCGAAAACTTCCGTCAATACGATTAGTGTGCCGTAGTGACCGATTGCAGCGCAGACGCCGACAAGCAGGTACGTGCCGAATTGGATAAGCATTTCTGTACGTTCACTTCCGTCGAGAATGCGATGACGACTTGATTCTCGCATAAGCTCGCGCTCGAAGGTATCAAAGCCTTTCTGCGGTATGTACGGAGTAAGGCGCGAAGCATGCAGTAGTAGCGCATTGGATCAAAGGCGACAAAACCAGAGAGGATGGGGACAATGGAAACTGCGCAAGCTCGTGGTGATTCACCTGCCGGTGTTGAGATAGCAAAGCGTTCCCTGAGGCTGGAACAGGTAACAACAGGCTGCTGTGTCTGCGGCACAGGCCAATGGGCGCAGCCGATCGCAACCGGCGAAGATTTCGAGTATGAATCAAGCCCCGATTCTTTCGTCGCTAAACAATGTTCGAATTGCGGGCTGGTTTTTCTCGACCCGAGACCGGCCATGTCGGAGCTGTCGACGATTTATGGACCCGACTATCACGCCTACGATTTTTCGGAAGAAAAGTTTGGGATTGCTTATCGAGTTCGAGCGTGGCTCGAGTCTCGTCGGTTAAAAAAATGGTGCGGAGATCTTCCGCAAGGCGCACGGATCATCGATATCGGGGCGGGTGACGGATTTCACCTCAAGTTGCTCGAAAAACTCGGTGGCGGCAGATGGTCCGTTGAAGGGGTGGATCCGGACGAACATGCGATCGCCGCGGCACGAGCGAAGGGACTTCGGATGCATCATGGTTTGGTGCAGGACATCGGCCTGTCCGAAGGTAGCTATGATTTTGCGACATTAATAATGACGATCGAACACGTCGATGCTCCGGAGCGGATGCTTGCTGATGTCGCGCGATTGCTCAAGCCAGGTGGTTGCGTCGGGATCATAACGGACAATACGGATTCGCCGGATTTCGCCATCTCCAAGCGGCGCTACTGGGGTGGCTATCATTTCCCGAGGCACTGGAACCTATTCAGCAAGGCGTCGATACGGAAGCTTGCAAATAACGCAGGGCTGGAGGTAGTGAGGATTCGGACGCTGGTCAGCCCGGTCAATTGGACATATACCGTGCACAACTGGTTGAAAGATATTGGCGCCCCGAGGTTCCTGTACAGCCAGTTCGGTCTGGACAAACCACTGCCGCTCGCAGTCTTCACCGTCATGGATTCGATTCTCGCGGTGTTCGGCAAGGGTGCGATCCTGGGCGTTGTGCTGCGCAAACCCGCAGCCGCGAAATAACCACCGAATGGCGATCGAAACATTCGGACGCAGGTAGTCGCCGGTTTCGTTATGGTCAATAGGGATGCTAAGGAGGCTGGCTCGAATCGACCGTCCGGAATGCTCGACGGGCCATGCTTGCACCGTGAGCTCGCGTGTGGCAAGCAATGGTTTTCGTTGCGTTTTTGGTTCTGGCCACCGTTTCTTGACAGTGCAGATATGCAGCCGTAAAGTGCGCGGCTCCGCGTGGGGCTATAGCTCAGCTGGGAGAGCGCTTGCATGGCATGCAAGAGGTCGGCGGTTCGATCCCGCCTAGCTCCACCAAGATCACGTAAGATCAACATCCTACGTCCCCATCGTCTAGAGGCCTAGGACATCGCCCTTTCACGGCGGTAACGGGGGTTCGAATCCCCCTGGGGACGCCAGCATTCGGATCGGGATGCCGCCCCGAGCAATTCCGGTTGCCGGCGGTACGGTTAACGATAATCGCCGCCTGGACCAGGTTTCTCGACATCCCGTTGCACCGTCACATGTCGTGATTTTGCGACAGGTTTCATTGCACTCGAATCGTGCTAGTTTCAACGCCGGAACAAATGGATACGTTGTTCCAGTTCAGGACGGTTAGGAAACGGATTTCATACTGAAAAGGGCAACCCAGTCGAAAGATTGGCGCGCAAAGCCACCGGTCTAAGGGCGCTTGCCTACGACAGCGGAGCTGCCAGTGACTAGCGATCAGCGGTAATTTTCTGTCGATGTGCCGCTATTGAATCGACCGGGCGCCCCATCGCGGTGCACCGGTAAATTGGCTAGGTGACATTGGATTGCCCTTTGCAGTCAATGCAGGAGCAAGACGATGCATGGCGTATGTCGGGTTGAGCAGTGGCGTGGTGCAATTGCAACCCTGGCTTCGGCCACCATCCTGGCAAGTTGCGTAGGCGAAGGCGTCGAGACCGAGACGTCCGCACTCGCACCCCCGATTGACCAAACCCTGTTGATCGGGAGCGTCGGTGACGGGCCCGTTGTCGGTGCATCGCTGTCCGTCTCCACTGCGAGCGGCGAAGTCATCGCCACACTGACGAGCGACGCAACGGCCAGCTACAGCGTCGCCGTCGAAGCGCCCGAAAGCGCCTTTCCCTTGGAGGTCACCGCGACCGGCGGAACGGATCTCGTTACGAATCTTGCGCCGGACTTTCTGATGCGCGGCGCCGCCGTGTCGGGCGGCGAACGCGCAATTGCCAACGTCAATCCGTTCACGACGCTCGCGGTCGAACTGGCATACCAGCTGGACGGCCAGCTGGACGCCACCAGCCTGTCGACCGCCGAGGAGCTGGTGGTCCATGCACTGGACACCGGTCTGACGTCGTTGCTCACGTCGGGAACGCTGGCGACGGAAATCGATGAAAGCAATGTCGCCGAGATTGTTCGCGCCAGCGAGGCGCTGGCCGAGATCGTGCGACGCACCCGCGACTACAGGGCGAGCACCGCCGGCGAGATTGTCGATGCCCTGGCATCGGACCTGGTCGATGGCGCGATCGAAGGACGTGGAGGTAGCAACGTCGATCCGCGCACGGCAGCCGTAGCCAGCCTGGTCGCCACACTGGTCCGCCTCGAGACCATGACCAATACACTTCGGGTCAACGGCGCCGATGCGACCTCGGCCATGATTGTTGCGACGAACCAGGTGTCGCCGGCGACGCCAATGCCGACGGTCATGGACCTGACGGTGACCGACGGCATGCTTCGCGAGACTCGCATCGGGCTTAGTGCGGCCTGGGCTGTCTCACAGGATTCGCGAATCGTCGAAGTTGCCGCTGCGGTTGACCGTATGCGGTCCGGCATGAACTCGGGTTTCGCGACAAGCATGCTACCCGTTGGCTACGTAACCGCTTTGAACGACGTCATCCTGCTGGTTGCCAATGGCGAAATGAGCCAGGTCGAGCTCGTCAACAGCGTGGTGCGAAGCGGCGGTACGCCTGTACTGCCGAACAACAATGCCCCGACGATCGCCGGAACGCCGACACCAACGGTTGCCGCGGGCGATAGCTACAGCTTCAGGCCGACCGCCAGCGATCCAGATGGGGATACGCTGACTTTTGCGGTTGAGAACCAGCCCGCCTGGGCCAGCTTCGATCCATCGACCGGCCGTCTGTTCGGCACTCCCGGCATGAATGACGTCGGCTCCTACCTCGATATCGTCATAGTCGCCACCGACGGTGATCTCGATGCGAACCTCGGACCGTTCACGATCAACGTTGTTGCCGACAACCAGCCGCCGACCATTTCCGGCTCGGGTGCGGCTACACTCGACATCGGAGATCCGTACGAATTCACTCCGACCGCGTCGGACCCGGATGGCGACCCGTTGACGTTCAGCATCTCGAACGGGCCCTCCTGGGCAAGCTTCGATGCGACCGCGGGCATCTTGAGCGGCACGCCCGGCCCAGGCGACGACGGTAGCTACGGCAGCATCATCATTCGCGCCAGCGACGGGGAACTCACGACGAGCCTGGCCCCGTTCACCATTATCGTGGTCGCGGAGAACACGGCGCCGACAATCGGCGGTATACCGGATCCGGAGGTGTCGGCGGGCTCGCGGTACAGCTTCACTCCGACGGCCAGTGACGCCGACGGAAATCCGCTGACCTTCTCCGTCGAGAACCCGCCGACATGGGCCACCTTCGATCCGGCGACCGGCCGCCTGTCCGGCAACCCGGTCCTGGGAGACGTCGGTTCCTACCTGGATATCGTGATCAGCGTATCCGACGGCGAATTGATGGCGAGCCTGGCCCCGTTCACAGTTATCGTGGTCGCGGAGAACACGGCGCCGACAATCGGCGGTATACCGGATCCGGTGGTGTCGGCGGGCTCGCGGTACAGCTTCACTCCGACGGCCGGTGACGCCGACGGAAATCCGCTGACCTTCTCCGTCGAGAACCCGCCGACATGGGCCACCTTCGATCCGGCGACCGGCCGCCTGTCCGGCAACCCGGTCCTGGGAGACGTCGGTTCCTACCTGGATATTGTGATCAGCGTATCCGACGGCGAATTGATGGCGAGCCTGGGACCGTTCACCGTCAACGTGATCGCCGACAACAGGCCGCCGACCATTTCCGGCTCGGGTGTGGCGACACTCGACATCGGAGATCCGTACGAATTCACTCCAACCGCGTCGGACCCGGATGGCGACCCCTTGACCTTCAGTATTGTCAATCGACCATCCTGGGCCACCTTCGATCCGGCGACCGGCCGCCTGTCCGGCAACCCGGTCCTGGGAGACGTCGGTTCCTACCTGGATATTGTGATCAGCGTATCCGACGGCGAATTGATGGCGAGCCTGGGACCGTTCACCGTCAACGTAATCGCCGACAACAGGCCGCCGACCATTTCCGGCTCGGGTGTGGCGACACTCGACATCGGAGATCCGTACGAATTCACTCCAACCGCGTCCGACCCGGATGGCGACCCCTTGACCTTCAGTATTGTCAATCGACCATCCTGGGCCACCTTCGATCCGGCGACCGGCCGCCTGTCCGGCAACCCGGTCCTGGGAGACGTCGGTTCCTACCTGGATATTGTGATCAGCGTATCCGACGGCGAATTGATGGCGAGCCTGGGACCGTTCACCGTCAACGTGATCGCCGACAACAGGCCGCCGACCATTTCCGGCTCGGGTGTGGCGACACTCGACATCGGAGATCCGTACGAATTCACTCCAACCGCGTCCGACCCGGATGGCGACCCCTTGACCTTCAGTATTGTCAATCGACCGTCTTGGGCGAGCTTCGATTCGTCGACCGGCAACTTGAGCGGCACTCCGAGTGCGGGCGAAGCGCGCACTTACAGCAATATCATCATTCGCGCCAGCGACGGTGACCTTACGACGAGCCTGGCGGCATTCGCCATTACGGTCGTCGCACCGAACACAGCGCCGACGATCGGCGGTTCGCCGGATCCGCAAGCAACGACGGGATTGCCCTACAGTTTCACGCCTACGGCCAGCGACGCCGAGAACGATGTACTGTCATTTTCGATCAGCGGCAAGCCGGTCTGGGCCGTCTTCGATGCGAGCACCGGCCGGCTGTCAGGAACACCGGGCGATGGTCACGTGGGCACCTACGGCAATATCCGGATTACCGTATCGGACGGGGCCACTTCCGCCGTGCTCGGCCCGTTCTCGATTGCCGTTATTTCCGGCAACAGGGCTCCCACGATCAGCGGTACGCCGGCAGCATCTGTCACCGCAAACACGGCCTATTCGTTCATTCCCAACGCCAATGATCCGGACGGGGACGACTTGACGTTCGCGATCAGCGGCAAGCCGGTCTGGGCCGTCTTCGATGCGAGCACCGGCCGGCTGTCAGGAACACCGGGCGATGGTCACGTGGGCACCTACGGCAATATCCGGATTACCGTATCGGACGGGGCCACTTCCGCCGTGCTCGGCCCGTTCTCGATTGCCGTTATTTCCGGCAACAGGGCTCCCACGATCAGCGGTACGCCGGCAGCATCTGTCACCGCAAACACGGCCTATTCGTTCATTCCCAACGCCAATGATCCGGACGGGGACGACTTGACGTTCGCGATCAGCGGCAAGCCGGTCTGGGCCGTCTTCGATGCGAGCACCGGCCGGCTGTCAGGAACACCGGGCGATGGTCACGTGGGCACCTACGGCAATATCCGGATTACCGTATCGGACGGGGCCACTTCCGCCGTGCTCGGCCCGTTCTCGATTGCCGTTATTTCCGGCAACAGGGCTCCCACGATCAGCGGTACGCCGGCAGCATCTGTCACCGCAAACACGGCCTATTCGTTCATTCCCAACGCCAATGATCCGGACGGGGACGACTTGACGTTCGCGATCAGCGGCAAGCCGGTCTGGGCCGTCTTCGATGCGAGCACCGGCCGGCTGTCAGGAACACCGGGCGATGGTCACGTGGGCACCTACGGCAATATCCGGATTACCGTATCGGACGGGGCCACTTCCGCCGTGCTCGGCCCGTTCTCGATTGCCGTTATTTCCGGCAACAGGGCTCCCACGATCAGCGGTACGCCGGCAGCATCTGTCACCGCAAACACGGCCTATTCGTTCATTCCCAACGCCAATGATCCGGACGGGGACGACCTGACGTTCTCGATCAGCGGCCAACCCGGCTGGGCGCAGTTCAATTCCAGCAACGGGGCGCTGACCGGTACGCCGAGCAGCGGGCAGCAAGGTGCCTACGGCAATATACGAATCACCGTGTCCGACGGCCAGGCCTCCGCGACGCTCGGCCCGTTCTCGATAACCGTAGTCGCCGGCAACAGGGCTCCCACGATCAGCGGTTCGCCGGCAACTTCAGTTAATGCGAACTCCGCTTACTCGTTCATTCCCATTAGCACCGACCCGGACGGGGACAACCTGACGTTCTCGATCAGCGGCAAGCCGGGCTGGGCCCAGTTCAGTGCGAGCAACGGGGCTCTGTCCGGCACGCCCGGCGACGGCGATGTAGGCGTGTACTCCGGAATCGGCATCACCGTATCAGACGGCCAGGCCTCCGCGACGCTCGGGCCGTTCGCAATCTCGGTAAATGCGCTGAGCAACGGTACGGTCACTCTGTCCTGGGATGCGCCCACGGAGAACGAGGATGGAACGACATTGACGGACCTCGCCGGGTACAAGCTCTACTGGAGAACATCGCCTGGCACATACCCGTACTCGGTGACGATCGACAATCCGAGTGTCAATACCTATGTCCTCGACAACCTTGCCCCGGGGGACTACGAATTCGTTGTGACCGCGCTCAACGACGACGACATGGAGAGCGATCACTCCAACCAGGCCTCGTACACGGTGCAATAGGATAGCTGCTACACGGACTCGCAAAGGACGACCAAGGGATTTCTGGAGTACATAGAACACATACGACACCTCCTGCGTCAGCAAAAAGAAAACCCGCCATTAGGCGGGTTTTCTTTTTGCGAGTGGCTGCGACTGCGTCGCAATTTGCCGACAGGGTGAATGAATGCACCAGGTCGGCGACTACACGAATTCCTGCTGGAATACAGTGATTTCAATCGTGCATGACGAATCGTCAATGCAGCAACCGTCTGTAATTTGAGACAGGTTTTTTTTCCGTTCGACGATGATACGCTCCCGAGCGAAGGACGAATGTAGCTGCCACTTGACGACATGGATGTCGGCGGAAGCGTGGTGCGGGAACCGGTTGCAGCTCTGTTCATAGCCAGGTAGTGCATCGTCACTCTCATCGATCGCAATCTGGCGCTTGGGGCAATTTTTCTTACTGATACTGCGGTCTCGGCAAATCGCTGACGCGCCACGGGTGCGCTCGGCCCGGAAAAGCTGTGACCGTAAAAATTCAAGGAGCGAATTAATGCGGCGTATACACCGTCTTACGCTGACGTTGAAATCGGTTACGCGGATCCTGCTGCCGGTTTTTTTCTTTTCACTGTTCGCCACTGGCCAGGTCCTGGCCGCAAGCTACACCGCGGTCGAGGATGCATATACCAGAACCAACAAGCCGTCGACCAATTTCGGCGCCATGAAAAACGTACGGACCCAGTGGTGGTCGGATACCACCGGCTTCGTCAAGTTCGACTTGGGTTCGATCGCCTCTAGCACCGAAATCGGGTCCGCTATCCTGCAGGTCCCGATCAACGACGTTAATGCCACTGGAGAAATCTCGGTTCATATCGCTTGGGGTGATTTCGATGAGCGCTACATCACGCACGACAACCAACCGGGACTTAGTGCGGAGATGGCGAGCTTCTATGTTTCCTCATCCGACGGCGGCGAAACAATTTCCGTCGATGTCACCAATATCGCCAAAGCTCTCGTCCAGCAAGGCCGGAACAGCATCGCGCTGACGACGACGAATGCCAGTGTCGGCATGGGCACTCACGAGGGCGGTGCGCCCATGAAGCTCGTGATCACGACGTCGGGCTCGGGCAACCATACGCCGACCATTTCCGGCAACCCACCGGATGCAGTCGCGAACTCGAACTACTCCTTCACGCCACAGGCGACCGATCCCGATGGCGACAGCCTGAATTTTTCGATTCAGAACAAGCCACCTTGGGCGAATTTCAGCTCGACTACCGGCCGGATCTGGGGTACGCCGAGCGAAGGCGCGATCGGCATACACGGCGCGATCCGGATCACTGCCTCGGACGGGCAGGCTTCCGCAACCCTCGGGCCATTCGACATCGAAGTCATGGACGACGGCAATGGTTCCGCGACACTGAGCTGGACTGCCCCGACGCAGAATACGGACGGTTCACCGCTGACCGACCTGAGGTCCTACCGCATCGACGTAGAGCGCGCGAACAGCACCTGGCAGACGTCGGTCAACATAAGCAATCCGAGCATCTCGACCTACGTGATAGAGAACCTGGATCCTGCGACTTACGAGTTCACGATCGTGGCGATCAATTCGCAAGGCGCGGCGAGTGCACCCTCCAACAAGGCAACGAAGACGGTCGACTGACTATGGTTGAACGATAGTCGAACGACAGTCCAGGTTTGCGCCTGGGTAATGGCGGTACCGATCCGGTGCCGCCATTTTCCATAGGCAACATTGCAGCGAATCAAGCTCCTTTTTGGTCAGTATCGACCCGCGTGACGAACGTCACGACCGCGGCTGTGACGTAGTTCCCGATCGTCGCCACACTGTTTAGATCGGCGCCGTCCCGCGAAATTTCAAGGTTCTTAAACGGTTGAGCGGAATCCATCATCAAGTTTCCCGCCCGGTTGACTGGCGTTACGACGCAGTCAAACAAGTTACGAATCCGCCTGGTGTTCCTGTATAATGCGGCCAGAACAAAACCCATTTGTCGTCGCTGTACCGCGCGAAGTCGCGAGGTGCCCCGAAGTCGATCCGGAGAATGGTCGGCGATGACATAGCCTCCATTGATATTGAAGCGCACGGAGCTAGGTCTGGTACGAACCGACCACCGGGCCGCCAGCGCCGCCGCGAGGCCACAGAATGCCTCGAAGCCAGACCCCAGTTCCCTGCGCCCGCAGTCGAACTGCATCCGCCATCGTCACCGCAACATGTGCTTGCCTCTCCGCCATTCCGGCGTATTCGCAGGTCCACTTCAATGATGTCAGCAACGGTGCCGAAGTCACGTACACCGGCGAATCCTGGGGCTCCACCTGGGGCGATGTGAATGGTGACAACTGGCCGGACCTTTTCGTCAACCATCACCGCAATCGGCCAAGCCTGTACGTCAATCTCGCAAACGGGACCTTCGAGGACCGCGCTTTCGAAATCGACGAGTGGTTCGTCACGCCGCGTTCCGACACCCATGGCGGTACCTTCGCGGACTATGACAATGACGGCGACTCCGACCTCGTGATCACCGCCGGCTCCAAGAACAACACGCAATTCCTGATCAATAACGGCGCCTACCTGACCGACCGGATCGAGGATTTCACGTTCGACAAGAAGTCCTGGGGCGGGCGGCTGCCCATCTGGTTTGACTTCAGCCACGACGGCTTGCTGGATCTCGGTATCACGGTACAGGGCATCAAGGTGCAGCTGCACGAGCAGGTGAACGGCGACTTCGAGCGCCGGACCTGGGCATCCGGCCACAATTGTGTCAACAATGACTATTCGCAGCTCGGCGACCTGACGCTGGACGGTCTCACCGATTGGGTATGTTACGAACAAGCCCGGTACCCGCAGAAAGTCTACGATTACTCTGTCGGCATGCCGTTCATCGATCAAAGCGCGCTGGCCAACCCGCATGCGAATGTCACCGACAGTGTCATCGCGGATTTCGATAATGACGGTATCGTCGAGTTATTCGCACTGGGTGGCCGCACTCGCGTGAGCGGCGCCCAGGCCACCGGTCCAAATTCCCTTGAAGCGCATCTCATCGATCGTGGCAACGGTGAGCTCACGGTTCGCTTCCGGTCGGCCGGCGATGTCGAGGTCGAACTGCACTGGGACGCTCGCAACGTAAATAATGTTCACATCGGACTGTCCGGCGTGCATCCGCCGGCCGGGCCAAAAGGCGAGCCGATCCGCTTCACGCTGTCGCCAACGGATCCGCAGGTCCAGGGCGTCAAGCCGCACAATCCGACCACGGAGGCCGGCGTCTACGTCGGCTATACAGCTTCGACACAGACCTGGACGTACCAGGTGTCGCACGGCTACACCTACACCTTCTTCGTTAGCACGCAGCCCGTCAGCAACGTGATCGCGTCGGGCCTCAACGCGCTCGACTTCCCGCGCGTGCCGGCGATGCTCAAATACAACTCCGGCGTATACACGAACCAGACAGCGGCTGCTGGCCTAAATCAAGCCTTGAATTGTGTCAGTGTCGTCGCCGCCGACTTCGACAAGGACATGGACCTCGACCTGTACATGATCTGCCGCTTTGCGATTTCAAACGACGCGAACCGGCTGTACCTCAACGATGGTTTCGGCGTGTTTACGCGCCTGCCGGGCGCGGGCGGCGGCGAAGGACCGGTCGGCCTGGGCGTGGGATTGAGCGAGTCAGTCACAGTTGGCGACTACGATGTCGACGGCCGTCCGGACCTGTTCGTCACGAACGGCCTGAAACTCGTGCCCGAATTTCCTTACTCGGAGGCAGGTCCTGACATCCTGTTGCGGAATACCTCGGCGACTGGGAATAACTGGATCGAACTGGATCTCGTGGGGGTACAGTCCAACCGTGATGCAATCGGCGCCACCATTACCGCGACAGCCGGTGGCGTCACCCAGACGCGCGCGCGGGACGGCGCCTACCACCGCTGGTCGCAAAACGACCCGCGCCTGCATTTCGGCCTGGGTGACAACGCGACCGTGGACGTCACCGTGCACTGGCCGAGCGGCACGACATCGAACTACATGGCGCTGCCGGCGAACGCACTGTACGAACTCGTCGAGGGCAACCCGGCGCCGGTACCGGCCGTGCTGCAAGGCAGCACGCCACCGTCCGTCTGTGAATCGACCGGCGCGCCGGCATATACGCCGGGCGGTGACCATGCGCTGTTTTTCTGGAACAACTTTTGCGGCTCCGGCCGGTACCACGTGCGCGCCACTGGCGGCGGCGTGGCGAATTCCGCTTTCAATGGCCTGATCGTCAGTAGCCAACCCTTCGTCAACGTAACAGGCGTCAGCCTCGAAGGCCCGGATGTCCTGGACTATTCGACAGATCCGAGCACTATCAGTTACGGCCTGCAGTTGAACGCCGGCGGCCAGGACGGTTTCGATTTCACGATTCCGTCGGGGGCCATCGTGTGCTTCGGCGTGGGGGCCAACAGCGCCTCCGCGCGTGCCGGCCGCAACGCCACGACGGTGTCGATGCCTTTCGACCTCCAGTCACTGGCGCCTTGCGACAGCTAGCAACCCTTGCTCTCGATCGGCAGCGTGACGGTCAGTGAAGACGTCGCAGGCGGCGTGGCCTCGATCGAGGTGGAACTGGATGCGGCTGCGGCGGGCACCGTCACGGTCGATTTCTCAACCTCGAGCGGCAGTGCGGTCACGCCGTCCGACTGTCTAGGCCAGTCCGGCACGCTTACCTTCCCGCCGGGAGAATATTTCAACGTCAGCCTGTCGAACGCCACGAACGCGCTGATCGATGTTGGACAGACGACCGTCACGATCAACGATGACGATTTCAATTCCTGCGGCCAACCTGCATTCAGTCAGTCCTCGGAACACGCAATGTTCGTCTGGCGCGACTGCACGACTGCGCAAGCCCACGTACGCGTAACCGGCGGCGGCCAGTCCGCGGCTTTCACCGGCAGCATCGGATCGAGCCAGGGCTTCGTTACCGTCACGCGGTTCCTGCTGGAAACCAACGATGTGCTCGACGCGACGTCGGACCCGGACTCGATTAGCTACCGCATGAACGTCTCCGGCAACGGCATCGACGGCATCGATTTCGTAAGTGCCGCCGGTGCGTCGGTCTGTGTTGACCTGTCTGCGCCGGCTGTGGCCGGTATACGCCGGCGCCGATCGGCACGTCGTGCCCGTACCTTTCGACCTGCAGACGCTCGGCGCCTGTGCCGCGCCGTTGAAGGCATGGGGTGTTTCACCAGGGCGGCGTCAGCACAGATTCCAACGTCGTGACCTACAGCGGCAGCCCGACGAACTGGGTGAACAGCGTCAATTCCGTGCCGCTCGCGGACCTGGGCTTCACGGATGATTTCGAGCTGCGCCTGACGCTCTAGAGCAACCCGGCCGGCACGGTCTGGATCGCCGGCCTCGGTACGGGCGAATCGTCCCCCAACTGGAACGACATCGAGTATGGGCTGCGCAGCTTCAACGGGCAGCTCACGGTCTACGAGGGCGGACTGTGGCGGACCGCTGCGTCGAACCTGGCGGCGGGCGACGTGATCTCGATATACGTGAGCGGCGGCACGATCGAATACCGGCACAATGGGGGTGTCTTCTACACGAGCACCTATTCCGGCGCACCCGATTTCTATGTCGACACGTCGTTCAAGAGCGGGGCTGTGTCCTTTAGCGCGTCGATCGTCCGGTGAGGCGGACCCGCCGGACCCGCCCGCGGAGGTGCCGATCGACAACTGGGTAGACGCAATCGGCGGGGTCGACACGAGCGACAACGATGTCGCCTGATTCGTTTTTCGCCGACTGGCTGGAACAATTCGATCAATTCGTCACTCGCGATCGGCGACCACTTGTCGATGCGCGTGACGGGGACTACGCTTGAATATCGGCACAACGGCGAGCCTTTCTACAGCAGACCGGTGAGTGGTTCGGCCTCGTATTACCTGAACTAGAGTTTCAAGAACGCCACCACGAATCTCGGCGAATTCGCGCTGACGAACTAGCGGGGCTTGCCTGACGCCATATCTACGGCATGTAGTTTTTGCTGGGTTTTGCAAGATTTTCCCAAGGATCGTGGCTTCCGGTCCCACGTCGCGGAGGCCTGCGCGTGGTCACCATTGGCACAGAACCTGCACCATGCAACCATACAAGCGAAAGAGAATAATCAGAAGCCCACGCAAGCAACCCACGGAGTAAGGACATGAATCAAAATTCTGATCGAGTTTCCGACGCACCCGCGGAATCGACTACCCGAAAAGTCGCCGAAGCGGCCCACAAGGTAATCGACGAGTCGGTCGGTCGCGCCGAGAATCTTGAGCGCCAGATCCGGTACAAGGCGGAACTGGCGCAGGAGAAAATGACGTCGTCGCAACAGGTGGCCGGCGAACAGCTGGAACGCTCTCTTGCGCAGCTCGAATCCTTCGTGAAGGAGCGGCCGCTTGCCGCCACAGGGATCGCCTTTGCTGTCGGGGTCCTGGCGACGGCATTGCTGCGCCGGTAGTACGGCATGACGGTCGGGGAGGGCAACGGGGAGGTCCGGACCGCCGACACGCAAGACCATGCGCCCTTGGCCGGTGCCGCCGATCCACTGCCCGTGGACGGCATCATCGGCCATGCGGTCGGCTGGCTCCAGGCAACGCGTGAGCGGGTCCGCTCGGTCACTCATCTCGCGATTGCAGAAGCGAGGCTCGCGGCACTCAGCGTCGCGCTGATGGCTTTGTTCGGCGTGCTGGCAGCGGTCTGCCTGCTTGGCGCCTGGGGGCTGCTGGTGGCCGGGATGGCGCACGGACTGGTGCAGTTGGGCCTGCCACTGTGGGCGGTCCTGCTCATCCTCGGCATCGGCCACGTGTTGGGGGCCTGGCTCTCGTGGCGATCCGCAATGCGGCTTTCGCGGCACCTGGAATTCGCTGCCACACGTGCGCAGATTCGTGGCGAGCCGCCCGGGGAGCCGCGATGAATCTGGTGCGCCAGCAGGCCCTCGTGGACGAGTGGTCCGCACGTGCGGCCGGCGCGCGCGCGAAGCGCCTTGCGCACCGGGCAGCCATTCACGACTGGAAGCAGAAACGCTTCGCCACGCCGGGGGCGCTGGCCTGGGCGTTCGCCGCGGGCGCCTGGTGGGGCACGGGACGGGACCTGGACCCGCGCAAGGCGAAAGCAACCAAGAAGTACGTCGGTCTCGCCAACACCCTCCTGTTGGCTTGGCGCCTGCTCGGCGCTCGCGGCTGATGCGTGCCGGATCCGTTAGCGGCGGGCGCCCGGCGTCGGTCGCGCTGGTCGGTTTGTTCATGGCTGCGGTCGCGTTGTGCCTGTACCTGGCGTCGGACTTGCTAACGCCAATCGCGTTTGCAGTGTTGTTGAGCCTGTTGTCATCGCCGATCGTGCGCTGGCTGCATTGCTACGGCGTGCCGGATGCCTTGTCCGCGCTCTTGATCGTCGCGGCGCAGGTCGGCGTACTGGTGCTGATCGTGACCTTGCTCGCCGAACCTGCGGAACGCTGGCTGGGTGAGGCGCCGCGTACCATTCGCGATCTCAAGCAGGAGCTGTTGAGCGGCAAGAGTCACCTCGAAGAGATCCAGGAACTCGCAGAGGAGGTGGAGGGCCTGGCTCCGACGCAGCCCGATACTCAGGCCGTGGTGGTCAAAGGGCCGTCGGTCACCGAGAACCTCCTGGTAGGTCTGCCGGCCGCGGCGACATTCGCCGGCATCGTGATGTTTCTTACTTTTTTTCTGCTCGCGAGCGGCGACACGCTGCTGCGCCGCCTGACACGCTGCGGGCGGACCTGGTCGGAGCGGCGACGAATCGTCGTGATCGCGCGCCAGATCCAGCGAGACCAGTCGCGCTACCTCGCGACAATCACACTCATCAATCTTGCGCTCGGCGCCGTCACGGGCATGGCCATGTTCTGGCTGAACGTTCCAAACCCGTTCCTTTGGGGCACGATGGTCGCCTTGTTCAACTTTGCACCCTACGTCGGTGCCGTCGTGTCGGCCAGCGTCCTGACTGTGGTTGGACTCAGCACCTTCGACACACTGGGTGAATCACTGGCACCGGCCGCCGTCTTCCTGTGCATCACGATTGTCGAAGGCCAGCTCATCACGCCGACGATCCTGGGCCAACGCATGGCTTTGAGCCCGATTTTCGTTTTCCTCGCAGTAATCGTGTGGGGCTGGCTTTGGGGCGTCGCCGGCGCGCTGATGGCGGTACCCATCGTCACCGGCCTCAAGGTGATCTGCGATCACGTGCCGGGACTTGCATGGGTCGGGGATTTCATGCGCAGCGACGGGCCCAGGCAACAGCAGGCGCGCGCGCCGGAACGACAGCGGCAAAGGGCCGGCTGATACGCCGCCGGCCGAACCGCCTGCCGTCAGGTCTGCGACTGCAGGTAGTTCTCTAGTCCGATCTTGTCAATCAGTTCGTGCTGCGTCTCGAGCCAGTCAACGTGTTCCTCTTCCGATTCGAGTATGTGCTGAAACAGGTCACGACTCACGAAATCGCTTTTCTCCTCGCATTCGCGGATCGCCGCTTTGAGGTCCGGGATCGCCTGCATCTCGAGGGCAAGATCGCTCTTGAGAGCCTCGGGCACGTCCTCGCCGATGCCCAGCTTGCCCAGGTCCTGCAGATTGGGTAGCCCTTCGAGGAAGAGGATCCGCTCGACGATTGAATCGGCGTGCTTCATCTCGTCGACTGATTCCCCGTACTCGTGCTCGCCGAGCTTTGCAAAACCCCAGTTCCGGAACATTCTCGCATGCAGGAAGTACTGGTTGATCGCCGTCAGTTCGTTCTTCAATACCTTGTTCAGATGCTTGAGGATCTGCGGATTGCCTTTCATTACATTGCTCCGGCCGACGATTCAACTCACGGGCGGCAGGGTGCTGACGCCCGCAGTGTCGAGGGAGTGTAGGGCATCCCATCGCACGCGAAAAGAATCCTCTCTCGAGGACCTGGAGTGGAAGCGGCGCGCGGCGTCAGCCGGCGGCGGGACAGTAGAGGACCGGCGACGCGTGTGCCGCGGTCTTGGCTCCGGTGCGATATTCGACCAGGATGGATGCTGCAGAGTCCCGACAGGTGCCACAGCCGGTGGCGACCCCCAGTATGGCCTGCAGGTGCCACAGATCGGTAGTACCGGCCTCGGCGGCGGCACGGATCTGGGATTCCGTTATGGCGTTGCAGATACAAACGTACATGGCGGTCTGCGGTAGGTCGGACTGAACGGTATTTGACCTTGAATGAGAATGATTGTCAATCCGATTTCGTGACTCCGTTCACGACTTGCGGGACATTCCGGCTACCATCCCCGGATTCCTGGTGGCCGGCGCGCGGCCGGCGTGCGTCCGCCCCACCTGGTCGACAGGATGATTCGCGTGAAAAACCTCTTTGATATCAAGGGCAAATGCGCCGTCGTGACCGGCGGATCACGCGGCATTGGCGCAATGATTGCCGAGGGATTCGTCGTTAACGGCGTGCGAACTTATGTCTCCTCGCGCAAGGCCGAAGCCTGCACGGAGACTGCGTCTCGCCTGTCCGAATTCGGCGAGTGCTTCGCGGTGCCGGCAGACCTGTCCACGGCCGAGGGGATCCGGCACCTGGCGGAAACGGTCGGCGCGCGTGAAACGCGCTTGCACATCCTGGTCAACAATGCCGGCGCAGCCTGGGGCGCCGAACTCGGGGATTTTCCCGAGTCGGGCTGGGACAAGGTGATGAACATCAACGTGAAAGGCCCGTTTTTTCTGAGCCAGGCGTTCCTCCCACTGCTCGAAGCCGCGGCGGAACCGGACGATCCGGCCCGGATCATCAACATCGGGTCGATTGACGGATTGAACGTCAACCGCCTCCCGACGTACTCCTACGGGCCGAGCAAAGCCGCGGTGCATCACCTGACCCGCATGCTGGCGGCGCACCTCGCCGATCGGTACATCACCTGCAACGCCATTGCGCCGGGTCCATTCCCGAGCAAGATGATGGCGCACACGCTCGAGACGATGGGTGACGAGATCCGCGCGGGGGTGCCGCTCAAACGAATCGGCAAGCCGTCGGACATGGCCGGTACGGCAATCTATCTCTCATCCAGCGCAGGCGCCTATGTCAACGGTGCGGTCATTCCCGTCGACGGCGGGATAGTCGCTGCCGCTCGCAGCCTGTAGCCGGGCGATCGCCCGCCCCGCGGCGATCTAGCCCCTGCCACTGCAATTCCGGCGGTACTCGTGGCAACATGGCGCCCAATCCTGTCCAATGCCAGCCATTTTGCATGGAAAAACCGAGCCGCAGCCTGCTGATCGTCGAGGATGACCCCGGACTTTGCCGGCAGCTGCGTTGGTGCTTCGAGGACTATGCAACTTTCGTGGCAGGCGATCGCGAGTCCGCGATTGCGGAATTGCGCCGGCACGAACCCTCGGTCGTCCTGCAGGACCTGGGATTGCCGCCGCATCCGGAAGGCGTGGAAGAGGGTCTCTCGACACTCGCGGAAATTCTGCGCCTGGCGCCGCATACGAAGGTGATCGTGGTTACCGGCAACGGAGACCAGGAAAATGCGCTGACGGCGATTGCGCAAGGTGCGTACGACTTCTACGAAAAGCCGGTCAACACCGATACGCTGAAACTGCTGGTCGACCGGGCCTTCAACATCGCGGAACTGGAGGCCGAGAACCGGGCACTGCAGTTCCGGGCCAATGAGTCGCCGCTCGACGGCATCATCGCGGCGAGCGAGTCGATGCTCGCCGTATGTCGCATGATCGAAAAGGTGGCGCCCACGGATGCGTCGACGTTGCTGCTCGGCGAATCCGGCACCGGCAAGGAACTCCTGGCGCGCGCCCTGCACCGGCTCAGTACCCGCGCCGAAGGCAATTTCGTTGCGATCAACTGCGCGGCGATCCCCGAAAATCTGCTCGAATCGGAATTGTTCGGCCACGAGAAAGGCGCGTTCACCGGGGCTCACAAGCAAACTATAGGCAAAGTCGAGATCGCCGACGGCGGCACCTTGTTCCTGGACGAGATCGGCGACATGCCGTTGCCGTTGCAGGCAAAGATGCTGCGCTTTCTCCAGGAACGCGTTATCGAACGCGTCGGCGGCCGCCAGGAAATTCCAGTTGATGTACGGGTCCTCTGCGCGACGAACCAGAAGATCGAAACCTTGATCGCAGACGGCCGGTTTCGCGAAGACCTCTATTACCGGATCGCGGAGATCACGATCAATATCCCGCCGCTGCGCGAGCGGGAGGAGGGTCGCCTGCTGCTCGCGCGTACCTTGCTGCACAAGTACTGCCAGAAGCAGCGCCGGTCGCTCAACGGCTTCAGCGAGGATGCGGTGGCGGCCATCGAGTCCTATGCCTGGCCAGGCAACGTGCGCGAACTGGAAAACAAGATCAAAGGTGCTGTAATCATGGCGGACGGCAAGCTCGTGTCTGCCGCAGACCTGGGCCTGTCGGCGGCGGCACGCGAAGGAGAATCGCTCAATCTGCGAGAGGTTCGCCAGCGCGCCGAATCCAAGGCCATCCGGGTCGCGCTGACCCGCTGCTACGGAAACATTTCGAAAGCGGCCGAGCTGTTGGGCATTACGCGCCCGACGCTTTACGACCTGATGAGCAAGTACGGCCTTTCGGCAGAGGGCTATACGAAGAAAGCTTCCCAGCAATAAAAACCGGGCGCGGCCCTTGCGGCAGGCTAGCGCGACTTGAACGTGTCCGGATTCAGATCGTGGCGAGAAAGCAGCTTGTAGAAATCCGTCCGATTGCGTTTCGCAAGGCGCGCCGCCTGGCTGACGTTGCCCTGCGTGATCTGCAATATCTGTGACAGATAGATGCGGGTGAACTCGTCCCTGGCATCGGTGAACGACAGCAGTTTTCCTGCATGCTCGCCCAGGCTCTGCTGCACGAGTTCCGCGCTGATGACCGGCGACCGCGCCAGGGCCATGTTCTGGCGCACGATATTCGAGAGTTGCCGGATATTGCCCGGCCACTCGGCCGTGACCAGCATTTCCACCGCTTCGGGCGCGTACACCTTGCGCTCCTGGTCTGCCTCCCGGGCGAATGATTGCAGGAAGTGCGCGACCAGGAGCGGGATGTCCTCGCGACGCTGGTCGAGTGTCGGAAGGTGGATGTTTACGACGTTGAGTCGGTAGTATAGATCCTCGCGGAACCGGCCCTCCTTCATGAGGTCCTGCAGGTCGCGATGGGTGGCCGAGATCACGCGGACGTCGACATCGATTGCCTCGGTGCTGCCAACCGGGCGGACCTGGCTTTCCTGGAGCACACGGAGCAGCTTCACCTGCAGCCGCATCGGCATGTCGCCGATTTCATCGAGCAGAAGGGTCCCGCCTGAGGCCGCCTGGAATAGTCCCTTGTGCGTGCGGGTCGCGCCGGTGAAGGCACCCTTCTCGTGCCCGAACAGCTCCGACTCCAGCAGATTCTCCGCCATGGCGCTGCAATTGATCGCGACGAACGGGTGCGCTGCTCTCGCGCTGGCCCGGTGTATGGCCTGCGCCAGCACTTCCTTCCCGGTACCCGACTCGCCCGTTATGAGGACGCGCGCATCGGTCGCCGCCACCATCTTCGCCTGATTCAGTATCTCCTTCATGGCGTGGTTGCGGGTGATGATGCCGCTTGCCCATTCGCCGTCGATCTCGGCGGATCCGGATACTTTCAGTGCCTTGTCGACCGTCGCAAGCAGTTCGTCTTTGTCGATCGGCTTGGTGAGGAAACCGAAGGCCCCGCCCTGAGTGGCGGCAACGGCATCCGGTATGGTGCCGTGCGCGGTCACGATGACCACCCGCAAGCCGGGCGAACGCGACTGCAACTCCTTCAGGAGCCCAATGCCATCCATCTTGTCCATGCGCAGGTCGGTGATCACGAGATCCGGCGCGAAGCGGCTCAGGATGGCCAGCGCGTTCTGTGCGCTGTCGACCGCCTCGATGTCGTAACCTTCGGCGCGAAGACGAATCGACAGCAGGCGCAGCAGTCCGGGGTCGTCATCGACCAGGAGTATCTTGCCGGGAGATCTGGCCACCATGGGCAATCGAGTCGTAGGGTTGCGCGCTGAACGGCAAGGTTAGTACCTCGCTGTCGCCGGGGCAAGGTAATCCTTTCAAAAATAAGAACTTGTCGCGAGTATGCGACGTCGCTATTGGCTCTGTTCGCGAATCGATCGTTCAATCGTTGTGATCGCTTCCAGTTTTTCCTCGGCGTCGGCGAGTTCGGTGCGTAAACGGCGGTTCTCAGCCTCCACAGCTGCCAGCCGCCGGGCAATCGCCTGCTCCTCGGTTCGATTGCCGCGCTCTGTCGTCGATTCGCGCAGGCGGCGAGCTTCGGATTGCAACATCAGCTGTTGCTCCACGGAATTCAGGTATATGTGTGCCAGCGCCACTTCCGACGGCGTCATGAGGGCAGTCTGTGCGAGCAGCTCGCGAAGCAGTCCGTGGGCCTGGTTGAAATCGGTGCCGCTGTGACCCGGCGTCGCCAGGACCAGCGCATAGCGAAGGTTCGTGGACGGGCCAGGCGTCAGCGTCGCGGCGGATTCCGCATCGGAATAGATCTCCACCTGGGCGGGCACGTCGCCCGTCGTCAGCAAGTCGAGATCTCGCAGGTAATCGTCTGCGTTCGGCGAACCCGGCGACAGCGGCTCGGCCACGTCGTCCGAATCGGACGGCCACACCCGATCGAGCCAGCTCGTCGAGGAACCGCAACTGCTCGTAGTCGCGACGGTCAAGGCCGCGATGAGTAAGAGCCTGGCTGTACGACGAGTGTCAAGCATTGGCCGCGAGCTTCTCCATCCGTACGACGCGTTGTTGCGGCACACAGACCCTGAAATGGGCGCCGCAGAACTCATCGGAATTCACGAGTTCGACGGTCCCGTTGTGCGCCTGGACGCATTCCATGACGACCGACAGACCGATCCCGGTGCCCGCCACCTGTCCGCCCTGTTCGCGGCGGCCCTGGAAGAAGGCTTCGAATACCCGGGGCTTCTCATCATCGGGAATTCCAGGACCCGTGTCTGCGAAGTCGATAACAAAACCGCTGGTCGAACGGTAGGCCCTGACAGTCACGAATTCCCCCGCCGGCGTGAACTTGATGGCATTTGACAGAAGATTATCGAGCACCGTTCGAATCTTGTCCCGGTCGGCGGTGACAATAATGTCGTCCACTTCGAGTCGCAACTGGATCTGCGCGGCCTTGAACGCCAGCCGCTGCTCGTTGGCGACCGAGACGACGAGCGGACGAAGCGGGAAATCGCTCAGGGAAAGTACCTCGCTCTTGGCCTGCCAGGCGCTGAAGCTCAGCAGATTTTCAATCAGCCGCAGGAGCTTCAGGCCGTTCATGCGCAGGATATCGGCCACTTCGCGTTGCGGCGGGTCGAGGTCGCCGAGCGTTCCGTCCAGCAGCAGTTCGGTGCCTTCCCGGATATTCGCGAGCGGCGTCTTCAGTTCGTGGGACATGTGACGCAGGAAGCGGTTCTTCTCCTGGGCGAGTTCGAGGAGACGCAGGCGCAGCCATTCCAGCTGGCGGCCGAGTTTCTCCAGATCACGCGGACCCGCCACGGTGATCGGCTTGGAAAAGCCGCTTTGTCCGAGCTGTTCTATCGCGTCGTCTATCTGCCGGATCGGCCTGGCCACCAGGAGGATGAAGAACAGCACGATGATGATGGTTCCCGGGACCAGGGCGGCGACCTGCCAGGCGGAGATGCGCTGCGCCTCGCGAGTGTTCGCCTGCAGCCCGCGCAGCTCCATGTCCACGTAACGGGTCAGTTCCTGAGTCAGGCGCGACACCTCCGCCTTGAGCTCCGTAAATGCGGCCACCGTCTGCTCGGTCGTTTCGTCGCTGACGTCCGGCCGGGTCAGCGTGTCCACGATCTCACCGGCCCGTGACGCAACGGTCTGTACGAGGGGCAGGGCGCCCGCCATTTCGGCGAGTGGTTGCAGGGTCTCCAGCCGGCTGTACACCGTCGTCAGATCCTGCCGTACGAGCTGCAGGCTGTCCTCACTGCGCAGCACCGTATACTGGCGGGTAACCCGTTCCAGCGAATTGATGGTTTCGCTCAGCAGGCGATTGCTTTCCGCTGCCTGCACCCCGGTAACCACGAGTCGCTCGCTCTGTTCGGCGAGCCGGTCGAGGCTGAACAAAGCCCAGATCACGGACACCAGGAGCGGCAATGCGACCAGCCCGAAGCCCACGAGTATCAGGCCATTGAGGGATCGGGGACGCCGGAATTTCATGGGCCGGATTCTAGCACTCGCCGACGCGCGCCCCGGCGTCAGGCGGCCCAGTAGGCGCGCGGATCACGCGCGGCGATCCGGCGTTCCCAGGCCAGGCTCGTGCGGACGATCGTGTCGAGATCGTCGTATCGAGGTCGCCAGCCGAGCACCTCCCGGATCCGCTCGGCAACCGCGATCAGTTCCGGCGGATCGCCGGGGCGGCGTGGCTCTTCCCGGACCATGAGCGACGCGCCGTTGGCGCGCTCTACGGCCTGGAGCACGTCCCTGACGCTGTAGCCATGCCCGTACCCGCAATTCAGCGTGGTGGAGGCGCCACCCGCGCGCAGGTACTGGAGCGCGTCGAGATGTGCGCTGGCGAGATCCTCGACGTGGATGTAGTCGCGCAGGCCCGTGCCGTCAGGTGTCGGATAGTCCGTGCCGAAGATGGAAACATGCGGGCGCCTGCCGACGGCGGCTTCACAAGCCACTTTCACCAGCAGGGTCGCCTTCGGCGTCGACTGGCCGATGCGACCGCCCGGCTCGCAGCCGGCGACGTTGAAATACCGGAGTGCTACGAAACTTGGCCCGCCGGCGGCGGCGAGGTCGCGCAGCATCCATTCCGTCATCAGTTTCGAGGTGCCGTAGGGATTGATGGGCGCCGTGGGTGAATTCTCTGCTGCACGCCCCCCAGGCGGCAAGCCGTAAACGGCCGCAGTCGAGGAGAATACAATGTGATTCACGCCGTGGCGTTGTGCGACCTCGAGCAGCGTGCGGCTGTTCGCCGTATTGTTTCGGTAGTACTTCAGCGGGTCGGCAACCGATTCGGATACGATGGTGTGTGCGGCGAAATGCATCACCGTTTCAACGCCGTGTCGGGCAAACAATGTGTCGAGCAGTTCCGCGTCGCCGGTATCGCCTATGGCCAGTTCGCCGGTGGTGACCGCTTCGCGAAAGCCGGTGCACAGGTTGTCGAGCGTGACGACGTCCTCGCCCAATTCACCCAGTTGCCGCACCACATGACTGCCGATGTATCCGGCACCACCGGTCACCAGTATCTTGCCGTTTGCCATAATGCCGTCCCGAAAGTGCTGCGTCCGATTACAATTGACGGTCGAAATTCTGTACAGCGGCCGCATGTTATGTCACGCGGCTTCGGCGCGCCAAGTCCCGGTCGACGGCCGGGACTGTGCTCTGTGCACTACCTGCGGCAGGGGCTATGATCGACCATCCGATATTTGCATACTGTGACGGGGTGGAGTAATTGGAGAACTCTATGCACTGCAGGGATGCGGGTACGCACGGACCGCGGCGCTGCACGTCCCGTCCGTACCGAATGTTGGGAGTGCTCGTCACCCTCGTACTTGGCGCCTGCAGCGGCGGCGCCCAGACCGTCAGTCAAGGCGGCAATACTCCCCCGGTCGCCAATGCCGGACCCGACCAGGTCGCCTTCGAGGGTATCACCGTCAACCTGAGCGGCGCTGCCAGCGACGCCGACGGCGATCCGCTATCCTACCAGTGGACCCAGACCGGCGGACCGTCCGTCAGCGTCTCGGGCGATACGTCCAGGTCCGCCAGCTTCGTCGCGCCGGACGTCGCTGCCGGCACGCCACAGAATCTCACGTTCGATTTCGAGGTCAACGACGGACAGGCAACGAGCGCGAACTCCATCATCGTGATCGTCGAGGAGAACGTACCGCCGCTCGCAAACGCAGGGCCGGACCAGACCGTCGGTTCAGCGGCGACCGTGCAACTCGACGGTAGTGGCTCCTCGGACCCCAACCTGGGTGGTCCGCTCGCCTACCGATGGACCCAGCTGAGCGGCCCGGCAGTCGCGCTGAGCGATTCGACGGCGGAACGACCCACGTTTGCCGCGCCGGTGGTCACCGGTGCGCCGATTACCCTGGAGTTCGCACTCGAGGTCGACGACGGCCCGTTCGCCGATACCGACGAAGTGCTCATCATAGTTTCGGGAGCGGCCGGCACCGCCACGGTGTCGGGACGCGTGAACTACCAGTTCGTGCCTCCCAATGCGAACTGTGCCGGGCTGAATTTTGCCGGCACCATCTCGCGACCTATCCGACACGCAACCGTGCAATTGCTCGATTCGGCGACGGGCACGGTGCTGGCGTCCGGCATGTCGAACGATGCGGGTGAGTACACGCTCGTGGGTCTGGAGACGAACCGCGATGTCCGCCTGCGCGTGCGCGCCGAGTTAAAGCAAGCCGGGACGCCGGGCTGGGACGTCGAGGTTCGGGACAATACGGGCAGCACGACGCAGGCACTGACTTCCCGACCCCTTTACGTAATGGACGGCTCGGAATTCAACACGGGCCTCACCGGCGCCACACACAACCTGACCGCGCGCACCGGCTGGAGTTCCGCCGGCTATACTGCAAATCGCACGGCCGCGCCGTTCGCCATCCTGGATGCCATCTACAGCGGCATGCGCCTCGTGCTCGCCGAGGATCCTGGCGTGGTCTTCCCGGCACTCGATGTGTTCTGGAGCGTGAACAATATACCGGTGAACGGCCTGATCGAGGACGGCGAAATCGGCACTTCTTTCTACACCAGCAACCCGGACGGCGGCGCGCCCAATCCCTCGCTGTTCCTGCTTGGCGATGCCGCCAATGACACCGAGGAGTTCGACGATCATGTAGTGGCGCACGAATGGGGCCATTATTTCGAAGACAATTTTTCGCGTTCCGATTCAATCGGCGGCCCGCACTCGCTCGGTGACGCGCTCGACGCACGACTTGCATTCGGGGAAGGTTTCGCGACAGCCCTGGCGGCCATGGCACTCGGCGAGCCGCTGTATTGCGACACGCAGGAGCCGGGCACGCCGGCGGGCTTCGGCATCGATGCGGAAAACGGCGGCTTTGGTCCGCAGGGCTGGTTCAACGAGATTTCCGTGGTGACCTTGCTGTACGACCTCTGGGACGACGACGTCGATGAGACGGACACCGGCTCGCTGGGCTTCGCGCCAATCTACGAGACGATGGTGGGCCCGCAAACGTCGACCTCGGCATTCACCACGGTCTTCTCGTTTGCGGCGGAACTGAAGCCGATGCTCGCCGCTGCGGGCCAGACCTTGCTGGACAGCCAGCTCGCGCGCGAGAGCATAGAGGCGGCCGGAATCGACATCTGGGCCGACAACGAAACCAATGACGCAGGAAATCGTGACGTGCTGCCCGTATATACACCGGTCCTTGCCGACGGCAGTGCCACGCGCATCTGCACGAACAGTGACTTCGACGGCTCCGAACGAAGCGGCAACAAGCTGGCGGAGCATCGTTACGTACAGCTGAACGTGCCGGCAAGTGGTAGCTACCAGGTGGTCGTACAGACCACGACACCCACGCCGCCTACGCCGGACCCGAACGACCGGGACCAGAGCGACCCCGACATCTACATTCACCAGGACGGCCTGATCGTCGCCTGGGGAAACAGCGGCGCGAACAATCTCGAGTCCTTCGAAACACAATCCGCGCTGCAACTCAATGTGGATTATGCGGTCTATCTCGAAGAATGGCGCTTCAGCGACGAGCAGGGCTCTCCGCCGAGTTTCCCGCAACAGGTATGCTACGACGTATCATTCACGGCGGCGCCCTGAGCCGAGACGGAGCCCATCATGATGAATTGCAGAATTTCCACGACGACCCTCATCGCAACGTTCCTCGCCTTTGCCGCCTGCAGTGCCGACGACGATGGACAGGCTGCCCGGAGCGACGCCAGGCCGTCGGCCGAGTCGCGGGCCGAATCACCGGCTGGAGCGGTCAAGGCCGGCGCGGAGCCGACGATGACGACGGCCAAGATCAGCGCCCCCGTCGCGATTGCGTACCGGGTGATCGGCGAGCCCGTGATCGGCCAACCACTGACCATCGACCTCAGTATTTCCTCGGCTTTCGGCCCTCAGCCGGTACGCGTCGACTATCGGATCGTCGACGGATCGGCGCTGCAGCTTGCCGAATCGCAGTTACAGTACGCGACCGTCGATGCGGTCGCCGATGACGCCGGCGCCAGCGAACAGGTAACTGTCGTGCCGCTGCGCGAGGGTCGCCTGTACCTCAACGTTGCGGCGAGTATCGACACCGATCAGGGCGCGATGTCGACGGTCACTGCGATTCCGATCCAGGTCGGCACCCCGGCGCGATCCGCCGAGGACAACGGCGAGCTCCAGCGCGACGCCAGCGGTGAGTCCGTACGCGTCCTGGACGGCAGCGAGGATTGATTCGCCGCCTCCGGCCTTATGTAATATCTGCGCGGACCGGACAGGGTCAAGCCCCTGATGCGGCCCGGGCCGGGGTAGTGTGACAGGGAAATAATTCCCAATATTTTTTCCAAAATCTGCAACAAGTCACAGACGCAGATTCGCATCCAGCCTATCGTTTGCAGCGAACTGGCGGGATGCCGCGCTATGGCGCGTCCCGAATCAGGACGCAAGCCAGACGAGCGCGATGCGCATGGACGAAAAACTCAAGGAACAGATCCGGCGGGCGACCGCGCCGTCCGAAGCCGGCCAAACCGACTTCCTCGAGCTCTTGCGGCTCGTCGATGCGCACTACGACCGCATCGAGGCAACCATTTCGCAATCGGTCAACACGCAGCTCCTCGCGCAGGCGAGGAGTCCGGTCGATGTCGTATTCGACAGCGTGACCGAAGCGTTGCTGTCGGTCGATGCCGATGGCGGGATCCGCGTTTGCAACAAGGTCTGCAGCCGCTATTTCCGGCTCGACAAGGACGAGATCATTGGTGCGTCGCTCGCCAGGCTGGTGCCGGGCGCGGCGGGCTTGCCGGTCGGAGAGTTCCTGGAACCGTTCATGTCGGACCTCGACGATACGCACGTCGATTTCCAGGGCGGAGAGATCGAGGCTGTGCGCGCGAACGGCGAAAAGTTCTTTGCGGAGATCAACGCAAGCAGCCTGGAGACACCGGACGGTGTCGTCTACGTAATCAGCCTGCGCGACATCACTATTCGTCGGGATGCAGAACATGCGCTGAAGGAGAATGAAGAGCGCTATAGGGCGCTCGTCGAATTTGCTCCGGAGGCGATCATCGTGTTCGATGTCGACGGCAACAAGTTCATCGACGTCAACGACAAGGCCTGCCAGCTGTTCAACCTGTCGCGAACGCGGCTGCTTACCATCGGTCCCGAGGCAATCAGTCCGAAGATGCAGCCGGACGGGACACCTTCATTCGGCATCCGGCGCGGTCTCGTCGACCGCGCGCTGCGCGGCGAGCATCCTACCTTCGAGTGGATGCACAAGGATTCTACGGGCAGGGAATTCCCGTGCGAAGTGCGTTTCAGCCGCATGCCATCGAGCAACGCGCAACTCCTCCGCGTCAGCATTACCAATATCGAGGATCGAAAGCGCAACGAGATGCTGAGCTTTGCGCAGAACAAGATACTCGAAATGATCGCGTCCAGCAGCCCCTGCGACCAGACACTCAGGGCGATCTGCCGCTTCGTCGAGCGCATCAGTGGCGGGCTCAGGGCGGCGATCATGCTCCTCGACCCAAAGGGGACATCGCTCAGCGTCGCGGAAGCTCCGGGGCTGTCGGACGGTTTGCGCCTGGTGCTTGATTTCGTGGATATCGGCCCTGACGGCCTCACCTGCGGCCGTGCCGTTCACGAGGGCAGGGATACCATCGTCTCCGACATCGCGCTCGAGGACGCATGGGAACCGCACATCAACGAAATTGAGTCGCAGGGCATCGGCGCCGTGTGGTCCTTCCTGGTTTCCGGCGAAGCCGGGCGGACGATTGGCACGCTGGACGTGTATGCGCGCCAGTCGCGCGAGCCGAACGCCGACGAACTGGAGAAACTGAGCCGCATGGCGCGCCTGGCCGGCATCGCGATCAAACGGCAGCAGGATGAAGAGCGACTGCGCAGCAGCGAAGCACGTTACCGGGGCCTGTTCGAGAATGTCATTGACGGCGTCTATATCGCATCGCGCGAGGGTGACATCATTGCGGCAAACCCGGCGCTGGTCGAGATGCTGGGTTATGGAAGCGTCGATGAGATCAAGGCTGCGGGCCGAACGACGATGCTCTATGTCAACCCGATCGACCGCGAGCGCGTGTTTGCGCGGCTCGAGGCCGAGGGGTTCGTGAAGAATTTCGAGTATCGCCTGCGGCGCAAGGACAAGACCGAGATCGTCGTTTTGGAGAACGCGCGCGCCGTGTACGACGACGACGGCCGCATTGTGGCGCATGAAGGCACCATCACGGACATCACGGAGCGCAAGCGGGCGGAAACCCGGGTGTTCGAGGAAAAGGAACGCGCGCAGATCACCTTGCAGTCGATCGGAGACGGCGTCATCACCACCGACTCGCAAGGCTGCATCGACTACATCAATCCCGTTGCCCAGGACCTGACCGGATGGGATGTTCGCAGTGCGCGTGGCAAGGCGGTCACCGAGATAATGACGATTATCAACGAGCATACGCGCGCAACGGTAGATAATCCGGTCATGCGTTGTCTTAAGGACGGCCGCGTCATCGACCTAGCCGAAGGCTCGGTGCTCATCACGCGCAATGGCGACGAAGTGCCCATTCAGGATTCGGCCGCGCCGATCCGCGACCGGATGGGCAATATCATTGGTTCCGTCATGGTGTTCCACGATACGAGCAAGGAATCGCGGCTGTTCCGGCAATTGAGCTACCAGGCCTCGCACGACGCGCTGACCGGCCTCATCAACCGACGCGAGTTCGAGAATCGGCTAGGCGAAAGCCTCAAGGCGCTGCACAAGGATCGTGAGCAGGCGCATGCGCTGCTCTATCTCGACCTGGACCAGTTCAAGGTCGTGAACGACACATTCGGGCATACCGCGGGTGACGAATTGCTGCGCCAGATCTCCGAAACGGTGCAGCAACAGATACGCTCGAGCGACGTTTTTGCGCGCCTCGGCGGCGATGAGTTCGGCATCCTGCTCGAACGTTGCAGCGAACGGCAGGCAATGGACGTCGCCGAGTCGATCCGAAGTGCGGTAGAAGGCTACCGATTCGCCTGGCAGGAGGCGTTTGCCGCCGTGAGAATATCCATCGGTGTCGTGATGGTTACGGCGGACACTGCAGACGTCGCCTCGCTCATGAGTTCCGCCGATGTCGCCTGTTACAGCGCCAAGGACCAGGGCCGTAACCAGGTGCACCTGTACCGGGACAGCGACGCATCGGTACGGCACGAGGAAATGAAGTGGGTGTCGCGTATAACGAGCGCGGTCGAAGACGAACGACTGGAGCTGTTCTACCAACCCATCATCGGCATCAACGAACGCAGGGGCCGGGTGCGAGGGCACTACGAACTCCTGCTGCGGATGCGTGACGAAAGCGGGATGCTCGTCAGCCCGGACCAGTTCATACCTGCAGCAGAGCGCTACAACCTGATGTCGACCCTGGATCGCTGGGTGATCCACACGGCGCTGTCGCAGCTCGCAGACCGTGATGCGGTCGACGAAGCTCGCTATACCCTGGCAATCAATCTCTCGGGTACGTCGCTCAGCGAGGATCGGTTCCTGGAGTTCGTAGTCGACGAACTGGAACGCCGTAAGCTGCCGAAAGGCGCCATCTGTTTTGAGATTACCGAGACGGCGGCAATATCGAATCTCGCCCGTGTCGTGCATTTCATGCAGGCCCTAAAGAAGCTGGGCTGCAAGTTCTCGCTGGACGATTTCGGCAGCGGCTTGTCGTCCTTCACCTACCTGAAGAACCTGCCTGTCGACTACCTGAAGATCGATGGCCAGTTCGTCAGCAACGTCGTCGACGACACCGTGGACGAGAGCATGGTCAAGGCAATCAGTGCAGTGGGCCATGCGATGGGAATCGAAACCATCGCCGAGCGGGTCGAGACGAAGCAAGTGCTCGACAAACTCGGCACGCTCGGCGTCGAATTTGCGCAGGGCTACTACATCGCGCGACCGAGTTCCATCGCCTCTTTCGAGCCCTGGGCAGTCCAGACGCCGAATGAACTACGCGCCTGAGCTCCGGGCATCGGCTGCAGGCGGCCGCGCGGCCGCCGACACGGGGCTGCCGAAGCCGGCCGCCGCACCGGTGTCGCGGTGCGAGATTGCGGAACAGGTCGCATTTCGGACCGTGCATCGGTCCTAGAATCGCGTCATGTGCCGTCGAAATGACATAAGTCAGTAACCGGCGGCCCGGCGTGGAGTGGCTCAGTTCCGTTCTGCCGACCGTGTTCGCCTTGAGTTCGGCGACTTACCTCGGTCTGGCCGTCTACGTCTCGCGATCGTCGCCGCAAAGCATCATCGGCTATTTTCTTTTCCTTATCGGCATGCTGGTCGCCGGTACGGTATTCACGTACGGCAGTACCGACCCGCACCTGTACGGCATCGGGCGCACGCTGACATTCTTTGCCGCCGGCTTCCTGCCGGTCGCTTTCTATGCGATCTATCGCCAGTACACCAGCGGTCTGCCGGGACCGCTGATGCTGGCAACCCTGTCCGTCATTCCCGTCCTGACGGTGCTGCTCGCCATCTCCAACCCGTTGCACAACATGATCTGGGACATCGTGGAGACGCCGGCAGGGCCGCGCTACACCGAGCTGACTGAGCACTATTGGTTCAACCGGATTCACAGCCCCTTTGCCTATGGGCTGTTCGGTTACTCGCTGGTCGCGCTGGCGGCCCGCCTGTCCAGCATTGCGCCGGCGCACCGGCGCACGATCCTGGTGCTGATCGGCTGCGCGACGTTTCCGTTCATCATCAGTATCGCGAATAACTTCCTCGGCATGGGGCCACCGGACTTTCCGTTCCTGTCACTTACCCTGACGCTGCTGCTGCCGGTCTATGCCTATGCCAGCGTCAGCCTGCGGGTCTACGAATTCAGCCCGATTGCGTACCAGACCCTGTTCAATCACGTGCGTGACCCGATCGTCGTGCTCGACAATCGCCAGCGGATCATTTGCGCGAATCGCAAGGCGACGGAGATGCTGGGCAAGAGCGAAGCGGAACTGCTGGGGCGGCGCCTGTGGGAAGACGTGCCCGAGGCCCGGGCGGTACTGGAACAGGCGAGCGACCTCGACATGACGCAGACGCTCAAGCTCGGTACGCAGCACATCTATGAGGTCAGCGTCGCCGCACTGGTCGATGCACTGGGCCGCCGGCAGGGCACCGTCGTCGTTTGTCGCGACGTCACCGAACGTCGGCGGGCGCTGAGCCAGCTCGCCGACAGCGAGCATCTCATTCGCACATCTGATCGAGACATCGTCCAACGGCATACTCCGGTTTGCGCGCGACGATAGCGCTCCCGCGCGGCAGTTCCGCTGCGTGTTTGCGAATCGCGCGGCAGAAGCTCACCTCGGGTCCGACAGCGATTCCCTCGTCGGCCGGTACCTGGCCGAACTCGAACAGCTGGATCCGGCGAGGCTGTCGCAGCACTTCGACGATCCGGAAAAGGCTGCTTCGCCGGTCAGCTTCGAGACTCTCACAGAGGGCGAGAGCGGCGAGATCTGGCTGCGCATTATCGGCGAACCGGTGGGCCAGGACTTCTCGGTCACCCTGATCGACATCACGCAGCGCAAGCAGAACGAGCATCGCATGCTCGCCGAGGCGCTGCGGGATCCGCTGACCGGGGTACTGAATCGCCGTGGTTTCGAGAAGGAGGCGGCCGCCTGCATCCGGTCGAGTTCACAGGGCGCCGTGCTCTATCTGGACCTGAATCACTTCAAGTCCATCAACGACCGCTTCGGCCACCAGGCGGGGGACTCGCTGCTCAAGGCATTCGGCCACCGGCTCGAATTCTGCCTGCGTCCGGAGGACGTGCTGGGCCGACTGGGCGGCGATGAATTCGCCATCGTCCTGCCCGGCGTGTCCGTCGAGGACGCAAAGCACATCGCAGAGCGCCTCGTCGGCACGGCGTCCGAGGCCTACATCATCCAGGGCAAGGAGATCGTCTGCTCGGCGAGCGTCGGCATTGCGCTGATGCCGCAGCACGGTGAGGAGCTCTGGCACCTGATCAGCGTCGCAGACGCCGCGATGTACAACGTGAAGAATCTCACCGAGGATGCCGCCAACGATCGTGCGGCCTATGTCGAGGCTGCTACAGCGCGGGAACGATACTAACGATACTGAAGGCTGCGTTGTCTGGATCGACCGTATCGAGCAACAGGATCTCGACGACGTCGCCCGCTGCGAGATCCAGCCGTGTCGGACCGGCCAGTGGCGTTTTCGAGTCCGTCTCCGTCGCGAACAGGTCGTAGCTGCCGGGGGTGACCGGGGTCTGGGCGCTGATGCCGGAATACTGGATCCCGAAGCGCGGCAGATTGTCCGTCGGCGTTTCTCCGGGCGGCAGAACATAGATGTTCACGGTGTCCTGGTTCGCGGCAGCGTGAAACAGGCTGGCCTTGGCGTAGGTCGAAACGGACCGCCGGTCCGAAACATAGAAGAAGCTCTCCGGCGTCGCGTCGGTGGCGTCGTCGAAAAGTATCAAACTGGCACGCGTGCCGGCACTGATCGTGACGGTCTCTTCCAGCAGTTTGACGCTCGGGTTCCCGGCCGCCGTAAAAGTCAGCTCCTTTGCGCCCGACGACATAGGGAGATCGCCCGTGACGCTACCGAAGGCGAGGTTCGCCGTCACCAGGCTCTGCAGCGCTTCGTCGTTGTAGACGTCGGTGGCCGGCATCGAGGTTGCCGCGTGATACAGGCGCAGCGTGGGCGGGTAGCGGGTGTCCGGCAACGAGCTGGCCAGCCCGCCGGTTGCCGTGTAACGGACGCTGAACGGCGCGGTATCCGCTTCGTCGGCGTCGAAGATCGTCAGCAGGTAGGACAATTGTTGCGTGAACGTCACGGCGGGCGCGCTGTAGACGACATCGTCGGGCACGCCGCTGGTAGTGACAACGAGCGCGCGCCGGCCCGACGGCAGCTCGAGCGGGGCAACTGCTTCGCCGTAAGCAACGGTGCCCAGCGCATTTCCCGGTCCCGGCTCGCCGTCCTCCTCGACGAGGTATGCGTCCAGTGGGCCGAGCGATTCGGCGAGGTGCGAGAAGCGTGCTTCGAAGACCGTGTCTCCTTCGCTCCAGGCGCGTTCGTCGGCGTCCCACACGAGCACGTCGGGCGACTCCAGCGGGCCCGTCAGGACCAGTGTGTAGTCGCGGTTCGCATCGATCTTGAGCGGTTCGCTCGCGATGCGTGTCGCGACCTCGCCGGGCTCGAGGATCGCATCGAAATTGAAAATGTAATCGAAGTCGTCGAAACGCGAAGCCGAGCTGCTCGACTTGTACGACAGGGAGTCCAGCACGCGCTCCTCGATGCGGAAGGCGACGGGCGGCGACGCCGGGATCGCATTGATGGCGCGGAAAGTGCCCTTGCCGGTCGGCGTCGGCAGGCCCGAATCCTCGGCGCACCCGGCCGCGAACAAGACGGCCAGGCACAGCAGGACTTGCCTCATGATGCGCGTTCCTCGTACCCGTAGATCGACTTCGTTTCGAGAAACTCTTCCATGCCGTACGGGCCCCATTCCCGGCCGTTGCCCGACTGCTTGTAACCACCGAAAGGCGCCATGCTGTCGAGCCAGGCATTGTTGATGTGAACCATGCCCGTGCGCATCCTGGCCGCGACCCGGCGGGCCCGCTCCAGGTTACCCGAGGACACGTAACCGGACAGGCCGTACGGCGTATCGTTGGCGATGCGGATGGCCTCGTCCTCGTCGTCGTACGGGATGATGGCCAGGACCGGACCGAAGATTTCTTCGCGCGCAATGGTCATGTCATTGCTGACATTCGAAAACACCGTTGGTTTCACGAAGTAGCCTTTCGCCAGCCCCGCCGGCCGGCCGGTCCCGCCTGCTGCGAGCTTCGCACCCTCGTCGATGCCTTTCTGGATCAGGTGTTGCACCTTGCGCCACTGCGTTTCGGAAACCAGCGGGCCCACCTGGGTACCTTTCGCCTGCGGGTCGCCTACGATCGTCGACTGCGCCACGCGGGCGGCGATCGCCGTCGCTTCCGCCAGGCGCTCCCGCGGTACCAGCATGCGGGACGGCGCGTCACAGGACTGGCCGGTATTCTCGAAACAGTTGGTGGCGCCGTCGGCAATTTCCTTCTCGAAGTCGGCATCGTCGAGAATGATGTTGGCCGACTTGCCGCCCAGTTCCTGGGCAACGCGTTTCACCGTCGGCGCCGCATTCTGCGCGACCAGGATGCCCGCTCGGGTGGAACCGGTGAACGAGACCATCGCGATGTCCGGATGTTGTGCCAGGGCCGTGCCGACGCCGGGACCGTCGCCGTTGATCAGGTTGAAGACGCCGGGGGGTACACCGGCCTCGTGCAGGATTTCCGCGAAGATGACGGCATCGAAGGGCGCGATTTCACTCGGTTTGAGCACCATGGTGCAGCCGGCAGCCAGCGCGGGCGCCACCTTGACCGCGATCTGGTTCATCGGCCAGTTCCACGGGGTGATCAGGCCGCATACTCCGATCGCCTCTTTGATGATCAGCGTCGTGCCGCTAAGTTCGGCGAACTCGAATTCCTTCAGTGTCCGTATGGTCGCCTTGATGTGCTGTGGTCCGCTGGCGGCCTGCGAGTTTTTCGCCAGGTCCCAGGGCGCGCCCATCTCGTTCATGATCGCTTCGGCGACCTCGTCGTGACGGCGCGCGAAGACCTCGAGGATGGATTCGAGCAGCTCAACACGTTCCTCGCGACTCGTGAGCGAGTAGCTGTCGAAAGCACGCCGGGCGGCGGCCACGGCCAGATCGACATCGCGTGCGGAACCGAGGCTGATGCGACCGTACACGGACTCGGTCGCCGGGTTGATCACGTCGAACGAGCGGGGCTCGACGGGCGGCACCCAGCGGCCGTCGATATAGAAATCGAGCTTGTCGAGCATGGTTGTCCTCCGAAAAAGAGCCGCGCATTCTAGCAGCCCGCTGCCGAAAAGGCCCCCGCCGCCGGAGTCGCCGCCGACCAGCGGACGGATTCGCGCGCCTGTGCGGCACGCCCCCGGCCGTCGGTACGCGGCGCTTGCCGGGCCGGTCGTCAGCTGTGCGCGATACGCAGGATACGCTGCCGGTACTCCGCCGGCGGCATGTCGTACCAGGACTTGAATGCGGTGGTGAAGGAACTGATGTTCGAGTAGCCGAGTAGCATTGCGACCTCCAGCGCTTTCAGCCGCTCGTCCCTGAGATAGCGCACTGCCAGGTCCGCCCGCACTTCCTGCAGGATCTTCTGAAAACTCGTCTTTTCCGCCTTGAGCCGCCGTTGCAGCGTACGCCGGCTCAAACTGAGCCGGCGGCAGGCCGCATCGGCATTGGCTTCGCCGCACGCCATCAGGTTCGCCAGGGTTCGCTTGACCTGCGAAGCTATGGCGTCGCCGGCGTTCAGCGCTTTCAGGTATTTCTCAGCCTGTTCAATAAGTTGTCGATACATTATCGGGTAAATTCAGGATGACCCGCCGGGCCGGCTCATCTAACATACCGGCAGTCCATGGAATTTCCAACCGGCGAGGACCCTTTAGCCATGCCCGTGACCTACGAGCTGGTCGGCGATATCGGTATCGTCACCATCGACAACCCGCCGGTCAACGCGTTGTCGCACGCGGTCCGCGTCGGTATCCGGGCGGCAATCCGCCAGGCGCAGTCGGACACGAGCCAGGCAATCCTGATTCGCTGTGCCGGCCGGACCTTCGTCGCGGGCGCGGACATACGCGAGTTCGGCAGGCCTCCGGCGGAGCCCTGGCTCCCGGAGTTGCTCGACGAAGTCGAGTCGTCGCGCAAGCCCGTGATCGCCGCCCTGCACGGCACCGCACTCGGTGGCGGCTTCGAGCTGGCACTCGCCAGCCACTACCGGATCGCGGCTCGCGAAGCGCGGGTCGGATTTCCCGAAGTGAAACTCGGCCTGTTGCCGGGCGCCGGCGGCACGCAGCGCGCGCCAAGGCTGGCCGGCGTGCGGGCCGCGCTCGATCTCATGACCGGCGGCGAGCCGATCGGGGCGTCGGCCGCGGCGGAGGCCGGCCTGGTCGACGAAGTCGCCAACGGTGATCTCGACGCTGCGTCGCTGGATTACGCGCAGCGTATCGCGGCAGGGCGGACGGGCTGCCGGCGCAGCAGTGCGCTGGCGGTCCCGAGGGTCGATGCCGGCGTCTTCGACGACTACCGGGCCACGGTGGCGCGGCGGGCGCGCGGCCAGCTCGCGCCGCAAAAGATTGTCGACTGCGTCGAGGCGGCGCTCAGCTTGCCCTATCCGGAGGGCATGAAGTTCGAACGCGAAGCGTTCATCGCCTGCATGGCGAGTCCGCAATCTGCCGGCTTGCGGCACATGTTCTTCGCCGAGCGAGAAGCCGCGAAGGTGGTCGGCCTGGCGGCCGACCTGCCGCGGCGCGACCTGCAAATCGCCGCTGTCATCGGTGCCGGGACGATGGGCAGCGGCATCGCCACGAGTTTCGCCACGGCGGGCCTGGAGGTCGTCCTGCTCGAAGTCGGCGAGGAAGCGCTGGCGCGCGGACTCCAGACCATTGCCCGCAACTACGCCGACGGCGTGCAGCGCGGCAAATTGACAGAGGAGGAAGCAGTTGCGGCCCGTGGGCGCATTCGCGGAACGACGAGTTACGAGGAGCTCGCCGAAGCCGATCTGATCGTCGAGGCTGTTTACGAAAGTCTGTCGCTCAAGCAGGACGTCTTCGAGATCCTGGACAGCGTCGCCAGGAAAGGGGCAATACTCGCGACGAATACGTCCTACCAGGATGTCAATCGGATTGCTGCCGTGACGCGCCGAGCCGAGGACGTGCTCGGTCTGCATTTCTTCAGCCCGGCGCACATCATGAAGCTCCTGGAAGTCGTGCGTGCCGACAAGACGAGTGACGAAGTGCTCGCGACCTGTCTCGCGCTTGCCAAACGGATCCGCAAAATCCCGGTCGTGGCGGGCGTGTGCTACGGCTTCATAGGGAACCGGATGCTGCAGCACTACGGGCGGGAGGCGCAGCTGTGCCTTGTCGAGGGAGCGACGACGGACAGCATCGACACAGCCATGGAGCAGTGGGGAATGGCGATGGGGCCAATGCGCGTTTTCGATCTCGCGGGCCTCGACGTCGGGTACAAGGCGCGGCAGGGGCTGAAGCCGGAACAGCGCGGCGACCCCTGGACCTTTCGCATTGCGGATGCGCTCGTGGAGATGGGGCGGCTGGGGCAGAAGACCGGCGCGGGGTTCTACCGCTACGACCCGGTAAGCCGCGCGCACGCCGCTGACGACGTGGTGCGGGTGCTCGTCGAGCGGGAAGCCGCGGCGCTCGGCGTGCGGCGCCGCCACGTGGACGCTTCCGAAATCGTCGACCGCCTCGTCTATGCCCTGATCAACGAAGGATTCCGCATCGTCGAGGACGGGACCGCGCAGCGACCCTCGGACATCGACGTCGTTTACGTTTACGGCTACGGCTTCCCCGCCTGGCGTGGCGGACCGATGTTCTACGCCGACCGTGTCGGACTCGGCGTCGTGTACAGCCGGATATGCGAGTTCCGCGACCGTTTCGGTGCGGCGAACTGGACGCCGGCGCCCCTGTTGGAAACTCTTGCCCGCGACGGACGGTCCCTGGCCGAATGGCATACAGGCCGCCGCTGACCCGTTAGCAGTCGCAGGGCACTGCTGCCAGAAAAGTACTGAAACTACAATTGCTTGGAACGTGAACTTGGTCACGGGTCTAATCTTGTGTATCCGTTATACCGACCCGTGAGCAAGGAGGTTTTCCATGCAGGAAACGCCCATCGTCGGTCGCCAGCCCGGTCGTGTGCTGCCGGTCGAAAGCCTCACGGACTACTTCCGCACGTCGATCGGCGAAGCCATTGTCCGGCAGGGCGTGGACGTCGATCCGCATGCGGCGCACTACGTCGTCAACCTGATGACGCTGTACGCACGCTCCGAGCAGCTCTACGAACAACAGGGTGAGACATACGGGCTGCGACCGCTGGCACTGATGTTGGCCGATGCGGCAGACGCCACGAGTCCCGACAAGCGCAATTACTGCCTGCGGCGCATCGGGGACGTGTCGTTGTTCATCGCCGGATTTTTCTCGCATAGCCTCGCGAGCGCGGCCGTAGACGTCGATTACTACGTGCGGATGGGCGGCAGCGCCTACGAGTCACTGGCCGAAGTGGTGCGAGGTAGCGTACGCGCTCGGGTGTTCGCGGGGGTCTTCCACGAGCTTGCGGCAAAGTTCCAGGTCCTGGTAGACGTGCTGAACGATGTTCGCGACGGCAACGCGTCCGAACCGGACCTCCTGCGAACCTACGAGGTCTGGCTCAGGACCGGCAGCCGGCGAGCCGAGCGCTTGCTCCGGGAGCACGACGTGTTGCCGGTCCGCTTCGGCGACGCCGGCCGCGAGCACTGAAATGCTGGAGCAGCTCCAGCGGCGTCTCCGCGACATCTATGGTGTCGACGGTGCTTACGATGTCCGTGATTTCCTGATCACCGACCCGGCGCTGGCCGAGCGCCTCGGCGCGAAGACTCTGCTGGCCGGTACCGAGGAATCGCTGTTGATGGCGGAACGGGACGACGAGATTGCCGTTTCCCTGTTCCTCAGTGCCTCGTTGCTGGCCCGGCTCGAAAAATTGGATCCGCTGGCCCGGCTCGAAGCGAACGCACTATCGGACCTTTGGACCGTGGTGGAAGGCCTGAGCCACTTCACCTGCGTCGTTTGGAAGGCGACCGAGGGACGCGCCGTCACGCTGTTCGAACTCGAACTGCAAGCCGAGATCGACAAGTTCGTCAGCACGGCACAACTGGCCAGCGAGCAGGGCGAAACGAATCTCTCGCGAAACCTGCACCGGTGGCTGTTCGACGAAGTGCGATTCCGGGACGACCTCAATGCGGAACAGCGCGACCGATACCGTAACGCGAACGATTTCGCTGCACGATTTTGCCGCGGCATGACTGACGCGGTCGCGAGCCGTGACGGCGCTGCTTTAGCCGAACTACGGCGCTTCTATCGCCTGCCAATGACCGAAAAAATCAGTCACATCCGTTCGCGCGCCTTCTAGGCGTGCCGGTCATGGCCTGCCGTGCGCCTCGTCGAGCGCGTCGGCCAGCAGCCCTGCCCATTTGCGCAGGATGCGCTCCGCTTCCGCGCGATTGCTGACCCGATTTGAGTACATGAACTGGCCACTGTCCCTGGCACCCTCGTGATCGGCGACTTCCCCGATCTTGGCGCTGGTCACCGAGTCATAAAGTTCCATGTACAGCGTCATTTCGCCGGCGTCGGCCGTGTACGTGCGCGACATCGAGGCCGTCTGCAGGTCCGGTGCATTGGCATCGAGGTCGGCAATGGCCGGCCTGAGCAGCAGGACGCTTTGGCCCGGCTGGTCGACTACCTTGTAACCCCGGTCCTGCAGAGTCTTGGTGAATTCCTCCCGGAACTCCTGGCTCAATTCCGACTTTATCCGGTCCATGTCCTTTTCGTCGACCCGATCGGACACTCCTACCCGGGTGCTGTTGTAGTCGCGCATCCAGTTCTTGCGGAAAGCAACCGGGACCTCGAGGAGCATCACGGAGTCGTACCCGCTCAGCGTGGCGCCATCGGCCCAGTACACGGCATCGACCTTTTTGCTGTCTATGCGCTTCAGTCCGTCCGACGTCACCGCGGGCAACGAGTCGCTATTCGTCGTGGCACAGCCTCCCAGGAACGTCAGGAGTACTCCGAGCGACGCCATGGATCCTCGATTCGCAAGTCTCATCTTTCTTCTCCAATGCTACAGATGCTGGTGCAACGGGTGACTGCCGCAATTTGGCGCAGTCAACGCTGGCCCGCCGCCGATCCGTGCGGTAAATTGCACGCAACAGGCGCTCGGACGAGGCCGGCAACGGTCCGGCGGGCCCCCGGGGGCTCCGCGCCACGCGGACCGATGCTCAAAACGACAGGGGATGATCATGCAGTATTCGATGCAAGGCAAGCGACGTCCGGGCGGGTGCAAAAATAGGTTGCGGCAGGGCATTTTTCACCTGACCGTGTTCGCAATGCTGAGCCTCGGTTTCGCACAGGCGTCACAGGCCGGCGTCATCACCACCTACGACGTGACTCGATTCGAGGCCCGCCAGCAGCACGCAGCGGACATCGAGCAATTCCTCGCGCGCGCCGACGTCGCGGCGGAACTGCAAAAGCTCGGCGTCGCCGCTGACGACGTCGTGGTTCGCGTCGCCAGCCTGACCGATCAGGAAATCGCTGCGTTGCACGGCCGGATCGAACAGCAGGTCGCCGGTGGTGATGCAATTGCGGTCATCGGAGTTGTGTTCCTGGTTCTGTTGATCCTGGAACTCGTCGGTGTCATCGATATTTTCAAAGCGCTCTGATCCGCCGGCGAGTAGCTCAGCCGTAGCGCAGTCGTCCGCGGGCCGGAGTCGGCAGGGGCTGGCTGTGGCTGCGCGTACGTTTGCACGGGTTTGCCTCCTGGGGGCTCTGAGTTCCTGCGCCAGCTATCCGGACGCCGGATTCGGCAGCGGGGCGACGGCAGTGGCGGTGCCGGATACGCCGTTTTTTCCCCAGGAGCGATACCAGTGCGGCCCGGCGGCGCTGCTCGCGGTGCTGACGCACAGCGGCGTGGCTACTTCGATGGATGCGCTCGTGCAACGGGTCTACATCCCGGGGCGCGGAGGCAGCCTGCAAACCGAATTGCTGGCCGCGACGCGAGCCGCGGGCCGGATTCCGTACCAGATCGAGCCCGTGCTCGCAGCCCTGGCATCCGAACTCGCGGCGGGCCGGCCGGTGCTGGTCCTGCAGAATCTGGGTGTCACCTGGCTGCCGCGCTGGCATTACGCAGTGGTATTCGGCGTCGATCCGGCAGGCGGCCTGGTTCATCTGCGCTCCGGTACGGCCCCGGACCGCGCGACCCGGGTCCCCGTATTCCTGAGGACCTGGGCGCGCGGCGAATTCTGGGGATTCGTCGTTCTGAGGCCCGGCGAGCTGCCCGCCGATCCCGATCCGGAGCGTTTCTTCGCGGCACTCGCCGCGCTGGATGCGACCGGACAGGGCGCAGCGGCGCTGCCGTCCTGGCAAGCGGCGGCGGTCGCGTGGCCGGACGCGACGACACCGCCCTTCGCGCTCGGCAATCATGCGCTGGAACGCCGCGATTACGCTGCGGCCGAAGCCCGCTACCGCGCCGTCTTGAGCCTGGATCCGCGGCATGCCGCCGCCCGTAACAACCTGGCGCACGTCCTGGCGGCCACCGGCCGGCGCGATGCGGCCGTCGCCGAACTCGAACAGGCGCTGACACAGCCGGCGCTGCCGGCGCATTGGCGCGCGGAACTCGAGGACACACTGGCCGAAATCACGCTGCCCGGTCCGGAATTGCCCTGATCCGGCGGAGATCATTGCGGTAGTGCAATGCTGCTAGACTGGGACGCAAGTGCGGCGCCGGGCCGAGCCCGAAGCGACCGGGGCCGAAGAATGTTCCAGCGCGGCAAGAAAAACACGATGAGCCGTTCCATTGCCGGCGGCGAAAGCGTCGAAATTGCGCCCCCTGACGGCAAACATGTTCTGCAGCGCGTCGCACCGCATCGGGCACGAAGTATGCGGGTGACGGAATCCTTTTCTGGAACAAGGGCAACGAAGCGCTTCTCGACATCGGCGGAGTCGAGCACCGGTACCGCAAGCAATGAACGGCCGGCACGAGATGAGGGGAAGCAGGGATCCGGGGCGCCAGAGCCTCGGCGGGGGAAGGACGACGGTGCCGGCCCGCGCGGGTCCGGCAAGCGTCGATCGGGAATACGCCTGAGGAGTAATAGGAATGACCGAACAAGCTGCAAGACCAGGTAACGTATTGAGGAAAGGAGCGAGCGAACTCTGCAACCGGGCCTGGTGGGTCTTTCTCATCGGCGGCATTGCGTCGGTGGCATTCGGCATCCTGGCGTTGGCCAATCCGGGCATAGCCTTGCTGGTGCTGGCGATGTTTTTCGCCGCGTGGGTGCTCGTCGACGGCGCCGTCAACATCTGGGGCGCGCTCTCCAATCGTGACAAGGACGGATGGTGGGCCATTCTCCTGCTCGGCATCGCTGGTGTCCTGGCGGGCGGCTATGCGCTTCTGAATCCGCCGGTCAGCATGATCGTCTTCTTGTACGTGGTCGCATTCATCGCAATGTTCATCGGGCTCACCTCGTTGTACCTCGGATGGAAGATCCGCGAGCAAATTCCCAACGAATGGATTCTGTACCTGAGCGGCGCCCTGTCCGTGCTGTTCGCGCTGCTCATCCTGTTCAATCCGGGTGTCGGTGGGCTGTCGGTGGTCTATCTCATCGCCGGCTGGGCACTCCTGATTGGCGCATTGCGAATCTGGTTCGCATTCCGGGTTCGCAAGCTTCGGGACCGCATCGGCGGTGTTGCTACGTCGTGAACCCGCTAGGGCCCCTGGTCCGCCTGGTCCTTACAACGGCCTTCGTCGCTTCGGCCGTCGCCGTCACCTGGCCACAGTAGGTCACGGCGGACGAAGGCACCACACCGGGGACATCAACATCGGCAACACGGTGAGCATCGGCAATCGGACGAATGTCGGCAACCGCATCCACCGGGACACCAATATCAACGTCGACAACTCCCGGCAGAACATCTACAACCGGTGAGAACCGGGCCCGCGATGCCGATTGCAAAGTGGCGATGCAGAACTTGAAGGAAGCTCGCCCGGCGACGAACCGGGCGAATGATGTCTTCGCCGATCGCGACGGAAATGTCGCGCGGAACGGGCCGGACCAGTGGGAAACACGTGAGAACGGCCAGTGGAAGCCGGTTAACCTGTCGACCGAAAACCGGGAACGCGCCACGGCTGCGGCGCAGAACGTTTCGCCGGACACGCGGGAGCGCGCCAGCAGTGCCGCACAGAACGTGACGCCGGAGACCCGGGAGCGCGCGAGCAGTGCGGTTGCCGAGCGCCCGGCGGCGCAATCGGCGTCCAGCCAGGTCAGCAATCGGCTGACCTCGATCGTTCTCACCAGGCTCGACAGCGCGGCGCCACGCGGCAGATGTCGAGGCCGCAGACCATGCGGGCCCCGCGCCGACGCTAGCGGAAGGCGCGCCGGGCGCAAACGGCCGGTCCGGCGTTTCAGTGGTCGATTTCCTCGACGTTGACCTGGCCGGAGATCCGGCGGTAGATGTGCGACCAGGACACGCCGATCGCGAGGATCGTTGCGAGACAGACGAGCGCGACCCAAGTGATGGTCGAAACGGAGTCCGTGCGAATCCAGCCGACGTCGATCAGGAACCAGATGATCGCACCAAGGATGAGTCCGGCCAGCGCGACGCCGAGGGTATCGAGCGCGCGCCACGTGGCGATCCAGAAGACCGACCAGCCGGCCAGCAAGCAGCGCGATGACCAGCAGGTTGAGCGGTCCGAACGTGCTGTTGCTCACTGTTTCCACGGTCCAGTGATAGACGGAACGGCCTGTCGGGTTGAAGGTCGCCAGCACCAGCAACACTGCCGCGATCCAGCGCCAAAGGAAACTCAGGACAGTGAAACCGGACGTCGAGGCATCGGAGTTCTTGCTCATAGAGTCCTTCGGGGAGGTGCAGGGCGGGCGGCCCGGCGGCACACCGTATCCGGTATACCGCCGAGCCCGTGGGTCACTCGCGGATGCAGTGCTGTTCGATCATCGCTACTTGCCGACATTGCCGAGCAGACCGCTGAGCATGCTGTCGAGACCGCCCTTGTCCGGCAGTTTGCCGTCAGGACTCAGCTTGTCGACGAGGCCGGGCAGCATGCCCGCGAGCAGCGTGCCGGCTTCGCTGGTACTGACGCCGGCCTGATCAGCGAAATTGGACACACGCTCGGATCCGAGTGCCTCGCCGAGCTTGTCCGGATCGACTGCTTTGTTTGCGCCGCTGCCGAGCCAGGACGAGACCGTATCGCCCAGGCCTCCCGCATCGAGCTTGCCGAGTATGCCGCCAAGGCCGCTGTCAACGCCGCCGCCCGTGGAGCTGAACATGTTCATCGCTGCCTTCGCGACTTGAGGATTCTCGGCGGCAAACTTGGCGACATCGCCGATCATGTCCGGGTTTTTCAGAAGTGTATCCAGGATACCCATGGTCATTCACCTTGTTCATGATTTGGTACTGATTAAAGCTCGCCGGCCTTGGCGTCCGCTTTCATTTCGTCGTTCGCATAGATCCCAAATTCGACCCGACGGTTCTTCGAACGATTGTCCTCGGTGTCGTTCGGGTACTTCGGTTGTGCTTCGCCGAAGGATTCCGTCTTCAGGCGGGCTGTGGCGACTCCCTGCGACTCCAGGAAACCGACCACCGATTCTGCGCGCCGGCGCGACAAATCCATGTTGTAGGCATCGGTGCCGGTGTCGTCCGTGTGTCCCTCGACCAGGATGTTCGTGTCGGGGTACTTGCCGAACACCTCGGCCGCGGTGCGCAAGTCGTCCTTGTAGCCTTCGTCGATCGTGGCGGAATTAATGCGGAACATGAGGCCGGACTCGAAAGTCATGTTTATGCCTTCGCCGACGCGCTGGACCTCGGCCGTCGGCACGGCCTGTTCGAGTTCGCGCGCCTGTTCGTCCATGTGCTTGCCGATCAGGTTGCCGGCCGCGCCGCCGACCGCGGCGCCGATCAGAACGCCCCAGATGTTGTCGGACACGAGTGCGCCGGCTGCGGCACCGGCGACGGCGCCGCCGATGGCACCCTTTTGCTGCTTGTTCATTCCGGCACAGCCCGCCAGGAAGAGCGATGCGCACGTGACCAGAATCAATACCTTTTTCATACCAGCGAGTTCCCGATGAGGCCGGCTCTGTCGTCCCAGACCGCTAGCGGCATACGAGTGCAACAAACATGTCCATTTGCATGTCTCTCGAGGCCCAGGTCAAGCGCCTGTTTCGAGTCCGCACAGACATTCGACTTTTCGTCCGGCGTCATCTGCGCGCGCAGCTCCTGAACGTTTTCCGTACCGTACTTGTCCTGCAAGGCCTTGATGCGGGTGTCCGCGCGGATGCCGTACATGTCCGCGTCCGTCCGGCCGCCGGCAACGGCCTGGTCGTAGTAGTCGAATGCGCGATCGTAGTCGCCCCGGTGACGCGGCCCAGTCACCCTGCTGGATCAGGAAGTCCGGATTGTCGGGGTCCAGTTCCTTGGCCTTCGCCGAGGTATTGCTCGGCCTCGGTCGTCTTCCCGGAACGGTAGTTCAGGTCCGCGACTTTTGCATACAGGATTGCGCGTTCCGCCGTGTTCTGGTTCATCTCGGTAAGCGCGATCATGCGATCGTAATCCGCCGTCGCGGCATTCGCGTTGCCGAGCTTCTCCTGCGCGACGGCCCTTTCGAACAAGGCGTTGATGCTCTTGTCCTCGGACTCCTCGAGGGCTACGTTGGCTGCGGCGATCGCGTCGTCGTGACGGCGCAAGCCGTTGAGGGAATGCGCCATGCCGACCTGTACCGCTTCAACGCCGTCCTTCGAATCGCAGTCGCTGGCTATCTGCTCGAAGGTACCCAGCGCCTGGCTGAATTCCCCGGCTGAATTGTGGGCGTTCGCCGCGTCGACCTGCGCACGGCATTCCTTGGACATCGTGATGAGTTGCGCCATAGTCCATTGCGGTGCGGTGGTGCCGAGGAAAAGAAACGCCAGGCCGAGCAGCGGACGAGCGTCAGCACCAGGTCGTACCGGCAGCATGTACAGCCTCCGTGTCGTCAGAGGGCAGGCGCCGACGGGGCGCTAATCCGTTGTTTTTCTTTGACTTGTCGGGCCGCGGTCTGTGTGCGCAGCTCCTGACTAACTTTAGTTCGTTGCCTCCGTCGTCGCAACACGGCGAACGAGGCAAGATCGGTGCAAGCGGGCAAATAATTGCGAACCCGCCTGCCGCCCGGTCCGCCCGCAGCAGTGGCGCACCGAAAGCTCGACGCCTTAGAACGTCCAGACCACGCCGGCGGACAGCATGGATAGATCGCTGGACTGCGCGCCGGCGACATCGATATCGAAGAATTCATACTCCGCGCGCAGCTCGACCGAGCCGATGCTGAAACGTGCGCCTACGCCATAGGCGGGATCGGTACCGCTGTCATCGTCGCTTCCGAAGTTCTCGACGCTCGCTTCCACATCCCAGTTGACGATTCCCGCCTTCCCGAACACGCCGATCGGCCCGAGTTCCAGTCCGACCAGGCCGAATGCAGTCAATGCATCGACGTCGACGTCGAAATCCAGCCCGCCGGCTTCGCCTCCTGGCGAACCGAAGTTTGCGTAGCCTGCTTCGACGGCGAGGTCTACGACTACGACGTCAAAATCGAATCCACCGTAGGCCTTCCAAGCGAAGTCATCTTCGTCGAAATCGACGCCCTCGACCTCGAGCTCGGTCGCCGCAGTGCCGACGCTGCCGCCGACGTAGAAACCCGAGTCCGCCTCCGCGGCCCCGCAGGGCAGGAGAGCCAGGACGGAACCCATCAGGATGATCGGCCGCCGGTAATCGACCACGTGCGCAAAAATACTTGTTCATGGGAGCTCCTTAAGAGGGAGCGAACGGAACGTTCGCACGCGAACATCTTGCCTCAATTCGCCAGTTGTTGCCTATGTGCGCTCGGCATATGACCGTGCGGCCCGGAATCCGCTGCTGACAGCTCAGCGATCTGGAATTGACCACGGAAACTTGCAACAATCCTGCGCGCCCGATTTATCATCGATATTTCCGGCCACGATTGGGCAGCGGAACACTATGACGGCACGACACTTCCTGCGAGAACCGCTGCTGCACTTCTTCGTGCTCGGCGCGCTCCTTTTCGCTGTTTTCGCCACAATGAATCGCGATGCGTTGCAGGCACCTGACGAAATCCGCGTGGACGGCGCGCGCATTGACGCGTTGCGCTCGCAGTTTGAACGAGTGTGGCAGCGCCCGCCCGCGCCTGCTGAACTGGAGGGCCTGATCGACAACTGGGTGCGTGAAGAGATGCTGTATCGCGAAGGTCTCGCCCTCGGTTTCGAAGCGGACGATCCGGTCGTCCGGCGCCGGATCGTGCAGAAGGTTACGTTCATGACCGAGGCCCTGGTCGACGAAACCACCACCGATGAGCAACTCGCCGAGTGGCTGCAACAGCATCCCGATCAATATCGCATCGACCCGCATGTCAGCCTTCGCCAGGTGTATTTCGATCCCGCGCGGCACGAGTCCGCGCTCGAGGCCGACCTCGCGGCCGCTCTCGCAGAGCTCGAAGCAAATCCGCAGGCAAATCCCGGCGACACGAGCCTGCTCCCGGGCACGATCGAGAAACGATCGCAAAGCGACGTCGAGCGTAGTTTCGGGCGCGAGTTCGCTGCCCTGGTCTTCGACCTGCCGGTCGGCGAGTGGTCCGGCCCGCTGCGGTCAGGCTTCGGCTTGCACCTCGTGCGGGTCGACGAGATCGTGCCGGGACGTGCGCCGGCGCTCGACGAAGTACGCGATGCACTGGCCCGGGACCTCGTCGCCACGCGTCGCAAGGAGGCCGCGGACGCAATGTATGAAGCATTGCGCGATCGCTATACCGTGGTCATGGAAGATACGGACGTTCCGGCTGCCGCCAGCGCACCTTGATGCCGCGTTTCGCTTGTGTCCTGATCGTCTGCCTCGGCGCATGCTTTGCGCAGGAGGCTGCCGCCGACGTTTTTCGGCCAGCGTATCTCGAACTTCGCGAGCTCGGCGACGACCGCTACGCCGTGACCTGGAAAGTTCCGGCGCAAAGCCCCCAGGTGCGATTGTCCGCCTACGTTGTCCTGCCGCCGCAGACCGAGGCATTGAGCGAACCGCGGACGACTTACGTCGAGGGCTCGTGGACGGAACGCTGGGAGGTTCACCACTTGGGCGGGCTCGCCGGGCAGGAGATCCGGATCGAGGGGCAGGCGGCCGGCGTCACCGACGTCATCGCCCGGGTCGAGCGCCAGGACGGCAGCAGCCAGGTCGAAAGACTGCCGCTCGAAGTACCGCGCTTCGTCGTCGAGGCGCCGGCCGGAACCGGGGAGGTCGCCTGGTCCTACCTGGTGCTCGGCGTCGAACACATACTCGGCGGGTTCGATCACTTGCTGTTCGTACTTGCCCTGCTGCTCGTCGTGCACGGAGCCGGCCGCATCGTGGCAACGGTGACCGCCTTCACCGCAGCGCACAGCCTGACCTTGGTCGCAGCAACGTTGGGCTGGGTGCACGTGCCCGGCCCACCGGTCGAAGCGGTCATCGCGCTCAGCATCGTGTTCGTGGCGTCGGAGGTCGTCCACGGGTTGCAGGGCCGGGCCGGGCTGACGGCGCGTGCTCCCTGGGTTGTCGCGTTCAGTTTCGGACTGCTGCACGGACTCGGGTTCGCCGGGGCGCTGGCCGAAGTCGGCCTGCCCGATGACGCCATCCCGATTGCCCTGCTGACCTTCAATGTCGGCGTCGAGATCGGTCAGCTACTATTCGTATTCGCCATCTTGGCAGTGCGGGCACTGGCCGGCAGGATCCTGATCCTGCCGCCCGCGCTCGTGCCGAAGGTCGCGGCCTACGCCATTGGGACCGTCGCTGCATTCTGGACTATCGAGCGAGTGGCCGCGTTTTTCTGACAAACCGCCGGATTTTCGGCCGGGGTCAGAGTGATGCCCCATAACAAGAACAACAAAACGCCGGCCGCGATCGAACGCGTGCGCGGGGCGGCCCACCGATTCCGTCACTGGCTCGCGGCTCTCCTGGTGTTCGCCGTTCGCGTTGCTAGGCAACCTGATCGGTGTCGAGGCCGACGAGATCTCCCATGTCGACTTCATCGCGGGTCGCGCCGACCTGACCCCGCCGGAGCGCGAGCGCGTCGGCAAGCTCGTGGAGGCGCTCGCGCTGCGGCCGCAACTCATGCTCGAACTGCCGGGCGCCGTCGACCGCGAGGTCGACGGGCTCGCGTTGCGTCAGGCCAAGGTGGATGCCCGTATCGAATCGGCGCTCTCGGCCGAGGCGGAAGGTTCCGACGACGCAGACTACCCCGAACGCCGCCGGGAGACTTTGGAATCCCTGTACGTGGCGCAGGCCGCCGAAGCAGACCCGGAAGCGGAACTCGAGGCGTTGCGCCTGAAGCACACTTCCTCGCCGCCCGACGAGGAGGGCGAACCCGGCGAACCGCGGCTCGATACGGTGGCATTTTCCGCCGAACTCGAGAGCCGGCTGGTCGAGGCCGAATCCGTGAGCGACGAAGAATTGGCTGCCTTGGCTGAACAGCGTGCCGCCAACGTGCGCGCGGCGGTCATCGAGACCGACCCAGCGCTGGAGGCGCGCGTCGTCATCGGCAAGCCGCGCGAGGTGGACGGCAGTGAGGAATCGGCGGTGCCGATGGAGGTGGCGCTGACGGCCGATGCCGAAGCTGTAGCGCCGGAGGAGGCGGAATCGGAAAACGGCGGCGCGGAATAGCCGGAACGATCAGTACCAGCGGCTCGTGCCAACGCTCATGTAGCCATGACTGCCAACGGGGACGCCGACGTTGAGGCCGACGCCCACGTTGCCCGAGCACCCGCCGAGCAGCAACGACACGCCGAGCAGGAGCGTGGCGGCGAGTCGCCTGTAGGTGGTTTTCATGGTCAGACTCCTTTGCATTACCGCGGCCATTTCTGCAGGACGAGGACTGCACCCGACGGATCAGTGATGACCGCCATCGTACCCTCGCGCACTTGCGGCGTCGGTGCCAGTACGACCTTGCCGCCCAGCGACTCGGCGCGGGCCGCGGCGGCCGCCGGGTCCGTGACACCGAAATAGGTCAGCCACTGCGGCTCCCAGGCGGATTCCGGCCTGGCGAGGATGCCGGCACGTTCTCCGCCACTCGCATGCAGAATGACGTAGCTGCCGCCGCGTCGTTCGACCTGCCGCGCTTCGTAACCGAACACGCGTGCATAGAAATCCGCGGCGGCGGCCGGATCGTCGCTCAACAGTTCGTTCCATACGACGCTGCCGACGGCACCCGCCGTCGTCCTGTCGTCGGGGTCGCCGACACTACTGCGGGCAAGGCCGACGACTGCGCCGTCCTCGTCCGTGACTGCCGCGACCCGGCCCAGACCGACATCGCGTGGCGCGACCACGACGGAACCGCCGGCTGCGGATACGCGGTCGACGGCACTGTCGACGTTGCTGACGGACAGATACGGCAGCCAGCGGGAAACGTTCTTGCCGTCGGGCCGCGACGCGGCCTGCAACAGCCCGGCTACATAGATGTCCCCGTTGCGCGCAAGTACGTAATCGCTCCCCGCCCTCGACCGGCCAGGCTCGAGCGTCCAGCCGAACAGTCCGCCGTAGAAACGTTTCGCGGCTTCGAGATCGCCGGTGACGAGATCGTGCCAGACCGCCTTGCCGAGCAGGGGTTCGTCCGAGAAGGTCATGTCGCCGAAATCGGGCGGACTCGTGGAGGCGCAGGAGCCGATCAGAAAAGCCGCGAGCAACAGGGACGCAATTCGCTGGCCGTGCATCGTTTTCTCCCGTTGTCGTTTTTTTTTCGTGCAAATCAGTATACGCGCCGGGCCGCGCGCCGCGCCGATGGCAACGCTATAGTTCTCCGCCTGGGTCTTTTCCAGCAAATTGCGGAACGGACAACGACGCGCGAAACGTCGGAATTGTTTTTTGTGGGCCCACACCCTGATAATCAAAGTCCGGATCACGAACATACGACGCCGCTTGCACCGGCGCGGGATGCGTCATGGGGAATCTGCCGAAATTCACTGCCGGCCTTGCCGCACGGCAAGCCGATACGTGCAGCACCGCGCTGCTCCTGACCCTGCTGTGCGCCGGCTGCGCCAGCATGCAGCCCGGCTATGAGACGCCGTCCGTCACCGTGAAATCCTTTCGCGCGCTGCCTTCTGCTGGTGCCGTGCCCAATTTCGAGATCGGGCTCGAAGTCCTGAATCCGAACGAGCAGGCGCTCGAACTCGCCGGCATCGCTTACACGATAAGCCTCGAGGGTCACGAGATCATCAAAGGCGTCGGTAACGAGCTACCGGTGATCGAGGGCTACGGCACGGGTACGGTTACCGTCACGGCCAGCGCAAGCCTGTTCGAAGGCATCCGACTATTCTCGGACCTGGTGCAGTCGCCGAAGGACAGCTTCGAGTACAGTTTCGAAGCGAAGCTCGACCCCGGCGGCTTTCGCCCTGCGGTCCGCGTGAAGGACAGCGGTACCATTTCCGCCGGCAACTTGCAGCCCTAGCGCGGCCACCGCGCGCGGGAGATTCGGCTGCGTGTGGACCGGTGCTTGCGGCACGCGGAATGGCGCCTGCCCGCCGGCGCGGGATAGGATCGGGAACTCCGATCGCCGGCGCTGGTCTGCCGTGTTTCGGGCGTCCTGTCCATATCGTAGCTACGGAGAACGCAGCCAGATGCCTCGTTCCGGGTCAAGTGTCACGGCCATCCTGCGACGTTGCCTGCCGGCGAGCGCGATGCTGGTCACGCTCTGCGCCTGCGCCGTTGACAGCCTGCAGCCGGCGTGGCCGGAGGCCGGGAGCGAAAGCCACCTGCTGGCCATCGACGAGCGCGGAATCGACGCCTGCCGTTCGGCGTTGCAGTCGCCGCAGCATGCCGCCGTCGGTGCACTCGACGGCACACGCATCGAACTCGTCAACTGGAACGTCAGGAAGACGAGTCTTCCGCAATGGCGCGAGGACTATGTGCGCCTGACCCGCGGCAAGGACCTGATCCTCATCCAGGAAGCTTCGTTGCGCCCCGAGACGGTCATTGACCTGCCCGCCGTGCCGCACTGGTCCTTTGCGCCCGGATACCCGATGAGCAATGCGATCACGGGCGTGCTCACGCTATCGAGCGTCGAACCGCTGACACGATGCAACTTCGTCACCGTCGAACCCCTGTTGCGCACGCCGAAAGCGACGAGCATCACGCAATTCAGCCTGGCAGGCCGGCGCGAAACCTTGCTCGTGGTCAACATGCATGCGGTAAATTTCTCTTTCGGACTAGGAACTTACAAGCGACAGTTCGAGCAAATTGCCGCTGTTCTCGACGGTCATCGGGGACCGGTCATCCTGTCCGGCGACCTCAATACCTGGCGTAACGGCCGCATGGACACCGTCACGGCGCTGGCGGATGCGTTCGACCTCGTGGCGCTCGAGTTCGCGGACGACCGGCGTACGCTGTTCCTCGGGCGGCCGCTCGACCACATCTACGTGCGCGGCCTGAAAGCGCGGTCGGTGCAGGCGACCGACGTGACGTCTTCGGATCACAATCCGCTCACCGTTACACTGTCGATGTGAACACCATGGCTACGACCGCCGGGGGCCTGCGTAAGGCGGTGCTGTTGCTGCTACTGGCCGGCTGGCTGCCTGGTTCGGTGGTCGGGGCGATGGCTGACCTAAGTACGATGGACACCGAGATTGACTACCTGGTCCAGGCCGTTGCCGAAAGCTCGTGCACCTTCATCCGCAACGGTAACGAACACGATGCGAAAGCCGCGAGCGAACACCTGCAGATGAAGCGACAACGTGGCAAGCGCCATTACGATACGACGGAACTGTTCATCGAGCGTATCGCGAGTCGCAGTTCATGGACCGGCAAGGATTACCACATACGTTGCCCGGACGGCGAGACGCAAACCGCCAATGAGTGGTTCAAGTCGCGCCTGGCAGAGTACCGCGGGGGGCAGTCGAACTGATACGACGGTCTGCAGCCACAGGCAGTCCGCTTGCATGGAGGTCGCGTGAAAAAAATCGAAGCCGTCTTTGAAGCACCGCCACGGCACTGGGTCGGGGACGGCTTTCCGGTGCGCTCGCTGTTTTCCTACCAGGCTCACGGCAGCGCGATCAGTCCGTTCCTGCTGCTCGATTACGCGGCCCCCACCAGCTTCGACGCTTCGACGCAACGACGCGGCGTGGGCTCCCATCCGCACCGCGGCTTCGAGACCGTCACTATCGTCTACGCCGGTGAAGTCTCACACCGCGATTCGTCGGGCGGCGGCGGCACCATACACGCAGGCGACGTGCAATGGATGACTGCGGGTTCCGGCCTCGTGCACGACGAATTTCATTCCGAGGCGTTCACGCGTGCCGGCGGGCGGATCGAGATGGCGCAGCTATGGGTGAATCTGCCGGCGCGTTTCAAGATGACGCCGCCGCGTTACCAGACGCTGACCAGCGACAATATTCCCGCTGTTGAACTGCCGTCCGGCGCCAGCGTGCGGGTTATCGCCGGGGAATTCGAAGGGCATCAGGGCCCGGCACAGACTTTCGGGCCGGTCGACGTCCGGGATGCGAGCCTGCCGGCGGGCGCCCGGTTCGAGGTGCCTGCTGCAGCGGGCCGACGCCTGATCGTCGTCCTGCTCGATGGAAGCGTCACCATCAACGGCACGCTCACGCTGTCGGATGTCAGCGCGGTCCTCCTGACCAAGGCAGGCGAGAATGCGGTCGTGACGGCAATTGCCGCGTCGCGCCTCCTGTTGCTTGGCGGCGAGCCGATAGACGAACCGATTGTCGGCTACGGGCCCTTCGTCATGAACACCGAGCAGGAGATCCGCGAGGCGATTGCGGATTTTTCGCAAGGCCGCTTCGGATCCTTGCTGGCCGAAGGGGCCGCGGGCGGTCGGTCATGAGCCACGTCGAAGCGCCGGAACCCCGTTGCACTCACGGCGGCCCCGATATCGAGCTGCGCATCGAACCGGTCGAACGGGACATCGGCGAATTCACGGTCCGGCGCGTCCTGCCGTCGCCGCTCCGCAGCAGCGTCGGTCCGTTCGTATTTTTCGATCACATCGGGCCCGCGGACTTTGCGCCGGGGAAGGGCATCCAGGTCCGGCCGCACCCGCATATCGGCCTCGCGACGGTCACGTACCTGTTCGAAGGGGAGATCATGCACCGCGATAGCCTGGGGTGCGTGCAGGCCATCGCCCCGGGCGCCGTTAATCTGATGACCGCCGGTCGCGGCATCGTGCATTCCGAGCGCGCCGGCGAGGACTTGCACCGGCACTCGCGCCTGCACGGCATACAGTCCTGGATGGCCCTGCCGCTGGAGCACGAGGAAGTCGAACCTGCGTTCCAACACTACGCGGCGGGGCGGCTGCCGGAAATCGACGTGGGTCGGGCCCGGGTGCGGGTCATCATCGGCAGCGCCTATGGCGCCGAGTCGCCGGTCGCGGTGCTCTCGCCAATGCTCTATCTCGAATGCCATGTGCCGGCCGGCACGCAGCTAGTGCTGCCGGAGGAAACGGGCGAACTGGCCTGTTTCCTCGTCGAAGGGCGGGCAGGAATCGGCGACGTCGGACTTGACGCCGGCGTCATGGCGGTTGTGACGGCCGGGCGCCGGCTCGCCGTCCGGGCCGAAGCGGATTGCCGGGTCATGGTCCTCGGCGGCGCGCCGCTCGGCCGGCGCCACGTCTGGTGGAACTTCGTTTCGAGTTCCAGGGAACGCATCGAAGAAGCAAAGGTCGACTGGGCCGCAGGCCGTTTCGGCCGGGTCCCCGGCGACGCCGAGTTCATCCCGCTGCCGGACCGGTAGAGCCGCGGCGGTCCTGGCCGCAGGCCGCCCGCCAAACGCCGTAGTGTGATCGGCGTCCAAGGTCCGAGGATCCGTTTCGACACAAGATGCGTGCAAACGGGGTTCGCCAACGGCCAGAACGTCGCCGGCTACGGTTGCGCCAGCCCCGACGCTTTCGTGACCATCTACAACTCGGGTACCTTCGGGCCGCCCAACAATACGAACAACATCGCGACCTTCGTGGAAGTCTTCTTCGAAGTCACAGCCGGACAAGCCGGGGTCTGGGAGTTCCGCTATGGCGCCGATTTCGGGCTCGGCGGCGGCTTGTACGTGGACGACGTCGCACTGGAGGAGGACTGGAACAACGACCTCTGGTGGAACAACAACTGGAACACCGCGAGCGAGGTGCTGCAGGGGTCGATCAACCTCGGGGTCGGCATACACAGCTTGCGCATCCTGGGTTTCGAGGACTGCTGCGACGGCGGACTCACGGCGCAATTTCGACGTCCCGGCGGCCCCTGGCAGGACCTGACGACGACGAACCTCTCATTGCGTGCCCGCCAATGCAGCAACCGGCCGGAGCCGACGGTCGCGTGGCTGGCCGGGGAGCTCGCCGCCTGCCCGGAACTGACCGTGCTGCGCTCGTCCGCGCCGTACTCGGACCCGGTGAACGGCACGAGCAACCCGATGGCGATTCCCGGCGCGGTCATGCTCAACACCACCGAGCTACGCAACGGCGGGGTCGGCGCCGTGGACGGCGGCTCGCTCGTAATCACCGAAACCGTCGCGCCCGGCACCGCCCTGCAGGTCGCGAATTTCGACGGCTCCACCAACGGTCCCGTGCAATTCGTCGACGGGCCCAACCCGAGCGGCCTGAGCTATGCATTCGTGTCGCTGGGCAACGCGGGCGACGACCTGTCCTTCTCGAACAATGGCGGCGCGACCTATAACTACACCCCGGTGCCCAATGTCGACGGCATCGAGCCGGCGGTCACGCACTTTCGCATGGAAGCGTCGAATCCCTTCGCCGGCAACGGGGGCTCCGGTTACACCTCGGTTCGGTTTCTTTTCAAGACCCGGATAAGATAGTGTTGCCGTGCCGGCACGTCGGCGGCGCAGCGCCCGCAGCAGCTCGCTGAATCCGAAGCCTGCGCGTGCGGGCAGAGGTCAATGGCGAGGCTTCCCGGAACTTGGCGACCAAGAAACTGCTGATTGCCGATATCGGCGGCACGAACGCGCGATTCGCGCTGGCGAACGACCGCGCGCCGGGATTTCGCCACGAACACATCTTGCAATGCGCCGATTATCCGAGCGCAGTCGTTGCCATCGACCATTATCTCGAACGCGTCGGCGTCGACACGCCGGACGCACTCTGCCTCGCGGCAGCCGGTCCGATCGTGGACGGCGTGATTCGGCTCACGAACAACACCTGGACGCTGTCGGTCGCGGAACTGGAGCAAAGCTTCGGAACGGGTCGCGTCAGGCTGCTCAACGACTTCGCGGCCATCGCATATTCGGTGCCATTCCTCGGTCCCGCGGACCTGCTGCGAATCCGCGGACCTGCACCGCGCGCTCTTACGGGGAGTGACTACACGATCGCGGTCATCGGACCGGGCACGGGACTCGGCTGCGTCGGACTGAAACGGTTCAACAACAACCTGGTCCTGATCAACAGTGAGGCCGCGCACGGGGGCTTCGCACCCGAGACGCGCCGGCAGATCGAGATACTCGCCACGCTGCGCGAATGCAAGGACCGTGTCTCGAGCGAATGCCTGGCGTCCGGCGTCGGCATGGAGAATTTGTACTGGGCGCTGGCGCGCCTGCACGAAGTTCCCGCGGACCGTCTCGACGCCGCCGAGATCTTCGGCCGAGCCGAGGGGGGCGAGGACCCGGTTGCGGTCGAGGCCGTGGATACGTTCTTCGAAATCCTGGGCCAGGTAGCCGGCGACCTCGCGCTAAGCTTCGGTGCGGAGGACGGCATGTTCATCGCCGGCGGCATCGCCCAGCGCTATCCCGACCGGCTGCGCGACAGCCGGTTTCGCGAGGGCTTCGAACGAAAAGGCAGTCACACTTATATGGTGGAGCGCATCGCCACGCAGCTCATCACCAACCGGCAGCCCGGCCTGCTCGGGGCTGCCTACTGCGTGCGGGAGCTGGCGAACACCTGAGCATTGACAGGCGCCTTGACCGGCGCGGCCGGCGGTGTCCACGTCACCAAACCAGCATTCGCGCACGCGGACCCGCGGGGAAACGGACGGCAACCGCCCATATCGTTATCTGCCGATCGTGCCGGCAGCGTACGCATACGGTCGTTGCCGTCCGTGCCGGTTGTCAGTTCGCGACGTCCTCAGCTTCTTCCTCGACTTCGTCCGCAGCGTCTTCGATCTCGTCACCCGTCTCTTCAAGGCCATCGTCGATCGCGTCCCCGGTGCTCTCGGCTCCGCTCTCGATCGAGTCGCCTGCCGCGGACGCAGCATCCTCGGTGTCCTCGACTGCTTCGCTCGCGGCATCACCGGCCTCGTCGATCGTCGCGTCGGCTTCCTCGCGCGAGCAGCCCCACAGCGCGACGCTGCCGGCGAGAAGGGCGGTGATCAGTATTCGCTTCATATAAGGTTCCCTCTGTTTGCTCTTTGTGATTATGTCGTGTGTTGTAGTCCGGCGGATACGATCCTGTGATGGTCTCGCGCCTCTGCGAACGATATGTGCGTCGGCCCGCCGTTTGGCCAGAATAGCATGCAATCCTTGTGCGGGTTAACGGCGGCGATGAAGCCGCGGGCGGCCGGTCCCGCCGGGCGCGATACGCGAGCGGCCCGTGTCGCTGGCGCGACGCGGGCCGCTATCCATCCAGCCGGAGCGGACTTAAATGCTCAGGCAGCGAGGCGCCGACGCAGGGCGAAGCCCAGCGCGCCCAGGCCGGCACTCAAAGCGCCGAGCAGACCGCTGAGCGGCATGACGCTCGCCGTGGCCGGCAGCGTGTCCGTCATGGGCTCCGGCGTCACCGACTGAACGATCTCGTAGCCGCCGGTTTCCTCGACTTCCTCGATCACCACGAGTTCATGATCCGCGGTCGCGGTCTTGGTCACATAGGCGGTCAGCTCGCACCACGCTGCAGATCGCGTGCCCGGACCTCGCGTCCGCCAATATTGAAGCGACGCTCGGCAGGTACCGTGTAGGTACGCCGTTCGCCGCCGGGGAAGCGGACAGTCAGCCTGTTACCCGACACATGTTGCACCGTGGCCTTGTACACCTCGACCGTGCGCCCGTCGGCAAGCGTGATGGTGTCCTCGGGCGCCACCGGAAATACGGGTTCCTGGGCTCCCGCCGTCATCGAAACAGTCACCAGCGCCGCCAGCGAAAACGCGGACAGGCAATTGAAAGTTCGACCCAGGAATTCCTTCATTCCTAATTCTCCCTTGTTCATTCTTGTTGGTAAGATGGGCTGTCAAAGCTTCGAATGATTCTTGCACAAGTGTTGTCAACGCAGCAAAACCTCAGCCAACAGCCGCCGCTGGAATCGGCATGCGTGCATGCTGGCCAGTGACCGGGGGAGCATGCGGAAACGTTCCCTGCAGCATTGCGTAGCCATATTCGCGTGCATGCTGTTGTCGAGCGGCTTGCGGCTCCAGGGACAGGAAGCTGACGCGCCGGTGGCAATCGGCGACGCGGAAGCGCCTGCCGCGGATCGACCGGTCGCGCGGCTATTCGAAGTTCACAGTGATCTCCCCGAACCGCAGCCGGGCTGAGATCGCTATCGCCGTTCCGCGCGCACGATGTAACGCTCCGGCGCATTGCCCACGTAGTAGAAGGGGTAGCAGGTGACGATCGTGATCGAATCCCGACCCGTCGAGTCGAGGACTTGGACCGCGTCCGGCGAGACGATGAACAGTTTGACGATCCGGTACTCGTAAGTCCCGCTTGCAGTTTCGACGAATATCGCATCGTCGATGCTTACGTCCTTTACCGCCCTGAAGTATCCGTCGCGGTGGGCCGCGAGATCCGTCCGGGCCGCGACCCGTATTGCCGCCGGTCGCAAGCGGCGGCGTGCCGTCGATGCGGCCCGCCCCCAGCGTGAGGTGCCGTTCCTCGGTGCCCGCGAACACCGGCACTTCGATGTTGACCGCGGGGATACGCAGCAAGCCTTCCGGCAGCGCGTGCGGTGTTTCGCTGGCCCGTTGCGCCTCGTATTCGGCGATGCGCTTCGCGGACCAATCGCTCGTATCGGGTGCCGGTCGGTCCTCGAGCCAGCCGCGCGCCGGCGTATCCGGGTCCGTGCTGTCCGGCGCGGCAACGAGCGCCGCGATCGCCTCGCTGCCGGGCGGCGAGTCGGCCGAAGCAGCTGGCCCAGCCATGAAAGAAGCGCGCAAGCGAGCATGCAGGTGGAACCGCGAAACGTCAGGCCAGGATCGTCGCAATTACCATTCATTTCCCTGCTCCTGTCCATTCTCGTCCTGTGTCCGTAGGTGCCGCCGGCCACGAATCGGGCGGATCGGCCGGTGCCCGGAACGGCGCGCACAGGCGGATCATAATCCGCTGGCCCGGCGCCGTGTCCATGTCGCAGTTCCGCTTTTTTGCAGCCCGCGATATCGGTGGCTCGACGTATCGAGGCAAGGCGGGCTAAATTGCGGAGATTCGAAACCTGGTTCAGCTTCGTAAACCGGTCAAACCCGTCGGCCCGCAGCGCATGGCCGGCCTCTTTGGAGAAAGCACGTGGCGCGACGTCCGCGAACCCTGGCCCAGGTCCTCGAAGTCCATACCAGTCGTACCGCTCGTGAAGGCAGAGGACCCGGCGACGGCCGTCGCGATTTCGAGGGCGCTGGCGGCCGGCGGGCTTACGGTGGTCGAAGTGGTCTTTCGCACCGAGCGCGCGCTCGAGTGTCTCGCCGCGGTGGCGGACGAAGTGCCGGAAATGATCGCGGGCGCAGGCACGGTCCTGACGGCCCGGCAGGCCGAACAGGCGCTCGCGAGCGGCGCACGCTTCATCGTGTCGCCGGGCCTCGACGAAAGCGTCGTCGGCGTGGCGCGCGCGGACGATGTCCCCGTGTTTCCCGGTATCGCGACCGCGTCCGAGCTGCAGAAGGCGTACAACCTCGGCCTCGAAGTGGTGAAATTCTTCCCGGCGTCGATTGCCGGCGGCATCCCGGCGATCCAGGCGCTCTCGAGCGTGTTCCGGACGATGAAGTTCATGCCGACCGGCGGCGTATCCGCGAAGAATCTCGCGGAGTTCCTGGCGGTGCCCGCGGTGCTGGCCTGCGGCGGCAGCTGGCTCACGCCGGACGACGCCGTCGCACGAGGCGACTGGGCGACGATCTCGAGGCTGGCTGCGGAAGCGGTCGCCATCGCCGGCAGGACCTGAAGGCCTGACGATGCCGCGCGACATTACGGGGAGCAATCGATGAGCCGTTACCTCACGTTCGGGGAGATCATGCTGCGGCTGAAATCGCCGGGGCACGAGCGATTCTTCCAGTCGCCGGCGTTCGAGGCGACTTTCGGCGGCGGGGAAGCGAACGTCGCCGTCGCGCTGGCGAACTACGGCCTCGACGCGGCGTTCGTAAGCGCATTGCCGAAGAACGACATCGGCGAGGCGGCGATCCGCGAATTGCGCGGCCACGGCGTCGACACCTCGCACGTGCGGCGCGCCGGCGACCGGGTCGGCGTCTATTTCCTCGAGACCGGCGCTAACCAGCGTCCGTCGAAAGTCATCTACGATCGCGCCGGGTCGTCGATCGCCGCGGCGAGACCCGGCGACTTCGACTGGGACTCGATACTCGACGGCGGCGGCTGGCTGCACATCACGGGCATCACGCCGGCGCTGAGCCAGTCTGCCGCCGACCTGAGCCTCGAAGCGCTGCAGGCGGCCAGGAGCAAGCGGCTAACCGTATCCTGCGACTTCAACTACCGCGGCAAACTGTGGAAGTACGGCAAGACCGCGCCGGAAGTGATGAAGGAACTCGTGAAGTATGTCGATATCGGCATCGCCAACGAAGAGGACTGTCAGAAGTCGCTCGGGGTGACCGTGGACGTCGACGTGCGGCGCGGCGAACTCGACGACGCGAAATACGAAGCACTCAGCGCGAGGATGATGGAGCTCTACCCGAACCTTTCCGTCATGGCGATCACCTTGCGGGAGTCGAAGAGCGCCGACCACAACGGCTGGTCCGCATGCCTGCGTGATGCCGACGGCTTCCGGCTGTCACGGCGCTACGACGTCACCGATATCGTCGATCGGGTCGGTGGCGGCGACAGTTTCGCCGCGGGGCTGATCTACGGGCTGGAGCACTACGAGGACCGGCAGGAGGCGCTCGAGTTCGCGGTGGCGGCCAGCTGCCTCAAGCATTCGATCCAGGGCGATTTCAACCGGGTCTCCGTCTCCGAAGTCCTGGCGCTCATGGGCGGCGATGCATCGGGACGCGTGCAGCGTTGACGAGCCGGGTGACGCAGCCGACCAGCAGGGCATTGCCGATGTTTCGAAAGACCTACCAGGCCACGCACCCGTCGATGATCGAAGGGATCGACAACAAGACGCTCCGAGAGCTATACCTCGTGACCGACCTGTTTGCGGCCGACGAGTTACGCCTCAACTACAGCCACAACGAGCGCATGGTGGTGGGCGGCGCTGCGCCGGTCAGGAAAATCTTGCGCCTGCCGGACCAGTCGGCTCCGGTCGACGGAGCACCGTTTCTGGAGCGCCGGGAACTCGGGGTCGTCAATACCGGGCGGGGTGGCGGCAGAGTCGTCGTCGACGGGCAGGAGTCCGGACTCGCTCCGCATGACGGACTGTATGTCCCCATGGGTTGCAGGGAGATCACCTTTGCGAGCGAGGAGCCGGCGCAACCGGCGCATTTCTACCTGGTTTCCACGCCGGCCCACGCCCGGTTCGAACTCAGGAAACTGTCCGTGCAGGACGCGATAGCGCTGAAGCTCGGGTCGCCCGAGACCTGCAACGACCGCACCGTCTACCAGTACATCGTGCCGGCTACCTGCCGCTCCGCACAGCTCCTGCTCGGCCTCACGGTGCTGAACCGGGGCAGCGTCTGGAACACGATGCCGCCGCACCTGCACGATCGGCGGTCGGAGATCTACTTCTACTTCGACCTCGACGACCAGGCGCGCGTATTTCATTTCATGGGAGAACCGGACTCGATGCGACACATCGTCGTCCGCGATTCCGAGGCGGTGATCTCGCCGCCGTGGTCCATCCACATGGGTGCGGGCAACAGCAATTACTCCTTTCGTCTGGGCGATGGGCGGCGAGAATCTCGACTACAAGGACATGCATGTCCTCGACATCTGTCAGCTGAAATAGTGCCGGACGATGACCGCGGACAGGTTCAGTCTGGATGGCAAGGTCGCAATCGTCACGGGCGGCAACACCGGTCTCGGTCAGGCGATGGCGGTCGCACTGGCGGAGGCGGGCGCCGCCATTGCACTGGTAGGCCGCTCGCCGCCGGATGAAACCGCCGCTCGCATCGACGCCTGCGGCGGCAGGAGCACGGCCATCAGTGCGGACCTCGGGTCGCCCGGACCAGTCGAGCGCATCGTGCAGGACACCGTTCGTGCACTGGGCCCGCCGGACATCCTGATCAATAACGCCGGGATCATCCGGCGGGCGGACGCGCTGGATTTCAGCGAAGCGGACTGGGACATCGTCATTGCGACCAACCTCAAGGTACCGTTTTTCCTGGCGCGTGCAGTTGCGCGGCGCATGTGCGACGAAAGGCGTCGCGGCAAAATCATCAACGTTGCCTCGGTCCTGTCGTTCCAGGGCGGCGTACGTGTGGCCTCGTACACGGCCAGCAAGAGCGGTCTCGCCGGACTGACTCGATTGCTCGCTAACGAATGGGCCGCGTATGGCATCAACGTGAATGCGATCGTTCCGGGCTACATCGCGACCAACAACACCGAAGTACTGCGCAAAGATCCGGGCCGGAATCGCGATATACTCGCGCGCATACCGGCCGGTCGCTGGGGCGAGCCGGGCGATCTCGCTGGCGCCGCGGTGTTCCTCGCATCGGCAGCATCGGACTATGTGCACGGCGCGATGCTTCCCGTCGACGGGGGATGGCTGGCGCGTTGAAGGAGCGAGTCGGATTGCGTGGCGCGTGTGAGTAAGCTGCACCCTGATCGACTGTTTCCTTCGCAGCCGGATGCGCGCGCCATAGCCAGGCGGCTCTACCAGCTTGTCAAAGGCTTGCCCATCATCAGTCCGCACGGACATACCGACCCACGTTGGTTCGCGGGCAACGAGCCGTTCTCCAATGCGGCGGAGCTGTTACTGACACCGGACCATTACCTGTTTCGGATGCTCGCCAGCCAAGGCGTGAGTCTCGATCAGGTCGGCGTGCCGCGCGCGGCCGGTGGTCGGCCGGACGGCGATCCGCGGAGCTGGTGGCGTGTCTTCGCGCGCCACTACTACCTGTTTGCCGCGACCCCCTCCAGGCTGTGGCTCGATTGGGTGCTGCAGGAGGTGTTCGGCCTCGACGGGCGCCTGTCGGCAACCAATGCGGATCATTATTTCGACGTCATCGGCGAGTGCCTTGCCGACGATGCCTTCCGCCCGCGCGCTTTGTTCGAACGATTCGGCATCGAGGTGCTGACGACGACCGAATCGCCGCTGGACGACCTGCGCCATCACCGCGAGATCAGGGACAGCGACTGGGGCGGCAAGGTGCTGACTGCCTATCGCCCCGATCCCGTGGTAGACCCCGAGTACTGGGGCTTTGCCGATAACGTGGCGCGGTTCGGCGAGCTGACCGGCGAGAACACCGCCAGCTGGGACGGCTACCTGGCCGCGCACCGGCAGCGTCGCGCGTTCTTCATGCAACAAGGCGCGACCTCGACCGATCATGGTCACCCGACCTGCCGAACCGCCGACCTCGCGCCACGCGACGCGGCGCGACTGTTCGCCCGCGTGCTCGAACCGAACCCGACGGCCGATGATGCCGAACTGTTCCGAGCGCAGATGCTTACCGAAATGGCGCGCATGAGCATCGACGACGGGCTCGTCATGCAGATACACCCCGGATCGTCGCGCAACCATTCGGCGACGGTGCTTGCAAGTACGGCAGGGACAAAGGCTTCGACATCCCGACACGCACCGACTATGTGCACGGCCTCAAGCCCTTGCTCGATCGCTATGGACTGGACGAACGGCTCGAACGTGATACTGTTCACGCTCGACGAAAGCAGCTATAGCCGCGAACTCGCGCCGCTCGCCGGTGCGTACCCCGTACTGAAGCTCGGTCCGGCATGGTGGTTCCATGATTCGCCGAACGGCATGCACCGCTTCCGCGAACTGACGACGGAAACGGCAGGCTTCTACAATACGGTCGGCTTCAATGACGACACCCGCGCATTCCTGTCGATCCCGGCGCGCCACGACGTGGCCCGGCGAGTCGATTGCGCCTATCTCGCCGGGCTGGTCGCGGAGCATCGACTCGATGAGGACGAGGCCGGCGTCATCGCCAGGGACCTTGCGTACGAGCTTCCGAAACGGGCCTACAAGTTGGATCGCGACCTGTGCTGACCCACCGCGGGCTGGCCGACGTCCTGAAGAACGCACCGCGCCTGTCGCAGGCGAGTCTCGCGGCGCTCGCACCCAGCGTTTCCCGTCCGGGCTACCGGCGGGACGCCGTGGGCACGCGCGTCGTGCATATCGGCGTGGGTGCGTTCATGCGCGCCCACACTGCCGTCTACATCGATGACGTGCTCGCTGCGGACGGCGGCGACTGGGCCATCGCCGGGGTGAGCCTGCGCCGCCCGGACGTCTTCGAGCAACTGGCGCCGCAGGATTGCCTGTACATGCTCGCTGTCGCCGGCCGCGATCGGCGCGACTACCGGCTGATCGGTGCATTGCGTGAAATGCATGTCGCGGCCGGAAATCCGGAGAGCGTCATCGAGTTGCTCGCGAGGACGGGCACTGCGGTCGTCACGATCACGGTAACGGAGAAAGGCTACTGCATCGACGCGCAAGCAGGTGGCCTCGATGCGGCACATCCCGAGGTCGTCCACGACCTCGGCCACGTCGCCTCGCCGCGGAGCCTGGTCGGGATCCTGCATGCGGCGTGCGTGCGCCGCAGCATACGCGACGCAGGGCCGTTCACGGTGCTGTCCTGCGACAACCTGCCCGCCAACGGAAAGCGACTGCGCCGCGCCGTTCTCGATTTCGCGGCACTCGCGGGAAGGGATATGGAGAGCTGGATTCGCGACAACGTGGCCTTCCCATCGACCATGGTCGACCGCATCGTGCCCGCGACGACGGACCGCGACATCGCGGACGCAGCCGCGGCCACCGGTGTATTCGATGCCGCGCTCGTCTGCACCGAAGCTTTCACGCAGTGGATAATCGAGGATCACTTCGCGAACGCGCGGCCTGCCTGGGAGCGCGCAGGCGCGCTGCTCGTCGACAACGTCGAGCCGTACGAGACGGCCAAGTTGCGGCTGCTGAACGGCGCACATTCGGCCATTGCCTACCTGGGTTTTCTCAGCGGTCACGTATACGTGCACGAAGCGATGCAGGATGCGGCGCTCGCGCGCTACGTCGAGCACCTGATGCGCACGGAGATATCGCCAGTGACGCCGGCACCCGCCGGCATGGAACATGAGCGCTACATTCCGGCGCTCATCGAACGCTTTCGCAAACCGGCGCTGATGCACCGTACCTGGCAGATCGCGATGGACGGGTCGCAGAAGCTGCCGCAGCGCCTGCTCGCGACGATCCGGCACCAGCTCGGCCGGGGCGGCCCGATTGCATTGTTGTCGCTGGCAGTCGCCGCATGGATACGGTACACGCTGGGGCGTGACGAGCGGGGTGATCCCGTCGACGTCCGGGATCCGCTGGCGGGGACATTCGCGGCGATCGCAGCGGAGTCCGGGGGCCGGCCGGCAGCGCTCGTCGATGCCTACCTGGGGCTGGCGGCGGTGTTCGGCGAGGACCTGCGCGCCGCCGAGCGCCTGCGCCACGCGCTGGTCGTGCAGCTCGAATCCCTGCTCGAGCACGGCGCGGCGGCGACCGTGCACACCTGTCTCGAGAAGTCGGGTGACCGATGAGCGATCAACGGCCGAGGGGCGCGAGCGCGTCCTTGCAGCGCCGCAGGTTCTGGACGGCGGCCTCACCGAGCACGAGCGCCAGGCCGACCTGCAGGGCATCGAACAGTGCGAGTTGCACCAGCCTCGAGCTCATCGGCGTATACACGTTCGTATCCTCACGCGCGTGGCAGGGCAGCAGGACTTCCGCTTCCGCGGCCAATGCGGTGCCGGGTTCCGTCATGGCAATTACGGACGCGCCGCGCGCCCGGGCGGCAGCGGCGGCGCGCACCAGTTCCGGCCAGCCGCCGGAATGCGAGGTGACGATCAACACGTCCGCCGGTACAGCGACGGCGGCGAACTGCAGTATCGACGGCGTATCGGTCAGCGCCGTGCAGGGAACGCCGAGCCGGAAGAACTTGTGGCAGGCATCGCGCGCGACGTGCCCGGACGCCCCAAGTCCTGCGAACACCAGCTGCCGCGCGCGGGACAGGACGTCGAGCGCGGCGCCGATCGGCATGGCCGACAAATCCGCGCGCAGGCGGAACAGTGCCTGAATCGACGCATCGACGACCTTCGTTGCAGCATCGCCCGGCAGGTCGTCCGCAGCCACGTCGTGATGGATGTAACTGACCGGCCGACTGAGCGCCTCGCTCAGTCGCGGCGCGAGTTCGCGAAATCCCCTGAGACCGAAGCGACGGCAAAAGCGGATGACTGTCGGCTCGCTGCTGCCGCAGGCGGCGGCCAGTTCAGCCAGGGTCATGCGCGAAGCTCGCAGCGGATGCGCAACAACCCAATCGGCGACCCGGCGTTCGGCGGGGCTCAGCGTGTCCAGGCGCTCGTTTATCTGTTCCAACATGTAGTAAAACTACAGAAAATCTGACGCTAGGGTCCACAGAAAGTGGCATCTATCGGTAACTATGTAGTAAAGTTTCAGAAAAAGCCAGCTCACGGGAACCCCTGATGGCCAAACTCGTGCCCGTCCAGGTCTTCGACCTGATCATCTTCGGCGGTACCGGCGACCTGTCGATGCGCAAGCTCCTGCCGGCGCTCTACCATCGGCACCGCGACGGGCAGATCGTCGGCGACAGCCGCATCATTGCCGTCGGCCGCGGCGATGTGCGCCGCGAGGAATACCTCGGCCAGGTCGAGGCGGCGCTGCGGGCGAACCTGTCGGATGGCGACTTCGACGAAGCCGAGTGGCGGCAATTCAGCGGCCGCCTGCGCTACATAAAAGCAGATGCAACCGGTCACGATCACTGGCAGGACCTCGTCGACGAACTGCGCGGGCGCGAGGAGCGCCTGCGGGTCGCGTACCTCGCCACTGCACCGGGATTGTTCGGGCCGATTTCGGAGGGACTGCGCCGTAACCAGCTGATCACGCCCATGAGCCGCATCGTTCTCGAGAAGCCGGTTGGCACGGATTACGCATCGGCTTTCAAGATCAACGAGAAGGTCGGTGCGTGTTTCGATGAGCGCCAGATCTTCCGCATCGACCACTATCTCGGCAAGGAAACGGTGCAGAACCTGCTCGCCCTGCGCTTCGGCAATTCGCTGTTCGAGCCCTTGTGGCGGCGTGGCACCATCGACCATGTGCAAATAACGGTGGCGGAGGACCTCGGGGTCGGCAATCGCATCGAGTTCTATGACCGCATCGGCGCGCTGCGCGACATGGTACAGAACCATTTGCTGCAACTGATGTGCCTGACTGCGATCGAAGCGCCATCGAGCCTCGATCAGGAGGCAGTGCGCGACGAAAAGATCAAGGTACTGCGTGCACTGAAGCCGATCGAAGGCGACGCCGTGCGCCGCCAGACCGTGCGCGGCCAGTACGCGGAAGGTGCGATCCACGGGCACCCGGTGCCCGGCTATCGTGACGAACTGGGCGGCGGCCCCAGCAGCACGGAAACCTTCGTCGCGATCAAGGCCGAGATCGAGAACTGGCGCTGGTCGAACGTCCCCTTCTACCTGCGAACCGGCAAGCGCCTCAAGGCGAAACATTCCGAAATCGTCATCCAGTTCGAGGACGTGCCCCATTCGATCTTCCCGGAGCAGCAATACAACGTGCAGCCGAACCGGCTGTCCATCCAGTTGCAGCCGGACGAGGGCGTGAAACTGTTCGTGATGGCGAAGGAGCCCGGTCCTGGCGGCTTCGACCTTCGGCCGGTGTCCCTGGACCTCAGTTTCGAAGAGACCTTCGGCATCCGCTATCCGGATGCCTACGAACGGCTGCTGATGGAAGTCCTGCGTGGCAATCCGGCACTGTTCATGCGGCGCGACGAGGTGGAGGCCGCATGGGGGTGGGTGGACAGCATCATCGCCGGCTGGGCCGACTCGCAGCAGAAGGTCGAACCATATGTCGCCGGTACCTGGGGACCGACGTCCTCATCACTGCTGCTCGATCGGGATGACCGCAGATGGCAGCCCGAGAGTTGAGGGCGATGGAATACTTTTTTACGAACCGCATCGAGGCATCGCGTGCCGCGGCGGAGTTCATCGCCGCACGCCTGCGCGAGCGCCTTGCCGAGACCGACTCCGCCGCCCTGATCGTGAGCGGCGGCAGCACGCCGGTCCGCTGTTTCGAACGCCTCGCCGCCACATCGCTGCAATGGCCGCGGGTGCGAGTGCTCATGAGTGACGAGCGCTGGGTGCCTGCCGACAGCGACGACAGCAATGAAAAGCTCGTGCGCACGCATCTCCTGCAGCGCAATGCAGCGGCGGCAGTACTACTGCCGGTCTACGCCGCGGGCCGCACACCGGCCGAGCGGTGCGCGGAGCTGGACTCGGAACTGGCGGCCATATCGAAGCCTTACGCCTGTGCTGTGCTCGGCATGGGCAACGACGGACACTTCGCTTCCTTGTTCCCTGACGCCGCGAACCTGGCGCTCGGTCTCGATCTCGACGTCGACCCTGCCTACATCCCGGTGTCGACCGCCGCCAGTCCGCACCCGCGGGTCAGCATGACGCTTTCGACCGTGCTCGCCAGCAACGCCGTCGTCCTGCTGATCTTCGGCGGCGACAAGCGGGATGTCTATAAAGCGGCTGCCGCCGGCGAGACCAACTACCCGGTGACGGCGCTGCTGCGCCAGCAACGCTTGCTGGTACAGGTTTTCTGGGCCGCGTGAGCCCGACAGGATTCGACATGCATACGACCGTCAGCGAAGTCACCGAACGTATCCGCGAAAGAAGCAGAGGCCTGCGGCGTGCGTACCTCGACAAGGTGCGGCGCGCGGCCGACAGCTGGCCACCACGCCGGTCGCTGTCCTGCAGCAATCTCGCGCATGGCATGGCCGCTTGTTCGGGCAAGGACAAGGAATCGCTGGCCGGCAATACGACGCCGAACATCGGTATCGTGTCCGCATACAACGACATGCTCAGCGCCCACCAGCCCTATTGCACCTACCCTGAACTCATCAAGCGCGTCGCTGCCGAGGCCGGTGCGGTGGCGCAGGTCGCGGGCGGGGTACCCGCTATGTGCGACGGTGTCACGCAGGGGCAAGACGGCATGGATCTGTCGCTGTTCAGCCGCGATGTGATCGCCCTGTCGACCGCCGTCGCGCTGTCACACAACATGTTCGACGCGGCACTGTGTCTCGGCATCTGCGACAAGATCGTCCCGGGCCTGATGATCGGCGCGCTCGCATTCGGACATCTTCCGGTAGTTTTCGTGCCCGCAGGCCCCATGGTTTCCGGCCTGCCGAACAAGGAAAAAGCAAGGATTCGCGAGGAATACGCGGCCGGCAAAGTCGGGCGAGACGCGTTGCTGGCGGCCGAATCGGCGTCCTATCACGCGCCGGGCACCTGCACTTTCTACGGCACGGCCAACAGCAACCAGATGCTGATGGAGTTCATGGGCATGCAGTTGCCGGGCGGCTCCTTCGTCAATCCGGGCACAGGGCTGCGCGACCTGCTGACGGCGGAAGCCGTGCACGCGGTCCTGCGCATCGCCAGGCCGTCCGGAAACTACCAGCCGATCGCCGATATCATTGACGAAAAGGCGATCGTGAACGGCATCGTCGGCCTGCTTGCGAGCGGCGGTTCGACCAACCACACCATGCACCTGGTCGCCATCGCCCGGACAGCCGGTGTCCTCATCGACTGGAACGACTTCGCGAAACTGTCGTCCGTCGTGCCCTTGATGGCTCGCGTCTACCCGAACGGCGTCGCCGACGTGAATCATTTCCATGCGGCGGGCGGGCTCGGCTTCATGATCCGCGAACTTCTCGATGCGGGCCTGTTGCACGAGGACGTCAACACGATACTCGGCCCCGGGCTGCGGCGCTTTTGCGTGGAACCGGTCAGCGACGACGGCTTGCTCGGCTTCCGGCCGGCGCCTGCCGCATCGCTCGACCAGGACATACTGCGGCCATGCGCAACGCCATTCGACGACGATGGCGGCATAAAGCTCGTCGACGGCAATGTCGGTCGCGCGATCGTCAAGACGTCGGCGGTGAAGGACGAGCGACGTTCCATTTCGGCACCCGCTCGCGTCTTCGACTCGCAGGACGCTTTCACGGCGGCGTTCAACGCCGGTGAGCTGGAACGGGATTTCGTGGCCGTGCTCCCGGCTCAAGGACCGAGCGCAACCGGCATGCCGGAGCTGCACCGGCTCACGCCTTATCTAGGCGTGCTGCAGAATCGCGGCTTTCGCGTGGCGTTGCTGACCGACGGGCGCATGTCCGGCGCGTCGGGTTCAGTGCTGGCCGCAATCCAGGTCACGCCGGAGGCCGTCAAGGGCGGGACGATCGGCAAGATCCGCGACGGCGACTCGATCAGCATCGATGTCGATGCCGGCGTTCTCGAAGTCTCGGCGCGGGACGACGTAGCCTCGCGTACCCTGCCGGCCTTCGACCTCGCCGCCAGTCACGTCGGCATGGGTCGGGAGCTCTTCGGTGCCTTCCGCGAACGCGTCAGCGGGGCGGAAGAGGGTGCTTTCGTCCTCGCCACGCCGTCGTGATCCTGTCAAACGGGCGGCCGTCCGCGCAGTGCGCTGAAGACAGCACTGACGAGAAGCAGCACCAGGAAGACCACGAAGAGTATTTTCGCGATGCCTGCGGCCGTGCCGGCGATGCCGGTGAAACCGAGCAGCCCGGCGACGATGGCGAGCACAAGGAAGGTCACTGCCCAAGTCAACATTGTTTTGATCTCCTTTGGTCGTGCGCTGTATCGAGTCGCTATCCCGGTCGGCAGCGGCCGGCCGCGGACAGGCCTCACGTATGTCAATGCACGGGCCATGCCAGTTGCGCGTAAGCCTTTTGCAGCCGCGATCCGCAAGCCTTCGGGGTCGCTGCGATGAAAAGTTTTCTCCCGCACGTAAATCTTGCGCCCTCACGGCGCTGACATCGGCTGCGCGCGCACCGCTGCGCACAGCATTCCCGATTGGCACGCACCTTGCAAAAGCTCTGGGTGACGGCTGCGCCGCATCTGAGGCGTACGCGGTCAGAGCGACAGCAATACCCCTTGGTCGCAATCGGCGGCCGCCATCTCAGAACGCGGAACGGACACTCCGCATTTCGCTACTCGGGAGGAAGTGTAATGAACAAGCACCAGATCGAAGGCAACTGGAACGAGGTGAAGGGAAAGATCAAGGAGAAGTGGGGCGAGCTCACCGACGACGATCTCGAACGGATAGAGGGCGAAACTGATCAGCTGATCGGCGCAATACAGAAGCGCTACGGCCGGTCGGTCGAGCAGGCTCGCGAAGACGTCCGCCGCTGGCGCGACCAGCAGGGACTGTAGGAAATCGCCAGGCCGCGAAGCGCGGCCGGGCAGTGGCGGCGCCGGCTCCGGCGCCGCCTTTTTTCGGGCGGCTCAGAGGGGCGAGGCCATGCTGATCTCGTCGAGCACCGACGCCAGAGAGACCAGAGAGATCGGTTTGCGCAGGTAACGCGCGACTTTGAGGTCGCGAGTCTCTGAACGCAAGCGCCCGAGCGGATGCGCGGTGATGAATATGATCGGCGTTGCATAGCGCTGCTGCAATGCACGGGCGACGTCGGCGCCGTCGTCGCCGTCGGCGAGACGCCAGTCGCAGATCACCACGTCTGGAGGCCAATCATCGGCCCGCGCCCTGGCTTCGGCGGCGGAGGCCGCCGCAGACACTTCGTGACCCAGATAATCCAGGTAACGTGCGCTTGCTTCCCGCGCGAAGTCGTCATCCTCTACGATCAGTACTTTCATCAGTCAACGATGCCGTCGGTCTCACCGTACTCTTTCAGCCGGTTATAAAGGGTCTTGAGGCTGATGCCGAGACTCGTGGCTGCGGCCTTCTTGTCGCCGTCCAGGTGATTTAGTGTGGCGAGGATAAGGTCTTTCTCGACGTCGGCGATGGAACGCCCGACACGCAGTCCCTCGATGTCGCTCGGCAGGTCCTCGTCGAATCGCAGCGGGACGGTCACCGCATCGCCGTCCGACAGGATGTACGCCCGGTGCACCGTGTGCTTCAGTTCACGCACATTGCCCGGCCAGGAATGCTGTTCCAGCCGTTGCAGGCCCTCATCGGTGAGCTTCTTGTTCGTACCGTATTTCGCATTGAGTTCCGCAAGGAAATACCGCGCGAGACGTGGTATGTCGCCGCTGCGTTCCCGCAGGGGCGGAAGTGTGATCGGAAACACACGCAGCCGGAAATACAGGTCCTCGCGCAGTTTTCCCGCCTTGACCGCTTTCAGAGGGTCGCGATTGGTCGCGGCGATGAGCCGGGCCTCGACCGGGAATTCCTTTTCGGCGCCGACTCGCAGGACGCTGCCGGATTCAAGAACACGCAGCAGGTGCGTCTGCATCTCCGCAGGCATTTCGGTGATTTCGTCGAGAAAAAGGGTGCCGTTGTCCGCGCGCTCGAAGAATCCCGAGTGGCGCCGGGTGGCGCCGGTGAAACTGCCTTTCTCGTGGCCGAACAGCTGGCTCGACAGGAGATCCTTGTTGAGGCTGCCGCAGTTGACCGGCACGAAAGCTCCGCTCACACCGCTCAAGCTGTGAATGGCCTCCGCAACCAGCTCCTTGCCGGTGCCGCTCTCACCCTGGACGAAAACCGTGCTGTCCGTTCGTGCGACCTGCCGGATGATTTCGTAAATACCGAGCATCGCCGGACTTTCGCCGATCATCAGGCCGAAGTGCCCCTCACCTTCAGGCTCCTTTTGCGGACGCACGTCGTTCGCCTGACCCAGCAGCGTCAGGAGCTCGCGCGGCTCGATCGGCTTGGTCAGATAGGACACGCCTTCACCGGCCATTCCGCCGATGAGATTCTTGACACCGGCGTGCCCCGTGATGATGACGACCTTGTCCGGACGGTGCTCGGAAAATGCGTCGAGCAGCTCGAGCCCGCTGCCGTCCGGAAGCATCAGGTCGAGCACCACCGCGTCCGGCCTGGTCCGCCGCAGTGCTTCGCGCGCAGCCGAAACAGTGTTCGTCAACACGACCGAGTGTCCCTTGAGTTCAAGATACTCCGCAATGCCGCTGCTGAAATCGGCTTCGTCGTCGACAATCAGAATTTTCGTCATAGCACCTGTTCGGGCTCGCGCCCCCCGTTCGATTTCGACGATTTCCGCTTCCCCTGCCATGGCCAGGATCCTGTCGCTACAACCAGTACTCGACCGGCCAACTCAGCCATTCGGCCACGCGGCGCAAGACGCCGCGGTCCCGCCAGTCCTCGAGGGCAATGGCCCGGCTGCCTAGTATGTCGTCTATGAACTGCATTTCCAATTGTCCCGCGAACTCGGTCCCGAAGATTACGGCATTGACTTCGTCGTTGTGCAGGAAGCTGCGGTAGTCCAGGTTTGACGAGCCGACCGTCGACCACAGGCCGTCGATGACCGCCGTTTTCGCATGCATGAACGACGACTGGGTTTCGTAGATCCGGACTCCCGCCTCGAGCAGGTCGTCATAGCGGGACCGGGACGCATTCAAGACCAGCGAGGAATTCGATTCACCGGGAACGATGACGCGCACGTCGACGCCTCTGCGGGCAGCCGCTTTCAGCGTGTCGAGAAATCCATCGTCCGGCGCGAAGTAGGCCTGGGTGATCCAGACACGATTGCGCGCCACGCGCATGGCCTCCCGGTAGGCGTGAATGATGGACGATTCATTATCGTCGCCGCCGTCCGCCCGCAGGACGGCCACGACGTCGCTGCCGGCCGAGCCCGCTTGCAGCGCCACATCCAGGCCGCCGTTTTCCCCGGTCTGATGCCGCACCCAGTTGGCGGCGAAAACCGTGACAAATCCCTCGACCGCGGGGCCGTAAACGGCGATGTGGGTGTCCCGCCAGCCGGCGTTCATCTTTTCCCCGGGATCGACGCCGAAGGAGCTGCTGGAGTAAGTATCCGACAGGTTGATGCCACCCGTGAATGCGACGCGCCCGTCAACGACCAACAGTTTGCGGTGGTCGCGCACGTTCGCGTCCAGCGGATTGCCGCCATCGGCCGGGTTGATGTCGTTGTATTCGAGTATGTCGATGCCCGTCTCGCGCATACGCTCGAAGAAGGTGTCGTCACTCAGGATGCTGCCGATGCTGTCGAAGATGACGTGGACCGACACCCCGGCGCCGCTCTTCGCCGCCAGCGCTTCGGAAAAGCGCTGCCCGACCTCGTCGTCCGCGAATATGTAGGTCTCAAGCAGTATGCTCGATTCGGCGTTTTCGATCTCGTGCAGCATGGCGTCATAGGTGGCGGGCCCGTCGATCAGCAGCTCGACCCGGCTATCCTTGTAGATCGGCGAGTCGCTCAGCGACGCGATAGTGTCGAACAGGTCCGCAAATTCGGCCGGATCGGCCGCCTTGGCCGAAATCGAGCTCCGCAACTGTTCGGCGTCGTTCCCGCTCACGAGACCGTCCGCGTCGGCGACGGCCGGTTGCGCCACCGGCGTGGACTGGGAGGGCGGTGACGAAACGCATCCGGCCTGCTGCAGGAGCAACAAGCCCGCGCCGAAGACGCCAGTCACGTTGAAGATCTCGCGGGCCAATCCCTTCTCCCGGTATCCTGAGTCACTCGTGCACGCTTCGTGCCAAGCGATGGTCGACAGGTTGTGGCGCGCCACGTAGGATGGTTTACGCGTGCGCAAGCGCCAACTGTAGTTCTTACCTATCGGGTGTAATTCTTGCCCGCGGTGAATCATTTCTGACCGGAATTCCGCATGGCCCGTCGGCTGATCTATTCCTTGTGCGTCGTCGTCATCATGGCAATGTGCACGTTCGCGTTGTGGAGTTCACTGTCCCGGAGCAACGAAGAGCAGATCGCACGGATCGCCGAATCCGAATCGTACGCTGCGCGTAGTCAGCTCGTTCGCAGTATCGAAGCGATGTTCGCCTCATTGCACTACGTGCGTACTTACTGGTCCGTCAATCAATATCTGGATCCCGCGGATTGGGCGCCGACAGAGGGCATCGACACGGACAGCCTCGTCGGTGTGCAACTGCTGTTGTGGTACGATCCCGAGAAAGATTTGCGTTTTCTTCGCACATCAGCGAACGGCCGCTTCGACTATCGTCCGCCGCCAGTTCAGTGGCAGCGCTTTGTGACGATCACCGATCGGGCGCGCGAAATCAACGGCAATACGATCCTGGGCCCCCACACGCGGCAGGACGGCAGCGTCTGGTTCGAGATTTACCTCACGGAACAACGCGAAGGCGTGACCGGCAAGCTGATCGCACTGGTCGACGCCGGGCAGGCGCTCGAGCAGATGCTGGCCGACGAATCGCCCGGCTACGCAATCCGCGTCTATCAGGGCGACTCGCTCCTGTACCAGCGCGATGAACCCGCGCGGCGCGCACCGGCGAGCTGGACGCGCGACGGAGTCATCCGGACGCCGCTCGGTTCGTTGTGGAAGGTCGAGCACCGACCATCCGACTTGCTGGTCGCCACGCTGGACTCACCGGCCATCGACCTGATACTCCTGCTCGGTCTGTTCATCGCCATCCTGCTCGGCACGCTGCTCTACGAGAACGGCCGGGCACGGTTTCGCGCCGCGGCCGCGGAAGCCGCGGAAGCGGAGCTCGCGGAACTGAATCGCAATCTCGAGGAGACCATCGCGGATCGCACGCGCCAGCTTCGTAACCGGACGGCCGACCTGCAGACGCTCGCCGACTCGGTCGCCCACGACCTGCGCAATCCGCTCAATTCCCTGTCGGTAAACGCACAGCTGCTGGAGGAGCGCGCACGCCGCGAACTCAGCCCGGAGAGCACGCGGGTCCTGGAGCGCTTCACGCCGTCGGTGAACCAGATGGCGAACATCCTCGATCGCCTGCTCGGGCTGTCCGAAGTGGCGCACGCAACCTTTAGCCGCGAGCTCATCGACATGCGCGGACTTGCCGGGGAGATTGCCGCGGACCTGTCCGGTGCCGAAATGCCGCCGCCGGTTCGGTTCGAGATCGCCGAACTGCCCGAGGCTCTTGCCGATACCACGCTCGTGCACATGCTGCTCACCAATTTGCTTGCGAACGCGATCAAATATACGCGCAGTCGCGCGGAAAGAATCGTCACGGTCGGGTTCCTGGCTGAAGGCGGCGAGGTCGTGTATTTCGTGGCTGACAACGGCATCGGCTTCGACCAGGATCATGCGGATAGCATCTTCGGGGCCTTCAACCGGCTCGACAAGGCGAGTTCGTCGGAAGGCGTCGGCCTCGGGCTCACGATCGCCCATCGCGTCGTCGAGCGCCATGACGGCCGCATCTGGGCTGAAGGGCGCGTCGGCGAGGGCGCGACCTTTTACTTCACGCTCGGCGACGCGACTGCCTGTCGGGCTTGATCGCACCCGGCCCCCAATGCCGCAGCCCTAGTCGCTGCCGGGCGCGCGAGCGGCCCGAGCATCGTGCCGACGAATCCATCGGCTATTTCGGTGCTGAGGGCCTGGCGTCGAGATCGTCCGCGAGCACCAGCCAGGCGCCGTCGCCGATGCGGACGAGAAAGTCGAGCGTGCCGTGGTCGCCGGCGAGAGCGACCTCGATGGTATTGCGTGCGCTGGCGTCGGCAAAGTCGTGTTCGGCTATCGTCACTGCGGCGCCGCCCGCTGCTCGTTCGAAGCGCGTCGCCGGCGTAGTTCAGGTAACGGCGCCTCGGGCCGGCGCAGCAGGTTCCAGTCGCCGCCGGACGTCGGTCCTGAGAACTCGTCGCGCCAGCGAAGTTACCGGTCAACGGTGCCGTCACACGTACGGCGGGCAGGCCGTGCGGGCGCGCCGGCTGCCACGGTACCGTTTGGCACGCTGGGCGAGGATCGGATTGCCCGCCCAGGGCCGGAACGGTTCATCGAGTTCGCGCGCGCGAAAAACGACCTCTGAATGCCGGTTGCCGGTGCCGCCCTCGGCGCAGAGGAGGTAGATCCAGCCGTCCTTGCGCAGGAGGTGCGGGCCCTCGATCCACACCGGCTGCCGCCCCCGGATGTCGCTGCCGCCGTCGACCAGCAGGCGCCTCGACCCGGGCAGGACTCGTCGGCCGGCGAGGTCGAGTTCCGAGAGCCAGATCGCCCGATGTCCGTCGTAACGCGCTACACCAGGCGGCGGCCCGTTGTGCGCAAGCCAGGCCCGGCCGTCCTCGCCGAAGTACAGGTCCGGGTCTATGCCGTCGATCTCCGGCAGCCAGACCGGCTTGGACCAGGGGCCGGCCAGCTCCCTGGCAGTCACGTGGAAGTTGCCGCCGGCGTCGACCGCCGTGCTGACAATATAGAAGAGTCCGTCGTGGAAGCGGATCGTCGGTGCGAAGATGCCGCGCGAGACGCCGAGCCCGTCGAAATCCGCCTGGCTGGCCCGCGTCAGAGCATGGCCGACGAGTTCCCAGTCCGCGAGATTGCGGCTCCTGAGCACCGGCACGCCCGGCAGCCAGGCGAACGACGAATGAACATCGCATCGTCGCCGCTGTACACCAGCGCCTGCCGATCCGGGCACTCGAGCAGGCTGTTCGGCGCGCCGCCGACGCGGCCGCTACTCGGCGAACTTTCGTGCCGCGCAATCCGTACTTGCCAAACGGCAGGTCGCCGCTGCGCGGCAGAGCTAAGCCTTCCGGAAAATGAAATCGTTGAGCACGTTCTCGAACCATTCCTGCCTGCCGCTAACCTGCTTCGGTTCGCCACCCTTCTCGGCAAGATCCCTCAGGTCCGTGAGACCGAGCTTGCCTTGCTCGAAGGCTTGGCCCTTGCCGCTGTCGAAACTCGAATAGCGCTGTTCGCGGAACTCGGCAAGCGAACTGTTCTCGTGCAGGTTGGCAGCGACGATGAGTCCGCGGGCGAACGCGTCCATGCCGCCGATGTGGGCGATGAACAGATCCTCGGGGTCGGTCGATTCGCGTCGCACCTTGGCGTCGAAGTTCAGGCCGCCACTCTTAGGCCGCCGTCGGCCAGCACCACCAGCATGGCGTCGACCGTGTCGTACAGGTCGGTCGGGAACTGGTCGGTGTCCCAGCCGTTCTGCGGATTGCCGCGATTGGCATCGATCGCTGCCGAGCAGGCCGGCATCCGTGCACATCTGCAGGTCGTGGGCGAAGGTATGGCCCGCGAGCGTGGCGTGGTTGGCCTCGACATTGACCTTGAAATCGCCTGCCAAGCCCGTGGTGGCGCAGGAAACCGATGACTGTCTGTGCGTCGAAGTCGTACTGGTGCTTCATCGGTTCCATCGGCTTCGGTTCGATCAGGAACGTGCCCTTGAAGCCGATGCTGCGGCCGTAGTCCCGGGCCATGCCGAGGAACCGGGCCATGTGCTCGAGTTCGCGCTTCGTGTTCGTGTTGAGCAGGTACGAGTAACCTTCGCGACCGCCCCAGAACACGTAGTTCTCGCCGCCGAGCTCCACGGTCGCGTCCAGCGCGGCCTTGACCTGGGCCGCGGCATGGGCCACCACCTCGAAGTCCGGGTTCGTCGACGCGCCGTTCATGTAGCGCGGATGCGAGAACAGGTTGGCCGTGCCCCACAGCAGCTTCACGTCCGGAGGACTTCTGCCGTTCGCTCGCCAGGTCCACCATGTGCTGCAGGAACTTCTCGCTCTCGGACGACCGATCTTCGCCTTCCGGCGCGAGGTCGACGTCATGGAAACAGTAGTACGGCACGCCCATCTTGGTGAAGAATTCGAACGCGGCGTCCAGCTTGTCTTCCGCGCGCGCCAGCGGTTCCTTCTTCTCCTTCCAGGCATAGCTGCGCGTACCCGGGCCGAACGGATCGCCGCCATCGGCGCAGAAGCGTGTGCCAGTAGCAGACGGCGAAGCGCAGGTGCTCCGCCATCGTTTTCCCGGCGATCACGCTGCCGGGCGTCGTAGAGCCTTGAAAGCGAGTGGATTGTCGGACTCGGGTCCTTCGTAAGTAATCCTGGCCGATGCCCGGGAAGTATTCGCGGGTCGCCGATGTGCGGATTGGCGCTCATGGTCATGCTCCGTTGACTGCTCGAATTGGGACGCCACTTGGTCGACGGCGCGGCGATAGGCCGCGTAGACGTCGACGATAGCGGTCGGCGGTGACCTCGTCCGGCGTGCGGCACGCAGCCGGACGAGGGTTCAGGTGTTGTTCGTGTAATGTCTTGCGATCGTAATGCCGGGATCGGCACGGCGCTCGAGTGATCCAGAGCGCCTGCAGGGCGGCGCCGAAGGACGCGCCTTCGTCCTGCGCGAGCAGCGTGACCGGGAGGCCGCAGATGTCGGCCACGACCTGGCACCAGACCGCGCTGTTCGCGCCGCCGCCGGTCAGGACGATTTCCGACGACTCGAGTCCCAGCCGGCGCAGCTCGTCGAGACCGAAGCGCAGGCCGAAGGTCGCGCCCTCGACGGTCGCCCGACAGCAGGTGCCCGCGCGTGCAGTTGTGTGCTTTCAGGCCGCTAATGCTGGCCGAGGCGGACGGCAGATTCGGGGTCCGCTCGCCGCTGAAGAAGGGCAGCACGATCAGTCCGTTCGCAGCCGGCCGGCATGGCGCCGATCGTCTCGTCGAATCGATCGGTTCCCGACGTCGAGCGGCGTGCGCATCAGTTCGGTGGCAACAGTGCAGTTCATCGTGCAGAGGAGTGGCAGCCAGCCGCCGGTCGACGAGCAGAACGCCGCGATGTCGCCGTTCGTCGTCCACCACGGGATCGCTCGGCGCTGGCGAACAGCGTGCCCGACGTCCCGAGGCTCATCGCTCAGCTTGCCCGGACTCACGTTGCCGGTGCCGATCGCCGCCATCATGTTGTCGCCGCCGCCGGCGTGCAACCGGGCATGCCCGCGGGAATGCCGAATTCGTCGGCTGGAGGCGTCGGTCACCGATCCCGATCACCGTGTCGGCCCGACCAGCGGCGGCAGCCTGGCGGCCAGGTCCTGGGATCGGTTCCACGGCCCGCAGCAGTTCCTTCGACCAGCGGCGCGTACGCACGTCGAGCAGCCGGTCCCGGAAGCGTCGCCGTACTCCATCACGGTGTTGCCGGTCAGCCACGTAGTTGAGGTAGTCGTGCGGCAGCAGGACCTGCGCCAGCTTGCGGTAGAGTTCCGGACGGTGTTTGCGGATCCAGCGGAGCTTGGACGCCGTATAGCCGACCAGCACGGGATTGCCGGTGAGCTCGATGCAGCGTTCGCGCCCGCCGACGACCTCGGTAATTTCGTCGACCTCATCCTGGGTCGACGTGTCGCACCACAGCTTGACGGGGATCAGGACCTTGCCGTCCGCATCGACGGCGACGAAACCGTGCTGCTGACCCGACACGGCGATCGCCTGCGCGGACTCGCGCAGACCGGCCGGCACTTTCGCGAGCGCCGTACGGAGGGCGTTGAGCCACCAGCTGGCCTCCTGCTCGGCGGTCCCGCGGTCGTCGCGGCGCACCTCTAATGGCGCGGACACGGACGCCATGATCCTGCGCGCTTCGTAGTCATAGACGACGACTTTGAGGCTTTGCGTGCCGAGATCGATGCCGAGGACTGTCTTCATTCGGAATCCGGGATCGTTCACCAGTCGAACATCGTGCCGTCTTCCAGGCGGTTCACCGGGAGATAGGCGCGCTGGTACGGATACTTCGCCGCCAGTTCGACGTCGATGTCCACCCCGAGTCCGGGTTCCTCGCCCGGGTGCAGCATGCCGTCAGCGTAAGTGTAGGCGTGCGGGAAGACGGCGTCCGTCTCCGCCGTATGGCGCATGTATTCCTGGATGCCGAAGTTGGGAATCGACAGGTCGAAATGCAGCGCCGCGGCCATGGTCACCGGCGAAAGGTCCGTCGCGCCGTGACAGCCGGTCCGTACTTCGGTAGATGTCCGCAAGCGCCGCAATCCGGCGCAAGTGCGTGATGCCGCCGGCGTGCACGACCGTCGCACGGATGTAGTCGATGAGCTGCTCCTCGATGAGCGTCTTGCAGTCCCAGATCGTGTTGAACACTTCGCCTACGGCCAGCGGTGTCGTCGTGTGCTGCCGGATGAGCCGGAAGCTTTCCTGGTTCTCGGCCGGGGCAGGCGTCCTCCATCCAGAACGGGCGCCAGGGCTCCAGGTCCTTGCCCAGGCGGCCGGCCTCGATCGGCGTCAGCCGGTGATGCACGTCGTGCAACAGGTGGACATCCCAGCCGAGCGCCTCGCGTGCCGCCGCGAACAGGGTCGGCACGGATGCGCAGATACTTCTCGGTCGACCAGGCGTTCTCGGTCGGCAAACCGGCTTCGGCCGGTTCGTAGACGAACTTCTCCTTCGAGACGCCGTAGGTCGACGGCAGGCCCGGTACGCCGGACTGGAGGCGAATGGCGCGATAGCCCTGCGCGCGAAGTGCTGCGCACTTCGTCGACCGTCTCATCGATGCTCTCGCCGTTCGCGTGGCAGTAGACCAGGACGCCGTCGCGACAGGCGCCTCCCAGGAGTTGATAGAGCGGCAGGCCCGCGACTTTGCCCTTGATGTCCCACAGCGCGACGTCCACCGCGGCGATCGCGCTCATGGTCACGGGCCCGCGTCGCCAGTAGGCGCCGCGATAGAGGTACTGCCAGATGTCCTCGATGCGCTGCGGCATCGCGCATCGATCAGGCAGGGAATGACGTGGTCTTCGAGGTAGCTCGCGACGGCCAGTTCCCGGCCGTTCAGTGTGGCATCGCCGACGCCGGTCACGCCGTCCTCCGTCACGAGGCGCAGCGTAACGAAATTGCGGCCCGGGCAGGTCGTTATGACACTTGCGTCTGTGATGCGTGTCATCAGCGCGACCCGGTTGCTCGCCGACGGCCCCGGACACTACCCGGCCGCTCGGGCTTCTGCATTTTCTCCCCTGTGCGACCATCCCGGCACGGCCTAGCCTGGCTGCCCGGCTCGCCGGCCGGCCGGCTCAGATCCACCGGGTCGTATATTCCGCAAGAGGGCTGACAAACCGGCATGGTAGCGCTACCATATGCTCACGGGGGGGACCTGTCAATGAACTACTGGAAGAGCGCTGCGGGCGTCCCGCCACGGCGTCGTAAAAGGCGGGGCGCAGGCTCGATGAAGGCGGCGTCGCGCGTCTTGGCAGTACGCCTGCTGCTGGCGACGCTCGCGGGTGCCGGTGGCGCCTCGGCCGAGGACGGCTACGAGCTGTGGCTGGGCCGCACGACCCCGGGCGTGCCAGTGTCCGGGTTCGCGACGGAGCTGCGCGGCGTGCTGCTGCCGGTCGGCGATTCCGCGGTGCTGCACACAGCGAGAACGGAACTGCGCGCAGGTCTTTCGGCGGCCCTGGGCCGCGCGATTCCGGCCATTGCCGAAGCGGGCGAGGGCGCCATCCTGGCCGGGACTCCCGCGAGCCTGCCACTGCTCACCGAACTGGATCTCCCGCTCGGCGAGCTCGGCGCGGAAGGCTTCGTCATTCGCGCGGCACGGGTTCGCGGTGACGAAGTGCTCGTGATCGCGGCCAATGAGCCGGCCGGCGTCCTGTACGGCGTTTTCGCGCTGCTCCGGCAGCTGCACACGCGCGGCGTGCTGGACGACAGCGAGCGCGTTGAGGCACCGGCTGTGGACCTGCGCCTGTTGAATCACTGGGACAACCCGGACGGGGAGGTCGAACGCGGCTACGCCGGAACTTCGATCTGGGATTGGTGGCGGCTGCCCGGTTTCGTCGATTCCCGGTACACGGATTATTCGCGTGCGAACGCGTCGGTCGGCATCAACGGTACCGTGCTCAACAATGTCAATGCGCGGGCAGACATGCTGTCGCCCCGATTCATCGAGAAGACTGCGGCGATTGCCGAGGTCCTCCGGCCGTGGAACATTCGCGTTTACCTGTCGGCGCGTTTCAGCGCACCCATCGACCTCGGCGGGCTCGATACGGCGGATCCGCTCGATCCGGACGTGCGGGCGTGGTGGCGCGCGAAGTCCGACGAGATCTACGCCGCGATTCCCGACTTCGGCGGGTTCCTGGTCAAGGCCAACTCGGAAGGGCAGCCCGGCCCGCAGGATTATGACCGGACCCATGCCGATGGCGCGAACATGCTCGCGGAGGCCTTGGCGCCGCACGGTGGCGTCGTCGTGTGGCGTGCGTTCGTTTACTCGGATGTCGACCCCGAGGACCGCGTCAAGCAGGCGTACAACGAGTTCGTCCCGCAGGACGGCAGATTTGCGGCCAACGTGCTCCTGCAGGTCAAGAATGGACCGCTCGATTTCCAGCCGCGCGAGCCCTTCCATCCCCTGTTCGGTGCCATGCCGGCCACGCCGCTGATGATGGAGTTTCAGATCACGCAGGAGTACCTCGGCTTTTCGACGCACCTCGTCTATCTCGGCGCACTCTGGGAAGAAGCGCTGGACAGCGACACCTGGGTGCAAGGCGAAGGCTCAACCGTCGGCCACGTGGTTGACGGCAGCCTGCACGACCACGCCGTCACCGGCATCGCCGGAGTTGCGAACATCGGTTCCGACCGCGACTGGAGCGGCTCGATCTTCGGCCAGGCGAACTGGTATGCGTTCGGCCGGCTGGCGTGGGACCCGGAGCTGTCGTCACGCGCGATCGCCGAGGAATGGCTGCAACAGACTTTCACGGCCGAGCCCGCGTTCGTCCGGCCGGCCGCCGACATGATGATGCTCTCGCGCGAAGCGGTCGTGAACTACATGACGCCGCTGGGTCTCGCGCACATCATGGGCACGGACCATCACTATGGCCCGGCACCCTGGGTCGAGGATCTGCCGCGCCCGGAGTGGAATCCGTACTACTACCATCGCGCTACGCGCGACGCGGTCGGCTTCGACCGCAGCGCCTCCGGAAGCAATGCCGTTGCGCAGTATGCGCCGCCGGTTGCCGGACGCTACGGCAAGATCGGCTCGACGCCGGAGCACCTGCTGCTCTGGTTCCATCGCGTGCCCTGGGAGCACAGGATGGCGTCCGGCGATACCCTGTGGCAGGCGTTGATCGAACACTATGATCGCGGGGTCGCCGACGTCGAACGAATGCAGGCGACCTGGGCGGCACTCGAGTCATTCGTCGACGAGCAGCGGTTTCAGAAGGTGTCCGACTTTCTTGCAATCCAACTGCGCGAGGCGCGCTGGTGGCGTGATGCCTGCATCGCCTATTTTCAGTCGGTGAATGGCCTGCCGCTACCCGATGGCGTGCGGCCGCCGGCGCAATCGCTCGACCACTACCGCGGACTACAGTTTCCCTATGCCCCGGGAAATTGACGCGATCGCAGTTCAGTCGAGATTGAATCCGAAATCGCCGGAACCGTGCCCGAGTTTCTCGGGCCATCGCAATGCGACGCGGCCGATCGCGAACGCAGTAGCCGCCGGAATTTCGCTGGATCGCATGCTGTTTTGCGCGGGCGAAAATTGAGCTATTCTTGGGCTCGCCAAAAAATGACAACGCACGACATTGCGGCCGACAGACTGGGCCAGGTCACGACTTGCACGTGCGCATAATCAAAACCGCGCTCTGCGGTTCCCGGGGGATAAAGTACTTGAACGAATCATCGAGACCGTGCGCGCCTTGGCTGCTCGCACTTACGATTCTGGCGGGCTGCGGTGACGACGTTACGCCCGTCACCGATACACCGGCGGCAATCCCGCCCGCCGCGGTGCCGGCACGCACTGAACCGGTAGATGCGGCCAACTGGCCGCTGCAGAAGTCGGTCATGGTCCGGGATGCGGCGACGGAGGCGCGCATCGCCGAGCTCCTAGACCGCATGACGCTCGAGGAAAAGGTCGGCCAGGTCATCCAGGCGGACATTTCCGCGGTGACGCCCGCCGACGTGCGGGAATTCAAGCTTGGCTCGATACTGAATGGCGGCAGCTCTGCGCCCGGCGGCGAAAGCCGCACGACTCCCGACAATTGGCTCGCGCTCGCCGACGCGTTCTGGGATGCGTCGACCGACACGAGCGACGGCGGCGTGGGCATACCGACGATCTGGGGCACCGACGCCGTGCACGGGCACAGCAACATCCTCGGAGCGACGATCTATCCACACAATATCGGCCTCGGCATGGCGAACGACCCCGAACTCATGTACCGGATCGGGCGCGCGACCGCGCTCGAGATGCTCGCCACGGGGCTCGACTGGACATTCGCCCCCACCATCGCCGTGGTGCGTAACGACCGCTGGGGCCGTACCTACGAAAGCTATTCGGAGGATCCGCGCATCGTCGCCGCCTACGCGCCGCAGATCATCGAGGGTATCCAGGGTCGCTACGGCACCGAGGAATTCCTGGGCGAGGGACGCATGCTCGCGACGGCGAAACATTTTGCGGGCGACGGCGGCACGACCGACGGCACCGATCAGGGTGACACGGTCGTGCCGGAAGCGGAGTTCCGCGACATACAGGCGGCGGGGTATCCGCCGGCTGTCGCGTCCGGCGTGCAGGTGGTGATGGCGTCGTTCAACAGCTTTCACGGCCGCAAGATGCACGGTTACAAGGAACTCCTTACGGACGTCCTGGTCGGCCGCATGGGCTTCGATGGCTTCGTCGTCGGCGACTGGAACGGGCACGGGCAGGTGCAGGACTGCACCGTCACGTCCTGCGCCGCGTCGTTCAATGCGGGCCTCGACATGTACATGGCACCGGACAGCTGGAAAGGCCTGTACGCCTCCGTGCTGGCCCAGGTGCGCTCCGGCGAAATCGCGATGACGCGGCTGGACGAAGCCGTCAGCCGGATACTTCGCGTCAAGTTCCGTGCCGGTGTGTTCGACGCCGGGCGGCCGTCATCACGGCCGAACGCCGGTAACTTCGAGCTGCTCGGCGCACCGGGGCACCGCGCCATTGCCCGCGAAGCCGTGCGCAAGTCGCTCGTGCTGCTCAAGAACGACGGCGGCGTTTTGCCGATCCGGCCATCGGCAAAGATCCTGGTCGCCGGTGACGGCGCGCACAACATCGGCAAGCAGTGCGGCGGCTGGACGCTGAACTGGCAGGGCACGGACAACCTGAACGAACATTTTCCAAACGGTACTTCGGTCTACGACGGGCTGGCCGAGGCCGTCGAAGCCGGCGGCGGGCGCGTGACGCTGAGCGAGGACGGATCTTTTGACGAACGTCCCGACGTCGCAATCGTCGTGTTCGGCGAGAACCCTTACGCCGAGTTCCAGGGGGACCGGCCGAATGTCGACTACGCGCCGGGCGACGGCCTCGAGCTGCTGCGGACGTTGCAAGCGGCGGACATCCCGACAGTGAGCGTCTTCCTGTCCGGCCGTCCGCTGTGGGTGAATCCGGAACTCAACGCCTCCGACGCGTTCGTTGCCGCATGGCTGCCGGGCACCGAGGGCGGCGGCATCGCCGACCTGCTGGTGGCGGCTCCCGATGGCAGTCCGCGCCATGATTTTACCGGCCGCCTGTCTTTTTCCTGGCCGAAGTTTGCGGCACAGGCGGAACTCAATGTCGGCGACGAGGACTACGATCCGCTGTTCGCCTACGGTCACGGGCTGAGCTATGCGGAAGCGCGCGACCTCGGCGTTCTGCCGGAGGAGCCGGGTCTCGACGCGGACGCGGCCGCGTTACGCACCTCGATTATCGCGTTTGGCGACCCGGTCGGCGAATGGGGCATGTTGCTGCGCGACGAGGGTGGCGAGACCCCGATTGGCGATTCGCGCGGCTCCAGCGCAGGCGGTTTGCTGACAGCTGCACCCGCTGACCGCGACGCACAGGAGGATTCGCTCTTGCTCTCGTGGAGCGGCCCGGGGAACCTGATCATCGCCGGCCGTCCCGCCGATTTCGAGCGCGAGTCGAATGGCGACATGGCGATCGCCCTCGAGTACCGGGTCCTGGCCTACACCGGCGGTGACGCTTCGTTCCAGGTGGCCAACGGCGCGGACGCATTCGGTTCGATCGATGCGAGCGAGGCGTTCGCTGCGCAGTCCGGCAAGGACTGGCAGACGCGGCTCATCAAGCTGTCGTGTTTCGCGGAGCAGGGCGTCGACATGAGCGCCGTCGCAGCACCCCTGGTGATCAGCGGCGATGCCGGACTCGAACTCCAGGTAGTCCGTGCGGAAATCGTGCCGAACCCGGGCGATGCGGGCTGCAGTCTCGCGGACCGCTAGCTGCTCGACGAAGTGCAACAGGCTTCACTCGTCGCAGCTCGGATTGTCGTTGCCGAGTGCGGCGTTCCATACCGCATCTAGCAAGGCCTGGGTACGCTCGCTGGCCTGCATCCAGCGTTCCCGGTTCGCACCGTCGGTGACCGCGCGGGCGAAATCCTCGAACATCAGCACCGGCGCCGGCAGTGATGCGCGGATGTCGATGTTGCGGCCGGCATCGAAGCCGCCCTTGCGCACGACATAGGCCGCGCTCTCTGGCTGGCTAGTGAGCACGAAATCGTCCATAGAGATCACGCCATCGGCGCCTGTGAGCCTGAGATCCATCACCAGGGCGCCGGAATCGAAGCCACAGTTGAACGTCGAGCTCGCGCCGCCCGCGAAGCGCAGGACGCCAGCCGCGCTGATCACGGCATTCGTCTCGGTATCGCGGCGCGCATAACATGCAACGTCGGCGAGCGGAATGTCAGGTTCCAGGTATTCGACGATGGCGCGCATGTTGTACCAGCCGGCATCGCCGATTGCTCCCATCGGTTCCAGTGTCGAATCGAAGCGGATGTTGCCGCGGTCGGGCATCGAAAACTGGAAAGCGCTGTCGAGCGACCATGGCCAGCCGATGTTTCCAGTCGTCCCGTCGCGTACCGACAGGGTGCGTGGATGATGCACAAAGTGCGTGCCATCCATGAAAACGAGGTTGTGCTCGCGACAGGCTCGTGTGATGCGTTGCACGGATGCCAGGCTCGCGAAGGGCTTCTCCGCCAGCACGTGCTTGCGCCTGGCGGCGGCCGCAAGGCTGATTTCCTCACGGACACTCGTCGGTGTCGCGACATAAACCGCGTCGACCCCGTCCCAGTCGAGCATCGTCTCCCAGTCGTCGAAAGCCCTGTCGGCGCCATGTTTTGCGGCGAATTCTTTCGCCGTGGACAGGCTGCGGCTGGATACGGCCGCGAGCACGGCGGACGGTGCCTGCGCAATCATCGGAGCCATGCGAGTCGCTATGCCGCCCGTGCCGACAACGCCCCAACGGAGGCGCGAACCCGTGGCCGCGCCGGCATCTCCCGATCCTGCCGTCATGAATCCTCCCAGCAACAGTCCGGAGCCCGCAGCGCCGAGCAGGCGCCGCCGCTGCCGGTCCACCAGTTGGCCTGTTTGAACCGGCCAATACTTGCGCTTCATCGCCTCGCCCCGGGTATTCGACGGGTGCGCCCTAGGATATACGACCGCGCCGCGAATGTTCAGCGCTACAGCCACGCGTAAGTGCGCGCGCTGACAGTCGCCGGCCGATCAGGATCCGGTGACAATCGCGAGCGACCGTCCGGGTACCTGCACCGCTGCCGCGCCATTGCCTAGGCTGGCCGCAGCGCTCGCAAATCGCAAAGTCCAGCGGCAGTCCGGTGAGACTCGCGACAGGTCGAAGTCCAGCGCATCGCTCCAGGCGTTCAGCAGCACCGCGATGGCCATCCACCCGCCGTCCGGCGCGCGGCGTTCGAGCAGCAGGCCGAACGCATGTCCGAAATCCCAGTCCTCGTCCGTGCGCAGTCTGCCGTCCGGGTTGATCCAGCCGACGGCGGTCTCGACGCCATCACGGTATTCACGGCCGTGGACATGGCGATCCAGGCGCAGCAGGGGATACTCGCGGCGCAGGCTGATCAGCGCCCGGACGGCGTCGGTGAAAGCCGGATCCGCCGACAGCCCCGACCAGTCGAGCCAACCGGTCTCGTTGTCCTGCGCGTAGGCGTTGTTGTTACCGGCCTGGCTATTACCGAGTTCGTCGCCGGCCAGCAAGAAGGGTGTGCCCTGCGAACAGAACATCGTCGCCAGGAGATTCAGTCGCTGCTGGCGGCGCAGCGCAAGGATGACGGGTTCGTCAGTTGCTCCTTCGACGCCGTAGTTGCGACTGAAGTTATAGGGATTTCCGTCCAGGTTGTTCTCGCCGTTCGCATGGTTGTGACGCTGTTCGTAGGCGACGACGTCGGCGAGCGTGTAGCCGTCATGACTCGTGACCTTGTTTACGCTCGCGTGCGGCGGCCGGCCGGCCGCTTCGAACAGGTCTGCCGAGCCGTGCATGCGGCGCGCCAGTTCGCCGCTCATCCGCAGGTCGCCACGCCAGAAGCGTCGTGCGCCGTCGCGAAACTTGTCGTTCAGCTCGGACCAGGGCAGCGGGAAATTGCCGAGCTGGTAGCCGCCAGGGCCCGGGTCCCAGGGCTCCGCCAGCAGCTTCGCGGATCGCAGCAGGGGATTCGAGGCAATCGCGGCGAGCAGCGGGTGTTCACGGCTGAAGCCGCTGGCATGCCGGCCGAGCACGGTCGCCAGGTCGAAGCGAAAGCCGTCCACGCCCATGTCCCGGTGCCAGTACACGAGACTGTCCAGCACCAGCTTCTGTACCAGCGGGCTGTCTGCATCGATCGTATTGCCGCAGCCGGTGTCGTCGACGTAGCGCGAGCGGTCGTTCGGATCGAGCCGGTAGTAAGCGGCGTTGTCGATTCCCCGGAACGACAGCGTCGGCCCGTCGTGATTGCCTTCGCCCGTATGGTTGTACACCACGTCCAGCACGATCTCGAGGCCGGCGTCATGGATCGAATCGACCATTTCGCGACACTCGGTGACCGGGTCTGCGCCGCCCAAACGCGGCATGGGAGCGAAGAACGCGACAGTGTTGTAACCCCAGTAGTTGCGCAGGCCGCGTGTCACCAGGTGCCGTTCGTCGATATACGCGTGCACCGGCAGCAACTCGATGGTCGTGATGCCGAGCGAGCGCAGGTAGTCGAGAACGGCGCTGTTCGTCATGCCGCGGAACCTGCCCCTGTCCGGTTCGGGCACGGCCTCGTGGCGCATGGTGTAGCCGCGCAGATTGGTCTCGTAGAACACGGCATCGCGCCACGGCACGCCGGGCCGCTGTATCGGCCGCTCGCGGACATCGCGGACGACGCACTTTGGCACGTACGGCGCCGAATCGGTCCTGCTGCGGCCGCGCACCGCGGGGTGCCAGCGAAACTCGCCGACCACCTCCCGGGCGTAAGGATCGAGCAGCAGCTTGGCCGGGTTACAGGCGAGTCCGCTCTCTGGCTGCCAGCGCCCGTGCACCCGGTAGCCGTAGCGGAGGCCGGCGGCGGCGCCAGACAGGAAGCCGTGCCAGACGTCGCCGTTGCGCCGGGGCAGCGGAATTCGCCGGGTCTCTGATCCGCTGTTGTCAAACAGACAGAGTTCGACAGCGTCCGCGACCGACGAGGCGATCGCAAAATTGATGCCGTCCGTTTGGACGCTGGCGCCTAGCGGCGCGGCCTGTCCGGGTTCCATCAGCGGCGCGACAGTTTCACCGGGTCGAGCCGCCAGATGCTCTCGTTGTATTCGCGCATCGTGCGGTCCGTCGAGAAGCGGCCGGAGGCAGCGGCGTTCAGGATACTCATCCGGGTCCATGCCGCCGGGTCCTTCCAGACGGCATCGGCGCGCCGATGCGCGTCGACGAAACTCCGGAAATCGGCGGCCGTCATCCAGGGGTCGGCCGGTTCGCGCACGGCCTGTACTACGGGATCCAGCGCGCCCGGTTCGAAGCGGTTGAAATGGCCGCACTCGATGAGGTGCATGACACGTGCAAATTCCTCGTCCGCAGCGATGATGGACTGAGGATCGTAGGTGGCACGGCGTTCCTGGATTTCCTCCACGGTGAGGCCAAACAGGAAGAAATTGTCCGCGCCAACGGCCTCGCGAATCTCGACGTTCGCACCGTCGAGCGTGCCGACCGTGATTGCGCCATTCATCATGAATTTCATGTTGCCGGTACCGGAAGCCTCCTTGCCAGCCGTGGATATCTGCTCGGAGATGTCGGCTGCGGGGCAGATCAGTTCCATCGCAGACACGTTGTAGTCGGGATAGAAAACGAGCAGCAGCCGGTCCTCCATCATCGGGTCCGAATTGATCACGCGTGCGACATTGCTGATGCATTTGATGACGTTCTTCGCCATGACATAGCCGGGCGCCGCCTTGCCGCCGATGATGATCGCCCGCGGCGACAGGCCGTCTCCCTGACCGAGCCGGATGCGATCGTACAGATGCACCGCGTGCAGTACGTTCAGTAACTGTCTCTTGTACTCGTGTATGCGCTTGACCTGAACGTCGAACAGCATGTGGACCGGTACCGGCACACCGGTCTTTTCCTCGAGTGTGCGGGCGAGCCGCACCTTGTTGGCGAGTTTCGCGTGCCGCCACTCGTTCTGGAACGCAAGGTCGTCGGCGAATTCACGCAGCTTGCGCAGCTCGTCGAGGTCCGTGATCCAGCTGTCGCCGATGCGTTTCGTGATCAGCCTGGCCAGAGTCGGGTTGCAGGCGGCGAGCCAGCGCCGCTGCGTGACGCCATTGGTCTTGTTGTTGAATCGCTCCGGCCAGAACTCCGCGAAATCGCGAAACAGGCCGTTCGTCAGCAGCCGCGAGTGCAGTTCCGCCACGCCGTTCACGGAATAACTGCCGACGATTGCCAGATAGGCCATGCGCACCATCGGCTCCTGACCTTCCTGGATCAGCGACATCCTGTGAATGCGGTCGTTGTCGCCCGGCCAGCGTCGGCTGACTTCGGTGATGAAGCGGGCATTGATTTCGTATATGACGTCGAGCAGGCGCGGCAGCAGTCGCCGGAACATCGAGACGGGCCACAGTTCGAGCGCTTCCGGGAGCAGCGTGTGATTCGTGTAGGCCATGGTACTGCTCGTAATGGCCCAGGCCTTGTCCCAGTCCAGCCCGTGCACGTCGAGCAGCAGGCGCATGAGCTCGGGCACGGCGATCGCCGGATGCGTGTCGTTCAGCTGGAAGCAGTTCTTCTCCGCAAACTCCGAAAAGTCGTCGCCATGCTGTTCCAGCCAGAACCGGATAGTATCCTGAAGGCTTGCAGATGCCAGGAAGTACTGCTGGCGCAGGCGCAGTTCCTGGCCGTTTTCGGTTGCGGCATTGGGATACAACACCATCGTGATGTTCTCGGCGGCGTTCTTCGCCGCCACCGCGTCCGCATAGCTCCCGGCATTGAATTCGTCGAGATCGAAGGCGTCGGTTGCCGCCGCCGACCAGAGGCGCAGCGTATTGACGATGCCATTACGATAGCCGGGCACCGGCACGTCGAACGGTATGGCCAGCACGTCGTTCGTGTCTCGCCAGCGGTAACGCAGCGTGCCGGCGGCGTCGCGATAACTCTCGCTGTGGCCTGCGAATTGCACCGTCTGCGCGTACTCGATCCGTTCGATCTCCCAGGGGAACCCCTCGCGCAACCAGGCATCGGGTTCTTCGACCTGGTACCCATTCACGATACGCTGGTGAAACATGCCGTATTGGTAGCGAATCCCGTAACCGATTACCGGCAGCGCGAGCGTGGCGCAGCTGTCTAGGAAGCAGGCGGCGAGGCGACCGAGGCCGCCATTGCCGAGTCCTGCGTCCCATTCGCGCTGGTAGACTTCCTCGAGTTCGATGCCCAGGCGGCTCAGCGCCTCCGCGGTCTCGCGCTCGATGCCCAGATTGAGCAGGGCATTGCGCAGCAGGCGGCCCATAAGAAATTCTAGCGACAGATACGCAGTGCGGCGGTTGTCGTCACGTTCGATGGCCATGCGTGTGCGCGCCCAGCGCTCCATCAGCCGGTCCCGCGCGGCGAATACCACGGACTGGTAGAGAAAAGGTGAGCGTGTCTGGATCGTACGTCTGCCGAGCATGCGGCCGAAGTAGTGCGTGAAATCCATAAGGATCGCATCGGCGGTCATCGGCAGGTCCGGCGCCTGCAGCAATTCGATATCGCCGACGCCGGATTGCTTGTTCGTTCTGACAGGCATGTTGCGTCTCCGCGACTCAGTCGCGCTTGAGGATGACGGTTGCGAGCGGGGCAACTGCAATGCAATCGAAACCGGGCGGCCGTGGACGCCGGGCCCGTCGGCGGTCACGGCCGCATTGCCGATACCGCTGCCGCCGTAGCGCAGGTCGTCGCTGTTCAGGATTTCCCGTACCGCCCTGCCTCGGGCACTCCGATTCTAAACGCACGTCGCACGACCGGAGTGAGGTTCGTTACGCACACGACCTGGCTGCCGTCAGCGGCGCGGCGCAGCCAGGACAGGACACTGTTGTCCCGGTCGTTCCAGTCCAGCCATTCGAATCCCGCGGGCGTGTAGTCGGCTTCGTGCAGCGCCGGCGTGCATCGGTACAGCGCATTCAGGTCGCACAGTCATCGCTGCACCCCGGCGTGCGAGGCGTGCTCGAGGAGGTGCCAGTCCAGCGAGCGATCGTGACTCCACTCCTGGCGCTGCGCGAGTTCGCTGCCCATGAACAGCAGTTTCTTCCCGGGGTGCGCATACATGAACCCGAAGTATGCCCGCAGGTTCGCGAATTGCTGCCAGTCGTCGCCCGGCATTCGGCCGAGCAGCGAGCGCTTGCCGTGCACCACTTCATCATGTGACAGCGGCAGCACGAAGTTCTCGTTGTAGGCGTATACCAGACCGAAGGTCATCTGGTCGTGGTGGAACTTGCGATGAACCGGGTCCTCGCTCATGTAATTCAGGGTGTCGTTCATCCAGCCCATGTTCCACTTGTAGGTGAAACCGAGACCGCCGGCGTCCGTCGGCCGTGATACACCCGGCCACGCGGTGGATTCCTCCGCGAACGACTGGGCGCCGGTCGCGTGCAGTTCCGCATTGAGCTTCTTCAGGAACTCGACGGCTTCGAGGTGTTCGTTGCCGCCGAACTGGTTCGGGATCCAGTCGCCGGCCGCCCGCGAATAGTCGAGGTAGAGCATCGACGCCACCGCGTCGACGCGCAGCGCGTCGATGTGGAACTGCTCTATCCAGAACAGCGCGCTTCCGATCAGGTAGTTGACGACCTCGCGCCTGCCGAAATTGAAGATCAGGGTGCCCCAGTCCGCATGCGCGCCCTTGCGCGGGTCCTCGTGCTCGTAGAGCGCGGTGCCATCGAAGCGGGCGCAGGCCGTGTTCGTCCCTCGGGAAGTGCGCCGGGAACCCAGTCGATGATCACCGCGATTCCGGCGGCATGGAAACGATCGACGAGAAGCCGGAAATCATCCGGATCGCCGAACCGGTGCGTTGGTGCGAACAATCCGATCGGCTGGTAGCCCCAGGATCCGTCGAAGGGATGCTCCGTCACGGGCAGGAACTCGACGTGCGTGAACCCCATCGCCACGACGTAGGGCACCAGTTCCTCGGCGAGTTCGAGGTAGCTCGGTAGCGGCCGCCGTCTCCGGCCTTGCGGCGCCAGGAACCGAGGTGCACTTCATAGATGCTGACCGGGCGGTCGAGCGCGGGGCTGGTCGTGCGCCCCGCTTGCCAGGCCGCGTCCTGCCAGTGATGGCGGCTCTCGTGGACGATGGCGGCGTTGCCGGCGGTGCTCGAAGGCCCGTCCGAAGGGATCGCTCTTGAGCGGCAGCAGGCGGCCGCGACGGTCGAGCAGCTCGAACTTGTAGCGATCACCGGCGCGGCGTGCGGCAGGAAGATCTCCCAGATGCCGTTGCCGGGGTGCAGGCGCATGACGTGCCGCCGCCCGTCCCAGGTCATTGAAGCTGCCGACGACGCTCACCCGCGAGGCATTCGGCGCCCAGACCGAGAAGCGCGTGCCGGCCACGCCGGCGATGCGCATCGAGTGCGCGCCGAGCTTGTCGTAGATCCGGCGGTCCGAGCCTTCGCCGAGCAGGTAGCGATCGACATCGCTCGGTGTTGAGTGGAAGCGATGGCAGTCCTCGACGGTATAGCAGTGGCCGCCAGGTTCCGTGACCATCGCAATCGGTAGCGGCGCAGGCGCGCGGGCAGGGCGGCGACGAACAGGCCGGCTGCATGCGTTCGCTGCATGGCTGCCAGTACGCAGTCGTGGCGGTCCAGGAGGTCCACGGATTGCGCTTGCGGGAAGAACGCGCGGACGATTCGGCGCGTGCCCTGCCGGTGCGGGCCGAGCAGCGCAAACGGATTGCTGTGCCGGCCTTCCGCCAGGGCCTGGGCTTCATCGGCTCTCATACAGGTCCCGGATGTAGGTCCGCGCCGAACGCGCCCAGTCGAAGCGACGGGCCCGCGCCGCCCGCCGGATCGACTGCCACCGCCGCGGATCGTTTTCGCGCAGGCGCAGAGCGTCCGCGACCGTAGCGACGAAGCGTCCGACTTGTGCCGCCGGTGTCGAACCGTTGAACACGAAACCCGTGCGGCCATCGGCAACCGTGTCGCGAAGGCCGCCGACACCGTGTACGACGCAGGGCTGGCCGCTGCGCATGGCGAGCATCTGGCTGATGCCACAAGGTTCGAAACTCGACGGCATGAGGAACAGGTCGCCTGCGGCGTACAGGTCGGCGCTCAGTGCCTCGGAGTAGCCGCGCAGGAACAGCAGGTTCGGCGCGCGCGCGGCCAGCCGCGTGAGCTCGGCTTCGTAGGCTGGATCGCCGGTACCGAGCAGGACCAGCACGCCCCGACTCCCGAGTTCGGTCAGCACGCGCTCGAGCGCGGATCGCGCCTCGCCCTGGACGAGTGAACAGCAGCCGCACCTTCTGGTCGACGATGCGCCCGACGCTGGTGAGCAGGTGTCGCGGCCGGACTTCACCGAGGCCGGCCAGGTTCACGGCCGCCATCCGGTGCGCCTCGACGGCATCCGCCTGCCGGCCCCGGTGTCGCCAGTCTTGCAATGCATCGGCGATTCGCTGACGCAAGTCCGGCCATGCCGGCGGCCGGCCGCCCCGGCGCGGATATTCGCAGCCGTTGAGGATGCCGTGAGCGCCCCGCCCGCCGCGCGCGCGCGCAATATGGAGTCCAGGCCCTCGCCGCCGACGAATCCGCGCTGCGGCCGGCTCGGCCGCTGAATTTCCTCGGCGTAGGTCGGCGAGACCGCGTTGACCCGGTCGGCCAGCCGGATCGCGGCGGCCATCGGATTGAAGACCTCGCTGTTCGCCGGGTCCGCGACGGTTCTCTTCGTCGTAAGCCAGCGCCGGGAACCAGGTGTCCAGCGCCGAGACGTCGCCGTGCTTCGGCCGCTGGCCTTGGTAGGCGAGATTGTGAATCGTGAAAACCGTGGGGATGTCGCGCAGCGCCGCGTAACGCGGTGCGTATGCGCGGAGCACGGCGAGCACGCCGCAGTGCCAGTCGTGCAGGTGCAGTGCCGAGGGCGGAGTGCGCTGCGCGACGAGCCAGGTCGCCGCCGCGGCGCAGAAGAACGCGAACTTGGCTGCGTCCGTGGCATACGGACGGTCCGCCGCATCGCCGTGATAGACGACACCGGGTTCGGTCGGGACCAGCAGGGCATGATCGAGCACGATGCAATTTACGGCGGCGTTGGCTCCCGGCACGCGATACGGACGCACCAGCCAGGACTTGCCGCGAAACGGCACGCGCATTGGCGCCTGGGCTTGCGCGCCGGGCAGGCGGTGCAGGCTGCCGTAGGACGGGTTCAGTACCGTGGCGCGCCAGCCGCAAGCGGCCACTGCGGCGGGCAGTTCGCGGATGACGTCGGCGACTCCGCCGACCTTGGCGCCGGGCAGCGCGCCGTTTTCCGCGGCGACGAAAATGACTTCGGGCGTACGAATAGGGCGATCCTGCCGTCTAGCGGGTGAAATGCATCTTTTGGCCGAGCATGTCGGGCGTCACGAGCGTGATGTTCTTCTCCGTTACCCGGAATCCGCGCCGGCGGTCTTCGTCCTTGTCCTCGCCGATCACCGTGCCGGGGCTGATCTTGCAACCGCGATCGATGATCGCGCGGGCGATGCGGCAATGCTCGCTGATGTCACAGTCCGGCAGCACGACCGAGTCGTTGACCTGGCTGTAGTTATGTACCCGGCAGCGGGAGAAAATCAACGAGCCATGAACGCTGGACCCGGAGATGACGCAGTCGCCGGACACCATCGACTGTATGGCCTCGCCGCGCCGTCCGGGTTCGTCGAAGACGAACTTGGCAGGTGCCGACTGCCACTGGTGCGTGAAGATCGGCCACTCGCGGTCGTAGATGTTGAGCTGGGGCGACACGGACACGAGTTCCATGTTCGCTTCCCAATAGGCGTCGAGTGTACCGACGTCACGCCAGTAAGCCTGGTTGCCGGTTTCCGGGTCGCGAAACGGGTACGCGAACACGCGATAGCCTTTCAGGATGGATGGAATGATGTTCTTGCCAAAATCGTGCTGCGTGCCGGGCGTGTCCGCATCCTTGATGACCTGTTCGTAGAGGAAATCGGTGTTGAAGACATAATTGCCCATCGAGCCGAGGCAGATACCGGGCTTGCCGGGAATGGAGTTCGGCTTCTCCGGTTTTTCATCGAAAGCGATGATGCGGCCCGACTCGTCGACGGTCATGACGCCGAGCTCGCCCGCTGCCTCCTCGACCGGAACCTCGAGGCAACAGATCGTCATGTCCGCATCGAACTCGGAGTGCGCCGCGAGGAAAGGGCCGTAGTCCATCTTGTAGATATGGTCACCGGCCAGTATCAGCACCTGCTTCGGCGCATGGGTCCGGATGATGTCGAGGTTCTGGTACACGGCGTCGGCCGTGCCGCGGTACCACTCGCCGCCGATGCGTTGCGAAGCGGGCAGCACTTCGACGAATTCCTGCCGTGACGCGCGGAACCAGGACCAGCCGTGGACGATGTGCCGGATCAGCGAATGGGCTTTGTATTGCGTCAGCACCGCGATGCGGCGGATGCCCGAATTGAGGCAATTGGACAGCGGAAAATCGATGATGCGGAACTTGCCGCCGAAGTGCAGCGCGGGCTTCGCGCGCCAGTTCGTCAATTCGTGCAGGCGGGTACCCTTGCCGCCGGCGAGGATCAGCGCCACGGTTTCCCGAGTCAGGCGGCTGACGAAACGATGGTCGTCACCCTGGATCGAGTCTGGCATTGGTCCTCTCCCGAGCCGATTCGGCCACGATACCGGCGATATTGTCGCAAAGATCGCCGCTCAATTGGGCGGCTGTCGCGCGCCAACGCCAGTTATTGCCCGCCTTGCCGGGGGTATTCATGCGCGCGCCCGACCCCAGTTGGAGGAAATCCTGCAATGGTCCAATTGCCACGCGTGCGGGGGTCGCGAACGCGGCCCGGACGAAGTCGAGCGCGATGTGCTCGGGACCGCGTCCTGTGACATGCAGCGCCGCCTGCTGCGCGGCAAGGACGTCCGCCGCGCTGCGCGTGTCCTCTCCGCCGCCGTGAAACCAGCCCAGGGTCGTGTCGTTGTCGTGGGTGCCGGAGTAGCAGACCTCGTTGTCGCCGACGTTCTCGAGGCGGAATCCCGGGTCACAGACGGCGAACTGCAGGACGACCATGCCCGGCAGCCCGTGGCGGTGCCGTAAGGCCTCGACCTCCGCGGTGATGACGCCGAGATTCTCGGCTACGATCGGCAGCCCGCCGAAGGCCGTGCGGAAGGCGTCGAAGATCGTGTCGCGAGGTCCGGCTTCCCAGTGTCCATCGCGCGCGGTCGAAGCACTCGCGGGTACGGACCAGAACGATTCGAAGCCGCGGAAATGATCGATGCGCACGAGGTCGGCGAGTCGCACCGAGGCGCGCAGGCGCTCAATCCACCAGCGGTATCCGGTCCCGGCATGTCGCGGCCAGTCGTAGAGCGGGTTGCCCCACAGCTGCCCGTCCGCGCTGAAATAGTCGGGCGGCACGCCGGCGACGGCCGTCGGCCAGCCGTCGCCGCCGAGACTCAGTAGTTCGGGGTGGGACCAGGCATCGGCGCTGTCCAGCGCGATGTAGATCGGCAGATCGCCGAACATCAGCACGCCGGATCCGTTCGCATAGCGACGAAGGGCGCGCCATTGCCGGTCGAACAGGAACTGCTGTATGCACACCTCGGTGAGCCGATCGCGCCGCTCCTGCTCGAAGCGGCGCAACGCAGCAGGTTCACGTGTTCGAAACTCTTCGGGCCAGTCCTGCCATGAGCGGTCGCCGCCGACCGATTTCAGTACCCGGAACAGGGCATAGTCACGCAGCCAGGCCTCGTCGTGCGCCGCGACAAAGTCCTCATACTCCACCGCCAGCGTCGTCGCCGCGCGGGCGCCGAAACGGCCGGCTGCCAGGGCGAGCAGGCCGGACTTGCGCGGAATCAGCGCATCGAAGTCGACTCTGTCCACGGGCAGCTCGGCGAGCGGCGCTGCTTCGCGCGCCCGGAGCAGGCCGAGGTCGACGAGATCATCGACGGCGATCAGGAGTTCGTTGCCGGCGAAAGAGGACAAGGGCTGATAGGGCGAATTGCCGTAGCCCGTGGGACCGAGGGGAAGAAACTGCCAGACGCCGAGTCCGGAGGTTCGGAGGAAATCGATGAAATCGCAGGCGGCATGCCCGATGTCGCCGATGCCCCAGGGACCCGGCAGGGAGGTGATGTGCAGGTACACGCCGCCCAGCCGCGCGGGCGGCAGCGGGCCGGCCGAAACACGTCGGACGTTGCCGCCGTCGGGTGGATGTTCGTCGGGCACGCGTACACACGCCGGGTAGAAGCCGAGGGATAGCATTCTAACGAGCGACCTGCCGCCCGGAAACGGCCGGCGGTCGAATCGTGGCTGCGCGCGGACTTCGGTTTTGGCTCCGTGTCGTGACGCAGGTCTCGTCTTGCGGGCGCAGATTGTCGCTATTCGCATACGACACAGAAAAAGCAGTTGACATCGGAGTCGGTCGACTTATATTTGCGCGGAATTGAACGGGGCAATCGCCCTGACGATCCGAAGGGCCGGATCGGTCATACGCGTGCAGGTCGCCCATCTGCGCCAGGAAATGTAGGTGACACCCATTGCAAGTCCGCTGGAGGAACCGCCGCAACCGGTTCCCGATGACCCAGCATCCGCAAGTTCTCCGCTCCTCCCGCCACCGAAATCCCCGCAACGCCCCAAACCGACCGCCGTCCGCCCGCGACGCCCGACCTTCGTAATTTCCGAACGCAGCAATTCTTTCCGGCGCCGGTACTATCCCGACGCGACCGTCGCCGACTGGAATGACTGGCGCTGGCAGAATCGCAATCGCGTTCGTACGCTCGCCGATCTCGGCCGCATGATCGAACCTGACGCCGATGAATCCGAAGCGATCCTCCGGCACACCGGCGGGCTCCCGGTCGGCATAACGCCCTACTATGCGAGCCTGCTGGACCCGCACGATGCGGGGCAGCCGCTCCGCCGGACGGTCGTACCGGTGCTGGGCGAAGTACCTGCTCACCCCTGGCGAAGGCCAGGACCCGCTCGGCGAGGACGGCCACAGCCCGGTTCCGGGTCTCGTGCACCGGTACCCGGACCGCGTGCTGCTGCTGGTCACCAATTTCTGCTCGGTGTACTGCCGTTATTGCACCCGGGCGCGCATGGTCGGCTCCGTCGGGGAGCGCAGCGTGAAGAAGGCGGATATCGAGGCGGCACTCGACTACATCGCGGCCACGCCGGCCGTACGTGACGTGCTGATCTCCGGCGGCGACCCGCTTAGCCTTGATGAAGACCGCCTTGAATACGTGCTCAAGCGACTGCGTGGCATTCCGCACGTCGAATTCGTGCGTATCGGCAGCAAACAACCGGTCGTCCAGCCGATGCGTATCACACCGTCGCTGACGCGGATGTTGAAGCGCTTCCATCCACTCTGGATGAGCCTGCACTTCACTCATCCGGACGAGCTGACCCCGGAGGTCGCCGAAGCCTGCGGCCGGTTGGCCGATGCGGGCATACCGCTGGGCAGCCAGACCGTGCTGCTCAAGGGCGTCAATGACGACGAGAACACGATGAAACGCCTCATGCACGGCCTGTTGCGCAACCGGGTGAAGCCGTACTACCTCTATCAGTGCGACCCGATCCAGGGGTCCTCGCATTTCCGCACCCCGGTCGCCCGCGGTGTCGAGCTGATCCGGGCGCTGCGCGGCCATACGACAGGCTACGCGGTGCCGACTTTCGTCGTCGACGCGCCTGCCGGAGGCGGCAAGATTCCGCTCGCCCCCGACTACACGCTCGGGCACGAAGGGGACGACCTGCTGCTGCGCAGCTATGACGGGGATGTCTATCGCTATCCCGATCCGCAGGCAACGGCCGGGTCGGCGCAGGAGGTCGAAGCATGAGTACCGCTCTCCAGGTAGGCTTGACCTACGACTTGCGCGACGACTGGCTTGCCGAAGGTTACAGCGAAATCGATACCGCCGAGTTCGATCGTGTGGACACGATCGACAGCATTGCCGGAACGCTCGCAGAGCTGGGTTTCACGCCGGATCGTATCGGCAATGTGAAGCAGCTCGCAGCGCGCCTCGTCGCCGGTGAGCGTTGGGACATCGTGTTCAACATCTGCGAAGGGATGCACGGCATCGGTCGTGAGGCGCAGGTTCCCGCCCTCCTGGATGCCTACGGCATACCCTACGTATTCTCGGAACCGCTGGCCTGCGCTTTGACCCTGCACAAGGGCATGACCAAGCGCGTGGTCCGGGATGCCGGCGTGCGCACGCCTGAGTTTGCGCTGATTGCGGACCCTGCTGACCTGCGCGACGTCGACCTGAAGTTTCCGCTGTTCGCCAAGCCGGTAGCGGAGGGCACCGGCAAGGGTGTATCCACGGCGTCGCGAATCGAGAATCGTCGTCAGCTGCAGCGCGTAGTTCGGGCGCTGTTGCGCGAGTTCCGCCAGCCCGTGCTCGTGGAGCGATTTCTTCCGGGTCGCGAATTCACGGTCGGCATTCTCGGTACCGGTCAGGCCGCGACGGCGCTTGCCACGCTGGAAATCGTCCTGCTCCCGGAAGCCGATGCAAACGTCTATTCCTACCGCAACAAGGAGCAGTGCGACGATCTCGTGCACTACCGGCTGCTCGACGAGGACCTGTTGCGCCGCGACGTCGAGCAACTGGCGCTCGACGCGTGGCGGGCACTGGGCTGCCGGGACGCCGGGCGCATCGACATACGGCTCGACGAGCAGGGCGCACCGCACTTCCTCGAAGTGAACCCGCTTGCGGGCATCCATCCCGAGCACTCCGACCTGCCGATCATGGCCACCCTCGTCGGCGTCACCTATCGCGAGCTGCTCGGCCTGATCATGGACTCCGCCCTGGGGCGGATGGCTGCGGAGCAGTCGCGTCCGGCCCGGGTTGCCGCCTGACGGGAAAGGTCGCACAGCCATGACGGACGGCATCGTCGCGCTGCTGCACGAGCGCTTCGACGCCACTGCGCGACCGGACGAACTCGACGCGCTGGCGCAGGCCGACGAGGTATCGGCAGCCTTGCTGGCTCGCGGCCACCGCGTCGAGCGCGTCGCCGTCGGCCTTGACCTCGGCGCGTTGAAGTCCGCCATCGGGGCAATCAAACCGCGTCTCGCCTTCAACCTCGTCGAGTCATTGGGAGGCAACGGCGCACTGATTGGTGCCGTGCCAGCCATGCTTTCCGGCCTCGGCATCCCCACCACGGGCTGCGACGCAGCCGCGCTCAACCTCAGCTCGCACAAGTTACTGGCCAAGCGTTGGCTGCGCCGGCACGGGCTGGCAACCCCGGACTGGGTCGCGGGCGATGGAGTGGCAACGGCTGCCGGCGGGCGGTGGATCGTGAAGTCCGTCTGGGAGCACGCATCGCTCGGACTGGACGACGGCTGCGTCGTAAACGGAGCCGCCGCGATCCGGAGCCGCATGTCGGACAGCCGCCATGCTTTCGGCGGCGACTGGTTCGCAGAGCGCTTCGTCGACGGTCGCGAATTGAACGTGTCGGTCCTGGAGATCGACGGCCGGCCGCAGGTGCTGCCGATCGCGGAAATCGAGTTCGAAGGCTACGCGCAGGACAAGCCCAGGATCGTCGGTTACGCGGCGAAGTGGCAACCGGACGCCGTCGAGTATCATGCGACCCGGCGCGTGTTCCCGTCGCTACCCGTCACGCTCGCCGGCCGCATCCGCGATATTGCGGTCGAATGCTGGACGATCTTCGGGCTGAGCGGCTACGCGCGGGTGGACATCCGCCTGGATGCCGCCGGCACGCCCTGGATACTCGAGATCAATGCGAATCCCTGCCTGGCGCGCGACGCCGGGTTTTGTGCAGCAGCCGAGGCCGCCGGGATCGACCATGACAGCCTGATCGGCCTCATCGTGAGCGCCGCCGGGGCCCGTCCGTGAGCTACCGTGAAGCTTTGCGTACCACGGACCCCGAAGCGGTGCGGCAGCTCGTTTCTGCGACCGGATTCTTCCGTCCCGCGGAAGTCGAGATTGCCGCGGAACTGGTGGAGGAGACGCTCGCGCGCGGTGCGGACAGCGGGTACCAGTTCCTGTTCGCAGACGATGATGAACGGCCTGATGCGCTGGCGGGCTACGCGTGCTTTGGCCGCGTTCCCGCCACGGAGTCCGGATTCGACCTGTATTGGATCGCGGTGGCGCCCTCGTTGCATCGCCGCGGTCTCGGCAGCCGGCTGCTGGCGGCGGTCGAAGCCCGGTGCCGGGAGCAGGGCGGTCGCCGACTGTATGTCGATACGTCGGGGCGGCCGCAATACGCGCCAACCCGCGACTACTATCGGCGCAACGGTTTCATGATCGCTGCCGTGTTCCCGGATTTCTACGCCGACGCAGACGACAAAGTAGTTCTGTCCAAGCCGCTGTGAGCAGCCCGCACGCGCTGGCGCTACGCCCGCGGCACCCGGCCGGGCCGGGCAAGGGCGGCCTCAGTCGCCAGGCGGCCTGGTTCGAAAACTGACGCGAGCGTGGCGGCCTATCGCAGCCTCATCGGCGGGATTGCCACCGAACAAGGCGTGACGCGTGTGCACGAAGAGGAGCTGCAGTGATGCCACGCCGGTCCGGTCCCAGAATTCGGCGAAAGTCGGAATGGCTTCCAGCTCGACGACGTGGGGATCGTCCCGCCCCTTCTCAAATCACAAGCTCTGTCCGCCCTGCAAGCTCGCGTCGATGAGTTCCGGGTCAGCCATGGCGGTTTCCGCTTCGGCACGTTCTGGGTTTGCTTGGAGATGCCGCAACCTTGGTGCCCGCGAGTCGGCAACGGCGCATCCTTGACGGGACCGTCCGCGGCCCGGGGAACGAGCGTGCACTTATTACCGATCCTTGCAAAAACTTCCTCGGGCCGCCTGTCGTAGATCGGAGACAAACCGGACGACCCCTCGCCGTATTCGGCGTGATGCGGGCATTCATCTGCACAGATCGGGTTGGCACGGTGATTGCAATACCGATAGCGAACGGCGAACTTTCGCTCGTATCACACAAAACCAAACTGGAGACGCGCATGAACAAGTTAATCGTACTTCTCGCGGCACTTGGCCTGGGCGCCACCGCCTATGCCGGCGATATGGACAAAGCGAAGTCCTTCAACGACCTCGACGCCAACAGCGATGGATTGCTGACGAAGGAAGAAGCCGCTACCGACCAGAAGATCAGCGCCGATTTCACGGCCGCAGACACCAACCAGGACGGATATGTGACTGCAGCCGAATTCGACGAAGCTCATGCTGACGAGTACACCGAGGAGGAAGACGCAGAGTAAGAATTTCGAGTAATTGACCAGCTGCTGCAGGTTGCTACGTTCCCCGTAAGTCCTTCCCCGACATAACCTGCTGGCTAATTGGTCCCCCCGGCTCGTTTCTCCCGGCGCTGAAGCATCCGCTCCCCATAAGGTGATGTGAAGGCCGGAAAGGAATCGAGCCGGGGTTTTTTTGCGCCCGCGAATCGTGTACTGGCAGATGCCGGGTGCGCTCGTTACAGTGCTCAGGGTCGGCGGCCGCAAGAGCGCCAACTACCTTGCGCATTTCGCGCGTGATGACGGTTCGCTCGTTGATCGAGGCCGACTCCGTGCTGGACTCCGAGCCGGGGCGTTACATGCAGCCGCACTTCTCCAACAATACCGAAGCGGCCCGCGGATTCAGGGAACTGGGGGCGACACGGACCCAGCTCGGCGAATTACGCGGAGACGCGGACCTCGCGGCCCGTGGGCGGTGACTCGCGCCTATCGCGCCAACATGGAGATGCTGTACTCCGGCCTGCTCACCGCGGCGCAGGCAAACCTGGTCATTGACTATCCGGCGCGACATCACGACCTGCAGGTCGGGGTGGCTACCGCATACGGCTACAACACCGGCGAAATGACCGGCTTCCTGTCCTGCGGGCATGCTTACGGGCTGCTGCAAGAGGACCGCATACGCGAGGTGTTGTTATTGCTCTGCAGTGTAATGACACACCAGTAAACGCGCGGCAGCTGGCTACCGGATGGAATCGCATGCGAAGAAACACCGCATCGATGCGACCGTTTTGCTGCCCTCCGGAAAAGTGTCGGCACCGACCTTGCTGCGCCTGCGTGCGCCTGTCGTCCGTGAACGTGGACGGAAAGGCATGGACGGCGAACGACCCCGACGCCGAAGTTGTCGTTCGTCAGCCCGGCCCTGGCGGCACGTTGCACATCGACGCTCGTTACGGAACACGGTAAGTTCTGCGCCCGAGTGCAGCGGACCCGAAGCTGGCTCGGCCGGGGGCCGCGGACGCTTCAGAGATTCCACCGGAAACATGCTTCTCAATATACATTCAGAAATGTACCTAATACATTGAAAAAAAGAATATTAATTGCTCCGATGATGGACTGGACGGACCGGCACTGCCGGTATTTCCTGCGCCAGCTAAGTCCGAACGTCGGTCTGTACACGGAGATGGTGACGGCTGCCGCCGTGGTACACGGTGATCGGGAGCGGCTGCTGGCCTTCGATGCCAGCGAACATCCGGTCGCGGTACAGCTCGGCGGCAGCGACCCTGAACTCATGGCACAGGCTGCACGGCATTGCGCGGCGGCGGGTTTTGACGAGATCAACATCAACGTCGGTTGTCCCAGCGATCGGGTGCAAAGCGGCCGTTTCGGCGCCTGCCTCATGGCGGATCCGCGGCGGGTCGCAGCCTGCTACAGCGCAATGCGATCCGAAGTCGACGTGCCGGTCACGGTCAAGACCCGAATCGGCATCGACGAACACGACAACGACGAGTTCCTCGAGACCTTCGTCGGCACCCTGGCCGCTGCCGGCTGCAGCACGTTCGTGGTACATGCGCGGATCGCGAACCTCGAAGGCCTGAGCCCCAGGGAGAACCGTATCGTTCCACCCCTGAACTACGATCGGGTCACGAGACTGAAGTCCACGCACCCGGATCTGCGGATCGTGGTGAACGGCGGGATCGATGACTCGGCCCGGGTGGCACAGATGCTCGACGGTTTCGACGGCGTGATGATCGGCCGCCGCGCCTACCAGGATCCTTATTTCCTCGCCGAGCTGGAGCAATGCTTCCTGTCCGGTGCTACAACACCGGAACGAAAAGAAGTCGTTGCACGCATGCTTCCGTATGTTGAGGGGCAGCTCGCGCGCGGCGAGCGCCTCGGCAGGATCGTGCGACACATGCTTGGCCTCTTCTCCGGGCAACCTGGAGCTCGTGCCTGGCGGCGGTATCTCAGCGAGCATGTGCACCGGGACAATGCCGACGCATCGACGCTGCTCGCAGCCCTCGACGCTGTGGACCAAGCTGCATAGAATGCATGCCTTCTGGTACGTTCCCCCCGTCTAGTTGCCTGGAGCCGATGCTGCCTCATGAGCGCCAAAGCGCAGAAACGAAAACCGACTATGGCCGAACAGGCCGATATTCACGACCTATACGAGAAGGCGGTGCAAAACGTCGAGAACGAGATCGAGTTTCTGCAGTCGACGTTCAGGTCGTTGCGCGGCCGCACCGGCTATTTGTTTCGCGAAGATTTCTGCGGTACGGCGGCGGCGTCCTGCGAATGGGTCCGCCAGGGACCGGGGTTTCGTGCCATTGCCGTCGACATCAACCCGAAAGTCCTGGAATGGGGGCGGAAGAAGCGGGTAGCCCGGTTACCGGACGAGGCCAAGGCCCGGATCAGCCTGGTCGAGTCGGACGTGCTCGCCGTCGAAACACCGCCGGTCGACCTGCTGGTTGCGTTCAACTTCAGCTACTGGATATTCGACGAACGCGCGACGATGCTCGAGTACGCACAGCGCTGTCATGCGGCGCTCAAGGACGACGGTGTGCTGTTTCTCGACCTGTTCGGCGGGCCGGAAGCATTCGAGGAAACCAAGGAAAAGACCAAGTACGAGGATTTCACATACATCTGGCACCAGGCGAAGTTCCATCCGGTCACGAATCACCTGCGCTGCCACATCCATTTCAAGTTTCCCGACGGTTCGCGCATCCAGAAGGCCTTCACCTACGAGTGGCGCGTGTACACGGCTCCGGAACTGAAGGACATCCTGCTCGAGGCCGGTTTCCGGCAGGTGACCGTGTACTGGGAGGGGGAAGACGAAGACGGGGAGGGCAACGGCATCTTTACTCCGGATGAGAAAGGGGTGGCGGACCTTGCCTGGATCGCTTATATCGTCGCGGAAAAATAGCTTGTAGTATCTGCACATGGCACGGGATCTTGAAGTAGCAATTGTCTTTGCGGACGTGGTCGGCAGTACCCAGCTGTACGAACAGTTCGGGGACACCCGGGCCAGCGAGACCGTGGCCGGCTGCCTCGAGATCATGAAGGATGCGACGCTTCAGCACGGAGGAACGGTCATCAAGACGATCGGCGACGAGGTCATGTCGACATTCGATACGGTCGACGATGCAATGGGCGCGGCCGTCATGATGCAGACCCGGATCACGGCCGAGACCCGCAAGGAAGGCGGTATTCCGGTCTCCATCCGCATCGGCTGTCATTTCGGTCCGGTCGTCCAGGAACAGAACGACATCTTTGGCGCCGCGGTGCACACCGCGAACCGCATGACCTCGCAGGCCAAGGCCCGGCAGGTCATCATCTCCGGCGAAACCGTGAAGAAGATGGGCACCGACCTGCAAAGGCAGACCCGCCAGATCGACGTGGCGACGGTACGGGGCCGGCTCGACGAGGTTGCACTCTACGAGTTGCTGTGGAACCCGGAAGAAGCAACCAGCATGCTGCCGACGATCGAATGGGAGCACAAGGAACGCAAGAATCTCGCGTCTGGTCCTGAGCTTCCGGGACAAGTCGATCGAGCTGTCCGACAAACGCAAAAGCGTCAGCATCGGTCGCGCGGACGACAACGACCTGGTCATCAAGGGTAATCTGATCTCGCGCATACACGCCAAGGTGGAGATGCGCCGCGGCAAGTTCGTGCTTATCGACCAGAGCACGAACGGCACCTTTTTGCAGGATATTCAGGGCAACGAGGTGTTCGTGCGCCGTGACTCCCGCGAGTTGCACGGGGAGGGTACGATTGGCCTCGGCAGAGCCGAGCAGCCGGGTTCGTCACTGTCGATCCACTACAAGGCGAACGGCTGAACTTTCAGGCACTGATCCTGTTCCGCCGCAGGACGTCGCGCTCGAGTTCGCGAAGCACTCTCTGGTGCTCCTCCCGCAGTTCGCGCGGCAGTCGCTCGCCATAGGCGGCAAAGTATTCGCCGATCGATTTCAGTTCCGCGGTCCAGAGCTCCGGGTCGATCGTGGTCAATTCCCGCATCGTCTCGTCCGTTACGTCCAGGTCCCTGGTGTCAATGCCGCCGGGTGCGGGGAGCAAGCCGATCGGACTTTCGACGGCGCCGGTTCGATCCGTGCAACGCTCGATGATCCAGCGCAGCACGCGCAGATTTTCGCCGAAGCCCGGCCACAGAAAACGGCCGTCCGGACTTTGCCGAAACCAGTTGACGTGAAATATGCGGGGCAGGGCATTCGTGCGTTCGCCGAACGAGAGCCAATGGGCCCAGTAATCCGCAAAGTTGTACCCGCAGAAGGGCTGCATCGCCATCGGGTCACGGCGCACGACGCCGACCGCGTCAGCATTGGCCGCCGTCGTCTCCGAAGCGACGCCGGCGCCGATCAGTACGCCGTGCCGCCAGCTTGTTGCCTCGAACACGAGCGGCGCCAGCTCGCGCCGCCGTCCGCCGAAGACAATCGCGCTCAATGCAACCCCTTCTGGTGCATCGGCGAGCGCAGAGTAACTGGTATTGTTGGTCGCCGCGACCGTGAAACGGGAATTGGGATGTGCCGCCGGCCCCCCGCCAGGCACGTACGGACGGCCGCGCCAGTCGAGGTTCGGCTTGCCGATCTTCTTGCCTTCCCACCAGGGTTCGTTCATTTCGGTTCGCGCAACGTTCGTGAAGATCGCGTCGTGCGTGATCATGTCGAAGGCATTCCGGTTCGTCTGCGCATTCGTTCCCGGTACGACGCCGAAATATCCGGATTCCGGGTTGATTGCGCGCAGCCGGCCCGATTGGTCGAGATGCAGCCACGCGATGTCGTCGCCCACGGTCCAGATCCGCCAGCCGGGCATCGAGGTCGGCGGAATAAGCATCGCGAGGTTCGTCTTGCCGCAGGCCGATGGCAGGGCGCAGGCGATGTAATGTGTCTCGCCCGCGGGATTTTCGACGCCGACGATCAGCATGTGTTCCGCCAGCCAGCCTTCGTTCCGCGCCTGGTAACTCGCGATGCGCAACGCATGACATTTCTTGCCGAGCAATGCGTTGCCCCCGTAGCCGGAGCCAATGCTCTTGATCGAAAGTTCCTCGGGAAAATGCAGAATCAGGCGCCGCTCCGGGTGCAGGTCGCCAGTCGAGTGCAGGCCCTTCACGAACGTTCCTTCGCGTTCGATTCGCGAAAGTGCCGCACCGCCCATGCGGGTCATGAGTTTCATGCTGACGACGACATAGGGGCTGTCGGTCAGTTCCACACCGCATCGGGCATGGGGGGAATCGAGCGGGCCCATGCAGTAAGGGACGACGTACATCGTCCGCTCCTGCATGGCGCCGGCAAAAAGTGCGTCTATTCGTGCGTGACCTTCGCGCGGGGACATCCACAGGTTGTTCGGTCCGGCATCTTCACGCTGGGATGTGCACACGAATGTCAGGTGTTCGACGCGTGCGACGTCGGACGGATCGGACAGGTGCAGGTAGCAGTCGGGGTGAGTCGCCGGATCGAGTTTCGTCAGGGTCCCTGCCGCTAGCATTTCCTCGATCAGGTGTAGGTATTCGGCATCGCTGCCCGTGCACCATTGGATCCGCTGCGGGCGAGTCAGTGCGGCCACCTCGTCGACCCATTGCCGTAGTGCACGAAGACGCGTCGTCATCCCTGTATCTCCGAATCGCTCGGGGCGAAGATCGCGACCGAACTGTTGCGGGGGAAACCGATTATAGCGAGACTTACGGGTAACGCATTATTGTGAGCGCTAACAGTGTTCTGGCCATGCTCATTCAGCGTGGCTTGCGTGCCAAGCGATCGTGCAGCCGCACCGCGCGCCGGTAACTTTCGTAGCGGCGTGCATCGATGGTATCTATTTCAACGGCCGCTTTCACCGCACAGTCGGGTTCGCGCAGGTGCATGCAGTTGCTGAATCGGCAGTTGACGCTGTGCGCATGGATCTCGCGAAAGCCGAGCTCCACCGCAGCCTGCGAAGGAAACGCCGGCGCATAGTCCCGCACCCCCGGCGAATCTATGACCGCGCCGCCGGCAGCGAGCGGCAGCATGACCGAACTGACGGTGGTGTGGCGTCCCTCGCTGCTCTTGGGTGATATGCCGGAGGTCTTCTGCTCTGATGGTTCGGACAACAGGTTGATCAGGCTGGACTTGCCCACGCCCGATTGACCGACGAGGATCGCAGTTCGTGTTCCGATCGCGGCGCGCAGCCGGTCCACGCCGTCACCGGTGCGCCCATTCGTAACCAGCAGCGAATAGCCGACCGATTGATAGGCCGCCAGCGCATCAGCAACGTCCCGCGGGGCCGGTTCGTCAGGCTTGTTCCACACCAGTAGCGCATCGGCCGCCATCAGTTCGGCGGCACACAGGTACCGGTCGACGATGAACCAGTCCGCAGGCGGCGAAGGCGCGGCGACCGTCACCAGCACATCGATGTTGGCCGCCAGTACCTCGGTACTGCCTCGCAGATTGGGCCTGGTCAGTGCATTGCGCCGTTCGTCGATGCCGGTGATCAGCCAGTCGTCTTCGGCGTCGATGGGTCGAACACGCACCCGGTCGCCGCACACGGGTCGCAAGGTCTTGCCCTTGATTCGAGCTTCAACAGCGCCGCCGTCCGCGAAACGGACACGCATTCTGCGGCTGAACGCGGCAATCACCGTGACTGACTGATCCGGCATAGGCCCTGCGACGGAGAACCGGCTCAACGCAGTATGCCTGCAAGCCTTGCCTCATGCACCGGCCGGCACGATACACTTGCGCCATGGACAAGAGCAGGAACCTCGTCTGGATCGATCTGGAGATGACCGGTCTGGACACGCAGCGCAACAGCATCATCGAAATCGCCACGATCGTCACCGATCCGAATCTCAACGAGCTCGCCGTCGGTCCGGTTATCGCGATCCGTCAGTCGCCCGAGACGATGGCCGCGATGGACGACTGGAATACGCGCCAGCACGCCGAATCCGGCCTCACGGACAGGGTCCTCGCCAGCACGGTAACCCACGCCGAGGCGGAACGGCGGACACTTGCGTTTCTGGCGGCGTGGGTGGACGAGGGCAAGTCACCTATGGCCGGCAACAGTATCTGCCAGGACCGGCGGTTCCTGGCTCGCGAGATGCCCATGCTGGAACGCTTCTTCCACTATCGCAACCTGGACGTGACTGCATTGAAGATCCTGGCGCAACTCTGGGCGCCGGCCATTGCCGCCGGATTTGCAAAGGAAGCAGGACACAGGGCGCTCGCCGATATCCGGGACTCGATCGCAGAGCTGACCTGGTACCGGGATAAGCTGCTCGATGCCGACGTACTGGCGCGCACATGATGCAGGTACCGGCTTTCTCCGCCGCGGCGATACGCAACAGCGAGCCCATACTCGGAGTGCTGCGCATAGAACTCGACGATTGTCACTCGGTCTTCGAGATCGGTTCCGGCACTGCGCAGCATGCCGTGTACTTCTGCGCCGCGCTGCCGGATCTCGATTGGCAAACCAGCGACCTCGCAGAATATCATGAGCTGATCCGGACACGGATTGCCGATGCCGGCCTGCCAAACGTTCGCCAACCGCTGATGGTCGACCTGGAGGCGCCGCCTTCCATCGACCCGGGATACGATGCCGTATATTCGTGCAATACCATGCACATCATGAGCATGACGGCGGTCAGGAACCTGCTGCCATTCGTCGCGCGCCTGCTACGTCCTGGCGGTCTGTTTTGTTACTATGGCGCGTTCCGCCGGCATGGTGACTACACGACCGACAGCAATGCAGAATTCGACCGCTCACTGCAAGCCAATGACCCGCGCATGGGGCTGCGGGACTTCGAGGAAATCGATGCCCTTGCTGCAGCGTCGGGATTGCGGCATGAGCACACCTACGCCATGCCGTCGAATAACCTGCTGGTAACCTGGTCGCGCCGGCCAGACGTGAGCGAGTAAAGCCCGCATGCGGAGAACATTCCGAATTGTCTCCATTAAGCAACTGATTTCGCACAAGTTTCGCTGGCCAGACCGGTCGGCTTGCCTTATAGTTTTGCGGTTTGGGTGATCTGCGACCAATGATGCGAAGTAAGTCGACCGGCCTGCTGCTGGCCCTGATGCTGCCGCTATGCGCCCGCGCGGAACCGGCATGGGTGAGCGACGTGTTCGAAGTCCTGATACGGACCGGACCCAGCACCGAGAACGCCATCCAGGTGATGATCGAAAGCGGATCGCAGGTCGAGGTGCTCGAACGCGACGATGCCTCTGGGTATGCGCGTGTGCGTACCTCGGGCGGCACCGAGGGCTGGGTGGAGAGCCGCTATCTCATGTCCGAGCCTAGCGCGCGCGAGCAACTTGAGAAACTGAGTTCGCAGTTGACCAGTGTCACCACCCGCGGCTCGACCCTGAATTCGCAGCTCGAAGCCGTGCGCGGCGAATACGAGTCGGCACAGGACAACATCGAAGGTTTGCAGAACGACAAGAGCAGACTCGAGGCAGAACTGGCCGAGATCAAGCGCGTGTCCGCCAACGTGCTTACGATCAACCAGCAAAACAAGGAGCTGCGCGAACAGCTCGTGAATGCCGACGTACGGATCGAGTCCCTTGAGCAGGAGAATCGCGACCTGTCGAGCCAGACCGGTCGCTACTGGTTCATGTCCGGAGGGCTGGTACTGGTAGTCGGCATCGTACTCGGTCTCTGGCTGCCTCGGATTCGCTGGCAACGCCGCTCGCGCTATGACCGATTCTAAGTGACGATATCTCCGACTCCGGTTGCAGACCCGGGGACATCACGGTCGCCGGGAAACAGGGTCACCGCCCGCTCGTGGCGCAAGCCGGGCTAGACCGTTTCACCAGCCAGGAACAACCAGGTTTCGACGACGCTGTCCGGATTGAGCGACATGCTTTCAATCCCCTGTTCCAGCAGCCAGAGCGCGAGGTCCGGGTGGTCCGACGGCCCCTGGCCGCAAATGCCGACGTACTTCCCGCGCGCCTTGCATGCCCGAATTGCCATCTCGAGCATAGCTTTGACCGCGTCGTCGCGTTCGTCGAAAAGGTCGGCAATCAATGCGGAATCGCGATCCAGGCCGAGTGTCAGCTGGGTCATGTCGTTGGATCCGATCGACATGCCGTCAAAGTAGTCGAGGAACTGGTCGGCGAGGAGGGCGTTGCTCGGGAGTTCGCACATCATGATGATCCTGAGTCCGTCCCGGCCGCTGACCAGGCCGTTTTCTGCAAGCAGGTCGATGACCTGTCTGCCCTGCGCAACGGTGCGCACGAACGGCACCATGACCTGCACATTGTCGAGCCCCATCTCACTTCGCACCTTGCGCAACGCCGCGCATTCCATGTCGAAACAGGGACGAAAACTCTCGGCGACGTAGCGGGCCGCTCCGCGAAAACCCAGCATCGGGTTCTCTTCCTCGGGTTCGTACTTCGTCCCGCCGATCAGGTTCGCGTACTCGTTCGACTTGAAATCTGACAGACGCACGATCACCGGCTCCGGCGCAAACGCTGCCGCGATCGTAGCTATACCCTCGGCAAGCTTGTCGATATAGAAGCCGACCGGGTCCGGGTAGCCGGCCATCTGCTCGTCTACGGCTTCACGAGTTGCTGCATCCAGCCGGTCATATTCGAGCAGCGCCTGCGGATGCACGCCGATCATTCGGTTGATAATGAATTCCAGGCGGGCAAGTCCGACGCCGCGATTCGGAATACTTGCGAAATCGAATGCGCGATCTGGATTGCCGACGTTCATCATGATCTTCACCGGCACGTTCGGCAACGAATCGAGCTCGATCAGGCGTTCGTCGTACTCGAGTGCGCCCGCGTAGACAAAGCCTTCGTCGCCCTCGGCGCAACTGACGGTTACGAGATCACCATCTCGAATCGCGTCCGTGGCGTCGCCGCAACCCACGACGGCCGGAACTCCGAGTTCACGTGCAATGATTGCGGCGTGGCAGGTGCGGCCGCCGCGATTCGTTACGATCGCCGCGGCGCGTTTCATCACAGGTTCCCAGTCGGGATCCGTCATATCGGACACGATGACGTCGCCGCTCTGCACGCGATTCATTTCGCTGACGTGGCCGATGACACGGGCCGTTCCCACACCGATCTTCTGGCCTATACTCCGGCCGGTGGCGATGATCCGGGAGCGCTTCTTCAGCGTGTAGCGTTGAATCGACCTGCCGCTGCGGCTCTGCACCGTCTCCGGCCGCGCCTGCAGGATGTACAGTTTCCCGTCGGTGCCGTCCTTGCCCCATTCGATGTCCATGGGCGTTCGTAATGTTGCTCGATAGTCACGGCCATCCTGGCAAGTTCGACAATCTCTTCATCAGTAAGCGAGAAGCGCAGGCTGTCCTCGGGCGCGACTTCCACGGTGCTTACCGTACGACCTTCGGCATCGTCGCCGTATACCATCTTGATTGCCTTGCTGCCCAGGTTCTTGCGCAGCACGGGGTAGCGTCCCTTTGCAAGCGCCGGCTTGTACACGTAGAACTCGTCGGGATTGACTGCGCCCTGTACGACGGTTTCGCCAAGACCCCACGAAGAAGTGATGAACACGACATCGCGAAACCCCGACTCCGTGTCCAGCGTGAACATGACGCCGGACGATCCGACGTCGCTCCGAATCATACGCTGTACACCGACGGACAATGCTACCAGTGCATGGTCGAAGCCCTGGTGCACGCGGTAGGCAATCGCGCGGTCCGTGAACAGGGACGCATAAACCTTGTGCAGCGCCTCGATGACATTGTCGAGTCCTCGCACATTGAGAACGGTCTCCTGCTGTCCTGCGAAAGATGCTTCCGGCAGGTCCTCCGCAGTGGCAGAAGAACGCACGGCAACGGCGATATCATCTCCGCGCGAAAGGTCATTCCAGGCCGCGCCGATCGCATCCCGGAGCGGCGCCGGCAGTGGGCATCGAAGGACCGCGTCGCGGATATCGCGTCCTACGCTGGTCAGTGCTTTAAGGTCGTCGACGTCGAGGTCGGCGAGCCTGCCCCGTATGAGTTCTTCCAGGCCATCGCTGCGCAGAAATTCTCGATAGGCTTCCGCTGTCGTTGCGAACCCGCCAGGAACGCTGACGCCCATGCCGCTCAAATTGCGGATCATCTCACCGAGCGAGGCATTCTTCCCGCCGACGGTCTCGACATCGTTCAATCCGAGGTCTTCGAGCCTGACGACGTATGCGTTCAACAACTGCTCCCTTGAGGTTCAAGGACTGGAGGTGGAGAATCGAGCGGATGGACGAGCGTACGGTGTACTTTCTTTCCGATCAAACGGGCGTTACCGCGGAGACGCTGGGGCACAGTTTGCTGACGCAGTTCAACAGCCGGAAATTCCGGCAGGTGACTTTGCCATTTATAGATTCCGAAGACAAGGCACGGGAAGCTGTTCGGAGAATCAACGAAGCGGCGGCCAAGTCGTCGCTGCGACCGATCATTTTTTCGACCCTCGTCCAGGACGAATGCCGCGCGATCATTCGTGAAGCCGAGGGTCTGCATCTCGACATCTTCGATGCTTTTCTAGAGCTGCTGGGGGCGGAACTCAACGAACAACCTATGCACATTCCGGGACGTGCGCACGGCATGAGTGACATGGACGCTTACATGAAGCGCATCGAAGCAACTAATTTTGCGCTGGCCAATGACGACGGCGCTATAGGGCGCAGCTACGATGCCTCGGACGTGATACTGATAGGCGTGTCGCGGTCCGGAAAGACGCCGACCTGCCTGTACCTGGCCATGCAATACGGTGTCTATGCCGCAAACTATCCGCTGACGGACGAGGAATTCGAGAACGGTGAGTTGCCGGCGATCCTGCAGGGCCAGAAACACAAACTCTACGGATTGACGATAGCGCCGGAGCGGTTGCGACAGATCAGGCGGGAGCGCCGGCCGCTGGGACGCTATTCAACATCGCAACAGGTGCGATTCGAAATCCGCGAGGCCGAGAAACTATTCAAGCGGTACGCGATACCATTCGTGGACACGACGGCATTCTCGATCGAGGAAATCGCCAGTCGAATTCTTGATAGTACAGGGGTCGAACGCCGAGTGCGACCCTGATTTTCGTCGCGGGTTGCTGCTATATTCTGCCCATGTTGCTCGACTCCATACTCGTACCGCAGACCATCGTCAGCCCGCGCAGCTTCGTGGGTCTCATGTCGGTATACGAAAGCAACTTCATGCGGCTGATGAATCTCGTTCCGGATCTCGAGCAGATCGACGGCTGCTTCCGATCGCGGGTGGCCGGCGACTGCGACCTGCATGTGGAGATTCTTGAAAGGTCCCGGTATACGGTCACCCTGACTTTGACATATTACTTCGAAACGGACGATGGGCGGATTGCCGACCCCGACATGCTGGTCCGGGCCTACCTGGACGGACGGCTGGCGGAGGCCGTTCGCCTGGGACGCAAGCACCGGCACACGGAGTTTCGACGCCTGGTGCGTGAACAGCGTCGCGACCTCGGCGCACGCTGGACGCGCAACATGGTGCTCAACAAGTGGCTCGATTACCTGCGTGAGCAGGGACATCTCATACTGGACCGCTGATCCGGCGGCCCGCCGAGCTTCATAAAACTGTCGACCGGGTCCGGGATTCAGCTTCCGGCGAACGGCATCATGTGGTCCGAACAGGCCCGCACGGAACGGGCGACAGATCTTATGTAAAGAGGCGCTCTTGACGAGTCTGACCGCGATATTCGGCCGCTCACGCGACGACGCGCGCAACAGCGACAAACTGCTCGAGCTCTACTGGAACCGTGCGGAGCTCAAGAAGGAGTTCGCAAACCTTCGTAACGAGACTTTTCGGCTCAAGGACCAGATCAAGGAGCAGAAAGGTCATGCGGCGCGGTCGCAACAGCAATTGCAGCACCTGGAGAACCTCTTGCTGGACCCGGACTGGGTCCACAACGTGGCTGTTTTCTACCAGTTTCGCGCCTTGAATGCTCACCTGGAGCGCAAGGTGGCGCGGTTTGCCGAGCAACTCAAACAACAACGCGAGCAGCGTCACTATCGCCAGCTGGTCGCGGCCTGGAATGACAAACAGGACGCCGCACGATCGGCAATCGAGAGAGATCTTGTCGGCGTTCGCGAAGAACTCCGGCGGGCGGACCAGCAGTTACATGCGACGCGCCACAATTATTCGACGATGAATCGATTCCTGCGCTTCTTTCGAAAACGTGCAACGAAGCGCTCGCTCGACGCCGTTGCCGCGACCATCGAGGCCGGGCAGGTTCGCGAGCGCGATCTCGAGGACAGGCAGGCGGCTCTGGCAAGCGGTGACCAACCTGACGTACAGGGGCTGGACGTGCCGGCCAAGCGCTCGATCAACTGCATGATCCTCGCTTTCGTCCAACAGGTGTACCTGCACTATCGGGAGGATGGCATGGCCGCCTTGATACGCGAAGCTGGGAATCGCAGTGCGGGCGCCGTTCGGTACGGGTCCAAGTCTGACTGTGACCAGCTGCAGGCACGAATCCACCGCCTGCGAGAGTCGATGGCAAAGACCAGCGACTTTGCAGACATCCTGCAACAGCGGACACGACGTATAGCCGAGCGCGTTAAGTTTGCCGACGAAGGCGACGCAGTGCCCGACAATGCGACGACCGACACGGTCTTCGACTTCAGCGAATCAACCCAGGTCCGCGAACTGAAAGCGAACCTGCTCAGCGACAACTACTGGAATCTGGCGAGCGTGCTGAGCCGTTGAGGCTTCAGATGTCCGTGCGATACATCTGGCGGCGATAACGAAGGGCTTCCTGTTCACTCGCGCCGGGCAGACGCGCATCGGTGCTTCGAGCGGAACTGCCGTCGTCGGCAGACAGGCCCCCGGGGCGGGCGAGTCATTGTCCGGCACGCCGGCGGCGGGACGCCGCAGTGGCCTGGACTCATAGGGTTCGTCGCCAACAACCACCGGCGGTGCGCTGAGCCCCACATCGAGGGCGTCTTCGTCCGTCACGGGTTCGCCAAATATCTCCCGCAGAATTGCGAGTGAACGAGCCCGCGACGAAAGATCCGGGCTAACCGGTTGCGGGTCGTGACCCACATCCTGCGTCAGGTCGGTATCGACTTTTTCGGCAGGGGTGTCGCGGATCAGGTCCACCACTTCGACGTGCAATCGATCCGTCGGTACCTCGAGCGAGGTCGAGCGTTGGCAGCGAATATCAGTGGCGACGGCTAGTGTCGGAAGGCAACAGGCCAGTAGCAACAACGAGGTCGCAGGAAGGGCGCGCCTTGCGGCGCGATACAGACTGGCTCGATCTTGTCGCAACGCACCACCCAGATTGCTTGGCGGCCAAGTGTTTTAGGCGAGTATAACACCTGACCGCCGTCGCGCAATACGCGTAATCGGGGGGTCAGTAGCCCGTGCTTCCGACCCGCGCCGTCTGGGTCGGCGGCCGGTTGACGGCGCGCATTTCCGCCATGTCACGCACGATGTCGGCCGCCTGGTGCAGCAGTACGTCGGGCATGTCGTCCTCGTCGAGTTCGTCGATGGTCGGCAGCGGATCGAGATCGAGTGACTTGCGGCGCTCGTTCTCCCGAACCAGCCGGCGCTCGAGTTCCTGTTCGCGTTCGATACGTCGCACGTCCACGTCGAGGGACACCGTATCCTTGGCCCGGATCTCCTCGTATTCCTGGATACCGTCCAGCAACCAGCGCACGTTTGGATCGTCTTTCGCGCGCACTTCCTGGTTGACGATCAATGACTGGATCGTCGAATCCAGCGGAGCGCCCGCCGCGAATCGCGTCGACCGGATCGTGTCCCAAGGCAATGCGCTGTCACGTACGGACTCACCAACCTCTTCGGCATCGATCACCGACGGCAGCGAGATATCCGGGCTCACGCCGCGATGCTGCGTGCTTTCACCCGTCACGCGGTAGTACTTGCCGATCGTAAGTGTCAATTGCCCGAATCCGTCTTCGGTATCTTTGTCGGGTTTCATGTACTGGTCGAGCGAATACAGGTTCTGTACGGTGCCCTTGCCGAAGGTTTGCTGGCCGATGATCACGCCGCGGGCATAATCCTGTATGACTGCCGCGAAAATCTCCGAGGCAGATGCGCTGAAGCGGTCGACGAGCACCGCGAGCGGGCCGTCGTAGGCGACCTGCGCCATCGGGTTCGGATCGTCCAGACGGGAAATTCGTCCACTCGCGTTGCGCAGCTGAACCACCGGGCCGTTGTCTATGAACAGGCCCGACAAGGCGGTGGCCTCGGTCAGGTGGCCGCCGCCGTTACCGCGCAGGTCCATGACGAGCCCGTCGATGCCCTGTTTCTCGAGTTCGCCGATCAGGCGTTTCACGTCACGCGTTGTGCTCGTAAAATCCTTGTCGCCGTCCGATAGCGCCTTGTAGTCGCGGTAGAAGGACGGCACCTCAATGACACCGATGCGCCATTCGCGACCCTCGTTCGGGATGGTGACAATGTCGCTCTTTGCGGCTTGTTCCTCGAGTTTGACCTGGCCGCGCGTAAGCGGAATGATCGTCTCGCCGCTACCGGGCAACGCGTCGCCGGGCAGGACCTGTAAACGCACGACCGAGTCGGCGGGTCCCCGAATCAGGTCGACGACGTCCTCGAGCCGCCAGCCGACCACATCGATCATCGGACCGTCCATACCTTCCGCAACACCCGTGATGAGGTCTTCCGCCTTGAGCTTGCCATCGATCGCGGCCGGCCCTCCAGGGATGATGTTCACTACTTTTACGTAGTCGTCGTCGGGTTGCAGTGAAGCTCCGATTCCGAAGTAGCTGAGGCTCATCTGGATGCGGTACTCCTCCGAGTTCCTCGGCGAAAGGTAGCTCGAGTGCGGATCCAGCGTGTGCGCAAATGCGTTCATGAATCCTTCGAACACGTCATCCGAATTGACCTGCTCCATGCGTCGAAGCAATCGCTGATAGCGCTTCCGCAGGATTTCACGCGTATCCTCCCAAGTCTTGTCATTCAGGATGTGCCGGAGCGCGTCGTTCTTCACCCGCTGGCGCCAGATTTCATCGAGCTGCGCTGCGGTCGTCGCCCATGGAGACTTGCTGCGGTCGAACTGGAAATCTTCGTCGATCGTGAAATCAGGTTCGGTGTCCAGCACTTCCAGTGCGAACTCGTAGCGTTCGCGGACACGGGTGCGGTAAACCTCGAACATTTCGTAGACACCGTCGAGTGGCTCGGTCTTGACGAAATCGTCGAGCTTGTTCCTGTACTTTTCGAAGTACTCGACATCGCTCTGCAACAAGTACATACGGTTGCCGTCGAGTGATTCGATGTAGCGATCGAGAACCTGCGACGACAGTTCGTCGTCCACAGCCGTGTGGTTGTAATGCGACCGCTGGATGAAATGGGTTACGGTTTCACCGATATTTTCGTGCCTGGCTTCCGGTTCGAGACGATCGTCGGCTGTTGTTTCCGTCATGCCTGCAACTGCCGGGATCGCGGTCAGCGTCAGCGCTGTCGCGACGAGCCTCGCCCAAATACGGCTATCATTCCTTCTCAATTCACTCACTCCACGTGTGGTATGGTCGTGTCTAACGCCAGTCCAATCAGCTAGGCTAGATGGCGCGCGCCTGCCGATCAAGGGCGCAACCGGTAAAAATGACGCCCGGATCCAGAGAAAAGCGCCTGCTTCCCAAACGTCTCGAATGCGCCCGCTGACGGTCATCAATGGCTTCCTGCTCGGCTCCTGCCTGTCCGTGGCTGTCTCGCTCGCCATGGTACTGGTCGTTTTCCTGGTCGTTGGTCCCGATCAGCCGCGAATCCGGGGCGAAATTCAGCCGCTGGTCTCAAGTTTGCTGATCTTCCTTGCTATGACCGCATTGGCGGGGCTGAGTTTCTATACCCTCGCCATCGGCAGCCCCTGGCGCTGGTACGCCCAAACGGCCGCCCTGGCTGGCCTGGCCGGCACGACCTGGTACTACTGGCCCTGAGGCGCCCCGGTTCACCCGAACAGGCCCGGGCGCGCCTTCTGTTCGTCCTGCTCCGCCTGCCGCCTGCGCCGCATCCGTTCCTGTAGCTCCAGACGCCGGTCCTCGAGCCACTTGTCGCGGCGGGTCAGCGGCCGGCGTTGCAGCTCCGCGGCCCTGCGCGCCCGGAACTCGCAGAAATCGCGATAAGCGTCGAGTTCGTGGCGCAGCTCCCTCGAGACCAGTTCGATCATGATCGCGTCATCCAGGAAGCCTAGGCCGGGCACGTGATCGGGAATCAGGTCGTTGGCTTCATTGAAATAGGTAAGCACGCTCAGCACGCGGCGGGCATCGCGATGGGGCAGACGCCAGTCGATATCGGTCAGCATGCGAATCAGCAACCGGAGCGTTTCGAGCCTTTCGGTCACGAAGGCGGGTAGCGGATGCGTGTCGGCATGCTCCAGCAGTTCGCTGGCTGCGGCGACCACCCCTTCGGGCGCCAGGCGTGCCGCTGATTGACGTGCGGCGCGCATGATGAGTCGAAAGTGCTCCAGGTCCGATTCGTCGAGTTCGAAAGTGACCCTGAGGCTCATTGGTTTCAGCGGAAGCGCTTGTCCCAGTTCCTTGATCTGTCGAACTTACCGGTATTGTAGGGATCGATGCCAGTTTCTTCGCTGGTCTTGACCGCGTCTTCCTCGAAGAATAACAGTGCCTCGTGAATGCCGGAGTGCTCGCGCCCATCCGGGTCCCGGACCAGCACATTCTTCCCCGGGCCCAACTCCGCGATTTCACCCGCCGGTCCGGGCTTGACCCGGACGGGCGGCGCAGCGGCCGTCGGAGTCCGTGCTGTCGATGCGCGGCGCGGCGCGGCCGCGCGCGTGCCGGGTTGCGGCGCAAATGTGCCCGACCGGCTCAGCGTCGGTCCGTGTGCGGGACCTTCATCGTCGTCCTCGTCCCGCGATCTGAACCAGTTTAGCAATCGTTCGAACATCGGAGTCAATATATGTCCGCCCGCCGGCAATATCGGCCGGCAAGGGCAGGTGGCAATCCAGACCCCTAGTTAACCGATTTCGCCGGCGAGTGGTGTGATGGCGCTCACAAATCAGGCACCGGGCCGAATCGCCGCGAATTCAGCGGGACGCGGGTGCCAGGGCGCGCCAGCCCCATGCGATTGCGCGTACGGCGATGACGAGCAGGAGCGGCGACAGGACCAGGAACCAGGCCCAGCCGTTACCATCGGCCAGGCGCCCCATGAGCCCGCTGAAAAAACCGCCCAGGCCGTCGCCTTCATAGGCGCCGAATACGCGGCCGCCGATGAAAAAGACGGCGACAGGCAACAACAACAGGCCGAACAGCAGCAGGGCGAGCCCGCGGGTGGACTCGCGAATCAGTAAACGGCGGAAACGGTCGTCAGCAGCGGACATGCGTATGGCTGTGGCGGAAAGGGCCGTATCCTTGCCCAGCCGCACGGAAGGGTCAAGCCGCGGACCGACAATCAGTCGGCGGTGCCGTCGGCCTCGGCAGCAGGCCTGCGGCGATGCAGGACGATTGCGCCCAAGTGGATGCACGCGGCCGAAAACAACAGGTAGTGCGGCAGTACCCAGAACCACTCGCTGATGTACAGCGTGGTAAGGAACGCGACAACGCCCGAGGCGAGATAAAACCAGGGCAGAGCATCGTACAGGAATTTCGGCAACCAGATCTTGCGTGTCGCGAACTTGCCCGCGTCACGGGTGATCTGCTGCGTGTCCGTCAGCGTTACCGGCTTCCCTGCGGCACTGCTCAACATCGGTTCCAGATCCTGCATCCTGCGACTGCCGGCACAGGGTAGCACAAGGGCAACGATTGTCCGTGATTACGCTCACAGAAACGCCTCTACCGAGTCAGGATGCGTCGCGACGCGTCAGCTCTTCGTAGCGAAACTCCACGGGTCCGATCGTCACCGTGTCGCCACGATTAAGAAAATGTTCCTTGATCCGCTTCGAGTTGACATAAACACCGTTCTTGCTGCCCCAGTCGATGATGCGGGTCTTCCCGCCATCGATGACCAAGACGGCATGCTTGCGACTTACGTAATCAACATTCAGGTAAATGTCATTGTCTCGGGTGCGCCCAATGGTCAGCCGGGCCTTGAACAGCGGAAAGCGCAGGTCCTGATCGTGGAAACGTCCGACCAGGAGGCGCGTGATTCGGCCCCCGGCGGGCGCAGGTTGCAATGGAAGTAACTCAACGGCCTCAAGGATTGTGCTGTCGTCGACGTGGTGTTCGCTGTCAGCGCGATTCCCGCGCGACAGTTCCTCCATCAATGCGCGGATTGCGTTACTCTTGGTCTCGAGTTTTCGTTCACAGTCGCTGACGGTACGCTCCAGGCGGACAATACGCTTTTCGAGTGTCTCGATGCGCTCGCGACTGTCCTGTTCGCGGTCGCTCAGCATGCGCTCCAGGTTGAGTTTTTGGCCTCGGTTTTCGACCAGGTCGATCGCAAGTTGTTCGCTGACCTGTGAACGCTCGGTGATCGTCTCCTCGGCTTCCTGCAACTCGAATCGCAACAGCCGTACCTCTTCGGCGTGCCGGGCTCGGACTGCGTCCAACTCGGCCTCAAATTGTTCCGCGCGGCGATTCGCATCCGCGACGCTCTGTTGCAGCCTTGCGATCACCGTGCTCGCCCTATCAGGCCCTGCACGCTGTGCGGAATGTTCGACGATCGCCTCGACATCGGTCGTGGTTTCGTCATCAATGGCGGCTAATTCATTCATCTTCTTGTTTTATTAGTGCTGCGCACATGGTATCCGGAACCGGGGGGCGACGACAAGCGCCGGCCTGCGGTTCTCAGTCCGCCGGCACCGTTCGCCCGCCGGCCCACTCGCGCAGCTCGGCGATGCGTTCGGCCATCACGACCGACAGTGGCCGCGTCTGCTGGAGCTCGGTTGCAACGAGATCCGTCGTCAAGGCCAGTTTTCTGGCATGCGCCGCATAGAGCGCCGACACGACGGACTGTTCGATCTCCGCACCGGAGAATCCCTCGCTCATGCTTGCCAGCGAGCCGAGGTCGAACGCCTCCGCTGCCTGCCCGCGGCTCGCAAGGTGTATGGAGAAGATCGTCCTGCGCACGTCGGCGGCAGGCAGGTCGACGAAGAAGATTTCGTCGAAGCGCCCTTTGCGAACGAGTTCCGGCGGCAAGGCCTCGATGTCATTTGCCGTTGCGACGACGAACACTTGCGATTTCCGTTCCGCCATCCACGTGAGCAATGTGCCCAGTAAGCGTTGGGTCGTGCCGGTCTCGCCGCCGCGTCCGGCAATACCTTTCTCGATCTCGTCCACCCATAGCACGCAGGGTGACATCACGTCTGCTGTCCGCAGTGACTCGCGGAGCTTGCGTTCCGATTCGCCATGGTACTTGTCGTAAACTGCACCCAGGTCCAGACGCAGCAGCGGAACGCCGAGGGCGCCGGCGGTAGCCTTGGCTGCGAGGCTCTTTCCGCAGCCCTGGACGCCGATGAGCAAGAGGCCCTTGGGCGGATCGAGATGCCGTGTGTCCTCGTCGCCCCTGTAGACTGCACGGCGCTGCTCGAGCCACGACTTCAGGCGTTTCAGTCCACCGACGTCCCGAAACCGGGCGGTGTCGTATTCGAACTGCAGCACACCTCCTCGATTGAGCAGGTCGTACTTGGCCTTCATGACTTCTGGAAGATCGCTGTGGGTGATCGCGCCGTCCACGCAGATTGCATTGCGTGCAAGGCGTTCCGTGTCCTGCCAGGTCAGGCCGGCAAGGTTCTGCACCAGCATCCTGTATGCCTTCGAATCCGCCTGCACCTTGGAGCCGTCATTGGATTGTGACCACTCGTCCGCGATGCGCTTGATGATCGCCGTACGCTCGTCTTCGTCAGGAAGTGCCAGCTCCACACGCGCAGACCAAGGCTCCAACTCGGACGGCAACTCGATTCGGTGGCTGATCAAGATGACCTGGCAGCGGATTTCGGGTTGTTGCAGGCAAATGTCCTTCAACAGGCGGACGTGCAACGGGTCGTCCAGGAATGGGTGAAAATCGAGCAGCACGTAGATGCCCGGCTTGGCGACTGCGCGGATGTGGCGGAGCATGTCCGTCGGATCGGAGTTCAATTTCTGCGGCTCGAGCGCCAGGTCCTGCCGCTGCAGACCATCGGTGACGGTCCAACGGAATATGGGCAGATGGGGTCCCGACGACCGCATGGCGGCCGCCAGGAGCATCTCCAGGATGCGGCCTTCGTCCCCGGTTTCGATGACGATGACGGGTGTGCCGGACCTCAGGATCAGGTCGAGGTCGTGGTGTTGCGTCATCTGCTGGTCCAGCCCGGGCGGCTACTGCGACCCGGCACAACCCGGCAGTTCCCTGTCGTGCAGGGATTCAGGGTCCTTGTCGATGAGCTCGCGCGACGCCTTGCGCAACGCGTTCAGCGTGAACTTTCGGTCGGACTCCAGCATGGCCGACAACACGTCGTCGAGATCGTGCTTGTCGTCCGACTCATCGTCGATTTCTTCATCCAGTGACTGCAACACGGTAACGGCAAGCGCCGTTTCGGGTCCGGTGGATGACCGACTGCAAAGTTTGTCGGCCGAGCGCGACCATGTCCGCAGGTCGTCCAGTGCCGCACGGTATCGTCGGAATGTAATGGAGCCGCTGCGGCGCAGCAGTTCCAGCGAGTAGTATTCGGCAAAGCCCTCCACGATCCAGTCGTAGCCGCGTTCTGCGGTCGCGCCCATCGCTACGTGCATCAGTTCATGCAACATAGAGCTGGTGCCGTTCTCGCTGATCAGGGGACGTTCCGTGTGCATGTACAACGACTGCGGTGCCGAAAGTCCTCCGCGCCACATTGGTTTGCCCGCGCTGACGATCGTAAGTCGAGGAATGGGCTCGGGGACGATACGGACGAGTTTCGGCAGCGTCCAGTTGAGTAAGGCAAGCGTGTCCATGCGCCGTATGTTTTCCTCAACCGGCCCCGCGATCGCCACGCGCGTCCCGGCAATCTTTTCCCGCCGGACGCCGAGCTTGCCAACAACGATCCAGCCGGACGGTTGTACGAAATGCCGGCCTGCTTTGACGACGCGAAATTTTCCGGCCTTCTCGTGGTACTCGGTAATGGCTGACCAGTTCTTGGGCAGGTCGAACTGAAATTCAGTCTCGCTCCTGGCGCCGCGACGGACCCTGGTGTCCGCCCTCGGTATCAAGTCCTCGGCCCGGAACAGGCCCCAGGACTCATCGAGCCATGCGTCGTATCCGCTGTGATTGCGTTTGTGTCGGGCGTTGATCCGCCAGGACAGTTTGCCGCCCGACGCAGGTGGCAGCCAGACATAGTGGCCGTCGTCGCTGCGTAGCTCTCCGTCGCCGGCGATCTGCTCGACACGATCACTATCGAAACTCATCTCGCGCAGCAGATTACTGTCCTGGGCGAGCGTCAATACGACCTGTACGGAACCGGCGGCCGGGTCCGGCACCAGTCGGTACTCGAGGCCGTAGTGTTTGTCGTCCTCCTTGTCGTCGGCCGAATCCGCGGCCGCGCCGACCGGCGCAGGCACGGACATCAGTAGTGCCAGCATGGTGCAGGCTGTCAGCATCGGGTGGCGCGCGCTCCGCGAGCGCGTCTCGTATGTCATCGAATCCATCGTGTATCTACATGTCGGGCCGGTGGCGTTACAGGGCGGTATCATAGCCCAGCGTGCGAGGGGAATTTCAGCGAATCAATCCGTCATGCTTGGCCGGGTCGTATTGAGGAATGCGAACACTGGGGACTGGCTCTGTTTCGACGAGCCGGCCGAGGTGCTTGTCGCCTGGTCCCCGACGGATGTTCGAGCCGTGCTCCGGGCCGCACAGGCCGCGGTCGATTCCGGCGAACTCACAGCTGCGGGCTACGTCGCGTATGAGGCGGCGCCGGCGTTCGACATCTCCCTGCGTACGCACCCGGCTGCACGCCAGCCACTCGCCGTGTTCGGCCTGTATCCAGCGCCGCGCCGGACAGCGGACCTGGCTGCGCCGGTCGACCGGCCGCCTGGCTTCGACTGGCGGCCGGCCACGACCCGCGATCGGTACGTGCACTGTGTCGACGCCATCCGCAACCAGATCGAGCTCGGCAACTGCTACCAGGTCAACTACACGATCCGACTGGCCGCAGAAGGGGTCGACGACCCCTGGCGATTGTTCCTGCAAATCGCGAGCCGTGCCCGATTCGGCGCATTTCTCGAGCTCGGTGATTTCTCAATCGTATCTGCGTCGCCGGAGTTGTTTTTCGCCCTCGACGGCGCGCGGGTCACGTGCCGCCCGATGAAAGGCACGGCGCGCCGCGGCATGACCACTCAGCCGGACGACGCCATCGCCGATGTCCTGCGCGCCTCGGCGAAGAACCGCGCCGAAAACATCATGATTGCCGACATGGTCCGCAACGACCTCGGTCGCGTCGCCGCGCCGGGATCCGTGAAGGCCGTGTCTCTGTACGAACTCGAGAAGTACCCTACGGTATGGCAAATGACGTCCACGGTCGAAGCAAGGACCAACGCTTCGCTGGACGAACTGTTCGCGGCTCTATTTCCGTGCGCATCTGTAACCGGAGCACCGAAGACCGCGGCGATGGCCCTTGCTGCCGAGCTCGAGGACAGCCCGCGGTCGATCTACACGGGCGCCATCGGTTGGCTCGCGCCGGGGCGCCGGGCCTGCTTCAGCGTCGCCATACGCACGGTACTGGTCGAGACTGCGACGAAACGAGCGACGTACGGCGCGGGCGGCGGCATCGTGTGGGATTCGGACCCGCTCGACGAGTACCGCGAATGCCTGGCAAAAGCACGCGTACTCGAAACGCTGGACGTGCCTGCCGACGGGTTCGACCTGCTCGAGACACTGCGCTGGTCCCCCGGCGAGGGCTACTTTCTGCGTGACTTGCACCTGGATCGCATGCTGGCGTCGGCTCGGTATTTCGATTTCGCGATCAACCGTCCGGCGCTCGACCAGGCGCTCGATTTGGCGGTGACTTCCGGCGAAACACGTGCGACACGCGTCCGGCTGCTGCTGTCGGTCGACGGCGGCATCCGGACCGAAACGAGCGTGCTCCAGGACGACACGGGTCGCGAACTCCGCCTGCGGCTGGCAGATGTTCCGGTCGACGACCTGGACCCGTTTCTCTATCACAAGACAACCCGACGCCACGCGCACGAGCACGCGGCGGCAGCCCGTGGCGACTACGACGATGTGCTGCTGTGGAATCCGGCCGGCTTGCTCACCGAGTCCACGCGCTCGAACGTCATCGTGCGGCTGCGCGGCCGGGATTACACGCCACCGGTGAGCTGCGGGCTGCTGGGCGGAACCTACCGGCGCTGGCTGCTGGATAACACGGACCTCGTCGAGCGGGAGATCGCCCTCGAGGAACTGCGCGAGGCGGAGGCGATCGTGCTCATCAACTCGGTGCGCGGCCGGCAACGTGCGCGGCTGGACGATGCCGGTCCTGGCCAATCGGTTTGAGACCTGATCGTCAGGTGGCCTGGTCCGTTTCGCCGTCGCCGGAAATGATGAAGATGCGCAACTGGTTGGCCAGGCCCTTGCAGGCGGTCGCCTGGGTGCGGGCAATAAGCGGAATCGGGATTATGAGGGCGGGGAGGAACGACGTACCGCTGACGTCCGCCGAGACGGTGCCGGCGGATTCGAGTCCTTCCAGGTCCCAAATCGACGCGGTGTAGTCGGCATTCTTCTGCCACCAGGCGAAACCGAAACAGCCGCCGCCGCCGGGGCCGGCGGCACAGGACAGGCTGCCGCCGCCGGCGACCTTCTCCGTGTCCCCATCCAGCCAGACGATGTAGCGCACGCCTTGCTCGCGGATTTGCTCTGCAACGCCCGGCCGGTTCATCAGTTTCGGCAGGCCGGCCGTTTCCGACGGTGCGGTGCGCGGCTCGAACCACGGGAACAGTGAGTCGACGAACTGCCGGTGCGGGATGACATTGAGTCCGCCTTTGCCGCTGGCCAGTGCGTCTTCGATGCAGGTGATGTATTTGTCCTCGGTCTCGTTGCCGAGATGGTAGCTCTTGGCCATGATGACTACCGATTCGTCCCCGCCGATGCCGGTGATGCCCTCTCTCGAGTTTTCGAGCCGTGAGGTCACGCAGGCCTGCAGCAAGACGAGGCCCGCGGCGCCAACCAGCCAGCGTGGCGAGCGCGGCGACCCATGCCTATTCATCGCTCGCACCTTCGATGATGGTCGCCTGGACGGCGTCCGCATCGGCGCCCTCGTTGGCCGTCGCCGGATCCGGTTCGCTCGCCGGGCCCCCTTCAAGCAGGCGAATGAATTCGTTGGGATCGAAACGGAAAATCATCAGCGCCGCGGCATCACGCATTGCAAGTATCGCGGCACGTTGCAATGCCGCGTCGCCGCCCATCAGCGTGGTTAGACTCTTGCCGTAGGCACTGACCGGCCAGTTGCCAATCATGCGCCCGGACGGATCGAAGACTTTCAGTCGATACCGGATCCAAACGGCGAAAGATTCGGTCTTGGTTTGTGCGGGCACCGAGAACTCGAAGGCGTCGATATTTGGTTCCACCAGCGCGTCGAAATCGATGAGTGTCTCGTCGTCGTCAGGCCCGAGGATCGTGACTTCGTCGAACATGTACCCGAACAGCTGCTCGAAGAACACCGCGTTGGCGCGGCCGAGATCGATCGTCCACTCCTCGTTTCCCAAGGCTTCTTCGGTGTGCACGAAACTCTCGAACTCCTGTGGAACCCGCAGTGCGACATGCAGGGGAATCGAGTTCACCAGCGGCTCGGGAATCGTGGGCGGCTCCAGGCGCACGTTCGAGCCGCAGCCGGCGGCAAGGAGTCCCGCTGTGACCCCTGACAGAACGTTCCGAAGCATGCTTTTCAAAGACCAGGTTCCCGCGTGTCAGCCGGCGCGTTCGAACTCTGTATGAGAGCGAATTCGTGTCGCAGAGTTCCGCCGCTGCACTGTTCTCGTCGTGCATCCACTCTAGTGCCGAGCGCCCGCCGGCGCAACCGGACCGGCGCTTCCCGTGGCGCAGCAAGGCCGGCATAAACGAGCCTTTGCGGCAGCGGCGCGGCGCTACGGATCGGCAAGACATGGCAAGGCCCAAAATTCTGGTATTTCAACATGTTGCCTACGAGCCTCTCGGTACGCTGGATCCGTTGCTCAGGGATGCCGGGTTCCGGATCCGCTACGTGAACTTCGGCCGCGACGCGTCACAGTGCCCGTCCCTGGAGCGCTACGCGGCCGTGGTCGTCCTTGGCGGTCCGATGAATGCCGACCAGATCGACGACTACCCGAACCTGCGTACGGAGGTCGAGATCCTCGGCAAGGCGGTCGATCGTGGCATGCCGGTGCTCGGCATCTGCCTCGGCGCGCAACTCCTGGCCAAGGCACTGGGAGGAACCGTGACGAGGTGCCGGTCGCGGGAACAGGTCTACGGCCTGCAGTTTCACCTCGAGGTTGACCGCGGATTGATCGAACGCTGGCTGACGGTGCCGGCGAACCAACCTATGCTCGAAGCCGAGCGTGACCGGGTCCGGCCGGAGCTGATCCGCGAACAGGTACTCAACCACGTCGACGAACTCGGGGCCCTGAGCCGCGAGACGCTCCGCCGCTGGATCGACCGTTTCGAGCGCGGCGCCGCCCGCCGTCGTTACCTGCCGTCGCGCTAACTGCCGTTCAGAAATCACGCCACTCCAGCGGGGGTTCCTGCATGAGAGCGACCTGTTCGCGCAATGTAAGAACGTGCTCGTCCCAATACCGCGGTTGTGCGAACCACGGAAAGGCCTGGCGGAATGCCGGGTCGTCCCAGCGGTGTGCCAACCATGCGGCGTAGTGCATGATGCGCAAGCTGCGCAATGCCTCGACGAGGTTGAGCTCACGTGCATCGAAGCGGCGAAACTCCTGGTAGCCTTCGAGCAAGGCCCAGAGTTGCGGAGTCATTTCCTGGCGGTCCCCGGACAGGAACATCCACAAGTCCTGAACGGCAGGCCCGGTGCGGGCATCGTCGAGGTCGACGATGTGAAAAACGTCACCGGCCACCAGGACGTTCCCGGGATGCAGGTCGCCATGCAGTCGCAGCTCGCCGAAACCACCCGCGCGATCGAACGAAGCGGCTGCCACATCGAGTACCGTCTCGGTGACTCCTGCATAGACGTCTTGCAGTTCGCCGGGAATGAAATCGGACTCGAGGAGAAAGTCGCAGGATTCGCGGCCGAAGGACTCTATGTCGAGCACCGGGCGCGCAGCAAACTCCTCAGTTTCGCCGACCTGGTGGATACGTGCGACGAAGCGTCCTAGCTGCCGGAGGTGGTTCGTATCGTCGAGTTCGGGCGCTCGGCCGCCCCGGTTTTCGTAGACCGCCAACCGAAATGGCCCCGACCGGAACAACGTATCGCCGCCGATCTCGAGCGGCGCGACAACCGGGATCTCCTGTTCGGCCAGCTGCCGCGCGAAGTCGTGCTCCTCGCGTATGGCCTGGTCGCTCCAGCGACCCGGGCGATAGAACTTCACCACGACGTCCGCCGCACCCTCCAGTGCGACTTTGTAGACGCGATTCTCGTAGCTGTTGAGAGCGAGGAAACGGCCGCTGCATCGGAAGCCGAGGGTCTCCAGCGCATCGAAAATGTCTCCCGGCTCCAGTTGCCGGAAAGCAAGGGCGGTATCGCGGGGCCGGGATTCGTCCGGCCTCACAGGCGCAGTTCCAGCAGCGCGACTTCCTTTTCGCCGCCTTCCGTTTCCTGTCTGCCGACGCGGCGAAAACCGCGCCGTTCGTGGAACTGCATCGATCCCGCGTTCGGGGGTCTCAGGTTGACCTCGCAGGTCAGTACCGGGACGGCCGTCCGCATGCGCGCGGCGAAGTCATCGTACAAGGTCGACGCAAGGCCCGAGCGGCGCGCACGCGGCGCCACGGCAACCCGGTCTACGTAGGCAAAGCGCTCGTAATGCGTGGCGAACCACCGGTAATTCGGACTGGCATAGTTGCTGCCCTCGCGAAGCCCGATGAGGAACGCGCCAATATCGCCCTTGTCGGCGGCGACCCGGAAGTAAGCCGCGTGTTTCGCAAACCACGCCATTTCGTCCCGCAACAGGCTATTCACCGCAGGCACCACGCTTTCGTTCAGTTCGAGAACCGCATCAATATCGCCAGGTCGGATATCGCGTAGGGTGTACGGCATCCGGACGAGTGTAGAGCAAGCGGCGGAGCCTGCAAGCATCTGCGTTTTTGCCGTTCGGATTGTCGTATACTTCGGCGAAACGGCGGCCGGCACCCGTTGGCACACAGACCGTTTGACGACTGTCAAAGACAGCGTAATCGACTCGCCAGGCTATTCCGTCGCCTCGCTGGAGGCACGGAGTGTTTTGTTCGGAAGAATGACTGGCGGGTCCGTCCCGCAAGGAAAATGGTAGCCATGACAGCACTGATGAAACACCGGGCCACAGCGGTCGGCATTCTTGCCGTATTCATGATCTCCGCCTGCTCAGACAAGCCGGAAAGCGTTTTCGCGGACAAGGACGGATTGCTGCGCTTCGTCCCCGCGGATACTCCATACGCATTTGCCAACGGCGAACCTTTGGACAAGGAGTTTCTCGACGCAATCGAACCGCACGTCGACAAGATTCTGGCAGCGTACCGCGACATGCTGGCAGCGGCGGCAACCGGACCTCAGGCCGCAGCCGAAGAAGACAGTGAGGCCATGGCCTCGTTGCTCACCGAGCTGTCGCCGTTGTTCTCGCTCGACGGCCTCGAAAAAGCCGGCATTGCCCGTGACGCCGAGATTGTCGTGTACGGCAACGGACTGCTGCCGGTTGCTCGCGTAGCAATCACCGACCCGGCAGCGTTCGAAAAGGCAATCGCAGGGATCGAGAACTCGGCCGGCGAAAGCCTGCCAATAGTCAAACTCGGCGGGGGCTGGTATCGCTATGTCGAAGACGACGACATACACATCATTCTTGGGCAGTTTGACGGTACCGCGGTGCTCACCGTAATGCCCAAGGATTTCGAGGAGACCGAGGCCCGGCAACTGCTCGGCCTGGACCTGCCGGTGAAGAGTCTGGCGGCAACCACGATCATTCCCGATCTCGTCGACAAATACGGCTTTTCGAATCACTACGTCGGTTTCGTCGATACGCTACGCCTGGTCGACAGTTTCCTCGATGAACCGACAGCACTCAATGCCGCTCTGCTCGACAAGGCGGAGTTCGACTTCGGTTCTCTGAGCGACGTGTGCAGGCAGGAGATCCGCGAAATGGCGGGCATCGCGCCACGCGCGGTGTTTGGCTATGACGAAATCTCTCGCGAACGGATCAGTGGCAAGTTCGTCGTGGAGCTGCGGGACGACCTGGCGAAAGCCCTGCAAGGTGTTTCGGCGGCCGTGCCAGGCCTCGGCCTCGATCAGGGCGGCATGCTGACGCTGGGGGCGAGCGTCAATATGCAGGCGTTACGCGATTTCTATGCCGGGCGCCTGGATGCCATCGAGGCGGACCCCTACCAGTGCGAGTATTTCGCCGAACTCCAGGCCGGCGTGCCGAAAGGACGTGAAATGCTCGCGCAGCCCTGGCCGCCGGTCGTCTACAGCTTGCGGGGCTTCAATGCCGTAGTCGACAGCCTCGATGTTGCGGCCCTCGCGGGCGGAGCACCGCCGGACCCGGCCACTGTCGAGGCCAGCGTCGTGGTTGCGATGCAGGATGCGGCTGCGCTCGTGGCGATGGGCATGATGTTCAGCCCCGAGCTGGCAGCGCTGAACCTCGAGCCCAACGGCGAAGCCGTAGCGTTGGCGCTGCCGCAACTGGAGGCTCTGGCCGTCGATGCCTATGCAGCCATGATGCCGGATGCATTGTCGGTCGCCGTCGGTCCCGCGGCGCAGACCCGCGTCACGAGTGTACTCGGCGCCGAGTCCATGGCGCCGCCGCCGTCGTTTGCGGTGAGCATCGACGCGGCTAGTTACTACGACTTTGTGGCAACCGGCATGATGGCCGCTGCGCCAACTGACGAAGAGCCACAGACACCGGAGATGATGGCCGCGACACAAGCGGTCTTCGCGGCGCTCGGCGGTCTTTACGACCGGATGTCGACCGTCCTCCGTTTCACCGAGAACGGTGCGGAAATCGACTCCGTCGTCACCCTGCAGGAGCTGTAGTGGTTCACTCACCTGACTCGCCGGGAATTGGAGTAGGGTCGTTACAGCGAAGGCAGGAGGCCGGTGGAAGTGAGCAGGGGAAAAACTAAAGGCACGGAAGACGAATTCCGTGCCTCGGCCTTCAAAAGGCCAGAATTCCCTGAATCATCGGTACCCAGCCGTCCAATCCGGACGTATAGGGCGTAAAGGTTCCGCTGTAAGGTGAGTCGCGCACTCGCATCAGTTCAGCGTTGACCCACATGCGCTCGGTCGGCACGAAATACCATTTGACCCCCGCGGCGTATTCCCACGCGTCGCCGAATTCTCCATCGACCGCCGAACCGCGACCGTACACGGTCACCTTCTCGGGAACGACGAAATAGCTCGCCGATAACTCGAAGCCGTGGTCGTACATGGAGTCGAGCGGTAGCGGGCCGTCGGCGACAAAGTCGTCAACCCAGCGGAAGAAGTACTGCCCGTTTATCGCGAGCCCTTTCCACTTCATGCCGACATCGATTGCCCACATCTCGTAGGTGGCCTCCTGGACAGTCACTCCCGGAGCAAACGCCCCTGTCGCGAAGGTCAGCACGCCGTCCGAGTTGTGCATGGACGTGTTCTCAGGGCTCGATTGATCAAGGTTTGAGAAACGATCCTCGCGCGACCTGGTAAACGCCGTTCCAAGCCGTATGCGTACCTGATCTGTAGCGAAATAGTCGTCGTACATGTTGCGTGACTTGCCGGGCTCGCCGTAGTCCCCCAGCGGTTCCCACCAGACACTTCCGGAGTACATGAGGTTCTCATCGATCTTGGTTGCCGTGAGACTCAGTGTGTTGAGGCCATTGCCGACGAACGCCAGATAGCGCAGTCCTTCGATCAGCTCGCCTTTCGCCCAGATTCCCTGTGTGAAGCCCGGGCGGAAGAAGTTGTCCGCCATGCTTCGGTCGCTGGCCGTGAAAAACGGGAACGTATCCACCAGTGATCGGCTGCCCGGTACTCCCGTGTAGCCTCCCGTGAGCATGAAGCCTTTGTTGAATTCCCACCCGATCGTTCCGCCGACGATGATCGACGCAGCGCCGGCGGACGTCCACACGGTGCTGCTGTAGCGCAGCCTCTTGTCGAAGATGTAGCCTCCCAGAATAAACATCGAACGATTGACCGTGATGTCGTTACGCGTGTTGACTTCGCGGACGACACCCAGATGGTCCGTGAACGTTTTCTCGGAATCGACTGTATTGAGGTACCGGACCTGGGTGTTGACGTTGAACTTCAACAGGAATGGAAACCTGACGTCGTCGGGCGTCTGCCAGATGAGAATTCCATCCTGGTAACGATCGACGATGTTGCGCTGCAATTGCGCCGCGAAACTCGTTGGAACCGTTACCGGAACTTTTTCGTCCACCATCGGTGGAGCGGATGACGCCACGGTTGAGTTCTCGCTTTTTGGCGAGAGTGCGCCAGGCGCCTCCGCCGCGACAGGAGCGGCGCCGGCACTCTGCCGTAAATCTTCGACCAGATCGAGGAGCGTCCGCTGTTGGTCTTCCAGCTTGCGAAGCTGTTCCCGAATGGCGGCGTTCTCGGCTTTCAGGGCCGCAACCTCGTCCTTGAGTTGGTCTGCCTCCCGACCGTAGACGGGCGTAGTGAACACGATAGCCAAAGCGATGGCGATCGGGAGTCTGACGTGCACTCCGCGCTTCAGTTTGCCTGCTCCTGACTTACCCAAGGGCGTGGGACAGCTCCCCATTTCTGTTGACGAGCACCCGCACAAAAAGCCGCCGGCGGCTTTTTTGAATTGGTGGAGGTGGCGAGAATCGAACTCGCGTCCGCAAGCCCTCTGCTCCAAGCTCTACATGCTTATTCCGTCTTTGATCTCACTGTGAGCTACCCGACGGGCAGGGAAGACTCACAGCCAGTTCAGTGAGGTTTTAACGGTCGATGCCCTGAACAAGCCTCTTCCGCGATCCCGTGATGTCGACCCCTGGGATCCGAACGCACGGGCACGGTCCGGCCAGAGGGCACCTTACTGGTGTTTAAGCAGCGAGTGCGTAGTTGTCGTCGTTGGCAACTATAGAGTTTGCAGCTGGATTTACGAGGTCATCTGCGCCTCGGCATGCACTCGGAGGTTCGCGACCCACGTCGAAACCATGTCACCCCCGGATGCCGCGTAGTCTAAGGCCGAATCCCCCGATTGCAATGTCCGGATGCCGATTTCCACCAAAAATGTCTCAATATTTGACATCAATAAAACAAATTAACTTATTGATATTCATTAGTGTTTAAGTAGGCGCGCTTTCTGCCTCTGCCAATCCGCCTCTTTCTTATCGGCCCGCTTGTCGTGTTGCTTCTTGCCTTTGGCGAGGCCGACGTCGAGCTTGGCACGGCCGCCGGACCAGTGCAGGTCGAGGGGTATCAGCGCATAGCCCTTGCGCTCGACCTGTCCGGTCAAGCGGTCGAGTTCCGGCCGGCTCAACAGGAGCTTGCGGGTCCGGGTCGGGTCCGCCTTCACGTGTGTCGACACGGTCTTGAGCGGCGATATGTGCGCACCCACGAGCCAGGCTTCGCCTCTGCGGATATGAACGTAGGCTTCACTCAGCTGCGCACTGCCGGCTCGCAGGCTTTTCACTTCCCATCCGTCGAGGACGAGGCCGGCTTCGAATCGATCCTCGATGAAATAGTCGTGACGCGCGCGCCGGTTCACCGCGATCACGCGGTTTTGCGACTTGTCGTCCTTATCCCTGGCCATGCCCGCTACTCTTCATATATAGGCCATTCGCCCCCGGAGGCGACAGCGCGGTCGAGCATTATACGGATTCACATCGCCGGCACCGCGAAATTCAAGCGTCAATTGTCAGTTTCGAGCGTTTGTATGAGAATCGCGAATTCATTGCATCGGGCCAGGGCGAGAATCGATGTCGAGCAATCGGGGCAGCGGGGGAGCCAAGCGCAGTTCTCTGCACGGTCACTGGTCATCACGCATGGGCTTTATTCTGGCCGTCACGGGATCGGCTGTCGGTCTCGGGAATATCTGGAAGTTCCCCTATCTGGCCGGTGCGAATGGCGGCGGCGCCTTCGTCCTCGTATATCTCTTCTGCGTGTTGCTATTCGGCATGCCGGTGATGATGGCCGAGATCCTGATTGGTCGCCGCGGCCGCCGCAATCCCGTTGTGACCATGGCGCTGCTGGGCGAGGAAGAAGGCAGTACTCGCGTCTGGCGCTGGGTAGGCATCCTTGGCGTTCTGGCGGGCATCCTCATCTTGTCCTACTACAGCGTCATCGCCGGGTGGGTGATCGCATACATCGCGAAGAGCGTCGCCGGACAGTTCACCGGTGCCGACTCGGCCACCGTGTCACGGATCTTCGGCGAGTTCACCGGTAACTGGTTACATGTCGGGCTCGCGCACACGATTTTCATGGTGCTTACCGTCGTCGTTGTTGCCCGCGGGGTCGAACGCGGCCTGGAACAAGCCGTCCGGTTCATGGTGCCCGCCTTGTTCGTGCTGATGCTGGTGTTGCTCGGCTACGCCATGACCTCCGGCCATTTCATGCAGGGCGTCGAATTCATGTTCCGCCCGGATTGGGACAAGCTCCGATGGGGCAGCGTGCTGGCGGCACTCGGACAGGCATTCTTTACGCTCAGCATCGGGATGGGCGCAGTGATGGCCTATGGCGCGTACCTGCCGGAGAACACGTCGATCTCGACGTCGGCCGTGGCCGTCGTTGCGTCGGATACGTCCTTTGCGCTGCTGGCCGGACTTGTGATCTTTCCGCTCGTCTTCGCGAACGGTCTCAGTCCGGGCGAAGGCGTAGGCCTAGTGTTTCACACCCTGCCGCTCGCGTTCGGGAAAATGGCCGGTGGCGCGTTCTTCGCGACCCTGTTTTTCGTTCTGCTCACCCTCGCCGCCTGGACATCGTCAATCGGTCTCGTCGAGCCTGCGGTCGCATGGCTCGTCGAGGAATATGGCCAGACTCGTGTGCGGGCATCCGTCATTATTGGCACGATCATCTGGGTTGTCGGCTTCGGCACGGTGTTCTCCTTCAATTTGTTGAGCGATGTCAATTTCCTTGCCGGCTCGATATTCGAGAACATCGACTACCTCACGAGTAACATCATGTTGCCTGTAGGCGGACTTTTCATCGTTGTATTCGCCGGCTGGATCATGTGCGGAAATTCGACCGCGGAGGAACTGGGTGGCGTAGGCACGGTATACAAGTCCTGGCGATTCCTGGCGCGATATATTGCGCCAATCGGCATCCTGCTGATTCTGATCTATGCGATCGCCTGAGGTTCTGCCGCAGGTCGCCTGCACGGCGTAGCCGTCCGGATGCGCAAGGTGAACCGCAGCGCGCTCGTTCCGTACACGCCGGAAAAGATGTTCGCGCTGGTTGCGGACATCGAGGCGTACCCGTCCTTCCTCCCATGGTGCCGGTCTGCGCGCGTGGACACGCGGAGCGGCGACTTCGTGGAAGCTACCCTCGAATTCGGGCGCGGCGGCATCAGCAAATCCTTTCGTACCCGGAACACGCTGCGAGAACCGGATTTGATTACGCTCGAACTGGTCGCAGGTCCGTTCCGCCATCTCGCCGGGGCGTGGAGTTTCCGCGAGCTGGGTGCGGGTGGATCGAAAGTCGCGCTGGATCTCGACTTTGAGTTCGAAAGCCGCATGACCGACATCGTACTGGGTTCATTTTTCGAGGAGATCTGCAACTCGCTGGTCGATGCATTCACCCGCCGCGCGTTCGACGTATACGGAAACGCCGCCGATGCAAGACGATGACATCCGCGCCGAGGTCGCATTTGCAATGCCCGAATCTCAGGTGCTGATTGCCGTGAGACTCGCGCCAGGCAGCGACGTGGAGGCCGCGCTCGATGCCTCGGGCATCTACGAGCTCTTCCCCGATCAGGATCTGCGCTCTTGTGCCACGGGCATCTGGGGCAGAGAGGTGCCCCGGACCTGGCTGCTCAGGAATGGAGACCGCGTGGAACTCTATCGGCCTTTGCGAGTGGATCCGCGCGAAGCGCGGCGGGAGCGCGCGGCGCGGACCTGACCGGCTACAGGTCCGGCGCGAGGTCCTGCTCCTTCAGGATCTCGCTCACCTTGTCTTCCTCGAAGAAGATCGACACCCAACGTTTGAAGCCTGCGTCGTCCCGTCCGAGTTTGAGGTAGTACACGTAGTCCCAGCGGTCTGCATGAAAAGGGTCGTCGATCAGCGGCGTGCCGAGGAGAAATCGCACCTGACTCCGCGTCATGCCGAGCTCCACCTGGTCCAGATCGTCCTGCTTGATCAGGTTGCCCTGTGAGATGTTCAGTCGGTAGACGCAGCCGGTCGACGCCAGGATTGACGCCAGCAGCACCAGAAGAGCGAGTCTTTTCATGCAGTTCGTTCGACGAATGGTGATCGGGGTGGATTGGCGCCGGGCAGCCGAACGGTAGTGGCTCGGCGCCATCTGCGTCATAATAGGCGCGCATGATACCGTCTCGATTCACGTCACGATAGCCGTACCGACAATTCCGCGAGGCATGCGATGGAGCAACGCCAGGAACTACGCAAGGCAGGGCTGAAAATCACGCTGCCACGACTCAAGATCCTCGAAATTCTTGAGATTGCAGAGCTCCGACACATGAGTGCGGAGGACATCTACAAGGAACTGCTCAAAGCCGACGAGGACATCGGCTTGGCCACCGTATACCGGGTGCTCACCCAGTTCGCGGCTGCGGGCCTGGTGACTCGTCACAATTTCGAAGGCGGACATTCGGTGTTCGAATTGGCGGATGGCGAACACCACGATCACATGGTCTGCGTCGACACGGGCGAAGTCGTGGAGTTCGTCAGCGAGGACATCGAGCGCTTGCAGGACGAGATTGCGAAGCGGCACGGATTCGAGTTACTGGATCACAGTCTCGTGCTGTACGTACGACCGCTCGGCAAGAAATCCTGACAAGGAGCAAGCCGCTTCAGGCGCGCTTCTGCGGTGCGCCTGCAAGCATCTCGGCGGCGTGTGCGAGCGTTTTTTCCGTGATTTCGATCCCTCCGAGCATACGGGCGAGTTCCGCGACCCGGCCCTGGCCGTCGAGCGCATCCATGCGGGTATGTGTACTGCGCCCGTCGGTCGTTTTTGCGATGCGGAAGTGCCAGTCCGCCTGACTGGCTACCTGCGGCAGGTGGGTCACGCACAATACCTGGCGTGACCGGCCGAGATCCGCCAGGCGCCGCCCGACCATTTCGGCCACGCCCCCGCCCACGCCGGCATCCACTTCATCGAACACCATTGTCGGAATCGTGCTGCCGTCGCACACGATGGACTGGATAGCGAGGCTCATGCGCGACAATTCGCCGCCCGACGCGACGGTCCTGAGCGGCTGCAGCGGTTGGCCCGGATTGGCGCTGATCTCGAAGCGAATGTCGTCCATGCCATGGGCTTGTGCGTCTTTTTCCGCGACGGCGTCGAGCGCTACCGCGAAGCGACCACCGGGCATGCCGAGCCCGTGCATGGCGGCGGAGACTTTCGCTGCCATCGTTTCGGCGGCGGTTTGCCGGCCGCTACTCAGCTTTAATGCCAGTGCGACGTAGGCCGAACGCGCATTCTCACGTTCCTGCTCGAGTCGTGCGCCGAGTCCCGACGCATCCTCCAGGTCGGAGAGCTCCGCGGTGAGGCGGTCGCGAACCGCCCCCAGTTCGCCGGGTTCCGCGTGATGCTTGCGGGCCAGCGCCTGCACGGCTGCCAGGCGCTCCTCGACCGCGTCACGCCGGGCCGGGTCCAGGTCGATGCCGTCGGCATAGCGCTGCAGTTGCATCGCCGCCTCGCCGACCTGAATGCCTGCGCCGGCCACCAGGTCGAGCAACGGCGCCAGCGCCGGATCGATTGCGACCAGGGCATTCAGTGCCCGCGACGCTTCCGCGATCAGGCTGTACGCATTGCCCCCTTCGCTCTCGTACAAGGCCTGCAAAGCAAGGTTCGCGCCGTCCGCGAGCTTGCCACCGTGTTGCAGGCGCAGGCGTTCGGCCAGCAGCTCGTCGTATTCACCTGCCGCCAGCCCGAGCGCATCGAGTTCCCGGAGCTGGAAATCCAGTAGCTCGACGCGCGCTGCACGGTCAGCACCGTCGTCCAAAAGTTCCCTGAGGCGCATGACGATGGCCTGCCAGCTGAGGTACGCCTGCTCCGTCTCGAGGCGTAGGCCCGTCAGTCCGGCGTAATGATCCAGCAGTTCGCGCTGGATACGACGACGTCCAAGTGACTGGTGCAGGTGCTGTCCGTGTATGTCGACCAGCCGTTCGCCGATCTCCTTGAGCTGTTGCAGGGATACTGCATTGCCGTTGATCCACGCACGCGAACGTCCGTCGTCGCCGATCACCCGGCGCAACAGGCAAATATCGTCGTCGTCGAGCGAGCGTTCCGCCAGCCACTCGCAGGTGGCGGGCAATGCCGACAGGTCGAATTCGGCGCTGAACTCGGCGCGGCGTGCGCCCTGGCGCAGCAGCTGCGTGCCGCCGCGCTCGCCGAGCACCAGTCCGAGTGCGTCGACGAGTATCGATTTCCCGGCGCCGGTTTCGCCGGTCAGCACCGTCATGCCAGGCCCGATTTCGACATCGATACTCTCGACGATCGCGAAGTCACGCACCTGCAGGTTGCGCAACATCAGTCCTCATCCTCATAGCGCACACGGCTGTCCCGGCCCCAGTACAGCTTGGAACGGAGAATGCCGTAGAACTCGTAGCCGGGCGGATGGATCAGTGTGATGCGGTTCGGCGCCGTTTCGATTGTCAGACGGTCGGATGGCAGGAATTCTCGGAAATTGCGTGACCATCGACGGCAATTTCCGCCCGGGTATCGTCACGATAGAGCAGCCGCACTTCGATGGATTCGCGCGACGAAATCACGATCGGCCGGTCGGTGAGCGTATGCGGACATACCGGCACCACCACTAACGCATCGAGCTGGGGCTCGATGATCGGACCGCCGCAGCTCAGCGCATAAGCCGTCGAGCCGGTGGGCGTAGCGATGATGAGCCCGTCACCGGCGTGGGTGTTCACGTAGTGATTCCCGATACGCGTCTCGAAATCGAGCATTCGGCCGGTCTCTGCGCGCTGGAGCACGACATCGTTGAGGGCGTCGCCGCTCACGGCGGAACCATCGGCGCGGCGCAGGCTGGCCCTGAGTTGCAATCGGGAATCGCGTATGTAATTGCCTGCCAGGACATGATCGACGCTCGCCAGCATCTCGTCGGGTTTCACGTCGGCGAGAAATCCGAGCCGGCCGCGATTTATCCCGAGCAGCGGGACGTCGCTGCCACTGGCCAGCCGCCCCGCGTAGAGCATCGTCCCATCGCCTCCGATCGCGACGATCAGGTCGGCATGCTGCGCCAGTTCGGATTGCGCCATCCGTTTGACGCCGGAACCGCCGTCGAGCGGAAAGTCGTGGGCAGCCAGAACCTCGATACCCCGTTCCGCCAAGTACCGGACCAGGACGGCCATCGGCTCCACGACACGGGCGTCATCACGACGCCCCAGTACCGCGATGCGCTGGAACTCCGGACTCATGCGTGCAGTTTTGCTCTCGAATGGCGCCGATCGCCGTGGATAAGGCATTGTTGCAGACCCTTGACCGACCGCCAAGCGGTTGCTAGCGTTGGCCGGTACGCTACCATGGCGTGACGAAGCACACTTTCCTGTTTCCCGTGGATGTCCGCAGAAGCGATCACCGCACAACCCAATGAACGCGCACGCCACCTGTTGCGCGTACTTATTCAACGTTTTATCCGCGATGGACAGCCGGTCGGTTCCCGCACCTTGTCCCGGGATTCCGGACTCGACCTGAGTCCGGCGACGATTCGCAACGTAATGTCCGACCTCGAGGACATGGGCCTCGTCTCGGCGCCCCACACGAGCGCCGGCCGCATACCGACGCCGAAGGGATACCGGCTCTTCGTCGACACCCTGGTCAGGTACCGCGAGCCCAAGGGCGGCGAGATGGAAAGACTGAAGGCGCAGCTCACCGGTTCATCCGAAGATTCGGCCAGCCTGATCAGCGCCGTTTCGCGGATGCTGTCCGAAATTACCAGCCTGGCCGGGATCGTCTCGGTGCCGCGCGGCCAGCAGGCGATACTTCGGCAAATCGAATTCCTGCCATTGTCCGACAACCGGATCCTGGCGATTCTGGTCATCAATGACCGCGAGGTTCAGAACCGGATCCTGCACACGGATCGCGAGTATGGTGCGAACGAGCTGACCCATGCCGCGAATTTCATCAACGAGCACTACGCCGGGGAAGCGATGCCGCAGGTTCGCGACCGGCTGCTCGCGGATCTGGACCAGTTGCGTGCGACCATGAATGCGGCGATGGCGGACATCATTGCCGTTGCACAGGCAGCGATGACCCCGGACACCGGTTCGGACTATGTGCTCGCCGGCGAGACCAACCTCATGCACTTCGCGGAACTGTCGGACATCGAAACTCTGAGACGCTTGTTCGAGGCATTCTCGCAGAAGCGGCTGATCCTCGAACTGCTGGATCGCAGCATCCACGCGAGCGGCGTCCAGGTCTTCATCGGCGAGGAATCCGGTTACCAGATCCTCGACGACTGCAGCGTCGTGATGGCACCGTACGGACTCGATGACGGGACGATAGGTGTTCTTGGCGTGATCGGCCCTACGCGCATGGCCTACGACCGCGTCGTACCCATCGTGGACCTCACGGCAAGGCTGTTGCGCTCGGCGATCATCTCCCGCGGCTGAACGCAAACCGGCCGCGGCGCTTGATATTTGGCGCCAAATCCCCAAACTCCCAGTCTCTTGCACGCGGCCCGTCAGGGCCCCGATAGCCAATACCTGGAGACAAATGCAATGAATGGGCAGGCAGGCCGGCAGGACGGACCGGTCGACACGCAGGTCGCTGACGCCGATGAGTCGGGCGTGGAGCGGGACCCGGTCGATGCGCTGGCCGCAGCGGAAGCGCGCGCCCAGGAATTCTGGGATCGTTACCTCCGCGCTGCCGCGGAAACCGAGAACGTGCGCAAGCGTGCGACGCGGGACGTCGAAAATGCGCGGCGCTACGCGCTGGAGAATTTCGGCCGTGAACTCCTGCCGGTCAAGGACAGCCTGGAGATGGGCATCCAGGCCGCCGAGAACGCAGATGCCGCTGTCCTGCTGGAAGGCAAGGCGGCCACACTGAAGCTTCTGGCCTCTGCCTTGCAGCGCTTCGGTATCGAGGAAGTGGACCCGTTGGGTGCGCCGTTCGACCCCGAATTGCACGAGGCCATCACCCTGCAGCCGTCGGCGGACGCGGAACCCGGCACGGTCCTGGCCGTGGTCCAGAAAGGTTACGTGCTGAACGGTCGCCTCCTGCGGCCCGCGATGGTCGTGGTGGCCGCCGACGAGGGCGGGCACTAGCCCCAAAAATCCGGTAAACGGCCGCGGCCGGCGCTTGAAACCGGGTTCTACGGCCCCACTCTTGAGCCAGATTTGACCATTAGCCAGCGATTTTTCTTGGAGCAGCATCGATGGGTAAAGTAATTGGGATCGACCTGGGCACCACCAACTCCTGCGTCGCAGTGATGGAAGGTGACAAGCCCAAGGTGATCGAGAATTCCGAAGGCGATCGCACCACGCCGTCGATCGTCGCGTTCGCGAAGGACGACCAGGTGCTCGTCGGCCAGTCCGCAAAGCGCCAGGCCGTGACCAACCCGACGAACACCTTGTTCGCGGTCAAACGGCTGATCGGCCGTCGGTTCGAGGACGATGTCGTGCAGCGCGACATCGGCATGGTGCCGTACAAGATCGTCAAGGCCGACAACGGCGATGCCTGGGTCGAGGCCACCGGCAAGAAGATGGCTCCGCCGGAAATCTCCGCCCGTGTGCTCATGAAGATGAAGAAGACCGCCGAGGATTACCTCGGCGAGCCGGTCACCGAAGCCGTCGTGACGGTACCTGCCTATTTCAACGACTCGCAGCGGCAGGCGACCAAGGACGCCGGCAAGATCGCGGGTCTCGACGTCAAGCGCATCATCAACGAGCCCACTGCAGCGGCCCTTGCCTACGGGATGGACAAGAAGCGCGGCGACAAGAAGATCGCCGTCTTCGACCTGGGCGGCGGTACCTTCGACGTATCGATCATCGAGATCGCGGAAGTCGACAGCGAGCATCAGTTCGAGGTGCTCGCGACGAACGGCGATACCTTCCTCGGCGGCGAAGACTTCGACCTGCGCATCATCCAGTACCTGACGAAGGAGTTCGAGCGCGAGAGCGGTATCGACATTTCGAGGGATCCGCTGGCCATGCAGCGTCTCAAGGAAGCCGCCGAGAAGGCGAAGATCGAACTGAGTTCGCAGCAGCAAACCGAAGTCAATCTGCCGTACATCACGGCGGATGCCAGCGGCCCGAAGCATCTGAACATCAAGCTCACGCGCGCCAAGCTGGAGTCGCTGGTTGGCGACCTCATCGAGAAGACGATGGGCCCCTGCAAGGTTGCGCTGAACGATGCCGGCCTCAAGGTCAACGAGATCGACGACGTCATACTGGTCGGCGGCCAGACGCGCATGCCCAAGGTGCAGGAAGCGGTGAAGAACTTCTTCGGCAAGGAGCCGCGCAAGGACGTGAATCCGGATGAGGCCGTCGCACTCGGTGCGGCCATCCAGGGCGGCGTGCTCGCGGGCGACGTCAAGGACGTCTTGCTGCTCGATGTGACCCCGTTGTCGCTCGGCATCGAGACTTTGGGCGGGGTCATGACCAAGCTGATCGAGAAAAACACCACGATACCGGCCAACGCCGAACAGGTGTTCTCGACGGCGGACGACAATCAGACGGCGGTTACCATTCACGTGCTGCAGGGCGAGCGCGAGCGCGCGGCGGACAACAAGTCCCTGGGCCGCTTCGACCTGGCCAATATTCCGCCGGCGCCACGCGGGCTGCCGCAAATCGAGGTCAAGTTCGACATCGATGCGAACGGCATCCTGAATGTGTCGGCCAAGGACAAGGCGACGGGCAAGAGCCAGAACATCATAATCAAGGCCTCCAGCGGCCTGTCCGACGATGAAATCGAGAAAATGGTCGCGGACGCCGAGGCACACGCGGAGGAAGATCGCAAGTTCCGCGAACTCGTCGATACCCGCAACCAGGCAGACGCACTGGTCCACGCCTCGGAAAAGACCCTGGCGGACCTCGGCGAGAAAGTGTCGGCGCAGGAGCGGATGGCGGTGGAGAGTGCCGTTTCCGACCTGAAAAAGGCGATCGAGAGCGACGACAAGGACGCGATCGAGCGCAAGTCGAAGGCGCTGGCGGAAGCCTCGGCCGGGCTGGCCCAAAAGCTGTACGCCGAGCAGCAGGCGAGCGGCGGGGCGGAAGGGTCTGCAGACAAACCGTCGCAGGGTGACGACGATGTCGTCGATGCCGAATTCGAGGAGGTCGACGACGACAATAAGTCGAAGCGAGCTTAATAAAGAATATCGGCAAGCATAAGTTGGGGAGCAAGGGCGCCGTTCACGGCGCCCGACCTTTAGAGGGACATGGCAAAACGCGACTATTACGAAATTCTCGGCATTCCACGGACGGCATCCGCCGAAGACATCAAGAAAGCCTATCGTCGGCTTGCCATGAAACATCATCCGGACCGCAACAAGGACGATGAAACGGCTGCCGCGCGTTTCAAGGAAGCACGCGAGGCCTACAAGGTCCTGCACGATGAAAGAAGCGTGCGGCCTACGATCGCTACGGTCATTCCGGCGTCCGAGGGAGCGGCGGAGGCGGCTTTGCGGGAGGCGACGCGTTCTCCGATATCTTCGGGGACGTATTCGGCGATATTTTCGGCACCGGTCGCGCGCGGTCCGGCGCATCCCATGCATTTCGCGGCGCGGATCTCGGCTACGAGCTGAAGCTGGACCTGGAGACCGCAGTCTGCGGGCGAATCGGTACAGATCGACGTACCCAGCCAGGTTCGCTGCGAGACCTGCGAGGGCAGCGGGGCGCGGCAAGGCACGACGCCCGTCTCGTGCAGCACCTGCAACGGCGTCGGCCAGGTGCGGATGCAGCAAGGCTTCTTCTCGATCCAGCAGACCTGTCCGGCCTGCAGGGGCGCCGGCACGGTCGTCAGGGACCCGTGTCCCGACTGCAACGGCCGCGGCCGGGTGCACAAGACCCGAACATTGTCGGTGAAGGTGCCGCCAGGGGTAGACGAGGGTGATCGCATAAGGCTTTCCGGAGAAGGTGAGGCCGGCCGCAACGGCGGCCCGCCCGGCGACCTGTACGTGGAAATCCGCGTACAGCCGCACCGGATCTTCCAGCGAGCCGGCGCCGACCTGAACTGCGAGGTGCCGGTCAGCTTTGCGACCGCGACGCTGGGCGGAGAAATCGAGTTGCCGACGCTCGATGGACACGTGTCGCTGAAGATTCCGGGCGGCACGCAGTCCGGCAAAGTGTTCCGACTGCGCGGCAAGGGCGTGCGCACCGTGCGTGACGCGCGTACGGGCGACCTGTTCGCCGCCGTGGTCGTCGAAACACCGGTCAACCTGTCCGACGAGCAGAAGGAACTGCTGGTGCGCTTTGAAGAGTTGCTGCGCTCGGGCGGCGAAAAACACTGCCCCCGGGCAGGCGGATGGCTCGACACCGTCAAGCGCTTCTTCGAACGGATCAAGCAATAGCCGTGGCGACTCCGCTCAGGGTCGCGATCGCCGGCGCGGGCCGCATGGGTCTGCGGATTGCAGCCCGCATCGCGGACAGACCCGAATTCGCACTGGCCGGTACCTGGCATCGCGGCGAGGACCTCGACGACCTGGCGGCATCCGCGGACGTCGTCGTCGATTTCAGCCTGCCCGCAGGTACCGAGCAGCGTGCTGGCAATCGGTGACTCGGCTCGGCAAGCCGCTGGTCTGCGGGGTCAGCGGGCTCGACGAGCGACAGATGGCGGCGCTGAACGCCGCGGCCGACACTCTGCCCGTCGTCTATGACCGCAACATGAGCCAGGGCATCACCGTGCTCGAGGCGATGATCCGCGAGACGGCCGGCACTCTGGGTCGGGAATATGCCGTCGCGATCGACGAAACACACCACGTGCACAAGAAGGACTCGCCATCGGGCACCGCCTTGAAGCTCGGCGACGCGGTCACGGCGGCGCGCGGCGACACGGACATCGCCTACACGAGCCAGCGGATCGGCGACGTACCCGGGGAGCATGCGGTCGTCTTCAGCTCCCCGACGGAGACCCTGCGTTTCGAGCACAGGGTGACTACCCGCGACGTGTTCGCCGACGGTGCGCTGCGCGCGGCCCTGTGGATCGTAGGTCGCGTGCCGGGGTGCTACTCGATGCGGAACGTTTTATTTGACGAGTGACGTGTTCGCTGGCCGGTGCTTCGTTGGACATTTTCGGGGCATCGAGTAAACTACGCCGGATCGCTGTCCGGTCAGCGAATTCGAGAGCGGGATGCCCTGGTGCTCCCGCTTCGTCGCATCTGGCGCCGGCAAAGGCGGTCTCGGAATCACTTCCAACGAGGATCGCTTTTGATCACGCCCGCAATACTGGCACTCCAGGACGGCACGGTGTTTCACGGCCGCTCGGTCGGCGCCGACGGCAGAACGATCGGCGAAGTCGTATTCAATACCGCGATGACGGGCTACCAGGAAATCCTGACCGACCCGTCCTACTGCCGCCAGATCGTTACCCTGACGTATCCGCACATCGGCAACACGGGAACCAACAGCGAGGACATGGAGTCGGCCGAGATTCACGCTTCCGGCCTCGTCATTCGCGACAGCTCCATGGTCACCTCGAGCTGGCGCTCGGAGCGCAGCTTCGCCGACTTTCTCAGGCAGGGCGATGCGGTTGCGATCGCCGACATCGACACGCGCAAGCTGACCCGGATCATTCGCGAGAAAGGGGCGCAGTCGGGCTGCATCATGACCGGTGACGCCGACCCCGCACAGGCCATCGAGGATGCCCGCAAGTTTCCCGGTATCGCCGGAATGGACCTTGCCCGCTTCGTGACCACGAAAAAGCCCTACCAATGGTCCTTCGGCACGACCTTCGGCAAGAAGCCGCGAGTCATGAGCCGCCGTGTCGCCCCGTATCACGTCGTCGCCTACGATTTCGGCATCAAGCGGAACATCCTGCGCATCCTGTCCGACCTCGGTTGCCGGATGACGGTGGTACCCGCGATGACCACGGCGGACGAGGCATTGCGTCATTCGCCGGACGGAATCTTCCTGTCGAACGGCCCGGGTGACCCCGAGCCATGTGACTACGCCGTCTCGGCGATACGCACTTTCCTGGAGCGCCGGATTCCGATCTTCGGCATCTGCCTCGGTCACCAGCTGCTGGGCCTCGCCGCGGGCGGAAGGACGGTCAAGATGAAATTCGGCCATCACGGCGCCAACCACCCGGTCCAGGACCTCACGACCGGCCAGGTGCTCATCACCAGCCAGAACCACGGATTTGCAGTCGACGAATCGAGCCTGCCGCCCGACGTGGTGGCGACGCACCGGTCGCTGTTCGACGGCACCTTGCAGGGCATCGGCTACCGGGATCGCCCGGCATTCAGTTTCCAGGGACATCCCGAGGCCAGTCCGGGGCCGCATGACCTCCTGTCGCTGTTCGAGCGTTTCATCCACGACATGGAGGCGCAGAAGAAGCGCGTGATCCGGAACATCGTTGTCCGGATAAATACTCTCAAGAAAATGCCAAAACGCACTGATATTAAAAGTATTTTGATCATCGGAGCCGGCCCGATCGTCATCGGCCAGGCCTGCGAATTCGACTATTCAGGCGCCCAGGCGTGCAAGGCACTGCGCGAGGAAGGATTCCGCGTCATCCTGGTGAATTCCAATCCGGCCACGATCATGACCGACCCGGAGATGGCCGACGCCATCTACATCGAGCCGGTGAACTGGACCACGCTCGAACGCATCATCGAGAAGGAGCGGCCCGACGCCTTGTTGCCGACCATGGGCGGGCAGACGGCACTGAATTGCGCCCTGGACCTGGCCCGTGAGGGTGTGCTCGAAAAGTACGGCGTGGAAATGATCGGGGCGTCCCGCGAAGCGATCGACATGGCCGAGGATCGCGAGCTGTTTCGCCAGGCGATGACCGAAATCGGTCTCGACGTGCCGCGTGCGGAAATTGCGCGCACGCTGGACGAGGCGATCGAGAAGCAGACGAGTATCGGCTTTCCCACCATCATTCGGCCGTCCTTCACCCTGGGCGGCACGGGCGGTGGCATCGCCTACAACCGCGAGGAGTTCGAGGACATCGTCGCCCACGGGCTGGAGATGTCGCCGACCACGGAAGTGCTGCTCGAGGAATCGGTGCTGGGGTGGAAAGAGTTCGAAATGGAAGTCGTGCGCGACCGCAACGACAACTGCATCATCGTCTGCTCGATCGAGAATTTCGATCCGATGGGAATCCATACAGGCGATTCGATCACGGTTGCGCCGGCCCAGACGCTTACGGACAAGGAATACCAGCGGCTGCGTGACGCATCCATCGAGGTGCTTCGCAAGATTGGCGTCGATACGGGCGGCTCCAACGTGCAGTTTGCCGTGAATCCCGATAACGGCCGTGTGCTCGTGATCGAGATGAATCCGCGCGTGTCACGCTCGTCGGCGCTCGCGTCCAAGGCGACCGGCTTCCCGATCGCCAAGGTCGCAGCGAAACTGGCCGTGGGCTACACGCTGGACGAACTCAAGAACGAAATCACCGGCGGAGCCACGCCAGCGTCCTTTGAACCTACGATCGACTACGTAGTCACCAAATTGCCGCGATTCACCTTCGAAAAGTTTCCCGGCGCAAACGATCGCCTGACGACCCAGATGAAGTCTGTCGGCGAAGTCATGGCGATCGGACGCACGTTCCAGGAGTCTCTGCAGAAGGCATTGCGCGGCCTGGAGATCGGCATCTCCGGTCTCGAACCCGTCGCGGGTGACCTCGCGGCGGAAATCGAACGCGACCGGGTTCGCCAGCAGCTGCGCATGGCCGGTCCGGACCGGCTTCTATACGTCGCCGACGCGCTGCGCGGCGGATTCAGTTTCGAAGACGTCGCGAAGATCAGCGCCATTGATCCCTGGTTTGTCGCGCAGATCGCGGACCTCGTTGCGGACGAGGCGCGTACTGCCGACGCGGGACTTGCGGGTCTGGACGCGACACGTCTCCGTGCGCTCAAGCGCAAGGGCTTCTCCGATGCCAGGATCGCGCAGTTGCTCGGCGTCGCGGAGCATGACGTCCGCCGCCGCCGCAAGGAATTCGGCGTTCGCGCCGTCTACAAGCGGGTCGACACCTGCGCCGCGGAGTTCGGCACTGCAACGGCGTACTTGTACTCGACCTATGAAGAAGAGTGCGAATCGCAACCGACGGACAAGCCAAAGATCATGATCCTGGGCGGCGGGCCGAACCGAATCGGGCAGGGTATCGAATTCGACTACTGTTGCGTGCACGCTGCGCTCGCACTGCGCGAATCCGGCTACGAAACGATCATGGTCAATTGCAACCCGGAGACCGTGTCGACCGATTTCGATACTTCGGATCGCCTGTACTTCGAATCGCTGACCTTCGAGGACGTGATGGAGATCATCGATCTCGAACGACCCGAAGGCGTGATCGTGCAATACGGCGGACAGACGCCACTCAAGCTCGCACGCGACCTGGAGGCGGCCGGCGCGCACATCATCGGCACGTCGCCGGATTGCATCGATCTTGCCGAGGATCGCGAGCGCTTCCAGAAGCTGGTCGAGAAACTCGGACTTCTGCAGCCGCCGAACTGCACCGCGCGCACCAAGGCGGAGGCCGTGAGAATGGGCGGGCAGGTGGGCTACCCACTCGTCGTTCGGCCGTCCTATGTCCTGGGCGGGCGTGCCATGGAGATCGTGCACAGTGACGATGATCTGGAAGCGTACATGGATGCGGCCATACACGTGTCCAATTCCAGCCCGGTGCTGCTCGACCGTTTCCTGGACGCCGCCATCGAGGTGGACGTCGATTGCATCTGCGACGGAGAGCGCGTGCTGATAGGCGGTGTCATGGAGCATATCGAGCAGGCGGGCGT
>CAVYQH010000007.1:0-255523 GCA_963770585.1 uncultured Pseudomonadota bacterium | reverse complement strand
CGGGGCTTGCGAATCTACTTTACTGTTGGAGCGCCCCATGGGCGCGACCATCGCAGCGACGCAATCAACTTCAAGTCATATCGGGGAGTTTTCCGCGTGACTACTTCCTGGGAAAGCGGTTCGTCAAACGTCCAACGATCGTTTATCGCATGGCTAGAAAGCGGCCACTTCTTGCCGGTCGCTGGACCACATCAACCATACGCGTCCGGTACAATGAGTGAGGGCTAAAGTTTCCGGGAGTCCGACTTGTCGTTCTGGGGCGAGCTCAAGCGCAGAAGGGTCGTTCAGGTCGCGGCAGTTTACGCCGTCACTGCGTGGCTGCTCGTCCAAGTGATCGTCTCCGTGGAGGCGCCACTCAACTTGCCGGGATGGGTCGACACGTTCGTCATCCTGTTGCTCGCGATTGGCTTTCCGGTGGCGCTCATTTTGAGCTGGGCGTTCGACCTCACTCCCGGCGGAATTCAAACCACGCACGAGAACGCGCCCGGGCAGTCCGTGGTTCAAGGTGCTCCGGCGACGACCTTCACCTACGTCATTCAAGGGATGGTTCTCGCGGCGGTCGCTTTTCTCATCGCCGACCAATACCTGCTTGACGACAGCGATCGAACCGCCGCGGATGACACGGATATGCCAAACCGCACCTCTTCCGTGACTCGCTTCTATAACGATGTTCCCGGCAGCGAGTATTTTGCGCATTCGGCGACGGGGCACCCGGTACTTGCAATATCGCCGGACGGTAGCCGGCTGTTCTATGTGCTGAACGACAGTCTGTATGTGCGTGAAATGAGCGAGGTCGAACCCCGCCTCTTGCTCGAGACCAGGCAAGGCCTGCGCACTCCCATGCCATCGCCCGACGGCAACACGGTTGCCTATTGGTCAAGAGATACGGCAGAAATTACACGCATCGCCATCAGCGGGGGAGCACCCACCACCATTGCAACTGAGGTCACAACACCGTTTGGCGGAAGCTGGGCCACCGATGACGCTATTTACTTCGCCCAACCCGACGGCGTGTATCGCGCATCTGTCAGCGAGGGCGCCGCCAAACGACTCTTCGAAGTCGCCGACGGCAAGCGTGCCTTCGGGCCGCAACTTCTTCCTGATGGCGATTCGGTGTTGTTCAGCGTTGCCACTCGAGGTGAGTGGGATGAGGGTGAAATCGTTGTTCAGTCCAGTCAGACGGGAAAACGCCGTGTCCTCATTGCGGGCGGCACGAGCGCCAAGTACCTGCCGACCGGTCACCTGATCTACGCCATCGACGAAGACCTCTACGCTGTCCCCCTCGATCTCGACACATTGACCGTGATGGGTAAGGCCACGAAAGTTCTCGAGGGTGTTTTGCGGGCCCGCCGACGATGGCAAACCGGTGTCGCTCAATACGATGTCTCGCAGGACGGCACGCTCGCTTACATCACGAACGTAAAGGTCAGGCTAAGCCACGTCGTCTGGGTCGATCGCGAAGGGAGCGAAACGATAATTCCGATCGAACCACGCGCATACAGTAGCCCGCGTATCTCACCCGATGCGACGCGCGTCTTGGTTCACGAGCAGAATCTCGCGAACGATATCTGGGTGTGGAATTTGCAAGACGAAACACCGATGCGTCTGATCCTTGGGCCGGATGGGCGGCGACGCTCCGGCCTGGTCGGCCGATGGCAGCAGAATCGCCTATCACCCGAGCGTGGGTCCTGTCGCCGACTGGCGCGCGGCGAACAACGCGGGTTCGCCGGAACGCTTTGCGACCGCCGACGACACGTTCAACCCGATCCACCCGGAAGACTTCTCACCGTCGGGTGAGTTTCTCGTCTTTCACTACGCACCTATCGCGTCCGGCTTTAATATCGGGCTGATCGCGATCGACGGCAGTCGCGAACCTCGCCCGCTCCTGCAGAGCGCGGCCGACGAGCACGATTCCGACATCTCGCCGAACGGGCGCTGGATCGCCTACCAGTCGACGGAATCGGGCCGTTACGAAATTTACGTGCGGCCATTCCCGGAAGTCGACGACGATCAGATTCCCGTATCAAACCGCGGCGGCAACGGAGTGGCCTGGTCCCGCGACGGGCGCGAGCTGTTCTATATCGAGCCTGGCATTCCGCCGCGACTGATGTCTGTGGAAGTCGATACGACGCAAACAGAATTCATTTCGGTGAACGCCGTCCGGTCATCGACTGGCCATACCTCGCGGAGTACCTCATGCGTGATTACGATGTGCATCCCGAAGGCCTGCAATTTCTGGCCCTCAAACCTATCGGGGATGAGCCCGACAGACCCAAAATCGTCGTCGTCGAGAATTGGTTCGACGAGCTCCGCAAGCTGGTCCCCGGTGAAAATTGAGGTCTGTCATTCATGCCCGCAGCCAAGCCGAAAACCAAGCCGAAAACGATCGAGGAATACATCGACGCCGCTGCCAAGGAAGCGCAACCGCACTTGCGCGCGATGCTTGAGTGCCTGCGCAAGGCCGCGCCCGGTGCTTCGGAAGACATCAAGTGGCGCATGCCGTCGCTGGCCTACCAGCGCATCTTGTTCCAGTTCGCAGCCTTCAAGAAGCACATCGGCTTCTACCCGACGCCGGCGGCGATCCGGGAATTCGAATCCGAACTGGCGAAATTCAAGCACGCCAAGGGCTCGGTCCAGCTCCCGCTGGACCAGCCCCTGCCGCGTACGCTTATCGGCAAGATTGCGCGTTTCCGCGTCAGGCAAGTACGCGAGCACGACGCGAAGTGGATGTGACCGAACCGTCTACTTGGTAGCTTGCATCACCCACGGGACGTCGTTGATCTGTCCGATCATGAACAAGGTGTTGTTCGAACCGCCCGACGAATCAGCAATCATGGCGACACCCGATGCGACGCCGTCGCCAGCCGTGCACGACGACAACGTAATGTCCCAGTCATAGACATTCAGACCCGCGTCCTCGAATTCGATAGTTCCACTGCCCGTACAGCCGGGATCCGGACCCGACACGTACGATAGGTCGCCATCCGTAACCGTCAGCGTGCTGCCGTTGGTATTCGTGTACGCGCCGTTCACCACGTTGTCCGACGCGCCGAGCGCAGCAACTGAGAGGTCGTAGGTCAGGGTCAGCGTGCCGCTGCTGTTGCCTCCGGAATAGGTGGCGTCAATCGAGGTGAAATCCTCGACCGTCCCGCTCAGTGTGAAATCCGCGATGGTGGAACCGTTCGCGAACGTCTCGCCCGGGTACGGCCAGCCGGTCGCGGTCGGCCGACAGCGAGTCTTCGTTCGTCGACCCGGATCCGGACAGGACCTGGTTGTTGCTGATGCTGCCAAAGACACCGCTTTCCGAAACAATCACCGTTGTCGCCACCGAACTTCCGCCGTCGCGCGCATCCGTTCCAGTCCAGACGCCGGAGGCATCCGCATCGTCGGGGCCGCAATCGTCGCATTCGTCGCCACCACTATCACTGCAGGCGGACAGAAACGCCAGGGCGCACAGCGCGAGCGCGCGACGCGAAAGCGCCGGGTATGCATCATTCTGGTGCAAGCCAGTTAGACTGGTTCTCATTGTTCTTCTCCCCATAAACAGTACGCGGGCCGTGATAACGGCCCGACGTACTAAGTACGCAAACGCTAAAAATTGCGCAACTGAATTATTTTTTTTGGCTTGCAATACGGGCGTTGCCGTCTGGCCTGATTCTTGCTTCGGCCAGAATCCGGTGACAGTTACCCGAATTCCGAATCCGAATTAGGTTAACTGTCACCAGAATTCAGGGGAGGAGGGTCAGGACTTCGGCCAGGCCTTTGCGAGTCTGCGTCGGAGTGAGTTTTGGGTAGCCGTACCACACGAGGCCGACGACCCGTTCGTTGGCGAAATCAATGCCCACGATTTCGGCGAAGCGCGGGTCGCGCGTGATGTCGCCGCTCGTCCATTTCGTACCGACGCCGGCCTTCCACAAATACAGATAGAAATTCTGCAGCGCCGCGGCGCAAGCCGCGTAGTCCTCGGACTGGAGCAGTTCATCTGCGGACCGGCGGCAGGTCAGCACCATCCAGCCCGGTTTCTCCGACCAGCTCTTGCGCTTGAACGCGGCGGCTTCCGGGCCTTTCTTCGCGCTGACGAGCGCTTCGTTGAGATCGAGGCAGGCTGCGACGGCTGCCGGACCGAGCAGATAGAAATGCCAGGGTTCCGTCACGTGATGATTGGGCGCCCAGGTCGCCGACTCGATGGCATCGAGCACGAGCTCTTTCGGTACCGGCGTCTGCAGGAACAACTCGATCGTGCGCCGGCCGCGCAGCGTCTCCCCGAAGCGGCGCAGCTCCTCGGTTTCGTAGCTCGCCGGCCTTTGCTTCACCCGGCGCTCACACGCTCTCGATGATCATCGCGATGCCCTGCCCCACGCCGATGCACATCGTGCACAGCGCGTAGCGGCCGCCGCTGCGCCTGAGCTGGTAGGCCGCAGTGGTCACGAGGCGCGCGCCCGACATGCCGAGCGGATGCCCGAGTGCGATCGCGCCGCCGTTCGGGTTGATGTGCTCCGCATCCGTGTCGATGCCGAGCTGCACGAGGCAGGCCAGCGCCTGCGCGGCGAACGCTTCGTTCAATTCGATGACGTCCATCTTGTCGATTTTGAGCCCTGCAAGCTTCAACGCCTTGCGCGTCGCCGGCACCGGGCCCATGCCCATCACCCGTGGTTCCACGCCCGCCACCGCCCAGGTCAGCACGCGCGCCAGCGGTTCGAGGCCGCACGAGCTGACGATGTCGTCGGAGGCGAGCAGCAGCGCGCAGGCGCCGTCGTTCAGGCCGGATGCATTGCCGGCGGTCACCGACCCGTCCTTGCGCGCGATGGGCGTGAGCTTGGCGAGCGCCTCGAGCGTCGTGTCCGGCCGCGGGTGTTCGTCGGTGTCAATCACAAGTGCGGCGCCGCGCTTCTGCGGCACAGACACCGGGACGATCTCTTCGGCAAAATGGCCTTTTTTCGCGGCGGCGGCCGCCCGTTCCTGGCTGCGAAGTGCAAAAGCATCCTGGTCCCTGCGCGGTATGGAGTACTCGCGCGCGACGTTCTCGGCCGTTTCGGCCATCGAGTCGACACCGTACTGCGCTTCGAGCTTCGGATTCACGAAGCGCCAGCCAAGCGTGGTGTCGAAGAGCGAGGCGTCGCGGCCGAACGCTTCGGCCTGCTTCGGCAAAACGAAGGGCGCCCGCGACATCGACTCGATGCCCCCGGCGATGCCGATGTCGAGCCGGAAGCCGTGGATCGCATCCACGATCGCGCCGATGGCATTCATTCCCGACCCGCACAGCCGGTTGATGGTCGTGGCCGGCACGCTGTCCGGGAGCCCTGCTAGGAGCGCCGACATGCGCGCTACGTTGCGATTGTCCTCGCCGGCCTGGTTCGCACAGCCGTATGCGACGTCCTCGATCGAGGCCGGGTCGAGCCACGCATTGCGTTCGACGAGTGCCTTGATGGGCACGGCGCCGAGATCATCGGCGCGCACGCCCGCCAGCGCGCCGCCGTAGCGACCGATCGGCGTCCTTACCGCATCACAGATGAAAATGTCTGGCATGTCAGTCCCTGACTGCCGCGACAGGTGCGCGGCCCTCTTCCGGTGAGAATCGATCGAATTTCCGTCCGAGATAGACTGCCACGACGGTCCATACCGCGGCAATCACGCTGATTACAATGGCGATGGCGGCGAGGCCCAGCCCGAGGCCGGTCGACAGCGCCGTGAACAGCCACGCGGTCAGCATATCGCCGCCGCGGTACAGCACGATGTCGATGACCGGTTTCGCCTTGAAGCGCTTCTCGCGATCGACGACCGTGAACAGCATCTCGCGGCTCGGGCGCGTCACGGCATAGTTGCCGACTCGGCGCAGGATCTGGAAGGCCGCGAGCGTCAACAGCACGGGCGCGGCGACCACCAGCAGCACGCCGGCAGCCACCAGCGCCGGCATCAGGCCGAGCGCCACCGGCATGCCGAGCCGGGTGACGATGCGGCTCGTGACGAACGCCGACGTCAGGAGCGTCAGCGCATTCGTGACCAGCTCGATCGTCGCCCAGATCTGCGTGCGCGTGTCGATGCCGTATTCGTCCGTCAGGTCCTGCAGTTCGAAATACACGAAGGTATTGATCGTCACGTACAGCAGGATGAAGACGCCGATCGCCAGGAGGTAGCGGTCCTTGACGAACAGGGAGAAGCCGGAGAAGGGATTGCGGCCGAGCGTGGTCCGTGCAGCGCGGCCGCGCATTGCTTCCTCGGGTCCCGGTACCATCGTGCGCCGGCGTTCCAGGTACAGGATGATCGGTATCGGAACGAGCAGCAGCAGCGCCGACAGCAGCATCAGGTTGTCGTTGCCGATCACTTTCGCGAGCAGGATCGTGAGCGCCGGGCCGATGATCGCGCCGGCGCTGGTGCCGGCGGCGATGAAGCCGAACAGCCGCTTCGCCTGTCCGCGATCGTAAAGGTCCGCCATGAAGCTCCAGAACACGGACAGGTGGAACAGGCTGAAGATGCTGACCCAGACATAGAAGATCTTGTTGAACAGCACCGGCTCGGCGACGTTGACCGTCACCGCCCACAGCGCGAGGAAGGTCAGGGAAAAGAAGACGTACACGCCGGGCACCACCCGACGGAAATCGAATGCGGACAGCGCGGCGCCATAGAGGCTCACGGCCACGACGCTGAACACGAAATTCACCGTCCAGGTCAGCGCGAGGTCCACGTCACCCCAGTCGCCGGCCAGCGCATCGCGCACTGGCTTCTGGATCGAATAGGCCGTCATCAGGACGAGGACGAACAGGAAGGACATGAGCGCCGACGACACCTCGCCGGGCTCGGCGCGTATCGACGCTCTCAGGAAGCGGCTAATCGAGGCCAAGTTCGAATCCCGCTTCGAGTTCCTTCCGGGAATAGGCGCGGAACGCGATCAGCGTTTCGGTCGCGACGATGCCGTCGAGGTGCCGCATCTTGTCGCTGATGATATCGGCGAGCTGCTCGTTCTCGGCAACTTTCACGACAGCGACGAGGTCATGGCGTCCGGCGACGGAGAACACCTCCTGCACGCCGTCCATTTCTGCAATCTGTTCCGCCAGATCCGGAATGCGGTTGGTCTGCGCGTTGATCAATACGATTGCCGTAACCATGACTCTCTCCGCCTTGTCCGGGCTTGCGGAGAGCGTATCACCAAGGCCCGTGGCGCTGCACGGCTTACAGCAGAGCGCGCTTCGATCGTCAGACCGCTTTTTCCAGGCGCGAGGCGAAGCCGAACTCGCCGCTGTCCCGGTTGCGGGACTTGGCGCGATACATGGCCTGGTCGGCCTCGCGCAGGAGGCCGGTCAGCGTGTTCGCATTGTCCGGATAGTGTGCAAGCCCGATGCTCGCGGAGCACTGCAGTTTCACTCCGCCGACCACATAAGGCTCCTCGAGCGCGACCGCGAGCCGTGCGGCGAGCTTGCCGGCCATGTATTTCGAGACGTCGGGCACTAGCGCCACGAATTCGTCGCCGCCCGGCCTGCCGATGATGTCGCAGGACCGGAGACTCTTCTGCAGCCGCTTCGCCGCGATGGTGAGCAACTGGTCGCCGACGCCGTGGCCATACTCGTCGTTGATCTTCTTGAAGTCGTTGAGGTCGATGAACAGCAGCGCGCCGCTTGCATCGTCGTCGCTTTCGCTCAAACGCTCGGACGCATCGCGTTCGAACCCGCGGCGGTTCAGCACGCCGGTCAGCGGATCGGAGGAAGCGATCGACTCCATGTGCCGCTGCTTGGCTTTCGTGTCGGTGATGTCGATGAACGTGACGGCGATGTCGTCCCCGACCGGCTCGCCGATCATGCGCAGCCAGCGCACCGTTACCCCGCTGCCCTGGCGCAGCTCGATGTCGACGCCCGCGCCGGCGGTCACCGCCGCGGCGAACCGGTCCAGCACCGGAGCGATCTCCTCGTCGTTCATCCCGGTCGCGGCGAGCCGGATAACGCCATCCGCGTCGCGGTTCTGCAGTCGATCGACGCCCGTCTCGAGAAAGCGGCCGGCCGCGGCATTGGCAAAAATACAGCGCAGCGTGCGCAGTCCGTCGGGATGGTCGTCGTCCCAGCGCAGCCGGACGATTCCGTTCACCGAATGGTCGACCAGCGTACGCAGCAGGAGTTCGCTCTTGCGCACTTCGGTCTGTGCGTGCTCGACGTCGCTGACGTCGCGAAACATGAGTACCTGGCCGCCGCGTGTCGAGCGGCCGCTCGGCCGGATCGGCGATGCCTGCACGTGCAGGTAGCGGCCGCTTTCGGTCAGCATGCGCTGCGGCTGGCCCGACGCGAGTGCTTCGAACACGCAGGTCGATCGTTCGCGGAAGGCCTCCTCCAGCGGCACGCGCAACGCGTCCGTCTCGCGCATGGCGAGCATCGATTCCGCGCCGCGATTGATGCCGATGATGCGGTGCTGCTCATCGACGACGACGACGGGGTCGAGCATGTTCTGGAACACAGTCTCGTAGGCGAGCGGCACATGTTCGCCGATCTTCTTCTGCAGCACCACCCATCCGTTGAACGGCAGCATGGCGGCGAACACGAGCGGCAGGTACGGCAGCGTGTCCGAGCCGACGCCGAGGTCGTACGCGATGGTCGCAACCAGCGGCGGCGTGCAGATGGCCACGAGCAACGCGACGCTGCGCCGGTGCACGGGCGGCACGGCCGAACTGTGCACCAGCAAGTTGAGGAGCGCGATCGCGATCATCGAATAGCTGTACGGCGCGTGCACGTACAGGAACCACGGGCCCCAGCGAACCGGACGCGTCAGGAATTCGCCGTACGCCGACACGGCCGGCACCGGCCACATGAGCCCGTGCGCGGCATTCGTCGCGGCGAGCGCAATCGAGACGAAGGGAATGATGAGCAGGAGCACCAGTAACCACGACGGCGAGCGCGCGCCGGTGTATTCCCGGAAGCATACGTAGGCCGCGACCGGCAGGAGCGCGGTGCTGACGAAATGGCCGGCGCGTCCCAGGTTGAAGACGAACTCGCTGCCCGCGAGCAGTTCGATGCCACCGCCGGCGAGGATCGGGGAGATCAGCGCGAAGATAGTGCCGATCGGCAGGCTGCCGGTCTCCCGCCTTGCCACCAGCAGGTGGCCGCCGAGCACGAGATAGCCCGCCGCGCCAATGAACAGAATGGTGGCAAGCACCGTCTCCAGGATCATTTTCGACCAATCGCCCAGCAATCGAAGCCTGCATCGTAACGGCGCCGGCAGTGTCCGTCCGGACCTGTTTCTCAGCTTTCCAAGCGCGATGCGTCACGTTTTGGTCCAAAATTCACACAGCGGATCGCCGCGGGCGGTGCCGCCCCGCCGGCTACCCTCGATGCCCGGCGGGAACCGGTAGACTGTGACGCAGTTCCGGCCGGCGCCCCGACCAGGAGACCTCGCTTCATGAAGAAGTCGCTGACACAGACGGTCCGCATCCTGCGGCCAGCACGGGTGCAGCCTGATGAGCGAGGCCGCTCTGTTTAAAAGACCGGAAGAAGGACGTCCTACCGGGCGGCGGCTTCGACCCGTACAATAGCGGCTGAAACTTTCCACCACCCCGTTCACCATCCACCCTGCACCGGAGCGTGGTAGTCCCGATGCCACTCGAAATTTCGTTCACGCTCAGCGACAGGGACCTGAAGCGTTTCCAGGAAATCATTGACAAGGCGCGCAATTGCGTCGACTGCGACGCGCGCATGCACGACATCGAGGACGCCGCCCGCAAGCTGCTCAAGGAAACCGACAGTGCCGACATGCCGGACTTCGTGGCCACGCGCCTGCAGAAGCTCGGCATCGTCATCGACATGATCAATGACACCGAATGGGGCCTGAACGACGAAGAGCGCCGCCAGGTGCTGGTCGCACTCGCCTACCTCTGCGACCCGGACGACATGATCCCCGACCACATCCCGGGCCTCGGTTTCCTGGACGACGCGATCTACGCAGAGATCGTGTTGCGCGAACTCAAGAGTGAAATCGAGCTGTACGAGGAATTCTGTGCGTTCCGCAACGCCGAGGAAGCCCGGCGCGCCAAGCGCGGCGAGGACGTCAAGGTTGGCCGCGAGGAATGGCTCGCAGAAAAACGTGCGTCGCTGCACAAGAAAATGCTCTTGTTCCGCAGGCCGAACGGCGGCACGGGCCGCTGGCGCATGCGCCTCTGGCGCTAAAGCTCAGCCGCGAGCTTTCGCGGCCTCCATGATGTCGGCGACCGTCGGTCGCGCCGCGCGCAGTTCGTCGGCACTCAGCGCGTCGAGGGAGTGCGGAAAGACCAGCCAGTCGTTCGTCTCGTGCAAGTGGTAGTCCGGCTTCAGGTCCGTCTGGTTGCGGCTCGGCTTGTACCAGGGCACGGCGATCCGGATGTCGTCCGGCGTGTTGTCCCGGGCCCGGGCTTTGAGTTCCCCGATAACCGCTGCAATCGTATTGCCGGTGTCGAACACGTCGTCGACGATCAGCATCCGGTCATCGTGGCAGATCTTTTTCACGATGTAGTTGAGGCCGTGCACAGTCACCGGGCCGCGCTGCTCTACGCCGGTGTAGGACGACGTGCGGATCGCGATGTGGTCGGCTTCGATGCCCGCGTACGCGAGGATTTCCTGGACCGCCATGCCCACCGGCGTGCCGCCGCGCCAGATTGCGATGATCATGGTCGGCCGAAAGCCGCTCTCGAGCACATCGAGACCGAGCCGGAAGGAATCCAGCAGCAGGTCCTCCGCCGACAACAGCGTTTTTTGCATTGCGCGTTCCTTGAATGATCCGCCGCCGCTGCCGCTATAATGCCGCGGCGCTCGCAGGCGCATTCTAGCGCAACGTGCGGGACCTGGAGTTCGGCCGCGGAGACCGAAGAACGATGAAGAACCGTATCGTCGCTGCCGACGAGCTCTTGCTCGACTCCTTCCGCCTCGCCGCCGACATCCACGCCGATGGCTTCCGGCCCGATTTCCTGGTCGGGCTTTGGCGCGGCGGCAGCGCGGTCGGCATCGCCGTGCAGGAGGGCCTCGATTATCTCGGCGTGCCCACCGACCATATCGCTATTCGTACCTCGTATTCCGGTGCCCCGCGCTATGCGGAAATGATCAGCAAGGCCGATGCCATCCGGGTGCACGGCTTGCAATACCTGCTGGAGAAGCTGTGCTCCCACCACCGGCTCCTGATCGTGGACGATGTCTACAGCACGGGTTCGAGTGTGGCGGCAGTGCTCAGGCAACTCGCCGAACAGACCCGCCGCAACCTGCCTCGCGACATCCGCGTCGCCTGTGTCTGGTACCGGCCTACCGACAAGTCGCTCCGGACGCCGGATTACTACGTGCACGAAACGCGTGACTGGCTGGTACTGCCCTACGAGCTGACCGGCCTTTCGATCGATGAGCTGCGGCGCTGCCGGCCCGAGCTCGGGGAGATCGTCGATCGCCTCGAACGGGTGATCGGGAGCGCCGCGAGCGAACCCGCCGCCTGAGCCCGGTGCCGGCGAGCGTGCGCATGCGCGCTGGCTGAACGCTGCTTTCAGGCAAAGCTCCCGGCGAGCCGCGACTGTGTTAGTTTCAGCGGCGGGCGGGCGACCTCGGAACGAGGCGATGCAGCACGAAAATCCCTACACGCGACGGCGATTCCTGCAGACGGCCGGCGCCGTTACGGCCGGCCTCGCCTGGAACGCCGGCGGCGTCGCCTTCGCGGCGACCGCTCGCGAGGCCGTGGCGGCGCAGGAATCCGGCGCCCCGTTCGCAGTACTGCCCGGCGACGACGCGCGCGATTTCGCCGCTATCGCCGCGCGCATCATCCCGACCACCGATACGCCGGGTGCGACCGAGGCGGGCGTCATCCATTTCTTCGACCAGGCTTTCGCCGGCGGCATGGCCGGCGAACTGCCGTTCGCGCTGGCGGAACTCGCGGCGCTCAACCGGGATCGCGACCGCCGCTTCGCCGAGCTCGACGTCGCGGCGCAGGACGGAATCCTGGCGTCGATCGAGGAGGGACCGTTCTTCGCGCTCCTGCGCACCATGACGATCTTCGGTTTCTTCGCGATGAGCCGCTACGGCGGCAATCGCGACCAGGTCGGCTGGAAGCTGATCGACTTCGAGGGCCATCACGGTACCTGGACCTACCCCTTCGGCTTTTACGATGCACAAGCCGCGCGAGAGGCCGGCGATGGCGGCTAGCACGCGCTACGCCCCGGACGAGGCCGTCGACTTCGTCGTGATCGGCAGCGGTGCGGCGGGCGGGATTCTCGCCAAGGAACTGTCGACCTCGGGCTTCGACGTCGTCGTCTTCGAACAGGGACCGTACCGGCATGCATCGGAGTTCGTGCACGACGAACTCGCCGTACTGTTCCGCCACGAACTCCTGGGCGGCGGCCCCGAGATCAATGGCCAGACCTTCCGGCAGGACGCCTCCGAGACGGCGACGCGCCCCGCGCGGCCGTCCGCCGAGTACGCACAGGGGGTCGGCGGCTCGAGCGTGCATTTCACCGCCAACTTCTGGCGCTTCCGCGAGATCGATTTCGTCGAACGGAGCAAGCTCGGCGCGATCGCCGGCACCAATTTCGCGGACTGGCCGATCAGCTACGACGAGCTCGAGCCCTATTACACGAAGGTCGACTGGGAGATCGGCGTGTCCGGCGCGCCCGGCCCGTACGATGCGCCGCGTTCGAAGCCCTTTCCGCTGCCGCCGCTGCCGGTGAAGTCCTCGGGCGTCCTGATCGAGCGCGGTGCGAAGAAACTCGGGCTCACTTGCCAGCCCGAGCCGCATGCGATCCTGTCGCAGCCCCTGAACGGCCGCGCCGCCTGCATCAACTGTGGCTATTGCATGTTCTTCGGCTGCGAAGTCGGCGCCAAGTCCTCGACGCTCGCGACCATGATTCCGCTGGCCGAGGCGAGTGGCCGTTGCGAGATCCGGCCCGACTCCGCCGTGTTCCGCATCGAGCACCGACGCACGCGGCCGCGTCGACGAAGTGCTGTACTACGACCGCGACGGGCGCGAGCAGCGTCAGCGGGCGAAAGCCGTCGTCCTGGCAGCCAACGGCGCCGAAACGCCGCGGCTCCTCCTGCTGTCGGCAAGCGAACGCTTCCCGGACGGCCTCGCCAACTCGAGCGGCTACGTCGGCAAGCAACCTGATGTTCAACGCCCATGCCGTGGCGCCACGGCGTGTTCGCGGAACAGCTCAATGACTACAAGAGCGTGCAGGTCACGCGCATCGTCCACGACTTCTACGAGACCGACCCCGCGCGCGGTTTCTACGGCGGCGGCGGCCTCGACGCACGGCCGCTATGGTCCGCGACGCCGATCCTGCATGCGCTGATGGGCATGCCGCCCGACGTGCCGTCCTGGGGCGCGGCGTTCAAGGACGCGATCGCGCACAACTTCACGCGCCAGATGTGCGTGGTCGCGAGCACCACGTCCCTGCCGCTCGACCGCAACAACATCACGCTCGATCCGCAGAGCAAGGACCGCTGGGGCCGGCCGGGCATCCGCGTCACCTACCGCGACCACCCCGACGACATCGCGACGGCGGAGTTCCTCCTCGAGAATGCGCTGGCGATCCTCGATGCGGCCGGCGCCGAAAAAACCTGGGGCATGCCGGCGTCGGCCGACGGTGGGCGGCGCGCACCTGCTCGGCACCTGCCGCATGGGCGACGACCCGGCGACCTCGGTCGTGGACCTCGACCATCGCTGCCACGACGTCCCGAACCTGTTCATCTGCGACGGCTCGAGTTTCGTGACGTCCGGCCGCGGCCAGCCCACCATGACCATCATGGCGCTGGCCTTTCGTGCCGCCGACCGAATCCGCGCCGCCGCAGCGGCCAAAGCCATCTAGGAGTGCCCCCCATGTCGAGAGAGTAACCCTCGCCGCCGCCGCCCTGCTGCTCGCTGCCTGCGCCGGGCAGGAACCCGCGCCCGTCACCGAGCCGGCGCCGGAGCCACCCCCCGACATCGAGTACCTGAAGTCGCCGGGCACGGAGGCCATGAGCCTGCCATTCTCGGCGGCCGTCCGAGCGGGCAAGCTCCTGTTCCTGTCAGGATCGATCGGCATCGACCCGGCCACCGGGCAGCTCGCACCGGGCGGCATCCAGGCGGAAACGCGGCAGACGCTCGAGAACATCAAGGCGAGTGTCGAGCGCTACGGCACCTCGATGGACCGGGTCGTCAAGTGCACGGTGTTCCTCGCCGACATGGCCGAGTGGGGCGCGATGAACGAAGCCTATCGCGAATACTTCCCCAACCCGCCGGCGCGCAGTGCACTCGGCGCCAGCGGACTCGCGCTGTCAGCGCGCGTCGAGATCGAATGCATCGCCGCCATGCCCTGAAAGCCTGCAGCTCGGCGAGCGGGCCTCGGCTTACGGCGCCGCGAGCAATTCGTCGCGCCGCTCGAGTAGCGCCCGCCGCCTGCGCGCATCGAGAACGTCGGCCAGCGCCGCATCGAGCGCCTCCTCGTCCAGCGCCGACAATGCCTCGCGCCAGGCGCCGCCGATGCTGATCGGCGCTTTCTCGAGATACGCCGGCCGACCCTTGCGGGTACCGAAGGTGTTGCCGTTGCCGACCAAGAGCAGCTGCCAGTCGTCCGTGCTGTACAGGATGTTCTGCCGGCTGCGGCCGGGGTTGTAGATCAGCGCATCGAAGGCATACATCGCCGCCTGCTGGTCCCGGAGCGGGCAGTACGCGCCGCCGCCCTGCCCGCCTGCCGCCCGCCGTTCCTCGTCTAGCGTGTCCGGCGGCAGGTATTGCAGGGAGCCGTCGTCGCCGTCGACTTCGCGCACGACGGCAACCGGGACCATGTCGAGTTCCAGCAGGCGATCGAGGCGGTACGCGGCGACCGCGGGATAGTTGCCGCGCGACGCACGCGGCTCGAATGCCGCATTGACGGTGACCGCGCCGTCCGTAACGCTGACCACGCGGCGTCCGGCCGCAACCTCGGCCAGAGTGCCGAGCTCGCCCTCGCCGAGCAGGCGCTCGAGGTCCGCCGGCGTCGCCAGTGACGCCGGCTGCGCGCCGGCCCGGCGCGGGTGCTCTACGGGGGACAGGGATTCGCGGCTCGCCTCCGCCACGACCCGGAACGTCGAACCCTCGATGACGAGCGCATGCCCGCTGCCGCCGTAGTAGTCGTGGAGCATGCCGGTGTCCACTTCGAACACCCGGTCGTCGATGCGTTCGAGCACCTCGTGGTTCGGCGTGGGAGTATGGCCGATGACGACCCGATCGGCGCCGAACGCCTCCAGCGCGTCGGCGAGCCGGTCCTGTTCCACGAGCTCGCCGCAAAAGACGTTGCCGCGATACCAGAGCGGCCCGTCCGGCGCGTGCAGGTCGGATGCGGCGAGCGCCGGCAGCGCGGCGATCGCCTCGGCCGCCGCGGCCGGCAGTCCGGGCAAAGCCGCAGCCTGCCCGGCAGTGGCGAGATGGTCCCGATCGCCGTCGGTCGGCAGCAGCACGCCGGCATCCTCGAGCACGCCGATGGCGCGGACGTACGCGGCGAGCTCGCCCATGAGCGTGCCGTTCACGCCCTCCAGGCCGTAACGGCCGGCGAGAGGCGAGAGCCCGCCGTGCACGAAAGCCGTCCGGTTCAGCACCACGATGGCCGGCTTCGACAACAGCCACTGGCCGTACACCCCGTCCGCCGCGAAAGCCCGCCGGTGCGCGAAATAACCGCGCGGCCAGGTCTCGTCGAATTTCGCCCTGAGGCTTTCGGGCGCCGCACCCGGGCTGCGGGCCGCCCAGGCCTCGAACCAGCGCGTGCGTTCCTTCGCCGTCTCCTCTTCCGCGAATGCAGCGTATTCGCCGGCGGAGACATAGCGCAGATCGCCCATGAGGTTCATTGCTTCGTGGTTTCCGACCAGGACGTGCACGCGTCCGCCGGCCGCGGCGGCCTCGCCTTCGAGCCGCATGAGCAGATCCATGGCGTCGCGAGAGTCCGGCCCGCGGTCGAGCAGGTCACCGACGATCACGAGTCGCGTGGCGCCGCCCGACCACGCGCCGTCCGCGTCGATGACGGCGGCATTTTCGAGCGTGCGCACCATCGAGGCATAGGCGCCGTGCACGTCGGACAGCGCGACGATGCGCTCGACGCCGTCCTCCCGCCAGCCTTCCTCTGCGGCGGCAACGGACGCAAGTATCAACAACAGGGCAGCAAACGGATACATCCAGGGCACTCCGGCTGGCGGCCGGGCCAGTGTAGAGAGAACCCCGGGGAGCAGCAATTTGCTAGACTTTTTCGTCGTTTCCGGCGGGACCTGGCTTATGCGCGCTATCGTCGTCAGTACCTTTCTCCTGGTCTGGCTGCTGCCGGCCGGCGGTGCGGAAGACCCCCTGTTCACGGACCCGCAAATTCTCGCACTGCGCATCACGGCGCCGTTCGAACAGCTGATGGACGAGCGCAACGGCGAAGACCTGCCGGGCACGGTGCGCTGGCAGGCGGCCGGCGGCAGCGAGGTCACGCTGGAGGCCGGCATCCGCACGCGCGGCAGGTTCCGCGGCGACTCGAAGAACTGCTCGTTCGCGCCCTTGCGCCTGAACTTCAAGAAATCCGCAGTCGCGGGCACGCTGTTCGACGGCCAGGACAAGCTCAAGCTCGTCACGCATTGCCGCAGCAAGTCCTTACGCTACGAGCAGGGCGTCGTACGCGAATACCTGGCTTACCGCATGTTCAACGCGCTGACGCCGACGAGTTTCCGCGTGCGCCTGCTGGACGTGACCTACATCGACTCCGCATCGCCGACCGATGAGAAACAGACCTATGCCTTCCTCATCGAGGACGACGAGCGCCTGGCCGCCCGTGCCGGCATGGAGCGGGCCGAGATCCCCGCCACGACGCTGGAGGCCCTGGATCCGGGCTTCAACAGTCTCGTCTCAATGTTCGAGTACTTCATCGGCAACACCGACTTCTCGCCGATTACCGGGCCGCCCGGCGAGACCTGCTGTCACAACACGGTGCTGCTCGAGGACCCGGCGGGCGTGCTGTACCCGGTCCCCTACGATTTCGACATGTCCGGCATGGTCGATGCGCCGTACGCGGGAGCGGACCGCCGCTTCCAGATCGAGGACGTGAAGACCCGGGTCTACCGCGGCCGCTGCCAGAACAACGAGCACGTGCCGGCGACCATCGACGCTTTCATGAGTGCGCGCACCGGCATCGAGCAACTGCTGCAGGACACGCCCGAGCTGTCCGGCAAGACCCGCCGGGACATGTCGCGCTACGTGCAGAGCTTCTACGCGACGATCGAAGACGAGGCGCGGGTGCGCAAGCTCTTCCTCCAATCCTGCATCAGCTAGCGACGAGCCAGTCGCCCAATATCTTCGTCAGCCGCGGGTGTATGTAGTAGCCGACGGAACTGTGCGGGTTGGATTTGCCGTAGCGCACGGCGTGGTTGTAGATGCGAAAGTCGCTGACCGCGCTGCCCTGGAGAACGTCGGGCTTCCGCCGATAGTCGTCGGCCAGCGTCTTGTCGTGACAGGTGAAATCGTCCTCGGCCGACAGGTTGCACCAGGCGCGCACATTCGTGGGGAACTGCGGCGCGGCCTGCTCCGGCTTCGCCAGGCGCCTGCGCACGTGCGCATCGCCGAGCGGCGAGCCGAGCGTGACCCACAGGTCCACGGCGGCGGCTACGCCTTCGTCCGGCAATGCGGTGAGTACCTGCCAGGCCACCACCGACCCGGTGCCGTGGCTGACGAGCGCCACGCGATCGCCGCGGGCGAGCATCCTGCGCAGCGTATCCCGCACCCGTTCGCGCACCGCGCCGGCATAGTCGCTGCGGGCTTCCAGGTACTCGACAAAATCCGGCGCGTGGCGGCGGCAGAGCCAGGTCCATAGTCCGACGCGGCCGAGGACCGGCGCGGCCGTGTCCGCGATGAACTCGCCGAGCGGGGACTTGCCGGGGAGCCGGTCGTATTGCCGGATGCCGAAGCGCTTGCGTTCCGGGATCGCCTGCAGCAGTTCGAGCGCATGGCGCCGGTCGCGGAGGTCGAGCGTCTCGTCATAGCGTCGCCCCTGCGCGTCGAGCAGGCGCGACGTCAGGTCCCCGTACCAAGCGAGTTCCACCGGGACATCGTCGAGCAGCGGCAGGAGTTCCGGCACATCACGCTTGAAGCCGCTCTGGAGCGCCGTCCGGGTCAGTTCGACCAGCGCGTCCGGTGCCGGCTTGTAGTCCCGCCCGTGCACGAGCAGGATGCTGTTGCGTGCCGTCACCTTAGTAGTCGTCCTCGCCGTTGTCCCGGCGGGTCAACATCGTGAGAAACGGGCCGGCAAGCGTCTTGCCGTATTCCATTTTCCAAATGATGAGCGTCGCGTAGCAGAACGCGGCGGAAATGACGGCCGCGATGCCGAGCGCGCCGATCCCGGCGCCGAGTCCGATGCCGATGGCCGCGAAGATGTACATCGCGTCGGAAGGCTGCTCGAGCGTGAACCGGAAGCGCACGGCGGCCACGATGCCGGCCAGGCTGAATGCGAGCGCGATACTGTTCAGCACGATCATCGCGATGCCGGTGACGACGATGGGCAGGATCATGATCGTCTGCAGGAAGGACTGGCCGATGCGCGACACACGGCTGGTCGTGAAATACACCCACGACACCGGCACCGTCAACATGGCGGCGCCGAAGCTCGCGATCAGGAGCTGCGCCGGGCCGTGCGCCGACAGCACCGTGCGCTCGATGTTCGTGTAGACGGGCTCGAAGCTGTTGACGTCCGCGGCGGCCAGTTCCGCGAGGCCGCCGACCGGCATGTACGGCGCGAGTGCCGGGAAATATTCGAGCAACAGCACGACGAGCAGCATCCAGGCGCCGTACCAGGCGGTGATGATGCAAAGCGGTATCAGCAGGCTGCCCGACTTGCGCATGTGAACTCCCCGGTCCCGACCAATGCCGGTCCGCGCCGAGAGTAGCGCAAAGCCCGGATACTGCCCAGCCGTTGCCGGGGCCGATTAGCCGGGCCGCCGCCCGGCCTGTAGGCTATGGCGCGCAGCGAGGAACGGGAATGCCATTAGATCTGACCCACGACACGCAACTGCTCGGCATCAGCAATGCCATCGTCGACGTTCTCGCGCACGTCGATCCCGCATTCATCGCTGCGATCGGGACGACGGCCGGCTCGATGAATCTGATAGACGAAGCCCGGGCCGAGGCCATCTATGCCCGCATGGGCCCGGCGACGCAGGTGTCCGGCGGGTCGGTCGCCAACACGATCGCCGGCTTCGCGACCCTGGGCGGCAGCGCCGCTTACATCGGACACGTGCGGGACGACCAGCTCGGCGAGATCTTCAATCACGACATGCGCTCGCTCGGCGTCGACATCCGGCTTGACCCCTCGCAGGACGGCGCGCCCACGGCGCGCAGCTATATCCTCATCACGCCGGATGGGCAGCGGACGATGAACACCTATCTCGGCTCCTGCACCGAGCTCGGCGTCGCGGACATCACGGCCGCGACCGTCCGGCGGCCCAAAGTGCTGCTGCTCGAAGGCTACCTGTACGACATCGGCGAAGGCCCCGCGCTCGCGGCCGCGGCCATGGAACTCGCCGCGGCGGCCGGCACGACCGTGGCCCTGTCGCTGTCGGACGCGGGCTGCGTAGGCCGGCACCGGGCGGCGTTCGAATCCGCCATCGAGGGCGGCGCCGGCATCGTGATCGCCGACGAGAACGAGGTCATCGCACTGCTCGGAACCGCCAGCTTCGAGGACGCCGCCGCGCGCGTGGCCGGCTACGACGCGACCTTCGTGATGACGCGGTCCGCACGAGGCTCCGTGATCGTGCGCGGCGAAGAACGGATCGAGCAGGCCGCGACACCGGTCGCGCGCGTCATCGACACGACCGGCGCGGGCGACGCCTATTGCACGGGATTCCTGTACGGCTGGACGCACGACTGGCCGCTCGCGGACTGCGCCCGGCTCGGGACCTATTGCGCGACCGACGTGATCCAGCGGGTCGGGGCGCGGCTGCCCGCCGGCCTCCTCGATAGCTACCGCGACAGGTTCGCCGCCTCCTGAGCCAGTGTCGCCGGCTCCGGCCCGATGCCGTCGGGGTATTGCAGGTAGAAATAGCGCTCGCGGAGTTCGGCGACCCAGGACAATTCCTGCGGTTCACGCTGTTGATAGCTGCAGCTCACCAGGTGCCGGTCGAAGGTCTCGAACTGGTAACGCCGCGTCACGTTCGGGTCATCCAGCACCGCGAAACAGTTGCCGTCGCGCAGCACCGTGCGGCCGAGCTGGTCGACTTCGGCGTTTTCCCAGATCTTCTTGTCGGGCTCGCGCGTCGACGGCTGGTACTGCCCGGCGAGCCGCCGCCGCTTTTCCTCCATGCCGGGATTCGGGCTGTCGATCGCCGTGTGCCGGTCGAAATGCTTCGCGATCGCGCGCTCCCGTTCCGCGGCCCGGTTCGGCAACGGCGCAACGCCACTCGCGCTCACCACGGGTGCTGGCCGCGCAGCGGCGGCCGGTGCGGTCGCGGCGGGCAGCGGTTCGGGTTCGATGAAGGGATCCGCTACTGCGGGCTCCGCGACGCTTACAGATGCCGCAAGGAGCCGGGTCGTCGCAGACTCCGGCCGGCATCAGGTGCCGACCGGGTGCCAGGTCGTCTTGACCTCCTGCGTATCGCGGATGAGATACGGGCTTTCGCCGTCCGCGTTCAGCCAGTCACGTTTGCCGCGCGCGATGACGCGCTTGATGTTCTCCGCGGCCTGCGTCTCGATCGCGGCGACCGCCTTGCGCGCGGTCTCGGCGTGCAGCACGGCGTTGACGTCCATGTGCGAGGCAAACTGGCCCGCGAGTTCGGAACGATGGCCGGTGAGTATGTTCACGACGCCCGCTGGCACGTCCGCGGCGTGCAGCACTTCCGCGAAACTCACCGCGGACAGCGGCTTCGATTCTGAAGCCAGCACGACGCAGGTGTTGCCGCCGACGATCGCCGGCGCCAGGTTCGACACGAGCCCGATAAGCCCGCTGTCGTCCGGCGCGAGGATGGCGACCACGCCGGTCGGCTCGAGCAGCGAGAAATTGAAGTGCGAGGACGCCACCGGGTTCACGGCGCTGAACACCTGCTGGTACTTGTCGGCCCAGCCGGCGTAGTAGATGAGCCGGTCGATGCTGACCTCGACCTCGCGCGCCGACTGTCTCGCCGTCGCGCCTTGCAGCGCGAGCTCGGCGGCGAATGCAGCCCGGCGCCCTTCGAGCATCTCCGCGATCCGGTAGAGGATCTGGCCGCGCAGGTACGCGCTCGCCGCGGCCCAGCCGAGCTGTGCCTTGCGCGCCGCGACGACGGCATTGCGAAAATCCTTGCGGCTCGAGCGGCAGACGTTCGCGATTACTTTGCCGTTCCTGTCCGCGAGTGTGAAATAGCGGCCCGATTCCGAGCGGGGAAACTTGCCGTCGATGTAGACCTTGTAGGTCTTGGCGACCGCGATGCGTTCTTTGCCGGCCATCAGCGTGCCTCCAGGTGCAGGTAGGCATCGAGGCCGTGCAGGCCGCCCTCCCGGCCGACGCCGGATTCCTTGTAGCCGCCGAAGGGTGCACCGGGGTCGAACTTGTTGAAGGTGTTCGCCCAGATGACGCCCGCGCGCAAAGCGGCGGTCATCCGGAAGATCTTGGCGCCCTTGTCCGTCCACACGCCGCCGGACAGGCCGTAGGGCGTGTTGTTCGCCTTGGCGAGCGCTTCCTCGAAGGTGCGGAAGGTCTGGATCGCGAGCACCGGCCCGAAGATCTCTTCCTTCACGACGCGGTTCGACTGTGCGACGTTCGTGAATATCGTCGGCGCGCACCAGTAGCCCTTCTGCGGCAGCCGGCAGTCCGCCTGGTACATCGTGCCGCCCTCGTCCTGCCCGATCCTGAGATACGAGTGGATCTTCTCGAGCTGCATGGCCGAATTGATCGCGCCGATGTCGGTGTTCTTGTCGAGCGGGTCGCCGACGATGAGCGTCTGCATGCGCTCCCGGAGTTTCTCGACAACTTCGTCGGCCACCGCTTCCTGCACCAGGAGCCGCGAGCCCGCGCAGCAGACGTGGCCCTGGTTGAAGAAGATGCCATTGACGATGCCTTCCACCGCCTGGTCGATCGCGGCATCGGCGAATATGACGTTGGCCGCCTTGCCGCCGAGTTCCAGCGTGTATTTCTTCCCCGACCCGGCCAGCGACCGCATGATCGAACGGCCGACTTCCGTGGAACCGGTGAAAGCGATCTTGTCGACGCCCGGGTGCGCGACCAGCGCGGCGCCGGTTTCACCTGCGCCGGTCACGATGTTGACGACGCCCGGCGGCAGGTCCGCGTCGGCAATCAACTCGGCGAGCTTCAGCGCCGTGAGCGGCGTCGTCTCGGCGGGCTTTAGCACCACCGTGTTGCCGCAGGCGAGCGCCGGCGCGATCTTCCACGCGGCCATGAGGAGCGGGAAGTTCCAGGGTATGACCTGGCCGGCCACGCCCACCGACTTCGCGCGCATGCCGGGGAAGGCATAGTCGAGTTTGTCCGCCCAGCCGCCGTAATAGAAGAAATGCGCCGCGGCGAGCGGTATGTCGACATCGCGCGATTCGCGGATCGGCTTGCCCCCGTCCAGCGATTCGATGACGGCGAACTCGCGCGCCCGCTCCTGCAACATGCGCGCGATCCGGTACACGTACTTGCCGCGCTCGCGCGCTCGCATGCGCGACCACGCGCCGGTGTACGCCTTGCGGGCCGCCGTGACGGCGCGATCCACGTCCGCGGCGTCCGCTGCCGCGATGCGCGCGAGTTTCTCCTCGTTGGCCGGGTTCACGGAATCGAAGTAGCGGCCGCTTTCCGGGGCGACGAATTCGCCGCCGATGAACAGACCGTAGCGCTTCCTGAGCGAGATGTGTTCGGTGCTCTCCGGTGCCGGGTCGTAGACCCAGCCGCCATCGAACGCGAGTTTGTTTTCGGGCGTCGCCATGCCTAATCCTTAGCTAGTCCTTCGAAAAGTAGTCGGCCGACTGGTAGCGGCCGGTGTCCTGTTTGACGATCTGCATCAGCACGTCGTTCGCGAGCGAGCTGGCGCCGAACCGGAACCACTCCGGCGTGAGCCAAGCGTTGCCGAGCGTCTCCTTCAGCATGACCAGGTAGTGCAATGCGAGTTTCGACGTCGCGATGCCGCCGGCCGGCTTCATGCCCACCATGCGGCCCGTGACGCGGTGGTAGTCGCGGATCGCCTGCAGCATGACGAGCGTCACCGGCATGGTCGCCGCCGGCTGGATCTTGCCGGTCGAGGTCTTGATGAAATCCGCGCCGGCATGCATCGCCAGCACACTCGCGCGCCGCACGCGGTCCAGGCTGCCGAGTTCGCCGGTCTCCAGGATCACCTTGAGGTGCGCGCCGGCGCAGGCATCCTTCACGGCGACGATCTCGTCGAACACGGCGCGGTAATCGCCTGAAAGGAACGCGCCGCGCGAGATCACCATGTCGATTTCGTCGGCGCCTGCCGCGACCGCCATGCGCGCGTCGTCGAGCTTGACCGCGCGCGAGGCCATGCCGCTCGGGAATGCCGTGGCGACCGACGCGACCCGGATGCCGCTGCCCGCGAGTGCTCCTTTCGCGACGGACACCATGTTCGGGTAGACGCACACGGCCGCGACATTCGGCAGGCCGGGATAGCCGTCATGCAGGTGCATCGCCTTCTGGCACAGCTGCCGCACCTTGCCGGGCGTGTCCTGGCCCTCCAGCGTGGTGAGGTCGATCATCGAAAGCACGAGCTTCAGTGCTTCGACCTTGGATGCGGTCTTGATCGAGCGGCTCTGGAAACGCGCGACGCGTTCGTTGACGCCGACCTCGTCCACCGCAGGCACCCGCGACAGGTCGGGAAAGACGAGCGGATTGTCCACCACTGCCAGACTCATGGGCCCAGGTCTCCCGGCGGTTGCCGGCCTCGAATCGTCGTCAGGCGCTGACGGTCGCCAGCGCGACCTCGATCATGTCGTCGAACGTCGTCACGCGCTCGTCGGCGCTCAGCGCTTTGCCGGTCGGGATGAGGTCGCTCACCGTGCAGATCGCGAGCGCTTCGGCACCGAATTCCGCTGCAATCGGATAGATGCCGGCGGCCTCCATCTCGACGCCGTAGACATTGTAGCGCGCGAGCGTATCGAACATGGCGAGATCGGGCGTATAGAACAGGTCCGCTGAGAAGATATTGCCCACGTGGTAGCGGACGTGCCGCGCCGCGGCCGCCGCGATCGCTTTCTTTAGGAGATCGAAACTCGCGATCGCCGCATAGTCGTAGCCCCCGAACCGGATCCGGTTGACGTTCGAGTCCGTAGAGGCACCCTGGGCGATGACGATGTCCCGCAGTCGTACGGCGGGGTGTGAGCTGCCGCAGCTGCCGACCCGGATGACCCGCTTCACGCCGTAGGTCTCGATGAGCTCGGTCACATAGATCGAGGCCGAAGGAATCCCCATGCCGTGCGACATGACGGAGAGCCTCCGGCCCGCGTAAGAGCCGGTGTAGCCCCACATGTTGCGCACGTCGGTAACCCGGCGCGGCGACTCGAGCCATTTCTCCGCGATGTATTGCGCCCGCACGGGATCCCCGGGCATGAGCACCGTCTCGGCGAAATCGCCCGGCGCCGCGTTCATGTGCTTGGTGGCCATCGTTCTTGTCGTTATCGCACCCGAGACGACTGCGTGGACTACAGCGTCGACGATAACGCGCGCGGGACGGCATTGGAAAGCCCGGCCATGGGCACGGAGTGCCGGGATGGCATCGCATGCGTTATCGTCAAGGCATGGGCGAAGGAGCGGAGCGGCCGGTGGAGTACCTCACTCCCGAGCGCTGTCACATCACGGAATACCTGAACCGTGCCTCGATGCCGTCGGTATCGGTGGCCCGCGCCCGCGTGGAGCCGGGCGTCACGACGGCCCTGCACGTGGTCGAGGTCGAGGAGTGGTACCTCATCGAATCGGGTGAGGGACTGGTGCAGGTCGGCGACCGCGAGCCCTGGCCGGTCGCGTCCGGCGAGAGCGTTCGCATCCCTTGCGGCGTACCCCAGCAGATCACGAACACGGGCCTCACCGACCTGTTGTTTTTCTGCGTCTGCGTGCCCCGGTTCACGCCGGAGGCCTACCGCTCGCTGGAATAGCGATGCTGCAACGCCGACGCTATACTGCGCGCCTCTTCCCCTTTCCCGACTGATCCCCTGGAGACTCTTCATGTGTGGCCTGAAACCAACACGCGCTGGCCGAACCGCCGCCGTCGCACTGCAGCTGATCGCCGCGGCCGCGGTATTGTCGTCCGGTCCGGCCGTCGCGCAGATCGACGGGGTGCTCGACGAGATCACGGTAACCGCGCAAAGGCGCGAGGCGTCGCTGCAGGACGTGCCGATCTCGGTCGCGACGCTCTCGGGTGACCGCTATGAAGTGCTGTTCTCCGGCAGCGAGGACATCCTCGCGCTGTCGGCCCGCGTGCCCGGCCTTTACGCGGAGTCGTCGAACGGCCGCGCCGCGCCGCGCTTCTATCTGCGCGGCCTCGGCAACATCGACTTCGACCTCGCGGCCTCGCAGCCGGTGTCGGTGGTCATGGACGAGGTCGTGATGGAGAACGTCGTCCTGAAGAGCTTTCCGCTGTTTGACATGCAGAACGTCGAAGTCATCCGCGGTCCGCAGGGCACACTGTTCGGCCGCAACACGACCGCCGGCATCATCAAGTTCAACACGGTGCGCCCCGCGCACGAGACTGCCGGTTACGTGAAAGCGTCCTGGGCGACCTACGACACGATGAACCTCGAAGGCGCCGTCGGCGGCAGCCTGATCGAGGACGAGCTCGCGGTGCGCGTCTCCGGCCTGTGGCGCGATCGCAGCAACTGGATCACGAATGCAAGCACGGGCGAGGAATCGATGGGCGATTACTCGGAAACGGCCGGGCGCGTGCAGGCGCTGTGGACGCCGGGCGACCGCTTCAGCGCCTTGCTGTCCTACCAGCTGCGCGACCTCGACGGCACGTCGTCAATCTTCCGCGCCAACGTGTTCGACCCGGGTTCGGCCGACCTCAATCATCACTACGACCGCGACACGGTCTGGTACAACGAAGGCGACAACAACCCGCAGGGCTACGAGTCCGACGGCGCGACGCTGAACCTCGAATGGGCTTTCGACAACGCCACGGTGACCTCGATCACTTCCTTCCAGAGTGCCGAGGGTTTCAGCCGCGGCGACATCGACGGCGGCGTCGTCAATATTTTCTCGACCCCGACCCCGCCGCCTGGCGTCGATTACGAAGACGTTTTCGTGCTCTGCCCGAGTCCCTGCCTGCCGGCGCGCACTTGGCCGGGCCCGATCTACACGCCGTCGGTGACGGAGGATGGCGCGGACACCGACCAGTTCACGCAGGAGTTCCGGCTGGCGAGCGAAACCGACGGGCCCTTCAACTGGCAGTTCGGCCTCTTTTACTTCGACTCGGACCTCGAGGTTACGACGGATTCCTTCGCGTCCTACGGTTTCGACCCGAACGCGCCGCCGCAGCACACGATCATCGAGCAGGGGAACAAGGCCTGGGCCGTCTTCGGCCAGGGCGCCTACGACCTGACCGATCGGCTCACGCTGTCAGCCGGCGTGCGCTATACCGACGACGAGCGTGACTTCCAGGTGCTGCAGTACGGCGCGCTGTGGGAAGACCTTGGCATCCCGCCGGTGGCGCCGATCAATTCGGCCGACGACCAGACGAGCTGGGAAGTGGCCGCCAACTTCGCGCTGAGCGATGACAGCGCCCTGTTCGCGCGCGTCGCGACCGGCTTCCGCGGCCAGTCGATCCAGGGCCGCGACATCGCGTTCCTCGAGTTTCCGAGCGTTGCCAGTCCCGAGACCATCGAGTCGCTCGAGGCAGGCTACAAGGCCGACCTGCTGGACGGCCGCATGCGCCTCAACGCCGCCGCCTTCTGGTACGAGCTCGAGGACATGCAGCTCTCGGTCATCGGCGGCGCGAGCAACTCGAACCAGGTCATCAACGCCGACAATGGCGAAGCGATCGGCTTCGAGATCGACGCGGAATGGCTCGTGACCGACAACTTCGCTGTGACCGCCGGCGCGAGCTGGAACGACACGGAGATCCAGGACTCGACGCTCGCCACGGTGCCCTGCGGTTCGGGCCTCTGCACGCCGCTCGACCCGGTCGACCCGACCGATTCCTCGCGCGTACTGCTGGACGGTAATCCCTTCCCGCGCGCGCCGGAGACCACCTACAGCCTGACGCTCAGCTACGCGCTGCCGATCGGCGACTCGGGCGAGCTCTATGCGCTCACCGACTGGGCGTGGACCGGCGAGATCAACATGCCGCTGTACGAGGCCGTCGAGTTCAAGACCGACGGGCAGTTCGAAGGCGGACTCCGGGTCGGCTACCGCAGCATCGACGCCGGCTGGGACATCGCCGCCTTCGGCCGCAATATCACCGACGAGGACAACGTCATCGGCTTCGTCGACTTCAGCAACAACACCGGCTTCGTCAACGAGCCGCTGGTGTGGGGCGTCGAGGTCGGTTACGAATTCGGCGACTGAGTGCGCCCGATCGGTGACAGGTACAGGAAACCCGGCCTCGCGCCGGGTTTCTTTTTTCTGCTGGCGCTCGCCGCCTGCGACGAGCCGCCCCCGCCGGCGGCGACGGCCGCCGGCATGCCGGCGCGGCTCACGCTGGCCGGGCACATCGACGCGCCGGGACTCGACGAACTGAGCGGCATGGCGCGCTCTGCGCTCGATCCGGGGCGGCTGTGGCTGCACAACGACTCCGGCGACAAGGCCCGCCTCTACGCCGTCGACACGCAGGGCCGATATCTCGGCCGGCTGAAACTCGAGGACGCCGACAACGTCGACTGGGAGGATCTTGCGAGCTTTTCGCTAGCCGGGCGGGCCTACCTGCTCGTCGCCGACATCGGGGACAACGAACGGCGCCGGGACTTCGTCAGCCTATACGCGGTGGCCGAGCCTGCGACGCCGGAACACGAGGCGGCGCCCGACTGGCGCATCGATTTCCGCTACCCGGACGGGCCCCGCGACGCCGAGGCCGTCGCCGCCGATGCCCACGAAGGTTTCGTCGTACATCCTCACCAAGCGCGACCTGCCGCCGCTCCTGTACCGCGTGCCGCTGCAGCCTGCCGGCGCATCGCCGGTGATCGCCGAGCGCCTGGGCCCGGTGGCCGCACTGCCGCGGCCGGCGCAGCGCGACCTCAAGATCGCCGCACTGGCGAAGGACTGGCACTGGCAGCCGACCGCGATGGATGTCGCTGCCGACGGAACATTCGTCGTCGTGCTGACTTACGGTGCCGTCTATTATTTCCGCCGGCAGCCAGGTACCGGGCTCGACGCGGCGCTGGCGTCGCCGCCGCTGCGTTTCCCCTTGCGCAACCTGCACGAAGCGGAAGCCCTGGCCGTGAGCGCGGACGGACGCCACCTGTACCTGAGCGCGGAAGGCGCCAACGCGCCGCTGTATCGCATCGACCGGCAGCCCGGGCCGGCACCGCAAGACCAACCGGCGGCCGCAGCAACGACGCCCGCAGAACAGGACTAGACCATGAGCCTTTGCCGAGTGTTCGCCGCAATCGCCATTCTCCTGCAGGCCGGCGCTTGCACGTCCGCGCCGAGGGACACGGTCGCCGAGGTATCGGTGATGACCTTCAACGTCGAGAACCTGTTCGACGCGGTCGACGACCCGGGCAAGGACGACAAGGCGTACCTGCCGATCGAGATGAAACGCTCGCCCGCGCATGTCGCGGACTGCAAGGCGATCGAGGTGCCGGGCTGGCGCGAGGAATGCCTGAACCTCGACTGGAACGACGAGGTGCTGGACGCCAAGCTCGCGGCGATCGCGCAAGTGATTCGCCAGGTGCCGGGCGGGCCGGACCTCATCGTGTTCCAGGAAGTTGAGCATGCGGCGCTGCTCGACCGGCTGCGGACCGAGCAGCTCGCCGAACTCGGCTACCGGCCGGCCATACTCGTCGAAGGCGCGGACGAACGCGGCATCGACGTCGGTTTCCTGTCGAAGCTGCCGGCAGCCGGACCGCCGGTCCTGCATGCACTCGGCTTTCCCGGCTATCCGGAACGCGAGGCGGATACGCGCGGCATCCTCGAAGCGACTTTCGCATTGCCAGACGGCGCGCGGCTCACCGCGTACGCCGTGCACTTCCCGGCGCCTTTTCATCCGACGGAGATGCGCGAACTCGCCTACGCGCAACTGAACGAGTTGCGCGCCGCCCTGCCCGCCGAGCGGATCGTCATTGCTGCCGGCGACTTCAACACGACCAGCACGGAAGCCGGCCGAACCGGCATCCTCGAGCGGGTCGTCCGCCCCGGCTGGACCATCGCCCACGAAGCCGGCTGCGGCGACTGCCGCGGCACCTACTACTACGCCCGCGACGACAACTGGTCGTTCCTCGACATGATCCTGTTCTCGCCCGCGCGTAGCGCGAATGCAACATGGTCGCTCCGAGCGGATTCCGTGCAGGTCGCAAACGCAGTCCCGACGCAGCGCAGCGCGGAGGCGACGCCGGCCCGCTTCGATCCAGAACACGGCACGGGCGTATCGGATCACTGGCCGCTCCTAGCACGCTTGCAGGCGAAGCAAAAACAATAGCCTTGTTTGCACCGGCTTTTGTGCTGCGCTAGATTGCCTGATACCGCCCCGGCATTCGCAAGTCGCTGTGGAATCAATAATTTTTCAGCTGGTCAATCCGTGCCGTCGCAATGAACGCGTCACAACCGTCGCCTATTCTTTCCGACCCTTCAGCCTTTGGGGATCACGATGACAACTAATACCCGACGCCTGGGCAATTGGCTCCGTCAAAGCATCTTGGCCGGCCTCGGCGCTCTGCTGACGGGCGCGCTCCTCGTACTGCCTGTTGCGGCAAACGCACAGGAAACGACCTCCGCGATCCGCGGCAAAGTGCTGGATCCGAACGGCAACCCCGTCGCCAGCGCCTCGGTCGAGGTCGAGGATCTCCGCAGCGGCACGACCCGTGCCTATAACACCGGCGCGGACGGCCTCTTCCTCGCGGCACGGCTGCTGCCGGGCGGCCCCTACCGGGTCACCGTCAACGATACGAGCACGGTCGACGTGCCGCTGCTCAGCGTCGGCGACACCTACAGCCTCATCGTCAACCTGCAGCCCCAGGAAGAAATCGACGAAGTCGTGGCGATCGGCGAACGCAGCGAGTTCATCGAAGTGGCCGCGGGCCCTGCGGCAACCTTTTCGCTCGATGACCTCGAGAGTTCGGTGTCCTACAACCGCGACATTTCGGACGTGTACGGTATCGACCCGCGGCTCATGATCGACCTCGACGAGGGCGGCTTCGGCGTCAACTGCGTCGGCAAGCATCCGCGCTTCAACAACATCACGCTAGACGGCGTGAGCCAGTCGGACCGCTTCGGCCTGAACGAGAACGGCTACGCAACGGCCGTCGGCCAGCCGTTCCCTTATGACGCGCTGGAACAGGTGGCCGTCGAACTCGCGCCCTTCGACGTGACCTACGGCGGCTTCTCGGCCTGCAACATCAACGCGGTCACCAAGTCGGGCATGAACGAATTCGAGTTTGGCGCTTTCTACGAGTACTCGAGCGAGGACTTCCGCGGCGACACCGTGGCGGACGACGACAACGACTATGGCAGCGCGGTGTCCTACGACAAGACCTATCGCGGCTTCAGCGTCGGCGGACCGATCCTCAAAGACCGGCTGTTCTTCTTCGCGGCCTACGAGGATTCGGAGACGCCGCGTTTCCTGGCCCGGGGCTACAGCGGTTCCGGCAACGGCGACGAACGCGAATGGCTGAGCCAGGCGGACTACGAGCGCATCAACAGCATCGCGCAGAGCATCTACAACTACGACGGCGGCGGCCAGCCGGGCGACGGCCTGCAGGAAGAAGAGAAATACCTGGTCCGCCTCGACTGGAACATCGGGGACCGGCACACCGCGTCACTCATCTACAACTTCTACGACGGCAGCCAGCTGCGCGACTCGGACGGCGACGAGAACGAATTCGAAGTCGCGAACCATTTCTATACCAAGGGTTCCGAGTTCGAGGTCTACACCGGCAAGCTGACGTCGCAGTGGACCGACATATTCTCGACCGAGATCTTCTACAGCACGACCGAGATGAATGACTCGCAGGTGACGGTCGCCGAACGCGACTTCGCCGAAATGCAGGTCAGCATCGGCAGCAACATCGTCTACCTCGGCGCGGACGACTCGCGCCAGGCCAACGCACTCGGCAACGACTCGGACTACCTGAAGCTTTCCGGCCAATGGCTAGCCGGCGACCATGTGATAACCGCCGGTTACGAGGCGGAGGAACTCGACATCTACAACGTCTTCGTGCAGCACTCACGCGGCGGCGAGTACCGCTTCTTCGATGATTCGGGCTTCAACGACCCGTCCTGCGCGGCGCTCACGGCGCAGGAACGTTTCGACGGCGTCAACGGCTGCGCCGCATCCGGCATCGACCGGCTCGAGCTGGGCCGCGCGAACCGCGTCTACTACGGCAGCGGCGGCGGCACAAACAATCCGGACACCGCTGCGGCGCTCTTCGGCAACACGCTGAACACCTTCTACGTGCAGGACGAGATGTTCTTCGACCAGCTGGATCTCACGATCGTCGCCGGCCTGCGCTACGACTGGTTCGAGTCGGACGACCGCCCGACCTTCAACCAGGCGTTCTTCAACGCGACGGGCGTACAGGAACGACGCCAACCTCGATGGCGTCGACCTGCTGATGCCGCGCCTCGGCTTCACCTGGGGTGTGACGCCCGAAGTCTCGCTGCGCGGCGGCATCGGCCTGTATTCCGGCGGCAACCCGAACGTCTGGATCTCGAACGCGTGGAGCAACGACGGCCTGACGAACGCCCAGTTCGAGCGTCGCGAATGTTCGAGCTCGGCGCCGGACTTCAACGAGGAAACCGGTACCTGCACGTGGACGATCCTGCCGGGCTCGGCCGACTCGGTCACGCTCTCGGGTTCGGGACGCCCCGGCTACGACGTCCCGCAGGCGATGGTCGACGACGTGCTGGGCGTGACGCCGGCCGACGCCAACAATTCCTTCCTGGCGCTGATCGACCCAAGGTACGACCAGCCGCGCGAATGGAAGATTGCGCTCGGCGGCACCTGGGACACACCGCTCTGGGGCATCACGCTCGACGTCGACTACCTGTACTCGCGCGGCGAGCGCTCGGCGTATTACGTCGACCTCGCCGAGGAAGTCGTCGGCGAGACGATCATCGGCACGCCAATCTACGATTACCTTCCGGACGTCGTGGACAATTACATGCTCACGAACTCCGACGAGGTCACACGCTCGAGCGCCTTCTCGATCGTCGGCCGCAAATACTTCGACTGGGGCCTCGACGTGCTGCTCGGCTATGCGTGGGTCGACGCCGAGGACGTGAGCCCGATGACCTCATCGGTCGCCGCTTCGAACTTCGAAAACACGGCACTGGTGGACGTCAACGACCCGGCCGCCGGAACCTCGAACTACCTTGTTCCGCAGCGATTCACGCTGCGCCTGAATTGGGAGCATGCGTTTTTCGCCGATGCTCTCACGCGCGTGACCCTGTTCGGCTACTGGAACGAAGGACAACCGCAGAGTTACGGTTGGTCTGCCGCGGAGACGGGCAACTGCGAGGACGCGACCGGGCTCGCTTGCGTCGGGCTCGAGGGCGACGGCTTCTTCGGCCGGCACCTGTTGTATGTGCCAAGTGGCGAAGGCGACTCGAATGTCGTGTTCGGCCCGGGTTTCGACACCGCGGCGTTCCTGGCCTGGGCCGACTCGGAAGGCCTCGGCACCGGGCTCACAGAGCGCAACGAGCGACATGCCGACTGGTCGACGCGTTTCGACCTGCGCATCAGCCAGGACATCCCGCTGCCCGGCGACCTGTGGGGCCAGCTCTACGTCAAGGTGTACAACCTCGGCAACCTGCTGAACGACGACTGGGGAAAAATCAGCGACTCGGTGTTCTTCACGCCGGAGTTCGTACGCGGCGCGGTGATCGAGAGCACCGGCCAGTTCTACTACGACTCGTTCGACAACGTGCCGCTCGAGCGAACCATCATCAACAGCAGCCTCTGGGAAGCGCGACTCGGCATCGACATCCGCTTCGGTGGCTGACATGAGCGACGAACGAGTATCCGCCGATTCACCCCGCTGCCTGCAGTGCGGGCATGTGTTCGAGGCCGTCGAACTCGCGGCGATCACGGCACGGGCACACCACGAAGACCTGAGCCTCATCCATTGTGCGTCCTGCGGTGCCTGCAACGTGGCTCGGGTTCAGCCGCACGGCGGATTCAATCACCAGCCGGGGCTCGACGTTCTGCGGATCGCAAAGCATGACTCGGAGTCCGATGAGGTGTTCCACCAGACCGTCGAGCCCGGCGTGCAGGTCGATCCGACGACGGCAGGAGAGTCCCACTAATATTCGACGTTACCTCGGTAACGTCGAATCTGCCATCGCGGAAAGCAGTCGCTCGAACGTCACGTCCCGACCGACTGCCGGCGGCAGAAAACGGCCAAGTGCGGTCGCTTTAGTTTGGTGGCGAAGCCCTGTCGATTTCAGCGATTACTCGTTCGACCTCGGCGCGAAAAGCCGGCCGGGTCTCCTCCTTTGCGCGAAGGAATGCTAGTCGCTCGTAACTCGGATCACGACTCAAGACCCGTGCCAAGGTAGCTCGGAATGCAAGCCAGGCCTCTTGGTCCAGAAACCCCGCCTGATACTGAAAATATTGGTTGTCCAGTGCTCTTAAGTAAATTGCCGAGGATAAAGTATAAAAGCCAATCTCTTCCACCGGCGCATCATCGTGCCACTTTTTCCATTTGACCTGATCGACCTCGTCTGGCAGCTGCAAACTACGCGAACGTTCCCCCCAAACGCGCAGCGCGACGTCACTCTGGACATACGCGGTAAGGACACCGACCCAAGTATCCAAACGTGCTTGATACTGAGCAGCAATTGCAATTTCGTGAGACTGCTTAATCTGGAATCCGACAAAAATCAGCGACAAGACAATCGCAAGAACTCCAGTAACTTCGGCACCGTCTTTCCAATTCGCACGATTCAATTGATTCTCCTAATGTCTATTCGGCCGATGCGGCCGGCACATAACGAGCAGACGCCGACACCCTTGTGAACATCGTGACCGTTCGGATAGCTCACGATACGTCGTACAGATCATTGGTAACGGACGCTAGCCACCGAAGCGGATTCGAACCCCGGCGTTGGCGACAAATCCCTCGAGGGGGGCCCAGGCGTCCACCGTCCAGAGTCCATCTGGCGCACGGTTGGGTCGGACCAGCGGGTCCTCTCGTGTCTGGCGTACGTCCAATACGTTCTCCAGGTTAAGAAATAACCGGTAGCGCCCCAGGACGATCTCTCCGAGAAGTCCTATCTCGAAATAGCTGTCGCTCTCGCTGCGATAGGGATTGTCCTCGAGCGGCTGCGTGCCAGTGTAGTAAATCTCGAGGCCGAGCCGGCCGCGATCATGCTTTTCCCACATGGCAACGAGGCCCGCTGAATGGCGCGGCGTCAGCGGCACCTCGCGACGACCCGCGCCGCTCTCGTCCGGTTCGCTGGCGTCGAGGTAGAGATAGATAACTCGCGGTCACCGTGTACGGAGCCTTGCGCCAGCGCACCAGCGCCTCGACGCCCCGCGTGCGAGTAACGCCATCTACGTTGATCATCCGCACCCGGTCCGACGCAACAGCCTGAATCCGCGCGGCGTCGTCGATGTCGGACCCGAACAATGTCAGGCCGGTCTCCAAGGCGCCCGACGCATAGCCAATGTCCAGTGAGGCGGTCTGCGCTGTCTCGGCGCGCAGGCCGGACAGCGGCTCCAGCCGCGACAGCCCGGCCGCCTCGGTCTCTTCCACGAACGGTGTCGGCGCATAGAAGCCCCGTCCCCAGGATGCGCGCATCGTCCAGGAGCCGGGCCGATACAGGAGCGACAACCGAGGGCTGAATCGGGTTCCGTATTCGCTGTGGTCGTCCCAGCGGGCGCTTGCGGCAACGGCGAAGTCCGCGCCGAGATCGCGATCCACCTGTGCGAAGATCGCTGGCGCTTCGTACCTGTAGTCGAAGACGGGAAAGGACTCGGACTCGTAGTCGTCCTCCTGGTAGGCCACGCCACCGACCCACGACGCTCCCATCGCCTTCGGCCGACAGCGAGACTTCCGCCAGCGCAGTCTGGTGCCGGTCCTTCTCGAGCAGGTCGCCAAAGCGATGATCGTGCTCCTGGTCGACGCCGGACGCGCGCAGCTGCGCAAGGCCCCAATCGCCGACGGGACGCTCGTATCTCAAGCCGCCATCAAGCGGCGTGTTTCCTGGTTCTGCGCGAACGGCTGGCCGTCGGGAACGACGCGGCCATCCAGGGTACCGCCGTGCCGGTCCTCGACCATGGCGCCGACGGTCAGGTAAGCGCTAGAACCGTCTTGCCCGTCCCAGAACAATCGCGGACGAGCCGAGCCTCGTTCGTAGCCCGGCATGTCGATCCAGCCGTCGTCGTCCAGGTCCTGAGCCGACTGGTGGTTGTAGTTAGTGAGCAGCGATCCGCTCCATTCGTTCCCTAGCGGCGTCGCGCCGTAGGCGGACAAGTCCTGACCGTCGCGTGTCGTCGCGTTGAGGATCAACTCGCCCTCGGCTTCGTCGACGGGGCGTTTCGAGACCAGGTTGATCACACCGCCGAGTGCCTGGCCGCCGTAGAGTGCTGAGGTCGAACCCTTGATCACCTCGACCTGACCCAGGTCGCTCGGCGGGATCTGCAGCAAGCCGAGCGACGACGCCTGGCCGCCGTAGAGCGGGAGCCCGTCGCCAGCAGCTGGGTATAGCGCCCGCGCATCCCGTGTACGCGGATGTTGGCGGAGCCGAGAGCGGGCGAGGTCACCTGAACCCGCAGGCCTCCGGTCTCGGCCAGCAGCATGGAGATATTGCCCGGACGCATGAGCAGTTTTTCTTCGATTTCCTCCTGGTTGAGGACCTCGACGCGGATCGGCTCGTCCTGCACGCGGCGGCGCGACCGCGTAGCTTGAACAATGACCTCCTCAACTTCAGTGGCCTCGCCACCATGTGCATCATCATGGATCCTGGGCATCGGCCGGACCCGATGTTGCGAGAATCGCCGCAATGGCAAGCAGCGAGAGCGGAAAGGGTCGCGTCATGCTGCCGGTCAACTACCAGACGGAAAGTATCTCTTGCTCAGTCGCTCGCCATTCATTAATGCGATTCCGCCGATGAATCATTGTCCAAGATGCCACGGTTGCGAAAGTCGTCGGTTAGTTGATCGAGCGAATCGAAGAATGGGTTTGGCTCCAAATAGATCGCCTCGTATATGGATGTCGAAAGCGAATCGACAAACATCGGATGATCTGCGTCACCTGCTTCGAGATGGTACGCGCCGGAGTCAATCAGTCTGAAAAACCACAAGAAGCGTTTTTCAGATGCGGGTTTGTCGAATACCGGAAGAAGTGGGCGGCCGTTCCCGTCGAAGAACCAGAAGACCGAACTCTGTACGTCGATTCCCTCGCACTGTGCGACGGCTTGGGATTGGGACTCGACGATTTGAAGTCCGCCGTCCTCGGAGAAAATCAAGACCATAAGCAACTACGTCGCCGAAAGACTAATGACCGGAACAGTTTATTTCCGGAAGTTTCCCATCATTCCCGCCGAATGTCTGCTGACCGATGTGACGCCGCCTGTTGTTCATGTGCAAACATGTGACCGACGGCAAGATTCCAGTCCATGCGATCGCCGGCATACCATTGAGTAACACAGGTCGTGGCGTCGATATGCGCGGTGTCGGCGTGACGCTCGAGCCAGGCGATCGGATCCTCGCCGGTGTCCATTCCGGGGAGTTCGTCATAAGGTGCGAGCCGTTCCTCGGCAGGGCTCGTGAATACCACTTCGCCGCTGATGCTGCGCTCGCAGTGAAAGCCGCCCTCGTGCACCAGCCGGTGGTGGTATCGGCACAATAGCACCAGGTTGTCGAGCGAGGTTTCGCCGCCGTCGGCCCAGTGCTGTATGTGGTGGCCATCGACGAAACGGGTATGTGTACAGCCGGGGAAGCGGCATCCGCCGTCCCGGGCCTGCAGGGCTCGGCGCAACCACGGCGGGATCGAGCGGGTCTGGCGGCCTACCGAGAGAGGAATGCCTTCGGCATCTTCGAGCAGCGCGACGAGTGACGCATCGCAGGCCAGGCGCCGGGACGTCCCCGCGGGGACGTGCGGGCCGTGCTCCAGGTGCGACGTCCCAGCAGGGACGTCGCTGACGGTCAAATCGTCCGTGTTCGCAACGTCGGCGTGGCCTTGCAGTGTTTCCGCTGACACGTGCACTACGACCCGATAACGCTCGGCGCTGCTGCCGCCATGGGCGGTCTCCGCGAGATAGCTTTCGGCCAGCTGCACCAACCCGTCCGCGCGTCGTGCGTGCCGGGGCTCGCGGATCTGTTCACTTCGAGGCTCGCGCGCAGTCGCGGACGTCCCCGCGGGGACGTGCGGGAATTCCTGGCTGACCTGCCATTGCAACGCGGGCGGCGGGATGTTGGCTGTCACGCCCTCCGCCTCGGCTTGTTCCATCGCCCGTTCCAGGGCCGCCACCACCAGCGCTCCCTGCTCGGCCGGGAGCCTGGCTTTCAACACCAGCATGCCGTCCTCGTCGTAATGGCACTGCAACGAACGGAGCCGATGCGGCTCGTCGGTGCGCGCTGCTTCTCGGAGCCTGATCACCCGCCGAGTCTTCCGCACCAGAGTTTCGACGTGCCAGGCCGTGCCGTGCTTCGCAATCATCAACAGGTAGTCTTCGTTCGTTGAATCCGCGACACGGGTCATCGCCCGCACCTTCGAGTAGCTCAGCCGTCCTTCGGCGAAAGCACGGGCCATCTTCGGCAGGTTCGCCAGTGCGTGGGCGACCCGCAGTCGCTCCCGCGCGGCATGCAAGCCCATGCTGCACTTCAGGTTCATCCAGTGGGCGCAGCTGTGGAAACCCAGCCGTTCCCAGGACTTCCCGGCATCGAACTCGCGCAGCAGGTCGAGGAACCGGGCCTCGAGGGCGTAGCTGCAGGCACAGAGCTCGGTGATCTCGGCGCCGAGCGACTCGGCGCGGGCGTTGGCGGCAATTCCCTCGGCATTGATCGGGTCCGCTTCCATGGCCAGATCCTCCCGGAACGAATACTGTTAATACATACAGTATACGATAATAAGAATATGAAAAACATAGGAAAACTTTGTGGATTGGGGTAGCGCGGTCGCGCCCATGGGGCGCTCCAACAGGTGCCGGTTGCGAGGCGCTCCACCAGTGCGCGCGTGGGGCCGCTCCAAGCGCGAAGTGGTCGCGCGCATGGCGAGCTCCAACAGCGAACGCACGTGCGACAATCCCCGACGTGAAAAAGACCTATACCGGCAGATGCCATTGCGGGAAGGTTCGGTTCGAGGCGGACCTGGACCTGTCGCAACCCACATTTCGTTGCAACTGTTCCATCTGCCGTCGGACTCGTTCCTGGGTCGCGGTGGCGATGCCCGACGATTTTCGTCTACTTAGTGGCGAGGCAGACCTCACTGAGTATCTGTTCAATACAAAGAAGAACCAGCATTTCTTTTGCCGCCATTGCGGTGTCCGCTCGTTCGGCGTCGGCAACGAGACACCTGTAGGCAAGATGTACGGCGTCAACATCGGTTGCCTCGAAGGCATCGACGAGGCAACGCTGTCAAAGCTCGAGATCACCTACGTCAATGGCATGAACGATCGATGGCAGGAAGCGCCGAAGTTTGCCGCGCATCTCTGATCTCCGGCGCCGAGTGCTAATCTCCGCGGACGCACTTTCGGAAACGGAAAAATGCGAAGAACAATCCTGCTGCCATTCCTGCTGCTGATCGCCGCCTGCGCAGGGCAGCCAACGGCGCAGCAGCCCACCGCGACGGGCACGACCGGCGAGCAAACCGTCGAGGAAACCCGGCGCGACCTCGGCCTGTACTGGGTAAAGCACGGCGCCGAGTACCGCGCGCTGACGCGCCAGGCCTATGCGTTCGCCACCCGCGATTTGCCCGCCTTCCTCGCGGACGCGTCCTGGAGCGCCTTGCCCGGGCAGACCGGCGCGGCGAAGCTGCCGCCGGCCGTGATCCTCGACGTCGACGAGACGGTCGTCAGCAACGTCGATTTCCAGCTCAGCTTCGTACCGCCCTTCGAGAACTGGAAACTCGACGAGTGGTCGCGCAACACGCGCGCGACGCCGGTCGACGGTGTCACCGGGTTCGTCGAGGCCGCGCGTGAACTCGGCATCGACGTGTACTTCGTCACCAACCGGCCCTGCGAGCCGCGCGACGGCAGCGACGATCCCTGCCCGCAGCGGCAAACGACGATCGACGACATCGCGGAGGCCGGCATCGCGACCGACGCGGAACACGTCCTCCTGGCCGAGGAACGCGGCTGGAATCGCGAGAAGCTCTCGCGCCGCGAGCACATCGCGAAAACCCATCGCATCCTCATGCTGATCGGCGATGACTACGGCGACTTCGTGCCCTGCGCCCGCGACAGCGTGGTCCCGCCCTGCACGGAACCGGCGACCTTGAAGAGCCGGCTCGCGCAACTCGACGAATACGACGCATACTGGGGCCACGGCTGGTACATCCTGCCGAACCCCATGCACGGCTCGTGGACCTCGGTGCTGGAGAGCGAATGAACGACGAACTGCTGAGCGAAGCGGAGGAATCGGCACTCGTGGCCCGGGCGATGACCGCCCGCGACCGCGCCTGGTGCCCGTACTCCTCTTATAAGGTGGGCGCGGCGCTCATGGACGAGCGCGGCGACGTGCACGCCGGTTGCAACGTGGAGAACGCTTCCTTCCCGCTCGGCACCTGCGCGGAAGCCGCCGCGATCGCGGCGATGGTCGCCGCCGGTGGACGCACGATCCGCGCCATTGCCATCGCGGGCGGGCGCGATGCGATCGGCGATTGCACGCCCTGCGGCGGCTGCCGCCAGCGCATCGCGGAGTTCGCGGATGCCGATACCCTCGTCATCGTGCGCGACGGTTCGGGCTGGCGGCGCTGGACGGTCGCGGAACTTCTGCCCGCGTCCTTCCATCTCGACTGAGCGCGTCAGCCGCGCGCGAGGATCGCCTCGACTTCGGCACGTGTCGGCATCGCGGATTGCGCGCCGAGCCCCGTCGTCGCGAGCGCACCGGCGGCGCAGGCGAAACCGAGCGCCCGGGCCTCGGGCATGCCTTCGGTCAGCGCGAGCGTGAGCGCGGCCGTGAACGCATCGCCCGCCCCGGTCGTATCGATGACCTCGACGGCCGGCGATCGCGCGCTCGCCACTACCCCGCCCCGCCGCAGGAGACGCGCGCCGCGGGCGCCGCAGGTGCTCGCAATCGAGCCGCGACAGCCGTGCAATTGTTCTCCGTACCAGGCCGCCTCGGTTTCATTCACGACCAGCAGGTCCGCGCGCTCGATGAGCGCAGCGTCGACCGGCCGGGCCGGCGCGAGGTTCAGCGTGACGAAGCCCTCGAAGTCCGCGAGCAGCGCGGCGATAGTCGCGCCCGGCACTTCGAGCTGTGCGATGAAAGCGTCCGCCTTCGGCACCGGCCGCGCCGGCGCGGGCAACGCGGCATTGGCGCCAGGCGCGACCACGATGTGGTTCTCGCCGGACGGCGCGACGCAGATGAACGCGAGGCCGGTCGGGACGGTGCTGTCGCGAACGCAGTAGCGCAGGTCCACACCTGCGTCACGCAACAGGGCCAGGGCCGTGTCGGCGTCGCGATCCTCGCCGACCGCCGCGATTAGCGTGACTTCGGCGCCGAGCCGGCGCGCGGCCAGCGCCTGGTTGCCGCCCTTGCCGCCCGGCAGGCGTTCGAGCGTGGCGCCGGTGACCGTTTCCCCCGGCACCGGCAGGCGTCCGACGCGGGCCGTGATGTCGAGGTTGACGGAACCGGCGATCAGGATGCGCGGCACGGCGGACGTCAGAACGCGAGCAGCATACCGGCGAGCGCCGCGCTCATCAGGTTCGACAACGAGCCGGCGGCGACGGCGCGCAATCCGAAGCGCGCGATCAGCTCGCGCTTTTCTGGCACGAGCAGGCCGAGGCCGCCGAGCAGGATCGCGATCGAGGAGAAGTTGGCGAAACCGCACAGCGAGAACGTGGCGATGGCGCGAGTCCGTGCGCTCGCCTCGCCGAGGTAGTCGTTCAGGTGCGAGAAGGCCACGAATTCATTCAGTATCAGCTTCTCGCCGAACAGCGCGCCGGCTGCCTCGGCCTCCGCCCACGGGATGCTGAGCAGGTACATCATGGGCGAGAACAGCCAGCCCAGCATCTTCTGCAAGGTGAGCTCCAGGCCGAACCAGCCGGACACCAGGCCGACGACGCCGTTGCACAACGCGATCAGCGCGACGAACGCGATCAGCATGGCACCGATGTTCACCGCGAGTCTCAGGCCATCGCTCGCGCCGATCGCCGCTGCGAGGATTACGTTCGCGTGTCGGCTGCGTTCCATTTGCAGCGACTCCCGGCCGTGCACGACGCCGTCCTCGTCCGGCATCATTAGCTTCGCCATCAGGAGCCCGCCCGGCGCCGACATCAAGCTCGCGGCCAGCAGGTACTTGAGCTCCGCGCCCATGAGCGTGTAGGCGGCGAGCACGGTGCCGGCGACCGACGCGAGTCCCGAGACCATCACCGTGAAGAGCTGCGGGTCCGTGAGGCCGCGGAGATACGGGCGCACGACGAGCGGCGCTTCGGTCTGGCCGACGAAGATGTTCGCCGCCGCGTTCATGGACTCGACGCCGCCGGTGCCGATGATGCGATGCAGGGCGCCGCCAATGAGCTTCACGATCCACTCCATGATGCGCAGGTGATAGAGCACCGACATGAGCGCGGAGAAGAAGATGACGATCGGCAGGACGTTGATCGCCATGCTGAAGCCGAGCGTATCGACGTCGGCGAGCGGGCCGAACACCATGTCGATGCCGGCCCGTGAAAAGCCGATGACGGCCAGCACGCCGTCGCTCAGCCAGTCGAGCGCGCGCCGGCCCGCCTCGAGATACAGCACCATGACGGCCAGCACGATCTGCAGTGCGAACGCGGCGGCCGTCACCCTCAGGTTTATGGCGCGGCGGTTGGTCGAGAGCAGTACCGCGACCGCGAGTATGACGAGGATCCCGGCGATCCCGATCAGCTTCTCCATGTGTCCCCTTTGCTAAGTCCCGCCCGATGCGCCGTCCCGGCGGCAAGCATAGCCTATCGCGACGGTAGAGCCGCCCCGAATCTCTAACAAGGCTCGTACACGACGGGCCGCAGCGCGGCGGGCCCCTCGCCGATCTCGCAGGCGGCGAGCAGGCGGCGCTCCGCGGCGGCCGCAGCGGCCTCGCTCGCCGCATGCACGACGGCGAGCGGACGCGAATCGTCGAGCGTCTCGCCGATGTGAGCGAACTCGCTGTAGCCGACGGACAAGTCGAGTGCCTCGCCGACCTGCCGACGCCCGCCGCCGAGTTCGATGATGCTGTTGCCGACGGCGCGCGCGTCCACGGCGAGCAGCACGCCTTCGGCATGCACGGGCCGGGTCACCGGTGCGCGCACGAGATAGTGTTCATAGCGCTCCACGAAATCCGCCGGGCCGCCCAGGCCCGAGCACATGCGGCCGAAAATTTCCGCCGCGCGGCCGCTCGTCAGCGCCCCCTCGCAACGCTTGCGCGCCGCGGCGCGATCGGGTTCGAGCCCCGTCACGACCAGCATTTCCGCCGCGAGCGCCATGACCACGTCGTCGAGCCGCGGATCGCGTGCCTCGTTGCGCAGGTAGCGCATGGCCTCGGCGATCTCGAGCGCATTGCCCGCCGTCGTGCCCAACACTTCGTTCATGTCGGTGATGAGCACCTGCACCGGCAGTTTCGCTGCGGCTGCGGTACGCCGGATGCTGTCCGCGAGTTCGCGCGAGCGCTCGAGCGTGGGCATGAACGCGCCGCTGCCGGTCTTGACGTCCATCACCAGCGCTTCGAGACCCGCCGCGATTTTTTTCGACAGGATCGAAGCGGTGATCAGCGGAATCGATTCCACGGTGCCGGTGACGTCGCGGATCGCGTACAGGCGCCGGTCGGCCGGCGCGAGTTCGCGCGTCTGGCCGATGATCGCGCAGCCGGCCTCCCGCACGACCTTGCGGAAGCGCGCGAAGTCCGGTGTCGCGCAGTAGCCCGGGATGCTTTCCGCCTTGTCCGTGGTGCCGCCGGTGTGGCCGAGTCCGCGGCCGGAAATCATCGGCACGTAGCAGCCGCACGCCGCCGCGATCGGCGCCAGCATGAAGCTCACCTTGTCGCCGACGCCGCCGGTCGAATGCTTGTCGACGACAGGGCCGTCGAGGCCGGCGCCGGACCAGTCGAGCACGCTGCCCGAGTTCGCCATCGCGAGCGTGAGCGTGCCGGCCTCCTCGAAGGACATGCCGTTCAGGAAGACCGCCATCGCGAGCGCGGCGACCTGCTCCGCCGGGATGCTCTCGTCGGCCAGGCCGGCGACGAACCAGCGGATCTCCTCGCCGGAGAGCGCTTCGCCGTCGCGCTTGCGGCGGATCAGGTCGGTGGCGAGCATCGCGTCGGGGACGCCGTTGCGGGGATGACTGTCGCTGGCCTGCATGGTTTCGTCGTCCTTGCCAGCCGGCAGTATACGGTTGTCACGCCGCCCGGGCCGCAGCGGACGGCAGGCGTGTGCCGCGGAAGCCGGATGCTACAATCGCCCGCACGGGGGCGACGATGACAATAACAAGACCTTGTTTTTACGTTGTTTTTCCTGTCCTGCTCGCGATCCTGTGCGCCAGCGGCTGCAAGCCGGCGCCGGACGGTACGGAGTATGAGGAAGGCCGCATCGGCGCGGGCGGCGATGAAGACCGCAGCGGCGAGATAGATCTCATCGTCGAGGGCGACTGGGTCGTCACGATGGATGCGGACCGGCGCATCATCGAAAGCGGCGCGGTGGCGGTCGACCAGGGTGCGATCCTCGCGGTGGGCAGCGCCGCCGAGATTCGCGCCGCGTACACGGCACGCGACACGCTCCCCGGCGCGGCGCGAGTCGTGCTGCCCGGCCTCGTCAACGGGCATTCGCACGCCGCGATGACCCTCCTGCGCGGCGTCGCCGACGACCTGGAACTCATGGACTGGCTCGAGAACTACATTTTCCCGGCCGAGGTCGAGTTCGTCGACCCGGAGTTCGTGCGTATCGGCACGGAACTCGCCTGCTGGGAGATGATCCGCGGCGGCACGACCACCTTCGTCGACATGTACTACCACCCCGACTCGATCGCCGAGGTCGTGGAGCGTTGCGGCATGCGCGCACTGATCTCCGCCACGGTGATCGGGCAGCGCAGCCCGGACGCCGAGGGCGCGAACGACTCCATCGACAAGGGCATCGGCTTCATCGAGCGCTGGCAGGGCCGCAATCCGCGCATCACCCCGATCTTCGGGCCGCACGCGAACTACACGCTCGATGCCGAGCAGCTCGCGGCCACCCGCAGGGCCGCGCTCGAATTTGGGGTGCCGATCAGCATCCACATGGCCGAATCGCCCTACGAACTCCAGTACTCCAAAGACACCTACGGCATGACGAGCATCGAGATGTTCGAATCGATCGGCTTTTTCGACGGACCGACGATCGCCGCGCACGTCGTCTGGCCGACCGAGGCCGAGATCCCGATCCTCGCCCGTCGCAAGGTCGGCGTCATCCACAACCCCACGTCCAACATGAAGATCGCCTCCGGCATCTCGCCCGTCGCGGCGATGCTGGATGCCGGCGTGCAGGTCGGGCTCGGCACCGACGGCGCGGCGAGCAACAACGATCTCGACCTGTGGGAGGAGATGCGGCTCGCCGCGTTCCTGCAGAAAGTCGACCGCATGGACCCGCGGGTGCTACCGGCGCTCACCGTACTCTCGATGGCGACCGACGGCGGCGCCCGCGCGATCGGGCTCGGCGACCGCATCGGCTCGCTGGAACCGGGCAAGCAGGCGGACCTGATCCAGGTGGCCTTCGACGACGTTCACCACGTGCCGCTGTACGACGTCGTGTCGCACCTCGTGTACGTGACGGACGAACAGGACGTCGCCAGCGTGGTCGTCGACGGCACGATATTGCTGCGCGACGGCGAGTTCCCGACGCTGGACACGGAGCGCATCGCGAAGGAAGCCCGCGCGCTCGCCGCCGGGATCCAGGCTGGGCTCGCCCGGCGCAACCGGGCCGGCGACTGACAGGCAATACGAAGACTCATGAACGAACGCATCGCCATCCAGGACCGCATGCAGGACAACCACTGCTACGGCTGCGGCGCGGACAATCCGCTCGGCATGCAAATCAAGAGCTACCGGGACGGCGAGGAAACGGTCTGCAGCTACCAGCCGTGGCCGGAACAATGCGCGGGACCGACGCAGTATCTGTACGGCGGCACCATCGCGAGCCTGATCGATTGCCATTCGGTCGGCACCGCGGCCGCCGACCATTACCGGCGCGAAGGCCGCGAGATCGGCGAAGGCGCAGAAATCTGGTGCGTGACGGGCCGGCTCGAGGTCGACTATCTCGCGCCGACGCCGATCGACCGTCTCGTGCAGCTGCGCGCGCGCATCGTGGAAGTTGCCGGGCGTAAGACGACGGTGACCTGTACGCTGTCCTCGGGCGACACGCTGTGCGCCCGCGGCCGGGTCGTTGCCATACGCGTCCCGCCGTCGTGGCGGGCGGGAGGGAGTGCGGGATGAACGACCACATAACTGGTAGGGCCGGCAGGCTGGCGGCGGCGCTCGCGCTGGCGGCACTGGTCGCAGGCTGCGGCGGCAACGAGAAAGCGACGGAAGCTGCGACGCTGGTCGTCACCGGCGCGCGCGTCTGGACCGGCGACCCGGACCTGCCCTGGGCGGAAGCCGTCGCGGTCGACGGCGAGCGTATCGCTGCGGTCGGCGGCGACGAAGACATCGCGGCCCGCATCGGGCCCGAGACGCGGCTCGTCGAAGCCGATGGCGCATTGCTCGTGCCGGGCTTCATCGACACGCACGTGCACTTCGCGGCCGGCGGGTCGAGCCTCGCTTCCGTGCAGCTGCGTGACGCGCCGACGACCGACGAGTTCGTGCAACGGATCGCCGACCACGCCGGCAAGCTCGGGCCGGGCGACTGGATCCTGGACGGCGCGTGGGACCACGAGAACTGGGGCGGCGAGCTGCCGACGCGGGACTGGATCGACGGCGTGACGCCCGACAACCCGGTGTGGATCTATCGCCTCGACGGGCACATGGCGCTCGCGAACTCGCTCGCGCTGAAGCTGGCCGGTGTCGATGCGGACACACCGGACGTCGACGGCGGCGAGATCGTGCGCGACGCGCAGGGCCGGCCCACGGGCATCCTCAAGGACAACGCGATGGCGCTCGTCTATGCGGCGGTGCCGCCGCCCGGCGAGGAACAGCTCGAGCGGCAGATCCGCGCCGCGATGGACAACGTCGCATCGCACGGCGTCACCACCGTGCACGACATGGGCGAGGATTTCGCGAGCATGGCGGCCTACCGGCGCCTCAACGAGGCCGGCGAACTCAAGACGCGCATCTATTCCGTCGTTCCCTTGTCGCAGTGGGACCAGCTGCGCGACGAGGTGGTGACGCACGGTCGCGGTGACGCGTGGCTCCGGATCGGCGGGCTCAAGGGCTTCATGGACGGTTCGCTCGGCTCGCACACCGCGGCCTTCTTCGAGCCTTTCACCGACGCGCCGGACGACAGCGGGTTCCTGGTCAATGACCTCGACGACATGCGCGAATGGATCACCGGTGCGGATGAGGCCGGCCTGCACGTGATGGTGCACGCGATCGGCGACCGGGCCATCGCCGAACTTCTCGACATCTATGCTGAGGTCGCGGAGAGCCAACGGCGAGCGCGACCGGCGTTTGCGCATCGAGCACGCACAGCACATCCGCCCGTCCGACATCCCGCGCTTTCGCGGCGCAGGACGTCATAGCGAGCATGCAGCCCTACCACGCGATCGACGACGGGCGCTGGGCGGACCGGGTCATCGGTGAGGAACGCTCGGAGACGACTTACGCTTTTCGCTCGCTGATCGACGCCGGCGTGCACGTCGCGTTCGGCAGCGACTGGTTCGTCGCACCGGCGATCCCGCTCGCGGGCATCTACGCCGCCGTGACCCGCCGTACGCTCGATGACGCGAACCCGGACGGCTGGGTGCCGGAACAGAAGATAACCGTCGAGGAGGCTCTCAAAGCCTACACGGCCGAGGGGGCGTTCGCGTCGTTCGAAGAGTCCGAGAAAGGCATGCTCAAGCCCGGCATGCTGGCGGACCTGGTCCTCATCGACCGGGACCTGACGGCGGTGGCGCCGGAGACGATCCGGGATGCGAAAGTCCTCTTGACGATCGTGGGCGGCCGGGTGGTGTACCAAACCGAGTAGTCGACAGTGACTTAGCGGCGCCTCGGCACCCTCCTGGTCAAGGAGATTCGTATGTCCAGACCCCCGAACTTTCGCCGCGACGCCCTGCTCACCGGCCTTTTCTACCTGGGCCTCGCCATCACGGGCGGGCTGGGATTCCTGCTCGTCCGTCCCGAGCTTCTTGCCGACGGCGATCCGGCCCGGACGGCGGCGAATCTCGTTGAGCGCGAAGGCCTGGCCCGCACCGGTATCGCGCTCGAGCTGGGCACCGTCGTATTCCAGGCGCTGGCGGCAGTCTGGTTCGCCAGGCTCTTTCGCGCCACCGATGCCTTCGCCGCCGGCGCGCTGGCGCTCTTCGGGATGGTCAATGCCATCGTGGTCCTCGCGAGCGCGGCGCTGCTTCGCGCCGCCCTCGATGTTGCCGTCGCGCCGACTGGCATCGATCCGACGACCAGTCACCTGTTGATCCTGATCAGCAGCCGCTTCTGGGAGGTCGGCACCGTCTTCTTCGGGTTCTGGCTGATCCCGATGGGCCGGCTCGTCTCGAAGGCAGGCATCGGCCACCGCGCTCTCGGCTGGATCCTGATCGTGGGCGGGATCGGCTACGTGCTGAATCCGTTTGTCGCCGTGCTCATGCCCGATGCCGGCGCCTGGGTCACCCTCTTTCCGCTTACTGCCAGCGTCGGCGAGTTCTGGATGATCGGGCTGCTGCTGTGGACGGGGATGCGCCGAGCCACGGCGCCGTGGGCCTCATCGAGGAACACCGGACCGTTCTGGCGCGCCCCGACCGGTGACGCTATAATGCGCGACTTTTTTCGCGCCGTTGCCCCGGACCACCCCTTACGTGTTCCCCACCGACAAAATCCGCAACATCGCGATCATCGCCCATGTCGATCACGGCAAGACGACGCTCGTCGACCAGTTGCTGCGCCAATCCGGCACGCTGGACGCGAGGGCCGAGGTACCCGACCGGGTCATGGACTCGAACGACCTCGAGCGCGAGCGCGGCATCACGATCCTGGCGAAGAACACGGCCATCAGCTGGCAGGACTGGCGCATCAATATCGTAGACACGCCCGGCCATGCGGATTTCGGCGGTGAGGTCGAGCGCGTGCTGTCGATGGTCGACGGCGTGCTGCTGCTCGTCGATGCGGTGGACGGCCCGATGCCACAGACGCGTTTCGTCACGCAGAAAGCCTTCGCACAGGGCTTCACGCCGCTGGTCGTCATCAACAAGATCGACCGCGACGGCGCGCGTTCCCACTGGGTACTCGACCAGACCTTCGAGCTCTTCGACCGGCTCGGCGCAAGCGACAAGCAACTCGACTTTCCGGTGATCTATGCGTCCGCGCTGCTGGGATATGCCGGCACAGATGCCGGCGTGCGCAGCGGCGACGTGATGCCCTTGCTCGAAGCCATCACGAAGCACGTGCCGCCACCGCAAGTTAACCTCGATGGCCCGCTGCAATTGCAGGTCTCGAGCCTTGATTACAATTCCTATGTCGGCGTGCTCGGCATCGGGCGCATCGCGCGCGGCGTCGCACGTGCGAATACGGGCATCAGCCTGGTACGCCGCGACGGTTCGGTGAAAAACGCGCGCCTGATGCAGCTGTATGGTTTTCACGGACTCGAGCGCATCGAAGTCGAGGAAGCCGGCGCCGGCGACATCGTCGTGTTCTCCGGAATCGATGACCTGCAGATCTCGGACACCCTGTGCGAGCGCGACCAGGCCGGACGGCCTGCCGCCGCTGAAGGTGGATGAACCGACGATCACCATGACCTTCCAGGTCAACAAGTCGCCCTTTGCCGGACGCGAGGGCAAGTTCCTGACCTCGCGCCAGATCCAGGCGCGGCTCGACACCGAACTGAAACACAATGTCGCGCTGCGCGTCGAAGGCACCAGCGACCCGGACAAGTTTCGGGTTTCCGGACGCGGCGAGCTGCACCTGTCGGTACTCATCGAGACGATGCGGCGCGAAGGCTTCGAGGTCGCCGTATCGCGGCCCGCCGTGATCGAGCGCGAGATCGACGGCGTGCTGTGCGAGCCCTGGGAACTGGTCACCGTGGACTTCGCGGAGGATTACCAGGGCGCGGTGATGACCCGGCTCGCCGAGCGCAAGGGCGAACTCCTGAACATGACGCCGGACGGCCGCGGGCGCATGCGCCTCGAATACCGGATCCCGGCGCGCGGGCTCATCGGCTTCCGCACGGACTACCTGACGTCGACCTCGGGCACCGGCCTGCTCTACCACCTGTTCGAGAAGTACGCACCGCGCGTGCCAGGCGACATCGGCCAGCGGCACAACGGCGTGCTCGTCTCCACGGTCCAGGGCAAGGCCCTCGCCTATGCGCTCTTCAACCTGCAGGAGCGCGGCAGCCTGTTCATCGGCCACGGCGCCGAGGTATACGAGGGCATGATCGTCGGCATCCACAGCCGCGACAACGACCTCCCGGTCAATCCGACCAAGGCCAAGCAGCTCACGAATATCCGGTCCGCGGGCAACGACGAGAACATATTGCTGACGACACCACTGAAGCTGTCACTGGAAGCGGCGCTCGAGTTCATCGACGACGACGAACTGGTCGAGATCACGCCGAAGAGCCTGCGCCTGCGCAAGAAGCTCCTGAGCGAGGGCGAACGGCGCCGCGACAGCCGTATCCGCTCCAAGGAAGCCGTGTAGGAGAAAATGGGGTCAGGTTACATTTCCAGCAAAGAAGAAATGGACTAGGCACCACTTCCTGGAAATGTAACCTGACCCCATTTCTATGCAGATACACGACGAACCGCACAAGTCCCATCGCATCGGCTGGCTGCGTGCCGCGGTCCTCGGCGCCAATGACGGCATCGTTTCGACGGCAAGCCTGATCATCGGCGTCGCCTCGGCAGGCGCGACGCACGAGAACGTGCTGATCGCCGGCGTCGCAGCTCTCGTCGCCGGCGCGATGTCCATGGCGGCCGGCGAATACGTATCGGTGAGTTCCCAGGCCGATACCGAGAAGGCCGACCTCCGGATCGAGAAGAAATCGCTGGAGAAGAACTTCGAGCTGGAACGCCTCGAACTCGCAAAAATCTACGAGGACCGCGGCCTGACCCGGCCGCTGGCGAGCGAGGTCGCGAGCCAGCTCATGGAACACGACGCGCTGGGCGCACACGCGCGCGACGACATCGGGATCTCGGAGACGGTGCAGGCCCGGCCGTGGCAGGCGGCCGCGTCGTCGGCGCTGGCTTTCGGGACCGGCGCGTCCCTGCCGCTCGCCACGGCGGCCTTTGTGCCGCATGCGATGATCTTGCCCGCAGTCGCGCTTTTGTCGATCCCGTTCCTGGCCGCCCTCGGCGCCGTCGCCGCTCGCGCCGGCGGCGCCCCGGTTGCACGAGGGGCGCTGCGCGTGGTTTTCTGGGGTGCGCTGGCGATGCTCCTCACCGCCGGCGTCGGCAAACTGTTCGGAGTGAATGTATGACGATCATCCGCCGCGCCGCCCTGGCGCTGCTGCCTGCATTGAGCCTTGCGTCCCACCCTGCCCCGGCGGCAGCAAATGATGATCCCGGCGCGACCGCCCGCCGCGTGCTCGAAGCGCTCGATGCGCGCGTGCCGGCGCTGATGGAGCGCGACGGGACGCCCGGGGTCTCGCTCGCCCTGACCGACCGGAACGGGCTGACCGGGACCCGCACCTGGGGCTACGCCGACGTGAAAGAGAAGAAGCCGGTCACGGACGACACGCTGTTCCAGATCGGCTCGATCACGAAATCCTTCACCGCCCTCGCGCTGCTCGCCGCACGGGAGGAAGGGCTCGTCGACTTCGAGGAGCCGCTGACCAAGTACCTGCCCTGGTTCTCCGTGCACACCGAGTATGCGCCGCTTACGGCGCACGACCTGCTCACCCACACGGCCGGCATACCCGGGAATCGCGACGACATCTTCAATTCGCCGTACATGGCCGCGGCGCTCGCCGAACAGCACGCGGCGTGGCCGGCCGGCGAGCGTTTCTACTATTCCAACGTCGGCTACCAGGTGCTGCACGAGCTGCTGCTCACCGTCACGGGCAAGCCGTACGAGGAGATCATCCGCGACCGCTTTTTCGAACCGCTCGGCATGACGCGCAGCAACCCGACCATCCGGCTCGAGTCGCGCGAACGGCAGGCGGTGGCCTACGTGACGCCCTACGACGACCGGCCCGCGCATGCATCGCGGCCGCTCGTCGAGGCGCAGCTGCTCGAGTACGCGATCGGCGACGGCTGCATCCAGGCGACTGCCGGCGACCTCGCCGCCTACGTGCGCCTGTGGCTCAACCGGGGCACTGCGGGCGAGCGCCGCGTCGTCTCGCCGGAGTCCTTCGACGCGTTCGCGACGATTTATCCCGGCACCACCGAACCCGGCGAGCCGGACGACGGTTACGGCTACGGCGTGAATGTGCATGAGCGCGACGGCGCGGCGCCGATGCTCGCGCACAGCGGCGGCATGGTCGGCCACTACGCCTACGCGTCCGCGGACCTGCGCGACGGACACGGGGTCTCGGTACTGGTCAACGGGCCCGGCGCTCCCACCGAGATCGGCGAACTGGCGCTGGAAATCTGGCGCGCGATCGACGCGGGCGAGGCGCTGCCCGAGGCAGACGACGACACGCCGGAACCGTTCGAGGCCGGCGACTATGCGGGCCGGTTCCGTGCGGCGGACGGCTCGGAGCTCAATATCGATGCAAACGGCGAGGAGCTTGCGCTCGTGCGCGGCAACGAACGCATCGTGCTGGAAGCGCGTGGCACCGATGTCTTCTACACGCCGGGCGCGGGACTCGATCGCTATTACTTTCACTTCGCCCGGGACGGGGACGACAAGGTCGTCGAGGTTTCGCACGGCGCCGGCTGGTACGTGAATTCCGCTTACGACGGCGAGACGCGCTTCGACGTGCCGGCCGAATGGGCGGCCTACATTGGCGAGTACCGAAACTACAGCCCGTGGTTCCCCTACTTTGAGGTGCTGGTGCAGAAGGACGGTCTGTGGATCTACACCGGCCAGGGCGGCGAAACCGACAGCGGCGCGACGCGCCTCGTGCCGATCAGTTCAGAGCGTTTCCGGATCGGCGAGGAGCAGGGCCCGGAGGTCCTGGAGTTCAAGGACATCGTGGACGGCCGGGCGCTCAGCGCCACGCACTCGGGCCACGTCTTCTTCCGGCAATAGCCGCGGACTTTCTCAGCACCGCGTATCCTCGTCCGCATGCGCCAGCTCAACTCTACGAAAGACGAAAGCATTACCGCGGCGCTCGCGGCGCTGCGCGCGAACCGGCCGTTGCGCGCCGAGGAAATCTGCCGTGACTATCTGCTGACCAACCCCGGTTGCGCCGACCACCTGCGTTTGCTGGGCCACGCGCTGATGAAGCAGCAGCGTTTCGACGAAGCCGAGCGCCAGGTTCGATTCGCATTGTCGATGCAGCCGGATTCGCCGCTGCTGTCGGAGGACCTCGGCAGCGTGTACGCCATGCAGGGACGATACGCGGACGCGATCCCCTGGTTCGAGAAAGCTCTACGGCTGGAGCCGCGCCTTCCGCTCGCGCACAAGAAGCTCGGGCAGGCGCTCGCGGCGCTCGGCCTGGGCGAAGCGGCCGACCAGGAGTTCCGGGACTACCTGGATCTCGAACCGCACAAGGCTGCAGTCGCCGACGCCGCCCGGCTGTTACGCGAGGAACGTTTCGACGAAGCCGTTGCCGCGCTGAAAGCCGCCCTGCAGGACAGCCCCGGCAACGTCGATGCGATGCGTTACCTGGCCGGTGCTTATTTCTCGCGGAAGATCCACCTGGACGACGCGGAAGCGCTGCTGCGGCAAGCGACCCAGGTCGCGCCGGACTTCCTGGCCGCGTGGCTCCTGCTCGGGCCCGTACTGATGGAGCGCAGCAAGTACCTTGACGCCGTCGACGCGTTCCAGGCAGCCACGAAACTCGCGCCGGACCATGCGGAAGCGTGGGCAGGCCTCGGCAATGCTTTCGCGCGCGCCAGCATGGTCGAGGAAAGTGCGAAGGCCTTCGCGCGCTCCGTGGCTCTCGATCCGGACCTGCCCGGCAGCCAGATGGGTTATGCGCACGTGTTGAAGACCCTCGGCGACCAGCCGGGCGCGATCGCCGCGTATCGGGCGGCGATCCGCGCCAAGCGGGATTTCGGCGAAGTCTACTGGAGCCTCGCGAATCTCAAGATCTTTCGCTTCACCGATGCCGACGTCGCGGCCATGGAAGCACAGCTCGCGGGCGACGGCCTGAGCGCGAGCGCGGACATCCATTTCCGCTTCGCGCTGGGCAAAGCCTACGAGGACCTCGGCGACTACGATCGCGCGTGGCACTACTATCACTCGGGCAATCAGAAACAGCGTGGCGAGGTGCGTTTCGACCCGGCCGATTTCGAGCTCCGGCAGTCGAAAGTGGCGTCGGTATTCAGCCGCGAGTTCCTGCGCGAGCACGAAGGCCACGGCGACCCGGCCGCGGATCCGATCTTCATCGTCGGCCTGCCGCGCTCGGGCTCGACCCTGATCGAACAGATCCTGGCGAGTCACAGCCAGGTCGAGGGCACTTCGGAACTGCCGATCCTGGGCCGGATTGCCAGTTCGGTGGGCCGCTACCGGCGCGACGGCCTGTCGTATCCCGAGTCAGCCAGGGACCTGCGCGGCAAGGACTGGCGTGCGTACGGCCAGCAGTTCCTCGAGGAAAGCCGGCGCCATCGGTCCACCGGCCGGCCCTATTTCACGGACAAGCTGCCGAACAACTTCTCGCATGTCGGTTTCATCCACCTGATCCTGCCGAACGCGAAGATCATCAATGCGCGGCGTCACCCGATGGACAGCTGCCTCGGCGCCTACAAGCAGCTGTTCGGAACGGGCCAGCATTTCACCTATGACATCTTCGAACTGGCGGAGTATTACAAGCAATATCACGCGCTCATGCAGCACTGGCACGAGGTCCTGCCAGGCAAGGTGCTCGACGTGCACTACGAGGAAACCGTGACTGACCTCGAGTCACAGGTGCGCCGGATACTGGCGCATTGCGGCCTGCCCTTCGAAGCACAGTGCCTGCGCTACTACGAAACGGAACGTGCCGTGAAGACCGCCAGCTCCGAACAGGTCCGCCAGCCGATCTATACGAGCGCGCTCGGCAAATGGCGACGCTACGAGAAACACCTCGACAGCTGGCTCGAGGAATTAAGCGACATCATCGAGGAACTGCCGGAAGCGGCCAGGAACGCCGGTCTGTAGGACGCCCGGCGCGTCAGCCGTAGGGCCAGACCGCCAGTCCGTGGATGGCGTTGCGCACGTCCATCGTGAGGTTGACCGACAACAGGCGCTGGTTGGCCGCGAGATCGTAGACGCTGACCGTCGAGGGCGAGGAGCCGCCCGCTACGATCGACGGGGACAGGGCACACAATCCGCGGGCGAACGACGGCCGGGCGACGCCACTCTGGTCCATGTCGGCATTCAGGAGCTCGGCTGCGTCGTACTCCGGCACGGCCAGCGCGCGGTCCTCCGCATCCGAAATGCGCCCGGAATAGCGCAGGACGTCCGCTTCGCTGTCGTTGAACAGGACGCCGTCCCGGAACGGACGCGCGTTGTGCGTGCCCGGCGGCAGCTCGGCCGACATGTGTATCGACTTCCCGTTGAAGTGCAGCATTCCACCGGTTCGCAGCCCGGTGATGTACATGCCGTGCTCGTCGCACCAGACGTTGTTGATGTGCAGCTTGTTCAGCATCAGCGGGCCGCCGTCGTCCTGCGGCGAATAGACGCGGCCGCCAAAGCGGAAATCCTTCTCCTTGACGTGCAGTGCCCAGTTGAACGCCTGCCGGTCGAGATCGAACCCGAGGATGCTGTCGTAGCCGGTCGAGGTGACGAACAAGGTCCGGCCGTGAACGGCCATTTCGTGGCAATGCCTGAGATAACGGTTGCGCCAGGAGGCAACGCGGCGAAAGTCGGGCTCGAAGGCAAACAGTTCGTCGCTGGCCGCGATGTAGATTCTGTCGCTGTCGAAGGCGATGCCGCGCAGGCCGCGGTCCCAGCCGCGGCCCTGCCAGTCGATGTCGGCACGGTTCCAGTCGAGCGTCTGCAGGACCGAACGCGCCTCGAGGTCGATCAGGTAGACGCCGCCGTGACTCTGGCCCTGCTGGCTACCGCGTACGACGGACGTTGTGAGTAGTTTCAAATCCTTGCTAGAAACTCTTGCGTACGCTCAGGCTGTAGGTCCGCGGCTGCTGGATCGTTCGCATGTTACGGAAGCGCGGATCGTCGAACCAATCGGCCATTAAGTTGCCTCGCGCGAGTGAATTGAAGCCCCGGTCGTCCCAGACGTTGCGTGCCATCAGGGTAACGTCCCAGGTTTCAAAGGTGAGCCCGACCTGCAGGTTGCTCGACTTCCACGACGGAACGAATCCCTCCGGGTCATTGTCGATCGCCGCATTAAGGTTAACCCAGCTCTCGCCCTGGTAACTGGTGTCGTAGCGGAACCAGAGGTCGCCACCCAGGACTTCAGGCAGAGTGTACTCGACCGCCGCCCAGTATTTCTCCTTCGGTACATTCGGCATTTCCTGCCCGTCCTCCAGCCACAATGTGCCAAACGGCGAGTAGGTATCTGCGGTGTACTCGGACTTCGCGAAATACGCGCTGCCTTCGAAGGAGAGGTTCCGCGTTGCCTGCCACTCGCCGCTGATTTCCAGGCCACGGCTTTCGCCCGTTTCGCCATTGAACGTGCCGTGGAGCCACCACGGTTCGCCTGTGATGTTGATCTGAATGTCCTGCCATTCCATGAGAAATGCCGACACGTTGATCAACAATTTGTTGTCGAGCCACTCGGATTTCATTCCGATCTCGTAATTCCTGAGCGTGTCTGGCCCGTACTCCGCCGGTATCACTCCTGTCGCCGACGCCTTGGGACTGTTGTGGCCACCAAGACGGAAGCCCTCGCTGTACAGGGCGTAAGCCATCGTGCCGTCGGAAAAATGGTATTGCGTGGCAAGCTTGAAGACCGAGTCGTCATTCTTGCCGGAGCTGTCCCACACGCCATCGCCCGCGCCGACCGAATCTCGCATCGGCAGCTGGCCGACCGTCTGGTAAACCTGGTTGTCTGCGCGGTCGAACTGGAACCAGCGCGCACCGGCGGTGATGGCCCAGGCATCGGTGATGTTGTAGGTCAGCTCGCCGAAGACGGCCGTCTGCTTGATCGTCTTGTCGTAGTTGTTGGCCCCAATCTTGGTCGTGGGCTCCAGCGGACACGCAATATCGTAACCCTGTGCCGCATAGTCGCAGGCGCCGTCGTAATGCTTGAGATAAGTGTTGCCGTAGTAATCCGTGACATAGTTGTCCCAGCCGTTGTTCGCGGCTTCCCAGGCATTGGTCTCCATGAGGGTGGGAATCCAGCTGCTGTATTCCCACGCGTCGTGGATATCTTCATAGAATGCGCCGACTATCCACTGCAGCTTGCTGTCGGAAAGGCTCGTCAGGCGGAATTCCTGGGCGAAACGTTCCTGGATCTGGAAGTTGAAAATGGATCCGAACTCGTATTCGAAGTCGTAGAGTGCGAAACCGAGGTAATTAGCGTAGTAACTCGTTTGCCACTGGTTGTACTGCATGTTGTCCCATTCGTAGGACGACTCACGCTCAAAGTTAGAAGTCGTCGATACGAACTCGGCGAATCCCAGGTCGCCCCTGAAGGTGGCTGAAACCTGCCACCAGTCGTCGTCGCGGTATTCCTCGAAAAAGCGGGCGACCTTGTAATCGCCCAGGTACGGGTCGGATTCCCAAACCCCATCCGCTGCGCTGCCCTGCATGATGTAGCTGAAATCCGCGGTCCAGTTGTCGCTGATGCTCCAGAGCGCCGCGACCCGCCCGCCCCAGACTTCATAGATGTTCTGGTCCTCTTTCGCAATGGCCGAATTGTCCCCCGGGCTGCCGTGGGCGCCTGGACCTGCGAAGGTCGGCCCCTCGACGTTGTCGACGTAGCCGCCGTCTCTCGACCAGAATCCGACCACTCGAAGGGCGAGCGTGTCGTCGACGAGTGGAATGTTGAGATGGCCACTAACGTCGTAGCTCTCGTCCCCTTCCGTGATCAATTCGACCGTGCCATCCGCCTGGCCCGAGAAGCCGTCGAAGTTCGGCTTGTTCGTGATGATGCGCAGCGTGCCGGACTGCGAACTCGAGCCAAACAGCGTGCCCTGCGGGCCGGGCAGGGATTCCAGGCGCTCGATATCGATCATCCGGATTTCCGGTTGCCGCGAAATCGAGGTCACCGGCTGTTCGTCGAGATAGACAGCGACCTGGCTGTCGGTCCGGTATTCAGCGGCACCGGTCGTGATGCCCCGCATCGCGATCGAGTTGCGTCCCGGCATGCTGGTTACCAGCGACGTGCTCGGCAGCGCCTTCATATAGTCTTCCATGGTCCGGAAGGCCATTTTCTCGATGTCGGACGTCGAGAACGCGGTGATGCTCTGCGGCAGGTCCTGCAGGTTCATTTCCCGCTTGGTCGCGGTGACGATGACTTCCTCGATGCCCTCGTTTGCGACATCGTCCGCCTGCGCGTGCGCTGCAAGGCCCGGATACAGCGCGCCGACGACCGCGGCCGTCACCAGCGTGCTGTGGCAGTGCTTGAGATAGCGATTGCGCCAGGACGCGATGCGGCGGAAGTCCGGTGAGAATGCGAACAATTCGTCGCTTGCCGCGATGTAGATCTGGTCGCCGTCGAAGGCGATGCCGCGGAGCCCCCGGTCCCAGCCGCGGCCCTGCCAGTCGATGTCGGCCTTGTTCCAGTCGAGCGTCTGCAGGACGGACTGCGCCTCGAGGTCTACCAGGTAGACGCCGCCGTGGCTCTGGCCCTGCTGGCTGCCGCGTACGACGGACGTCGTCAGGAGTTTCAAGCTGTCGCTAGAAACTCTTGCGCACGCTCAGGCTGTAGGTCCGCGGCTGGTGTATCGTGCGCTCGTTGCGGAACCGCGGATCTTCGAATTCTTTCCAGTCGGAAATATAGGTCGATGTATACATATTAGTGATGCCGTTGCCGTCCCAGACGTTGCGCGCCATGAGCGAAATATCCCAGCCACTCTCGAGATTCAAGCCTACCTGCAGGTTGCTGGACGTCCAGCTCGGCACGAGCCACTCCGGGTTCTGCGAAACTGCCGCGTCGAGATCGGGCCAAACTTCGCCCTGGTAACTCGTGTCGTAGCGGAACCAGAGGTCGCCACGGAGGATGTCAGGCACGGTGTACTCGACCGCGAGCCAGTACTTCTCGTCCGGCGAGTTCGGCATCTCTTGGCCGTCTACGAGGTACGGCTCCTCAGGCGGGGGGGCGGTGTACGTATCCGCAGTGTATTCGGAATTCGCGAAATACATGCTGCCTTCGAAGGAAAGGTTGTCCGTCGCCTGCCACTCGAAACTGATTTCGGCGCCAAGGCTTTCGCCCGTCTCGCCGTTGAAGGTACCGCGCAGCCACCACGGCGTGTTCACTTCCTCTGAGTCCGGCGTCTCCGGTATGTCCGGTACGTCCGTATTGATCTGGATGTCCTCCCATTCCATGAGGAAGGCGGACACGTTCAGCATCAGCCTGTTGTCGAACCACTCGCTCTTCAGGCCGATTTCGTAATTCTTGAGCGAATCCGGACCGTACTGCTCCGGTACCATCCCGGTCGCCGCGGCCCGCGGGCTGTTGTAGCCGCCGAGGCGGAAGCCCTCGCTGTAGAGCGCATAGACCATCTTGTCGTCAGTGAAGTGATACTGCGTGGCAAGCTTTAACACCGTATCGTCGTTCTTGCCGTTGCTGTCGAATATACCCTCGCCCACATCCATAGGAGCCGAACGGCGGAAAGCCGGCCGGCGCCTGGTAGACCTGGTGATCCTTGCGGTCGAACTGGAACCAGCGCGCGCCGGCCGTCACGGTCCAGTCGTCGGTCAGGTTGTAGGTCAGTTCGCCGAAGACCGCCGTCTGCTTGATAGTCTTCTCGTAGTTGTTGACGTAGGTCTTGCTCGTGGGCGCCAGTGGGCAGGCGACGTCGTAGCCCTGCGCCGCATAGTCGCACGCGCCGTCGTAGAAATAGGTATACACATTGCCATTGTCCGCGACGTATTCGACGTCCCAGCCATTGTTCACGGCGTCCCAGGCGTTGGTCTGCATCAGGGTCGGGATCCAGGCGCCGTACTCCCAGGCGTCGTACACGTCGTCGTAGAACGCGCCGACCATCCACTGCAGCTTGCTCTCGCTCAGGCTCGTCAGCCGGAACTCCTGCGCGAAGCGCTCCTGCACCTGGAAGTTGAAGATCGAACCGAATTCGTATTCGAAGTCGTATTTGCCCGCAATTGCAGTTGATGCCGTAATAGCTCGTCTGCCACTGGTTGTAGGCCATGTTGTCCCATTCGTAGGACGAGTCGCGCTCGAAATACGAAGTCGTGGACACGAATTCGGCAAAACCGAGGTCGCCCTTGAAGGTCGCCGACACCTGCCACCAGTCGTCGTCGCGGTACTCCTCGAAAAAGCGGGTGACCTTGTGGTCACCCAGGTACGGGTCGGTTTCCCAGGTGCCGTCGGCCTCGCTGTTCTGCAGGATGTAGCTCAGATCCGCGGTCCAGTTGTCGCTGATGTTCCACAGCGCCGCGATACGGCCGCCGAACACGTCGTAGACGTTCTGGTTGTCCTTGGCGATCGCCGAATTGTCGGCCGGGCTGCCGTAGGCGCCGGGACCCGCGATGGGTCGGACCTTCGACATTGTCGACCCAGCCGCCTTCGTCCGACCAGAACCCGACTGCACGCGGAGCGAGAGCCTGTCGTCGACCAGTGGGATGTTGAGATGCCCGCTGACGTCGTAGCTCTCGTCGCCGCCCTTGATCGATTCGATCGTGGCGTCGGCCTGGCCCGAGAAGCCGTCGAAGTTCGGCTTGTTGGTGATGATGCGCAGCGTGCCCGACTGCGAGCTCGAGCCGAACAGCGTGCCCTGCGGGCCCGGCAGCGATTCGACGCGCTCGATGTCGATCATCCGGATCTCGGGCTGCTGCGAGATCGACGTGACAGGCTGTTCGTCGAGGTAGACCGCGACCTGGCTGTCCGTCCGGTATTCGTAGGCACCGGTCGTGATGCCCCGCATCGCCAGGGAGTTCCGGCCCGGCATGCTGTTGACCAGCGACGCACTCGGCAGGGCCTTCATGTAGTCTTCCATGCCGCGGAACTGCATCTTCTCGATGTCGCCCGTCGAGAAGGCCGTAATGCTCTGCGGGACGTCCTGCAGATTTACGGCGCGTTTGGTCGCGGTGACGACGATCTCCTCGATGCCACCGGCCTCTGACTGCGCCTGCGCGCGCTGCAGGCCGGGATACAGCGCGCTGACGACGGCGGCCGTGACCGGCGTGATGCGAACCGAGATCCGTTCGCGGATCGGCCGCAACTCGGCGGGCCGGTTGCATCACCGTGTTGCGATAATGTCTATTGCTTATCAAGACAGCTCCTCACGATCGATCGCGTTGCGACAAGTGTGCCGGTCGAATCGCCGACCGATGCCGCGTCAGGCCTACGCTTACTCTGCACCTGAACTCGCAAGATCAAAGGCTATGAGCCCCGAGCTCAAGATACGTAGCCGAACGCCGACTTGTAGGAATTCCGCGCGAGGCGTCAATAGATCGCGCCGCGGGACGAGCTCATCGCCCGTCGCTGACATCGAATTCGTAGGCAACGCCGCCGCTGCCGGTCCACGACTCGAGGTCGAATGTTCCGCCCGGCGACAAGCGATAGACGGCGACGGCGTGCAGCGTCAGCGGCACACCGGGACTGCAGGTTGCCGGCGCATCCTGGGTGCGAATGAAATACACATAGGGGGTCTCGTGATCCGCCGTGGCGAAGACGGTGGCCAGCCCGGTCGCGGGATCCACGTGCACGGAAGTCTCGCGGTCGCTCGCGATGGCGCGGCCGTCGGCCGTCCAGCCGTCTTGCACCAGCCGGGCCAGCAGCGAGAGCGTGCGCCCGATCCTGTCGTGTTCTATGAGATGTTGATCCGTCAGAATATTTTCGAGGCCCGGTACGTACAGGAAATCGCGCTCGAGGGTCACGTCGACATGATAGGGGTCGGCCAGCGCAGCTGCGGACGTCAGGCTTTGCGGGGTCATCGCGGCATAACTGAACTCGCCCAGTATCGCCATTCCGGCGCTCGTGCCGCCGACAGGTGCGGGTCTTGCGACGACGGCATTGATCGCGTCCTCGACCGGAGTCCCTTTCCAGAAGCGCACATAGTTCGACTGGTCACCGCCGGCGATGAATATCGCCTCGGCGGCATTGAGCTTGTCGATGATGAACGGGTCGAACGCCGCTTCGCGGCCGCCGAAGACGAAGGTCTCGACCGAATCGCATTCACACAGCTCATGGATGTAGTCGTTGTAGTCGTCCCCGCCGGACGCGCGCAGCACAACGAAGTCGCCGCCGCCGGCAAACTCGCCCATGCGTTTGTAATTCTCGTCGACGTCGTCGCCGCCGCCCTGCAGCACGACGAGTCCCCGGGTTTCGGTTTCGACGTCGGCCGGGTTGCCGGTGACGTAGTAACGGTAGCCTGTTGGCCACGGCCCGGCCGCACAGGAGACAACGAGCACGGAGAGCGACACTGCACAGAGTCGATTTCGGATTCCGGTCATCGGGTCGAGTACCTTCGCGGCGGTGGGCGGTTGCGCTATCGCGGCCAAAAGGCCGCTCTTACAGGAAGCTCTCGCCGTAGTCCATCGCTTCGAGCCCGAAATAGGCGGCGAGCGTCTGGCCGATGTCCGCGAAGCTCCGGCGCCGCCCGATCGGTCCTGGCGTGAGTCCGCCGCCGGTGGCAATCACGGGGATATGCTCGCGGGTATGGTCCGTGCCGCGCCAGGTCGGGTCGCAGCCGTGGTCCGCGGTGATGAGCAGGAGGTCGTCGCGCTCAAGAATTGCGAACAGCTCCGGCAGCCGGCTGTCGAAGTATTCGAGCGCGGCGGCGTAGCCGTCCACGTCGCGGCGATGTCCATAGAGCATGTCGAAGTCGACGAAATTCGTGAATACGATCGAGCGGGCCGGTGCGTCGGCCAGCGCCTCGAGCGTGGCATCGAACAGCGCGGCATTGCCGGTCGCCTTGATCTTTTTCGTGATGCCCTGGTGGGCATAGATGTCCGGGATCTTGCCGATGCCGATGACGCTGCCGCCGGCCGCGACGAGCTTGTCCAGCACGGTCTTCGACGGCGGCGGCGTCGTGAGATCGCGCCGGTTGCCGGTGCGCGTGAAATTTTCGGGCTGGTTGCCGACGAACGGCCGCGCGATCACGCGTCCGATGCGGTATTCGTCGACGAGCTCGCGCGCGATCTCGCACAGCTCGTACAGGCGCTCGAGGCCGAAGGTCTCCTCGTGGCAGGCGACCTGGAAGACGCTGTCGGCCGAGGTGTAGACGATCGGCTTGCCGGTGCGCATGTGTTCGACGCCGAGTTCCTTGATGATCTCGGTACCCGAAGCGTGACAGTTACCGATTACGCCGGGCAGGTCCGCGCGTTCGATCAGCTCATCGAGCAGCGGCGGCGGGAACGTGTCCGTGGCCTTCGTGAAATAGCCCCAGTCGAACAGGACGGGCACGCCTGCGATCTCCCAGTGCCCGCTCGGCGTGTCCTTGCCGCTCGACAGTTCCTCGGCGTAGCCCCAGGTGCCGTGTACTTGCGCGCTCGTGTCGACGCCCGCCGGGTATTTGCCGGCGCTGGCGCGGCTCGCTTCGAAGAGGCCGAGCCTCGCGAGATGGGGTAGTCGCAGCGGGCCGGCCGCGCTCGCCGCACGCGTGCGCGCGATGCCGCCGAGGGTGTCGGCACCCGCATCGCCGAAGCGCGCAGCATCGTCGGACGAACCGATGCCGAAGGAATCGAGCACGAGGATGACCGCGCGGCCCATCGGGCCTTTATAGGCGATTGACAGGCTGGAGTATACTGGGCCCGCATGCCGCAGCCGCACCAACAAGAAATCGCCAACCGCCCGCGGAGGAAATCATCATGAAAACCAATGCCAGGATACTGCTCGGCGTCCTCGCGATGTCGCTCACTGCCAACGCCGCGATGAAAGCCGGCGACAAGGCACCCTTGTTCGAGGCCGAAGCATCGCTGGCCGGCGAGGCGTTCGATTATTCGCTGGCCGATGCGCTGGAGAAAGGCACGGTCGTCGTCTATTTCTATCCGTCGGCCTATACCTCCGGCTGCAACGTCCAGGCGCACGAGTTCTCCGTGAACATGGACGCGTTCGAGGCCGCGGGTGCGAGCGTCATCGGCGTATCGCTCGACAGCATCGAGCGGCTGAACGACTTTTCCGCGGACCCCGAGTATTGCGCGGGCAAGCTTGCCGTTGCCTCGGACCCGGGCGGTGCCATCGCGAAATCCTATGAGCTCGAGGTCGGCGACGCCGTCGCAGGCGCCGAGGATACGCGCGGCGTCGAAATCGGCCACGGATTCGCCGAACGCGTGACTTTCATCGTGACGCCCGACGGCAGCATCGCGGAGACGATCGGCGACGTGTCGCCCATGGAGAACGTCGCGATGACGCTCAAAGCGGTGCAGCGCCTGGCCGCACCGGCCGGGACCTGAGGGTTGTTTGACGCCGGCAGGCTCGAAGACGCGCTGGAGGCATTCGAGCGCGCGGCGAATTGCAACCCGGCGCTCGCGCGCACGCAGAGCCGCCTCGCGGCGTACCTGTCGAGCATCGGCAAGCTGGATCGGGTCGAGCACCTGTTTCGACGCTCGCTGGCGCTCGATCCCAATCACGTCGCAGGCTGGCTCGGTTTGGGCCGGCTGCTCGAGGACATCGGCGATGCGGACGGCGCGCTCGCTTGTTACCGGAACGTCCTCGAACTCGAGCCAAGTCATGCGGCCGCCCTCGGCCACTATCTCGCACTGGTGCACGCAGCGGCCCCGGCGGAACTGCTGGCAGTCGCGGAGACAACGACGGAGGACCCGCGGGCAGCGGACGAGCCACGGGCGCTGGTAGCCTATGGCCTGGCCAAATATTACGACCGCCGCAGCGAGCATGGAGCGGCTGCCCGGGCCGCGACGGCGGCCAACGCTGCGCGTCGCCGCTCCGCACGCCCGTTCGACCGCGCCTCGCTGACCGCGCGCGTCAGCGCCCTGATCGGCAGTTACGACGCGTCGTTCTTCGCCGATCGGCGCGATTTTGGCGTCGGCACCGAACAGCCGGTCTTCATCGTCGGCATGCCGCGCTCCGGGACTACGCTCGTGGAACAAATACTCGCCGCGCACCCCCTGCTGCACGGCGCGGGCGAGCTGCAGGACCTGTCGAGGCTGGCGGCCGAGACCGCCGGCAAGCGCGGCGAGTCACGCATGCGCGCCGCAGCCAGCCTCGAGGTCGCGGAAAGCCAGGCGCTCGCCTGCCGCTACCTGCGTGCGCTGCGGGACGGCGCGCCGAAGGACTCCTTGCGCATCAGCGACAAGTCGCCACTCAACTTCTACCAGCTGCCGCTGGTTGCACTGTTGTTTCCGAACGCCAGGGTCGTGCATTGCCAGCGCGATGCCCGCGACAACGCACTGTCGATCTGGATGGAGAACTTCAACGCCGAGCAGCGTTATGCCACCGACTTTGACGACCTGGCGCATTACTTCGCCGAATACCAGCGGCTGGTGGCGCACTGGCGATCGGTCCTGCCCTTGCACTTGCTCGAAGTGCAATACGAAGACACGGTGGCCAACGTCGAGCACCAGGCGCGGCGCGTAATCGAGTTTCTCGGCGTGCCGTGGGACGCGCGCTGCCTGGACTTTCATGGCAGCGGCCGCGCGGTGCAGACCCTGAGCCGCTGGCAGGTGCGGCAGCCGATCTATTCGAGTTCGGTTGGACGTTGGCGCCGGTACGTGCCCCACCTTCCGGAGCTCCAGGCCGCATTCGGCGGCCGGGATGCCCGGGAGTGATACGGCTCAGTGATGCGGTGATTCGGGAACGAAGGTGCTTTCACCGTAGTTGTCGACGCGGTTCGACTCGACGTAGCCGCCTTCGAGCGACATGAGCCAGATCAGCACGAGGATTGCGACGGGCGGACCGAGGATGGCGAATTTGAGCGACAGCCGCTCCCACTTCATGTGCATGAAAATGGCGACGATGAACCCGGCCTTGAGCAACATGAAAGTGATGATCAGCGTCGGCCGCAGGGCACCCTGGATGTGCAGGTAGTCCACCATGTAGGAGAAAAAGCTGATCACGAACAGGAGCAGCCAGATCCACAGGTAGATCTGGAGCGGATGTTGCTGCCCTTCAGCGCTTGCCATATGCAGAGCTCCCTTGTGCCTGCGCTACCAGAGGTAGAAGAACGCGAAAATGAACACCCACACCAGGTCGACGAAATGCCAGTACAGTCCGGCGATCTCCACGATCTCGTAGTTGCCGCCGCGGCGCTCGTAGAACCCGGTCTTGACGCGGGTCGCGACCACCATCAGGTAGATGACGCCCGCGCTGACGTGCATGCCGTGGAAGCCGGTGATCATGAAGAAACTCGACCCGAACTGTGCGGCGCCCATCGGGTTGCCCCAGGGACGCACGCCCTCGTCGAGGATCAGCTTGCTCCACTCGAAGGCCTGCATGCCGACGAAGGTGGCGCCCAGCGCCGCCGTCGCCGCCATGAGCCAGAAGGTCTTGTTCCGGTCCTTGCGGTAGCCCATGTTGACGGCCATCGCCATCGTGCCCGAGGAAGTGATCAGCACGAAGGTCATGATGGCAATGAGGACCAGCGGGATCGGGTCGCCGCCGAAGGACAGCGCGAAAACCTCGCTCGGCAACGGCCACGGATCGGTCGTGGAGATGCGTACCTTCATGTAGGACACGAGGAAACAGCTGAAGATGAACGTGTCCGACAGCAGGAATATCCACATCATGGCCTTGCCCCACGGCACCGGGAAGACCTGCTTGTCGCGCGAGAAATCGAACTGCACGCCGAGGGTGCCTTTCGGCTCTTCCCGGACGCCTGCGTCAATCACCGCTTCAGACATGAATTCGCATCCTTTTCGCTCAAGTCGATAACAGGAACCCGAACACCACGAGCCACACCATCAGGAGGAAGTGCCAGTAAACCGTACACAGCTCGATGCTGCGCCGTATGGCGACACTGTCCCCGCCCTGCCCGAGCCTGAGCGTCGCCCGGGCCCAGACGTACAGGCCGCCGGCGACGTGCAGCGCATGTGCACCGGTCAGGAAGTAGAAGAACGAGTTCGCGGGATTGCCGGACAGCGTCGCACCCGCAGCGAGCAGCCCGCGCCACACGACGAGCTGGCCGACGACGAATGCCGCGGTCAGCATCCCGGTGACGAGCATGCCCGGCATCAGGCGGCCGCTGCTGCCCGTGCACGGCGGCCTGGCGGGTCCACTGGAAAGCGAAGCTCGCGGCGACCAGCACGCCCGTGTTGATCCACAGGAGCTGCGGCTCCGACAGCGGCGCCCAGTCGCCGAGCTTCATGCGCTCCGCGTACGCCGACAGGATGAGCGCGAAGAACGACGTCATGACGGCGAGCAGCACCGCCAGTGCCACGGACTTCGCGTGTGCGCCGAGCGGCGCTTCGTGCGCGGTCTCCGCGACCGGCTCGGCGATCCACGGGCTGGTGTTGAAGGACTGCTTGAGGAGCCAGCCGAGGAACACGGCCAGGATTGCCGCGAGGACGAGGAGAATGAATTCCATCTGACTCGCCGCTCTAGTGATGGATTCCGTGGTCGCGACCCGCGGGCGCCTTGTCCGGCGGCACGTTCTGCGGGATGAAATCCTCCGAGTAATCCGGCACGCTGTAGTCGTAGGCCCAGCGATAGGCGATCGGCAGGTCGTGGCCCCAGTTGCCATGCTTCGGCGGCGTGTCGGGCGTCTGCCATTCCAGCGAGGTCGCCTTCCACGGGTTCGAGCCGGCCGGCTTGCCGTTCTTCAGGCTCCAGATGATGTTGACGAAGAACAGGATCTGCGAGGCCGCGACGAACAGTGCGGAAACCGTGATCGCTGCGTTCAGGTCCTGGGCCGATTGCGGCATGAACTCGGGGTTGCCCATCGCGAAGTAGCGCCGTGGCACGCCCTGGAAACCCAGGTAGTGCATCGGCAGGTAGATCGCGTAGGTGCCGAGGAAGGTCATCCAGAAATGCCACTTGCCGAGCGTCTCGTTGTACATCTTGCCGGTGATCTTCGGATACCAGTGGTAGATCGCTCCGAACACCACGAGGATCGGCGACACGCCCATCACCATGTGGAAATGCGCAACCACGAAATAGGTATCCGACAGCGGCAGGTCTATCGTCACGTTGCCGAGGAACAGCCCGGTCAGGCCGCCGTGGATGAACGTGAAGATGAAACCGATGGCGAACAGCATCGGCGTCCGCAGGTGGATGTGGCCCTGCCACAGCGTCAGCACCCAGTTGTAGACCTTGATGGCCGTGGGCACCGCGATGATCAGCGTCGTGGTCGCGAAGAAGAAACCGAAGTACGGGTGCATGCCGGACACGTACATGTGATGCGCCCAGACGACGAAGGACAGCCCGCCGATGGCGATGATGGCCCAGACCATCATGCGGTAGCCGAAGATGTTCTTGCGCGCATGCGTCGACAGGAGGTCGGACACGATGCCGAAAGCCGGCAGCGCGACGATGTACACCTCCGGGTGGCCGAAGAACCAGAACAGGTGCTGGAACAGGATCGGGCTGCCGCCGGTATGGCCGGAATCCGTGCCCATGGAACTGATCGCGGGCATGAAGAAGCTCGTATTCAGCCCCTTGTCGAGCAGCATCATGATGGCGCTCACCAGCAGCGCCGGGAAGGCGAGCAGGCCGAGCACGGTCGCCATGAAGATGCCCCACACCGACAGGGGCATGCGCATCAGCGTCATGCCCTTGCAGCGCGCCTGCAGCACCGTCGTGACGTAATTGAGGCCGCCCATCGTGAACGCGACGATGAATACCGCGAGCGAGACCAGCATCAGCACGATGCCCCATTGCACGCCCGGCGTCCCGGTCGAGATCGCCTGCGGCGGATAGAGAGTCCATCCGGCGCCGGTGGACCCGCCCGGCACGAAGAAGCTCGCGAGCAGGATCAGCACCGACACCAGGTACACCCAGTAACTCAGCATGTTCATGTACGGGAACACCATGTCCCGCGACCCGCACATGAGCGGAATGAGGTAGTTGCCGAAGCCGCCGAGGAACAACGCGGTCAGCAGGTAGATCACCATGATCATTCCGTGCATGGTGATGAACTGGTAATAGTTCTCCGGGGTGATGAAGTGCACGCTGTCGGGGAAGCCGAGCTGCAGGCGCATCATCGCCGACAGGCACAGCGCGATCACCCCGACGAAGATCGCGGTGATGGCGTACTGCACCGCAATGACCTTGTGGTCCTGGCTCCAGATGTACTTGGTGATGAAGGTCTGCGGATCGTGGTGCTCGATCTCGTGATCGCGATCGGCGATTGCAGCGTAAGCCATGTCCTACTCCCCGTTCCTTGCGGCCAGCTCCGGTTTCGGATCCAGCGTATTGATGTAGGCGACGACATCGTTGATGGCCGCATCGTCCTTCAGGATCCGGCCCATGAAACCCATCTGCATGCCATAGTAGTCCTGCGGGTGCGCGCCGCGCACCCCGTCCTTGAAATTCTTGAGCTGCCGCACGAGATACCAGTCGCTCATCCCGGCGTAGCGCGGTGCGTTCACGGCCTGGTTGCCCATGCCGTCCTTGCCATGGCAGTAGGTGCAGGTGACCGCAAGCTCGGCGCCTCGCGCCGCGTCGCCCGTGACCGTCGCCGCCGGCGGCTCGTCCGCGAGCGATGCGATGTGCGCGACGACATTGGCGATTGCAGCTTCATCCGCGAGCGTTCTCGCCATCGGCGCCATCTGCTTGCCGTAGACGTCGTCCTCGTGGCTGCCGCGCAGGCCGGCCTGGAAGGCGCGGATCTCGCGCGCGAGATACCAGGGCTCCTGCCCGGCGAGCTTCGGCGCGTTCATGGCGACCAGACCCTCGCCCTGCGGGCCGTGACAGGCCGCGCAGACGGCGTACTGTGCGGCACCGACGTTCGCGTCGCCCGGCTCGCGGGCGGCCAGTTCGCCGAAGGTCTGCTGGTTCGCAAGCCAGGTCTCGAAGTCCTGCGCTTCCTCGACGACCACGGCGCCGCGCATGGTGTGGTGCGCGATCCCGCACAGTTCCTCGCACAGGACTTCGTAGCGGCCAATCTCGGTCGGCTCCAGCCACATGTAGGTGTCCATGCCCGGCACGAGGTCCATCTTCACGCGAAACTGGGCGACGGTGTAGTTGTGCAATACGTCCTTCGAGCGCAGCAGCAATTTCACCGGCCGATCGACGGGCAGGTGCGCTTCCGGGTTCAGAACCACCACGTCGTCGCGGCCGAGAGGGTCCTCGGGATCGATGCCGAGCGGGTTCTCCCTGCTGATGCGCTCGGCGTCGACCTGGCCGAACTTCCCGTCGGCGCCCGGGTAGCGGTAGCTCCAGTGCCACTGCTGGCCGACGACTTCGACCACGTGTGCCTCCTCGGGCACCTCCACGAAGCGCGCCCAGACGAGCAGTCCGGGCGTAAGCATGGCGGCAACGCCGATCGCGGTGAGTACGGTCAGCCAGACTTCCAGCCGCTTGTTCTCGGGCTCGTAACGCGCTTTCGAAGCGACGCCCTCCCGGTGCCGGTACTTGATGATCGCGACGGCGACGAACAAGTTGACCGCGATGAAGATGATTGCGGTGACGTAGAGCGTGACGTCGACCGTGAAATCGACCATGCCCCAGTTGGACGCGAGCGGCGTGAACGTCCAGGGACTCAACAGGTGAAACAGGATCGAGCCCAGAACGAGCAGAATCAACGCAACTGCAAAAGGCATACGTGACGCATCCTTACGCTTTGATCAGTGCGACGGATTGAAAACCCGCAGCGAGCATAAGGGAATCATTGCATGATTTCCACAGCACGGCGCCCGCCTCCTGACGGGGCCTCGGCGCGTCAGAATTCGAGGCCGAGATCCTCGCGGACCAGCGCCCGCGCCTTCTCGAGATCGGCTTCGAGCTCGTCGAGTTCCTCTTCGAGCGGCGCGGTGAGCACCGCCGTTCGCGTGCGCAGGGCGGGCATCGCGATCGGCTCCGCTGCAGAGCCGGCGACGGTGGGCGGCGCAGCGATTTGCACCGGATCGGCAGCGTCCGGCCGCAAATTCAGGAGTGCCACAAGTCCCAACGCTGCCGCGAGGCCGGTGAGGCTGCTCGCCCACCAGAAGAGGGGGCTGCGCTGTTTGTGTTCGCGCACCGGCCGGCGCCGCCGCAGCCGCTTCCAGCGAAGCGCGAATGCGTTCGTCGAGTTCCGGGGACAGGTCGGCGCGAATGAGCGCGGCATCGTCGCGCAGCCGCCGTTCGAATCTATCCATAAGCTTTGCTCCCGTTGGCGGGCGCTTCTTCGACGAGCGCCGCTTCGAGCGCCTGGCGAGCCCGCATCAGGTTGATCTTCGTCCAGGCCGTCGACCGGTCGAGTGTCGCGGCCACATCGTTCACCGACATGTCCTCGACATAACGCAGCCACAGCGCCGTGCAGACATCCTCGCGCAGCACGCGCCGCGCGGTGAGCCACAGGTTTTCGCGTTCGCTGTCTTCCATGCATTGCCGGAGCGGATCGGCATCGGGGTCGCCGGGCTCGTTGTCCAGCGATTCGTGGGCGCGGTGCAACTTGCCGGCATTGCGGATCGCGATCCGGTACAGCCAGGTGCTGAAACGCCAGCGCGAGTCGTAGCTCGAAAGATAGCGAAACGCATTCAGGAAAGTGTCCTGCAGGGCGTCTTCCGCATCCGCGTGCGTCGGGCAGCGCGTCAGCAGGAAGCGCAGCAGGCGAACCCGGTAGGCGTGCACGAGCTCCGTGAACGCGACAACCGAGCCCGCGCGGGCCGCTTCGATGAGATCACGTTCGTCGCTCACGGAGAGGCTTCGGCAGAGCGCGCGGCGCGTCAGGCTTCGTCGAGTGCCGCGCTCAGCATTTCCGGAGTCAGCGCGACGCTGATGCGCAGGCGCGAGCCGTCGACGTCGACGCGGGTGCCCTGCAGGAACTGAGCGACCTCCGGATCCATGTCCTCGCTGAAGGCCTGCAGGGCAAGGATGCCGCGCACGATGCTCGCGAGCTGCAGGGCCGTGTCGTCCTCCGTCGCAACGAGTTGCACGTCGACGGCGATACTGCCGGCCACGTCGGCGACCATCAGCGCGACCTGTTTCGTGTTGCGCAGGATATTGGATTCGAAGCCCTCGCCGTCGTGCTCGATGCCGCGCGTGTCCATGCCGGCCTGGATCAGGCTTTTCTCGGCGGTCAGCACGAACAATGCGCCGCTCGGGGACTGGTTTCCGGGGACCTTGCCGCCGCTCGCGAGCAGCGCCTCCATCTGCGGTTTGCCGGCGGCGACGACCAGCTTGTCCTTCAGGTCGAAGCTGAAATAGAAGTCGTTCTCCATGCCGTCGATGCTGATGCTCTCGCCGTCGGTCTCCCCGTCACCCTGCACGTAATAATAGGTGTGCCCGCCGGCCTTCAGGGTCTCGAAGCGATCGGCGGTCGCGGCCGCGGCCAGCGCCTTGTCGCGCGTCTCGCCGCTGAACCGGCCGTCGATCACCATGGCCGCGGCGTCCTGTCCCGTCGCCCAGGCGGTCACGCGCCTTACTTCCTTGGCCAGGTCGATGCCCGTTTCGTCGCGGACCTCCGCGAAGACCTCCTCCTCGAGCCAGGCATACAGGCTCGCGCCGCTTTCCGAGGCGCGCATTTCGTCGAGATCCGCGTGGAAGTACCAGGTTGCGTCCGCCGGCAGCTCGTTACCGGTGACGGCGGCGGACAAGGGGTCCGGCCGCAACAGGGCGCACAGCAGCAACGCGGCGGTCATGGGGATGGTGTGGGGACGCATTGGATCGATCCTGTGATGGTTTACCTGAGGACTCTTAGTCGCGCCGCGGCCGATCGGTTACACCCGGCTCGCGTTATTCGCACTGGAGCGCTGAATCGCCGGCCGGACCCGTGCCGATGGGTGCACCCGGCGGCACGACAACCTCGGGCAGCCCGGCGACGCTCGCCGGATCCTCGCGCATTCTTTGGATCCGGTCATGGGCCGCGGCAAGGTAGGCGCCGGCGACATCGTCGCGGCCTGCAGTGCGCCCTATCGTTTCGTCGATGCGCTCGATGGCCGCAAGCGCCGTACCGCGCACGGCCGGATCGGCCGATACGTCCACCGCGAGCCTGAGCAGCGCGTCGAGCACGAGGCTGGCCGTCTGCATGCCGAGTTCCTCGGCGCCGTGCGAGCCGGAGCGAACCAGGTCGCCTCGAGCAGATCGTCGACCAGCGCCGGAAACGCCGGCGACTGCTGGCGGTTCATGCGCGCCGCGCGCTCCGGGTCGAGCAGCACCTCGAGCGTGAGGACGGTCGCAGCCGCGGCGGGCGCCAGCGGATCGAACGGACCGCCGGTCGCGCCGCCGAAAGTCTCGCGCGTGGCGGGGAAGCCGGGCGGGCGCGGCGGAATCAGCGCGCTCACGTCCGGCGGCACGCGCAGCACCTCCGGCGACAGAGCGGCGACGAGCGCATCGATCGCCGCCTGCTGCTGCTCCGCCGGCACCGGCGCCGGCGGCGTACCGCCGCCGTCGCGCAGCGCATAGTCGAAGTACACGCCGCCGACCAGCTTGCCGACCGCCTGCAACTGGTAGCGGTGCAGGAGATAGAGCGGTACGAGCACTTCTTCGAGCAGCGCGTCGGGACGGCCGGGACGCAAAGTGCGTTCCGAAAAGCGCGACAAGGCATGCGCCCGCACTTCGAGCAGGTGACCGAGCTCCGCGAGTCGCGTCGTCGCCGTTGTCCCACAGGTTGCCCAGGGATGCGCGGCGCCGACCGCACGCGCGTCGGCATCGGCGACATAGCGATGACCGGCATCGACCGTCGCCTGCACGATGGCCTCGCGTTCGGCGTCCGCATCGACGCCCGCGGGAAAGTCCTGATACGCATACAGCACGGCTCGCTCGTCCCAGACCCCCATTCCCGTCGCGTAGGCGTCCGACAGGTCCAGGTCGCCGTCGGCGTCGAAACGCACGAGCGGTGCCGGGTAGTCCATGACCGACGCCCGGTCCTGAGTGCTGGCGGCGAAGTTGTGCTCGAAGCCGAGCGTGTGGCCGACCTCGTGGGCCGCGAGCTGGCGGACGCGAGCGAGCGACATCTCGAGCAGCGTCTCCGGCACGGACCCGTCGTCATACGGGGCCAGCAGGCCTTCCGCGATCAGGTAGTCCTGCCGTATGCGCAGCGAGCCCAGCGTCACGTGCCCTTTCAGGATCTCGCCGGTGCGCGGATCGGTGATCGACGATCCGTAGGACCAGCCGCGCGTCGAGCGGTGCACCCACTGGATGACGTTGTAGCGCACGTCCATCGGGTCCGCGTCCTCGGGCATGCAGCCGCACCTGGAAGGCGTTCTCGTAGCCCGCCGCCTCGAAGGCCTGGTTCCACCAGCACGCGCCTTCGATGAGCGCCGAGCGCATCGGTTCGGGCGCGCCGCGGTCCACGTAGTACACGATCGGTTCGACCGGCTCGCTCAGCGCGGCCGCCGGGTCCTTCTTCTCGAGCCGGTGCCGGCGGCCGAAATTGACGTACAGCGGTTCGCCGATAGGCGCTGCGTAGTCGATGAAGCCGGGCGACTCGTAGCCGAGGCCGATCACGCCGGCGCGCGGGTCGTAGGGCAAGGGCCGTAGCCCTCCTCCGGCAGGCGAATGAAGGAATGGTGCATGTGCACGGTGACGGTTCCCGGGTCGGGCACGACGGTCGGCAGCCGGCTGCCTGACGGCTGGCCGGTGAAAGTCACCAGCGCTTCGACCTCGGTATTGTCGGGGAAGGCGCGGGTGCGCGGCCGGTAGACAACCGAGCGTGACTCGTCGGTCCGGTACGTGCCCTCGCCGCTCGCGTTCAGCGAGGCGGCGAGCCCGTGCGCGTCGCGCAAAAAGAATTCGGTGCCGTCGACGAGCACCGCGCCGGCGCGGCTTTCGGCGACCTCGAAACCCCACAGTACCGAGCGGGCGAAGGATTCGGCGACCGCCTGCCGTTCGTCCGCGTCGTCGCTCCGGGCGCGAAAGTCGAGATTGTCCTGCACCAGCAGGACCTTGTTGCCGCTCTTCTGGAAACGGACGACCCGCGTGGCGCCGAGCTGGCCGCGGTCCAGGCCGAGGTCGTTGGAACCGACCCCGCGGGCCAGCGCAGACTGGTAGAGGAACGGCACATCGAAAGTATCGACGACGAAATACAGCCGCCCCTTGTCCTCGTTCCACTCGAGGTCGATGAAGCCTTCCTGTCGTTCCGTTCCTGCCGCCTGCTCCGGCGCCGCCGGGTTGCCGGCACACCCCGCCAGCAGGGCCAGCAGCAATCCGGCCGGCATACGCTTCGACATACTCACTCCTGGCCGTTGCGGGCGGCTCCGGCTGCGCTAGTCGTTCCCGTCAGCCGGGTTCCGTGCCGGGGGGTGGGCGGCTTCGAACTGCTTCCGCCGCGATATGCGGCCGGCGATGGTGCCGCCTACCACCAGTACCAGCGAGATCCCGAGCAGGTACTCCGGGTAGGAGCGCGTGATGCCGCAATAGAAAATGAGGACGATGTTCACGATCTGGAACACGTTGATGAACTTGTTGTCCCGGACCGTCGCTTTCGGAAAGCGCAGGTGCGACACCATCAGCAGGGCGAGTACGAACAGGAGTACCGGCAGGTACAGCTGCAGCGGCAGTGACGCAGCCAGTTCCCCGTGATAGACGAGCACGAGGACGACCGAGGCCAGCACGCCGCCGCCACAGGCCGTGATGGGCACGCCTGTGAACCATCCCGGCGGCGGCTTGTCGGTCGCGATGTTGAAGCGCGCGAGGCGCATCGCGCCGGCCAGGGCGAAGATCGCGCAGGCGGCGAGCAGCACCCAGAAAGGCGGCGTGCCGTTTTCGATGCCGCCGACCTGCACCCCGGCGTTCAGCGTGAGCACCGCTGGTGCGACGCCGAATGCGATGACGTCGGCCATGGAATCGAATTCGGCGCCGAAGCTCGACGTGGCCTTCAAGAGACGCGCCGCAACCCCGTCGAGCGTGTCGAGCAGGCCGCACCACACGATGAGCCACGCCGCGAGTTCGAGATCGCCGAACTGCGTCGTGACGATCGATGCGAGCCCGAGCATCAGGCTCAGCGCGGTAACGCCGTTCGGGATCGTGTAGCGAAGTTTGCTGGCCAATGCCTCGTCCGGGGCCTGCGGTGTCGGCCATTCTGCCTAGACCGCCCCGCAGAATCTACTTCGCTTCAAGCAGCGCACAATGTGTGCTTACATGGCGCAATCCCGATCACCCGTATCCGCGCACCATGCCGCACCGATTCCTGACCTGTCTCATCGCCGTGGGCCTCGCCGCCTGTTCCGCCGCGGACCGTGAAACGCCGGCGTCGGCCGTGAATCGCATTGCCGGCGAATTTCTCTCCGCCTACTACGCGCAGTTCCCGGAGGAAGTGTACGAAGTGGGCTACCCCGACGCGCCGGCCGATCGCTTCGGCGATCATTCGCCCGAGGCGCTCGCGCGCTGGGACGCGCTCGTCGACGACTGGCTCGCGGCGCTGAACGCCATCGACGTGACGGCGCTCGCCGATACGACGGAGGCACTCACTTACGTGTTCACGCACGAGCGCCTGCAGGCGATCGTCGACCGGCGCGTCTGCCGCATGGCGCTCTGGAACGTGAGCCCGACCTGGACGGGCTGGCAGTCGGCCGTCATCGCCACGCTCGCGGTGCAGCCGGTGGCAACGGCCGGCGACCGGGCCGCGGCGCTTGCCCGCGTCAGCGACATTCCGCGCTTCGTCCGTGCGGAGATTGCCAACCTCAAGCGCGGTATGGACGACGGCTACCTGGCGCCCGCCTCCAACGTCACGACGGTGCTGGCACAGATGGACGCGCTGCTGAAGACGCCGGTGGCGGACTCGCCGTTCGCAAACCCGGCCGGCCGTGCCGACGATCCCGGGTTCACCGCCGAGTACCTTGCGATCGTCGAGGAGTCGGTGCTGCCGGCCGTTGCCGCGTACCGCGACTTCCTCGCGAACGACTATGAAGGCCGCGAGCAGGCAGGTGTCGGCACGAACCCGGACGGCGAAGCCTGTTATCGCGCGTCGGTGCGCTACTGGTCCTCGCTCGCGATGGACCCGGAGGACATCCATCGCTCGGGTCTCGCCGAGATGGCCCGCATCCAGGCGGAGATGCTGTCCATCGCAGAATCCGAATTCGACACCACCGACCTCAAGTCCCTGTTCGTGCGGCTGCGCACCGAGCCCGAATACACCTTCGCCTCCGAGCAGCAGATGCTGGACTACGTCGAAGCCGCGGTGGAACGCGGCCGCCAGGCGGTGCCGAAGTGGTTCGGGCAGGTGCCCGATGCGGAACTGGTCGTCGTGCCCTCCCCGGCCTACGAGATGGACTCCGGCGGCGGCTTCTATTCCGCGGGCGCGCCGGACGGCAGCCGGCCCGGCAAGTACCAGGTCGGCACCTGGAATCCGACCGGCATCAGCCGTGCCGGCACGGAGGCGACGGCTTTTCACGAGAGCTGGCCCGGCCACCACCTGCAGGGGTCGATCGCACTGCTGAACGAGGACCTGCCGCCGATCCTGCGCTACATGTTCGTTTCGGGCAGCGTCGAGGGCTGGGGCCTGTATGCGGAGCGCCTGGCGGACGAGATGGACCTGTACTCGAGCCCGTTGTCGCGCCTCGGCATGCTGTCGAACGAGGCTTATCGCGCGGCGCGGCTCGTCGTCGATCCCGGCATTCACGTGCTCGGCTGGACCCGCGAGCAGGCGATCGAGTACATGCTCGCGAACACCGCCGAGGGCGAGGACGCGGTCGCCGGGCAGATTGACCGTTATGCGGCGGTACCGGGCCAGGCGACGGCGTACCTGGTCGGCAGCCTCGAAATTCAAAGGCTGCGCCGGCATGCGGAAGAAACGCTCGGCCCGTGCTTCGACATCCGCGAATTTCACGACCGCGCGCTCGAGAACGGCGGTATTACGCTGCCGATGCTCGCCACCCGGGTGGATGCCTGGATCGCCGGGGTCCAGGCCCGGGCCGCGACGGACGAATGAGCTTGCAGGCAGGCGCCTGGCTGGTCGCGATTGGAGTCTTTGCCGGCGCGCCGCTTCTACTGGCTACTGGAGTTCGGTCAGGCCGCGTCGATGCCGCGCTACGGGGAACAGTTCGACATCATCCGCCGGCGCATGGCTCGGCACTAGTCAATCGCGCTGCACGACTTACAGCGTCAAGGAAAACGCGATCGAGAAGACGGTTCCGGGGTCCTCCTCGAAGACCGTTACGCCGACACGATCGATCGTGATCGTCTCGCCGAGCAGGTTCTGGGCCTTCGCCTTGATCGTGAAGTTCTCGGTCGGATACCAGAAGTACGTGAAGTCGAGCGAGTGGAACGGCTGTTCGTATCCGTCCGGCGCGCCGTTGCGCCCCGCCACGAACAGGCGCTCGCCGAACACGTTGTAGATGAGCGATGCCGTGTGCCGCGCGTCACGCGAATCGAAGCCAAGCATCACGTTCGCCACGTACTCGGAGGCGCCCGTGAGCGGGCGTACCGGGTTCGTCGGCACGTTGGCATTGGGCCCCGCCACCAGCTCCGAATCCTGGATCGTCAGGTTGCCCTGCACGAACAGCGTGTCGAAGATGCCGCCCAGGAACGCCAGTTCCTTCAGGCCCTCGAACTCCACGCCCTGCACCTCGGCCGAATCCGCGTTGACTACTTCGCGGGCGATGGTCGTATCCGACGCCGGGATCTCGAAGAACTCGATCGGATTCGTGAGGTCCTTCTGGAACAGCGTCACCGTGAAGTTGTCGCCGTTGCCGAAGAACCACTCCGCACGCAGGTCGATGTTGTCGACATCCGCGGGCACGATGCCGGGGTTGCCGCGCACCAGGTCGCCGGTGATGGGATCGATGTAACTCGAAGCGGTAATCTCGCGCAGATCGGGCCGCACGGCCGTCTCGCTGTAGCCGAGTCGCAGCTGGAAGGTCTCCGCCCACAGGTCGCCCATGTAGGTGACGGACACCGCCGGATAGACCTGGTCATCGTCGAAAGTCGCCTCCTCGAGGGTCTCCGGATCCGTCGTGACCTGCGGGTCGTCCTCGGAGAAGCCGTACGGATTCCAGGTCAAGGCCACCTGCCGGTAGTCTTCCCAGCGTGCGCCCGCGGCGAAGCGCCAGCGTTCTGCCAGCGTCCAGTCCACCGCGCCCCACATGGCGTCGGTCATCGTGGCCGCCAGGTAGCTGTTCGTGTTCGCGCCCTGGCGGTCGAATACGATGTTGTTCTCGTACACCATCGCGCCGGGCACCGGGTTCGTCGGGTCGGGGTCGGGAACCGCCGCGAAGATATTCTCGTCCGAGAACACGTCGTCCAGCGAGCCCCGCAGGATCGCCGGGTCGGACACGGACAGGAAGCCGAGGCTGAACTGCGTCTGCTTGTAGGTGCGCGCCTTCTGCGCGTGGTCCCAGCCACCGGACAGCTCGATGTAGGAATCGCCCCATTCCAGCGGGACCATGCCGCTCCAGCCGTAATTCAGAACCTCGTCGTCGAGGTCGGTGAAGCGATAGTCGGCCGCAGACGAGGTCAGGCGCACCGCTTCGCTGAGGACGTCGCCGGTCAGCGGATCGGTGCTGGTTTCCGACGTCACCAGCACGCGGTTCGGGATGTCGGTGCGCGCTGCCGAGTCCGAGTAGAACCAGTCGATTTCGCTGTCCATCGGTACCCAGCCGAGCAGGCTCTCGACGATCGGGAACTCGTTGCGGGTCGCGCTGCCTAGGATGTGTCGGCCGTTGACCTGGTTCGTGACCATCTCGCGTTCTTCGAACTCGAGCCGGTAGTCGCGGAAGCCCTGCGCGCTGGACTTGACGCGGTTTTCGTTGAAGAAATCGTAGACTTCGGTCTCGTCGTCCGTGTTGCGCAGGAACAGCGTCGTCGTCGAGATCTCGTGGTCGTCGAGGTACTTGACGCCGAGGTTCAGCGTGCCGGCGATGTTGACGCCGCGGGTCGATTCCTCGCGGATCCCGCTCTGCTCGTCGGGCGCGCCATAGGCTGCCGTGCGCGTGCGGCGGAACTGCCAGTCCGTGTCATACGAGCCGCCGACGTTGAACCCGAGCTCCCAGTCGCTGCCGACCAGGAAGTTGTTGCCGACGTTGCCACGGATGTTCCAGTCCGGGCCCGGGCTTTCTTCCTCCAGACCGATGTTCCGGTTGAGGGCCGCGGCCATCTCGCGGTTCTCGGTCTGCGCATCGAACAACGTAGACGTCGGGTCTTGGCGCAGCATGAAGGCCTGGATGTTGTTGACGCTGGGATTACCCTGGTAGGCCACGACGCCGTCCTGGATCACTTGCGACATGGCACGCGTGCCGTCGTCGGTTCCCCAGAAGTCGTCGCCACCGCCGGAGTAGCTCATCATTTCGCTGGGGTTCTCGGTGTTGTGACCGACACCCACCTCGAAGCCGAGATTGAAGCCTTCGGGCACGCCCTTGGTCCGGATATCGACTGCGCCGCCGCCGAAATTCGCGGACAAGGCGGGCGAGTAGGCCTTCTGCACTTTCAGCGACTCCACGATCGACGTCGGGAAGACGTTCAGCGGGATGACGTTGCGGGTCAGGTCCGGCGAGGGAATGTAAGCACCGTTCAGGGTCGTCGTCGTGTAGCGCTCGCCGAGGCCGCGGATGTAGACGAACTTGTCCTGCACCAGCGTCAGGCCCGGGACCCGGCGGAGTGCGTCTCCGACGGTGGAATCACCGAGCCGGCCGATGGTATCGGCGCCCAGCAGGTCGGTGGCGTACGCGTCGTTCATGCGTTCGTTGACCAGCGCTTCGCTCGAGCTGATGAAGCGCCCGAGGACGACGACTTCCTCGACCTGGGCCGGCGTTTCCTCGGCCAGCGGTTCGCTGTCAGGTGCCGCGGCCGGTGGAACCTGCTCCTCGTCCTGGGCCGCCGCCGTCCCGCAGGCCAGCGACACCGCGAGGCACAGGGGCAGGAGCCGGAAATGCCTGGGTTCGATCGTCATGGCTTACTCGAACCACAGCGCCTGGGCCCGATTGTCCGGGTGGATGCCGTAGGTCCAGCCTGCGGTCCAGTCGGCCGTCGCACTGATCGCGCCGAGGAAGTCCCCGGCGGTCGGGGCGGTTTCGGCAGCCGGCGCCGCGCCATCGACGAATGACGTGGCCCACGGCAGCGACTGCGTCTTGTTCGCGCTTTCGACGAGCTGCAGGTCCGGGTCCGCCGCGGCGCTGGGGTCCACCGCCGTACCAGAGGCCACGGTGGCGAACTGCACGGCGCTTCCCACGACGGATGCTTCATCGTCGTTTGCGTTCTCCTGGCAGGCGAAGATGACGGAGTTCAGCTGCAGGTCGCCGTTCGCGGCCGCGTCGTTGGTTTCGTCGTCGTCGATACGCAGGCAGGCGTTATCCGTCGCGTTGTCCGTCGCATTGGCCGACAGCGAGGAAATCACGAGCGAGTTGTTGACCACCGGCCAGATGCCTTCGCGGAAGCGCCAGCCGGCGCCCGAGCCGTGCGTGCCGCCGGCATTCGCCGAGATAATGCAGGTCAGGTTGTTGATTGTCGGGCGGCTGTTCAGCCCGCGGGTGATGAAATCCTGGTTCACGGCGACGTCCGCCGCACTGTAGCCGCCGATGCCGTCCGCCTCGATGCACTGCTGGCCGTCGGCCGCGGACTGGATGACGAGCGCGTTCGTGATCGTGCCGTTCCAGCCTTCGTCGATGTCGATCGAGTCGTCGCGAACATAGACGGCGACGAAATTCGTGAAGCTGACGGAGCCGCCGAACATCTCGATACCGTCGTCGTAAGTCGAGTACATCTCCAGGTTTTCGACGACCGTCGAACTGCCGACGCCGCTGAACGAGATGCCGTTCAGCTCGTCGCCGTTCGCGACCTCCGCACCGGTGTGCTTTACGATTACATAGCGCAGGATGCCCGAGTCGTCCGCGTCGTTGGCGCCGCCGTACTGCGATTCGTCATCGCCCGCCGAACCCTCGGCCTCGACCGAGCATTCGCTGCCCGCCGTCAGCTGGAAACCGTCCTCGCCGCGCGTCCCTTCGTAGGAGCAGGCGTTCGTGACTCCGAAGCCGTTGATGACGATGCCGCCCCACTGCTGCACGTCTTCGGGGCCGACGGATCCGTTGATGTCGGACACCGAGGTCAGGGTGATCGGCGCATCGGCGCGGCCGTCCGCCAGGATCCGCGACCCGCGGTTGATGATGATGAAGTCCTTGTTCGTCTGGAACGCCAGCGTCGCGCCGGCCTCGATCGTGAGCGTCGGGCCGTCGCCGCCCTGGGTAATGCCGGCCGCCGCGAGGTCCGCCTGCGTGCGGTAGGTCTCGCCCACGAACAGGCTGGACGTGAAGATGTGCGCCCCGCCGTCTTCCAGCGCCGGGATCAGCAGGTCGACGGTGAGGTTGTTCTTCGGGCCCACGAAGGAAGAGCCGTAAGTGCAGTTGCCGTTCGCGTCGGCGTTGCCCCGGATCGTCTGGCCATCCTCGACGTAAGAGGCGCAGATGTCGTCTTCGCCATCGCCGCCGCCATTCACCGTGTTGTTGCTGTTGTTGACCGAGGTGGTGGGTTCGATGTTGATGTCGCCGCTGTCGCAAGCTGCGAGCGTGGTAACAGCGACAAGCACGGCGAACAGTTTCAGGGGGCTCATCAATCTACTCCAGGTGTGCAGGATTTCGTGGCTGAGCAATTTATTCCCGCTTTGTGGTGGTCCTGTGACAGGGACGTTAAGCTTCGGTTACGAGCTCGCTTACATGTCCAGCGAGAAACGGTAGCCGCTGCCGCGAACCGTCTGCAGGTATCGGTCGTAAGTGAAAGGTTCCAGGAGACTTCTCAGGCGCCGCACGTGCACGTCGACCGTCCGCGGGCCGACCAGCGTGTCGCGATCCCAGACGTGCACGAGCAATTGCTTGCGGCTGAACACCCGGTCCTGGTTGGTCAGGAGAAAATGCAGCAGGCGATATTCGCGCGGCGCGAGGGAAACACTGCCACCGTCGACCAGCACGCGATGCCCGATGTCATCGATCGTGATACCGCCCGCGCTGAAGATGTCCGAGTGTGCGAAGTTCGCGGGCCGGCGCAGGCAGGCATTCACGCGAGCCAGGAATTCCGGCATGTAGATGGGTTTTCCGACCACATCGTCGGCGCCGGATTCGAGGGCGACCACGGCATCGTCCGCGCGCCCGTTGCGCGAGGTCATCAGTACCCGCATCGCCCGATACTCGCCGCTGCGGCGCACGTCGCTCAAAAGTTCGACGCCGGCCAGGTCGGGAAGCGAGCAATCGCAGACCATGAGGTCCGGCCGCGCCCGCTGCACGGCGCGCAGTGCGGCACCTGCGCTGTCCGTTTCGGTCACCTCGTGGCCGAGTTCCCGCAGGGATTCGACGATCTGCCGGCGGGCATCCCGGTCGCCGTCAACAACGAGAATTGAAGCCAAGGTCATGGGTCTCGCTCGGTTTCCTGACCCGAACAAGAAAACACACGCTCTTTACAGGCTCTTTAAGCTTCGGTTTCTTTATTGTTACGAGATTATTACCGGGGGCCGGGCCGTTGCCGGGAAACCCGGCAGGTGGGTCTCAGGCGCCGACCGTTTCGCCGTCGCGCGTCGCGACAGGCTGGCGCCCGGTGGCCCGGGCGCGATGCACGACCATGCGCGCATGCAAATCCTCGACACAGCGGCTGGCGGCGCGTTCGAACAGGAACGGCAGGAGCGCGTGCACCGCGCAGCAGAATGCCGCCTTCATCAGGCGCAGGGAGAAACCTATTGCGGCCAGGAAATGTTCGCCGTAGGTCTCGCCGACGCTGGCCGGGTGTTCGGTGAACTTGGCGCTAAAGGACATGGTTTGACTCCTGCCCGCAATTGTAGGCCCGTCGCCGCGGACCATTGTTGCTGTTTATTGAGGTTTTTGGGTAAGATCTGGAACGTTTGTTCTGAATACCCATTATAGACGAAACGAATGGACAAATATGACCGGGAGATCCTGCGCCTGTTGCAGGGCGATGCGGCCCTTTCCATGGCGGAGCTGGCGGAGCGCGTGGCGCTGTCGAAGACCGCGGTCTGGCGGCGCGTGCGGGAACTGGAGGCGCGCGGCGTGATCCGGCGGCGGGTCACCGTGCTGGACCCGGAGGCATTGGGATTCGGACTGACGATCTTCGCTTTCGTCAGCACCAACCAGCACAGCGACCAATGGTTCTCCCGCTTCGAGCGCGCCATTGCGTCGATACCCGAGATTCTCGAGTTCCACCGCACCAGCGGCCAGGTCGACTACCTGCTGCGCGTCGTCGCGCGCGACATGCGGCACTACGACGAGATCTACAAGCGGCTCATCCGCGAAGTCGACTTCGCCGACATCAGTTCGACTTTCGTGATGGAGACGTTCAAGGCGGGCTACGAACTGCCGATCTGAGTCGTTTCGCCGTTGCGCGCGCCGCGAGTTCGTGTTCTCTTTCTCGTCGACGACAAATCCAGGAGTCCGACGATGGCTGCCGTTGAATCCCAGATGCTGCCCTTGGGCACGCCGGCGCCCGACTTTCGCCTCCCCGATGCCGACGGCGTCCGGCACGCGCTGGATGCGAACGCACCCGCGAGCCTCGTGATGTTCATTTGCAATCACTGCCCGTACGTGAAGCATGTGCTCGGCCAACTCGCCGCCATCGGGCGCGATTACGGCGCGCGCGGCGTGTCGGTCGTTGCCATCAACAGCAACGACGTCGGGCAGTACCCGGCGGACAGTCCCGCGAACATGAAAACGCTGGCGCAATCGGCGGGCTTTACTTTTCCGTACCTGTTGGATACGGACCAGTCGGTCGCGAAAACCTTTAGGGCAGCCTGCACGCCGGATTTCTACGTGTTCGATGCCGGGCGCAAGCTCAGCTATCGGGGACAACTCGACGACAGCCGGCCAGGCAACGGGCTGCCGGTGAGCGGGCGTGACCTGCGCGCCGCCCTCGACGCGGTGCTTTCGGGCGCGACGGTCAGTGCGACACAGAAGCCGAGCATCGGTTGCAACATCAAGTGGAAGCCCGGTAACGAACCGGACTACTTTTAACGGGCACATGACTCCATGAAGCAGCCACGCATACTCGCATTCTCCGGGAGCGCGCGTTTGCAATCCTACAACCAGCGCCTCGTGGAATACGCCGCGAAGCTCGCCGTCGATGTTGGCGCCGAGGTGACCGTGATCAACCTGCGGGACTTTCCGATGCCGCTCATGAACCAGGACCTCGAACGGGAATCGGGCGTGCCGGCGGAGGCGCTGCGACTGAAAAAACTCCTCGTCGAGCACGACGGAATCCTGCTGTCGGCGCCGGAGTACAACACGTCGATAACGCCGCTCCTGAAGAACACGCTGGACTGGATGTCGCGGCGCGTCGGCGACGAAGCGCCGATGGTCGCCTACCGCGGCAAGACCGCAGCGCTGATGAGCGCCTCGCCGGGCCGGTTCGGCGGAGCCCGCGGGCTGCCGCACGTGCGCAGCATACTCGCGAACCTGGGCGTGCTGGTCTTGCCCGGGCAGGTCACAGTTGCGTCGGCCGCCAACGCCTTCGACAGCGAGGGCGCACTGGTCGGCGATTTCCACCCGAAAAGTGTCCGCGAACTCGTCGACAGGCTGGTCGATACGCTGCGGCGCCTCAACTAGGTTCGGGCCAGAGCCGCGGCCCGCCCCGGCGATGCAGGCGCAAGAGGACCGCGACGAAGACGAGACCCGCGAGAGCGATGCCGGCCAGGAACAGGAAGTAGTGCTGGTGTCCCGCCAAGCCGGGCGCGGCGTCGAGCAGACGGCCCGCGACCGGCGCGAAGAAGATTTCCGGCGTGAACCCGATCAACGACACCATGCCGACGGCCGCGCCGGTGTATCGCACCGGCGTCCGATTTTCCTCGAGCAGCGCGAAATACACGGCGCGCAGCGCGAACACCGAGGTGAAACTCACGACCAGCGTCGCCACGATGAGCGCCAGCCCGTGCGGTTCCGGTGCCATCCCGCCGAGGAGCAGGCAAGCGGCGGTGCAGAGCAGGAACAGCACGCCGCTCACGCCCGTCGCGGACCAGCGGTCCGCGGCGAGGCCTGCCGCGATCGCCGCGACCGGTCGCAGGTAGGCACCCAGGGTTGCGAACCGGGCCGCCGCCACTTCATCCATGTGCAAGACATCGACCGCGTACAACGCATAGTTGTCGAGGCCCTTGTAGCCGCAATAGGCGCATGCGATGACCCCGGCCTGTGCCCATACGACCGGCCGGCGCAGGACGACCCCCATGCCGGCGAACGGCCGGATTGCCACGGCGGAGCGGCCGGCCGGGATGGCGAGCCACACCAGGATTGCGCTGCCGAACGTGGTGGCCGAGTACCAGAGGATGACCTGCTGCAGCGCCGCGCGGCGCTCGGCTTCGCCCGCGGCGGCCGGGTCGTCCGGCATCAGCAGCGCGAACACCGTCACCAGCGCGCCGGCCAAAGCCGCGGCCACCAGGCCCCGCCCGCCTTCCAGGATGCCGAATGCCCTGCCCTGCGCATCCGGCCCGCCCCATTCCCGCGTCGCTCGGATCAGCGCGCCCCAGAACAGGAACACCGTGGTGCAGCCCCAGTACGCATACAAGAGCGCCATCACCGGGGGCGCCGGTACCGTCGCCATGAGCAACCCGCCGGCCGCGGTAGCGAACAGCGACGCAGCGAGAAGAGTACGGGCGGGGAAGCGGTCGGCAAGCGCCCCGCCCGGGAAGTACGAGAGCATCGCGACCACGCCATAGACCGCGAACAGGTCGCCGAGCCCGGTGTTCGACAGGCCGAATACGTCGAGCAGCGTCGGGCGGAAAAAACGTGCCGTGTGAAACGGCAAGGAGAAGACGAGTTCTCCCGCGACGATCAGCGTCAGCAGCGTGCGGTACCGGTGCATCCGTTCCAGTACCGGCCGAGGGCTACGGGGACTGCGCGGAGGGCGTGAGGGCGGCGCGGGAACTTGTCATCCGCTATGAAGCCTAACAGGCGCAGGGGTATTCATCATGAACTCGCTGTTGCTGACGATCGCCGCAGTCCTGTCGATCCCGCGTTGCGCCGCGGATCGAAGCAATGCGATCACCAAGAACAGGATACTGGCGATGTCGCCGGGGAACAAACAACAGCGAACCTGCGAAGCCGGCTACGCACTGGCCTGCGAAAGCAGCCAGGGCCATATCCGGTACTGTTCCTGCCTGGACCGGGAGATGCTGCGCGACGTAATTCCGCCCGACCCCGCCCGTTGAGACGCTCAGGTCCGCAAGCGGTACCCTGACAGGAAGATCCAGCGCACGACCAGCAGGCAAGCCGCCAGGAATCCCACGGTGGCCGCGATACTGACGCCGACGGCCACGTCGGCAATGCCGTAGAAACTCCAGCGGAAGCCGCTGATGAGGTACACGATCGGATTGAACAGGCTGATCGTCTGCCAGATTTCCGGCAGCATCTGTATGGAATAGAAAGTGCCGCCGAGGAATGTGAGGGGCATGATCACGAGCGCCGGGACGATCGTCAACTTCTCCCAGCCGTCCGCCCATACGCCAAGGATGAATCCGAACAGCGAGAAGGAGAACGAAGTCATCACAAGAAACAGGAGCGCCAGCCACGGATGGGCCACCTGCACGTCGACGAAAAAGTTCGCGGTGACAAAAATGATGGTGCCGATGATGATCGACTTGGTCGTCGCGGCGCCGACGAATCCGAGCACCACTTCGTACCAGGAGACCGGTGCCGACAGCACCTCGTAGATCGTCCCGATGAAGCGCGGGAAATAGATGGCAAAAGACGAGTTCGAAATGCTCTCGGTCATGATCGACAGCATGATCAGGCCGGGTACTATGAAGGCACCGTAGCTGATGCCCTCGATTTCGGAAATTCGCGAACCGATCGCGGAGCCGAAGATCACGAAGTACAGCGCGGTCGAAAGCACCGGCGCGATGATGCTCTGCACTGCCGTACGGAACATCCGTGCCATCTCGGCGAGGTAGATGGCTGCGATCGCGTGCAGGTTCATCGCGTGTCCTTCACCAGGTTCACGAATATCTCCTCAAGCGAACTCTGCGAGGTGTGCAGGTCGCTGAAGCGTATACCGGCCTGCGCCAGCGCGCCGAGCAGAGCCGTGATGCCCGTGCGATTCTCGGTCGAATCGTAGGTGTAAACGAGGTCGCTGCCGCCGTTGGCGAGTTCCAGCGCATAGCCACCGAGTTGTGCCGGTATGGCGTCGAGGCGCTCACCCAGGTTGAGTACGAGCTGCTTCCTGCCGAGTTCGCGCATGAGCCGGTGCTTCTCCCGGACCAGGATGATCTCGCCGTGATTGATCACGCCGACGCGGTCGGCCATCTCCTCGGCTTCGTCGATGTAATGGGTCGTCAGGATGATCGTCACGCCGGCATGGCGCAGGGATTGCACGACCTGCCACATGTCCTTGCGCAGCTCGACGTCGACACCGGCAGTGGGCTCGTCGAGGAACAGGAGCTCCGGTTCGTGCGCCAGCGCTTTCGCGATCAGCACGCGGCGCTTCATGCCGCCCGACAACTCGATGATCCTGGTATCTTTCTTGTCCCATAGCGACAACGAGCGCAAGACCTGTTCGATGTGCGCCGGGTTCGGCGCCTTGCCAAACAAGCCGCGGCTGTAACTCGCGGTTTTCCAGACGGTTGCAAACGGCTCGACGGGCAATTCCTGCGGAACGAGGCCGACTATCGCACGGCTCGCGCGATAGTCGCTGCCGATGTCGTGCCCGTTGACCCGGGCCTTGCCAGAAGTGGGTTTGGTGATGCCGCAGACAATGTTGATGAGCGTGGTCTTGCCGGCGCCATTGGGACCCAGCAACGCGAATATTTCGCCGCGCTCGATCTCGAGATTGATGTTCTTTAGCGCGACGAACCCGCCTGCATAGGTCTTGTGCAGGTTCTCGACGGACAATACCTGGGACATTCCTCGATGTTACGTCAGCGGCCGGCGAGCCCGCCAGCCGATTGCTCAGGCGAGCCGCGCCCCCAGCGGCACCGCCGAGTCGGGCGTGCAGAGCACCACGGCGCCATCCGCATCATGAAAGCCCGTGACCAGGCATTCGGACATCAGCGGACCGATCTGCTTTTTCGGAAAGTTGACGACGCCGACGACGAGGCGTCCGACGAGCGACTCGGTCGTGTAGTGCTCCGTGATCTGCGCACTCGACCTGCGAATCCCGACTTCCTCGCCGAAGTCGATCTCCAGTACGTAGGCAGGCTTGCGAGCATCCGGAAACGGACGCGCGGCAAGCACTCGACCGACGCGTATGTCGACCTTCGCAAAGTCGTCCCAGGAAATGCTCATCCCGCTGCCGGTCGTCGCCGTCTTGCCAAAGGGCGCACGCCGCCCGCGGTGCCTACTTCGCGACCGCCGGCTTGAGACCGGCGGCTGGCAGTGGCGTCAACTCGGTATCGACACGATTGCGGCCCAGCTGCTTCGAACGGTACAGCGCGCGATCGGCACGCACGATCACGTCGGTCAGGCAGGTGTCGGCCTCCGCGATCGTCGACACGCCGAAACTCGCTGTCATGTGCATGGGCGCATTGTCGACCTGCATCGGATTGGCCGCGACGCGGGCGCAGAGAGCTTCGGCCAGCACCGTAGCATCGTGCAGGTTCGTGCCGGGCAGCACGAGCGCGAACTCCTCGCCGCCCATGCGCGCGACGACGTCTTCGACGCGCCGCCGGTCGGTCAGGACCGCCGCAAAATGCTGCAGCGCCAGGTCCCCCACCGCGTGGCCGTGCCGGTCGTTGATGTCCTTGAAGCGATCGATGTCAGTCATGATCGCCGAGACCGGCCGTACCGTGCGCCTTGCGCTCGCGTAGGCCCGCGCAGCCTGTTCCGCGAAACCCCGGCGGTTCAGGAGGCCGGTCAGCTGGTCGGTGACCGCTATTTTTTTCATGCGCTCGGCCATGTCCGATGCGAGCATGAAGATCGTGAACATGGCCACGCCGATGTAGCCCGCGGGCAGCGTCAGGAAATTGAATTCCTCGAAGAGTTGCTGGTAGACAGGATCGCCATCGCGCCCCTGCAAGAACGTGATCGCGCCGGCGACGACCTGCACGATCCCGAAGGCGAACATCGAAATTGCCGTCGCCAGTTCCGCGGGGCGCGACGGACTCCGATGTAGAAACACGACACCTGACGCAACGAACAAGGCCGCGGCCGCTGCAAGCGGCGCGACCGCTGTCGACAGGCCGAGGTGCGGGGTGACCAAGGTCGTCCAGACGACAATTGCGTAGCCCACCAACGCGTATTTCCAGAGCCCGCGGACGGCCGCCGTCGCATGTGAGCGCTCACAATAACCGCGCAGGCCGAAGGTGATGAGTCCGAATGAAAGCGCATTCACGAGCAGCCAGTAGGTCTCGTAATTCGGCAGCAAGGGGCTCACGAGAGTGCAGATCCATTGGCCCATCGCACACAGGGAAGCGAGGGACCAGCTCAGCGTGTGCGGCTCGGGTACCAGCGTTTTCCATGCAATCAGGAAAATTATGCAAATAGTGCCACTGGTAAGAATCAGGGCGAAAAGTACGTAGAAACTCGACGGAATCACAAACGCTCGATGCAACGCCGGTGGCGGGAAACAAGTATGCCTGCTTGCAATGACGAGGTCACGCGCAGCCTTGTTCATGCACGTGCGGGGCGCAGCGACACCGCTTTGATCTGGGCGATAAATGGTTCGCCGGTGCGCACGCCGAGTTCGCGCGCAGAACGCTTCGTGATGCGCGCGAGCAGTACTTCATCGCCGAATCGAAGATGCAGCAGCACGGAGTGCATCGACTCTTCTTCGATGGACGCGATCGTCACGGGTACTCGATTCAAAATGGAACTCGAACTGTCGGCCGAACGGCACAGGCTCACGTCGCCGGCGCGAATGCGCAGCCGCACGCGTTCGCCGGCCGCAGCATGTCCCGGCGCAAGCAATTTGCCGGCGGCGGTTTCGAGCGTGCACAAGCCGTCGCGTTCGTCACGCTCAAGTACGCGTGCGTCGAGCAGCACTCCGGCCTGTTCGCCGCCGAGCAGCGGCAGCCCGGTCTGCAGCAACAGCTGCTGCAGGTCCCCCGCACCCGCAACCCGGCCTTCGTCGAGCAGCACGAGCTGGTCGCACAAAGCGCACAGTTCGTCGATGCTGTGCGTGACGTACATGACGGGGACTCCGCTTTCGGCGTGCAGGCGTTGAATGAAGGGCAGTACCTCTAGTTTGCGTTCCGCGTCCAGCGCGGCAACGGGCTCGTCGAGCAGCAGCAGGCGCGGCGCGCTCAGCATCGCCCGGCCGATCGCCACGCGTTGCGCTTCGCCGCCGGAGAGATTCGCCGGCCTGCGCTCGAGCAGCGCGCCGATGCCCAGCAGTTCGACGATCGCATCGAAGGCCAGCGGCAGTGAGCCCTTGCGGCGGCGCCTGCCATAGTCGAGATTGCGCCGCACGGAGAGATGCGGAAACAGGCAGGCGTCCTGGAATACGTAGCCGACTCGGCGCGCCTGCGGCGCGAGGCGGATGCCGCGCTCACTGTCCTCCCAGGTTTCGCCGGCGACGACCAGGCGCCCGCTCGCGCGATGTTCGAGGCCCGCAATGCAGCGCAGCAGGGTCGACTTTCCCCCGCCCGAACGCCCGTACACGCCGGCGATGCCGCGCGCGGCCAGCGCGGCGCGGGCATCCAGCGTGAACCGTTCGCGCTCGAGCCGGTAGGCGAACTCGATCGACCCGGCCGAGGCCATCAGCGATAGGCCCAGCGCCGGTTCGCCGCAAACATCGCAAGCAGCGCCGACGAATGCGAACACGAGCAGGATCGCCGCAAGCTCGTGTGCCGCGCGATAGTTCAACGCTTCGACCTGATCGAAGATCGCGATCGACACGACGCGGGTCTCGCCGGGAATATTTCCGCCCACCATGAGTACGACACCGAACTCGCCCAGCGTGTGCGCGAAACTCAGCACCGCCGCGGTGAGGAAACCGGGTGCGGCGAGCGGGATCGCGACCGACAGGAACGCATCCAGCGGTCCGGCGCCGAGCGTACGCGCCGCCTCGAGTTCGCGCCGGCCGGCCTGCGCGAAAGCGGCCTGCAGCGGCTGCACGGCAAACGGCAAGCTGTAGAGACAGGACGCGATCACGAGTCCCGCGAACGAGAAGGTCAGGGTCCGGCCGGTCATGTCGACCCACCAGCCGCCAATCGCTCCGTACGGGCCGAGCAGGATCAAGAGGTAGAAACCGAGCACTGTCGGCGGCAGCACGATCGGCAGCGCCACGACGGACTGCACCATCGGTTTCCAGCGGCGCGTACTGTGTGCAAGCCACCAGGCGATGGGCGTCGCGATGAGCAGCAGAAGCACCGTGGTGAGGGTTGCGAGCTGCAGCGTGAGGACGAGGGGACCTGCGATTTCGCTGCCGGCGGTCGCCGCAGGATTCACTCGGCCGGCATCCGGTAGCCTGATTCTGTGATCAGTTCGCGGGCTTTTGCGCTCGCAAGGTATTCGATGAACGCGGCAGCCGCGGGATTCTCCGCGGCACGTTTGAGCCAGACCACCTGCTGCTCGATCGGCGCATGACCGTCGTCAGGCACGGGTTCCCGGCAAACGCCCTGCGGCAGGCCGTCCGCCTCGAGCTGCGCCGCGGCAACGAGGGCTACGACCGCGCCGCCGTCGGTGGCGAACTGAAGCGTCTGAGCGATGTTCTCGCCGAGGACCAGCCGCGGCTCGACCGCTTCCCACAACCCTTCCCGCTGCAGGTATTCGCGCGCCGCAGCACCGTAGGGCGCGATCTCCGGATTCGCGATCGCCACCTTCCCCGGCACACCGGGCCTCAGCGCGGCCAAGCAGGCGCTGCCGTCGAGAGCCGCCTCGCGCGACCAAGCGACCAGCTGGCCCACGGCATAGGTCCTGCGGCTGCCCGGCACGGTCAGTCCCGCTTCTTCCAGCCGCGCCGGCCTGTCGATATCGGCCGAGAGAAAGATGTCGAAGGGAGCGCCGTTCACGATCTGCGCATACAGCTTCCCGCTCGAGCCCGGCACGATCTCGACATCGTGGCCGGTCGCCGCGCTGAAGCGCCGGCCCAGTTCGGCAGCCGTGTCGGCGAAGTTGCTCGCCACTGCCGCGCGCAATTCTTCCGCCCGAACGCCGGCAGTGGCGAGCAGCAACAGAACGGCGATGAAAAGTCGATTCGTGTGCATCATGATGACTTGGCTCCCGCGGCACGTACAGACTTACAGTACTGTCCCGGACTCACGCCCGTCCAGCGCTTGAACGCACGCGCGAAATTGCTCTGGTCGGAGAAGCCGACCAGGAACGCCGTTTCCGTCTGCGAATGCAAGCCGTCCCGCAGGTAGGCCTGCGCGAGTTCCTGCCGCGTCGCGTCGAGCACGTCCCGGTAGGTCGTGCCCTCGGACTGCAGCTGCCGCTGCAGCGTGCTCGCGCTGCGATACAGTTTCTTGGCGATGCGCTCCTGGTCCACCGTTCCGCCCGGCAGCATCTGCACGAGCTGGGTTCGCACCTGGTGTGCGACACGGCTGTTGTCGAGCGATGCGACATACGCATCGGCAATACGGCAGGTGGCATCGACGAGTTCCGGTATCGAACCTTTGAGCGGCGCCTCGAGTTCCGCGGCCGGGAAATACAGGGCATTGCGCCGGTCGTTGCAGCGCACGGGGCCGTGTACGAGCGGTTCGTAGATGTCGTGCGGCGAATCGTTGGCCGCGAACAGGTCGAGGCGCTGCGCATATAAAGGCGTGCCACGCACGACCTGGCACATCTTGAGCACACTCGCCAGGCCGTTGTCCGCGCGCAGCTTGCCGGGATAATCCGCGGGGTTCGGGTAGGCTTCGCTCAGCACGTACTGGTCACCGATGCGTTCGAAACGCAGGTCCGTATCGCCGGTATTGAAGATCGCCTCGTAACGCAGGAGCTTGGCGATTGCCTCGACCAGCGTCGAACTCGCCAGCCACACGTAACCGATGACATAGAAGTGCCGCGGTTCGCTGTTCAGCCCGACACGCACGCCGAAGCCCGGATCGCCCGAGGCTTCGGCGGCCATCTCGAACAGCGCGGTGACGACGCGATTCGGCTGTCGTTCGCCGGCGTATTTCGGGCCCGCGGGGTCGATGCGGAGCTGCTGGTACATCGGCAGCGGGTCGATGTCGTACGTTCCCCGCAGCGTATCGCCGATGCGATACACGAGTTGTGACAGCGATGACGGCTGGATCAGCACTCGAGGCCTGCGTGTCTACCGGACCGGCTCATCATACTGCGCGATTGACGCAATTTGCACAGGCGCTGCGGTCTGCGGACCAGAACGCCGGCTCGCGGATGCCTAAAGTACGCCCCATGCAAACACGGGAAACGACAATGCTTCGGGTCATCCAGGGCGGCAAGCGCCAAGTCCGTATCAGCGATTCCGTACACGATGCGGTGACGGCGTATTTGAACGACCGGTTCACGAGCAGGGACAGCGCCATGGCACGCCTGGATCGCTGGTCGCAGCAGCGCATCGCGGTCGAAAACCAAGCGAAGCTCGCGTTGGTGCTCGAGGACGAGAATCCCACGGAGCATTGCTATCAGAACCTGATCCGCGAGATCGATTCCGAAGCCGAAACGGGCATTTATCTTGCGACGCCGGCCGCGAATGCCGCGCAGCTCCGCCGACTCGCAGGCGAAGCGGGCGTATCCGGCCGCCTGTACCAACAGCTGCCGAAGATCGCACCGATCCTGTTCGCGGACGAGTTGCAGCATTCGAACGAGAACCTCGATCTCGTATGGGTCTCGATCGAGGCGCGCTACGATCGCGCGAACCTGGATGCCGAAGTGTCCGAGCTGATCCTGATGCACCTGCTGGATCAGGAAGACACGGCGGCGGACATGACCGACGCGCTGCGCGCGATGCTGTACACGTTTCACGAGGACCTCGCACGCCGCCGCTGCGACCTGCCGCGTCTCCTGAACGACCGCGCGACACGGCACCTCGTAACCATGGTTTCTCAACTGGCGGAACGCTCGGGCGACTACGGCATGCGCATCGCTGAAATCGGCAAGCGCGCCGGAACGGCATAGGGGACGGGGAACATCCCCCTGAAGCCGGCCACAACCGGCTTTATGTTTGGCGGGCTCTCTTCGGAGGCCCGCCTTTTTTTTGCGCGCAGCGCGCTCGCCGGTGCGGCTGGCGACTGGCGCATTCCCGTCGCAGGGTATAAAAATGCCGGAAAACCGGGGGTACCCATGCGCCGACCCGACGTCGAAGCGTTCTTCGACACCGACACCAATACCGTCAGTTACGTAATCGCCGATGCCGTTAGTGGACGGGCGGCCGTGGTCGACCCGGTCCTCGGTTTCGACGCCGCGTCCGGCCGCACGAGTACCGCCATAGCCGAGCGGATCTGCGCATTCCTGCACGATGCCGGCCTTGCGCTCGACTGGCTGCTCGAGACGCACGTCCACGCGGATCACCTGTCGGCCGCGCCCTACCTGCAAGAGCGGCTCGGCGGCACGATCGGCATCGGCGAGCACGTGCGTGACGTGCAGTCGACCTTCCGGGAGCTCTTCAATCTCGAGGACCTCGCGGTCGACGGGCAGCAGTTCGGCAAGCTGTTCGCGGACGGCGAAGGCTTCCGCATCGGCGAACTCGAGGCGCGCGTGATGCACACGCCGGGACATACGCCCGCCTGCGTGACCTATGTCGTCGGCAACGCCGCGTTCGTCGGCGACACACTGTTCATGCCGGACTACGGCACGGCGCGCGCGGACTTTCCCGGCGGCGACGCAGGGTGTCTGTACGACTCCATTCGTTCGATATTCGAACTCCCCACCGGCACGCGCCTGTTCCTGTGCCACGACTACAAGGCGCCGGGACGCGATACGTTTGCCTGGGAATCGACGGTCGCCGAACAGCGCGCCGCCAACGTGCATGTGCACGACGGCATCGATCGCGATTCCTACATCCGGATGCGCGAAGGTCGCGACCGACAGCTGGGTACGCCGAAACTGATGTTGCCGTCGATCCAGGTCAACGTGCGCGCCGGCCGCTTCCCGCCTGCAGAGGCCAACGGCGTCAGTTACCTGAAACTGCCGCTCGACGCGTGGTAGCGATGCCCCTTTCAAGGGCGGGATCGATCAGTGCGGCGCGAGTCTCCGCCTCATTCACCCGGTGATTTCCTGGCCAGCATGTTCATGATGAGCCGGATCATGGTCTCCTTATTCGCCGGGTCAGACTCGGCCACAAGCAGCGTGAGTGCCGCAAGCCCGACGTCGTTGATGACCTGCTCGCCGTCATCGTCGATGAGCCGGTCGTTTCGGTACAGGAAATCGACGAACAGGTAAGCGGCGCTGCGCTTGTTGCCGTCCGAGAACGGGTGGTTCTTCACCGTGAAGTACAGAAGGTGCGCGGCCTTGGCCTCGATGCTGGGATAGGCGGGCTCGCCGAACACGCTCTGGTCAAGGTTGCCGAGGAGGGAGGCGAGGCCCTCGTCCCGTTCGCGCGCAAACAGATCCGTCGCCTCGCCGCGCGCCACGAGCTCGGATTTGAGGCCGGCGAGCGCGGCGCGGGCTTCCGCGACGGACGGCAATGTGCCGCCGGGCTGAGCCTCGGGCTCGGCCAGCAGGCCCTCGTCGTAGCGTTGCAGCAATAAGAAGGTCTGTGCATAGCGGGTTACGATGTCGACGAGGCCGCGGCCCGCTACCGGATCCAGGTCCGGGCTCGTTGCCGCCTTCTGCACCAGCTTGAGCGCCGCCTCGAGTTCCCTGGAATTCCTTTCAAGGCGTTGCCGATTGAGCGTCCAGCCCTGCGTGAGGTGCGCGCGGAGGACGCGGGTAGCCCATTGGCGGAAGCGGGTACCTTCTTGAGATCTAACGCGGTACCCGACCGAGATAATCACGTCCAGGTTGTAGTGTTCGACCTCACGGGAAACCTCGCGAGAGCCCTCCCGGCGAACTATCCGGAATTTCCGGATAGTTGGATCGCGCGTAAGTTCTTCTTCTTCATAGATATTCTGGACATGCTCGTTAACCGTCCGGACGTCTTTGCCGAACAGGTCCGACATCTGCTTCTGCGTGAGCCATACCGTTTCACGTTCAGCATCCAACCGCACTTCGACAGAATTGTCGGCGTCGTAGTAGATAACTACAGGACTACGCTCTTCCGCTTTCATCTATTTCTCAATCCCTTCCGACATCTTCCATGAATCCAAGGGCGCGGCGCTACTCAACAGAATGGTCAGTTTGAGCAGAAAATGTACCAGAGCGCCACAACAGGGCTAGGTTGATCCGCAAAGCGCTTCCAGCGGCACGCCGGCCGCTTCGAGCGTACGGCGCATCGGTTCGAGCTGCTGCTCGTAGCGGCGCCAGCGGCCGATCGAGCGCGTGTGTGCGGGTTCCCGAACCTGCACGGCGCTCGCCGTCGTGACCGCGGCCTGCTGGCGGTGAAAGTCGCGGCACGCGTCCTCCCAGGGCAGGCCGAGGAAATCGATCAGCGCGCGCGCGTGCGGTTCCACGTCGGCGGCGATCTGCTCGTAGTCCACTTCGTGGAAGTACGCGCCGAAGCGTTCGTGCCAGGCCTGCATCAGCCGGTAATACCGCACATGATGCCGCGCCATCTCCGCTTGCTCGTAGGAATGCGGGTAGGCGTCGGCGAAGAGTTGCTTGAAACTCGCGAACGAGGCGTCCATCGGACCGCGCTTGAGGTGCACAATTTTTGCGTTCGGCAGCGCCTTCAGGATCAGCGGCAGGTACAGGTAATTCGACGGCAGCTTGTCGACGAAGCGCGGCGTCGTGCCGCGCAGGTGCCGGACGGCGCCGAGGTACATGGCGCCCAGCCGTTCGCAGTCCAGTGTTTCCGCCCTGATGTCGAAGAGCTTCGCCGAGTAACGCTGCGGGCCGGCGTAGTCGACGAGGCGCCGGTAGGCGTTGCCGAACTGTCGGAGCTCGCCCGCGGAATGCACGGCGGAATGTGCCGTGATGATGCGCTCGACCAGCGTGGTGCCGCTGCGCGGCTGGCCAATGACGAAGATCGGCGACGGGTCGGCGTGGCCTTCACCCTGGCGCGCGAACCAATCGGCCGTGAAAGTGCTCTCGAGTATCTGGTACATCGCGTTCTCGCCCGCCTCGTCGAACTCGAGCGTGGCGCGCCGGGCGGCGGCGCCGGCGGCAAACGCGGCAAACGCGCCCTGCCAGTCCGCAAGATCCTCGAGCTCCTTGCCGATCGCATAATGAAGATAGGCCGCGGCCCGTCCCGGGTAACTGCCGTGCCGAAGCAGTTTCTGCATCTGGTCGACATGCGACCGGTCGCCTGCCCTGCGCAGGCCGGCCAGCAGCCAGTGCGCGTTCGGGTTGCCCGGATGCGGCTCGAGCACCGTGCGCAATTCGCGTTCGGCTTCGTCGAGGCGCCCCAGGAACATCAGGCTGTTGGCGAGATTGACCCGGAACCCGGGATTGCCGGGCGCGCCGGCCACGGCTTTTGCAAACCATTCGAGCGCGGCCGGCTGATCACCGAGCTGGCCGAACACGACGCCGAGGACGTCCTGCACAAAGGGGTTGCTGTCGTCGTGCCGGATCGCATTCTCGAGCGCCGCATCGCAGCGCACCGGCATGCCGGCAAGATTGTAGAGCTTCGCTAGCTGGGCCCAGGCCGCGGCATGGCCGGGTTCAAGGGTCGTCACCGACCCGAAGGCGCGAATCGCGTTGGCGCGATCGTGCAACTCGACGGCGACCAGGCCGACCAGGAAGTGCGCTTCGGCGAGGTCGGGCTGTGCACTCAGAATGCGCCGGCAGATCTCGCCGGCGGCTGCAGGCCGCCCGGACTGGAGTTCGCCAAAGCCCTGCCGTAGGGCGTCACGGATCCAGGCCACCGGCTCCGTTCGTCCGCTCACAGCCGGTCCTTCAGGCTGTAATACAGCATGCCGAGCACCATGCCCGGATAGCGCAGCAGTGTGCCGCCGGGGAAGGTATGGATCGGCAGGCTCGCCAGCACGTCGAAGCGCGACGCATCGCCGCTGATCGCCTCGGCGATCAGCTTGCCGGCGAAAGTCGCCGTGGATATGCCGTGCCCCGAGTAGCCCTGCGCGAAGAACAGGTTCGGCGGCAGCCGCCCGACGTGCGGGAGCCGGTTCACCGTCACCGACAGCGTCCCGCCCCAGGCGTAGTCGATGGCGACGTCCGCGAGCTGCGGAAACACTTTGAGCAAATACGGCCGGACGAAGCGCCCGATATCGCGCGGGAAGCCGTGCCGGTAATTTTCTCCGCCACCGAAGAGCAGCCGGTGGTCGTCGGTCAGGCGGTAATAGTTCACCACGAAGCGCGTGTCGTGCACGCCGAAGCGGCCGTTGATCAGCTCGCGCGCACGGGTCGCGCCGAGAGCTTCGGTCACGACGACGAAATTGTTGATGGGCATCATCTTGCCGGCAACTCTCCGCTCGAGCCTGCCGAGATAGCCATTGCAGGCGAGCACGATGAACTTCGCGGTGACGCTGCCGCCTTGCGTAAGGATCACAGCGGGCCCGGAATGCGAGTAGGACACGACGCGCGACTGCTCGAAGATGCGCACGCCGGCAGCTTCGGCCGCGCGCGCAAGCCCGAGCGAGAAATTCAACGGATGAATGGCGGCTGCGTGCGGGTCGAAGAAACCTTCGAGGTAACCGTAGGTCGCCACCAGCGCGCGCGTCTCCTCGGCATCGAGCGCTCGCGTATCGGGATAGTCGTAGCGCTCGGCCAGCGCCCGCGACAGTTCCCGCGCCCAGCCGGCATAGCGTTTCGTGTGGATGCCGACCAGCTGTCCGTCCACGAGGTCGCAGTCAATGGCGTGCCGGGCGATGCGATCGCGGATCTCCGTTTTCGCGGCCTCTGCGAAATCCCACAGGAGCCTTGAGCGTTCATAGCCGAACAGCGCCTCGGTCTCGAGCACGTCCTTGCGCTGGCCGCTGCCGATCAGTCCGCCGTTGCGTCCGGAGGCGCCAAAACCGACACGCTCGGCCTCGAGCAGGACGACGTCGAAGCCGCGCTCGGCAAGATTGAGCGCCGCCGACAGGCCCGTAAAACCGGCCCCGATGACGCACACGTCGGCGCGGATGGCCTCGGCCAGGCCCGGTCGCTCCTTCCGCGCCGATCGCGGTCGCCGCGTACCAGGAATCCGGGTAACCGGGGCCCGGCCGCTCACTGTGCATCGTGGCGTGCATGAGTGTTCCGTCCTTCTGCATGCAGTGCTACTTCGTCCTATTGCTTGCGGATGGACAGGAGCCGCGCGCGGCGGTGGTCGACGCGCAGGACCTCGATACGATGCCCCCGCCACTCGATGACGTCGCCTGCCCGCGGTATTCGCTCGAGCAGTTCAGTGACCAGCCCGCCGACGGTGGTGACCTCGAGACCCGGATTCCAGGGCACGCCGAGCTCCGCCGACAGCTTGCGCAGATCGACCCAGCCACGCAGGACCAGCGATCCGTCCGGCTGCGCCGAAATTTCGTCCGCGGGCAGGTCGTGCTCGTCGCGAATGTCGCCGACGATTTCCTCCAGCACGTCCTCGAGCGTCACGATGCCCTGCACGCTGCCGTACTCGTCGACGACGATCGCAAGGTGCCGGTGATTCTCCTGGAAGGTATTGAGGAGCTGCGGCAGCGGTGATGACTCCGGCACGACGAGCAGCTCGTGCGACAACGTCGGCCAGTCGATCGTGTCGCCAACATTCTCGAGCAGCCAGGTCAGCACCTCGTTCGCATAGACGATCGCACCGATGTCCGCGAGGTCCTTCGACGTGGACAAGGGGTAGCGGCTGTATCCCGGACTCGCGAATGAATGCGACGACCTGCTCACGATTCATCGCCATCGACAAGAACTCCATCTCGTCGCGCGGCAGCATGACGTCGCTTGCATGCAGGTGCCGGATCTGGGTCGCGCCGACGATCATCTCGGCGGTACGCCGGCTGACCGAGCCTTCACTGCCGCCGACGAACGCGAGCAGCCGGAGTTCCTCGGCCGAAGTCACGGCTGCGGCGAGGTCCCCCCGCAACAAGCGGGAAACCTTCTCGCTCATCGCTCACCAATGGTTTCAGGAGTATCGTCATCCAGTGAATGCCATGCGCCGCCGGCACCGCGAGAACGCCGGCGTGGTTGACGCCGACGGTCTTCGGAATGATTTCCGTGAACAGCAGAACGACGATCGTGAACAGCAGCGAGAACAGCCACAGGGTCTCGGTCCCGAATACCTGCGTGTAGCTCGCCCCGGACACGGCTGCACCGACGGTATGGGCTGACGTATTGAGGATGAGGATCGCCGCAATGGGCGAGTCCATGTTCGCCTTGAAACCGGCAAGCAGTTCGCCCGCGCGGTTGCCGTTGCGTCTCAGTACTTCGATCTGCGGGCGGCGCACCGTGAGCAGCACTGCCTCGAAAATCGAACACGAGAAGGACACGACTAGGACTATCAGGACTGCGGTGGTCAGCATCAGCATGGCGGCTTCCGGATGGCGTGCTCGACTCCAGCGTACACAAGCTTGGTCCCGGCTGCATTCGGGCCGGGTACGCCACGGACGAATCCGCGCCGCCTGTATAATGCAGTAATCTCATCCGCGATCCGGAACGAATGGAAACCCGAATCCATGCAGCGCACGATCCTCACAGTACTCGCCGCGACCTTGCTCGCGGCCTGCGCCCAGCTCGAAGCCCGTCCCGATCTGTCCATCGACTCAGCCGCGCCGCCCGGCAGACGTCACGTGGCTGGATAGCATGGCCGCAGCCGAGGAAGCGGCACCATCCCGGCGAGTCCGGCTTCCGCCTGGTAAGCGACGGGCGCGAGGCGTTCGCGCTGCGCTGGCGTTCCGCCGAAGTGGCCGAACGCAGCATCGACGTGCAGACCTACATCTGGCACGCGGATACCACGGGCCTTGCGCTCGCGGCGCAGGTCCTTGCCGCCGCCGAGCGCGGTGTGCGCGTGCGCCTGCTGGTCGACGACCTGGATGCTCGGGCCAAGAATCTCGGCTTCGCCGCGCTGGATGCGCACCCGCATATCGACGTGCGCCTGTTCAATCCCTTCGCCTCGCGCTCGGGCAAGGCGGCAGGTCTCAGCGAGGCCATGACCAGTTTCAAGCGCATCAACCGGCGCATGCACAACAAGAGCTGGATCGCCGACAACCGCATCGCACTGGTCGGCGGTCGCAACCTCGGCGACGAATATTTCGGGGCGAGCGATGCCACCAACTTCGACGACCTCGACCTTGCGATGCTCGGCGACGTTGTGCGCGACGTATCGGCGTCCTTCGATCGTTTCTGGAATTCGCCGCAGGCTTATCCCGTCTCCGTGCTGGATCCGGAATCCGTCACGGAAGCGAATCTCGCCACGCTGCGCGAATCGTTGGACGAGGCAACGACGCAGGCGCGGAACGGTTGGTATCGGGAGGCGCTCGCGGAAAGCGACCGCATCCGGCGGATGCTCGCCGGCGACTGGCCGCTTTCCTGGACGGCCGATTACGCCTTCGTTTCCGACCTGCCGGACAAGGTCACGGGCGCGCCGGACGAAGCAGCTTCCGAAGTCGGCCGGCAGCTGTTCCCCACCATGCGTGCAGCGACAACGAACCTCACGATCATTTCTCCGTATTTCGTGCCCGGCGAACGCGGCACCGAAGCGCTCGTGGAAATAGCACAGGCCGGCAGCCAGGTGCGCGTCCTGACGAACTCGCTGGCTGCGAACGACGTGGCAGCCGTTCACGGCGGATATGCGGCGCGGCGCGAAGACCTGCTCGCGGGCGGCGTCGAGCTGTTCGAGATCAAGCCGACGGGCGGCACCCAGGTGCCTCTGAGCCTGCGCGGATCGTCCGGCGCGAGCCTGCACACCAAAGCGATGAGCATCGACGGCGAGCGCTTGTTTGTCGGCAGTTATAACCTGGACCCGCGATCCACGTCGCTCAACTGCGAACAGGGCGTGTTACTCCGGAACGCGGTCCTCGCCGGGGAATTCGATGCGCTGTTCGCGACGCAGACCGCGGGCGACCGCGCCTGGACGGTGACGCTCGCCGGGGATGAACTTAGCTGGACCGATGGCGCGCAGACTTTCGACAAGGACCCGGACGCCGGGCACTGGCGCCGCTTCCAGGCCTGGTTCGCCCGCACTTTCGGCCTCGAATCCCAGCTCTGAGGCAGGCCGAGAATTTTTCCCGGCGCAGCGGGTCGAAACTATCGACCGGGGGACGGCCCGCAGTCCAGCGGGCGGCCCAGGGGAGATCCTACATGTGCAATTGCCTGACCGGCGCGGCCGTGAATCGAGCGTGCAGTCGCTGGAAACTGGCCGGACTGGTCTGTGCGCTCCTGATCGCGGGCTGCAGCGGCAGCGACGGCGAAAGCAAGTCCGACGAGCCAGCGGCAGCGGTCCGGGACTGCGATTCCGTCAGCGTGCTGGAGAACGGAGCCTGCCGCACCTTCGCCGTGCGCAGCGACGAGCTTGCAACAACGCCCTTCGTGGAGAACGGTGCGCCCGTGACGCTCGAGGTCGTGTTGTTTCGCCCGCTGTCAGAGGGACGCTACCCGACACTCATGTTCAATCACGGGTCGACCGGCGACGGCTCCGACCCGTCGCAGTTCACCGTCACGTACACGAACAAGGCCGTCGCGCAATTCTTCGTCGAGCGCGGCTACCTGGTCGCCTTCCCGCAGCGGCGCGGCCGCGGCCGTTCGGGCGGCACCTATGACGAGGGCTTCAATGCGACGCGCAGTGGCTATTCCTGCGAGTGGACCGCCGCGCTCGCCGGCGCCGAACGCGCGCTGGAAGATCTCGATGCCGCCGTGGATTGGCTGCGGCAACGTGCCGAGGTAGACACGACGCGGCTGTACGTGGGTGGCACCTCGCGCGGCGGTATTCTCTCGCTCGTGCATGCGGCGCGACGGCCCGATCTCTACCTCGGCGCCATCAACTTCGTGGGCGGCTGGCTCGGCGAGGGTTGCGGCGACCACCAGTCCGTCAACCGGCACCTGTTCGTGCGTGCGGCCGGCTACCCGGGCCCGACGCTGTGGCTGTATGCGCGCAACGATTCCTTCTACAGCCTCGCGTACAGCCGGGCGAACCACAACCGCTTCACTTCAGCAGGCGGCACGGGTTCATTCCACGAGTTCACGCGTGCGAGCGGCCTCGACGGGCATTTCCTCGCCAACGACGCGGCCCTCTGGCAGGACGTAATGGAGGAGTTCCTGGCGCTGCCCTGAATGCCGCTCAGCCGTCCTGGGCCATGAACTTCGCCCAGCGCGAATCGGCATGCAGCGGTTTCAGGAACGGCGAAAGCCGGGACTCGAATCGCAGGTAATGCGTCTTCTGGTCCTTCGTCGCGGCGTCGCCGCGCAGCTCGACGAGCCGCCCCTCCAGCGTCGCCAGCGCTGCGTCGTTCATTCCGCGATAGGCATAAGTCTCCGCCAGGCGCACGCTGTCCGGGATGGTTTCGGTTGCCGCGGCCAGTCGCAGCAATGCCGCATCCGCTTCCGCCTGACGTTCCGGCACGGCATACAGCAGCGCGATTGCGTGATCCTGGTACTTGCCTGGCGGAATCCGGGCGACAAGCGTCCACACTTCCGCGTAGCGCCGTTGCAGGACGAGAATCCGTGCCATTTCCATGTCGAGTTCGATGCCGGATTCGATGCCTGCGTCGGGATCCATCTCCCGCACCTTGCGATATTCGTTCAAAGCCTCGTCCAGGTGTTCGGCCGCCTGGAGATAGACGGCCAGATTGAGTCGCGGCACGGCGGCGAGCGGATCCTGCGCGACCGCCTGTCGCTGCAATGTGATCGCGGCATTCAAATCGTCGCGCTCGAAGGCATCATGGACCTCGAAGCCGAGCACGTCCGGATCGTCCGGATCGAGCGCCGCGGCCTTGCGCCAGTGCGCCTCACCATTCCGAGAGTCACCGGTTTCATAGTAGAACTGGGAGAGGCGCGCTTGCGCTACGGCGAGGTTCGGGTCCGATTCGACGGCCTTTCGCGCCGCCTCGCCCTGTTTCGCGACCAGCGCTTCGTCGGGAGGAATGTTTTCCCCGGCAAGCCTCGAATAGCAAGCCGAGAGCATCGCCCACGCCCTGGCATAGCGCGGTTCGATGGCGACGGCTTCCTCGAAGTACTCCACCGAGCGCTGCAGGTCGCCGCTGGCGCGGCGGTAATAGAAGTAATGGCCCTGCAGGTAGCGTTCGAGCGCCGCGGCGCCGATGGCCATCGGCGGTCCTCGCGAACCGTCCACGAAGTTCACGTGTAGCGCGGCGGCCACCTCGGCGGCGATCTCGTCCTGGATGCCAAAGAGGTCGTCGACGTTACGATCATAGCTTGCCGACCAGACGTGCGAGTCGCTGGACGTGGCGATGAGCTGGGCCGTGACCCGTACCCGGGTTCCCGACCAGCGCAGGCTGCCCTCGAGCACGTGGCTCACGTCCAGCTTGGCGGCGATTTCCGGGATATCCGGCGGCCGGTCGCTGAAGGAAAACGACGACGTTCGCGAGATGACGCGCAGATTTCGCGCCTGAGCGAGCCGGTTGAGTATCTCCTCGGAGATTCCATCCGAGTAGTGGCGCTTGTCCTGCCCCTCGCTCATGTCGACGAACGGCAACACCGCAATAGACTGTGTGTTGGCAGTCGCCGATGGTATTACCGGTGACCTGTCGACAAGTTGCAGCGTGACGACGACCAACAGGATGGCGAAGCCAATGGCGCCGGCCGTCGTCAGCGCACGCCGATTCGACGATACCGCAGGGCCGACGTCCGCTTGCGGCGGCGTCGGCGCGATCCCGGCATTCAGTCGATAGCCGCGCTTCGGCACCGTTTCGATCATCTTCCGGTACCGTTCGCTGCCGCCTGCCCGGCTCAGCTGTCCGCGCAACACATGGATGCAACGCGACAACACTTCGTCCGTCACGACGACATTCGGCCACAACTGAGCCAGCAGGTCCTCGCGCAGGACGACCTGCCCGGCCTGGCGCGCCAGCATGGCGAACACGTCCATGACTTTGGCATCCAGTCGTTCGCGGCCACCCGGTCCGACGATGTCGCAAGCGCTCGGGTCAATCCGCAGGTCGGCAATCTGAAATGCCGTTGCAAACCGACTGATCGTCGGGAGATCGCCCGATGGCTTCACGTATACCTCGCGGAACTGAGGTTTTGAAGACGAAACGAGACCGATATCAGACGGATGTAATACGGATATCAGGTCTTCGTCACGGCCAGCCTGCACCCTGTCTTGTGCAGCCCATTATATTCCGTAGCGGGCAAGGACTGGGGGGGCGAAAACAAACATGAACAAAATCAAAAATCTATCTGCCATATCCCTATTGATGGCACTGGCGGTGGCGATGGTACTCCCGGCCGCTCCGGCCAGCGCAGACGTGCACCTCCGGGTCGAGTCACGACCGGATACCGGTCCGATCGACGCGTTCGTCACGGTGACGGACGAGAACGGCCGGGCGGTCACCGGTCTCATCGCTGCCGATTTCGCCATCTCACTCGACGGCGCTCCGCTGAACACCGGCGTCTTCGGCCTGCCCCCTGCCCTGGATGGCACACAGAAGAAATCGATCGTCTTCGTATTCGATGCCGGCGTTAGTGTCGGCGAGCCGATACACGACGCCCTTGCGAGTTTCATACAGCACTTGGCGGTCGGCGAGTACGCGGCCATCGTGAAGATCCAAACACGTGCCAGTGAGCCTGATTTGGCTCCCGAGGTGTTGCCGCTCACGCAAGTCGACGGAGGCGCTGGGACGAGCCTGCTGATCGATTTCCTGTCCGCTCAAGGGCCCAGCGGCCTGGTTGGCCCCCTCGATGCCGTGATGCTCGCGGTCGACCAGTTCGCAACGCCGCCGGTCGTCCTGCCGGACGGTCCGAAAGCCATCGTCATGGTCGACGACGGCATAGACAACAGTTCTTTCGCAACTCAGAGCGATGCGGTCGCCTTCACCAACGGCACTGGCATTCCAATCTTCACAGTCGGCGTCGGGGACGTAGCGTTGTATCACCGTTCGACAGCGTTGCTGACGTCGCCGAGGACACCGGTGGAACCTACGTAAGGGATGAACCGAACCTTGCGCTCGCGACCGTGGCGTCGCTGTTGAACGATGCCTATCGGCTGGCCTTGCCGCAGGCCACGGTAAGCGACTGCGATCCCCACGTGCTGGAAGTCACCGTTTCTGGTCTCGGGGCACAGGATCAGTCCGCCAGCATTCCGTTTACGCGTTGCGATACGACTCCTGAGCTATTCGGGTTCGAATCGTCGGACGGCGCGACGCCGGGTTCGGTCGTCATTTCGAATGCGGTGCCGATCACGGGCATCGAAAGTCCGGTCGCCGTGGCGGTGTACGACGGTGAGTACTCCATCGGTTGTGGCGCAACATTTACCGCCGTGCCTGGATTCATCGCCCCCGAAACCAATATCTGCGTGCGACACACAGCCTCGCAAAGCTCCCTGGCCTCGGTTTCGACATTGCTCATTGTCGGCGGCGTGTCGTCTGGATTCAGTTCGACGACGAGCAACGCGCCGCCGCCACCCCCGCCGCCGCAGTCCGGCGGCGGCTCGGCCGGCCTGCTCGAACTGTTGGTCGGGCTGCTCGCCGTATTCGCCGGCAAGTATTCCATTGGTTGCAGCACAAAGTTTACGTCCGTGCCCGGGTTTCATTCCCCCGGCGACAAAGTCTGCGTACGGCACACGGCCTCGAAGAACTTCGGTAGTTTCCACTCGACAACGCTCGTTGTCGGTGGCGTGTCGGCTACGTTCAGTTCGGAGACGAGCGCCGCGCCTGCGTGGCCTCCGCCGCGGATGTAATGCGGCCATCAGGTCTTCGTCACGGCCAGCCTGCACCCTGTTTTGTGGAGTATAATATATTCCATTCGGGCAAGAACTGGGGAAGCGGGCAAACATGTATATAATCAAGCACCTATGTGCCGCGTTCCGGTTGCTGGCATTGATCGCGGCCGCGGCGTTATCGGCCGCTCCGGCCAGCGGGGAAATTCACCTCCGGGTCGAATCACGGCCGAGTACCGGTCCGATCGACGCCTTCGTCACGGTGACGGACGAGGACGGCCGGGCGATCGGCGGTCTCACCGCCGGCGATTTCGCCGTCAAACTCGACGGCGCCCCGCTGAACACCGGATCCTTCGGGCTGCCACTCGCCCAGGACGCCGCACAGAAGAAGTCGATCGTCTTCGTTGTCGGGTCCTATTTACCAGGGCCATCCCTCGACGCCGTTGTGAGTTTCATCCGGCACATGGAGGTCGGCGAGTACGCGGCCATAGTGGAGCACGGACACAGGTACGGTGACCCTACTCGTCCTCCCGACGTACTACCCCTCACGCAGATCGACGGCGGCGCCGGCACTGAGCTCCTGATCGATGCGCTTGCCCCTACAATTGTCAATGCCAGTCAGGCTGGCACCTTCGATGCCTTGATGCTTGCGGTCGACCAGTTTGCAACGCCCCCGGTCGTCCTGCCGGACGGTCCCAAAGCCATCGTCCTGGTCGGCCCAGGCACAACGAGAGGATCCCCAACGCAGAGCAACGTCGTGGCCTTCGCCAACGCCACCGGCATTCCGATCTTCACGGTCGGAATCCGGGACGTGGACTTGAGTGACTATTCGACGTCGTTGCTGACGTCGCTCGCCGAAGATACCGGCGGGACCCACGTAAGAAAGGATGAGCCGGACCTTGCTCTCGCAACCGTTGCGTCGCTGTTGAACGATGCCTATCGCCTGAGCTTTCCACAGGCCACGGTAAGCGACTGCGATCCCCACGTGCTGGCAGCCACCGTATCAGGTCTTGGGGCACGAGATCTTTTGGCCAGCATCCCGCTTACGCGTTGCGATACGACTCCTGAACCCTTCCTGTTCGAACCCTTGATCGGCGCGACCCCGGGTTCGGTGGTCGTCTCGAATGCGGTGACGATCGCCGGGATCGAAAGCCCGGTCGCCGTCGCCGTATTCGGCGGCAAGTATTCCATCGGTTGTAGCGCAACGTTTACGCCCGTGCCCGGCTTTCTTTCTCCCGGCGACATTGTCTGCGTGCGGCACAAGGCCTCGAGGAACACCCTGAGCTGGCACTCGACAACGCTCGTTGTCGGCGGAGTGTCGTCTACGTTCAGTTCAGAGACGAGCGCCGCGTCTGCGTCGCCCACAGCTGATCCGCCGCCGGCAGCGCCCGCAACGTCCGGTGGCGGCGCAACCGGCCTGCTCGAAGTGTTGCTGGGGCTGCTCGCCGTGCTCGCCGGACGTCTTAGCGCGGAATCATCGCGACGACGCGAACCGGACCGCCAGAGCCACCCTCGATCTTCATAGGCAGTGCGATCAACAGGGCACCGGTCGCGGGCAGCGCGTCGAGATTAGTTAGGTTCTCGAGACCGGAGACGTTCGCCGCTCCCGCGATGCGGTGCACGGGAAAGTCCTGCGAGCGCCCGTAATCGATCGACGCCGTGTCGACGCCGAGCATCGCGACTTCGCGTTCCTCGACCAGCAGCTGCGCGGCATCCTCACCGTAGCCCGGGAAGCTCAAGCGGCTCGCATCGCCCGGCGTGTCGTCGCCGAGATAAGCGCGCACATCCGGCCAGTGCCGGCTCCAGCCGGTGCGCAATAACACGATCGTGCCTGCCGCGATGCGGCCATGCTGAGCCTCGAAGGCCTCGATGTCCGCGACCTGCAGGCGATAGTCTCGATCCCGTGCAGCCTTCGTCGTCACATCGATCACGACGGCCGGCGCGACCAGGTTTTCGAGCGGCAGTTCGTCCGTCGAGAGGCCGTTCTCGGCGAAATGCACGGGCGCGTCGAGATGGGTGCCGCCGTGCTCCGGGGTGCAGATCGAATACGCCGAGTAGAAGAAACCGCCCTCGGTCTTTCCTTTCGCCAGCGTCTCGAGTTCGAATTGCGACGGCGAGGTCGGCCAGTAGACAGTCTGCTCGTTGTAGGCGTGCGTGAGGTCCACCAGCCGGTAGTCGTCCGTCTCGACGGCCGACGCAGGCGTCGTGATGACGGCCATGCACAGGATGAGTGGAGCGGGTGATGGGAATCGAACCCACGTTAGCAGCTTGGGAAGCTGCAGTTCTACCATTGAACTACACCCGCGACGCCGGAAGGCCTCAGCATAGTACCGGGGATCCGGACCCGTCGCCATCGCCGGCGGCCTTGCGCGGCCGCCCCTCAGCAGACAATGCGCGCTGTCTTTACATTGCTGACCGGCGTGCAAATAGTCGAGAATAGCGCCGCGTAAGGGAGCGCTCTTGAGCATACTTTCCGAACTCGCCCGGCGAAACGTTATCCGGGTCGCGATTGGCTATGCCGTCGCGTCGTGGGTCGTCCTGCAGATCGTGGACGTCGTCACCCCGATCCTCGGCCTGCCCGCGTGGGCGCCGAAGCTCGTCTTCGTGCTGCTCGCAATCGGCTTCGTCGCGGCGCTGGTGACGGCCTGGGTCTACGAGCTGACCCCCGAGGGGCTGCGGCGGGATGCCGACGTGCACCCGGACGCTTCGATCCGGCGCGACACCGGCCGCCGGCTGAATTATGTAATCGTGGCGATGCTCGCCGCGGCACTGGCGCTGCTGCTCATCGAGCGCAACCAGGTTCCTGACGAAGCACCACTGGCCGCTGCGGCAGCCGTCCCCGACGCTGCAACGCCGTCCATTGCCGTGCTGCCCTTCGTCAACATGAGTTCCGATCCCGAGCAGGAATATTTCTCCGACGGCATCACCGAGGAAATCCTCAATTCGCTGGCGTCCGTCAAGGAGCTGCGCGTGGCCGGACGCACGTCCTCCTTTGCCTTCAAGGGCCAGGCCGACGACCTGCGCCGCATCGGCAGTTCGCTCGGCGTCGACCACATCCTCGAAGGTTCGGTGCGCAAGTCGGGCAACGAGGTGCGCATCACCGCCCAGCTGATCCAGGTCGAGGACGGATTTCACGTCTGGTCCGAAACCTACGAACGCGAGCTGACCGACGTTTTCGCGATCCAGGACGAGATCGCAAACGAGATCCTCACGCAACTCAAGACACAGTTGCTTACTGACACGGACACGGTGATCGAGGCGCAGCGCACGAGTCCGGAGGTCTACGACCTTTACCTGCGGGCGAAGCAGCGCATCTACACCCGCGACCGCGGCAACATCGAGGCGGCCGTCGGCGAACTCGACGAGGCGATACGCCTCGACCCCGGCTACGGACCCGCCTACGCGCAACGCGGCATTGCGGTCATGCTGCTCTCGGAGCAGCAGTACGGCGACATAGCCCACGACGAGACGCAGCGCCGGGCGAAGCGCTACATCGACAAGGCGCTGGCGCTCGATGCGAACAACGCCGAGGCCTGGGCGGCTCTCGGCCTCTACTACCGGAACGAGCCCGGCCAAGTCGAGCTGGCCATCGAGCCGCTCGGCAAAGCGCTCGAGCTCAATCCGAACCTGATCGATGCCAGCAACTGGCTACAGATTGCGATGCAGGCGCTGGGCAACTTCCGCGGCTCCATGGAGATACTGGCCGAGCTGACGGAGCGCGATCCGCTGTACTCGCCCGCGTTTGCCAATGCGATACAGACCTTCAACAGCTTCTCGGAAAAGGAACGGGCCGAGGATTTGATCCAGCGCATCGAGGCCTTCGATCCCTCGAATCCAGATCTGCTCATGGCGCGAGCCATCAATGAGATGTTTTCCGGCAACACCGGCGAGGGACTGAAGCTCATGGAACGGTACCGGGAGCGGACCGAGCCGAGCGGCATCGGGCAGATTTTTCTCAGCGTCGGACTGATCCAGACCATGCAGTTCGAGCGTGCGGTCAGCGAAGGCTCCCAGTTCCTGAGACCCGAAGCGCTATACGAAACCGGCCGCAAGGCTGAGGCCTACGAACTCGCCTACCAGCTCGCCCGATCAGGCCAACCCGGATCCTGTTCCGGCTGTTCGTCTGGGACGGGCGTGACCAGGATCTCGTCGATTACGTGGAGGAACGCTGGCCAAATCTGGTCGCGTTCGCCTCCGAGGTCCGCGGCGACGACTTCGGCTACTCGGTGATGGCCGATGTCGCCCTGGCATATTCTCGGCTCGGCAACCAGCCGCGGTTCGACGAAGCGATAGCCGAAGTCGACCGGCACCATGCGAACCTGCTCGAGCAGGGCATTAACAACGTCGGGTTCTCGATATCGCAGGCGGTGCAGCATGCACTCGAGGGCGACATCGAGGCAGCACTCGACGCCCTCGAGCAATCCGTCGGGCAGGGCGCGTCGAGCAACGGCGTGCCGTCGAAGAAAGAACCGGCGTTCGCCGCGATCGCGGGCGAGCCTCGCTACGCCGCGCTCGAAGAACGCATGCGCGAAAACCTGAATCGCAACCGCGAGGTCGTCGGCCTGCCGCCGGTCGACGCGAACTACGAGGTCACGGCGCTGCTGTCGCCCTGATCATGGCCAGTTCCCCGGCAACACGGCCCTCAGTTTGATGGAGGCGGTTCAGCCGGCGCTTCGGCGGGTGGTTCGGCAGGTGATTCAGCGGGTGGTTCAGCCGGCGCTTCGGCGGGTGGCTCAGCGGGCTGTTCCCCGGATTCCTCCGGCGCAGTGAGGTCGTAGCGGAAGCCGATGCCGAACAGGAGCTGCTGGTCGTCCCAGGGATCCGCGCCGAGAGCGAGCACCTCGGGCATCGTCGCCGGATCGACGCCGTCGAGCATCCAGTCGTCCGTTTCGAAGGTCTGCCAGGTCGCGCCGAATTCCAGCAGCAGCCGCGGCGACCAGCGATAGTCGAGCCGAACGCGCAGCGCGTCGTGGTGTGTTTCCAGGTCGGGGAACGGGTCCGCGCCCGTTGCCACCGAATCCATGTGGATCTCGGACACGCTATCCGAAGTGCGCAGGTCGATCGTAAGATTCATCTTGTCCGCGATTTCGCGGATTCGCAGGCCCGTGCCTGCCGATGTGAATTCGTCATCGTACTCGGCCTGCCAGTCCGGCGTCGCGAACGACTCGCTGCCAATCTGCGACGACTCGATGCTGTCGAGGCCCAGGTCGACGTACCATGACAGCGTGTCGCTGACTGTCCAGGTGAAGTCCACCGCGAGCTGCACTTCCTCGGCGTCCTGCATGCCGAGCGGCGATAGCGTGTAGCTGTCGTCCGCAATGAGCCCGTCGAATGACAGCGATACCGGCCAGTCAGCGGGCATGATCACCGCGCTGAAGTCGACGAACTGGCGATAGCGATACGCGAGGTTGTACTTTCTCAGGAGCGGATTCTGGTCGAGTGACGCTGCTACTGCTTCGTCATAGCGATCGATGTCGCGCTTGGTCGTGCCGCCCCGCCCTTCGAGGTTCAGCCAGTCCTTGTAATGCCAGCGCAGCCCCAGCCAGCCCGTATCCTCGGTCTGCTCGGCCACTTCCTGGTAGTCGCGGTCCGTCTCCCGTCGTTCGACGCCTCCCGACACGCGCAGGCTGTCGAACAGGTCGTAGCTCGCCTCGGCCGAAAGCAGGTCGCGCTCGAAGCTGTACGGGGTGTTCAGCTCTGCGTCGCCGCTCGTGAAGCTGTCGACGATGACTCGATTCCAGGCTTCCTGGCCCGACTTGTTTTCGCGCTGGTCCTGACGCCAGGTCAGCTGGACCCGGGCTTTCGGCAGCGGCCGCGCAGACAACGATGCTACGAGGTGGTGCACATCGACGCTGCCGTCGAGGTCCGGCTTCGGCAGGGGATCGGTCACGAGGTTCGGATTCGTCGTGTAGGCGAGAAACGGCGCGTCCTGCGTGATCTCGCCGTACGTGGCAGACGCGGTGACGGTCGTAGCCCAGAGCGGCCACGCGTAACCGCCGCGGGCGCTCAGCTGCTGGAGGCGGCTATCCGGCGCCTGCGCGATCTCCGACATTTCGGCGCCAGGCGCTGACGTAAACGGCGATTCCCAGGCGATGCCGGTGTCGGCACTCGAGAAATCCGACAGGAACCATCCCAGCGCCAGGCCTGCGTTGCGGCCCAGGTACTCCAGGCGCAGGTCGACCTCGTCGGTGGTGTAGTCGTACGGCGCCGGCAGCAGGCTTGCCGTCGTGTAGGACGGGCCTCCGAGCGAGCGCGTGCCGTCGCTCGCGTGACGACGGTAGTCCACCGAAGCGCTGAAGCCGCCCGTCAACAAGTAGCGGCCGCCGACGCGGAAATCGGAGCGGTCGCCCTCGATGTCGACGTCTTCGAGGCTGCTGTCAAGCTGGGTAAAACCGGTCGTCTGCGGCGCCGTGACCCAGCCGTCCGGCAGCGCGAGCTGACTGCCCGACGACGGCCTGAAAATGGATTCCGTCGTGAAATATTCGCGCCGCGGAAGCTCACGATAGGACAGGCTGTAGTCCCAGCGGCCCGGATTGCCGCCGTCGAGTACCACGCGACGCGAGTCGAGCAACAGGTCGCTGGCGGACCAGCGCATGAACCAGGCATCGTCGGTCCAGGTGCCTTCGGTGTCGAGATCGCCGTAGACGCCGGATTCGTCGTAGCCGGTGGCGTCGCCGAAATAGGCCGAATCGTCGCTCGAGCTGGTCACACCCGCCGTGGCGGTACCCTCATAGCCGTTATTGAAGGGACAGAGTTCGCAGGTCCATTCGCTGGTGTCGATGTCCCCGGCCAGCGCCGAACCTGCACCCGACAGGGCGGCCGCGAACAGGGCCAGGCGGGCACGGGACGACATCAGCTGGGACATGCGGCGCTCCCCCTAACGCATCAGGCGCGAACCGGACGGGTGGTTCGAGCCATGCACCTGCGAATGGCAGTTGAGGCAGCTTTCGCCGAGCAGGAATTGGGACGGCGTGTCCGATGGCAGGCCCGCTGTTTCCATCGACAGGCTCGGGTGTCCCGCCTGCGAATGGCAACCCTGGCACAGGAGCGGCGCGCGTTTCGCCAGCATCGCCGGCTGGTTGGAGCCGTGCGGGCTGTGGCAGGTCGTGCAGTCGTCGGCCACCGGCGCATGCTCCCAGAGGTAGGGGCCGCGTTTTTCGGCGTGGCACTGGTCGCAGGTTTCGTTGATCGTCTCACGCACGAGTTCCGTACCGACGGTCGTGCCGTGCGGGCTGTGGCAGTCCGTGCAGGCCATCTTGTCTTCCGCGATCGGGTGCGCGAACGCTTTCAGGGTCTGGCTGCGCTCGACCTGGTGGCATTGAAAGCAGACCTCCGGTTGCGCCGCCATGTCGCGAACCGGGTCCGAGGTATCGTGCAGGGTGTGACAGTCGACGCAGGCGAGGTCGGCCGCGCTGTGCGCGGCGTCGTGCCAGCCGAAGCCGACGCCGGTCTGGTGGCAATCGAGGCACAGGCCGTTCTTCTCTGCCGGCGTCCCGCCACTGGCGGAGCCGAAGAACGGGATCGGCGGCCGCTCTTGGCCGCGACGCACCCGGCCGGCATGTGCATCGCCCGGCCCATGGCAGGCTTCGCACTGGAGTTGCCCGTGGCCGAACGGACCGGCGCTGTCGCCGGGGCGGCCGTGCAGCGTGCGGAAAATCGCGTACACGGCGTCCGTGTCGTGGCACGCGAGGCAGGTGTCCGCCCCCTTGCGGCTGTATTCCGGGAGCTCTTCCTCGTCCTGGGCAACGTCGGCGTCCTGGGTAACGTCGTCGTCCTGAGCAACAACCGGCCCTGGCACCAGGAGTGCCAGGGCCAGGAGCAGGGCGCCGTTACGCTGCATCAGGCTCGACCGACGCGACTCAGTTGAACTGGAATTCGTCGACGCCGTGTACCTCCGCTACGTCCGCGGTTCGTCCCGGACCATGGCACAGCTCGCAGGTTTCGATACCGGACGAAATCAGCGCACCGGTGTCGTCCTTACCGGCGGCGAAGTCCGCGCCGTTCTGCAACATGTGCTGCAACGCCAGGTCGGACGTATGGCAACTCGAGCAGACGGAAGCATTCGGCGAGATCGCCACGTCGTCTGTCAGGGTCGACCGGTCCGCTCCGGCGTCGATCGTGGTCGCGAGAATCACGGCCGCATCCACCGGGTAATACGTATCCTCATGGTGGCAGCCCTCGCAGTTGTTGAGGTGGCCGGGGTACACCAGCCCGACGTACGAATGTGCGGAATTCCCGTGACCGCAGACGCCGATGTTGCCTGCATGGATGCGGTGGATCATGCGCTTGAGATCGATCGACTCGTCGTCGAGCCCCAGCTCGGCCTCACATTCGGTGCCGGCAACGCGCTGCTGGATGTCGGTCGCATTCGGGTTGTGGCAGGTGGAACAGACCTCGGTGTTGCCGCTGCGGTTGTCGCCGTGCAATGCGAGGTTCTTGTGGCAGTCGTTGCACTTGTCGATGTTGACCACGCTGCGCCGCTCTTGTGGCGAACTGTCCGTAATGCCGAACGTATTGACCGCGGACGACACCGGCAGGTTGTCGAGGCTGCCGTCAATGTCCACGGACGCACGACCTTCGAGCACCGCGAGGCCGGAGCCCGCGATGCCGGTCGGAATCGGCAGGTCCGCCGCTTTCGTGAACGTGTTGCTGCCGTCGTTCATGGCCCCGGTCTGGAAATCGATCTGGATCGGAGCGAACGGCGCACCCGAGTCCGGCAACCGGGCCAAGTCGTCGTTCGGATCGATGTTGCCGAGCGCGGTCGTCGTCCAGGAAATGTCGAGGTTGAGTCGCGAACTACCGATCTGGAAGGGTCCGGCCGGATCGGCTATGTCATATACCGATCCGTCCTGCGGGTTCGACACGCGTATCGTCGCTTCCGGCACATACCCCGGCTCGGTATTCGTGACGCCCAACACCTCGTAGGCGAAAGCCTCGTTGGCGATTACCTCTTTGAGTTCGTGCACCTGCGCGACCTGCAGTTCGCCGCCGTTCACGGTGGAATCCGGCCCGTGACAGTCGAGGCACTGCGTGTCGTCGGCGAAGCTGAGCCCCCCGGGGTGACCGCCATTGGCAAAGTCGATATCGTCATGGCAAGTGCCGCAAGCCGCGCGGTTGGCGACGAAACGCCAGTTGCTCGCATCGGGCGTATCGGCATCCGACTCCTCATGGCAGGTCTGGCAGTTGCGCACGTCCTGCGGGAACTCGACGTGCGAGAAATCGTATTCCGTACCGCTGTGACCGATGACCGTGTAACCGTTTGCCAGGTGTGCGCCAAAGTGGATCTTGTGGATCATCACCTTCATGTCGACGGATCCGCCCCAGGGTTCGCTCGCCGTCTCGCCGTCGATCGAGTACGGGTTGTGGCAGGTCACGCAGTAAGTGACGTCGGTGCGCGATCCGCCGTGAAATTCCAGCCGGTCGTGGCACGCATTGCAGGTGTCGTTGTCCACGATGTTGCGCGTGAACGTAACGGCGCCGCCCGTCGGCAGGAAATCATGAACGCCGTTGGACGAGGTCGGCGCCTGGTCGCGGATCTCCACGCCGAGGCGGTGAGTCTTCATTTCGTCGTAGGCGGGCCCGGCAGGATAAGAAGTCAGGGCCTGCGCGAAAGTGTACGTGTACGTCCCGTCGCCGTTGTCGGTGAACGTACCGTCCGTAGCGTTTTCCGTGGTGGCCTGGGCATTCGGGATCCCGGCACTGTCGCGCGTGACGTAAGACTGCCATTCACTGGAGCCGCCGCCGTTACCCGGTGTGAGTTGTGACAGCGTCAAGCGCAGCTCGTCGGCAATCAGGCCGGTAAGGCCCTGCGTCAGGTCGTTGGTCAGTGAGAACTCGACGGTCGGTGCACCGCCGCCCGCCGGTACCGTGACGCTGCTGACCTGGATGTTGATCTGTTCCGCGCTGTCGATCGGGACACCGCCACCGCCGCCGGGTCCCGGCGGTCCGGGCGGGCCCGGTGGCCCCGGGGGTCCAGCGGCACCCGGCGCCCCGTCGTCGCCTTCGCAGCCCGACAGCACCAGGCTGGCGCAAAAAAGTGCGAGCCACACGCACTTCGACGTGTACTTGCTCATCGCAGCACTCCGATTTGTACCGGAACCGGTACGAGGCCAGGGTCTTCTCGCCTAACGCGCGTCCCGCTCGTTTGTAGCAAAACCGGGGCGGTACTATGTATTGCGGCAAATACCTACTACGGCTGGCGCCCGCCAGCCGGCCCGGGATGCTAACGTGGCGATCGGCGTCATAGTCGCAATTCAGGCCGACGCCTTGCGAACAAACAACAACGATCAAGCGTGCGGCAGCTCCGGGACCGGCCGGCCGGGGCCGCGATCCAAGGAGCCATGACATGAACAGAGTCGCCTGCTTCCCTGCCCTCGTAATCTTCTGTCTTGCAGCGCCGGCAACCGTGATGGCGCAGGACCAACTCGCTACCCAGTGCAACGACTGCCACGGCGATGGCGGCGTGAGCAGCTGGGATGACGTCCCGACGATTGCGGGTCTCGATGCGTTCAGCGCATCGGACGCGCTTTTCTCGTACCGGGACAAGGCCCGTCCCTGCATCAGCTCGGCCTGGCGGCAGGGCGACACCAGCCGGCCGGCGACGGACATGTGCGCCGAGACCGCGAACCTGAGTGACGACGATATTGACGCCCTGGCCGAGCACTACGCCAAGCTCGATTTCGTACCCGCGAAACAGGAATTCGACGCCACCCTCGCCGAAAAAGGCAAGGCGTTACATGCCGCAAGTTGCGACCGCTGCCATTCTGAGGGCGGTTCCAATCCCGAAGATGAGGCCAGTATTCTTGCGGGACAGTGGATGGGCTACCTGAAGCGGACGATCGCAGAATACCGCGCGGGCGAACGCGAGCAGCTCGACAAGATGAAGGAAGAGATGGACAAGCTGTCCGACGACGACGTCACCGCTCTCCTGCATTACTACGCGAGCCAGCAATGAGCACCGACAGTGCCACCGGCAAACACCTCGATGCCCTGTTCGCAGCAATCGATCGCAAGGATACCGACGGATTTGTCGGTTTCCTGACGGACGATGCTGTCATCCGCTTCGGCTCGTCACCGCCGGTGGCGGGCCGCGACGGCATTCGGGAACTGGTCAGCGGATTCTTCGACGCCGTTCGCGCACTGTCGCACAACGTCCGCTACGCGACAGAAGGTGACGGACGACTCATCTGCGAGGGCGAGGTCACTTACGAGCGCCACGATGGTTCCGAAATTACGCTGCCCTTTGCCAACGTGATGGAATTCGCCGGCGGCGGCGAGCGGCGCATCCGGCACTACAAGGTGTACGCGGACTACGGTCCGTTGTTCGCCGGCGGCTGACAGGCCGCGGTACCGCTTCCGCCGTGGACATCGAAAACGTCATCGCCCTCTTCGTTCGGCGCTTGAACCAGCACCTGTTCGAACTGCCGGGGCCGCCGGGGCCGATCGAGTTGCCGGCGCCCGTCGCTGGACAGACCTACCTGCTGTACCTGCACGTACCCTTCTGTCCGAGCCTTTGCCCGTTCTGCTCCTTTCACCGGGTCCGCTTCCATGACGGGCCCGCGAATGCCTATTTCGACAGTCTCGAACGGGAAATCGGCCGGATCTCGGACTGCGGCTACCGGTTCGACGAGATGTATATCGGCGGCGGCACGCCGACCGTGCTCCCCGATCGGCTGCTCGAAACGATCGCCTGCGTGCGCGAGCGGCATGCGCTCTCCGGCATTTCGGTGGAAACCAACCCGAACGACCTCGCGCACGCGGACCTGCATCGGCTGGCCGACGCCGGCGTGACGCGGCTCTCCGTCGGGGTGCAGAGCTTCGACGATGTACTCCTGAAGGAAATGCGTCGTTACGACACCTACGGGAGCAGCGCCGACATCCGGTCGGGCCTCGCGCAGATTCGCGGCGTGTTCGCCACCGTCAACGTGGACATGATCTTCAACCTTCCGCGCCAGTCGGAGGCCTCGCTCGCGCGGGACCTCGACATCCTCGTCGACGAGCTGGACGTCGACCAGGTGTCCTTCTACCCGCTGATGGCCGACGGCAAAGCGCGCCTCACGCTCGAGCGGGCCATGGGTCCGGTGGATTTCGGCCGCGAGCGGCACCTGTACGAGATGGTCGTCGCCCGCTTGCGCGGCGCCGGGTATAAGCGCAGTTCGGCATGGTGCTTCTCGCGCAAACCCGGCATGTTCGACGAGTACATCGTCGGCCGTGAGGAGTACGTCGGGCTCGGGAGCGGGTCGTTCAGCTACCTGGCGGGTGCGCTGTACTCGAGCACCTTCGACAACCGGCATTATGAGGCGCTGGTGGCGGACGGACGAACCGGCACAGTATTCAGGAAGATGTTCAGCACCAATGAGCAGATGCGCTACTACATGCTGATGCAGTTGTTCGGCGGTTCGCTCGATCTCCCTGCGGCGGAACGGCGCTTCGCCGGGCGTTTCGAGCAAGGGCTCTGGCGGGAGTTGGCGGGCCTGCGCCTGCTGGGTGCGATTCGGACAGAGGGCAGCAAGCTGCAGCTTACCGAACGCGGGAATTACCTGTGGGTGGTCCTGATGCGCGAGTTCTTCACCAACATCAACAACCTGCGATACAACATGCGCCACCAGCAACCCCCTTTGTCCAGAGCGCTGCGCGCAGGGGAGACGACCGATGGCTGAGAAAGACGGTGATTCGATGTGGGCGCGGCTCTGGCGGCGGCCGAACAGCAAGTGGCTGCTCGGCATACCCCTGGGCGGCTTCCTGGCCCTGGGCCTCGGTGCCGTGTTGCTCGGCACAATGAACTACACGCTGCACAAGACCAGCGAAACGGAGTTCTGCTACACCTGCCACTCGCACGAGGCTTTCATCAAGCCGGAATATGAAGCTTCCAGTCATTTCAAGAACCAGCACGGCGTGCGCGCCGGCTGTGCCGACTGCCATCTGCCGCACGACAACTGGTTCGAACTGGTCAGCACGAAAATCGTCGTCTCCTTCGACATCATTCCCGAACTCATGGGCAAGATCGACACGGCGGAAAAGTACGAAGCGCACCGGGCGGAAATGGCGCAGAAAGTGTGGCGCGAATTCAAGGAAAACGATTCGGAATTCTGCAAGAGCTGCCACGGCTTCGACGCGATGGCCTTCGACCAGCAGGACCGCCGTGCGGCGCGGCGCCACGAACAGGCGACGGAAAAGGGCGAGACCTGCATCGACTGCCACTATGGCATCGTCCACAAGTTACCCGAGAACGCGTCGGAAATGATGCGCGAGATCGCCGCCGAGTTTGCCGATGGGGACGCTGCCGGCGGTTGACACCGACCGCACCGCGCGCGGCCCCCGCCAGCGGAACAATGTGCCTTTGCGGATCGTGATCCGCCGGGAACCGCGAGACCAGGCCACCCGCCGCTTGTCAGCCTTGAGCAAATAGCGCGAGATACAGTGCGCAGGCCGTGAGCCAGAGCGCGCCGAGCGTGTGTATGCCGAGCGTTGCCTCGATACCGCGCGTCATTGATTGCCGGTCATCCGGACCGCGGCGAATCGAGCGTGCGGCGCGGTCGGCCAACACCAGCAGCGCAACGGGCAGCAGCGGTGCAAGCAGCGGCAGCTCGTCGGCGACGGTGAGCCACACGGTGACGCCCGCGGCCAGGATCGCCGCCGCGAGATAGACCATTGCCGTGCCGGCGAATCCGATGCGTACGGGCAAGGTGCGTTTGCCGGTTGCGCCGTCGGCATCGATATCCGGCACCTCGTTGATTAGCAAAATATTGGCGACCCAGGCACTGATCGGCAGGGAATACAGCAGCGTGGGCAGGTCCAGTGCGCCGCTTTGCAGCCAGGCGGCGCCACACACCGGCAGCACGCCGAAGGCAACACCGACGGCGAACTCGCCCAGCCCGAGCGAACTCAGCCGGACCGGACCCAGCGAGTACAGTACCGCGAGTGCAATACCGGCAAGTCCGAACCCGAGCACCACGGGGCCCTTGACCAGAAAGAGCAGAAAGCCTGCGATCGTCGCGGCCAGCAGCAGCGTGATGCCAAGGCGAGCCATGGTGGCGCCACTCAGTATGCCTACCTGGATGAAGCGCGAGCCGCCCGTGTACGGGTAAATGCGGCTCTGGTTGATGCGATCGGTGCCGCCGGCGTCGTCACCGACGTCGTTCAGCACATTCGCGCCGGCGTGCACGCAGGTCGTTGCGAACAAGGCCAGCAGGAACACGACCGCATCGAAGCTGCCACTGGCGGCGGCGCCCCATGCCGTGCCGGCTAGCACCGGCAGTATGGACGCGGGGAAAAACTTGGGTCGTGTGGCGTGGAACAGGCGGCGCAGGACCTGCGCAGGCCGATCACCCGCGTATTGCGCGGCCGTTGGCCCCGCATTCTCGCTACCCGGAGATTGCATCCCTAAACCCTTTGTCGTGCGCCGGAGCTGTCCGGACGGCCGGCTTTTGGGTGTGATTCTAGCCTGCTTTGCGGCGGCTATGCGGGTTTCGTCGGCCGTAGGTTGCCGCGCGGTGACGGCGGGCGGCGTTGAAGCCGAGCACGGCGAGCCAGATGACGAAGACCACGAGCGGCGTATGGTGCAATCCGAAGAACTGGTGCCCGACCTGCTGTGCCAGGCCTTCGCTCTCCGGCGGCATGTGGGCGAGCGCCGTGCCCCACGATGAGGCAAGGGCGGTAATGGCGAGAAGCGAGCGCATGCCGTGACTCCTGGCGTGGCGTAATGGAACAATGGCGATGGTCGCCGTGCGGCATCACCCACGCTCAACCATAAGGAACCCGGGCCGGGACCGGAATAGGCGTTATTACGTACGGCCAAGGCGGCGCACACGATCTATTATCGGTGGTCCGATGACTGCAGCGGCGTTCGTTCGCGCGCCCCGGAGTGTTTACATGTGCCTGGCCATACCCATGCGCATCACGTCGATCGACGGATTCCTCTGCACCTGCGAGGCACGCGGCATCGAGCGCGAGGTGAGCCTGTTCATGTTGCAGGGTGAGCCGCTCGCCCCGGGCGATCACGTCCTCGTGCACGTCGGGTATGCCATCCAGAAGGTTGATGCGACGGAAGCGGAACGTTCTTGGGAGCTGTTCGACGAAATACTCGACGCCGTCGACGGGGTCGCCACCGGACACTGACGCATGTGCGAGACCTGCGGCTGCAACGTCACCCCCGGCAATCGCCACCTCGTCGAGGGCGGCGGACCGCTCGCGCGTACGAGCCACGGACACGATTCCATCGAGGTGCTCACTCGACTGCTCGATGCGAACGACCACCAGGCCGCCCACAACCGCGAGCATTTCGCGGTTCACGGCGTGCGGGCCGTCAACCTGATGTCGTCGCCGGGCGCCGGCAAGACTGCGCTGCTCGAAGCCACGATCGACGCGCTCGGCGGCCGGCGCCGAATCGCCGTGATCGAAGGGGACCTGGCAACGGAGAACGACGCGGAACGCATCCGCCGCTGCGGCGTTACCGCCGTGCAGATCCAGACCGGCAGCGCCTGTCATCTCGATGCGCACATGGTCCACACGGCGCTGCACCGGCTAGACCTGGACGCGATCGACCTTTTGTTCATCGAGAACGTGGGCAACCTGGTGTGCCCGGCGAGCTTCGACCTGGGACAACAAGCGAACGTCGCGCTGTTGTCCACACCGGAGGGCCACGACAAACCCGCAAAGTACCCGGTGATGTTCCGCGCCGCCGACCTGGTGCTGGTCAGCAAGTGCGACCTGCTGGACGTACTCGGCGACTTCGACGTGACGACGGCGATCGGGTGCGTCCGTGCGCTGGCCAACCCGGCCCGGGTCCTGCCCGTCTCCGCGCGCACGGGCGCCGGAATGCCGGCGTGGCTCGACTGGCTGGAAAACCGGGAATGACACACGACGGCACCTACTGGCTCGAACGCATCCGCGCGCTCACGCCGCCGGAGCCGGTACGCATCATGAACGTCTGCGGCGGGCACGAACGCTCGATCTCGAAGGCGGGCCTGAGGGCGGCACTGCCCGCGACCTTGGAACTCATCCCGGGACCGGGCTGCCCGGTGTGCATCTGCCCGGAAGAAGACGTGTTCGAAGCCATCCAGCTTGCGCGCCACGAAGACGTGATCCTCGTGGCGTTCGGTGACATGCTGCGGGTCCCGGTCAATGTGCCGCGGCGCGAGCCGCGGTCCCTCGAGCAGGCGCGTGCCGCCGGCGCGGACATTCGACCGATCGCCTCGCCCTCCGGCGCGGTGAAAATCGCCCGCGCGAATCCCGGCCGGCGCGTCGTGTTCTTCGCCGCTGGTTTCGAAACCACCACGGCGCCGGTTGCCGCGATGCTCGCGGAAGGCGTGCCCGAGAACCTGCTCGTGCTGCTGTCCGGGCGACGGACGTGGCCCGCGGTCGCGATGTTGCTGGAGTCCGACACGCCGGGCTTCGAGGCAATGATCGCGCCCGGGCACGTCTCGACGGTCATGGGACCGGAAGAATGGGAATTCGTCGCCCGCGACCACGGCATGCCGGTCGCCATTGCCGGGTTCCGTGCGGATACCTTGCTGCACGCGCTGTGTGCTGTGCTGCGGCAACGCCGCGATGGCGAGGTCCGACTCGAGAACTGCTACCCGGAAGTGGTCCGGCCGGGGGGCAACGCCCTGGCCCGAAGCCAGCTCGACACGGTCTTGGAGATCACGGATGCAACCTGGCGCGGCATCGGCACGATCCCGCGCTCGGGCTATTCCCTGCGGCCGGCCTACGCGGCACACGATGCACGCCGCGTATTGCCATCCTACGCGGATGAAGCGCGCAAACGCGTCGGCGAGATGCCGCCCGGCTGCGACTGCGCCAAAGTCGTGCTCGGGCGGCTGCGGCCGAACGAATGCCGCCTGTACGGCCTGGCCTGCACTCCGCGGAACCCCATCGGCCCATGCATGGTGTCCGACGAAGGCGCCTGCCGCATCTGGTGGGCCGCCGGCTGCCGCGAGAACGTGAGCGGCCCGGCGAGACGCTCTGTTGGCCGACGCCGCGTGCGTGACTGCCGGTGACACTGCGGCACCCCCGGCGCTGCAGGCCCTCCGGCTGGTACTCGAAGGCCATGTGCAGGGTGTCGGCTTCCGCCCGTTTGTCCATCGCCTGGCCGTCCGTCACGGCATCGCCGGGTACGTGCGCAACCGCGTCGGGCGGGTCGAAATACTGGCCTGCGGTCCGGAGCATGCGCTGTCCGCCTTTCGCAGGGATCTCATCCTGCAGGCCCCCCACTTGTCGAGGCCGCGGCTCGTAAGTTGTGATGCGGCCGTCGCCAGCGACGAAACCTCGTTCAGGATTCTGCCGAGCGTTGCAGACGACCAGGCACGGGTTTTCGTGCCGACCGACAACTACCTTTGCGACGACTGCCGCCGGGAACTCGGCGACCCCGCCGACCGGCGTCATCGCTACCCTTTCATCAACTGTACCCAGTGCGGGCCGCGCTACACGCTAATCGCGGCAATGCCTTATGACCGGGCCAATACCAGCATGGCGACTTTCCCGCTGTGCCCGGACTGTTCCGCGGAATACGAGAACCCGGGTGACCGCCGTTACCACGCGGAGCCGATCGCGTGCCCGACCTGCGGCCCGGCGCTCGCCTGGCGCATTGCCGGCAGCAAGACAGCGCGCACCGGGCCGGCCGCCCTCGACGCGGCCGTCGCTACGCTGCGCGCCGGCAGCATCGTTGCGGTGAAAGGCATTGGCGGCTATCACCTGTTGTGCGATGCGATGAACAGTCTCGCCATCGCGCGCCTGCGCAAACGCAAGCGACGGCCGCACAAGCCGCTCGCGGTCATGGTTCCGCTCGGCGGCGTGGACGGCCTGGAAGACGTACGGCGGCTGGCCGAGGCGACCGCAGACGAACTCGCCTGCCTCCTGAGCCCGGCGCGCCCGGTTACGCTCGTTCGCGCCCGGGCCGGAACCGGGTTGCCTCGCAACATCGCACCGGGGCTCAACGAACTGGGTGTGATCCTCCCGTATAGCCCGCTGCACGAACTGTTGCTCGGTGACTTCGGCGGGCCGCTCATCGCCACGTCTGCGAACATCAGCGGCGAACCCGTGCTGACGGACGCCGCCCAGGTCGAAGCACGCCTTGCGGAGGTCGCCGACGGGTTCCTGCATCACGACCGGCCGATCGTGCGTCCCGCCGACGACGCCGTGTACCGACGGGTCGGCCGGCGCCTGCGCCCCCTGCGCCTGGGTCGCGGCACCGCTCCCGTCGAACTGGAGCTGCCTTGGCCGCAGTCGCGGCCGCTCGTGGCGCTCGGCGGACAGATGAAAACCACGGTTACGCTCAGCTGGGGTCAGCGTGCGGTCGTCGCGCCGCATATCGGTGACATGGACAGTCCGCGCAGCCTTGCGGTGCTGCAGCAAGTGGTCGCCGACCTGCAGTCGTTGTACGGCGTCCGCGCCGAGGCCATCGCCTGCGATGCGCATCCTGCCTACACAACGCATCGCTGGGCACGCGAGCAGGCCCTGCCCATGCTCCCCGTATGGCACCACTATGCGCACGCAAGCGCGTTGGTCGCCGAAGCCGGCGGCGGCGACGGCTGGCTCATCTTCACCTGGGACGGCGTCGGCCTCGGGGCGGACGGGACGTTGTGGGGTGGCGAAGCGCTCTTCGGGGGCCCCGGACGCTGGCGGCGGGTGGCAAGCCTTCGGCAGTTTCGCCAGCCCGGGGGCGACATCGTGGGCCGCGAGCCCTGGCGCAGTGCCGCTGCGTTGCATTGGGCCTGCGGGACCCGGTGGAGCGAGGCGCCGGCGGGAGCCGGCCTCCTCGAGTCGGCGCACAGGCGCGGCATCAACAGCCCATACACCAGCGCGGCCGGCCGCCTGTTTGACGCCGCCGCCGCCATGCTGACCGGCCGTCAGTTCGCGAGCTACGAAGCAGAAGGCCCGATGCGGCTCGAAGCCTTGTGCGGTACCCGCGCCGACCCGATCGCTCTCCCATTGTTCAGCGACGAGGACGGCCTGCTGCGCAGCGACTGGGCACCGCTCTTGCCCATGCTGGCCGACCGGCGGAGATCGGTCGCCGAGCGTGCCGGCGCGTTCCACGCGAGCTTGGCCGGCACGATCGTCGACCAGGCACGGCACCTCGGAACGGAATTCGAGATACGCCGCGTCGGCCTGTGCGGCGGGGTGTTCCAGAACCGTGTGCTGACCGACCTCGCGTCCGACGGGCTGGCCGGAGCGGGCTTCGACGCATTCGTTCCGTTGCGCCTGCCCTGCAACGACGCGGCACTGAGCTTCGGCCAGGCAGCGGAAATCGCCGCGCAGCGCGCCCTGACATGCTGAGGGATGCGCACATATCCCTTGCGCACGGCAATGGCGGGCGCTTCATGCGGGAACTGATCGAGGACGTATTCGTGCGCCATCTCGGCAGGAACGACCTCGATGCCAGCGCGGACGCCGTCGCATTCGCGCTCGACGGTGGCGAGCCGATGATCACGACCGACGGGTTCACGGTCCAGCCGCTCGAGTTCCCCGGCGGCGATATCGGTTCACTGGCGGTCCACGGCACGGTCAACGATCTCGCGGTCGCCGGCGCGAGCGCGCGCTACCTCACATTAAACGCGTTCATCGAGGAGGGCCTCGAAACGGTCGTGCTCGATCGCATCGTGGCCAGTCTCGCAGCCGCGGCACGCGCCTGCCGCGTGAGCATAATCGCCGGGGACACGAAGGTGCTGCGTCGCGGCGAAGGCGGCGGACTGTACCTCGCCACGACCGGCGTCGGCGTGCGCCTGCCGGGTGTCCGGCCTGCGCTCGGCAGAATTCGCGAAGGCGATGCGCTGCTCGTCAACGGCACGATCGGCGATCACGGCACGGCCGTCATGCTCGCGCGCGAGGATTTCGATCTCCGCGGCAGCCTCGCTTCGGACGCCGCTTCGGTTGCCGCGTTCACCGAAGCGCTGCTCGCCTTCGACGGGCTGCGCTTCATGCGCGACCCGACCCGCGGCGGCGTTGCCTCGATTGCGCACGAAATCCGCCGTGCCACGGGCTTTGGTGTCGCGTTCGATGCCAGCCTGCCGGTGGCCGCGGCGGTGCAGTCGGTCTGCGACATGCTGGGCTACGACCCCTGTTATCTCGCGAGCGAGGGTCGCGTGCTCGCCGTCATCGCCCCGGCACAGGCGGACGAAGCGCTGGCGGCGTTGCGTGCGCTCCCGGGCGGGGAGAACGCCGCACGGGTCGGCCACATCGCCGCGCACGGTGCCCGCATCACGCTCCGGACCGATCTCGGCGGCGAGCGCTTTCTCGAGGAACTGGAGGACGACCCGCTACCGCGGATCTGCTGAGCATGACGGCGGGGCGCCGAGTTCCACACTCTGCAACAGCAGTTCATCGCCGCTGACGACACGGGTGCGGAAATCGCCGCAATGCGCGCACAACAGCCGGTTGACAACCACGACGGACTCCTCGCCGCACTGCGTGCAGCGGACGATGAGGTCAGCGCTCGTGAGTTCGAGTGTCGCCGCCGCCGCGATGGTGCCGGCGGCCGCAAGCGGATACGCACTTCTCAACAGGTCGGGTTCCACGCCCGCAAGCGGCCCGATGCGAACGTGGATGGCACGCACTTCACGGCCGCCGTTTTGGGCGGCGATGCGCTCGACGCTCTCCAGCAGCGACAGGCAGACGGAAAGTTCATGCATCAGCCGCGATCCGGACCCGCGAAAAGCGACCGCCGTGTGACTCGTCGCGCTGCTGCGTGTTCGGCCCTTGCAGCCTGCGCATCGAACAGCCGGTGCAGGATATCCGCTGCCAGCGTTTGCGCGTACGCCATGTCCGGAATCGCCATCACGTCGCGATACAGGACCGCACTGAGGTAGCTCCCGAGCTCGTCGTCGCAATGTACCGTCATCTCCAGCACACCACCCGGCAGCGCGTAGTCGACGCGATCGCCCTGTACCCGGTACCCTGAGTTGTCGTCGGGGAGCACGACGAGATTCATGAACCAGGGCGTGACCAGCACGCCGACCGCATCGGCGCCATGCTCACGAAAGCCGATCGTTGCCACCCGGAGCGCGGGGTTCAGTATCGGCAAGCCGCGCATGCGTTCGGCGTGAATCCATTCGTAGCGAGCGCACAGGTCCGCGGCGGCAATCGTCACATCAGTCGTCCAGGGGCAGGAACTTGTCCCGCTCCGCGTCGCACTGCGGGCATCGCCACCAGCCCGGCAGTGCGACGAACGGCGTACCGGGCGGAACCTGTTCGACCGGGTCGCCCTCCGCCGGGTCGTACACATACCAGCAGATGCGGCATTCGAGCCGGGTCGCGTCGCCGATCCGGGCGCCTTCGAATGCCGACACCGGGTCGCTCATGTCACGTCCGCCCAGTAAGGCGCCAGTATCGCATCCAGCCGCACTGCGGAGTCGGCGAGATCCTCCGGTGCGGCGCACAGCAGTGCCGGAACATCGACGATCTCCAGTGTCGTGAGGATCGGCGTGCCCATCGAGTTGTAGAAACGTACCCACCACACATTCGGCACCGCGGTTGCGATTACCTGGCACTTGCCGTAGGCGCGCGAGAGCGTGTCCACCGCGCCGCGGCCCAGCCGGCCATCGAGAAAAACCAGGTCGCCGTCGGTGAGCGGCAGCAGGGTCAGGTTGATCTCGTGCGGATTGCCGGTCCGCGTGAAGTCCGCGCAATGCGCCTCGAGCTCCACCAGGATCGGCAGCGCGTTCACGACGTCGCCCGGCACTCCATCGCTGCTCGTATCGACCGTACGCGCGAATGCGAACGGCAGCCGCACGACGTGAGGCGCATCGGCGACTTCCAGGATATCCGCCTGCACGCGATCCTCGTCATCGACGTACACCGTGCGCCACACGCCGGCGAGCACGCTTTCCTGGGTACGCGCGTGCACGCTGCCCGTAAAAGTGACGCTCACCTCTCCTTCGCCAAGGATCTGGTTCACGAGTTCACGGTCGTGCCCGTCCAGCGCCCCGATATTCGCCAGTTGGGACACCTTGCCGGTACCGGCGGAGGCGAGCGCGCTACGCAGCCATTCCATCGCGGCCCGTGCGCCGTCGAGATGACGAACCGCTTCGGGTTCCGGGATCTCGGGCGGATGATAGGTCCGCATGTCACCTGGCATGTCGATGTAGCTCATCGTCGCGCCGTCGTCCTCGGTCGGCTGGCTGCCGGAGCCGATCACGCGCACGGGAATGTCCTGGAGTGCCACGAGAATCTCCCTGTCCGCCGGCTCAGATTCGCACGACCGGGATGCCGATCCCGGGTGGCCGTTTCGGCGATGCGTCGAACAAAGTCGCGATGCCGGCCAGGTAGTCGGCCCAATCGCGGATTCGGGTCAGCGTCCCGACGTAGTGACCGTCGCGCACGAAGACCAGTGCCGGGTACTCGTTGAAACCGTAACGTTGCCGCAGGGCATCGCCGTCGCCGAACACGTCCGTGACGACTCCGGGCGCGAGCCGGTCGCCGAAGGCGGCGACGAGTTCCGGCAGCACGACGGCTACGTCGGTCGCGTCACGAATGGTTGCCGGATCACCCGGGAAGAACAGCACGATCATGCCGGGCCGTGCGACAAATTCCGCGTGATTCGCGAGCGTGACAACCGGATAGCCGAGCGCCGAAGTCAGGCGGTCGATCAGCGGGTTCGGCGCCGCGGTTCGCTGCGCCCGGCTCATTGGCCCTCTGCACGAACGCCAGGGCGGCCGGACTCGTAGTCCCTGATGGCCAGCGCCGGCGGCCCGATAGACTCCCCGGGCGTGAGCGGCTGGCTCCGCGGCGTGCACACGATTCCCCACGCTGCGAGCAATTCAAGCGCGAGCCGCAGTGCCGGTTCGATCTGCGCACGCACCGCAGGCGTCAGGCTGCCGCCATAGTCGTCGAGCCGCTCGGGCTGCGCGCCGATGAGGGCGATGTCCGTCGGGAAGTCGCCGGTGAGGGCCGCCGACGAGAGCACCTCCTGGAATCCCGCCTGGTGCATGCTGACTTTCTTCGCGCCCATGTAGCGCGGCACGTCCTCACCAGTGATGAGGCGCAACGTTGCCGGCGCCAGTCCGAAGTCGATCGCGTCGAAGATCAGCAGCCGCCGCGCCGAGCGTACCCAAGGCAACAGGAATATGCCCTGCGTGCCGCCGTCCATGACCCTCGCGTCATCGGGCAACACGTAGCGGGCATTCAACGTCTCGACGCAGCGCACTCCGAAGCCTTCGTCGGCCCAGAGCAGGTTGCCTATCCCCAGGATCAGCGTATTCCAGGCGTAGCCGCGCGAGGTCATGGATTGTACTTCGGTCATCGGTCGACTCAGTCCCGGTACAACCGCCAGCCGCTGATAATGGCGCTGATGCTGCTTTGCCTGCTCATGATATCGGCGCGAATTGCCATGTAGATGTGAATGATGGCAAAAGTGATGAACAACCACATGCCGAGGACATGCCACATTCGCACGCTTTGCGAGCCGCCGAGCAACGGGATGGCCCAGCCGAACAATTTGTCCGCCCAGCTGCCCTGCCCGAGACCCTCGCTGTACAGCGCGAAGCCGGTGATGATCATGAAAATCCCGAGCACGATGTTGCAGAACCACATCGCCGCCTGAGCCAGGGCATTGTGTGCGACCACGTGCGGCGCTTCGCGCCTGAGAAATGCGTAGTACTTCATTTCGTCGAACAGGGCGCCCCACCACTCGCGCCGCCACACGGGCAGATACAGGAGCTCCCGCGAATACCGGTTGCCGACGAGGCCCCAGTAGATGCGCACGACGAGGCCGATTGCGAACACGTAGCCGGCGACGAAGTGGACGAGGCGCAGGTTGCCCATCAGGAAACTGTCACTGGCTTCGCCGCCGATGCTCGGCAGCGGATTCGCGATCAGGTAGCCGGTGGCCGCCAGGACGACGATGGACAGCGCGTGCAGCCAGTGCCAGATGCGTACCGGCGCCTCGAAGACGTACACCGCACGCTGGCGGGCCTTGTCGATGTCGTGTGCTGCGGTCGCCATGCCTGCTCTCTCAGCGAATCCGGACCCGCGCGAGTTCCCGCCCGTCCGGCGATATCACGTGTGACGCGCAGGCGAGGCAGGGATCGAAACTGTGGAGCGTGCGCAGGATTTCCAGCGGCTGGGCCGGATCCGCCATCGGCGTGCCGAGCAACGCGGCTTCGTAAGCGCCGATGTTGCCGGCGGCGTCGCGCGGCGAGGCGTTCCATGTGGTCGGGACGACCGCCTGGTAGTTCGCGATTTTCGCATCCACGATGTGTAGCCAGTGCCCGAGCGCGCCGCGCGGCGCCTCCCCGAAGCCGACGCCCTTCGTGTCGGCCGGCCAGGTAGCAGGCTCCCATTTCGTCATGTTCGCGGTCGCGAGGTCGCCGTTCTTGATGTTCGACATCATGGTGTCGAACACCTCGCGCATGCGATGTGCAGCCCAGGAGCACTCGAGGCCGCGCGCCGCGGTGCGGCCGAGCGTGGAGAACAACGCGCCGATTGGTAGCTCCAGCTTCGCCAGCAGTCCGTCGACCTGACTCCGGATTTCCTCGTTGCCGCGCGCGTAGGCGATGAGGTAGCGCGCGAGCGGCCCGACTTCCATCGCATTGCCGCGCCAGCGTGGCGCCTTGAGCCAGGAGTACTTCGCGCCTTCGTCGAGCGCCTCGATGTTCGTCTTCGTGCCCTTGGCATTCGGTCCGAGCTCGAAGCGCGGTTCCGTGATGCCGTCCCAGGGGTGCAGGCCGCGGTCGGCGTCGCCGCCCGCGTACTCGTACCAGGAATGCGTCACGAACTCCTGCACCTGCTCCGGGTCGCGCGGGTCGACGTCGTAGACCGTCGTCAGGTCGCCGTTCAGGACCGCGCCGCCCGGCAGCAAGAAGCTGTCGTTCGTGTAGTTGTTGGGAATGGTCGGGAACTCGCCGTAGGCCATAATGTTTTTCGCCGATAGGCCGCCGCCATAGGTCCAGTCCTTGTAGAAGGAGGCGATCGCGGTCAGATCGGGCACGTACACCTTGTCCACGAACTCGATCGAGTGATTGATGATGTCGCTCACCTGGTTCAGCCAGGCCATGTGCACGGTGCCCACGGCGCCGGTGTCGTCGACGTTGATCGAACAAGGCATGCCGCCGACCAGCCAGTTCGGGTGGGGATTACGGCCGCCGAAGATCGTGTGAATCTTGACGATTTCCTTCTGGAAATCGAGCGCCTCCAGGTAGTGGGTCACCGCCATGAGATTCGCTTCCGGCGGCAGCTTGTAGGCCGGGCTGCCCCAGTAGGCGTTCGCGAACGGCCCGAGCTGACCCGATTCGACGAAGCGCTTGATGCGGCCCTGCACGTCGCGGAAATAGCCGGGCGAGGATTTCGGCCAGGCCGATATGGATTGCTGCAATTCAGAGGTCGCGCGCGGGTCCGCGCTGAGCGCGCTGACGATGTCGACCCAGTCGAGTGCATGCAGATGGTAAAAATGCACCAGGTGGTCCTGCGTGTACTGCGCCAGCATCATCAGATTCCGGATGGAATTCGCGTTCGCCGGAATATCTATCCCGAGTGCATCCTCTACCGCGCGGCAGGAAATGAGTGCGTGCACGCCGGTGCACACGCCGCAGATGCGTTCCGTGAATGCCCAGGCGTCGCGCGGATCGCGCCCTTTGAGGATCACTTCGAGGCCGCGCCACATGTTGCCCGTCGATACCGCGTTCCGGATCGTATTGTTCTCATCGACATTGACCTCGATCCGCAGGTGCCCCTCGATGCGGCAGATCGGGTCGACGACGACCCGCAAGCCGCTGTCGTCGAGCGCGAAGCCGTTTGCGCTGGTCGTGCTAGACATTGTGGTTCTCCCCGGCGCGGTCGCGGCTGAAATGTGTTACCGCCGATACTGCCGCGTGTGCCGCGACGCCAACGGCTGCGGCGCCGGCAATCACGCCGCCGATGCGGTCGGCCGTCGCTTCGGCGCCGCCCATCACGCCGAAGTTCGTCACGGCGCTGTAAAAGGACCCCTTGTCCCAGAAATTGTCTTCGGCACAGCCGAGGCAACCGTGGCCGGACTTGACGGGCCAGGACAAGCCGCCGTTCCACTCGACGGTCGAACAGGCGTTGTAGGTGGTCGGTCCCTTGCAGCCGACCTTGTACAGGCAGTAGCCCTTCCGCGCGCCCTCGTCGTCGAAACGTTCGACAAACTGGCCGGCGTCGAAATGCGGCCGCCGATAACACTTGTCGTGCAGGCGCTGGCTGTAAAACATCTTCGGTCGGCCTTGCCGGTCCAGGTCCGGCAGGCGGTCGAAGGCGATCATGTAGGTGATCACGCCGGTCATGACCTCCGCGATCGGCGGACAGCCCGGGACTTTCACGATGGGCTTGTCAAGGATGACCTTGTGAATCGGCGTCGCCCGGGTGGGGTTCGGCCGTGCCGCCTGCACGCAGCCCCAGGAAGCACAGGAGCCCCAGGCAATGATGGCCTTGCAGTGGTCCGCCATGTGCCGGAGTTTTTCGACGTAGGGTTTCCCCGCCTGGATGCAGTACATCCCGTCCTCGTTGAGCGGCGGGTTGCCTTCGCAGGCCAGAATGTACTGGCCGTCGTACTTCTCGACGGTCTGTTCGAGCAGCTCTTCCGCCTGGTGGCCGGCAGCCGCCATCAGCGTGTCGTCATAGTCGAGCGAGATCATGGACAGGACGACGTCGCCGGCAAGAGGATTGCCGGAGCGGATGAAGGATTCGGTGCAACAGGTGCACTCCAGCCCGTGCAGCCAGATCACCGGGGTGCGGGGCCGGGTTTCGAGCGCATGGGCAATCTTGCCGGCGAACTCGGGCCCGAGGCCCAGACCCGCAGCGGTGAGGCTGCAGAACTTGAGGAAGCTCCGGCGCGTAATGCCGTGCCGGCGCATGACGTCGTAGAAGGTTTCGCGTTTGCGCATCGTGCGGCCCCCTTGCAGCCCTTGTGCGGGCACGGTCGCGGCCGGCCGACGCAGCTGCCACGGATTCTGCGGCGCACCTGGACGCTGCGCTATCGTGGTTCCTACGTACGAACGGCAGGCGCCCCGACCGGAACTTGATGCACGGTATACTGCCCGACCCGCTCCGCAGTACCCCGCACCATGCCCGATGTGCCTCACCTGCCCGCCGCTGTCACCGCATTGCTGGAGTCCATGGACGGCGCGGTTCTGCTGACGGACGCCGACGGCACGATCATCCTGTTCAACGCCGACGCGGAAGCCCTTTTCGGCTATCGTGCAGCGGATGTCGTCGGCAAGCCGGTGGAGGTCCTTCTCCCCGCAGCTCAGCGGAAAAGGCACGCGCATCTTCGCGAACATTACAAGCAGGTGCCGCGGGCACGTCCACTGGTGTCCGGCCTGGAGCTCACTGGGCGGCGGCGCGACGGGACACGGTTTCGCGCGGAGATCGAACTTGCACCCGTGCAGACCGATGACGGCCTGTACATTGCCAGCAATATCCGCGAAGTCACCAAGGATCTGCCACAGGGCGAGTTCTTTCGCACCTTACTCGAAACGGCGCCCGATGCGATGATCATCGCCGACGCGGCCGGCCGCATTTCAATCGTGAATACCCAGACCGAGCGCATGTTCGGTTACAGTCGCGAGGAACTGCTCGGACGCCAGGTCGAAATGCTGCTCCCCGAAGGGGTACGTGATCGCCACGTCAAGCACCGTGCCAGCTACGGGATCGATCCCTCGGTCCGGATGATGGGCGCGGGCCTGACACTGACGGGACGGCGCAAGGACGGCGGCGAATTCCCGGTCGAAATCAGCCTGAGCCCGGTCGCGATATCGGGATCGCGCTATGTGTCGACGATGATTCGCGACATCACGGAAAGAAAGCAGCTCGAGAACGAGCTCGAAAACGCCCGTAGCGAGGCGGAACGCTTGAGCGAGGCGAACCGTGCATTTGTCGCGGCAGCCAGCCACGACCTGCGGCAACCCGTGCAGGCGCTGGGCTTGCTGAACGGCGCGCTGCGGCGCGTGGTGAGCGACGCACACGCGCTGAGCCTGATCGAGAGCCAGCAGCAGTCGGTGCGGGCTATGACCAACCTGCTGAACTCCCTGCTCGACATCAGCCGCCTGGATGCCGGCGCAGTGTCACCGGAAGTCGATACCTTCGCCATCCAGCGCCTGTTCGACCGGCTGGCCTCGGAGTTCGGCCGCCAGGCCCGGCAAAAGGGCCTGGCCTTTACCGCCCTTCCCTGTGACGCCGTCGTCCGCAGCGACCCCAACCTGCTGGGCGAGATCATCCAGAACTTCGTTTCGAATGCGATCCGCTACACAAAGGCTGGTTCCGTCGTGTTGAGTGCGACCGCCGAGGGCGATACCTGTCGCATTCAAGTGACGGACAGTGGCATTGGTATCGCCACCGAGGAACTCGAGCGGATTTTCGACGAGTTTCACCAGTCTGGCGGCAAACGATCGGGGAACGAGGGCTTTGGGCTGGGTCTTGCGATCGTACGCCGCCTCGCGGAATTGCTGGGCCATCGAATCGACGTGACATCGGCGCCGGGCGCGGGCTCCAGTTTCTCGGTGACTGTGCCGCTTGCGGAATACGCGACGTACGGGCAGGACGCCGGTACCAGATATTCGGTCGAATCCGTCGCCCCGGGCGCCGGGCTCATCATCACCATCGAAGACGATACCGCGGTAAGCGAAGCCTTGCGGGTCGTGCTCGAAGCGGAAGGCTATCGAGTTTCGCAGAACGGGTCGTCCGATGAATTGCGCGCCCGGCTCGCGGGCCTCGATGAGGTGCCTGTGCTGATCATCTCCGATTTTCACCTCGGAGAAGGCCTAACGGGCGCCGACCTGATCGGCGAGATTCGAGAACATTTCGCGACCTTCGTTCCCGCGTTCATCATAAGCGGCGATACCTCGCGAATCCTCGTCAATGCGCAAGACATTCCCGAATGCGTGCTGATGAGCAAGCCGGTTGACCCGGACCGGCTCGTCGAGGCCGTCCGCCGCGCCGTTCACCGGTCGTCGCCTCAGGTCTAAGGGCTGTCCACTGGTCCCGCGGGATTTGCCGCCGAGCGAAACCACTCGGGCTTGATGACCAGCAGGTCACAAGGGAGATGCTCCAGCGTCTTTTCCGCGGTGGCACCAATGAACAGTCGCTCCAGGCGATTGCGCGCGACGGCACCCATGACGACAAGGTCGGCGGGCAGGCTTCGCGCCAGGTCGGGCAGTTCCTGGTATGCGAGGCCGGCGATGAGGTGACAGTGATCAGCGGCGATTCCGTGATAGGTGGCAAGTTCGTCCAGTCGATTTGCGTGTTGCGCGCGTATGGCGTCCTCGACCTCGCGGAACGGCAGCGAAGTGGGAATGTACGCATTGCCCACGATCGTTGCTTCCGCCGTGCGCGGATCGTAGGAGTGGAATACGTGCAGATCCAGGCCCAGCTTGCCAGCGAGCTCCGCTGACGTTTCCAGAATGCGATCATCGAGGGCAGCGGGCTTGTCGTGCTGGTGCATCGGGTCGATTGCCGCAAGTATCGCTCCGCTGTCCATCGCGACGCCCCGCTTGACCAGCCACAGCGGCACAGGACAGGTCCGGATGAGGCTCCAATCCGTATTGGTGAACAGGGAACGTGCCAGCACGTCGTGATGGTGCGTGTCCTTGAACACCAGGTCCGCATTGCTCTGCACGCTGTGCCAGACGATGCCCTCGAACAGGGGGTGGCGCCAGATTGCGGACGTCTCGACGGTCATGCCGCGCGCTTGCAGGGGCTTGGCAAGGTCCTCGAGCTTCGCCTTCTGGGCGGCGATCGTGTCCGTCCGCGCGGAGCGCAGGGACGGTCCATCAATCACCCGGTCTCCGCTCAGGTATTCGTCGTGATAACAAATGAGCAGCTCGAGCACCGCACCGAATGCAGCGGCGACATCGGCCGCACGTGCGAGGGCAGGCTGCTCGACGGACGTCGGGTCGACGGCTACCAGGATTCGGGAAACGTTCCTCACTGCAATAACCGGGCTCGGAGAAGGCGCGTCGGTACGGCGACGCGTTCGCCACTGGTGGATTACGCCATGGCGCATTCGGCGGCAGCCATATCGGTTTGTACCTACGGCTGTGACGATCTGCACCCGCATGCGGAACGGGACGCCGGGCGTCAACCCGGCGATGGATCTCAAGTTGAGGCCAGCAAACCGCCCGCGTGACAGGCTGTTGGACGCGCGGCGGACGCTCGAATCCGCGTCAGGATGCCGCCTCTGTCAGCCGGAGGTGCAGCTTCACGAGATCCGCCAGTGACCGGGCATGCATCTTTCTCATCACGCGGGACCGGTGAATCTCGATCGTCCGCTTGCTCACTCCGAGGGAGTGCGCAATGACCTTGTTCGGCTTGCCGGTGACGACGAGATCGAGCACTTCGCGCTCGCGGTTCGTCAGAAGCTGGTAGAACTGCCCTGCTTCCTGATCGAGCACCTGCTCGATCACGCGCACGGCATCCGTTTCCAGTGCACTGTCGATCCTCTCGAGCAGGCGTTCCTCGTCGAAGGGCTTCTCGAGAAAATCAAACGCGCCATTGCGCATCGCGTCGACGGCCAATGGCACGTCGGCATGCCCCGTGACGAAGATGATCGGCAAGGTCGAGCCCCGCCGGTGCAACTCGTCCTGCAGTTCGAGGCCGCCCATGCCCGGCAGGCGGATGTCGAGAATGATGCAACCGCGCGCGCCCGATGTGCGCGCTTCGAGAAACTCGTCGGCCGATTCATAGGCTGCGTTGGGCTTGCCGTCGGCATCCAGCAACGCGCGCATCGCGTCGCGAATCGCCGCGTCATCGTCAATGACGAATACAACCTGCCTGCCTGTACCTGCTGCCGTCATGCGGTGGCACCCTGCCCGGCCGGAACTTCCTGCCGGCTTTTCGTACCGTCAATCCCAGTCAACCGGCATCGTCGCGTACGCCGGCGCCCGGTTACCCGGGCGCCGACTCGATCATCTTCAGGCGGATTCCGGCCAGACGAATTCCGGCCTAAGGCCACTGTAAACCGGCCGGCCGTCCTTCGGCTTCGTTACCCCGGCTTTGGCGTCGTAGAAGGCGTGGTAGGTCGCCGGCAGACGCGCCGCGTCGAAGCCCATCAGGTTCGGCACGATCGCCCGTATGCGACGCTGCTTGTCGTCCAGCATGATCGGCTGGCCACAGGTCTCACAGGTGCAAAGTTCGAGCGGCCCGTTTGGGTTCTCGCTGTTGAACGCCTGGCGGTCGAGTTCCTTCGGCTTGTCGACCATGAGATCGTCATACGCGAAAAAGACAACGTGCGTGGTCCCCTGTCCGGTGACGCGCTTGCAGACGGAACAGTGACAGGTGTGATTGTCGAGCGGCTCCGCGTCGGAGTGAGTCTCGATGTGGTCACAACCGCCGGTGTATTTGTGTGGCATGGCTATCCCCTGTTGTTGTTATCGGATCAGTAATTGTCGGATTGCTGTCATACGTCCGTGCCGAGCGGCAGCACACGTTTCCGGTTCCCGGTCGCCGCGGTCAGAGCATTCGAAACCGCGGGCCCCAGCGGCGGCACGCCCGGCTCACCGATGCCCGTCGGTGCCTCCGTCGAGGCGACGATGTGCACCTCGACCTCCGGCATCTCGTTCATGCGCAGCACCCGGAACGTGTCGTAGTTCGACTGGTCGACGACGCCGTCGGTGAGCGTGATGCTGCCGTGCGCGATCGCGCCCAGCGCGAAGCCTACCGAGCCTTCGACCTGCGCACGGATGATGTCCGGATTCACGGCGATGCCGCAGTCGACGGCGCAGACGACTCGCTCGACCTTCCAGGCGCCGTTCTGCACCGAGATCTCGGCGACCTCGGCCACGTAGGTGCCGAAGGACTTGTGCACGGCGATGCCGCGGTGCCGGCCCGGCGCCGGCGGCTCGTCCCAGCCGGCCTTTTCAGCGGCGAGTTCCAGCACCCCGAGGTGGCGTGGCGAACCGGCGAGCAGGCCGCGGCGAAACTCGACCGGGTCCTTGCCGGCGAGGCGCGCCAGGTCGTCGACGACCGTTTCGACGGCGAACGCCGTGTGCGTATGCCCGACGGACCGCCACCACAGCACCGGCACGCCGACCTCGGTCATTGTCAGCCGCACGGCCAGGTTCGGGATGTCGTAGGGCATGTCGTCGATGCCCTCGACGACCGTCGCGTCGATCCCGTCCTGCACGAGGAAAGCTTCGAAGACGGTACCCTTCAGGATCGACTGCCCGACGACGTGGTGCCGCCAGGCCGTCAGCCGGCCGTTCTCGTCAAGACCCGCCTGCACCTTGTGCACGTACATGGGCCGGTATTTGCCGCCCGTCATATCGTCCTCGCGCGACCATTGCACGCGCACCGGCACGCCGGGCAACGCCTTCGCAATCGTTACCGCCTCGACGATGACGTCCGAATCCGGCGTGGCGCGCCGGCCGAAGAATCCGCCGGCGGTCATCATGTGCAAGTCGACGTTTGCCTGCGGGATGCCGACGATCTCCGCGGCGACCACCTGGTAGTGATCCGGCATCTGCAGGCCGCCCCACAGGTCGAGCCGGCCATCCTTGAACAGGGCGACGGCATTGAGCGGCTCCATCGCCGCATGCGCGAGATAGGGAAACTCGAACAGCGCATCGACGCTCAAGTCCGCGCCGTCGAGCGCGGCATCGATGTCGCCCGCGCCGTGCACGGGCATCCCTTCGCCTTCCTCGGCCTGCTTGCGATACGTGGCCAGCAGCTCGTCCGTGCTGCGCTTTTCCGCGCGCGTGTCGTCCCAGGCAACTTCGAGCGCATCGCGCGCCTTGAGTGCCTGCCAATAGCTGTCCGCCACGACCGCAACGCCACGCGGCGTTTCGACGACGTCCACCACGCCGGGCAACTTGCGCACGGCGTCCGCATCGAAGGATTTCACGGTGCTGCCGAAGGTCGGCGGCCGCTTCAGCACCGCCGTCTTCAAGCCCGGCAGCGTTACGTCGATCGTGTACGCATGCTGGCCGGTGGTCTTGCTTGCCGTATCGGGCCGGCGCAGGTCGGGGTTGCCGATATAGCGCCAATCCGCCGGCTTCTTCAGTTCGGGATTGCCGGTCACCGGAAGCGTAGCCGCCTTCGCGACGAAGTCCGCGAACCCGCCGCGCCGGCCGGAAGGGTGCGACAGCACCCCGTTCGCCACGGAAATCTCCGCGGCGGGCACCCGCCATTCGGCGGCCGCCGCATTCACGAGCAGTTGTCGCGCAATGGCGCCCGCTTCGCGGTAGCGTTGCCAGGAACTCGACATGGCGGTCGAGCCGCCGGTCAACTGGAACGCGCCGCCCATTGCCATGTTCCCGTACCAGGCCGGGTTGCCGGCGGCCGCGGCGACGTCGATATCGGCCCAGTCGGCGCCGAGTTCCTCCGCGACGAGCGTTGCTACGCCGGTGCCGACGCCCTGCCCGCCTTCCATGTGCGCGCACAGCACCGTGACACGCCCGTCCGGCCCGATCCTGAGATAGGCGTCGAAGGGATTAGGCGTAGGTGGCGGCGTGGGCGCCGGTTGTGCGCGGCCATCGATCGGCCGGAATCCCACGGCGAGGCCGCCGGCGACAGCGGCGGTCGCGGCGATGAAACGCCGTCGGCTGATCCCGCCGGCGTAGCGTTCGAGCTTATGCATCGTTCGAGCTCCCGAGTTCGCTGGCAGCGCTGTGTATCGCACGCCGGATGCGCGCATAGGTCGCGCAGCGGCACAGGTTGCCCGACATCGCCGTGTCGATGTCGGCATCGGAAGGCGCCGGCTTGCGCGTCAGGAGCTCGTTCGCCGCCATGACCTGGCCGGACTGGCAGTAACCGCACTGCGGCACGTCGAGCGCCTGCCAGGCGCGGCGAACCGCGTCCGCCACCGGGCCCGACAGGCCTTCGATGGTCGTGATCTTCGCGTTCTGCACGGCGGCCGCGGGCAGCATGCAGGAGCGGCTCGGCGATCCGTCGACGTACACGGTGCAGGCGCCGCATTGCGCTTTGCCGCAGCCGAATTTCGTGCCCGTCATCTGCAGGTGATCGCGCAACACCCACAGGAGCGGCGTGTCGGGTGCGGCGTCGAACTCGTGCGTCTTCCCGTTGATGTCGAGTTTCATTTTGTCATCCGTGTTGGGCCGGAGCGGGCTGGATTCCCCGCAGTATAGTCGGCGTCCTCGTCACCGGGAGCCGGAAGTCGCCGACCTGCGATGGTATGTTGGCACGCGCGACGGGCAGTGCAAGCATCCGGCGAGGACCGGACAGGGGAGACCTGCAAATGATCCAACACGGTAAACGAATCAGCCGGCGGCGCGTGCTGCGTGCCGCTGGCGTCATGGCTGCGGCGGCCGCGGGCGGCCTGCCGCTGTGGGCAAGGGCGCGGCCGGCAGCCGGGGTCGATTTCACCGAGCTGGGCCCGCTGCTCGAGGGCTCGCTCGTCCTGCCGGCCGATGCCGACTACGCGGATGCGCGCCGCGTCTGGAACGCCATGATCGACCGGCGGCCGGCCGCGATCGCGCGCTGTGCCGATATCGGCGATGTACGGGCCGCGGTGCAGTTCGCACGCAGGCACGGCATCCCCGCCTCGGTGCGCGGCGGCGGCCACAACGTCGCAGGGAAAGCCGTGCGCGACGATGCGCTCGTGATCGATCTCGGACCGATGCAGGCCGTAAGCGTCGACCCCGATCGCCGCATCGCGCGCGCGCAAGGCGGCACGCGCTGGGCGACGTTCGATACCGCAACGACGGAACACGGGCTCGTGACGACCGGCGGCACCATCGCCACCACCGGCATCGGCGGACTGACGCTCGGCGGCGGGCTCGGCTGGCTGATGCGCAGGCACGGGCTCGCCTGCGACAACCTCATCGCGGCCGAGGTGGTCACCGCGACGGGCGAGGTGCTCCGCGCCAGCGCGGACGACAACCCGGATCTCTACTGGGCCCTGCGCGGCGGCGGCGGCAACTTCGGGATCGTCACTTCGTTCGAGTTCGGCCTGCATCCGGAGGAGCCGATGCTCGCGGGCATCGCAACCTATCCCGGAGCCGCGCTCGGCGAGCTGCTGCGTTTCTTCCGCGAGTACACGGCCGAAGCGCCCGAGGCAATCACGACGATCGCCGGCGTGTCCATCGCGGACCTTTCGCTGCGCGGGCCGGATCGAAACCTCGGCTGGATCGGCGTGTGCCACACCGGCGAACCCGCAGCCGCCGAGGAGCGTATACGCCCGATCCGAGAATTCGGGCCGCCGCTCGAGGAAAGCATCGGCGCCATGTCCTATCGCGTGCTGCAGGCGATGTTCGGCGGCGGCGCGCGGCTCTCGCATCGTGTCTATTGGCGGTCCAATTTCATGACCGAGCTGTCCGACGAAGTGATCGAACTGATCGTGCGGCGCGCCGACTCCGGCATGCTCGGCGAGAATACGGTCATCCTGCTCGAACACATGGGCGGCGCCATCCGGCGGCTCGGCGAACACGACACCGCTTTCTCAAACCGGAGCGCCGAGTACAACGTGTCGGTACTCACCGAATGGTTGGAGCCTGCTGACGATACGGCCAATGTCGCCTGGACGCGTGCGTACGGTGACGAGCTCGAGGCTTTCGCCACCGGCGCCGGTTACGTCAACTACATGACCGACGACGAAGGCCCGGAGCGGGTCCGCTCGACTTACGAGGCCAACCTCGAACGGCTCATCGAAGTGAAGCGGCGCTACGACCCGGAGAATTTCTTCAGCAGCAACCAGAACATCAAGCCGTAGGAATTAGGGTGACAGTTACCCTAATTCCTGTCGCCGCGGTGAATTAAGGTAACTGTCACCCTAATTCGTCACCTTAATTCAGCGGCGAAACAGGTTCGGGTTGTTCTCGATGAACTCGTGTATCCAGGTCTCGATGAACGATTCGCTGCCCTGCCTCATGTACCACCAGCCGATGAGGCTGATGACCAGCGCCCCGACCGCATCCACGATCAGGTCCCACATGGTGTCGGTCAGGCCGGACGGATCGCCCAGCATCGGTTTCTGCATCTGCAGCCCGAACATGCGGTCCATTGCGAATTCGAAGATCTCCCAGACCGTGCCGACGGCCACGGCGAACAGGAACGCGAAGAACGCGACGAAGCGCGGGCGCAGGAAGACACCGATGTTGCGGCTCTCGTTCAGCACATACACCAGCAGGAAGCCGAAGATGCCAAGCAGGAAGCCCGAACTCATGTGCAGCGCTGTGTCCCACCACCAAATGCGCAGGTAATAGCTGCGCATCTCGCCGAGGAACAGCGCGGCGAAGATGAATACGAGCGCGACGAGCAGCATTTCCGCCGGCAGCTTGACCGGGAGACTGTCGCGCAGGACGACCGGCGCCAGGATGACGGACATGATCGCGAGGTTCAGAAAGCCGTTCAGCCATTGCCCGTCGCGCACGATCAGGACGAGATCGACACCCATCACCCCGGCCATGACCACGACGATCCAGAAGTAGACGCGACCGGCCGCATGGACATGCGGCCCGGCCGGATGGCCGCTCGGGTCATGCTCGTCGCTCATGGCCACATTGGGTGCCAGGGGAATTAAGGCGACTGTCCCTGATTCATCAGGCCATGTCGAACAACAGTACTTCGGCGTTGGCCGCCGCGGACAAGGTCAGCGTCTGCGGCCCTTCGAGCGCCGCGCCGTCGCCGGCAGCTAGCGGCTCGCCGTCGAGCTCGACCCGGCCGCGCGCGACCTGAACCCAGCCCTTGCGGCCTGCGTCGAGTTCGTGCGTGACGGTATCGTCGCCGTCGAGCACGGTTGCGTACAGGTCGACGTCCCGGTGTATGGTCACCGACCCGTCACGGCCGTCGCGCGAACCGACGAGCCTCAGCCGGCCCCGCTTCCCGGCCACGTCGAAGTATTTCTGCTCGTAGCCCGGTGCAATCCCGCTCCGCTCCGGGACGACCCAGATCTGCAGGAAGTGCACGCTGTCTGCGTCCGACGCATTGAACTCGCTGTGCATGACGCCGGTTCCCGCGCTCATGCGCTGCACGTCGCCCGGCCGGATGGTCGAGCCGTTGCCCATGCTGTCGCGATGCTCCAGTCCGCCGTCCAGCACATAGGAAATGATCTCCATGTCGCGATGCGCATGCGTGTCGAAGCCGCGGCCGGGCTGGACGCGGTCCTCGTTGATTACCCGCAGCGGGCCGTGGCCCATGAACTGCGGATCGTGGTAATGCCCGAACGAGAACGTATGGCGGCTGTCCAGCCAGCCGAATCGGGCGGTTCCGCGCTCACCGGCCCTGCGTATGGCTAACATTCCATTCTCCTTTTGCGTCGAGGTTTGCGTCCGGGTACGGTCGCGTAGTCCAGCCGGGAGATGCGATGGAAACAGGCGATTTCAATCGCGGCCGGCCGGAACGGCAGCGCGGCTCCGGGCCGCCCGAGACTTCCGCGCTCGGGAACCGCAATTTCCTGATCTTCCTGTGCGGGCACACAGTATCGCTGCTCGGCCTCTGGATGTACCGCGTGGCGCTCGGCTGGTACGCCTGGGAGTTGTCACGCTCGGAACTCTGGATCGGCATCGTCGCCGCCACCCAGTTCGCCCCGGCGGTAATCTTCGGTCCGATTTTCGGCGTGCTCGCGGATCGCTTCGACCGCCGGGCCGCATCCATGCTGATCAACTCGATCAGCGTGCTGAACATGCTCGTACTCGGCTTGCTGACTTCGCTGGGGTACATGGACATCCGCGTGCTGGCCCTGCTGTCGCTGATGCAGGGCATATTGGACGGCGCGCACGCGCCGGTGCGCATGAGCGTCGTCCCCAACCTCGTGAATCGCGCGCAGCTGCAGAGCGCCATTGCGATCGGTTCCGTGGCCTTCAACCTGTCGCGCTTCATCGGCCCGGCTATCGCCGGCTTCGTCATCGCGGTATCCGGCGTGGCGGCGACCTTTGTCATCAACGGCTTGAGTTACCTCGCATTCATCGCGGCGCTCGCGGTCGTGACCCTCAATCCGTCCGTGCGGCCCGCCGAGCCACGCAAGCATCCGTGGCAGGAACTCAAGGACGGCGCACGCTACGTCCTGCGGCACGGCACCATCCGCGGACTGCTCGTCATCGCCGCGCTGGTTGCCGTCTTCTGCCGGGCGCGCTGGAGATGTTGCCCGCCTTCGCCGACGAAGTGTATCGCGGCGGCGCCGCGGCGCTCGCGACGCTCACCTCCGCGATCGGCGGCGGCGCCATGCTCATGGGGCTGATCTATGCGCGCGGCACGAGCTGGTCCGGCTCCGCGCCCTGCACGTCATGCTCCTCGCCGCGAGCGTCCTCGTCACCCTGCTCGGTGCGATCGGCAACTTCGCCGTGGCGGTGGCCATCGCCGCGCTGCTCGGCGTCACGCTTGCCGGCTGCGGGATTGGCTCGCAAATCCTGATTCAGACGATGGTCGACGATGAAGTGCGCGGCCGGGTGAGCAGTTTCTGGAGCATGATCGCGTTCGGCGGCACCTCGCTCGGCAGCCTCGCGATCGGTGCTGCCGCGCACGTCTGGGGCCTGGAATCGGTGGTCGTCGCCACGGGGCTCGCGTGTCTCGCCATCACTGTGTATGCGGTCCGCGCCGCGCGTCAGGACGCCGCGGCGGCCGGCTGAATCCGGCCTCATTGCGCTCCGGCCAGCGGGCACGCAGGCTCGCGATGTGCGCAGGTCCGATCCGGCAGCAGCCGCCGATGTAGTCGGCGCCGGCCGCGAACCAGCCTTCCGCCGCCGCGACGAATGCCCCGGTGTCGGCGGTACCGGACCAGCTGTTGGCCGCGGCATCGTAGAGTTCTCCGGAATTGGGATAGACGACGACCGACAGGCCGGAGGCATACTCGCGCAGCGTGCGGATGAGCGGCGTCAGGTGGCGCGGCGCCGTGCAGTTGATGCCGAGCGCAAATACGGTCCGGTGGCCGATGAACAGCCGCGCGACGTCGGCGAGATCCGAGCCGTCGCTGATCGCGCGTGCGTCGCGGCAGCTGAACGACACCCAGGCCGGTGTCCGGCAGCCGTCGAGCAGCCCGGCCAGCACTTCCGCCTCTGCCCGCGACGGGATCGTCTCCACGGCCAGGAGATCCGCACCCGCCGCATCGAGCAACGCAAGCCGCGGCGCATGAAAACGCCGCAAGGCGTCGGCCGTCACGGCGTAGGCGCCGCTGTACTCGGACCCGTCGTGCAGGATGGCGCCGTACGGACCGATGCTGGCCGCGACCCGGCGCACGGGCCGCTCGGGGTGCACAGCGCCGTGGGCGGCACAGGCTTCGCGCGCGAGAGCCACCGAGGAGATGATCAGCCGGTCCGCCTCCGGGCCACTGATGCCGAACTGCGCATAGCCCTCGCGGCTCGCCTGGTAACTCGCACTGGTGACGACCTCGGCGCCGGCGTCGAGGTAGGCACGGTGAGCAGAAACAATCGCCGCCGGGTTCGAGCGCAGGAGCGCCGCCGACCAGAGGGCCGTGTCCAGCCGGTGGCCGGCTGCTTCCAGTTCGGTCGCCAGTCCGCCGTCCAGCACTACCGGTTGCGCGGCTCGAAGGGTCATCGCCGCAGAATACTTCACAGTATTGCACCGCGCTTGCTACTGTCGGCACCTTGGTTCATTGATGCCGGAGGGAACGTTTGCGCCACCTGACCGTCGCCCTGCTGTTCGCGCTCGCGGCCTGCTCGGAGCGCGCCGCGGAGCCCGAAGCCGCCGTCGGCAGCGCCGCCGCAGACCTCCTGCTGATCAACGCCCGCGTGTACACCGTCGATCCGGCGAGGAGCTGGGCCGAAGCCATTGCGGTCACCGGCGACCGCATCGTCTACGTCGGCGACCGCGCCGGGGCCGGGGCATACCTCGGGGAAAACACGCGGGTCGTCGACCTGGGCGGCCGGCTCCTCCTGCCGGGCTTCCAGGACATCCACATCCACCCGATCTCCGGCGGCGTGGAAGCGTCCGCCTGCGACCTGAACGGCTTCGAGACGGTGGCCGAATACCGCACGCGCATCGCCGAATACGCGCAGGCGAATCCGGACCTGCCCTGGGTGCTGGGCGGCGGCTGGTCGATGGCGTCTTTCGGCCCCGGTGCCCGGGCGAGCAAGGGCATCCTCGACGAACTCGTGCCCGAACGGCCGGTGTTCCTTGAATCCCGCGATGGCCACTCCGCGTGGGCGAACAGCAAGGCGCTGGAGCTCGCCGGTATCACGAAGGACACGCCGGACCCGCCCGACGGCATCATCGACCGTGATCCCGAAACCGGCGAGCCGATCGGCAGCCTGCAGGAAGGCGCCACGGAACTGGTTGAGCGAGTGGTGCCTGAGCCAACGCCCGAAATGCTCACGAAGGGCCTCGAGTACGCCCGCGACATGCTGCACGGCTACGGCATCACCTCGATCCAGGTCGCGCATGCCGACGTCGACGAACTCGACCTCGCGACCTACACCGCTCTCGACGCCACCGGCGATCTCGACCTCAGGATCGTCGCGTCCATATGGTGGGAGCGCGACGAGACCGAGGAGCAGATCCCGCACATCAAGGAACTGCGCAAGCAATACACGAAAGGCAACGTGCGTGCGACGACCGTCAAGATCATGCAGGACGGCGTGATGGAGAACTACACCGCCGTCATGCTCGAGCCCTACCTCATCCCCGAGAAGAGCAAAGGCATCCCGATGGTCGAGCCCGAGTTCCTGAAGGACGTGGTCACCATGCTCGATGCCGAGGACTTCCAGGTGCACTTCCACGCGATCGGCGACGGCGCGATACGCCAGGCGCTGGACGCCATCGAGGCGGCCCGTACGGCGAACGGCGCCAGCGATCACCGGCACCACATCTCGCACCTGGAGCTCATCGACCCGGCCGACATCCCGCGTTTCGCGGAACTCGACACGGTCGCAAACTTCCAGCCGCTGTGGGCCTATCCCGACGACTACATCATCGATCTCACCATCCCGTTCATCGGCGAGGAACGTGCGAAGTGGCTGTACCCGATCAAGTCGGTCATCGATGCAGGCGGCCGGGTCGCCTTCGGCAGCGACTGGTCGGTGTCGACGGCCGACCCGTTCGCGCAGATGGAGACTGCGGTTACGCGCATGGATATCGTCGCAAACGAAGGCGACGTGCTGCTGCCGGAACAGCGCATCACCATCCAGCAGGCCATCGAGGCATTCACGATCAACGCCGCGTTCGTGAACCACCAGGAGGACTCAACCGGTTCCGTCGAGGAAGGCAAGCTCGCCGACCTCGTCGTCGTCGATCGCAATCTCCTGGAGATCGAACCGACGACGATCTCGGACACGAAGGCCCTGTTGACGCTGTTCGGCGGCGAAGTCGTGCACGGGAGCCTCGACGACTTCAGTCGATGATGCCGTCCTTCTTCATGCGCGCGACGATCACCGAGCTCTGCGCCATGATGATCTCGTAGCCGGTCTCGCCACCCGTGGTGTTGGCCTCGACCGAATGCACCCGGTCGTTGCTCGCGGCGTCGAACATCTGGCTCACGAGCACGATGTCGAGGGTGATATCCGCGTAGGTCGGCGCCACGTACTCCTCGTACTCGTAGCGGAAATAGTTGAGCAGGTTGTCGCCGATCGGCCGGGCCTCGACGTCGATCGGCTCATCGCGTTCCTCGATATCGCCGCCGGTCAGGCGGCCATTGATCATCAGGATGCCGTCCGCGCCGGTTGCGGTCACCAGCGCCTGCACGGCCTCCTCGCTGACCTCCTTGGCGCTGCTTTCCTTGACGAAGGAATGCGATTCGACGTCCTGCTTCGACAGGTGCTCGCCGAGGCCCTGCTCGAGTTGCCGCGCCAGGTCGCGCGACGGCGCCACGCCGACCAGCACAATGTTCGAGTACGGCGCGTTCGGTGCGTCCGGCGCCTTGAGCACCCTGTCGACCGTCGTGCGGGCAGCAGGCTGCGTGTTGCAGGCCGCCGCGACGCCGACAAAAAGCAGGAACGCCACACGCCAGGATGCCGACCACCTCATCGCAAACGCTCTCTCGAGGATTATTGAAAGAGCTTAGCACGCGCGCCGGCATCCGGGCGTGGACCAACACCACGACGGCATGATGTACAATCCGCCGTTCATTCGCGGACCATCCCTACAGCCGAGAGACAACGTGAGCAATTTCGACAAGCAACTGGAAAAGATCAAGAACGACAAGGGCTTCATCGCAGCGCTCGACCAGAGCGGCGGCAGCACACCGAAGGCGCTGAAGCTCTACGGCGTCAACGAGGACGCCTGGACGAACGAGAGAGGAAATGTACGACGTCGTGCACGAGATGCGCACGCGCATCATCACGAGCCCCGGCGTTCAACGGCGAGCGCCTGATCGGCGCGATCCTGTTCGAGAACACGATGGACCGCGACATCGACGGCAAGCCGACGCCGACCTACCTGTGGGACGTCAAGGGCGTCGTGCCGTTCCTCAAGGTCGACAAGGGCCTCGCGGACGAGAAGGACGGCGTGCAGCTCATGAAGCCGATCGCCGGGCCTCGACGCGCTGCTGAAGCAAGGCGAAGTCGAAGGACGTCTTCGGCACGAAGATGCGCTCGGTCATCAAGCAGGCGAACCCAGCGGGCATCGACGCCGTCGTCAAGCAGCAGTTCGACATCGGCAAGCAGATCGTCGCCGCCGGTCTCGTGCCGATCATCGAGCCCGAGGTCGACATCAAGACGCCCGAACAAGGCCGAGGCCGAGGAGCTGCTGCAAGGCCGCGATCACCAAGGAGCTGAACGCGCTGAAGCCCGACCAGCGCGTCATGCTGAAGCTCACGATTCCCGGACAAGGACAACCTCTACGCGGATCTGCATCAAGCACCGAACGTGCTGCGCGTCGTCGCGCTGTCGGGCGGCTACTCGCGCGACGACGCCAACAAGCGGCTCGCGCGCAACAACGGCATGACCGCGAGCTTCTCGCGCGCGCTGGCCGAAGGCCTCACCGCGCAGCAGTCCGACGAGGAGTTCAACGACACGCTCGATGAATCCATCGAGGCATCTACGACGCATCGATCACCTGAGGCTAATTTCTCTCGCATTCGTCGCGGGCCTGTTCGCGGCCTGCGCGCCCGGCGCGGTGGCACCGGGCCGCGACGGCGTGCGTCTCGCCGTCATCGGCACGAACGACGTGCACGGCCGCTTGTTGCCGGCGGAGGAACGCGGCGGGCTCGTTGAGCTGTCGGGTTACGTGTCGGCACTCCGGGCCTCCGGCGAGGCCGACGCCGTGCTGCTGGTCGATGCCGGCGACATGTGGCAGGGCACGCTCGAGTCCAACCTGGACGAAGGCGCCTCGATGGTGGCCGCCTACGGTGCGCTCGGCTACGCGGCCGCCGCCATCGGCAACCACGAATTCGATTTCGGCCCGGCCGGGCGCGCGGCGACACCCGCCGGCCCGGGCGACGACGCGCGTGGCGCCTTGCGTGCCCGTGCGGCCGATGCCGCCTTCCCGCTGCTCGCGGCGAACTTGACCGACGAGGCGGGACGGCAGCCGCCGCGCTGGGACAACGTACGCGCTTCGGTCATAGTCGAAGCGGCCGGTGTCGAAGTCGGCATCGTCGGCGTGCTGACCGAAGGCGCGCTGGGCGCCACGATCGCCGCCAACGTGCAGGGCCTCGAAGTCACGCCGCTCGCCGCGGCCATCGAGCGCGAGGCCCTGGAACTGCGCCGGGCCGGTGCGGAGCTGGTCGTCGTGGCGGCGCACGCCGGCGGCCGCTGCGCAAGCCACGACGACCCGCTCGACCTGAGCTCCTGCGAAACGGGCAGCGAGATCTTCGCGCTCGCTGAGCGACTGCCGCCCGGCCTCGTCGACCATATCGTGGCCGGTCACGTTCACCACCAGCTCGCACACATCGTGAATGGCATTTCGATCACCTCGAACGAGTCCGGCACGCGCTCCTTCGGCCGCACCGACTTCCGGGTCGGCGCCGATGGGCGCGTCGAGCGGCTGCGCGTGTATCCGCCGCAGCCGCCCTGCCCCTACCGCAATCGCAACGACCAGTCTTGCGCCTGGCGCGACCCCGGCGACGGCAGCGTGCGCGCGGCCAGCTATGCAGGCCAGCCGGTCGTGCCGCACCCGGCCGTCGTCGCGATCGCGGAGCGGGCGCGTGCGGCCGCCGCGAGCGTGAAGAGCGAAAAGCTCGGGGTGCTGCTCGCCGGGCCATTCACGCTGGAGGGCAATCCGGAATCGGCACTCGGCAACCTCGTGACCGGCGCTTTGCTCGAGTCCTTCGCTGCCGACGTAGCGATCCACAACGTCACCGGCGGCCTGCGTGCCGCACTGCCCGCCGGCGAACTCACTTTCGGCGACGTCTACGAGATGTTCCCCTTCGACAACCGCGTCGTGATCCTCGAACTCTTGGGTGCAGAGCTGCGCGAAGTGCTGCGCGTGCAGGCCGGCAAGCGCCGCGGGCGCGCGGGCATCGCGGGGGTGCGAGCCACCGTGACCTGCCGGCACGGCGAACCCGAGGTCGCCATCGTCCGCGACAGCGGCGAACCGGTGCCGGACGGCGAGCGCCTGCGTGTCGTAGCGAACGATTTCCTGGCCACCGGCGGCGACGGGATCCTGACGCCGGTGCTGCCGCCCGGCGGGTTCCGGCCGGACGGCGCGCTGCCGCTCACCCGCGACGCTCTCCTCGACTGGTTCCGGCGCCGGGAACGCCTGGCGCCGGAGGACTGGTCCTCGGCGGACGCCCCCCGCTGGCAGCTCGGACCCGGCTGTGCGGAAACCGCGGCCGACTGATTCGACTAACCTAAGGCCCCGCTCCGGCATCCAAGGGAGCGATGGTGAGCACAAGCGACGGCAGCCTGCCCACCCGGGCAGAGTTTCACGCAGCGATCTCGGTGCGCGCCGATCGCTGGTTTGGTGCGTGCCTGTCGATCACGCGCAACCGGGAACTTGCCGAGGACGCGCTGCAGGACGCTTTGCTCAGCGCGTGGGACAAACGCGACCAGTTCCAGCACGGCGCGCGCCTCGATACCTGGATCCACCGGATCGCCGTCAACTCGGCATTGCAGCTCATACGGAAGCAGCGGCCCGGCCGGTTCACGGACCTCGACTTCGAGGTATCGGACGATAGTGCCGACCCGGAAGCAGCGTGCTACGCGGACGAGCTCGATACCGGACTCGATGCCGCGCTGGCGCGGCTCTCCGAAGTCGAACGCGTCTGCTTCGTGCTCAAGCACCTGGAGCAATGGCGCCTCAGGGAAATCGCCGACGAGCTGGGCAGCAACGTCGGCAACGTCAAGCAAGCCGTGTTTCGGGCCGTGCACAAGCTGCGCGGCGCGTTGCCGGCGCTCGCGAGGGCAGGATCATGAACGACGCACAACTTCTACTCTATTACTACGATGACGGACTGCCGCCCGAAGAGCGGGAAGCCATCCGGACGGCGATCGAACGCGACGCACTCGTCGCGGCGCGTTACCGGCGCCTCGAGAAGGACCTCGCGGTGCTGGCTGCGGAACGCCAGGCCGTGCTGCCGGAGGATTTGCGGCAACGCCTGCATGCCACCGTCGACCGCGCGGCCGACCTCGAACGCGGCCGCGAAGGCCGGCAGGCGCCGCGCGCGCACTGGTCGTCGTTCCTGCTCGGCGCCGGCCTGGCCGCCGCGCTGGCCGCCGCCATCGGCCTCGGCTTACGCGAGCCCGGCACGCTCGTGCCGGCCGGCGGCGAACCGCTGGCGGACGCGGCCAGCGACGAGGCGCCGGCCGGGCCCGCATTCGCGCGCGCGATGCAGGTGTACTTCCGCGACAGCAGCCTCGAACTGCAGGGTCTGCCGGACGCCGGCAATGGCGAACGCACCGGACTCGTCCTGCAGCTCATCGCACAGAACCGCGCCTTCGCGCGGCTCGCCGTCGAGAACGAAGCGCCAGATCTCGCGCGCGTGCTGCGAGCATTCGAACCCATCCTCACGCGCCTCGCGGCCGAGGACATCACCGCGGAGGAATCGGAAGCGCTGCGCGCCCAACTCGCATTCGAACTCAACGTGATGCTAACCAAACTGACGCGTGAAGCATCGGAATATACAACTCCGACCGAACAGGAAACCTGAACATGAAAGACCTGAACCGAATTCTCGCCGTCGTCGCGCTGCTCGGATGCTATGCCACGGCGGGCGCCCAGACGCCCGCCCCGGCAGCCGACCCGGATCGCGAGGAGCTGCAGATCGCGGCGCTGGAAGCGCTCGCGTCCGCACCGCCGGAACGGGCACTGCCGTTGGCGAAGAAAGTCCTTGCCGGCACGCACAGCGAGGAAGTGAAGGAACGCGCGCTGTTCGTGCTGAGCCAGATCGACCTGCCCGAGGCGCAGCAGATGCTGGCCGAATTCGCACAGTCCGGCGAGGGGGAGCTGCGCTACGAGGCAATTCGCATGATCGGCATCGGCGGCGATCCCGCAGCGCTCGCCGAACTCGGGTCCCTGTATGCGTCGAACGACGAGGAGCTGCGCGAGGCCGTCCTCGAAGCCTATCTGATCGCCGATGACGCGGATGCCGTGTACGAGCTCGCCGCCAACGCAAAGACGGAAGCCGAGTTCGAGGACGCGGTCGAGATTCTCGGAGCGATGAACGCGCGCGAGCATCTGCGCCGGCTGCGAGACAAGGGCGGTACCAGCGAGGAGTGGATCCAGGCGATCGCGATCTCCGGCGACGTCGACACGCTGCGCGAACTGGCGCTCGACGGCAGCGACCCCGAGCGCCAGGCCAAGGCGATCGAATCGCTGGGCATCGTCGGCGGGAGCGACGAGGTGAATTCAACGCTGGTCGACATCTATCGCAACGCGGGCTCGGACGAGATCCGGGAGGCTGCGCTGGACGGCATGCTGATCGCCGACTACGACGACGGCGTGCTCGCCCTCTATCGCGAAAGCACGAGCGCCGCCGAGAAGAAGGAACTGCTCGAGTACCTGGTGATGATGGACAGTGAGGAGATCTGGACCATCATCGACTCTGCCCTGGAGACGCCGGAATGACCGAATTGGTTGCATTGCTCCGCCTGGTCGTGGCCTGCGTCATCTTCGCGGTCGACCTGGTCGCCAGGTCGGCCACCTTTCTGCCCGAGGGCGACGGCTGGCACAGCTGGGAGGTCCCCGCGGGTTCGCAGGGCACCGGCGCGTGCTGCTACGACATCCGCAACGGCGTCGTGGGCAAAGCCGGCTGCCGCCTGGACCCCAAGGGCGACGGCCTGACGTTCGACGCAGACTGCGAGCCGCTCTCCGATACCCTGCGCGTCTATGTCTTGCGCGACGGCGGCAAGGTGCGCGAGATCCGCGCGTTGAGCGCGGATTGCCCGGTCGAGGTGAGCTCGGCCGTCAATGCGCTGGGCACGATGGACGCGAAGGCGAGCATCGCCTGGCTGGTGCAGCAGGCACAAGGCGGCACATCGATTGCGGAAGACGCCGTAATAGCGCTGGCGATGCACGCGGACGACGTCGCCCTGCCGGCGCTGCAGTCGCTGGTCGAAGACCGCAGCCAGGAGCGCGAATTGCGCGAGCAGGCGCTGTTCTGGCTGGCACAGTCGGACAGCGACGAAGCCTACCGTTACATCGACAGCCTGCTCGGCCGGCGCTGACCGGCAGGCAGGGTTCGCCGTGGCACCGGTGCTATGCTTTCGGCGTGACGGAGCCCGACAGAAAACGTGCGACGGTCTGGCAGGAACTGGTGCAGCGCCGCGTCGTGCGCGCCGCCATCTTCTACGGTGCGCTGGCCTGGATTTTGGTGCAGGTCGCAGACGTCGTGCTCGAAGCCTTCGGGGCCGACGCGGCCCTGAAGTACGTCATTGCCGCAACGCTGGCCGGCTTTCCCGTGGCCTTGGTGCTGTCCTGGATGTTCGACATCACCCCGCAGGGCGTGGTCCGCGCGCCGGGCACGGGCGCCGAGAAAGCCTCGCCGCGATCCATCGCCGTACTGCCTTTCAGCAATCTCTCCGACGATGCGGACAACGAGTACTTCTCCGAAGGTCTCGCCGACGAGATTCGTGACCGCATCGGCCAGGTGGCGGGCGTGCGGGTGGCGGCGCGTTCGTCCTCGGCTGCCTTCAAGGGCAAGGTCGTCGATGCGCGCGAGATCGGCCGGCAACTGAACGTCGGCCTGCTGCTCGAGGGTGGCGTACGACGTTTCCGCGATACGCTCCGGATCTCCGCACAGCTGGTCGACGCGCGTCGCGGCTACCAGGTGTGGTCGCAGCTATACGAGCGGCGCCTCGAGGACGTGTTCGCGGTGCAGACCGAAATTGCCCGCGCAATCCTCGAAGCCGTACACATCCGCGTGCTGGACGGCGCCACCGCGGAAGCGGCGCCCGCGAACTTCGAGGCCTACAACCTGTACCTGCAGGGCCGCTATCACTTCCACCGGCGCACGGAAGCGTCGCTGACGCTCGCCGTGAGCTACTTCCGTCGCGCGCTCGGCCAGGACCCCGGCTACGCACAGGCCTACAGCGGTCTCGCCGACGCCTTGTGCCTGCTCGGTACCGGCTTCTACGGCAACATGGGTGCCGACGAGTCGCTGGCCGAAGCGCTGCCTGCCGCGATGCGCGCTCTCGAACTTGCGCCGGACACGGCCGAGGCGCATGCGACGATCGGATTGATCCGCCAGCTGCAGGATGACCTCGACGGTGCGGTAAGCTCGCTCGAGCGCGCCATCGACCTCAATCCCAATTATGCGCTGGCCTACGTGTGGCTCGGACTGGTGCATTTGTCGCAGGGCCGGTACGCGGAAGCCGAGCGGCGGAATGCCGAGGTGCTGCGCCTCGACCCGCTTTCGCCGATCGTCAATGCGAACGCCGGCTTCGACGACTTCCGGCACGGTCGTTACGAGGCGGCTGAGGCCCGGTTTCGCAACGTCATCGAGCTGGACCCGACGTTTCCGGTCGCCTATTCCGGCCTCGCCCGCCTGCGCGTCACGCGCGGGGATCTCGACGATGCCCTGCAATGGCAGGAGAAGGCAATCGAGTACGCGCCGACAGTCGCCTACTACCTGGCGCGCAAGGGCTACATCCTGTTGCAGGCCGGGCAGACGGAACCGGCGCGACACTGGCTCGACGCGGCGCGGCGGAGCAGCCTCGACAAGCACTACCTCGGTGACATCCGGGTCGGCGTCGCCATCGCGACCGACGACCATGCCACGTTGCAGTCGATTGCCGGCGACGACACGTCCTTCGGCGCGCCGCAGCGAGCGCTGGCGCTGCTCATGCTGGGCAACGCGGAAGCGGCGCTGGCGCTGTACGACCGCGACTGTCCAGATCACGCGACCGTGCTGCGCGACATCGTGAACTACGACATGCTGTGGCGCATCCCGCACGCGAACTACCGCGCACTGGCGCGGCGCAAAGCGGGTCACGCGAACGTGGCTGCGGACATCGAAGCCTACCTGGCGGCGGCCAGGTCACTGTGGGACCAGGGAGTGGTGAACCCCGACCTGCATTACTGGGCCGCGGCGTCGCACGCGCTGCTGGGCCGGCACGACGAGGCCATGTCCGAGCTGGACAGGGCCGCACGGGCCGGCTGGCTGAGCGCCTGGTGGGCCGCGCGCGATCCGAGCTTCGACTCGCTGCGCGAGGATTCGCGCTTCATTGAACTACTGGCCCGGGTCCGGGAGCGTATCCGGATGACGGCGGCGGGCATTCGGTCGAACAACTGACTGCGTTGTCCGATTCAGTCTTCGTTGTCTCTTTCGTCCTCGAGTTTCACGACGTACAGGTCGCAGTCGACCGCTTCGAAGATGGATTCGGTCGTGCTGCCGATGAGCCAGCGTTGCAGCCAGTTGCGGGTGACCGCACCGGCGACGACGATGTCTATGCCGTACCTGTCCACCGCATGCGCGATCTCGGCGGCCGCGTCGCCCACCCCGAGGTGCGTGTGCGCCGCGTCTATGCCGGCCGTGCCGGCCAGGTCCCGCAATCGCGACTCGTGCGCCTCGCGAACTTCGTCGACGAGCGCGTCATCTACGCGCGGGACCGGCGCCGCCGCTGCGCCGGCGCCCGCGGCGATGGGCACCGACAGCAGTGCCGTCGGCGGCACGAACGCATTGAACAAATGCAGCTCGCCGGGAAACGCCGCATGCAATGCACCGGCCGCCCGCAGGAGCGCGCGGTCCAGCGCCTGCTTGTGTTCGTCCGGGTGGCTCGGGTCGACGGCCGCGAGGACGTTACAGGGCGCCGGCGCTGTAGCCCCGCCGCGGACCAGCCACAGCGCCTTTGGCGCGTGGCGTATGAGTTCCCAGTCGGTCGTGCTCAGGAAGAAGCGCTCCAGGCGCGAATGCCTGGCCGCCACCCGCACGATGAGGTCCGCGCCGGTTGCCGCGGCGCGGTCCAGGATTGCCTCGTGTCGCGGGTAATGCCAGACAGCGAGCGTGCCGACCGTGAGGCCGCTGTCCGACAGCGGTGCGGCCATTTCGTCGAGCCAGGCCTCGAGTTCGGCGATGTAGGCATCGCGCGTTGCAGCATCGCGCGCATCCGCCCCCGGCAGGCCTTCCAGCCAGTGCGTCCAGGCGCTGCTGAAGAGTTCCAGTTGTGCGCCGCTTGCCGTCGCAAGGCCGGCCGCGCGCGCGATCGCAGCGCCATTCTCGCGGGCGGGATCGATGTCGACCAGTATGCGTTCGATGCTCGGTGACACAGACAAAGGCGCCGCGATTGCGCTTCCGCGTGCGGAAGGCAACCGCGGCGCTATCAAGCGAAAGACGCGCTAGTCTGTCGCGTCGTCGACTTCGTCCTCGACTTCCTCGGCCGCTTCGTCCATGGAGTCCTCCGCGTCGTCCACGGCCTCGTCGACCTCCTCACCCATTTCTTCCGCCGGCCCTTCGTTCGTGTCACAGCCCAGCAGCACGAAAGAGCTGGCTATTGCTATCAGTAGCAGGCGCATACGTCATCCTCCGGTCAGGTTTTTCAGTTGTTCAACTTATCATCATAATTGCGTTTCCGCAACTATTGCTATATCGATACCGATCTGCTCATTCGGCCGCCGGCGAGGCGAGCTCCACCGGCGTCTTCATGATGATTTCCCGATGCGGGAACGGAATACTGATCCCATGCTCCTTGAAGCTGTCCCACAACGCCAGTAGCACCTGTCCACGCACATTCGTCAAGCCCTGCTGCGGATCATCGATCCAGAAACGCAGCAGGAATTGCAGGGACGACTCGCCGAATCCCGTCATCCAGCACACCGGCGGCTTGCCTGAGGCGCTGACGCGCGTCACGGAAGCGGCGGCGTCGATCGCCAGTTTCGCGACGTTGTGCGGGTTGGCGTCGAAGGAGACCCCGAAAGCGACGTCGAGCCGCACGAAGCGATCCGAAAACGACCAGTTGATCACCTGGGTCGTGATGAAGTCTTCGTTCGGAATCAGGAATTCGCGCCCGTCGCGGGTGACCACCGAGACGAAACGAGCCCGCAATTCCCGGATCCAGCCGAAGGTTTCGCCGAGCGTGATCGTGTCGCCCGGTTTGATGGACTGGTCCATCAGGATGATGATGCCGGAGATGAAATTCGATACGACTTTCTGCAGGCCGAAGCCGATGCCGACGCCGACGGCTCCGGACAACAGGGTGAGTGCGGTCAGGTCGATGTCCAGCGTGGACATGCCGATCATCACCGCGAGGACGATCAGGGCGATGCGCACGATCTTGCCGGTCAACACGCGCAGCGACGGCGTGAGTTCGTCGAGATTGTTGATACGCTGCTCGAAGAAGGTACCGAGGATGCGGGAACCCCACAGCAGTCCCCCGAACAGGAAGATGCCCTTCAAAAACACCAGCAGCGTGTACTCCTCGCCGAAGCCGAAGCTGGTCGTGTCGAGGAAACCGACGACGTTGTCGGTCAGACCGAGTATCGCGGCGGCGACGTAGATCCACGCCGCCCAGGTGAAAGCCTGGGCGATAATCCGGCTGCGGATGGCGTTCGACACAACGTTGACCAGGAGCCACGCGCCGGCCATCAGCATTGCGGCGTAGATCAGCCAGTTGGTCACGGGCCAGCCCGCAATGTTCGTCACCAGGTACGCAAATCCGAGAAACAGCGAGAAGAACAGCCACTCCATCCGCCGCAGGAAGGCGACGATGAAGCGCAGCAGTGTGCGCCGGCCCTTGATCAGGCGGGCGCGCGCCTCGAGTTTCGGTTCGACCCGCAAGGACAGGAGCCAGGAGGGAACGAACAGGACGGCGATTATGGCTAGCTGGTAGAGGACCGCGGGATCGCTGAGGTAGTCGATGGCCGCATTGGCTACGCCGGTCAGGTAGGCTGTCGCTTCTTGCAGCATGCGTGTTCGTTCCAGGCGTCAGCGGTTGGAAACCGCAGCCCAATATAACATCGCGACTGAGTACGGCTCCAAGCGCTGCCTATTCGCCGACGACCGACAGGTGTTCGTGCTCGTGGCCACCGGCTTCGGCAAGATCGAGCATGGCCACCGCAAAGTCCGGCACGCTGATGCGGCTCTTGCCCTTCGCATCGAAGATCATCTGCTCATCGCCCAGCCGGTATGCGCCCGTGCGCAAGCCATGTTTGAGTTTCTTCGGCGGGCTGACGTAGGTCCATGCGACATCGTCGACGGTCGCGAGGTAGTCGAGCGCCAGCCGGTGGCCGGCAATCTCCTGCTTCAGGTCCCGCGACACAAAGACATAGAAGAGCCGCGGCACGCTGTCGGCGTAAGTGACGCCGGGCCTGACCAGGAGGCTGCCGGCGCCGCCGACGATGAGTAGTCGGGGGCGACCTTCCGGCATTGCGCGTATCGTTGCGACGAGCTGCCGGATGCCGAGCAGGTGAATCGTGCGCGCGGGATCGTTGGAACCCTCTGCTGCGCCGCGCACGGCGAGCAAGACCACATCCTTGCCGGACACGAGCGCGGCGACGCTGCCGGGATCGAGGAGGTCGCCTTCGACCACCTGCAGGTTGTGCCGCTCACCAGAAACGCGCGAGCGGTCGCGCGTCACTGCGCTCACGTGGTGGTTGCGGCGCAGTGCCTCGTTCACGAGGCGGGACCCGACCTCGCCGGATGCGCCGTAGACCAGGAATTCGAGCGGATCGTCGAGCCCGTCGGCACGCAGTGCTGCAGCCGCCAGCAGGAACAGCAGCAGCCCGAGCGCGCCGCGGCGGCGCGGCCACGTGCGAGCGTGACCCTCAGGCGGCGATGCGTCGGATTTCCGCTCCGAGACTCGCCAGCTTGACTTCCAGCTGTTCATATCCTCGGTCCAGATGATAGATCCGGTTCACCTCGGTCGTCCCCCGGGCGGCGAGCCCGGCGAGCACCAGGCTGGCGCTGGCGCGCAGGTCGGTCGCCATCACGCTCGCACCGCTCAGCTCGCCGCGCTTGCCGCGCACGACTGCGACCTGCGACATCGGCGTGATATTCGCGCCGAGGCGCACCAGTTCCTGCACGTGCATGAAGCGATTCTCGAAGATGCCCTCGGTAATGACCGACGTACCGTCCGCCAGGGTCATCAACGCCATGAACTGGGCCTGCAGGTCCGTGGGAAAGGACGGGTACGGCGCGGTCGTCATGTCGGTACCCTGCCAGGCATCGGTCGCCTCGACCGTGACAGATCCGTCGCCTGCATGCACGTCGAAACCCGCTTCGCGCATTTTGTCCACCAGCGCCTGCAGGTGTCCAGGGTTGCAGTCCTCGACCGTCACACGGCCGCCCGTGATAGCGCCGGCAATCAGCAGCGTGCCGGCCTCGATGCGATCCGCGATCACCGTGTGCCGGCCGGGCGTCAGCTCATCGACACCGTCGATCGTGATGACGCTCGAGCCCGCGCCTTCGATCCGCGCGCCCATCGTCTTGAGGTAACGGGCGAGATCCACGACCTCGGGCTCCTTCGCCGCGTTCTCGATCACCGTCGTGCCGCGCGCAAGGACGGCGGCCATCAGCGCATTCTCCGTGCCTCCGACGGTGACTTTTTCGAACATGATGCGCTCGCCCGTCAGGCGTTTGGCGCGCGCGATCACGTAGCCGGCGTCGATCTCGATCTCGGCGCCGAGGCGTTGCATCGTTTCCACGTGCAGGTCGACCGGCCGCGAGCCGATCGCGCAGCCGCCGGGCAGGCTGACGCGCGCCTCGCCGTAGCGGGTGAGCAAGGGCCCGAGGCACAGGATGCTCGCCCGCATCTTGCGGACGAGATCGTAATGCGCTTCCGGCGTCGCGGGCCGCGCCACGCGCACCTCGAGCGTGTGCCCGTCGCGGACGGTCTCGCAATTCAGCGACTGCAACAACTGTTCCGTCGAATCGATGTCACGCAAAGCCGGCACGTTGTCGAAACGGTGCCTGCCGTCCGCTAGCAGGGAAGCGAACAGGAGCGGCAGCGCCGCATTCTTCGAACCGCTGACCGAAACCGAGCCGCCGAGCCGGTGGCCGCCGGTGACCGAGATGGAATCCAAGACCAATCTCCGAAAGAGTAGACCCCGAGCCGCAAGTCCATGCTTAAGCCCGATTGTGGCAACGGCCGGGCAGCGCCGGGGCGCATGGTGGCGATCGTGCGAGCGCCGGCAATGTAATGCATGCGCACGACATTGCCAAATGCCCAAGGTCCCCGGGGCACAGGCAACTCAGCGTTCCCGGGACTCCTCCAGCGCCGCCCGAACCCGGCCGCCGGCGTCGGCGAGACGGCGCCGCGCCACGGACGCGTCCACGCCAAGCAGGGTCGCCACGATGGCGACCCGTACATCGCCGCCGGCCGCCTTCAGCGCGGCATCCGCTGCGTAAGATCCCAGACCCGTGGCGCTTTCGAGCATGCGCAGCGAGCGGCTCCTGAGTTTACGGTTGCTGGCCCTCAAGTCGACCATGAGGTTGCCGTAGGTTTTGCCGAGCCGGACCATTGCGCCTGTCGTGAGCATGTTGAGCACCATCTTGGTCGCCGTACCCGCCTTCATCCTCGTCGACCCGGACAGGACTTCCGGACCAGTCACGAGCTCGATGCCGATGTCCGCCAGTGCCGCGACCGGGCTGCCCGCGTTGCAGCAGATGCCGATCGTGGCCGCGCCCGCGGCGGCGGCCTGCTGCAGGGCACCGACGACGTAAGGTGTGCTGCCGCTCGCCGTGATGCCGACGACGACATCCGGCACCGCAACCGCCAGCGCCGAGACGTCGGCTGTCCCCTGCCCGGCGGAATCCTCCGCCCCTTCCACGGCGTTCGTAAGCGCGGCGGGGCCGCCGGCGATGAGTGCAAGCACCTGCGCGGGATTCGTGCCGAAAGTCGGCGGACATTCCGCCGCGTCGAGTACTCCTAGGCGACCCGAGGTGCCGGCACCGACATAGATGAGCCGGCCACCGGCAGCGAGACCGGCGGCGATGCGGTCGATCGCGGCGGCGATGCGCGGCGCCTCGCGGGCCACGGCGGCGGCGATGCCGGCATCCTCGCGGTTCACGAGCTCCACGAAGCCGAGCGTGGTCAGGCGATCGAGGTCCGTCGAGGCCGGGTTGCGCGCCTCGGTGCCGAGTTCGCCGTCACTCATCCGGCGCTGCCCACGACCTTGCCGGGATTCAGGATGTTGTTCGGGTCCAGCGTACGCTTCAGGCACCGCATCAGCTCGATCTCGGCGTCGGTGCGGCTGACCGGCAGCCACGCACGCTTCTCAAGACCGATGCCGTGTTCGGCGGAAATCGCGCCGGCATAAGGCCTGAGCTCCCTGTACACGATCTCCTCGACCGCTTGTACGCGTTCCGGCGCCTTGTCCCGCATCTGGACGCAGACGTGCACGTTGTTGTCGCCCAGGTGCCCGAAAGCCACCACCTCGGTGTCCGCGACCCCGGCCGTGACCGCGGCTTCGAGCGCGCGCACGTAGTCGCCCGCGTCGGCGCTCTTCAAGCTCACGTCGAAATTGTGAGAGTGCTCGATCACGGGCTCCACCTCGTCGCGGATCACCCAGATGTCCGCGCGCTCCCGGTCCGACTTGGCCAGGACGCCGTCCTCCAACAGCCCTGCATCCGTCAGGTCTGTCAGCAGGGATTCGAAGCTCGCATCGTCGTGCTCCGGGTCGTTGCCCATCGCCTCGAGCAGGACATAGAGCGGCATGCCGGGCGGCAGCGGCGCGGCCAGGCGACCGCGCGGCCTGACCGCCCGCTCGTAGAAGCTGTTCCACATGACCTCGAAGCCGGTCAGCGTGGACGGCAGGCGCCGGTGCGCCATGCCGAGCGTCGCGACGACGGCGGGGAAATCCGCGCAGGCGAGCAACGCGACGTTGTGCGACCGGGGCCGTGCCGCCAGCCGGAACACCACGCGGGTCACGACGCCCAGCACGCCCTCAGAGCCGATGAACAGCTGCTTCAGGTCGAAGCCGGAGTTGTTCTTCAAATACCGGTTCATCGAGGACAGCACGGTGCCGTCGGCGAGCACGGCCTCGAGCCCGAGCACCGAATCGCGCGTCATCCCGTAGCGGATCACCTTGGTGCCGCCCGCGTTGGTCGAAACGATGCCGCCCAGCATGCAGTTGCCGCGCGCGCCGATGTCCACGGGAAAATACAGCCCGGCGGCCGCGGCCGCCTCCTGGGCGGCAAGCATCGTCACGCCGGCCTGCGCCGTCAGCGTCTGCGCATCGCCATCGAGTTCCTCGATCGCGTTCATGCGCTCGAGCGCAAGCACGATGTCGCCGGGCTCCGTGCGGCAGCCCTGCACGAGATTGGTCGTGCCGCCGAACGGGACCACCGCCTGGCCGTGGGCGTTGCAGATCGCGAGCGCGCGGGACACGTCGCTGGTCGAGCGCGGATAGACGACGGCCCGGGCCAGGCAGCCGTCGTGCGTATTCCACGGGAACTCGTGCGCACCGACCGCCGCACCGGTGACGACCTGCGAGGCACCGAGCGCTTCGCGCAGGCCGTCGAGTACCCGGTCCTGCCCGCCCGCCTTCGGCCGTGTCGACGAACTGTCCATGTGCGCATCACCCATGTGCGAATCACCCATGTGCGAATTATCCCCCGACATAGCGGCGCGGTACACGCGCGGACACCCGGGTCAGGAGATCGTAGCCAATCGTTCCGGCCGCCCGGGCGACGGTGTCGACCGGCAGCCCGGCACCCCACAATGTCACTTGCTCGCCGAGTGTGACGCCGTCGATGCCGCTGACGTCGATCGCGATCATGTCCATCGACACGGTACCGGCGAGCGGCGCGATGCGTCCCCTGACCAGCGTCGGCGTGCCGTTTGCCGCATGCCGCGGGTAGCCGTCGGCGTAGCCGATCCCGACGGTCGCGATGCGCGCGGCCCGCGCCGCCGTCCAGGTGCCGCCGTAGCCGATCGCTTCGCCGGCGGGCACGTCGTGCAGCCCGATGATCTCGGCGGTAAACGTCATCGCAGGCCGCAGGCCGCGCGCTGCCGGAACATCCTGCGCAAACGGCGAGCAGCCGTAGAGCATGTAGCCGGGCCGGGTCCAGTCGCGTCGCGCATCCGGGCACGCCAGGATCGCGCCCGAATTGGCGACGCTCTGTGGCGCATCGATGCCGGCGGTGCAGGCATCGAACAGGGCGAGCTGGCGCCGGGTGTGCGCGCCGCCCGGCTGGTCGGCCATGGCGAGGTGCGTGCAGACCACGATTGCGTCGCTGCAGTTGGCGCTGGCGCGCAGGCGGGCGTAGGCCTGGCCGGCCAGCGCAGGCGGCAAGCCCAGGCGATGCATCCCGGTATCGATCTTGAGCCAGACATCGACGGGTGCCGCGAGCCGCGCCTGCTCCAGCGCCGCGAGCTGCCGCTCCTCGTGGACCACGACGGCAAAGCCCTGCTCCGCCGCACAGGCCAGGTCGTCGGCGCCCTGCACGCCCTGCAGCAAAAGCAAAGGCTCGGCGATGCCGGCCCGGCGCAGTTCCAGCGCTTCGTCGAGGAAGCCTACCGCGAACCCGGCAGTCAGGTCGGCGAGCGCGCGCGCCACGGCCACCGCGCCGTGGCCGTAGGCATTGGCCTTGATGACGGCGATCGCGCGCGAATCCGCTGCGAGCCGGCAGGCGTGCTGGTAGTTCGCCCGGATCGCGTCGAGATCGATGCGGGCCACGCACTGCCGCCGCGACGCTGTGTCCTTCATTCGATCCATACAAGCCCGGTGATCACCGAACGTCTCGCCGCCGTGGACAAGAGCGCGCTCAGTCGGTCCCGGCGCGCCGGTAGGTCAGGTGATGCTCGCGCAGGTCGTCGTCGCGCTTGAGAGCGATCCAGATGTCGATGTCGTCCGCGCCGCGGCGATAGAAACTCAGGCCCCGGAAATGCAGCGCCTCCGGCTCGACTTTTACCAGCGGGAAACTCACGAACTCCGCCTTGTCTTCCCAGGCCGAGAAATCGGCGTTGAAGTGCTTGATCTTCATGATCAGCGACCCGTTCTCCACGACCAGCACCATCAGCTCGTAGAACCGCACGCCTTCGTCGCCGTATAGCTTGTAAAAGCCGACCATCGTGCCAGCCGACGGCGGATTCCAGACTTCCTCGCAACGCTGGTCGAAACATTCGCCGTCCCAGGAACCGGCCAGCCAGCCGGCGTCTTCGAGGCTTGCCGCCGGCTGCGCCTCGCCGTCGGCCAGGCGCCAGGTGTGCTCGGTATGCCGTTCCACGGCGCGGGCATCCGGGCCGCAGGCCAGCATGACCCCGAGCATCATTCCGCCGATCAGCCTGCCGTGCCGCATGCGTCATTTCTCCGGGCCAAGTGCGCGATGCCGCAGCATACGCCGCCGCCCGCAGAAAGAAACCTCCGCCGGCCGTGCCACGCGCCGGGATCAGGCGGATGCCGTAGCGCCCAAGTATGCGGCGAGGTGTGCCGACAATTCGCGGCAGTCGTCCTCGGCACCGTGGATGAAACTCGACTTACGGCGGCGCAGGAATGTCAACCCGAGGACGTAGACGCCGGGCGCGACGACGACGCCGCCGTCGTGCTGCAACTGGGTCCTGCGATCGAACACCGGCAGTTGCACGAAGGAGTAATTCGGCCGGAGACCGGTGGCCCAGACGACCGCGCCGTAGCGCCCGTCGTCGAGCGCCACGCGCAGGCAGGGCGGATCGGGCACGCGCGTCGCAGCCAGGCGTTCCGGCGCCGCCGCCGCGGGCTCCCCGTGCGACTCCAGCCATTCGTCGATCGTATTCAGCAGGCGGTTCATCTTGAGGTCCGCGAGCGCGCAGACATTGCGCAGGGAGCCCGAGAACATTGCCGCACCGTCACGCACCCCGGCGAGCCGGCCGACAAGCCGCACACCGGCGGAAGACAGTGCATTCAGATCCAGCGTGAGCCGTTCGCGAGTGCCGACCAGTTGCGGCGAAGGCAGGTTGCGTACGCGATTCAGGTCGTCGACCTGGTCGTAGCGTTCGTCGAGGAGCCCGCTGCGGTCCATCCAGTACTGGATGTCGCGTTCGCGATAAACGCGCGGCAAGCGCACGTGTTCGCCGACCGCGAGCGTCACGGCGTGCCCGGCGCGGTGGATCTCGTCGGCAAGCTGCAGGCCGGTCGCCGATGCCCCGACGACCAGCACCTCGCCCGGCGGCAGCTGCGCCGGGTTCTTGTAGTCGCGTGCCGTGAGCTGTGCGAGCGACGGCGGCAGCTCGCGCGCGGCTGCCGGCAGCGCCGGCACGCTGAAAGCGCCGCTCGCGATGACGACCGCGCGCGCCTGCCAGGCGCCGGCCGTAGTCTCGACCCGGTAGCCGGACTCCCGTGCCGAGAGCGACTGCACGCAGGCGCCAGCGTGCACCGGGGCACCGATGTGGCGCGCGTAGGCAGCGATGAAGTCGGCGACCTCGCCGGCGCTCATGTAGCCGTCCGGGTCCAGGCCGTCGTAGGCCTGCCCGGGCAGGCGGCTCTGCCAGTTCGGCGTAAGCAGGGTGAGCGAATCCCAGCGTTCGTGCCGCCAGCTGTTGGCAGGCTCGCCGCGCTCGAGCACGACGTGTTCGATGCCGAGTTCCGACAGGCAGCGGCTCATCGCCAGACCGGAATGCCCGGCACCGATAACGACGACGTCGATCCGGCGCGGGCCCGGCGGGCGATGTGCGGCTGCCATTACACCTTGGTTACGCTGACGTGCACGTCCGTCGGGTTGGCGATGATGTCGAACACGGCCGAACGCTTCTGCGACTGCGCGACCAGGGCCTCGATATCTTCCTGCGAGGCATCCGCGTCGATCTCGTAGTTCACCTTGATGCCGTCGAACCCATTGCGCACGTCGCTGTCGATGCCGAGGATGCCCTGCAGGTCCATCCCGCCCTCTAGCGTCGCCGTCACCGACCGGAGCTGGATCTCGCGGTTCTGCGCGACGGAAGCGATGCCGGCCGTCAGGCAACCGGCGAGGCCGACGAGCACCATCTCTACCGGCGTCGCACCGATGTCCTCGGAGGCGAAGATCTCCGGATGATCGGTATCGAATTCGAAACTCGTGTGATGGGCCTGCTCGGCGCCAAGCCCGAAGAATTTCTCGACCGCGGAACGCGTATGCGTGCCGCGCATCCAGGTGCTGCTTGCAATCCACTTGAACTTGGCCGCTTCCGGCGCGCCGGTCAGCGCCTCACGTGCTTCGAGCAGAGCCTGGACGTTAACGCCGTTGTCGGTGGTCGTTTGCTGCGTGGGCATGCGGTAACCCTCCCGTTCTGTTACTTTTTGCTGACCCGTGAGCACGCCCGGAGCGGGACGTGACGGGAACCTGCGACCACCGTATTCTGCCCAAAAAGCGGCGAAAATTCTCCCGCGGTGCCAAAATCACTCTCATGCGTGAGTCCGTTCCCGTCATCGACATCGCCCGCCTCGACAGCGCCGGGACCCTGGCCGAACTGCATGCGGCCTGCCGCGACTGGGGATTTTTCCAGGTCGTCAATCACGGCATTGCGCCGACGGTGGCGTCCGACCTCATGCGCGTTGCGCGGGCGTTCTTCGAGCAGCCGGCCGAGGCCAAGCAGCGCATTTCGCGCACGCGCGAGAATCCCTGGGGTTACTACGACAAGGAACTCACGAAGAATGTCCGCGACTGGAAGGAGGTCTGGGACCTCGGCCCCGCGGACGGCAAGGCGATTGCTCCACAGTGGCCCGACGCCGTGCCGGGATTCCGCGCGGCGGTCGAAGCCTATGCGCAGACCTCGGCCGCGCTCGCGTTCCGGCTGCTGGGAGCGTTGTCGCAGAATCTCGGCCTACCCGCGGATCACCTCGCCCAGTGGTTCCGCGGCTCGCACACGAGTTTCCTCCGGCTCAACCATTATCCGCTCTGCCCAGTGCCGGCCGCCCCCGAAGGGCTCGACCAGTCCGCGGCAGGGCACCTCGGCGTCAACTATCACACGGACGCCGGCGCGCTGACCTTGCTGCTGCAGGACGATCAGCCCGGGCTCGAGGTCTTTCGCGAGGGCCGCTGGTATCTCGTGGAACCTTGTGCCGGGGCGCTGGTGATCAACATCGGCGACATCGTGCAGGTATGGTCCAACGACCGCTATCCGGCTGCGCTGCACCGCGTGCTCGTCAGCAGCGAGAAATCGCGTTTCAGCGCGCCCTATTTTTTCAATCCCGACTACCGTACGACCTATGCGCCGCTGCCGACGGTGGTCGACGAGCGGCATCCGGCCCGCTACAGGCCGATCAACTGGGGCGAGTTTCGCATGCGGCGTGCCGACGGCGACTACGCCGACTACGGTGCGGAAATCCAGATCAGCGACTACGTCATTCGCGAAGGTTAGGTGCATGAGTTTCATCGACACAATTCCGCCGGACGAAGCCGGCGGCGAAGTCCGCGAAATGTACGAGCGGCAGGAGGCATCCTGGGGTTATGTGCCGAACTACGCGCAGACATTCAGCTTGCGGCCCGAGGTCCTCGCACGCTGGGCGCGGCTGCTCGCCGAGATCCGCCGTCCGATGAGCGACCGGCGCTTCGAACTGGTGACGACGGTCGCCGCCTGCGTGTATCGGCATACTGCCTGTTCGCTGGCACACGGCAAGAAACTCGCCGAACTCATCGGCGAGAGCGAGGTCCTGGCCGTCGTCACGAGTGGCGACAGCCCGGTGCTGACGGATGCGGAACGGGAGATGGTGCGCTACGCGCGCAAGGTCGCCACTGACGCCTCGCAGGTGACGGCCGACGACGTGGACAGGCTCAGGTCCCACGGCCTCGACGACGGCGAGATCTTCGACATCGCGGCGGCGGTCGCCGGACGCGCATTCTTCACCAAGCTGCTGGACGCGTTGGGCAGCGAGCCGGACCATGCATTCATGCGCCTGTCGGGCGCGATGCGCGAGACACTGACAGTCGGTCGGCCGATCGCCGCCGGGCCGCCGCGCGCCGGCGACTGACACCTGCCGCCGGCGCGGTTGTCAGGTCCGCCCAGGGCATTCTATGATCGCCCGGCTTACCGGGAGGGATTTCATGAGTCAGATGCGCAAGAACCATGGGACGCCGATGCTCGGCCGGCGCGAATTCTTAAGCGGCAGCGCGCTGGCGTTCGCGGCCCTCGGCAGTACCCAGGTCGTGGCTGCCCATCACACCGCCGAGCATGCGAAAGCGGCCGGCGGCGGGCGCGTGCCCGGCATACAGCTCTACACCGTGCGGACTTCGATGGAGCAGGACGTGCCCGCCACGCTGGCCGCGGTCGCCGCGATCGGCTACCAGGAAGTCGAATGCGCGGGCTACTTCGACATCCCGCCCGAGAAATTCCGCGAGATGATCGAGGATGTCGGCATGCGCTCGCCGAACAGCCACGTCGATTGGGCGAAGATGCGGGACGATCCGCGCTCCGTCATCGAGCCGGCAGCGGCAGTCGGCAACCAGTGGGTCACGATCGCGTGGCTGCCCGAGGAAGAGCGGCGCCCGCTCGACAAATGGAAGGGCTGGGCGGAGTCGCTCAACAAGGCCGGCGCAATCGCGAAGGAATTCGGCATGCGCGTGGCCTATCACAATCACGAATTCGAATTCCTGCCGACGGACGGCGGAGTCCCCTACGACGTGCTGCTTGCCGACACGGACCCGGAACTCGTGGATTTCGAACTCGACTTCTTCTGGGTGCGGCATGCGGGCAAGGACATCGGCCAGGTGTTGAACCAGGCACCTGGCCGCTTCGTCATGGCGCACATCAAGGACAGGAATGCGGGCGGCGAGATGGTCGACGTCGGCGCCGGCGAGATCGATTTCGTGAGCCTGCTCGGCAGCCCGGCCGGCAGCAAGATCCGGCACCTGTTCGTCGAGCACGATACGCCGCAGGACGCCTTCCGCACCGCGGCGATCAGCTATCGCGCCTTGGAAGGCTATCTCGAGAAGCTGGCCGGCTGACGGTTCAACGGCCCCGGTTTTCGATGCCGGCGAGCTTCGTCCACGCGGAGCCGTTCTCGCTGCTGACGACCGCCGCGCGGATGAAGCGCATGGCGTTCAGCCCGTCCTCGACCCCGGCGATGCCCGCGAGCCTGCGGCGTTTCGGGAAATCGCGAACGCCGGCCGCAAAGTCCGCGTACAGGTTGGCAAAGGCCTCGATATAACCCTCGGGGTGGCCGCCCGGCGTGCGGCACACCGCGCGCGCTTCGGCGGACAGATAGCCCATGTTGGCGCCGGCTTTCAGGACCTGATCCGGCGCGTTGCGTTGCTTCAGGATGAGCGTATTCGGCTGCTCCTGCTGCCAGTGCAGGCTCGCCTGCTCGCCGTACACCTCGATCTCGAGACCGTTGACGGCGCCCGTGCATACCTGGCTCGCGGACAAGAGGCCCGAAGCGCCCTTCTCGAGGTGGAACATGGCCGCGCCGTCGTCGTCGATGACCCGGCCGGGCACGACCCTGCGCAATTCAGCCGCGACTTCGCTGATGGGCTCGCCGGTGATGAATTCGACCAGGTTGAATGCGTGAGTGCCGATGTCGCCGAAGGCCCCGGACTCGCCGGAACGCTTGGGGTCGCTGCGCCACGCCGCCTGCTTGCTGCCGCCGGTGTCTTCCGGGCGTGACAGCCAGTCCTGGAGGTAGTTCACGGCCACGCGGCGGATCGCGCCGAGTTCGCCCGCTGCAACCCGGCGCCGCGCCTCGATCACCAGCGGATAGCCGGTGTAGGTGTGCGTCAGACCGAACAAGAGCCCGCTGCGTTTCACGGCCGTCGCGATCGCGAGCGCATCGTCGAGCGTGCCGGCGAGCGGCTTGTCGCTGATCACGTGGAAGCCGTGCTGTAGCGCCGCGCAGGCGATGGCCGCGTGCGAGTCGTTCGGCGTTACGATCGACACACACTGCATGCGCCTGCTCTCCGGCAGCTCCGCTTCCGCCGCAAACATGTCGCCGTAGGATGCATACGAGCGCGCCGGGTCGAGGCCGAGCCCGGCGCCGAAGCGCCGCGACGCCTCGCCGTCGCGGCTGAACGCGCCGGCCACCAGCTCGATGTCGCCGGTGATCCCGGCGGCCAGCCGGTGCACTGCGCCTATGAAGGCGCCCGGCCCGCCACCCGCCATGCCCATCCGGATTCTTGCTGACATCAGCTGCGTTGCTCCTTCTTCTCGCGCGCCCTCGCGCATGACGCTCCGGCTTGTAGTGGAAGTTCGGGATCAGCCTGACCCTGAAATTTTCGGATTCTTATTGCATCGCGGTGACGACGCGGGTCCGCGGCAATGTATCGCAACGCCAGCGGCATTGCCAACGCGATGCCCGGCGCGCGACGAGGCGTTATACTGGCCGCGCGGCGCCCGGCCGCCGCGCACCACCGGCAACGGAACCCGGGATGAAAAACAACAAGAACGACGAAATCGCAAACCGCATCTCGCTGAACGGCACCGCCACCCGCCGCGACGTCCTCGCCGGCGTGTCGAGTCTTGCGCTGCTCGGCGCCTGCGGGCATGCGCCGCCGGTGCCGGAGCCCACAGCGGCCGCGACCGGCGACGAAGTGCTGGACGCGATGCTGCGCGCGACGAGCTTCATGCGGCAGCGCTGCGCGGTGAACGGTGGCTACGTCTGGTCCTATGCGGCGGATTTCGCCCGCCGCTGGGGCGAGCTGGAAGCATACGAGTCGATGATCTGGATCCAGCCCCCAGGCACGGCCACGATGGGTCACCTGTATCTCGACTGCTATCACGCCTCGCGGCACGACTACTTCTATGAATCCGCGGTAGAGGTCGCGCAGGGGCTCATCGCCGCCCAGCATCCGGCCGGCGGCTGGAACTACATGCACGACTTCGACGGCGAGGAGTCGATACGCCGCTGGTACGACACCATCGGCAGGAACGCCTGGCGTTTCGAGGAATTCCACCACTACTACGGCAACGCGACTTTCGACGACGCCGGCACAACGGAAGCTTCGCAGTTCCTGCTGCGCATTTACCTGGAGAAGCGCGACCCGCAATTCAGTCAGCCGCTCGAGCAGGCCCTCCGTTTCGTGCTTGCCAGCCAGTACGACAACGGCGGCTGGCCGCAGCGCTATCCCTTCGTCGACGGCGGCCCGCAGGCGCAGGGCCTTGCCGACTACACGCGGCACATCACGTTCGAAAAAGACGTGGGCGTCGAGAACATCAAATTCCTGCTGATGATGTACCAGGCGCTGGGCGAACAGCGCGCGCTCGCGGCGATCTATCGCGCCATGGCGATCTATCCCGCGACCTTGCAGACGCTGCCGCAGGCGGGCTGGGGGCTCAAGCATTCCGTCACGACCCTCGCCCAGGTCGGCGGACGTTCGTACGAGCCGGAAGCGCTGGTGACGTCCGCCACGGCCGACAATACCTCGCTGATGATGGACTTCTACGAGTGGACCGGGGAGCAGCAGTTCCTGGAGCGGCTGCCGGAAGTGTTCGCATGGCTCGACTCGGCGCGGCTGCCGACGGCCGAGGAATACATGCCGGGCCGGCGTTTTCCCACTTTCATCGAATTCGGCTCGAACAAGCCGCTCTACAACCACCGGCGGGGCTCGAACGTCGTGAACGGCGAGTACTACCACGACTACAGCCCCGAGAAGCCGATCCAGCATTACTCGCAATGGCGCGCCATCGACGTCGATGCGCTGCGCGACCGTTTCCGGCGCCTGACGCTGACCACGCCGGCGGACGTCGCACCGGCATCGCCTTTGAAACGGCGGCCGGGCGTCACGCTGCCGCGCTACTTCACGCCGCGCAGTATCGACGTCGCGGACCTCCAGTCCAACGAGCACCAGATCGACAAGCCTGACGAGTCCCGCGTTCGCGAACTGCTGCGGACGCTGAATCGCGACGGGTATTGGCCCGTCCGGCTCACATCCAGCTCCTATCGCTACACCGACGATCCGGCGCCGCGCGTCGCGACCGGCGATTTTTCGCAGACGGAGGTCGGTGACAAGAGCGACACATCCCCGTTCACGGTGAAGCGCCCCGAGCCAGGCATCTCGACCGGTACTTTCATCCGCAACATGAGCGCATTGTTACAGACGCTCGCCGCGGCGGACGAAGCGACGGAATGATGCAGGGGCAGGCTTGCTAGTACTGCTCCGTCGGCTGTTCCTTGCAGTTGTTAAGGTCCGAACACTGTTCGAGCAGGCGCTGGGCCTCCTCGCGATCCATCCCGATGTCTTCCAGCGCCATCGCGAGATCCTGCGCCCGCAGCGGTTCCGAGTTCTGCCGGATGATGCGGACCTTCGGGTCCAGCGTGCCCACGCCCGGCACCTTGATCCAGTAGTCGTAATCCGCACTGTTGGGCATCGGCACGCTGGCGTCCTTCACGTCGACGATGATCTCGTCGGGATTCGCCGAGTTCGATCCGCTGATAACGGGTGCGCCGGTGGACTGAACCTTGCCTTCCACCGTGATTTCGCCGGCCTCCCAGGTGTAGCCGGAGTCGCCGGCGTCGAGCCGGATTCGAAAAGTCGCGGTACTGATGTTCCGGAAATCCAGGCACATGCGTTTCTTGCGCTTCAGGACCAGCTCGAACTCGTCTAGCTGCAACTGCAAGGGCTTGTTCGGTTTATTGAGGTTCTTGCAGGGATCCGGCGGCGCCTGTGCGCCGGCGTCGGTACTCGCGCAGACGGACAGCGAGAGCATCATCGTCGTCAGCAAATATGATTTTTTCGTTGTTTTTCGCATTGGCCGTCTCCCTCGGTTCCCGTGCTTCGATTGCACCCAGTCTGACTAGTCGGATTTGGCGTTGCCGATCTCCGCTGACTCGTGAACGTATCGTAAAAAGCCATCGAGCAGGGGGTCGTCCATCGGGAGGGAACCGGACCGCTGTGCCGGCTTGCAGCACAGCACTTCGCCCAGGCCCCTGTTATTGCTGCCCTTTTTTCCGCTTGCTGTGGCTGCCGCCTGCGCGGTCGTTTATGCTTTGCGGCCCCGGCACGCGAGGCCAGACCATGCACATCACACGGCGGACCCAACGGTCCGGTTGGCTGATTTCAGCGGCTCTCGTGGCCGGCGCGCAGGCCAGCGGCGATCCCGCGCCCGAAGCCACGGAAATCTGGGAACCAAAACCGCCGGTCGTGACGCCCGGTGCCGGCGGTGCGCCGCCGAGCGATGCCATTGTGCTGTTCGGTGGCGACGACCTGTCCGCCTGGCGACACGAGGACGGCAACCCTGCCCGGTGGCGCGTGGGCGACGGCTGGTTCGAAGTCCTGCCCGGCAGCGGCGCGATCGAGACCCGGCAAAAGTTCGCTGACCTGCAGCTGCACGTCGAGTGGAGCGCGCCCGTGCCGGCCGAAGGCGAAGGTCAGGAGCGCGGCAACAGCGGCATCTTCCTGCAGAAGCGCTACGAAGTGCAGGTCCTGGATTCCTACGAGAACCGTACCTATTCCAACGGCCAAGCGGCGAGCGTCTACAAGCAGCACATCCCGCTCGCCAATGCCATGCGCCCGCCCGGTGAATGGCAGGTCTACGACATCGTCTATCACGCGCCGCACTTCGCCGCCGACGGCACGGTCGAGAAGGCCGCAACGCTGACCGTGTTGCACAACGGCGTGCTGGTCCAGGACCACGTCGAGCTGCGGGGCGGCACGGTGTACATCGGCGAACCCGCGTACGCCGCGCACGGCCCCGACGCACTGGTGCTGCAGGACCACGACAATCCCGTGCGCTTCCGCAATATCTGGCTGCGCGAATTAAGGTAACTGTCACCTTAATTGTCTTCACTCGTCCTTCGCCGCTTCTTCTTCCGCGCGCCGCTCCTCGCAGGTAGGGACGACGGGCAGCTTGCGGAGGATCTGCATGTACGGGTCGATCTGCAGGTCCGACATCGTCACGTCCGCGATTCGCGCTTCATTGCTATCGAACTCGACGCGACGCATCTCGCCCGCTACCCGGACCGGCACCGGCATGGGGAAGGCCGCCTCGCCGGTGTTGCTCCACGCAAGTTTCACGTCCGAGCCGTCCGCGGTCGCCTCCAGGACCGGCAGCGGCCCGCGCCGGACGTACGCCTCGAAGAACCAGCCGAGGTCCTCGCCGGCTTCCGCGCTCGCGATCGCGAGAAAATCGTCGGTGCTGCGGAAGCGCGCTTCGATCGGTGGCTTCAGCGTCTCCGGTTCGGTGGTGTCATAGAGGAGCCGCCGCACCGAGTTCCAGAAGGCTTCCTCGCCGATGAGGTAGCGCAGCGAGTGCAGCACCCAGGTGCCCTTGGAATAGATGTCGCCGCCTGGTCCCTTGCCTTCCGGGTCGTCGAAGTAGAGTTCGTCCTCCGAGAACTCCTCGCGCGGCGCGATCGCGTTGCAGGCCTTGATGCCGAGATAGGACTTGTACATGCGTGCGTGGAATGCGGCGTCGCCCATGACCTCCCGCGTGTACTCGGGCTGCATGAATGCGCCGAAGCCCTCGTGCAGCCACATGTCCGACACCGTCTGGTGGGTCATCAGGTTGCCGAACCACTCGTGCGCGAGCTCGTGATGGAACAACCAGTCGAAGCCGTAGTCGTCGCGCTTGAATTCGTTGCCGTAGGCATTGATGGTCTGATGCTCCATGCCGAGGTGCGGCGTCTCGGCAATGCCGAGTTTCTCGTGGCCCCAGGGATAAGGCCCGAGCTTGCGCTCGAAGAACGCAATCACGTCGAGGAACTCCGCGTCGAACAACTCGCGCGCTTCCAACTCGTGGTCCTCGATCGCCCAGAACATCACCGGTACGCGCATGCCGTTGACCGACTCGTATTCGCTTTCGATGAGCACATAGGGCGCGACGTTGAGCGCGATGCCGTAGGTGTTGACCGGCACGTCGCTCTGCCAGTGGAACGTGCGCCGGCCATCGCCGGCATCGTCCACGCCGGCCAGGATTCCGTTCGACGCCGCGGTCAGTTCCTCCGGGACCGTGAAGTACAGGTCGATGCCGGCCGGCTCGCCGCTCGGGTGATCCTTGCACGGGAACCAGAGGTCGCAGCCCTCGCCCTGCACCGCCGTCGCAATCCAGGGCTTGCCCGAGGGCGTTTGCGCCCAGACGAAACCGCCGTCCCAGGGCGCTTTCGGCGCGACGCGCGGTTTGCCGTGGTAAGCAATCGTCAGCGCGGCGCCCTCGCTCGCCGCGACCGTGTTCCGCAGGCTGACATGGAGCTTCGCTTCGTCGCGCCGATAGTCGAGGGATCCGTCCGCATCCGTGACGGAATCCACTTTCATCAGGCCGTCGAAATCGAGTTCCAGGACCGGCAGCGGCGCCAGCGCGGTGTAGCGGATTTCGACGCTGCCGGCGATGGACTGCCGCTCCGGCTCGATCTCGTTCCTGAGCACATAGCGATCGACCCGGTAGGCCTGCATCGCAGGCGACAGGGGTATGCCGCTGTTGGTCGTCAGCTCGCTGCGTTCGGTGGTCGCACAGGCGGCCAGCCAGGTCAGCGAAACGAACACCACGATCATGGTGCGGGTTCGGTTCATGAGTCGTCGGTCCCTGCGGAAACCCGTCGCGCGCCGGTAATCGCGACCGGCTCGGTGAGCAGCTGGCCACGTAAGTAGGCTTCGTCGGTCGGCGCCTCGGTCGGCAGCGCATGGATCGCGCGCACGACGTCCATGCCCTCGACGACCTCGCCGAACGCAGCGAAGCCCAGCTTGTCGGGATTGCGCAGCCCGCCGTGGTCGAGAGCGGGCTGCTCGCCGATGCAGATGAAGAACGCCGCAGCGCTCGCCGTGCCCGGCTCTGCCCGTGCAAGCGACACGGTTCCGTCCCGGTGGCTGAGCCCGGAGTCCGCGGTGGACTCGTGTGCGACGGACGGCAAGGCCTCCTCGTCCTGGTCGAGCCCGCCCTGGATCACCTCGATGACGGGCGACCCGTGGTCGTTGTCCCGGCGCACGCTGCGATAGAAGCTCGCCTGCGCGGCGAGACCGCTGTCCACGAACTCGAGAAAACTCTGCGCGGATGCCGGCGCGCGCTCGGGATATACCGCGATGCGGATCTCGCCCAGTGTCGTTGCGAGGATGACCTGCACGGCGTCCTGTGCCGCAGCCGGTCCTTGCGCGATTGCGCACAGCGCCGCCAGCAAGACCGCACCGGCGACCGCCGGTTTCGGGAAGTACGTCGCGCTACGGCTATGCGAAGCCAATCAGGCCGTCACCCGCTCGACGGTCCCGAGCTTGCGCTCCGCGCTGCCGAAATCCGCGGGCACGCCGGAGCGCGCCATGCAGAGCCACTCGGCGTCGAAATCGGCCCACAACGATTCGCGCGGATTGACGGAGTGCGCAACGGGCAGGAACCGCACTTCGCAGGAGTCCTGCGGCAGGCGACCCGCGATCGCAAGCACCGATCGCGACGGCACCACCGGATCGTCCAGGCCTATGCCGAGCAGCACCGGCGTCCGGACGCGCGACGCGAAATGCAGCGTATCGAAATAGCCGAGCGTGTCCATCGCCGCTGCGGAACGCGCCGGATGCGCGGCGAAGTAGCGCTTGAGTTCGTGCGAGGAACCAGCTTGCGACAGGCGCAACCGTTCCTTGTGCCAGCCGAAAGTCGGCTGGCCGACGACCAGGAGCTCGGGCTCGTCCGTCAGTACACCGGCCATCAGTGCCATGGCGCCGCCGAAGCTGAAGCCGTACAGCACGGTGCGGGCGATACGCCAGCCGAGCAATGCGTGCGCCGCCTTGAGGCCTTGCAGCAGGTCGCAGACCGCGCCGCGCAGGATGCTGGTCTGCGGGGTTTCGATGCCGGTCAGCACGTATCCGCCGGCCACCACGCGTGTGCTGGTCGAACGCCCGAAGCCGCGGAAGTCGAGCCCGAACACGTGGCAACCGGTGTTCGCCCAGTGCAGCATGACGTCGTACTGCGAATTGTAGCCGTGACTGTGGACGATCAGCGGCCGCGGCTCCGACACATCTTGTGCGAGCAGGTACGCCGCGATGCGCACGTTGCCGAGCGATGCATAGTTGACGTGATCGAGCGTCAGCCGCGGCGCAGGCGGTGCCTGGCGCGCCATGACCGGCAGCGGCGCAGTCTCCCCGACCTTGTCGAGGGTCGCGTTCCAGAAGCGATCGAATTCCGCCGGCTCATCGACGATCGGCGTGTAACTGTCGATCGCCGTTACCGTCATGCACTTTGCCCGCCGGAAATTTTCATCGAACCGCGCCCGGGCCGTTCCGGCCGGCGGGCGCCGGCGGCGCGTCGCTGTTGCGCTGCACGAACCGGAAATCGAGCGTGACCTCGGCGCGTACGTCGTCCTGGCCGAGGCGCTCTGCGCGTATGCGTTTCTCCAGAAGGTCGATCGCGGCCTGCGACATCGCCGTGATCGGCTGGTGGATGGTCGTGATCTCCGGCCAGATGGTGGTGGCAAGCAGCGTGTCGTCGAAGCCGCAGACCGTGAGGTCCCGCGGGATGTCGACGTGGTGCCGGTGCGCCGTTGCGACCGTGGCCGCCGCCATGTCGTCGTTGCTGGCGAAGATCGCGGTCGGCCGGTCCGGCAGCGCCAGCAGCTGCTCGGCCGCGGCGAGCCCGGAGCGGTACGAGAAGCGGCCGTCGACGACCAGCTCGGCGTCGTACGCAATGCCCGCGCTGGACAGCGCCTCCCGGTAGCCGGCAAGGCGCAACGGCGTCGCAAGCTGGTCCGGACTGCCCTTGATGAAACCGATGCGCCGGTGGCCGAGGCCAATGATGTGCTCGGTCATGAGCTTTGCCGCGGCGAAGTCGTCGATCGACACCGAGGAGATATTGGGTTCGTCGCGCCGAGTGCCGATCGTGACGCAGTGCGTGCCGCTTTCGCGAAGCAGTTCGAGCACCGCGGGTGAATCGGCGAGCGGCGGCGAGAGCAGGATGCCGTCGATGCCCGTCTTGATCATGTTGCGGATGCAGCGCATGCCATCCGCTTCGTCGTCGCATTCGACGACTACGATCTGCGTGTCGCTGCGGCGTGCCTGCTCCAGCACGCCGAGCAGCATCGCGCTCAGGTAGGAGCTGCTCGGGTTGTCATAGAGCATGCCGATCTGCAGCTGGCTGGCGCTCGCCAGGCTGCGCGCCGCCTTGTTGGGCAGGTAGCCGAGATTGTCAATTACGCGATTGACGGCCTCACGCGTCGATTGCCGGACCTTGGCATCGTCGTTGATGACCCGCGAGACGGTCATGGGGGAGACGCCCGCTTCGCGTGCGACATCGGTGATGGTCACGCGGGCATGCTGCTTGCGCGCCGACTGTGGCCGCTTTGAATTCAATCAGCACTTCCCCCGTGTATCATTGGTGCGGTGTTAACGCTACCAAGGTCAATATACGAGGCGCCCCCGCAAAGTCAAGACAAGCGCCGGACGCTGTCCGCTGCGCCTGTCGCGCCGTGCATGCGCGCCGGCCGGATCCTGCTCTTAGCGCTGCTGGCGCCCGCGGGCTCGCTCTTTGCCGACTGCGCGCAGCCGCATATTCACCTGAACCAGGCCGGCTACATGCCGGCAGCGCCGAAGCTCGCGGTGGTCGTGACCGCGGCGGGTGCGGCGCTGGACTGGCGCCTCGAGGACGAGGCCGGGCGCGTGCGGCTCGAGGGCAAGACACGTGTGTTCGGCAACGACTCGGCGTCCGGCCAGCACCTGCATCACATCGAATTCGGCGAATGGCGCGAGACCGGCGCCGACTATGTGCTGGCAAGCGGTTGTGCGCGGAGCCGGCCTTTCGACATCGCGTCGCGGCTCTTCGAAGCACTGCCCTACGACGCGCTCGCCTACTTCTATCACAACCGCAGCGGCATCCCGATCGAGACCGAACTGGCCGGCAACGCGAAGCTCGCACGCCCGGCCGCGCACGTCGTCGAGCAGGTGACCTGCCTCGCCGGCAAGGATGCGCACGGCAACGACTGGCCCGGCTGTGCCTATACGCTGGACGTGAGCGGGGGCTGGTACGACGCGGGCGACCACGGCAAATACGTGGTAAACGGCGGCATTGCGGTGTGGACGCTCCTCAATCTGTACGAACGGCAACAGAGCCTGGCGCTCGACGATCCGTTCGGTGACGGCCAGGCGGCGATCCCGGAAGCCGGCAACGGCGTCAGCGACCTGCTCGACGAGTCACGCTACGAACTCGAGTTCCTGCTTGCGATGCAGGCCCCCGACGACGCTGCCGCGCACATCCCGATCGGCGTGCGGCGCAACGAGCCGGGCATCGGGTTTGCCCGCATCGACGCCGGCGGGATGGCACATCACAAGATTTCCGACCGCAACTGGACGGCCGTGCCGACGCCGCCGCACCTCGATCACGAGGACCGGGTACTGTTTCCTGTCAGCACCGGTGCGACGCTCAATCTTGCGGCGACGGCGGCACAGTGTGCGCGCATCTGGGTCAGTATCGATAAGGAGTTCGCGCGCCGCTGCCTCACGGCGGCGGAACGCGCCTGGGCGGCAGCCGTGCGCAATCCCGAGCTGTACTTCATCGCCGACTTTTCGGGCAGCGGCATGTACGGCGACGGCGAACTGTCCGACGAGTTCTTCTGGGCTGCGGCCGAACTCTTCGTAACGACGGGCGCAAAACGCTACCGCGACTTCATCGACAGCAGCCCGTACCTGGAAGGGCCGGACCGGGAGGCGTCGTGGGGCCATGTAGCAACGCTCGGCCTCGTCTCGCTGGCGGCGGTTGAAAACCGGCTTGGCGGGTCGGCGCTGCGCGAACTGCGCATCCGCATCGTGGCCCTGGCCGATCAATTCCTCGACGAACGAAGACGCTCCGGCTATCGCTTGCCGTTCGCATCCGACCGATACGTGTGGGGCTCGAACAGTGTGCTGCTCAATCGCGCGATCCTTCTCGGGTATGCACAGGATTTCACCGGCAAGGCGCGCTATCGCGACGCCGTGCAGGACGTGATGGATTACCTGCTCGGGCGCAATCCGCTCGACGTGTCCTATGTGAGCGGTTACGGCGAACGGTCGATGCAGAATCCGCACCATCGCTTCTGGGCGCCGTCGGCCGATGCCGGCCTGCCCGGACCGCCGCCCGGAGCGCTTTCGGGCGGGCCGAACAACACGGCGATGGTCGACCCGGTGGCGCAGAAACTCCGGGGCAAGTGCGCCGCTCTCACCTGCTGGCGGGACGACATCGAGGCCTATTCGCTGAACGAGGTGGCGATCAACTGGAACGCGCCGCTCGTGTGGGTGGCAGCGTATCTTTACCGCTAGAGTTCGCCGAAGTTTTTCCGACGCTGCCGCCGATCGGCAACAACGACTGCTTCAAACGAGCTGCCGGGCGAATTGCGTGATTAAGCAGGAACGTACGTCAATCTAATCGCGTCCTCGCCAATTAATTCGTTGGCCACAAGGCGGAGTGGCGGCCGGGCACCGGCGAAGAATGGTTTGCCGCGACCAAGCACGACGGGGTGGAAGTAGAGCTGATACTCATCAATGAGACCAAGGTCAGTTAGACTTTGTGCCAGGTCAGGTCCGCCGATGCTAATTTCCCCAGCGAACTGAGCCTTCAGCCCGCGTATCACTGCCTCGATGTCATCCTCGACAAGGATGGCGTTAGGGCCGACAGACTTCAACGAGCGCGACACGACCCACTTCCGTTGGCTCCGCCACGCCGCCGCGAATTCGCGGAGTTCCGGGGTCCAATCAGGATGGTCTTCGTCCCAATAGCGCATGACCTCATACAAGCGGCGGCCGTACACACTGCCTGTCAGGCCGCGCTCTTGCTCGATGAAGTGACGGAAGAGTACGGGACATGGCGCAAATGCCTCATGGTCGACATAGCCGTCCAGGGACAGGTTCATTCCGAAAACGATCTTCGCCATTCTGTCAAATCTTCATCTGAGGTTCTTCACAATGCTGGTGTTGGTATGGTGCATAAGCAAGGTTGATCTGACCGGGAGCCCGAATGCTTCCGTAAAATACGCGAACAGGGTTTCCGGGTGTCCCGTCCGGATCTTGATGTAGTTGATCTGCCCTACAGGGCGTTGCGCACTATCTCGATTGAATAGCCAGAGCATGCCGATGCGATAGCTGTCGGGGCTGTTTGCAGCGTGCGTGCCGCCTTCAATCGTTACCGCCCGGACTGCCCATGGGGCGTCGTCGCGGTCCGTCCAGGCTTCGAACCACTGTAGTGCGGACTCCCGAAGGTCCGGACGATCACGCGACCCGCTCGTCACCACCAGGGCCAGATCATTTCGGGAGGCGACCTTCGGTGGTGAGAAGAACCGCTCTCGCCCGGGATCGAATGTCGGGTTGCTGGCAATCCGGCCCCAAAACAGGTCCGGGTCTTCAAACGCGGAATACAGGACCATGTAGCCGCCTCTGCTCTGGCCGAACAGCACTCTGCGTGTGGAATCGACCGAGTACCGGTTTTCAATCTCGGGAATCAACTCCGACTTCAGGAATTCGTGAAACTCCGGCGCCCCACCTTCATCGGCTGCCGCATCGGGGGCCGGCGCGGAAAAGTCCAATTTGCGCCTGTTTGTATTCGGATCGAATGAACCGTAGGCAATGCCGACAATGAATGCTTGTGACAGATTTTCGTCGTAGTTCAGGAACAGGTGATTGGCTGCCAGTATAGGAAAGAGCGAATCACCGTCCAGCACGTACACAACGGGATACCGCACGGTGCTGTCAGCGTCATACCGCTCCGGGTGGCGCACGTAAATATGAAACGGCCGATTGACAGTCCGAGAATCGATCCTGAAATAGTCCCCGCTGATCGCCGGCAAATGCTCGAGTGGCAGTCTTGCCGCGGCCTCTGCCTGGGATATCGTCGTACTCGACTGGCACGAGTACAGGCAGAAAACAGCCAGGCACAAAAAGGATATCCGCATCACTCGAGCTGCAATCTGAGTTTCCAAGCCGAAAGGTCGATGGATTGGGCCGCCGTCAAGTCGCGCCCATGGGGCGCTCCAACAGGGTGCTACGACAGAGTGCTCCAACCGAATCACCGTCGCGCCCATCGGGCGCGCCAACAGGGCACTCCAGGGCGCTCCAACGGTGCCCTAGCCGCCCGACATGGCGCCGATGACCAGGAACGGCTCCTCGCCCGAGGCCACGAGGTCGGGCAAGGGGTCGTCGGGCGACGCATTCGACCAGTCTTCCTTGCAGGCGAAGAACCGGATGTAGGCGCGGCGTTTCTTCGTACGCCGGTCGCGCGTCGTGCCGAGCAGCTTCGGATAGCGTGCTTCGAGGGCGTCGAGCACGGCACGCTGCGTCACCGGCGACGCGACGTCGAGTTCGACCGTCGCGGCGTCGATGTTCGCGATGCGCCTGAGTTGCGCAGGCAGGACCACGCGAACCATCAGAGCGTCTGCACCTCGACGGACAACACGGCGGGCAGGTACTGCGCGATCGGCTCCCAGTTGTCGCCCTCGTCGGCCGACGCAAACACTGTTCCGCCGGTCGTGCCGAAATAGACGCCGCAGGGGTCGATCGTATCGACCGCCATGGCGTCGCGCAGCACGTTCACGTAGCAGTCCTTCTTCGGCAGGCCTTTCCCGAGCTCCTTCCACTTGTTGCCGCCCTTCCTGCTGCGATAGACGCGCAGCTTGCCGTCCGGCGGGAAGTGGTGCTCGTCGCTCTTGATCGGCACGACGTACACGGTATCGGGATCGTGTGCGTGCACGGCGATCGGGAAACCGAAATCCGTCGGCAGGTCGCCGCTGATCTCGTACCAGCTTGCGCCCGCATCGTCGCTCTTCATCACGTCCCAGTGCTTTTGCATGTACAGTGTGTCGGGCTTCGACGGGTGGAAAGCGATGCGATGCACGCAGTGGCCGACCTCCGCGGTCGGGTCCGGGATCTGCGCGGACACGAGGCCCTTGTTCGCCGGCGTCCAGGTCGCGCCGTGATCCTCGCTGCGGAACACGCCGGCCGCCGAGATCGCAATAGTGATACGGCCCGGGTGCGCCGGGTCGAGCAGGATCGTGTGCAGGCACATGCCGCCGGCGCCCGGCATCCAGTTCGGGCCGGTGGGGTGCTGCCGCAAGCCTGGCAATTCGGCCCACGACTTGCCACCGTCAGTGGTCTTGAAGATGGCCGCATCCTCGACGCCGGCATACACCGTGTCGGGATCGTGCAGCGAGGGCTCGAGATGCCAGACGCGCTTGAATTCCCAGGGCTTCGGGGTGCCGTCGTAAAAAAGGTGCGTGCCGGGCTCGCCGATGTAATGGAAATCGTTGCCGACGGTCTCCCAGTTCTTGCCGCCGTCGTCGGAGCGCTGCATGACCTGTCCGAACCAGGCGCTCGACTGCGACGCGTACAGGCGGTTCGGGTCCGCCGGCGAACCGGTCATATGATAGATTTCCCAGCCGGGAAAATGCGGCCCGTCGATTTTCCAGCGCCTGCGCTTCTTGCCTGAGGTCAGGATGAACGCGCCCTTGCGCGTCCCGACCAGGACTCTCACACCCGCCATGGACGTTCTCCTTGTTGTTGTGCCTGTCGGTGTTTTGGCTGCGAGTATACTCTTTTGTTCCCGCGGGTCCGTTACACACATGTGATGTACTGAAACGGCGCGATGAGCGAACTGTCACAACAGGAAATCCTCCGCTACGGCCGGCACCTCGTGATGCCGGAGGTGACGCTCGCCGGGCAGAAGAAACTCAAGGCGGCACGGGTCCTGTGCGTCGGCGCCGGCGGGCTCGGTTCGCCGCTGACGCTGTACCTCGCCGCGGCCGGTGTCGGCACGCTGGGCGTCGTCGAGTACGACACCGTCGACCTCTCGAACCTGCAGCGCCAGATACTCTATTCCACCGGCGACGTCGGGCGGCCGAAACTCGAAGCCGCAATGGAGCGGCTCGAGGCACAGAATCCCGATATCGAGCTCGTCCGGCACGGTCTGCGATTGGCGAGCGACAACGTGCTCGGCATCGTTCGCGACTACGACATCGTCGTCGACGGCACCGACAACTTCCCGACGCGCTATCTCGTCAACGATGCCTGCGTGCTCGAGGGCAAACCGAATGTGTACGGCAGCATCTTCCGCTTCGAGGGACAGGTCGGCGTCTTCGATGCCGCGCGCGGCCCGTGCTACCGCTGCCTGTTCCCCGAGCCGCCGCCGCCCGGCGCAGTGCCCTCCTGCGCCGAAGGCGGCGTGCTCGGCGTGCTGCCCGGCATCATCGGCACCCTGCAGGCGCTGGAAGTCGTGAAGCTGGTGCTCGGCCTCGGCGAGCCGTTGATCGGCCGGCTCCTGCTGTTCGATGCCCTCGCCTTCGAGTTCCGCGAATTGCACATCCAGAAGGATCCGGATTGCGCCGTCTGCGGCGAGTCGCCGACCGTCACCGCGCCGGTCGACTACGATGCGTTCTGCCAGGGCCCCGCGCAGCGTGCGCCTGCCGACCGAACCCGACGCATCGGCGTGCGCGAATTCGCACGCCTGCGTGACCAGGGTGCCGAGGTTGACCTGCTCGACGTCCGCAATCCCTACGAAGTGGAAATCGCCGCGATCCCGGGCGCGATCTGCATCCCGCTCGACCAGCTCCCGGCCCGACTCGGCGAGCTCGACCCGTCGCACCGCTACGTCGTGACCTGCCACCACGGGCCGCGCGCCGAACGCGCCTGCCACCTGCTGGCCGACGCCGGCTTCGAGCGTCTCGAGGTACTCAAGGGCGGGCTCGACGCCTGGTCCGTCGAGGTCGATCCGGGTGTGGCGCGCTACGGATGAAGGCCGGCTGAGTCGGGCATCACCCGCCGGCTCTGCAAGGCAGGTGCTAAATCGTGAAACGCAGGCGCAGTTCGAGTTGCAGTTGCGTTTCGGTTTTCGATTCCTCGAAACCGAAGTACGCCCATGCCGGGCGGTGGGTCGAGATTTCCAGCCATTCCGCGGCCAGCGCGATGCGCTCCGACCAGTCGAAGCGCCAGGCGGCGGTCCACGCGTGGCCGTTCTCGTCGTTGTCGTCCATAGGGAACACGTCGTTCTCCGCAACTTCGAATGAATCGTAGCGCAACGACACGCGATGCCGGCCGAAAGCGCGGGTCAGCAATGCGAACCAGCTGGCGAAGTCCGCGTCGACATTTCGGACGCCTTCGTAGTAGCGGCCCCAGACGGTGTGGCCGTCCATCCATTGCGAAATCAGGCCGACCTCGCCTGGCAGGCTGAGCTGCAGCCCCAGTGAATCGAATTCGGTGTACCAGCCGAACTGACCGTCCTCGTAGCTCTCGGGATCGGCCCGGTTGTCGTAGTGCATGGCCCGAAACATAAGTCGGCGGTCGATCGCCCACTCGGCACCGAGGTACCAGCCAATACGGTCGTCGATCTCGCGAAACGGCGCTTCGTACGGGTCCTGCATGCGGAATGCTCCGTCCGGCTGGATCTGGGGAACGGGCGGCAACGGTATTTCGTCGTTGAAGCGGGTCTGGCGATCATGCAGCGACCACCCTTTCCAGGACAGCAGCGTACCGGCGGGGTCATTCTTGCCGTATGCGGCGCCAAACACGGAAAAGCTGTGCAGGCCTTCGAGGAATTGCGGCCGCCGCGTCAGTGCGAGCTCCGTCCCAAAGACACGAATCTCCTCGCCGACCCAGGTATTGATGGCCGATGAGCTGATCGTATACAGGCTGCTCCAGCCGCGATCGACGTTCTCGAGCGACAGGCGTGGATAGAATGCACCGAGCTTCAGACGAAAGCGCGTGGGTGAGACCGCCAGCGGTTTCCACTCAAGATAGGCTTCGGTCAGGCCGACGAAGCCGCCGATGTCATCGTCATAGGCCTCGCCGGCAACCTGCGCCGTAACTGTATCCAGGACACGGTAGCGATAGTCGAACCACGCACGACTGAGCAGCAAGCCGTCGTTGTCCGGGTCATGCCGCAATTTGCCCGCCGAATATTCGAGGTACGACGGATAGCCGGACGAATCCACCCACGCGACGTCCGCGCCGAAAGCGAAATCAGCGCGCGGCAGCTCCTGCGCGGCGGCAGCGGCCGCCACCAAGAGCGGGATACAACCGCCCGGAACCCGTTTCAGTATTCCGACCATGTCAGAGATTCCGATTGGTCGTCGTGTGGCGCCCTGAGCGCCTTGGCAAGCCGCACCGTCAGTTGCGTCGGTATGCCGGTAGGCGCAACGTTGATCGACAGGCCGTCGATGTCGTCGCGTATGCGTGGACTCCATACCGAGATGCGCGCCTCGCTCGACAGCTCTGCTTCGAGCGTCGCATGGCCTTCGGCATCCGTCTTGGCGAACACCGGCGTGTCCACCACGAGGATGTAGCCCAACATGTTGTCGTGAACATTGCAGCCTAGTATCACGACGCCACTATCGGCGAAGGAAATCGGCGGATACGCATCACCCTTGTAGATCGGCAGCTTGAATTCGTTCGGGTAGGAGAATGAGTACACGTGATGGGCGATGGTGTCGCTGTTGGGAAATTCGACGGACGTGCCAGCTTGCACGACCAGCAAGTGCGGCACGAAGCGTTTGTCGTGCTGGTCCATCACAGCAGACGGTTGCAGCACGGGCCGTGCTGCCAGCTCCGGCGACTCGAGGAACACGACCACGCCCGGCACCGGCTTGCCGTCCCGGTCGAGCACGGTAACCACGACGCTGTCTGCCGACGCCGGCGACGACAGCACGGTCAGCGCGGCGGCCAGGGTGCACGCAATTCCTGCAGCGCTTAAAGCCATCAAAAGGCATCTCGCAATTTTCGCTTGCCAATCAAAATTTTAACGGCCGGAAGCCCGGCATATCCGTGAACTGGGCCACATTCTATTTGACCTAATCACCCTAAACTGCGAATCGCCGGTCAAGCGGGAAGACCATGCGCGCGACATTTCACGGAAAGCTGCTGCTGTTGACGATTGTTCCGCTCGCCGTTGCGCAGCTCGTTACGCTCATGGCGGTTATGCGGACGGTCGAGAGCGACGTCGGCAAACGCGCCCGCGAATCACTGGCGATCGGCGGCACCGTCGTCGCCGAGTACCTGTCGAGCCGCACCGAACAATTGCGCACCAGCGTCTCCGTGGTGGCCGCGGACTTCGGGCTGAAGGAAGCCGTGGCGACGACCGACTCGGAGACGATCCGGTCTGTCCTCGCCAACCACGGCCAGCGCGTCGGGGCCAACATCATGCTGCTCGTGGACCTCGATGGCGTGCGGATTGCCGGCACCTCGCCGCTGCCGCGCACCCGCCTTGAACGTCAGCTCGCCGAAGGCGAGGACTACGACGAGCCGCTCCCGCGTCATTATCTCGAATCCGTTGGTGCAGATGCGTACGAATGGTTCGCGGTTCCGCTCCGCGCGCCGACCACCATTGCGTGGATCGTCGCCGGTTTCCAGGCCGATGTCCGCCTGACCGATCGCATGGCCTCGCTGACCGGGCTCGACGTGACCTTGCTCGACCGGCAGGCCCGAACCCTCCTCGGCTCGAGTCGTGTCGCTTCGTCATTTGACATGGAAGCCGGGCTGTTCACTCCCGGCTCGCACGTGGACGGCGTGCGCCTGATTGGCGACAAGTCCACGGGGCATCTCGTCATGGAGACGGACTTCGTTGCCGGCGACAGCAGTGTCCGGGTGTTGCTGTGGCGTTCGCTGGCCGAAGCGATGGCCCCCTATGCCGAGGCGAAACCCTGGCTTATCGCATTCTCCTGCCTCCTGCTGGCCGCCGGCGCCGCGGCGGCAATCTGGATTTCCGGCAGCATCGCGCGGCCTTTGCGTCGGCTGACTGACGCGCTAAGGGACGTGATCTCCGGGCATTACGACGACACGGTGGCGGTGACGTCCAACGACGAGATCGGCGAGCTCGCGATCAACTTCAACCTGATGCGGACGGCAATTGCGGAGCGCGAACGCCACATCCGCCACCAGGCGCAGTATGACCCGCTGACCAACCTGCCGAACCGGATTCGCATCGTCGAGGACCTGGATACCGTCATCGCCAGCATGCCGAAATCCAACATCGCCATCGTCTCGCTGCGCTTCACACGCATGGACTCGATCTCCTCGACGCTGGGACATACGGCATCCGACGAACTCATCGTGACCGCGGCGCGGCATCTCGAACTAAACCAGCTGCCCGGCGACCTGCTGGCGCACGTGGGCACGCATGAGTTTGTAGTCGTGTTGCCGGGACAGGACGCGGCGGACGCGCTGGCGCATGTCAACAAGCTCGAAGCCAGCCTGACGACGGGAGTCGCGCTAGGCCGCGTGAGTATTGCGCTGCGCACGGAATTCGGGATCGCGATCTATCCCCTGCACGGCCGCAACGCCGCCGAGCTATTGCGCAACGCGATGGTCGCACGCACCGAGTCCGGACAGCGTGGCGACCCCGTTGCCGTATACCAGGCCGGCCGGGAGAAGCACTACGAGCGACAGCTCCGCCTCGTCAACGACCTGCGCAGCGCTGCCGAACGCGAGGAACTGCACGTCCATTACCAGCCCAAGATCGCATTGCCGTCAGGCGCCGTTACCGGCGCCGAGGCACTCGTACGCTGGCAGCACCGGACCTACGGTTGGCTGCGGCCGGACGAGTTCGTCCCGCCCGCCGAGGAAGCGGGAACCATCCGGCACCTGACGCGCCATGTCCTCGAACGCGCCATAGCCGACTGCTGCGGGTGGTCTGCGGCGGGACACGACCTGCAAGTCTCGGTGAATGTCTCGGCGCGCGACCTGCAGGACGAGAACCTCCCGTACTACGTCCTCAGCCTGCTCAGGACCTACGGCCTCCCGCCGCAGCACCTGACCGTCGAAGTCACCGAAAACTCGGTCATGGAAAAGCTTCGCCAGTCACTTACGGTGCTCGACTGCCTGCGCGATGCCGGCGTGCGCATTGCGATGGACGACTTCGGAACGGGTCACTCGTCCCTCGCACAGATTCGCAACATCCCGCTGCACGAACTCAAGATCGACAAGTCCTTCGTCATGACCATGCGCTCGGATCGCAACAACAGCGCCATCGTCACGACGACGCTGGCGCTCGCACTACAGCTCGGCCTGGAAGTCGTGGCCGAAGGCGTGGAAGACGAGGATACGCTCCGCATGCTGAGTGCCGCTGGCTGCAACTACTGCCAGGGCTACTTCATCAGCAAACCGGTCGCCGCCGAAACACTGCTCGAGTGGCTCGGGAAGTACCGAGCAGTCGGCTACGACGAACGGCGCGGCGACAACCGGCATTTCGGCCGCAGCACACCCTGAGTTCACTTCTCTCCCGGTCCGGACGTCCGTCCGGAATACGAGCGATTCACGTCACATGGTATACCCTCTGCGGGATACCCTCTGCGGCACAGTGCAATGATTCATCGCCATGACCTTTAATCGTGTTCTGCTCGTGCTACTCGTCGTCGGCGCCGCAGCCCTCCTGTACGCGCAATGGCTGTTGCCCGAGCAATTGGAAAACTCGCAGAACGTTATTCTGCCGCATGAAGCGTACGTGGTCAGCGACCGGGCTCGCGCATTGCACGCAACGCTGTTCGTCGCAGACCTGCACTCGGATTCGCTGCTCTGGAAACGCAACTTGCTCGAGCACTCGTCCGTCGGCCACATGGACCTGCCGCGCCTGCGCGCAGGCAATGTCGCACTGCAGGTCTTCAGCGCGACGACGAAGAGCCCGGCCGGCCAGAACTACGAACGCAACGAAGCCGGTTCCGACAACATCACGCTGCTCGCCGTCGCCTCTTTCTGGCCGCCGCGAACCTGGACGAGCCTCTACGAGCGCGCGGCCTACCAGATCGAGAAACTCGAAGCTCTCGATCGCGACAGCGAATTGCGCCTGTTGCGCACGCAATCGGATCTCCGCGAACTGCTCGCGGAGCGCGAGCGCGGCGAGGCCGGAATCGGCGCCGTGTATCTCATCGAAGGCGCACATCCGCTGGAGGGCGAGCTCGCCAATCTCGACCGCCTGTTCGACGCGGGCCTGCGCATCGTCGGCCTCACGCACTTCTTCGACAATGAGCTCGGCGGATCGCTACACGGCGTCAGTGGCAAAGGGCTGAGCGAGTTCGGCGCGAAAGTCATCGACCGGGCCGGCGAGCTCGGCATGATCGTCGACGTCGCGCATGCGTCGCCGGCGATGGTGGGCGACGTCCTGGCGCGGTCGTCCCGGCCCGTCATCCTGTCGCACGGCGGCCTGCACGGCGTCTGCCCCAACGCGCGCAACCTCGACGATGCGCTCATGCTGCGTATTACAGCAGCCGGCGGGCTGGTCGGCATCGGCTACTGGGACGCGGCGGTGTGCGACATCAGTCCCGCGGGCGTGGTCGCGTCGATTCGCTACGCCATCGACCTGCTCGGCGCGGACCACGTCGCGCTCGGTTCGGACTACGACGGCGCGACGGCAACGGCCTTCGACGTATCCGAGCTCGCGGTCCTCACCGACGCCATGCTCGACGCCGGCGTCAGCGAGGACGAGATACGGCTGGTGATGGGCGAAAACGTCAAACGCTTCCTGCTACAGTACCTGCCGGAAAGCTGATCTTGAGCTGCGGGCCGGCGGCCGGCGCAACCCGGCCGCGAACAACAACAACAGGAGCTGTCATGTTCCGAGCGACTATCGCCACCGTTTTCGCCACCGTCGTTGCCGGCGCCTTCCCGGCGCACGCCGAGACTCCGATCGCGGAAATCATCGAGGAGGCCGGGCTCAGCGAAGGCCCCGTCGCGATGCGGAACCGGCCGGGCTGGCGTGCGCCCAAGAAGATTGTCGTACGGGATGAATATGGCATCGTCGAGCGTCTGCGCTCGGCCTTTCCCGAAGTCGAGATCGTCGGCGCAGACTCGGCGCAGGCGGCGGCCGGCGCGGTACGGGATGCCGATGCCCTCATCGGCTACTGTGACCCGGAACTCGTGCAACGCGCGGAGCGCCTGTTGTGGATACAGATCTTCAGCGCCGGGGCCGAGGATTGCCTCGCCGTCGATGCGGTCGCGAGCGGCGAAGTGCTCCTTACGAACATGCAGAAGATGTCCTCTCCAGTCATCGGCGAACATGCGATCGCGATGATGATGAGCCTTGCGCGCGGCCTGACCCCCTACGCCAAAGCCATGCCGACGGGCGAATGGAACGACGCGATGGCCGGGCAGCTGGGCATGACCTCGCTGCAGGGCAAGACGATGCTGGTCGTCGGTCTCGGCGGCATCGGCACGGCCGTCGCCCGGCGCGCCGACGGCCTGCGCATGCGCGTCATTGCCACCCGCAACAGTTCCCGTGAAGGGCCGGACTTCGTCGCTTACGTGGGCCTTGCAGATGAACTGCTGAAACTGGCCGCAGAGGCCGACGTCGTCGTCAACGCGCTGCCGCTGACACCGGCGACCACGAACGTGTTCGACAAAGCTTTCTTCGACACCGTCAAGCCCGGCGCGTTGTTCATCAATGTGGCGCGCGGCGGCAGCGTCGTCACCGACGAGCTGGTCGCGGCACTGAAGGACAAACGCATCGGCGGCGCGGGGCTCGATGTGACCGAACCGGAACCGCTGCCGCCGGAGCATGCGTTGTGGCAGATGGACAACGTGATCATCACGCCGCACGTCGCGGCCCAGGGCAACGAGCGGAGTCACTACCCGGTGCTGTTCGAGGAAAACCTGCGCCGCTTCAGCGCCGGCGAGCCGCTTCTCAACGTCGTCGATCCGGCCCGGGGTTACTGACGGCCCGTTTGCTTTCGGTATTGATAGGCGCAAAAATCTGCGCGGTCCAATCCGAGGTACCCGTATGTCCGCACGTTCTTTCTGCATGCTGGTCTGCAGCCTGTTCCTGTCCATGTCCGCCGCTGCCGCGGAACTGAAACCGTTCCAGCAGGATGCGCTCAACAAGATCCTCGCCACCATGGATGCCCAGACCCAGGCATTCGCCCGGCCGCAGCTCGAACAAACTCTCGCGATGATGAACGAAGCACAGGTTGAACTGATGCTGCAAAGCATGCTCGAGCAATCCCCGGACAATCCGCCCGAGGAAGCCGAGGTCGTGGCGGAGGACAGCGTTGCTAGCCCGGAAGACCTCGAATACAACCGCGCGCAATACGAGCCTGCGCTGCGCGAAGCCTGGCAGGCGAGCCACGAATTCGACGAGTTTGTCGAGGCGAAGCTGGCCGCCCTCTGTCCGGCCCAGGGTGAGTACGCCGTGTACGGCGCCGCCTGGCGGTATGAGGTCGCACCGATGCAGCCGACCTGGATGCGCGCCTCCGACAATGCCGATCTCGACGTACAGATACTCGGCCCGTCGTATGCGCCGCAGGACGGGCGCTATCAGTTTGATTTTTCCACCATGCGCAATGATTTCGACCGCGCCGCCGTTGAGCGCGCCATCGAGAGCGCCTGCGCCGAGTACCGGAAAATCGGCGAGGCCTTCATGGCCGAGGCGCAAGCGAACATGGAAGGCGACATGTTGCCCAACGGTAACGCGCTGGAGGGCGCGGCGAATGCGAAGGCTTCTCCCCTCGTCAGCGCGCTCGGCGACAGCCTGACGTCGCTCGGGCCGAGCGGCAACGCCCCGATCCTGACGGCCCTCATCGGCGGCACGCGCATCGACTGAAATCTCCGTGATATCCTAGCCGACCGCAATCTTTGCACCGATCAGAACCGGTAATACGGACATGACAGCAACGCACACGAACCGCCAAACGAACGGCCACGCGCAGGATCACGCGAACGGCCATACGACGATCGATGAGCTCATTGCCGCGCACAAGTCCGGCTATTCGCTCGACCAGCCATTTTACGTCGATGCCGACATCTACGAACTCGAACTCGAGCGTATCGTCAATCGCAATTGGATCCTCGCCGGGCACCAGTCGCAACTGCCGAAGCCGGGCGATTACAAGGTGATGAAGGTCGGTCGTGAATCGGCCATCATCGTGCGTTCACAGGACGGCTCGATCAAGGCATTCGCCAACGTATGCCGCCACCGGGGTTCCCTCGTGTGCCTGGAAGCACAAGGCAGCACCCGCAAGTTCACCTGCCCATACCACGGCTGGGTCTATGACACCGACGGCAAGCTCGTCGGTGCGCGGGACATGCCGGAGGATTTCGACTGGGACGCGCACAGCCTGCACAAGGTCTCCTGTGACACGATCCATAGCCTCGTGTTCATTTGCCTGTCCGATGATCCGCCGTCCCTCGACAGCGCGAAGAGCGACCTCGCCGAGCCGATGGCCTTGTTCGATTTCCCGAATCTCAAAGTAGCGGCCTACAAGGAATACCCGATCCAGGCGAACTGGAAGCTTTCGATCGAGAATTACCAGGAGTGCTACCACTGCGCGACTGCGCACCCCGATTACGCACGCATGCATACGCTCATGCTCGACCGCAAGAAACGCGAGCGGGTACAGGGCCACATGAAAGAGCGCATGGAGGCCTGCGGCCTCAAGGAAATCTACGTCGATCGCATCGACACGGCCGCACATCCCGGCGAGATCGGCTACGGCTACAGCCGCACCGCGATGTTCGACGGCTACAAGACCGGCAGCCGTGACGGCGAACCCGTAGCGCCGCTGCTCGGCAAGCTGACCGACTACGACTGCGGCGCCTCCGATTTTTCGTTCGGGCCCTTCAGTTTCCTGCTGGCGTACAGCGATCACGTCGTCGCCTACGTGTTCACACCCGTAGACAAGGACAGTTCGCGTTGTGACATTTACTGGCTGGTGCGCGGCGACGCAGTCGAGGGCAAGGACTACGACGTGAACGACCTCACCTGGCTGTGGGACGTCACGACCGAAGCGGACAAGACGATCATCTCCAACAACTCGAAAGGCGTGCACTCGCGCTTTTACCGGCCGGGCCCGTTCTCCGGCATGGAGAAGGCCGAGCGGACCTACGTCGACTGGATCCTGCGGGAGCTCGCGAGGCCGTAGCCGGAGCTAATTAGGGTGACAGTTACCCTAATTCTTTGGGCCGTCCGATCTTCAGTTCGCGATCGCCGCAATTAGAGTAACTGTCACCTTAATTGTCGGCTGGCGCGGCGGGTGGCGAGCCAGGCCAGCAGCACGCCCACGCTGACGAAGACGATGATGAGCGTCGCCAGCGCATTGATGTCCGGCGACACACCCAGTTTCACCTTCGAGAAGATGTACATTGGCAGCGTGCTGCTGCCGGGGCCCGACACGAAGCTCGCGATGACGAGGTCGTCGAGCGACAGCGTGAACGCGAGCAGCCAGCCCGCCACCATCGCTGGCGATATCAGCGGCAATGTCACGTCGAACACGACACGCAGCGGCCGGCCACCGAGATCCATGGCCGCTTCTTCCAGCGATTCGTCCATGGCGGCGAGCCGCGAGCGCACGATGACGGCCACGTAGGCCATCGAAAAGGTCGTATGCGCGATCGTGATGGTCGAGAACCCGCGCTGCGACGGCCAACCGGTCAGCTGCTGCAGACTGACGAACAGGAGCAGCAAAGACAGACCCGTGATCACTTCCGGCATGACCATCGGTGAGGTGATCATGCCGGAGAACAGCGTACGGCCGCGAAAGCGGCCGAAACGGGCGAGCGCGAGACCGGCCATCGTGCCGAGTATCGTGGCCAGCGTCGCGGAGGCGACCGCGATGCGCAGGCTGAGCCAGGTCGCGTCGAGTACCTGCTCGTTCTGCAGCAATGCGGCGTACCAGCGGGTCGAGAACCCGCCCCAGACCGTCGAGATGCGCGAGTTGTTGAAGGAATAGACGACGACCAGCACGAGCGGCACGTAGAGGAACGCGTAGCCGAAAGCGAGCGTCGACAGCACGAAACGAGACGACCGCCTCACGCGATGCCCTCCTCGTCCTTCGCCTGGCTGCGTTGCAGCATGACGATGGGAATCACGAGCAACAACAGGAGCACGACGGCGACCGCGGAGGCCAGCGGCCAGTCGCGATTCGCAAAGAATTCGTCGAACAGCACCCGGCCGATCAGCAGCGCATCGGGTCCGCCGAGCAGGTAGGGAATCACGTACTCGCCGATGGCGGGGATGAACACCAGCAGGCAGCCTGCGATCACGCCCTGCCGGGCGAGCGGCCAGGTTACGTCCCAGAATGCGCGTGTCGGCGTCGCGCCTAGATCGAGAGCGGCCTCGACGAGATCCTCATCCATGCGCTCGAGCGTTGCGTACAGCGGCAGGATCATGAACGGCAGGTAGGTATAGGTGAGGCCGACGAACACCGCGAAGTCCGTGTACATGAACTGCAGCGGAGCATCGACGATGCCGAGGCCCAGCAACAGGTTGTTGATCGTGCCGTTGTTGTTCATGAGACCCATCCAGGCGTACACACGCAGCAGGAAGGAAATCCAGAACGGCAGCACGACCAAAAGCAGCAGGAGGCCGCGAACCTCGGCTCGTGCCCTGGCGATGCCATAGGCCATCGGGAAGCCGAGCGCCAGGCACAGGAGCGTGGCGATCAGCGCCATCAGCACCGAACGCAGGTAGGTGATGGCGTACAGCTTGTCCGTCAGCAGGAACGTGAAATTGTCCAGAGTGACGGCAAGACCGCCGCTCGCATCGAACGAGGGCGTGAACGGCGGCTGTGCCACCACCGGGTCGGCCAGGCTGATCTTCAGGATGATCGCGAACGGCACCAGGAAGAACAGCAGCAGCCAGAGGTAGGGCGTCGCAATCGCCACGCGCTGCCACAGGAGGTCTTTCCGGTGCGCATGGACGCCGTTCATCTCAGTCGACGAGCACCACGGTGCTTTGCGGTTGCCACGTGATCCACACGCGGTCCTGCCACTCAAAGAAGCGCGTCACCGAGCGCTGCCGGTTCTGCGAACTCACCTGCACGACCTTGCCGCTCGGCAGTTTCACGCGATAGAGCGAGCGGCTGCCGAGGTAGCCGAGGTCATCGACGAAGCCCGCGATACGCACGCCGCCATCGTCGGGCGGCTCCTCCTTGGACACGAAGATCTTTTCCGGACGCACGGCGATCTCGACGTCGTCGCCGACCGCTAGCGGATGCCGGCCGATGGCCATGAGGTCCGCGCCCGTCGCCTCGCAGGCGACGGTGATGCGATCCTCGTCGATCGCCTTCACGCGCCCCTTGAAGGTGTTGATCGTGCCGATGAATTCCGCGACGAAGCGGCTCGAGGGGAATTCGTACACTTCCTTTGGCGTGCCGACCTGGTGCAGCCGGCCCTTGTCCATCACGGCGATGCGGTTCGACAGCGTCATCGCCTCCTCCTGGTCATGGGTGACAACCACGAAGGTGATGCCGGTGTCGTACTGGATGCCGGTGAGCTCGAACTGCGTATGTTCCCTGAGCTTCTTGTCGAGCGCCGCAAGCGGCTCGTCGAGCAGGAGTACTTTCGGTTTCTTGATCAGAGCGCGGGCCAGTGCGACGCGCTGGCGCTGGCCGCCGGACAATTGCCCGGGTTTGCGCTTGCGGAAATCGCCGAGCTTCACGAGCGCCAGCATCTCGTCTACCCGGCGTGCGATCTCGCTCTTTCCGACACCGTCCTTCACGAGGCCGTAGGCTATGTTCTTCTCGACGTTCATGTGCGGGAAGAGCGCGTAGGACTGGAACATCATGTTGACCGGCCGCTCATAGGCCGGCTGGCGCGTGACGTCCTGGCCGTCGATTTCGATCGTGCCGGCGCTCGGCACCTCGAAGCCGGCAAGCATCCGGAGCAGGGTCGTCTTGCCGCAGCCCGAGCCGCCGAGTATGGAAAACAGCTCGCCCTTGCCGATGTCCAGGCTCACGTCGTCCACGGCGACGAAATCGCCGAAGCGCTTCGTGACGTTGCGTATGCGGATGAAACCCGCTTCGATCGGCCGGCTGCCGGCCGGTTTCTCACCGCCCTGCCCCGCCACTACAGTCCGCTCTTCACGCGGGCGAACGCGCGCGTGCGCGGCCGCTCCGACTTCGGGTCCACCGGCAGGACCGGGAACAGGGTGTCCCAGTCCTCTTCGCGCGGGAATATTGCCGGGTTGTTCAGGATCTCCGGCTTCAGCAGCGGCCAGGATGCGCGGTTGGCGTTGGCGTAATAGACGAGATTCGCATTCGCGGCGGCGACGTCGGCACGCAGCATGAAGTCGATGAACCGGTACGCATTGTCGGTGTGCGGCGCATCGGCCGGCACGAACAGGCCGTCCACCCACAGGCCGGAGCCTTCCTTCGGCATCGTGTACCTCAGGTCGATGTCGATGCCCGCTTCCTTGGCGCGCACCGCCGCCTGCGCGAAGTCGCCCGACCAGCTCATGGCCACGCAGACCTCGCGATTCGGCAGGTCCGACATCATCTTCTGGTTGCTGAAATACAGGACGTAGGGCTGCACGAGGTCGAGCTGCGCTTCGGCGACGGCGAGATCCTCCGGGTCGACCGAGTTCGGGTCGAAGCCGAGGTAGGCCATGACCATCGGCCAGATGTCCGTCGGGCTGTCGAGCAGCGATACGCCGCAGTCGGCGAGTTTCGCCATCACTTCGGGGTCGAACAACACGTCGGCGCTGTCCATGTCGTGATCCGGCAGGCGCTTCTTCACCATCTCCGCGTTCCAGGCGTAACCCGTCGTGCCCCAGTGGAACGGCACGGTGTAGCCGCGCACCGCGGGATAGACGTCGATGCGCTCCATCACCGCGGCGATCGAGGTTGTCGAGGTTTTTGAATCGCGAATAATCGAGCGGCTGATAGATGCCGATCGGGGCCAGGCGCGCAGAAAATTGGTAGCTGTGCACGACCACGTCGTAGCCGCTGTTGCCGGTCAGCATTTTCACATCCACGACTTCCGACGAGTCGTAGATGTCGTAGTTGACCCTGATGCCCGTCTCGCGCTCGAACTGCCGGATGGCCTCGGGCGCCATGTAGTCGGCCCAGTTGTACACATTAACCACTTTCGCGCGACGGGCGGCGTCGGACTCGCCGCCGGAGCAACCCGGCAGCGCGGCCGCCGCCGCGAGCAGGACGAGGATGGCGCAGGATCTGAACAGGACGGTCGCGCTCCGTGGGTGCTGGGCGTCGGGAAACTAGATACCGTCTAGGCCGCGTTTCAGCAAGGCCCGCGCGATGATCAGGCGCTGGATCTCGCTGGTGCCCTCCCAGATCCGGTCAACGCGCAGTTCGCGGAAGAAACGCTCGGCGACGTTCTCGCGCATATAGCCACGCCCGCCGAAGATCTGCAGGGCACGGTCAGCGACCCGGTTCGCCATCTCCGAGACGTACAGCTTGACCATCGAACAGCGCGCATGCTGCTTCTTCAGGTCCTCGCCGCGATCGCTGGCCCGTGCCGCCTCGTAAGTCATCAGTCTTGATGCATAGAGTTCGGTGACGCTGTCCGCGAGCATCGCCTGGATCAGCTGCTTCTCCGACAGCGGAGCTCCGTCGACGATGCGCTTGTTCGCGAAGTCGGTGGCGTCCTCGATCAGACGCGCCGCCGCGCCGCAGCTGCGCGCGCCGATCATCAGGCGCTCATGACGGAACCAGCTGTGCGTGAAGGCCATGCCGTCGCCGCGCTTGCCGACGCGGTGGCTTTTCGGCACGCGCACATCCGTAAACAGGTACGTCGGGTGGTGCGAGGCGTAGGTGTGGCTGAACAGCGGCGTGGCGGTGATCTCGATGCCGGCCGTTCCCTGGTCGACGAAGAACAGCGCATCCTCGTCCTCGCCGACGACGCGCGCCTGGAAAAAGAAGTAATCCGCGAGATTGCCGCTTGTGACGTACCATTTTTCGCCGTTCAGTACGTAGTCGCCGCCGTCTTTCACGGCGGTCGCATCCAGGCCGCCGACGTCGGAGCCGGGACCGGACTCGGTGATCGCGTAGCATTCCTTCTTCTCGCCACGCGTCATGGGCATGATCCAGCGCTCGATCTGTTCCTTGGTGCAGGCCTCGAACATCCAGCTCTGCGCTTCCGAGAAGCACCAGGCCAGCGCATTGGTGACGCGCCCGAGCTGTTCCCAGATCGCGACCTGTTGCTCCATCGGCAATTCCAGGCCGCCATGCGATTTCGGCACGTCGATGAGCGTGAAGCCGAGTTCGATCGCGCGCACCTTGTTGCGTTTCCGGATCGCCGGATCGAGCTCACCGCCGTTCAATTCGGCCTCGACTTCATGCGGCTGCAGATACTTGTCGGCGTACTGCCGCGCGATCGACTGCCAGCGTCGGGCGTCGTCGCTCAAAAAAATGTTCACGTTGTGCCGGGGCTCCTGAAGTGATTGGGAAACACGTTGGCCAGGTAACTCATGATCGCGTCGAGCGCCGCGTGGCGGCTCCATTCCTGCGGGCTGATGAGGCAGGACAGCCACAGGCCGTTCGTCATCGCCGTCAACGCCGTCGCCGCCTGTCCCGCGGTGATGTGGTCGTAGCCGCCCTCCGCGATGATCTCCGCGCACAGGCGCTCGACGACCCGGTCGTAATAGCTGTCGATCTCGTCGCAGATCTTGCGGTAGGTCGGCCGCGATTTGACCTCGCCCCAGAAGGCGAACCACACCGCAAGCTTGGCCGGCTGGCAGATACCCGGGCTCAGGTCGAGTTCCATGAGCGCCTGCAGGCCGGTGGCGGGCGACTCGCTGGCACGGCCGAGCGCACGCTCGAACTGCGAACGGTATTCACCGGCGAGCGTCTCGAGTGTTTCCTTGAGCAGGTTGTCCTTGCTTTCGAAATGCAGATTGACGATGCCCTGCGACAGTCCGACCTCCGTCGCCACATCCGAAAGCGTCGTACCGCCGATGCCCCGGCGGGCGATGCATTTCATCGTGGCATCGATGAGCTGCGACCGTCTTTTGGCGCGCGCTTCGGCGCGCCCGCTGCCCACTCTTTCCGCCTGTGCCATGGAGCCTCTGCTTCGGGTATCTTGCCTACAACAGCCTGAATTGCCGCTGTTTTCTGCAGGCCATCATGCCATAGAATGAATGAATAATCATTCATTTTTCTGGACCCCGAACCCCGCTCCGTGGGACCATGGGCGGGCTGGCAACGGGGAGGTTATATGCGGTGCCTGACAAATTCCAATGCACACTTCAAGAAGGCCGTCGGCAAGCTTCCGCTCGGCGTGTCGTCCAATTTCCGCTACTGGGGCGATAAGAACACGATTTATGTCAAGCGCGGCCAGGGTGCCCGCGTCTGGGACATCGACGGTAACGAATACATCGATTACCGCCTGGCCTACGGGCCCATCATCCTCGGTTACGGCGACCCGCGAGTCGACGAGGCTGCGCGCCGTGGCATGGATATCGGCGGTGTCTTCGCGTTGTCCACCGAACTCGAATACGAGGTCGCCTGCCGCGTGAGCCGGATGGTACCGGCGGCCGAACTGGTGCGTTTCTCCAATTCCGGAACCGAGGCGGTCATGGCAGCCCTGCGCGTCGCGCGCGCCTTCACCGGCAAGGAAGCCCACGTGGTCGTCGAGGGCGGCTACCACGGCGTGTTCAGCGAGGTCATGTGGTATTCCGAGATCGAGGACTGGGACCCGAAGGACGGCGCGCCGCCCATCATGCCCTACGGCGATGGCATTCCGTCCGTGCTGAAACCGCTCTACCACAGCGTGCCGCTCAATGACGCCAATGCCGTCGAGGACCTGCTGAAGGCGCGGCACCAGGACATCGGCGCCTTCCTGATCGAGCCGATCATGGGCAACTGCTGCGCCATCACGGCAACGCGCGAGTACCTGCAGGCGGTCCGCGAACTCTGCGACCGTTACAACGTGGTGCTGGTCATCGACGAGGTGAAGACCGGGTTCCGGGTCGCGAAAGGCGGTGCGCAGGAACTGTTCGGCGTGAAAGCCGACATCTGCACGTTCGCCAAGGCGATGGGCAACGGTTACCCGATCTCCATCGTCGCGGGCCGCGAGGACATCATGCGGCACTTCGGCGACGGGGTGGTGCACGGCGGGACCTTCACCGGCCACTCGGTGTCCTTGTCCGCGGCCGCGAAGACGTTGGAGATACTTGACGAGACCAGCGCGCTCGCGGACATTGCGGCCTACGGCAGGAACCTGCAGCAAGGCATCAGCCGGATACTCTCGGCGCGCAAGATCGAGCACAGCTTCACCGGCCAACCGGCGCTGATGGGCCTGTTCTTTGCAAAGACGCCGCCGAGCGACTATCGCGGCTGGCTCCAATCCGATTACGATTTCTACGATGCGCTGGCGCCGAACCTGCACGACGAAGGCGTGCTGGTCGAACCGGACTCGCGCGAGCCGTGGTTCCTGTGTGAGTCGCATACGGTCGACTGCCTCGACGAAACGCTCAAGCGTTTCGAACGTGCAGTGGACACGACACTGGAAATGACGCACAAACAGGCGGCAACAGCCTGACGCCCGGAGAGCGAGCAAAGTAAATGAAAACCTACGACGCGATCGTCGTCGGCGCCGGACATAACGGACTGACGACGGCAGCTTTTCTTGCGCGCGCCGGTCTCGATGTCGTGTGCGTTGAAAAGAACGACTACATCGGCGGTGCGGCGGTCAGCCGGAACCTGTACAAGGACTGGATCTACTCCAATTGCTCCTACGTGTGCAGCTTGCTCCGGCCGGAGATCTATCGCTCGCTCGAGCTGCACAAGCACGGCCTGCAGGTGACGCCCTACGGTGGTTCCGTCACCTTCATGCGCAATGGCGACTATTTCGGGTCCTATCACGACGACGAGGCCTTCTATCGCGAGATGTGCCGCTTCTCGCGGCATGACGCGGACGCCCACAAGCGTTACTCGGCCGACACCATGCGCCAGTGCCGTTTCATTCGCGAGTTCCTGCTGTCGACCGCACCGGACCCGACCTCCTTCAAGCCGTCGGACCTCCGCGAGCTCATGAAGATCGGCAGGAAGTTCCTCGAGATGGGCGAGGAGCGGATGTACGAGACGATCCGCTTCTGGACGATGAGCGTCGCCGAGTACCTCGACGAATACTACGAGACGGACGTCATCAAGGCGGCGTTCTCCGGCAGCGGCATCATCGGTACCGCGCTCGGCATCCATTCGCCCGGCACGGCCTACGTGCTCCTGCACCACTACATGGGCGAAGTGGACGGCAACGTCGGCAGCTGGGGCTATGCGCGCGGCGGCATGGGCGCCGTGTCGCGCTCGATCGCGGGCGCATTCCAGGCCGCGGGCGGCGAACTCCGCACCGAGGCCGGCGTCGACCAGATCATCGTGAAGAACGGCAAGGTCGCCGGGGTCGCGCTCGAGAACGGCGAGGAGATCAGCGGCCGGCTGGTCGTCTCCGCCATGGACGTCAAGCGCACCTTCCTGAACTGCATGCAGGAGAAGGACCTGCCGGCGGACTTCTACCGGCGCGTCAAGAACTTCAAGATCCGCGGTTCCTCCGGCAAGCTCAACATCGCACTCGACGGGCTGCCGACCTTCACGGCCTTGCCGAAGGGCTCGCCGCTCATCAACAGCGACATGCACTTCATCGACTCGATGGAACGCATGGAGCGCGCCTACGACGACTGGAAGGACGGCATCTGGTCGCAGGACCCCTACGTCGACATGCTCATACCGACGCTCAACGATCCGACCATGGCGCCGCCGGGCAAGCACTTCATGAGCTGTTTCGTCCAGTACTGCCCGCACCAGATCGAGGGGCGCCGCTGGACGGATGCCGAACGCGAAGCCTTCGGCAAGACGGTCATCGACCAGATCGCGAATTACAGCCCGGACTTCAAGGACCTCATCCTGCACGTCGAGATTCGAACGCCGCAGGACATCGAGGAGCAGATCGGAATCACGGAAGGCAACATCTTCCATGGCGAGCTGACGATGGACCAGCTGTTGTTCAACCGGCCGGTTCCGGGATACGCGCAGTATCGCGGCCCGGTAGCCGGCCTGTACATGTGCGGGTCGAGCACTCATCCCGGCGGCGGCGTCATGGCCGCGCCGGGCGCGAATGCCGCCCGCGAGATCCTCGCCGACCTCAAACGTACCAACACCGTGCCGGAGAACTTCGGTGACGACTGACCGATACGATGCCATCGTCGTCGGCGCGGGCCACAACGGCCTCGTCTGCGCCGCACTCCTCGGCAAAGCCGGCAAGCGCGTGCTGATGCTGGAAGCGAATGCGCGGGTCGGCGGCGCGGCCGTCACACGCGAATTCGCCGACGGCTACTCCGTGTCGGCCTGCGCACACCTGCTCTACCAGCTTCAGCCTGCCGTCCGCACGGACCTCGGCCTGAAGCCGCGCTACAGTCGCGATGCGCTCGACACGATTGCGCTCGACGTGGACGGCGCGCACGTTCGCCTGGCCGACGGCAAGGCGACCGGCGTGTCCGCCGAGGACGCCGCCGAGTACCGCGGCTTCCGCAAGCGGATGACGCGCTTTGCGGACCTGCTTGCGACCTATCTCAACAAGCCGCCGCCGCGGCTCGGCACCAAGGACCGGCGCGACCTCATGACGCTCGCGCAGCTCGGCTGGGACATCCGCCGGCTCGGCAAAACCGAGATGCGCGAATTCCTGCGCCTCATCGGCATGAACATCCACGACGAAGTGGTCGAGCGATTCTCGTCGCCGCTCTTGAAGGGCGCCCTGTGCCTCGACGCGGTGCTCGGCACGCATCTCGGTCCGCGCTCGCCCAACACGATCCTGACCTATCTCTATCGGCAGGCCGGCGGGCACGGCCGGCTGGCGCTGCCGGCAGGCGGCATGGGCGTCATCACCGACGAGCTGGCGCATGTCGCACGCAGCGCCGGCGTCACGATCCGCACCGGCATGCCGGTCGTGCGTATCGTCATCGAAAACGGCCGCGTGGCGGGCGTCGAAGCGGCGAACGGCGAGCGTTTCGACAGCTACACCGTCATTTCGAACGCCGATCCCAAGCGGACGATCCTGGAGCTGGTCGGCGCCCGGCATTTCGAAACCGGCTTCGCCCGGCGTGCCTACCACCTGCGCGCCGCCGGCAACGCGGCGAAGCTGCATCTCGCGCTGGACGCCCTGCCGGAGTTCCGGGGACTGGCGCAGCAGGACCTCGCACAGCGGCTCGTGATCGCCCCCGACGAGCACTACGTCGAGCGTGCGTTCAACCCGGCGAAGTACGGCGAGACCTCGCCGGCTCCGGTCGTCGAGATCACTTTCCCGAGCATCGGCGACGACGCGCTGGCGCCGGCCGGCAAGCACGTGCTGTCCGCCATCGTGCAATACGCGCCACATGGCCTGCGCGCAGGCTGGAACGACGCAACGCGACGCGCTTTCGAAAGCACCGTGGTGGACACGATCGAGCGCTATGCGCCGGGCCTACGCTCGCGGATCGTGGCCAGCGAACTCCTGACGCCCGCCGACATCGAGAAGGAATTCGGCAACACGGGCGGCCACTGGCATCACGCGGAGCTGAGGCTTGATCAGTTCCTGTTCGTGCGCCCGCTGAATGGCGCCGCGCAGTACGCACTGCCGCTCGACGGACTGTACCTGTGCGGCGCGGGATCGCATCCCGGCGGTGGCGTGAGCGGCGCTGCCGGCCGCAATGCCGCGCGCACGATACTCGCGAGGGACAAAGCATGAGCACCAGGGAATACCCGGCGGAAGTCGCTCAGGGCCGCCTGCACACGCCGTTCCATTCGCGGATGGCGGCGCTCGACGCGCTGAACAACTGGCATACCTGGAAGGGCTACACGACGCCCGACGCGCTCTATTGCCCGGACATCGAGTACTTTGCGATCCGTAACGCGACCGCGGTGTTCGACCTGACGCCGATGACCAAGTACCGGATCACCGGGCCGGATGCGCTGGCCTACCTCGACCGGCTGGTCACGCGGGACATGTCGAAGATCCGCCCGGGACGCGTTGCGTATGCGGTGTGGTGCGACGACCGGGGCCAGGTCATCGACGACGGCACGATCTTCCACCTGCGGGACGGCGAATACCGGCTGTGTTCGCAGGAGCGCCACTACGCCTGGCTCGTTACCGCGACCCTCGGCTTCGACGTCGACGTCAGGCACGAGACGGACGACATCGCCGCGCTCGCGGTCCAGGGGCCGACCTCGTTCAGTGTGCTTAAGGCCATGGGCTATCCGGAACTCGGCGAACTCAAGCCCTTCGGACTCACCCACGTCGATTTCCAGGGCGCAGAACTCATGATCTCGCGCACCGGCTTCACCGGCGATCTCGGCTACGAGCTGTGGATCGAGCCGGGCAAGGCGGAAGCGCTGTGGGACGCCCTGTTCGCGGCCGGCAAGCTGTATGGCATCCGCGCGATCGGCACGGAAGCGCTCGAGCACGCGCGCATCGAAGCCGGTTTTCTCGCCGCCTACCAGGAATTCCTGCCGTCCGACGAGACGGTCCGCACGGGGCGCTCGCGCTCGCCGCTGGAACTCGGTCTCGAGTGGCTCGTCGATTTCAAGAAGCCGGTATTCAACGGCCGCCGTGCGCTGGCCGAGGAAGCCAAGCAGGGCCCCGCCTGGCGGCTCGTGAAGCTCGACATCGAGGGCAACAAGCCGGCACACAGCTCGTACATATTTGGGAAACCGAGCCGGAACCGCGAGTCGATCGGCTTCATCACCTCGGCGGCCTGGTCGCCGGTGTGCAAGCAGAACATCGCCATCGGCACCGTGCGCGCGCCGCACGGAAAGCCGGGCGACACCGTCTGGGTCGAGATCTACTACCAGCGCGAAATGCACTGGAACCGCAAGATGGCCAGGGCGACCGTCGTCGACAAGCCCTTCTGGTTGCCGGAGCGCAGAAGCGCCACACCTCCCCGCCCGTACTGAGGTCCGGCCATCACACGGAAGCAAAAGCATCGGCTCGATCCGTTGCTGCGGCCACGCAGTGTCGCGGTCGTAGGCGCGTCGGCGCGCCCGAACTCGATGGGCACTTGGGCGCTCGCCAACCTCGAGAAGGGCGGATTCGAAGGCGCGATCTACCCGGTCAACCCCGGCTACCCCGAACTCGGCGGCAGGCCTTGCTATGCGACGATCGCCGACCTGCCGGAAGTGCCGCAGCTCGCGATCTTCGCCGTCGGCGACGCGCGCATCGACGCCGCGCTCGACGAGGCGATCGCTGCGGGCGTGCCGGCGGCGGTAATCATGTCGACGCTGTCGCTCGACGAGGACCAGGCGCCGTACCTGAAGGACCGCGTGCGCAAGAAGATCGGCGATGCAGGCATGCTGGTCTGCGGCGCGAACGGCATGGGTTTCTACAACGTACGCGACCGCGTCTGGGCCTGTGGCTTCGACAGCTCGGAACACCCGGCCCCGGGCAACGTGGCGATCATCAGCCACTCGGGCTCGGGCATGTCCGGGATCATCGACTGCGACGAACGGCTCGAGATCAACTTCGCGGTCTCGACCGGCAACGAACTCGTGGTGAGCATGGACGAGTATCTCGATTTCGTCCTCGACCTGCCCGAGACGCGCGTGGTCGGGCTGTTCATCGAGACGGCGCGCAAACCGGAGGGTTTCCAGGCCGCGCTCGCCAAGGCCGCGCGCCGCAAGATCCCGATCGTGGCGCTCAAGACCGGCCGCACCGACACCTCGGCCCGGCTCACGGTGTCGCATTCCGGCGCGATGGCCGGCGACGACGCGACCTATGACGCACTGTTCGAGCGTTACGGCGTGCAGCGGGCCCGCGACCAGGACGAATGGACGACCATGCTCGTGCTCTTCGCCCAGCTGCATCCGGTGGGCGACGGGGCGCTGGTCACGTTGCACGACTCGGGCGGCGAACGTCAGCTCCTGGTCGACCTGGCCGACGAGGCCGGCGTGCCGCTCGCGACGCTCGCGCCCGAAACGAAAGCGACGCTCGAAAAGATTCTCCCGCCGGAGCTGCCCGCGGTGAACCCGCTCGATGCCTGGAGCCGTGGCGGCGAGAACGCCGGCGACAATATGGCCCAGTGCTTCACGATGCTGCTCGCCGATCCGGGTGCCGCACTCGGCGCCGTGATCCACGATCGCGCGCCGCACGGGCGCGTGTACGCGAGTTATCTGCGCTACCTGCGCACGGCGCATGAATTCACCGGCAAGCCGGTCGCGCTGGTGGCGGCGCGCCAGGGCACGGGTCACGACCCGCAGGTGGCGACTGCCACGCATGCCGGGCTGCCGGTGCTCGACGGCGTGTGGTCCTTCCTCGGCGGCGTCCGGGCGCTGTTTGCCTACCGCGATTTCCTGGCGCGCGGGGAAACCGCACTGCCCGAAGCCGATGCCAAGCTCGCGGGCATCTGGCGCGCGCGCCTCAAGGATGCCCAACGGCCGCTCGGCGAAGCGGATTCGCTGGCCCTGCTCGAACATTTCGGCGTGCGCACCTCGCGGCCGATCGCGGTCGAGTCCGCCGCCCAGGCGGCCGAAGCCGCGAAACAACTCGGCTACCCCGTCGTGCTCAAGACGGCACAACCCGGACTCGCGCACAAGAGTGACAAGGGCGGTGTCGTCACAGGCCTGCGCGAAGAACGCGAACTGCTGGATGCCTACCTGCACTTGTACGAGAAGCTCGGACCGCAGGCGCTGGTCGCACCGATGGTCGGGGGTGGCGTGGAACTCCTGCTCGGCGCGAAACGCGATCCGCAGTTCGGTCCCGTCGTGCTGCTGGGCTTCGGCGGGGTGCTCGCCGAAACCATCGGCGATGTCGCGTTCGCGCTGCCGCCCTTCACCGCGGCGGATGCCCGCCGCTATCTCGACGGCCTGCGCCTGAGGCCGCTCCTCGACGGCGTGCGCGGCCGGCCGGCGGCGAACATCGATGCCGCCTGTGAACTCGCCGCGCGTTTTTCGGTGCTGGTGGACGAACTCCGCGACGTCATCGCGGAGATCGACGTGAACCCCGTCATCGTGAACGAAGACGCGGCCGTCGCCGTCGACGCGCTGGTGGTTCCCGGCAAGTGGAACGGTAAGTAGGGGACAGTGCCCCCAATCGACCCGATGTCACTGATCGACCGATTTCACCACTTCCCCGCCCTTCAGGACCACCGTCACGTTCTCGAGCACCCGGATGTCGGCGAGCGGGTCGCCGCGCACGGCTATCAGGTCGGCGTAGCGGCCCGCCTCGACCTTGCCGATGTCGGCTGCGAGCCCCATGTGTTCGGCCGGCACGGAAGTGGCCGAGAGGATCGCCGCCATCGGCGTCATGCCGCGTTCGACCATCACGGCGAATTGGCGTGCGTTAAGTCCGTGCGGGTAAACGCCCGCATCCGTGCCGAACAGTATGGGCACCCCCGCCGCGTGCGCTTTCTCGAGCACGATGCGCTGTGCTTCGGTCGTCTCGTCGTTCTTGCGCATGAACTCTTCCGGAAAGCCGAGTTCCTCGCCGACTTCCGCCGTGTAGGTGCCGTTGTAGACGTCCATCGAGAAGGCGACGCCGCGCGCGGCGGCCAGGGCGATCGCCTCGTCGTCGGCCAGCGAAGCGTGTTCGATCGAGTCGACACCGGCACGGATCGCATCCTTGATCGACTGCGCGCCGTGCGCGTGCGCCGTCACCTTGATGCCCTTGGCGTGCGCGACCCGGACCACCGCCGCGATTTCCTCCGGGGTCATCTCGGGTTCTCCCGGCACGCCCCCGAAAGCGAACACGGCGCCGGAGGCGATGATCTTGATGAATTCGGCGCCCTGGTCGATCGCGGCCTGCGTCCTGGCCGCGAACTCCTCCGGCCCGCGCGCCACGCCGAGGTGCGCGCCGGGCGGAATGAGCGCTTCGTCGACGCCGGGGATGACCAGGTCCCCGCCCCCGCCGGGGATCGTGAGGTAGGGCCCGGCCGTCTGGATGCGCGGTCCCGGAATTTCGCCCGCGTCGATGCGCCGCCGGATGTCCGTCACCACCGCGGGGAAGTAATCGCCGACATTGCGCGCGGTGGTGAAGCCGGCCTCGAGCATCTTCAGCGCGTTGTCCTCGGCGAGCCGCGTCGACTCCGCGGTGCTGCGCCGGTAATACACGGTCATGTCGCTCGAATCCTCGGCCTGGGTCGCGAAGTGCGCGTGCGTGTCGATCAGCCCGGGCAGGCAGGTGAATTCCGACAGGTCGAGTTCCGCGTCCGCCGGGGAACCTCCCAGGTCGGCCACCGCGACGATACGGTCGCCGCGGATCGACACGAGCTGGTCGCGGCGCGGCTCGCCGCCCCGGCCGTCTATCAGTACGCCGCAGCGGATGTCGAGTATGTCGTCGTCGAATTCGGCCGCGCCCTGCGGATCGCCTGCGCAGGCGCCGAGCAGCATGAAAGCAGTCAATGCGGTGTATCGGCTCATCTTGCTCTCCCGCTTGATTTCCAGTGCAATGTCGGACCCGCAGGGCTTCAGGACATAGTAACGCATGGACATCGGCGTACCCCTACGCGAACTCGGTTCGGTCGACTGCGCCGCGCTCCGCGAGGCGATCCTCGCACAGGGCGACGACGCCTGGTTCGAGGACGAATACCGGCAGGAAGCCTTCGAGGTGCATCATGCGACGCAGTCGATCGTCATGCTGTTCGTCGACATCGAACGCTGGCCGGAGATCGTGGTCAAGCGCGAGCCCGGCTGGCCGCGGATCGCCACGGCTGCACTGCCGGTGATGAACACCATCCTGCAGACTTACTATCCGCCCGGCGGCACCGTGATCCGTGCCATGGCGGCAAAGCTGCTCGCCGGCGGCAAGATCACGCCGCACACCGACCGCCATCCCTCGTTCCACCGCGGGCACCGCATCCACGTACCGATCACGACCAATTCGCGCGTGCGTTTCATGATCGACGGCAGGCCTTACCAGTTCAAGGTCGGCGAGGCCTACGAAATCAACAACCAGAAGACGCACTCGGTGATGAACAAGGGCAGCGAGGACCGGATCACCTTCATCTTCGATTACGTGCCGCCCGAGCAGGTCACGGCGTAGGAGCGGGCCCGCCCGCGACCTGCGCCCGCCCGAAGTTTCCGGCAACCGGGCGAGGGGGCCTGATCGACCGAAATAAAGCGCAGCGCAGCGAGCCATTCGGGAGAACAGGCCTGGAGCCCGGTTGACTGAATTGGCAATCGCGAGCCCGCTCTTATGTCCGACCCGCCGCCTCGATCGCGGCGGGAATCGCTGCGAGATTGCGGGTGGCGACGAGGTGCGCGCCGCGCACGCCGGGAATCGCGGCCAGTTCGCGCAGCTGTTCGGCGCAAATGCGGATGCCTTCCTGCTCGGGGTCCGCGGACTGCTCGAGGCGCGCGATGAGTTCATCGGGCACCAGGTTATTCGGCCGCGCGTCGCGCAGGAAGCGGGCATCATCCGCCGAGCCCGCCACGGCGAGGCTCACATGGACGTTCAGCTGGCGCGGCAGGCCTTTGCCGACGACGTAGGCCATGTAGTTACGCACGAGGCGCGTGTTCATGCAGATGTTCGACAGCAGGAACTGCGCCCCCGCCTCGGCCTTGCTCTGCAGCTTCACGGGCTGCCAGTCCTTGCGCGGACGGTGCAGCGTGAAGTCGCTGCCGACGTAGAGGTCAGGCAAAAAGCGCACGCTGTCCTCCTCCTTCAGCCGCGCCGCGATGGCGACGAGTTCGGCGGCCTTCACGTCGAGCACGGCCTTCGGCCGCGGGTTGAAACCCTCGGGCACGCGCTGCCCGCGGGTCAGAACCACACTCGATACGCCGAGCGCGGCGGCGCCCAACAATTCCGCGAGCAACGCGACCCGATTCCGGTTGCGGCAGCCGAGCTGCACGATCGCGTCGGCGCCGTTTGCGATGACGAGGCTCGCGGCCGCGACGGGCGACAGGTGCAGGCGCCCGGCCTGGTTATCGGTCAGGAGTATGCCGTCGACGTGCTCGCGCAGCAGCGCAACCTGTACAGCGATCGACTCGGCATTGGTTTCGGGCCGCAGGAACAGCTCGGCCGAGATTACGAAGTCCTTGCGCCGTGCGGCGTCCCGGAAGATTTTCATCGGGCATACTTGGGCAATGCCGGCCATGCCGGCGATATCGGAGCGACGAAGATTACCCAAACCGCGACCCGGCAGGAAACGTTCGCCCGCGCCGCCGCGCTGTTGCGTGCGGGCGAGGCGGCAGCGGCAGCCGAGGACTGCGAACGCGCCCTCGCCGTGTTCCCCGCGGACGGCAACCTGCTGTGCCTCGCGGCTCGCGCCAACCTCGTGCTGCGCAACTTCGAGCTTGCGAGGCAGCAGGCGGACGCGGTGCTGGGGCACTACCCGGATTTTGCCGAGGCCCACGATGTCCTCGGCGACCTGCTCCTGGTTGGCGACGATGCGGAGGGCGCACTGTCCGCCTACGCGCGCGCGCTTGAACTCGATCCCGGCCTGCGCCAGACGCAAATCAAGAGAGACAAGGCGCACGAACTCGCTTCCGCGATGCCGCGGCGTGCGCGTCGCGGCAGGCTGGCGCGCTTCGCGGGCGACCTCCGGGAGGCGGAGCAGCACGAGCGCGACGACGAGCTGGACAAGGCCGAAGCCATCTACCGGAAGATCCTGCGCGCGGACCCGGAACATGTCGACGCGGCGCGGGCCCTTGCCGGCATCGCCGTGCACCACGAGCGCTACCTGGAAGCCGAAGTGTTCCTTGAGAAAGCCGTGGAACTGGCGCCGGACTTTGCCCGCGCCTGGGTCGACCTCGCCAACGTCCAGCGGCAGCTGGACAAGCACGGCGAAGCCCTGCAGAGCGCACGGCGTGTCCTGGAACTGACACCGGGCAAGCCGGAAGCGTTCATGTTGCTCGGCGCGATGCTGGGTTCCGCCGGCGATCACGAAGCGGCGATCCGCGCATTCGAGCAGGTGCTGGCGATCGACCCCGGCCGCAGTGGCGCGCTGCTCACGATGGCGCATCACCTGAAGACGGTCGGGCGCCAGCAGGACGCGATCGACCGCTACCGGCAGAGCCTCGCGCTGCAGCCCGACAACGGCGAAGCCTGGTGGAGCCTCGCGAATCTCAAGACCTTCCGCTTCAGCGACGAGGAACTCGAGTCGATGTCGGCAGAGCTCGGGAAGAGCGACCTGCCGGAAGAATCGCGGCTGCAGATACACAATGCACTTGGCTTTGCCTTCGAGGCGCGCCAGGACTTCGACCGGGCATTCGAACATTTCGCCGCGTGCAACGCGATCCGGCGCCCCAAGGAGTCCTACGACCCGGTCGACACCGAGAGCACGCATGACCGGGTCATCAAACTCTTCGACGAGGACTTCCTGGCACAGGCCGGCGGCGGCGCAGTCTCGCCCGTGCCGATCTTCGTGGTCGGGCTGCCGCGCTCGGGATCAACCCTGATCGAACAGATACTCGCGAGCCACAGCCGGGTGGAAGGCACGCACGAGCTGCCCGACCTGTCCCGGGTGGTCCGGGACTTGCGCCGCGGCGCGCCCGCCGAGCGGCGTTTTCCCGACTCGGTGGCACAACTGGGCGCCGCCGACTGGTCGCGCCTGGGACAGGATTACCTCGCCCGCACAGCGCAATATCGCAGCGCGGGGTCGCCCTGCTTCATAGACAAGAACCCGAACAATTTCGTGTTCGCCGGGCTGATTCGCCTCGCCCTGCCGAATGCCCGGATCATCAATGCCTGCCGCCACCCGCTCGACAGCTGCCTCGGTACCTACAAGCAGCTGTTCGCGAGCGGCCAGCCCTTCAGCTACGACCTCGTGGAGCTCGGCGAATACTACCTGCAGTACCGGCGGCTGATGGAGCACTGGCATCGCGTCATGCCTGGCTTCGTGTTGGACATACACTATGAGGACGTTGTGGCCGACCTGGAAGGCCAGGTCCGCCGGCTGCTGGCCTTCTGCGGGCTGCCGTTCGAGCCGGACTGCCTGCGCTTCCACGAAACGCAGCGCGCGGTCAAGACGGCGAGTTCGGAGCAGGTCCGGCAGCCGATCTATTCGAGTTCGGTCAACCTGTGGCGCAACTACGAAGCCCGGCTCGGGGAACTGATCGAAGTGCTCGCGCCACGGCTCCGCGAACTCCCGCCCGAACTTCAGCCGGTCTGCGCTTTCCGAGCCCTGACCGTCGCCCCGCCGCCCGCACCGGCCGGGCTGCGCGGGCCTGTATGTGGTCCGAAAGCAACGCGACCTGCCGACGCGTTGCGCCGCTCCAGAGTACGGCATGAGCGCTTTCTCGGGCCCGGCGCATTGAACCGAGCGCGCGGTCAATTAAAGCACTTGTGGTCAAGGCGCGACGGCATTAGATTGGGACAAGGGACGGACAAAAACCACCGAATAATTCGAACGGGACTACGGGGTCGCCATATGCACGCGGATCAGAAGCTCGTACTCACACCCATCGCCGCCGCAGTCTCGGCGGTGCTCGCTCCCGGCCAGTCGGCCCTTGCGCAGGACGCGGAAGAAGCAGTCCGCAGCGGGATCGAAGAGATCACCGTGACGGCGCGCAAGCGCGAGGAATCGGCGCAGGACATCCCGATCGCCATCCAGGCGCTGTCACAGGACGCACTCGCAGTCGATGGGCGCCCGCTCGATGGAGGACTACGCGCGTTTCACGCCCTCGGTCAACGTCGTGACCTACAGCAACACCGCGAGCGTGATCGTGTTTCGCGGCGCGATCACCGGGCCGGGCTACATCGCCCAGTCGACTTCCTCGGTGTACCTCGACGAAGTCTCGATCACCACGACCGGCTCGCAGCCGAGCGTGCGCGTGGTCGACATCCAGCGCGTCGAAGCGCTGTCGGGCCCGCAGGGCACGCTGTACGGGTCCGACGCCCAGGCCGGCACCATGCGCATCGTCACGAACAAGCCCGACCCGACGGCATTCGAGTCCGAGGTCGATGTGGAACTGCGTGACGGCCAGGACGGCGAGATGAGCTATGGCGGCTCGCTCGTGTTCAACGTTCCGCTCATCGAAGACACGCTGGCCCTGCGCCTGGTCGGGTACAACGATCAGGACGGCGGGTTCATCGACAACGTATACGGGCACACACCCGATACCTCGAACTTTAACGGGGTGGGTTATCCGGCCGGCTTCGGTACGCTGGACAATTCGCAGGTCGTGGAGGAAGACTGGAACGACTCGGAGGTCACCGGGGCCCGCGCGAGCCTGCTCTGGCACATGACCGACAGTTCTTCTGCGACGCTCGGCTACGTGTGGCAGGAAACCGAGACCGGCGCGGACAACTATTACGATTCCTTCGTCGGCGACCTGGAGACGGTCCGCTTCCACGACGAATGGACGGAGGACCAGTTCAACATCGCGTCGCTGACGCTGGACATGGACCTGGGCTTCGCGCAGCTCGTGTCGGCGACCTCCTACTACGACCGCAAGGCCAGCTACCTGCTGGACGTCACGGCCTATGCGCACTACTGGGCCGGGCTCTATTGCCACGATAACCCGTACTACGCGACCGAGTACGTACTGGCCAACCCGGACCGCTGGCCGACAGCTTTCGCCAATCCGGACACCGGCGGCGTTGTGACGTACGGCGTCCAGTATTGCCAGGGGCCAACCGTCGACAGCGATTTCTTCAACGCGGCCTTCAACTACGCGCAGCAGGACAAGTTCGCCCAGGAGTTCCGGCTCTCGACCCAGGGCGACACGCTCGACTGGCTGGTCGGCCTGTACTACGAGAGCAGCAACGACGACTGGCAGAATTCGTTTGCCCAGCCCGACGACGGGCGGCGACGGCCTGACCAACACCTACCAGGACTCGATTTCCGCGGCGTATTTCCGCTGGGCCTACGGAGCCGATTACGTGGAAGGCGCCCAGTCGCAGTGGTACTCCGAAAGCACCACGGACTGGGAGACCAAGGCCCTGTTCGGCGAGGTCACCTGGCACATGAAGCGACCGCATCGACGTCACCGCCGGCGGGCGCTACTACGAACGCTCCAACACCAACAACTACTTCGTGAACAATCCCGGCGGCTTCGGGCAGGAGCCAATAGTCCCCACCGCCGATCGCGAGAACGTGGACGAGGAGTTCATCCCGAAGATCAGCGTCAACTACATGCTCGACGAGGTCGCCGACGGCGCCATGGTCTACGGCCTGTACACGCGTGGCAAGCGGCCGGGCGGCATCAACCGCCTGCGCGGCGACCCGTATTTCCCGGGCACCTATGTCTCCGATCTCATGGACAACTACGAGCTGGGCTACAAGTCGAATTTCGCCGGCGGCCAGGGACGCTTCAACATGACGGCCTATTTCATGGACTGGTCGGACTACCAGCTCGAACTCGTCGACCCGACCGACGCTCCGTGCGAGGACGACGACGGCAATCCGCTTCCGCCGATCCCGGGCGTCTGCGGCCAGCCCTGGCAGGTGGTCGTGGCCAATGCCGGCAGTGCGCACATCGCGGGCGTCAACGTCGAGGTCGATTACTCGCCGAACGAAAACTGGGTGCTAGGCTTCAACGCCGAATGGATGGAGGCGGAGACCGACACCAGCGCGGACCTGAACAACGACGGCACGATGGATCTGGTCGACGGACTGCGCCTGCCGCTCGTGCCCGAGATGAAGGCCGCGGCCTGGGCCGAATATCACATGCCCGTTCGAGCTGGTTCGGCGCCGACAACGGCTACGTTCGCACGCAGTGGTCCTACCAGGACGATTCATTCAACACTCTCGAACCGGCGTCGCCGCTTCGACGTCCCGAACCCGCAGCTGACGAATCCGGGCTACACGATCGGCGACCTGCGTTTCGGCCTGCAGGGCGAAACCTGGGACGCCTCGATCTTCATCAACAACCTTACCGACGAGCGGGCCGGGTACACGCACGGTACCGGCCAGATGGACTGGGGCGCTGCCCAGACCGCGGAAGGCCGGCCGCACCTCGAGCGGCAGTACGTCGCCCGCCCGCTGGAAGTGGGCGTCAGCTTCAGGAAGAGCTGGGGGGGCTAAGGGGGACGATTCGGCGCTTGTTGCTGCCAATCGTGACGATGACGGCGGTCGATCCCGGTGATCGACCGCCGTTTTGTTTTGCAGGCACTGACGGCCGCCGGCCTCGCCAAGCTGCCCGCACTGGCGCTCGCGGAACGACTGGCGGCCGTGCCCGCAGCCGAACAGTTGTTCGCGGAGCTCGCCCGGATCGAGGCACGCGCCTATTCCGAGGAAGGCATACCGATGTTGCTCGCGTGCGAGGACCTCGCAGCGCGAAGCACCGGCGTACCGGCCGGTTTCGCGCCGACGGATGAGAACGAGGCACTCGCCGCCGATACCGGGCCATGCCGCGCGTTGCCGGAACTCGAGCGGGAGATAACCGAGTACGACGCGGCCAACCTGGTCAAGCTGCTGGCGCTCGCGGATTTCGAGGCGGGCGGCGGTGAACGATCCTCGCCAGACCTTCGCTGCAGAAAGCGCCATGATCGCCGGCCTGCTGGCCGACAAACCGCTCCTGCGCGCCGTCAATTTCCACAACACGCCGGCACGCCGGCGCGCAGAATTCAACGCCAGCTTGCGCACTGCGCACGCCACTCGCGGCCGTCGACGAAGCCGACCTCGACCGTTATCTCGCGAGCGGCCGCTGGCACAAGGACCGGCCGGGCGTGATCCTCGCCTTCTACGAGGGCTACCGGAACGGCTACGACGTCATCCGCCCGCTGCTCGAGCAACACGGTCTCACCGGCTGGTTCTTCGTCATCACGGGATTCGTCGACGCGCCGATCGCCGCGCAGCTCGACTACGCGCTGGCGCACGGCATCGAAATGGACACCCGCGAATACGAGGACGGCCGCTACGCGTTGTCCTGGGACGAGATAGATCCGCGCGCTGGATGGCCGGCACGTGATCGCGAGCCATGCCCGCAGCCACCGGCCCATCGCGGAAATGAGTGCGGACGACATGCGCGTCGAGATCGTGGGTTCGCAGGACCGCTTCCGCTCGGAACTCGGCCACCCGGTGCGGACCTTCGTGTCCTGGGGAGGGCCGGCCTACGGCGAGCACGCGCCGACCGATGCGCTGGTCGACGCCGCCGGCTACCGCTTCCAGGTCTCCAACTACCGCGTGCAGCGGCTTACAAGTACCGCCGGCTGACCGCGGCGGAAGCGGGCGCGGTCGTCAGTACGGCCAGACCTCGAGCCCGTGGATCGCGTTGCGGATGTCCATGGTGAGGTTCACCGTGCCGACGCGTTCGTTGGCTGCGAGGTCGTACAGCGTGATCGTCGAGGGCGATGAGCCGCCGAACAGGAACCGGTCGACGAAGGGCGCGAGGCCGCGGCCGAAACCCTGGCGCGCGACGTCGGAGTCGTCGATGCCCGCGAACTCGATGAGGGATTCGTCGTAGGTGTGAATACGGAACGCCTTCTCGTGGCCCTTCCTCGATACGTAACGCACGCATTCTTTCTCCGTGTCGTTGAAGACGACACCGTCGTGCCACGGTTGTGCGTTGTGCGTCCCGGGCGGCAGCTCGCAGACGATACCGACCTCGCGACGATTGTCGAGGCGCAGCAGCGCGGCGGTCTTCAGACCGCTGAGGAAGATGCCCTGCCGGTCCACGTGCACCATGTTGATGTGGAAATCGTTCACCGGCGCCGGGCCGACGTCAGAGCGCGGGTCGTACGCGTAGCCACCCCACACGTCATATGTCCTTTGCAGGCAGTAGCCCCACACGTAACGCTTCTTTGCGAGGTCGAATACGAGCAGGCTGTCGAAACCGGTCGAGGTCAGGAACAAGTGCTCGTCGAAGATGCAGATTTCGTGGCAGTGCTTGAGATAACGATTTCGGAACGAGCCGGTGATGTTGAAGTCCTGGTCGTAGCGGAATAGCTCGTCGCTGGCCGCGACCCAGACATCCCCGCCGTGGAAGGCGATGCCGCGCAGCCCACGGTCCGCGCCGCGGCCGGAGAAATCGATCTTGCTCGTGTTCCAGTCGACGACCTGGCGCCCGGACTGGCGCTGGAAATCGACGAGGTATATGCCACCGTGGCTTTCGCCCTGCCGGCTGCCGCGCACCACGGAGGTCGCGATGACCGTCGGTAATCGGACACTCATGCGTCGCTTGCTGCTGCTTTGAATGATGGTGGCCTGCGGGAGCGGGCGATCATAGTATGCTTCGATGGTCCTCACCACACGCCAAGCCGGAGGCACGCCGTGTTACGACGGGTCTGCATCGCCCTGTTGTCGTTCGTCGCGTCGTCGCCGGCCGTGACCGTGCAGGCCGCGGAGGCCGTGTACCGGCATGCCGGCGAACCGATCGGCAGCGTTCGCGAAATTTACAATGGCACCCTCTACCCGGATATCCAGGTCAACACGTTTCGCAATATCGACCGCCTGTTTCCCGTCCGCACCGTGCGCCACGGCACGCCGCAGCCGCTGGCGGCGGACCCGATACCGATGTCGGATTTCCGGTTCACCGTCGGCAGCCAGACTTTCGATCTCTATGACGTACTGTCGCTGAACCGCGTCAGCGGCATCCTGATCGTCGCGGACGGCACAATCCGTTTCGAGCAATACCTGCTCGGCAACGGGCCGGATACGCGCTGGATGTCCATGTCCATCGTCAAGTCGATCACGTCGACGCTAATCGGCGCGGCTATCGAGGACGGTCATATCCGATCGATCGACGACCCGATCGTCGACTACCTGCCGCAATTCGAGGGCAGCGCCTACGACGGCGTCACCGTTCGGCACCTCCTGCAGATGTGTTCGGGAGTCGCCTGGAACGAAACCTACATGGACCCGAAATCCGACCGGCGCCACATGCTCGAACTGCAGATCGCGCAGGAGCCAGGCGCGATACTGGAGTTCATCGCGTCCCTCCCACGTGCCGCAGAACCCGGCACGCGCTGGAACTACAGTACCGGCGAGACGCACGTCGCCGGGGCGCTCGTGCGCGCTGCGGTCGGCAAGCCGGTGGCCGAGGTACCTGTCGGAGAAGATCTGGTCGCGGGCCGGCATGGAAGCCGATGCGAACTGGTGGCTCGATCCCCCGGCGGACTCGAGGTCGGCGGCAGTGGACTGTCGGCGACGCTCCGCGATTTCGCGCGCTTCGGCCTGTTCCTGCTGAACGACGGCGTGCTCGACGGCGAGCGGGTCCTGCCCGAGGGCTGGATCGCGGAGAGCAAGCACACCGAAGCAGGTCGGCGGACAAACCGTCGCGTACGGTTACATGCTCTGGCCGCTGGATGAGCGGAGCTATGCGGCCGAAGGCATCTTCGGCCAGTACGTGTTCGTCGATCCCGATCGCGACCTGGTCGTCGCCATGTGGAGTGCGCAGCCGAAGCCCGTCGGCCGCTCCGCTATCGACGAGTACGAGTTCCTCAAGGCCTTGTCCCGTTACTTCGAGTAGGGCGGCTAGGGGTCAGAGTACTCTTTTCAGGAAATTCGTGACCGTTGCCGATTGCGTACCTACGTAAATTGGTAACCGTCACGAATTTCCTGAAAAAGTACGCTACCCCATCACAGGTCCCGCTACGAATCCGCGAGGATGCGGCGGGCGGCGTTGTAGCCGGGCGCGCCGGTGACGCCGCCGCCGGGATGTGTGCCGGCGCCGCAGAGATACAGTCTCGCGATCGGCGTGCGGTAGTGCGCCCAGCCGGGCAACGGCCGCATGAAGAACATCTGTTCGAGCGAGATGTCGCCGTGGAAGATGTTGCCTTCGGTGATGCCGAAGCGCGCTCGAGATCGAGCGGCGTGAGCACGCAGCGCGCGATGACCGACGACGGCACGTTCGGCGCGTACTCGCCGATGATCGCGGTGACCGGTCGCCGAGCGTTCGCGCTGCGCGTCCCAGGACTTTCGCGCAGGTGGTACGGCACGTACTGCACGAAGCAGGTGAGCATGTGCCGGCCTGGCGGGGCCAGCGAGTCGTCGACGTTGGACGCGAGCACGCAATCCACCCACAGCTGCTCCGGCATCCGGCCTGCGCGCGCCGCATTGTAGCTCGCTTCCGCCTCATCGAGCGTCGGGACCAGCGTGAACAGCGAGCGCTGCGGCCGGGTGCGCTCCGCTGGCATGCCCCGACGCGCGGTTCCTCGCCGAGCACGAAGTTGACCTTGGCGGCACGGCCCGTCCATGCGGATGCGTCGCGACATCGCGGCGAAATTCCGCGTCGAGTCCGCGGCCTCGACCAGCGTCAGGAACGTGCGCTTTCGGATCGGCATTCGACACCACGATCGGCGCATCGCACACCTCGCCGGACTCAGCGTGACGCCCGTCGCCTTGCCGCCCGTGACTTCACCTGCCGGACCGGCGCGTTCGTGCGAATCGTGACGCCGAGCTCGCGCAGCTACCGGCAAGGGCCTGGGTGATCGCGCCCATGCCGCCGATGACGTGCCCCTGAAGCCCTGCTGGTCGGCGTCGCCGCCGGACAACAGGTGAAACAGCAGGCCCATCGCGGTGCCCGGCTGGTACGGTCCGCCGTGCTTGCCGTAGAGGCTGTTGGCGAGGATCAGCCGCTTCAGCTTGTCGGACTCGAAGTGCCGATCGAGGAAATCGCCGAGTGAGCCGGTCAGGAAGCGCGTGAGCGCCGCCGACCTCGTCGCCGCCGATCCCGCGGAAAGCGGCGCCACAGCCGCAAGCCCTCGCGCAGGCGGTCGCCCGCGCGCGTGCACGTCGGGCGGCGGCTCGAGGAAAAACGGCTGCAGGTACGCGGCCAGCTGCTTCAGCTTCTTCCGTCGCGAAGAAGCGCTCGACGTCGCGCGGCGCGATCCGTTCGAGTTCTGCGCGCATCCGGCGCTCGTCGGACCACCAGGCGGCAACGGCCCTGCCGTCCTCGAACGCTGCCTGCACCCCGGGATCGCAGGCCACCATGCGCAGCCCGAAGTCCGCCGAGCTTCAGATCGCGGATCATTCCGGCCGCAGCATGCTCGCGATGTAGGATGCAGTCGAAACGCGGCAGCCCGGTGCGCGCTCCGGATCGACCTCCTCGGTGACGGCGCAACCGCCCACGACATAGCGGCGCTCGAGCACGAGCACGCGGCGGCCGGCGCGCGCGAGATAGGCGGCGGTCACGACGACCGTTGTGGCCGGCGCCAATGACGATGACGTCGTTTCGCATGGCTTACGGCTACCGCATAATGCGTGCTGGCCGGATCCTGGCCCTGCAAGACGGGACGGGTAGCATGAAACGGGTTGCACGCCGATCGGTTTGAATCGGCCGAAGCATACATGAACACCGAACGACACAGGCTCGAGGAAACGTTGCCGGGTGCCTGGTACCTGGACGACGTGCATTTGCAGACTGAACGCGAACGCATTTTCCGGCGCGAATGGTTCTGCGCCGGCCGCGTCGAGGGTCTCGAGGAGAAAGGCGACTATCGGCTGGTCAACATACTCGGCGACAGCATCCTGCTCGTGCGCGACGTCGCATTGCGTGCCTTTCACAACGTTGCGGCACCGCGGCTCGGAACTCGTGCCGAGCCCGACGGCCGAAGAAAGGACGGTCATTCCAGGCCGGCATCCGCTGCCCCTATCACTCCTGGAATTACCGGCTGAACGGTGAGCTGTTCAGCACGCCGCACCTCGAGTTCGACAAGTCCGGCTTCGGGCTGCACAGGCGGAGCTCGACACCTGGGGCGGGTTCGTGTTCGTGCGCCTCGTGCCCGGCACGCAGAGCCTCGCCGACATGCTCGCGGTTTCCGCCGGCCGCATCCGGCGCTACCCACTCATCGAACTCCGTACGGGCTGGCGCATCGACTACTCCGTCGCCGCCAACTGGAAGAGTAATCCTCGAGAACTACAACGAGTGCGATCACTGCGCGGCGTGCACCCCGAGCTCTGCACGATCGTGCCGGCCTTCCGCATCCGTGGCGGCGCGGAACTCACTGGGAGGCCGGCATCCCGCAGAAGGAAGGCACGGACACCTTCACGTTCACGGGCACCACGAAGCGCGCGCCGTTCCCGGGACTCGATGAGAACGAAAAGATCCGGCACAAAGGCGAACTGATCTATCCCAACCTGATGCTGAGCTTGTCGATGGACCATGCGGCGACATCACACTGTGGCCGCGCGCGCCGGGGCGCACCGACATCGTCTGCGAGTTCCTGTTTCACCGGGACGAGATTGCGAAGGACGATTTCGATCCGTCGGATGCAGTGGAATTCTGGGACCTCGTCAACCGCCAGGACTGGGAGATCTGCGAGAGCGTGCAGCGCGGCATGGGCTCTAGCGTGTTCTCGAGCGGCTTCTACGGGCCGATGGAGGACTCGGAGCCTCGACATCCGCAACTACGTGCGTGCGCGCGTCGGCAGCCACCGGGTCGGATGACCGGCGCCGCGTGCAGGCCTCCGTCGTCAGGAAAACCTGGGACCGCCCGGTCGTAGCGCCACAGGCGGTGCCCGGCCATAGCGACGTCGTCGTCATCGGCGGCGGGATCGTCGGCATTTCCACCGCCTGGTTCCTCGCGCAACGCGGCGTCGAGGTCGTCGTCTGCGAAAAAGGCCATGTCGCCGGCGAACAATCGGGCCGCAACTGGGGCTGGGTTCGCCAGCAGGGCCGCGATCTCCGGGAACTGCCGATCGCGATTTCCGCCAATCGAATCTGGCGCAACCTCGAAGCCGACATCGGCGAGAGCGTCGGCTTCCGCCAGGGCGGCTGCTATTTCGCAGCGCGCAGCGAGCGGGAACTGGCGGGCTACGAAGCCTGGGTCGCCAGGCGCCCGCGACTACGGCATCGATACCGAGATCCTCGGCCCCGCCGCGCTCGCGGCAAGGGTGAGCGGCGCCGGCGTGCGCTGGGCTGGTGCGATGTACACGGCGAGCGACGGGCGCGCCGAACCGCATCTCGCGACGCCGGCGCTGGCGCGCGCCGTCGAGCGCCGCGGCGGCAGGGTCCTGACGGGCTGCGCCGTGCGCGGCCTGGACCTCGAAGCCGGTCGTGTCGCCGGCGTGGTCACGGAACACGGCCGTATCCGCGCCTCGACGGTGCTGTGCGCCGGCGGTGCGTGGACTTCGACCTTTTGCCGCTCCGTCGGCATCGCGCTGCCGCAGCTCCGCGTGCGCGGCACCGTCGCCCGCACGGCGCCGGCACCGCCGGTGCTGGACGGCAACCTGTTCGACGAACGGCTCGGCATCCGCCGCCGCGAGGACGGCGGATACACGGTGGCGCCGGGCGCGATCCTCGACCACCTGGTCACGCCCTCCTCGTTCCGCTGGTTCTCGCGGTTCGTGCCGGCGCTCAGGCAGGACTGGCGTATCGTGCGCCTGTCGGTCGGCCGCGCTTTCGTCGATGAGCTGCGCATGCCGGTGCGCTGGGACCTCGACCGGCCCTCGCCGTTCGAATCGAACCGCGTCCTCGACCCCGCGCCGGGCCGCGCGCTGAAAGCGCTGCGGCGCGATCTCGCGACAGTCTTCCCGGCACTCGCAGGGATCGAGTTCGTCGAAACCTGGGCCGGCATGATCGAGTCCACGCCCGACATCGTCCCCGTCATCGATAGCACGGCGATTCCGGGATTTTTCGTCGCTACCGGCTTCAGCGGCCACGGCTTCGGCATCGGGCCCGGCGCAGGCCTCGCGATCGCCGGGCTGCTCACCGGCACGGATACGGGCCTCGATTTGCGCGAGCTGCGCCTCAACCGCTTTTTCGACGGCAGCCCGATCCGCCCGCAGTCCTCGATCTGAACCGCTGCCAGGAATAACTCCATGACCCGCCGGCCAAATCACCTGATCCCTGCCGTCCTGCTGCTGGCCACCTTCGCCGGCGCCCCCGCGACGGCGGACACGGGCGCAGGAACGCCGAAGGCGGTCTTCGTCATCGTCGACGGCATCCCGGCCGACGTCATCGAGTCGGTCGACACGCCGGCTCTGGACTCGATAGCGGCCCGCGGCGGCTATGCGCGCGCCTATGTCGGCGGTGAAGCGGGCGGCGCCAGCGACAGCCCGACCGTGTCGGCGATCGGCTACCAAAGCCTGATCACCGGCACCTGGGCGAACAAGCACAACGTCTATGACAACGACGTCGCGGCACCCGACTACCGCTACTGGGACATCTTCCGCATCGCCAAGCACGACGACCCGGCGCTCAGGACAGCGATCTTCTCAACCTGGACCGACAACCGCACGAAGCTCGTCGGCGACGGCCTAGAGGCCGCCGGCGGACACAAGATCGACTATGCCTACGACGGCCTCGAGCTCGACACGAAACGCTACCCGCACGAAAGCCTCGATCCGGAACTCGACGAATTCATCGCCGACATCGACGCCGCCGTCGCGGCGGAAGCCGCGCGTTACATCGCGGCGGAAGGTCCCGACCTGTCCTGGGTCTACCTGCAGTACACCGACGACGTCGCGCATCGCTTCGGCGACGGACCGGAGTTCGCCGCCGCCGTACAGGTGATGGATACACTGGTCGGCGGCATCTGGGATGCGGTGCGGACGCGCGAGGCAGAGCAGGGCGAGGATTGGCTCATCGTCGTCACCACCGACCACGGCCGCGACGCGATCGACGGCCGCGAGCATGGCGAACAGACCGAGCGCGAGCGCACGACCTGGATCGCGACCAACAGCGAGCGCCTGAACGACAACTTCCGGAACCGGCCCGGCATCGTCGACATCCTGCCGTCGATCGCGCAGCACCTGGATCTCGAGGTGCCCGACGAAGTGCGCCGCAATCTCGACGGCAAGTCGTTCATCGACTGAAATGTGAAGGGATCAGGTTACTTAACCCCTTTTATGGCGGCGGGTCGCCGATGGTGACGATGTCGTCGCTGTAGTGCCCGTTGAAGTTGGTGCGCCCGGTGAGGCTGTAGGCGCCGATGCAGCCGAACTCCAGGTAGTCGCCCGCCCGCACGTCGGCCGGCAGCTCGACCGGGCCGGGCATCGCATCGGAGGAATCGCAGGTCGGCCCGTACAGGCGGAAGGATGCGGTCGCGCCGGCGTGCAGGTGCCCGTCTCGGTAACAGCGTACCGGGTAGCGTTCGTGACCCTTGAAGCGCAGCTCCCAGAAGATGCCGTACATGCCGTCGTTGAGGAACAGCCGCTCCTCCTTGCGCAGCAGCACTTCGACGATGGCAGAGAGCCCCGGCGCGGCGAGCGCCCGCCCCGGCTCCACGAGCACCTCGCCGCCCGTGACAAGCGGCAGCTCCGCGATGCTGTCCTTCGCCGCGGCGAAATAGGCAGCTAGCGGCGGCACCTCGAAGCCGGGATAGGACAGCGGGAAGCCACCGCCGATATCGACCAGGCGCACGCGAAACGGCAGCCGGCCGAGCACTTCGCGCGCGACACCGATCGCATAGCGATATGCGTCCGGATGCGAGACGTTGGAACCCACGTTGAACGCGAGCGCCGGTTCCGCGCCGGCGTCGCGAATCGCCGCGAGGAGTTGCGGGATATCGTCCGGCGGTGCGCCGAAGCGCACCGACAGATCGGCCATCGCCGAGGCATGGTGCACGGCCATGCGGGCGAAGACCACCGACGAGGCCATGTCGATCTCGGCTGCGAGCGGCGCGAGCCCGCTTGCGTGATCGATCATGAAATGCCGCACGCCGAACTCGTCCTGTGCCGCCGCCGCGGCGCCGCGCAGCCGCACCGGTGTCATGAAGTAACAGGTGCCGCCCGGGCACAGTCGGGTGATGGTTTCTATCTCCGGCAGGGATGCGCAGTCGAAATGCCGGACGCCCGCCTCATGCAAGAGACCGAGCACCCGGGGATGATCGTTGGCCTTGACCGCGTACAGCACCCGGCCCGGGAATCCGGCGACGAAGGCCGATGCCGCGGCGCTATAGGCTCGCGGATGGATGCAGTAGACCGGCTGCACCGGGCGCCGCGCGGCTAGCAGCGCGGGCACATTGGCGTAGTGCGGCAGGGGGCTGGTCATCGTCGCAGTCTAGCAGCGCTGCCGCGAAACGGTTCTTGCTTCGCCGCGGCGGAATTACCAGTTGAGCTTCAGGTTCAGGCCGACGACTTCATCGGCGCCGCCGGCATAAGGGCGCGCGTAGGGGTCCTCGAACGGCAGTGACGTGGCGATGAAGGGGCGCAGTGTGATGTCCGCATCGACGCCGAACAGCTTGTCCATTTGGTGGTTCAGGCTGCCGAGCGGGTCGGTCAGCACCCAGATTACCCTGTCCTTCGTCGAGCGATAACCGCGCAGGTCGGTTCGTTCGCGCACGCCTTCGCGCACGTGCATGAACCAGGCGCCGACCAGGGATCCAAGCGCCGGCGTCAGCACCAGGTCCTGGTAGGCACGGTTCCTCGGCCAGAGATTCCGCGCCGAACTCGAACATCGATGACAGCAAGGCCGAATACCAGAAGGACTGGATGTTCGAATAGCCGCGCTCGCGCGCGCGCACGAAATAGGACGCGCCCCAGTACGGGTGCACGACCCAGTTGAGATAGACGTCGTCCGAATCCATGGCGGGCTCGGTAATGTTCTCCCACCACTTCGACATGCTGTAATCCTGCTTGTCCTGGGCACTCCAGCCGGTGACGTCCTCGGGCATCGCGTACAGGATCGCAACCGCCGCGAACTGGTAGCCCATGAAATAGGCCGTGTCGCGCCACAGCCCGTCACGGTCCTTCGCCGCCTGGTCGAAGCGCAGTGACAGCAGATTCGTTTCCGCGTTGAGCGTGGGGTCGGCGAGAAAGCCCGTCGCGCGGACTTCGCAGCAGTGCAGCGGCGGCTCGGGGACGGGCAGGTGCTGCACGTCGGACTCATTGGCCGCCACCTTACCGCCGGCCGAGAACCCGAACAACGCCGCGAGCAGGCAGTGCCGGCGAAGCCGGCCGGAAGAAACTCGCGCTATAGTTTGCGACTTCGGCAAGGCTCAGGCTCCGTCGCCCAGATCGTGACGCAGCGAGATCTGGATCGCGAAATCCACGGTGGCGTCCGAGAACAGCTCCTCGACGACGCCGAACGACAACGACATGCCGTTGCCGGCAAAGCGGTAGTCGCCGCCGACGATGAGCTGCAGCGAGCTGCCGAGTTCGTTGAGCGCACTGTCGACATAGTTGCCCTGCGCGTACATGGCTGCTTTCGCGTGCAGGCGCTCCGTGAAACGCCAGTTTGCCGCAAAGCCGCCGAACGGCACCGTGTTTTCCTGGATCGCGGCGAACAGGTCGCTGTCGCCGGTCCTCAGGACACCGACGTGCGCCGACAGGCCGAGGCGGTCGACGCCGAAGACGCTCGCACCGGAATAGTAGACGGCGACAACGTGTCCACCGCACCGCTGCCGAGCAGTTCGTCCGCATCGCCGGTCGGCAGCTTCACGCCGGCACGCACAGACAGGGCATCACCGGTACCGAGTGCGAAGCCGGACCGGCACGGCCGCATGCAAGCGGATATCGCCGAGTCCGGCGGCGCCGCTGTCGAGCGTGTAGGGCTCGACGCCCGCGCCGGCATAGTGAAACTCGAGTACGTTCGGCGGCCCCTCGCGCTTGGCATTGCTCATGCCCCACAGGTCGTGCCAGTCCTCTATCGCGTTGTCGAGCATCCCGTCCGCGTGCGCCGTCAGCGGAACATCGACACCGAGTTCCAGCCAGTTCGTGATCCCGTGGCGCAGCGAGAAGTTTAGGTAATAGCTTTCGCCATCCAGCGTGACGGTCTCGCCGCCGTCGCTCGATTCGTCCGCATGATTGGCGATGTCGAGCGTCGACTGCCACGCCCAGTCCGACGGCGCCAGCACTTCGGCGCCCTGGAACAGGGGCAGGCCGTAGATCTGCAGGAAGGGATTGTGCGTGCGCACGGGAAACCAGTTTTCCGTGGCGCGGCCGGATTGGCCGCGCACGACAGCACGACGCCGAAACAGGCTGCACAACGGATTCCCGCTCGCTTGCGAATGATGCCGCTCCCGAACAAATCGCTCTCCCGACGGATCGTACGCGGTCATTGCGCGTGCCCGATCCGGTTGCTCCCCGCGAGGGCTGCGCCAGCCCCGTGACGGCGTGCGTCGAGGGGCGATTATAGGCCAGACTCGCCGCAACGTGGACCTCCTCCGACCCTTCGCCTATGGTCGGCGAATCGACGACGACCGGTGCCGGGGGAGGCTCATGCGGGACCAGGGGCGGCGGGCGCAACCGGCGGGGGCGGGACGACTTCTCGCGGCAGGGTTGCTGCTGGCCGCGCTGCTGCCGGTCGCCGGCGCCTGGGCTGCGGAGCCGGGGCAGGGACCTCCGGGCCGGCCGTGCGCGAGCGCATCCTGCTCGACGATGGCTGGCGGTTCCGCCTCGGTGACCCGGCCGGCGCCGAACTCCGTTACGACGTGCTCAAACCCTGGATCCTGCCCACCGCCAATCGCTTCCTCACGTCGGCCGAGCGCCGCCACGAACGGCCGCCGGGGAACCCCGGCGGCGAACTGCCCTGGGTCCGCGAGGATTTCGACGACAGCGACTGGGACGAGGTCGAGCTGCCGCACGACTGGGCCATCGCGGGGCCGTTCCTCGAAACGGGCCGATCACGGCGGCATGGGCCGCCTGCCGAGCTCGGGCATCGGCTGGTATCGCAAGAAGCTCGACATCGCCGAATCGGACGCGGCAAGTCGATCTTCCTCGACGTCGACGGCGCGATGTCGTACGCCACGGTCTGGCTGAACGGCCAGCTGGTCGGCGGCTGGCCGTACGGCTACGCCTCGTGGCAGCTCGATCTGACGCCGTACGTGCGGCCGGGCGGCAGCGAACCAGCTGGCGATCCGCCTCGACAATCCGCCGGAGTCCTCGCGCTGGTATCCGGGCGGCGGCCTCTACCGCAACGTCTGGCTGACGAAGACGCAGCCGGTTCACGTCGGCCAGTGGGGCACGTTCGTCACGACGCCGGAGGTCTCCGGCGACGCGGCCACGATCGAGCTCGAGGTCACGATCGACAACGACGGCGAGGCAAACGCGTCGATCGAGGTCGACACGCGAGATCTTCGCGCTCGATGCCGACGGCGCGCGCGGCGGCGCGCCGAGGCCCGCTCCGGCGGACGACGCGTGCAGGTCGCGGCCGGCGAGTCCGCCGTGCTGCGCGACACGCTCGCGATCCGCGCACCGCGATTGTGGGGGCCGCCGCCGACGCAGCGCCCGAACGCTACGTGGCGGTCACGACGCTCGCGCAGGGCGGCGCGACGGTGGACGGCTACGACACGCGTTTCGGCATCCGCGACGTTGGTCTTCGATCCGGACCACGGCGTCCTCGTCAACGGCGAGCGCATCCCTTTCCAGGGCGTCAACCAGCACCACGACCTCGGCGCGCTCGGCGCGGCGTTCAACGCGCGCGCCGCCGAGCGCCAGCTCGAGATCCTGCGCGAGATGGGCTGCAACGCGATCCGCATGGCCCACAATCCGCCCGCGCCCGAGCTGCTCGAGCTGACCGACCGGATGGGCTTCCTCGTCATGGACGAGATCTTCGACGTGTGGGAGCGGCAGAAGACGCCGCTCGATTTCCATCTCATCTTCCCCGACTGGCACGAGCAGGACCTGCGCGCGTTCGTGCGCCGCGACCGCAACCATCCGTCGGTCATCCTGTGGAGCATCGGCAACGAAGTCGGCGAGCAATACACCGGCGAGGAAGGCGCGGCGTGGCCGCGCGGCTCGTCGCGATCGCGCGCGAGGAAGACCCGACGCGGCCGACGACCACGGCGATGAACTATGCCAAAGCCGACATGCCGCTGCCCGCCGTGATGGACGTCATCAGCCTGAACTACCAGGGCGAAGGCATCCGCGACGCCGAGTTCGGGCACCGAGGGCATCCGCACCCGCCGCTTACCCGCGTTCCGCGAAGATTTCCCGGACAAGCTGATCCTCAGCAGCGAAACCGCCGCCGCCTTGAGCAGCCGCGGCGTCTACCTGTTTCCCGTGTCCGGCGGAATCAGCGCGACCGGTGCGCGACGGCGTCGGCGGCGATCCGCGAGCGGCCAGGTCAGCGCCTACGAACTCCACACGGCCGATTTCGGTTCCTCGGCGGACAAGGTGTTCGCGCCGCTCGACCAGCATCCCTACGTCGCCGGCGAATTCGTCTGGAGCGGCTGGGACTATCTCGGCGAGCCGACGCCCTACTACGCGTCGCGCAGTTCCTACTTCGGCATCATCGATCTGGCGGGTTTCAAGAAGGACCGCTTCTACCTCTACCAATCGCGCTGGCGTCCGGAGCTGCCGATGGCGCACATCCTGCCGCACTGGACCTGGCCGGAGCGCGTCGGCCAGGTCACGCCGGTGCACGTCTTCACCTCCGGCGACGAGGCGGAGCTGTTCCTCAACGGCGCATCGCTGGGCCGAAGAAGAAAGGGCCGTACGAATACCGCCTGCGCTGGGACGACGTGGTCTACGAGCCGGGCGAGCTCGAGGTCGTGGCCTACAAGGACGGCAGGGAGTGGGCGCGGGCGTCGGTGCAGACCGCGGGCCCGCCGGCGCGCTCGAAGTCGCCGCCGATCGCGACGAATCGCGCCGACGGCAGGGACCTCTCGTTCGTCACCGTGCGCGTCGTCGACGCGGAAGGACGCCTGGCGCCGCGCGCGACGAATCTCCGCTCGTTCGACATCGACGGGCCCGGCGAGATCGTCGCGACCGACAACGGCGATCCGACGAGCTTCGTGCCTTTCCCGTCACCCGAACGCCACGCCTTCAACGGCCTCGCCTCGTGATCGTGCGCGCAACGCCGGGCACGGAAGGCACGATCCGGCTGCGGGCTTCCGCCGACAGCCTTACGGCCGACACGGTTTCCATCGACAGCGGCCCGTCGGAATCAAGGTGACAGTGACCTAATTCGAGTCGAATTAGGGTCACTGTCACCTTGATTCCGGTCACCTTGATTGGCGCGGCCAGGCAGGCCCGGCGCTGTGCTAGGCTCCGCGAAAACCCGCGCAGGAACGTACTTGAACCCGTCAAAGATCGTCTGTGTCGCATTCGCCCTGGCCACCGCAGCCGCAGGCGCGGACGAAGCCGGCTTCTACACCAAGGATTACCAGCAGCAGGCGCTGGAGATCTACCGGCACATCATCTCGATCCGTTCGGCCGCGGGACACGGCAAGGTGCCGGAAGTAGCCGAGTATCTCGCAGCGCAATTTCGCGACGGCGGGTTCGACGACGAAGACGTGCACGTGCTCCGCCAGACGCTGTCCACCGGCGAGGAAGCGGCGTCCCTGGTCGTGCGCTATCGCGGCGACGGCTCGTCGGGCCGCAAGCCGATCCTCCTGATCGCGCACATGGACGTGGTCGATGCGATTCCCTCCGACTGGGAGCGCGATCCCTTCACGCTCGTGGAGGAGAACGGCTATTTCTTCGGGCGCGGCAGCGTCGACGACAAGTTCGGCGTCACCGAGCTGACCGCGACTTTCCTCCGGCTCAGGCGCGAAGGCTTCGTGCCGACGCGCGACCTCGTCATCGGCTTTTCAGGCGACGAGGAATCGGGCATGGAAACTACGCAGGCGCTCGCGAACGAACACCGCGAGCTCACAGACGCGGAATACGTACTAAACGCTGATGGCGGCGGCGGCGTCCTGACGAGCGACGGCGAGCCGGCTTACTACCTCCTGCAGGCGGCCGAGAAACCTACGCCACCTTCGAACTTACCGCGCGCAACCCGGGCGGCCACAGCTCGCTGCCGCGCGACGACAATGCGATCTACGACCTCGCCGCCGCGTTGCACAACATCCAGGCCTACCGCTTCCCGGCACAGATCAATGAGATCACACGCGGCTACTTCGAGGCCGCCGCGCCGTTCGCGCCCGAACCGGTCGGCAGCGCGATGCGCGCGTTCGCGAAGGATCCGACCGACGAGGAAGCGCAGGCGATCCTCGCTGCGGCGCCGACCGAGGTCGGCGTGACGCGCACGACCTGCGTTGCCACGATGCTGAAGGCCGGACATGCCGAGAACGCGTTGCCGCAATCGGCGACCGCAACGATCAACTGCCGCATCTTCCCCGGCGTGCTGGTGGCGTCTGTGCGCGACAAATTGTTCGAGGTCGCAGGCAACCCGGATCTCGAGATCGTCACCCTGGCCGATCCCGTGGCAAGTCCGGCATCGGAACTCAACGAGGAAGTCACGGCTGCAGTCACGGCTGCAGTGCACGCGATCCATGGCGACATCCCGATCATCCCGTCCATGGCACCCTATGCGACCGATGGCAAGCACATGCGCATTGCCGGCATGCCCACTTACGGCATCATGGGCGTGTTCAGCCGGCCGGAGGACGAATTCACGCACGGCCTGAACGAGCGCGTGCTGGTGAAATCCTTCTACGACGCGCTCGAGTACTGGCACCGCGTGCTGACCGACCTCGCCGGCAAATGAATGGGGTCAGAGTACATTTCCCTTGTTTCGGAAATGTACTCTGACCCCATTCTTGCCGGTAAGAAACGATGATCTTTGTCTTCGAAGTGCAGGTACAGCCCGGCCACGCGGCGGAGGCCTACGCCGATGCCTGGGTGCGGGCAAGCCGCCTGATCCAGAAGGCACCCGGAGCGCGCGGCACGCGGCTGCATCGCCGGATCGGCGACGCGACCCGCCTGCTGGCGATCGCGAGCTGGGAAAGCAAAGCGGCGCGCGACGCGATGGAAGCGCAGCCGTCGGCCGAAGTGCAGCGGATCATCGCGGAACAGGCCGAGTTCGTGGACGTGCGCGTCATCGGCGAGTTCGAAGATCCGGACTGGGTCGTCCTGCCGGGCAACTGACTCAGGGCAGCAGCACCGTCGAGCCGGTCGTCCGGCGCCCTTCGAGATCGCGATGCGCCGCCGCAGCGTCGGCAAGCGCGTAACGCTGGCCGACCTGCACACGCAGGCTGCCGTCCGCCAGGCGCGTGAACAGTTCGCCGCTCGCCGCCAGCAGCTTGCCACGCGTCTCGATGAAGTCGAACAGGATCGGCCGGGTCACGTAGAGCGAGTGCCGCTTCGCGAGTTCGGCCGGTGCGAAGGGCTCGACCGGCCCAGATGCGTTGCCGAAGCTCACCATCACGCCATGCGGTTTGAGGCAATCGAGCGACTGGAAGAAGGTGTCGCGCCCGACGGAATCGTAGACCGCGGCGACGCCCGCACCGTCCGTCAGCGATCGCACCTGGCCCGGGATGTCCGCGTCACCGGCCATCAGCACCTGTGTGCATCCCTGCGTGCGAGCCAGCGCCGCTTTTTCCGCAGTGCTGACGATGCCGATCACGTTGGCGCCCAGCGCCTGCGCCCACTGGCTCAGGATCGAGCCGACGCCACCGGCCGCCGCGTGCAGGAGCACCGTGTCGCCCGGCCTGACCGCATAGCTCTTGAACAACAGGTACCAGGCTGTGAGCCCCTTGAGCAGTGCGGCTGCCGCCACTACGTCGTCGATGTCGTCCGGCAGAGGTACCAGCCGTGCGGCGGGGTAATTGCGGCGCACGGCGTAGGCGCCGAGCGGCGCGCCGGTGTAAGCGACCCGTTCGCCCGGCCGGACTTCGTGCACGCCCTCGCCCACCGCCTCGACGACGCCGGCCGCCTCACTGCCTAAACCCGAAGGCAGGGGCACCGGGTACAGGCCGCTGCGCTGATAGGTATCGATGAAGTTGAGGCCGATTGCGCTGTGGCGGATCCGCGCTTCGCCGGGTCCGGGTCCCGGCAGGTCCGTCTCCGCGTAGCGGAGGACCTCCGGCCCGCCGAACTTCTCGATGCGGATCGCGTGTGTTTTCATGCTATGGAATGATACGGTTTTGGGGAGTCGGATGGAGTACAAGGACTACTACAAGGTCATGGGCGTGGAACGCGGCGCATCTCAGGACGAGATCAAGCGCGCGTACCGCAAGCTCGCCCGCAAGTATCACCCGGACGTCAGCAAGGAAGCCGACGCCGAGACTCGCTTCAAGGAGATCGGCGAAGCGTACGCGGTGCTGCGCGACCCCGAGAAGCGCGCGAGTTACGACAAGCTCGGCACGAACTGGAAGAGCGGCCAGGAATTCCGGCCGCCGCCCGGCTGGGATGCCGGTTTCGAATTCCACGGCGGGCCCCGCGACACCGGCAGCGACGGCCCGCCGGCGCAAACTTCAGCGACTTCTTCGAATCCCTGTTCGGCCGCGGCGGCTTCGCGGCCGGCGCTCGTGGGCAAGAGCGCGGTGGCTTTCGCGCGCGCGGCGAGGATCACCATGCGAAGGTCGTGGTCAATCTCGAGGACGCTTACCAGGGTGCGACGCGTACGATCAGCTTGCGCGAACCGGGGCTCGACGAATCCGGCCATGTCGCGCTGCGCGAGCGCAATCTCAAGGTCAACATCCCGAAGGGCGTGCGGGAAGGCCAGCGCATCCGCCTCTCTGGCCAGGGCTCGCCGGGCCTCGGCAACGGGCCGGCCGGCGACCTGTATCTCGAGATCGCGTTCGCGGAAAATCCGCTGTACACCGTCGAAGGTCGCGACGTGTACCTCGACCTGCCCATCACGCCCTGGGAAGCGGCGCTGGGCGGCAAGGTGCAGGCGCCGACGCCGACGGGGCCGGTCGATCTCACCATCCCGGCCGGCGCGACGAGCGGCAGGAAGCTTCGGCTCAAGGGTCGCGGCATTCCCGGCAAGTCGCCCGGCGATCTCTACGCCGTGCTCCAGCTCACCGTGCCGCCGGCCGACAGCGACAAGGCCCGGGAGCTGTACCGGCAGATGGCGCGTGACCTCGACTACGATCCCCGCGAACACCTCGGAGCCTGAGCCATGGTGAAACAGGAAACGCTGACCGGGCTGGTCATCGACGAACGGGTGGAACTGACGACCGTCGACGTCTGCCGCGCCTGCGCGACCTCGACGGAATGGGTCATCGAACTCGTGCACGAGGGCGTGCTCGAGGTCGAAGGCGAGAATGCCGATGCCTGGCGCTTTTCGGGCGCGACGCTCGCACGTGCGATCCGCGCGCGCCGGCTGCAGCGGGATTTGGATCTCAACCTGCCCGGCGTGGCGCTCGTGCTCGAACTCATGGACGAAATCGAGACCCTGCGGCTGAAGCTCCGCCGCGGCGGCGTGTAGGTGCGCCCGTTGGAGCGCCCGTTGGAGCGCCCGATGGGCGCGACCAGGGCGCGACCCGCGCGCGTCGCAGCTCTCGGTCGCGCCCATGGGGCGCTCCAACGGGCGCTCCAACGGGCGCTGCTACTGCTGCTGGTCGCGACCCCTGTCCACGCTGCGATCGACCTGCGCAACGCCTCCGTGGAACGCCTCGACAACGGCCTGACGGTGATCCTGCTCGAGGACCGGCGCTTCCCGGTCGCGAGCGTGCAGATGCTGTACCGCGTCGGCGCGCGCGACGAAGTGACCGGCAAGACCGGCCTTGCGCACTTCCTGGAGCACATGGCGTTTCGCGCAATCGAAGAACTTCCCGGGCACCGAGCTCGTCGGCCGCATCTATGCGGAGGGCGGCGAATGGCATGGCTACACCTGGATCGACCAGACAACCTACTTCGAAACGGTGCCGAAGGAGCATCTCGACCTGTTGCTCCGGATCGAGGCGGACCGCATGTCGGCACTCCTGCTGTCGCGAAGACGACATGGAGGCCGAACGCGGCTCGGTGCTCGCCGAAATGCACATGTACGAGAACGATCCCGGCGACGCGTCCTCATCGACGCGGTCGTACTTCACCGTCGTTCCTCGCGCATCCGTACCGCAACAACACGATCGGCTGGGAAAGCGACATCGAGAAACTCGAACATCGCGACGTCGTCGAGTTCTACACGCGAACACTACCAGCCCGGCGAATGCCGTCTCGCGTCGTCGGCGACGTCGATGCAAGAGCGGTGCGCAAGCGCGTCGGCGAACTTTTCGGCAGTATCGAAGGGCGCGAACCGACGCCGCTGCCGCGCACGGTGGAACCCGTCCAGGACGGCGTCCGCCGCATCGTCCTGCACGGCGATGCTGGTTCCCCGCAATTCCGCATCGCGTACCGCGCGCCGTCGGCGAACGACCCGGACTTCGCCGCGTTCCTCGTATCTACAGGCGGTGCTCGGCGCGAGTTCCGGCGCGAATTTCCTGCAGAACGACTGGGGTACGCCGATCGGCGATACCGCGCTCCTGGCCGGCGCGGCCGACGAACTCACCACCTGGTATCCGCCGAGCGCGCAGGAGTACGTGTTCATCGTCGGGGGCTTCGCGCCGGACGGCGCAGAACCTGGCGCCGTCGAGTCGGCGGTCGATGCGCGCATCAGCGATCCACGCGACCTCGTGGCGAGAACCGCGGTCGTCTCTGGTGCCATCGACGAAGTGCTCGACGAAGCTCGCGTTCGACGTCGAGACGACGGAAGACGCCGCCCACCAGCTTGCCTACTTCGACGGTCTTGGTGCGCTCGAGGTAATGCTCGAATTGCCGGCGCGCGTGCGTGCCGTGACGGCCGGCGACGTGCAGCGCACGGCGCGCCGATACCTGAGACCCGAACAGCGTTCGATCGCCTGGTACCTGCCGGGCGACGGCGGCAGACGGATACGCGCCGGTGGTGACGGCATCCGCCGGCGAGAGTGCGGCGGAGAAGCCGCGTACCGTCATGGCGGCACCGGCCTCGCACCCGGACGCGTCGCGCGCGCCGCCACCGTCCGTCGCGCCTGGACGGCGGGCTGCCGGGCGCTGCTCCAGCCCTCCGACCTGTCCGCGTCGGTGCAGGTGCGCATCGTGACGGACCGGCCGGCACGGCGGGCGCGGATGCCGACGATCCCGTCACGGGGCATGCCATCGTTCACCTGACGGGTCTGGCCGGACGAACTCAGGCAGCCGTGGAAGCGGCCGGGCGGGCGCTGGCCGTTGCCAAAGTGGAGCGCGCAGAGGCGCCGTCTTCGCTGTTGCCCGAGTGGCGGCTCGAGGAGGAGTTTGAGCGCTGCTCGCGACCGCGCCGGCGAACGGTGCAGCACCCGGCCGGTGCTGCCGCATCGCCGGCGATTTCGACCCCGTTGCAACGCGCGCCTGGCTCGACTCTGCTTTCGGCGACGCTGCGCCAGCTTCGGGCGAACGCAGCAAATCGCGGGCGCTGCCGCACGAGCCGCAGACAGTCCGGCTGGGCGTGCCGGTTGCGCAGGCCCAGCTCGGCTACGTCGCCGCCGCGCCAGGACCGCGCGAGGCCGCCGCCGATGCCTGGCGCATTCTCCTGTACACCTGAGCCACGGCTACGAGGGCCGGCTCGGCAAGAAGCGATCGGTGAAAGCGGCCTCGTCTACTACATCGAGACCCGCTATCGCAGCGACGGCGACAATGCGTGGGTCACGCTCGCGAGCGGCGTCGACCCGCACAAGCTCGATGCGTTCCGGTCGCTGATGCTGGCGGAGATCGCGCCGGCTGGCGTCCGAACCGCCGACCGAACCGAGGTCGAGGAAGCGAAAGCGTACTTCCTCGGCCGCCGGCTGAGCGGCGCGCAAAGCAACGAAGAACTCACGCAGCGGCTCGCGACGGAGTGGTTGTGGTACGGCGAGCTGCCGACCTACAGGACCCTCGAGCGGCGGTTGGCGCGGGTTGGCCGCGACGAGGTGATCGCCGCGGCCGCAGGCTTTGCGGCCGGCACGACGATCACCGTGACCAAGTCATAGGGGGACAGTGACCCTATTTCGAAGATAGGGTCACTGTCCCCTATTTTTCGCGCGGTCGGTCTCCAGTCGACGTGCCGCGTCAGGTACATGATCGAGCCGAGGATGATCCCCGGTCCGACGGCGCCGGCCAGCATCGCGTAATCTTCGGCCTGCAACACGAGATAGAGAAAGACGTAGAGGCCGGCCAGCATCGCCGCCATCACGCCGGCACGCCTCGTGTCGCTGAGCACGCTGCGGCTGTACCCGGAGATGAGCAGGACCGACGCTGTGGCACTGGCGAGATAGGCCGCGCCGAAACCGATGTGCTCGGCGAGCAACAGGAGCAGCAGGTAGAAGAGCGCGTTGGCGAAGCCGATCAGCAGATATTGCATCGGGTGCAGCCGGAGCCGGCCATCGTCTCGAACAGGAAGTACGCGACGAAGGACAGGCCGATGAACAGGACCGCGTATTTGTCGCGCAGGGCCTCTGGTACAGGTCGACCGGGCTGTACAACTCGACACCGACCGCCGACTCCGGTCATCGACGCGTCGATCAGTGCCGTCGAGCCATACCGACGGCAGCGGACGGCCGAGCCCCGACAACTTCCACGTCGCAAGAAAGTCGCGTCACGGACCTACCGCTGGTCCGCGGCAGGTAACGGCCAGTGAGACTTCGAGACGGCCAGGCCGACCGAATCGTCACGTTGTAGTGCGCCAGCGGCAGCACGTGCAGTGTTTCGCCGCCGGCGAAATCGAAGTCGTCGAACGGCAGCTCGGCGCCCGCTTCGGCGGCAGCGACGATGTCGCCAACGCGCGCGATCATGTGCGGCGGCCAGCCTTGCTGCAGCGCGCCGGCGGCCTCGAACGGATGACATGCGATGCGCAGCACGGGCGTCGCACGCGTCGCGCCGGCATCCGACGGCGCAGCACGATGAATCGTTTGCCACGAAACAGTTCATCAGCGAAGCGCCGGACGCTGCCGCGTCCCAGAATGCGAAGGATTCAGTAGTCGCCTGGCGCGGTGCACCAGGCACTTCGTGTATGCCCCGGTAGAGCACTTCCGAATCCAGGGTCGCGTCGGCGTCGAGGACTGCCGGGCAGCACGTTGAGTTCTTCGACTCGGTAATGTGCGGCTGTGCGAGTCGCTGGTCGCCACGCGCGCGGGAATGGTCAGGAGCACCAGTCCAAGCGACGCTGTGGCCCGCCCGGCCGCGCATTATGCGGCGGCGGCCGTCGCACGCAGATTCCCAGCGTTCTGAAACCAGTTGGCTGCGTCCTCGCCGCCTGGGAATGCAACAACAGGGTCAAGAAAACCCACCACGGCCATCTTGAGCGAGTTGGACTTCGCGCAGGCGTTCGGCAAAGGAAGGCAGTGTGTTTCGATGAGCATGGACATCTCCCCTGGTTTGGGGGAATGTCACCGAGTTCATCGTGGCCGCGGCGTGGGCCGGAATGTGGGGAATCGTGGCAGTGGGGAATCCGCTCAGCTCCCAGCGAGATGTCGTCCGCGCTGGCGCCAAGTTGCATGAAATCATCGTGCGCTGCACGTTCTCGCCTGCGACTACGACGGCACGATCGCTCACGGCGCGGTCGAATCCGCCGCTGTGAATCGCTGGCCGAGGTGAAGCGAAGCGGCCGGCGCCTCGTGCTCGTGACGGGTCGCCAGCTGGAAGACCTGGCTCAGGTCTTCGCACCGCTTCGACCTGTTCGACCGCATAGTCGCCGACGGTGGCGTGCTCTACGACCCCGACGACGCCGAGAAAACCGCTGTGCGACCCGCCGGACGACTTGCTGCGCATCTTCGAGGAACGCGGCGTCACGCCCTGTCGGCCGGCAAGGTGGTCATTCAGCAACATGGTCCCCGCACGAGCATGTCGTGTTCGAGGCGGTACGAGTTCGGCCTCGACTCCCAGGTTTATGTACTCAACGAGGGCGCGGTAATGGTTTTCCACAGATCGACGAACGGGATTGATCGCTGCGCTCGATGACATGAAATTGTCGCCGCACAAGTGCGTGGGCGTCGGGGACACCGGAGAATGACCACGCTTTTCTGAAACTCTGCAACTGTGCCGTGGCGGTGCAGGAGCGCGCTGCCGGCGGTGAAAAGCAGTGCCAACCTCGTAACCCGTGGCGATCCGGTAGTGGTGTAAGCCAGCTGTGCGACCTTGCTGATCGGCGAGGATCTGCGCTTCACTCGCCGCTGTACTGAAACGCCACCGCATCCCGCTCGGCACCGATGATTCCGGTACGGTCAGTTGCCAACTGCGGCGCGGTACTGGTCGCTGGTCCTCCGGCGGTGAGTCAACATTCACTCCGCGGTGTTGGAGCAATCGATCGACGCTGGCTACCCGGTCTGGTCGGTCAACCGGAAGGCGACTACCAGACATTCGAGCAAGCCGCGGTGCTGGGAACCAGCGACAAGTTTCCGGCCGTCGAGGAAGTGCTCGAGGTGTTGCACCGAGCCGCGGCAAAGCGTGGTGGTGAACCTCCTGGCACTGGGCGTAACCGATCAGTCCGGCCTTCGCCGGCGAGTTATTGCCGAGCTACTGAACTGCGCTCGAGCAACTGGCCGGCCACATGATCCTGAGTTCGACGAGGCGCATCATCTGCCACGCCATGAGCAGGCAGCCGACACGTTCGTGCCCGGACGAGTTGACCGGCTACCTGCTGATCACCGGCTGACCGCCAACCGAAACGCACCAACGGTGTGTGGGACCCGTGGAACGGATCGTCGCCATCGGCTCGGATACCTACGAGACAATCGGCAATTTCAGCGGCAGCCTGGGCGGCCATGCACGCGGTCGCCGATGGGAAGCTTGCTCATGGCGAACAATCTGGCACGTCGCAGACGATAGCGTACCGGTCCGCCTTCTCAGCCGTCCCCCCGAACCGCGTACTGCGCCGGCACTTACGCAAGTATCGCGGAAGGCAAGCTAGGCGAAGACCGGAGCTTCTTTTCCGCGGCCCGGATCAGCGGCTGTGCCTGCGCGCCTGCAATCTTGCCTCGTTCATGGACATCGGCGACGGCCTCGACGACGAGACCTGGATGCATCATTTCATCGGCACGACTACTCCGAATGGATGCGCACGTCGATCAAGGAAAGCGACCTCGCAGACCAATTCGAGCAAGTCGATGCGACGCCGGATGTCACGGCAGCCGAAAGCCGCGCCCGTATCCGCAAAGCAATCGAGAACCGCTACACGCTGCCGGCGTAAGGATGGGACTTGCAAGGACATAGTTGCCTACGCTGGTTTTGCCTTTGTTGCGTTCTACATCAGATTCGCCACGGCGAGATGCCAGTCCATGCGCTCGCCCGCATACCACTGCGTGACGCGGGTGGTGTGATCGATGTGCTTCGTATTGACCTGGCGGCTGAGCGGCGACGGTTCTCGCCGGTGTCGATGCCAGGGAGTTCGGGCATAAGGTTCGAGCCGTTCGTTTGCAGGGCTCGTGAACACCACTTCGCCCTGACTGCTGCGCTCGCGGTTAAAGCCGCCCTCGTGCACCAGCCGGTGGTGGTGCCGGCAGAGCCGGATCAGGTTGTCAGCGAGGTCCGCCGCCAGTCGCCCAGTGTTGGAGGTGGTGGCCATCGACGAAACGTGTATGGGTACAGCCCGGGAAGCGGCAACCGCCGTCCCGCAGCTGCAGGGCCCTCTTGATCCACGCCGGGATGCGCGGGTGTGGCGGCCGACCGAGAGCGGGAGGCCTTTCGCATTTTCGAGCAGGCCCACCAGTGCGGCATCGCAGGCCAAGCGCCGTGACGTTTCCGCGGTAACGTCGGGGATCATTCATCAGGTTGTTGTGCGCGACTCAGCGTTTCCGCCGACACGTGCACCAGATGCGGTAACGCTCGGCGCTGCTCCGCCGTGCGCGACTCGGCGAGAGATAGCTCTCGGCCAGGCCACCAGTCCGTCGGCCCTGCGCGCATGCTTCGGTTCCCGCAGCGGCGTTACGCGCGGTAACGTCCGTCGCCCGTGCCGGCGGTAAGGGATCGGCGGAGATGCCTTCGGATTTGGCCCGCTCCATCGCCCGTTCCAGGGTCGCCACCACGAGCGCGCCCTGCTCGGCCGGCAGCCGGGCTCTCAGCACCAGCATGCCGTCCTCGTCGTGATACCAGTCGAGCGGCCTGGCTTGCATCGGTTCCGCAACCCGGCTCAGGTCGTTGAGTTTTCGTGCCCGGCGATATTTCCGCACCAGGGTTTCCACGTGATAAGCGGTGCCGTGCGTGGCGATCATCAGCAGGTAGGCTTCGTTGGAGGCCTACGCTATGCGGTCATGGCCCGCACTTTCGAGTAGCTCAACTTTCCTGCGGTAAAGGCCGCGGAGATTTCGGGCAAGCGGCCGGCGCCTGCGCGACCCGGAGTTGCTCGCGCGCGGCATTCAAGCCGATGCTGCGTTTCAGGTTCATCCAGTGGGCGCAGGAACCAAAGCCCAGCCGTTCCCAAGATCGTTCTGCATCGAACTGCCGCAGCAAACTCAGGAAGCGGGCATCCAGGGCATAACGATAGGCGCACAACTCCGTTAGTTCATTAGCCAGCGAATCGGCGCGGGCGTTGGCGGCAAAGCCCTCGGCATCGAGCGGGTCGTTTCCATGCCCGGATCCCTCGTCGACGGTATACTGTTAATACATAGGTGTGAGCCCTAGCTCCATCTACCCCTATATGTTGTGTTTCGCTTTTCGCGTGATTTGCGCATAGGTAACGGGATCTGTCACCAGGGCTTGCTCCAGCATTCGATAGAAAAGCAGCCCACGTGATCGAGAGGTCCTGCGGTTGAAGCGGAAGGTGAACTCGTCGAGGTAGTAGTCGAGCTGCGCTGGTCGCACCGCACCCTGGTGAGTGCCGAGCAGCCAGCGCTTCAGCAATGCAGCGACCCGGTGCACGCCCGGCATCGTGACATGCGCTGGATCCTTGGCGCCGAGCATCACCGTCATCTCGCGCCGGTAGCCGCGTTTTTCCAGTTGCGGTAGGCCGCTGAGCCGTCGGTACGCACCATTGACCCGGTTCAACGGCATCCAGCACGAACGGCAAGACGGCTTTCTCGGATTTATCGGCGACGCGTTGCAGGCGGATCCGCCGAAACCCGTCGGTTCCTTGATCTCGACGGCCACCATCACGATCTTGGATTGCGCTCTGCGCTTTCTTATAAGTTGCTGTTTTTTCTTGGTAAGCCGCAGCGCCTTCGGCGGCGACGGACCGACCCAGCACTCGTCGACTTCAACTAAGCCATGGAGTCGTTCACGGCCGGGGCGGATCATGGCGCGCCGTAGTCGGTGCAACATCGCCCAGGCCGTCTGGTAACTGCCGAGTCCCAGCACCCGCTGCAGACCCAGCGCGTTCACCCCTTGCTTCTGGTTGAGGAGGTGCCACACCGCCGCCAGCCAGCTCCGCAGCGGCGTGCGGGTCTTGTCGAAGACCGTGCCGGCGGTCACCGTGGACTGGCGTCGGCAATGTCGGCAGATCCAACGACCGCGAGTGCCTTGGAACGCCACGTCCGCTACGCCACAACCCGGGCAGACAAAGCCCTGCTTCCAGCGGATGCGTTCGAGATAGCGACGACAGGAATCATCGTCAGGAAACCAGTCGAGAAACTGGCCCCAGGTCCGCGGGTAATCACGCCCTGCCACCGGCATTTTCGGCGGATCCGACACCACAACATCTTGTATGATGTGGAGCTAAATAGATACCCCTTTAATACATACAGTATACGTCGGTAAGGGTATGAAAACAAATGAAAAACGTCTCGAATGGCCGCCTACCGGTCGCGCCCATGGGGCGCTCCAACAGAAGCCCGTGGGGGGGGCTTGTACAACAGAACCCCGTGGGGGCTCCAACAAAACCCGTGGGGCGCTCCAACAGAATCCCGCGCGGCGCTCCAACGGGACTACGGCAAAGTCACCGTATTGCGCAGGACTCGTAGAAGCCGCGAGCCTCGGCGATGTGCGACAGCACCGTGTCGCGTTCCGCGTCGCTGTTGTAATCGGCGTGTTTCTCCGCCGCCTCACGCAGGCGATCGAGCCAGGCCAGGAAATACGCCGCATCGTCCGCCGAGGTCGGTCGAATCCCGTCGACCGAGACGTACACCGGACTCGTCGTCGCATACGGATACTGGTCCAGCACCGCCGGCGTCGAATCCTCGTTCCAGGCGCGCAGCAACAACCAGCCGCTGGCCGTCGCCGGTAATTTCAAATCGACGTCGGCCGATTTCCGGTCGCGACTCGTCTTCAGTCTCTCGACGACCTTGCCGCTGTAGACGAGTTCCAGATGATCGACCGGCACAGCCGAGCGCAGGAATCCCGCAACTTGCAATTCCGCACCTGCTTTTGCCTCGATCGCGCTGCCCACCGGCTCGCCGTTCACCGTCAGCCCGACCAGCGGCCCGTTGGTCGCCATCGATTCGCCTGCGGCCAATGCCTCGAGCCACGCGTCGCGCCGCCCCGCCGGTGATTCGGTCTCGCCGTGCATCCGGACGTAGGTGCGATTGAGTCCCACCGGGCCGCGCAGCGATGCGTAGTTCGACATCGCATCCGTGCCGCCCGCCGCCGCAATGCGCGCCCCGCAGTTCAAGAGCCGGTGCCAGACTTCCGCCGAAGTCTTGTGATCGGCGAAGCCCGTGACTTCGTAGTAGTCGACGAGCCCCAGTGCCGCATTGACGGGCAGCATGTTGGTGAGCCGCACTGCATTCACCGGGTCCGGCGCCGGCGGATCGAAAGGATGCACGTAGCCGACCAGCGCGCCCTGCTCGCTCGCCAGTTGCGCGATCGTCACGTTGTCCGGATGCAGGCTCGCTGCGGCCGTGTACGGATAAGCGACGTAGTCGGGAATGAGCAGGTGGCTCCCGAGGCCGATCAGTCCGAGATGACCCCACACGCTCGTGTGGTACTCCTGCTGGTGCAGGATCAACGTACCCTCGTCCGAGACGGCGTCCGGTTCGGTCGAGAAATGGCGGATGTCGGGAATGCGTTGTTCCTTGTTGACGACGAGATTGAACACGACGTCGAGGTCCTCGGCGCGCGCCTGTGCGCGCAGCGTCTCCGGCGTCGCGCGATACGTGCCGCCGTAGTTCATGTGCACGTGCACGTCGCCGCTGGTCCAGCCGCGCCAGCCATCCGGCATGGCTAGCGGCGGAATGGCGCAGGTCCAGCGCGATTGCCGCCCGCTCGCGCGCACGTCGAATTCCTGCTCGACGACCGCGTGCTCCGGCCCGTGCCAGGCCGTCAGCGTCGCACGCCCCGGCGGCAGGTCGATCTCGTCCGTGCCGTCCGTGTGGAAATAGACGGTTTCGCTGCCCTGCACTTCCCGATCGAACTCGTGATCGGCTTGCAACCAGGCGTCGCGCGGTCCATACGCACGGCCGTCGCTGCCGAGTATGGCAAACCGCGCCGGCATCGGCTCTCCGTCCGCCGCGTGCACGATCAATTGAACGCTGTGCATCGGCGCGAAGTAGCGGCGCTCCGCGACCTCGAGCGGCATCACCTTGCCGCCGACGAACTCCTGTACACGAATGGCGGTGTTACCGCTTTCGTTCACGACGTAGGCGATACGCGTGCCGTCCGGCGACCAGCGTGCGGCCGTCACGTCGAAGTCGCCGTAAGTGAGCGGAAACGGTTCGGCAACGTTGTCGATGCGACCGACCCAAAGCTGCTGCCACTGCCGCCCGAGGTAGGAAGCATAGGCAATGCGTTTGCCGTCCGGTGCGACGTCGGGCCGAGCTTTCCAGGACGTCTCCTCGCGGCGCACCAGTTCCTGTGCGCCGGATTCGAGGTCGTGACGCCACAGGTTGCCCGTGCCGTAAGGCACGCCGCGATTGCTGACGTAGACGAGCCCCTTGCCATCCGGCAGCCATGCCGGGCTCAGTTCGTGGTCGTAGCGGCTGTAGTAGTAGCGTTCGACGGTGGTCTCGCGTTCGGGCACGAGCTGCCGTGCGTCAAGCACGCCGCCGTCAAGTTCGCCGACGAATACGTGAAAGCGTCCCGTGTCGCGGGTCGAGACGAACGCGAGCCGCTGGCCGTCCGGCGACCAGCGCGGTTCGAGATTCACTGCGCCGCCGTCTGTCAGTGCAGCGACTTCGCCGCTCTCGAGATCGAGCAACATCAGTTCGACGGCGTCGTCGTGGTAGCGCACGAATGCGATTCGTTCGCCGTCCGGCGACCAGTCGGGCTGGTAGTCGTAGCCCGGGCCCGCGGTGAGCTGCACCGCGATGCCGGAGGCCAGCGCCTGCCGCCACAGGCCGCCCTGCATCGAGTACACGAGTTCGCTGCCGTCCGGCGACCAGGCCAGAGCGCTCGGCCCGCTCGTCAGCTGTGGCAGGTACATTTCACGGAAATAGTAGTTGTGCGGAACGTCGATCTGCTTCAGCACGGTCGCGCGCTCGGCCGGCGCTTCGATGCTGAGCAACAGCAGCGCACCGGCAACGAGCGGCGCGCGACAGGGCAAGTGTGCGGGCACGAAAGAAATCCTGTGCAGCGAGCGTGGCGGCAGCATATCACGCGTGCTTTGCATGATAGTTTACGATGGACGACATGACCGTCACCCGCCATCTCAGCATTCACGGCCGTGTCCAGGGAGTCTGGTATCGCGGCTGGGCAGTGCGCACTGCGCGCAAACTCGGCCTGGCGGGATGGGTGCGCAATCGCAGTGACGGAAGTGTCGAAGCGGTCGTCGAGGGCGATGCGGAAGCCGTCCGCGAGTTCATCCGGCTCGCGAAGAGCGGGCCGCCGAGCGCGCGCGTGGAGCGCATCGACGAGAGCGAGGCCGCGCCGATAGGCGCGGCCGGCTTCGAACAACGGCCGACGGCGTGAGCCGCGCTACGCCTCGCGGCTAGAATCGGTGCGAGTAGCGAATGCCGTAGCTACGCGGCCGGTTCACGCTGATGGTCGTGTCCAGGAAGAGCGCGTCGTAGGGGTCTTCGCTGTAGTTCGAGTTGTAGCGGACGATCTCCGCGCGCTCGTCGGTGAGGTTGTCGACGAACAGGTCCAGCGACCAGGCCTCGCCCTGGATGCCGGTCGCGAGGTTGACGATCGTGTACGCGGCCTGCTTTTCGCGCAGATCGACCTCGAGGTTGCTCCAGGAATCGCCGGTATACGAAACCGCGGCCTGGGCGTAGAACGGCCAGCGGGCTTCAAACTCGTAGCGCCCGATCGCCGTCCACTGCAGCTCCGGCACGAAGGGCATCTCGGTGCCCGCCGGCGCGCGCGGCGGAAGGCCAGCGTCCAACTCGCCCGTATTGCGGTAATACGGCACCTGCAGTTCGGCCTTGTTGTACGAGGCCGACAGCGACAGGGTGAGCGCGTCCGTCGCGCCGAACACGAGGTCGAATTCCGCGCCGTCGGTGTCCGCTTCGCCGATATTCTGGATGATCGTCAGCGGCGACAGGTCGAAGTCGAGGAACGAGAACTGGAAATCGTCCCAGTCCAGATGGTAGATCGCGCCGTTGAAGCGCAGGCGCCCGTCGAGCCACATTGTCTTCCAGCCCGCCTCGTAGTTGTCGACGTAATCCGGATCGTACTTCGGCAACGGGGCCTCGACTGCCCGGTTTACTCCGCCTGCCCGGAATCCTTCCGAATAGTGAGGTAGACGAGGCTGTCCTCACCGACGTTGAAATTCGCGGAGAGCTTGATCGTGGTGCCGTCGTCCTCGGACACGTCATCGATGTTCGGGTGGTCGAAGCAGGGGAACTGCGGCACGCCGTTGTCATCGTCGCAGCGGCTGAGTCCGCCGTTGAAGCCATACAGCGAGTTCTCGAACTCGTAGTAGCGGACACCGCCGATCAGCGTGATGATGTCGTTGACGTCGAAACTGATTTCGCCAAACAACGCCTGGTCGCGGTCGACGCGTATCTGCTTCGTCTGCCACACGACCTGTTCGCCTTCGATGACGGAGTTCGTCGTGGGCATGTCCGGCACTTCCCAACGCAGGTCGAAGTCGTGCTCCTGGCGCTGGACGAATGCGCCGATCATCCACCGGAAGCGGCTGTCCGCGTCAGACTGCAACCGGATCTCGTGGCTGAACTTGTCGAATTTCTCGTCCGACTGGATGTACTGGCTCGGGTCCGCGCAGCTGATGCCGGTCGAGTCGTAGATGTAACAATAGCCGTAATAACCGAGGTAGTTGTCCCAGTACTGGGCGTAGTGCGTGTAGTCGTCCACGCTCTCCTGGTCCATCTCGAAGTAGGCGCCGGCATACACGAGGTCGAGGTCGCCGATCTGACCCTCGAGGGTCAGCGACGCCTGGTACCAGTCGTAGTCGTAAAACTCCTCGAAGAAACGCGCGGCCTGGAGATCGCCGATGTCCTCCGGGTCGTGGTCGTACACGCCGTCCGTGTCCTGGCTTTGCATCATGAAGCCGGGCGTCAGCGTCCAGTTATCGGTCAGGTCGATCTTCAGCGCTGCGCGCATCCCGGCGCTGGTCGCTGTATTGAAGTCCTCCTCGACGAGCTCCGCGTTGTCCTTGGTCACCCCGGAGGCTTCGAGGGTAATGGTCCTCAACACGTTGTCGATATAGCCGGGCGAGTCGACGTACCAGCCGACGAGACGCAGGGCCGAATTGTCGGTCAGCGGGATGTTGACGAAGCCTTCCCCGGTATAGCCTTCACTGCCGTCGTTGACCGTCTCCGCACCGATGTCGAAGCCGGCCTCGAACTCGCCGATCTCCGGCTTGTTCGTGATGATGCGCATCGTGCCGGCCTGGCTGCTCGCACCGAAGTAGGTGCCCTGGGGCCCGGCCAGCGTCTCGATGCGGTCGACGTCGTATACATGCACGTCGAGAACGCGGTTGATCGTGGTGACGGGCTGTTCGTCGAGGTACACGCCGACGCTCGGCATGGAGCCGGAATGCACGCCGTCGCCGCCGCTGGCGATGCCGCGCATGTACACCTGCGAGACGCCCGGCCGTTGCGAAATGTAGGACACGGTCGGCAGGAACTCGATGTAGTCGGCGAAATCGGAGAGGTTGAGGTCGGTCAGCTGCTGGTTGCCGAGTACCTGTACCGAGATCGGCACGTCCTGCAGGTTCTCGCTGCGCTTCTGCGCCGTGACGATGATTTCCTCGAGGGCACCTTCGCTTTGCGCCTGCGCATGCGCCGGGACTGCGACCAGGCCCGCGACGAGCGAGCCCCTGAGAGCCGCCGACACCGCAACGACCAGTGGTTTGCGCGCGAATTCCTTGTTCATCGTTCTATCCCCCTAACCTGTGGTCCTGGTACAACAATGGCGATAGGCAGCATTCTAACCCCAGTTTCCATAACGCCGCGAGTCCTGGACTTTGGCATTGTCTTGAGCAATTGGTTCCACTTGCCGATGCAGATTGCGGGTGCAGGCGTTAAGCTTGCGCTGTGAGCGAAAAGCAACAATCGCCGACGAGATCCGGCGCTGCGGGGCGCGGACCCGCGCCGGTTTCGGATCCGCAGGCGCTGGAAATGCAGCTGGCCACCGCCAGCCCGCACGCGGAACTCGTCGAGGCTACCCGCTGCCTGCGCAGCCGCCGGCTGCCCGCGGCGGAACGAATCGTGCGCGACGTGCTGAGGGAGGATCCCGGCGACGTCGTCGCCATCCGGCTGCTCGCGGAAGTCGGGCTGCAGGTCGGCAAGATCGACGAAGCCATCCTGCTGTACGAACGCTGCCTCGAGCTCGCACCGGGCTTCGCGCTGGCCCGCCAGAACTATGCGGTGGCCCTCTCGCGCCGCCAGCGCTTCGACGAAGCGCTGGCGCAGGCGCAAGTGTTGCTCGACGCGGAACCCGCCAATCCCAACTACCGGCTGTTGCGCGGTTCGCTGCTGGTGCAAAAGGGCGAACACCGGCAAGCGCTGGCGCTGTACGAGCAGTTCCTGGCGGAATTTCCGCGGCAGGCCGGCGCACAACTCAACTACGGGCACACGTTGAAGACCGTCGGGCGCCTCGACGAGTCGATCGCGGCGTACCGGACCTCGATCGCTTTGCGCCCTGCAACAGGCGAAGCCTACTGGAGCCTCGCCAACCTGAAGACCTTTCGCTTCAGCGACGACGACATCCGCAGCATGCAGGCGCAACTCGACGAGGACGGCGACCCGGATGACCAGTCGCATCTCCTGTTCGCGCTCGGCAAGGCCATGGAAGACCGCGAACGCTACGACGAATCCTTCGACTACTACGCGCGAGGCAATGCCCTTCGCGGCAAACGCCAGCCGTACAGCTCGAAGATCAACGTGTTCGACACGGCGCGCCAGATCAAGACGCTGGACGCGCACTTCTTTGCGGAACGCCGCGGCTGGGGCTGCCCCGCCCCGGACCCGATATTCATCGTGGGCCTGCCGCGCGCCGGTTCGACCCTGCTCGAGCAGATCCTCGCGAGCCATTCCAGCGTCGAAGGCACGACCGAATTGCCCGACATCATCGCGATCGCGCGCAGGCTCGGCCGCAAGTCACCCGCGAACCCGGCATCGAAGTATCCGGAAATCCTGGGTTCGCTCACGGAAGACGAGGCCGCGCGCATCGGTGCAGGCTACCTCGACTCCACTCGCGTGCACCGGCGCGACACGCCGTTCTTCATCGACAAGATGCCGAACAATTTCAAGCACGTCGGGCTCATTCACCTCATCCTGCCCAACGCAAAGATCATCGATGCCCGCCGCCACCCGATGGCCGGCTGCTTCTCCTGTTTCAAGCAACTGTTCGCGCACGGCCAGCGCTTCACCTACAGCCTCGCGGACCTCGGCCACTACTACCGCGACTACGTGCGCCTGATGGACCACTGGGACGAGGTCCTGCCCGGCCGTGTGCTGCGAGTGCAATACGAAGACATGGTCGCCGACAGCGACACCCAGATCCGGCGAGTCCTCGCCTGGTGCGGGCTCGAGTTCGAAGAGAACTGCCTGCGCTTCTATGAAACCGAGCGGCCGGTGCGCACGCCGAGTTCCGAACAGGTCCGCCAGCCGGTGTATCGCCACGGCCTCGAGCAGTGGCGAAACTCGAGTCCCATCTCGGTCCCTTGAAGTCCGCGCTGGGTCCGCTGGCCGGCTGAGCTACCCGCCGGCACTCACGGCATTCGCGCCGGCCGGCCGCCCGGCCACAGTCCCAACAGCCCGCTCGTGCCCGCAACCCGGCGCTCGTCTACACTGGCGCCTTTCGTCCAGCGCCCGGAGGGCTGACATTTGAGTACATTCAGTCTGCTGATATGGGGCGGATTCCTGCTGCTGATCGTCCTGATCATTGCACTGGATCTCGGTGTCTTTCACCGCAAGGCGCACGTCGTCACGCTGCCCGAGGCGCTCGGCTGGACGTCGGCCTGGGTCGCGCTGGCGATGGTCTTCAACGTCGCCATCTACTACCTCTACGAACTCAATCCGCCCGGCTGGGACTTCGACACGGCGCAGGTCAGCGGCCGCGAGGCGGCGCTGCAATTCTTCACGGGCTACGTGGTCGAGTATTCGCTGTCGATCGACAACATCTTCGTCATCGCGATGGTGCTCGGCTATTTCCGGGTGCCGCTCGCCGAGCAGCACCGGGTGCTCTTCTGGGGCATTTTCGGCGCCCTGGTCCTGCGCGGACTGATGATCGGCCTCGGCGTGCTCCTGATCGAAAAATTCAGCTGGGTCACCTACCTCTTCGGCGGCCTCCTCATCTACTCGGCCGCGCGCATGCTCGTCATGCGGCATGACAGCCTCGACCCGGACGCGAACCTGTTCGTGCGCGCGTTCAAGCGCTTCTACCCGGTGACAACGCAGTTCCACGGCAGGCACTTCTTCGTCACCCTGGACGGCGTACGCATGGCGACGCCGCTCTTCCTCGCGCTCCTCATGGTCGAGGCCAGCGACGTTGCTTTCGCCATCGATTCGATCCCCGCGATCTTCGCGATCACCACCGACCCGTTCATCGTCTTCACCTCGAACGTCTTCGCGGTGCTCGGCCTGCGTTCCCTGTATTTCGTGCTCGCGGGACTCATGGGGAAGTTCCGCTACCTCAAGATCAGCCTCGTTTTCCTGCTCGCCTTCATTGGCGTCAAGATGCTGCTGGTGCACCACTACCCGATACCCAACGAGGTGTCGCTGTCGATCATCGGCGGCATCATGGCGGTCGGCATCCTGGCCTCGATCGTGGTAACCCGCGACCCGGAGCGGCTCGTGTCGCCGCTCGCCGGCGAGATGGAGCGGCTGGTGCGCATCTCCTATGCGCAGGCCCGCAAGGCGGTCGTCCTCGTCATCGGCTCGTCGATACTCGCGATCGGCATCGCGATGCTGATCCTGCGGGCCCGGCGATCGTCCTCATTCCCGCGGGCCTCGCCTTACTCGCGGCCGAATTCGCCTGGGCCCGCCGCTGGCTCGTGCGCGTGAAACGCGAGGTGGCCGCCGTCTCGGACAAGCTCCGCAATGGCAATGGGTGACAGTCACCTTTTCTACCAAACCGGCGCCAGGCGACCGCGCATCGGGCGCGCGGAGGGTATCTATACTCTGGGACGCCGCGGGCAAGCGCTACATCGACGCCTCGAGCGGCCCCATGGTGTCGAACATCGGGCACTCGAACCCGCGCGTGCTGGCCGCGATGAAGGCGCAGATGGACAAGGCGGCCTTCGCCTATCGTTTGCACTTCGAGAACGACGCCGCCGAGGACTCGCTGCGCTCACCGCATCGCTGATGCCGCAGGGCCTCGACCGCATATTCTTCGTATCCGGAGGCTCGGAAGCAGTCGAGGTGCGTTGCCTCAAGCTCGCCCGCCAGTACGCCTGGGTGACCGGTAAGCGCGAGCGCTGGAAGGTCATCTCGCTGTTCCCGTCCTATCACGGCTCAACCTTGGGCGCGACCGCCGTCACCGGCATGCGGCAGTTCACCGAGCCTTTCGCCGACATGATCCGGATCATGCCCAAGATTCCCGCGGCGACCTGCTACCTCGACCACGACACACTCACGTTCGAGGAACGCGGCCTGCGCTATGCGCGTCTCCTGCGCGAGGAGATCGAGCGACAGGGGCCGGAGTCGGTGCTCGCCTTCATCATGGAACCGGTCGGCGGCGCTTCCACCGGCGCGCTGGTGCCGCCCGACAGCTGGTATCGCGAAATCCAGGCCACCTGCCGCGAGTACGGCGTGCTGCTGATCACCGACGAGGTCATGACCGGCGCCGGCCGCGCCGGCCGCTTCCTCGCCTCGGAACACTGGCGGCTCGAACCGGACATAATCGCGATGGCGAAGGGTTTCGCCGCGGGTTACGCGCCGCTCGGCGCCATGGCGGCGCGGCGCGACATCGTCGAGACGGTGCTCGCGCACGGCGGTTTCGCGCATGGCTACACCTACGCCGGCAACCCGCTGGCCTGCGCCGCCGGCAATGCGGTGCTGAAGGAGGTGCTGGAGCAGGACCTGGTCCGGAACGCGGCCGAAAAAGGCAAGCGGCTCAAGAACTTGCTAGTCGGCCTCATGGACCGCTACCCCTTCATCGGCGACGTGCGCGGCAAGGGCCTCTTGCTCGCCTTCGAGCTGGTTTCGGACCGCCAAACCATGGAGCCGCTGCCGCCCGCGCTCGATGCCCACGTCCGGCTGGTCGAGGAAGCCTACGGCCGCGGGCTTATAATACTATTCGCGCAGGACCCGCGGGGGAACGCTGGGGGACCATTTCGTCGGTCTGCGCGCCGCTGATCGTCACCGACGCCGAGCTCGACCTGATCGTCGGGATCCTGGTCGAGAGCCTCGACGCTTTCGCCGCCGCCGCTGGCCTGCCCGTGAACAAGAACGCCTAAGAACCGAAGGCACGCATTGGCCAATAAAGTCATCATCACCTGCGCGGTCACTGGATCGATCCACACGCCGTCCATGTCGCCGTACCTGCCGCTGACGCCGGATCAAATCGCCACCTCTGCAATCGAAGCGGCCGAAGCCGGGGCCGCGATTCTGCACCTGCACGCGCGCGACCCCGAGAATGGCCGCCCGATCGGGGATCCCGATCTCTTCCTGAAGTTCCTGCCTCGCATTAGTGCCGCTACGGACGCGGTCATCAACATCACCACAGGCGGTGCCATGACAATGACCGTGGATGAACGGATGCGCGCGGCGCTTACGCTGAGGCCGGAGATGGCTTCTCTCAACATGGGCTCGATGAACTTCGGACTGTTCCCGATGAAGCGCGGAAAATCAAGGACTGGAAGTACGAGTGGGAGAAGCCTACGTTGAGCGAGACCGAAGGAGCATTTTCCCCAACACGTTCCGCGACATTAAGCGCATCCTCAACGACGATTGGAGAGGGCTGCGGCACGCGCTTCGAATGCGAGTGCTACGACCTCGGGCACATCCAGACGCTCGCGTTCTACCTGCGCGAGGGACTCAGTGAAAAAACCGCTGTTCGTGCAGTTCGTGCTGGGCGTGCTGGGCGGCATCGACGCCTCCCCCGAGAATCTGCTGCACATGAAAGCCACGGCGGACCGGCTGCTCGGCGGCCACTATCCGATTTTCCGTGCTCTGCGCCGGACGCCTGCAGATGCCGCTCGCGACGATCGGCGCCATCCTCGGCGGCAACGTGCGCGTCGGGCTGGAGGACAGCCTGCTTATCTCGCGCGGCCGTCTCGCGGCGAGCAACGCCGAGCAGGTGGCGAAGATCCGCCGCATCCTCGAGGAACTGGGCCACGAGATCGCCACGCCCGACGAGGCGCGCGCGATGCTGGGCCTCAAAGGCCGCGACCGGGTGAATTTTTGAACGCCACGGGCAAGCACCAGCCGCAGGGCGCGCTGCGCATTCGCCCCGCGTTCGAGGACGACATCCCGGAAATTCACGCGTCGCGGCCGAACTCGCGAACGCCACCGGCCTCGCGCGCAAGTTCGTGAGCAGCGAGGACGACCTCAAGCAGGCGCTACGGGTTTTCACCGCGGCCGATGTTCGAGGTGATGCTGGCCGAGCAGGACGACCGGGTCGTGGGCCTGTGCCTCTATTTCTATACCTATTCGAGCTGGCGCGGCACGCCGGGCGTGTACGTGCAGGACCTCGTCGTCGATCCCGCGGCACGCGCCGGCGGCATCGGCCGCCGGCCTCATGGTGGTGACGGCGCGGCACGCGCGCAGCCGCGGGGTGACGCACCTGCGGCTATCAGTCGACGCCGCGAATGCCGAGGCGATCCGTTTCTACGAGCGCCTGGGCCTCAGGAATTCCGGCAGCGAACGCATCTACCAGGCATCCGGCGATGCGTTCGATGAACTGGCAGACGGCGCCTCGTGAAAGTCGTCTTCTCCGCGGTGCAGCTCCAGCGGATATCCAGCCCGAGATCATGTCCTCGGGCCGGTTCGTGCCGAGCCCCGAGATACCTGCGCGTGCCGAGCGCCTGCTCGCTGCCGCGATATCCGCCGGCCTCACGCACGAAGAACCGGCTGATTACGGCCTCGAACCGATCGCCGACATCCACACCGCCCGCTACCTCGCGTTCCTCGAGAAGATTTTCATCCGCTGGCAGCGCATCCCGGACGGCTCGCGGGAGGTGTTCCCGAACGTCCATCCGCCGGGACGGGACTCGCCGTACCCGGCGTCGGCCGTCGGCCAGGTCGGCTACCACGTGTTCGACGGCGGCTGCCCGATCACGGCCGATACCTGGGACAGCGCGTGCTGGAGCGCATGGAGCGCGGTGCACGCCGCCTACGAGGTGCTCGACGGTGCCGCCGCCTGTTACGCCTTGTGCCGCCCGCCGGGCCACCACGCCGCGC
>CAVYQH010000006.1:0-248566 GCA_963770585.1 uncultured Pseudomonadota bacterium | reverse complement strand
GAGACCCCGCCGAAGCGGGGTCTCCAATGCCTGTTGGTGACTGACTAGTCGTCTTGATCGTCGTCTTGATCGTCGTCTTGATCGTCGTCTTGATCGAAACGTATACGGCCGTAATAGAGGAAATTGTTTCCCCCCGTGCCGGCCGTGAATTCCCCGGTCACTGGATCGCCCGTCACGCCGGCAATCACATCGATGAACTTGATCAACCCTTCGGCATCCCTGAAGACACCGCTCCCACCATTGATTTTGTGACTGCAGCCTCCACCCACCTCCAGGCTCGGATCAAAGGACTGACAGAAGCCCTTTGCATAGGCCGCATCGAATGTGTAAGTCGTTCTGAATCTGCCCTGCTTGCCGCGCAACGTACCTACGAAGACCTCGCGACCCTTCTCGAGGTACAAATCGTAGTCTTCCAGTTCTTTGCACTTGAAGCCTTGGACGAAAGTGCTCAGACAGCCCTCGAGGTCCCCGGTCAATAAGATCGCATAGTCGGACCCTTGGAGTCCGCAGTCAGAAAACGTGCTGTTACCGGAAACGAAGACGCTCTTCTTGTCCTCCGCTCGCCAAGGCAGCGCTCCCGCCTGCCAATATCGTCAACGCGAGGACACTTGCAATGAAAACCCTCGCTCTGCGCCAAGATGTTCCGTGTGTATTATTTTTCATCGTCTTGTCCTCCCTTATTGTTCTCCTCTTATGGTTACCTTGGTGTAGACGAAACCAAATGGATAATCAAGTTGTGCGAGTTACAGCAAGAATAGAGCCGGATCAACGACGCATCGGGATGTGTTTTTGTACGAACCGGCGCCTTTTGGCCGATTGCAGAAGTTCAGTGCACGATCAACCTGCATCCCTCGGGAGGTTCCTCAAGCACGAACTCGAGGTATTCAATGGCCAGGTCGTAGCAAAACCTAATCCAGTATTCGTCCTCCGGAAGTTGCCCGTTCCCGCAGCTCCCAACGTGCTCCCACGGCATCCTTTGTCTCCCCCAATCACCATTCCGGTTGTTGCAGAGTCTTTCACCCAGAACGCTACACCCAGATGTCGTATTTGTATTTCACACCGTGCTCGTCACAAAATTCACGCAACTTTCTCAACGCTAGGTTTTGGCCCTTGTACTTCTGAGCTAAGAAACTCGCGCAATCTTCGGGAGTCTTGAGGTCGGCTTCACTGCTTAAGACCGACATAAGCTTCGTGACAGAGTCGGGGGATAGTTCAAATATGACGTCAACATCGTGTCCGTACACCTCGTCGGCAAATTCACCTATCGACCAGTCGGTCACTTTTAGACCGCCATTCTCAAGGATCTCAATTGCTACTACTGTTAGATTTCTCGAGTTTTCGAGTTCAGTGACTTGAATAGACGTTCTCATAGGGACTTCCTAGGAAGAGAGACCGGGGACTATCAGCGGGCCCCCGAAAGGCGGGAAACTGACACGATTCACGTTTGTTCACTCGATACACAATTGAAGTTTACAAGATCTCGGAGTCACGAATCTGGCGTCTAGTTGCTGGCAGAATCCGGCAACATTCCCATTTTCGAGTATTGGGACTCGCTCCGCCGGCAACCTAGATGCAGGGATTCGGCCCTACGGCCCGATGAAACTTTCCCGAAATCGACCCTTGTCGGGAAAGTTCCGGTATAGCTCTTGAGCGATCTGGCAGTTCTCGCCGGGAACAGCGACACGGCCCAATCCTCGAAAATGGGAAAGTCGATCCTGAACTCTATGGCGCATGCGTTGGAAAGGGTGAGTCGATCCCCGACTGACCAGGCTCCGGGCCTCGTCACGAGCCGTGTGCCCTCGTATCGGGCGACGCCCGGAAATGCCGAAAGCGAAGTGTCCTGGCTCACAATCCGCGTTCAAGTCATATCTAATTGATTAATAGTCATTTTTGCAAACGCACTTCGGGCGGATACCCGCACCGGTACCCACAGATTGCGCCGCGTGCCGCTACCGTGATAGCCATGGGGAGCATGTCGCCACCCCTGGGGGCGTACTATCCGCCTGAACGGTCATAGACGCCGTCGAAATGGGCCTTCGCAGGTAGACGCCCGAGTTCCGGAGCCGACCCTGTCGACCCATTAACGCGGTATCAAATCTGTAGCGATAAGACGATGAGTCAGGCGCAGCACGAAGCAATTCGATGATCGAGCCGACGCAAGAGCCTCCAGAACTACCGAGCGTCTCGCCGGACGCGCGTTCGCCGGCTAAGGCTGAAAGGACAACGCCAGACGTTTCGACTGCGACCATTTGGGATCGGATCAAACATCACAAGGTCGTGCAGTGGACACTCGCCTATCTGGCGATTGCTTATACGCTGCTGCAAGGCGCAGAAATGCTCGGTGGCTCACTGGGCTGGCCGCACGGTCTGTTGCGACTCTTTACGCTGATTCTCGTTCTGGGCGTTCCAGTCGTAATCACACTGGCCTGGTATCACGGCGCGCGTGGGCAGCAGCGCGCGAGCGGCACGGAGGTCATGATCATCGCCATCTTGCTCGCGGTAGGAGGGGCCTTGCTGTGGCGGGACGGCGGGCAAGAGAACGGCACTGAGCAGACAGCCGCGACCTCGTCTGTCCCGACAGACGACACGCCGACAAGCCCCGTAATTCCCGACAAGACGATCGCCGTCCTACCGTTCGTGAACATGAGTTCGGACAAGGAGCAAGAGTACTTTTCGGACGGTCTATCGGAAGAACTGCTGAATCTCCTTGCGAAAGTCCCGGAACTGCGCGTCGCCGCGCGCACCTCGTCGTTCTACTTCAAGGGCAAGGACGTGAAGTCGCCAGACGTTGCGCGTGAACTGCAAGTGGCCCATCTGCTCGAAGGCTCGGTGCGGAAGTCCGGCAATCGCGTACGCATCACCACGCAATTGATTCGTGGTTCCGACGGATATCACCAGTGGTCGGAAACTTACGACCGCACACTCGAAGACATCTTCGCCGTGCAGGAAGAGATCGCAGAAGCGGTCGTCTCGCAGCTGAAGGCGACCTTGCTTGGCGCGCCGCCCAAAGTTCACAAGACCACCCCCGAGGCCTACGCGCTGTACCTGGAGGCTTTGGAGTTGGGGAATCGACCTGATAATACGCCCCGATTCGACGAGATCATTGCCCTATACCAGAGGGTGCTGGAGATTGACCCCAAGTACGCTCCAGCATGGCTTCGATTGGGCGCGACTTACGCCGGCAAGGCCGAGATCGCCCAGCTACCTCGTGCAGAGGGCATGGAAAGATCTCGCGAGATGATACACAAGGCGCTGACGATCGATCCGCAGTACGGACTGGCCCACGCAGCCCTCGGTTGGCTCGCACTGAATTATGACCAAAGTCTCAAGGCCGCCGCGCAACATTTCGAGCGCGCCTTGGCGCTAGGCCCGAGTGACATGGACATACTGGCCCTCGCTTCAGAACTCAGCCGCGCCCTTGGCCGCCCGGAAATCGAAGTTCCACTGGGAGAATACTTCGTCGCTCGCGACCCGCTAAATCCTGGAACCCATTTCTATCTCGGTCGTGCTTATCTACAAGCGGGCCGTTTGGAGGACGCTATTGCAAGTTTTCGCGCCGCCCTGCAGCTCGACCCGGCGCAGCTTTTCCCACGTTCATTTGTCGGAGATGCATTGCTCTTGAGCGGCGACCCCGAGGCAGCATTGAGCGAGTACCAGAAAGTACCGGTCGAAGACCTTCGGCTGGCTGGGTTGGCCTGCGCCTACCACGACTTGGGACAAGTTTCGGAATCCGATGCGGCGCTTTCTGAGTTGATCAAGAAGTACGAGCACTTCTCAGCTCTAATCGCCACCGTGTTCGCCTACCGGGACGAAATTGACCCGGCGTTCGAATGGCTGCGAAAGGCAGTGGTCAATAAGGAAAACGGCCTTTTCGATTTGTCGACGGTTATATGGTTCAAGAACCTGCACGATGATCCGCGCTGGCTGCCGTTCCTGCGAAAGCTCGGCATGGCGCCGGATCAACTGGCCGCGATCAAGTTCGATCTGAAAGTGCCGACACACTAGGACAGACCCGTCAGCCGTTCACTAGCGCGTTCGTCGCTCAGGAGTCTAAACGCCCGTTGGCTCCAAAAGGAGTAAAATCCCCAGCCTGCGTCCACGCCGACCCCTCGGCGCAGCGGACCGCAACAGACCAGGGGAGAAATGACATGGGGAAATTTATCGCGCTCGCATTGCTCGCGCTGCCGATGGCAGCTTCCGCCGACTACCTGGACATTTGGGATTACAAGCTGAAAGATGGCTGCGAATTATCGACGCACGTGCAGATCGTAAAGGACTTCAACCAGTGGGCCTCAAAATACGGCTATCACGCCGAGATCGCCTTTTCGGCCTTCAACAGCGATATGGAGTTGTTGCGATTGCTGGGACGCAGCAAGAACGCGACTGATAACGCCAAGGTCTGGGACGCCTGGATCACGGAGACAGCGGATCCTAACTCGATTGCCGGGAAGCTAAGTGCCCGTTTCGATGCATGCCAAATTGTGCTCTCGAGGACAGCTTTCGACGTCCTTTGACTCCTAGGCGACTACTGACGCCGGATGACCTGAGTTCAGTTTTCTCAAGCGCCTCGGCACCGAAAGGCGTCGGGGCCTTTCTTTGTATTCGCATTCCAGTCACGTATTGCTTCGTACGGGAGTGTTGCAACGACCGATTGAATTCGCAAGAGCAGGGCAGTCGTTCGTTAGCCGCGCAGCGGCTACAAGTCGCCGATACCCGCCGTCCGGAAGACCTACTTCACCTGTTTCATCGCGATGGTTTGATCCCAGTAGAAGCCGGTTGCATCCTCTGGCTTCGTTGTGTTGTTGACGACGAGAGTGTCGCCAAGCCTTTCGAGATGGTTGAGCCAAACCGCGGGCTTGCCATCGACAGTGGTCTGATAGGTGATCTGCATGACCCGCAGCTGATCCGGCGAGGACGGAGCAGGATCGCAGCGCGTGACTTGTCCCTCGGTCTTCTGCAGCTCCTTTCCGGCGGTGCTGACTGTGCGCTCCTGGACGACCCCGTTGGCGTCGACGGCGACACTTTGTTTGGCGCCTTTCCACTCGCCGGCTCCCGCCTCCAAAAAAGTGATAACCATTTCGCCGGCGTCGCCAATGCTGTTTCCTGTCCGGCCCGCAAGCGTCACAATGCTGTTGTCGTCACGGCTGATGAATGAGCCCTCCCACTTGCCGACCATGCTCCTGAGGAAATCTTGCCCGCAACTACCTAGGTTTTGCGCAAGCGCAGGCGGCGATTCTGGCTTGCGAACGCCAGTCCAGGTTTCCAACCATTCGTAAGGGGTTGCAGCGCCCACGGGACGGACAGAGATCGCGACCACCACGGCGGCGTCCGACACCATGATGTGCTGGAGCATGTCGGACGTCTCGCCATTCGTCCGCGCGCTTTCATAGCGAACCTCTGCCAGCCGCCAGCCATCGACTGGGTCCGCATCGCATTTGATGATTTCCTTGCCTGACGCCTTGTCAAGGACCGTGCCGGCGCTGTCCATCGTGACGTCGTCAGACCCTGTCGCCGTTACGGTATAGCTGCCATGCAGCTCAGCGCCGCCGTGCTCGGCATGACGAAATTCGATCACGCCCGGCAATGTGCTTTTGCTGATGGTGGAGTCAAACACCGCGGTGTTCGCTCCGAGACCATCGCGAAAGGTTCGCTTCAGCTCCCACGAGCCGACGAAGGCTTCGTTCACGGAAAGAAAACATGGATCCGCTGGCGACGCTGCGACCGTCTCCACCTCGTCGGTCGGTTTGGCGCAACTCGCCAGCAAGATTACAGATACCGCTAAACCACAACGCACGAAGGCCCGTCCCATAGCGCCCTCCCTTGTGACTGACATAAGTTTACCATTCAGCCAAACCGGCGTCACTGGCGATTCAAGCAACAGATTTGCGAACGTCGACCGATCGATTGACGCGCACTCTTCTGCATGCCGGCCGGTTGTGCGAGGCGAACGTCCGCGATCGGCTCGGCGCCAGCCGCTCGTCAAGAATTGCTAGAATCGGCTGCGTGTGACCCCTCGGAGACGGTCGCGGCTTCGGAAAGTGGACTTTCGGATGATCCTGCTCGGCCGCTCACGTAGTATTGGCTGCGGATGTGCAGAACCTGGGGGTTAGGCGTGTCCGTAGTAGCGGAACTGAAGCGTCGCAACGTCGTGCGCATGGGCGTGCTGTACGGGCTCGCGGCATGGCTGATCCTGCAGGTGGCGGACGTGCTCGCGCCCGCGCTCGGGCTGCCGGATTGGGTGATGCGCTTGGTCGCCCTGCTGCTGCTTCTGGGTTTCCCGCTGGTGCTGATCTTCTCCTGGGTCTACGAGCTGACGCCGGAGGGGCTGAAGAAACAGCACGAAGTCGATCGCAACCAGTCCATCACGCATGAGACCGGCCGCAAGATCAACTTTCTCATCGGCACGCTGGCGGTGCTCGCGATCGTGGTGGTGGCCGCCGAACGGTTCATCCCACGCACAGCACCCATCCCGGTCGCAACCGAGGCAGCGCCGCCTGCGGAGGCGCCGGTTGAGGCGGTGGCCAAGTCCATCGCGGTGCTGCCATTTGCGGACATGAGCGCCGGCAAGGACCAGGAATACTTCGCGGATGGCCTGTCGGAGGAATTGCTCAACCTGCTGGCGAAGCTGCCCGAGCTGCGCGTGATCGGGCGCACCTCCTCGTTTCAGTTCAAGGGACAGAACGAAGACCTGCGGGTGATCGGCGAGACGCTCAACGTCGCGCACATCCTGGAAGGCAGCGTACGCAAGTCCGGCAACAAGGTGCGGATCACCGCCCAGCTCATCCGGGCCGAGGACGGTTCCCACGTCTGGTCGCAGAGCTATGACCGCACGCTCGACGACATCTTCGTCGTGCAGGACGACATTGCCGGTGAGGTGGTCAAGGCGCTCAGGATCAGCTTGCTCGGTGAAGTGCCTAAGGCAGGGGAGATCAAGCCGGAAGCGTATGCGCTGTATCTGCAGGGCATACACTTTAATTACCAGGGGACCGAGGAAGGCTTTGAAAAGGCAGAGTCAGCTTTTCAGGCTGCACTGAAGCTCGAGCCTGAATATGCGCCAGCCTGGGATTGGCTGGGACGGGTCTATCTTATTCAGGCGGGCCAGTATCGCGACGTCCACGAAGGCAACGCTTTGGCACATGACGCGGTCGAGCGCGCGCTGGCGTTGGATCCGAATCGCGCTGCGGCACATGCGACCATGGGCTGGATCAGGATATACGCCGATTGGGATTGGCAGGGGGCAGACGAGGCCATGGAGCGTGCGCTGGCGCTCGAGCCGGGCAATGCGGAGTCACTAATAGGTACCGCTGACATCGCGTCCTTAATGGGCCGCATCGACGTGGCCATAGAACTCAATCAGCGGGTTGTCGAACTCGACCCGTTGAACATCTACGCTCATGTCCGTCTCGGAGCCCTCTTCCAATTTGCCGGTCGGCTGGAAGAGGCAGCCGCAAGATTTCGCTACTCGATAGACCTCGACCCTCAGTTTCCGGCAGTCCACAGCTTGCTGGGCTATAACTTTTTGTTGCAGAACGAGCCACAGATGGCGTTGGCGGAGATGGAACGGGAGACCGAGCCTACCGTCCGCGAGTTTGGATCCGTGCTGGCTCTCTTTTCGCTTGGACGCACGGCCGAGGCCGACCGGGCACTAGCAGTTCTTATCGAGTCGCACGGCGATTCATGGGCGACTGCCGTCGCTGAAGTCTATGCTTGGCGCGACGATGCGGATCAGGCGTTTAGGTGGCTTGAGACGGCCTATGAGCAACGGGACGGCTACCTCGCCCAAGTCGCTTTTAATCCACGGCTTGCGAAGCTCAAATCCGATCCGCGCTGGCCGGCGTTCCTCGACAAAATGGGCCTACCGCACTGACCGGAAGTCTTCCGTTTCGGCATCGCGACGGCAACGATGGATTGCAGAAGTTAACTGCAACATCAATTCGGTCATTTCAACGTCCGCTAGCTGCAAAAGCAGACCGATTTCCAAGATTCTTGACTGGTCCTCCAGTCCCGTCGTCGGCATGGTACCGGCATGTCCACCGACCGTTTCCTTGAGAGCTTATTGTTAGAATCCAAGCTTCCGGTCGAGGATCTCGAGGATCTAGTTGAGTGGGCGTTTCTGGAGGAGCAGATCAACGGTGAGATACAAGCCCTTGCAGTTGCTTGGTTGAAATACAATGCTGCAAGTATTCACTAGCGGAATCGATGCCGTTGACGAAGCTCCAGCTGTACGGTTTTGGGACTATAGCTCGTGAGTTCTGCCTTCGCTGCAGAACTACATGGCCGCGTGATCAGTGTATCTGATGCCGACAATAGACTTGGAACTGCCACAATTTCACTTTTCCGCTTGGGTATCCGACAATGTCAACCAGAAGGGAACGCTTAGAGTTCGCAGCTTAAGTGGCCGAGATAGTGGGAGCCCTGGCCGTCGTTGTTTCGGTCGTCTATTTGGCTTTCCAGATTCAGGATAGTACGAAGGAGCTACGGAGCCAGACACATTTCAATGCACTAACTTTGGGCCAACGTCCGCTTGAAATCGAGCTTAACAACGCCGACCTCGCCAGCATCATCAACAGGGGTTACGCCGATCCTAGGCGACTGACGGGTTCGGCACCGGTATTTCGGACACTTTAGAATAGGCTCATAAAGCCATGCGAGGTGTCCGATGGCAAGACAAAGATATTCCGAGGAGTACAAGCGGGAAGCGGTAGCGATGACGCACCTGCCAGGGGCGACGGTAACCGGGGTAGCGAAGGATCTCGGGATCAACGGCCACATGCTGGGTCGCTGGCGCAAGTTGCTTGAGGCGCATGGCAAGAAGGCCTTTCCGGGCCAGGGCCATGCGCGCGATGAAGAGATCGTGCAGCTTAAGCGCGAGAACGCACGGCTCAGGAAGGAACGGGATTTTTTAAAAGAAGCGGCAGCGTTCTTCGCCAAAGAACAGCAGTGAAGTACCGCATGATCGAGCGGTGCCGCGATGCCTTTCCGGTTCGCATGATGTGCCAGCGTCTTGGCGTGTCGGCCAGCGGTTTTTATGAGTGGCGCAGCCGGGAACCGAGTGCTCGAGCGCTGGACAACCAGCGGCTGTTAGTGCGCATTCGGCTGCTGCACGCGGCCAGTGATGGCGTCCTGGGTCGGCGCCGGATCCACGAAGATCTGCGCGATGAAGGCAAGACCGCCGGCGTCAACCGCGTTGGCCGGCTGATGAAGCGGGACGGCCTGTACGGCATCCCGCAGCAGCGCCGCTGGCGCAAGAAGGCGAGCGAACCGCGGCCATCGTTCGTACAAAACCACCTGGAACGCGATTTCGCAGCATCGGCGTCGAACAGCAAGTGGGCGACTGACATCACCTACGTGCGCACTGGCGAGGACTGGTTGTACCTCTGCGTGGTCATCGATTTGTACTCGAGATGGGTCGTCGGTTGGTCCATGAGTGCCGTCCAGGACCGCCAGCTGGTCCTTCAAGCCGTGCTCATGGCACTTTGGCAGCGCCAGGACCGATCACCACTGGTTCTGCATTCCGACCGCGGCTGCCAGTTCACGAGCGACGAGTATCTGCGATTCCTGAAGGGCCACAAGGTGACCTGCAGTATGAACGGCGTCGGCAGCTGCGCCGATAACGCGCTGGTCGAAGGGTTCTTCGGGATGCTGAAACGAGAGCGTGTCAACCGACGTCACTATCGAACTCGAGCAGAAGCTCGCGCTGACATCTTTGACTACATCGAGTGCTTCTACAACCCGCGGATGCGCAGTAGACTCGAACGAGACAAGAACAGAGAAATCAGGCTATTTCAACCTGTCCGGGAAATCGGTACCTAACCCCTACTGGACCTCAGCTTGTACGCACTGCGCGATCAAGGCGCAATGCACCACGGGTACTTATCGTCGCGTGAGTCGCTGGGTACATGAAGACGTGCTGGAGCGAGCCGAGCAGCGACTGCGCCGAAAACCTGAGGTTCTGCTCACCAGACGTTCATTGGTGGAGCATCCGTTCGGCACGATAAAGTCATGGACCGCTGCGACACACCTCCTGACCAAGCGACTATCCGGCGTGCGTACCGAGGTGACCCTGCAAGTCCTGGCTTACAACATGAAACGCGCCATCAACCTGCTCGGAACGCAGAAAATCATAGCGACGATCCGGGCATAGGATCGCTCGCTTCAAAAATACTGACCTAAACTTCGGGCTTGACTATGCAATGGTCCACCGGATGACTGTTGGTGCGATGTCAGAAAGTGAGTTCTCACACAGCCTCGGCCAAGACCAGTCATCAGAGACTCCGCAAATACCCGAACATTTTGATGAACGATCCAACGCCCGCCAGAGTGACCAACGCAAACCTAATGAGAGCTTTCAAGAACGGAACGAGAATGGGTTCTTCTTTCTTGTCGGGCTAGCCCTTGGAATTTACCGTGCTTCCATGGATGGTTGCGGTCAGAGCCGCGTCGCTCAACCAATGTCAATATCCCCCATTCACTTGGATCCCGTATACGTCGATGTACCAGTGCAAACGAATGCCCCTTCCGTATAGGTCCAGCTAGATGTCGCGTTGAAGGACCCCGACGAGGTAATGGATCCAGACCCGGATTCTTCAGTTTCTCCGTTGTCCTCCTCATATTCTGCCTCAAAGGAAAAATTGAGATTTCCGCTTGATGCCGTTCCAGTCACCGATCCGAAACCTGGCCAAGTAACGGAGTAAGTCGTACCGGATTTTGTCACGACCAAGTCGAACGCGTCCGTTCCGCTGCAGCTTGGGTCGGTGCTCGTAGCTACTTCGTTTACGTGCCAAGTGCCAACAAAGGGATCTTCGGGCGGCGGTGGAGGTGGAGGTGGAGGTTCAGCTACCATACATGCGTGTGGATCAATTCTCGACGGCGACGCAAGGACATCCCCTGACGCAACATACTCAAGATGTAGATGATCTTTGTCAGACAAGCCCGTATCGTCCGACAACCCAATTAATTGCCCTTTTGAAACCGTAGTGGGAGGGGTGGTCTTTTCGACTTCGCGTTTAAGCAGATGGGCATAAAGCGTACTGCTTCCATCATCGTGCTTGATTATTACTATTTCGCCAAGGCCCCCTGTATTAAATTTCGACTCGGAAACGGTTCCTCCTTTTGCGGCTCTAACTTCCGTGTCTCTAGCGGCTCTGTAGTCCGTACCCCAATGATCTTTGTATTTGTCTAAGACTGGATGGTACCTGTTCTTCTTAAAATCGGACGTGACTTCGCAGCTCGGTAGGGGACATTGCAAGAGTTCAGCGGGGCAAGTGGCGGCGGTTAAAGCGGCGATCTTCAGAATCCGAAAGAGCAGCTTGAGAAGCCATCGCAGGGATATGCACGGTTGACAACAAGAGTACGGCTTCATGAGTTCCATCTAGAGCCAATGACTCTATAAATGCGCTTGCCGGAATAGAACCCTTAACCAGTTGTTGATCCAAGTCAAACGTTGATGGAACAAGGTCGAATCCTGCGAAATCCTCCTGGCCCGAACTGTTTTGACTAGTTACAAAGAGCACAATCGCTGACTCATTGGGGATGATGGCCAAAAAGTCGTCCGGTACAGTGATCTCAACATCGACTGACTCGACTGCGGTCAGTGGAAGTGGACCAATATTGACTCGAATCTCGTAGTCGATTCGACCTTCTGGCGAAAAGATTGCGGTCGTATCGTCGAAAATCTCCCAAATTTCTGGGTCCGACGAAATTGTTACCGTAACAGGTGTCGAAGCAGAAAAGCTTGTGTCTGGAAAGATTACTGTCGCAACGTCCGGCAAGACCACTGAGCCTCCAGTTGTTGGTACTTCCGTCGTTACCGAAGGTGGATCAGGGGGCGGCCGCAAAACTTCAGTGTCATCACAAGAAGCCAAAAGTGTTGCGAGCAAGGGAACTGCGATGCGCCAACTCGACGAATGAGACATAAGCTGTCCGTAGATTGGTGACACATGTGTATCCTTCGCGACGCAATGCGACCGAGCGATGCGCCAGAAAGGCCTCAGATTGTTTTTCTTGTCTCGTTGTCATTCCGGCTCAGTAGGTGGCCGATTTTTCTTTGAGACATTGGTGAACTTATAGCAAATGATTCAACTGGGCAATACAAATAGCAGGCGATCGAATAGCCACCTCGCTAGTGAACCCGATTTCTGTCGAATCAGCCTTGACCTTATTGCTGCAAGCGCGCTGCAGCGAGAAGCCGACTAAACCGAACGCGCACAACTGTGACGTACGTCACATTACATTCCGTGAAATCCGTGCCAGCAATCCGTCCGGTCAACTGGCAAGGTGTACGGGTCGGCTCGTTTCACTTGGGGAGTGAATACGGGACCAAATCTGCGCGAGCAGCGCTACGTAAAACAATAACTAATAACCGGGGAGCGCGACGTGAAAAAGCTTTGGACTTTAAAGGGGAGCAGCAACCTTCTCGCTATTTTTACTGCACTGGCCGCAACGGCCGCAAATGCTGTAACGCTTGAAGATGGCGACATCGTTGTCCTTGATGGACAGTCGTTGTTTCAGGTCAACCCAGAAACGGGATCACGAACACTCATTTCTAGCGGCAACCTTCTTTTGGGCCCAAGCGGCGTGGCCTACAGCCCGGCTGGGACTTTGATGGTTTTCATCGAAGCCGGTACGGAATCTCACGTTGTGGAAGTCGATCCGGGAACCGGCGCTCAGGCGATTTACTCACAAATGACGGGGTTGGACTCTCACGGCATTGAAGTTGACCGAACCGGCATTGTCTGGCTGGTGAGCGAGTTTGGAATCCTGCGAATGAACCCCGACACGCAGAGAGTTTTTCGCCCCATTTTGGTTTATTACGGAAGCGACGGTGGACGCGGAATTGTCGAGGCGACATATCAGGGTTCGCGAACAATCATTGCGACCAATTCTAAGACTCCGGTGGTAGCACCGAACTAATCGGCATCGATGCTGAGGCCCTGATGCCGACGCTCTACGTCATCGGTGATTTTGCAACGGGAGGATCGACCAGAATACGAACGGCAGAATCTTGGCGATTGGCTCCGACAACCAGTCCATCGTAGAGATTGATCTCGATACCAGTGTAGTCTCGACACTGTTTTCCGACGGACTGGTGGCGGAACGAGGAATCCGTGATTTGGTCCTCACCAAAGCTGGGACCATAGTAGTCGCGCAGGGCGAGTCGGCTAATCGAATTGGACCAGGTTAGTGGCGTCCAGTCCGTATTGTCAGCTGGAGGTGCCTATGCTCTTGACGTTGTGCACATTCCTGCCGGCTTTGATGCCGCTCACCCCATTCTCCCAGGCTCGAACGACGGTCTGCCGTTCGGGGGCTGGCGACTGGTCGGTTGCGGTGCACTCTTACAGCTGAGCATTTATGACGGGATAGATCCATCTGCTGTGCCCTGCTGGATCGATCCTCCTGTCGCCATCGGCTACACCTACACTGCCGAAGCAGACACCCCGTACTTTGCGGGCGTGCAAGTTCCAACACCACTTGCGAACGGTGATGCGAACTTCACAGTCGAGTTTGATGGTGCGAGCTACCCGCTAGTCGCAGGCGAGCGCTTTGATTTCACCTCCATAGTTGCCGGAGGTGTGCGCACTTTCCAGATCACCGGCATTAGTACTGCAGAATCGCTTAGTCCAGATGACCCGACCGCGTTTGTAACAGCAGTGTATTTCGTTGCCCGTCCGGCACTTTTGGATGCAGTGACTATGGTTCCCATCCTGGATGGCTCCGTCGCGGATGGAGACGGCGACGGAGTTCCGGACGCGACTGACCAATGCGCCAACACGTCACCCGGTGCAATAGTAGATGCGGATGGCTGCTCTGCAGCGCAACGTGATGGCGACGGCGACGGTGTCAGCGATGCAAGCGACACCTGCCCCGATACGGTGCTCGGTGAATCCGTCGATGTGTCCGGATGTTCGGCTGCGCAGCTTCCACCAATCATTGAGCCCGTCATCTCGGGGACGCTCGGTGAAAACTCGTGGTATACGAGTAACGTTTCGCTCAGTTGGCAGATCACTTCGACCATGCCGCTCACCGCGAAAACGGGGTGCCAATCTCGCACTATTAGCGGCAATACTAATGCGGGTGGGGTGACCTTCACGTGCACGGCCACCAATACCAACGGCACGCAAAGTCAATCGGTCACGATCAAGAAGGATGCGTCGCTACCGAAGGCCAAGGCGACTGCGAAGCCTGGTAAGAATGCTGCCGGGTGGCGCAAGTCGGCGGTCACAGTAACCTTCGCGGGCTCGGATGCACAGTCGGGGATTGCGAGTTGCAGTCCGGCGGTGTTGTTGCCCACCGAGGGAGTCGATCAGAGCGCCTCGGGCACATGCACAAACAACGCGGGTCTGGTTAGTGCGGTTGTTACCGCGAGTAATATCGACATCGATCTAACGCTGCCGACGGTGACGGTGGGTGTGCCGGCGGACGGCGCGAGCTTCGCGCGTAACAGTGTCGTGAACGTCGACTATTCGTGCAGCGACGCATTGTCCGGAATTGCCAGTTGCAGCGGGCGGATTATTGATGGAGCAACGCTCGACACGAGCAGGAAGGTTACCAACAAGGCGTTTACCGTGACCGGCAAGGATGCAGCTGGGAACGTCACGAAGACGACGGTCAGGTACAGCGTCCTTTGAATAGGAACTCATGTCAGCAGAGGCGTGCACATGGAGCTCAAATTCGCCGAAGTGACCACCCCGTGTCAGCCCAGGGAGGGAACCGAAAGAAGCTTGAGTACCTCGCATCGACCTGCGAACCGTCGGTCGATGGGCGGCTTTTGGGGGACTATCACCTCAATTCGTATACGTGAATTTTGTGATTCAAAGACATCCTTTCAATAGTATGGGTGCTGGCGCCGCTGGCGCAGTTCGCGGATCGGGCGGCGCGGGAGCGTTGAGGGCGTCGGGCGGCACTACGGCGTCGCACAGCCCAGACTCGTGCACATACGCACCAGCTGTCGTGCATCGTAATTCCCAACCCAGCCGTTCCCATTGAGGTCCCGGGGATCGTTCGGGCCGCAGGCATGTGTGCCGTGTGCGGCCATGAGAATCGTCAGGTCGTCACGGTCCACCGGACCATCGCAATTCAGGTCACCCTGGCTCCGCCCAGGACAGGCGTAGATCGGGCCGACCCACTCCCAGGTGTCGCGTAGGGATTCATGCGGTGCCCCCCCCCGGGAATGATCCGCCGAATAGCACGACCTTGCCCCGGGCCTTGTCATACTCCAGACTATTACCCGCGAGGGGGCCCGGGCCGGTACTGGCCACCTGCGTCCAGACGGTGCCATCCCACTCCCAGGTGTCCTCAAAGAACACGCTCTCGGGTGACGCCCCGCCATATGTGACCACCCGACGGCGCGCACTGTCGTATGTCATGACTGGGTGGTGGCGCGCGGATGGCCCCGTTGTGGCGACTCGCTTCCAAACCGTCCCGTTCCACTCCCACGTGTCCTTCGCGTCGCCTCCGCTACCGAGCCCACCGCCAAAGATGACGAACCGCTGCCGGGCGATATCGTAGGCCGCCGCGTGGCTACTGCGTGCGGGCGGACCGCTGGTGGCTACCTGGGTCCAGGCGGTGCCATCCCACTCCCAGGTGTCTCCATATATTGATCCCACAAAGACGACGCCGCCGCCGAATAGAACGATGCGCTGCCGCGCGGTGTCATAGGCCATCGCGTGGCCATTGCGTGCGGGCGGACCGCTGGTGGCCACCTGAGTCCACACCGTCCCGTCCCACTCCCAGGTGTCCTGAGTGTCCTCGTGGATATTCGTTGGAGACCCTTCGCCACCGAACAACACGGTCCGTTCCCGCACTGGATCGTAGGCCAAAGCCGTCAACAAGCGCGGGCTCGGCCCTACCCTGGCGGCATGAATCCACACGGTCCCGTCCCATTCCCACGTGTCGCCAAACCTCGGTTGCTGGTGGTTGATACCGCCAAACAGTACTACCTGGCGGCGCAGAGGGTCATACGCCGTGAAATGGTGGGCCCGCGCCTTGGGACCAGAGTTCGTGATGTGGGTCCATGTGCCAGGGCAGTCAATGTCCACCGCCCAGAGCGGCGGCGCAATCACACACGTCAGCAGCGACGTGCACACCAGAGGCAACCTGCGGAGTCGGAACAGCGGTCGGATCACCTTGGATCTCCTTCGCCTTGCCGAGGATGAATCGCGATGCCATCCCCTGCGAAGCCGTAGAGCGCAATCATGTGCGCGTGGCTGGGTTCCTGCCTGCGAATCGTGACCTAGCTGGTTAGTCTACTCCTGTTCCGACCAACCGAGATGGGTGGGTGAATGCCCCAGCGAGGTCCGAGCAGGAGACCTACGTCTCGGCCGACCGGCTGGTCGAACACGAGTCGCGGATCGCGTTCTACAGCGTGTTGATCGACGTCGAGCCCGCGTCGCTGCAGGCGGCCGGCGACCTGCAACTGCAGGAACGGAGTGTTCCTGGCCGATGGCGCCGATCCGCCGGTGTTCCGCCATGTGGCCGGGCCGGGTGCGAACGACTTGCAGGGGCTGGTCGAGCAGATCGCCGCACGTGTCGGCCAAGTGCTGGAACGTCGTGGCCTCATCGAGCGCGCCATCGACAACGTGGACGTTTTTTTGCGCACCACGCGCCGCGCGGGGTTGGTCATGAACGCCTGACCCGCCGAAGTTGATTCAGCGTCCCGGCAGCGGGATAGTAGCCCTCCGAATAACGATTCAGATTCCACACGGGGGAACTCGATGCTGCAACCTTTCAAGCAGTCGTTGCTGGTGCCATGCCTGCTTTTCACGGGCGTTGCGTGGGCGCAGTCACCGATGCAGCCATGCACCGGTGCTTCGAAACCGTCCTGGTGCAATGCTGTCTCAGGCGATCGGTCGCTCGGCTGGTTGCCTCAGCATCGCTCCGAGGTGATGGCTCGAAACGGCATGGTCGCCACCAGCCAGCCGCTGGCGGCGCAAGCCGGCCTCGACATCTTGACGAAGGGCGGCAACGCCGTGGATGCCGCCATCGCAACGGCTGCCGTACTCAGCGTTGTCGAGCCGATGAACGTTGGCCCCGCCGGTGATCTGTTCGCAATCGTCTACATCGCGAAAGAGAACAAGCTCTACGCCTTGAACGCGAGCGGCATGGCGCCCAGCGGGCTGACCGTGAAGCGGATGAACAGCCTCGGCTACACCTGGGACGCAAACAACTGGGGTCCGGGTTCGGGCATGCCTCCGGGCGGCATCCTGGCTGTGACAGTGCCCGGTGCCGTTTGGGGTTGGGATGAACTGCAGCGCCGCTTCGGTTCGCTGACGCTCAAGGACACACTGCAGCCCGCGATCGAGTATGCCGAGCAAGGCATTGCGATCTCGGAGCGAATCGCCAACGACTGGAAACTGCCGAACGGCTTGCCCGCGACTCCGACCGACCCGCGCAAGTGCTGCACGCAGCTCGATCCCGACTCAGTCGCGACGTGGTACATCAACGGCCGACAACCGACGGTGGGACAAATCCATCGCAACCCCGGCCTCGCGAAAACTTTTCGAATCCTGCAGCAGCAAGGCCGCGATGGTTTCTACAAGGGAGAAATCGCGCAGGCGATCGTGAGCAAGTCGACGAAGCTCGGCGGCACGATGACGCTCGAAGACCTCGCAGCGTATCGCGGCGAGTGGGTCATGCCGGCAACCACCAACTACCACGGCTACGACGTCTTCACGCTGCCACCGCCCGCGCAGACGTGGGCCACTGCGGAGATTCTCAACATCCTCGAAGTCTGCGTACCGACGTGGGCGCCTGGGCAGACGCTCGCGACGTTGGGCCCCGCCAATCCGAAGTACTGGCATCTGTTCGTCGAAGCCAAGAAGCTCGCATTCAACGACCTGTACGCCTTCAACGCAGATCCGAACTTCTCATCGGTGCCGCTACAGAAGCTGCTTTCCAAATCGCACGCGCAGTCGCTATGTGGACGCGTCGATCCCAACCGCGCCGCCACCACGATCAAACCACCGGCGAACGCCGAGAGCGGCGGCGACACCATCGTGCTCTCAACCGCCGATCGCCACGGCAACATGGTCGCGTGGGTCAACAGCCTCTACTTTTCCTTCGGCTCCGGCCTCACCGTCCCCGGCTACGGCATCTCCCTACACAACCGCGGCGGCCTGTTCACGCTCGACCCGAAAAGCCCCAACGCGATTGCGCCACACAAGCGCCCGTACAACACACTCTCCGCTGGCTTCGTGATGCGCAACAACAAGCCGCTGATGACAGTGACGCTGATGGGCGGTGATGTGCAGGCGCAGGGCATTGCGCAAGTGCTGGTGAGTATTCTCGACCTGGGTGCGAACCTTCAGGCTGCGTCGGACATGGCGCGCTTTAGGCACACGCAAGTGCCGAACGTGCTGATGCTTGAGTCGCAGTTGAATGCGCTCGTCGGTGCGCAGTTGAAGGCGATGGGCCATGACGTGCGACCGATCAATGGCGAGCCGATGGGCGGGTATCAGTCGATCATGGTGGTGGAGGAGGAGGGAGGTGAGCAGGCGGGGGAGAAGGAGGAGCAGCAGTTGCCGTTGGCGGGGTTTTATCGGGCGGGGTCGGATCATCGGAAGGATGGGCAGGCGGTGGGGTATTAGCGCTCATCTTCTTCTCAGCCGAAACGGAAAGCAGTGGCTATGGGCGCTTCCCACCCGGGGCCGTGCATACCAGCCGCCGCAGCTACTCATTCACCACGATCCAGTCAAGGCGCTTTGCTTTTACTAAAAGTCAGGAAACTCTTCCGGAGGGCAATTCTGGCCGCAAAAGCATCCAAGAAGCGCTTCACCATGTCGGGGGCAGGATGTGGCATCCGAGGAACTCTTGCTGGCGGCACTGGTGCCGCCGCCGCAGATGCACTTGACGAGGTATCACGGCGTGTTTGCCCCGCACAGTCGGTTGCGGGCTGCGGTGACGCCGGCTCAGCGGGGGCAGGGGCGCGCCAAAGGCGCCAGTGTCGGCAGCTGATCCGGCCAAGCGGTCGACCCCGCGGCATGTGGTGATGAACTGGGCGCGACGGCTTAAGCGCGTGTTTGGCATCGAGATCGAGTGCTGCGTTCGCTGTGGCGGCAAGCTCAAGATCATTGCCAGCATCGCGGAGCCGCAGGTCATCGCGAGGATTCTGGCTCAGCGGGAGCGCACGGCGGCGGAGCAGTACCAGGCCGAGCTGCCGCTTGCGGCACGGGCGCCACCGGCAAGCCAGCCTGCTTTGAATTCGAAGGCTTGGGGCGATTGCGCTGGCCGGTGACGCGGCGGGCTTCGGCCGGTGCGTGCATGGATTCAGGTCAGGGGAGGCTGCGGGGGATTGCAGGGCGCGAAGCGGCGGCCGGCTGCGCGTCATTGCCAGCATCGAGGAATCCACCGTCATCGCGTGGATCCTTGAGCACCTCGATCACAACCAAAACGGGTTCATCGCTGCGGAACTGAAGTAGTCCCGGCTATTTGAGTCGAACCCGATACATCACCTGCGGGACAGCGCAAATCACGCCCGCGATTTGCACCTGCACTTGCTGGAATCGGAGAAAATAGGAAGGTTCCTCCTGGCTTTCTCAGGAATGGTTTTAAACTGGGTTTCTTTCCCTAAATTGGCCCTTGTCGGGAAAGTTCCGGTATAGCTATTGAGCGATCTGGCAGTTCTCGCCGGGAACAGCGACACGGCCCAATCCTCGAAAACGGGAAAGTCGATCCCGAACTCTGTGGCGCATGCGTTGGTAAAAGGTGGGTCGATCCCCGACTGACCAGGTCACGAGCCGTGTGTATCGGGCGATGCCCGAGAAGGCGCCGAAAGCGAGGTGTCCTGGCCCACAATCGGCGTACAAACTTTATCAAATTGATTAATAGATCTTTTAGGCTTAGTCCGAGCGGATACCCGCACCGGTACCCGCAGATTGCGCCGCGTGCAGCTACCGTGAATAGCCATTCGGGAGCGCGCTCCAGCCCGTCTGGTGTCAAGTTTCGGCTCATACCCGCCTGGGGAGTGGAAACTTGAGACGCGTCCGAGTCGGGGAACTAGCCAAGTTGCTGCCAACAAGCACCGCCGCCGGCGCGGCCGCAAACCACACGTGGCTCGCGGATCGCATTGCCGGAACCGTCGTATTCGCTGATCAGATGGGCTGCCTCGTCACAAGCGAACAACGTGACGCTCGCGTGGAACCCGCCACCTTGTGGCCTCGGCCTCGCTGCAGCTGACCAATGAGTAGCGGAGTCCAGTCTCGCCACGGCCATGGTGCGGCAGCGTACAGACTCACGCCGGGTCGAATGTTACCGTGATCGCTCAACATTCAACACCTCAACTGGAGCACCCATGAACATCATCGTTTGGCTCGTGGTCGGCGGACTCATCGGCTGGGTCGCCAGCATTTTCATGGGAACGAATGACCGGCAGGGCATTCTTCTGAATGTCGTCGTTGGTGTCGTCGGTGCAGTGCTGGGAGGATGGTTGTTGAGCGGCGTTTTCGGCAGCGGGTCGATCAATGAGGGTGACTTTAGCGTCAGCGGTTTGCTGGTCTCCTTGCTCGGTGCCGTGATCCTGCTGTCTGTCGTCAAGTTGATACGCCGTAGTCGTTGATGGTGCTGCGAACGACCGGACATGGTCCCTTCCGTCAAGGTGCCAGAGCGGACGAATCTGTCGTTTTCGAACAAGCCACCCCAGTTTCCGGGTGAGCTTCCGACTTGCTGAGCGGGTTCAATATTTTGCGGGACAGTCGGATTGGGCCCCTCAACATGCTGGAGAACAAGATCGAGCGGTGAACCGAGGCTCAGCGGAAGTAACAGCTTCACCTCCGTTGCAATGTGCTGTGCCGAACAGACGGCCGTTCCAGCGCCAGAGACACTGTGCGGACGGGATCGTCGAAGCACCTGTCTCGTACCAGTTGTTGGCTTTTTGGTGCTGCAGGACCTCGTGTGTCAGAGCAGAAACAGCACTTCGTCAACCGGCTTATTGACAAGCTGACACGCAAGGATCGCGATGCTCTCGTTGCGCGCTGCGAAACCGTCGACCTGTCCTTAGGCCAAGTTCTTTGCGAACCCCGCAAGCCTTTACGCTTCGCCTATTTTCCGCTGACAGGCTTCATTTCTCTGGTCACCTCGATCGGCGACCATCTGCCGATGGAGATGGGCCTGATCGGCAACGAAGGCATGTTAGGCGCAACGCTGGTGCTCGGCGTTGAGGATGCTCCGTTGCGTGCAGTGGTGCAGGGGAAAGGAACCGCACTGAGGATCAGCGCTTCGCAGCTCCGGCGGCGACTGCTCGAGTCCCCAAACCTGCGCAAGACGCTGCATCGATACCTTTACGTGCAGATGGAGCAGCTGTCGACTTCCGCTGCCTGCAACCACTTTCATCGGCTGGAACCGCGGCTCGCCCGCTGGTTGCTTATGACCCACGATCGTGCGCATTCCGACCATTTTCACGTCACGCACGCGTGTTTGGCAGGTATGCTGGGGGTGCGCCGTAGTGGCATTACCGTCGCGGCCGGTGCCTTGCAGCGCGGCTTGATCATCAAGTACACACGAGGCGAGATCAGCATTCTCGACCGCAAAGGGCTCGAAGGGGCCTGTTGCGAATGCTATGAGGCAACGATCGGCGAATACGGCAGATTGCTGGCCTAAGACGCGAGCTGCCGCGAGGCAAACGGCTGCTCCCGAGCGCCAACTGTACCTCGTATTCGAACCCACTCTGTACGCTAGCGCACAGTTGCAATAGACTGCTGTGGACCAATCCGCCCGGCATTAGAATCGCTGTTGTCCACAATCGGTCCATGAAAGCTTCCGTCGACACTTTTCCCTCCGACCCCAAGCAGAATCGCTTACTTGCGGCTCTTCCCGACAGCGACTACCAGCGACTTTTACCCTCGCTGGAACTCGTATCGTTGCCGCTCGGCCAGGTTGTATACGAAGCCGGCGGCAGCCAGCCTTACATCTATTTCCCGACGGACAGCATCGTTTCCCTGCTGTACGTCATGGAAAACGGTGCTTCGGCGGAAATCGCCGTGTCGGGATGCGAAGGACTAGTCGGCATAGCCCTGTTCATGGGCGGTGAAACGACGCCAAGCCGGGCGGTCGTGCAAAGCGCCGGCGTCGGCTACCGACTGCGGGCGGCAGTGCTCAAAATGGAATTCGACAGCGGCGGGGCGCTGCATTATCTCGCGCTCCGTTATACACAGGCGCTTATCACGCAGATGGCGCAGACCGCCGTGTGCAACAGGCACCATTCGGTGGAGCAACAGCTGTGTCGTTGGCTGCTGCTTAGCCTCGATCGACTGCGGTCAAACGAACTCACCATGACGCAGGAACTGATTGCGAACATGCTAGGTGTGCGACGGGAAGGGGTCACGGAAGCTGCCGGGCGATTGCAGGCGGCGGGATTGATCAAATACAGCCGCGGCCAAATCGAGGTGCTGGACCGCACGCGGCTGGAAAGCCGCGTGTGCGAATGTTATGCAGTGGTCAAGCGGGAATACGATCGCTTGCTCGACGAAAGGCCGAAGTTTGTTCGCGTGGAACCCGCCGCCTTGTTGGCCTCGGCGCAGCTGGCCAATAAGTAGCTGGAGTCAAGATCCCAATACGACAGGATTTCCGACATATGCTGGTTGAAAAAGTCGGATAGGTTCATAAGTCACCTTCACGGGGCCCACTAAGTGCGGCAGCGTACAGACCCGCCACCGTCTTCGGTGCAAGCTGACTGACCTAGATAACCAGTGGAATAAATATGTACAGCGTAAGAAAATTGATAGTCGGCGCGGCGCTGCTGGCGACGGCCGTAGGCTGCGCCAGTATCCGGGGCACGGACAGCATCTCGGACACCAGCCGCACCGGCACGATTCACGATGTGAAATTCGCAGAAGGTATGACGCCGCTCAAGCTGCAGGTCCAGCCCGGAGACGAAGTTCGCTGGGTCAATCAACGGAGCACACCGGTGACGGTCGAATTCCTGGGCGACGCTCTGGCCGATGTGACCTGCCAGACAGGATTTTCAAGTCTCCTCCGAAGGCAACAGGAAACGGCCACGATCGATCCGAACGAGAGCGCGAGCCTCTGTTTTGGCGTAGCCGGTACGGTTACGTACAACGCCCGGATGGACTCTCCCGTCGCAGGCGGACAAACGATTGAGTCAGGCACGATTCAAGTCGGCCAAGTATCCCGCGTCCAGTAACCGCCGACCTCCCGAAAGGGTGGACGGCACGCTCCAACGTCGAGTTGATTCCTAAGGGGCAATGACCGTGGCCAAAGTCCTGTGCGTTCTTTACGATGATCCTGTCGGCGGCTATCCCAAGTCTTACGCCCGCGAGGACATCCCGAAGATTAAGCGTTACCCCGGTGGACAGACCACACCCACTCCGAAGTCAATCGACTTCAAGCCCGGGACGCTCTTGGGCAGTGTGACCGGTGAGCTTGGGCTGCGAAAGTATCTCGAGAGCCAGGGCCACACGCTGGTCGTGACGTCCGACAAGGACGGACCCGAATGTCGCTTTGAGCGTGAGCTGCCGGATACGGACATCGTGATCTCGCAACCCTTCTGGCCGGCGTACCTCACCGCCGAACGCATTGCAAAAGCGAAGAATCTCAAGCTCGCGATTACCGCGGGCATCGGGTCCGATCACGTGGACCTTCAGGCCGCGATGGACAGGAAGATCACTGTTGCCGAGGTCACCTACTGCAACAGCCTCAGTGTCTCCGAGCACGTCGTGATGATGATCCTCGCGCTAGTACGCAACTACATCCCCTCCTATCTGTGGGTAGTCAAAGGCGGCTGGAACATCGCCGACTGCGTCGAGCGGTCTTATGACCTCGAAGGAATGCAGGTGGGAACGGTCGCGGCAGGCCGTATTGGGCTCGCCGTGCTGCGTCGCCTGAAGCCATTTGACGTCAAGCTGCACTACATGGACCGGCATCGACTACCCGAAAGCGTGGAGAAAGAGCTCGGCCTCACCTTCCATCCGAAAGTGGAGGACATGGTCGGAATCTGCGACGTCGTCACGATCAATGCGCCACTGCATCCCGAGACCGAGAATCTCTTCAATGCGAGACTACTCTCCAAGATGAAACGAGGCGCTTACCTCGTGAACACCGCGCGCGGCAAGATCTGCAACCGCGAGGACATCGCCGCGGCCCTCGAGTCGGGGCAACTCGCCGGCTACGCCGGTGACGTCTGGTTTCCGCAGCCGCCGCCCACGGATCACGCTTGGCGCTCGATGCCTCATCACGGCATGACACCCCATATCTCCGGGACGTCCCTTTCGGCGCAGACCCGTTACGCGGCCGGCACGCGTGAAATCCTGGAATGCTGGTTCGCGAAGCGGCCGATCCGCGACGAATATCTGATCGTCGATGGCGGAAAGCTCGCGGGCACGGGAGCGCATTCGTACAGCGCGGGAAATGCCACGGCCGGGTCGGAAGAAGCCGCGAAATTCAAGCGCTCCTGAATCCGGAACGCTCAGGCAGATTGGTCATCAAGTCGTACCTGCAGCGAATGCGGGGCAACCGATTCCGCAAGTCAGTGCGCATTCAGCCATTCCTCAATTCTCGCATTCATGATTTCAATCGTGCGCCGATCCAACGGTCGCGAACGATACGCTGGGTTATCGACGGATATCCGCTCAGTCTTGAGTCCGTCGTGATAGGAGACCAGCAGCGCCTCGCAGCATCGCGGCTTGCGTAAATCATACTGACCAAGCACAGCTTCGCCATTGAGCCAGCGCCTAGCCCTTGATCGCATTTCGTCCCAGGCTGCTGAAGGGTAGATTGGCGAAACTAAAGCAGTGTGCACGCCCGACACCTTTCGCTGCATTCGCCACCCGAGTCTAATGAGGACTTCGCGGCCCATCAGTGATGGTGCCAATAATACACAACGTAGTAACAAGCGGACCACCCGAGTTACCTGGCTGAATTGACGTATCGGTTTGAATGTGACTCGACTCACCTCGAAGTCCGGACATTGAAGCGATAACACCCTCTGAGTACTTTGCTTTTCTCCTCGCGGGCTGCGATTTGAACAGGCCTCATTTTGAGGTTCGGCAGTGTCCACTGTTCTCGGGGCATTCCAAAAAGCCGAAGTCCTGATGATATCAGCCGACCGACTGATTTCGGGGGCTGACCGGACATATCCCGGCACCGTCCCTAGCTGCCCATGGCAAGTGATGGTATGGACGCAAGCCGAACCGATCACCTAGTCGGTGCGGCTCCCCAAAGTAGGATTGGGCGACGGGACGTACGGTGCTACGCTTTGGGGGATGCCGGGCGTTCTGAATCGTACCGCTTTGGTCACCGGGGCCGGTCGCGGAATCGGCCGGGCTACTGCCGAGCTGCTCGCGTCCAGGGGTGCGAAGGTGATGTGCGTGTCCCGCAGCGAGCAAGAGCTCGCACAGGTCGGCTTGGACTACGTCGTAGCGGACCTCGGAACGCGCGAGGGCTGCGCGGTGGCGGCTACCGAAACCGAAGCCAAACTGGGACCGATCGAGATTTTCGTCTCCAACCACGGCATTGGATCGGCGCACGAGAAGGTCGTTTGGGATCAGAGCGTGGAGGACTGGGCCGAAACGATGCATATCAACCTTGACGGCCCGTTTTACCTCTCGCGACTAATCATGAGGAGCATGGTCGCTCGCCGGTATGGCCGGATGGTGTACACGAGCTCCACCGCCGGACTGATTGCGGAGCCTGCGGGCAGCGCCTACAACAGCTCCAAGCACGGCTTGCTGGGTCTCATGCGCTCGGCGGCCACGGACGGCGGCCCCTTCGGGATTACCGCCAACGCCGTGCTGCCGGGCTGGGTGCGCACCGACATGGCGGAACGCTCGGCTGCGCAGGAGGCCAGCGACCGAAACATCACCATAGATGCGGTGTGGGAGGAACGCGCCCGTCTGTATCCACCGGGACGCGTCGTCACACCTCAGGAAGTCGCGGAGGTAGTAGCGTTCCTGGCATCCGAAGAATCGAGCGGCGTCAGCGGCGAAGCAATTCGCGTGGCACTCGGCAGCGTCTGGTGAGATGGTTTTGCGGTCAGCGGACGCGCCGACCGGCAGCTTTGGGATGCATTGCAGACATAGGGACCGGGCGAGTCCTGTTCATGTAGTTGCGGATTGTGCACACTCAAGCTAAGAGAAGCCGTAGCGATTGCGGTGTTGGCCGGCGGCGGTACGCCCTTAGCGATGTCCAACTTGCACTTTCCCGTTATGGAGTTGTGGAGCCGTTGGCGCCGGCTACGCAATCGCTGAGGCATTAGGCGCTTCTGCAACGCGACTCTCCCAAGAAGGGGCGTTCTCGGGGAAGTGGTAAGGTATCGCCCGCGCCTCGATGCTGAGCATGCCCATCGCGCGGACTAAATTTCCACCTGCCCACCCACCTCGGTGCGGAGGCATTTCGCCCATCCGATGCAACCACCCTGCGGTGGTTGGGGATGGCAGGCTTTTTCATCAATAGCCGGGAAACGATCCTGCTGGTGGACCCGCTACTGAAGGGATTCGATATGCCCGTCATGATCGATTTTCCCATTGCCACGGACGCCATACCGAAAGTCGACGCAATCCTGGTGACGCACAGCGACAACGATCACTACAGCGTTGCCACCAACAAGGACCTCGAGCCGGTTACCGCGGAATACCATTCGACGGTGTACGTTGATTCGCTAATGAAGAACGAGGGACTGCCCTCGCTCGGCCATGACATAGGCGATACGTTCAGCGTCGGTAATGTCAAAGTGACGGTCACGCCGGTCGACCACGCCTGGCAAAACGCCACGCCGGGCGCGAGCGATCGGCATTTCGAGGATGAAGATTCCTGCGGCTTCTGGATCGACACCCCGGACGGCAGCATCTGGGCGACCGGCGATTCCCGATTGATGGACGAACACCTGCACATGCCCGCCCCGGATGCGATTCTGTTCGATTTCTCGGACAGCGAATGGCATTTCACGCTCGAAGGCGCCATCAGATTGGCGAACGCGTATCCCGATTCGGCGTTGTTGCTACACCATTGGGGCTCTGTGGATGCGCCGGATTTTGCACCGTTTAACGCCGATCCCGATGATCTCGATGGAAAGATAGTGAATCCAGAACGGATTGTTATCCTGGCTCCCGGCGAACCCTACATGCTGCAGAGAATCGATCGCCCCTAGCAGCAGCTCCTAGCTTCCCTCCGCGACAAAGGCACGGCTCAGAAGCGCCGTGAACCGCAATCGCAATCCAAGTTTCGTTCTGGATCTCGGGTCCCCGAAAGACCTAAAAAAGTTGCGATTCCTAGAGAATCATTCAAGCCTTGTTGAGAACCTCTTAACGGATCAGGGGCCGGCTCCAACCCGCCCCTTTCCGTATCGAAGTAGCCCATCCTGCGAGAGATGTTCGGGCGCCAGGTGCGCGTAACGAAGCATCATCTCACGACATCCGGACTCCCAGCTCCATTAGCTCTTGCAGACTCGTGCCCATCCTTGTGCTCGAGAAAGAAATAGGCCGGTGGTGCCGGCAGGCCCTGATTCCGTTCGATGAATTCCTGCCGCGATCCCTCGAGCCGAGCCTTGCTCGTACCAAAGCCGGGCTCTCCCTGGTCCCGAATCAGGAGCTCACCTTTCCTGCGAATGCCCTCGGACGACTTCACGGTTGCGCCTCGGATCAGCACTTCGGCGCGATTATGGCTCCCGGCCCCACCGACGATCGAGATCTCGGCCGGCGTTTCAGGGAAGTCGCGGATGAATCGGCTGTGAATGAATTTGGCCTCGATCATGTTGTCTTGCGGATCGTCCGCGATCGAGCCCGCACCCGCGAACAGGTTCACGTTTATGCCTGGAGTCGCCTCTCCGAATGTATCGAACACCGACGTCACACTGAGCCGATTTCCGACTGCTGGATTCAGGGGATTCGTCGACCCACCTCCGCCGACCTGCAAGTTCCTCCCGTTGTTCCTGAACACATTGCCGCTCAAATAGAGCATCACTGACCCGCCATCGGTGCCTCTGTTGCCGCCATTTGCTATCAGCGCTCCGCTGTTGTTGTAAAAGAGATTGGAGGTAACAGTCGCCCAGATGGCGGGGCCGTCAGAGCCGTCATTGCCGGCGTCTCCCGTCAAGAAATTCTGCACGATAAGACCGATAAAATCGCCCCCGCGTACGACATTGTGCGAGAAGGACAGGACCGAACGCGCCCTGCGTGCGGCGCATTCAGAGTTCGCGAACGCCATCACAAGGAACGAACTCTCCAGGACCGAATTTGTAACCTTCATCGACAGATTTCCGTTGGGATCGACCGGATTGTTCGTCGGTTCCGAGATCCCCACATTGTTTCCGGCGAAAAGGGTTAGGCGTGAAATCAAGTTATTCACGCCGACGTGGATTACTGGATTTGGAGCTGGCCCAAATAGCTCGCCCGCACAATCGGCGCGCACTTCGCCTAAAAGCTCAAGCGCCGAGCCGTCGATGATTGTCTCTGTTCCCGGCACGGTGAAATCGTCGGGCGTCTCGTCACTGACCGGATCAGGCACGCCATCGGCATTGGTGTCGACACGTTTTTCTGATCCCACGAGCGACATGCCGCGCGGCATTCGCAGCGCGCCCCGATTGCGACGCAGCACATTCTTTTTGTTATACGTGGACAACACATAGGTGCCCAGGCGCAAGACGAACCGTGACATTGCGATTCGCGGAATCGTTGACAGCTGCATAGAGCTGGCCGACGGTTTTCACGTTGATCACTCGACGGGGTTCGTGCACGTTCTGGCCACTCGCTGCAAGTCCCGACAACAGGCATAGACATATCGCGGCCAGAATTCCGTGGCGAGTGAAGATTGATGCGTTCATGAGTCGTTCTCCAACATTAGTTTGCTTTTACCAATAATGATTGAGCCGTCGTCGTGCTGCATTTATTCAATTGTTGCGGAAGCTCAGTGTTTGAACCCGACCGACAGCAGCACGCTGTGTCACGCGCAGCGTCGCCAGTAAAGACAACAGGATCAGCATGAGACCGTCGGCTGCACCGCCGCCGCCGGAGGCAACGACGGGTGGTGGCGGCGGCGGCGGCGGTGGAGGAGGAGGAGTTGCGGCATCCCCGTCGTCGCTGATCCGGCACGAGCGCCTTCGTGTTCAGGAGCACGGCGCCGCCCGACGGCGAACGCGATTGCAACGGCGAACTGCTCGTCGACTTCGTTCGAGCGTGTCCTCGAGAATCGAAACCACGATTTCCCGGGACGACGTGTCACCATCCGCCCAATCCAGGCGGCCGCTCGCCGACGAGAAATCCTTCCCGGCCGTTGCACTCTGGGGCGGCTGGGGCGGCTGGGGCGCCGTATCTCAACGCTGACCGCACCTGCGGAACCGCCGGTACGAGTCACCTCAATAGAGATCTGAGGCGCGTCTTCGACGACATCAAGACCGGCAGCGATATTGATTGCACCGTGACCCTCCTGGTGTCCGCCGAGCAGTCGAGTCAGCACCCCGGTTGGGGTCAGGGCGACGATTCGACCATCGGCCAGTGGCTCGAGTAGTGTCGGGACGCTGTTCCAATAGCCTGGGCCGCCCTTGTCGATGACGACCACTCCGCCATCGCCCCAGCCGGTGTCGAGCGTTCCATCCGCACGCAAGTCGGGCGATCGCCCAGCCGTCGCCATATCCTGCACCAGCATTCCATTCCCGAAACCAAAAAGCAAGTACAGTCGACCATCCGCGCCACTCTGAATCGGACGTGCCATTTTGGAAGGCTCAGTGATCGAAATTGCTGAGTCAGCGAATCGCATCGTCGTTTCGAACAAGCCTCCCGAGCGGCACCGCCGGTGCGCGCACGGACCCCTCGATCTCGGTGCCGTTCTCATTCAGCCGACGCAATTCAAATCCCGTTTCCCCGTCCGGCAGTTCCACTTCCGAAACCGTCAGCAGTTCACCGCTTTGGTCGGCCGCGAAACTCTGCAGTCCAAGGCATGGGACGCCAGAGTTGTCAATCCTGAAATCGGTATTCATTGCGACACCGTCCACACCGAATGTTTGCAGCGCGGCGTCGCCGAGCAATGCATAGATGCCGGTATCGTCGCCAACCAGGAGGCTCCCGTCCGTGCGTGGGAGCAGCCCCTGGATACCGTGAGCAGACGTTCGTGGCGCGATCGAGGAAGTCACGTCGTGATCCAATGAACCATCCGCATTCAACCGTAGCAAGTTGTGACAAGCGGTAAGGTTCCGGATACGATCCTAGTAGTAACCCCCGCTGAAGCCGCCGACAAGCAAGCGACCGTCGGGCATGACTGCGAGCGCGCTGGCGCCATCGTATCCACCGGCGTTGACAGGGTTTGCCAGATCGAAGCTGGCCAACCCCCCGTCGCCGAATGTCGCAACCGCGCCTCCTTGCGCATCCACTGCAAAAATCGCCATGTCGAGCCAGCCCCGGTCACCTCGCACTTTTCGGGTCCAGCCACCGAGATAAACGCGTCCGTCTGCAGCGCGCGCGACGGAATGCGTGAGGTCGGTGGCATCTGCGAATTCATGGTGAGCGACGCCCGCGATGCCAAAGCGTCGAATCGACGTGTCCTTCGCTGTCGAAACGACGCAAGTCCACCCTGGTTCGTGCGTCCGCTGTAGGTTGCGTTTGCGAGGCAACCAGCAGCGATCCATCGGGCAGTCTCAAGCCGATCGCCCTGCTGTTGTCTGCAACAACCGTCCTGCCCGTTCGTGACCGAACGTCGGATCCACCTCGCCCGGCGTAGCACCTTGTGCAGAAGCGGTCATAGAGATCGCCAGAATCGCTGCCCGTGCGACGTGGCCGTACGTTGATGACTGAAACATGGCCGTTCTCCCCGTATCGAAACCGGCGCAAATTGCGTGGAGGGCAAGGTACGGACGCCGAGCCCTCGGTGTCCGCAGGGATTCATGAGGAAAATGTGATTTCGGGGGTCAGCCGCTGGCCAGGAAGTCCGGCGATCCTGCACCCTATGTCTCGTCGTGCACGGTCAGTACGACGATTGGCGGACAGTTCAATGCCACGATTCGCGATTCGCTGGGATTCGCTCGCGATGAATCTGCAGGGCACGCTGATGTTGCCGGGTGCGCCTCATTTCGAGACCGCGCGTCGCATCTGGAATGCGATGATCGATCGGCGTCCCGCCGCGATTGCCGTGTGCGCAAGTCGGGCCGATGTGGTCACGGCCATACGCTTCGCGGCCGAAGCCGGGCTGAAGGTCACGGTGCGCGGTGGCGGCCACAGCGTAGGTGGCCTCGCCATTCAGGACGATACGCTGCTGATCGATCTTGGCGGAATGCGTGCGGTCGATGTGGATGCACGCCATCGCCGGGCGACGGTGGCCGGCGGCGCCTTGTGGCGCGACTTCGACGCGGTCGCCGGCGCATTCGGCCTGGCCACGACAGGCGGCATGATATCGACAACCGGCGTCGGCGGATTGACGCTGGGTGGCGGGATCGGGTGGCTGATGCGCAAATATGGGCTGGCCAGCGACAACCTGCTGGGGGCCGAGGTCGTCCTTGCGAGCGGCGAAACAGTGCGGCCGAGCAACGACAGGCACGCTGATCTGTTTCGTGTGTTGCGCGGTGGCGGCGTCAGGCTCGGTGTCGTGACGCAGTTCGATTTCAAGCTGCATCCCGTGTCGACAGTTCTGGCCGGTGGGCTGTGGTGCAAAGCGGAGCGTGCAGCCGACGTGTTGCGCACCTTTCGCGAATTCTCGGCGCAGATACCCGATGAACTGACCATGGTTGCAATCGCGACGGTGGCGCCGCCCGCACCATTTGTTCCGCCTGCGCTGCACGGCAAGCCCGTCATCATCATCGCGTGTTGCTGGTGCGGGGAGCAGCAAGCCGGCGAGCGCGTCCTGGCACCTTTGCGTGCCCAGCTGCGCGCCGAAGTAGATCATGCTCGCATTGCAGCCGTATCCCGTTTGGCAGGCGAGCCTCGACCTGACCGCACCGCACGGAATGCGCAATTACTGGCGCAGCAGCTGCCTGCCGATTCTCGACGATGCGGCAATCGATTGGATTGCAGCGCGCTCGCTGGAACTGCCGACGCCGCTGTCAATGATTCATGTGCATCATCTGGAAGGCGCGGTGAAGCGCGAACCGGCTGGCGACGCAGCCGACGACCTGCGCCGGCATGCATATGTCGTCAATGTGCTCGCGACCTGGCCTTCGCCGCAACACGATGCCGCGGCCATCGAGTGGGTACGCAAATGCAGCGACGGAATCGCCCCTGGTCATCCGCGTCGCGCATACGTCAATTTTTCCGGTGCAGACGCCGATCATGCCGAAGTGTCGTTTGAGCCCCGACGTGCTCGCACGACTGCGCGATGCGAAACGCCAGTATGATCCCGACGCAATGTTCATCTGACGCAAATCGGCGCTGCGCTCATTCAATCAGCGGCCACGTGCCTCAGACTGCAGATAAGCCGCCGCCAATTGCGCACATTCACGCGGACCCGCAAGTTGCCCCGCAGCGAATAGTTCCTGGGCCGCCGTCGCGTCCGAGTCGCTGCGCAAATCTCACCCCAGGCGACGTCGTGCGGCTTTACCCATTGCGGGAATTGCGGTGCGCCGCTCATGATTCGGCCCGTTTCAGCAGCGCCCAGCAGGCGGGCGGCCAGTTGCGCGTTGCCCTCGCGGGCGGCGATGTAGGCGGTGGTCTCGCATACGCCGGTGAGCCCCCTGCGGATTGGCAATGCGCCGCGCGAAATCCAGCCCTTTCAGAATATTGCGACGCGCCCCATCCAGGTCGCCGGTCAGGAATTGCTGCAGCCCCACCTGCACGGTGGCGAACATGCGCATGTGGCAATCGTGGGCGCGGTCGAACGTTTCCGCGACCTCGCGCATCGCCTGCAGCGCCTGCTCGTGATGCAGGGCATACACGTGGCTGAAGGCGCTGCTCAAGCGATTGAAACCCTCGATCCACGGCTCATTCAATTGCCTGCACAACTGAGTGGCGCGCGCGGCACTGATTTCGGCCTCTTCTGCGTGGCCGTCCACAATAGCCAGCCACGTTTGCACACCCAACGCGAATGCGTGCTCCCACACGAGCCCGGATACTTCTGCACAGGCGGCCGCGCGGCGCGCAAGATGCATGGCGCTTTCCAGGCGCCTGGCGTGGAGCAGCGCGATCGCATAGCCATTGCAGAGACGTGCCTGCTCCGCCGATGAGCATTCCTCAATCAAGGCCTCGGCTTCGCGATACCACTGCAACGCTTCGGTATATCTGCCGCGAATCCAGAAGTGCCAGCGCAGCCCGGACAAGCAGTTCGACCGCCTCGGCGCGATGCGCGGGTTTGTCCAGCAGCCATTCCCAGGCGGCCCGAAGATTCGACCATTCGGCGTCCAGATGATCCATCCAGATGACCTGATCGTCTTCGAGAAGCTTCTCGCCCGCAGCGCCGGCGAGCCGGGCAAAGTAGTGTGCGTGCAGGAGACGCACCTGATCGGCGCGGCCGATCGCATCCAGGCGCGCGCAGGCAAAGGCGCGCACGCTGTCCAGCATTCGATAGCGCAGCCCGCCGGGCGCACGCTCGACGATGACCAGCGACTTCTGCACCAGGCTCTGCAGTCCATTCAAGGTCGCCCCGGCCATCGACTGACCGCCGGCGACGGCCAGCGCGGCGTCCAACGACCACGTGCCGACAAAAACCCCAAAGGAATCGAGCAGATCGCGCTCACGCTCTTCGAGTAATTCATAACTCCACTCGATGGCGTGACGGAGCGAACCATGGCGCAGGTTCGCTCCGGCAGCCTGGCGCGACAGCAGGGTGAAGCGGTCTTCGAGTGCCGCCACCAATTGCCGCGGAGTGAGTATGGCCAAGCGAGTGGCGGCAAGCTCGAGTGCGAGCGGCAATCCGTCGAGCCGTCGGCAGATTTCCACGACGAACGACGCGTTCTCGCGTGTCAGCTCGAAATGTGGCGTGACAGCGTGCGCACGATCTCTCAACAAGCGCACCGCGCCTGACTCGAGCAACGTCGGCCAGCGGATCTTCTGATGTTTCCCAGGTGGCACTCGGCAGTTTCAGCGGCGGGACCCAGAACACCGATTCTTCCGGGAGGTCGAGTGTGGCCTGGCTGGTGCAGATGATTGACACTCCTGGGCAACGTCCCAGGATCGTCTGCGCGATGGCAGCCAGGCTGCTGACGAGATGCTCACAGTTATCGAGCAGCAGCAATACCTGGCGATTGCCGATCGCACGCGCGACGCCAGACGCAAAATCCACGCCGTCCGGCAACTGCACATCCAACCCGGCAGTGACCAGGCCAGGCAACGCGCGCGCGTCGCTTGCAGCGGTAAGGTCGACCCAAACGACCGAATTCGGTTGTTGGCCTTCGCGCCGGCGGGCCAGTTCCAGCGCGAGTTGTGTTTTGCCCGTTCCGCCGGGACCCGCCAGCGTAAGCAAGCGCGACGTTGCAGCCACGACTTGCAACTGCGTCAGTTCGTCGTCGCGACCGATCAGCTCGATACTTCGTTCTGGTGGCGCGGAACGGCTCACCGTACGTTTGGCTCCCGCGACCGGGGCGATCCAGCGGTAGCCCTTGGTATGGACGGTCTCGATGAAGCGGGGCTTCAGAGAATCGTCGCCAAGCAGCCGCCGCAATTCGGCAATCAGCCGTGTCAGCGTTCCCGGTGTAACGACAACTCGACCCCACACTCGATTGAGCAGCGTGTCGCGATCGACGAGCGATCCGTTGCTGTCGAGAAGCACTTCGAGCACCCGCATCGCCTTAGGCTCTGCGTGCAGCGCGACGCCACGGCGCGCGAGTCGTGCGTTTCCTGGTTCGAACTGGAACTCGTCAAACTCGTATATCAAAGCGCAGACCTTGATCCAGCCTTCGGCGATGAATGAATCTTTACCAAGGATGGGAGATTCTATCGCGTTCGCGCGGATCATCGCGTCGAAATTGGTCCGCGAACCCTGGCAACGTCCGACGGCGTGACAGCTACCATTTTCCCCTTTTTAGTCAGTTGGTTATGAGCGGCTATCCTGCGCCGCCGTGGCTGACTCCTGCCATTTGCTCGCCGCTGAAGCTGAAGACGACGGCGCGCAGAAATCAATACTGTTCTTATAGTCGAACAAAACGCCTGCGATGCGCTGTTGTAGCAAAGCGCTAGCGCCGCGCAAGGCTAGCGGAACAGATCTTCCGCCTCACGCAAGGCGTCATCATCGCCGGGCTGTTCATCGGTAACGCCGAACAACGCGGCCAGCTCGGCGTTCGCCTTCGCTTCCTTTCTTGCGCGTGCCGGATCAAACGCATCCACACTCGGCTTGAACCACTCGCAGAAGTTTACCCGTTCTTTCTCCGTGACCTCTTCCGCATCGTCTTCGCGACACTGTTTCGGCGCCGCCGGGTCGAAGAACCGACACATGCGGCAAACGTGCAGATGCACCGTGCAGTTCGGGCATTCGTCACGCCGGGAGAACGGCAGGGTCAACGCCGCGAGCGATTCTCCGCAGCGATAGCACTTGATGATTTCGGGCGTCACCCCGCTCCTCCGCGGCAAAAGTGCAGTATAACGCTTCGCGATGCTACTTCCGGCTCGGATGCGCGGGATCGAAGGATTCGGCGTCGTGGCCGAGGTACTCGAGAGTCCGCCCGCTGGCGAGGAAGATTACATTCCGGCGGCCGCCTTCATCTCGCTCGTCTTCAGCGACGGCGGCCTCTCTCCCTGCAGTCGTCGCGCGACCACTTCCGCGTCTGCGAATGCGCGCAACAGGTTCCCGCGGGCCAGTTTTTCCACATCTTCATCGCTCCAGCCGCGGCGCAGCAGCTCGGCGACCAGGTTCGGATACCCCGATACGTCTTCGAGGCCCTGGATGAGCTCATCACCTTTCGCGCCGTAGAAATCGCTGCCGATACCCACGTGATCGATGCCGGCCACCTGTGCGATGTACTCGATGTGATCGGCAACGTCGTCGAGCGTCGCGAGCGGCGGCGCACCGTGCTCTTCGCGGTATTGCAGTCCGATCTGTTCCCACTCGGCGTCAGTCGTAGCTTCCTTCAGTAGCGGGATCATCCCGTCTTCCCATTCGCAGCGCGCCTCGTTCACGTACGCGGGAATGAACGTCACCATGACGAGACCGCCGTTTTCGGCAAGTCGTTTCAGTACGCTGTCCGGAACGTTGCGCACGTGGCTGGTAAGCGCACGCGCCGACGAATGCGAAAAAATCACCGGCGCTTCCGTCACGCCCAGTGTGTCATGCATCGTGTCGTCAGACACGTGCGACAGGTCGACCAGCATGCCCAAGCGATTCATTTCCCGGACGACCTCCCTGCCGAAGTTGGTGAGGCCTTCGTGGAGGACGTCACCGGTCGCCGAATCCGCCCAGTCGTTGCTGTGGAAGTGCGTCAGCGTCATGTAGCGCACACCCAGGCCGTAGAAGCTGCGCAGTGCGCCGAGGGAGTTGACGAGGGTGTGGCCGCCTTCCATGCCGAGAAGTGAGGCGATTCTGCCGTTTCGGCGCGCGTCTTCGATCTCGGCCACGCTGGTCGCAAGCTGCAGGTCGTCGGGATACAGGGCGACCATCCGCAGCGCGATGTCGATCTGCTCCAGCTGCGCTGTCATGGCCTCCACCGGCGACAGGGAGCTCGGCACGTAAACCGACCAGAATTGCGTTCCGACCCGTCCTTCGCGTAGCCGCGGAATGTCGGTGTCGTATTCGGCAGGCTGCGAAATGTCGTAGCCCTCGACGTTGGCGGCAAACTTTTCGCGGATTACCCACGGCAGGTCGTTGTGGCCGTCGACGACGGGCGATTTGTCGAGTATCACCCTGGCGCGTTGCAACGACGAATCGGGTTCTTGCGAAAGGGCAGGCTGCCAGGGAATTGCGGCAGCGAGTACCAGCACTGCGAACCGTGTCGACTTGCTTCTCATGCATTTTTCCCCCGTGTCTTGTGAAGCGCTTCTACCCGACGCCGACAGACGGCGCAGCAGGTTGTGCCGACGATAACACGGGGCGTTGGGGGGTCGAACCGAACTGATACGGGCGCCGAAGAAGCTCGATGGCGACGTGGCACTTGGCGTTTCTGAGGGGCCGAAAGTTTCCTGACGGACGGCGCAGTGGCCAGCACCATCTTCCTGAACAGGAATTTCGATCCGGTCGACATCGTCGCGATACCGTCGCCTGGCGGCTCGAGCTACGCGATCCTGGCGGAGAGTTCTATCGCCGGCACGTCACACAAGATCGAGATTCGAAACGGCGACGGCACCCTCCAATGAGAAGGAGAACCTTTCGGGCATCCGCCGCGGCCACTATGGCGGTCGCGTCGTTTCCGCTTGCGCGCGCATTTGCCGCCGTATCCTCGGTCGCCGCGGCCTACGGCGCCAAGTACGACCGCTTACTCGCGCTCAAGCGCACGTACGACCCCGCCAACCTTTTCCGGCTGAACGCGAACGTCGACCCGCGCGCCTGACGCACGGCTCGTGTTACTTGCGACCGCCTTGTGGATATTGAAATGCGTGGTCGGCACTCCAGGCATCGATGGCGGCCTGGACCGTCGCGAAATCGGCTGCCGGCGGCGGCGGGCCGGCGCACACCAGGAATGCTGCAACGGCAGCGGCTGATCTCATCGATCCGTCCTGAGACTTTCATCCGGCAGAGCTTTACGCCGAATCTTAATGGAAGTCCGGGTTGGTCGAGCAGCCGGTCGAAGCCTCGGCCCGCTCCAACTGGGTGGTGAATAAGGGTATTCTTGACGTTCGAATACCGACGGGGGTGAGCATGGCAAAATTGATCTGCGGCCTGATCCAGATGGGATTCAAGGGCGACATCAACGCCTCCCCCGCGGAGATCCGGGACGTCATGATCGACGCGCACCGGCCGTTCATCGACGAGGCCGGCAGGAAGGGCGTGCAGGTGCTGTGCTTCCAGGAGGTATTCACTCAAGCCTATTTCTGCCCGAGCCAGGATCGCAAGTGGTACGCGGCCGCGGAGAGAATCCCGGACGGCCATACGACGAAACTGATGCAGGAGTATGCGAAGAAGCACCGCATGGTCATTGTCGTCCCGATCTACGAGGAGGCGATGCCCGGCGTCTACTACAACACCGCCGCCGTGATCGACGCGGACGGCAGCTGTCTTGGCAAGTACCGCAAGACCCACATCCCGCAGGTCGATCCCGGGTTTTACGAGAAGTTCTTCTTCAAGCCCGGCGATCTCGGCTACCCGGTGTTCGACACCGCCTACGTGAAGCTCGGCGTCTACATCTGCTACGACCGGCACTTCCCCGAAGGCTGGCGGGCGCTGTCGCTGAACGGCGCCGAGTACATCGTCAATCCGTCGGCAACCGTGGCCGGACTGTCGAAGTACCTCTGGGAACTCGAGCAGCCGGCGTCGGCCGCCGCCAACGGCGTCTTCATCGGCGCCATCAACCGCATCGGGAAGGAAGAGCCGTGGGCGGAGCAGATGGGCGAGTTCTACGGCTCGAGCTACATCGTCAACCCGCGCGGCACGATCGAGGCGCAGGCGAGCTACGGCAAGGACGAGCTGCTGGTGCACGAGATCGATCTCGACATGATCCGCGCGGTGCGGAACACCTGGCAGTTCTTTCGCGACCGGCGACCGGATCTCTACGGGCCGCTCGTTGACTAGCACCAATAAGCTCCGACAAGGGAGCCGGATTGGCGCCTGATTCCCCAACGCGCGTCGTCACGGTCGGCGAATTCGTCGAGCTCGAGCCCGGTCCCGAACTGTTGCAAAGCCCGCGCTACAACGACGACATCGCCCCGACGAAAGCCGCCGAGCGCACCTGGACGAAATGGCACGTGGCCGCGCTCTGGGTCGGCATGTCGATCTGCGTGCCGACCTACACCTTGGGCGGCGTGCTGACGGGTTACTTCGGCCTGTCGGTAGCCGAGGCGTTGTGGGCCATCCTGCTCGCCAACGTCATCATCCTGATCCCGCTCACGCTGAACGCCTACGCCGGCACGAAGTACGGCATACCGTTCCCCGTCGTGCTGCGCTCGTCCTTCGGCATCATCGGTTCGAACGTGCCGGCGCTAATCCGCGCGCTGGTCGCCTGCGGCTGGTTCGGCATTCAGACGATGTTCGGCGGCATTGCCGTGCACCTGCTCCTGTCCGCGCTGTTCGACGGCTGGGCGGCACTCGGCGGCAAGGGCGAGGTCATCGGGTTCTTCATCTTCTGGGTCGCGAACGTATGGGTCGTGATCCGCGGCTCGGAGGCCATCAAGCACCTGGAGGCGCTGGCCGCGCCGCTATTGCTCGCAGTGGCCATCGGACTGATCGTGTGGGCCTGGCCGAAGGCGTCGGTCAGCGAGCTGCTCGCGCTGCCGCCGTCGCGGCCGGACGGTGCCGCGATTACGACGTATTTCCTGAGCGGACTCACTGCCATGGTCGGCTTCTGGGCGACGTTGTCGCTCAACATTCCCGACTTCAGCCGCTTCGCCGCTTCGCAGAGGGACCAGGTCCTCGGCCAGGTCATCGGCCTGCCGCTCACGATGTTCCTGTTCGCCGGCCTGGGCGTGCTGCTCACCTCGGCATCGGTCGAGCTGGTCGGCGAAACGGTCTCCGATCCGATCAACCTGATTGGCCGCATCGACAGCACTTTCTGGGTGGTCGTCGCGATGCTCATGATCATCCTTGCGACGATCTCGACCAACACCGCAGCGAACATCGTCTCGCCGACCAATGACTTCCAGAACGTGGCGCCGAAGTACATCGACCAGACGAAAGGCGTGCTCCTCACGGGATTGATCGGCATCGGACTGATGGCCTGGGAGCTGGCCAAGAAGATGGGCTGGCTGGTCTCCGACGTCAGTGTCGAGAGCCTTTACTCCAACTGGCTCCTGGGGTACTCGAGCCTGCTGGGACCCATTGCGGGTATAATGATCGTCGACTATTTTGTCATCAAGCGCCAAACCTACGAGCTGCCCGATCTGTATCGCAACGGCGGCGCATATCCCGCCTGGAACGTGCCGGGCTTTGTCGCGTTCCTGATCCCGGTCGCGCTGACGCTTGTCGCGATTACGACCGGCAAGCTCGGCTGGTTTTACGACTACGGCTGGTTCACCGGCTCGATCGTCGGTGGGCTTATTTACTACCTCGTGGCCAGGGGAAAATGAGCAAGGAAAAATGAGCTAGGGAAAATGAGCTAGGGAAAATGACCAGGAGAAAGTGACATGGCGGTATTGATCAGAGGCGGCACGCTCGTCACGGCCGAGCAGACGGTCCGCGCCGACGTGTTGTGCGGCGACGGAAGAATCCAGGAGATCGGAGAGAAGCTTGGTGCGCCTAAGGGAGCGCGGGTCATCGACGCAGGCGGCCAGTACGTGATGCCGGGCGGGATCGATCCGCACACGCACATGCAGCTGCCGTTCATGGGCAAGGTCGCGAGCGACGATTTCTATTCGGGCACCGCGGCCGGGCTCGCCGGTGGTACGACCATGATCATCGACTTCGTCATCCCGAACCCGCAGCAGAACGTCATGGAAGCGTTCAAGCAGTGGCGGGGGTGGGCGGAGAAGGCAGTCGCGGACTACTCTTTCCACGTCGCGATCACGTGGTGGGACGACACGGTGCCGCGCGACATGGAAGAGCTGGTCAAGAAGCACGGCGTCAACAGCTTCAAGCACTTCATGGCGTACAAAGGCGCCATCATGGCGGACGACGAGATCCTGGTGAACAGTTTCTCGAAAGCGATCGAGCTTGGCGCGATCGTTACGGTGCACGCTGAGAACGGCGAGCTCGTTTATCGCCTGCAGCAGAAGATCTTCGATTCCGGCATCACGGGCCCCGAGGGTCACCCGCTGTCACGCCCGCCCGAGGTCGAGGGCGAAGCGGCAAACCGCGCTATCCGCATCGCAGAGGTACTGGGCGTGCCGATCTATCTCGTGCACGTATCGTCGCGGCAAGCGCTCGAGGCGATCACGCGCGCGCGTAACGAGGGGCAGCGCGTGTACGGCGAGGTCCTCGCGGGGCACCTGCTGATCGACGACACGGTTTATCGTAACGACGACTTCGAGTTCGCGGCCGCGCACGTCATGAGCCCGCCGTTTCGGCCGCCGGAGCACCAGAACGCGCTGTGGCACGGGCTGCAGTCCGGCAATCTACAAACCACCGCGACCGACCATTGCTGCTTCTGCGCCGACCAGAAGGCGACCGGCAAGGACGACTTCCGGCTGATCCCGAACGGCACGGGCGGCATCGAGAACCGGATGGAGGTGCTATGGCACCACGGCGTTAACACCGGGCGGCTGACAATGAACGAGTTCGTGGCGGCGACGTCCACGAACGCCGCCAAGATCTTCAACATTTTTCCGCGCAAGGGCTCGATCACGGTCGGCGCCGACGCAGACATCGTCGTGTGGGACCCCGCAGCGACGAAGACCATTTCGGCAAAGACGCATCATCAGAACGTCGACTTCAACATCTTCGAAGGCATGACAGTGACAGGCTGTGCCTCGCATACGTTGTCGCAGGGCAAGGTCGTATGGGCGGACGGCGAGCTCGACGTCGAGCGTGGCGCCGGCCGTTACATCGAGAAGCCGCCGTTCGCCAGCTACTACGATGCGATGCAAAAGCAGGCGGAACGCAAGCGGCCGCAGCCGGTGCGGCGGCTCGTTCCGAGCGACAAGGTGCGGCAGAGCCGCTGACCGGGCGGGCACGGGTCCGACGGGTGAGACGATGAGAGCCAAGGCGTCAGCAGGGTACGAACCGGACGTCCGTCCCGGCCGCCTGACCGAAGCGAAAATCCGCGAAAATTTCACGGACATGCACCCGCCGCTCGCGCGCTCCGAGGCGCTGATCGAGGCGGACCGCTGCTACTTCTGCTTCGATGCGCCCTGCACGACCGCGTGCCCGACCGGCATCGACATCCCCGGCTTCATCCAGGGGATCCGGAGCGGCAACCTCAAGGGCTCCGCGCACACGATCCTGCGCGAGAACATCATGGGCGGCATGTGCGCGCGAGTTTGCCCCACCGAAGTGCTGTGCGAAGAAGCCTGCGTGCGCAACACGCACGAGGATCTGCCGGTGCGCATCGGGCTCTTGCAGCGCCATGCCACCGATCCGGTGTTCGAGGAGGACCTACGACTTTTTGAGCGGGCGCCCGGGACGGGCCGCAAGGTCGCGGTCGTCGGCGCCGGGCCGGCGGGCCTCTCCTGCGCCCATCGGCTCGCGATGCTGGGCCACGATGTCGTTGTTTTCAATCGCGACGACAAGCCCGGCGGGCTCAACGAGTACGGCATCGCCGCCTACAAGACCTTGCACGATTTCGCGCAGCGCGAGGTGCAATGGATTCTCGACATCGGCGGTATCGAGCTCAGGAACGGCGTGGCGCTCGGCGAAGAGGTGAGCCTCGCGGCGCTCCTGGACGAGTACGACGCCGTATTCCTGGGCGTGGGTCTCGGCGACGTCAACCGGCTCGGGATCGAGGGCGAGGATCTCGATGGCGTCGTCGACGCGGTCGAATACATCGCGAAGCTGCGGCAGGCGCATGAGCTGTCGAAACTGCCGGTCGGCCGTCGCGTCGTCGTCATCGGCGGCGGCATGACGGCGATCGACGTCGCGGTGCAGAGTCGCAAGCTTGGCGCGGAGCGGGTCGACATGCTCTATCGACGCGGCCCGGAGCAGATGGGCGCAAGCGAATACGAGCAGGAGTACGCGCAGAGGAGCGGCGTGACGCTCTATCACTGGGCGCGGCCCGTGCGGATCCTGGGTGAAGGCTTCGTTACCGGGGTCGAGTTCGAACGTACCGAGCTCGGCGACGACGGCCGGCTTTCCGCCACCGGCGATACCTTCGCCGTGGAGGCGGATATCGTCTTCAAGGCCGTCGGCCAGCTGCTCGACGAGCGGCTGATGGAGGCGATCGGCAATCCGTTCGGACGGCAGGGCGGCAAGCTGCCGGTGAACGGCGAACGACGCACGTCGCTGGACCGCGTCTGGGCCGGCGGCGACTGCATTGCCGACGGTGAAGATCTCACGGTCACCGCGGTGCAGGATGGCAAGATTGCCGCCCACTCCATTGACCGTTATCTCCGTTCGAAGTCCGCCGCGATGCAGACGAGCGGTTTCGGAGCGGCCCATAGCCGCGAATGGGAAGAGGACAGATCGTAGCCACCGATTCGCACGACGCGGCTACGGGAGCACAAACACCATGGCTGACCTGACCAGCGAGTTCCTGGGTATCAACTCCCCCAATCCCTTCTGGCTCGCGTCCGCGCCGCCGACGGACAAAGCCTATAACGTCAACCGCGCGTTCGAGGCCGGCTGGGGCGGGGTCGTGTGGAAGACGCTCGGCGAGGATCCGCCGATTGTCAACGTCAGCGGCCCGCGTTACGGTGCGATCCACGCGAACGATCGCCGCGTCATCGGCTTCAACAATATCGAGCTGATCACCGACCGGCGGCTCACGACCAACCTCGACGAGATTAGCCAGGTCAAGCGCGACTGGCCGGACCGCGCGCTGGTCGTGTCGGTGATGCTGCCGATGCAGGAGAAGACCTGGGCGAAATTCGTGCCCATGATCGAGGATACCGGCGCCGACGGCCTGGAGCTCAACTTCGGCTGCCCGCACGGCATGTCGGAGCGTGGCATGGGCTCGGCGGTCGGCCAGGTGCCCGAATACATACAGATGGCGGCCGAATGGGCGAAGAAGTACGCGCGCACGCCGGTCATCGTGAAACTCACGCCGAACGTCACCAACATCCTGCCACCGGCGAAGGCCGCAAAGGCCGGCGGGGCGGATGGGGTGTCGCTCATCAATACGGTTAATTCGATCATGCGGGTCAACTACGACACGCTGACGATGTATCCGTCGACCGACGGCAAAGGCTCGCACGGCGGCTATTGCGGGCCGGCGGTGAAACCCATTGCGCTGCACATGGTGGCGGAGATCGCGCGGCATGCGGACACACGGGACCTGCCGATTTCGGGGATCGGCGGCGTCACCGACTGGCGCGACGCGGTCGATTTCCTCGCGCTCGGCGCTTCCAACGTCCAGGTATGCACGGCGGCGATGGTGTACGGGTTCAGGATCATCGACGACCTCACCGACGGGCTGCGCAATTTCCTCGATGGCAAGGGCATGACGTCGGTGCGGGAGCTCGTCGGCAAGGCCGTGCCGAGCGTCACCGACTGGCAATACCTGAACCTAAACTACGTCGAAAAGGCGGTGATCGACCAGGACCTCTGCATCCAGTGCGGTCGCTGTCACATCGTGTGCGAGGATGCCTCGCACCAAGCCATTACGAAGACGATCAACGGCGCCCGCCATTTCGAGGTGATCGACGAGGAGTGCGTCGGCTGCAACCTGTGCGTCAGCGTGTGCCCGGTCGACGGCTGCATCACCATGCGACCGTTGACCCACGGCGTGGACCCGCGCACCGGCCGCGTGATCACACGGGAAAAGGCCGACTGGACGACGCACCCGAACAATCCGCTGCGCAGGACGACTGGTACGGACGCCTGAGGGCGCGACTGACGCATCGATCACACTCGGGATCCGAATTCGTTACCGCTCATCGAGGAAATGGACATGGGACGTTGGCGTCCGCCGACGCGCAGCGCATCGCCTTACATCACGCCTGAAGGCTTCGCCACGTTGCAAAAAGAGCTCGACGAGCTCTGGGCAGGTCGCCGCGCTGTCGTGAAGGCGCTGGCTGACGCGGCTGCCGAAGGCGACCGGTCGGAGAACGCCGAATATATCTACCGCAAGAAAGAGCTGGCCGGTATCGATCGGCGAATCGGCTACCTGCAGCGGCGTTTGCCCCGGTTCAACGTGGTGCGGGAACGGCCCACCGGGAACGCGGTTTACTTCGGTGCGATCGTCGAGGTTCGCGATGCCGACGGGAAGACCCGCGAGTATCGCATCGTCGGGTCGGATGAAGCGGATGTGACGAAGTGCGCCATCAGCGTAGATTCGCCGGTCGCGAAGGCTCTGCTGGGCAAACACGTCGACCATGAGGCGCGGGTAACGGTCAACGGCAGGGAATCGATCTTGACGGTCGTTTCGATCCGCTATGCTGAACCCTGACCGGACCCGACCGCGAAGCCTAGTTGTCGAGCAGCGGAAAGCGGCCGGCGATCCTGTCGCCCGTGAAGTTGGCTACCCAACCCTCCGGGTTGTTGAATAGCCGGATGGCCGTGAAGGATGGATTCGGCCCCATGTCGAACCAGTGACGCGTGTTCGCAGGCACCGAAATGAGATCGTCCTTCTCGCACAACATCGAGTAGACCCGGCCGTTCGCGTGAATCACGAACAGACCCTGCCCGCGGACGAAAAAGCGTACCTCGTCTTCGCTGTGGATGTGCTCGTCGAGAAATTTCTTGCGAAAGGCATCTTTGTCGGGATGCTTCGGGTGCATGCTGACTACGTCGAAGGTCTGGTAGCCGCGCTCGTTGACCAGGCGGTCTATCTCGGGTCGATAGGCCTCGATGATGTCGTCGTTGTCGGCATCCTGCGGCAGGTCGTGTGCCGCCTCCCAGCGTTCGAAGCGGATGCCGGCCTCGCCCAGTTCTTTTGCGATCCGTCCGGCGTCGCCGGTATCGACGATCGGCGTCGCGGGCCGGTCCTCTTCGTATACGGTCAGGTGGCTCATCGTCGTTACTTGCTTGGCTGCGTATCGAATCGAGTCTAGAAGATTATCTCGTCGAAATCATGTAGTGCCACTGGGCTTCAAACCGATCGACCTGATCAGCGGCGCGCTCGGCGATCGTCAAGTGCCTCGAGACAGCTAATTAACACACCCACGTCCCCAACTGCTGGTCACCCGACCGATACAACCGTTCCAGATTCGTATTGGTGGTGCCGTTGGCCAATAGATCATCAACATACGCTCTGTAGCTCGGCTCAAATAATTCTCGTCGCTGACCCCAGTACATTTGGAAACCAGGTTGCTCCCTGACTCCAGTGATCGTATTCGTCAGGGACTCTTGGAGTTCCACATCGAGCGTTTTCTCCTGAGACAGCCAGTAGGCCGCTTGATACTCGAGCTGCAATCCATGCAGCAAGTAGATGAATTGGGCCGTCTCTTCTCTCGACAGGGAATCTGGATTAGCAATCCCATCGAGAAAAACTCGTGTGGCCTGCGGATTACCCCCGACTTGAGTGTACCAGGAGGATATCGCCGCAGATGTCTCGTTCGCCGTGGCCGAACGCACTGCGAGTGCTGTCGTTCACTTATATACCGACATAGATCAGCGAGATCACAATTGCGACTGCACCAATTACCTCGGCGACACTCGCAACTTCGGCTAGTTTGAGCTTCATTTTCAAACACATGGATAGTCGTGCTCCCTTACTTGCTTGCGGATTACATAATACTTGTCGCGATCTTGAGACACGTTTTTTTCTCCGTGGAAGGTGTTAAGTTCCGTAACAGGGTGCCGGGCGAGGGAGCTGACGCCGCCGAACACTTTCCTGACCTACGAAAAGGGCAAACCAGCTGAAAAGCTGGGACGCAAAGCCACCGGTCTACGGGTTCATGCCTAGGACAGCGGGGTTGCCGATCTGACCGTCCCTCGAATGCAGGTTTGCTCGCTCATGTCGATTATGGAGCAAACTCATGCATGGATGCATTCGCGCATTTGCCGGTATTTCAATTTTGTTGAGCAGCGGCCTGCAGTTGTCGGGTTGCCTGGCGGAAAGCAAGCAGTCAGCAGAATCGCCGGAAATAGCTGGCGACACTTCGAACCTCGAAACTTACGACGACCACGCGTTGACTGGAAGTGTCGGCGACGGCCCTGTGGTCGGCGCGGCCATGCATGTGCTAGCGCGGGACGGGAGCTTGCTGATGGAGTTCGAGAGCGATCCGAGCGCTGGCTACGAGATTACTGTGCGAGCAAAGGGCAAATTTTACCCGCTCCATATTCATGCCCTAAATGGCGTTGACCTGGTCACCGGCATTGCGCCGGACTTCGAACTCATCGGCATCGTTCCGGAGCCGGGGAAGAAATCCGTCGCCAATTTGAATCCGTATTCGACGCTTGCATTTCAACTTGCAGGCGGACTGCCTGGGGGTGTTAGCAAGGAGAATGTACAGTTTGCCGAAGACGTCGTCGTCCGCGCGTTCGCAGGCGGCCTGTCGTCCATCGCCACTACCGGCCCGCTCAGCACTGTAATTGGTCCGGACAACGTGGCAGAGATCGTGCGCGCGTCCGAGGAACTGGGCGAATCGATACGGCGCACGCGTGACCAGCTGAAAGCGGTTGGTACAAACTCTGATGGGGACACGGTGGTGGCCATGGTGGCGGCGGACCTCGTTGACGAAACTATTGACGGCCGGGGAGGGCCGCGAGCGAATGATCGGGGATCCGCAATCGGCATCTTCGCCTCGGCCGGAGTAATGCTGGAATCCATGTGCATGGAATTGCGCGTCTACGAGGTGGATGCGACAGCGGCCATGAACCTTTCGATCGCGCGCATGTTTGGCAGCACACGAACGTCCACAATCCAGGACCTGACGGTCACCGAGGGCCAATTGGCTGCGGCGAGGAAAGCACTGGCAATTGCCGACGCGCTGGATCTCGACCCACGTGCAGCGTCACTGTTGGCGGCGGTCGACAACCTGCGTGCAGGCATGGGCTTTACCCAGGCCCGGATGGGTCTTCCGGATGGTTACCGCTCGGTGATGCGCGACCTCCTTGTCATAGTCGCAACAGGCGACGAGACCTTGGTCGCGGACATCAATCAGTTAGCGGCCCGGGGTGTGCCTGCGTCGTCCGGGAACCGGCCGCCGGTTATCGGTGGCACACCGCCGCCTACAGCGTCCGTAGGCAGTCGCTACCAGTTCACGCCGTCTGCAGCGGATCCGGATGCCGACTTACTGACATTCTCGGCCAGGAACGTGCCGGCCTGGGCAACGCTGGACGCGTCGTCCGGCACACTGAGCGGTACTCCTGGAGACGGCGTCGTGGGCACCTATGACGGCATAGAAATTTCGGTCAGTGACGGGGAATTTTCGGCCACCCTGGGACCTTTCTCGATCCAGGTGAATCGCGTCAACTCCCCACCCACGCTGTCCGGGCAGCCACCACAAACAGTGGTCGAAGGGCAGCAGTACACGTTCGCGCCGTCGGCAAGCGATCCCGATGGCGACACTTTGAGGTTTTCCGCACAACGGCTGCCGGCCTGGCTGCGCATCGATTCGGGCAGCGGCCGCATCAGCGGCACGCCGGCAGCGGCGGATATCGGCCGGTACGACAACATCGTCCTGAGCGTATCCGACGGACTCCAAAGCAGCACGCTCGGTCCGTTCGCCATCGAGGTGACGGCGGCAGGCTCGCCGACAGGATCGGTGACCTTGTCGTGGAGCCCGCCAACCCAAAACACGGACGGCAGCACGTTGACGGACCTGGGCGGTTACCGGCTCTACTGGAGCGTAGATGCTGCGACGGTCGGCGATTCGGTGACCATTAGCAACCCGAGCGTCACGACCTATGTGATCGAGAATCTGGTGCCCGGCACGTACCAGGTCGTCGCGACGGCATTCAATACTGCCGGCATCGAAAGCGACAAGTCCAATGCGATCGTAGTCGCCGTGAACTAGTCGCGTCTTAGTTTGGCCGGAGGCGCCGGCATTTCTCGCTCGAGCGCCTGGATTCAGAGGCCCGAACACGACCGTCCGGACCGGCTCGGCCTGGATGCCGGCCCCGACGGACCTTCGACGGACACGGCCCGCGCCGTTCGCCAGCTCACATAAGGCCGCTTATACGCACTATCCGCCGGTACGCTACCGTTCCTCCGGTGCGATGTGCCACAGCGCCTCTGCAAAGCGAAGATGCTCGGCACGATCAACGGGACGATACTTGACGACCGTGCTCGCTGGATCCTTGCCAAGGTAGTTGTCGCCTGTCCAGTTTCTCGAGGGCCGAATCGGGCGTGGCGCGAACCCGCCGCCGCAATTGGGGCACACGTTGGCAAGGACCGTCTCGACGCTTGTTGCGCAGAACGTGCATTCGTAAGTGCAAATCATGGCCTCCGTTGAATCGGTGGCAGCAGTTTGTTGCAGTTCTCGCATGTGGGTCGAAGATCGAGCATAGCGTTGTCCTGTCAGCCAATTAAGAGCAGACAAACCGTGGCGCCATACAGTGCGGCGATACTCGCGTGCACGAATTTTCCCTGCGGCATATGGAGCAGCGGCGGCCGACCATGCAGAAATTGGGTGGCATGGAACAATTACACCGGTGACGAAAGCTTGAGACCAATGATGCCAGCGATGATGAGCGAAGCGCTTATCAACCGCGCAGCATGTGCTGGCTCTTTGAATAGCACGATGCCGAGAATGACGGTGCCAACCGCCCCGATTCCCACCCAGACACTGTACGCAGTCCCGACCGGCAACGACTTCATTGCTATCCCCAGCAGCCAAAGGCTGATGATCATCGCGAGTATTGTCCAGGTTGTCGGCCACGGGCGGCTGAATCCCTCCGAGTACTTTAAGCCGATGGCCCAGCCAGTCTCAAATAACCCTGCGATAAAAAGTATGATCCAGGCCATGTAATTTCCTTTCACTTGTCCCCTGCTAGAAGATTATCTCGTCGAAATCATGCACGGTCCGGTGGCGGCCCCGTTCGATGCCGTCGTCGCGAACCAGCTGTATCGTCCGCATGTCGGCGGCGGCGGCGGCGTCCAGCTCCGCCGCGACATCTGAGAGGAACAGGATGTCGCCGGGAGGCAGGCCGATGTCTTTCGCGATGGCCGCGTACGAGTGCTGCTCGCGCTTGGCCCCGATGCGCGTATCGAAATAACCGGCGAACACCGGGGTGAGGTCGCCGGCATCACTGTGCCGGAACAACAGCTCCTGCGCTTGCGTGGAGCCGCTGGAATACACGTAAATCCGCAGTCCGGCTTCGTGCCAACGTCGCAGGTTGCGCGCGGCGTCGGCATAGACGTGGCCGGTGAAATCGCCGGCGCGATAGCCGCGTTCCCAGACGAGCCCCTGCAGCGCTTTCAGCGGCGTCGACTTTCGGTCTTCGTCGATCCAGCCGAGCAGGGCTTCAATGACGCGCTCGGTGTTCGCGTCGGGTTCACCGATTGCCTCGCGGACCTCGTCGAGCAGAGCCGCCACACCGGAATCCCGCCGGCGTTCCCGGACGAAGTCCGGCAGCGCGGATTTCGCGTAAGGAAACAGGATCTCGTGCACGAAGCCGATCGAGCTGGTCGTGCCCTCGATGTCCGTAAGTATTGCGCGCGGTGCCGTCGTCACGGCGCCGCCTGCCGTTCCCTGCCAGGCGCAGGCCAGCAGGAACTCGAAACCCCTCGACGTGCCGCTGCGCCTCGCCCAGGTCGGCGCCCCACGCATAGAGACCATGCCCACGCACGAGGAAGCCGGGCGCCGACAGCGTGCCGGAAGTAAGACGCGAGACGACCGCTGCGGCCAGCTGTTCCATGTCTTGCGTGTTCTCGAACAAGGCGATCGTCAGTGATTCCTCGTGCGAGCGCACCCCCCTGATCGCCTTCTGCATTTCGAATCCGCTGACCACCAGGTCGGTCGCGAGCGCCCGGGAAAGTACGGTGGACGTCACCGAGTGCGTATGCAGTACGGCGCCTATAGCTGGATCCTGCCGATAGAGTGCCGTATGCAGGGCAGCCTCCGCCGAGGGCTTGAGCCTGGCGTCGATCGCGGTGCCTTCGAGATCGCACAACATGAGATCGTCGGGGCCCAGGGTGGATTTGTCCTTGCCGGACTGGGTGATCAGGCAATGCCATGCATCGGCGCGCAGCGAGAAATTGCCGGCCGTCGCGAGACACCATTGCCGTTCGCCGAACAGACGGCCGACGCGGCACAGAGCCGCGGCCTGTTCAGGGTGTATCGCAGGCGGCGGATTGCGTTTCATTGTTGCTGCCTCACCGCGCCTCTCGCACGGCAGATTCTTGCTGTTTGTTGAACAACTCGTGCATGACCGCAAGCAGTCGCTCTATGTCGACAGGCTTCACAAGATAAGCATCGAAGCCAGCGTCAGCGGCGCGCGTTCTGTCTTCCTCGCGCCCGTAGCCGGTCAGTGCAACAAGGCGGATGGCCGGTTTCAGAGCCTTGAGCCGATGTGCTACTTCGTAACCGTCGAGATGAGGCAAGCCGATGTCGAGCAATATGAAGTCGAGTTGATGACGAAGCGCCGATTCGATTCCGGCTGCGCCATCGCGAGCCTCGTGAACGGTGCATCCGGCCAATTCCAAAAGCGCGCGCAGCGCCTGGCGAGCATCCGAATTGTCTTCGACGATGAGAATTTTGTAGGCGCGGTCCGCAGATGGGCTGCAAGTCGCGACATCGGCGGTCAAGGGCAGCGGCGCATCGATTCGTGGCAGCCGGACGACAAAAGCACTTCCTCGACCCGTCCCGGCGCTATGTGCTTCCACCGTTCCACCGTGCAGCTCCGTCAGTCGTCGTACCAGGGTCAATCCTATCCCGAGCCCACCCATAGGGCGCTCCAGCCCCTGCTCGCCCTGCAGGAATGGATCAAACACGTGCGGAAGAAACTCGGGAGCAATGCCCACGCCGCTGTCCTCGACGCGCAGTACCGCGAACGTTCCCTCGCTCGTGACCCTCACGCGAATGCTGCCGGTGGCCGGCGTGTACTTGACCGCATTGTCTAGCAGGTTTTCGATGATCTGCGCGATGCGGTCGGAATCAGCATTAATCCAGGCCGGCTGGCACTGCACCTCGATACGCAGTAGTGCACGTTCCGAAGCATGCGCGCGTACGCAACGCTCAACCGCTTCGGCAAGATCCATGGCTTGCCGCTCCAGCGGCATTTTTCCGACCGTTACTTTCGCGATATCGAGCATATCGTCGATCAGGCGGGTCAGCTGCTCAGTTTGCCGCTGGATGATCTCCCTCCAGCGGCGCGTCTGTCCTGTTGCCGCCTCATCCGTTCGATTCAGGACAGCGCCGGCGGCGCTGATCGCACTCAAAGGATTACGCAGCTCGTGGCTCAGGATTGCGAGAAACTCGTCCTTGGCGCGACCGGCCGCCTCCGCTTCGGCGCGTGCTTTGCGCTCGCGGGCGAGCAGCGCCGCCCGCTCCGACGTCAACGCCGCCATGGAGAGTGTCGTCATTGCCATGAAGGTCATGAAGCCCTGGAGGACGAGCAAGGATTCGTTGGACGTCTGCATGACGAAGGGACCGTGCCCGGTAGCCGTCGCCCAGGTGGCGATCAGCGCCAGCAGAACGACGGCGGTAGCCATTTCCCGCGGCCCGAACCGGAACGCTCCCCAAACCAGCGGTGCCAGGCATAGAAAGGAGAGGGGGTAAGTCCCAAGCTGCGGATGAAAAAACGTCATGCTGCCGACGAGGACGAGCGAGCCGAGCAACAGCGCCGCCTCGATTACGCGCCATGTGGGCCACGACCATTGCCGGTCGGTATACCAGAGCACGAGCAACGGGGTGACAACGATGCCACCCGCGGCATCTCCTAGCCACCATGTAAACCAAATAGCCCCGAAGTCGGCAGGCGGGGCGTGGCCGCCAAGCGTCAAACTCGCTACACCGATCGTGGCGCTGACCGTCGCACCGGCGACCACGCCGATACCCGCGAACCTGAAGATGTCGGAGGCACGGACGAAAGCCGCGGTGCCGCCCGCAAAGCGGCCGACCAGGCAAGCGGCGAGGATTCCCTCCAGGGTGTTGCCTGTGGCGATGCCCAAGGATGTCAGCAAGGAGCCTTGCGTAGTCCAATTGACCAGTAGCGCCCCGATAAAGATTGCGGGCCAGACGCGGTTACCGAATATCAGCAAGGAGGCGATCGCGATCCCGGTCGGAATCCATACGGCTGAGGCGCTCGGATGCAGGAGGCCGAAAAGGTGCAGCCCGGCTCGACCGGCAATATAGTAGACAACAGTCAGTCCGATGATCAGTGCGTAGTGGCGCGACACATGCATTGAGAAAGACCTTCTGCTCAGCTGGCCCGCTTCTCGGGAAGGTTGTAGGAGCGCCGGTAGAGAATAGCTGAAATCAGAGGCGGGCCGCAGGTAGCCGCCCCCGCACCACTAAACCGGTAGAATAGTACGGATGAGTGCCGCCGCACTGACCTTCGCCAAGAACGATGACAACAGGCTGGCGATCACGCTTGCGGGCGAGTGGCTGCTTGGCGCCGACCTGCCTGCAACCGACTCCGTGCTGGACGAATTGCGCTGTGCGCCGAAGCCCGCCGTTGTGACCTTCGAGACCGGCGATCTCGGCGAGTGGGACACCGGGCTCATCACCGCGCTGGTTGCGATCCACCGGGATGCCGCGGCGAACGGCGTCGACGTCGAAGACGCGGGGCTACCGGAGGGCGCGCGCCGACTCGTCGCGCTTGCGTTCGCCGTGCGCGAGCGAGAGGGCGCGCGGCGGGCCGCGGTCGATACGTCGTTCCTTGAGCAAATCGGCGAAGGTGCTGTCTCGATAGCCGGCGATACGTCGGAACTGTTCGAGTTCACGGGCAGGCTCGTGCTGTCGTTCGGCCGCTTTGCGCGCGGCACGGCAACCTATCTGCGTTCGGATGTGAGGCTGTACATCCAGCAAGCCGGCGCGGAGGCATTCCCGATCGTCACCCTGATCACATTTCTGATCGGCATGATTTTCGCCTTCGTCGGCATGATGCAGCTCGAGGACTTCGGTGCCGGCATCTATACGGCCGACCTGGTCGCCGTTGCAATGATACGGGAGATGTCGCCGATCATGACGGCGATCATCATGACCGGACGCACCGGCGCCTCCTATGCCGCCGAAATTGGCACGATGAAGGTCAACGAGGAAGTGGACGCGCTGACGACGCTGGGCATCAACCCGATAGACTTCCTTGTGACGCCACGCGTCATCGCGCTGGTTCTGATGCTGCCGCTCCTGACGATGTATGGCAGCCTGATGGGCATCCTCGGCGGAACGGTCGTCGGGCTGGCGATGCTGGACGTGAGTGCCGTGCAGTACGCCGTGCAGACGGTCAATTCCGTCGACCTGAGCACGCTGTTCGGCGGGCTGTTCAAGAGCGTCGTCTACGGCGGCCTGATTGCTGTGGCCGGATGTCAGCAGGGCATGAGCTGCGGCGGCAGCGCGATGGCCGTCGGCCAGGCGACGACGAAGGCCGTGGTCAATGGCATCGTCCTGATCGTGGTCAGCGCCTCGGTGCTCACGATCATCTACATCAACCTGGGTATCTGAGTCAGTGCAGACCACGCACATCGAAGTCCGCGACGTGACGATGGCGTACGACGATTTCGTTGTCCAGCGGGATCTCAATTTCACGATCAACCGCGGCGACGTGTTCATCATCATGGGTGGATCTGGCAGCGGCAAGAGCACGCTGATGAAAGTCATGATCGGCCTGAGATCGCCGGAGACCGGCGACGTATCGTACGACGGTCACGCGTTCTGGAAATCGAGCGAGGCGGACCGCGAAGCAACCAAACGCAAGTTCGGCACGCTGTTCCAGTCGGGCGCACTATGGAGCTCGATGACACTGGCCGAGAACATCGGGCTTGCCCTGAAGCAATACACCGATCTCGGCGACGACGCGATCCGCGAGGTTGCGGCGTACAAGCTAATGCTCGTCGGATTGGCCGGCTTCGAGGATTATTACCCAAACGAGATATCGGGAGGCATGAAGAAGCGCGCGGGTCTTGCGCGGGCTATGGCACTGGACCCGGAGATCCTGTTCTTCGATGAACCGTCCGCCGGGCTCGATCCCATCAGCGCGAGCCTGCTGGACGACCTGATCCTGGAATTGCGCGACAGCCTCGGGACTACGGTAGTCGTCGTCACGCACGACCTGGCGAGCATCTTCGCGATCGGCAACAATTCCGTATTCCTCGACACCGAATCGAAAACCCAGCTTGCGACCGGCAATCCGAAGGAACTGCGCGACCATCATCCCGACCTCGTAGTGCGAAATTTCCTGCAGCGTGGCAAGGCAGAGGCAGACGCTGCATGAGCAAGAAGCCCAATGCCACGCTGATCGGCGCCTTCGTCGTCGGCGCATTCGTGCTCATAGCCGCGGGCGTCGCCCTGTTTGGCGGCGCGAAGTTCTTCGCGGAGCGCGCCCTGTATGTCGCTTACTTCGACGAGCAGACAAACGGCCTGCGCGTCGGCGCGAGCGTGGTGATGAACGGCGTGCCCATCGGTCACGTATCGGAAATCGCACTGCTCGTCGATTCGACGTCGTACGCGACAATCACACGTGTGACGCTGGAGATTTTTCCGGACACGTTCATCCAGACGCGCAACGGTGAGATCATCGGTGAGGGCATGCATGTGAATCTCACACATGATCAGCTCATATTCGATGCAGGACTGCGCGCCAACCTCGAGATCGAGAGCTACGTCACGGGTCAGCTCCTGGTCGAGCTCGCGCTGCGCCCGGACACTCCGGCGACGTTTCACGGCGCCGATCCCCCGCATCCCGAGATTCCGACGGTGCAGTCGAACATCCAGGAGCTGCTCGACAACGTGCAGAATTGGGTGGCCGACGTGCGCGAGAACATCGATTTCTCGGAATTGGGCCAGCGGCTCAGCAGCATCATGCGCGGGCTCGACGAACTCAGCAATTCGGATGACCTGCGCTTGTCGCTCGCCGGCATCAACGCGATCCTGAACGATGAAGATACGCAAGCGATGGCTCGCTCCGTCAGGTCCGCGCTCGAGGAAGTACGCATCGCCGCAGCAGACGCGAGCGAGTTGTTCCGTGGCGCGAACGCCGACATCGGCACGCTGGCCGATGAACTCCAGCCGGTGGTTGCGCGGCTGAGTGAGACGCTGCGGGAGGCGGAACAAACGCTCGCAGCAGCGAGAGGACAACTCCAGGGCGATTCGGAACAGGTCTTGCAGCTTCAGGCGACCTTGCTCGAAATCGAGAGGGCAACGCGCGCGATGCGCGAATTTTTCGATTACGTGGAGCGTAATCCGGAGTCGCTGCTAAGAGGCCGCGAAAAATGAGGGGAACGGCCACATGATGAAATCAACGCGGATGCTCATTACGGGTCTCGTATTGCTCCTTGCAGCATGCGGCTCGTCGCCACCGGCGCGCTTTTATTCCCTGCAACCACTCGACCTCGACTATCAGGCAGACGCGGATGATGCGATCGTGATGTACCTTGGCCCGTTGCGATTACCGGAGTATGTCGCGCGCACGCAAATCGTGACGCGAGGTGACGGGGCGGAGATGATCGTCGATGATTACCATCGCTGGGCCGAGCCGCTGGACGACGCCATCCCCAGGATCGTCGCGGTTAACGTGGACAATCTCGTCGATGGCCTAATCGTCGTGGCGTTTCCGGGCGGTAACCTGGCGGAAGCCGAATACCGCCTTGAGGGCAGCATCGTTCGCTTCGATGCGGACGCTGCGGGACGCGCCGTGCTGATCGTGCAGTGGGGGATTGCGACGCCGGACGGCGATGTCTTCGTGCCGCCACGACGGAGCCACTATGAGGCCCAGGTCTCGCGGACCGGCGACGCGGGCGCAGTGGCCACCGCGCTGAACGATACTGTCGCGCAATTCAGCCGCAACATCGCGGCCGAGGTCGAGGCCAGGCTCGAGTGATCGGAGGCATGGTATGACACATCCTAGAATAGCTCTTTTCGCAGTTCTCCTGGGACTTTCTATTGCTGGCGCCGCTTATGCCAGCGAATTCTGTGACGGTTTCGAAAGAGGATATGTAATTGGTTACAAGGAATCGAAGAGGTCAGTTATCGAGCCGTTCGTACCATTCTGTCCAATTCAGCCAGTCAGAGAAATCGGCGATCCTGAGTCAGACTATCAGCATGGATATGAAATTGGCTACAAACATGGGTTGGCAGACGGCGCAAGGTAGTTCGTCTGCTTCCAGCAATTCGCGATGTCCGACAGCAGTCGGTCGAACTCCTTCTTGACGACCGCGTAGCATTCGCAGACTCTCCGCTCCATTTGTACGCGGTTCAGTACTTTGATATGTCCGCGGCTATATTCGATTAAGCCGGCGTCGCGCAACTTGCCGACGACTGCAATCTCCGCCGACGATCCGTCTTCCATGACATAGAGAAGCGAGACATTAAAAGGATTTGCTGGTTTCGATAACGATTTGGGCTCCGCGGATGCTCTCCGGCCCGTCGAGGGGGTACGCCAGGTCTATGTGCAGCATGCGTCCGGAAGACGAGTGCGGACTGGTGATGCGCAGTCCGACGCCGACGTCCCGCAACAGGCCGAGGGCAGCTCCGGGAGGGCCGGTCACGTCCCACACTTTCCCGACATCGACAAAGGCTGCAGCCCCCACACGGAATAGATGAAATGGATACCAGTCGGAGTAGAAGCGCTGCTCCACAGTTAGCAGCGCGCTGGCCTTTCCCGCCTGGTAGCGCACCGGGTAACCGCGCAACCCGTTGTCGCCCCCGAGCGCAATCTGTTCATCGGTATCAACATTTTCACCGAAGCTTGTCCACAGTTCCGCGTACAGCAATCGTCTTGTCGCCTGGCGGTGGTACCAGCGCGCGCGGCCATCGATGCGATAGCTGTCCGAATCGCGCACCGCCTGGCGTCCATGCATAGCTCCGGACAGAAGCATCGTATCGCTGGCCGAGAATTTGTAGCCTTTCTCCATGTCCAGCCCATAGAGCCAGGCGTCGTCATTCGAGCCGAACATTTCGCTGGCGTAGCCAGCTTTGATCGCGATACGTGAGCCGAGAAAGCGATCCTCGACTCGTTCGATGTTGTCCGCGTTACGTGCCGTTTCATATCGGTTGTGCAGCCACTCCCATGCCACAAACGGATATATGTCACGCCGATCGGCTGGCGCATCAGCCGGCCGCGGTGCGCCGTCAGTACCGGAGAACGCGGCTTCATCGTACCCAGCCCCTGCAGTAAGGCGAGTGACGCGATTGTCGCGGAGTCCGTTTGACCAGCCGTAGAAGGCCTCCGCCCTGTTTGCTTCGTGAAGGACCTCATCGTAAATCTCGCCCAGTTGGTAGAGAGGATCGATCTGGTCGAAAGTTTCGAGATAAATGCCGCCGGCTCGGCGCGCATCCAGCGCATAGAACGGTTGCTGCAGCCTCAGGCGGTACGCTGCGCCGTCACTGGCGTCGGCGGCCGACAGGTCGATTTCGAAACGGCTGGTGCCAATCTGGCTGTCTTGATAGGTAAGGTAAGCCTCGTCGCGCTCCAGTTTCGATTTGTAGCCAAGCGCGATCTCCGAGCCGGTTCCCAACAGGTTCGATTCCTCGATCTCCAGGCCGCCCGTATTCGTGCCGCCCTTTCTGGAAAATGAAATCGACGGCATCAGTGACCACGTGTCCCCCGTAATCACCTCCAGGTCGACAGCACCATTCGCGAGAGTGATTGGAAGTATCTGCGCACTCTTCAAATAATGGTTGGCTCGCAAACTTCGTTCCGTCTCCGCGACTTTGTCAGCGGAGTATGTCTCCCCGCTTCGGAGCAGGAGCTGCCGCCGAATCACGTCGTCCCGGGTTTCCAGGTGTAATGCATTGACGACCCGGTAAAACGCACCGCTTTCGGCGGGGTCGCCGGTGTCGAAGACATCACCGCTGGAAATCCGGATATCGCCGATGACCGTATTCAATGCTTCCAGACGCTCGGGAGAAAGCACGTTTGCTTGACCGACACGATTCGTCGCAACCACAGTCTCCGGCAATGCAGATTCAGCAATGACGGCGACCGGGCTAACGAGCCCGGCCAGGGCCAGCAAAAGCCGGGCATGCGTGTTTCCGAAACTTGTCACCACGTATCCGGCACGAGCCGTGTCACGGCGCGTCAACGCGGGCGTACCGACGTTCCGTCAGGTGTGTCAGCAGCCGGAGCGGTTTCCGCTTCTATACTCTCGGTCAGTCCCTCGGCAAAGATTCCGATGTGCTTGCCGCGATATGGCATTGAAAACAATGTCCTGAAGCCGATGATTTCTTCGGTCCTGTCGAACTTCAGTATCGCCAGCCCGTCAGAGTGTGCGCCGAACCAAGCGGGCAGCTGGCCGGTCTCCGGAATGTCGAGCGGCGCTTGCAGTCCGGCGAGAAAGCTGATTTCTCCCTGGTAATGTTGGCCGTAAGCCCAGTCACGAGCCGGATGATCGGCAACGAAATTGGCAATCGGGCTCAGATCGAAGCGCTGAAAGACCATTGCGTGCACCGCGTACAGTTGAAGTGCGGCCACCGCAACAATGAGTCCAGTAGCGATGCTGCGTATTGCAAATGGGGAAATGCCAGTGAGGAGCCAGGCTATCGCGATCGCAAGCCCCGGCAGCAAGGGCAACAGGTAGTGCGGCTGTTTGCCGCCAATCATCGAGAAGACAATGACGCTTGGTATGAGCCAGCTCGCCAGAAAGCGCAGGCCGTGATCGTTGCGCAGACTGACGCGGAGTGCTGGCAGTCGGCGCCACAATGCCGGGACCAGCACCCACGGAGCGCCAAAGAGCAAGAGGACGGGCAAATAGAACCAGAACGGTTGCGGGTGCGTATAGTTCTGCTGACCGACGATGCGATCTGCTGTCTGTTCCCAGACCAACGACCAGGCGAAATGACTGTCGGCATCGGAGAGCATCGGGAGCAGCCACGCGAGGACCGGAATCAGTGATATCGCGACTGCTGCGAGGTTGCCGAAGTACCAATCGCGTCTGTTGCGGACGTCCGCACTCCAGAACGGCCATAACAATACGGGGAACAGGACGTAGAGGTATACCACCGGGCCCTTGGTCAGGACGCCGCAGCCAAGCAACAGGCCGAGACACGCGATCGTATGCCGGCGTCGTGTTTTGGCGTATTCGAGCAGACACAAAAGTGCGCCCAGCACCCAGGCAGTGAGCAGGGTGTCGAACATGATGGCTGTCCCGTAAATTGTCAGCGGCAGGCTGCCGGCTATGACGTAGACGACGTGCTTTCGAGCTGTCGGTAGCAGCTGCCGGCAAAGCACGGCAGTCATGACGACGACTGCCACGGATGACGCGACGGCCGGAATCGTCGCTGCCCAGCGACTGGTGCCAAAGACTGCCCAGCATGCGTTGATCAGCCAGAACAGCAGCGGCGGTTTGTGCTGGTAGGGCTCGAAATTGAGCGTCAATAGAGCGAACCAATCCTGGCGCACGAACATTTCCCAGGCCACGGCCACGTAGCGTGTCTCATCGAGCGGCAGAAGCGGCCGCACAGCAACGACAATCAGGAACAGCCCGACATATGCGAGCAACACAAACGCGGTCTCACTACCCGCCAACGTAGTTGGATTGATCGTGGGTCGCTGCATTTGCTGAGGTACGGTGTTGCTCTGCTATGTGAATCGAGTGATTGCTGGCCTGGCCAGGTCCTGCGTCGTCTCGCTGCCAGCTAAGACATCAGGTTAGAGCAGCATCGACCATGAATCCTCCGTTGTTGTGGGTACACGCGTACCAGGTGGTGCCAAGAAATTGTCCGCGCTGTTGCGAAGGATTTGCTGAAAACCCCCGTCTAACAATTTAGGGTTGAACAAATGCCCTTAATCAACTAATCGACGGGTCGATGCTCGTTCGGTGCCGGTTGTCATGTGACATGGCGCAGGTCAGTGGGCCCGGTAGCCGATGAGCAGCGCTGGTTCAACCAGTTCCGCATCGGCTTGTGGCCGGACTATTTCAAAGACAGCCAGTTTCCACGAGGCGAGAAAGCGCTCGAACAGTCTGCAGCTTCGTGTTCCCCTTGGGCCAGGTTGTGCCGCCGGCACAGTTCGCGGCGCTGACGAAAATCCCCATCATCATCAATTACGGCGACAATATTCCCGCCGAGCCGATGGGCCTGCCGGCGCAGGACAGCTGGCGTGCACGTCCCGAGATGGCACGCTTGTGGCGCGACACGGTCAACCGGTATGGTGGCGACGTGACGGTAGTCCATCTTCCGGAGATAGGCATCAAGGGCAATAGCCACTTCCTGTTCTCGGACCTCAACAACGTCGAGATCGCGGATCTTGTGTCCAGGTAACTCGCCGAAAGAATCTCGACTGATCGTTACCTTGCCTGAGGATAGCCGCATGAAGAAATTCGCCAATCATGCTCTGCTCGCGTGCCTGTTCGCAGCTTCGCTCACACCTGGCTCTGGCCAAAGAGAACGGCGTGACCGAGGAAGAGCTGGTCGAGGCGATCACGCACCTGGCGTTCTACGCCGGCTGGCCGAATGCGGTTTCCGCGATCGGCGTGGCAAAGGAGGTCCTGGCGCCGACGCAAGCCAACGTTGCCGAGAACGCCATCACGGTAGAACGTCATGGAACGCACCCCGCGACCCCCGGACCGGCGGACCATTTCACCGGCGAGGTGCGCGTGGAATCCCGGTTTCAACGGGCTTCTCCGTCGCGCGCCGGGCTGGTCCAGTCCTGGGGCGATGCGGCTCAGGCGATTGCACCCGGCGACGTCGTCTGGATTCCTCCGCGCGTCAAGCACTGGCATGGCGCGACCAAGCGCAGCAAGATGTCTCACGTCGCGATCGTCGAAGCCCTCGACGGCAAGACGGCCGACTGGATGGAGCAGGTGACCGAGGCCCAGTACGCGGGGAAGCCGGCTGAATAGCGCAGGAATAGATGGGGATACCGACCTCCCGCCCAACGCTTGCGAATTGACCACAGGAGGGGTGAATGACCGCGCCACGAAAGCCAACCCGGAGAGCGGTGATGACTGCGATGGCAAGTCTGCCGCTAAGCGGAACCATGCGGGCTTCGACCGATGACGTGATTCAAAAGGGTTCAGGAATTCTGGTTGCCTATTTTTCGCGTTCGGGAAATACGCGTGTCTTCGCCGGATTGATTCACCGATCTCTGGACACCGACCTGTTTGAGATCCGCCCCGCAAAGGCCTATCCGGCGGACTACCTCGAGACGGTTGCGCAGGCGACAAAGGAGCGCGATGCCAACTACGAGCCGGCTCTGGCCTCGAAAGTACCCAACATGGCGGACTATACGACGATATTCCTGGGCTTCCCCATCTGGGGTGAGACGACGCCGCCGATAATCCGTACGTTCCTGTCAGCCCATGATTTCACCGGAAAGATCTTGGTTCCCTTCGTTACTCACGGTGGCTACGGGCTTGGAAACAGCCGATCCGTGCTGGCCCGCCATGCACCGAATTCGAATCTGCTCGAGGGTTTCACCATGCAAGCGGACCAGGAAAGACAAACAATGGAGCAGGTGAGGGACTGGCTTAGCAACCGAAAGAACTAATGCCTTCGATTTCATGAGTACAGCCCTGCTTTCAGCGTTTGGCGATGATCCAGACCGCATGCACGACCCCCGGGATGTAGCCCAGGAGGGTAAGAAGGATATTGAGCCAGAACTGCGGGCCTATGCCGACCTGCAGGAACACGCCGAGCGGCGGCACGAGGATCGACAGCAGGACTCTGATGAAGTCCATCACATCGTCCATGACCAGCGGTCGAGTTCGGCCGGGGGTAACCGCTCGAGGCGCCCGAGTTCCGCGGCCTTGCCGGTGATCATGCCCCGCGCTATCTCGAACAAAGCCCGCGGCTTCGAGAACCTCGCTTTCATATAGTGCACCGAGCATGCATCTACGCAAATGAGCGCAAGCCTCGGATCGTCCGGGCCGCCGTCGCGACTCCCTCCCTCGTCGTCGAAGTACGCTTTCCAGTCCGGCTTGTAGAGTTCGCGGATCTTCGCCCGGTCCTCCACGAGCGATGCCGTACCGCTCACGGATACCCACTCCTTGCTTCCGTCGTCGTAGTAACCGAGGGACACGTTCGGGTCAGCCTGAAACTCCTCGACTTTGTGCGTTTCGTTGCTGGTCACGAACCACAGGTCTGCGAGCGGGCCGTGATCCTGCGTGGCCATCGGCCGCGTGACTAGGGCACCGTCCGGGCGGCGTGTCGTCATCAGCGCGATTTTCATGTCGCCGATGAGGTCATAGAGCTCGTCGAGTTTCTTTGCTGTCGGCGTGGATGCGTGGGCTTGCATGGGAATCCTCTTGTGGGTCGAAGCGTCTCGTCCTGCTTCGTCCTGCAAACACCGTGCCAGACCCGCGAATACGCGACGTCAGACGGGCATTTGCCGTCTTTCGCGGACCCGAACGGGTAAGGTTTACCAGATGCTGGTCAAGCTGACACAGCCTGTAGTGCCTTTATCTTCCGAATGCAGAAGCCGCCTTCGGAATACCGTGGCTACAAAAAAACATTCAACTTCATGGCCATGGTCGCGTTGGCATTTGTTCTGCCTGCTCAGTTTTACTGCGAACGAGCCTGGACTATGATCGGAGTATATCGACAGACTGGCGATTCCGCCTTTCGGTACCGAGGAGGCAGCCGTGGGCTCGACAATGCGTTACCTGCATCACCCCGCATCGCAGCCGTGCCGTTCCGCGCGGCAATTCATGATCGAGAACGACATTCCCTTCGAAGACGAGGTCGTCGACATCACCACGAACATCAATGAGACACAGGAGTTTCGGGACAAGTACAACCCCACCGGGCAGGTTCCCATTCTCGTCGACGGCGACTTCATCGTCTGGGAGAACGTGGCGATCGGTCGCTACGTCAACGAAAAATTCGACTGCCCCGGCCACTGGTTCGGGGCCACGTTGCGGGAACGGGCACGGATCAACCAGTTCGTACAGTGGTACGCCTATACGCTCCGCCTCGGCGGCGGCGCTTTCCACTGGACCATCTTCGCTCCATTCATCTATGGGGCGGACAAGGACTTCAGCGCCGAGCGCAGAAAGGGCTACCACGTACTTTACGAGTCCATGGATGTGATGGAGCGGTACTGGCTCAAAGGCCGCGATTACCTGTGTGGCGACGAGGTTAGTTACGCGGACCTGGCCGCACTGCACGAATTCGTGTCGCATGACGCGGGCAAGATCATTCCAAGCAAGGTGTGGAAGAAGCATCCGCGAATCTCGGCATGGTTCGAACGAATGTCCGAGCGGCCGGCTACCCGGGCGGTGAGCGAGTGGCAGTATGATGCAATCGGCAAGGTCCTGGCCGGTGAGCTCAAGGTCAAGTTCACGCGCAGGACCGCCGTGCTGAAGGGTACGGAGGCCTACGGCGGTCACAATCACGGCATTCCTCACCTGGGCGAGGACGAGGACTACATCGCGCGGGTCGAGGCTTAGCTGCTCAACGCTTCGCGATGTCGAACAGTTCTGCGTGCCGTTGCACGATGCGGGGCCACAAAGCGCCGACCTCCGGCACGTCCAGATCGAATGCCGTCCGCAGGCGCTCGAGCAGCTCTCCGGCGTCATTGAGTAGCCAGCTGTCCACGCCGCCGGGCCTGATGCGCTTTGCGACGCGCCCGAGCTGGATCTCGTAGCCATCGTCGACGAAGCGCTGGCACACCAGATTCATCACGAACGGCGAGGCCGGAGACGTCTGAAGGGAATCGCACCGGGCCGCGAACAGCGCCTCGTCGGCCGGATTCGTGGCGAAGTCGAAGTTTGCCGCGCCGCCGTATTCGTGATTATGAAATCGCCAGGTTCTATCGTCGATAAACTCCAGTCGATAGCGGAACCCGCGTTGCTCGATAGCGGCTTCACGCAGGGGAATCGGCTCGAACACGCCGTCGCCGAAGCCGACGTCGGCGATCCAGGTTTCGTCCAGTTGCACCAGGAGCACCACGTGATTGCCGATGGCCGCGTCGCCCCGTTCGGCCCGCAGAACCGCACCGTTGACGCGCCTCACTTCGAAGCCCACTTCGCGAAGTGCCCAGCCGAACAGGCCATTCATTTCGTAGCACCAGCCGCCGCGGCCCTGCTCGACCAGCTTCAAGTAGCTGCGTGCGACGTCGAGGTCGCAGCGTCGCCTCAACTGGACATCGATATTCTCGTAAGGAATGGACAACAGGTGCCGGCGGTGCAGGGCGATCAGGGTCTCGAGGTTCGGCCGGGGAGTGCCTTCAAAACCGATGCGGCGGAGATACGTCTCGAGCTTCATGACGACATTATTGCCCGATTCTGCCGATGCGGCGCGCCCCGCGATTTGTTCTTGTGCGTTTGGTAGTTGAATTACAACATAAATAAGTCAGTTACTTACGATAGAGAAACGCGCTGCCGCTACCGGCAAGGGAGTAACCCGTTCATGCCGTAGGCGGGAGCGGCAGCAGGACCGTGAACTTGCTGCCCTGACCTTCGCCTGCGCTGTACACGAAAACCTCGCCTCCGTGCAGCCGCACGAGATTCCGCACTATAGTCAATCCAAGCCCGAGTCCGCGCCTGGCATCACCGGGCAAGCCCGGCCCTTGCGAATAAAGATCAAAAATCCGGTGTACGAAGCTTTTTGAAATACCCATTCCGGAATCGCGCACGGTGAGCGTCGCGGTTTCAGAGTCGGCTTCGAGCCCAAGTACGATACGCCCGCCCGTACCTGTGTACTTCGAGGCATTTTCGAGCAAATTGACGACAACCTCAATCAGCCGATCATGATCGCCGCGTACCCACACCGTTTCCGCAGGTGGCAAGGCAATGGAGAGTTCCTGTCGCCTGTCGTCAATGAGCGCGTCAATCGTGTCGAGGGCATGCACGCAGACCAATGCAAGATCCACGGGCTCGCTTTTGATCTGCAGATTTCGGGATGTGAGGCACACACCATCGCCCAGATCATCGAGCAAACGAACGACCTGCTCCACCTGCCGCTGCATCATTGCTGAGATCTGCTGCAATTCCTCGAATTTCAACGATGCCAAACCGACGAGTGCGATGCCGTTCTGCAATGCCGCGATGGGATTACGAAGCTCGTGACAGATCATAGCGATGCCGATACTCGTATCCGAATCTGCGGTCTCGACGCCCTTGGAGCGGGGGGCATCCTTGTACCCATCGATTGCCGCACGACAGGAGCCTGAAAAGGGCCTGTCATCTGTGCTGTGTAGCTGCGCGTTCATGGAAATTTCCCCTTCCCCAAATCCTGGTTCGCGAACCATAGTGACCTTTCTGTGCCATCCGGTCTGTGCGGCACCGAACTTTTCCTGGCGGCCAGGCGCCTGCCGATTCGCGCATCGCGGAGTGCACGATGCCGCCATGTCCTCCGCTAAGTGCGCTGGCGAACAGACGCCGGCTCCGCCGCGGCGCAACAATTCGTGCTGCGGAAATGTCCCGCTCTGGAGAACAGAAATGTCCGAAACATCCCCAATCGAACGACGTTGTCAACTTTTCATCGGGGCTGGCATGGCGGGAGTTCTGTTGCTTCTTGCCGGCTGTGCCACCGCACCCACGGTCCCACCCCCCTCGTTCGCAGCCGCCGAACAGGCAATCGAAATCGCCGAACAGGAAGACGCCAGTCACTTTGCTGCCGCTGAACTGGACGAAGCGCGAGAGAAGCTAAAGTCGGCCAACGCGGCTTTTGCCGCGAAAAACACGGTACTCGCGGATCGACTGGCACTGGAGTCCACGGCGACGGCCGAACTGGCCGCAGCCAGGACCGAAGCAACCAAAGCCGCGGCTGTTAACGACGAACTAAGCCGGGGTGTCGAAGCACTGACCGAAGAAATGCGCCGGACAGGAGAGCAGCAATGAACACACTAAACCAAGGTCGTCTCCGTTTCACAGGGGTGCTGGCCGCCACCGCGATCATGTGCTTCGCAGTAGCGAGCTGCGCGACGGCCCCACAAAGCCCGCCGGGTTACGCCGAAGTACACAGCAAGCTGACCAGCCTGAAGTCTGATGCAAATCTGGGCACGCGCGCACCGGTCGAGATCAGGGAAGCCGAGACAGCCGTTCAGGCGGCTGAAGCGCCGGTACCGAACGATGCTGCCTTGGGCGAACACAGAGTCTATTTGGCTGACAGAAAAGTCGAAATTGCAATGGCGAAAGCATCGACGCGCTACGCCGAGGATCAACGGGAAGGGCTCAGCCGGCAGAGTGCGCAGGTACGTCTCGATGCCCGCACACGCGAAGCAGACAAGGCACAAAGCCAAGTCGACATATCGCAGGCAGCTGCGGCGGTCGCGGCGGTCGAGGCGGCCAGCAAGTCGAAGGAATTGCAGCGGCAGATCGACGTCCTGCAGGCCGAAGCCACGGATCGAGGCCTGGTACTGACATTGGGCAACGTCCTGTTCGCGACCGGCCGGGCCAACCTGATGGCTGGCGGGGTGACTAGCCTCGACAAGCTTGTGGTATTTCTGAACGAGTATCCCGATCGGAATGTCGCGATTGAAGGCCACACCGATGACGTTGGTAGTGCCGATCTGAACCAGACTCTGTCGCAGAATCGCGCCGAGTCGGTGCAGGCGTACCTCATGCAACACGGTATTCAAACGTCGCGCCTGACTTCCGCCGGAATGGGCGAAACCCAGCCAGTGGCCGACAACGACTCGGAAAGCGGTCGACAGCAGAACCGCCGTGTGGAAGTTATCATCGAAAACCCGACATCAGCTGTCCCGACCGCGGCAACGCAGTAAATGTGAATCGTGCCGTCGGGTTGGACACTCCAATTGCGGTAATTCTGCTGGTGGGTCAGCCGAGAATGCTCTGGTAAGTGTCTCTCCCGATCTGATAGCAGGCGCATGCTATCCTCTGCAGGCCAGCCCGATCAAGAATTGTGATGTGGCCGCGGCTGTAGCGAATAATTTGCCGTGTCTGAAACGTCGCCAGCCGCTTTGCTTATGCCCACTCGACGTACGCCCAGCAATTGCCCAATAAGCTTCTGCGTAAGATCGAAGCAGTTCACGCCCGCTCGATCCTGCGTCGACAACAAACAGACGGCAAGGCGGCTTTCGAGCGCGTGGAAATTGTTGCACGCGACCGCTTGGGCCAGCTGTGCCTGAAGCACGCAGACGTAGCGAGTAAGCTGCAATCGTAGTGACGGACAGCGCTCGAGCGCTCGGCTAAAATCCGACGCGCGCAGCCGAAGCGCTGAGCCTGCGCCTTGCACGACGGTCTGCAAATGTGACGTTTTCACGCCAAGTACCAAGGATATGCCCAGCATGCCTTCGTTGCCCACCAGCGCCACTTCCAGATTGTCGCGGCCGCGAACGGGAACCAGCTGTGAAACGTAACAGTTGAGCGGGAAGTAAACCTGCCGGATACGTTGACCGGGTTCCGAGAGCACGTCGCCGAGCGTCAATTCGACCGGTTCACACTCGGCAATCACGCGTCGGCGATCCATGCGAGCAAGCGCCGACAACAGACCATTGGTATCGGGACTGCGATTCACGACGCGCAACGACGTTGTCCATTCGCCCGATTGTCCTTAATCTGACGGTGCCAGTCTGTGCATTAGCCAACATAGGGCGCAAATAGACGACGGGCCGCCGGTTACCAATGGTTTAGAGATTGGGGATCTCCGCGAGCAGTCTGTCGAACTCCTTCTTCACCACTGCATAACATTCGCAAACCCTGCGTTCTAGATGTGAGCGATCCAGTACTTTGATATGTCCGCGGCTGTATTCGATGATACCGGCATCGCGCAACTTGCCGGCGGCCTCCGTGACACCTTCACGACGCACACCGAGCATGTTGGCGATCAATTCCTGGGTCATCATCAGCTCGGTGCCCACAAGTCGATCCAGGCTGAGCAGCAACCAGCGGCACAGCTGCTGATCGACGGAATGATGCCGGTTACAGACCGCGGTCTGCGCCATTTGAGTGATCAATGCCTGCGTATAACGCAGCAGCAGGCGCATCAGCGGGCCAAAACGACTGAATTCCTGTTTCAACAATTGGGACTTGAGGCGATAGCCGTGGCCTTCGCTTTGCACGACGGCACGACTGGGCGTGGTTTCGCCACCCATGAACAACGAAATGCCAAGGATTCCCTCGTTACCGACAACGGCGATTTCCGCCGACGAACCATCTTCCATGACATACAGCAGCGACACGATGGATGTCATCGGGAAGTATACGTGCTGCAAATGTCCGCCCGCCTCGTACAGCACTTCACCCAGGTGCATACGAACGTGTTCCAGGCCGGGCTCGATGCGCGCAAGATCGCTCGGCGGCAAGGCCGCGAGAAGGTGGTTGTGCCTGGGATTTTCAGCTTGCATGGCGAACCTTTGGCCCCCCAATGCAGATCGTAGTGGAGATCGCAGTCTATCAGTATTTGCTGGCGCTATGTTCGCTATCGGACACAAGCGCTGGTGGTGTCAGCCGTCATCGCGTATTTGCGCCATGGCGTCTCGAGCGAGGGTCAGGTGATCCAAAGGGAGCTAGTGTCCTGTCGTAAGGATCGCGATCTCGCGTTCTTGCGCGTTTGGTAATTTTTTGCCGTGGTTCATCTGCCATCGCTTGCGCAAGAAGGCAATTTGTCTATGCTTGACTGCCGATATTCGCAAGCTTGGCTAACCGGAGCTCAATCATGAATAACAAGATGTTCCATTTGCTCGTCCTGGCTTTCCTGATTGCAAGCACATCCGCCTTCGCACAATCCGCCGCGAAACCGAACATCCTCGTCATCATGGGCGACGACATCGGCTGGTTCAATCCGAGCGCCTACAACAGCGGCATCATGGGTTATCGCACGCCGAACATCGATCGCATCGCTGCCGAAGGCGCAAGATTCACGGACTGGTACGGCCAGCAGAGCTGCACGGCCGGGCGTGCCGCATTCGTTACCGGTCAATCGCCGATCCGCACCGGCCTGACCAAGGTCGGCCTGCCGGGCGCCGACATCGGGCTGAGCGACAAGGACCCGAGCATCGCCGAGGTAATGAAGCAGCTAGGGTACGCGACGGGGCAGTTTGGCAAGAATCATCTCGGCGACAAAGACGAGTTCCTGCCCACCAATCACGGCTTCGACGAATTTTTCGGCAACCTGTATCACCTGAATGCGGAAGAAGAGCCCGAGAATGCCGACTATCCGAAGAGCCCCGAGTTCAAGAAGCGCTTCGGGCCGCGCGGTGTCATCCACTCCTATGCCGACGGCCGCATCGAGGACACCGGTCCGCTCACGAAGAAGCGCATGGAAACGGCGGATGAGGAATTCCTCAGCGCTGCGCTCGATTTCATGGACCGGCAGACGAAAGCGGGCAAGCCCTTCTTCTGCTACTTCAACTCCACGCGCATGCACGTCTTCACGCACCTGAAACCGGAGAGCGAGGGCAAGACGGGCCTCGGCCTCTATCCCGACGGCATGGTCGAGCACGACGGGCACGTCGGGCGATTGCTCGAAAAACTGGACGAGCTCGGCGTCGCGGACAACACCATCGTGGTCTACACCACCGACAATGGCGCCGAGGTCTTCACCTGGCCTGACGGCGGTACTACGCCGTTCCGCGGCGAGAAGGCGACGAACTGGGAAGGTGCCTTCCGCGTGCCGACGATGATCCGCTGGCCCGGCGTCATCAAGCCCGGGCAGGTGATCAACGACATGGCGGCGCACGAAGATTTCATTCCGACCTTCGCCGCCGCCGCGGGCGAGTCCGACCTGGTCGAGAAGGCAAAGAAGGGTTATTCGGCCAACGGCCGGAAGTTCAAGGTGCACCTCGACGGCTACAACCTCATGCCCTTCCTGAAGGGCGAAGTGAAGGAATCTCCGCGCAAGGAGTTCATCTACTGGTCGGACGACGGCGACCTGATGGCCATACGCCTCGGCCACTGGAAAGTCTCTTTCCTCGAGCAGAACTTCAAGCACAGCACGGAAATGCCGGCCGGTCCCTGGCAGGGACAGTTCACACGCCTGCGGGCGCCGAACATCTACAACCTGCGAGCCGACCCGTTCGAGCGCGGCACGGAGAGCATGGAATATGGAGACTGGATGGCGCACCGCATGTTCCTGATCGTTCCGGCGCAGGCGGCCGCCGCCAAGTGGCTGGAGTCGTTCCGGGAATTCCCGCCGCGGCAGAAGCCGGCAAGCTTCGACCTCGCGGAGGTCATGCGGCAGATGAGCGAACCGGCCGCCAAGAACTGAAACTTCTGACGGCAGCTTCTACAGGGTCGGGGCCAAGGCTTTTTTTCGCCGGCGGTATTCGTGCAGCAGCACCTCGGTGTAACCGTTCGGCTGGTCTCTCCCCTTTAAGACGAGATCGCAGGCGGCCCTGAATGCGAAGCCGTCGAATCCTGGCGCCATGTGCTCGTAGCGGGGATCGTCCCGGTTCTGGCGGTCGACGACCGCGGCCATGCGTTTGAACGTGTCGATGACCTGTTGCTCGGTGCACACGCCGTGTCGAAGCCAGTTCGCGATGAGCTGGCTCGAAATGCGCAGCGTCGCGCGGTCCTCCATGAGGCCGGTGCCGTTGATGTCGGGGACGCTCGAGCAGCCGACGCCCTGGTCGATCCAGCGCACGACGTAGCCGAGGATGCCCTGCGCGTTGTTGTCGAGTTCCTGCCGTACCTGTTCGGGTGACAACATCGACGGGTCCGCGAGCGGTGGCGCCAGCATGGTGTCCAGGCCGGCTTCGTCCGCGTCCGGACATTTCGGACTGGACCTGTGCCACGTCCACCACGTGATAGTGCATCGCGTGCAAGGTCGCCGCGGTCGGCGACGGCACCCACGCGCAGTTCGCGCCGGCTTCGGGGTGCGCCTGCTTGGTCGCGAGCATCTGTCGCATCGCATCGGGCATCGGCCACATGCCCTTCCCGATCTGCGCGCGGCCTGGTAGCCCGCATCGGATGCCGATCTGCACGTTGCGCATCTCGTAAGCCTGCAGCCAGGGCTCGCCCTTGATCGATTCCTTCCTCAGCATCGCCCCGGCTTCCATGCTGGTGTGAATCTCGTCGCCGGTGCGGTCCAGGAACCCGGTATTGATGAAGACGAGGCGTTGCTTCACGCGCCGGATGCACTCTTCGAGATTCACGGACGTGCGGCGCTCTTCATCCATCAACCCGATCTTCAAGGTGTAACGGGAAAGGCCAAGCAGGTCCTCGACAGCGGCAAACAGACGATCGGCAAATGCGACCTCGCGCGAGCCGTGCATCTTGGGTTTCACGATGTAAATGCTGCCGGTCCGGCTGTTGGCGATCTCGCCGAGCCCGCGCAGGTCGTACAGCGCGCAGGTCGCGGTGATGACGGCATCGAGAATCCCTTCGAAGACTTCGGACCCGTCGGGAGCCAGGACGGCCGGCGTGGTCATGTGATGCCCGACATTTCGCACCAGCAGGAGGCTCCGGCCCGGCAGCACCAGCGTACCGCCGGTGCGGCTCGTGTAGTGCCGGTCGGACGCCAGCCGCCGTGTGAGTTCGAGTGCGTTCTTGACGAACGTCGCCGTTAGCGTGCCGCGCATCAGGCCCAGCCAGTTGCGGTAAACCTGCACCTTGTCCGCGGCATCGACTGCGGCCACGGAGTCCTCCAGGTCCTGGATCGTCGTGACCGCGGACTCGAGCACGACGTCGCTGACGCCGGCGGCCGACGCCCGGCCCACCGCATGCTCGCGATCGATGCAGATCTCGATGTGCAGGCCATGGTTGCAAAGGAGAAGTACTTTTCGCGTCGCCCTCCGATTCGTAACCGGCGAACTGGCCGGGATCGGACAGCCCGGTGGTCGTGCCGTCGTCGAGCACGACTTCCAGTCGCGTGCGGCCGCCTTCCGAAACGACCCGATAGGAAACCACGCTTCCGTGACTGCCGAGGACCAACGGAACTGCACGATCGAGAAAAGTTGCGGCGAATGCGATGACGGCTTTGCCGCGAACCGGGTTGTATGCCACGCCGCGTTCGCAACCACCGGCTTCGGAAATGACATCGGTGCCGTACAGCGCGTCGTACAGGCTACCCCACCGCGCGTTGGTCGCGTTCAGCGCCAAGCGCGCATTGCTCGCCGGGACGACGAGCTGTGGCCCGGCAATGGCCGCAATTTCCGGGTCGACGTTTTCCGTTTCGATGCGAAACGTCGGGCCACGCGGCTCGAGATATCCGATTTCCTCGAGGAACGACCGGTAAGCATCGGCATCCCAGGGTGTGCCGCGGCGCTTGCGATGCCATGCGTCGATCTTTGCCTGTAGCTCGTCACGAATCGCGAGCAACGCGCGATTCGCGGGCGTGAGTTCCTCGATCAGTGCCTGCAGGCCCGACCAATACCGCGCCGGCTCGATACCGAGGTCCGGCAGGAGCTCGTTCTCGACGAAGTCCCTGAGCTCCCGGTCGACGGAAAGGCGGCGTGCGGCAACGAAAGGCGCAGTGCTCATTCCTCAGGCTACGAACTGTTCTTCTTCGGTGCTGCCCGCAAGCGCAGACGTCGACGACAGGCCCGACATGATCGTGTTCTGCACGGCATCGAAATAGCCGGCCCCCACGAAAGACTGGTGCTTGACGGCGCGGAATCCGAACTGCTCGTCCTCGAACTCGCGCTCCTGAAGCTGCGAGTAAGCGTACATGCCCTCGGCCTTGTACGCTCTGCTCAGGTTGAACATGCTCGAGTTCAACGCGTGCCAGCCGGCCAGCGTGATGAACTGGAACCGGTAACCCATGGCCGCGAGCGCTTCGCGGAAAGTTCGCATCGTCGCCTCGTCGAGATTGGCGCGCCAGTTGAACGACGGCGAACAGTTGTAGGCCAGGAGCTTGTTTGGATACGCCTGGTGTATAGCTTCGGCAAAGCGCCGGGCCTGTTCGAGGTCGGGCTTCGACGTCTCGCACCAGATCAGGTCCGCATATGGCGCGTACGCGAGGCCGCGCGCGATTGCCTGTTCGAGTCCCGCGCGGGTGCGGAAGAAACCTTCCGTCGTGCGCTCGCCGGTGACGAAGACCTGGTCGCGGGCGTCGCAATCCGACGTCAGGAGGTTCGCGGCATCTGCGTCCGTACGGGCGATGAGCACGGTCGGCACGCCGCAGACGTCCGCGGCCAGGCGGGCGGCGTTCAGCTTGGCGATCGCCTCGTCTGTCGGGACCAGCACCTTGCCGCCCATGTGCCCGCACTTTTTGGCCGACGAGAGCTGGTCCTCGAAGTGCACGCCCGCCGCACCGGCGCGAATCATGCTCTTCATCAGTTCGAAGGCGTTCAGGTTGCCGCCGAATCCCGCTTCGGCATCCGCGACGATTGGGGCGTACCAGTCGATGTCGGTCTTGCGCTGATTCGCATGAATTTCGTCGGTGCGCATGAGCGCGTTGTTGATCCGCTCGACCATCCTCGGTACGGAGTCGACCGGGTACAGGCTCTGGTCCGGATACATCTGACCGGCGGAGTTGCCGTCGCCTGCGACTTGCCAGCCGGAGCAATAGATCGCCTTCAGGCCGGCCTGCACTTCCTGGATCGCCTGGTTTCCGGTGAGCGCCCCGAGCGCGCAAACCGGTTCGTCCCCGTGCAGCAACTTCCAGAACTTTCGGGCACCGAGTGTCGCGAGCGTATGCTCGATGAGCACGCTGCCTCGCAGGCTGACAACGTCGGCGGCGGAATAACTGCGCTCGACACCGGTCCAGCGGCTGTTATTCGCCCATTCGAATTCCAGGGCTTCGATTTGTCGTTTTCTTTCCATTGGGCTCATCTCCCCAGCCAATGTTGTGTCGATTCGTCTGCGCGGGTGGCCGTCAAGCCTGCTATTGCTGTTGTTCCCGTTGTTCGCCGGGACGCGCGTGCGTCGGAGTCGGCGACGAATTCGGGAAGCGCGATGAACAAGAGACTGCCGTCCGGTGCGGTCAGCATGACGCAATCGCCGAGCCGGCCGACGGCCGGGTCGCGGTGACTCAGTGCGCGGCATGCCTTGAGCGGGCCCCAGTATTCGACTTCGAGGATCGGTCGTTGCCGCTCCGCGACGAGGCCGATGCCGACGACCTCGGCGCCGGCTCGAAAATAGAAATGAATGCGGTCCTCGCGCATTCCATATCCGAGCAGTTGCCCTGGGTTCCTGGGGCGCGCCTTTGTGCCGTCGGCGAGGTACACGAAAAATTCCGAGTAGCGGAGGGGCAGGTCGACCCCGGCCCCGACGACGTCGCGGAAGCTTGCGCCACGCAGTGGTACCAGCGTGTCCAGCAGTTCGATATCGAGGGTCATGTCCGGCTCCTGCAAGCAATTCGGCCTGAGTTGCAGACATGCTAGCCGGTCTGGATATATAATTTGACAAGGAAAATTTCACATTGTTAATTTCACAAAGGGTCTCGCGATGAGTCGCAGGAACGGTCTGAACCGGCGGGCGCATTTCCTCGGCACGAAGATCAGGGCGCTGCGCAAGCGGCACAACCTGACGCTCGAGGACCTGTCGGTGCGTTGCATACAGATCGACGCGGAAACGGCGCCGTCAGTGTCGTACCTGTCGATGATCGAAAACGGCAAGCGCGTGCCTTCGTCCGCATTGCTCGGCGGTCGTCGCCGGCATCTTCCAGAAGGACCCGGACTGGTTCTTCGACGAAACACTGGACGAAGCGCCGCTCGACACGGCGCCGGATTCGGCGGTCAGCGGCATTCCCCTCGAGCCGGGAATCCTGTTCTCCGAGAATCTCCTGCAACGAGCCATTCCGGAACTGCTGGCGCAGACCGGTACGACCGGGCGCCAGTTTGCACACCTGCTGATTCGCGCGCACCAGGAGGCGAATCACAATCGCTTCCCCGACCTCGAGCGCGTGGCGGAACGCATTGGCAGGAAGCGTTTCCCCTTGCAGGTCGAGGACCTGTTCCAGATCGCGGACAAGCTCGGGCTCGAGATACGCTGGTTCGACAGCAAGGCATTCTCCGACAAGCGGGCGGGGGCCGCATCGACGTCGCGCGCCCTGATTCGATCGTTCTTCGAGTCGCCGGGAACGATCTATGTCAACGAAGCGATCCGCGACACGCCGGCCCGGCTCAAGTTCGAAATCGCCAATCACATCGGTCACAAGATACTGCACGACGGGGATGGCGCCCGCGCCCCGCAGGTCTCCGGCGGTTATGGAAGCGACCGGCGCTACGACGGCGAATCCGCCAATGTCGATGCGAAGGACATCCTGTACGCATGGCGCGATTTCGAGTGCAGCTACTTCGCCGCGGCATTGCTCGCACCGAAGACGCCGTTTCGCCAGTTTCTTGCCCGGCACGCCTACGCGATCGACGCGGCGCCGAAAGCGGGCCTCACCACCACGCTGCACATGCGCCGCATGTCGAGCGTGTCGCCGTACCCCCACTGGCACTACTTCGATGCCTACCCGCCCGGCAACCTGCGCGCGGTGTACCGGGGCAACGGCATCCCGCTGCCCTGGGGCAACATGACGACGCTGTCCGATCCCTGCCGTCACTGGGCCGTTTTCCGAATGTTGCAGTCCCGTTCGAACAAGCCGTCGGCCCAGATATCCGTGCTGCTGAACGGCGAGGACAAACATCTCTACTGCTGCCAGTCGATACGCAACCGGGATGCGGCAGGGAACCCGCATGTCCTGTGCGCGGGTGTCGATCTCGTGCCGGCCTTGCAGGCGCAAGGCACGGACCCCATGGAAACCATTGCGATGATCGAGGACAGCTGCAACGCCAACGGCGGGACCGGGCCGATCCCGCGCCTGGCGCTCGGGCGTCTCGAAGGCATCAGCAAGATCCTGAACATCGGCTGGATCGCCGACGGTTGCCGCAGCGACGCGACGATCATCTGCCCGCGCAGTTCCGGCTGTCCGCGCGACCGGCACTGCCTCGGTGCGCCGGCCCGCAGGGCGTCATCGAGGGTCGAGGAGATACGGCGCTCGCTAATTGCGGGCTAGGTGATTGTCGCACCCCCGTTCCAGGGCACAGCTCGCCAGCATACCGGCGTATGATGCGCTGATGCTCGGCAAGGCGAGAGCCGGCGCAAGTGAAAAAGCGGGGGGCGGCATGGGTGGCGGTAATGTTCCCGGTCCCGAATCGGGCAACAGGGCGGATGTAGACGCCGGCAGCGTCGGACATGTGGGCTCGCATACACCGGGGCCGGAGGCGGCCAGTGGGGGACAGCAACAAAGGATCTCCGTATCAGGCTGGCCGCGAGACGTGCGCTGGAGTGAGTTCCAAGACCGCGACCAGCGTCCGGCAGGTCAGTCGGAAGACGCGCAGATCAACCCGGAAACGGAGTTCAGGAATCCGGTTACCGTTCAAGTCCGCGGCCAATGGAAACTGGCCGAACTCGAGCTCGTCATTGTTATTAATTCAGCCAACACCTGGGCCGTACGAAGCGCCCAAAGTGCTGACCTGTTGAAACACGAGCAGGGACATTTCGATATACACGGACTCATTGTCGGCCGCGAGTTGGCGGAAGAACTGCGCGGACTCCGTGCCAGGACCAACCCAAGGCTGGGCACACAGCTGCGGCAGGCAGCTCGGCGCGCACGACAGCGCGCCCAGCGCCTGACCAATCAGTACGACCAGGATACGAACCACGGCCGGAATGCCGACCGGCAGGGGGTCTGGGACAGACAGATCCAAAATGCGATCAACAACAACACACGCCTGACGGCCCCGTGAATATTGACCTTGGTAAACGTCCGAGGGAGTATTGACCAGCGCTCGCAAGATCCTGACAGAATAACGAGAACCAAGGTATGGCGGCGACACAAAGCAACCGGCACATCGGTGTCACCACTGCGCTCGGCGAGGACGAACTGCTGTTCCGGCGTATGCGCGCTACCGAGGCCCTCGGTCGCCTGTTCGAAGTCCGCCTGGACCTACTGAGCGAATCTGAAACGATCAACCTTGACGATATCGTCGGCCAGGACATGACGGTTCGGGTCGAAGTCCAGGATGGTGGCAACCGTTACTTCCACGGCTACTGCAGTGAATTCTGTCAGACCGGCCGGCTCGGCCGCTACGCGACGTACGAGGCGGTGCTTCGACCGTGGCTCTGGTTTCTGACGCGCACGGCGGACTGCCGTATTTTTCAGGAAATGACCGTCCCTGACATCATCAAGGAGGTCTTTCGGGAGCACGGCTTCAGCGACTTCGAAGAGTCGCTGAGCGCTACCTATCGTACCTGGGAATACTGTGTGCAGTACCGGGAAACCGACTTCAACTTCGTCAGCCGACTGATGGAACAGGAGGGTATTTATTACTATTTCAAGCACGAGGACGGCAAACACACGCTGATCATGGCCGATTCGTACAGCGCCCACGACGTCATACCGGCGTACGAGACGGTTCCGTACTACCCGCCGTCGGCGAACGTGCAACGCGAGGAAGACTGCGTAACGGACTGGCACATACGCAAATCCGTGAAGCCGGGGAGCTACGTGCTGGATAGCTTCGATTTCAAGAAGCCGCGGGCCGAACTGATGACGAACTCGTCGATTACGCGGCAAAACGCGCGCGCGGACTACGAGTTCTACGACTACCCGGGAGAGTATCTCGAGAAACCCGATGGCGATCTCTACGTGCGCGCCCGCCTGGAGGAATTGCAGTGCGAATACGAGCGGCTGGAGGGCGAGTCCGATGCGCGGGGGTTCATGGCGGGTGGATTGTTCAAGCTCGACAACTATCCACGGAAGGACCAGAACCGGGAGTACCTGCTCGTATCGGTCCGGCACCGGGCGGAGATCACGGGCTACGAGTCCGGTACGAGCGGCGGGGACAACGAGTACGCCTGCACGTTCGAGGCCATCGACAGCAAGGAGCCTTTTCGCACGCCCAGAATCACGCACAAGCCGTTCGTGCAGGGGCCGCAGACCGCGATTGTCGTGGGGCCATCCGGCGAGGAAATCCATACGGACGAGTACGGTCGAATAAAGGTCCAGTTTCACTGGGATCGCTACGGGAAATCCGACGAATCCAGCTCCTGCTGGGTCCGTGTTTCGCAGGTGTGGGCCGGCAAGCAATGGGGGGCGATGCATATTCCCCGCATGGGCCAGGAAGTCATTATCGACTTTCTGGGGGGCGATCCGGACTGTCCCATCGCAACCGGGCGCGTGTACAACGCCGATAACATGCCGCCGTACAGCCTGCCGGACAACAAGACACAAAGCGGTATCAAGAGCCGGAGTTCCAAGGAAGGATCGCCCGACAACTTCAACGAGATCCGCTTCGAGGACAAGAAAGGCAGCGAGGAGATGTACCTCCACGCTGAGAAGAACCAGACCATCATGGTCGAGAACGACAAGAGCGAAACCGTCGGGCACGACAACTCGGAAAGCATCGGGAATGACGAGACGATCGACGTCGGCAACAACCGCGTGAAGACCGTGGGTGTGGACCAGTCCGAATCCATCGGCAGTAACAAGACGATCGATGTGGGCGCAAACCACACCGAAAGCATCGGTGCAGACAAGTCCGTTACCGTGGGTGCGAATCACACTGAATCGATCGGCGCGAACATGACGATCGATGTCGGCGCGAACAAGACGGAAACGGTCGCTATTAACACGGCCGAGACGATCGGCGCGGCCAAGGAGCTGAGCATAGGCGCCGCCTACCAGGTTACCGTCGGTGCGGCAATGAACCAGACCATTGGGGCGGCCAAATCGGAGCAGGTCGGTGCGAACAAGTCCGTCAATGTCGGCGCAAACCAGTCGGTAAAGGTCGGCGGCAATAGCAGCGAAGACGTTGGCGACAACAAGACGGTGAAGGCCGGGTCCGACGTTGCGGTCACGTCCGGCAAGAAAATGACATTGACTGCCGGCGAAGATTTCACGATCAGCGGTGCGAAGAAGGGCTTGATCAACATCGCGGACGAACTGACGATCCAGTGCGGAAAAGCGATCATCCAGTTGAAGAAGAACGGCGACATCGTCGTCGAGGGCAAGAAGATCAGCGTCAAAGGTTCGGGCGACATCGTCATGAAGGCAAAGAAAATCCTCCAGAACTAACTACGCTTCGGCATTGGGGAGCGATGATGAACAAGACCAGGTCTCAGCCGAAAGACAATAAAGTATCCGCAACGGACAACGACGGCTTAGTTATCGGCGTTATTGTCGGCGTGGATGCAGCGAATGCGCCGCGGGTGAGCTTCCCGGGATGCCCGAAGGAGGCCGGCGTAAAGGCGCGAACGACGGTGTCATTCGCAGATTCGGACGTCGGCCGGCAGGTTGCCCTGATGTTCGAGGCCGGTGACGCGAGGAAGCCACTCGTTATCGGGAAAATCCAGGTTCCCGCACCGGTTGCCTATGTGCGGCGCCAGCCCAGTGAGCAGGTCGTCGCGAGCGTGGACGGAGAACGGCTCGAGCTGACGGCCGATAAGGAAATCGTCCTGCGCTGCGGCAAGGCCAGTATCACGCTGACACGTGCCGGCAAAATCATCATCCGAGGTGCCTACCTGTTGAGCCGTTCGTCCGGCGTCAACAAGATCAAGGGCGCGTCTGTACAGATAAATTAGTCATGCAACTACTTAACGCCACAAAGATGATTGCCGGATATACGATGGGGATGCGATCAGATGGTCGCGAACTATTGGTTGTCGCAATAAAAGGCACGTTCAACTTGCCCAAGAATGGACAAAAGGCGACGTTGGCATTAAAGCAATTACCACTCGTGGAGGAGGATACGTTTACCGGAGAACCTGGCTTTTCAGCACCGTTTCAAGAGTCAGACTACGCGCCTGTAAAGCCATACTGCGACGTGATCGTCAACGGAAGCGCACGCGCGCCGGGCGGCACGCCGGCCCGCGAGGTCGAGGTGGGCCTGAAAGTGGGTCGCGTCGCAAAGGCTTTCCGCATTGTCGGTGACCGACGCTGGGAAGCGGGGGTTGGCGGAATCGGTCCCGGGTTTGCAAAGCCGTTTGTGACTATGCCGATCAGCTACGACGTCGCCTTCGGCGGCACCGACCGCTTCTCCAAAAACGAAAAAGAACACGACGCTTTCATGGAAAATCCGATCGGTGTTGGCTATCGCAAGGGGCTGACCACGGGGCCGATCGACGGTACGGCAATGCCGAACACCGAGGAACGCAAGAACCCGGTGAAGAGCCCGATCGGTACCTACCGACCAATGTCTTTCGGGCCTGTCGCGCGCGGCTGGAAGTCCCGGGCTCGATATGCCGGTACCTACGACGACGATTGGCTTGCGAATGTTTTTCCATTCTTGCCCGCGGACTTCGATGATCGCTATTTTCAGTGTGCGCCAGCGGATCAACAGACCGACTTCTTGCTTGGTGGAGAAGATGTAAGTCTAATCAATCTGACGCCCGATGGTCATCGGGTTTTTCAGGTTCCAAAGGTTGAAGTCCCTGTCGCATATTTGCGGCAGGACGATAGCGAACATATCGTCTCTCCGGTGATTGATACATTAATTCTTGAGCCCGATGACGATCGATTCTGCTTGGTATGGCGAGCTCACTTTCCATTGCGCCGAAATATGTTCGAGATAGCTCAGGTAATTGTGGGCAAGCAATCAAGAGCATGGTGGCGGGCGCACAAGCTGGGCAAGACCTATTACGCGGGATTGGCGGCAGCCGTTGATGCGAGAGCAGCGCTGAATCTGGACGACGTCGCATGACAAAGCAATACGTGGCGATAGTCGGGTCCGGAATGGTAACGGGCGTTGGCCTTACGGCGCAGTCGTCCTGCGCAGCAATTAGATGTGGTGTAACAAATTTCCAAGAATCGCAATTTCGTGACTCTGCCGGCGACTTTATTGTGGCTAGCGAAGTACCAATGGAACAGCCATGGAGAGGGACGGAAAAATTGGCAAGAATGCTCGCCGCAGTAGTGACCGAGTCATTTCAAGCCGAGGGTTCCTTAAATCCTTCAGAAATACCGCTGATCGTTTGTTTCGCCGAGCGAGAGCGGGCGGGTCGACTTAAACTTCTGGAACAACGGGTAGTTGAACGAGCTCAAGCCCTTTTGGAATTCAAGATTCACAGTTCTTCGATTACCGTGTCTCAAGGACGTGTTGGCGGTGTCGTTGCTTTGCGCGAAGCGAGAAGAATGCTCTTTGAGGAGAGACATTCTGCGGTAGTGATAGTAAGTGTAGACAGCTATTTGTCCTGTGAGGCATTGAAGCATTTCGAGCAAGAACGGCGCCTACTTACGGCGAGCAATTCAAACGGATTTGTTCCAGGGGAGGGCGCTGCAGCGGTAATTGCGAGAAAGCCGATTTCCGGCGACGAGCCTCAACTTCTAGTGGCAGGCATCGGCTTCGGCATAGAGAAGGCGACCATCGAATCTGAGGAGCCGCTACGTGCCGATGGTCTTGCGCAAGCGATACGACAATCGATGGATGATGCCGGTGTGGATTTCGGTTGGCTGGATTTTCGCATTGCGGACGTCTCAGGCGAGCAGTATGGATTCAAAGAGGCAACTCTCGCGTTGGCACGTATATTGAGGTCGGAAAAGGAACAATTCGATATTTGGCATGCGGCGGATTGTATTGGCGAAGTAGGCTCAGCCGCTGGACCGGTTGCATTTAACGTGGCTTGGCATGCGAACGAAAAGAAATATTCCAAGGGAGACAACGTTCTTTGCCATTTCAGCAACGATGACGGTAAGAGAGCGGCGGCAATATTGACGTATCAATCGGTATCCAGTCGTGGGCAATAATGTATTTGCCAATGGAAGGGAACTTGCCTGCAAATCAGGCGACGGAAAGACGATTGCGGATTTTCCGGATGTATGTTTTACGCCGCCGGATAAGGTGCCGCCAACGCCACCGGGTGTTCCTATACCCTATCCAAATTTTGGCAAGTCGAAGGACATGACGAGTGGCAGCAAGAGCGTCAAAATCACGAAGAAAAGAGGTGCTTCTAAAAAATAAGTCGTACTACAAGACCAGTAAGGGCAATGAAGCTGCAAAGACGGCAAAAAAGGGCATGGTAACTTCCTGTCTCACCGGCGCGGTCTATTTCACCAGTTGGTCGATGGACGTCAAGATCGAAGGTGAAAATGTCGTACGGCATTTAGATACGACCACGGGTAACCACGCGTGTCCTAATGCAAACGCAGCAATCCCCTGGCCGAATATCGACACCGCCGATGCTGCCGCGGTAAAAGGATGCGAGGCCGACAAGAAAAGGGCCGAGACAAAGTGCAAGGGTTACAAGCCCGATCCGAAGGACGGAAAGGACGTATGTAAGGCAGCCGGCCTAAGCGGCGCCAAGTACCAGTCTGATGCGAAAGCGGCCAAGTCCGGAATAACGACAAGTGCTGGCAATAAGGTCAAGAACGCGCGTGAATGGGCTGACGAAATGAGCAAGAGGGCCGAGGGAAACGATTGCATAAAGGCCCGTCGCTGCAGGCTCGTTCCGTTCAAACCCAAACGGGAGGATGGCGCCGAACCGGAGCCTGGCGTCGATGGATGTTGCCCCGCGCAAACAGCAGATCACGTCATACCGAAGGCGTCGTTTCCAGGGCAAGCTGGCTGGTCAGGATACGATCCAGACAAAGCGCTATGCATGTGTGCAGAGGGGCCGAGCAACCACACTGGAACGCACGGACTACGTCATTCCGAGCACAAAGCCGCCGGTATCGCGGCCGGATTAGGCAATGGTGACAAGGTTCCATTTGAGGCGGAGATGGATCGCTCAGTGAAGTCTTCCAACAAAGTAGCAAAATCTTCCGGTTGTAGCGAAGCGTGTTTGAAAGCTCAATTGCGAGAAAACCACAAGAAAATGGCCAGAGGCGGAGAGACTAAAGATATCATGCACAAATCGTGTGGAAAGGACCTTTCCGAAGCGGAAATGAAAGCCAGGGCCAAGGAGTTGGGAATGCCTTCGAGTCGATAAAGAATTTTGATACAGGAAACAAGGCATGAATGAACCACTATCAAACTCGTCGATTTTTATTTCGGGAGCCGCACGATTCAGTGACCTCCTATACATACTTGCACACGACAAAGGCTTGGCCGCGGACGATATAGATCATTCGCGTTTTCTCGCGTTCGACCAAGGTGCGCCGAGTCACAATGGTGATGCTACTTGGCGTGCAGTTGACCTATGTGTAGCAAGATTGCCGAGTGAGAAAATGATTGCGGTTGGTGAGGACGGTGAGGTGCTTACTTATGCAGGGGGAGTAACTACGGAAGAGCAAATCGAACCGCGACCAACCGTGTTGAGGGCCGTCAATACCATAGATGGCTATGCAGTTGCGTGTGGCATGCGACGCCAGGTTTACATCCGGACCGATGAGGAAACCTGGTCGGCAATAAACGTCCCGGAAACGGATGAGATGGAGGGTACCGGATTTGAAGCTATCGCCGGATACTCAATGGATGAAATATATGCCGTAGGTTGGAACGGTGAGATTTGGAAATGGGATGGCAAAGAGTGGCATGACCAGGTAAGTCCAACCAACATCATTCTGACTGGCGTTACTTGTGCTGGAGATGGATACGTCTACGTCTGTGGTCAGGATGGAGCCCTGATTCGTGGAAGGGATGGTCGCTGGACAGTGCTGGACGTCGACAACATGAACTCTGATTTTTGGGACGTGCATTGGTTCGATGGAAAGCTCTATATTGCGACAATGCAGACACTGTATTGCTACGGCAAGAAGGGGCTTGAGCCGGTTGATTTCGGGAATGATGAGCCGGGTACCTGTTATCGCCTGACTGATGCAGAAGGGGTGCTTTGGTCAATCGGCGCAAGCGACGTGTTTAGTTTTGACGGGAAAGCATGGACGAGAGTCGATTGAGCCCCATTGGAGTGTAGGTTCATCAACCCTAAAAGGGGCTCGATTGTATGGGGCACACAAGATCTTATTCTGCAAAGGCGATAGACATGGTAAAAAGTCCGACATTCTTGGTGTCGGGGTAATCGTCCAAGCGTTTTGAACTAGGCACAAATCCGGTGTTAGCTATCAAAAGTGTTGTAGATCAACACGCCGACGAAGCGGCATTTCTGTGGCTTTTGCGAAGTAGTGCCGTCGATGACCCGCATTACTCACTCTCGAACTTGGGTGATCTTGACGGACGGCTTTCGGCACATATTGATGGACTCCGTGTATCTGCAGAATTTGGCTGGGATATTTGCAGCTCCGCATTGGACAATAATGAACCTGGCGACATATTCGCTTGCGCGGTTCTTGCTCTAGAAGGAAATGACGGTGAGCGGCTGGCCATGGTGCTCAACACCGCAGCATCTTCCCCCCGGGCGATGCGGGAATTCATTTCTGCGCTTGGTTGGATTGAGGCAGAGCAATTCAAAAATTGGATAGCAGCCCTGCTGCGATCGAAAACGCAAATTCATGTACGTGCGGCAATCGCAGGCTTTTCGATTCACCGTCAGGATATGCCACAGGACGTTGAGGTTACGATGAACGGCCCACACGCGGATGTTATTGCGCGATCTCTTCGCGCCATCGGCGAAATCAAACAAATTGGCATGCTACTGCGGCTACGTGAGCACCTGCGATCGGAAGACGAAGCCTGCAGATTCTGGTCCGCGTGGTCACTAACACTCCTCGGCGACAGGAACATCGGAGAAACCCTCAAATCCTTCGTCGATTTCAATACGCAATTTGCCTATCGCGCAATCCAAATTGTGCCAAGGATTCTGGCGGCAGAAAATTGCCAACACTGGCTCCGCGGCCTTGCGCAGCAGGAACACCGGCGGCGCTATGCCTTGATCAGCTGCGGCGTAACCGGCGACCCCGTCTACATCCCCACCCTCATCAACCAGATGGCGATTCCCGAATACGCCCGGGTGGCTGGCGAAGCTTTCTCGATGATCACCGGCGTCGACCTGGCATTCGAAGATCTCGATACCGACTGGCCCGAGGGGTTTAAGGCGGGTCCCACCGAAGAGCCGGAAGACGAGAACGTCGCCCTCGACCCGGACGAAGACCTGCCTTGGCCGAACCCCGAATTGGTCGACCGGTGGTGGCACGAGCATTCTCGTGAATACCAAAACGGCGTTCGCTACCTGTGTGGCCGGCCGATAACCGATGAGAACTGCCGCCGCGTACTTCGTGAAGGCTACCAACGCCAGCGGATCAGCGCGGCTTACGAACTGGCGCTGATGAATCCCAAGGAACCGCTGTTCGAATGGCGGGCCCCCGGCTGGCGCCAGCAGGAATGGCTCGGCCTTCGCCGACCTCGCGGCACAGCACGCGCCAGGTAACGGCGACGCGAGATACAAGCTGACATGCGTCCCGTCTACGTTGCCGGCTTGTTCCTGCTGGTAGCACTCATACTATTCGTCAGCACATTGAAATCCGACGTTGTCGGACAACGGACGAGGGAGATTTCGAAAAAGGTACGGCGCAGGACCTCGGTCATGTTCCTTTTTGTGTCAGTGGGCCTAATAGCGGTCGACTACCTTACACGCTAGTCCTTGTTCCGTAGAATTGTCTCCCATCAACAAGCCGGAGTGTCGAGCCAAGGCGGATCTACAATCTCAACTTGTTCGTTCTTCAGAACGGGAAATGACGCCGAGGTCTGCGACTGCGGCAATGCCGACGCCGTTTTGATGTAACATGACACGTCGCATTCGGTGGCCCACTAATTTGCAAACACGATATGACTTTTGCGTACTACGAATAGCCGGAGCCAGCTTGCCAGAGTTGGCGGTCGACTAAGCAAGAATAACTACAATAAGGATACTCGCAATGCTTTATCTAATAGATGGTACAGGTCCACGGCCTGACAAAGAATATGCCATCGATATGGCAGGCAGTTTCTGTAACCAATTGAGGAAGCAGTTGGGCGAAAGGTGTCACTACATGAGAGGACCGTCAGCGACAGGGATCGAAGTTCCAAGTCTCGTAGGAGACATGACGGATTTCATCGTAAAGGATTTCGAGAAGAGCGCTCAGTCCAAGATATTCTTGGGGGGATACAGTCGCGGCGCACATGCAGCAAGGTTGGTCGGGTGGGAGCTAAAGCGGCGAAAGGTTTTTGTAACAGCTATGTTCTTGTTCGACTGCGTAGATCGAGAACCGTGGTCAAACTCTAATGATATTAGAATAATGGACAAGATCCCGGCAAATGTGAGGACTTGCTATCACGCAATTAGGCGATACGAGCCGCTGGCCAATTTGTTGGAGGCGAACAACAAACTGAATAGCCGAGACATGTGGGATAAAATAAGATTTGCCTTTGGGTTGCCGACAACTGATTCCAGTAAGAGATACGAAGAGGCTAGAAAGGCAATTAACAAACTTGCTGAGCACCGGGCAGAGAACCCTAATGCTGAAACCAAAGGGCGGCATTCAAGGGATTCCGTTAGTCTCGTGAAAGGATTGACTAATCTGGACTTTTACAACTTCGGAAATACGGGATTGGAAGCTGAAGCACCGTGCAAGTTGGTCATAAGCAAGTTTGAAGGGTCGCACGGTGCTCTCGGCGGCGTTCCATGGCCGGACAAGTTGATTCCGGGCGATGACAAAAACGTTATGCCTATTCATGCTTGGATGTGGGCGAATCTACGGCAGGAAGGTGTGCTTTGAATCGGTATTGCAGCAGTTGATTTGTCTGTCCTGACGGAAGCCGCTCCGGCCTGCCTTCCAGGCTTCTGGCATTGAGCTTGGTTAATAATAGTGGGACTGAGAATCCTGGCCGTTTGCGTCCTTTCTGAAGCAGCAACCAGATTATTCCGCCATTAGGCTTCGGATCCTTAGTTTCCCACCGATACCCGGCGCTGTACTCGCACCTCCCCATCCAGTTCTGCCGAGTTCCCGCCCGAAACGAATGTAGCGCCGACCTGTACGACTGTCTTCGGCGAGTCGAATTTTGACCACATCGTTGGGGATGTCCCGCCACATTTGCCGCCGTTATTGGGCGGGGCCTGCGAGACCAAACCATAGTGTCGAAAAACTTTACGATATGACATGCTGCTGTGTACGGACCTCAACAAAATGAGGATTTTGCGACCACAAGTTGACAATTTTTGCCAACGGTTCATTCTTGACTACGATTAGCGCACTCTGCCGTAGTCAGACAGCGTGCAGCAAGCGCAAAAAATATGCGCAAATAATAAGAAAGTCCGGGGCATAGCAACGATGACTGGTGTGTCAGCGTGAGCGCGATCGACGTCGAGAAGCTGTCGCAGCCCGTGACAGTGGACTCGCCGTGCGGCGAAGATTTGGCGTACGACCTCGGATTTCAGGAACTTGAACGGGCGGCCGCAGTCGACGGCGGAAATTTCATTGTACCTGGGGGCAAGGAGCCGGAACCGCCGAACTGGCGAAACGTTGGCGAGCTGGCCGAAACCTTGCTCGGCCAAACCAAAGACCTTCGCGTCGCAATGTACCTCACCAAGGCACGGCTCAACACACACGGCGTTGCGGCGCTGGGCGACGGCGTAGCGCTCATCAAGGCTTTGCTTACCAACTACTGGTCTGACGTGCATCCCAGGCTGGATGCGGAAGACAACAATGATCCGACCATGCGCTTGAACAGTTTGCTCGGGCTTGTGGATACCGGAGATGTTATTCGCTATTTGCGACAGGTGCCGATGGTGAAGGGCAAGCAGGCCGGTTCGTACAGCCTGCGCGACTACCGCATCGCGACCGGTGAAATCGCCGCCCCTGGCGGCGCCCAAGTGCCGGATACCGGAATCATCTCTGGCGCCTTCAAGGAAGCCGACCTGGACGAATTGCGAACCGCCGCGAGTTCTTATGCGCAGGCGATCCAGGATCTTCACGAGATCGAAGGCTTTATTACGGAACAAGTCGGGCCGACGAACAACACCCTTACGGTGAAACCGTTGGCGGATGAACTTCGCGCGATCAGCAAGATCTACACCGAGCAGCTTCAGGCACGGGGCGTAATCGTGGAGAGCAAATACGATGCTGTGGCCTCGGATCGGGGCCTAGCTCAGCATAACGCAGGCGAGGTCAATAGCCGCGAAGACGCCATACGTATGATTGACAAGGTCAGCGAGTATTTTCGGCGAAATGAACCATCAAGTCCGGTACCAATACTTCTGCAACGGGCGAAAGGACTGGTCGCCAAGGATTTCATGGAAATCCTACGCGATCTGACACCGGGTGCGATTTCCCAGGCAGAGCTATACAGCCGGCCGGCGAAAAAGGATTAACGTGCCTGGAGTCGGACAGGTCAGTAACATGTTTACCCTAGGGGAGGTGCGCTGTGGCCAAGGCGAGTAGTCAAAAATTCATTGGACGTAACCGTGCGCCGCGCGTACAGATCGAGTACGACGTCGAACTGTACGGGTCGGAAAAGAAGGTCCAGGTACCGTTCGTAATGGGTGTCATGTCGGACCTCAGCGGCAAGTCGGTTGAAACTCCACCGAGTGTCGAGGAGCGCAAGGCGCTCGGAATCGATGTCGATAATTTCGACGCACGTTTGAAGGCAATGAAGCCCAGAGTCGCGTTTTCGGTGCCGAATACGCTGACAGACGAAGGCGAACTGCTGGTCGATATCACATTCGAGAGCATGGACGATTTTTCACCCGCAGCAGTGGCCCGCAAGGTTGCCGGCCTCGACAAGTTGCTGGAAGCTCGTACTCAACTGGCAAACCTGGTGACGTACATGGACGGCAAAGCGGGCGCCGAAAAGCTGATTGCTCAGGCACTTCAGGACGAGACGCTGTTGCAGGCGCTCGCATCAAAAGCAGCTGATGCTGCTGAAGACGGCAGTAAGGAGTAGTTTCAATGGCTGAAGCTAAAGCAAATGACCAAGCGAAGGGCCAGGCCACTATCGAGCCCGGGGAATTCGAAACACTGCTCGAAGGAGTTTCGACCCAAGTCTGACCGTGCGAAGGCACAGGTAGAGATGGCAGTACAAACGCTTGCCAGGCAAGTACTCAATGACAGGGACCTGATCGCTGAAGATGCGATCAATTCTATCAACGCGATTATCGCGGAAATTGATGCAAAACTTACCGAACAGATCAATCGGATTTTGCATCACGCGGATTTCCAGCAACTGGAAGGCGCTTGGCGCGGGCTGCACTTCCTCGTCAACAACACCGAAACGGACGAGATGTTGAAGATTCGTGTCTTCAATATTTCTAAGAAGGAACTCGGAAAAACGTTGAAAAAATTCAAGGGGACCGCTTGGGACCAGAGTCCGATCTTCAAGAAAGTGTATGGCGAAGAATACGATCAGCTCGGTGGCGAACCGTATGGCTGTCTGGTCGGCGATTATCACTTCGATCACAGCCCGCCGGACGTTGAGATGCTCGGCGGTCTCGCGCAGGTAGCTGCGGCGGCGCATGCGCCGTTTATTGCGGGAGCGGATCCCTCGCTCATGCAAATGGATTCGTGGCAGGAACTTACCAACCCACGCGACCTGACGAAGATTTTTTCGACGCCCGAGTACGCCGCCTGGCGTTCCCTGCGAGAGTCGGACGATGCGCGCTACCTGGGACTAGCCATGCCGAGATTCCTGGCACGCCTGCCGTACGGCGCCAAAACCGATCCTGTCGAAGAGTTTGATTTCGAGGAAAGAACGGACGGTTCGAATGCCGATGACTACACTTGGGCTAACTCGGCGTACGCGATGGCGACCAACATCACCCGGGCCTTCAAACTTTATGGCTGGTGTTCCCGCATCCGAGGTGTGGAGTCAGGCGGCGCAGTCGAAGGCCTGCCTGTGCACACTTTCCCCTCCGACGACGGCGGCGTAGACATGAAGTGCCCGACGGAAATCGCAATCGGTGATCGCCGCGAAGCCGAGCTCGCGAAGAATGGATTCATGCCGCTAATTCATCGGAAAAACTCGGATTTCGCCGCCTTTATCGGCGCGCAATCCCTGCACAAACCCGCGGAGTACGAGGACGCGGACGCGACGGCGAACGCTGCGCTGGGCGCTAGGCTCCCGTATTGTTTGCGTGCTGCCGCTTTGCGCACTACCTGAAGTGTATCGTGCGCGACAAGATCGGATCGTTCAAGGAACGAGCGGCCATGGAGAAGTGGTTGTCAAACTGGATTCTTCAGTATGTGGACGGCGATCCTGCAAATTCGTCGGAGAAACCGAAACCCAAGCGCTGACCTGGCTGCAGCCGAAAGTGGTTGTCGAGGAAGTTGAAGGTAATCCAGGCTACTACACGTCCAAGTTTTACCTTCGACCGCACTACCAGTTAGAAGGGCTGACCGTTTTGCGATTGGTGTCGAAGTTGCCGTCTGCGAAAGGCTAGCAAATTAGAGATAGCATTGGTTTTGGCGAGTCTTAGAACGGAGAATAAAAATGGCCGTAGATGCGTTTTTAAAGTTGGGGGATACCAAGGGCGAATCCCACGTCGAGGACTTCAAGGAGCAGATTCAGGTGTTGAGCTGGAGCTGGGGAATGAGTCAAACAGGTACAACACACACGGGTTCGGGCGGTGGATCAGGAAAGGTCAACGTACAGGACATGTCGTTTGTGCACTATATCGACACGGCGTCACCGAACATCATAAAAGCGTGCTGCAGCGGAAAGCACTTTCCCGAGGCTGTGCTCACCCTACGAAAAGCCGGCGAGGACCCGCTCGAATACCTCGTGATTACGCTTAGTGACATCATCGTGTCTTCGGTTTGACCGGGGGGTCGGAAGGCGAAGAGCGCAATACCGAGAGCTTTACGCTGAACTTCGGCAAATTCAAGTATTCCTATCAGCCTCAGGACAACAAGGGCGCAAAGGCGGGCGGCTCTATTGACTACGAGGCTGACATTGCGAAAGCGAAGTTCAACTAAGTTCAACCACAATCGCGTTGCCGGTGGCGCATCTTACTGGCGCTCCGCAGCGTCTTTGGTATGACAGCCGAGGAGGCACTGCGCCAGGGCAATGTGCAGGGTGCGCTGGCTGCCTTAAAGGGTGACGTTCGCTCGAATCCTGCAAAGGTCGAACTTCGTGTGTTCCTGTTCCAGTTGCTATGCGTTGTCGGCGACTGGGAGCGTGCCATGACGCAGCTGAACGTGTCGGGCGACATGGACGCCGGCGGACATTGCGATGGTGCATACCTATCGCGACTTGCTGCAGGTTGAGGCACTGCGCGCGCGAGTATTCCAGGGGAAGACCAGCCCACTGATCTTCGGCGAGCCAGAGGAATGGATTGCCAGGGTCATTGAAGCTCTGCGCATCGACTCGCTTCGGGGAGCCGGGGAAAGCGCAGAAGCTTCGCGCTGCCGCCTTCGAGGCTGCCCCAGCTGTTGGCGGCACGATCAATGGCGACAGTTTCGAGTGGGTCGCTGATGCGGATTCCCCGGATTGGTCCGTTCCTCGAAGCCGTGGTGAACGGTCGCTATTACTGGATTCCGTTCCATCGCCCATCTCGGAAATGCGCTGTGATGAACCTGAAGACCTCCGCGACTTCGTTTGGATGCCGGCACAATTCACCTGGCAAAACGGTGGGGATGCCGTCGGATTTGTACCGACACGTTATGCCGGCACCGAGAAGTCCGACGACGATCTCCTGAAACTATCGCGTAAGACCGAACGGATGGATCGATCATGGCGAAGGTGCTTATGCCGGACTAGGGCAACGCATGTTGATGACGGACGTTGGCGATTACCCAGTTCTTGAGGTCCGTACTCTCACGCTCGCCGACGCCGACGCGGGGCATTGAGCAGGTCGGTGAGGATGCGGCGATGGCAGAGCTAACTGCGGGGGAACGGCTGCAACCATCGCTGCTGGATCGCCTTACCGACAATGAGCCAACAAAGACGCAAGAGACGCGGGATCAGCGAGTCATGTCGTTGCAGCAGATTCGTGCCGCAGTTGAGCGAGACCTGGCGTCCTTGTTGAACGCCGGGAATCTCGAGACGATGAAGATCTGGAACAGTATCCACAACTGAAGCACTCGGTGCTGAACTTCGGCATTCCCGATCTGGCGGGAGCAACCATCGCTGGCGCGGACCCGTCGGCTATCGAACGGCTTGTGCATCAGGCAATTTGTGATTTCGAGCCGCGAATACTTTCCGGTTCACTGCGTGTGCATGTCATTACCGATCCGGACCGGATGGCGCGTCGGGCCATGATATTTGAAATGCAGGGGAAAATCTGGTCCCAACCGATGCCGATGCGTCTGTTCTGGAATACGGAGATCGACTTGGAGACTGGCAATGTTGTGGTAAAGGAAGGCAAGCAGTAGCGCATGGATTCCCAGTTCCTAAAGTTGTACAACGCCGAACTTCAGCACATACGCGATATGGGCGGAGAATTTGCGAGAGCATACCCGAAAATTGCAGGCCGGCTGGGCATGGAAGGGATCGATGTTGCGGATCCGTACGTCGAACGCTTGCTGGAGGGCTTCAGTTACCTCTCCGCCCGCGTCCAGTACAAGATTCAGTCGGAATTCCCCAAATTCACCCAGCACATGCTCGAGATCGTGTATCCGCAATACATGGCGCCGACACCGTCCATGGTGGTTGTCAGGTTTGAGCCTGATCTTCAGGAGGCCTCACTAGTCGATGGCTACGTTGTGCCCAGGCATACGACGCTGCGAAGCATAAGGGGCAAAGGCGACCGAACGGCGTGCCAGTACCGGACCGCACACGATGTCACGCTCTGGCCATTGGCACTTGAGCAAGCCAAGTACTTCACGAGCGCAGCCGAGTTGGCAACTATCGGCATCGAGGATGCCGCAGGAGTCAAGGCAGGCATTCGGTTGAACCTGCGAGTGGTTGGCGGCGCTGCATTCGACCAGCTGGCCTTGGACAACCTGCGATTCGCACTTGTCGGAAATGATGCCCTGCCAATGCAAATCTATGAGCAGGTCATAGGCAATGGCATCGGGATTGTCGTCCGGCCGAAAAGGCGGGGCTCATCGATGGTCGCGAACGTTGTCCCGCGACGCGATTCGCCGAGTCGGATTCTCGCGTGAACCAAAAGTCTCTTGCCAGGAACGCGACGTACCTTCGACGGCTATCGATTATTGCAAGAATACTTTGCTTTTCCACAGCGCTTCATGTTCGTCGAATTCGGCGGCATTCGCGACGCGATCGCACGCTGCGCGAGCACGGAAATCGAAATTGTCGTCTTGCTGGATCGCTGTGTTCGCCCGCTGGAAAAGATACTCAGTGCCAGCAATTTCGTCTTGAATTGCACGCCGGCGATCAACCTCTTTCCTAAACGCGCTGATCGAATTCACCTCGACAAACGAAATCACGAATACCATGTGAGACCCGAATAGAACCCGGCCGATGGACTTCGAGGTGCATACTGTGACCGCTGTGCAAGGCTTCGGGACCAGCGGCGGATCCCGAGCAGGATTTCCTGCCGTTTTATGCGTGCAGTGACCTGACTCGTTTTGACAAATCGCTGGCCTTCTATACGGTCAGCCGGGAGGCAAGGATGCTCTCGACGCAGCAGCGGCAGAAGGGACCGCGATCCAGCTACGTTGGCAACGAGGTCTTCGTGTCGATCGTCGATGGGAATGAAACCCCGTACCGAAGCAATCTGCGCCAACTTGGAGTCGAAGCAATGTGTACGAACCGGGACCTCCCCCTCCAGATGGCGATCGGGCGCGACACAACGGATTTTTCCCTGGAATCCGGTGCGCCGGTACTGTCCGTAGAATGCATTGCAGGGCCCACGCGGCCACGACCGTCGCATGCCTACGGCGATACGGCATGGCGGTTGATCAGCCATCTGTCGTTGAATTACCTTTCAATCGTCGACAGCAATAGCGCGGACGGCGCCGTAGCGCTTCGCGACTTGTTGTCGTTGTACACGGATAGCAGGGACGCAGTGTCCGTAAAGCAGATCGAGGGCGTGAAGTCCGTCGGCTCTCGGCCTGTGAATGGCCGGATTCCCACGGCTGGCCCAATAACCTATGGTCGGGGGATTGAGGTAACCGTGACCTGTGACGAACAGGCTTTCGAGGGCACGGGGGTATTCCTGCTCGGAGCGGTCCTGGATGAATTCTTCTCCAAGTACGTCTCAATCAACTCTTTCACCAGAACGATCATCCGTTCCCAAGATCGTGGCGAGATTATGCGATGGCCTCCGCGGCTCGGAACGACCCACACTCTATAGAGTGGTTGATTGAACCGAATCGGACCCACACCTGTTCGGGTTTATTGCTGCATTACGCAAGCTCGAATGCATCCATGATGACAAGCCCAGGCTGGGCAAGTCCGCACGATCCAGCGACGACGCAGTCAGGCTAGGACAGGATAGCTCGCTGGTTTTTGCACCGCGACCCATCGCAGCATTCAAGAGTGGTTCCCGCGGCGCACCGGCCAGGCTTGCGGACACGTATTTCTTGGGATTGTTCGGCCCGAACGGGCCGATGCCACTCCACTTATCGGAGTTCGCTCACAGTCGCGAACTCAACGAGGGCGACCGTACATTCAGGGCGTTCGCGGACATGTTCATCATCGTCTCGCTAGCCTCTTTTTATCGGGCCAGCGCTAATGGCGATCCGGTCATAAGTATGGACCGGCCCGGCCAGAATCGGTTCGACCTGTATGTCGGTGCGATTCCGGGCATCGGGCCTGCTGCGTTTCGCGACCGCGATGCAATGCCGGATGCGGCCAAGAGGTTTAACGCCGCCGCCCTGGCGATGCAGACGCGGCCCGCGACAGCTTTCGTCGATCTGCTCGAAAGCTACTTCCGGCTGCCGTTCCGGATTTTGGAACTGGTCGGCGAATGGCTTGCCCTCGCACATGAGGACTGTTCGCGCCTGGGGCTAGCGGCGTGCCAATTAGGTGAAAGTGCAATTCTCGGTGACGAAATATGGAGTTGTCGGCGTCGATTCCGGATCGTTTGCGGGCCGTTGTCACTTTCGGACTTTGAGCGGTTGCTTCCCGGCGAGTCCGCCGTCCCGACGCTATTTTCTATTGTACGCAATTTCGTCGGAGACGAGTTTGCTTGGGACTTGCAGCTGATTATAAGAAAAGGAGGACGTCCCTGGAATCGTACTCGGGGAGGCAGGCCAACTTGGGTGGACGACGTGGCTCGGGTCACGCGACCTTGATGCCGAGGATGTGACGGTCGACCTGCAACGTACCGCAGCCAGATACAAGGCAGAAAGCGGAAGTGCAGGCCGTGCGGCCCGAGCGCCTCGCGCCATTTAGGTCGGCCAACAGGAGAACAACAAAATGGCAGAGATAGGACGAGCAGCACTATTCGGGAAGCTCAATAGAGTAGGTTACAAAAGCATCGAAGCGGCGACGGTGTTCTGCAAGATGCGAGGCAATCCAAATGTCGAACTTGTGCACTGGATGCATCAAATCCTCACGCTCCAGGACTCGGATTTCCACCGGATCGTAAGGCAGTTCGATATAGAGCCGAGCAGGCTCGCCGCGGATATCACGGATAGCCTTGACAACCTTCCGCGGGGCTCGACGACGATTACTGACCTGTCATCACACGTGGAAGAAGCTGTGGAACGAGGCTGGGTCATTGGAACGCTCATGTTCGGCGATGCTCAAGTGAGAACCGGCTACTTGATCGCAGGCATTCTTCAGATACGGGGGCTAAGGAACCACTTCCACAGAATCTCGAGTGAGTTGGAGAAGATCAAGTTCGAGACGCTGACTGATCGTTTCGATGAAATCGTCGATGGCTCGCCGGAAAGCAACATGGTTGCCAGCGACGGCTTCCGCGTGGGTGGCGGCGCGTCGCCCGGAGAAGCAAGCGGTGCGATCGCGCCTGCGCAAATGGGGAAGCAGGAAGCGCTGCGGCAGTTCACGATAGACCTCACCGAGCAAGCACGCAAAGGCGAGATCGACCCGATTGTTGGCCGCGACGACGAAATCCGGCAACTGATCGACATCCTCATGCGCCGCCGCCAAAACGACGTATTAGACCCGGCGAAGCCGGTGTTGGGAAGACCGCGGTAGTCGAGGGCTTCGCACACCGGATTGCGTCGGGCGACGTTCCGCCGCCAATGAAGGACGTAACTCTGCGGGTGCTGGACGTCGGCCTGTTACAGGCCGGCGCAAGCATGAAAGGAGAATTCGAAAACCGCCTTCGGCAGGTCATTGAAGAGGTCCAGGCTTCGCAGAAGCCGATCGTAATGTTCATAGACGAGGCGCATACGTTGGTCGGTGCGGGGGGCGCCGCGGGAACGGGAGATGCCGCCAACCTGCTCAAACCGGCACTTGCGCGCGGAACGTTGCGAACTATCGCTGCGACGACCTGGGCGGAGTACAAGAAGCATATCGAAAAGGACCCTGCCCTGACCCGACGGTTCCAGGTCGTGAAGGTCGAAGAACCGTCAGAGGAAAAAGGGATTCTGATGATGCGTGCGATGGCTACCGCGCTGGAAAAGCACCATCGCGTGCAATTGCTGGATGAAGCAATCGAAAGCGCAGTGAAGCTTTCACACCGCTATATTCCCACTCGGCAGTTACCGGATAAGGCTGTGAGTCTCCTTGATACCGCTTGTGCGCGAGTTGCGATCAGCCACCATGCGGAACCCGCGGAAGTCGAGGATAGCAGGCGTCGCATCGAAGCGCTCGAACGGGAAGCTGCAATTATCGATCGGGAAGAGGCTGTGGGTGTCGACGTCGCCGAGCGCCGCGCGCGAATGACCGAATTGCTCGTAGGTGAACGCGAGCGATTTAGCGGCTTGCAGGAGCGATGGCAATCGGAGAAGGCGCTGGTGGATCGAGATCCTCGAACTTCGGGCTCGGCTGCGAGGTGAATCCGAACCGGTCGACGGCACCGACAGCAACGTAAAGAGAGCGGTGGACGAAGCGCTGGAAACCACCTCGGATGAGCGGCTGAAAGGAAAGGGCCTGGGCGACGCGGCGCGCGCCGAGGCGTTCGCTAACCTACGCGAGTTGCAGGAAAGGCTTTCGCAGTTACAGGGCGAGACGCCACTCATTTTGCCTAGCGTCGACGAGCAGGCAGTCGCATCGGTCGTGCAGGACTGGACAGGCATTCCCAGTGGGTCGAATGGTGAAGGACGAAATTGCTTCTGTCCTCAACCTGGCCGCTCAACTGAGTGAACGGGTCGTCGGCCAGAATCACGCACTCGAAATGATCGCGAAACGGGTCCAGACCGCTCGTGCGGGGCTGGACAATCCGAGCAAACCTATCGGCGTTTTCATGCTTGCCGGACCTTCCGGAGTCGGCAAGACGGAAACCGCGCTGGCCATCGCGGAAACGCTCTACGGTGGTGAACAGAACATCATTACGATCAACATGAGCGAGACTTCAGGAAGCTCACACCGTCTCAACCCTCAAGGGTGCGCCGCCGGGATATGTCGGTTACGGCGAGGGTGGCGTCCTGACCGAAGCGGTCCGCCGGCGTCCCTACAGTGTGGTTTTGTTGGACGAGGTCGAGAAAGCGCACCCGGATGTGCACCAATCTTTTTTCAGGTTTTCGACAAAGGTGTCATGGAGGATGGCGAAGGCAGGATGATCGATTTTAGAGAAGAACACACTAATTCTGTTGACGACCAATGTCGGTACCGACCTGATCATGAACATGTGCAAGGAATCCAGAATTGATGCCCGACCCGGACGGTATCGCGAAAGCAATCGAGAGAGCCGCTACCCAAGGCGTTTCCGGCCGCGTTGCTGGGGCGAATCGTGACTATCCCATACTACCCGCTGAGTGACGACGTACTCGGTCTGATAATTCGCTTGCAGCTTGGCCGAATTCAGAAAAGACTGGCAGGTAGTCGCAGAATCCCGTTTACGTTCGACGACAGCGTTGTCGAACTCGTCAGGAGCCGGTGCCGGAACTCGAGAGTGGCGGCCGTATGATTGATGCGATTCTTACGAACACTATGCTGCCGCACATTAGCAGGGAGTTTCTGTCGCGAACCCTGGTTGGAAAGGAGTATCAAACTCCATGTCACGACAGACAACAGCGACTTCAAATATCAGTTTGAAGAGCGAACATACCCTATTGGTAAGTCCTTGTAGATCGTTGGCAGACAGGCAATGGTCGACCTTACATACAACATCGAAAGCCGCCAGCTCACAGGCCGGGTCGATGGGAACGGCGTGTCCGCCAGCCGGGTCCGGGGGGCGCGCGGGTTCAAAAGACAAAGGCACTGAGGAACTGGTGGCTTGCCAACAATTCCCTGGCGACCCATGTCGGTGGGACTAGTGGCAAAGGTACCGACAATTTTGCGTCCGATACCGCGCGGTTTATACACCCTGCAATTGCACGAATCCCGCAAGAAACTGGATTCGACTCATTCCGGATAAAGGTAATGCAATGTATGGCCGCTCCCGGGTTTGCGATTCATGGCCGTGGAAAAACCGGCAGTCACGGGTGCATAGTCCCTACCGACTTCAATAATGTCCTGACTCTCTTTGTTCTGGTCAACGGGGAGGGAACACGGGCGGTCGGCGATATCACTCAAAGTAGTGTCAATTGGGCAGGATATCGGCGAACGGCTTGAACTGCGCGGGTTAATTTGGTGGCTCGGCACTTTGTCGGAAATACGAGTTTGTACCGCGTGATTGTTCTATTTTCCATAGTTTGTGTATGGTTGCTCGATGGGACCTTAAATGTCGCTCCCAAGCACATATGTCATTTATAATAGTAGGAGGGGTTGCGCTGAGACCAGGTCAATGACTCGACACACTATCGTCGAAAAAGACTACTACCAGTTCCAGCAGGCACTACGTAAGGCCGTGGACAGCGGTAATCGTATTGACGTGACTGACAAAGAGAGATGGAGGGCTTGGGTCAGGGAGCATCGAATTAAGGAAGCATTGATTCAAGAGCTTCGGTGCCGGGATGTATGACGGATTGCAACCCGTAATCCTGGATTTCGACGACGAGAATGGGCGGATATTTCATGTACTCGACAGACGAAGAGTCGTTCTGAAATGGGTTCGTGACCCGGATTGAGTTAGCTGCTGGACGAATGCAATGTCATTGAAACTGCGAGTAACCGGCTATGACACTCGTCGATGGGGGCTACTGCCGAACACGTATTCGGCGACGCCAGGAGGTACGATCGGGCGCGCATCGAGCAATGACTGGCACCTTCCGGACCCGGTGATTTCGGGCAAGCATGCAGTGATACGTTGCGATAACGGGGAGTACTACCTGCGCGATACCAGCTCCCAACGGCACACTAGTCAATACCATGCCGTTGTGGCGCGGCGACGAACGGCCATTGCACCACGGCGATATCTTAAGAATCGGCGATTTAGATATTGCGGTCGAAATCGAACCCTCTCGTGCGAACCGCTCGGTGCCGTCTGTGTCGCATTCGCGAGACCTGTTTGCAGACGCGGGTCACGCGAAAACGCTTGACCCTCTTCGAACTATTTCGGTATGTATCCCAGACGGCGGAAGCGCCGTTTCCGCCGGAAGGATTCGACTTTGGCCGGCAGGATTCACAGTCGGACCACGTGTCCGCGGAAGCACAGGGCTTTCCAGCCGCCACGGTCAGCGCGGGATCCAAGCCCATTTCGCAAGCCGACATCGGGTCCGGTAGAAATTCCGGCCGACTGGGATAAGACGATCTGACTCGGAACCAGAACCGCCGCCACCACCACCGAGGGTGTCGCAGCCCGCCGCCCGCAGCGGCCAGTGCCGATGCCTGCTGTTGTGCCCGGCGAACAGGAAGGCGGCAGCGACAGCATCAATACCCTGTTGCATGCAGCCGGCGTGCCACCGCATTCCATCAATCCGGAAACTTATAAGCTGCTCGGCCAGATTATCCAGGTAGTAGTCCAGGGTATGGTGAGCATCTTGCGCGCGCGGGCGCAAATAAAGGACGAATTTCGGTTGCCGCCACGCGTTTGAAACCAGTGGAGAACAATCCGCTCAAGACTCGATAAATGCGCACGATGCGCTGCACAATCTGTTCGGAAAATCCAATCCAGGGTATCAGTCGCCGGTAGCGGCGTTTCAGGATGGCTTTGAAGACGTCAAAGCACATCAATTGGCGATGATCGCGGGCATGCGCGCGGCGTATGAGGCAATGCTAAATTTCTTCGATCCCGAAGAACTCGAGACGGAGTTTGATCGGAGGATGAAGCGAGGTGTGCTTGGCAACGTATTGAGCAAGCCGCGCTACTGGGAGATGTACGAAGAGTTGTATCGAATAAAGCCAGGGACCCGGATTCCAGTTTTCAGCGATTGTTCGGTGACCAGTTCGGAAAGGCCTATGAAAGCCAACTGGACAAGCTATCCGATACGCGAAATCACTGATGATCCACCAGAAGGCACGGTTCATGGTTGGTCGGCGAGAACACGAAGAACGAAATGGGGTCGATCGGGAAGCCCATATGGTTTCAAAATTTACGACGCGTAGCTCGATCGTGGGTTTACTGATGATCTTGCTAGCTGCTTGTGCCGGTGGTCCGCCAAAAGAAGTCGTCTGAGAAGAACTGATCGCAGCCGCCGATATCAATCCGAACCGGGAAGGCCGCCCGTCTCCGGTAACTGTCGTAATCTTTCTGTTGAAGAGTCCGGATGCATTCATGTCATTCAACTCTTCAATTTGCTCAACGCCGATGAAGGTCGGCGTTTCCGGAGACCAGATCAGCCGTATAGATATTCAAGCGCAACCGGGACAGGTATTGCCGTTGCTCAGCGAATTTGATCCGGAAACTACGCACATTGGGATTCTTGCGGCTTTCCGCGATATCGACAATGCCATTGGCGTGCTGTCGTTGAATTGCCGGAAACTAAACTCCGGGAGAAGATCAACCCGTTCTCGTCTAAGAAGCTGGTTATACGTGTGGACAGGCTGTCCGTCAGCGCCGCAGTCGAAGAAGCGGTTGATAAGCCCCGAGGAGGCGCCGATGTCCTGGAAGAACAAGGTTGTTTCGTCCGAGGGGCTTTTCCTTCGACCTCAGCATTTCCAGCGGCGACGGTACTTGGAGAGCTGCGTCGAGGGGCGAACCGGGACCCTGCAGGCGTACAGCTGGGGACTTACCGAGCTGACAATCGATCGAGATCAGCTCGGAATCGGAAAATTTGCCGTCGCAACCGCCAAGGGTGTGTTTCCCGACGGTACGCCATTTGATATCCCCGAGGACGCGCCGCCCATTCCCCTTGATATACACCGAGAGTGACAGGGAAACGCGAATCTACCTGGCGCTGCCGTCCGGCAATTAGGTGCCATCGACGTCAAAGCATCGCAAAAAGAGGAGGGGCTCGGTCGATACTTTGAGAAAGAAGACGAAGTGCGTGATACGAGCAGTGAGCGAAACGATCCGGTGCTGATGCGAGTCGGTGCGTTGCGGGCGCAGCTTCGCGGATGACGCGAGAGCTGAGTACACTTGCGTCGGCATTGGGCACATCGTCGAGTGCAAGGTGGATCACCAGGTGGTGCTGGATGGCTGACCATTATCTACCCGACTGCTCGATTGCGAGGGTACGGCGGCGCTCAGTGGCTTCCTGAATGAGCTTAAAGGGCTTTTGCATCATCGTGGAGAGGCACTTTGCGGGACGAAGTAGCAACCAGTGGACGCGGCGGCGCCGCTGATATAGCGGATTTTCTGATGCTCCAGGCCATTAATCAGTACGGCCCGGTCGTTGCGCACTATGCCGCGTTGAGCGGATTGCATCCCGAGGCTGTTTACCGGACGTTGATAGGCATCGCCGGCCATCTGTCCACATACACCAGCAGTAACAAACGCGTTCCCCGATTCGGCGCCTATGATCACGACGACCTCAAGAAGACGTTCGCCCCCGTTCAAGAGCATGAATGCCTTGGAGATGATTCTGTGACCCGCAATTGCCATACCACTAAAAGAGCCGAAGTACGGTATTCGAGCGGCGCTGATCCCCGATCGCGGGTTGTTAGCCAGCGCGACTTTCGTGCTGGTTGTACGTGCAGATTTGGCGGGCGACAAGATTCGCCAGCGCTTTCCGGCGAATTCCAAGGTGGGTTCAGTCGAGAAAATCCGGGAGCTCGGTGATGCGCAGCTGCCCGGTATTCCCTTGCGGGCCCTGCCGGTTGCACCCGGCAGATTCCGTATGACGCCGGTTCGGTTTATTTCGAGCTGGACTCCAAAAGTGAGTACTCGCCTGACATGAGTTCATAGGGGCGGCTGGCCTGTATGCACGTTGGTGGCGAATTTCCGGTATCGAAATGGATTTCTGGGCAATCCGGGGGTGAGGAATGTCCAACGACGACACCTTCTTCGGTAGCGGCAAGGAGAAGCGGGCGATTCTCCGGCCTTCGCCCGGTGGCCATGTTCCCCGGCCACCATGGAGTCGAATCGACAAGGACCGGCCGCAACGAACCTAGGTGCCGTGCAGGCCTGCCGATACCAACGTGCTGCTGAGTGCGGCGGCTCCTCTCCTGGCGCTGGCAACTGAATCCGGAACAGCGAGTCGTCGGACCCGCACAGTATTTCCAGCAGGTCTCGCGGGAATCCATCACTTTGAGGCGGACGCCCGTCGAAGCAACGCAACGCCGGAGATGGTGCTTGCGAGTCGATACGTCTTGTGCACTCTGTTGGACGAAATCGTCCTGGCAACTCCGTGGGGAAACCAAAGCGCGTGGTCCAGCCAGACACTGCTTAACGCATTTCACAATGAAGGATGGGGTGGCGGAATTCTTCCTGATTTTGGACCGTCTGCTGCAAGAGCCCCGCGAGAAGCATCACGACCTTCTCGAACTGATGTATGTCTGCCTGGCGCTGGATTCGAAGGCAAGATGCGCATACGTGATGGTGGCCGAGCAGAGCTGGATCGGGTTCAGACGAATCTATTCAACGTTATACGCAACGTGCGTGGCGATTTCCAGGCCGGCCCTATCACCGCATTGGCTTGGTGCGCGCGACTTGCGCACTCCTCTGGCCCGGTTCGTTCCCTTGTGGGTGGTCGGCGCCTTGGCGCTGGGTATGCTGGCGGTAACCTATTTCGCATTCCTGCTCTTGCTGAATAAGAAGTCGGACCCGGTCGCGGTCAGAGCGGCGGCACTCGGGCAGAGTTCCTAGCCGGAGTTGGTCGGCGCGCGGGAAGCCTATGTTAGCCGAGCCAGGTTACGTTGCGCGATCTTCTGGCACCAGAGATTCAGCCGTCAGCTGGAAGTTCGTGACGAGTCGGGTACGGCTGAGTAGTTGAGAAGGCAATGGACTATTTCCGTCCGGTAGTGCCACTGTCCGTTCAAGCCAGTTGCCCGTACTCGCAACCATTGGCGAGGCATTGCAAGAGGATCCGGGCCAGGTGCTGATCACCGGACATACCGACGATGTGCCCATTCGCAACGTCCGGTTCCCGTCGAACTGGCACCTGTCGAAGTACCGCGCCGAAGCCGTCGGTGTCGCAATCACGTCGTCGCTGATCGCTTGATGGCCGAGGCCGCTGCAGAAAGCGAACCGCTCGTGCCCGATACAACGGGCGCAAACCGCGCCATCAACCGTCGGGTCGAAATTACACTTTTTCCGGGACCGGGACGGCAATGAAGGCGCTCCTGCGACTCCTGACCAATCGTTGGCTGCTGGCATTTCTCGGCCTGCTGTTCCTTTCTGCCGTTATTTGGCTCATTGGTCCACTAATCGGAATTGGAGATGCGAGACCGGCTGGAAAGCACGACTGCAAGACTCATTCTGATCGGTGTGGTAGTCGCGATCTGGGCTATACGGAAGCTGATTGCACTTGTTCGCGCTTCGAGATCCGAGAAGGAAATCGTCGGCGGCATCATTGCGCCGAGCCAGGAACCACCGCATGATGTTTCGGCCGAAGAGGTTGCTGTACTTCAGGGAGCGGTTGCGAGGAAGCTGTCGGCGTCCTGCACAAAACAAAAGGCGCCCAGGGCGACTCCAGCCTGTATGACTTGCCTTGGTACATCATTATCGGACCGCCAGGTTCAGGTAGACAACGGCGCTCAGGAATTCGGGATTGAAGTTTCCCCTGGCGGATCGTTTTGGCAGGGAGACTGTCCAGGGAGTCGGGGGTACACGGAATTGCGACTGGTGGTTTACGGATCAGGCGGTATTGATCGATACGGCCGGCCGGTATACCACCCAGGACAGCGATGCCGACGTTGATAAAGCGGCCTGGGCCGGGTTTCTCGACTTGCTAAAGAAGTACCGGAAGCGTCGGCCGATCAACGGCGTGTTCGTCTCAATTAGCCTTGCCGACCTAATGACGCTGAACGAGGCCGAGCGCCAGCAGCACGTCCACGCCCTTAGGAGTCGCATCCAGGAGATCGACGAGCATTTCGGTATCCGTTTTCCGATCTACGTACTACTGACAAAGTGTGACCTTGTTGCCGGTTTCAGCAGCTTCGAGAACCTCGGCCGTGACGACGGGAGCAGGTCTGGGGGGTGACGTTTCCGCTGGAAGACAGCAGCACCGAGCACAGTTCCATGGATCGTTTCGGCGGCGAGTTCGACGCGCTGGTGAAGCGGTTGAACGAAAGAATGATCTGGCAAATGGCACGGCAACGTTCGCGCCGCGCGATGATCTATGGTTTGCCGAAGCAAATGGCGTCCCTGAAGCAAACACTTCGAGGATTTTCTCGCCGACGTGTTCCGCGCCAGCCGGTACAATCAGGCGCCTTTTGTACGCGGTGTATACTTTACAAGCAGGACGCGGAAGGCTCGCCGCAGATCGATCGAATGCTGGGGCGCTCGCGGACGTTCTCAATCTCTCCACAATCCGTCCCGGCCCCGAGCGGCACCGGTAAGAGCTGCTCCCCGGCGACCTGCTGCAGCAAGTGGCGTTTCGAGAGGCTGAATTGGCCGGCGCGAATCGAAAGCTAGAGAGGCAACGAGCCTGGTTACAGCGCGCCGCATATGCCGGTACCGTGGGTCTTGCGCTCCTTGTCGTCGCACTATGGATCGTGAGCTTTGCAAGAAATTCTGCCTACATCGAGGATTTCGATGGGCTAACCTCACGGGCTGACGCGGAGATCGCTGCTATCTCGCCAGGCAACCTGGATCCGCTCGAGTCACTGCCTGCCCCTCACTGCTATGCGAACGCTTGCCGGCAAAGGCGACCTAGGTTTACAAGAGTCAGTTGCAGGGCTTCGGGCTTTCGCAGGCTGACAGGCTAAGCGAGATTGCGAATGAAAGCTATCGACGGGTGCTAACCCAGGCTTTCCTTCCCCGCCTCATGTTGCGCATGGAGCAACAAATGCAAAGGGGCGGGCCTTCGCCGGATTACAAGTATGCGGCCTTGCGTGCGTACCTCAGCCTGGATTCGAAAGACCACTACGACGCGGCCATGATAAATGGCTTTCTCCGGGTGGACTGGCTGGAGAATCTACGGCGCGAGACAAGTACCGAGCAACGCGATCACGTCGCCGGGCACCTCTTGACACTGCTGGAGCAACGGCCTGCGCAGCTGCCGTTGCCCGATCAACGAAAGCCTGGTTCTGCAGACGCAAGCCGAGCTTCGCCGCATGCCGCTGGAGAGCGGATCCACGGCAGGCTACTTCGACGGCCTGTGGACGCGGCAATCCGTGGGTTCAACCTGCGCGATGCGGCGGGCGGCGACGCAGCAGAGATAGTGTTTGTCCGAAAGAGCGGGCAAGCGCTGTCTGACTCGTTACCGGCACTGTTTACTCGGGAGGGCTACCGCGATGTATTTCGTTCGACAAGTCGCGATCTTACGGACGACCTGTTGTCCGAGTCGTCGCGGTGTTCGGGGCCGATGAAAAAATTCCTGCCGGAGGAACGGGAGGCATTGTCGGAGAAGGTTCGAACTTTATATCTCGAAGACTTTGCAGAGCGCTATAACAGCCTGATACTCGACATCGATCTGGCGCCTTTCTCTTCAGCCGAAGAGGCCAAACGAATCTTCCGGATTCTTTCGCAGGACGACTCGCCGCTGTTACTGCTGTTGCAGGCGATTGAGCGCGAAACCATGCTCGATGCCGAGCCTGATGGTGCCGGTGAATCTAATCGGGTTGAGGACCGTATTCGAGATGCCGAACGAAGCGTTCGAGACCTGCTCGGTGGAACGGAAAGTGGTTCGGCCGTTACCCAAACAATTCGCCAGGCAAATATCGTGGAGGAAAAGTTTGCCGATTTGCAGGGTCTGGTCAAGGAGACCGAGGGCCGGCCGAGGCCCGTAGACCACCTTCTGGAGTTGCTCGGCGAGTTATACCTGTTCGTCAGTACTGTTTCCAACAAAGAGATCGGCGGATCCATCCCGCCCCAGGTCGTGGAGCAGGGCCAGGCGATCATTCAGGAACTCGAACTGGAAGCGGAGAATCAGCCGGATCTCGTCGCGGGGTTGTTGAACGCTGCGACCTCGCGGACCGAGGACATGACCTTCGGTGGTGCACTTGCCTATCTGAACTCGCTCTGGCGCTCGGATGTCCTGCCGTTCTGTCAGCAGGCGATACAGGGGCGGTACCCCATTCGTCGAGATTCGACAAATGTCATACGCATCGACGACTTCTCAAGATTCTTCGGCTACAACCAGATGATGGACGCATTTTTCAATCAGCATTTGCGTCAGCACATCGACACATCGGTGCGACCATGGCGTCGGCGTTCGAGTGGTGAGTCCCGTATCGAGTTGGCCAATTCCACCTTGCGGACCTTCGAGCGCACGGACGCGATACGCCAGACATTCTTCGCATTCGGCGGCGTTCAACCATCAGTCGGATTCAATTTGAAACCACTGGATATGGATGTCGCCGTGGGTCGGTTTGTCCTCAATCTGGAAGGTACGGAAATCAGCTGGGAACACGGGCCGCAACAGTCGTCCTATATGCAGTGGCCGGGGCCGAATCCCCGGCAGCGGCGTGCGTCTTGAAGCTCGCAACACGCAATCGGGACGAAGCCCGATGGTTCGCGAAGATGGACCCTGGGCGTGGTTTCGGGTACTTGATCGCTCTCGTATTCGGCAAACCGGACAAAAGGAACAGTTCGAGGTCGTATTCGACGTGCAAGGAAGCACAGTGACCTACGAGCTCGAAGCACGCAGTGCGTACAATCCGTTCCGGTTTGAAGAATTGGAAAATTTTGCCTGCCCTGAAAGGCTTTGAACCGCGGTGATATAAAGTGGAACCGGCTGGATTTTTCGGGAAGCTTCCGAGTCACGGTGACTTTGTATCTCGCCGCTTGCCCCGGGAGTTCCTGGGCGCTTGGGACGACTGGCTGCAGCGCTGCATTGGGGAAAGCAGATCCGCATTGGGAGACGGGTGGCTGGAAAGGTACCTGACCAGCCCGATCTGGCGATTCGCAATGACTTCGGGTGTTTGTGGTTCGACGGCCTGGATTGGCCTGCTGATGCCGAGCGTCGACCGTGTCGGACGTTATTTTCCGCTGAGCATCGTGTCTCCGGTATCGAAAGGGGCTTCGGCACTGAGTTTTGCGATTTCTGCGGCCCGATGGTTCGATGCCGCGGAACGCATCTTGTTGACCGTGTTGTCAGAGTCTGAGCCTGATCTGAACGTATTCGATCGGCAGGTCCTGGAGTTGACGCAAAACCTGGTCGACCTCGATTGCCTGCAGCGGCCGCCGGCGCAAAAGAGCGACGCAGGGGAGTACTGGAAGCTGGAAGTTCCGGGAGACAGCTCCGCAGGCTTGGCAATGTGCAGTCTCGCGGGAGGTATTATCGTCGACCATGTCGGCCCAACCAGCTGGTGGTGGACGCTTGACCGGGAGACAGGTTCGGCGACATACGTCGCTGTAAGGAACTTGCCGAGCCCTGTCGCCTATGCGACGTTGCTCGGCGCCACTTCGACACTTGCTATTCCGCAGAACCGGCAACACACAGTCCCGGTTTCGAGGGTTGCCGCTGGCGACTTACTCGTGGCCGAGCTGCCCGCAACATCTTTACAAGCGACTACCGATGGGGACCTGCATCGACCAGGAAATCATACCGCGCCGGTTGCTTCCAGTGATGCTTTCGGCGAAACCCTGTCGTTGGCCGCCCTCATCAATACGCCCCTCGATCTCTCGTATGAGTCCTCGTCTGCTACGGAAACGGGAAAGGTCCGACGCGACAACGAAGATGCCATACTCGACGACGCCGCGCGCGGAATCTGGGCAGTTGCAGACGGCATGGGTGGCCATGCGGCGGGAAGGACTGCCAGTTCCGCGGTGATCGGGGCGCTCCGTGCCATGGATCTGCCGGAGAACATGGATCACGCTATCGAGGCTGTTACTCAAACGCTGCAGGCCGTCAATCGCGAGTTACGGTCTTATGCCAGGCATCGGCGAGAATCCCGGGGCCTGGGAGTACCGTAGCAGTGATGATGGCGCGCAAATCGTATGCGGCAATTGTATGGGTGGGCGATACCAGGGTGTATCGCAAGCGTGGTCAGCAGTTCGACCAACTGACTGTCGACCACAGCGAACACCAGGAGCGTCTGGAGCGCGGGGATATCAACACAATACTCCGGAATGACACGAATATCGTGACCAGGGCGGTGGGAGGGGCGGAGTTGCTTCGCGCTAGTACGGTACGGCAGGGAGTGCAGTCAGGCGACAGATTCCTGATTTGTTCGGATGGTGTTCACCAGGAGTTACCGGCATTCCAAATAGCAAGTCTTCTGAATTCTGGAAGCAGCGTTACCGCGTGCAATTCGATCATCGAGTCCGTACTCGATGGACGGGCACCCGACAATGCATCGGCGGTGGTCGTGGATATAGTCGCAATCTGAATTGGTCAAGGGCGCGCATGTCAATCGACGATCCGCTTTCAAAGTTCTATTCAGGCGAACTCTCGTTTGCCGAACTCGAGGCTGCGGTGCGAGCCGTGGCCGCGAATCCGAAGCAATCGGCCCGGTTGCTAGAGTTGCTGCAGGCCGGATTCTCGAGCGGCCGCCTCCCGCCACAGTTGTTTCATCAGTTGCGGTCACATCTCACCGCAGCCGATTCGGGCGCGGCGAAGACGATCCTGCCTTCCCGGCCCGTCGACCAAACGCAGGATCCGGGTGCAGCCGAGAGCACAGATACACGGACCCGAATCGAATCGATGGCTGGCGGTGGTGCCGCTGTCACGTTCGTACCGGACAAGGTGCTGCCACCGGAGGCGACACTGGTCACCGGGCAAGCGGCGCGACCGGACACAACGGAAACAATATCGCCGCGTTTCCCGAAGAGCGGCAATGAGGTCGGATCCGACGCGCCGCAAAGCACAAGCCGCTCGACCTACGCAACCGGGTCCAACTGGGCTCGGCCAGAACAGTGGACCGAGAGGCAGGCGGGACCAATCGGACCTGGATCTGTTATCAAGGGTCGGTTTCAGATCGAGGAACAGCTCGGCAAAGGGGGCATGGGAATAGTCTTCAAGGCGCGCGACCGCCTAGGAGACGAGGCTAATGACGCCGATCCGTATGTGGCTATCAAGATTCTGAGCGACGAGTTCCGTCATCACCCGCAAGCGCTGGTCGCATTACAGCGCGAGTCGAGAAAAGCCCAGACCCTGGCGCACCCCAATATCGTCGCGGTCCATAACTTTGATCGCGACGGTACCACCGTCTACATGACGATGGAGTTGCTCCGTGGGCAGTCGCTATCCGAATACATAAGGAACTTTCGCACCGGCGCGACAATCACTGAAGCGGGACCGATTATTCAGGAAATGTCCGAGGGACTTGCCTACGCCCACAAGCGCAACATCGTGCACTCCGACTTTAAGCCGGGCAACGTCTTCCTGACGGACGACGGCAGGGTCAAGATACTCGACTTCGGAATCGCCAGGGCAGTCCAACAACCTGGGGTCGCACCGGATTCCGCCCGGGATTTTGATGCCGGCGAGCTCGGGGCGCTTACACCCGGCTACGCTAGTCTGGAGATGTTCAACGGGAGTCCTCCGGATCCGGCAGACGATGTCTATGCGTTGGCCGTAACGGCTTACCAGTTACTGACGGGTAACCATCCTTACGATCACCTGACGGCCGAGGAAGCGATCGTCGCCAGGAAAGCGCCCAGGCCCATCAAGCGAATCAGTCGCCGCCAATGGAAGACCATAGCCAAAGGGCTGGAACTGAGGCGCGAAGACAGGATCCCGAACGCAGCGCAGTTCTTGCGGCGTTTCCGCGGACCAACCCGGTTTGCGAAATATGCCAGCGCAGCAATCGTCGTACTGGCACTTTCCTCAGGTTATTTTGCGTGGCAAAGCCTGCAGGCCCCGGGGCCGGACGTACCATTTGACCAATTGCCTGTTGCGGTACAGATTGATTTTAACAACAAGGTTGGCGAAGCAGATAGCATTCCGGCCGGAGGGGAAAATTATGCCATTGAATTATATGTGGACGCCTGGGACCTGCATCCGCGCAACCCGATCATCATGAAAAAACTGGACGAGGCCGCGCAAGCCTACTCGGCGGCCGTCAGACGGCATTTGGAATCTTTGTCGAACGACATGACAAAAGTGGAACTCGCATCGGAGGATGCAATTAAGAACCTGGGCGAGTGGCAGAAGAATGAACACCTCGCCACTAATCAAGACTTGGACGAGCTTCGCGCCTACCTGAATCAGTTTGCTTCAAGCAGTGTGCAAGAGTAGGAAGATTACCAGTCTTCCACGGTTTTCAGGATTTCCGGCCACTCCGACTCCCAGCAGCAGACATGGTCGAACTCTGGATATACGAAAAACGCGGCCTCCTCGTGCTTGTCACGAAATCGTTGGATTGTCGAAAGCGGCACGACCGCATCGCGACCTCCGTGAAGGTGCAGTTGCCGGATAAGAGCGGGCAGCGCCGGAAGATCGGATGGATTGATCGAATCGACGAGCGGCAAATAGGAAAAATGGCGGGTCCAGGCATCCGTGTCCAGGTTGGCTCCCACCGTCACAACGCCAGAAACGTACGCGAGTCGCGTTGCCAGCAAGACCGCAATGGTGCCACCACCGCTGTAACCAAAAAGAGTTACAGGTGGGTTGCCGATCTGGTGGCGGTATTCATCGATTACCGCCGCCATGCTGTCGACAATGTCGTCGGAATACCTGGCCGATGTCCACAATCTCGGGTCACACGAATTTTCGGTATCCCGCTGGTGATAGCACGGTCGTCCAATATAGACAGACCGCACAGGATCCACAGACATCAGTTTCAATCCCAGTGGATGACGCGGAGTCGGATCGACGGACGGTCTGGATCCGTTCCACGGCGTACCGTCGCTGCCGATGTAGACGTGCAATTGATCCGCGGATTGGGAAGGCGACTTGTCGTAGACGGCTACTTGGTAACCGCCACCGACCAGGTCGTTTCGTACCAGCGAAAGATCCGCCGCGTAGCGGTCGAAATCTGCGCTGCTCGACGCGCATCCATAGAGCATTGAAAGCGCCAAACCGCCGGTAATACTGCGCATAGTAAGTATTTGTTGTTTAAGGAAAATAATTCGGATGTCGGTGATTTTGATCATCCGTGCTATTCTTTTGACGGGACGATCTTACTAAATGTAGATTAGTCCTGACGTTCGCCCCAAAAATTACTCCAACAACGGGAACGAGCGAATGTTTTGTCGGGAGCGCAACACGATAGGCGTGTCCATCCGACGTGGGAATTCGATCTCACGTCTTGCTGCGCTCGTGTCCGGCTTCCTGTACTTGACGGGCTGTGCCACATCGCCCTCGTCAGAGGACGCTGCGGCGGCCACGGAGGGTATTACCGACGTCGCGGATCTATTTGTCGTTGATTGCCTGTTACCCGGTCAAGTAAGAACCGTCGGTGGGCGAACCTACCTGACGCCTCGCCGCCCAACCCGGACGACCACGGTCGACTGCCGAACCCGCGGGGGCGAATACGTGGCATACGACCGGGCCGACCTTACGTCCGCTCTGCGTGTCTGGATGACCAAGGCCGAGGAAGGAGACGCGGAAGCGCAGAATACGGTCGGCGAAATTTTCGAGCGCGGCTTGGGCGGCGAGCCGAATTACGAGGCTGCGGCGACTTGGTATGAAAAGGCAGCCACGCAGGGTTACTCGGCCGCGCAACTCAACCTGGGGCTTCTCTACGAACGTGGCTTGGGCGTTGAACAGAATCGACTGGAAGCACTGAACTGGTACCGCAAGTCCTGGGGGCTTGCCGAAGATGACTTGGTTTACCGTTCGGAGGTCGAACGGGAGCTGGCGGAACTCCGCACCCGCCTGACGAGCCAAATCGATGAAAAGGACTCCCAGATTCGGCTGTTGGAACGGCAAATCGATGCCTTGCGCTCGCAGCCACAGCCGTCAGCCGATGCGCAAAGGGAACTCGATGAACTCCGCAACTGGGTCGCCCGCTTGCAGAGCGAGCGTTCGCAAAGCCAAGGCGAACTGCAAAGCCTGCCCCCGCCGGAGCCTCCGCCGGACCTCCGGCCAATCATCAATGACCGTCCGGAATTGGCGGCTGACGGAAAAAACTTCGGACGGTATTTCGCACTAGTTATTGGCAACCAGGATTACGACCTCATGGATGACCTGCCTACGCCGGTAACGGATGCCGGACGGGTAGCTGACATCCTTCAGTCGAAATACGGGTTTACAGTGCAGTTGGTCACGAATGCAAATGGCATGACCGTCATGACGGCGCTGCAAGACCTGGGTGGCGCGATCGGTGAGAACGATAACCTCTTGATCTACTACTCCGGTCACGGCAGCAGAATTCCTTCGGATAAAGCCGAATTCGGCTACTGGCTGCCGACAAATGCGAACCGGCCACCTGACGCCTCATTGTGGATCCCGACAGAGCAAATTACACGCGTCATGGCAACCACGAAGGCCAAGCGAGTGCTGATCGTCGCAGATTCCTGCTACGCCGGACTTCTCGGCGCGGATTTCGGGACGCGCGCCAGCCAGGCCGCAGATCCCGCCATCTATGGCAGCCAGTGGTGGGTGGACCATTCGTTTCCGCATCGGTCGCGGCTGTTGATTGCATCCGGCGGTGACACGCCCGTGCCCGACGAAAGTGACAATGGCAGCTCGGTGTTCGCGAATGCATTTATTGACGTATTGAGTTCGAATATCGAACTCCTGACGACTCATACGCTGTTTCAGGCTGTGCGCGAACGGGTCTATGAAGCCGCACGTGCGCAGGAGATAGACCAGATACCGGAACTGAACAAAGTCACAAAGGCCGGTCATGCATCGGGGGAATTCTATTTCCTCCCAATTGGAGGGTCGGAGGTCGCTTCAAAGAGGCCGGGCGCCGAAGTTGTCGCCAACAGTCAATACAATGAATAGTCAAGCGCAGGCGTACGGCATGATCAAAGCCACAGCAAGGCGGCTGCGGCGATGGATGCCCGGCCTGGTTCTTCTGATTCTGGTGCAAGGTGCCGGCGCCGCGCCGGATGTGTCGCCTATCGGTATCACGATGGATCTGCAGAGTCGCGACAGCTTTCGCATCACTTTCAACGTTCATGACAAGCGGCTGCTGGACCCCGTAGATCGCAGCCCGGCGGTCGACGGCGATCCCCGACCGATTTATCTCCAGAACCTGTTCATGGTAAGTGGCGGAAGGCCGCCTGCCAGCCTCGGAATCACTCGGATTGGCAATTCGTGCATATCGCTGGACATCGCCTACAGACCGAGGGATATCCGTGAGGAATTCAGCTTCACCTACGCCGTGATTGCGGGAGACAAGAGCGAGGCGAGAGCTGAGGTTATTGTCCAACAGGGCGGCCAGAATTTTACTGATCTCACCAACGACCCGGATGCCTGCGACGATCCGGAAAATCTGCCGCCCACCGCGCCAAGAGCTCCATTCGACACCCAAACCCAGGCCGGGACCGAACGCATCATCGACCTTGCGGCGGACCTGTCGAGCGTGGGATTGAGCGATCCGAACGGCTACGAGACGCTCCGCTTCACAGCGGAAGCCTGCTGGGCGAACTCGCCGCCGACCAGCGGCACCGTGGAGCGCGTATCGGATACGCAGATTCGTTATATCCCTGCCCCTCGTTTCGTGGGGCCGGTTTCTTTCGACTACTGTGTGACGGACAACCCCCTGAGCCCCGGCGACATTCCGGTCCCGGCGACCAATGTCGTCCAGGGCACCGTCAATATCGAAGTACAAGCCGCTGGCGCGCCGGAACTGGAGGACGACACGGCAACGACCTTGATCGACGAGCCGGTCGATATTGACGTGAAGGCCAATGATCCCATCGGTTATAGGGGGACGATACAGGCCGTTGGCACGCCGGCCCAGGGTGGTACAGCGGAGTTCATTCCGGATCCGAATTGCAACATCAACACGTCTCTGCCCTTCGGTTGTATCCGGTACACGCCACCGCCTGCCGATGCCGATGGCGTCGTATTCGTCGGGACGGACAGCTTCACGTACACGGTTGCGGATCCCAACGGCAACACTGCACAGGCATCGGTGGTCGTAACGGTCGAAGCGGCCCCGGGCACGCCCGAGGCCAATCCCGACCAGGTAACGGGCGTTTTGGCCGGCGTGCCCACGGAAATCGACGTCCTGGCGAACGATACCGGCAGCACGGTCCTGACGATCGTCGATGTCAGCGCGCCGGCACACGGGGCGGCCGCGATCACGACGACCGCTGGCCAAGCACAGGTCATCACCTATACCGCGGACGATACTTTTACTGGCAATGACTCGTTCGTTTACACAATCAGCGACACCGATCCGAATTCCATCGATAGAGTCGGCCGAGTCACCATTGGTGTAATTCCGCCAACGATTTCCCAAATTCTCGAACCTTTCGCGCAAAACGCCACCCAGCGTGCGACAGCCGATGCCATAGACGTCGTCTGCCCGGCACTCAACGAGCTGCAGCTATCAAGCAACGATCCGCTGACGCCTGGACAGGAAGCCCTGTTGGACCGATGCAGCGCACTGATTGAGTATGCGGAGGATACACAGGATGTGTCCGGTGTGAGTTCTGCCTTGCAGCAGATTGCCGGCGAAGAAGTGTTAGCCCAGGGCACCACGGGCACGCGGATCATCAACACACAGCTGCGGAATATCGGAAGCCGCCTCGCCTCACTCCGCGCCGGCGTGCGAGGTATCAGCGCCCAGGGACTGGCGATGAATCTCTCCAGCGGGAGCTTGCCGGTCGGAGCTTTGCTCAATCGACCGGGCGCTGGCGCGAGCGCAGACGACGCCGAGACTGAAGGAACGGCACTGCTGACAGACAGTCGTTTAGGGTTGTTCCTCAATGGGCGGCTGAACTATGGCGAACAAGACAGCTCGCTCAACGAAAACGGTTTTGACTTCGATACGTACGGTATCACCGCCGGGGCCGACTACAGGTTCCGTAACGACTTCGTCGTCGGGGGGTCGATCGGCTATGCAGACTCCACGGTTGACTACAATTTCGACGGCGGCGACCTGGAAACACAGGGATGGAACTACTCCCTCTACGGTACCTACTATACGAACCAAATCTATGTCGACTTCCTGGCAGGCACCGGAAGCGCCAACTTCGACACGCGGCGGATATTGATTTTTGATGACAATCGAAATGGTGTCGATACCGTTGCACTAGGCGCAACCGAGGGCGACCAGCGACTGGCAAGCATGAGCGCCGGGTACAATTTCGAGCGTGGCCGCTGGGTCATCGCACCGTACATCGGTTACGACTACATGAGTACCGAAGTCGATGCCTACGACGAAATCGAGGGGGCCGGCTGGGAATTGTCATTCGACGCGCAGGACATCAAGTCACGTGTGATTACGGGCGGATTGCGAATCGCATATAACGTCCAAACAGGCTTCGGGGTTTTCGTCCCGCATTTCCGGGCCGCTTTTCAGCGTGAATTGGAGGATGATCTACGGACGGCCGTCGTGCGGTTCGTTAACGATCCCTTCGATACGGAGTTCGGATTCAGCAGCGAAGTTCCCGATACGGACTTCTATCGCCTGGGCACGGGCTTTTCCGTTGTGTTTCAAAGTGGTGTGTCCGGTTTTGTTGACTACGAAAGCGTACAGGGGTACTCGAACCTTTCCTCGAACACATTGACAGCAGGAATTCGATTAGAGCTGCGATTTAACTGATTCGCGTTTGGCGCGTAAACAAATCTAATAACAAGCGGAGCAACGCATGGATTCCCATAGCTTTCTTTTTGGCTCGTTGGTCGCAGCATTGCTGCTCTCCATCGCCTCAGATGCTGTGGCCCAGTCAGCTGAGGGCCTCGACGGTATTCCCACAGAGGATTGGGCAAACGAGGTCGAGCGCCAGGCGGCACGGGCAAACCAGGAAACTTTCGTGCGCCTCGACAGTGCCTGTAACCCGATTGGTGACTTGGACGACGAAGCCAATCCCATCGCGCCGGGACAAGGAGCACTATCTACGTGCACCGACATTGTGTTTAACCTTTACTTGACGGTGCGCGAACTAGTGCATACAGCCAACGAACTGACGGGAAATGGACCGAATTCGGCGAGTTTACAGCTTGATCAGGAAGGTCTGGGAACCGCTTTGCGTTGGACGGCAGCGGAGGAGTTGGCAGCCGTGGGCTCGGCCACAACGCAGTTCTCTAGTAACCAACTGGCGAATCTGGCGGCGCGACTGAATGCACTACGTTTTGGGGCGCGAGGTTTCACGGTTGCAGGCTTAATCTCGCCGGCGACATCGAAAGATTCGCTATCGGCGCGGGAAATTGTCCAGCCGCTTGGATCTGGTGCGAGCGCCGACGATCCAGGCCAGGAAACTTTCAGCGCATGGGGTGGATTCCTCAACGGGTCGTTCGGATATGGTCGCAAGGATGACACGGACCTCGAAGATGCATTTGATTTTGACGGCTCGGAAGTCACTCTGGGCGTCGACTATCGATTTCCCAATAATTTCGTACTTGGAGGATTAGTTGGCTACACGGAGCAGACCATAGATTTCGATGAAGCTGCCAGTTCAATACGGGTGGTCGATGGTGGAATGCAGTCGGAAGGCCTTAGCGGCATGATCTACGGTCTCTTCCAGGGCGAGCGCGTGTACGCAAGTGGATCGATAGGCTACCAGGAGTCTGAATTCCAGGTCGATCGACAAATTAAGTACGGATCGAACAATCCGGATGTTGCCAGCGCAAATTCAGTTACTTACAGCGAGCCATCCGCGGACACTCTCATGGCTACACTAAACCTCGGGTACGCACTAAACGCGAGCCGATTTACTGTCGAGCCTTATGTCGATGCCAAATACATGGATGTGACGATCGACGCGTTTGCAGAGGAGCGGAGCCGAACCCCGCTGGGTGAGGTCGATTTCGATGAGTTTCAGCTGAATGTTGCAAAACAGGAAATCGATTCACTGGATATTTCGCTGGGCGCGCGTTTCCAGTACACATTCACCCCGGGCTTCGGGGTAATCGTTCCGTACGCCACTGTGGAGGCCCACCGCGAACTCGAAGGCGATTCCAGGCTCATTTTCGCCAACTACGCGGCCGTGGGCGACTCGTTCGGCAGCGATCTGCTTGCCTTTTCGGTGCCAACGGACGAGGAGGACAGGAACTGGTGGACCTGGACCGCTGGACTCTCCCTGGTCTTGCGCGGCGGTCGGCAACGATCGTACGACGGGCCGATTATGGGAGGCCTCATGGCATACGTGCAATTCGTGTCGGTCGAAGACTTCGACAACTATGAGCAGAACATTATCTCTGGGGGGATTCGGTATGAATTCTGAACTGGAGTCGTTCATATCGACATTGCAGGTCACTGACTTGAAGATAGCTGTCCATCGGCTGCGGCATACCAAAATTCTGCTGGTGCTCGGCTGCCTCGCTGCGTCCGGTTGCGAGAGCGGGTCGTTCGGTAGCGACGTGGGCGATGAAGGCGAAGTCGCCCCGCTCGCATTTGCGCGGGTGCTTAACGCAAGTTCGGATGGCGGCAATGCTTTCAGGTCTGGGGCTGAGGTGATCATTTCGGCGACGGATAGCGAGGATCCTGATGGTCCGATCATCGACTATTTGTGGCGACAGACTACTGGACCGACGGTCGTACTGGTGGAAAAGAACGCAAGCACACGTTCGTTCACTGTTCCAAATGCCGCCAGCGGGACAATATTGACGTTCGAGGCGAGCGTCACCGATTCCGACGGTCTGACCGGAACCGACAGCGTTTCTGTCGAAGTTGTGGATGTTCAGGACCCGGACAGGTTTCTATCTTTGCAAACATTGTTCGAAACAGACCCGAAGACCTTCTTTGTTCAGCCCCTATTGAAAACCGCGGTCGACCAATTGGCACAAAGCGGCTATGAGGTCGTAGCCGAAGCATTCCTGGTTTATCCAAGCACCGGATCGAACGCGGATTGCAGGCAGGTCCTTGACGATCGAACCGCCATGGGAACCGATCCGCTTACAGATGCGGACATTGCGAATGGTACGCTGAATGAAAATGGGGCCTGCCTGGTCGGATTCCAGTCGGATCTCCTTGATAAATCCCGGACAGAGCAGTCACAGCCCGCGGAAACGTTGTCAGGAAGTTGGCCGCTTGGGGTTGATCCTGGCATTTCTGCCGATTCGCTCAATCCGCGACACGCGTTGAAACTTCCGAAGCTCGATGTAGACGAATTTAATCAGAAGTACATTGAGTCAGATGCACGCGCGAACAAGGTGGAATTGTTCAGTTTGCCACGTGCCTACACAGCAATACGCATTGAAGTCTCAGCCGCGAATCCGGACGTCTTCTGGGGCACGGATATCGAGGTATTGACGCCTAGCGATCCGGTTTCGGCCTTCCCGGGGAGCAGCAACGGTCCTGATGGGATTGCTTACGAGCCCGTGGGCGGTCCCCAGATTGTTTGGACCACCGTCGATGCGCTGCTGGCAGCAACGTCCGACCTTGAAAGTGCGGATTCAGCTGAAAACTACTATCGGGGAATTGACCCGGATCGGTCAGTCATTGGTCGCGGTAAGCGGGAAACCCTGAATAACTGGCTTTGCTACGCAGGCTTTGCAGAGGACGACTGCCTTGAGGCGCATAACGATCCGGCCCTGGACTCGCCCGGCGGCCGAATATCCATCACGTTACGGCCGGAGGTAGTCACTGGCACGGACACTGACGACAGTGTCTTTGCGCATGCGACCTACCTGAACAACTACGACTTGGGATTCGGCAGGGACATGTATGCCCGTGTCGACAAGGCGACTGGTTACGTCTATGCATTCGTCAACAACTACGCGACGCTTGAGGGCGCTATTCGCAAGCAGGATCCGGTTGTTTCCGTCGTGATGGAGTTTACGCCGCCGGAAGACGATGCGGGCAATATCACGGGCGGGGCTCCATTCACCAAATTCATTACTTTCGCGCCTGATGGCTCCGGCGACATGTTACGTGTGACAAGCATGAATTTCGATGGACGCGGCGAGCTTTATACACCCGGTAACTGCGTAGTTTGTCATGGGGGCAGCGATTCTCCGGAATCAAACGGGGAGACGAGTGGGACGTTCCTGCCGTGGGATGTTGACAGCCTCTTGTACATGGATACCGATCCCGCAATCGTCGATGCAATGCCGCGACTGTATGGGGGTCAACTTATAGACGAGTTGCGAGAACTGGAAGCGACGCCGGGGCAGTTCGATCGCGACAACCAAGTCCTGCAGATCAAGAAACTGAATGAGGCGGCGCTGCAGACCTATCTGCACGACAAACTGAACATAGATGAGATTCAACGAACGGCAGCCGCTCGAGAACTATTGGACGGCTGGTATGGCGGCCATAGCATGGTCCCGGTATCCGGCGCGAACCCACTTCAGCTGCCGCCGATCGAATCGCCGGTACTCAATAGCCAGGTACCGGATACCAACTATGTGCCGGACACGTGGGACGAATCGGTTCCGCAGGACCCACAACCACCGACAGGTGCGGCGCAAGTCTATCGCGACGTCTACGGACCATATTGCAGGATGTGCCACACGAATATCGAGGACGATTCGGACCGGTTCAATACTTACGCGAAATTTGTGGAAGCGCTGGGCTGCACTGAGGAGGGTTCGGGAACCAGCATTGAGTTCGTGGATGGGTCGTGTGCGAATGGCGTATACCAGAGGGGACAAATGCCTCTGGCCCGGCTGACAATGGACAGGTTCTGGGTGCCGTTCGACTCAACAATCGCGGATGCCTCAGAAGTGCTTAGAGAGCATTTGCACCAGGCGTCAGGGATGTCGATCAATATTCCGGATGGGGGACCCACAGCCGAAGCCGTTGTGGCTCTAATTGATGGACGTACCGGCGACAGAATCGACGGCCCGGTCGGGCGCGGATCGCTGCAGTCGCGCACACTCGTACAATTGGACGGATCGGGTAGCGCTTTCGCAGACTCGTATTCGTGGACTCTCGACACTCCACAGGGTAGTGAGGTCGAACTTGTGGGTGCAACGACGGCAACTCCGGCATTTCAGGTTGATCTACCCGGGGACTACAGAGTCGACTTGGTCATCAATTCAGGAACAGCGACAGAGTCCGCATCGCTGGCCAATATGGTGGTTGTGACAAACCAGCCACCTGTTGCAAATCAAGACGGTTATGAAATGGTCCTTGCAGAGGGGACTCAGCTAGACTCGTCTGACGTTGATCCGCCTACGGTTCTCAAAAACGATTCGGATCCGGATGATGCGAATGGTGATCTGTCAGCACGGCTGGCGAGCAGTGCAACTTCTGGCAACGTGGTGTTAGTTGCGAGTGGCACTTTCATCTACACGTTTTCCGGGGACCCGTTTGCTCCTCCGTTGAACGACCAGTTTGAGTACCAGGTCAGCGACCCCTACGGCGGCGTTGACAACGCCTTGGTGACAATTTCATTTACGGCAGTACCTGATAAAATTCCACCGACCGCGCCGTCGAACTTAATGGTGACTGACGTAAGTACAACTGGCGCAGCGAGCGAATTTCTGGTGCAACTGGATTGGGATGAGTCACAGGACGCCGAGACATCCATTATCTCTTATCTAATCACTCGAACCAGTTCGGATTCGAGTGAAGTAGAGTTTGACGTCATGGGTGGGGAGACTACCTATCTCGACGATACGGTCCAGAATGACACGATGTATACCTATCGAGTATCAGCGTTTGACGGTGGGAACAATGAATCTGGCTATTCGAACGATGCGACGATTACCACCCTGATATCATATCGGTTGAGGATAGACAGGATTTGGACCGATTCGAATCTCGTTAGTGGAAATAGCTGTGTCGATTGTCATGCAGGCACTTCGCCCAGTGGGGACTTGCATTTGAATGGGTCGGCCTCGCAAAACTACGACTGTCTAGTAGGCAATTTGGGGATTTCGGGCTGTGTGTCAGAGAATCGGACGGAAGGTCTGAACGAGACGGCGTTGATTGCGTGCAGGCCGTCCGGCGCCTGTACGCCGCATCCGGCCGATGATGTATTCAATGAGGGAGCGGACAGCGATGAATACAACAGAATTATAAGGTGGCTTGAACAAGGAGCTAAATTCAACTGAGGACAGAATTATATGCCGTATCCGGCTAATTGCCGGTTCATGACTTGCGAGTCAAGTTTCTAGATGCGGCAGACGTGACAAGTCGTCGTTATAACGTTGGACGTGGAGCGGATATCCGTAAGTGAATCCCGGCCGAGCAATTAGTCGAGACAGGATGCCGGTTTCCAGTCACATCGAAACCCAAATCCAAACTAATCAAAAAAGTCGTTATTATACAATCAGTTAGGCATTGTTGATAGAGGGGGCTAAATGTCGATTCTTGTATACATAGACGACAAAAGCGTGATTGCCTTGACCAAGGTCGCCCGAAAAACGTTGCACGATATGCGCGATGGCCCGCACACAATCTTGTTGCAATCGCTTCAAACGCTTGTGTCCACACGGCGTGTACAAGTGGTCTCACTACCATACGAACGAAGAAGCAGGTTTGTTTCCGGCAAGCGCTACTTCAGCATATGGTGTTCATGATAAACGAGATCCACAAAAGCGACCCTCATACGCATATCGCCATTGCTAAGGAGATTACAAGTAGAGCGTACACAACAGGAGCAGGAGTCAATAAGTGGAGCGCTGAAGTTTTTTCGTAGTGCCCCGATAATTGGTTTCATCCCATGGTCGCGCCATTTCTTCGCTACAGTGGTCCGGCAGCACTTAACAACGGACGCTCGGGAAGCAGCGTGCTAACCGATTTTCAAGACGCATCCGCGAGCGCCGGAATCCTTTGCCGCAGGCGCAGGTACATGAAGAGATAGATCGACATCGCGGTCAGCGACGCGATGGTGCACATCACGAAAACGCCGTCGTAGCCGAAGCCCGCGGCCAGGAGCGACGCAGCGATATTGGGGCCGAGGATCTGGCCCAGGCCCTGCGCGCCGGGTATCAGCGATGCGAAGCGCCCGGACCGGTCGACGTTCGCGATCGTGGACATCTGGTAGACGTCGACGAAGATCCACAAGAAGTTGAACGCGAACACGCTGACGACGATGTTGGCGTCGTCGATGCCGCCGACCAGCATGAAAACGATCACGGAGTGGCAGACCAGGGTGACGAGCAGGGGGCGGGCGAGCCCGAAGCGATTGCTGACGACCGTAGCGAACAGGCAGCCGACGAGCGAGAAGAACGAGGACCACACCAGGACCCGGGCGACCCAGTGCGGCGTGGCATCCGACGCGAGGCTCGCGAGTTCGATGTAGGTCCAGTAGCTGCCGATGTTGATGTAGGTAGCGACGATCGCGGCCAGCACGAGCCACGGCACCCACGCCGGCACGTGCCGATGCAGGGCGTGATGCTCGCCGCCGGCGTCGTCGACGTCGATCTCGACGTCCAGACCGGGCTCCACGGGCCGCGCCGGCAGCCACGGCAGGAACAAGAGCCCGAACGCGTAACAGCCGATGAACACGAGGTAGATCCCGTTCATCGACAGCTGCGGCAGCACCTGCATCTCCAGCGCCTGGGAAAAGGCGAAGGCGAACAACATGAGGTTGTAGGCCCGCGCCGGCTTTGATGTCGCGCCGAGGGTCACGACCGCGACCGCCGTGTAAACGCCGCTGCCGAAGCCGGCGACGAGCCGCAGCCACAGCACCTGCTCGTAGGCGGTGAACACGGTGCAAAACGCGTTGGCGGCAATCGCGATGGCCGCGGCGCAGAGCACCAGCAAGCGGCGATCGATGCGGGCGACCAGCAGCGAGGCCAGCATGGCGCCGAGCGAAAGGCCGCCGAGGTCGGCCCCGGCCACCCGCCCGACCTCGATCTCGCTGAAGCCGAGGAGATTCACCCAGGCCGTGCTGATGACGGGAATGCCAACCAGCACACCGTAGCCGACCAGCGTCATGTACAGCGCGATCGACATCGACCGCCAGCCATCGAAAACGGTGCGGCGATGCAGGATTTCGCTTTCCGGAGGCGTCACTGCGTCCCCTGCGCAGCCCGGCAAGTGGAGGATACTAAAAGAAAAGCCACCTTATCGGTGGCTTTTCGGGATAGGAGGATGCAAAGGTAGGTCTGCTCGTCGCGTCATTGCGGGCTTCCTTCAGGTCTGCGATCCTGAGATCACTTATCCGTTCCGGCGCTCGAATAGTTCTTGTATTGGGCCACCTGGCATAGCGCGCCTGATTCTTTTCCGAGTTCCTCAGGTACGTTCCTGTCACTCCAATGGTCGGCTTTCGCTTCGCACTTTCGTGTCGGGTTCTGCCTTTTGCATCCACCGCCCCCAATACTGGAGAAGGCTCGGACCTTCTTTCGCAGGGCGGTTGTCAGCAAGCGAACCTGCTGACAAGACTCCAATATACGCCGCGCTCGCACAAGGCCAACCCTTTTTTGTGCAACGATCTTCGGGCGCACGGCCGGTCCGAGTGGCCTTAGTTACTTTTCACAGTTTCTTAACGTAGATTCGAAAGTCCGGGCGGCTCGAGCCTTTGCGCCCTTGCGCAAACTCGCGCGGGATCGCCTCCAGCGCGCCTAGACGTGACTGAAGCGCAGGAACTCGCGCCGGGTCTTCGGCCCGAAGGTCAGGTGATGCGGATCGCGGCGCTCCTGGTAGTTCTCGCGGCGGTTCCGGATGCTCCCTTCCTGCGCCCGCAGCTGTGCTTCGTCGACGGAAATGCCGTAAGGTTTCAGCGCGTTGAGCCCGAAAATCTTCCCGCGCAGGTCTGCCGTGATCTCCGGGTAGCCGAATTTGTCGCGGACGTCCGGCGCGATCTGAAAGGCGCGGAAGGCCTGGATCTGGTCTTGCGGTGAACCGTACCAGATGGAATCAGTGCCCCAGAGCACGTTCTCTTCGCCCAGGTGCTTGACCAGCTTGCCGATGCCGTGCGCGGCGCTGTCCACGTCCCGCATCAGGCCCCGCCAGGTGCTGCCGAGTTCCGCGTAGACGTTCGAGCCCTTGCCGAGCCCTGCAGCCTCGACCGAGCGAATGAGTTCGTCCAGGCCTTCGCCGCGCTCCGGGTCGTAGGGCCCTTCCGGCTGATCCGGGATCCAGCCGGAGTGGTAGATCAGGAAATTGACGTCCGGAAACTGCTTCGCGATCGGCCCGATGTCCGTGCACAGCGAGTGCTCGTAGGACTCGCGGCCGAAGGGTATGCCCTTGTGGATGCAGATGTTGCGGATGCCGAGCTTGCGGGCTTTCTCGACGAATGCGACACCGGCGTCGTCCGTCATCCAGAATCCCTTGCCGTCCGGGCCCCACTGCGTATAGGCCTTCCAGGCCGACACCTTGTACTTTTCCGCCAGCTCGTCCATGCCGGCGAGGTCGCCGTCCTGGTTCGGATTGACCCGCCCGTGGATCAGCAGGCGCTGCGTGCCCTCGAGTTCGTCGACGATGCGCCGCGTCGCGTCTGCTTCCTCGATCGTGATGGGTTCCTCGTCCCGCTTCGATGGCACGAACGAAAGCACCATCATGTCGGTATCCGCGTCGAGGAACACATCCTTCACGAAATCGTCGGCGCCAAGGCAGCGCATGTAGTCGCGGCTCACGTAATCGAACTTCGCGCATTCCGCCTTGCGCTCGGCGGCGACGTCCGGCGGCACGTAATGGCCTTGCACGTCGAAGATGAATTCCTTCTTGCCGAGGTTCGCCTCGGCCGCGGCCGGATCGAGCGCCGCGTCCGCCTCGAGTGCGAAAAAGCCGGCAGTGAAACCGGCGGCCGCGTTGGCACGATTGATGGCGAGCAGCGAAGTCGCGGCGCCGGCGGCGGAGGTCAGGAACGCGCGCCGGCCCAGACCGGTCTTTCTCGCGTTCCGGGTCGCGGCCTCTTGCGCCAGCGCATTGGCGTACCGGTTTCTCGGCTCGAGCGGTATCGGCTGGAATTCGGCATTGGAGGTCGAGTCGAGCTTCACCGGCAGGCGCCGGCCTTCGGGGTCGAATCGGTACTTCATGTCGCTCTCCTGTTCGATTGCAGGATGCTAGTGGTACGGCCGCGGGCACTTGGACCCGTGTTTGACAGTCTAGACCACTTGTAGCCGGCTTCGTTCAGATTTGAGCCTCGTGTGCATCGCGACGTCGCGACGTGCACGGAGTTAGCCGAGCCTAAGCGCGTGTAGAATCCGCGGCATGCGCCTGTCGCTCCTGCCTCGCTGCCTGGTCCTCGTGATGGTTCCGCTTGCGGCGCGGGCCGATGCCCTCGATGCGAACGAAACGGCGCTGGCCGCCGAGATCGACCGCGAGTCCGATCACGCGCTCGAACTGCTCGAAGAGGCCGTCGAGATCAACAGCGGCAGCATGAATTTCGCCGGCGTGCGCCGCGTCGGCGAGCTGTTCATCGCGGAATTCGACGAACTCGGTTTCGATACCGCCTGGGAATCCGGCGAGGCGTACGGGCGGGCAGGGCACGTGGTCGCAGTGCGCGAGCGCAGCGGGCCGAAGGTCCTGCTCATCGGACACCTCGACACGGTGTTCCCGGCGGACAGCCCGTTCCAGCATTTCGAGCGCGTGGACGAGCGCTACGCGCGCGGGCCCGGCATCACCGACATGAAGGGCGGTAACATCGTGATGCTCGAGGCATTGCGCGCGCTAGAGCAGGCCGGGTTCCTCGACGAGCTTTCCGTCACGATCGTGCTGACCGGCGACGAGGAGTCCTCGGGCGAACCTCTGGCGCTGGCGCGCAAGTCGCTCGTCGACGCGGCCGTCCGGGCCGATTACGCGATCGGCTTCGAGGACGGCGACGGCAATCCCGAAACGGTCGTGGTCGCGCGGCGCGGCAGCGTCGACTGGGAGCTGACGGTCACCGGCAAGGCGGCGCATTCCTCGCAGATATTCCAGCCGGACTATGGTGACGGCGCCATCTACGAGGCTGCGCGCATTCTGAACGGGTTCCGGGAGCGGCTGTCGCGGCACGAACTCCTGACCGTGAACCCGGGCATGATCGTGGGCGGCGACGCGGTCAGCTACGACCCGGCCACGGGCGGCACCGCGACCGGCAAGTACAACATCGTCGCGCAGACGCTGCGCACGGGCGGCGACTTGCGCACGATTTCACCGAAGCAGCTCGCCGAAGCGCGCGAGGAAATGGAAGCCATTGTCGGGGAGCACCTGCCGCACACCGATGCGCAGATTGCATTCGGCGAAGGCTACCCGCCGATGGCGGCGAGCGAGGGCAACCTCGAATTGCTGGCGATGTTCGACACCGCGAGCCGCGATCTCGGTTTCGGTCCCGTGCGTGCCGTGGATCCGCGCGACGCCGGCGCCGCGGACATCTCCTTTACGGCCGAGCATGTGACTATGGCGATCGACGGCGTGGGTCTCATGGGTTCCGGCGGCCACACCGTCGACGAAACGGCCGACCTGCACACGCTGCCCATGAATGCCAAACGCGTGGCGCTGCTGCTCTACCGCTTGTCCCGATAGCCGGCCGTTCAGGCCCTGCGATAGGTGCCCATCAGACGATTCATGCCGATGACGTCCGGCTCGATTTGTTCGAGCAATTCCCACATCGAAAGCCCGGCTTCATACTGGCGTACTGCACGGATCGCTAACAGCCAGAAGAAATAGTGGTGCGTGCCGTGGCCTTCCGGCGGCATCGGCCCGCCGTAGCCGGCATTGCCGAAATTGTTGACGCCGGCGGTGTACGCCTGCACGCCCTCGGCGAGTTCGTGCACCGAGCCGGGAATGTTGTAGATCACCCAGTGCACGAATCCGTAGGTACGCGGCTGGATCAGCGGCGCATCGGGATCGTGGCAGACGAGCGCAAAACTGCCGGCGCCGTCCGGCGCCTTGCGCCACGCCAGGGGCGGCGAGACGTCCTCGCCTTCGCCGGTGTGCTTCTTCGGGATCGGCTCGCCGTCCTCGAAGGCGGTGCTCGTGAGTTTCATTCCGGATAGTGCGAATCCCACGCGCTTACTCCTTATTGTATTGTCTGCATCTACCGTGGCCGTTCGCGCCGTACGTCGCGCGCGGCCTTGTCGTTGCGCAGGCCCAGGAATCGCGGGTGCCGCAGCTTGCCGGACCCTGTCCATTCCGTGAAGCCGATTTCCGCGACGAGCTCGGGCTGCACGAAATGCGTATCCTGGGGCAGGTCGGCATCGTCGTCGAAAGGCGAGCGCTTCTGTTCCAGTTTCGCCAGCCTTGCGCCAAGCCGCGTGAGCAGGTCCTCGTCGAAGCCCGTGCCGACCTTGCCGGCATACTGCAGATGACCGTTCTCGTGATAACCGAGCAGGAGCGCGCCGAAGCCGATGCGCGAACCTTGTGGCTTCGTGTAGCCGCCGATCACCAGTTCCTGCCGTGCCGAGCACTTGAACTTGAGCCACTCGCCGGAGCGGGCGCCCGTATAGCGCGACGCCGCGCGCTTGGCGATGAGACCTTCCCAGCCTTTGCGGCACGCCGTCGCGAGCCAGTCGCGGCCGCCGCCGTTGCGATGCGCCGTGAAATGCAGCCGCGGCTGCCATGCGAAGACCTGCCGCAGAACGCGCTTGCGCTGCCGGAGCGTGATGCCGGTCAGGTCGTAGCCGTCAAGATGCAAAACGTCGAACAGGTACAGCTCCACCTCGACCTCGCGCAGCAACGCCGCGCCAGGCTCGGTAATGCCGAGCCGTCCCTGCAGTTTCGCGAAACTGGTCAGCCGGCCGTCGAAGGCCACGATTTCGCCGTCGGCGACGACGTCGCCGTCGATCGCCTGTTCGATCATGGGCAGCAGCTCCGGAAACGTGCGGTCGAGCCTCCGGTCGTTGCGCGAGAAAAGCCGGGCACCGCGGCGGTCGCGGTGCACGATGCAGCGCACGCCGTCAAGTTTGCGTTCATAGATCCAGTCGTCGGACGAGAAGGGTTCGTGCGTGAGGGTCGCCAGCATCGGCAAGACGCGCTTCGGCATCGCTTCGAACTTCACGCGCCGGCGATCGTCGTCAGGCAGGGAATCGGGACTCCAGTTCACAGGGCGGCCTTCCTCTCGGGCCGGGGCAGGTCCTCGATCCGCCGCTCGGTGAGGACGCTGTACGGCTGCGTCGAGACCGGGTTTCGCCGCGCGTCGGCGCCTTCGTCTTTCATCTTGATCAGGAGCCAGTTGTCGACATCGCCGCCGAGGCGGCTGTGAACGAACGCATAGCCGCCGCGAATTTTCTGGCCTTCGATCCAGACCTCTACGTGGCCGCCGTCCAGGCACTGGGCCAGTGGAATTTCGCGGCCGGCGTTGTCGACCTTCAGGTTGCGGAACGGTCCCGCGTCCCAGACGATCACCCGGCCGCCGCCGTATTCGCCCATTGGAATCGTGCCCTCGAAACCGGCGTACGCCAGCGGGTGGTCTTCGGTGCGCACCGCGAGCCGCTTGTCCGCCGGATTGGTCGACGGGCCTTTCGGCACCGCCCAGGACACGAGCACACCGTCGATCTGGAGCCGGAAATCGAAATGCATGGCCCGCGCCGCGTGCTGCTGGATGACGAATATCGGATTGTTGCTCGCCTTCCAGAACCGGCCGCCATGCGGTTCCGGTGAGCGCGAGAAATCGCGTTTGTCGCGATAGGTGTCGAGTCTCGGGTTCCGGCGGCGCATAGTTTCTGCTTGTTGATTCGAAGCGCTGCGCATGCAGCTGCCGACCGGTGCTGCAAGGTCCATGCCACGCAACACGAGCTCGGCGCGCAAATCGCCCCGGCCTGCCGGGGCGGGCGCCGGTCTTGCGGCTCCGCCAAACCAGGCTGTAATTCTTACACGCCGCCGGCAGAAACTGGCCCGCATGCCGGTGCTCAGGCAGAATTGACCGCCCGCCCCATCCCGTCCCGGAGGAATACTCCATGAACAGCGTCCCCGCGGCCGAGACCGCGAAATCCCCGATGAATGCAGACTGGCAGGCCCGCAAGGTCGCGGCGATCGCGCGCGGGCAGGGCAACGCCGCCGCGGTCTATATCGAGCGTGCCCGCAACGCGGAGATGTGGGACGTCGAAGGCCGGCGTTACATCGATTTCGCCACCGGCATCGCGGTGTGCAACACGGGGCACAGCCATCCGAAAGTGGTCGAGGCCGTCAAGGAGCAGGTCGGCCGCTTCAGCCACACCTGCGTCATGATCACACCCTACGATTCCGCCGTGCGCCTTGCGGAGGAACTCAATGCGCGCGCGCCGGGCAAGACGCCGAAGAAATCCATGTTCGTTTCGACCGGCGCGGAAGCCGTCGAGAACGCGGTCAAGATCGCGCGTGCACACACGGGGCGCCGCGGTGTAATCGCTTTCACCGGCGGTTTCCACGGGCGCACGCTGCTCGCAATGGGGCTCACCGGCAAGATCACGCCGTACAAGCACCTGTTCGGGCCGTTCCCCGGCGAGGTGTATCACGCGCCGTTCCCGGTCCCCTATCATGGCATCGGCGTCGCTGATTCGCTCCGGGCTTTGCACACGCTGTTCAAGGCCGACATCGCACCTGAGGACGTCGCGGCGATCATCGTCGAGCCGGTGCAGGGCGAGGGCGGCTTCTATATCGCGCCCGACGAATTCCTCGTGGCCTTGCGCAAGCTCTGCGACGAGAACGGCATCGTCCTGATCGCCGACGAAATCCAGACCGGCTTCGGCCGCACCGGGCGTTTTTTCGCCTGCGAATACGCAGGCATCGAACCGGATCTCATGACGGTCGCAAAGGGCATCGCGGGCGGATATCCGCTGGCCGCGGTCGTCGGTAAGGCGGCGATCATGGACGCACCGCTGCCGGGCGGGCTCGGCGGCACCTACGCCGGTTCACCGGTCGGCTGCGCGGCGGCGCTCGCCGTGCTCGAAGTGATGGACGAGGAAGACCTGGTTGCGCGTTCGCTCGAGATCGGTGCGCGCGCCGGCAAGCGCCTGACCGCCTTGCGGGCGAAGTACCCGGCCACGATCGGCGACGTGCGCGCGAGTCGAGGCGCGATGCTCGCGTTCGAACTCGTGGAGGGCGGCGACGCCGGCAAGCCGGCGGCCGTGCTGACCAAGGCGCTCGTCGCGAAAGCCTGCGAGTCGGGGCTGGTGATCCTGTCCTGCGGCATCAACGGCAATGTCATCCGCCTGCTGCCGGCTCTCACCATCGGGGACGAAATTCTCGACGAAGGACTGGAGATACTCGAGGACTGCCTCGGCGCGCTGCTGGAACGTCAGTAGCCAAAGACGGAATTCCCAATGGCGAGCGTACTGATCACCGGCTGCAATCGCGGCATCGGTCTCGAACTGGCGCGCCAGTTCCGCGAGCGCGGCGATGACGTCATTGCCGTCTGCCGCGGGGCCAGTGACGAACTCCGCGAGCTCGAAGTGGATATCGTCGACGGAATCGACGTCGGCGACGGGCAATCGATCGAGCAGCTCAAGCGCCGGCTGCGTGGCCGGTCGATCGATGTATTGGTCAACAACGCCGGCATCCTCGAAAACGACACCTTCGGCGAGATCGACTATGACGCGATGCTCGAACAGTTCCGCATTAATGCCCTCGGGCCGCTGCGCGTCACCGAAGCACTTGCGGACAACCTGCACGACGGGTCACGCGTCGCCATCGTTACGAGCCGCGTCGGATCGATCGAGGACAACGCATCCGGCGGCTACTACGGATACCGGGCATCGAAGACGGCCGTAAATCAGATCGGCAAAAACCTCGCCCTCGAGCTGAAGCCGCGCGGAATCGCGGTCGCGCTCCTGCACCCCGGCATGGTGGCGACCACGATGACCGGCGGTCACGGCATCCCACCCGCCGTTGCGGCCCGTGGCCTGATCGACCGGATCGACGCGTTGACGCTCGCAGAAAGCGGCGGGTTCTGGCATGCGGAGGGCTATCGCCTGCCCTGGTAGGCCGGCGACCCGCGGACGATCATGCGAACAGGCCGTCCAGGCCGCCCAGCTTGCGCCACCTCGATTCGGGACCCTCGTCCGGCGAAGGAATTGCGAATCGCAAATAGCCGAAGTACGGCGACGATTTCCTGATGCGCGAAAAAGACCTGCGCGCACTCAGATAATCCGCAGGAACGCGATCACCCAGAGCGCCACCAGCAGGATCACGCCGATCAGAAAGCTCATGAACCGCACCGGCACGATGTTGCTGCGCGTGTGCACCCAGGCGTGCACGGCGCGGGTCGCGACGAACAGCCACGCGAGTACCTGCACGAGCACGCCCGTCGTATTCAGCGCCACCAGCACGAAGCACACGACGTAGAACAGCACCGGCGTTTCGAACTGATTGCGGATGTTGTTGTTGATCTTGACGACGTTCTCCGGCCAGGCGTCGGCGTGCAGCGCGGCGCGCTGCCGGTCCACCTTGCCTTCCCGGATCGCTTGCGACTTGGCGCGCGCGAGCGCGAAGTACACGAGGAGCGTCAGAAATACCTGCGCGAGGACCGGCAGGAACAGCGCGTGCGGTGTCTGCAGCATCGCAATATCCTCTCAGCGCGCCGTGACGGCGGTGCCGCTGACGGCGACCATCAGCATGCCGCCCTGGTTGCCCACGGTCTCGTAGTCGATGTCGATGCCGACGATGGCGTTGGCGCCGAATTCGTTCGCCTGCTGCGTCATCTCGCCGAACGCGATCTCGCGGGCGCGTCTCAGTTCACGTTCGTAGGAGGCGGAGCGGCCGCCGACGATATCGCGGATGCTGGCGAAAAGGTCTTTGAAAATGTTCGCGCCGAGGATGGCTTCGCCTGTGACGACGCCGTGATAGGTCTGGATGTTCATGCCTTCGAGGTCCGGGGTGGTCGAGTGCAGCACGTTCGTCTCCCTTGAGTCCGGGCACCCGACTATACACAAGGCGAAGCGGCAACGGCGCGCGTCCGGGTACGGGACATCGCGGCCCGGCTCGCGCATACTGTCAACCTTCCGGAGGAGATCTGTCATGGCCGACCTCTTCGATAACCCGATGGGCCTCGACGGCTTCGAGTTCGTCGAGTTCGCCTCGCCAAGGCCTGGCGTTCTTGAGCCGGTGTTCGACGCGCTCGGTTTCAGCGCCGTCGCGAAGCACCGCTCGAAGCGGGTCACCCTGTACCGACAGGGCAACATCAACTTCATCCTGAACGACGAGCCGAAGAGCCTCGCCGCCTATTTCGCGCAGGAGCACGGGCCGAGCGCCTGCGGCATGGCGTTTCGCGTGCGCGACGCGCACAAGGCCTACGACCGGGCGCTCGAGCTCGGCGCGCAGCCCATCGACATCCCGACCGGCCCGATGGAGTTGCGTTTGCCGGCGCTGAAAGGCATCGGCGGCGCGCCGCTCTACCTCATCGACCGTTATGCACCCGGCAGCTCGATCTACGACATCGACTTCGAGTTCTTCCCCGGCGTCGACGCACACCCCGAAGGCTGCGGCTTCCACACGCTCGATCACCTGACGCACAACGTGTACCGCGGACGCATGGACTTCTGGGCAAAGTACTACGAGAAGCTCTTCAACTTCCGACAGATCCGCTACTTCGACATCAAGGGCGAGTATACGGGCCTGCATTCGAAGGCGCTGACGGCGCCGGACGGCCGCATCCGCATCCCCTTGAACGAGGAAGCCTCGAAGGAAACAGGCCAGATCGAGGAATTCCTCATGGCCTACAATGGCGAGGGCATCCAGCACATCGCGCTCGCCTGCGACGATCTCTTTGCCTGTTACGACCGGCTCAAGGCGCGCGGCATGAGATTCATGACGCCGCCGCCTGCCGCTTACTACGAGATGCTGTCCGAACGCCTGCCCGGCCACTGCGAACCAGTGAAGGAGCTCCGGTCGCGCGGCATCCTGCTCGACGGCTCCACCGCGGGCGGCGAATTGAAGCTGCTCCTGCAGATCTTCTCGGGGACGCTCGTCGGGCCCCTGTTCTTCGAGTTCATCCAGCGCAAGGCGGACGAGGGCTTCGGCGAAGGCAATTTCAAGGCGCTGTTCGAGTCGATCGAACGGGACCAGGTCGCGCGCGGCGTCGTCGGCGCCGGCAGGGCGGCGAAGGAGGCCTGAAATGAACGTCAAGCGCATTCACCACGTGGCATACCGCTGCAAAGACGCGAAGGAAACCGTCGATTTCTACCAGCGCGTGCTCAATATGGACTTCCTGCTCGCCTTCGCCGAGGACCAGGTGCCGTCGACGAAAGAGCCCGACCCGTACATGCACGTGTTCCTCGACGCCGGCATGGGCAACGTGCTGGCTTTCTTCGAGCTGCCGACGAAGCCCGACATGGACCGCGACCACAACACGCCGAAATGGGTGCAGCACATCGCGCTCGAGGTCGAGGACTACGCCGCGCTCGAGGCGGCGAAACAACACGTCGAGGCCGAGGGCGTGGACGTCATCGGCCCGGTGAACCACGGCATCTTCCAGTCCATCTATTTCTTCGACCCGAACGGGCATCGCGTGGAACTCGTCGCGAACACGCAGACCGAGGCGCAGCTCGCCGAACTGAAACGCGTGGCGCCGGACATGCTCGAGGAATGGAGCCGCACGAAGAAAGCGCCGCGGCACGCCGCCTGGCTACACGAACTCGAATTTACCGGCGACAGCCAGTGACCGTTGCGCAGTGAAGCTCGCCTCGCTCAAGCATGGCCGCGACGGCCGCCTGGTCGTCGTCTCGAACGACCTGTCGCGCTGCCTGCCCGCCAACGACATCGCACCGACCCTGCAGCAGGCGCTCGATGACTGGGATGCGGTCGAGACAAGACTTCGCGAACTCGCGGCGCAACTCGACGACGGCCTGTCCGGCCGGAAGTTCGACGAGCGCGCCTGCGCATCGCCCCTGCCGCGCGCCTACCAGTGGGCGGACGGCTCGGCCTACGTCAATCACGTGGAACTCGTCCGCAAGGCGCGCGGCGCCGAGCTGCCGGACAGTTTCTGGACCGATCCGCTCATGTACCAGGGTGGTTCCGATGCCTTTCTCGGGCCGTGCGACGACATCCCGGCCGGCGACGAGGCCTGGGGCATCGACTTCGAGGCCGAGGTCGCCGTCGTCACCGGCGACGTGCCCATGGGCGTTGTCGCGGACGAGTCCGGCGACTACATCCGGCTCCTGATGCTCGCGAACGACGTGTCGCTCAGGAATCTCGTCCCGGCAGAACTCGCGAAGGGTTTCGGTTTCTTCCAGTCGAAGCCCCCCAGCGCCTTTTCGCCAGTGGCCGTCACGCCCGATGCGCTCGGCGAAGCATGGCGCAGGCACAAGCTGCATCTGCCCTTGCTGTCCTTCGTCAATGGCGAGCCTTTCGGCAAGCCCAACGCCGGCGCCGACATGACTTTCGATTTCGCCGAACTGATCGCGCACGCGGCGAAAACGCGGCCGCTGTCGGCCGGTTCGATCATCGGCTCGGGCACCGTGTCGAACCTTCTGAACGGCAGGCCGGGCCGGCCGATCGCCGAAAGCGGCGTCGGCTATTCCTGCATCGCCGAGCTGCGCACCATCGAAACAATCGCAAGCGGTGCGCCGACGACGCCGTTTTTGAAGTTCGGCGACCGGGTCGCCATCGAAATGCGGGACGCCGGCGGCAACAGCATCTTCGGGCGCATCGACCAGTCGGTCGTGCCGTATCGGATGACATGACGGCGAAACTCTACAGCTTCTGGCGTTCGTCGGCGGCCTACCGCGTGCGCATTGCCGTGAACCTGAAAGGCATCGGGCACGAACTCGTGCCCGTGTCGCTCGTGGAGGACGGCGGGCAGCATCGCAAGGCGGCGTACCGCGCGATCAACCCGCAGGCCTTCGTGCCGTTCTACGACGACGGCCAGGTCGCGACCGGCCAGTCGCTTGCGATCATGGAATACCTCGAAGAAACGCGGCCGGAACCGCCGCTCCTGCCGGACGAGGCCGCGGGCCGCGCTTTCGTGCGCGCCTTCGCGAATCTCGTCTGCTGCGACATCCACCCGCTGAACAACCTGCGCGTCATCCAGTACCTGGAAAACAAACTCGGCGTGGATAAAGAGACACGGGAGGACTGGATCCGGCACTGGATTCGCGAGGGCTTCACCGCCGCCGAAGCCCTGGCCGCGAAAGTTGCCGACCGCGGCATGTTCGTGTACGGCGATCAGCCGACGATGGCGGACGTATGCCTCGTGCCGCAGATGTACAACGCGCGGCGCTTCGAGCTGGCGCTGGCTGCGTTCCCGCGGCTCGTTGAGATAGACGCCGCGTGTCTTGCGCTCGACGCTTTCGCAAGCGCGGTGCCCGAGCGGCAGCCGGACGCGAACTGATCCCGGCAGGCGAATCGCCTGATCACATCACGAGAGCTTGCTCGACACCAGCCGGTTAATGCTCACGCCGGATTCAGCGGCCTTGATCGCAAGCATACGATGTACCTCTGGTGGAACGCGGACCATAAACTTTCCGCTGTACGAACGCGTCGAGATCGGTTCTGGTATAGCTTCCTTTGATTGCCTAAGATCGGCAACTGCGTCTTTAACCAGCTTTCGGATTCCCGACAACGCCTTCTCAGGCGACTCGTCCAGCCAACTCAGACTTGGCAATTCCGCACAAAGCCCTACGTATTCTGCGTCCTCTTCGGACCACGTGACACGGTACGTATATCTATCTACTTCCTTAGCCATCGCTACTCTCAAGCTTATCCACCGCGAGTAGGACCTGTCTGACCTGATAGGCTTTGGCCTTGCCGCGAGAGTTTTGGATATTCACCCTCGGGTCTCCGGTCCAAGGCATCCTATATACCTTGTGACTGGTCCCGGATTTTCGAGGCTTCCCAAAAAAGTGATCGCAGACCCTGCAGAGTTCGTTGAAGCGGATGCCCTTGGGATTCCGCCGCATCTTTTCCACAAGGCTGTCGATCGAAGCCACGACGATATGGTATCATTATTGATACCAACGTCAAGAGCCGACCACACGGGCTGCCAGGAAAAATAGGTGTGACTGCCTGCTTTGGCCCGCCTGCACCGGCTTGTTAGGCATCCTATTTAAGTGAGCTTTTCATCCGCTCATGCTTTCGAACGCGCGTAGTCAAGCCGTTCACGGACCGCTCCACGGCGTAGTTAGGCCACGAACCGGCGTCTCGGCCACAGGAGAACGGATCCAGAAATTAGTGCAACGGACGACGCTTTCGCAAGCGCGGTGCCCGAGCGGCAAGCGGACGCAATGTGAAAAGATTTCTCAGGCCGCGTTTTTCATTGGCGCCGGTCACTCGGCAGCATGCAAGCCGGGTTGCGTTTTGAGCCAGAACACAGTTCCCACGGCGCGAGTTGCCCCATGAAGCGACTTGTCAGGCCGCTGATTCAATCGCGACATTCCAGCCCGGAAATACCAGAACAGCCGGGTGACACTTCAGCGCCCGAGCCAGAACCTTGGCCCTTTCCACGCCGAGCCGTACGCGATCGTTCTCAATGGCTGAAATCGTTGACTGTGGAATGCCGGTCAGCCCCGCCAGGTCATTCTGGCTAAGCTCCTGCAGCTCGCGCAGAATACGCACCGATTCTCCAGTCGTGACTTCGATGTGACGCTTGGCAGGGTTGAAGTCCTTCACCTTCATTTTCTCCGGTAATCGTGCGGGGTCAACTCAACAACCAGCACGAAAAACTCTTCTCGCTCCACGCGGTAGATAACTCGATATTGCTGCCCTAGTCGCGAAGACCGATGCTCGGCGGCCCGGCTGAGCGCCACGGCAAAACCATGCGAGTTGACCGCGTGGCGTATTACTCTTTGCCAGGCTTCCAGCCCGGGCCGCGCACCGCGCGGCCGGGCGTCGCGCCGGTGTGCTTGCCGTCGCTCACCACCGGCACGCCGTTGACGAGGACGTGGACCATGCCGACCGAGTACTGGTGCGGCTTCTCGAAAGTCGCCTTGTCGGCCACCGCGTCCGGGTCGAAGATCGCGACGTCGGCGAAATAGCCGGGCTCGAGCCGGCCGCGCTCGGCGATCTTCAGTGTCTCGGCGGGCAGGGACGTCAGCCGGCGGATGGCTTCCTCGAGCGTGATGACTTTCTCGTCGCGGACATACTTGCCGAGCAGTCGCGCCACGTTGCCGTAGGTGCGCGGGTGTGCGCCTTTCGTCAGCGTATCGCCCTCGGCAGCGGGCGCATCCGCGTCCGAACCGAACATGACCCAGGGCTGGCGCAGCTGCTTCTTGACGTTGTCCTCGGACATCAGGAAGTAGACGGTGCCGACCCGGGAACCGTCCTCGATGACCAGATCGATGATCGTGTCCCGGTAATCCTGTCCGCGCTCTTTCGCGACGTCGGCCACCGTCCGGCCCTCGTACTTCTTCAGAGCCTCGTTGCGGAATTCGACGAACAGCATGCCGCCCGGCCCGGCGAGAAAGCCCAGGTTTTCCCAGTCCTGCGCGTTGACGGCCATCTCCTCCTTCACGCGGGCGCGAGTGTCCGGGTCCTTCAGTCGCTTCGCCCACTCCTCATAGCCGCCTGCCTGCACCCAGGTCGGCATGGCCGCATCGAGGCCAGTGGCGCCGGCGACATAGGTGTACATGTCAGCGGTGACCGGCACACCTTCTGCGCGCAGCGCAGCAATCTTGTCGAGCACGATGTCCATCTTGGCCCAGTTCGGCTGCCCGCCCGCCTTCAGGTGATGGATCTTGACGGGCAGCTTGCCTTCCCGCCCGATGCGCAGGATTTCGTCGATCGCTTCGACGAGCTGGTTGGCTTCGCTCCGCATGTGCGCCGTGTACAGGCCGCCGTATTGCCCTGCGACCTTCGCGAGTTCGATGATTTCCTCGGTCGTCGCATACGTGTCCGGCGCGTAGATGAGTGCACCGGTCAGGCCGAGCGCGCCGTCCTGCATCGCCACTTCGACCTGCGACTTCATCTCTTCGAGCTGGTCCGGCGTCGGGTCGACGTCACCCGGGCCAAGAACATTGACGCGGACCGTGGCGGCGGACACGAACAAGGCGAAGTTCGGCGACACGCCGCCGGACTCGACCCTTGCAACATACTCGTCGAGGCTATGCCAGGTCGGTTCGACACCCTGTTCCTCGAACTCCGCGGCCCACAGTTCCGCCGTCTTGTCGGTAATAGGGCTCAGCGATATCTCGCTCAGGACCTCGAAGGTCACGCCCTGCAGCACGTCGCTCATCGCCCGCCCGTCCGTGATGAGAGAGAGATGCGCATGGCTCAGCAGGTTGAAGAAGCCCGGCGCCACGGCCAGTCCCGATGCGTCGATCACCCGCTCCGCTTCCGCATCGCCGAGTTCGCCGATGGCGGCGATCCGGTCCCCGTCAATCGCGATATCGGCAACGACCGGCGCCGCGCCGGTGCCGTCGTAGACCGTGCCGTTTTGGATCAATACGTCGTAATCTTCAGCGGTCGCCGACAGGGTGGCTGCGAGCATCAACAGGGTCGTCAGGATTCGTTTCATTTTTGAGATCCCATGCGATCGGCAAGCTGGCATTGTAGCCGCTCATACCAGGTTGCGGTTTGTCGTGTAGCATACGTCAGCGGCCGCCGCCTCGCGGGTCCGCCGGCTGGGGATACATACGGGTAGGGCATTCGTGAGCGCCATCAATTCGCTGTCATTGAGATCGTTACTGCTGGCCTGCGCCCTGCTGGGTGCCGGCTGCGCCAGCAAGCCGCAGGTATCGACGACCCAGGAGGTCACGGCCACCGACGCTCCCTACCGGAACGTGCTGGTGATCGCGCTGTTCGAGTCCTTCGACGTCCGTCGTTACCTGGAAAAGGAGATCCTGGCCGATCTTGCCGAATCGGGCGTGGAAGCCACGGCAATGACCTCGACGACCGATACCCGGACGATCATCAACCGCGACACGGTGATCGATCGCGCCGAACGCAGCAATGCGGACGGCGTACTCGTCATCCAGCTCATCTCCCTCGAGACCACGGGCAAGTCAGTCGACGCGAATCCCGACGCCACGTACATCTTCAGGCCGACCTACTACTACAACGTCTGGTCCGTCGACCTGGAGGAATACGTCGAACCGCCGTATACGCAATTCACCGACCAGCTCGCACTGTCGAGCGAGATGTACTCAGTGCAATCGAAGGATCAGGCCTGGTCGATCCGCTCCGACTGGAAGATCAAGGAGCAGCTGCAGCCGGGCACGGATTACAAGGTCTTCACCGAGACCGCGAAGTCCATCGTCGACAGGGCCCTGCGCGACGGCGTGATCGCGCAGTAAGCAATAAAAAAGAATCATCGGGAGGAATGCCGACCATGCGACGCTTTGCCTGTCTCGCCGCCACTGGTGCCCTGGCCGCGGCCGCTGTTGTCGCGTTGGCACAGGAACCGGGACCGCTGGTCACGGCGGTTCGTGCCGGCGCGGACGCGAAATCCGAAACCTTCGACTGGGGCATGCTCGTCACGTATTTCGCCGGCGAATCCTACGCGGCGACCGATTCGCTGACGGCCATCGCGATCATCAAGCCGGGGATGGAGATCCATCCGCCGCACGTGCACTCGGAAGAGGAATACCTGATGGTGCTCGAAGGCGAAGGCACCTGGTCGGTGAAGGGCAAGGAGTTTCCTGCAGAGGCCGGCGACATGCTCTACGCGGCGCCCTGGGACGAGCACGGCATCCGCAACACCGGCGATCAGCCGCTCAGGTTCGCCGTATTCAAGTGGAATGCGAAGCCCGTCTCACCGATGCCGGCGCCCGGCGAGTAAGCGGCGCAAGCGTGCCGGAAATTATCGCGTCCGGCCCGGCAACACGCGAAGCTGTGACAGGGCTCACGCTGCGGGCCGATGCCGGAGACTAAAGTGACTAACAGCACTCGATCCTCGTGGGGTTGTCATGTCTGCTCGAATCCTTGCACTCGTTGCCTTCATCATTCTGTCGGGCTGCACAGCGACTGGTGCCGAAGCGCCGCATCAGACACATTTTTCATCGGCCGTCGGCGTGCATTTCACATCAGCGGAAATCCAGATTATCCGGGACTACTACGAATCCGGCGCGCACGATACGCACAAGAAGAAGGGCGGCAAAACCGGCCTGCCGCCGGGCATCGCCAAGAACCTTGCGCGCGGAAAACCGCTGCCGCCGGGCATAGCGAAGCAGTATCTCCCGAGCGACCTCGTGCGACGATTGCCGACGGTACCCGCGGGGTACGAACGGATAGTCGTCGCCGGCAAGATACTTCTCGTGGAGATCGCGACACAGGTCGTCCATGACGTTCTGACCGACGTACTGTTCGGCTGACCGCCCCATTTCGAAGCGTTTGCGGGCGACGGCAGTCCGTCGATATCCTGCGGCACCCGGTAGCCCAAGAGGTTCACCCATTGGTTCCGGAGGACGTCGGCGACGCAGACCGGGGCAGGCCTTATAATGCGCGGTCCTCACCACTGACAGGTTCACTTGAATACCCTCCCCGCAGCGCCTGACGCCCATGCCATCGGAGCGATGCTGCTGACCCTGTCAGCGCTCTATCTGTTCAGCCGCCAGTGGCTCTCGCTCGAGTCGTCCGGACTCGCGACGATAACCGCATTGATCGTCGGCTTCGAATTGTTCCCCTACAGCAGTAGCAAAGGGCCGCTCGGCGCGAACGACTTCCTGGCGGGCTTCGGCAATCCGGCGCTGATCACGATCGTTGCACTGCTCATCTGTTCCAAAGCGCTGGATGTCACGGGCGCATTGCATTCCATGACGCGACAGCTTGCCCGGTTCTGGAGCAAGCAACCGCGCGCGGCGCTCCTGGTCACCATGTTCGGCGTAGCGACGGCCAGCATGTTCATGAACAACACACCGCTCGTCGCCATGGTGCTGCCGATCCTGATCGCCGTCTGCCTGCGTACGCAGACATCGACGGCGAGCGTGCTGATGCCGGTCGGCTACGCGACGATCATCGGCGGCATGGCGACGACAATCGGCACTTCAACCAACCTGCTCGTAGCGAACCTGGTGGAAGATCACGGACTGCCGCGCTTCGGCATGTTCGACTTTGCGTTGCCGGCCATCATCGCGGGCTCGGCGAGCATCCTGCTGATATGGTTCCTGGCGCCCTACCTCCTGCCTGATCGCACGGCGCCGCTGACCGATACCTCGCCGCGACTTTTCCGCGGTGTCCTGCAGGTCGGCGAGAAGAGCGTTGCGGCAGGCAAGACCCTGGCGGAGATACGGACACTGACCCAGGGGCGCATGCAGGTCGAACGCATCGAGCGCGGCGAGGACCTGTTCGTGGCCCGCTTGCCGACTGTGGTATTGCGGCCCGGCGACCTGCTGTACGTGCGCGGCCAGTCCTGGCAGCTCAAGGAATTCGAGATGCTGCTCGGCACGCCGCTCAGACAGGACAACGGGCAGACCAGCGCATCCGAAAAGAACTGGCTCGAGGACAAGACGCTGCAACGGCTCGCCGAAATCGTCATTACCTCGTCCTCACCGCTGTACGGGCAGACCGTCCGGCAGTCACCGTTGCTTGCGCAGTACGGCCTGTCACCGATTGCCGTGCACGCGCCGAAAGCCTACGCCGACGACGAGCCGGAAGAACTGAGCAAGCTCGAAAACCAGAAACTGCGCATCGGTGACGTCGTGTTGGTGCAGGGCGAGCCGGAAAGTATCAACGACCTGAGGGTCAGCGGGCAGGCGCTGGTGCTTTCGGGCACGATCGACCTGCCGCTCACGGCCAAGGCGCTGCCGGCCAGCATCATCATGATCGGCGTGATCCTGGTGGCAGCGTTCGGCATCCTGCCCATCATGGTCACCGCGCTGATCGGCGTCGTGCTGTGTCTCGCCACCCGCTGCATCCGCTGGCACCAGGTGCGCGCCGCCGTCGATGCCAACCTGGTGCTGATGATCGTGGCGTCGCTCGGCATGGGCGAGGCATTGATGCAGACCGGCGCGACGGCATGGCTGGCCGGCCTGTTCGTGTACGTGGCGGGCGACCTGTCCCCGGCGATGGTCCTCACGGTGCTGATGCTCTGCGCGGCGCTCATCACCGAAGTCGTCACCAACAATGCCGCTGCGGTGCTGCTGACGCCGATCGCCTTCGGCATCGCCGAAGCGCTTGGCCTGGATCCAAAGCCGCTCGTGCTCGCTGTGATGTTCGGCGCCAACATGAGCTACCTGACACCGCTCGGCTACCAGACCAACGTCATGGTGATGAACGCGGGCGGCTATCATTTCAGCGATTTCATCCGGCTGGGACTGCCGCTGCAGATCTTCATCTGGGCCTTCCTGTCCTGGCTGCTCGCGAAGGGCGTGGGGATCTAATGCGCAGGTAGCCGGCCGCCGCCGGATCGCACACGGACAGCAGACCAGCTACTGTCCGCCAATCCCCTGCTTGACCGTGACCGTGAGCGTTTCGTCGACGCCGTCGTTGCGCTGTGCGGTGAACGTCTTGCTTGAGCCGGTGGCCGCGGGCATCGAAAGTGGCTCTCCGCCGTGCTTGAACTCGCTGTGCATGCCGACGCTGACTTCGTCGCTCTGGCCTCGGCAGACCCAGGAGCCTTCGCCATCGCCGTCCGGGTACATGGAGACTGTCAGGGCGAGCGTGGCGCTCGCCGGGTCGACAGTGCCCCTGATCTCCCAGTCCTCGTTCTGGCTCGCCGTGCCGGTGCACTGGGGCGTGACGTGGCCAACCGTCATCGAGCGCACGATCGCTAACTCGGCCACGTTCCTGCCGGGCCAGTACGGGTCCGGCTGCAGCGCCGCATCAAAGGTGACCATGCCGTCGAACAGCGCCCAGCCGACCTGTGCGTGAGGCGTGTCGTGCCGGTCGGCGAGGCGATGCTCGATCGCCAGCACGAGGCCGGGTTCCGTAATCTTCCACATTGCATTGGCTACGCCCGCGCGCGAGGAGCGGGCGAGAACGTCGAGGCCATGGCCCCGTCGTGGGTTCGCCGAGGCGGTGTAAGTCACGCGGGCCGAGCCGTCGGCGGCGGTCGTGGCTGAGCGGGGCGCTGGCGTGCCGATTCCGTCGATTGCGCCGAACTCGAGCTTCGCGCCCGGCACCGGCACTTTGCCGTCTTTCGTCCGCAGCTGCACGCGCACGTTGGCGGAAGCGTTCGCGCCGAGCGAAACGGTATCCGACGCCGGTTCGAAAGCGAGTTCGACGCACTCATTGATCGTCTTCCACTTCGGTTCCGCGTCGAGAAAGACCTGGCCGGCCTGCCAGATGAGGATTGCGGCCGAAATGTCGGCAGTCGCACGGACGGCGGCCTCCATCGCCGGGAAATCCAGCTGGCCGTCGCGCCGCGGCGTGAAGCGCATCGGAAACGTCCGCCGCTCCGTCGGCGTCTCCGGTTGCTCGCGCACGAATTCGGCGTCGCCGTCCACGTATTCCAACTCTGCATCATTTCCCACGTGGCCCTTGAGCCGTGCGGACATGCGGTTCGCATGGTGCGTGCGCACGGTGGGGACGACGTCGGTGTCGACGATGTCGGCGACGATCGAGTACTCGAAGCTGCCCTCGACGATGCCTTCCGCGCTCGGGCAGTACTTCACGAACCCACCGAACGTCATGACGTAATTCGCGGAGTTTCCGTCGGTCTCGGGTGTGTTACCGGTGCGGGTCTCGGTGTCCACCGTCTTGCGGCCGACCGAGCCGTGCGGTGCGGGCGTGACGGTCTGGTCGCGGGTCACTTCGTATCCGCCCTCGTTCGTCGTGGTGGCGACGGCGGTCGCCAAGGCCTGGCAAAGCGCAATGGCGGCAAGCGCCAGCCAGGCTCGAATTCCCGTGATCAAAGCGTGGTCCCCGAGGTAGTCCCTCGGCGAGACGCGCGTTCGGCCCGGAAAGCGGCTCAGGCGGCATGCCTACCGGAGCTCTTCAGATACTTTGTACTGCATATACTTGACAAAGTATCCGGCCCGTCCTACGTTCCTTTAATGGGGAGCCGATCAGGTTCCTAGCAGTTCCAGGGGCGTGATCGACTCCCGCCCGGCGCACGGGCCGCCGCCCATGTCGTCTTCGTCGACCCGTCATTCGCACGACGACAGACGCCAACGCCATCCATTCGGGAGAGTCGCAATGAAAATCCTACTAACGATCGCGACAACGGTCTTCGCCTTGCTTGCATTGTCGGCATCGGGTATCGCGGACGCACCTCAGACAGTCGCAGCCGACGGGCACGACCGGCATCCGGAATCCTCGTCGCCAAATGACTGGACCAACCTCCGGCACGCCCTCCGAATGATCGACCAAGGACGGCACACGTTCCGCGACGATACGTTCGGCGATGAAGTGTTCTGGGGCGATACGCTGCGATTGCACAGAGCTATTGCCGGTAGGGAGAATGGCGGTTTCGGTCGGGGCCTGAGTCCCGTACGCGCCTTGAAACTCGGCCTCAAGGTCGATAGCCAGCGCCTGCCCGACGCCGTGAAGGTCGCACTAAGAAAAGGGGAGGTCGATCTCGAGGATCCAAAAACCACCGTCCAGCTGCTGAGGCTGAATGCGGTCGTCGGCATGCGCGGTTTCTTCGACGAGAGCAGCCGACAACTGACGTCCGTCGGCATCACCTGTGCGCTGTGCCACTCGACGGTTGACGATTCCTTCGCGCCGGGCATCGGCAACCGGCTGGACGGCTGGGCCGCCGGTGACCTGGATATCGGCGCAATCATCGCACTGGCGCCGAACCTGCAACCGCTCGTCGATCTCCTGTCGTTCGCCGTGCCTGGCATCGATGAGGACACCGTAAAGTCGGTGCTGAAAAGTTGGGGTCCCGGGAAATTCGATGCCGGCTTGCTGATGGACGGCAAAGCGTTTCAGCCGGACGGCGAACCGGCGGCGACGCTGATACCCGCAGCATTCGGCCTGGCCGGCGTCAACCTGCATACCTGGACCGGCTGGGGATCGGTGACGCACTGGAACGCGTTCGTCGCCAACCTGGAAATGCAGGGCCAGGGCACTTTCGTGGACCCTCGCCTCAATGACCCCTCGCAGTTTCCCATCGCCGCGGCGGCCGGGTTCGCCGACGTACGCCACGACCCGGACCTCGTGACACCCAGGCTTGCGGCATTGCAGTTCTACCAGTTGTCGCTGCGGGCGCCGAAACCGCCACGCCACACTTACGATGCGCAGGCCGCGGTGCGCGGTGAGGACCTGTTCAACGGCAAGGCGAACTGTGCCTCCTGCCACGTGCCGCCGATCTTCACGGAGCCGGGCTGGAACCTGCACACCGCGGCCGAGATCGGCATCGACGAATTTCAGGCGGGCCGCAGTCCCGAGAACGCCTATCGTACGGCGCCTCTGAAGGGGCTGTGGACGCGGGGCGACCGGGGCTATTACCACGACGGGCGCTTTCCGAGGATCATGGATGTGATCAAGCACTACAACGAGCATTTCATGCTGGGGCTCAGCTACAAGGAACGGCTGGACCTGGAGCAGTATTTGCGGTCGCTTTGATGCGCAACCGGGCCGGGACGCAGTCCCGATGACCTGACGGCGACGTGGAAGTACCATGCTTCCATGTCGCCGATCTTTTTCCGGTCCCAATCCGAGTTCCGAAAGTGGTTGAAGAAAAGCCACCTCGAAGCGACGGAAGTCTGGGTCGGGATGTACAAGGTGCACACCGGCAAGCCGTCGATCACCTGGAACCAGGCGGTCGACGAGGCGCTGTGTTTCGGCTGGATCGACTCGGTGGTGCGCCGCATCGATGACGAGTGCCACATGCAGCGTTTCACGCCGCGCAAGCCATCGAGCATCTGGTCGGCGAAGAACATCAAGCGCATCGGCGAACTCATGGACGAGGGCAGGGTCTCGGAACACGGTATCAAAGTGTTCAACGAGCGCGATCCGCGGCGTCAGAACCTCTACTCGAGCGAACAGCAGAACATTGCTTTCACCGCCGAGCAGGAGAAGCTCTTCCGCAGGAACCGGAACGCGTGGACCTATTTCCAATCGAAGCCCGCGTCGTACCGCAGGCCCGCGACCTGGTGGGTCATCAGCGCGAAGCGGGAGGAAACGCGGGTGCGGCGGCTTGCGCAGCTGATCGAGGATTCCGCGGCGGGCCGCCACATCAAGCCGTTCATCGCGCGCAAGGGCAAGGAATAGGCGTTGGCGGCCTTGTGAACTGGTTCATCCTGATCGTCGCCGGCTTGTTCGAAGTCGCCTTCGCGGCTTGTCTCGCGCAGGCGAAAGTCGCCGAGGGCAGCAAAGCCGGGTTCTGGTACGTGGGCTTCGCCATCGCACTGACGCTCAGTATGGCGCTGCTAATGAAGGCCGTGCAGACCCTCCCGATCGGCACGGCATACGCCGTGTGGATGGGCATCGGCGCCGTGGGCACGGCACTCGTCGGCATCGTGTTCTTCAAGGATCCGCTGACCTTCTGGCGCATGTTCTTCATCACGACGCTGATCGCCTCGATCGTCGGACTGAAGGCTGTCACGCACTAGGATCGAGCGTCGCCCCGCAGCGGATGCCCGCCGCGCCGAATTGGGCTACAGTGCGGCCACTTGTCGCGTCGGGGAATCAGAATGATTGTTCGCACCCTCACTCATGTCGCCGTGCTTGCGCTTGTTGCGGCCAGCGCCGCCGCCCATGCGGAGACCACGCTCATCCATGCCGGCGAACTGCTGGCGGTGCCGGGCGAACGCCCGAGTTCCGCGCAAACCGTCGTGGTCGAGAATGGCATGATCAAGGAAGTGCGAGGCGGCTACGCCGATCCCTCGACGTTAGGTGACGACGTCCGCGTGATCGACCTGCGCAACGCGTTCGTGCTGCCTGGCCTCATGGACATGCACGTGCACCTGCAGGGCGAGCTCGGGCCGGACAATGACCGCGATACACTCAAGATGCCGCCGCAGCTCGTGCAGATGCGCAGCATTCATCATGCGATGAAGACGCTGCTCGCCGGTTTCACGACGGTGCGCGACGTCGGGTCGTCAGTGCAGGAGATGTACGCGCTGCGCGATGCCATCGAACGCGGCTGGATCGACGGCCCGCGCATCATCGCAGCAGGGATCGTCGGCATTACCGGCGGGCATGGCGATATCAGTGGTGTCCAGCCGGAGCTGATGGAGCTGTGGACTTCGGAGAACGTCTGTGACGGTCCCTACGACTGCCGCCGCGCGACACGCAATGCCATCAAGTACGGCGCGGACCTGATAAAGATCACCTCCACCGGCGGCGTAATGACGGAGCGCGCGACCGGCACCGGCCAGCAGATGGAACCGGACGAACTGCGCGAGGTCGTGCAGGCGGCACAGCGCATGGGCCGCAAAGTCGCGTCGCATGCGCACCAGGAAGACGGGATTATCGCGGCGCTCGAAGCTGGGGTCGACAGCATCGAGCATGGCACTTATGCGGGCCCGGAGGCGATCCGCCTGTTCAAGGAAACCGGCGCCTACCTCGTGCCCACGCTGCTCGCCGGCAAGACCGTGGCTGCCATCGCCGTCGAGGCGGACTACCTGCCCGAAACGGTGAAGGACAAAGCCATCCGCGTCGGCAACGACATGGCCGGCAACTTCGCCAAGGTGCATTCCGCCGGCGTCAACATCGCCTACGGCACCGATAGCGGCATCTCGGCGCACGGGACCAATGCCGAGGAAGCGGTGCTGATGGTCGAAAGCGGCATGTCGGAGATGGCGGTACTGGTTGCGGCGACGGTCAATGCCGCCGACCTGATCGGCATGAGCGAGGAACTCGGCACGATCGAGCCCGGCAAGTACGCGGACCTCATCGCTGTGAACGGGTCGCCGCTCGAGAACATCGACGAACTCCTGGACGTCGACTTCGTGATGAAGGGCGGCAAGGTTTTCAAAGACTGAAGTGCGTTCGAAGCCCGCCGCATTGGCGGATAGAGTGCCCACGCTCGCTCGGCACGTGTGAAGCACGGCGTTAGGCGCGTAGCGACAATGTGGACAACTCGAATCAGCGATGCAGGTTGCGCCGGCGGGCTTCGGGTCACTCTGGATCGCGACGGGGACTCAGCCGTCTACGCCGATGTCATCGACGCTTGGCGTAGCGATGCGCAATTTCGCTCGTGGTTCAACGCCGTCCTCGCGGGAGCTTCGTTTAGCGCTTTTCGTTGGGAGAACCAGGCGTATCCACCAGAACGGTAACTCAACAATTCGAATTCGTCTTGCTCGATAGCCCCGACCTGTCTCGTCAACCTGATCCCAGCACGTTCGGCGAACGCTTCCGTAACAACGTCGACGCACAAGTACTCACGTTCCCGAACCTTGGTGGCGACGCAATCATGGTGGTTCCGTGTCCCATTGGTCGGAATTCCGCTTATGGACACATCGGTACTTTTGTCCGCAGTGCTCCCGAGACTCAGCGAGACGCGTTGTGGCAAGCGGTAGGTGAGGCGATGATTGCCAGGCTTGGTGAGAAACCTGTTTGGCTGAGCACGGCGGGTGGCGGGGTTTTGTGGCTCCACGTGCGGCTCGATGACCGGCCGAAGTATTACCGATTCGCGGCGTATCGGCAGGTGAGATGAAGTTCGGTTCTCGCCTCGTAGACCTGGTCTTCATCCTTATAGTAAGACTGGTTGATAGCTTTCGGCGAGCCTGAAGCGGATACTCAGTTCTGCCGCGACCTACTAACTAATAATAAAGCGGCGGGGAGAGCGCTATGAGAAGGTCATCCAAAGTCTGCGGATCGTTGTTCATTCTGCTGGCCCTGACCGGGTCTGCGACGGCGGCGACATATGAGGGCATCGACTGTCCCGATTCAATTTACACCGCTGCGCTCGCAATCAACGACCGCGGCGACATCGTCGGCACATGCACAGATGCGAATTCCGACGCTCACGGCTTTCTGCTGAGTAACGGCGTATTCCAGCTCATCGATGCCCCTCGCGCGACCAGCGGCACATCGGCCTTTGGCATCAACGACCTAGGTGACGTCGTCGGGCATTATAGCGGAGGCGGACGCGCGCACGGATTCTTGTATCGCAACGGCCACTTCATGCCGTTCGATGTGCCCAATTCAGTGAATACGTATCCTCGGAGTATCGATGATCTCGGACGAATCGTGGGCAGCTATCAATATTTTCAAGATGGCAACCCGGGACCTCATCGGGGATTCATTCGCGATTCGCGCGGTTTTCGGGACATCGTGCACCCAACGGCTCGAGAAACGTACCCCTCTGGAATAAACGTCCTGGGTCAAATTGTCGGCACCAGGATCACCCCTCATTACCTTGGACACGGGTTCGCTCTCGTGAATGGAAAATTCAGGCTCATTGAACCTCCTGCAGCCAAGGCCGCCGGGGCATTGGGGGTCAACGTCCTTGGTCACATTGTCGGCAGCTGGAATGACGACCTGGATTGCTATCGCTGTAGCAAAGCATTCCTTTTCATCCCCTGGGCCTCCGGGAGGCCCGCGAGGTATATCAACCTGAAGTTTCCTGGCGCGCAAGAAACCGTTGCATACGGAATCAACACGGCCGGGCAGATCGTCGGCCACTACTGGGGAGCGGACGGGAAGAGTCACGGCTTCATACGTACCCCCTAGCGCCGGCCTCTCCGCGCGAGCGAGATTCTGAACCGCACCATGTCGTCCCGTATGAGGAGGCGCACATGACTTGCGCTATTAAGCGACTGATTGTCAGAACTTTTCTGGCGCCGTTACTGTTTCTGCCCATCCTTGCGACGGATGCTCACGAGGACGGGGATGGCAGAACGCCCACCATCAAGGTGGCTCGGGCCGGCCAGCACGGATTTCCTTTCATTTCCTCGGCGGCCGATCTCGCTCGCCGCGGCTACATCGAGAAGGATTACCTGATCAGCGGCACTGCAGAGGCGTACATCAATGACGGCCCGTTCCGGTCGCATGGCGTCTGGAACGCGATTCCGAATCCAGGCGTTACGGCGCCATTCACGGTGCGCCTCCTGGTACGTCGCCCCGTGGATCCAGCACGCTTCAACGGTGTTGTGCTGGTCGAATGGCTCAACGTGTCCGGTTCCCAAGACGGCGCGCCGGACTGGAGCTGGACGTATGAGGAGCTGCTGCGGGAGGGCTACGCCTATGTCGGCGTAACCACGCAGTTCCTGGGGGCGAAGGCTTTGCAGGATTGGGAGCACGGTTCGAAAGATCGGTACAAGACGATCTTCCATCCGGGCGACTCGTTCGCCTACGACATCTTCTCGCAAGCGGGACGTGCAATCGCCCATCCGCGCGCAGGCGGTCCCAGGCCGCTCGCCGAGCTCACGCCGCGCATCAAGGCACTGCTCGCCGATGGCGAGTCGCAGTCAGCCAATAGCCTCGTCACCTACTACAACTCGGTCCATCGCCTGGCCCGCGTCTACGACGGATTCCTGATCCACAGCACAGGTTCCGGCCGTAATCTTTCGTTTGAGTTCGCAGGAGGGGGTTACGAGCCGCCTCCCGGCGTGCCGGCGACGCCCAACATCCCTGCGCCGTTCCCGTGGGAGCCACGCTACTACGGCATGCGCACCGATCTCCACACTCCCGTGCTGCTCGTCAACTCGGAGTACGACGTGTCGAATTGGTTTACTTGGGGCGGCGTCACGTTCCATAAGCAGCCAGACTCACGCACCTTCCGCCTGTGGGAGATCGCCGGCACCTCACACTTTGATCGACATCAATTCGTGATCGCGAGGCGGGACTCGGCAAAGTCCGACATCCCGACCCTGCCATCGCCTGACGCAGCCTGCAACGGCCCGCCGATCAACGCCGGACCGCAGAAATTCGTCATGCGCGCGGCCGTGCATGCGCTGAACCGCTGGGTGCGGACCGGCGTACTGCCCCTTCGCGCGCCGCGCATCAGCCTGAAGGTATCCGACGACGGGGAATTTAATGTCACCCTCCATCGTGATAAAGCGACCGGGCTCGTCATCGGAGGCGTCCGACTACCCCAGGTGTCCGTCCCAACTGCGACGCACAGTGGCGAGCGGGTATTTCCAGATGCATGGGAGCCGAATTCCGGGTGTTTCTTGTGGGGTACGTCGGACTCCTGGAATGGGGATAGCGACGCGTGGGACGGACAGGAAGGACTTGACGTGTCGCCGACGCCGGAGCCCGATCTCCTGGTTCTGTACGGCACTCACGACCAGTATTTCGGGCGGGTGGCCGCAGCAACGCTGCGATCCGTATCAGACGGATTCCTGCGGCCCAGGGATGCTGTCACCATCTTGCAGGAAGCCTCGGCATCGAGTCCCTTCTAAAACATCGACAGGGGATTTCAAGGACTGACTGACGCGCGTCCGACGCGCGCCGCTCAGGCCGGCATGCGGAGGCCCAGATGCTTCAGCACGCCGGCGAGATGTGCGAGGGCCTCGTCGCTCGGGCCCGGATACGCACCGGCTATTGGCACGTTGCCGACGTACCCCACGTCCTTCATCCCGGCTTCCGTCGTGTAGTACGCGCCGACGGCGAGGTAGCGGAACCGCTCGAAGAACCGGGCCTGCAGAGCGAGTTCAGGCTGTGCTCCGCCCGGCGCTGCGAGTTCGTCGGCGAGCATTGATTGCTCGGCTTTGCTGGCTGCAGGCGAACGACGAACCGAACCGTTCCCGGCTCTCGCGCTCCAGCCACTCCAGACCGGCGAAGATCAGCTCGCGGTCGCCTTGCTGTTCGTCGTAGGGCGCGCTGACCCACTCGTCGATGAAATCCGGCACGCCGACGGCGCTTGCGGCCGGCGAGCGCTCGTCCGCCGGCAGGATAAGGTCGGCGAGCGCCGCGCTCGCGTCGAGCTGCGCCTCGGTCATCGTGCGCGGCCAGGGCACGATGGGCTTCAGGAGGTCGGGATCGGTACCGAAGCCGGCGGTGCCCGGCGTCGCTGCGCTGCCGAGCAAGAGCTTTGTGTTGCGCGGAATCTCGCCGCCTACGGACTTCCCGTCCGATGCACAGCCCGCGTGCGCCGAGACCAACGTCGCGGCCAGCCACTTGATCGTCGTGCGGCGGTCGATGCGCGGCATCGCGCCCGGTTCTTCGTCGCGGCCGGCGCTCACAGGTCCTTCCTTTGCAACTGCGCGGCGAGGTGGTCGCTGCTGCGCCAGGCGAGCGCCATGATGGTCAGCGTCGGGTTCTTGTGCGCTTTGCTCGCGAACACGCCGCCGTCGGTAATGAACAGGTTCGGCACATCCCAGGTCTGCCCGTACTGGTTGGTGACGGACGTGCCGGGATCGTCGCCCATGCGCGTCGTGCCCACTTCGTGGATGATCTCGCCGCCCTTCGAGATCGCTTCCTCCGGCGAGCGGTCGCCGCCCCAGTTGATGGTGCCACCCATGCGGTCGATGAGCTCCCGGGTCGTCCGCTGGAAATGGCGGACCATGTTGAGTTCGTGCTCGGACCACTTGAAGTGGAAGCGTAGCGTCGGGATGCCCCAGCGGTCTTTCGAGTCCGGGTCGATCTCGCAGTACGAATCGGCATTCGGGATCATCTCCCCGCGGCAGGTGAAGGACATGAAACTGCCGTAGTAGCGTCGCATGTCTTCCTTGAGTTTGCGGCCGTAGCCGCCGGCGAAGCTCGCGATGCTGCCCATCGACAATCCGGGTTCGCCGCGCCCGTCGGCGCCGAATTCGTAGTGGTAGCCGCGCGGAAAATCGAGTTCACCGCGCGCCTGCTCACGGTACAGCCAGAACGGGATGTACACGTGCATGCCCTTCGCGCCGTCCTCGTTGTAGGCCGGGCGGCCCTCGAGCAGCGGGAACTGGGCGCCCATCGCGGCGCCGACCGTATCCATGAGGTTCCGGCCGACCTGTCCGCTGGAATTGGCGACGCCGTCCGGAAAGATTGCGTTCTTCGAATTGAGCAGGAGGCGCGCCGTTTCGCAGGCGCTCGCGGCGAGCACGACGGTGCGCCCGGTCGCCACGCGCTGCTCGCCCGATTTCCGGTCGATGTACGCGACGCCCGTTGCCCGGCCGTCCGCACCGACCTGCACTTCGTGGACCATGGCCTCGGTCACGATGGTGAGCCTGCCGGTCGCGAGCGCCATCGGGATGAGCGAGGTGGTCGTCTGGAACGCGGCGCCGATCGCGCAGCCGCGGCCGCAGTCCGTCGCGTAGAAACAGGCGGATCGCTTGTCGATCGGGCGAGTCAGCACCGCGCGCCGCGCCGCGATGCAGGGCATGCCGAGCTCGTCGCAGGCGGCCTGGATCAGGCGTTCGCCGACTCTCGGCGCCGGCGGTTCGTGCAGGACGCCGGGGCCGGAATCGGGATGATTCTCGAGGCCGCTGTTGCTGCCATAGACGCCGACGATGGCTTCAGTCTTGTCGTACCAGGGTGCGAGGTCCTCGTAGGCGATCGGCCAGTCGACGCCGAGACCGTCGCGGGACTTCGGCTTGAAATCGTAAGGCCCCATGCGAAACGAGTTGCGCGCCCAGTGGTTGGTACGCCCGCCGAGCATCCGCGTGCGCCACCACAGGAAGTCGCTGCCCGGCGCGCTCGTGTAGGGTTCGCCCGGCACCTGCCAGCCGCCGTCGACGGTCGCATCGTAGTAGCCGAAGGGTTTCCCGGGGGTCGCCGATGCGCGCAGCGGCGCGTCCTGTTAAGCGCGAACATCGGCGTTTCGCGATAGGGGTCGTAGTGCCGGCCGGCCTCGAGCATCAGCACCTTGAGGCCGCGCTCGGCGAGCACCCATGCCGCCATGGCGCCGCCCGCGCCCGAGCCGACGACGACGGCATCGAACGGACCGTCCTGCTTCACTCGAGCTCGCGGATCCGGATATTGCGAAACGACACCCGGTCGGTATGGTCCTGCAGCGCGATGTGACCCTGCCGATACTTTGCGAAATGCTCCCAGTCTGCGAATTTCGATTCGGCGACGCGCTGGTTCCAGTCGTCCGAGCCGATGACGTACTCGACGATCTTGCGGCCGTTGAGCCAGTGTTCGACATGACCGTCGTTGACGACGAGGCGCACTGCGTTCCACTCGCCGATTGGCCGGACCACGTCCGCCTCGGGCGCATACAGCGCATAGCAGGCACCCGCGCTCGTCTTCGGTTCCCGACCGTCGGGATGCACGTCGTCGTCCAGGATCTGCATCTCGATGCCGGTCAGGTAGGCGACCTCCTGCCCCGGAATCTCGCGGACGCCGTAGAGGATGCCGCTGTTGCCGCCGGCGGAGAGGCGCCATTCCAGTTCCAGCTCGAAATTCTCGTACTGCTGCTCGGTTATGAGGTCGCCGCCGGTCATTTCCTCGGTCGAATCGTCCGCGTCCAGAACGATGGCGCCGTCCTCGACGATCCAGCCCGGCTGCGGTTCCGCGGCGTTGTAGCTGTGCCAGCCTTCGAGATCGCGGCCGTTGAACAGCTCCGTCCATTCGCCGGCAACACGTGCCGCCGGCGCGTTGTCCGCTGCCGCCTGCGGCGCCGGCTCGGCCGCGTCGGTGACTTCCGGCGAACTGTCGTTACCGCAGGCGCCTGCCAGGGCCGCGCATGCCAAGGCGACAAGCGCCCGTGTCGAAGAGACATTGGTTCCGGTCTGCATGCGGGGGAGTATATGGCGGCCGGCGACTTTTTGCGCTGATCGATGACGCGCACAGGCCTTTGAAAGTACCATGCCCTTCCCGGGGCTCGAGAACGTGACGTTTATGAAGTCAATCCCGCTGATCGCCGTCTTCCTTGGAACATTCATGCTCGTGCTGCTGGCGGCGGAAATCGGCTACCGCCTGGGCGCCGCCCGGTTAAAAGGTGCGACGCACGAAAAGGAAGAACCGGTCGGCGCGATGGTCGGATCGACACTCGGCCTGCTGGCGTTCATGCTCGCCATCACATTCGGCCTCGCGGGGGATTACTACCAGAACAAGCGTGTGGTACTCCTCGAAGAGGCGAACGCGGTCGGCACGACCTGGCTGCGGACCGATTTTCTCCCGGAATCCGAGCGCGATGCGGCGCGCGGCCTGCTGCGCGAGTACGTCGACGTGCGCCTGGCCGCCGCAAAAACCGGCGAAGTCGAACCGGCGATGCGGCGTTCCGCGGATATCCACGACCTGCTCTGGGCGCAGGCGCAGACGATCATGAACCGCGATCCGGGCTCCGAAGCCGTCGGCCTGTATATCCAGACGCTCAACGACATGATCGACCTGCACGCGAAACGCATTGCGGTCGCCTTGCGCACGTCGATCCCGGACACGATCTGGATTGGGCTCTATGCCATCGCTTTTTTTGCCTTCGGCATGATGGGTTATCACAACGGCCTGGCGGCGACCAACCGGTCGTTCGCGGCGCTCGCGGTGGCGATTACCTTCTCCGCAGTGATCTGGCTCATCGCCGATCTCGATACCGCGCAGAAGGGCACGCTGCGGGTGAGCCAGCAGGCGCTGGTGGACCTGCGCGAATCGATGGAGCCCTGAGAATTGTTGGAGCGCCCAGTTGGAGCGCTCCAACAGCGCGGTACCTGCTCACGATGAACAGGCACTTCTGGCAATCGGCGATCGCATTCCTTGTACTGCCCGGCGTCGTCGCCTTCGCCGTCCCGTTGTACCTGGTCGCGCCGGGCCGGGTCGAAAGCACCGTCGCTTTCGCCGGCCTGGTTCCGCTGCTGGCCGGCGGCGTCCTGCTGGCTTCCTGCGTCCGGGAGTTCTACGTGGCCGGACGCGGTACGCTCGCGCCATGGGCGCCGCCGCAGGCACTCGTCGTATCCGGACCGTATCGCTATTCCCGAAACCCGATGTATGTGGCGGTGCTGCTGATCCTGTCGGGCTGGGCGGTGCTGTTCCAGTCCTGGGTCCTTGCGGTGTACGCCGTCGTCATTGGCACTGCATTCCAGTTGCGGATCCTGTTCGGCGAAGAACCGTGGCTGGCCCGGACGCATGGTGAGCAATGGGTGCGCTACCGGGCGAAGGTTCCGCGATGGTTCGGGCCCGCACGCCGCAGCGGCTGACGTAATCAAAACGGCCAGCCTCGTACGATCGCAGCATTCGGTGGCTCCGGCGCAGCTTTGAAAGTACCATCGCGCGGAACCGCGGGCTGCCGGAGCGACATCGCATCTTGGACGCACAACACCGGAAAACACTCGGGCGAAGGGACATGGTGCTCTTCACGGTTTCGGCGATCCTGCTGCTCGACACATTGGCGGCGGGTGCGGCGATCGGGCCGCCCGCGGTGTTCTGGTGGCTGTTCCTCGGCGTGATCTTCTTCCTGCCGTATGCTTTGATCTGCGCGGAACTCGGCACGGCATTGCCGGTGCAGGGCGGGCTCTACGCCTGGATCCGCGACGCTTTCGGCCGGCGCTGGGCGTCACGCGCGACCTGGGCCTATTGGGTCAACAACGCCGTGTGGATGCCGGCGATCTATATTCTGTTCGCCGGCATCTTCCGGCAGATGTTCGCGCCGGACCTGTCGCTGGCCGCGCAAATCGGCATCGGCGTCGCGCTGACCTGGCTCGCCGTGGCGATCAACGTTATTGCCCTCGACGTCGGCAAATGGGTCCCGAACGTGGGCGCGCTGATCAAGGTGCTCGTCATCCTTGCCCTGGTCGTCGGCGCGATTCTGTATGTACAGGAGCACGAGCTGGCGAACGCCATCACATTCGAGTCGATCCTTCCAGCGCGCGACGGGATACTCCAGTACCTGCCAGTGATCATCTACGGCATGCTGGGCTTCGAACTCGTCAGCGCCGGAAGCGCCGAAATGAAGAACCCCGGTCGCGACGTACCGTGGGCGATATTCATTTCCGGCACGATCATCATCGTGCTGTACACGGCCGCCACTGCGGCGATTCTGGCCGCGCTTCCGCCCGGGGAAATCAACCTGGTGGAGGGTCTCGTCGACACGTTGCACCTGTTCTTCGGCGGCAGTGCGGCGGGCGATGCCTTCGTCATGCTCCTCGGCGTCGGTGCCCTGTACACGTTCTTCGCCAACGGCGTGACCTGGGCGCTCGGCTGCAATCGCTCGATGGCGGAAGCCGCGGCGGAAGGGGAGTTCCCGGCGTCGATGGGCCGGCAGCATGCGCGGTTCGGCACGCCGGTTGGTGCCGCGGTGGCGATGGGCGGCGTCAGCACGGTCCTGCTGTTGCTGTACGGCTTGCTCGCTGGCAGCAATGAAGAGTTGTTCTGGTCGCTGTTCGCATTCAGTGCCGTGATCCTCCTGCTGCCGATGATCGGTCTGGCCTGCGCGTTCGCGCGCCTCAGACGGAGCAAGCCGGACCTGCACCGGCCGTTCCGGGTGCCCGGCGGCGACCTAGTCGCGCTGGCACTGACCTGTGTGTGCCTGATCGTGCTGGTGCTGGCGATCCTGCTGCTCGTGTACGTGCCAGGCGAAGGGGTGCAGTGGCCCGTGCTTCTCGGGACCGTCGCCGTCGTCGCCATCGGCGAGATCGTCATCCGGCTGACCGAGCACAAGCGGCACCCGGCGGCGAGTGCCGCAGTTGCTGCGCTAGCAGCACTACACTCAGCGGCGAGCGCCGCATTGCGTCGCGCCCACGGGGCGCTCCAACGGTTCGTGGTCTGTTGGAGCGCGCCATGCGCGCGACCCGATTTCCCGCCGCGGTCGCGCCCGTGGGGCGCTCCAACAGCGCGGATCTCGGCGCCCGGCCCGGCAATGTCATGACTTTTTAACCTGCGTTCGACCGACAGTGTCACCCCGCGTGCATAGACTTCCTCCCCGTCGACGCCGCGACGCAGTTTCCGGCGTCGACTTACATCGGCATAGGTTCACGGAGTGACGTTCATGCGTTCGAAGAACAGGCGGGAGATGGCTGGTGTCGCGGCGGCCGCGGCATTCATAGGTGCAGCGGCGGCCGGATTGGCAGCGCCGGCTGCGGCACAATCGGTCCCCGAGGCAACACCGGGCAGAATCGAAGAAGTGACCGTGACGGCCCGGCGACGGGAGGAATCGGCACAGGATGTCCCGATCCCGATTTCGGTGTTGCGCGGCGAATACCTTGACGACTCGGGTGCTTTCAACGTCAACCGCGTCAAGGAGCTGGTACCCACGGTGCAGCTCTATTCGTCCAACCCGCGCAATACGAGCGTCAACATTCGCGGACTCGGCACGACCTTCGGTCTCACCAACGACGGCATCGATGCGGGCGTCGGCTTCTACGTGGACGGCGTCTACTACGCGCGGCCCGCGTCGACCACGCTCGATTTCATCGACGTCGAGCAGCTCGAGGTGTTGCGCGGGCCGCGTGGCACGCTGTTCGGCAAGAACACCACTGCCGGCGCGATCGTCATCACGACCAGGAAACCCGACTTCACGGCCGGTGCCGACTTCGAGCTCGGCTATGGCAACGAAGGATTCGCCCAGGCCAAGGGTTCGGTCACCGGTCCGCTCGGCGAAAAAGTCGCGGGGCGACTGTCGTTCTCCGGCACCCGGCGTGAAGGGACGCTCTACAACGTCGCGACGCACGACGACCTGAATACGATGGACAACACGGGCTTTCGCGGCCAGTTGTTGTACACACCTTCGGACCGGACCGACATCACGCTGGCTGCGGACTACACGCGCCAGCGCCCAGACGGTTATGCCCAGGTGGTGGCCGGCGTTGCGCCGACCCTGAGGTCCCCGGACAGGCAGTTCGAATCGATCATCGACTACTTCGGATACGACCTGCCGAGCCGGAATCCCTTCGATCGGCTGATCGATCACGACACGCCGTGGCAGTCCGACCAGAATCTCGGCGGCGCTTCGCTCAATGCCGACATCGACGTCGGCAGCGGCACGCTGACCTCGACCACGGCATGGCGTTTCTGGGACTGGGGCCCGTCCAACGACCGCGATTTCACCGGCCTGCCGGTACTCGCCTTGTCGCAGGCGCCCTCGCGCCAGGAGCAGTGGACGCAGGAAGTCCGCTGGGCCGGCGAACTGTCGCCCAGCCTGAATGGCGTCATCGGCCTCTTCGCATTCGGCCAGACGATCGAAGCCGATCCTGTGCACACGGAGGAGTCCGGATCGGCGCAGTGGCGCTTCTCCTACAACCCGAGCGTCGCGCCCTTCGACCTGTGGGAGCGGGCCGGCACGGCCGGCGTCCTGGACGGCTACGGCATCGCGACGACGCCCGATTCCGAGGCGCTGAGCGCCGCCGTGTTCGCCGAGGTCGACTGGGCGATCACCGACCGGCTGAGCCTTATCCCCGGCCTGCGCGTCAACTATGACCGCAAGCAGGTCGATTACGACCGGGTGGCCTATGGCGGCATGGACCCGGCGGACTGGCCGATCGAAGAGGAACGCGAGCAGGTGGCCGCGATCAAGAAAGCCATCTACAGCTCGCAGTCCTTCGTGGCGGACGTCGACGACACCAACGTGTCGGGGCAGCTGACCCTGAATTTCCGCGCGACCGATGACGTCAGTGCCTATGCAACCTTCTCGACGGCCTTCAAGCCGGTCGGCATCAACGTCGGCGGCATTCCCAACAACGCCGATGGCCAGCCGGACCTGACGCTGGTCGAAATCAAGCCCGAGGACGTGCGCCACTTCGAACTCGGCGTGAAGACCAGCCCGACGCAGACGTCAACGGCGAATTTCACGGTGTTCCAGACGGACGTCCACGACTACCAGACCCAGGTCCAGAACGTCTCGGATCTCGGCGTGAACCGCGGCTACCTTGCCAATGCCGAGAAAGTGCGCGTGCGTGGCGCCGAGTTCGACGGCGACGTCGAGCTGGGCGACTACTGGTCGCTGCATACGGCCATTGCCTGGACCGACGGCGAGTACGTGTCCTTTCCCGGACGCCCCGGTGCCGCTCGAGGAAACCGGTGCATCGGGCTCGGCCACGATCAAGGACATCTCGGGTGGCGTATTGCCCGGCATCTCGAAATGGGCGGGCAACGTCGGCGGTGAGCTTGCCATCCCGATCACGATCTTCGGCAGTGCCGGCGAACTCGTCGGCGGCTTCGACGTCTTCTATCGGGGCGACTTTTCCTCGAGTCCGACGCCGTCGGAGTACCTCAACATCGACGCTTACACCCTGGCCAACCTGCGCTTCGGTTTCCGCGCGGATAATGGCTGGTCCGGTTACCTCTGGTCGCGCAACCTGTTCGACGAGGAGTACTTCGAGCAGCTGCTGCCGGCCGCTGGCGGCGCGGGTCACTATGCCGCCGTGCTCGGCGATCCGCGCACCTACGGCGTGAGCCTGCGTTACAGCTTCTGAGCCAAGGCCCCGCCGAGGCGGAGTGCGTGGAGGCGGACAGACCGTCGGGATCGCGTCGGGTAGAATGACGCGATTCCGATGACCGACCTCCCCGCCCTCCGCCTCAAGCACCACGAAGACCACCGCATTGCCGCCGGGCACCTGTGGGTCTTCTCGAACGAAGTCGACACCGCGGCTACGCCGCTCTCCGCATTCGGCCCCGGCGACCCCTGCCGCATCGTGTCGCATCGCGACCGGTTCCTCGGCTACGGCTACGTCAACCCGAAGACGCTCATCTGCGCGCGCGTTCTGAGCCGCGATCCGAATCACCCGCCCGGCCGCAAGCTCCTGGTGCAACGACTGCGCGTGGCGCTCGCGCTGCGCGAGCGGCTCTATGCGCAACCGTTCTATCGCTGGGTGTACGGCGAGTCGGACGGCTTGCCCGGCCTGGTACTCGAACGCTACGGCGACGTCATTGTCGGGCAGATCGGCACGGCCGGCATGGAGGCGATGCGCGACGAGATCGCCGCAGCGGTGCGCGAGGTGCTCGACCCGAGCGCGATGCTGTGGAAAAACGACAGCGGCGCCCGGGAGCTCGAAGGGCTGCCCGATCAGGTCGAAACTGCTTTCGGCGAGGTGCCGAAGACGGTGACGCTCGACGAGCAGGGGCTTTCCTTCAGCGTGCCCTTGTTCGACGGGCAGAAAACCGGCTGGTTCTACGACCAGTCGGCGAATCGTCATTCGCTCGCAAAATATGTCCAGGGCATGCGGGTGCTGGACGTCTTCAGCTACCTGGGCGCCTGGGGCCTCGGCGCCGCCCGCTCCGGCGCAAGCGAGGTGACCTGCGTGGATTCATCCGCGCTGGCGCTGGAACTGCTCGCTGCCAATGCCCGCGCCAACGGGCTAGCCGTTAACGTCGAGAAAGGCGATGCTTTCAAAATGTTGGAGCAGATGGCGGCCGCCGGCCGGAAGTTCGACGTGGTCGTCATCGACCCGCCGGCGTTCATCAAGCGCCGAAAGGACATCCCGAAGGGCGAAGCGGCGTACCGCCGGCTCAACCAGCTCGCCATGCAGCTCCTCGATCGAGACGGCATCCTCGTGTCCTGCTCGTGCTCGTATCACCTGAGCGCGGAGGCCCTGCAGGGCGCCATCCAGAAGGCTGCCCGCCATCTCAACCGGCTGGCGCAGGTGCTGGAAACGGGCGGGCAGGCGCCCGATCATCCCGTGCATCCTGCCATCCCCGAAACGCGCTATCTCAAGTCCTTCTTCTGCCGCATCGTCGCCGACTGAGCAAGACCTAGAAGGCGAACAGGGCGATATAGGTGAAAGCGCCGCCGAGATAACCGAGCAGGGCCAGCAGGCTGATGTTGCGCAGGTACCAAAAGAAGTCGATCTTCTCCATGCCCATCGCCGCAACGCCCGCGGCCGAACCGATGATCAGGCAGCTGCCACCGGTGCCGGCGCAATAGGCGAGCAATTCCCAGAAATGGCCGTCGAGCACGAAGTGGCCAAGCCACCCGGCCTGGTCCGTCGCCGCGGCCAATTGTTCCGGCGTGACGAGCGGATACATCTTCATGGCGCCGGCCACGAGCGGCACGTTGTCGATGACCGCGGACAAGAGGCCGATGGCGATATTGATGGCGTAGATGTTGCCGAGCTTCGCGCTCAGGAATTCGCCGACCTGCGTGAGATGACCGGCCGTCGACAGGCAGGACACGGCGAGCAGGATGCCGAGGAAGAACAGGATCGTGGTGGTATCCACGCGCCTCAAGACACCGGCGATCGATAGCGGGCGCTTGTCCTCGGCATTCTTGCTGCCGTGCATGATCTCCGTAACCACCCACAGTACGCTGAGGCCGAACAGGATGCCCATGTAGGGTGGCAGGTGCGTGACGGTCTTGAATACGGGAACGAACAACAGGGCACCGATGCCGAGACCGAACACCAGGTTGCGTTCGAACGGGGTCACAAGGTCATTGCCGTCGTCGTTCCCCTCGACGACGTCAGCAACTTTGATTTCGCCTTTCAGGCGGAAGCTCAATAGCGCGAGCGGCACGAGCAGGCAGACCACGCTGGGCAGGAACAACTGTTTCATGATCGACACCGTGGTGATCTGGCCGCCAATCCAGAGCATCGTGGTCGTGACATCGCCGATCGGCGTCCAGGCGCCGCCGGCATTGGCGGCTATGACGACAATACCTGCGTAAAACCAGCGTTCGTGGCTGTCGCTAATGAGCTTGCGCAGCAGCGAGACCATCACGATCGTGGTCGTGAGGTTGTCGAGCACGGCCGACAGGAAGAAAGTGATGACGCCGAGCACCCAGAGCAGCAGCACCTTGTTGCGCGTCGTGATGCGATCCGTGATGACCTTGAATCCCTCGTGCGCGTCCACGAGTTCGACGATGGTCATGGCGCCGAGCAGGAAGAACAGGATTTCCGCAATTTCGCCCAGGTGACCGCGCACTTCGTGGGCCGAGTCCGGCTCCACGCCCAGCACCAGCACCGTCCAGGTCAATACCGCCGTGAGGATGGCCGAAGCGGCCTTGTCGATTCCGATGCGATGCTCGAAGGCGATCATCAGGTAACCAACAACGAAAATGACCGCTACCAGTGCATACATACGGGACCTCGTTGCAACGCAATTCGCGGCAAGTGTACAGACAACACCCGGGCCGTTGTCACGTGCCCGCGTGCGTAGCGGCCCGGAGGCAGGCCGGTGCGCGCCGATCGACGGTTCAGAAGGTCCACGCGAACTCGATACCGGCGCGCGCGACGCTGCCGGCATCGAGGGCCGGCCGCGTGCCGTTGTCGAGTGCGCCCCGGTACTCGGCATCGAAATCGACGCCGCCGACGAGCGTCAGGGCAACAGCCGGCGTCGCGCGCCAGGTGAAGGAAAGATCTGCGGCCCACGCGCGGTACTCGAACATCGAGGCGTGTTCGAGGCTCTGGTCCTTCACGTACCATTCGTTCCCGTTCGGATAGACGGCAAGAGCGCCGTGCAACGGCGAACCCGGCCGAAAGCTCACTTTCGTGTCGGGAAATCCGACTTCGACCAGCCAGTCCCGATGCGGCCGCCAGGCGACGGCCACGACGGGATAGGCCTGGTAGCGGCCGAAGCGATGATCCGCGCACAGGCCCGCGCGATATGACAGCGTGTCGTTTGCCGGCCATTCCCAGACCGCGGCGAACAGCAACTGCCAGGCTTCGCCGTCGTATTCGTCGGGATCCTTGGTGACGTTCGAGGAGCCCGACAGCGCGGGTGCAATCGCCCAGCGCACGCGCTCATCCCCGGTGCGCAAGCGGTGCAATTCGAAATAGAAACTGTGCAGGTAGCCGTTCGTCTGAAAGCCGATCTCCGACTCGTCGAGCAGGGTGCCGCGATAGCTGCCGCCGATGAGCCAGTCGTCGCCGTTGCGGAACACGAGATCGGCCGCCCAGTTGTCCCGGCCGAGGTCGCCGCCGGCGAACCGACGTCGTCGTAGAGCCGGTAACCCGCGCGAAACGCGGATTCCGGCGCCGGCTCGCGACAGACGTCGTAGGATCCGGCGCCCTGGGCCGGCGGTGCCGCGAGCAGTGTGCCGGCAAGCGCGAGCATCGTGCGCGCGACCGATGCGCGCCGAAGGTCGCGACGTTGGAGTGCCCCATGGGCGCGACCGATGCGCTCCAACGTGCAGGCCTAAGCGCCGGCCTGGACGATGGTCCAGACGCCGACGAGGATGAAGCCGACGCCGGCGACATACGACAGGTACCTGGGGTCGACGTAATTCGAAAGGACGCTGCCGGCGGCCACCGCGAGCGCGGTCGAAGCGATCAGCGCCAGCGCGGCGCCGGCAAACACGGTGGCAAGGCTCACCGAAGGCCGGCTCGCGAACAGCATGGTGGCGAGCTGGGTCTTGTCGCCGAGTTCCGCGAGGAACACGGTGCCGAACACGACCGCAAGCGTCTTCAGGTCCATCGATCAGTCCTCGGGCGAGAGCACCCAGCGCTCGAGCCAGGCGAAGTAACGGCCGTACAGGTCCTTCTCATAGGACGGAACCGACAGGGTGTGACTCTCGTTCGGATAGACGACGAGTTCAGTCGGCACGCCCTGGCGCTTGAGCGCGATGTACAGCTGTTCCGAATTCTGGATCGGCACGTTCCAGTCGGATTCGCCGCCGACGATCAGCGTCGGCGTCTCGACCTTGTCGAGCGAGTAGAACGGCGAGATTCGCTCCCAGTAAGCGCGGTTCTCGGCAAGCCAGGGCAGGCCGAGTTCCTGTTCCCACCATTGCTGGTACTGGTCGTGACCGTAGTTGGCGGCATAGAGCGTGGCGCTCGCGCCGGTGATCGCGGCCTTGAACCGGTTCGTCTTGGTGATGACGTGGTTGGTCATCATGCCGCCGTAGGACCATCCGTAGACGGCCATGCGGTCCTCGTCGACCCAGCCTTTGCTGACGGCGAATTCGATCGCCGCAATGACGTCCTGGTAATCGATGCCGCCCCAGTCGCGGTAGATCGCGTCGGCGAATTCCTGGCCGTAACCGAAAGAGCCGCGCGGGTTCGGCATGACGACGACGAAGCCGCGCGCGGCCAGGAGCTGTACTTCCGAGTCGAAGCGGTAGTCGAACTGCGCCTGCGGCCCGCCGTGGATGTGGAGAATGCCTGGATAGGACTGTCCCTTGCGATAGCCCGGGGGAAAAACTACGAAAGCATCGATGGCGGTGCCGTCGGCGCTCTTGTAGGTGTGCTTCTCCACGTTGCCGAGCGCAATCCCGGTACCGAGGTCCGGGTTCACGTTCGTCAGCCGGCGCAGGGCGCCGTCTTCGACGGCGAACAACTCGTCCGGCATATGCGGCCGCGCGATGAGCGCGAACAGGCGGCCCTCGGCGCTAGCCGCGTAATCGGTGACCACGTCTTCGCCGTCGATCAGCGACTGGACTGCGCCACTCTGCACCTCGACCTGCACCAGGTTCTGTTCGCCGTGGTCCTCCGTGATGCCGAGCACGGACTTGCCGTCGGCGGAAAACCGCGGTTCGAAGACCTGCGTCTCCGCCAGCGCCTGCACCGCGCGCACTTCGCCGGACGCGAGGTCCACGAGCGCGAGTCGCGGTATCGCATAGATCGGCAGTGCGTCGGGCACCGTCGACGTGCAGACGATGCTCTTGCCGTCCGGGCTCCAGGCCGGGCCCGCCTCGATCGTCTCCGCGCTCGTCACCTGCTCGGCCTGCAGGTCTTCCTTGCCGGTGTCCACGATCCAGATGTCCGTGTTGGCAGTCCTGTCCGGGTCGTCGGTGCGATTGCTCACGAACGCGATCCGGCGGCTGTCCGGCGCCCAGGCCGGGTCGCTGTCCTCGAAATCGCCGAAGGTCACCTGCCGCGGTTTGCGCGTCTCGAGGTCGACGACGTAGATGTGCGCGCGAAAACGGTCGAGGTAACCGACGTGGTCCTCCTTGAACTGCAGCCGGTCGATGACCCAGGGACGCGGGTTCTGCGGTTCCTCCTCGTCGAGATCGGCGGGGGTGGCATCGTCGGTGACGAACAAGAGGCGTTTGCTGTCCGGCGCCCATTCGAAGGAGCTGACGCCCTGCGGCAGCTCCGTGAGTTGCTGCGCGTCCCCGCCGCGGCGGTCGTAGAGCCAGATCTGCGTTGCATCCTTGCGATCGGATAGCACGGCGAGGTAGCGGCCGTCGGGACTCCACTGCGGTTCGCTCGTATCGCTGTCCGCATCCGACATCCGCAAAGCCTCGTCACCTGCGGTCGGCTGGATCCAGACGCTGTCGAAGTACGAGTCCTCCTCGAGATCGGTCGCGGACAACGTGTAGGCGACGAATTCGCCGTCCGGGCTCGCGCTCAGGTCCGATACGGACTTGAGAGCCAGGTATTCGTCGATGCCGAAGTGTCGTGCTTCGTCGGCGGAGACGACGGGTGCCATGCCAAGAGCGACAACGGCGAGGGCGACACGCGTCAGAATGCTGGTCATAGGTTCTGCCGGTTCGAATGAAACCGAGAGGCTATAACAAGTGCCTGCGGAAGTCTGCCCGCTGTTGGAGCACCTGTTGGAGCGCCCCATGTGCGCGACTCGCCGATGCTTCGATGCCGACCGGTCTCATCAGACGACTCCAACAGGCGCTCCAACAAACCGTGCCTAGGGCCGGCTGTCGTTGTCGTCCGTCCGCGTGCGGCGTGAGCCCACGATGTCGAAAATGATGCCCGCGAGCGCGTTGATGCGCATGACGCGGAAGATGACCTGCGAGGTCGAAATCGGCCGCACGCTCCGCACTTCGCGCAGTTTCGGCAGCAGGAACAGCACCGCGCTGCCGCGCACGAGTGTGGAAAGCACGAACACGCCGAACAGCGGGCTCACCCAGACGTAGTGCTTGCCGAAGACCGTGGCCTCGGTGGGCAGGATCGTCGCGAGGAAGCCGCCCAGGATCGCGCCGCCGAAAGTCCCCGCCGCGGCGAACACGTTGTGTACGGCGAGAAAGGTGGCGCGCAGGTCCGGGCGGATCAGGTCGTACACGAAATTGCCGGCGGCGAGCGTGAAGCCGGCCCAGGAGAATCCGGTCAGCGCCTGCACGGCGACCAGGTACCAGACGTCCGTCGAGACCGTCCACAGGACCGGCATCAGCGGGATGAACAGCCCCGTCACGGTGAGTATGCGGCGGTTGCCGAAGATGTCGCTGATGCGACCCCACTGCGACAACGTGAGGAACTGCGCGAGGATCGATGCGCCGGAGTTCAGTGTGAATTCGAAGTAGCTGAAACCGAGATCGCGCAGGATGTAGACGGTGAAGAACGGCGACGCGATCGCGACGCCGAACTGCATCAGCGCAAAGAACATGGAGAAGCGCACCGCGTTCGAATGCCTGAGCCGGCGCCACCAGTCCATGCCGACCGGCGTTTCGAGCGCCGCGACCTGGCCGCCGGGATCAGTCATCCGCGACAGGTGGTAGACCGAAATGGCGCGCGCGGCGGCGGCGGTGAGGAACAGCAGCATGAAACCGGCGAGCGTGTGGCCGGCCTTGTTGCAGGCGTGCAGCAGCAGGCCGCCGGCCATCACGCCGCAGAAGGAGGTCAACGACACGACGCGGGTCCTGAGCGCAAAAAAGCGGCCGCGCCGGCGCTCCGGCACGATGTCGCCCATCAGGCTGCTCCACTGCGGCGCTGCGAACTGCGCGCCGCTGTGATACAGGATCACGCTCGCGATGAGCAGCGGCACGGCGTAGTCGGGGAACAGCACGGGCAGGAACAGGATCGGCAGCCACGCGAACGCCTGTACGCTCGCACCGATCAGCACGATCTGCTTGCGCAGTCCCGTCACGCGTCCGAGCCAGGCCGAGAGAAGCTGCGCCAGGGAGGCGAGCAGCGGCGGCAGCGAGGCGAGCAGCCCGATCTGCGGCGCAGTCGCCTTCATGAACAGTGCGAAAGCGGAGACGTAGGTCTCGCCGACGCCGGTCATCGCGGCGTAGGCGGTCGCGTCCTTCAGGGAATGTTTGAGTGACCGTTCGACGTCCGGGTCACGGCTGATCGCTGGCATGGGTCGGGCCGGGTTTTACAGGCGGCAAATGATCGCCGGTTTGCTGGCGGAACGAAAGCGACTGGCGCACAGCGGCTGCAACGTTGCCGGGGCGCGGGCAGGGATCGTAGACTGTCGTTTCACCCATGACGGCAGGGCCCGGAGTGGCGGGCGGATTCGCAAAAGACGGTGCGGTTCAGGACCAGATCGACGCGTCCATCGAGGACGCGGTCGAGCGTGCGCGCAGCCGCCTCGTGAGCGGCGAGAGCCGCAGCACCTGCGAGGACTGCGGCGCGCCGATCCCCGAAGCCCGCCGCGCCGCCGTGCCCGGCGTGCGCTTCTGCATCGCCTGCCAGTCCGAACGGGACAAGGAGGACGGGCCGGTCGCGGGCTACAATCGCCGCGGCAGCAAGGACAGCCAGCTGCGCTGAGGCGGACTCGGTTGGGGCGCTCCAACGGTTTCGGCGTAACCCGTCGCACCCGTGGGGCGCTCCAACAGCGCGTTACCTGGTCGTCGCGCCCATGGGGCGCTCCAACCAGGCGCTCCAACCTCAGTCGAATACCGTCCTGAGGAATGAGACGATCTCGTCGCAGCCGTCGATCAGCGGGTCCACCGCCGGCACGTGGTGCCGCTGGCGCAATTCCTCGAGATAGGAAGCCCGCAGTTCGCGCGGTACGGCCGACGTGTTGACCGAGATGCCGACGCAGCGCACGTCGGGATTCGTGCGCCGCGCCACGCGTACGTGCAGGTCAATGCAGTCCTCGACCGACGGCAGCCGGTAGTGCTCCCAGCCGGACACGGTCTGGCGGGTCGCGTCGTGGCATACGACGATGGCGTCCGGCTGCGAGCCGTGCAGGAGCCCGAGGCTCACGCCCGAGTAGGCCGGATGGAACAGCGAGCCCTGGCCTTCGATGACGTCCCAGTGGTTCGGCTCATTGTCCGGGCTCAGCACCTCCGCCGCGCCGGCGATGAAATCGGCGACCACCGCATCGATCGGCATACCCTCGCCGGCGATCATGATGCCGGTCTGGCCGGTTGCGCGGAACGTGGATTGGAGTCTCGCTGCCCGGAAGGACTTGTCGAGCGCGAGCGCTGCGTATTTCTTGCCGATTGCACAGTCGGTGCCGACGGTGAGCAGCCGCATGCCGCTGCGCTTCTTGCCGTTGCCAACCGGCAGGTTCTTTGGCGGCACGCGCACGTCGATCAGCTGTGCGCCGGAGGCCGTGGCGGCCTGGACCAGTGCCGGGTTGTCCCTGAGCTTGGTGTGCAAACCGGCGACGACGTCGAGGCCGCGTGTGGCTGCCTCGCGCATCACGTCCCACCAGGCGTCCGGCACGCGCCCGCCGACCGGCGCGACGCCGACCACCAGGCTTCCGACGCCCGCCTGCACCGCCGTTTTGAGGTCCATGTCCGGGACCCCGAGGTTCGCCGCCTTCGTGGCCAGCCGCAACTGCCCGGCAACGGCCTCGCGGCGCCATTGCACGATGCCGAGTCCGGTCTTGGCGTACGTCGGGTCGCCCTCGTCGCCGACGAGGATGAGGTAGGGTTGCCGGAGAACGATCCGGGTGAGATCAGCCATGCTTCGTGCGTCCATTCTCTATCACCAGGTTCCGAACCATGCTGCCAGCGCCACGCCGATGAAGGTCCCGATTGCATAGCCGAACATGCCGACCAGGATGCCCGGCGCGACCAGCGGCTGCCAGCCTTTGCCCGCCGCCAGTGCAGCGGCGGTCGCAGGACCGAGGATACACGCGTTCGACGCGATCATGACTTCGGCGAGGTCGAGCCGGAACAGTCGGCCGGCCGCCACCAGCAGGATGAGGTGCACCAGCACCATGACGACGATGAAGGCGAGGATCGGCAGCGCCGCGTCGATAACTTCCGCGAGGTTCGCGCCGGCGCCGATGCAGACGAAGAACAGGTACATGAACAGGGTACCGAGCTCGAAGTCGGACGACACCTGCCGCACGAGCGGTTTCGCGATATTGGCAACCGCGAGGGCGAGCGCGGTCACGACGAGTATGTACGCGGACTCGATGCCGAAGCGCGCGCAGAGCCAGTGCGACAGCGCGCAGATGACTGCGCTCAGTGCGAGGCCGTTCGCTGCCCGCGGCAAGCTGAACGGCGGGGCGGCGGCCGGCGCCGATTCAGCGGTGGGTGCCGCGGCGGCACCATCCGTGCCGAAATAGCGCGACGGCATTGCTTTGCGGACGAAACGCAGGGCCGGCAGGGACATGAGCAGGATGAGAAAGAACACGGCGCCCGCGGCATCCGCGGACAATGCGGCGACGTACACCGACGAATCGCGGATGCCGGTCGCTTCGGCCGTGGCGACGAAGTTGAGCGAGCCGCCGATATAGCTCGACGCCAGCGTGCCCGCGATCTCCGCTTCCAGCGGGCCGACATCGACGAGCAGCACGCCCACGCACGCGCCGATCGCCGTTGCGGTGGCAGCCAGGAGGAAAGCGGCAAGCATCGGCCCGGATTCCGTGAGGATGGTCCGGAAGTCGGCGCGGAACAACAGGAGCGGGATCGCGAGCGGCACCAGGTAGCCCGCGATGGTGTCGTACAGCGGCGCGACATGCGGCATGACACCGAGGTTCGCGAGCAGCATCGGTACCGCGATCAGGAGCAGCGGCCCGCCGAGGCGCTGGCCCCAGCGCGTGCGTTCGGCCCACAGGCCGAAGGCGGTGACAGCCATGACGGCCGCACCGACGGCCAGGGTCTGGTCGGGCGGAATCCACGACATCTTTATTCAGCTCGGCGATGGTGGCGAACCCATCATGCGCGGCGTGACGGGCTCACAGTAAGTGGCAAGCAGGATAGCCCCGGACGCCGGGCATCGGCGTCCGGGGCTATGTGCTAGTTGAAATTGAACCGTGCAACGGCACCGACGGTGCGCGGGCGCGTGGGCGTCGCAAGCGAGGGACCGGCGAAGGTTGACCCGAAACTGGTATAAGCCCACTCGTCGAGCAGATTGTTGACGTACAGCGACACATCCACCGCGCCGATGGTCAGACCGGCGCGCACGTCGACCATGCTGTAGCCGTCGACCGTCAGGCGGGGCGCCGATGGCTCCCAGTACGTGCCATTGCCGTCGGTGTAGCCATCGAATCCGACCGGCATGTCTCCCTTGTAGCGCACGGAGAGTCCGGTATAGCCCGGTAGCTCGCCGACATTGAAGCGATAGTCGACATCGATCGCCGATTGCCACTCGGCGCTGTTCGGCAGCTGGTCCCCGTCGGCGCCGCCCAGGTCCGGTTCGTCGGCAGCAAGCTCGGCATTGGTGTACGACACCATGCCCTTGAGCGTCAGCGCGTCGGTTGCCGCGTAACTCAGCGATGCTTCCGCTCCCATGCTGACCGCTTGGTCCGCGTTGCCCGCAACCTGCACGCCGTTTCGAATGACGCCGATCTGGTAATCCTGCCAGTCGATGTAAAACGCGGCGAGATCGTAACCCAGCCGTCCGTCCTCGGTCGTACCCTTGATTCCGGCTTCGTAGCTGGTGAGCGAATCGGCCTCGAAGAACGGGTTCGTCAGTGGTTCACCCGTGACCGTGTCGAGCAGCAGGAAGTTCGCGCCGCCGGGCCTGTAGCCGGTCGCGACTCGGCCGTAGATTGCCGTGTTGTCGCCGGTCCGCCAGCGAGCATTCAAGAGATAGTTGGTGACTTCGTCCTCGATGCTGGTTAGAGGAATCGGCGCTAGCAGCGGGCCGATTGTATTCAGCACCACGTCGTTGGAGTAGTCCGCGTAGCGAACGCCGAGGCTCATGTCGAAATCCGGCGTGAAGTAGAACGTGCCGGTGGCGAACGCCGAAAATTCGTCGTAATTCGACGGGAAGTTGGCGAAGTAGAAGTCCTCGGGCGGCGTCACGTCGAGCCGCTGAATATTGTGCCCTTCCTCGTCGGTGTAGTAGGCGCCTACGATCCATTCGAATGTGTCATTGGATTCCGACGTCAGGCGCAGCTCCTGCGTAAGTTTGTCGAAGCCGAGATCACCGACGAAAATCACCGAAGTATGCGGCCTATCGTAGTAGTCATCTATGGACGGGCCGAAGATGGCCGTAAAGTCCATCGTCTGGACGAATTGCAGTTCCTGCGTACTTGTCACCGACGTCAACGTGGCAAAATCGAAGTCATAGTCGACGGTCACGCCGACCATGCTGGCGTCGAATTCGCTGGGGTTGATGTCGGCTTCGCCGGTTTCATATTCGCCGAACCACGGTTCCCCCGCGCCGACATCGGGTAGGAACATATCGTCCGCAAAGTTCGCCTGGATCGTGGACACTCCGTTCTGAGTAGAATTCTGGTACAGGCCCTGCAGCGTAATCTCCAGCCTGTCCGTCGGCGCCCAGCGCAGGCTGCCCGATGCGCCGTAATACTCGTAGTCATCCCAACCGTCGAGCGGAATCGCCACGTTATCGATATAGCCCTCGGCATCGCTCCAGAAGCCGGTGAAACTGACTCCCAGGGTGTCTTCAGCAATCGGGCCGTTGGCATTGACGCGGTACAGCTGGTTCATTCCGCCGCCACTCGTGTTCGACAGGTCTGCGGCCATGCTGCCGGTCCAGTCGTCGAGCGATGCGTCGCGGGTCGCGTACTTGAGGATTCCGCCCATCGCGCTGGCCCCGTACAACGTGCCCTGCGGGCCTTTGAGGACGTCCAGTGTATTCACGTCCAGCAGCGTGCCGTCGAGGGGTGCAGGTGTCGTGTACACGGTCGACGAGCCGAACGGTATTTCGTCGACATAGGTTGCGACACCCGCGGTGAGTACCGCATTGATACCGCGAATGTATACCTGGTTGTTGAAATTCGAGCCGCCGTCGACGACCGAGACACCGGGAACGAAACCCAATACTTCAGGCAGTCCGTTGAAACCGGCGTCAGCAAGCGCGCCTACATCGAGGACGGTCACGGCGACGGCCGCGTTCTGCAGCGTTTCCTCACGCCGCGAGGCAGTTACGACGATTTCCTCGACTTCCGAGCCTGTCGCCTGTTGCGCCGCGACCGGCTCGGACAAGAACACGCCGGTCCCCGAGAGGATAACCAGCGCGACTGTGACAGCAATGTGAGCGTACGACTTGGTCATAAGTGTTTACCCGTGCCTCAAATGCATGAATCCCGGACGCGCATGGACCCCCCGCGCGGCACCTTCGCGGCCAAGTCTAATTCGGCCGCGGTGCGGGGCATTAGTCCGATACGGCTATTTACTGTGCCGATTCGGCAGACCAAGCCGGTGGCCCGCCACGGATTCGGCGGCCGCTCAGGCGCCACGCGCGCGGCGCCATTCCTTCGGCGTGCTGCCCGTGTGCCGGCGGAATGCGCGGGTGAACGCGGAATGATCCTCGTAGCCGACGATGCTGCCGATCTCCGAGATCGAATGCCGGTTCTCACGAAGCAGGAGCCGGGCGGCTTCGATGCGCTTGTCGATGCAGAACTGCATGACCGTGGTGCCGAGCATCGACTTGAAGCTGCTTTTCAGGCGGGTTTCGGAGATGCCGAGCTGGCTCGCCAGCTCCGGCAGCGGCGGCGGGGCCGCGTATTCGACGCTGAGTATCGCACGAGCCCGGCGGATCTTGTCGCCGCTGGGCAGGTCGAGATCGAGCGGGTTGTGGTCCGGCAGGCTTTGGCTGTTCTTCAGGATCTGCAAACCGATGCACAGGAGCTCGTCGAACTTGGCCGACATCCAGTGGCCGAGCAGGCTGCCCGAAACCGGCAGGTGAAAACAGGACCAGATCGCGTCGCGGTGCACGTCTTCCAGGAAGTACACCCGCTGCCGTGGTTTTCGGTGCCGGCCCCGCAGCGTGTCGCGCAGCCAGGCCGGGTAGACGGCGGCGTCCTCGCCGGTGCGCTCCATGAGCGTCGAGAGCGTCGTGTGCACGACGACGTGGCGAATCGGCACGTTCGATTTCGGCACGCGGTAAGTCGTCTCCGCCTCGGGTACGACGCTGACGATGAGCGCGGGTCCCAGGTCGTGCACGTTCTTGCGCTTGCCCAGGTACTCGGAGCGCTTCACGGAGGACACGAACTGGAAACTGACGATGTCCGCGACCTCGTTGCGCAGGACCAGCGATTTCGGCAGGACCGCGTCGTCGATCTCGAACATGCGGTCGGAATCGATGCGGTAGCACAGAAGTCCGTCGATGCCGGTGCCCTCGAGGTCCTGGATGAAGTTGTGGTCCGGTGTCGACGCGAAGCGCGTGACGCGCTGAGCCCGGCGGAACAGGGCGCCGAGCCGTCTGCGGGAGAGCTCGTCCGGGTCGAATCCGGACTCGACCTCGACGAAATATTCGTCACCGTAATGCATGTTTCGCTGCGCCGGGTCCGCGCGGGCCGAAAGCCCCGCATCCGTGGAATCCTGCCGATTCTGCACATTATGATGGCGGTTCGGCCTAACCCGCAATCCGGGGCCGACGCTATCATCCGGCATCTTTACGGGCGGATTCGGACGGAAGGCACAGCATGAACAGGCTCGCAGGGCACCTCGGTGCCGTCATTCTCTGGCTCACACTCGGAGCCGCCGCCGGCGCGCGGCCGGCCGACCTCGACGACGAGGCGCAGCTCGAAGCCTTCATCGACGGCGTCGTCAAATCGCTGATGAAGGACAACAACAGCCCCTCGGGCACCGTCGCCATCGCCCGCGACGGCGAGGTCATCTTCGCGAAAGGCTACGGCTACCAGGACGTCGCGGAACAGGTTCCGGTCGACGTGGCCGAGACGCTGTTCCGGCCGGGCTCCGTGTCCAAGCTCTTCACCTGGGTCTCGGTCATGCAGCTCGTCGAGCAGGGCAAGCTCGACCTCGACGCCGACGTCAACACCTACCTCGAGAACTTCAAGATCGCCGAGGCCTTCGACAAACCGATAACGCTGCGCCACATCCTGACGCATACCTCGGGCTTCGAGGACGGGGCGTTCGGCTACCTCATCATCGACGATCCCGATCGCGATCATGCCGCTCGCCGACTCGATGGCCCGCTACCAGCCGGCGCGGGTCAACCCGCCTGGTGCGCAGACCGCGTATTCGAACTACGCGACTGCCATCGCCGGCCTGATCGTGGCCAACGTGTCCGGCCTGTCGTTCAACGACTATGTCGAGCAGAACATTTTCGAGCCGCTCGGCATGCAGAATTCCTCCTTCGACGAACCCCTGCCGGAAGCGCTCGACGCCAAGATGGCGAAGAGCTACACGGTGGAAAACGGGGCCTACGTCGAAAAGCCCTTCGAGATCATTTCGAACTTTGGCCCGGCCGGCGCCCTGTCCTCCAGCGGCACCGACATGCTGCGCTTCGGGCAGGCGATCCTCGGCGGCGGCGAGCTCGACGGCGAACGCCTAATCAGGCGAGGAAACGCTCGACACGATGCTGAAGCGCGCGTTCTCGCACGACGACCGGCTGATGGGCATGGCGCTCGGTTTCTACGAGGAACAGCACAACGGCGTGCGCCTCGTGGGCCACGGCGGCGACACGCAGTATTTCCATTCCTACCTCGGCGTCGACGCGGCGAACGACCTGACGTTCTTCGTGAGCTTTGGCGGCCCGGGCGGCAGCGTCGTGCGGTCGGCGTTCGCGCCCGCGTTCTACAACGAGTATTTCCCGACAGGAATTCGTTCGCCCGGAACCGCCGGAAGACTTCGCCGAGAGCGCGGCGCGCTATGCCGGCACTTACGGCTTCTGGCGCAGCAATTTCTCGAAGCTCGAGAAGGCGCTGGGCCTGACGAGCGTCGTGCAGGTCGCACCGACTGAAGACAATACGCTGCTCGTCAGCCTCGCCGGCACCGCGAAGCAATACGCGGAGGTCGAGGACAACCTGTTCCGGGAAATGGATCCTAACGTGTCGCTCATCAGCGGCATCAGCCCGCCGCTCATGGCGTTCCAGGAGAACGAGGCGGGCGAGATCACCGGGTTCGTGCTGGACGGCCTGCCGTTCATGTCCTTGCGCAAGCTGTCCGCTCGCCGCGACGCCGTCCTTCAACTTCGCGCTGCTGGGCTTCTCCATGCTGGTGTTCCTCGCCGTAGTGCTTCGGCGCTGGTACCAGCGCTCGGCAATCCGCCTGCAGACGACGCCGGACCGGTCCGCGACCAACGCCGCTTTCTGGGCCAGCGCCGCCAACCTGCTGGTGGTGATCGTCGGCGCGATCGTCATATCGATCCTCCAGGACGAGCTGTTCGGCGGCATTCCGTTACTGTTCAAGGCCTGGCTGGTATTGCCGATCGTCGCGACGATCGCGGGCCTCTACCTCGCTGTACCGGACGTTCCTGGCGTGGCGTAACGGCCTGCTCGGCGGCGCTCTGGGCGCGAGCGCGCCACACGATTGTCGCCCTGTGCGCTCTGTTCATGTGCTGGTTCTACTTCTACTGGAACATACTCGGCTTCCAGTACCTGACGTGAGCCGCCGGCGATGAGTGCGCGGCGGAAGCTCGAGATCGCGACAGAGACCTGGGAATTCCTGAAGCCGTTCACGATCACGGGCCATACCTTCACCACCTCCGATTTGCTGTACGTGCGGATTGCGGAGGGCAAACAGGCGGGGCGCGGGGAAGCCGCGGGCATCTATTACCTGGACGAGAACGGGGAGAGCATGGCGGCCGACGCGGAGCGCGTGCGTGCCGCGATCGAGGGGGGAGCCGGCCGGCGGGAGCTCTTGGACCTGCTGCCGCCGGGCGGAGCCCGCAATGCGCTCGATTGCGCGCTCTGGGATCTCGAGGCGAAGCTGTCGGGCAAGTCGATCTGGGAACTCACCGGGATCGAGCCGGCGCTGACGCGCACGGTACTCACCATCGGCATCGACACGCCGGAGGTCATGGGGCAGGCAGCGAAGACCCTGGACAGCAATCGCATCAAGGTGAAGCTCGATTCGCACCTGCCCATCGAGCGATTGTCGGCGGTGCGCGCCGCGCGGCCCGATGCGGAGATTGTCGTCGACGTGAACCAGGGCTGGGACTTCGCCCGGCTCGTCGACCTCGCGCCGCGCTTCGCGGAACTCGGCGTCGCCATGATCGAGCAGCCGCTGCCGCGCGGTGGCGATGCCGAACTCGAGGGCTATCGGTCACCCGTGCCCCTGTGCGCGGATGAATCCTGCCTGTGCGTCGCCGAGTTCGAGCAGGCGGCGGAGCGCTACCAGGTCATCAACATCAAGCTCGACAAGTCGGGCGGACTGACGGAAGCGCTGGAACTCGCGCAGGTCTCGCGGCAGCGCGGGCTCGACGTGATGGTGGGCAACATGATGGGCACCTCGCTCGCCATGGCTCCCGGCTTCGTCGTCGCGCAGCTGTGCCGTTTCGTGGATCTCGACGGCGCGTTATTCCTGAAAAGCGACCGCGAGCATGCGATGAGCTACAAGCACGGCGTCGTCTCGAAGCCGCGTCGCGAACTATGGGGCTGATCAGCAACTCGACGTTCCAGCGCATCTGGTTGCCCGGCTTCATGCTGCAGTCGGTGGTCATCGGCGGTGGCTATGCGACGGGGCGCGAACTCGTCGAGTTCTTCCTGAGCCAGGGACCGCTGCGCGGCCTGCTCGGCATGCTCGTCGCGACCGTGTTGTTCAGCATTGCCAGCGTGTTGTGTTTCGAGCTGGCGAGGCTCGCCCGGACGTACAACTACCGCAGTTTTTTCGGCGAGCTTTTGGGCCCCGCCTGGTTCGTGTACGAGATCGCGTATTTCGTGCTCGGGCTCCTGGTGCTCGCCGTGTTGGCGTCTGCCTCGGGAGAGATCTTCAGCGCCCAGTGGCATCTCGAGCGCAACATCGGCATCGTGCTGCTGATGCTGCCGATCGGGTACCTCGCTTTCTACGGCACACCCCTGATCGAAAAAGTGCTCGCCTTCTGGTCCTTCGTGCTCTATGCGACCTACATCGTGCTGGTCGCGAGCTACCTGTGGTCCTTCGGCGGCGCGCTCGCCGACGACTTCACCGCCGGTCCGCCGGGTGGCGAATGGTTCGTGAGGGGCGTGAGTTACTTCGGCTACAACCTTGCGGTCATACCGCTGGTCCTGTTCTGCGTGCGGCACCTGCGCTCGCGCGGCGATGCAGTGAAGGCGGGCCTGCTGGCCGGCCCGCTGGTGATGATCCCTGGTGCGTTGTTCTTCATCGCGATGGCCGCCTCCTATCCGGAAATTCTCGACGTGGCCGTGCCCGCCGATTTCATGATGCAGCGTCTGCACCAGGGCTGGCTGCAGACCGTGTTCTACATCGTCATATTCGGCACCTTCATCGAAACCGGGGTTGCGTTCGTGCACGCGTTGAACGAACGCGTCGCCTTGCGGTACACGGCTCAGCAACGTGCGATGCCGCGCTGGCTCAGGCCGGCCATCGCAATCTTTGCCCTGTGCATCGCTGTCGTGCTGGCGCTGCGCTTCGGCATCATCGACCTGATCGCACGCGGTTACGGGACGCTGACCTGGGTGTTCATCCTCGTCTTCGCGTTGCCGTTGTGTACGATTGGTGTCCTGAAGATTCGCCGAATGGCGAGGGAACCGGATCCGGAGTCGGTGGCCTGAGCCGCCGCAAAGCGAGGTACGCATGCGAAACCTGAAGTTCCTGGCGGTGCGCGTCTATGTGGCGACACTGGTCGTACTGCTCGCGGGCAGAGCGCTGGCGGACCCGCCGTCGCACGAGACCATCGACGAGACCGTCGAGCGGGCCATGAAGACCTTCGATGCGCCGGGCATGGCGGTGTCGGTGGTTTACGACGGCGAGCTTGCCCATTCAGCGGGCTACGGGATCGCCGAGACCAGCGGCCGCGCCGAGGTGGACGAACACACGCTGTTCCAGATCGGTTCGGTGTCGAAGGCGTTCACCGCTGCGACGCTTGCGCTGCTCGTCGACGACGGCAAGCTCGGATTCGACGACCGCGTCATCGATCACCTGCCGGAATTTCGGCTGAGCGACCCTTGGGTGACGCGGGAATTCACGATCCGCGACCTGCTGACCCATCGCAGCGGCCTGCCGCTCGGCGCTGGCGACCTGCTGATGTTCCCGGACGGCAATGCGACGGCCGCGGAAGTCATCGGCGCGCTGGCGCACTTCGAGCCGGCAACGAGCTTTCGTTCCGAGTTCGCGTACGACAACCTGTTGTACATCGTGGCGGGCGAGGTCGTGGCGCGCGTGTCGGGCAAGCCGTTCGCGGACTACCTCGAGCAGGAACTGCTGACGCCGCTCGGCATGAACGACTGTGTCGCCTACGCGGACCGGGCGGCACCGAACGCCGCGCTCGCGACGGCACACGTGCTGGTCGACGGCGAGCTCGAAACGACCACGACCCGGGTCACGCCGCTGGTCGCCGCGGCCGGCGGCATCGCCTGCAGCGCCGAGAGCATGGCGAAGTGGATGAAATTCGTGCTGGGCGAGGGGAAGGACGAAGACGGGCAACAGCTCGTCAGCGCGGAAAGCTTCGCCCAACTCGTCAAGCCGGTCACGCTGCTGCCGGTGCCGGGCTTTCTCGCCGAACACGCCGGCGCGGTGCTGAATGCCTATGCGCTCGGCTGGAACCTGTCGACGTTTCACGGCGAACCGATGCTGTCGCATGGCGGCGGGGTGTGGGGAATGACGACGTTCATCGCCGTCATGCCGGAACAGAAGCTCGCGGTTTTCGCGAGCAACAACCAGATGTCGGTCGCGCCGCGCGCGGCCGTACAGGCGATCGTCGAGCTGTACCTGCGCGACACGGTGCCGGAGTCGGACGCAGACTGGATAGAGATCTTCGGCGCATTCGCCGAGGATCGCCGCGACGCGGCGGACGAGGTCGTCGAAAAAGCCTGGGCTGCGCGCGCAGCCGACAGCGAGCCGGCACTGCCGCTTGAGGCCTACACCGGAACGTATCGCGATCCCTGGTACGGCACGGTACGGATCTCCCTCGACGACGGGAAGCTGTGGTTCCGCTCGGACCGTAACGAGCCGCTGCAGGGACCGCTGGAGCATTTCCAATACGACACTTTCGTCGCGCGCTGGACCGACCGCCGGCTCGAGGCGGACGCCTACGTGACGTTCTCGCTGGCGCCGGACGGCACCGTCGAGCGGATACGCATGAAGTCCGTGTCCCCGGCGACCGATTTCTCCTACGACTTCCACGACCTGGACCTGAGCCGCGAGGCGCCGGCGGAAAGCACGGGCGCTGACTGAATTGCTGAACGCGGGGTTGCGCTGAGGTAAATTCGGTTCTCTCGAGGGAGGGAACCGAATGGAGAAGCCCCGCATTTTTCTCGGCTCGTCCGGCAAACAGGCGAAGCTGCTGCAGGCGCTCACCCGTGGGCTGGAAGACGATCGCGCACGTCGAGCCGTGGACGACGGTCTTCAATCCGGGAACCACCACGTTGGGGCGCCTGCTGGAACTCACGCGCGAGGTCGACTTCGCCGCTTTCGTATTCGCCCGCGACGACTGGACCAGTGCTCGAAGCGAGCAGCGTCGAACGCCTTGGAATCCGCGCAGGCGTCACCTCGCGACAACGTCGTGTTCGAAGCAGGCCTGTTCGGCGGCGTGCTCGGCATGCGCCGCACCTTCATCCTGCATGCCAGCGGCGCCAAGCTGCCGAGCGACCTGCTCGGCCTCACCTGCGTACGCTACGACGCGACCACCACGGCCGCGGCCATCAAGGCAATCAACCAGAAGTTGCGCAGCGCCATCGAAAACGAGCTTCGCGCTCCCGCGAATTGACGGGCTGTGGTGGCAATACTCGCTCACGGAACGCTCCGCGCGCGAGCCCTCTGCCGTGAGCCTTCTGCGCATCGCGCGCGATCGAAGGGGCGGGCTGGTGCTCACAGGTCGCTCCTGGCAGGAGAACGGCACGCTGTCTGCCCGGTACTGGAGCGAAGCCGCCAGGGAGGGCAACGACGGGGCGTCCATCTTCTACTATTGGAACGGCGAGCGGCCCATGGACCCCCACGCGCCGCAACTGGAGGGCACGGGCGAGATCAAACTGGAATCCGCCGATCGCGGAGCGGGATACTGGATCACGCGCGCGAGCAGCGAGCCCACGTTGAACGCGCGCACGTCCGGCGTGTACTGGCGGGCGGATTCGCAGGACCTGGACATCCTCGACGCACATGACCAACAGCGGCGCGCGGCGTTGATCGCCGAGAGGCTTCAGCAATGGAAATCGATTGCGAGTACCTGAGGCGAGGCAGTCAATGTGCGGTGCGGATGTCGATTGCGGGTGGCAAGTCCGCACGCGGATGTTGTGTCGTAATTCACCGACACCCAAGCTTTCACTTCGATTGTAAGAAGTTTCATGTCGTGTGGCGCGAGGTACACCAAGCAACAATTTTCGACCTTGTAAAATCACAACCGGATCAATTCCCTTTCGTAGCTGGCACGCACATTGCACAACGTCTCTTGCCACTCTCAAAGCAGGAGATTTGTATATGAAAGCCAAACCAACCGTTCTTGCCGTGTCGATTGCGCTGGGCATCTGGGGCACGACCCTGGCTGATACGCCCGTCGTCATCGATGAAGCGAAAATCCGCACCATCATTACGGATGCCGGCTACGGCGACCCGATCCTGATTGAACAGGACGCTGATCTGTGGCGCATCAAGAGCCTGGATAGCGACAGCGGTGAGGAAGTGACGCTGTTCGTCAACGAGGAAGGGAAGGTACTGGGTGCCGCGGAAGTGGCCCGGACTCGTGTTACGACGGTGACCGAGCCGGCGACAGTTTCGACGTCTGTTTCGGAGGCGGTCACGGAGGCTACCGTTGCCGACACGGTCATGGATGCCGGGTTCCACAACGTGCACGACATCGACTACCTCGAAGACGGCGGTGTGTGGAAAGCCGAGGCCGACGACATCACCGGCGAGGATTTCGAGCTGCACGTTGACGCCGCGACGGGTCGTATCATCCACGTCGAAGACGACTGAGCGGCAGGGTCGGCGCTGCGTACCCAAGCGCTGACTGGCTGACAGTTGCACCGCCGGCGCGCGAACGTCGGCGGTGTTTTTTTTTGCGTGCCTGCGGGTCGCGCCCATGGGGCGCTCCAACAGTCGCTCGAACGGACTCTATGAGGGGTCGCGCCCATGCGGCGCTCCAACAACTCCTACGACGGGTCGCGCCCATGGGGCGCTCCAACAGTCGCTCCAACGGATCCCGTCGCTTCGAGCCATAGATAGGCAACGACGGCGAATGCGAAGGGCAGGAAATAATAAGTCGCGCGGAACACGACCAGCGCCGCGAGGATGTCGCTCTTGTCGACGACACCGCTGAGCATCGTGAGGAACACGACCTCGGTCACGCCGAGGCCGCCCGGCACATGGCTCCAGATTCCAGCGAGCGCGCTCACCATCAGTACGGGCATCAGCGCGAACCAGCTGACCTCGCCGTGCAGCAGCGACACAAGGACCGTGCCGATCGTTCCCCAGCTCACCAGCGACAGCGCGTATTGCAGCACTGCGATACGCGGATCCGGCACGGTCACTTCCGTGCCGCGGATTGTGAGCTTGCTGCCACCGCGCAAAACGCAGGCGGCGACATAGGCAGCGCTCAGCACGAGGAACAGGACGCCGATGCCACGCAGCACCGCCGTACCCGGGCCCCAGTCGCCCGGCAGTTCCGGCGGCCGGAATGTCAGCACGATGCCGGCGATGAGGACGTAGCCGAGCCAGTTGGTGAGCACCGACAGCCCGATGATTTGCCCGATCTGCAGCGGCCGAAACCGTGCGGCACGTACAGCCGGTAACGGAACGCGAGTCCGCCGACGAGTGCACCGAGATTGAGCGAAAAATAGTAGCCGGTGAAGGAGATCAACATGGTGCGCGGCACCGACAGGCGATGACCCGTCGCATGCCGGCCGACGAGGTCGAAGCAGGCGCAGGCGAACTGGCCGGGCAACGCGATCGCGATCGCGAGGAGGATGCTCTGCGGGCCATAGGACCGGAGGCCCTCCCAGACGGCGGCCCAGTCCATCTCGCGGGCGTTCTTCACGACGAGATAGGCGACCAGCACGAGCAGTGCGGCGGTGAGCAGCCGTTTTAGCCAGGTGATGACGGTAGCGGAGAGCTTCAAGAGCGTGCGTCGCCTCGCTGAGTACGGGGTTCGGCGCCGCTCGACTACGGCTCCCGTGCAATCGATGTGCGGTCGGAAGCTGCTAACATGCGGCATAGGCAAGGCAAACTCAATATTCACCCCGCGCCTCGTGTCCACGTGCTCAAAATTCTGACGCTCAATCTGCACAAGGGCTTCTCGCATTTCCGGCGGCGATTCGTGCTGCACGAGCTGCGCGAAGCGATCCGCGAAATTTCAGCTGATCTCGTTTTTCTGCAGGAAGTACTTGGCGAACACGATGGGTACGCCGGCCGACACGGCAACTGGCCGGCAGTGTCCCAGTACGAATTTCTCGCCGATTCGATCTGGCAGGACTTTGCCTACGGCAAGAACGCCGTCTATCCGCGCGGCCATCACGGCAATGCGCTCCTGAGCAAGTATCCGATCCTCGAGTTCGAGAACCGCGACGTCACCGAAAAAGGTGCGGAAGGCCGCGGCCTCTTGCTGGCGCGTATCGACATACCGCACCGGCACGAACAGCTGCATGCGATCTGCGTCCACCTGGGTCTCACCGCGAGACACCGAACTGAGCAGCTCGCCAAGCTCGCGGACATCATTAACCGGGAATTACCGCGGGATGCGGCCGTCGTCGTCGCCGGCGATTTTAACGACTGGCGCAGCCGCGCCAACGGTATGCTGGCCGAGGACGCGGGGCTCGTCGAAGCCTTCGCGGAGACGTGCGGCCGATCGGCGCGCAGCTACCCGGCGCGCTGGCCCTTGCTCCGGCTCGACCGGATCTATACCCGAAATCTCGACGTGCTCGGCCCGCGCGTACTGTCGCACCGGCCCTGGTCGCACCTGTCCGACCATGCCGCGCTGGTCGCACAGGTCGCCCTGGGCTGAAGCGCTCAGCCCGAACGACGAGTCATGTGATCGTCGAATTCCTGGCGATAGCCGGGCAGTTTCTTCAGCCAACGGGGGAAGCGCCGTGCGACGTGGAAGGCGACGATGCGGACCAGGTGCCGCCAGCCGGTCATCTTCGGGACGTCGGCGCGCGTCACGCGTTCGCTGGCCGCGAACAGCTTGTCGAGCCGCTCGCGCAGCGTCTTGCCGAAATCGGCATCGAAGATGAAGAGGTTCGCCTCGAGATTGAGTGAGAAGCTCAGGGGATCGAGGTTCGACGACCCGATGGTCGACCACTCGCTGTCGAACACGGCCACCTTGCCGTGCAGCGGACGCTCGACGTATTCGTAGAGCTCGACTTTTGCATCGAGCAGGTAGTCGTAGAGCGTGCTGGCTGCCCTGCGCGCATATTGCATGTCGGGCTTCCCCTGCAGGATGAGCTTGACACTGACGCCGCGCTCGACGGCCCTGCGCAAGTGCTGGAGCATGCGATAACTGGGGAAGAAGTACGCGTTTGCGATCACGATCTCCGTCTGCGCCGCGCGGATGCTCATCAGGTAGTAAGTCTCGATGTCGTTCTGGTGATCGGCGTTGTCACGCGTCACGAACACGACCTCGTTGCCCGTATCGGGCTTGCGCCAGGCCTGCGGCAATCGACGATTGCGACGCCAGCGCGACCGGCGCACGTAGCCCAGCCCATTGTCGATCGAGCGGCGCATGAAATGCCGGATCTCGGCGACGACCGGTCCGCGCACCAGCACCGCGTAGTCCTGCTTCGACTTGGGACCATTCGCGAGGACATGCTCATCCGAATAGTTAATGCCGCCGACGAAGGCCGTTTCCCCGTCAACCACGAGCAGCTTGCGATGCAGCCGGCCCACGAACTTCGGCCGCCAACCGAGCACGCGCGGCGTGGGATCGAAGATGTGCAGCCGGATGCCGAGCGTCGCGAGGCGCTCGAGGCATTCCTCCGGCAGTCCGACGGTGCCCCAGCCGTCGACCGTCAGGTCGATGCTCGCGCCGTTCGAGGCCGCCGTTTCCAGTGCGTCGAGCAGCGCCTTGCCGACGTCGTCCCAGAACCAGATGAAGGTTTCGAGCAGGACTTCTTCTTGTGCGGCACGGATGACCTCGAACGCCCGGGCGTAGTATTCCTCGCCGTTCTCGAGCAGCTCGAGTTCATGGGGCCGCTCCTCGGCCACGCGTGCGGGCGACCTACTCTCGGGCGCCGTCGAGCACCTGGATCTCGATGCGACGGAACTGGATGGGATGGCCTTCGCTCTGCACCGAGATGTAACCCGAGCCGAGCGGCTTGCCCTCGGGTTTCATCGCGGGATCGTGGCCGGAGACGACGCCACCACCCGTGACGGCGTTCGTGTACTCGATGACCGGCTCGCCGTTGATGTAGTGCACGAAGTGATTGCTGCCCTCGACGAGGATCTCCGCCGTCACCCACTGGTCGCCGTAGTACGTGTCGGAACTCGACGACAGGCAGTGCTCGTCCTCGAATTTTCCCCTGTAGTCGACGTGCGTGCCGGGTGTGCAGAGATTACCGGTCGGGCGGGGCTCGCCCTCGACGAGGCCGCCCAGGAACTGCGCCTCGAGAGAAATGGGAAAGTCCTGGCCCGCGGGCATCGTCTCCGGCGCCTGCGAATGGATCATGGCCCCGCTGTTGCGCCACGCCCAGTCCTCCGTCCCGGGTGCGTACTCCCCGATGAACCGGTACTCGACGCGCAGGCGGTAGTGCGAATAGGGTTTCTCGTAGAAGAGATGCCCATAGCGGCTGTCGAAAGTCTCGTAGCCGTCGTAGGACACCGTAAGCAGGCCGTCCTCGACGCGAAACGTGTCGGCGAAGTTTACGCCGGCTTCGTAACCACGAATCTTCGGCGTCCAGCCGTCTAGATTCCGGCCGTTGAAGAGCGGTATCCAGCCCTCGTCGTCGGCCGGCGCGGCCGAACAGGCACAGAGCGCGGCCGCGATGGCGAGGACGCGCAAGTGCCTACGCATGCTCGGCCCAGGTTTTCTCGCCTTCCGCATAGGGTGCGCAGGGGTCGTAGCGGCCCGGCGTCTCCGCGTAGCGCATGGCCTGCGTGTAGCCGATCTCCGAGGTGAAGTAGCCGAGCAGCGTCAGCTCCTTCAGCATGCGGAAATAATGAACTGGCGCGCCTTCGGCACGGCTTTCCATGTACTCGTGCTGCTCCCGGTCGATGCGCTCGAGGAGGGACAGTCGCTTTTCCGGCGCGGCGTCCATGAACGCGGCGCCGCATTCCTCCAGGCACGCATTCCGTTCAGCGTGGTCAGGCCCTGCGTGAAGATGTCCTGGTCCGCCGGGTAATAAGTGTCCTTCACCATCAGTGCGATGAAAGGACCCGACGCCTGCGGCCCTGGCGCCCGGCGTGCCCGTCTCCGGCAGGATCGTATCCGCGATCTCGGCCAGGTACTCGATGTCGGCGGCCGAGAAGAGTTCGGCGGCTGCATTGCCGGCCGTGGCCGCCGGCGCCGCCGTTTCGGGCGCCGTGTCGCAACCAGCCAGCATCGCCGTCTGGCCGACGAGCGCGGCGCCGCCGAGCATCGCTGAGACCCGCAGGATCGCCTCGCGCCGCGAAATCAGCTCGGGGTTTTGGTGCCGGGCGACCAGTTCGGGGGTTTGCGTCAGTATCGTTTTCATCGGCCGGCTCACAGGTTGCGGCGCTTGAGTTCGTTGACGGCGTAATCCGCGGCGCGCGCCGTGAGCGCCATGTAGGTGAGCGACGGGTTCTGGCAAGCCGCCGAAGTCATGCAGGCGCCGTCCGTGACGAACACGTTCGGCGCATCCCAGACCTGGTTCCACTCGTTCAGCACCGAGGTCTTCGGGTCGCGGCCCATGCGTGCCGTGCCCATCTCATGGATGCCCATGCCGGGCGAGTAGCCGTCGTCCGTGGTGCTGACGTTTTTCACGCCGGCGGCCTCGAGCATCTCCGCCATGTCGTTCATCATGTCGACGCGCATCAGCGCTTCGTTCTCGCCGGTGGCGCAGTCGAACTTGAGCACCGGCAGGCCCCATTTGTCGGTCTTCGTTTCGTCGAGTGTCACCTTGTTATCGTGGTTCGGCAGCATCTCGCCAAAGGCGGTGCCCCCGATGCCCCATTCGCCAGGCTGTGCCATGCGGTCCTTGAAGGCGCCGCCGACGCCGAGCTCGCCGACCGCGCGCTGCCAGTCCGAGCGTGACGCCCCGCCCTGGTAGCCGAAGCCGCGCAGGTAATTGCGTTTTTCGCCATCCAGGTTGCGATAGCGGGGGATGTAAAAGCCGCTGGGCCGGCGCCCGAAGACGTACTTGTCGCCGACTCCCATGTCCGCGAGTGAGCCCCATGCGCCGACGCGGAAGTGATGGTCCATCAGGTTGTGGCCGAGCTCGCCCGAGCTGCTGCCGAGCCCGCCTGGCCACACGTCGGTCGCCGAACGGAGCAGGATCCAGGTCGAGTTCAGCGTGGAGGCGCAGAGGAACACGATGTTCGACGTATAGTCGATGGTCTCGTCGCTGACGGCGTCGAGCACGCGCACGCCCGTCGCGCGCTTCTTGTCCTTGTCGTAGAGGACTTCCGTGACGATCGACCAGGGCTTCAGCGTCAGGTTGCCGGTCGCGACTGCCGCCGGCAGCGTCGAGGACTGGGTGCTGAAGTAGGCGCCGTAGGGGCAGCCGAGCCAGCACGCGTTGCGGTACTGGCAGGGCGCGCGGCCGGGGAGGGCCTGCGTCAGGTTCGCCGTGCGCGCAGGGACGATGCGCCGCTTCCCGTCGAAGTGCTTGTGCAGGTTGCCGGCGACTTTTTCCTCAGCACAGTTGAGCGGCATCGCCGGCTGGAACTGCCCGTCCGGCAGCTGCGGCATGTTCTCTATCGAACCCTGGATGCCGGCATGCTTCTCGACATGGTCGTACCAGGACGCGAGATCGTCGTAGCGGATCGGCCAGTCGACGGCGGTGCCGTCCTGCGCGTTCGCTTCGAAGTCGAGCGCGCTCCAGCGATAACTGTGGCGGCCCCACATGAGCGAACGCCCGCCGACGTGGTAGCCGCGGTACCAGTCGAAGCGCCGCACTTCAGTATAGGGGCTGTCCGCATCGGACTCCCACCAGTCGAGGTTCTTCTCGTTCAGCGCATAGTCGCGGCGCAACACGGGGTAGGCTTCTTCCATCGTGACGGTGCGCCCGCCGCGGTGCGGAAACTCCCAGGGCGCCTTGCGCGCGTTGACGTAGTCCTTGATGTGCTCGATGTTCTTGCCGCGCTCGAGCAAGAGGACCTTCAGGCCTTTTTCCGTCAGTTCCTTGGCCGCCCAGCCTCCGGATATCCCGGAGCCGACGACGATGGCATCGTAATCTTCCGCGGCCAAGTGCTTGTCCCTCGTGATTGGCACCCTGCGCCTGCCGGCGCGTGTCGGGCGATGATACTAGAAAAAGCTTCGCTGGCGCCGCTTCAGTTGCGCGATTAATGGGGTCAGGTTACATTTCCGGCGTCAGCCTGAAACTCCTCGGATACCCCGACTGACGCCGGAAATGTAACCTGACCCCATTAATCCCGGCCGGTCGCCGAGACCAGTGACGAGATGCGCCGCAGGGCCGGCACATCGAGTTCGGACTCGAGCACACGCCAGCGCCAGTTGCCCTGCGAGGTGCCGGGTGTATTGAAGCGCGCCTCCGAGCCCAGGCCCAGGAAATCCTGCATCGGCGCCATCGCGATGCGCGCTTGTGTCGTGAACGCCGCGCGGATCATGTCGAGGTGTATGGTCGCCGGCGTGCCGCCGGTCAGCTTGAGTGCAGCCGCCTGCGTAGCCGCGATCGCGGCCGGGCTCCGGAGATCGTCCGGGCTGCCGCGGAACCATCCCACGGTCGTGTCGTTGTCGTGCGTGCCCGTGTAGCAGACCGATTGCGCGACGACGTCGGATAATTCGAAGTCCTCGATGTCGACGTCGAACTGCAACACGTGCATGCCCGGGATCGCATGCCGGATGCGCAGCGCTTCGACGTCCGCCGTGATGACACCGAGGTCCTCGGCGACGATCGGCAGGTAGCCGATGGCACCGCGCAGGGCCTCGAACAGCGAGTCGCCCGGCCCCGGCTGCCAGCTGCCCGTGCGAGCGGTGGGCGCGTTGGCCGGCACCGCCCAGTACGCCTCGAAGCCGCGGAAATGATCAATGCGCACGATGTCGGCGAGCGAGGCGGCGGACTTCAGGCGTTCGACCCACCAGGCGTAACCGTTCGCGGCGTGCTTGCTCCAGTCGTAGAGCGGGTTGCCCCAGAGCTGGCCGTCCTCGCAGAAGTAATCCGGCGGCACGCCGGCGACGAAGTCCGGCCGTCCGTCCTCGTCCACGCGCAGGATGTCGCGGTTCGTCCAGGCGTCGGCGGAGTCGAATGCGATGCAGATCGGCATGTCGCCGAACAAGGTGATGCCGCGCGACTTTGCATGCTCGTGCAGGCGGCGCCACTGGCGCTCGAAGAGATACTGCAGGACCTTGATGCCCTCGATGTCAGCCGCATTTTGCTGCTGCGTCCGCGCAAGCGCTGTCGCCTCGCGGTGCATGTACGCCGGCTCCCAGTCCATCCACGGACGTTCGCCATGGCGCGTCTTCAGGATCCGGAACAAGGCGTAATCGTGCAGCCAGGGCACATCGTGCCGCGCGACGAAGCGCTCGAAACCGGCCTTCGTTTCCGCATCGGCGCGCGCGGCGAAGCGGCCGGCCGCGAGTTTCAGGAGCCGCTGCTTGGCCGGGATCAGCGATCCGTAGTCGACCGTGTGCCGTGGCAGGCCGTCGAGCGCGCCCAGTTCGTCCCGGCGCAGCAGGCCGGAATCGACGAGGTCCGCGACGTCGATCAGCATCTCGTTGCCGGCGAAGGTCGACAGCGACTGGTACGGGGAGTCGGCGTAAGCGGTGGGCCCGAGCGGCAGGAACTGCCAGACGCCGAGCCCGGTGTCGGCCAAGGTGTCGACGAAACGGCGGGCGGCTGCACCGATCTCGCCGATGCCATGCGCGCCCGGCAGGGACGTGACGTGCAGGCACACCCCGGCCTGCGGCACGCGGGCAGCACGGACGGCGTTTCCGCGCTGGCGGCCGGTTCCGGCGTTAGCGGTAACAATCGTTCGCCTGCGGGCCGCAGGCCGTCGAAAGGAGTCGAGTTTGGGCACGGCGATAGAATTCGGACGGCTATTCCTATACCTTGGGCCCCATTGCCCTGGCATGTCAGGCAAAACTAAATCAAGGCCGAATCGTGCCGCAACAGAGTGCATACGTATTCATCTACCGAAAACGCATGCGGTGCTTGCTTAGAGTTCTCGCTCGCCTCAGAACGCTTTCGTCGAGAGCTGCAAACGTAAGCCGAGAGAGTACTGCCCCCGGCTTTCGCAAAGCCGTCCATGCTGTGATATACATCATCGCCCGCGGAACGCAAAAACTGCTTGCATGAATCCTGAGAGCTCAGGAAACGTATCGTCATCCTCGGCGGGGGCACGGCTGGCTGGATCACGGCCAATGCGTTCATGCGGCGGTGGGGCAACAACGGCGTCGACGTCACGCTGATCGAGTCTCCGGAAATCGGCACGGTCGGCGTCGGCGAGGGCTCGACGCCACGCCTCAAGGTCTTCCTGGACGAGATCGGCGTGGAGGAGTCGGCGTGGATGCCGCCCTGCAAGGCGACCTACAAGAACGGCATCTCGTTCGTCAATTGGTCAACGAAGCCCGGCTTCGAGCGGTATTTCCACCCGTTCGTATCGCAGGTCGACAGGTTCACGACGACGGCATTCTTCTTCAATACGCTGGCGCGACGCCGTGGCGTCGACGTGCACGCGCACCCCGACCGCTTTTCGCTGACGGCGCGCCTCTCGGAGAACCGCCAGGGACCGATTCCCGATGAGCGCTTTCCGTTCGTCAACGACTACGGCTACCATTTCGACGCCCAGCTTTTGGGCGAGTACCTGAGAGAGATCGCCAAACCTCCGCGGCGTCACGCATCGGCAGGCCAGGGTGACCGGGTTCAACCAGGCGGCGGACGGTGACATCACGAGCTTGTCGCTCGAGGGCGGCAACCTTGTCGAGGCTGACTTTTTCGTTGACTGCTCCGGCTTTCGCGGCGCGCTGATTCAGGAAGCGCTGAGGGTCCCCTTCAGACCCTTCTCCGAGAATCTCTTCAACGACTCCGCGGTCGTGTTGGCGACCGAGCAAACGGAGAGCATCGGATCGCAGACAATCTCGACTGCGCTGAAGTACGGCTGGGCCTGGGAAATTCCGCTGACCCACCGCATCGGCAATGGCTACGTCTACAGCTCGGCCTTTTGTTCGCCAGGGGATGCCGAGACCGAGCTGCGCGAGTTCCTGGGACTGCTCGACAGTGACGTCGAAGCCAGGCACCTGAAGATGAAGGTGGGACGGCTCGAAAGCCACTGGCACAGAAACTGCCTGGCAGTGGGGCTGTCGCAGGGGTTCATCGAGCCGCTCGAGGCCACGGCACTCAACATCGTCTGCAACACGGTTTACCGGTTCATGGATAACGTTGATGCGGCAGGAAGCTTTAGTGGCCAGAGCTGCGGCGCGTTCAACGAGAAAGTGAACGATGATTTTGAACGGGTGCGCGATTACATTGTGGCGCACTACGTGTTGAATTCGCGGCGCGACACGGCCTACTGGGTGCAAAACGCGCAAAACACGAACATCTCGGCCACGCTCAGGGAAATCCTCGCGATCTGGACGTCCGGTCAGAACCTGAGCGGCGAAATTGAAAGCGGGAGGATCCGTTCGGCCTATAAGCCGAGATCCTGGTACTGCCTCCTGGCCGGCTACGGCCTCTACCCGGAGATCAAAGCAGTTCCCGGTGAGAGTCAGATGCGGAACCGGATCGACATGACAAAGGTGGATGAGTTTATCCGCCGTTGCGCATTGAATTTCCGGTCGCAGAATGCGCTATTGCAAGGCTTGAATCCGCGGCCAGCCGAATCACGCACTACGCGGGCAGGCCATGCCCGGCAGGGTGTGTAGCGTAGACGCAACGTAGTGGGTCGATGTGCCGCCCGGCGGTACCGGTCGGCGGCAACTTGCGTCCCTTGGCCGTCGCTCTCACCGATCGCAAGGCCGCAGCGCTCTAGATCGCCGCCAGAATCCCGCCAATGAATACGATTGCAGGATGTTGCCCGCTGCCGAAGCGGCTCCTAACATAACGAGAATCTAAAACCGACCAGTCTGTCCGTGGGGGAAGCATGGTATCGAAGAAGCGCAGTTCGGCGCCGTTGGTTTCGAGCAACGCGAAGCACCAACCGATCATCTGTCGCACGGCAGTTTCGATCGCAGTCGCCACCGCGTTGTCTGGCGCGACAATCATTCCGCACACGGCACACGCCCAGGATGAGGAGATTGAGGAAATCGTCATACTTGGTGTCCGGACCAGTATCCTGGGTTCCGTCGACGCCAAACGCGACGGCGACTCGATCTCCGATTTCGTGGATGCCGGCGCGTTGGGCTTTCTACCGGACTTTTCCATCGCCGACTCGCTCGGGCGTATTCCCGGCGTAACCACAGTCCGCGATTCCGGGCAGTCCTCGGAACTCAACATTCGCGGTATGAACGGTGATTTCATCCAGACTACGCTGAACGGCCGCGAGCAGGCGTCCACGGCGGGTTACTCCTCGGGTACGCGCTGGATGTCGTTCGACCAATACCCGGCCGAGTTGATTAACCAGGCCGCCGTCTACAAGTCGCCCAAAGCCTCCCAGCTGGAGGGCGGAGTCGCCGGTATCGTCGAGCTGAAGACCGCCAACCCCCTGGAAGCGCCCAAAGAACACAACTTCGTGCTGAATGCGCGCCTGTCGCAAAATGATGCGGCCGAGGATTTCGGCGGCGACGAGAATGGTTACCGCCTCACCGGCTCGTACCAGGGCAAGTTCCTGGATGACACGCTCGGCGTGGCCCTCGGCGCATCCTACCTGGACCAACCGAACGCTTTCATCATGTCGCGCGCCGGCGCCGACGATTCCGATTCGGTGGGCTATGCCGGTGACGGTACTGCCGGTAACGAGTACTTTCCCCGCGCCTTTCAGTGGCAGGCAGGCACGGGCACCGACGAGCGCATCGGCATCATGGGCACGCTCGTGTGGGAGCCGAACGACAAGATGAAGGCGCAGGTCGACTATTTCCGTTCCGAGTTCGATCGCGACGACCAGCGCACCGGCCTCACGGCGAGCGGCTTCAGGGAAGCGGCCGCGGCCAACAACAACGTCACGGGCCAGGTCATCAACAATGGCGTCGTGACCAGCGCGACCATCAGTCCCATCAATCCGAATATCGCCAGCGGCGGAAGGGACCATGCCTGGTTCGAAGCGCGGACCGAGGACCAGACGACGAACGCGGACAGCGACACCTACGGCATCATCCTCGAGTGGTATCCCACGGACTCCAGCACGCTGGTCTTCGACGCCTACCGCAGCGAGGGCGACAAGACCCGCGAGGACCGCATCGCCACGATGCACGCCTACGAGTTCGACACCAATGGTCCGGGCACTTTCCAGGAGGTGCCGGGCCAGTCGATGACGTACCAGTTGAACGGCGCCGGCTTCGCCTCGGCTGATTTCTCGGGCGTCGATTTCACGGACCTGAACACGATGCGTCTGGGCCGCTACGAGCGCTATCCGCACGAGTACACCGACCAGATCGACGCGTTCAAGGTCGATTTCAAGCAGGATCTCGACTGGGGCTGGGTCTCCGGCCTCGAGGCGGGCGTGCGAATCTCGGACCGGGAATTTACGACCGATCGCGGCACGTTCCAGTACGGCGGACGCGAGGGCATCTTCGACACCGGCACCGAGAGCTGGTGCGAGGCGAACGATACGCTCACCGGCGCCAACCCCTTGCCAGTGTGCGCGCCACTGCCGGTCGATGGATTCGTGCGGGTGCAGTCTCTGCCGGGGGTGCCCGATCACTTCGCGATCACCGATATCGCAGCGCTCGGGGAATCCATCTTCGGCGCCGGCAACGACGCCGGGCTCGACAAATTCGCGGACAACTGGACCCTGATCAACGACACCACGTTGACCGAGGAGACCGACGCGGTCTACCTGATGTTCAACCTGGACTTCAACCTCGGTAACGTGCCGGTGCGCGGCAATATCGGCGTTCGCTACGTGGAGTCGGACGTGAAGTCGGCCGGCCTGCGCGACCTCGGTGCGGGTAACGGCACGTCGATCACCGACGACGTCGGGGTCACGCAGGACAACCTGGGCTTCGTGAAGTCCGGCCCGGACTACTCCGATACGCTGCCGTCGCTGAACCTCGCGTTCGAACTCACCGACAACGACATCCTGCGTTTTGCGGCGGCTTCGGTCATGTCTCGCCCCCCGGTTGGCAACATGACCAGCGCGTCGGGTACATGGACCGGGGCCACGACACCGGCCGGGATCGAGTACAACGTCTGGAACGACGGAAGCCCGTACCTCGATCCGTTCCGCGCGGACCAGCTCGACCTGTCCTACGAGCACTATTTCGACAACGGCGGCGCCGTCACTGCGGCCGCGTTCTGGAAGGACATCGAGTCGCTCGTCGAGGGGCCGGTGCAGTTCTTCGGCGTGGATCCGGACTCGGTGGGCGTCACCCTGCCGCCGGGGCACTTCCTGAACGTCTACCAGACCTGGGTGAACAATGACAAGGGCGGTTATATCCGCGGCATAGAACTTGCCGCGACGGGAACATTCGACGGACTGCCCGGCATTTTTGCAGGCCTCGGCGCAACGGCGAGCTACTCCTTCACCGAAAGCGAGACCGAGGTGTCCGGCGGCTCGGTTATCGGGGGTGACGCGACGCTGCCCTTACCCGGCCTCTCCGAGAACGTGTGGAGTACCACGGTTTTCTGGGACATCGGGAATTTCAGCACCCACGTTAACGTGCGCTACCGCGACGAGTTCATCCAGAGAATAGCGGTTCCGGGACAACCGGCACCCGTGTACGCGGAGGATTACACAACGGTAGACGCGCAGATGTCCTACAACTGGCCTGACTTAGGCGTGAGCATCGTGGCGTCAGCCAACAACCTGACGGATGAGGAGAGCATCATTTCGTACGGTGTGGCCGGAACGCTCGGCGAGATCAGGCAGTTCGGGCGCCAGTACTACCTGGGCGTGAACTACCAGTATTGAGGTTACGCAAGACGGCGCAACGCCGTGGCAGTAAGCCAAGGGCCGCCCCAAGGGTATTACTCTTCGGGCGGCCCTGTTGTTTGTTACTCTCGGGGCTTTGCCGGAACCAACTATGCGTAGAGGAACACAGAGCATCGTGATCCTCGGCGGTGGCACCGCCGGATGGATTGCCGCCAACTTGATGGCGACCTACTGGGAAGGCGAGGGCATCGACATCACCCTGGTCGAATCGCCCGATATCGGCATCATCGGTGTCGGCGAAGGGTCTACTCCCCCGCTCCGGATTTTCATGGACATCATCGGCGTCCACGAGTCGGATTGGATGCCGCGCTGCGATGCCACCTACAAAGTGGGCATCACGTTCAGGGACTGGTCGACCAAGCCGGGTTACGCTGAGTACTTTCACCCGTTCCAGTGCCAGCCCGACGAAATCACCCTGCCGGCCTTCTATCACAACAGTTTCCTGCGCCGTAAAGGGGTAGACCTCGACGGCCATCCTAGCCAGTTCTTCCTCGGCTGGCACTTGGCCAATCAGCGACTGGCGCCGGTTGCACCGCGGAATTTCCCGTTCAAGATGAACTATGGCTACCACTTCAATTCCGGCCTGTTGGGCGAGTTCCTCAGGGACTGGGCGGCGAAGAAGGGCGTCAAATACCGGCAGGCGACGGTCACCGACGTCGTGCTGGACGACCGGGGCTATATTGACCACCTGAAAACGGACGCGGAGGAGAGCATTAAGGCCGATTTTTACGTCGATTCCACGGGTTTCCGCAGCCAGCTATTGCAACAGGCGCTCGGCGTCCCGTTCGAAAGTCGCGCGGACGTACTGTTCAACGATTCGGCCGTCGTATTTCCAACGGAACCAGACGAGAACCCACAACCGCAGACGATCTCGACTGCCCTCAAGTACGGCTGGGCTTGGAAAATCCCGTTGACCTCGCGTTTCGGAAACGGCTACGTGTACAGCTCGAGGTACGTCGATGACGACGATGCCGAAATGGAGTTCCGTGAGCATCTCGGATTGGTCGATTCTGACCTTGAGGCCCGCAGACTCAAGTTCAAGGTCGGGCGCGTCAGGGAGCATTGGGTAAAGAACTGCCTCGCCGTAGGATTGTCGCAGGGCTTCATCGAACCCCTTGAGGCCACCGCGCTCGACATGGTCCAGGAAACCGTTTTCCGTTTCGTCGAGGCGGCCAAAAAGGGCAATATGACCGACCAGTACCGCGACGAGTTCAATTCCCGCATCAGCAAACGCTTCGACGCAGTGCGCGATTACATCGTCTGTCACTACCGCATCAATTCCCGTTCGGATACGCAATACTGGCTCGACAATGGCACTAACGAAAGGATATCCCAGTCGTTGCGCGAACTCCTGACCGCCTGGATCACGGGCAGGAATATCACCCAGGAAATCGAACTCCAGAAGCTCGACGCCTACTTTCCGAGCATGTCCTGGAACTGCCTCCTGGCAGGCAAGGGTATTTACCCGACTGCTGAACAGGTCCGTCCAGGCAACCAGCTTGCCCGCAAATACGACCTGAAAGAGATCGCGTGGTACCTGGAAGGCTGTGCGATGAACTTCAGGCCGCACCGAGAGCAACTTCGCGAACTGCGCAAAGCTTACGAGGCGTCGCGGCCGCCTGCCGCTGCCGCTGCCTCGGCGTAGCGTCCGCGACGAGGCGAGCTAGGAGCGGTGCTCGCGCGGCGATGGAGCTGCCGCCTCGAGCCTAACCCCCTGCGCGGCTTCACTGCCATCGGAAACTCCGCGGTGGTGCGGACCACAAGCTATCAGCCAGCGAACGGCTTGAGGACCTCGAAGCTGTCGACACGCTGATGAAGAACATGAAGCGCACGTCGGAGCACATGTCCAGATAGGCGCTGTTGCGCATGTGCCCGTTGAAGTCACCAGGGACGAACTGCAGAACGAGGTGTGGGGTACGATCGTCACCGACACCGCCCTCGAGCGACACCGCCATGCCATTGCCGGGGCAAATAGGGTGACAGGTACCCTATTTCGTCGAAACCTAATCGCATGTGAAACAACGGAAAAAGGGTACCTGTCACCTATTTGCCCTATCGCCCTAATTCCCGTCGGAGAGCTCGAGCACGAGGACCGATTCCGCTTCGAGCGTCAGCGGCTGCGTCAGCGGGTAACGCTTGCCGGCGATGACATCCGTGGCCGATCGGTTCGTGCCGATCCGTTCCGCGAAACGTTCGAGATCGAGATCGACAGCCTCGGCGCCCCGGTTGAAGGCGACCATCACGGTGTCGTCCGCATCGTAGCGAAAGTAGACATAGACGTTGCCGGCCGGCGTGAACTGCATAAGCTGGCCGTCGTGCACCACGTCGGCCGACTTGCGCCACACAAGCAGGCGTTTCAGGAACGTCTGCGCAGCGCGCTGCGCTTCGCTCAGTCCTGCGCCGGCGAAGGCATTCACGGAATCGCCCGGCCAGCCGCCCGGGAAATCGCTCCGGATGAGCCCGTGGCTGTCGCTGCCCGCGTGCGACATCATGATTTCCGTGCCGTAGTAAACCTGCGGGATGCCGCGCATCGTCAGGTAGAACGCCATAGCCATCCGGAAGCGCGCCGGATCGTCGCCCACCTGCGTCGCGATGCGGCTCATGTCGTGGTTGTCGGCAAAGATCACCAGGTTGAAGGGATCCGGGTAGAGATAGTCGTTGCCGAGCATCTCGTATGTCGGCGTCCAGACGCTGCCCCAGGGGGGTTCGTCCATGGTCAGGCTCTTCGCAAATGCGATCTGCAGCGGAAAATCCATGAGGCTCGGCAGCCGGGATACATAAGCATCGTGGTTTTCCTTGCCGTCCTGCCAATAGCTGACGACGGCCGGGTTCGGGCTCCATTCCTCGCCGACGATGTTGAAGTCCGGATACTCCGCACGAATGCGCCGTGACCAGTCGGCGAGGAATTCCTTGTCGGAATACGGCCAGGTGTCCTGGCGGATGCCGGCCAGGCCGAGGAATTCGATCCACCACAACGCGTTCTGCACCAGGTAGTCGGCCAGCAGCGGGTCTTGCTGATTGAGGTCCGGCATGGATTCGACGAACCAGCCGTCGGTGAACGCGCGCCGATCGTACTCGGACGCATACGGGTCCTGGTGTGTCGTCCGTGCGTGCGTCGTGATCCGGATTTCGTCCGGGGCGTGCAGCCAATCTTTGGTTGGCGGGTCGGCGACCCAGGGGTGCCCGCTGCCGATATGGTTGACGATCATGTCCATGATGAGCCCGAGTCCGCGTGCGCGGGCCGCATCAGCGAGCTCGAGATAGTCGGCATTGCTGCCGAATCGCGGGTCTACCCTGTAGTAATCGGTCGTCGCGTAACCGTGATACGAGGCTTCCGGCATCGCGTTTTCGAGCACCGGGTTCAGCCAGACCTGCGTAAAGCCCATCGATGCGATGTAGTCGAGGTGTGCGCGGATGCCGGCCAGGTCACCGCCATGCCGGCCGAACGGTTCCTTTCGAACGAGCGCGTCCGCGTAGCCGGCGACCGTGTCATTCGAAGGATCGCCGTTGGCGAACCGGTCGGGCGTGATGAGGTAGATCGCATCGGCGGCCGACAAGCTGCGCATTTCGTGCGGGTCGCGCAGGCGCGCTCGAAGCTCGTACTCGTAACTCAAGGACTCATCGTCACGCGCAAAACTGATCTCGACGGTCCCGGCACGCGTGCCAGCTCCGATCTCGAGGTAAACGAACAGGTAGTTCGGGCTGTCGCCGCGAACCACGCGGTCGATCGCGATACCGGGAGCGTCAAGCGAAGGATCGAAGCCGGCGATATCCTTGCCGTACACCATGAGTTGCAGCTTGCCGTCGGCAAATCCCGTCCACCAGGAAGGCGGGTCGATGCGGTCGATGTCGGCGGCCAGTGTTGCAAACGGCTGCGTCAACAACGCGAGAATGAGGAAACGTCCCGAAAGGCAATGCCGGATACTCACCATGGATCGTCGCCCTCCGAATGGGCTGAACTCCGGACATCATAGGGAGTGCCGTTGGAGCGCGCCATGCGCGCGACTATTCGTAAGTAGTCCTTTCCTCGTCGCGCCCATGGGGCGCTCCAACAGAAGAAGGCCGGTCGCGCCCATGGGGTGCTCCAACAGAAGAAGGCCGGTCGCGCCCATGGGGCGCTCCAACAGTTGAGCAATCCGGGCGCCAGCTGCGGGACTCGCCGGCGGCCATTTTCAACGGCTCCACCTCATCGCCGTAGCGCAATCGTGCTTCGCGGCCGAGGCGCGAGCGCACGGTTGCCGAAACCAGGCAGGCATTCGCCCATTCGAGATCGACGTCGAAGCCGCCCCGCGCCCGCAGGCCGCGCACGGAACCCTCGGGCCACGCAGACGGCAAGGCTGGCAGGAATTCGAGTTCGAAGCGCAGGTCGCCGCCGGCCGGATCATCGGCCGACAGGCGTACGTGACTCTGCAGCAGCAATTCGGCGATAGCCGCGGTGCCGCCGAAATTCCCGTCGATCTGGAACGGCGGGTGCGCGTCGAACAGGTTCGGGTAACTGCGGTCCGGGGACAGTAGCAGTTCAAGGATGGAGTACGCGCGGTCCCCGTCGTGCAAGCGCGCCCACAGGTTGATGCGCCAGGCGATCGCCCAGCCGGTCGTCTTGTCGCCGCGCGTCTCGAGCGTCCTGCGCGCGGCATCCGCGAGCGCGGGCGTGCCGCGCGGCGTGATCTGCGCCGAGGGATGTACGGCATAGAGATGCGACACGTGCCGGTGATCCTGCTCCGGTGCCTCCGCGTCCCAGTCTTCGCGCCATTCCTGCAACTGCCCCTGTGCGCCGACCCGGTCCGGCGCGAGCCTGGCGCGAGCCGCCAGCACTTCCTTCGCGAAGACGCTGTCGCGGCCGAGCACCGCCGCCGCCGCGGCCGTCTGCGCGAACAGGTCGCGCAGGATCTGGTTGTCCATCGCCGGTCCCCGGGCGATCGAGATGCCCGGATGATGCGCGTTCTCCGGCGATACCGACGGGCTGGTCACCAGCGTGCCGTCCTCGAGCGCCACGAGGTTTTCGAGGAAGAACTGCGACGCACCCTTCATGACCGGGTATGCCCGGGCAAGGAACGCCCTGTCGCCCCCATATAAATAGTGTTCCCAGAGATGGGTGGCGAGCCACGCGCCGCCCATCGGCCACATGCCCCAGAATGCGCCGTCGACCGGTCCCGCCGCGCGCCACAGGTCGGTGTTGTGGTGCGTCACCCAGCCGCCCGTCCCGTAGTGCGTACGCGCAAAGCGCGCGCCGGTCTCGGCAAGCTCGCCGAGCAGCCGCTGCAGCGGCTCGGTGAGCTCGGGCAGCGCCGTCGGCTCGGCGGGCCAGTAGTTCATTTCCGTGTTGATGTTGATCGTGTACTTCGAGCCCCAGGGCGGGTCGGTCGAGTCGTTCCACAAGCCCTGCAGGTTTGCGGGCTGCGAGCCGGGACGCGAACTCGAGATCAGCAAGTAACGCCCGTACTGGAAGTAGAGTGCCGCGAGCGCCGGGTCGTTGCCGGCCGCGAAACGGCGGATGCGCTCGCCGGTTGGAAGCATTGCGTCGTCGTTCGTCCCGAGATCCAGCGCAACGCGCCGGAACAGCCGCTGGTAGTCCGCGACATGGTCCACGTACAGCGCCGCGTAACCGCGACTCGCAGCGTTGTCGATGCGCTCGATGTTTAGAGCGGCGGGATCGCCGCTCACGTCGTCGTGATGCCGGTAGCTCGTCGCGGCCGACAGCAGGATGACGGCCGCCTCGGCGTCGGCCACGTGCAGCTGCTGGCCGGTCCCCGAAACGGTGGCGCCGTCGCCTTCCACCAGCACCTTGAGCCGGGTCTCGAACCTGAGCGCGCCATCGACGCCGTTGGCGCTGCCGTTGCGGCCCTCGAGCACCAGCGTGTCATCGCCGATGCTCCGGCTCGACGCTTCCAGCGGCGACTGGAAAGCGAGCGAGAAGCGCAGGCGACCGCCGTAAGCCGGCTGCGCGACGTCCCGTACGGAAAGCCGGATGACGAGGACTTCGTCCACCGCGCTCGAAAACACCTCGCGCAGGTTCTCGACGCCGCCGATCGTAAAGCGGGTACGGGCGACGGCCGTGTCGAGGTCGAGTTCGCGTTCGTAGTCGAAGGCTGTCTCGCTCGCCGGCCGCGAGATGAGCAAGTCGCCTATCGTCTGGTAGGGCATCTGACGGAGCGGCACCGACATGAAGGACTCGTCGACCAGTGCCTGCGCTTCGGCGTACTTGCCGGCGGCGAGCAGCCGACGGATCTCCGGCAATGCAGCTTTCGCTGCCGGGTTCGCCGGATCGTATGGGCCGCCCGCCCACAGCGTGTCTTCGTTGAGCTGCAGGCGTTCCAGCGTAATGCCGCCGAACACCATCGCGCCCAGCCTGCCGTTGCCGACCGGCAAGGCTTCGATCCACTCCGCCGCGGGACGCTCGTACCAGAGCCGCAGCGGCGAAGATTCACGCTCGCCTTCACTCGCGGCGAAGACGGCGCCGGCGGCCGTCAGGCACGCGGCCGCGAACCAGGCCGCGCGCGTTGCCGTCGCCCGCAGCGGCATCGCGTTATTTCCTGTCGCGCCCATGGGGCGCTCCAACAGAAGCAGCGCGCTCCAACAGCACTATTTCCCGCCGATGAGGCAGAAGCCGTTGCCGAACGGGTCGCTCAGGAACGCGACCGGCGGATGCGCGCCGCCCGCGAATTTCTGCTCGCACAGCGCGCCTGCCTGCAGGGCCGATTCGAGAGCCGCGTCGAAGTCGACGACGTAGAAATCCATGTGCACCGGAGTCCAGTGGCGCTCGTAACGGCGCAGATCATCGGCACCGGGCGCCGGCTTCGTACCGGCGGCTTTGGCCACGATGCCGATTTCGGCGTCGCCGTTCCTGAGCACGGCATAGGACTCGAACGGTCGCGCTGTCTCCGCGAATCCGAACGCGTCGTGATAGAAGCGAATGCCCTCGTCGAGATCCGGTACGTCGATCGTAACGGCATATTTCATGGCAGTAACCTCATGCTGATCGAACGCCGATGGATTTCAGCGTCTCGAACTCTGTCACCCGTTCGAGCGTCGCCAGCGACTCGCTGATCTGTTCGGGTGGCATGATGAGCTTGCGTGTCGCAAAGCTCAGCCAGCCGCCGGCGCTGACGACGGTGGCAGAGAGCCGTCCGTCGGGGCGATAGAAATCATTCTGCAGGCGGAACCGGCTGCCGTCCGCGGCCAGACCTGCGAGCCTCAGCGTCACACGCAGTTCGTCAAGCAGGCGCGCCTCACGAAAATACTCCAGGCGGTCCGACTGAATGACCGGGCCGAATTGCGCCTCGGAGAATCGAGACGCCGGGAAACCGTGTGCGAGAAAGAACATGAAACGGATGTCCGAACACATGTCGAGATAGGCGCTGTTGCGCATGTGCCCGTTGAAGTCGGTCTGAGCCCAGCCGACGGTGAGGGATCTCTCGAAAAGCATTCCCGGTTCGTCCGGCTGTGGAGACGCGCACAGTATAGCCAGTCGGCTTGATACAATGCGCGCTCACGCGAGCCCTGCCCATCAGAGCGACACCGCCGTGGTCTACGAGTTCGAGAACTTCACGATCGACGAGAATCGCCGTGAGCTGGTTCGCGACGGCGTGGCCGTCGCGCTGCAACCGCGCACCCTCGACCTGGTGCTTTACCTCATCCGGCATCGCGACCGGGTCGTGAGCAAGGACGAGCTGCAGGACGAGGTCTGGGGGACGATCGTCACCGAGGACGCGGTCGCACGCGGCGTGATGAAAGCCCGAAAAGCACTCGGCGACTCGCCCGGCAATCCGCGCTTCATCCGGACAATCCGGGGCCGGGGTTATCGTTTCGTCCAGGAACCTGCGCAGTCCGCGGCGGGTCCCGCGAATGCAATCCCGCGCACGCGCCGCTCGATCGCCGTGCTGCCGTTCGCCAACCTGACCGGCGATCCGGCGAACCAGTACTTCAGCGACGGCCTCGCGGAAGAGATCCTGAACCTGCTCGCGAAGATACCCGAGCTGCGCGTGAGTTCGCGCACTTCCTCCTTCCTGTTCCGCGACAGCGATCTGGACATCCGCAGCATCGCCGGCAAACTCGGCGTGGACTACGTGCTCGAAGGCAGCCTGCGTCGCGACGGCGAACGGATACGCATCGCGCTGCAGCTCATCGACGCCCGCGACGATTCACATGTCCTGACCGAGATTTTCGAGCGCCGGCTCGTCGATGTCTTCCGCCTGCAGGCGGACATCGCGACGGAGATCGTCGCGCGCCTGCATCTCACCGCCGCTACGCTGGTGCAGCCGGAAACGGGCACGAAAAGTCTCCAGGCCTACGAGTATTACCTGCGCGGCCGGCATTATTTCTATCTCTGGGACGGCAAGTCGCTCGACTACGCGAAGCTGATGTACCGGAAGGCGCTGGAATTGGACCCGGGCTTCGCGAAGGCCTGGGCAGGTCTCGCCGAGACACTCACCGGCTCGCGGATGTGGCGGGAGGCCGGCGACGCGCTGCTTACGGAAGCGACGAACGCCAGCTTCCGCGCGGTGGAACTTGGGCCGGACCTCGCCGAGTCGCACTCCGCGCGGGGCTTCGTCCTCACCCTGCACGGCGACTATGGCGGCGCGGCGCGCGAGTTCGAAACTGCGCTCGAACTCGACCCGATGTTCTACGAAGCCTTGTACCTGTTCGGACGCGCGCGCTTCGCCGAGGGCAACATGGCCGAAGCCGCCCGCTTGTTCAGGACCGCGGGCGCCGTGCGCCCCGACGAATACCAGGCATCTTGCCTCGCCGTACTCGCGCTGCAGCGCCTCGGCGACAAAGCAGCTATCCGGAGCGCGGCCGCGGAGGCAGTCCGGCGCTGCCGCCGGCGCCTGGAGTTACGTCCCGAGGACACGCGTGCGCTGACGCTCGGTGCCGGTTCGCTGGTGACGCTCGGGCATGCAGGAGACGCGTTGGCATGGGTCGAGAAAGCACTCGATGTTGCGCCGAACGACGTCATGGTCCTGCACAACGCGGGCTGCACGCTCGTGACCCTGGGCCTCATCGACCGCGCGCTCGACGTTTTCGAGCAGCGTTTTCGACTCGGCGTAGGTTTCGCCGACTGGATCGACAACGATCCGGACTTCGACCCGATTCGCGAACACCCGCGCTTCAGGGCGATGTTGCGCACCGGGCACGGGAGTGCGACGAACGGTGCCGACAGCTGATGCGCTACTCGCACAAGGGTTGAATACGTATTCATGCAATGACTGCGCGGCCGGTTGCTAGACTGGCTGCGCTTGCAAGTGCCGGGAGGGGGGAATGCAACGTCGGCCCGTGTTGTCGTTCTGGCAGATCTGGAACATGTGTTTCGGATTTCTCGGCATCCAGTTCGGCTTCGCCCTGCAGAACGCGAACGTCAGCCGTATCTTCCAGACGCTCGGCGCCGAAGTCGGCGACCTGCCGATACTCTGGGTCGCCGCACCGCTCACCGGGCTCATCGTCCAGCCGATCGTCGGCTACCTGAGCGACCGCACCTGGAACCGCTACGGCCGCCGCCGCCCGTATTTCACGATTGGTGCGATCCTCGCCACGCTCGCGTTGTTCGCCATGCCGAACTCGCCGACCTTGTGGATCGCCGCGGGCATGCTGTGGATCATGGACGCGAGCATCAACGTCTCGATGGAGCCATTCCGTGCTTTCGTCGGCGACATGCTGCCGGAACGCCAGCGTACGTCCGGCTTCGCGATGCAAAGTTTCTTTATCGGCGTCGGTGCCGTGATCGCCTCCGCGCTGCCGTGGATGATGACGAACTGGTTCGAGGTGAGTAATACCGCAGCCGCGGGGCAGGTTCCGCCGTCGGTGAAGTGGTCCTTCTACCTCGGTGGCGCCGCATTCCTCGGCGCAGTGCTGTGGACCGTCCTGCGCACCAAGGAGTACTCGCCCGCGGAACTGGCGGCGTTCGAGCAGGCCGAGTCGCCGGAGAACGCGGCGCTCGAAACGTCGCAACCGGCGCCGCCCGGCTTTCGCGCCGGCGGCATCGTATCGCTGGTCCTCGGCGTCGCGGGCTGGCTTTTCATCTGGCGGCTGGGCCTCGAGAAGGAGCTCTATGTGCTCGCCGGCGGCCTCGCCGTGTTCGGCCTGCTGCAGCTTACTGCAGCCGGGATGCAGGCTGCGGGCCGTACCGGCAACGGTCTCTATGAGGTCATGAGCGATCTCTTTCGCATGCCGCGTGTGATGAAGCAGCTCGCCGTCGTGCAGTTCTTTTCCTGGTTCGCGTTGTTCGCAATGTGGATCTACGGCACGGCGGCGGTGACGAGCCATCACTACGGGACGCTGGACACCGCGTCGGCTGCGTACAACGACGGCGCCGACTGGGTCGGGGTCCTGTTCGCCTGCTACAACGGCTTCGCGGCGATCGCCGCCATCGCCATCCCCTTCGTCGCGGACAAGCTTGGTTGCCGCAGCTGTCACCTGCTGAACTTGTGCATCGGCGGCATCGGGCTCATCAGCTTCCTGTTCATAGACGACCCGCGGCTGCTGCTCGTGTCGATGGTCGGCGTCGGCATCGCCTGGGCCTCGATACTCTCGCTTCCCTATGCGCTACTCTCGAACAACCTGCCGGCGAAGAAGATGGGCGTGTACATGGGCATCTTCAATTTCTTCATCGTGATCCCGCAGATCATTGCAGCGAGCATCCTCGGCCTGTTCGTCGAACAGCTGTTCGGCGACCGCGCCATTCTTGCGCTGGTGACCGGTGGCGTGTGCATGATCCTGGCTGGTTTCGCGACTTTGCTGGTCGACAGCGACGCGGAACCGAAACCGGCATGAATTGCGTTCGCGCACTGGCCTGCCTCGCGCTCGCCGCATCGCTCACGGCCTGCGGCGACAAGCCTGGCGGAGCGCCCGGGGAATCTGTTGGAGCGCCCGTTGGAGCGCCCCATGGGCGCGACGGTGATGCTGTTGGAGCGCCCCATGGGCGCGACCTCGCTGCGATCTGCGGCGCCCGCGTCGCGCCCGCGGGGCGCTCCAACAATCACTCCTGCATCGGCACGCTCGAACCCTTCGCGAGCGAGGCCGTCTACTTCGTACTCACGGACCGTTTCGTCGACGGCGATCCCGGCAACAACCAGCCGGAGCAGGGCGGCGCGAAGTGGCATACCTTCGACCGGCCTCTGACGAAGGACGGCGTCGAGATCGACAATATCGGCTATCTCGGCGGCGATTTCCGCGGCATCCTGGACAACGCGGACTACATCGCGGAGATGGGCTTCACGACGGTGTGGATCACGCCCATCGTCGAGAACCCCGACGAAGCATTCGCCGGCGGTCACCCGCCGGGCGACATTCCCTTCGGCGATCAGGGCAAGGCCGGCTACCACGGTTACTGGGGCGTCAATTTCTTCGAAGTCGACGAGCACCTGGAATCGCCGGGACTCGATTTTCCGGACTTCGTACGCCGGATGCGTGAGGAGCACGGGCTCGGCGTCGTGCTCGACATCGTCGCGAATCACGGCTCGCCGTCCTACACGATGCCGGCGGACCAGCCTATGTACGGCGAGATCTACGATGCGGACGGCCGCCTGGTCGCCGATCACCAGAACCTGCCGCCTGAACAACTGGACCCGGAAAATCCACTGCACGCTTTCTATCGGCGGCAGCGCGATCTCGCGGAACTCGGCGACACCAACTGGGAGAATCCCGCCGTGCTCGAGTATTTCGTCGCGGCGTATGCGCGGCGGCTGGACGACGGCGTCGCTGCTTTTCGCATCGACACGATCCGGCACATGCCGCATGCGTTCTGGAAGGCCTTCGCGGATCGCATGCGCGCCAAGCGTCCCGGATTCTTCATGTTCGGCGAGGCGTTCAGCTACGAGGCGGAAGAGATTGCCGCGCACACCCGGCCGGAGAACGGCGGCGTCAGCGTGCTCGACTTCCCGCTGAAACAGGCGATGGACGAGGTGTTCGCGGGCGATGCGCCGTATACGCGGCTGCTCGAAGCCCTGCACCTCGACGATGGCGTGTACGCAAATCCCTACGACCTCATGACTTTCTACGACAATCACGACATGCCGCGCATGCTTGCAGACGACGCCGGGTTCATCGACGCGCACAACTGGCTGTTTACCGCGCGCGGCATCCCGGTCGTGTATTACGGTTCCGAGATCGGTTTTCGCGCGGGCCGCGCGGAACACGAGGGCAACCGCGACTATTTCGGCAGCGACAACATCAGCGCGGCACGCTCGCACACGGTGCGCGCCGCATTGGCTCGCGTCGCGAACCTGCGCCGCAATTCGGTTGCGCTGCAGCGTGGCGTGCAGGTGAACCTGGCATTCACGGAGGACACAGCCGCGTTCCTGCGCGTCTACCGGCACGCAGGGCAGTCGGAAACGGCACTCGTGTTGCTGAACGGCAGCGACGAGCCGCGCAGCATCGACATCGAGCGCATGCCGGCCGCGGGTGTTTGGCGGGACGCGGACGGTACGGAAATCGAGATTCGCGACGTCGCGGCGCCGCAGAGTTTCGAAGTCCCGCGGCACGGCGTGCGCGTGCTCTTCAACTAAGGGGACAGTTACCCTGATTCCGCGGAACGATGGGAACGGAGATTCGGGGACAGTGCCTCTGATTCCGAATTGGAATCAGGGGCACTGTCCCCGAATTTTTAGTGGATGGGACCGTGGCCGCCGCAGGATTCGCGGACGACCAGCTTCGGTGTGATGAGTGTCGATTCCACGGGATGGCCTTCGATCAGGCCCACGATGGAGCGAACCATGGTGTCCGCCGCCGCCGACACGTCCTGCTGCACGGTCGTCAGTGACGGCGTGACGTAGGCGGCGAGCGGCATGTCGTCGAAGCCTACGACGCTGACGTCCGCCGGCACGCGCAGGCCTGCTTCGGCGAGCGCGCGCAGGGCGCCGATCGCGACCAGGTCCGTGACGGCGAAAATCGCGTCGAAGCGCGCGCCGCGTTCGAGCAGCCGGCGCACCGCACTGTAGCCCTCGCGTTCCGAATTGCCGGCCGCGGCCTGCAGCGTCGCGTCGGGCTCGAGGCCGGCATTGGCAAGCGTGGCCGCGTAGCCCTCGAAACGTGCGGCGAGTTCGGGACTTGCCGAGGTCGTGCTGCCGATGAACGCGATGCGCCGGCGGCCGAGTCCGAGCAGGTGTTCCGCCGCCTGGCGGCCGCCGCTCTCGTTGTCGCAGCCGATCGAATGCCCCGGCTGGTCGCGCACGATGGGGCCCCAGATGATGAAATGCGTATCGGCTTCGGCAAGCGCATCGAGCTTCTCGCGGTAGGCGAGATAATCGCCGTAGCCCAGCAATATCAGGCCGTCCGCGCGCTGGCTGGCGCGATACTGGATGTGCCAGTCATCGCTCAGCTGCTGCAGCGAGACCAGGATGTCGTAACCGTGCCGCGCCGCCGAACGCATGATGCTGTCGAGCATCGACAGAAAAAACAGGTTGAGCTGCGAGGTCGCAGCGTTGCTGTCGTCGAAAATCAGCAGGGCGATCGTGTTGCTGTGGTGCGTACGCAGGCCGGCCGCGTTCTTGTTGACGAAATAATTGAGTTCCCGCGCAATCCGCTGGATGCGTTCGCGAGTTTCGGGCCGCACCAGCGGGCTGTTGCGCAGCGCGCGTGACACCGTGGCCTGCGACACGCCGGCGATTTCTGCGATGTCACGCGACGTCGGGGTCGAAATTTTCATGCTGCAATTGGCGCATTTATGATCGCGATCGTGGTGATGGCTCGGTGCATGTTTTACCACAGATCGGCGCATGCAGGCCCGGGTCCGGCCGACCGAGGCGCGCTGGTGGCCATCGCTGGTGCCTGGATTGGATTGCGCGGGATTCAGCGTCGTGTGCACCAGTGGCGTACGCCTTCCCGCACGAGGAACGCTTCAGCGTCGGCACCGCGCAGCATCGCGAACGTGCAGTAAACGCCGGCCTGCACACAGGTGTCCGCGGCGACGGTGATGCTCGCCGGGGCGTCCCGCACCGGCCAGCCGGTTCTCGGGTCGAGGATGTGCGAGTAGCGCACGTCGCCCCGGCGGATGTAACGATGCGTATCACCGCTGGTTGCCAGGGCTCCGGCAGACAGCCGGATCAGGCCTGCTGCCGGCGCAGCCGCGCCTTGCAGCGACTCGACGCCGACTTGCCAGCTCTCTCGCTCGTGTGGTGGCCGGGTGACGGCGAGGTCGCCGCCAAAATTGACCAGACAGGGCACATCCGAACGGGTGCTCAACAGGCCGACGGCCCGATCCACCGCGTATTCCTTGCCGATACCGCCGAAATCGATCTGCATGCCGGGGGTCAGTGTCAGGACAGGCGCCTGCCATCCCACGCGATGCCAGCCCACGTTCGCGAGTATCGAAGTGATCGAGTCCTCGTCCGGCAACCGGTCGCTGCCGTCGAACGTCCAGGCATGCCGCAACACACCGGAAGTGATATCGAATAATCCGTCGCTGGAATCGAATAGCGTTGCGGAGAAGTCGATGAGCCGCGCGGTTTCCTCATCCACGATCACCGGCATGCCTTCCGACGTGTTGATGCGATCGACGATATTGCCGCGGCGGTAACGACTGAACTTGTCCTCGATACGCCAGGCTTCCGCGGCGGCGATTCGGACCAGAATTTCGGCCCGGGAGCGCGACGCCGTATCGGCGATGAGTTCGCAGGGGCTGCCCATCGCGAAGAATGCCCCGCGCCAGCCGTCGCCCGCGCGGGCCAGCTCGACGCCGCGCCGCGCCGCGTGGTTCGGCGCCGGGTCAGAACCGGAAACTGAACTGGGCAATGACGGCATCGAGGTCCGGGAATACCCAGGAGTCGGATTGGTCGCCGACGAGCAGTTCGCCTGGGACATCGCCGCGCTGCTGGTACAGCTCGAGCCGCACGCTCATGTCGTTCCCGCCGCGGGTTTGCCATCCGTACTTGAGGCCCGCGGTGATCGCGTTGAACTGGCCGAGCCGATAGTCGTTGGACGCATAGGCCGGCATCGGCGCACCGTCCAGCAGGCTCACCGTGTAGAAGTTCGCTTCGGTCTGCGTGTAATAGCGCAGGTGCGGTTCGAGGTAGGCTCGCGGTCCGATCGGCCAGCGCAGTCGCGTGTCGATCGTGTGCGAATCGATGTCCCAGTCGTCCGTCATGTAGCGATACGAGACGTCGAGGACAATCCCGCCCATGTCATGCTTTGCCTGCGCATACAAGCTGTGCTTGGCCCGGGCGTCCGGGCGGCTTTCATAGAGATAGAGATGATCAGGTCCGTCGACGCCGGAAGGCGGAACCCGGGGCACGGCCAGGCCCGTCAACGGATCCACGACCGTCACGACCTTGTAGGGGTCGGTGAGATAGCCACTGGAGTCGCTGTATGAATAGTTGACCTGCATGATCGTGTTACGGGACAGCACCTGGGTCACGCCGATGACGAAATCGAGCACGTCTTTCGACTGCGCGCCGCGACGCTCGTCGTCATCGAAATCATTGCCACCGGCGTCGTCATCTTCGGTGGCGTCGCGCATCGGCACGAGCGGATCCGGCGTGCCGCCCACAGGGTCGATCTCGTCCCGAGCGATGGCGAAACCGGCCGACAGCGTCGTGTTGCGCTGGTTGAAATCCCGCGCGAGACGGGCATTGAGCCCAACGTGCGTGTAGTCGTACTCGGTCGAGAAACTTCCGCCGACGCTCAGCGTGTTGAGCCGGCCGAGGGGTTGCGTCCAGGTGCCGGACAGGGCGACGCGCGTGTCAAGGAATGTATCGTCGAGCGGGATGTCGCCGGGCTGTGCAAGGTAGGTGCCGGCGCCCGAAGGTCGCGTGAAAGTCTGCGGCACAGGCTGAGCCAGCGCGCCGTTCGGCGTTGCGCCCGTCAGGGCATCGACAGTGAGTCCAAGACTCAGCTTGCGGTCATCGAGGAAATCCCGGGTTGCGAGGATATTGACGCTCGCATCCTGCACGCGGTTCTCGTTCTCGCCGTAGTAAAGAAACGCCGTGTCGAAGTCCCAGCGCTCGAAGTCCTCGGCGCGCACTGGCTGGATCGCGGTCGTGCCAAGCAGCGAGCAGGTCGCCGTGGCAAGCGTGGCGGATACGCCGTTCGTGCTGCGTTTCGTCATGACGCGATCCTAGTTGCAGCCGCAGCCGCCGCCGCCGAAACCGCGGCCGCCGCTCGAGGCTTCCTTGCTGAAGTAGATGTGGTCGTCCAGAGCCGCTTCCACCGGATGCGGGTCGAGTTGCATGTCCTTGCGTGCGAGCACATCCCTGTCCCAGGGATCGACTCCCATCCCGGCGCAGCCGCTGCACAGCGCAACGAGCACGACGATACCGCCGATCCAAAACCATCGGTGATGCATATCCGGTTACTCCATGCCGAGCGCGGCGCGGATGGCCGCTTCGTATTCGTCCTGTTTCAGTACCTTGAAGCCGAGATGACTCGCCACGAGCTGGCCGTTGGCGTCCAGCAGGAAGGAACTCGGCATTGCAACCACTTCGAAACGCCGCGCCAGCGACTTGCCATCGTCGTAGTGCACCTGGAAGTTTGCGGGATTGTCCTTCAGGAAGCGCTGCGCGGCCGCGAAGTCGTTGTCGACGTTGACCGCAACGATGACCAGTCCGTCCTTCTCATATTTATGCTGCATGCTGTTCATCCAGGGAAAAGACCGCCGGCAGGGTTCGCACCAGGATGCCCAGAAGTCGACGAGCACGACCTTGCCGGCGTGGGGGGACAGAGGATCGGCGGAGGCCGCCGGCGTGGGGCGCGGGAGCGCGAGCAGTGTGGCCAGTGCCAGCACTCCGATCCGGGTGCGCCACCAGCGCCCTGTCAGTTGTTTGCCGCTCGCAAGCCGGGTGTTCGATATCGCCCGCATTCCGTTTCTCCGTGATTTCCGGCAATCGTGAGCGTGAGAGTCGGCCCGGCCGGAAACCCTTCGGGCACCGGCGAAAAGATTTCCGGATGTCGCAGGCGAAGGAAACCTGCGCCAGGTGCCTCTAACGCCCAGAGCCGGCCCCGAGCCCCGGAATACCGCCACCGGCCGCAACGTCCCCAGGAGGCAAACCGACATGGACAACCGTCATTCCCCGCATATCAGCATCGTCGTCCCGGTGTACGACGAAGCCGGGAACATCCAGCCACTCGTCGAGGAAGTGCACCGTGCACTGCAGGGGCGCCTGCGCTACGAACTGATATTCGTGGACGACGGCAGCAGGGATACGACTTTCCAGGAAATCATGATCGCCGCGGAACAGGACCCCAGGGTCGTGGCGCTGCGACATGCCGGCAACCGAGGCCAGAGCGCCGCGGTTCATACAGGCGTGGCAGCGGCCGGCGCCTCCGTCGTTGCGGTGCTCGACGGTGACGGCCAGAACGATCCGCAGGACATTCCAAAGCTTTTCGGGCTTCTCGCCGCCGGCACGCGCCTGAAAATGGTCATCGGCGAGCGTCGGAATCGCAAGGACAGTTGGGTCCGCCGGGTGTCCTCGCGGTTTGCCAATAGGATCCGCGCAAAACTGCTCGGCGACGGCATCAACGACACAGGCTGTGGCATCAAGGCTTTCTACCGCAACGATTTCCTCGCCCTGCCGGCGTTCGATCACATGCATCGCTTCCTGCCGGCGCTGATGCAGCGCAACGGTGGACAGGTGCATGCCGTGGCCGTCAATCACCGGCCCCGCCGGCACGGCCATTCGAAGTACGGCTTCGGCGACCGGCTCTGGGTCGGCATCGCCGACCTGCTGGGCGTCCTGTGGCTGCAGAAGCGGCGACTCTGAGACATGTCTTCTGCTACTGCCTGGTACGTGCTGGGTTTCCTGGCCCAGGCATTCTTCTTTTCCCGCTTCCTCGTGCAGTGGCTCGCGAGTGAGCGAGCCGGCCGCAGCGTGTTCCCCGTCGCTTTCTGGTACCTGAGCCTGGTCGGCGGCGTTACGCTCCTGGCTTACGCCATACACCTCAGGGATCCGGTCTTCATCCTCGGCCAGGCGACCGGCGCGCTCATCTACCTGCGCAACCTGCAATTCCGGTGGCGCGAGCAGGTAGCCGGTACGTGACGACCGAGGAGCAGCACCGGTTCTTCATCCTGCTGCTCGTTGCCGTGTCCGCATGGCTCTTGTCCATGCTCGGCGCGGTGGCTGGCAGCGGTGACCCGGCGCTGGCCGCCTGTCGCGACGACATACTCTTCCACTGCTCTGCTACAGGCGTTGCGCGCTGGCCATTGCACAATTCTGGATCGGGTTCGCCGTGCTCGTTTCACCCCTGCTCGACGCCGATCGTTCCGGCCGCAGCCTGATGATCGGCGTTGAGCACCGGCTGGCGGCCGACCGGGAACTCGGGCTGGTCGACTGGACGGAACAATTTCTCCTGCAGGCGCGCCGCCGCGTGTTTCACATCGGCTATCGCCGGGATCCGGAAGAGGAACTTCGGGAGGCCGTGCATTGGCTGTCGGCGTCGGAACGACGGAGTATCCTTTTGCCCGATCGTCTCGCAGCCCGCTGTTTCGAGCCGGAGGCCCTGCAGGTCGTCGGCCGCGCGCACCGGAGAACCTGGGTTCTGGCGGACGCGGGCATGCTGAGCGGCGCCTGTGTCCCGGCAGCCGCGCAGCCGATACCCTACCCGGGGACGACCGCTGCGCTGGTACCGCCGAAGGTTTTCGGGGACACCGGGCTCTAACGTCGAAAGGCAAGGCCATACGACATGGATACCGATAGCGCCGGCACGCAGATCGACCGGGACCGCGATCTCGCGACCCGGGTCGCGGGCGGCGACCAGCAGGCGTTCGATGCGTTTTTCCGCGAGTATTTCCCGCGACTTTACCGTTTTGCGCTCGGGCGCGTGGACAACGACCCTGCGCTCGCAGAGGAAGTCGTGCAGCGCACGATGTGCATTGTCGTACGAAAGATGGGCAGCTTCCGCGGTGAAGCACTGTTGTTCACCTGGTTGTGCCAGATCTGCAGGAACGAGCTCAGCAGCATCTACCGGCAACATGGGGAGGCATTGCGCGTGGACGTGCCGCTCGACGACCACCCGGCGGTGCAGGCGGCGCTGGAATCGATGATGGGTCGGGATCACTTGCCCGAGACCGTCCGCCACCGCGAGGAAGTCGCCGCCTTCGTGCGCGCGACGCTCGAGCACTTGCCCGATAACTACGCAACGGCGCTCGAACTGAAATACATCAACGGCTGCAGCGTGGCGGAGATCGGCCAGCGCCTGGGCATCGGCGAAAAGGCTGCCGAATCGGTGCTGGGCAGGGCACGGGCGGCGTTTCGCGAAGGCTTCCGGTCACTGTGGGATATCGACTTGGCACTTGCGACAGAATAGGCGGTATCGGATGAGCGATTCGAAAGACAGGACGGACATGAACGACAAGGCGGCGCGCGACGAGGAAGCGCTGGTCCGACTGTTGTGCCTGACCGGTCCGCGCGAGGACGTGCCGCCGGAAACAGCGGCGCGGGTGTACGACAAGGTGCACCAGGCCTGGAGTGCCGGACGGCCCGAAGCCGGCAAAGGCCGCGTCTATACGCAGGTGAAACGCGCGTGGCGGCAGGGCGCGTGGTCGCGGTGGCAATGGATACTGCCGCTCGCGGTGGCAGGCAGCGCGGCGCTGGCCGTCGCTCTCGCCTTGCGGCCAGCGCCGGTTCCGGACGCACGCATCGTGCCGGTGGCGACGGTCGTGCACAGCGTGGGTGGCGCGGAGGCTGTGGGCGAGGTGCTGAATGTCGGTGACCGGCTCGCGACGGGCGTGGGCGAAGGCCTGGCCCTGCGGCTCGCGAACGCGGACTCGTTGCGCCTCGATGAAAACACGACGGTCGAGATCGTGTCGAAGAACCGCTTCGTGCTCGGGAGCGGCCGCGTCTATGCGGACACCGGCGAAGGTATACATCGTGACTCATGGCTGGTCATCGATACCGGGATGGGCGCCGTCACGGACGTCGGCACGCAGTTCGCCGTCAGCGTCGCGCCCGGTTTGCTCGATGTGGCGGTCAGGGAAGGCCGGGTCGACATACGGCATGAAAACCGGACGATCGTCACGGTCGCCGGCGAACGCATGGCGCTCACACAAGGTGAAACGCCGTCCATCAGCAAGCTGGCGCCGCATGACGAGTGGTGGAACTGGACCATCGCGCTCGTTCCCACCTTCGACCTCGAAAACCAGTCGCTGCTCGATTTCCTCCGCTGGGTCTCACGGGAAACCGGCCGGGAACTGGTGTTCGAGGATGAAGAATTGCGCTTGTCGGCCATGCGAACCGACCTGCACGGCTCCGTCGCGGGTTTCGATCCACTGGAAGCCCTTCCGTCGGTTCTGGCAACGACCCGGCTCAGTTATCGCATCGAACCGGACCGACTATTGATCCAGCGCTGACAAGAACGAGGCCGGGGAGTTAGTTGCCGGCTGTGTCCAGCGCCGGCGCTGTTCTATGATCGTCCGATGCGCGGCGCCAGCATCGGACTGTTGTTTCTGATCGTCAGCGGAATGTGCGGCGATGCCGCCGCGCAGTCGAATGGGGACGTCAGCCTGGCCGATTTCCTGGATGCATTATCCGCCGACGGCCTGAAGATCATCTATTCGAGCGACCTCGTCACGGACGACATGGTCCTAGGCGCGCCGCCGCGAGACGAAGAACCATTGGATCGACTTCGTGAGGCGCTCGCGCGTTTCGGCCTCGAGGCGAAGCCCGGACCGGTCGGAAGCCTTCTCGTGGTACCCGGTCCCGCAATGCCGGCGCCGCCCGCTGCAACCGAAACGCCGCCCGCTGCGACCGAAACGCCGCCGGCACCTGCGGAGGAGCCGATCCCGGAGATTGTCGTGACCTCGAGCCGCCACCGCCTGCAGTACAGCCGGGCCGTGGTGAGGACCCGGCTCGACCGTGAACTGGCAACGCGCATCCCGACGGTGGCAGAAGAAGCGGTGCGACTGACGGACCGCTTGCCTGGCACAGCCAACGGCGGCATTTCCACTCGCAACCACATCCGCGGCGGAGAAGCCAACGAGGTCCTGTTCCAGCTCGACGGGCTGAGACTCTACGAGCCCTATCACCTCAAAGATTTCCAGTCGGTCGCCACCACCGTTAACAGCAGTGCGATCGCGGGCATGGACTTCTTCACCGGCGCGTATCCCGCGCGTTACGGCGACCGCATGAGCGGGGTGATGAGCATGGACCTGCGCGAACCGGAGAAGACCCGTGAGACCGAGCTCGCCTTGAGTTTTTTCAATGCATCCATTTTGTCGCTTGGACGCTTCGGCGGCGACGAATCCGGCGACTGGCTCTTCTCCGCGCGCCGCGGCAACTTGGACCTGATAGTCGATGTCGTGGACCCGAGCTTCGGCAGTCCCGACTACCACGACTTCCTCGGGCGCGTCGGCTGGAATTTCAATTCGCGCGCGGAAATCCGGGCCAGTTTCCTGTACTCGAAGGACAAGCTGTCGCTGTTCGACCCGGAGCGCGGGGAACAGGCTACTGCCGCTTACAACAACCAGGTCGCGTGGCTCCGCTGGGCGGCCGAATGGAACGACGAAATTTCCAGTGACACGATCCTCGCCTACAGCGACATCACCAATCGCCGCAACGGCAGCCTGGAACTCGAGGGTATCGTATCCGGCAAGCTCTCCGAGGACCGCGAGTTCGGTGTCATCGAGTTGCGCCAGGACTGGGAGTGGGTGCCGTCGCCGGCGTGGATGCTCAACGCGGGCGTGAACCTGAAAAGGCTCGAAGGCGACTACCGCTTCAATTCCGAAAAGCGTGTCGAAGCGCCCTTCGATGGCATCCTCGGCAACCGGCCCGAAACCACTTTCGATATACAGCTGGAACCCTCCGGCGCGCAGTATGCCGCATACAGCGAGCTCCGCTGGCGCCCGCTCACGCTGCTCGTTTTCGAAGTCGGCCTGCGCTGGGACCAACAAACGTACACGACCGCGAGCGACGATACGCAGCTCAGCCCGCGCGTCGCGGTACTGCTGCGGGCGGGCGACCGGACGTCCATGCGCTTCGGCTGGGGACAGTACTACCAGGCCCAGGAGATCAACGAACTGCAGGTCAGCGACGGCATCGACAGCTTTTTTCCGGCGCAACGGGCGGAGCACTATGTGTTCAACGTCCAACACCGCCTTGACGGCGGCTACGGGCTGGATTTTTCGGCTTACAGCAAGCGCTTCCGGGACCTGCGGCCGCGATTCGAAAACAGCTTCAATACGCTGACGCTCGTGCCCGAGATCCAGTTCGACCGCGTGCGCATCGACGCGCAACGCGCTCTTGCCGTTGGCGCCGAGCTCACACTGAGCCGGGGCAATGCCGACGACGACCTGCTCTGGTGGCTGTCCTATGCCTGGGCGCGCGTCGAGGACGGCATGCCGGGCGGTGACGTTCCCCGCAGCTGGGACCAGACGAACACCGTCAAAGCGGGCCTGAGCTGGCGCTGGCGCGGCTGGAACTTCAGCGTCGCCGGTGAGGGTCACACCGGCTGGCCGGGCACCTCGCTCAGCGGCGAATTGCTGCCGTCCGCGGGCGGTGACCAGCTGGTGCTCGAGATCGGTGCACGCAACGCGGAACGTTATGCGGATTTCTACAGCGTCGACCTGCGGGTCAGCCGGGATTTTGTGTGGTCGCGCAGCCGGCTGACCGCTTTCATGGAGATCAGCAACGCCTCGAATCGTGCGAATCCCTGCTGCGCGGAGTATTCACTGGCCGACGATGGCGCGCTCGTCAGCAACGGACGGAACTGGTTGCCACTGGTTCCCTCGCTGGGCGTGGTGTGGCGTTTCTGACACGGCGGTCGCTCACTCGATCAGCCAGATATCGCCTTCGACCCGCTCGCGCGTGAACAGGAGCATCGAGCCGTCCGCCGCAAGATGCGTGTAGTCGATCGTTTCGCCAAGATCGAGCAGAACGTGGTCCGTGCCGTCCTTGTCGAAGCCGGTGACGTGCAGCGTGAGATGGTCCGACAGGTAGAGCACTCGGCTGCCGTCGGGGGACCAGAGCCCGTGCGCATCCTGAGTCGGTCCGTGCGTCAGCTGCCTATGTTCCGAGCCGTCGCTGCGCACCGCCCAGACGTCGCGATTGCCGGAGTGGAGCGAGGTGAACAGCAGCCAGCTGCCGTCGGGTGACCAGCGCGCCGTGTGGCCGAGCGTGCCGATATCGGTCAGCTGCTTCGGGTCGCTGCCGTCGGTATTCATGGTCCAGATTTCGCTTTGCCCGCTGCGGTCGCTTGCGAAACCAAAGCGCGTCCCGTCAGGCGACCAGTACGGATTGACCTCGTTCGATCCGGCCGGCGTGATAGGCACCGGGTTACTGCCGGCGAGTGGCAGAACATAGATGTCGTTGTCGCCGCGGGCGTCCGAAAAGAACGCAATGCGCTTACCGTCGGGCGAGAAAACCGGTTGCAGGTCCTGTCCCGCGAGCTCGGTCAGCTGGCGTACGTTACCGTCGGCGTCGCGCAGGAAGACATCCGCATTGCCGTTGCGATCTGAACTGAACGCGACGCTGCCGTCCGCCGACACCGATGGCGCGAAGTCGTTCCATGACGCCGACATGAGACGTTCCGGTTCGCCCGACAGTTCGAGCGTTCGGGGATCCAGCGCCACGCGCCACAGGTTCTGCAGGCGCCGGAGACTCGCATAGGCAAGCGAACTGTCGGCGGCCACGCTCGGTTCGAAATCCTCTCCGGCGCCGAGCGTGACCTGGACCGGCTCGCCCGCCGCCCGGCGGCGCTCGAAGTCGACGTCGACCTGCCACAGGTTCATGGCCCCGCCGCGATCCGATGCGAATACGATCCGCCGCTCGCCGGCCCAGGCCGGCGCCATGTCGCGGTGTTTGCCGTCGGTGATGGCGAAGGATGCGGCACCGTCGGGCGCAATCAGCACGATCTGCGCCGCGCTCGCCTGTGTGTCCGTCTGGCGCTCATAAGCGATCCAGCCGCCGTCCGGCGACCAGGTCGGCCGGACATGCGACACGAGATCGGCGTCGGTCGTCAGCTCCGCGGCGTCGTCGCCGTCAGGCATTGCGAGCCAGACACGGTGCGCACCGCCGCGGCTGGAGTCGAAGGCGATCCGCCCGCCATCCGGCGCAAAGGCCGGATTGAACCCGCCCTCGACGAGCATCCTCGGCGTACCCCCGAATGCCGGCACCGTGAAAATGTCGCCGCCGATGGTGTAGCCGTAGAACGAACTGCGATCGAGGCTTGCGCCGTGCCCCTGCGACGAGACGAACAGGATCGTGCTGCCGTCAGGCGACCAGGCCGGTTGCGCGTCTTCGGCCGGGTCGGAGGTCAGCTGCAGCGCGTCGCCGTTGCGGCGCTGGACCCACAGGTCGCGGTTGCCGGACTGGGCCGAGATGTAGACGAGACTGGCGCTGTCCGGCGACCAGGCCGGCTCGTTCTCGTACGCCGGCGCTGCCGTCAGCCGGCGGCTCGATTTCCCGGCGAACTGGCGCGACGCTGCCCGCGTTTCGAGGTCGCCCTCCGTCGCGAACTCGCTGCTCGCGAGCGCCCAGGCTGCGCCGGCGGCGATGAGCGCAAGCAGGACGACTTCGCCCGGCGCGATCGATTGCGCGCCCCGCCGGCCGTGGTACCAGGCGAGCACGGCGACGGCGGCAAAACCGAAGAACAGCAACACGGTGAACCGCCGCAGCCACGGTTCCGGCCAGCCGAAGACGTCGAACAGGAGTTCCGCGACCTGGAGCAGCAGCCAGGCGCCGGCGGCATAGGCGAGCGTCCACTGGACGACACGATTCCGCCGCAAACGGCTGAAAAACCCCTCGCTCACCTTGGCATCGTTCCCCACGACCCGCCAGTTCCTGCCCGACCCGGCACGATGTTAACCCGGGAGCCTCGCCCACAGTTGCCCGAGACCGGCCGGCCCGCGCGCAACGACACCCTGCTCCTCGAGCGCCGCCACGACGCGCCGCAAAGCAGCGGCAGGACAACGCCAGCCCGTCGCCCAGCGGACACCGGCGAGCCAGCGCACGACGTCCGCTTCCCGGATGCCGAAAGTTTCGGCGATCAGCGGCGCCGCCGTGACCCGCCGCCCGAGGTTGCGGGCGTGCGTTGCGGCAATGTCGAGGACCTTGCGCAGCTCGTGCGGGCGCGCGGCAATGATTTCGCGCGGGGCCGAAACGACCAACGCCGGCCAGGGCACGATGCGTTCGCCGATGCGCCGGAACTCGCCCGCATCGACCAGCGGCTGCGTCATGTGCCGTTCCCAGAAAAACAGCTCCGCGCGCCCGTCGGCCAATGCCGCGCGCGCGCCTGCCAGGTCGTTGACGACGACGAAGCGCATCGCTGCCGCGTCCCAGCCGCGCTCCGCGGCATCGACGATCGGAATCAGGTGGGAGCCGGAACCGTGCCGGCTGATCGCGACCGGCCGGCCGCGCATCTCCCGCGGGTCGTGAAGCCCGCTCATGGCGGCGACGTGTATTCCCCAGACGAGTGGCGAGGCGACCCACACTTTCACGAGCCGGTTCAAATCCTGCGCCAGGACGTCGAGCACCGCGCCTTCGGTCAGCACCACCGCAAGATCGAGTTCCGCGTCGCGCAGCGCGCGCGTGAGTTCGCCCGTACCGGCCGGGTACTCCCGCCACTCGACCGGGCAGCCCGCGCGCTCGAATGACCCGGCGCGTGCGGCCAGCCGCCAGGGCAGGTTGAAGTGTTCCGGCACGCCGCCGATGCGGAGTGGTCTAGACATAGATCCTCCGCCAGATCGATCGACGTCGCATAGGCGCTGGTCTAGTCGAGAACCGAAGGGTTGTCCGGCAGAGTTTAGGGGGCGGACCGAGCATTTTGCACAGATAAATGGCCCAATTGATCGTGAGCAAGGAAAAGACCGTCCACAACATTCGATGGCCACCTTGCCCATAGGCGGTCGATCGCAAGCCCTGCGGCAGTCGTTCGCATACCGTAATATCCCAATTGGTCCAGTGCCCTGCGGGTGGCGTAATAAATGAAATTTCAAATCGGGGAGAATTCACCCCGGATCGAACAAGGCTGAAGTCGCGGCCCAGGCGGTTCGGGGCAAGATTGGATGGACGGTGAACCCGGTATGAATCGACGTGACAGGCAATTGGGACTGGACAGGGACATTACGCGGCGTGACTTCCTGAACGGTACCGGCATCGCTGTGGGCGGATCGCTGCTGTCGGCACCGCTGGCCGAGGCTCTGGCCGCGTTTGCAAGCGTTGACGCCGCCGCGCAGGCAGAGCCTGACTACTATCCTCCCACACGTGGTGGACTGCGCGGCAGCCATCCAGGGTCCTTCGAGGTCGCGCACATGTTGCGCGATGGCAAGCAATTCAACGACTCGGACGATACCGGCGAGGAATACGACCTGGTAGTCATCGGCGGTGGTCTGAGCGGATTGGCGGCTGCGCGTTTTTTCCAGCTGGGCGCAGGTCCGGACGCCCGGATTCTCATCGTCGAGAACCACGACGACTTCGGCGGCCATGCGAAGCGCAACGAATTCCACGTTGACGGCCGCCTGTTGGTCGATCTCGGCGGCGCGGAGTACATCGAAGCACCCTGGCAGTATCCGCAAATAGCCAAATCCCTTCTCGAAGACGTGGGCGTGGACGTCAGTCTCGCACAGGACGTCTTCGATCCCGCGGTTTATTCCTCGTTGGGCCTGCGCGGCGGTATCTTCTTTGACAAGAAAACGTTCGGCGCGGATCGGCTGGTGGCGGGGGCGCCTGGCATAGCGCACAGCGACCAGCAGCCCGCGTACATTACGCTGCCGGCCGAACTGGAGAGCGGGAGCGGCGATCCGGAATCGGTCGCCGCATTTCTCGCGCGCACGCCGCTGTCGTCTCGCGCTCGCAGCGAGATTCTGCAGTTATTTTGCGGCGGTCGGGATTACCTGCCCAAAAAATCGCGCGAAGAAAAGCTGTCCGTACTGCGCTCGATGAGTTACGTCGCCTTCCTGACAGACGTCGTGGGAGCCAGCGCGGAAGTAATAGACTTTTTCCGGATGTGGCGCGCCAGTTACATGGGTAATGGCACGGACCTGACGCCAGCCATCGAGGCACTACGCTACGGGTTGCCGGGCGCCGTGGGACTCGGACTCGAAGCGGAAACGCAGCGCTCGCCGGAATGGCGGAAGCACAGTTACAAGGAAGATTTCCATTTCCCGGACGGCAACGCATCGATTGCGCGCTTGCTGGTACGACGCATGATCCCGGGTGTTGCGCCGGGAAACTCAATGCACGACATCGTGTCGGCGCGGTTTGACTACAACCGGCTCGATCAGGAGAGTTCCGCCGTACGCCTGCGGCTCAACGCCACAGCTGTGCGTGTGCGGCATCTCGGCGATCCAGTAGTCGCGCGGCAAGTCGAGGTCACCTATGTACAGGCCGGAAGCGCGAGGCGCATACGTTCTCGCTACTGCATCATGGCCTGTTACCACGCCATCATTCCCTATCTATGCCCGGAGCTACCGGCCGAGCAACGCTACGCACTGCAGCGGACTATCAGAATGCCTCTCGTTTCTACCAACGTGCTGGTCAGGAACTGGCGGGCCTTTGAGAAGCTCGGCGTCTTCGCCGCCTACTGTCCGGGAAGCTATTTTTCGGACATTCGCCTGACGTACCCGCTGCGATTTGCAGACTATACGTCGTCGAAGGTCCCCGGCGAGCCGATGACCGTTCACCTTTATCGCATCCCGCTGCCCGGGGGCATGCCGGCTGCGGATCAGTTTCGCGCCGGTCGATATGACCTGCTCGGAACCACGTTCGAAACTTTTGAGCGCAACATTCGCGAACAGCTGTCGGCGATGCTCGACGACGGCGGCTTCGATGCCCGCCGAGACATCGAGGCCATCACTGTCAATCGTTGGCCACACGGCTACGCCGTCGGCTACGACTATGACGAGGACCGGATGAACTATTTCAGCGAGCCATGGCCCGACGACCGGAAGACGTGGCTTACCGGCAGACAGCAATTCGGCCGCATCGCGATTGCGAATTCGGACGCCGCCGCGATGGCCATGACCGAAGCGGCGATCCAGCAGGCCGATCGCGCTACCCGGGAAATACTGAACGACACCTGACGAGCAACTGCCAAGGATAAGAAGAACGACGCATGGCAACGATCTACGAAGTGTCGAAACTCGCTGGTGTGTCCCTTGCGACTGTCTCGCGCGTCGTCAACAAGACCGCCCGCGTGAGCGAAGCCACCCGCCAGAAGGTCCTGTCGGCGATCGCCGAGCTCGACTACCGGCCCAATTCCATCGCGCAGTCGCTGGCGTCGAGCCGTTCGAATTCCGTCGGGATCATGATGCCCGAGCTGCACGGCCCGTTCTTCGGCACGTTGGTCACCGGCATCGAACGCGTTCTGCGCGACGCCGGCAAGCATGCCATCGTCACCGTCGGGCACAGTGACGGCGACAAGGAGCGCGACGGCATCGACTTCCTCACGACCCGGCGTTGCGACGCCATGATCCTGGCGGTCGATGCGGTCTCGGACGAGTACCTGGCGGAGCTGAGCGCGGGACCGGTGCCGGTGGCCGTCGTGAACCGCCAGGTACCCGCGATCGCCTCTGCCTGTATCACGCTCGACAACCGGCAGGGCGGCCGGATCGCCACCGAATGCCTGCTCGGGCTCGGTCATCGCGAGATCGCCTACGTTGGAGGCCCGGCGTGGAAGGCCGACGCCCAGGATCGGCTCGCGGGGCACAAGGAGGCGCTGGCGGCGGCCGGCGTGGCTTTCGATGACAGGCTCTATTACCAGGGCGACTTCCACGAAACGAGCGGCGCAGCCGGCTTCGCGCATTTCGCGCAACTCGGACTGTCTTTTAGCGCGCTCGTTTGCGCGAACGACGGCATGGCCGCAGGTGCCATGCGCGCCGCGCGCGAGCACGGCGTCGCAGTGCCGGACGACCTGTCGATCATGGGTTTCGACAATGTCAGTTTCGCGCGCTACCTGTACCCCAAGCTGTCGACCGTCGACTACCCGGCGGAAGCGATCGGCGCGATGGCCGCGCAATGGGTCATGAAGAACGCCTACGGCAAGGACGGGCTCGAGATCCGCAACCTGTTCGAGCCGGCGCTCGTCCTGCGCGAATCGGTGCGCGAGCGCGGGCGCTGATCGGGGAATGCGCTCCGGGTGGGCAAACGGCAGGCGGCAGTGAGGCCCGGAACTTGGTACGGGCTCAGGATCGCGCTCTTCGTCGGCTTCGGCGGCTTCCTCATGGGATTCGATGCGTCGGTGATCTCCGGCGTCGTCACCTTCATCGAACCGCGCTTCGGGCTCAACAAGATCGAACTCGGCTGGGCCGTCGCTTCCCTGACGCTCACCGCGACGATCGCGATGCTGTGCGCCGGACCATTGAGCGACCGGTTCGGCCGCCGGCCTGTGCTGCGCTGCGCCGCGTTGCTGTTCGCCGGGTCGGCCGTACTCTCGGCGGTGGCGCCGAACCTGCTTTGGCTGGTCATCGCGCGCTTGTTTGGCGGCCTCGGCGTCGGCGCCGCGTTGATCATCGCGCCCATGTACATCGCCGAGATGTCGCCGGCTGCGCTGCGCGGCCGGATGGTGTCGATCAACCAGCTCAATATCGTGGTCGGCATCTCGGCCGCCTTCCTGAGCAACTATCTCATCCTGGAGATCGGTCACAGTAATCAAGGCTGGCTCGCGCTGCACGTGCAGGGCGACGCTGCGTGGCGCTGGATGCTGGGTATCGAGGCGCTGCCGTCGGTCCTGTACTTCGTCATGCTGTACTTCGTGCCGGAAAGTCCGCGCTGGCTCGTCATGCACGGCCGCGAGCGGGAGGCCAGCGAGATCCTGAGCCGCGTCGAGGATGCGCCGCAGGCGCGCGTCAACATCGATGCCGTGCGCACTTCGATCGCCCATCACCGTGAAAACGACGGCATTCCGGTCCGGGAACTAATGGCGCCCGCCATGCGGCTCGTACTCACGATCGGCGTCGTCGTCGCGGTGCTGCAGCAGATCACGGGCATCAACGCAGTGTTCTTCTATGCACCGATGATTTTCGAGCAGTCCGGTATCGGCACCGATGCGGCATTCATGCAGGCGGCACTGGTCGGGCTCACGAATCTCCTGTTCACGATCGTCGCCATCCTGTTGATCGACCGCGTGGGGCGCAGGCCCCTGCTCGCGACCGGGCTGGTCGGCATCGTCGTCAGCATGTTCGCGCTTGCCTGGGGTTTTGCCGACGCGCGTTACCGCCTGGACGACGAGGCCGTGGCGCAATTGCCGGTTGAAGTCGAGGCACTTGCACCGCTTGCAGGCCGCAGCTTCGAGGACGACATCGAGTTTCGTGTCGCGGTGTCGGCGGCGATCGGCCACCCGGCGTGGCAACAGCACAAGGCGGCACTGGTGGGCGCCGCAATCGATATGAATCCGCTCCTGGTGCTGGCTGGTGTGCTCGGTTTCGTCGCGAGTTTCGCCATCTCGATCGGCCCTGTGATGTGGGTGCTCTTTTCGGAGCTCTTTCCGAATCACCTGCGCGGGCTCGCCATATCGCTGTGCGGGCTGCTGAATTCGGCAACCAGTTTCATCGTCCAGCTTGTATTTCCGTGGGAGCTGGAGAATCTTGGCAATTCGATGACTTTCCTTCTGTATGGCCTGTTTGCCGTTGCAGGTCTCGCCGTGCTCGTGCGTATCCTGCCCGAGACCAAGGGCCGCAGCCTGGAGGAACTCGAAGCGGAACTGGTAGGGAGGTAGGAACATGAAGAAGTCGGGTTACCTGTACCTGGCGGCGGCGCTCGCCGCGTGCAGCAGCAACGGCGGGGGGCAAGGCGATACACCGCCCATTCCGGACGATCCCGACGCGGCCGGCGGCTCTGTCGTCACGCTCGAACAACAGGCCGGCCGCTGGACGCTGGTCCTGAACGGCACGCCGTACACGCCGAACGGGGCGGGAATTGGCGGCGGCGACCCGGCGGCGCTTGCGGCGCACGGTGGCAATTCCTACCGCACCTGGGGCATCGGCTCCGACATCGCCGATGCACGCCGGCGGCTCGACGAGGCCCATGCCGAAGGACTCACCGTCGCGCTGTGCGTTGACGTCGGCAAGGAGCGGCACGGATTCGACTACGACGACGAGAGCGCCGTCGCCGCGCAGCTCGACCGGCTGCGCGCCGAGGTCACCGCGCTGAAGGATCACCCGGCGCTGCTGGCCTGGGTCATCGGCAACGAACCGAATCTCGAGTTCCGGAACCCGAAGGTCTTCGACGCCATCAATGACATCTCGAAGATGATGCACGAAGTCGATGGCAAGCACCCGACGACGACAGCGCTCGCGGGGTTCAGCGCGGAACTTGCAGGGCTCATCGACACGCGGGTGCCGGACCTCGACTTCGTCAGCATCCAGTTCTACGGCGCGTTGCGGCATCTGCCGCAGATACTCGCGGACATCGGCTGGGACAAGCCGATCCTGGTCACCGAGTGGGGCACTGTCGGGCACTGGGAGATGCCGACGACGGGCTGGGGTGCGCCGATCGAACTCAACAGCAGCGACAAGGCGGATTTCTACTTCGAGAGTTATGAAGCCGGCATCGCGGCCATACCGGGGCAGGTGCTCGGTTCATACGCGTTCATGTGGGGGCAGAAACAGGAGCGTACGCCGACCTGGTACGGCATGTTCCTGGCGGACGGTTCCGAGACCGAGGCGGTGGACGTCATGCACTACATCTGGACCGGCGCGTGGCCGGCCAACCGCACGCCGCGCATCGCCTCGCTGCTGCTCGATTCGCGCGGTGCCGGACAGGACGTCACGCTTGCACCCGGGGCCGAGGTGAGCGCCGGCGTCGAGGCGACGGATCCGGACGGCGACCCGCTGGCCTGGGAATGGGTGCTGATGCGGGAGAGCGAAGCGACCAGCACGGGCGGCGACGCGGAGGAATTACCCGAGGCCTTCCCTGAACTCGTAACGAACGCCGCCGGCGGCAACGTCATGGTGACCGCGCCCGACGAGCCAGGCGCTTATCGCCTGTTCGTATACGTCCGCGACGGGCAGGGCAACGCCGCGCACGCGAACCTGCCGTTTCTCGTGCAGCCGTGAGTGGCTGACCCAAATAGAGAAAAATCAACTCAGTTGTAACCCGTAACGGCATAGGTTACAATCCAAGCGTGATCAGGCGTTTCAAGCATCGCGGTCTCGAGCGGTTTTTCATCCGCGGCACGCGTGCTGGGATCCCGACAACGCAAGCCAATCGGATTCGCCTGATATTGGGCTGGCTCCATGCTTCACGGTTGCCAAAGGACATGAATCTGCCGGGGCTTTATCTGCACGAACTCAAAGGCCAGCGACGAGGTACTTGGGCCGTACGAGTCAGTGGCAATTGGCGGATTACTTTCAGGTTCGAGGGCGAAGATGCCGTCGATGTGGACTATGAAGATTATCACTAGGTATTGAAGATGAAGATGCACAATCCACCGCATCCGGGTGAAATTCTCAGGGAGTTCTGCTTGGAGCCGTTGGGCCTTAGTGTCACCCGTGCTGCGGAAGCGCTCGGCGTCAGCAGAAAGACGCTGTCGGCGATTCTCAATGGCAGAGCGGGTATCAGTCCGGAAATGGCTTTGCGTTTGTCGAAGGCCTTTGGGACAACGCCGGAGAGCTGGCTGAACCAGCAGATGCACTATGATCTCTGGGTCACCGAGCGACAAATTGGCAAGCTCGACGTGGAGCGCCTGTCGGCCGCCTGACCAGGCCGACATCAAATCCTTCGCCGACGACGCCGTTGTCAACGCCACGGACTCGAAGCTGTCGGGCGGCGGTGTCCGCGTGCTACAGCCCTGAGCCGTCCTTGGAATAGATCACCCAGATCTTGGTGTAGCCGTCGGTGTCCCACACGCCGGTCCATTCCTTCGGGATGGTGACGGCTTCGCCGGCTTCGACTTCGGTGACGGTGCCATCGGAGGACGTGAGGGTCACGCCGCCTTCCAGGAAGTACATGAATTCGTCGACGCCGTAGGGTTCCGTGATTTCGGACCGGCTCTTGCCGGACTGGTACATACCGGAGGCGAACTTGCCGTCGCTGCTCTTGAGCGAGGTGATGTCGAGCACGGTGAAGCCGTCCTTGTCGGTGCGGTTCGTGGCTTCCCGGTCGAAGATGCCGCCCGCGATGTCGGCCTTGCTCATCTCCGCCGGGTGCACGGCGCCGTCGCCGGCTGCGATGACAAGCCCGGCGGCCAGCAGGCAGGCGCCGGTGACGGATGCAATCAGTCTGTACATGGTTTTACTCCCTCGTTCATTCAGGTCACAGGAAAGCGATGAGCAGATAGCCGGCGATGGTAATCGCGGCGGCGATCAGCGCAAAAGGAAGTTGGGTCAGGGCGTGCTGAAACGCCGTGCAGCCGGTCGCCTGGGCCGTCAGCACCGTGGCGTCGGAGTAGAAACAGGCATGGCTGCCGAAGGTACTGGCCGAGAGAGTCGCACCAATGACGACGGTCATGTCGGCGCCAAGCTGGGTCGCGAGCGTCGTCACGATCGGCAGGATGATGACGAACACGCCCCAGTTAGAGCCGGTCAGGAACGAGACGAGTCCCATCGTGACGAACACCACGACCGGCAGGAGGTCCGGGGTCAGCAGCGGCTGCATCTGGTCCACGACAAAGATCGGCAGGCCCAGCGCATCGTTGACGTCTTTCAAAATGAAAGCCGCGACCAACACGCCCAGCGGCTCGATCATCATCTTGAAGCCTTCGATGACCGTATTGAAGGTTTCGTCGAGGTCGAGCAGCCGGAGTCCGAGCACCACGATTACGAAGCCGAACAGCGTGACATAAATGCCCTTCAGGAAATCCTTGTCGAGCCACAGGGTCACGAGCACCAGCGCTGCCATCGGCAGGATGAACAGGCTCATGCGCGGCGTAATGCCGGGCTTCGGCCGGATGGCGAGGTTCGCGGCCTCGATGTGCGCTGCATCGGGCGGCACGGTCTGGCCGAGTTCCTGCGCGCGACGCTCCGCCTTTTTCATCGCGCCCATGTCGGGGATCCAGCCAGCGATCACGACCGGCACGATGAACACGGCGACCCAGGCGTAGAGCATGTACGGGATGGCGCTGATGTAGGCTGCGAGTCCCTGGCCTTCCTCGGCGACGCCGTTCGCGACCAGCAGCCCGCCGAAGAACGCGCCCCAGGTCGAGAACGGGATGATCACGCTGACGGGCGCCGCGGTCGAATCGACGACGTAGGCAAGCTTTTCGCGCGAGATCCGGAACTTGTCCGTCAGTTCCCGCATCGCGGAGCCGACGGCGAGCGAGTTCAGGTAGTCGTCGACGAACACCAGGATGCCGAGGCCCCAGGCCGCCATCAGCGCGCTTTTCGCGGAATGCACGTGTTTCGCCATGCGTGCGGTGAATGCGGAAGTTGCGCCGGTCTTGATGAGCAATGCGATGAGACTGCCCATGAAGCCGCACACCAGTATCACCCACGCGACGTCTTCGTCGGTCAGCACCTGGAGCGACGTATCGGCGAAGCCGCCGACGAACTGCCAGCCGTGCAGCATGACGAGGCCGAGCAGGGCGCCGCTGACCAGCGATTCGATGGGCCGGCGGCTCCAGATGGCAAGTGCGAAGACGAGCAGGGTCGGAATCAGCGAGACAAAAGTGGGGTCGTCCATGAGGTGCCGGTCGCAAGGGGAAATCGGATCATCGCAGCTGTTCGGCCACGGCCCGGTGGGCCGCGTCGATCGCGCCGTTCACGTAGGCATATGCGGAGGCGTCGGAGTTGGCGATCGAGATGCGAGCAATCTGCGCGCGCCCCGCGATGTGCGGGCCCTTGTCCGGCCCGAAATCGGGCGGGTCCGCGTAGTCGTTGTATTCATAGGCATAGCCGTGCGGCCAGCGGTTCACCGTGATCGCCGCGATGTCGCGTTCCGCGTCGAAGCCGCCCGGCGCCAGCGCGCCCTGCATCTGCGCCACGATCCCGTCCTCGAAGTCGTCCCAGGTCATTTCATAGAGCGCGCGGCGGCCGAGCCGGTGCTGCTCGCGGGCCTTGAGTCCCTGATCCGGGACAGCCGGCACGAAGGTGCCGTGTATTACGGTCGGTTCATCGGGTCTCTGTGTATAGCGGTATTCACCGATGCTAACCGGGAAATCCAGGCCGAAGGAGTGCATCAACGCCGCTTGCGGTATGGAAACGTTGTTGAAGCCCAGCTTCGCGAAAGCCTGCCAGTTGCGCACGGCGACACTGATGTAGACGAGCGGGACCTTGGTCGATTGCGCAATGGCCGCGGCCTGCGCCGCCGGCACTTCGGGACAGATCTTCGGGATGATGCTGTTGTAGCAGGCGAGTATCGCGTGCCGGCCGCGTACCCGGTACGGCGTGCCGGCGTGGACATAAGTCACGTCGACCGCCTTGCCGCCGTTCGCATTGCGCACGTCGACGGCGGTGCTGTTGAGTCGGATGCGACAGGCGGAACCCGGCGAATCGAGCCGCGCGTAGTCGACGCGGCTCGTAACCAGGTTCTCCATCGTGCGGCCGGGCACGGCTTCGGGCAGGAGCCGCCGGACGAGGGAGCGGGCGACGCCCGCGTTGCCGTCCGGGAAATGGAAGATGTAGGGTTCGTCGTCGTGGCCTTCGCTCTCCGGCAGGTCGACGGCGATGCGTCGCGTGCCCGGCATACCGGACCGGTGTGCCTCCAGCGTCGACAGGGCGTCCCAGCCGACGCCCCACAGGCCCCGCACGTTGTCGCGAAAGAGCAGGTACACGCTCTCCGGTATGCTGGCCGTCTGCAACAGGAAATCGCGGTAGCTGGTTTTCCTGAGCCATGCGATCTTGGCGTCATTCGGCAGGTCCGGCGCGAGGTCGGACTCGTTTTCCAGGAGCTTGCGCAGTGCCGCGCGGTCCGCTTCCGGCAACGGGAAGCGATCTACGATCGCCGGATCCGGCCCGCTGCCGCGGCGCCCGAAGCCCGGCACCGTCGCTTCGCGCCCATAGTGCTTCGCACTGAAATACATGCCGTTGCCGAGCTCGTGTCGCGCGAAGTAGTCCTGGTCGTAGTAATCGTAGAAGCGTTCGGTATCGATGCCGACGTCGATCAGCAGTTGCCGTGCCTCGCGCGAATAGCTAGCCGGCCCGTCGATCGACTGGCTGCCGCCGTAGCCGATCAGGATCCGCCCGTCGACGACGAACTCGTTGCGCTTGGCGTGTCCGCCGAAGTCGTCGTGGTTGTCGAGGACGAGTATCTTCGCGTCCTTGCCTGCCTGCTGCCGGTACAGGAACGCCGCGGCAAGGCCGGAGATGCCGCCGCCGACGACCACCAGGTCGTATACGCGGTCGGTCAGCGCTTCGGGCGTCGGAAACTTCGCGCCTGTCCAGGCCACGGCATGCGCCACCTCGAATGATCCGGCATGGCTGCCGCGCATGCCGGTGAGTAGCGGCGGGTAGTAGTCGCCGTCGCCGTACTTCGCGAACAGGTCGAGCGGGCTCAGGCTGGCGCCCGCCACGGTGCCGAGCGCAATGCCGTTCAGGAAGTCGCGACGGGTGATGTCGAGCCGGTTGCGCATCCGTGCTCCGCCGCCGACGCGACTTCAGAATTCCCAGATGAAGCGCAGGCCGGCGGTGCGCGGGCGGCTCGGGCCGAAGTCCAACTGCACGTAGGGATTCCCTTTCTGGTCGAGCGCTGCGTACAAATCTTGACTTCGGTTCAGCACGGTTCCGGTCCCCGCGGGTTGCGCCGCAGTTTGGGGAGACTCTGCACAAGTATCGTCGCACACGTCGTCTGTCAAATCGTCTGCAGCGCGACGCGGTCCGCAGCGCGTATGTCGATCCGTGCAAGGAGCGCAACAAAGCTGCAGACGATTTGAAAGGAACCCTTCAAAATTCAGTATCTTAGTGAGGGACGGCCGGGAATTGGGCGAGGCGTCGTTACTCGTCGCTGGTGGACCTAAAGTACACGTCGCTCCTCGTGCCTCGCCTCGCCCAATTCCCAACGGTCGTGCGCGACGATACTTGTGCAGAATCTCCCCGGCATGCGACCGGCGCACACCGGCGGGCGGGGCAGGCGTCGTGGCGGGCAGCAGCGTACAGTACGCTTCGCCGAAACTGCGCAACAAAGGGATCTCGCCATGCAGCCGATTACGCGCGTCGTCGTCCTTGCCCTGGTCCTCGCCGCCTGCGACCGGCCGGCGCCGGCCGCGGACGATCGCCAGGGACTCATCGATGCGGCGGCGATCGACGCCGTGCTGGAAGGATATGTCGAGCGCGGCGAACTCGTCGGCGTGTCGGCGCTCGTTTACGAAAACGGCAGCGAGGCGTATTTCGGCGCTTTCGGCATGGCCGACCGCGAAGCCGGCCGTGCCATGGCCCGCGACAGCGTCGCGCGCATCTTCTCGATGACCAAGCCGCTGACCGGTGTCGTGCTCATGACTTTCTTCGAGGAAGGCCGCTTCGAACTCGACGATCCGCTCCACGAATACCTGCCGGAATACGAGAACGTCCGGGTCTACGTGAGCGGCGAGGGCGAGGACGTCGTGCTCGAGGCGCCACAACGGCCGATCCTGGTCCGCGACCTCCTGAGGCACACGGCCGGCTTCGGCGGCGCGGCGTTCGTGGATGAGCAGCTGGACGAAGTTGCTCCGCTGTCGCGCGAGAACACCCTGGCCGAACTGTCGGCAAAACTCGCCTCCGTGCCGCTCGGTTTCCAGCCGGGCACGCGCTGGCTGTACGGGCCATCCGTCGACGTGCAGGCTCGCCTGGTCGAGGTGCTTGCCGGCAAGTCCTACGCCGAGGTGCTTGAGGAACGGCTGCTCGGGCCGCTAACCATGCACGACACGCACTACGTGCTCGGGCCCGGGCAACGCGAGCGCCTGGTGGAATTGTACGAGCGCCGGCCCGACGGCAGCTTCGTGCGCCCGGCGGAGCGCGCGCTCGCCGACTTCAATCTCGAGGCTGCGCCGCTCACGCCGGGCGGCTGGGGCCTGGTCTCCACGCTCGACGACTACATGCGCTTCGCGCGCATGCTGCAGGGCGGCGGTGCGCTCGACGGCGTACGCATACTCGAGCCGGACACGATCGAACTGATGGCGACCGACTCGCTGTCCGCGTCAGTGACCGACCGGTCCTGGCTGCCGAAGAAAGGCCAGGTCGGCTTCGGCATCGATTTCGCGGTGCGCATCGCGCCGCCGGCCAACGACGCCGAGGCGTCCGGCGCGGTCGGCGAGTTCTTCTGGGACGGCCTCGCCAACACGCTGTTCTGGGTCGATCCGGCAGAACGACATCACCGCCGTGCTGTTCAACCAGTACGTTCCCTGGGGCCAGACCGAGATCCAGAAGGATTTCCGCGACGCCGTGTACCGTCACGACCCGGAAGCGAACGCAGCGAACAAGCCGGCGGCGGGCCCGGACGCACCGCGCCTCTCCGATTGACGGCAAGCGAACGGCGAGCGGACGTCAATTGAGCCGCGCGCAAATTGACAGCCCCCGCCGCATCCTCTAGCGTCGCTGCCAGATGGTGCTCCGGTAACGGAGCTAAGAGGGAATCCGGTGCGAATCCGGAGTTGTGCCCGCAACTGTAAGCCGGGAGCTCGAGGCCGGACCCGGGCATTGCAACGAACACACGCAATGCCGGGGCAAAGTGAGCCACCAGGGTCGAAACCTGGGAAGGCCGCCGAAAGCCATGATCGGCAAGCCAGGAAACCTGCCGTCGCGTCGTTCGTCCAGGGCCGGGTCAGCCCAGGGGACCGGAAGGCTTTTTCCCGTGAAACGACATGTGGTCGGCGCGCCGCACTGCATCGTCAGTGAAGCTGAAACGTTTCGGAGTGTCCGTGGTCGGCGGCCGGGCATGCGGGAATTGCCATGTATTTCATCCAGGCCCTGGGCGGATTCACGGGACTGATGCTGGCCGCATCGCCGCTGGCCGCGGCTGACACCGCCGCGCCACCGGACCCGGCCGACGGCGCCGATACGAACCTGTCCGATACGATCACCGTGCTGGGCAGCCGGCTCCGGCAGCCGCTCTCCGAGATCGGCTTCAGCGCGTCGGTGATCACGGCCGCCGACATCGAAGCGCTCGGTGTCGACTTCGCCGTCGACGCCCTCGCAAGAGTGCCGGGCGTCACGGTGAACCAGAACGGCAGCTTCGGCGGTTTTGCGTCCGTGCGCATCCGTGGCGCGTCGAGCGAGCAAACACTCGTCATGATCGACGGCGTTGTCACCAACGATCCGTCGTCGCCCGGCGGCGGCTACAACTTCGCAACGCTCGACGCCGCCAATATCGAACGCATCGAGGTCCTCAAGGGCCCGCAGTCGACGCTCTGGGGCGGAGACGCGATCGGCGGGGTCGTCAATATCGTGACCCGGCGGCCCGAACCCGGCTTCGGCGGTAACCTGTTCGCAGAAAGCGGCTCGTTCGGCACCTTGCGCGGCGGCGGCACGATCGCGTTCGGCGACGAGCGCTACGACCTCCGGCTGGCAGCCGTGCGGCACGAAACCGACGGAATCTCGAAGGCCGACGAAGACAACGGCAACGGCGAAGAGGATCCGTACGAGGCGACGACCCTGAACCTGGGCGGCGGCATTGCGCTGTTCGACGCGGCACGTCTCGGTCTGAACGTATTCTGGATCGATTCCGACACCGAGTTCGACAGTTTCGTCTTCGGCGCGCAGGGCGATGTCGGCGACGGCGACGAACTCGCGAAGTCCCAGGAACTCACGAGCGATCTCACCCTGGACTTCTCCTTGTTCGACGGCCGCTTCGAGAATCAATTGCTCGCCGGATACGCCGACATCGAGCGGAACAATTACACCGACGGCGTGTTCGCCTACGGCAGCGAGGGCGACCGGAACCAGTACCGCTACCAGGGCACCGTGCACATGAACGATGCCAATGAGTTAGCCTTCGGCGCCGAGCGCGAAACGGTGTCGACACTCGACGGCAATGCCTCCCTCGATGGCCTGTTCGCCCTGTACGAATGGCAGGCGTTGGCCGCGCTGACGCTCACGGCAGGTCTGCGGCGGGACGATCACGAGGTCTTCGGCGGCGAGACGACGGGCCGCTTCGCGGTCGCCTACAACCCCGCCGACAGCCTGACGCTGCGCGCGAGCTGGGGCCAGGGATTCAAGGCGCCGACGCTGTTCCAGACGACCTTTTTCTGTTGCGGCGCAGCCGGACCCAATAGCGAGCTGAAGCCGGAAACGGCCGACGGCTGGGATATCGGCGCCGATTTCCGCACCGCGGACGGGCGCGGCGAACTCGGCGTCACCTGGTTCGACCAGGTAACGAGCAACCTGATCACCTTCGAATTCGGCATCGGCGGCTACCAAAACATCTCCGAGGCAACCTCGAGCGGCGTCGAGTTCTCCGGCAGCTATGCATTCACGGACTGGCTCGGCGTGCACCTCGACTACGCCTATATCGACGCCGAAGACGGCACCGGCGAGCAGCTCGTGCGCGTGCCGGAGCACAGCGGCGACCTGATGCTCGAGCTCGACCCCGCGGGCCCGTTCGCCGGTTCGATTCTGCTGCGCTACAACGGCGCGGAGGCCGATCCGGCCGGAGAAGTCGGCGCCTGGACGCGGGTCGATCTCGCCGGACGCTACGAACTCGGCGCTGCAATCGAGCTCTTCGCGCGGGTCGAGAACCTGCTCGACGAGGATTACCAGCAGGTGCTCGGTTACGGTACCCCGGGCTTGTCGGGCTATCTCGGCGCCCGTTTTCGTTTCTGACGCGGATGCCTGCCGCGCGCTCCTTCGTCGTCCTGCTCGGCCTCGCAGCCGGCGTGGCGATCGGGGACCCGGCGGCGCGCGTTGTGAGCCTCGACTACTGCGCCGATCAGTACCTGCTGGAACTCCTGCCGAGCGACCACATCCTGGCATTGTCGCCCGATGCGGAAGCGGACTTTTCCTATCACCGGGAGCGGGCTGCCGGGCTGCGCAAGGTACGGCCGGTTGCCGAAGACGTAATCGCGCTCGAACCGGACCTCGTCCTGCGCGCGTACGGCGGCGGGCCGCAGGCCTTGCATTTCTTGGAGCGCGCCGGGATCCGCGTGTTGCAGGTTCCATACGCGGATGATCTGCAAGGCGTACGCGACGCACTGCGCACAGTGGCCGACGGGCTCGGCACGGTCCAGGCGGGCGAGACGCTGGTCGCGGCCATGGACGCGCGGCTCGCGGCCGTCGAGCCGGCGGCGCCGTCCCGGAGCGCGCTGTACCTGACGTCGGGCGGCGCGACGGCGGGCCCCGGGACGCTGGTCCACGAGATGCTGCTGTCCGCGGGTCTTGCAAACTTCGAATCCCGGCCGGGCTGGCACACGATTCCGCTCGAGCGCCTCGCCTACGACGAGCCGGACCTGGTCGTCGCATCGTTCTTCGACGGCAGTGCCGAACTCACGGCCTGGTGGAGCGCCATCCGCCATCCGGTCGCGCGCCGGCAACTCGAGGGCCGCCCGTCGCTGCTGTTGCCGGGGGCGTGGACCGCGTGCGGCGCTTGGTCTCGTGCTCGACGCCGTCGAAGCGCTGGCGGCGACGGAGTGAGAACCGCAATGCTCAACCTCGTCCTGCTGGCGGCCGGCGCAGGCGCCGTCGGCGTCGCCTGTTTCCTGGGCTCGACGCCGATGGGCGCCGGACGCGTGCTCGCGGCGTTCACCGGCCAGGGGACGCCGGGCGACAGCCTCGTCGTACTCGACATCCGCCTGCCGCGAGCGCTGGCGGCCTTCGTCGTGGGCGCCGCGCTCGGCGCCAGCGGCGCCGCGCTGCAGGGCCTGCTGCGCAACCCGCTGGCCGAACCCGGCGTCCTCGGCGTATCGGCCAGCGCTTCGCTGTTCGCGACGATCGCGCTGTACTACGGGTTCGCCGCTGCGGGCCCGCTTTATCGTGCCGCTTGCGGCAATGGCAGGCGCGTTGTCGGCGACGGGGCTGCTTGCGGCCGCGGCGCTGCGCATCAGCTCGGTCGTGACGCTGATCCTGCTCGGCGTGGGCCTGTCGAGTTTCGCCGCCGCCGTCATGTCCCTGATGCTGAACCTGGCGCCCAATCCATTCACCTTGTCGGACATGATCAACTGGCTGCTCGGCTCGGTCGCGAATCGCAGTTACGCCGACCTCGCGATGACGGTGCCGTTCGTGGCGTCGGGTATCGCACTCCTCTTCGCCTGCCGCCGCGGCCTGTCCGCACTGACGCTCGGCGAAGAGGCCGCGGCTGGCATCGGGCTCGACCTCGCGCGGCAGCGACTGCTCGTCGTGCTCGGCGCCGGCGTTGCCACCGGCGCGGCCGTCGGGCTCGCGGGTGCCATCGGCTTCGTCGGGATCGTGGCGCCGCATCTCGTGCGGCCGTTCGTCGGCTACGACCCGGCGCGCACGCTGTTGCCTTCCGCCCTGCTCGCGGGATTCGTCCTCGTGCTCGCCGACATCCTGGTGCGGCTACTGCCCACGACCAACGAACTGAAGCTCGGTGTCGTCGCGGCATTGATCGGTGCACCGGCGTTCGTATGGATCGCCGTGCAAAGGCGGGCGCTGCGTGACTGAGCTCTCTGCAAACGATGTCAGCGTGTCGGCCGGGCCGGCGTCGATCCTCGACCGTGCGTCACTCGCCGTCAGGAGCGGCGAACTCGTTGCCGTGCTCGGGCCGAACGGCGCGGGCAAGACCACGCTGCTGCGGGCACTGCTCGGTCTCGCGTCCGCCACCGGACTGGTGACGCTGGACGGCATTCCCGTGCGGCGGCTGTCGGCCGCGGCGCGCGCAAGGCGCATCGCCTACCTGCCGCAAAGCCGGCCACTGGCCTGGCCGAGCCCGGTGCGCGACGTCGTGGCGCTGGGCCGCTATGCCTGGGGCGCGGCGCCGCGGGGCGCCTGTCGCCGTCCGACGCGCGAGCCGTCGACGCTGCCCTAGAGGCCTGCGATCTCGCCGCGCTGGCCGGGCGCGCCACCGACAGCCTGTCCGGGGGCGAACTGGCCCGTGTGCACCTGGCCCGCGCCTTTGCTGCGAACGCCGAGTTACTGCTCGCCGACGAGCCGGTCGCGGCACTCGACCCGCGACACCAGCTACGCATAGCGAGCCGGCTGCGGCAGTTCGTCGACGACGGTGGCGGCGCGCTGGTCGTGCTGCACGAGGTGGCGCTCGCGGCGCGGATGGCGGACCGGCTCGTGTTCATGCGCGACGGCCGGATCGTCAGCGACGGGCCGCCATCGACCGTGAGCCCAGGGCTCCTGGCCGAGGTCTATGGCGTCAGCGCACATGTCGCGACCGACGATTCGGGGTATCGACATACGCATCGAGTCGGCGTTGTGACGGCGCGCGCGCTGATGATCCAGGGCACGGGCTCCGACGTCGGCAAATCCGTGCTCGTCGCCGGTCTCTGCCGGGCAGCGCGGCGTCGCGGCATCGACGTCGCGCCGTTCAAACCGCAGAACATGTCGAACAACGCGGCCGTCTGCGCCGGCGGCGAGATCGGCCGGGCCCAGGCGCTGCAGGCGCTGGCCGCCGGCCTCGAACCGAGCATCGATCACAACCCGGTGCTCCTGAAGCCCGAGAGCGACCGCGTCGCACAGGTCGTCGTGCACGGCGCCGTCCGGGCGAGGCTCGCGGCGGAGGATTTCATCGATGGACGCGGATCGCTCATGCCAGCGGTCATGCAGAGCTTCGGGCGGCTGGCGGCCCGGCACGAACTCATACTGGTCGAGGGCGCGGGGCAGCCCGGCCGAAACGAACCTGCGCCGGCGCGACATCGCGAACATGGGATTCGCGCGACGCGCCGGCGTACCGGTGCTGCTTCTCGGCGACATCGAGCGCGGCGGCGTGATCGCGAGCCTCGTCGGCACGCAGGCGGTGCTCGATCCGGCCGACGCCGCGATGATCGCCGGCTTCGCGGTCAACAAGTTCCGCGGCGCCCCGTCCCTGTTCGACGCCGGCATCGCGGACATCGAACGCCGCACCGGATGGCCCTGCTACGGCGTCATTCCCTGGCTGCCGGCCTGCGCGCGTTTGCCGGCGGAGGACGCCGTATCGAGCGCAGCACCGGCGGCGACGGTCGAGCGGCCGTTGCGCATCGTCGCACCGATGTTGTCGCGCATGGCGAATTTCGACGACGCCGATCCGCTCCGGCACGAACCGGCCGTCGACTTCCGGTTCATACCGCCCGGCCAGCCCCTGCCGCGCGACGCGGACCTGGTGATCCTGTTCGGCTGCAAGTCGACGATCGCCGAGCTCTGCGCGTTCCTGCGCGCCGAGGGCTGGGATCACGATCTCGCGGCGCACGTGCGCGCCGGAGGCCGCGTCCTCGGCCTCTGCGGCGGCTACCAGATGCTCGGCCGACGCATCGAGGACCCGGACGGTATCGACGGCCCGCCGGCTGCCGCCGAGGGCCTGAACCTGCTCGACGTCACGACCCGAATGCGAAGGTCGAAGGCCGTGCGACGGGTCAGCGGCCGCTGCGCGTTTACGCAGGCCCCGGTCCGCGGCTATGAAATTCATGCCGGCGAAACCGAGGGTCCGGGACGTGCCCGGCCGCTCTTGCACATCGACGGTCATGGCGAAGGCGCGCGCAGCCCCGACGGCCGCATCGAGGGCAGCTACGTGCACGGCCTGTTCGCAAGCGATGAATACCGCGCGGGCTATCTGAGCCGCATGGGCGCAGCGTCGTCCGCGCTCTGCTATGACGAGTGCGTACAAACCGCGCTCGATGAACTGGCCGACGGGCTCGAATCGGCGCTGGAAATCGAGCGTCTGTTCGCGGCCGCGGGTCGCACGGCTGTGTTGTAAAACGTTTTACGGTCCGCGACGGCGGAGGAGAATCCCCCGCCTGCAGCATCAGGGGGATGCGTGGCGAAGGTCGGCATCAAGGACATCGCACTGCGAGCGGGCATTTCCATCGCGACCGTTTCCCATGCGGCGATTTCCGCAATCCTGCCCGTGTTTCCGAAGCGACGCGCCTGAAGGTCCTGGCCTGCCGCCGACGAAGTCGGCTACTCGCCAACCCGCCTTGCCGCAAAGGTGGCGCCACCGCGCGCTCGGGCAACATCGTCGCGATCATTCCCGACATCGGCAACAGCTTTAATTCCGACATCATCAAGGCGATCGAGGAGGTCGGCGTACAGCCGCGGCTATTCGGTATTGCTCGGCGATGAGCGCAATGGCAGCCGGCGCGAGAACGCCGGAATTCGTTGCGATGACGGCGCTCGCGACAGGCCGACGGCATCATCCTGATGTCCCATCGTGTGCCGTTCGACGAGGGCGACAGCGTGCGACAGCTGCCGCCATCGTCGGGGCCTGCGAATTCTCCGGGCATGACGGATTTCCCGCGGTGACCGTCGACGACGTCGCCGGCGCCTGCGATGCGACGCGGCACCTGCTCGAACTCGGGCATCGCCGCATCGCCGTGATCACCGGCAATATGGCCACGACCAGCAGCCGCGAACGGATGCAGGGCTACGGCCAGGCCATGCGCGAAGCGGGGCTGGTGCAGGATGATCGCCTCGTCGTGCACGGCGACTATTCATCGGGGTCCGGCGATGCGTCGACATCGAACCTATGGCGTGCGGACTCCGGCCGAGCGCCATTTTCTGTTTCAGCGACGACATGGCGCTTGGTTGCATTTACGCACTTCGCCAACAGGGCCTGAACGTTCCGGCCGACGTTTCGGTGGTCGGCTACGACGACATCAGCTCGGCGCGCTACTACTCGCCGCCCTTGACGACGATTGCGCAGCCGCGCCGCGAGATCGGGCGGCTCTGCGCAACGATGTTGTTCGACAGGATCGCCGGACTGCCGGTGCAGAACCGCCGGCACATCCTGGCGCATCGGCTGGTGGTGCGGGAGAGCACGGCGGCGTTTTCGGCGAAGCAGGCGTGAATACTTTCCCCGAAAGGTCTGCCGCGCTGGCCCGGCGGTCCGCGACCGGCGCTTGATTGCGCGCGAACCGATTTCACGCCGCGACGGGCCGCCCGCAAAATGTGATCGCTAACATTTTTCCATTGACAAGCGCCGGTGACAGGACTAGAAATAAAAACGTTTTACGCGGGACGGCGGTCAGGATGGACGGCCGGTTCCGGTCGATCCAGGCGCCGCGGGACGCGGACCTGGGGATACACAGGCGAAACGGGGGGATACCGCAACGTCACGCATTCAGTCGCGCACCGCGACGGCTGGCGTGTAACCGAATCCGGCAATTCTCGCGCAGGCGTCAGACCAGCCTGCGGCGCAGACGTGGCAGGCTTCGGTAGCGATACTGCCTCTCCGGGTCGCCGGGGCTCCAAATTCAATCGTAGGGGGATCCAGTTCCATGAGTGGAAAACACAAGTTCAAGGTTACGCCGATCGCCGCCGCGGTGAGTTCCGCGCCGCTCTATCGGAAGCAGCCGGACCGGCGTTCGCGCAGGACCAGGGGCTCGAGGAAATCACCGTCACCGGTATCCGCGGCAGTCTGCAAAATTCGATGACGATCAAGCGCGACACGACTGGCATTGTCGACGCGATCAGTTCCGAGGACATCTCGGCAAGCCTCCCGGATACGAACCTCGCCGAATCCTTGCAACGCATCACGGGTATCTCGATCGAACGCCGGGATGGTGAAGGCGCCCAGGTCACAGCGCGTGGTTTCGGGCCGCAATACAACATGTTGACCCTGAACGGGCGCCAGATTCCGGGTGCAGACGGCTTCAGCAACGGCGATTCGGTCATCGGCGGAACGGGTGCCGGCACCCGCGCTTTCAATTTCGCGCAATTGTCATCTGACGCAATCGCCGCATCACGGTTCACAAGAGACGGGCCGGGCCAGCGTGCCGAGCGGTGGCATCGGCGCAACGATCGACATACTTACCGATCGGCCGCTCAACCACGACGGCATGGTAATGAATGTCGGCGCGAAGGCGGTCTCGGACGACTCGCAGGTTTACGGCAGCGATGTAACGCCCGAATTGTCCGGTATTTTCAGCGTATACGAACGATGCGGGAACGTGGGTCGTCGGCCTCAACGCCAGCTACCAGGAGCGCGACGGCGGGTCCGTGCAGTCGCACGAGAACGCCTGGAACATCCAGCGTTGGACTGGCACTGACCCTGCCCTGCGACCCGATGCCATCGTCCAGAACGCACCGAAATCGACTCAGCTGTATGCCATGCCGAACGATATGCGTTACGCATTCTTGGGATCCGATCGCGAGCGCACGAATGGCCAGGCCGTGATCCAGTTTGCCCCGTCGGACGCATGGGAGAATCACTGCCGACTATAGCCTTCGGCGTCAACGAGATCACGGAGAACCGTGGTGAGCAGACCACCTCGTTGCAGAGGCAACAGCTTCACGCACCTGACCTTCGACACCGATGAGGCCGTCGCGACCCCGGTCTATATACGAGAAATCACTGGCGAGGGGAAAGACTACGGTTTCGAGCAGCAGCCGCGGCGCAATGCCCAGGAGTACACGTTCGATTCCCTGGGGCTGAACGTGGCTTGGGACGTGAACGACCGCCTGCGCTTTGCCTTCGATGCGCACAATTCGACCTCCGAAAGCAATCCGAATGATCCCCTCACCGGCGCGAGTGCCACCTTTTTCAGCCTTGCCGGAACTGCTTGCACAAATGGCGCCTGCCCAGGCGACCTCTGGGCCCAGGAATTTACCTTCACCGACGGGATGCCCATTGTGTCGCGGACCTATTACCCTTCCTTCCAGGATGCCGTTGACGATACGAACGGTATATTGAACAGGGATTTTGCCGAGAACGAAGTCAGCTCGCAGATCGCACGCACCTGGTATACGAAGCAGGAATCGGAAGCAACACAGGCTCGACTGGACGGCACGCTCGAGTTTGACGACGGGCGGTTCCCCGGTTCGGCGTCGATTCGTCCAAGGTGACCATGAAACGACAGACCAGCGATACCTACGCCACGATGGGCGACTGGGGCGCGAACTTTGCGGGGCAGGAACCGGGCATGATGGCGCTCCTGCACCCGACCAGCATTACCGGGCAGTTCGACGATTGGGATGCGAGCGGCGCCGCACCGGGCGCCTGGGGCCGGGGATGCCGGGGAGCTCACCGAGTGGGGCGCAGCCACCTACGGTATACCCACCGCCTACAATCCGAACTTCGCTACGACAATGATATCGAGGAAGAGACCTGGTCGGCCTATATCCAGGTCGAACTGGACGGGGAACTCGGCGGGATGGCGACCAGCACCGTTCTCGGCGTACGTTACGAGGACACCGATGTCACATCGGTTTCTCGCATAGCCATACCCAGTTCGATCGTCTGGATCTCGAACAACGACTTTCAACTCAGCAGCAACGCTCCACCGACGTACAGCCGTTCGACGAGTCGGCCGATTACGATCACATCCTGCCAAGCCTGGATTTCAGCACGGACTTCACGGAGGAGCTCAAGGGCCGTGTGTCATTCAGCAACACCATCGCACGCGCGCCCTACGGCAACCTGTATTTCGGTGCCCATTCCGGGCAATCCCACGGGGTCGATCCTCGATTCATCCGTTCCACCCGGGCGGCCGGGGGAATCGCAGAACCCAAGTCTTGTGCCACTGGGTCCGCGAATCTTGATCTGGCGGTCGAGTCGTACTTTGCTGAGGACAGCTACGCGTCAGTCACGTATTGGGACAAGCGCGTGGATAACTTCATCGGCAACAGCGTGGTTCGCGATACGCTGTACGGTCTGACGGATCCGACGTCGGGACCTGATGCGCAGGCTGCGCTGGACTTCATCACCAGCGGCCAATGCGCTACGCAGGTGTCCGCGGCAGGCAACGACGTCGATGCGGCCTGTTCCGCCAACGACACGGCCCTGTTCACGGCCGTAGCCTTGCTCCGCAACGAAGGCGAGACGGGCGAGTTTCGGCTGCGTACGACGGTAGCAGTACGCAGGTGCTGCAGATGGAGGCGGAGCTACGACCGCGTCGGCGAATCGGACGATCCACTGTACGGGTACGATGTCAATCGACCCTTGAACCAGAACAAGGCGAACATTGACGGCTGGGAGGTTGGCGGCCAGTACTTCCTCGGTGACACCGGCTTCGGCATCTACGCGAACTATCATCGTCAATGGCGACGTCGGTTTCGATAATGCTGGCGATCCGAGTATTGACCAGTTCGCACTACTGGGCTTGAGCGATACCGCCGACTTGATGTTGATGTACGAGAAATACGGGATCTCTGCGTGGCTCGCGTAGAAGCCTCCCGGCGTGATGAATACCTCATCCAGGCGATTTAGCGAACGGCAGTAACCGCAACCCGTTTTACGTGAAAGTGACTACGATCAGTTCGATCTCAGCGTGAGCTACTATTTCACCGACGAGCTCTTTCGGTCAGCTTGGAAGCGATAAACCTCACGGGAGAGGACGTAAACGCTGGCACGCCCGCTCCGAGAAGCAGATAGTCAAGCTACTCGAGCAGAGCCCACGCTACATGCTCGGTGCTCGCTACAACTTCGAGTTCTGATCGCAGACGTCGCCAGCCTGTCGGTATGACGTGCCGGGCCGCTGCATGCGCAGCGGCCCGGTTTTGCTTTTGCCGATCCTGTTGCCGCACTTGCGGGAATCCGGATTTTCTGGAATGTTCAGATAGGTATCGCGGGGTGCGGATGTGAGTCTGTTGCAGCGGCCGTTCAGGCAGGTATCGGCGCTGGAGATCCGATGGCACGACATGAATTGTTAAACAATGTAGCCCACAGGGACTTGCGGGTAGATACGGCTTCGGCCGCGGCTTCGGCGACCCCGTCGGAATGGTGCCCGCATATCCGACCGAGTTTGCCGAGCTGCAACGCGAATACCCAATTTTCTTCCGCAGGGATCCCGAAAGCGGCGAGTACCAGGCCGTGGCGCTGCTCGGCTTTACGACAGACGAGAACCTGTTCCTGCAGGGCGATCGCTGGAGATGCTACATACCTGCCGGGCCATGTTGCACGCGGACCCTTCCTGATCGGTTTCCAGGAACAACAGGTCGACGGCGAACTGCGCCGCGAGCCGGTGAACATGTAGCGTGGAGCATCCGCGAGTGACGTCCGGCGCGGGTCAGCCTCTTTTGCATTCTGCCGCAAGGCGGCAACTCGCCTTACCTGGAAACATATTTCCACCGTCCTCAGGGGCATTCGCCGACGGGATGGAACGCTGGCAAAGCGACGTTCGGCGTCCATGCCCTCGAACTGATCCAGCCGGTAGCGCTGGACGTGCGCTTCAATGACGAGCTGGGAGCGAACCTGACCGGCCTGCATGGCATCGACCGCGAAAGGCTGCAATCTCTCGATGCCAATTCGCTGCACCGCCTCAACCTGACCGGATGGCTCGAAGGCGCCTACCTGGTCCTGGCGTCGATGTACAACATGCGCCGCCTGATAGCGGAAAAGCAGCGCCGACTTCTTCAGCAGTCCGAATCCCGGCACGCGCGGCGTGAACACCGGGGTCATTGCGCCGGGTAGTGTCCGGAGTGCTGAGGGCTCGCGTGCGGATACGATCTCCGCTGAACGACCTGCCGAAGCAGGGCAGCCGACGGTCCTCAAGGGCTCATTAAGGACTGGCCGATCGTACAGGCCGGACTCGCCGGATTCGCGAGCTGCGATGGATTACCTGCGCGCGTCTACAACAAACGCCCGGTGCAGGTATCCGTATGGCGCTCCGGAAACGCAGGGACGGCCTTTCTATACCAATGATTTCTCGGCAACTCAATTCCGAAGTCAGGCGCGGCAGCCTCGGCCATGTGCTGGACGAATTGCCGGACATGAACAGGATGCATGCCGCCGACGTATTACGTTGCGTCATTGCTGGTCGACCCTGCCTTCCCGGGTTTCGCGGCGACAATGACCTGCCTCTTTCGCTGTACGGCATACAGGCGCCGCCGAATATCTGGATCGGCAATCGCGTTACCGCATCCTGCCACTACGATGCACCAAACAACATCGCGTGCTGCGCTGTTGGCAGCGACAGTTCACGTTTTTGCCGCCCGAGCAGATCCGGAATCTTTATCCGGGTCCATTCGAGCCGACGCCCGGTGGCCAGGCCGTCAGCCTGGTGGACTTTGCCAGTCCGGACCTGGACCGTTATCCGCGTTTTCGTGATGCCCAGGCGGCTGCCATCTCCACCGTTTCTCGAGCCCGGAGATGCCGTCTTTATTCCCAGCATGTGGTGGCATCACGTGCAGGGGCTGGACACGTTTGCGGTGCTTGTAAATTACTGGTGGAGCAGCATGCCGGCGCATATCCCGACGCCGATGCTCGCGCTGTACCATGCAATCTGGACGATCCGCGATCGGCCGGAGCGCGAGAAAAAGGCCTGGCGCGAGGTTTTCGACTACTACGTATTCGGGCCAGGCGACAGCGGCCGGGCGAGCACATGCCCAAGCGGCGCGTCGACTGCTGGGCCCGCTGGACGAGGTGCAGTCGCGCCAGTTGCGTGCGATGCTCATCAGCAAGCTCAATCGTTGAAGCGAGTTCCGCGTCTCGGCCACACGAGGACAAGAACGTTGGACAGAGAATCCGAAAGAATCAGAAAGGTCGTGATCGCTGGTGGCGGAACGGCCGGGTGGGTCGCTGCAACTGCATTGTCGCACCAGTTCCGCGAGCTCTTGGAGCATCACGCTGGTGGAATCGGAGCAGATCGGCACCGTGGGCGTGGGCGAATCGACCATACCGTAGCATCATTAGAACGTTTTCATCAACTCCTGCAGATCGACGAGAGGGAGTTCCTGCAACAGGTCGCCGGCAGTTTCAAGCTGTCCATATCCTTCGAGAACTGGCTCGAGCCGGGTGACCGGTACATCCACCCCTTCGGCTACACGGGACTGGGTATCTGGGCCTGCGAGTTCCACCATTTCTGGCTCGACAGTTTGCGGCGTGGCATCAAGTCTGAGCTTGGTGATTTCTGCCTCGAAACCGTCGCTTCGCGGACTGATCAATTCGCACTGCTCGCCAGGAACACCGAATCTTCCAGCCAATGGTCAGTGCGATGGGCCAACACGCCAACTCTCGACCGCCCCGAGGTTAACTACGCGTATCACTTTGATGCGGCGCTCTACGCCGCATTTTCCGCGCCGTATGGCGGAAAAGCGCGGAATCACGCGCCTGGAGGGCAAGATTCGCGAGGTGCGCCAAAATGCCGGCAATGGATACGTCGAAGCGCTGGTACTCGAGGACGGGAATGTCGTCGAAGGCGACCTGTTCATCGATTGCACCGGATTCCGTGGTCTGCTGATCGAACAGACGCTCGAAGACCGGCTACGAGGACTGGAACAACTGGTTGCCTTGCGACCGTGCCGTCGCTATGCAGAACCAAGTCCGTCGGCCCGGCTGTGCCGTACACGCGTGCGATCGCGCATGAGGCCGGCTGGCGCTGGCATATCCCGTTACAGCACCGGGTTGGGTGCGGGCTGTGTTTTCGTCACGGCACATGTCGGATGACGAGGCTGCCGCCAAGCTGGTCCGCGATGCCGGTGCACCGGCTGTCCGGGATCCGTGGCTGTTCGATTCCGCACAGGGCGGCGATTGCAGGCATGGAACAAAAATGTCGTTGCGATCGGCCTGGCGGCCGGATTCATCGAACCCCTTGAATCGACGAGCATTCACCTTGCAATCAGTCGTCTCGTGCGCCTGATCCACATGTTTCCGTCTCAGGGCATCGCCAATTCGCTGGTCGAGCGCTACAACCGCGCCAGCCGTGCGGAAATGGAACACGTGCGGAATTTTCATCATCCTGCACTATCACGCCAACCAACGCGACGAAGCGATGTGGCGCGACTGCCGTGAAATGACGCTCCCTGAGAAACTCGAGGAGCGCATCAGTTTATTCCGGGATCGGGCGCATGTCTGGCAAGGCGAGGACGAATTGTTCCGGCTGGATTCGTGGACCCATGTCATGACCGGCCAGGGAATCATGCCGACAGACTGTCATCCGGTGGCGTGCGCCTTGCCTGACGCAGACATGCGGCGCTTGTTCGACGCAATTCGGAAGCCTATCAACGCTGCCGTCAGTCCATCGCCGTCGCACCAGCGTCTCGTACGAACAATACGGTCGAGCGGACAGCTCGGTCTGGCACCGGCATAAGCCCACGGCGGCAGCATAGCGTCGCGGCTGAACGGCATCGGTCATGCATCTCGAACTTCACCCCGAACTGACGATTCGGCAGGTCGAGCTTGGCGCGGAGGGCGCGCCCCTCCTGATCGTCGATCAATTCGTCGCCGATCCCGATTGCCGTACACCGGCAAAGCCGCCCAATCGCACTTTGTCCCGATCGGCAGAATGTTCCCCGGCATTCGTGCGCGCGCTCCCGGCGACTTACGATAACCTCCTGGCGAGATTTCTCGCGCCGCGATTGCAGGCCTGTTTCGGGATTGTCCCGGGCGCGCTGACGTTCCCGCTTTGCCATTATTCACTGATCATGGCGGCCGCCCGCATCGCTGGCGTTCCTGCAAAGGATTCCACACATCGACACCGCCGAAGGTTATGGATTAGCAACGGTGCATTACCTGTTCAGAGGTGATTGGGGCGGAACAAGGTTCTATCGTCATCGGAAGACCGGCTATGAATGCATCGATGAGTCGCGACTCAATGAATACTCTCGCTGCCTGAGGCAGCAGGAGAGCGAGAAAGACGCGCCGGCGGCGGGTTACATCGATGGCGATTCCGCATTGTTCGAGCAGATCGCGAAGGTTGACGGTGTGTTCAATCGAATGGTCGTGTACAAGCTGCGGAATTCGCTGCATTCCGGGTCCATCGACAATAACCGCGTGCCGCCGCCGGATCCGCTGGCAGGCAGGTTGTCGATCAACAGTTTCATCGACATATCGTGAAATGACAGCGCCCTGTTGGAGCGCTGTTGGAGCGCCCGACGGGCGCGACTCACGCCGGAGACGGTCGCGCCTGTAGGCGCTCGCCTAAAAGCAGCGGCGCTCGTAGTCCTTGAGCACGCGCTCGCGGTCCGCTACGGTTTCGAAGAACTCTTCGAGGTACTCGAGCCGTTCGTCCAGCGCCTCCGCATCGGCGGCCGGCACGGCCGCGGCGGTTTCCATGATGGTGGCCCGTTGCCCGTTCACCGTATCGACGGCCGCGCCTGCACCGGCCAGCAGGCAGTAACCGCGATAG
>CAVYQH010000005.1:0-443973 GCA_963770585.1 uncultured Pseudomonadota bacterium | reverse complement strand
AGAATAAAATCGTCCAATTCGCGCTGAGGCACGCAAAACTCTGCAGCCTTCAAATTTGCAGCTACTTCGGCCGGATCATCTCGATATCGATCGTCATCGAAGTCATCGATCATGACTTTTGTCTTTCCGTCGCCCCGAAGAACATGCTCAATCTCGTGTCGCAGGTTGAACCAGAAGCGATCGATAAAATCCCCCTTAAGCGTCAAGCCGATCACCGGCGCGTTTCCCTTGTTGATCCAGAAACAAACACCGTCAATCTTTGATGCTGGAATAGGCTCTACAATAACGAGTCGAACCCCACATTCAATAAGCATGCCGGGAACATGTCTAACCTCCTCAGGATCCATGAGAAGTGTCTCCATCGTGCTAACGGTTTCGCGAAGCTTCTTCTCAGAGTACTTAGGCGCGGGTAGAGACTGGGCTATCTGCTTGACTCGAAATAGCCACGCCTCCTGAAGAGATGAATAATCCACATTCGCATTGCGACGTGCCGCATACGCAATTTGCGGTTCATCGTCTACGCTGTCTATTCCATAAAGCTTGAACACTTGACTCTCAACAATTTCGAAGTTCTCAGATGCTTCAATCCATCCACGCTTTATGATTTCACGAACAGGAAATCGTTCTCGAAGCTTTGCTTCACGCGCAATCAGGTCGGCAGCCGCTAACGGAGCCGACTTCCACAATTGGTAAGCAGACTCAAGGTTCAGCCAGTACTGAGGACTTGTGCCCAACGCGGCAGCAAACTCCAGCGCCGTCTCAGGAGTTATAGATTTCTTCCCAGCGATAATCTCATTCACCACCTTTACAGGACGACGCACGATCGCGGCGAACTCCGACTGAGTCCATCCACGCTCCTGAAGTTCATCCGCAAGAAACTCACCAGGAGGAAACACTTCGGCGGAAATTCTTTCGCTCATTTGTATTCCCCTCCCGTTTCTAATGTTCATCCGCAATCTTGAAGATCCGTGCCAGCTGACCATGTTTCCCCGACTCAATGTCGAGGAAAAGACGCCACTGTCTATTCAATCTCATTGTCCGGATGTTTCGACCCTTCAGCTTCTTGAATCTAAGTCCTCGTGATGCATGTAAGTCACGTTCATCTGCTGCCGCTCGTATGGCCTGCATTGCCTTACGAAACCCACGGACTACCTGGGCCGAGAAACCCGCTGTGTAACCAGCATCTACCTCTAGCCGATCCAAGTTTGGATCCTCGAACTCCACGTCCATGGAAATGGAATGATACAGGTTGGTGACTTTTACAACAAGTGACTTTAACCCCAAAGGTTAAAACGATATACCGATCACGTATAAAACCAGAGTTTTCAATCGGTTCCGTCGGGCAACTAGCGATTAGTCAGTAAGAAACAACAACGAATACCGAGTGAGGATCGTTATAGTCGGCCGCCGGCGGCGCAGAATCTGTTCTGAACGGATAACTCGACGGCCTGCGCCTACTGCTGGCCCGCGGCCTTCGCCTGCGCCCTAACGAGCTCGTAGTTGATCCGCGGGACCGGAAGGCAACCGGCGTGCAGCTTGAAAAGCTTCTGCTTGCGGTTGCCTTCGACCACGATGCCGTCACACCCGCCACTCGGCGATGTGCTTCTTGCAGCAGCGCGGCAAACCCCTGCCGGAGCCCTTCGGGATCTACGAACCACCGCCTCCGTATGGGCCCGAAGATTCGGACGACGACTTTTCAAGCAGCAGCGGGCCAGCCTCCTCGGAGAACGAATAACTTCAGCGCTCGACTTGGCCTGCCTGGCCCAGGTCTACCAGGATCCACGGTTCGAGACCTTCCGCATCATCTTCGTCAACGAATGTCCTCTCGGCCAAAATGGGTGTTTTCTCCCGCTCCTGCCGGCAGCAGCCGAGGCAATCGTTGGCGCGGTTACCGTCCGTGTCATGCGACAATAGGAAGCCGATACAGGTGCAGGACCGAGACACCGTGAGCCGAGCGCCACTCCAAATCTACTTTCCCGAAGGAGATTTGATCTTTTCTGCTCGTCGTGTCTTCGACCATATCGCTTTTGCCCAGATCAATCCTTTCCGCCCCATCAATCGGCCCGACCGGATCCGAGCCGAAAACTACATCGACATCGTCGACGCTGGCGGTATCGAAGCACGACTCACAGGGTATACGCTCGCCGACTTGATTGACGGAAACGCACCATACCTGCAGCGTGATCATGATTGCTTACTGAAGTACGTTGCTCGTCAATCCACTCAAGCCTGGATTTCGCGCGTGAGCCTGCTCGTGAGCACCTTCGGTGTGCGCCGCGGGCTGCGCAACACACCGGGCAAGTTTCTATCTCAGGAGACCGGGACCCCGCTAAACGTTTCTGGATTGCGCTGCGCTCTCCAAAAATGGGTCGACGCGCACCGTGCCGACAAGGCACCTGCAGACGAGTGGATCAGGAGAATACAGAATCTGGGCGGGAGCGGCTTGAGAAGCGACGAACTCCGATCAACTAACATTGAACGAGTCTTGCGGCGGTACGGCAAGCTAACCAGAGATGGCGGCCAGGTGTATAGGCTTCTGCGGTACGGATACGACCGCGTCCGACTCAGTGTAATTCCAGCGGTAGCGTACGCCAAATCGAACATTCGCTTTCGAGAACTGACTGACGCACCGGTCGTAAAGCGGTACCTGCGGACCTTGCGGCACAAAGCGCTGACAAGGCCGGAATGGCGAGATCCGGTGTTGGGGTACTCAATCGATGGCATTCACATTTCTGATCTTTTCGGCGATCAGCACGTATGGTTTGCTTTCACAGCAGATGGCGAGTTACTTACGTCCGACGAATGCCCCGATGGCTACTGTAGAACACCCAAGATGGCCATGCGAATGGCTGACCGAAACGCCGCCAGGATCCTGCCGCGATTGAACACCGATGGCACTTGGTCCGACTATCGGACAACCGGGGGAGATCAATATCGTGAGTGGCTGGTAACGCTGCCCTATTACCCCGCCTCGTTCAGCTCGGCACACTTCGATCAGCGGAATGTTCTGCTGCATATTCGTTCCGACATCCAGCTGTCATCAACGGGTGAACGAGTTCTACTATTGCACGAAGTGCAAAGTGACTGGGCGCGACGTGCTTTGCGACGCTACCAGCCGCCCGGTCAAGTAACCAGTCCTGTGCCGGAACCGCCATGGCTACAGGAGTGGCCTGCGCTTGCTCTGAAGCTAATGTTGCTCCACGCCGTCGAGTATCGACTCGACGCGCTGGCGTGGGTATCGGGCAAGGCCCAAACCGATACATATGGTGGCCGAGTTAGTGCTTACGTCACCGAACTTTACGATCGGCGCCTGCCAAGAGAGTTGAATCGGCTGTTGAGAAAGTACCACCGAGCGCACGAACCAATTGTTATCAGCGAACTTTCCAACTACCAAATCGATATATCTGACATGGGTTACGTCGTCAGAAATCATAGAGGCGAAGATATTTACTTAGCCCAATCCTGGGTAGAGGCACGTCGCAATCTGCCGGATGACGCCCGAATGGTTGAAACGCCTGTCTGCGGCATTCGTCTCACCGAGGACCTTCGGCGAGCCATCACTGCCAATGGATTCTTTGCATGGGGCAACGGCATCAGCAGCTAGCAACGCAGACGACTTCTCTTTGAAACCAATGCGCGACGCAAGAAGCGACGTGTCCACTTCGTCCTGGGAACTCCAGAGTGCGCACCGACATTCGCCTTCTGGGCCCCTAGGTCCGGACTACGATTCCCGATGGCGCCGCTACAAGATCCGACTCGCGAGGGGCGACACAACCAAGCCCAAGGACTTTCTCATGGCCAAGGCGTTCGAAGCGGTCACATAACAACCGGACCAGCGCCTCCGCCGATGCAGCAGAGCGCCGGGTGGGCCAGTCCTAAATCGGCGCAACGTGCCGTTGCCAAGGCGCCGCGCAGGGCGGCTCGGGCCGGCAGGCATCGGCGGTTCTCGCGGCCTGAAGACGCGCGCAGCGACTCAGGCTTCATCCTCGGATCGATACGCACGTACTCCACGCCCCACGTGAACTCTAGCCGTCGAGCGGTGCGAATACCGGGGTGAGCACGGCTTCACCGTGCATTTTTTGCCCTCAACGAACCTGTCGTCGGTTCACATGCCGATGTGTGCCCCAGTTCGTAGAACCAATTGTCCCACGCTGGAATACTTCAAGGTTCCCTCGTCTTCGGAGTACGCCTGATGAGCTGGCTTTTCATCGGGATTGCGGTAATGGTTGGTCTAGCTATCGTCGGTGCTATTGCGGCGCGCCTGATGCCCCCACCGGCTCCGAGCAGTATCTTCCAATTGCATGACGCCCTCTTCACAGCGGCCGAGCGGTCCTTTCTTGGGGTTCTCGATCAAGCTGTCGGGGACCGCTACAGGGTCTTTGGGAAGGTTCGGGTCGCCGATGTTATCCGCCCAGCGAAAGGCATCGACAAAGGGCAGCGGGCTGTACTGTTCAATCAGATCAAGGCCAAACACCTCGACTTCGTCCTGTGCGATCCGAAGACCTTGGACATCAAGGGTGCTGTGGAGCTGAATGACAGCAGCCATGCCACAAAGTCTCGATCTGCCCGCGACGAACTGCTCCAGAAAGCTTTCAAGAACGCGCAGCTACCATTGATCATGGTACCTGCCCGACGCTCCTATTCCGTCAACGACGTCCGGGGCCTACTCACGCAGATGGAGTCGGAGTTGAACGGTGACTCCATCACTGCAGGGCAACGCATCGAGCCCACCTTTTGATCCGAACCCCTTAACCGGTTCATCAACAGACCCGATCTACAGTACACATTGAATGGACGGCGTTACTCCGTTGAGTACGAGGATATCGGGGCTCCCAGAGGCCCGTCCCACCGATCTCGGATTTTGGCGAACGATCCCCAAGGTGATGTCCGCATTCCAGAGATTCCATGAACAGTGACCCGCTACCGAGCAGTGCGATGTCGCCAACGACTGAGACTGTGGCGTACTTTCAGGCGCCCACAGTGTTACTTGCGGATTGGCTCCTTGGTGAGCTGTCGCAGGGCGGATCGATCTGGGTACGACAAGAATTGATCGCACCCAACCCCGAAGCGCGCGTAAGGTCGCTGTTCCCGCTGGCCGACATCGGAGTTACTCGCTACTTGTTGCTAAGAGGGTTGGACAGCTGCGTTGAATAACGGAAAGTTGGGCACGGACGTTGGAATGATCCCGTCGATCGCTGCACGTAAGCTGAAATGTCGCACGATTCGCGCGACAGCAATGGAAGACCGTCTCGATAGATATGGAGCTACCATTCTCGAGGTTTATGATCCAACTGCCGATTTGCCGTTGCGATGCCGGCGCACAATTAGCGCAGCAAATGACGGGGGGGGAATGGCGATTCGATCAGTCGGGTGAGCCATTCCAGTTTGAAGACGAAGTAGCGTACACCCGCCGAAGGATTCGAGATCGCTTCACGCCCACACTGCTTTACCAGTATCTTGGGGCACTAGATGTACCAGCGTTCGATCTTGCTTCGTTGGAAGGCTGGACTGCGATCGTTCTTGATGCAGAACCATTCATTTAGCGATTAGCCTGTTGTGCCAGATACCGGGGCGCGCGGCGTAAGCATCGTCCCGGACTGTTTCGGTCTCTATCCGCTCGCGGGCATTCACACTGTGCAAACAGACTTTCGCATTTTAGAGAATTGGCGAATGCTAGCTAACCTAGGTCTGTACCGCTGTAGATCTTGAGCCTTTCTGATCGACTTTCCCATATTGGGGCAAAAAAGGGAAAGTCCATTGATCGAGCGTCTCGTGTAGTTCGCACTGCCGCGGCAACCCGAATGTCTATCGACGACTCGGACCTATCCGAATACCCTCACCGCCGAATCCCCGACGTAGGCAATTGCGCGCAAGCTGGTTTGATGTATCGACAATTGGGTCAACGCCGACTGGCCTCGGTCAGTCGGCCAGCTTCGCGCGCCACCCTTCGCGTCCGGATGAACTGCAGGGTTCGCTCGTCCTGACACTTTTGCTCTGCAGGCATTTCAGTGTCCTCGATGTTCGTTGTGTTGATAGGCGTGACTGGGTATGTCGCTGGATCGCCGATTTCGAAGGAATGCCACCGGGTCCCCGCTGCGGACCTGCGATACAATTCGTCTACGTCGTGTTAACGGGGCCTGCAGTGCTGTCGAAGAACGAGCAAGCAAATGCGGCACGCATCGCCGTCGATCATCTCGTCGAAGCCTATCGACAACAGATCAAGGTTGTTCTTGTCGAAGCTGATGAGCACCCTTACTGCCCATTCGATCCCGACGTGTCAGCTATATTCCGGATTCATGATGATACCAAGGTTCGGCGCGTCGGCGGCGACGCGTATATTGCGGTAAACATGAGTACCGGGACCAAGAGTCTTTCCCTTCTCATCGATGACGACATACCCGCTTTCATCTGAATCGATGCGACAGTTTCCCGGCAGGAACATGTCAATCTCTTCGGATCTTACGGAGTAGCCTCGAAGCAAGCGATTCAGTTCCTTGGGCAGCATGCGATCGTACAGGTCGATCCGAGCCGACAGGCTGAGGCGGATGTCTGCGAAGTGTATACCAATGTTTGTATTGCCCCAACTCGTGAACTCCGATCCCCTATGACAAGCACTGCTGCAGGGTCGCCCTTCCCATTCGGCGGAAGCCGCATGTCCGTCGTGTGCCTGCTGCCGAAACGGAACTGACCGCTAAACTCGGTTCAATGCCCTTCGTCTCGTGATTTGAATCCGTGGCCTCCAGCGGCACTCTGCAACTTCTCTCCGTCGCTGCACTTCGACGAGACCATCAGTCCGGTCGTTTTGGGCAAACCGCCCGCGCCTACGTGTAAAATGACAATACCCTTATCGTCCAGTGACAAGATGAATATCGAAAACCCGACCACCGCTACTTACGCCCTGTTCAATTCTCTTTGGACAGATGTTAACAACTCTGAGCTTCAACAGATCAAGCCATTGCTAGCTCACTACACTAGTGTAGTCGCGTTGGAAAAAATGCTCGCAAATGACGAGATTTGGTTTTCTAATCCGTTGCTCATGAATGACCTTGAGGAACTTCGATTCGGAATTAACCTTGGGGTCCAAGAGTTCTTGTCAAGCGAGGCAATCAGAGGCGCTTGCCGTAGTGACGCTCGGCATCGGCGTCTGATTAATGCCTACCAGGACTACTACAATAATCTCGATCAGGTCGATGCCTTTGACACCTACGCGCTCTGCTTTACAGAGCACGACCGCGACAATTACGACGGCCTATTGTCTATGTGGCGAGGCTACGGAGGTTTCGGCAAGGGCGCAGCGCTAGTAATCGACACTTCGTCCATACCTATGATCGAATCGTCGCCCTTTGCCGTTAGTAGAGTACGCTACGGAACAGCTGAGGATAGACGACAATGGTTAGAAGCAAAGCTCGCTCAATTTGCTCAAATTCTTGCTCAATCTCAAATTCAGGACGACCAACTCTACGTTGCGGCTTATGCGATTTTCGAACGTATCAAATTGTTTGCTCTATTTACCAAACACTCGGGGTTTGCTGAAGAACGAGAATGGCGAGTCGTCTACTTAAAGGACAGGGACAAAGATGGCCGGCTACACTCTATGCTCGACTACTTCATATCGCCAACAGGAATTGAGCCGAAATTGAAATTCAAGGTTGGCCCGATAGATGGTGTTACCGGTGACGAACTCTCACTCTCAGAGATCATCGATAGAATTATCGTTGGGCCATCGGCTTCTAGCCCAATGGAGATTCACGCCATTCGTCGTATGCTAGACCGTATCGGCAAGTCGGAATTGATTGAACGTGTCGTACGTTCGTCCACGCCATTCCGGCCGACCTAGTGACGTCTAAACGACACTGGGCGTCCTGACAGAGTCTTAGGCTTCTTCATTTGTTGGGAATAGCTGTTATCGCTTAAGGCCTTCCATTTCGGCCGCTCCAGGCCAAGCACATGATTCAGAACGGCGACGTCAAGCCGGTACATGTTACTCAAACAAAGAGCTTCGAGCGCTGGCCAGGGGGGCCAATCCCCCGGCGATGCAGAGAAACTCGAGGCTCCGAACCACGCTGTGCATTCCGGGGCTGCGATTGCCCGGGCTGTCGGCGGTCAGTGGTCGGAATCCGAAGTCCAGAGTCCGGCTACGATCGGGTCAACTTTCAACCCCGCTGCGGCGCGAGCTGCTCAGCTTCTCATGCGCACCGACGCGTGGCCCGTATTTTCGATCAAATCGAAGATGGTTACTGTGGATCACCGCGCACAAAGGACGTGCTGATTTCCCAATTGTGCGGCTACGCCGCCGCCCCCCCAGCCGAGGTTCGTAGCGAAATCGGTTCTACGAGCTTCACAGCGCGTTGGGCCGGACGTCGGGTGCTCGGGGGGTCGCCGACCGCAGTACGAAACGTCGCGGTCGCCTTGCGATCGCTATTCTTGCTTCCGAAACCGGGCGAGCATGGCGATGACGTCCACCTCATACGGATCGCAGGTTCGACGCATCGGGAATGTTGGCTCAACTCCGATGACCGGCCAAGATTACCGACCTCGCTCCACATCACCAGCGCCTTGCCCCGCTTTAGCTAAACAACATTGAGAAGTCTGTTTCTAGGCTATCGAAGTCGGCGATCTGATGTATGCAACGAGCGACGAATACGCCGAGGATTGGCACCTCAGGGAGCGCCTCTCGGATGCGTTTCTGACAACACTTGAAATGTTTGCCGGTCGTTAGTACGTCGTCAAACAGAACGATTCCTTTCTGTCGAACTTCGCCGCGCTCCAGTTCATCGCGATTGACTTCCACGATCTCGAAAAGTCTCGCGGGAGTTAGCCGGTCGCCACCACTCGTGTGGTCTGACGCAGTACTCTCGGTTTGTCGGACCATTGATCTGATATCGACGTCATATGGAGAAAACGCGCGATTCAGGACACGGATTAGCCGCTCGTCGTAGTCTTCATGTTCTGGAATTTTCGAAGGCGGAATGGGCACCCAAGTATACGACTCGACTGACGGCCTACGAATTGCGCCCCGTAGTCCAGCTGCAATCGTACTGATCGCTTGATCTTTGTAATTCGCTAGATTCGCTCTCTTACGTACTTTAGACGGCTTATGTTTGAAATTGACAATGAGTTGGTTTGTCGGCCCGCCCTCATACCCTTTCCCCGCATGCCAATCGCCGAAAAATACGCAACGATCCTGCTCGGTCAGGTAGTAATGATCGCCACGATTTGTTTCGTCGATCCAAGTGAATCTACGGGGAAGCGAGGTGCCGTTCAATTTCTGCAAACTCCAAAACACGAACGGCCCCACGTTCTAAGTACTTTTGAGGCCAAGTCAGCTCTGGATTACGGAAGCAACTATCCAAAATGAACAGCTTCCGACCTTGCTGCAATGCATGTCGCGCCTGTATTAATGTGCCCGACGTATTACCGGCCTCAACTATCACCGTTGCTTCAGTAAGCGCTGACATCGTGACATTTCGTTCGGGAAAAAAGAATCGGTTCCCATGCCAGGTCTGCTGCGAATATCGCACAATGGGTACTTGGCTGATGACAAGCTGCTCATTTGCCAACTTCCGTTGCAACTCGATGTTCTCTCGTGGATAAGTCGATGTAATTGGCGTACCGAGCACAGCGATACTCTGACCACCAGATGCAATCGCTGATGTGTGCGCAATTGTGTCGATGCCTGTGGCAAGTCCGGATACCACTGTGAAGCCGCGCTCCACAAACAGCTTCGCGAGTTTGGCAGTACGCCTAACGCCATCCTCAGACGGTTTACGAGTGCCTACAATGGCAACGCACGGCGTGCTGCTGAGGTTCCAGTTACCCTGAAAATAGAGCAGCTCCACCGGATGCTGTGCGTCGCGAAGCTTCGGCGGATACTCGCCAGCGCCGTGCACACGAATTCCGAAGTGCTTTATTCCCGAATCTCTGATCGAGCCTAACGCCAAGCGTGCATGTTTCTCTGCATCGGAGTAGGTGACGAAGTCGGAGGGTACAGAGCCGGGATGCGACCTGAAGATGTCAGCAATGGATTTGAACGACGTTGAGTCGCGAGCCCAGAGCGCCTCATAGGCGCCGAGTTCCCGCGCCGGAAGAATCGCTCGGAAATTGAAATCGCGATCTTCTGCCCGAGCAACCAAATCGTCCATTTTTCGTCCTAGTGTAGTTTCGGGCTATACGGACTGTATAAATATACAGTGCTCTCGCCGCCCGCGCAAGACGTGCTGGTACGTCGGCAAGGTTAGGGCACTTCTGGGTAAATGACCAAGGCGTTGAACTCTTGGCAAGCACTCGTAGGAACGCAATTGACGACTGCTGATGCTCCCGCATCGCCTGCATGCGGCGTCGCCAACCTGCTTCAAGGTACGCAACGACAGCGCCAGTCGCCCCAAGGCGAAGTAGGAGGAGCGAGTGGCCATTTGCGCCTCGATCTGATTTCCAATCACTGGCGTGCTGCTGAGGTTCCAGTTACCCTGAAAATAGAGCAGCTCCACCGGATGCTGTGCGTCGCGAAGCTTCGGCGGATACTCGCCAGCGCCGTGCACACGAATTCCGAAGTGCTTTATTCCCGAATCTCTGATCGAGCCTAACGCCAAGCGTGCATGTTTCTCTGCATCGGAGTAGGTGACGAAGTCGGAGGGTACAGAGCCGGGATGCGACCTGAAGATGTCAGCAATGGATTTGAACGACGTTGAGTCGCGAGCCCAGAGCGCCTCATAGGCGCCGAGTTCCCGCGCCGGAAGAATCGCTCGGAAATTGAAATCGCGATCTTCTGCCCGAGCAACCAAATCGTCCATTTTTCGTCCTAGTGTAGTTTCGGGCTATACGGACTGTATAAATATACAGTGCTCTCGCCGCCCGCGCAAGACGTGCTGGTACGTCGGCAAGGTTAGGGCACTTCTGGGTAAATGACCAAGGCGTTGAACTCTTGGCAAGCACTCGTAGGAACGCAATTGACGACTGCTGATGCTCCCGCATCGCCTGCATGCGGCGTCGCCAACCTGCTTCAAGGTACGCAACGACAGCGCCAGTCGCCCCAAGGCGAAGTAGGAGGAGCGAGTGGCCATTTGCGCCTCGATCTGATTTCCAATCACTACCGCTCGCTTACCACTGTCTTGCGGCCAGCAGCCGCTTGTCCTCGCGGATTCAGGTAGGCGGCGACAGCGCCCAACCAAGCCGCTCGCAGCCGATATTCAGTAGCGAAAAGCTCAATGTACGTTTCCCAGTGCATGCCCTTTGGCTTTATGAACTCCAGCGGTACCAGTAGGTTCTCTGATGCATTGAGCCGCCGACGGATCTTTCGCCGCCGGCGTACCAGTCTCGCGGTGCGGTCCTCCAGTTGACTCGAATAGCGGATTTTCGCACACCGGCCACAGAACCACCCATGCGCCGTCAGGTTCAGCACGCCTATCCGTCGATCGCATTTCGGGCATTGAAGCCACAGGCGCCGGCCACCGAAATTGCAGGGTGTCGAGGTCAGTCGGATGTGCTGGTCGACTATACGGCCGCCGCAGGACTCCGAGACCATGCAGACGTACTCGCCTTGGTCATCACTGTCGTAGATCACGCGAAACGCAGTGACTGCTCCCCGAAATCGCCACCCGATTCTGCCGACGTTGCCGGGATACCGAAGCCCGACCGCCTGGCGGAGCATGGCAATGCTCATCCTGGACAGCAAATCCGTACCCTGGCGGGTTGCAACACGACCCCAACCGCCTGACCCCGGCCCGCCCATTAGCGCCTCCTACGATCCATTCTTGTCGAAATCATTTGAGAATTTTCCTGAAATGACATGTTTGTCGTCCGGCTGTGGGCATACTTACGCATGAGTACATGTTGATAGGCGGTTTCAGCAATCGTGCGCTTCGCCGGCAAATTCCCACACGGCGTCATCCCAACTCATTCCAGGATTCGTCGCCAGAAGTTCCTTAACGCGATTTCCGAGCCGCCTCGGTGCTACTACGTCTTCACGGTGGATGCCGCGCTCTAACTCGGCGATCTCGGCCTCCAGACGCTTTAGGAACCGGGCTCGCTGATATGCCGCTGACAGCGTCGCTGCGTCGGGAACGACTTTCTTGATGTCGAATTCGGCGAACTTCCGTTCCAGCCAGGAGATCAACTGCTCTGACGTCATCGCGTTAATTTCAACCCGTTTACCCGTCCACCGTCCCGGGTGACCGCCGCTGACGAGGAAGTCGACCTCCTCCTTCGTCACGCCGCAATCCCGCAGCAGGTAAGTTTTCGGGGTCGTCTTCTGCGAGTAGCTGACGGGTTCCGACGGCAGGCCTTGAATGTCGGCCAATCGCAGACCGAGGTCGATTACTGGGCTGCCGGTAGCAAGTCGTGTACCCTCTCTCAGCGTGCGCGCGATCTTGAAGCCAGCGAGATCAAAATCGTGCAGAACGAATATCTTCACGCCTTCTTGATGGATAGCTTCGATCACATCGCAAGCCGCCTTTACCGGATTTCCCTTGGTAGACATGATCGCCATGTCATAGCGGCTCCCGATCCCAGCACTACTAAGGATTTCAGCAAAGCCTTCCTTTTCGATGAACAACACACTGCCGAAGCGATTATTCGGCCCGTCGGTGTCGATCCTCGCGGTGATGTTCGGCGTTCCCGTCGAAATCACGGAATGCCAGTTTTCTACGTATTGGCGGACCCCTGTTCCACCAAGCGAGACCTTCCTCCCCGTATGCGGTTCGACCAAGTTGCCGCGAGAGTCCCACACGACCTTCCAATCGGGTTTGAATTCCTCCAGGTAGTCTTTCAGCAATGTCTGGGTGAAGTAGACATCGTTAAATTCTGCTGCGTCGATCTCAGCGAGGATTGACGGGCGCGCGGCATACATGATCTGACGCGCATTAGCATAGAATTTTCCGTTTGCGCTCGCTTTATTGTAGGCATCCTCCATGACGCGAAACGCGACGTCGCGGATCGTTGTTTGTGCCTTTCTTCGACGCATGTGTGCAATCCGGGAGCGCGATATGTGATCGTTCCGGTCTGCGCTGCGCTTTGCCTGCTTCCAGGAGCTTGCGACGGACTTTATCGCGGCGGCGATTCCGGCCGCGAGGTCGCGACTCACGGCTAGACGCGTCTTGCCGCGATCCGCGAACGTGAAGCGAGGCTGCGCTATGTGTACGATCAGGGTAACCGGATCATCCGTGTCCAGGCGCGCATCGGCTACAGCGTCCCTCACCTTCTGGATTGGATCACCACCAAGGGTTGGTGACCAATTGAGACCTGATACGACCCGACAATTTGAGTCGTCATCATTATTGATTCCGAAGGCAACTTCCAACACAAAAGGCAGCTCGTGGGCACCGACCTTCTTGATGTATCGAATACTGTCCTCAGCAATACCCTGGCTCATCATCCATTTGGTCAGATGCTCCTTACCGATTGCGCCAAGAACTTTCGGGCTGGGCGGCGAACATTCTGCCCGCATTCGATTTAAGAGTTCGCGGACGAATGTGGGATCAACATCGCCTTCGACAACGAAGTCGCGTAGACGCTGGCCGGACCATCCTTCGGTAACAACCTTCCTCTTGACCGTGCCGGAGAGCCCGCGGAATCCGCCAACGAAGTCCCGAACTGTCCGCTCTGCATCAACCCCCATGTCCTTCGCAATGCATGCCGCGATCAGGTCACGCAGCGTTTCTTGGGTGTACCAGTGAGCCGAGGTCGGTTGCGCCGGGTTCCACTTACTCCAGTCGCCTATAGATCTGGGGTACCGGACCCCGTCGAGCGTGAAACTCGAATGCGGATTGAATGCGGCGTACGTTGCGACCAGATCAGCGGCAGAGGGCGCCGGACGGTAAATATTGAGGTCCGGCGCGTTGAGTAACCGAGTCGACTCGGGCCATCGGATTCTTACCGACGTGCGCGATCTTACCGTTTCGCTTCCAGACGCCGTCCGGGCACGAGGCAAGTGGACGTCGTCAACTTCGTCAATCTTCACCGTGTCATGGGAAATTTCCGGTCGCCCACTGATCCGGTCGAGCGACACCTTGATGAGGTTCAGCTCACCTCGGGATTCGATTTCGACCTGGCTCGACCCAGTGGCGACGAACGGTGCTGCCCACATCACCTTCAGTGCGTTACCCATCGACCCCCGTGTCGGGGAGACATAGGCAGCCTTGCTGGACACTCGAACCATATAGTCGAGCGATCGGACTATCGTTTCTCGAGGGATGCCGGGCCCGTTGTCGGTCACAACGATTGTGTCGTCCTCAGTCGTAATCTTGACGTCGGGAGGTACTCCGGCTTCCTCGCAGGCATCCAGAGCGTTGTCGATTAGCTCACGCAGTATGGCGACGGGCCAGTAGGCAGGACCAAAGCCGATTTGCGTTTGAAGTTCCTTTTCACTGAAGTACTCAAGCGTGCGGCTCGTTGCAAATGTCTCCCTTGTCAGAATCGCGTTCATTTCTTGGCTCCAAATGGCGGGGTTAAGTCCTTTGGGCTTTGCGCCGATAGCACGCACGCGCGAACGAGCCTCGGTCGGGTATAATTCTGACGCGCGACAATGAGTGACCCCGGAGCGGTGAGGCTCCGGGGCCCTGACGGTCCTGACTGTATGAGTTTGCGGCACCGTCTACCGCGACGAACACCTGTACCTCTCGCCACGCGAATGCCGTGGCGTTTCGTAGGGTCTCGGCGAGCGCAAAGCCAGCAACCACAAGGCTCACAGTGCGTTGAGACCTGGTGGGGGATCTGGATCTGGTCATGGGTTGAATTGCGGACTGTCATGTCGGTCCCTTCACCCACTCGACGACCGAGTAGATAGCGCACCCCAGTGGTCGTTGCTCCATGTCATGCTTGGCATCACGAACCACAATCCGGTACAGCCTGTCCGTGACCTCGTCGATGGGGACGTGGTCGACCGGAGGACGTCGATTCAGCATCCTGGCGAGCTCTCGATACAGGCGAGATTTCGTGCCAACTTTGAAGCGCCCGTTTCGTCGCGGGCGGCCGCTGAGTGACAGAACCCGGTAGTAGGCTGGTACTACTGTGCCCATGAAGCCGGCGTCTGCGATCGCCCAGAGAACGACGACTCGTGGCTCCCAATTGCGGCAATGCGCCCAGGTTTCGACGCCAACCACGTACGCGTTGTATTCGCCTGGTGGTATGTGCGCGTCGCCATACGCGGGCAGTCGACGCGGATGCGCACGTTTGACAGTGGTCGCGCTCGCGTCGAGCGATTCGCTCGGGCGCGTCACCGTAGATTTCCTTCGTAGCGAGACGGGGCCTGATCCGGACGGCAAGCATTCGCGGAGCGTTGGCGCATCCACTCGATAAATTTCTGCTCGTCGATAAGAACGCGAGCACCGAACCTCACCACGCAGGTCAGCAGTGTCGGATCACCGGGACCGGTGCCAGTGCGCAACTTCTTTTCGGCATTGCAGATGTGGACCCGTAGGGCACCTGGCGTTGGCCAGGGGTAATGCTCGGCCCATTCGGACACCGGTATAAAGCGGGTTGTAGCTGCCATTTGGTGACTCCTTACGAGAACGGCGTCACCGGCAGTAACTCATGACGCCATTAGTTAACGGGCGTCACCTATTAAATTGCAGAAAAAACTCACGGCAAGCTATTTTTGGGGCCCTTTCCTTGGGTGCCTCCGCCAAGGAGCCGGCGACAAAATGACTGCTAAGTTTAATTAAGTCAGGTACTTGTGGGTCATGCGCTGAATCAGATCAGCTGTGTGCTGCTCACTGACGTGGGCATACCGGGCCACCATGGCGAGCGTCTTGTGGCCCAGAATCGCGGACAGCTCCGTCGGCGTTGCACCTGACATCGCGAGGTAGCTGGCTGCGGTGTGTCGGAGGTCATGAAAACGAAAGTCCTCGATGCCAGCCTGGGCGAGAACGCGGCGCCATGCCGATTGAATGCACTTCGGCTTCGCGCCGTCGAATCTGGGGAACACCCAGGACGAGCCAATGTGACGAACCTTGTTCAATACTCGAAGTCGGCTTAGAACCTCACCGGTCAACGGGCAGGTTCTGGAGTCCCCGTTCTTAGTCTGACGGAACGTGACCGTGCTTCGGTCGAAGGAGATATCGGCCCAGGCAAGGTTCATGAGTTCTCCATACCGAGCTCCAGTGCAGAGTGCCATCAGGACTACGGTGTGAAGGTACGGATCCCTGCTCGCGGCTAAGGCGGTCAGGAGTTTCTGTCGTTCGGTATCCGAAAGAAATCGGGTCCTGCCGGCAGGTTCCGTCGGTTTTTGAATATGGCGTACCGGGTTGGTGTCGATCCAGCCCCAGTTGACCGCACTAGAGAACAGCTTGGACAACGCCGCGATGTACCGCTTGACGGTGGCCGGGCCGCGCCGCTGCCCTGGCGACAGCGATTCCTCGGTCTTTAACTGGCGAATCGCGTCATAGATCAAGTCCCGGTCCATCACCAGGCTATAAAGCGTTTGCGTGCCAATCGCGCGACGCCACCAGTTCAGCTGTCGCAAACGATTGCGATAGTCCCTGAGCGCAGGCGCCTCCTCGCCAAGGTAGCGATCGATCGCATCCGCCAATGTGCGTTGCTTCTTACGCTGGATGATCTGCAGGTCACCATCGCTAATCTGCGTCTCTGCCTTGGCGGCCCAGCGGTCAGCATCCGCCTTGTAGCGGAAGGTTCTGGTGATAGTCGGAAAGCCCCGGCGCCGAATGCGTACTCGCCAGGACACCTGACCATCCTTGCCAACTCGTTTCTCGGCTCTTGCCATCGACGTGGTCTGCCCGGTGGTATTCAGATCGAATGGACCACCAGTGGACCACGGCCGGAAACCGTGTCAACAGAGCGCAGAGTGTGGAGAGGTTAAGGTTTTGATTTGATTGGTGGCCAGGGGCGGAATCGAACCACCGACACGCGGATTTTCAGTCCGCTGCTCTACCAACTGAGCTACCTGGCCAATCTGTTGCTTGTGAGGCTTCGTTGAGCCGAGTCACTGACTGAAAATGGATTTTCAGTCCTTGCCTACCCTGTCGCTTCGCGACCCCGCTACCTGGCCAATCTGTTGTCTGCAGGCTTCGTTGAGCCTGTGTCACTGACTGAAAATGGATTTCAGTCCTTGCCTACCCTGTCGCTTCGCGACCCCGCTACCCGCCAATCTGTTGTCTCAGGCTTCGTTGAGCCTGTGTCACTGACTGAAAATGGATTTTCAGTCGCTGCCTACCCTGTCGCTTCGCGACCCCGCTACCTGGCCAGTTTGAGGCCACCTGTCGCCTGGCGAAAGTTTCAGTCGCGCCTAGCGCTCCACGCCGCCCCGAGCGAGCGGCGTATTAGACCGATTTCACCTATTTCAGTCAAGAAATCAGGCCTTTCGCCTCGCACGGCCAAGCATAACCGCAGGTTATAGAATCCCCGCATGTCGGCAAGCCCTGCGAGGCGCGGGGACCAGGCATGAACGAGAAGTACTTCCGGCTCGAGCCGCGGCGGAGCTGTCCGCCGCCGGCAGACCTGCCCTTGCCCCGATTACTGCGTCCGAACGCCTGGACGTCATGGATATCCTGCGCGGTATCGCACTCGTCGGCATCCTGCTGATGAACATCGAGTGGTTCAATCGAAGCATCGAAGACCTCGGTCGTTTTGACGAGACGCTTACCGGCTTCGACCACGCCGTGGCCTGGCTGGTCCGTTGTTTCGTCGAAGGCAAGTTCTACAAGATCTTCGCCCTGCTGTTCGGCATGGGCTTTGCCGTGATGCTGATCCGCGCGCAGGACGCAGGCCGCCCATTCGTCGCGTGGTTCACCCGGCGTATGCTCGTCCTGTATGCCATCGGCATCCTGCACATCGTCTTCCTGTTCGCGGGCGACATCCTGCACGACTACGCACTCGCCGGGCTGCTGCTGCTTGGCTGGATACTGCTGTTCCGGACCCGGCGGCTTGCGCGCTTCAACGACCCGGACACCTTCCTGAAGATCGCCGTCGTCGTGCTGCTCATGCCGTTCATCGTCGCCACCGTGGCAAGTCTTGGATTCGGCTTGTACATGGATCCCTCGAAGCTCGACCAGCGCTGGCAGGACGAGCAATACGTCGCAGCAGAAGTCGATGCACGCATGAAAGAAGCGGCGGAAAAAGAAGATGTGACAGAAGCCGATGAAGCTGTCGAATCGGAAGCTGCCGACGACGCGGAAGAATCCATTGATGCCGACGAAGACGCCGCGACCGGCGAGGACGCCGATAGCAAAGAAGACGAGATTGAGAAAAAGATATCGGATCGGGTCGAGAACAGGACGGAACGCGAGACCTGGGGAAAGGAAGAGGTCGAGGCCTTCGCCGAAGGCTCGTACTGGGACGCAAGCCTCTACCGCGCTCGCGCCAGCCTGCGCCTGCTACCTTTTTCGCCGTTCTTCGGCATTGCCCTGCTGCTGCCCATATTCCTGGTCGGCTACTGGTTCGTGGCAAGCGGTGTCCTGCGCCACCATCGCGAACACCGCCGACTCTTCACGTGGATGGCGGTGATCGGCATGACCCTGGGGTTGTTCCTCAGCGCGGGCAGTCTCACGATCCTCCAGCATCCCGTCTCGGAGATGGTGCGCTCGATCCGAATCGCCGGCGAGGGGATGTACTACATGAGCCAGTTCGCACTCTCGGCCGGCTATGTCGGCTGCATCGTGCTGGCGACGCAAACCGCGCGCGGGCAGCGCTGGCTCAAGCCATTCGCCCCGATGGGCAGGATGGCGCTCACCAACTACATCATGCACTCGCTGATCCTGGTGCTCATCTTCCACAACTACGGTGCGGGCATGTTCAGCCGGATTTCACGCGGGCCGCAGATGCTGATCGTCGTCGCGATCATCGGCTTCCAGATGGTGTTCTCGGCCTGGTGGCTCGCGCGTTATCGCTTCGGACCGCTCGAGTGGGTCTGGCGATCGCTGACCTACAAGTCCTGGCAGCCCATGCGCATCGCGGCCTAAACGGCCGCGCCAGTCGGAAACCTAGCTCGCGCCGCCGAGAAAGTCCGTCTTGCCGATGTCGATGCCGCTGTAGCGCAGGATGGCGTAGGCGATCGACACGTGGAAATAGAAGTTCGGCAGCACGAAGGACGTTACGTAGTCCTTGCCGGTGAACTTGAACTCGCGCGGGCCGAACTTGAGCTCGACGTTGCGCTCCTCGGCGCCGTCGAACCGCGCGGCCTTGAACGTGCCGAGATAATCGATCGCCTTCTGCAGGCGCGCATGCACTTCCGCGAAGGTCGCTTCGTCGTCGGCCCATTTCGGCAGCTCGCTGCCGGTGAGCCGCGCCGCCGCGCCTTTCGCCGTGTCGGTGGCGATGCGGATCTGCGCCACGAAGGGCAGCATGTCCGGCCGCAGGCGGCTCTGGATAAGTACTTCCGGCGCAATCTTTTGCTCCGTGGCGTGGGCTTCCGCCTTGCCGACGATGGTGTCCAGGTTCTTCAGGGCGCGTTGCAGGGAAACGATGATGTCGTAGAGGGTCATGTCGTTATCCGGGCGTTGGTGCCCTTGATGGCCGATAAGGGCGGCGGTAGCGCCGCGAATTCATCGCGGCCTAACGGCCGCTCCTGCAGTAGCGTGACACAGAGAGCGGCCGGAGGGATAGTCTGTTCACTTGCTATTCTTGTTGAAGCGGTCAATCCCCGGGAGCGGGTCCCTGCGTAACGAACTTCTCAAAGGATTCTACCTCGGCAATCTGCTCATCGAACCGCTCACCGGGCAGGTTACCGGGCCGTTCGGCCGGCGACGCCTCACGCCGAAGGCCGCGGAGATCCTCCTGCAGCTCGCTTCGAAGCAGAGCGAGATCGTCACCCGCGAGGACTTGCTGGCCGCGGTCTGGGGCGAAGGAGAGGGAAGCCGCGAGGCGCTCAGTCACACGATCAGCGCGCTCCGCCAGGCGCTCGACGACCACGCCGAAGCGCCGGTGTTTATCCAGACGCTGCCGCGGCGGGGTTACCGCCTGCTGAAGTCACCGGTGCCGCGCAACCACGCGCCGGACGTCACGGCGGCACCCGCCGCCGATGGCCTCGCCAAACTCGGCTGGATCGCGAAGCTGAAACGCCGCGGCGTCGTCGAAGCCGCAATTGCGTACGCCGTCGTCGGCTGGCTGATCATCCAGGTCACCGACATCGTCTTCGACCAGCTGCACCTGCCGGACTTTCTCGGGACCTTCATCACGATCCTCGTCATCGCCGGCTTTCCAATCGCCATGGTCCTGTCCTGGTACCTCGACTTCCGCGACGGCCGTGCCGTACTGCACGAATTGTCGCCCGCCGATGCCAAGCGAAAGCGCTTTAGCCGGACCTACGTCTCGGTTATCGGCGCGCTCGCCATTGCCGGCCTCTTCGTTTACGCGTACGACCAGAGCATCGGCCTGCCGACCGCCCGTGCGATCCCGCGGTTCGTCGCCGAACCGCCGCCCGTCGTCGAGAATTCCTTTGCCGTGTTGCCGTTTTTGAATGTGGACGGCAGCGACGAATCCGGCATTTTTGCGACCGGTCTCGCTGACGACGTCATCTCCGGACTCTCGCGGGTCGCCGGCCTGCACGTCTCGTCGCGCGGCGACTCGTTTACGCTCGATCCGCACGCGCCCTCCGGCCGCGTTCGTGAACGCCTGCGCGTCGCGAATTATCTCAGTGGAAGTGTGGAAACCGTTGGCGACACTATTCGGGTGATCGTGCAGGTCGTCGACTCCGCGACGGGATTCCAGGTGACGTCCCGGCGTTTCGACCGCCCGAGCCGGGACATCTTCGACATCCGCGACGAGATCACGAACCTGACAGTCTCCACGGTACAGGCGACCTTGCCGACGAAAGCACAGGCATCGATCCTGCAGGATGCCGACACGCCGGAACTCAGTGCTTACCTGCTGTACCGCCGCGGCATCGAAGCCATGCATTTGCCGCGCACGATCGAGACGGTCAACACCGCGCTCAACTGGTTCAATGCGGCCTTGTCGGTCGATCCCGACTACACCGTCGCCCATGCCGGCAAATGTGCTGCCTACGTCGAAGCCTACACCGAGACCGACGACGCGGGGATGATCGACAAGGCCACGACCGCCTGCGCCACGGCACTCCGCCTGAACCCGAACCTCGCCGTCGTGTATGCCGCGCTCGGAAAACTGTACGAGACGACCGGCCGGCTGGCGGACGCGGAGGATGCTTTCGATAACGCGCTGGATTCCGACCCGTCGAACGCCGAGGCGCTCCAGGGGCTGGGCGACGTCTATGCCCGCCAGAACCGGTTCGAGGAAGCGGAGGCGATCCTGCGCAAGGCCGTCGGCCTGCATCCGGGCAGCGAGAGCGCATTGAACGCGCTGGGCGCCTTCCTGTTCCGTTCCGGGCGATACGCCGAGGCCGCGGAGCAGTTCGAGTACGTGGTCGCGCTGAATCCCGGGAACATGAACGGGTACCAGAACCTCGGCACCTCGCAGTTGATGAACGGCGACTTCACGTCCGCCCTGCCGACCTATTACAAGGCGCTCGAGATCTCGCCGACGCAGGTTGCCTACAGCAACCTCGGCCTGCTGTACTACTACCTGCACGACTTCGACGCCGCCGTCGAGAATCACGCGAAGGCCGTCGAACTGGCGCCGAACGACTACCTCACGCGTTCGAACCTCGGTGATGCGCTGTGGTTCGCCGACCGCCGGGACGACGCGCGACGGGAGTTCGAGCGTGCCGGGCAACTCGCCGTCCACGACCTGCGGGTCAACCCGAACGACCCCTTCACGATGATGGACCTGGCATGGATACGCGCGATGCAGGACGAGCCCGCGGCGGCACGGGCCCACATCGACAAGGCTTTGCCCCTCGCTCCCGAGGATCCGTACACTCACTACATCAGTGCGCTCGTTGCCGTTCGTGGCGGCGACCAGGACGCCGGTATCGCGGCACTCCGATATCGCGGTCGGCCAGCGGTTACTCGCCGGCAGATGCTGTTCTCGGACCCGCAACTCGACGAGCTGCACGACGACCCGCGTTTCATCGCACTCGTCAGCGAAGTTCGAGGCCCGGCAAAATCCGGCGGAATCGCTATGATCAGGTGGCGAAGAACAAAACAACAATGGGGATACAACAATGAAAACGCAATTCCTCGCAATTTGTCTCGTCGGGGTACTGGCAGCCTGCTCAACGGACGGCAAGGCGCAAAAAAAGGAAATAACTAGTACTGCGTGCGGCGGGAAAGTCGACGGCTTCACTCGTACGATAGTGCGTTACGGGGATTCGTATCTGGAGGTAAGGCCGGTATCGGAGGTAAGGCCGTTCACCGAATTCCAGATCGAACTTCGACCCAGGGACGCCGGAATTGTCGGCAAAAAGGTCGAGGTGAAAGGCAATGAAGACGACGAAGACGCGGGCTGGATCGATGGCAGTAGCGACGACCAAAAGGAAATGCCCGAAGACATTATTACCGTAGGTTGCGTGCCAAAAGATGCTGTAGAGGGCACCGAGTATAAGTTTGACGTTGTCGTCGACGATGTCGGCCTACTCGACCCGCGCGCGCGAATCGTCAAGTAACGAGTTTGGCGGCACATCGACCCGGCCGCCTTCACCTCGGTGCGGGTAGACTCTTCCGTTATGAAGCGATCAGCCATCCTCCCGCTGCTCTTGCTTGGCCTCGCCTTGGCGGCATCGGCCGCGGAACCGAAGGCCCGCTGGCAGAAGTCGCCGGCCGAACTCACCGAGTCCATCGCCCGGATTCGCGCCGGCGAGGATCTCACGCCCGAGTCCTGGCCGAACGGCGCGAAGGTCGCGGTGGCCCTGTCCTTCGATGTCGATACCGAGCTCGTCTGGCTGGCCGACGAAGGCGAGGAAAGCCCGTCCACGATGTCGCGCGGCGAGTACGGTGCGCGCGTCGGCCTGCCGCGCGTGCTCGCGTTACTGCGCAAACACGACATTTCCGCTTCCTTCTTCATTCCGGCGATGAGCATGGAACTGCACCCGGAGGTCGTGCCCGCGATCCTGGCGGACCCGCGCCATGAAATCGCGTTCCATTCCTATGCGCACGAAAACCCGCTGGCGCTCACCGCCGCGGACGAGCGCGCCGCCTACGAGAAGGGTCTCGCGATCTTCCAGGAACACGTCGGCCGTAAGCCGACAGGCTTTCGTTCCGCCGCCTGGGACCTGACGCCCGCGACGATCGGCATCGTGCAGAGCCTGGGCTTCACCTACGACTCGAGCCTGATGGCGGACGACCGGCCCTATCGCCTTGTCGAAGACGGCAAGCCGTCGCGCCTCGTCGAGCTGCCGGTCGAATGGATACTCGACGACTGGCCGTACTTCCAGCTCGACTGGGCGGACGGCCCTATCGCGCTGCGCAGTGCCGATGACGTGCGGTCGATCTGGCAGGGGGAATTCGACGGCGCCTACGAGGAAGGAACGCTGTTCCTGCTCACGATGCATCCGCAGGTGATCGGGCATCGCTACCGGATGCGGATGCTCGACGAACTCGTCACTTATATAAAGAGCAAGCCCGGGGTCTGGTTCGCCACGCATGCGGAGATCGCGGAGCACGTGAACCGGAGGTAACGGCGCCCTGCGGGCGGGGACTATCAACGGCGGGCCTAGCGGGTGCTGTTTGAGGGCAATAAAGCGCAGGCGCGCAAGGCGCGCCGAGCCATGCCCGAGAATAGTGCCCGGTAGGCCCGCCGGAACGTACCAGTCGCGGCTTGCAGCCGCTCCAACGGGAACCGACTAAGCTGCCCGCATGAGCGACGTACCCGCCATCGAGCTTTCCCGTGTCTCGCGCCGCTTCCGCGAAGGCGCGCGCGAGCACATCGTGCTCGACGGCGTGAACCTCGTGGTGCACCGCGGCGAGACCGTTGCGCTGCGCGGCCGCAGCGGCTCCGGCAAGTCGACGCTCCTGAACCTCATCGCCGGTATCGACTTGCCGGACTCAGGGCAAGTCGTCGTCGCCGGGCAGGATCTCGGCGCCCTGTCGGAGCGCGAGCGCACGCTGTTTCGCCGCGGCAGGCTCGGCTTCGTCTACCAGGCCTTCAACCTGGTGCCGACGCTGTCCGTCGCCGACAACATCCGGCTGGTGCTCGAACTGAACGCCGTGCCGAAGTCCGCGGCCGACGACCGCATTGCCGGGCTGCTCGACGCCGTCGGCCTTGCCGGCCGTGCGGACAGCTTCCCTGATGTTCTGTCCGGCGGCGAACAGCAGCGCGTCGCAATCGCGCGCGCCCTCTCTCACTCGCCGGCGATCCTGCTGGCGGACGAACCGGTCGGCAACCTCGACGACGAAAGCGCGCAGTCGGTGCTCACCCTGCTCGACAGGCTCGTGCGAGATGCCGGCGGCACGATGCTGATCGCGACGCACAGCGCAGCAGTCGCCGCGCATTGCGATCGCGTGATCGAGCTGCACCACGGCAGTCTCGGCGCCGTACCCGGGACGCAGCCGTGATCCCCGCCCGCTTCCGGGCGAGTCTTGCTTACCTGTGGCGCCACCCCTGGCAACTCGGGCTTGCAATCATCGGCGTCGGAACCGGCGTGGCCGTCATCGTCGCCGTCGATCTTGCGAACTCGGGCGCGCGCAATGCATTCCTGTTGTCCATGGACGCCGTCGCGGGCGAGGCGACGCACCAGCTGATCGGCGGACCGCAGGGCATCGACGAATCGCTGTACACGGAACTCCGCGTCCGCCACGGCCTGCGCGACATTGCGCCCGTGGTCGAGGGCGACGCCCGCATCGGCGAGCGCGTCCTGCACCTGCTCGGCGTCGACCTCTTTGCCGAGCGTGAACTGCGCGACTACACGGGCGCGCTCGCCGCCGTCGAGGACGGGACCGAAGCGAATTTGCGGGCCTTGCTCACACAGCCGGGCGCGATGGCCATGTCCGGGCGCACCGCCGAAACCCTCGGCCTCGCAGCGGACGAGCCTTTCGAGATCCGCGTGCAGGGCGTGCCATACGCGGCCACGCTCGTCGCAAGCTTCGAGGACGACGGCCGCCTCGCCGATCTCGTCGTCGCCGACATCGCGACCGCGCAGGAATGGCTTGCGATGTTCGGACGACTGACCCGGATCGACGTGCGCATCGCACATGGCGACGCCGCCGCGGTCGCGAAACTCGAAGCGTTGCTGCCCGCCGGCGTCCGGTTGCTGGACGCGGGCGGGCGCAGCCGTGCGACCGCGGACATGGCCGCCGGTTTCATGACGAATCTCACGGCGATGAGCCTGCTCGCGCTTCTCGTCGGCCTGTTCCTGGTGCTGAACAGCGCTGGCTTTTCGGTACTGCAGCGGCGCGAACTCATCGGCACGCTGCGTGCGCTCGGCCTCACGCGCCGGGAGCTCTTTGGCATGCTGTTGCTCGAAGCCGCCCTCATCGGCCTGGTCGCCGCCGCGCTCGGGATCACGCTCGGCGTGCTGCTCGGCGAGCATTTGCTTGCGCTCGCCGCACGCTCGATCAACGAGCTGTACTTCCGCGTGTCCGTTACGGACGTGCAGGTCGGCCCGGCCGCCGTCCTGAAAGGCCTGCTGGCAGGCATCGGCGCCGCGCTTCTCGGCGCCGCGATTCCCGCGTGGGAAGCGACGGGCTACCGACCCCGGCTCGCGATGGCGCGCTCGGTGCTCGAGCAGCGCACGCGGCGCGCGCTGCCGTTCGTCACGCTCGCAGGCCTCGGGACGATCGCGCTTGCCATCGTGGTGCTCGCGGTTTCCGGCCGTGACCTGGTCGCCGGTCTGGCGGCCGCGCTCATGCTGATCCTCGGCTTTTCGCTGTGCGCGCCCTGGTTCGTCAAAGTGGCCGCCGCCCGGCTCGCGCCGCTGGCCGGCAAGGCAGGAGTCGCCGCGCGCATGGCGGTCGCGGGTACCGGCGCGGGGCTGAGCCGCACCGGCATCGCCGTCGTCGCGCTGGCCGTCGCCGTGTCCGCGACCATCGGGGTCAGCGTGATGGTCGACAGCTTCCGCGTTTCCGTCCGCGCCTGGCTCGAACAGTCCCTGCAGGCCGACCTGTATGTGCGCGCGGAGCGCGGCGTCATCGACGATGCGCTGGTAGCCGACCTGCTGGCCGGCGACGCCGTCGCCGCCGTCAGCACGACCCGCCGCGTGGTTCTCGAAGAAGTGGACCGCCGCACGCAACTCATCGCCTTGCGCATGGCGCCCGGCAGCTACGCCGGCGTCGGACTCCTCGATGCCGATCCGCAGGCGGTGTGGCCGGGATGGGACGCGGGCGACACCGTCGTCGTCTCCGAGCCCTACGCCTATTACCACGACGTCGCGCGCGGCGACGCCGTCCAATTGCCGACCGATCACGGATTGCACTCGTTCACCGTCGCCGCGACGTATCGCAGCTACGACGCGAGTTCGAGCTCGATGCTGATGAGCCGGCGCACCTACGACCGCTGGTTCGACGACCCGGCGATCGATTCGATCGGCGTGTATCTCGAGCCGGACGCGTCGGACGACGAGGTCGTCGCGGCGCTAGCCGCCATGGCAAGCGGCGAGCGTTCCTTCGCGGCCACATCGAATCGCGACATTCGCGATGCCTCGCTCGCCGTGTTCGACCGCACCTTCGTCATCACCGGCGTCCTGTACTGGCTGACGCTCGGCGTCGCGTTCATCGGCATCCTGTCGGCGATGCTGGCACTCGAACTCGAACGGGCACGCGAGATCGCCACTTTGCGCGCGCTTGGCATGACGCCCGCGCAGGTGGGCGGCATGCTCACGGCGCAGACGGGCCTGCTGGGCCTGCTTGCCGGCATCGCGGCCGTGCCCCTGGGCCTCGTCATGGCCTGGGTGCTGATCGTCGTGATCAACCGGCGCGCGTTCGGCTGGCAAATCGACGTCAGCATTTCACCCGGCACGGTCGCGGCATCCGTCGCGTTCGCCGTCGCAGCGGCCCTGCTCGCCGGCCTGTACCCGGCCTGGCGCGCGATGCGCATGAGCCCGGCGCGCGCGATGCGGGAGGAGTGAGGTGTCGTTGCGAGTCCGCGTAGTCCGGTGCTTTTCGATCGCGCTGCTCGCGGGCATCGCCGGCATCGCCTGCGCGGAGGAACCGGTGTCCTCACCCTCCGAGCTCGCGGCGGCGCTCGGCGCCGGCGACGATGCCGGCTATGCGAAAGCGCTCGAACCGCGTTCCTTTTCCTTTCCCGAAGACCACGGCGCGCACCCGGCGTTTCGCAACGAGTGGTGGTACGTCACCGGCAATCTCGACGGCGAGGACGGGCGGCGCTTCGGCTACGAGCTCACGATCTTCCGCGTCGCGCTTGCGCCCGGATTGCCGGAATCGCGGTCCGCCTGGCGTACGAACCAGCTCTACTTTGCGCACTTCGCACTGACCGACGTAGAGGACGGCGAGTTTCACGTTGCCGAACGCTGGTCGCGCGGTGCGGCCGGGCTTGCCGGCGCAGAAGCCGACCCGTTTCGCGTGTGGCTGGCCGACTGGTCAATTGCCGAAACAGCAGGCGGCGAAACCGACGGCGGCCGCTGGCGCCTGCTCGCACGCGACGGCGACGTCGGCATCGACGTGACGCTGGCTTCGGCCAAGTCACCGGTGCTGCAGGGGGATCAAGGACTGTCGCAGAAATCATCGGAGCGCGGCAACGCCTCCTATTACTACTCGCTGACGCGCCTGCGCACTGAGGGAGAGATTACGATCGACGGCGAGCGGTACCGGGCGGCCGGCTGGTCCTGGCTCGATCGCGAGTGGAGCACCAGCGCGCTCGCGCCGACGCAGGCCGGGTGGGACTGGTTTGCGCTGCAGCTCGACGACGGCACCGAGCTCATGTTCTACCTGCTGCGACGCAAGGATAGCAACGACGGCGCCATCGACCTGCACAGCGCGGGCAGCTTCGTCGATGCCGCCGGTCGCGTCACGCGTCTTGCACACGACGACGTGCGAATCGACGTCACCGACAGCTGGCAAAGCCCGCTCGGCGGCACCTATCCGGCGCGCTGGATCCTGCAGGTGCCGGCGCTCGCGCTCGAACTTGCGATCGAACCGGTCCTGGCAAACCAGGAACTGGACACGATCGTGCGCTACTGGGAAGGCGCCGTCGACGTCAGCGGCACGCGCGACGGCCGGCCGATCGGCGGCCGCGGCTACGTCGAACTCACCGGCTACGCCGAATAGCGGGCAATTAAGGTGGCTGTACCCTTAGCTCACCTTCAGTGTCGGCCGAGGGTATAGATCGGCTTGAAGCCGCCGAAGATCAGCCGCTTGCCGTCAAACGGCATGTCCGGCGGCGGTTTCATGCGTTCGTCTTTTTCCATGGCCTTCTCGGCGGCATCGGCAGTGGGCTTGTCCGGCCAGATGACCCAGGAGAAAACGATCTTCTCACCGGGCTTCGCTTCCACCGCCCTGCGAAAGTCGGTGTGCTTGCCGTCGCGCACGTCTTCCTCCCAGGCTTCGACGATCTCGAGTGCGCCGTACTCCTTGAAAAAGGGGCCCGCGTCTTCGGCCATCTTGCGATAGGCCTCCTGCTTGTCCTTCGGTACGGGAATTACAAATCCTGATACATACATGATTCACCCTCCAGGGTTGTTGTGTGGGGACCTGGTACAGGTGCCGTCGGTTTGCGACACCGACGCCCGCTCGCAGTGTTAGACCGGCGGGAACGGCCGGGGTTCGGACTATTTCAGCGTATAGCCGAAGCGCGCGGCGGCGCGGCCCGCGTGGCGGCGCAACAGCGCCAGCGCCTCCGCATCGCAGTCCGCACGCTCTGCCGGCGGTACCGCACGGCCGCCGACAGCGAGCGGCCGATTCCGAGTCAGGAAATAGGGTAACTGTCACCTTTGGTAGTATTGTCAGGTGCCTGCACAATGCGGATGCGTGAACAGGCTACGGATACTGCCCATGCGCCAGAAAGTCGTTCTCTACAACCCGAAGGCGGTTTTCTTCACGATGCCACTCGGCCTGCTCGCGATCGGATCGATGCTCGATTCGCGCCGCTTCGACGTGCGCATCGTCGACGGACGTCTCGAGACGAATCCCGTCGACGCCGTGCTCGCAGAAATCGACGACGCGCTGTGCCTCGGCATCACCGTTCTCACAGGCGCGCCGATTGCCGACGCGTTGGCGGTGTTGCGGGCGGCCAAAGCACGACGGCCGGACCTGCCGACGGTCTGCGGCGGCTGGCATCCGTCGCTGTTTCCGACGGCGATGCTTGCCGAGCCGTCGATCGACATCACCGTGCAGGGCCAGGGGGAGGTGACGTTTCGCGAACTGGTGGAGGCGCTTGCCGGCGGGCGTTCGACCGAGACCATCGCGGGCACCGCCTGTCGGGTCGACGGCAAGCCCCTGCTGAATCCGCCGCGTGCGATGCAGGACATGGACAGCCTGGCACCGCCGGACTATTCGCTGCTGCCGGTCGAGCGCTATTTCGCACTCAAGGGCAATCGTCAGCTCGACTACATTTCGTCGATCGGCTGCCACTTTCGCTGCGCGTTCTGTGCCGACCCGTTCGTCTACGGCAGGAAGTGGAATGCCGTCGACCCGGAACATCTCGGTCGGCAACTCTCCGGCTTGAAGCAGAGATACGGCTACACGGACGTCAATTTCCAGGACGAAACGTTTTTCACCTACCGCAAGCGCGTCGTCGGGATCGCGGAGGAATTCCTCGGCCGAGACCTGCGGGCGAGCTGGGCCGCAACGATGCGTGCCGACCAAGGTGTGCGGCTGACTGAAGAAGTATTCGCTTTGTGCGTGCGATCCGGACTGCGGCGCGTGCTCATAGGCGTCGAGTCCGGCTCGCCGGAGATGCTGAAGCGTATCGCCAAGGACACGACGATTGAGCAGGTGCTGGAAAGCGCCGACATGTGCGTGCGCCACGGCGTGGCCGTGATCTTCTCCTTTATCGTGGGCTTTCCCGGAGAAACGCCGGACCAGGTTCAGCAGACTGTGCAACTCATCAAGCGTCTACGCGGGATGAGTTCAAAGTTCGAAACGCCGGTTTTCTACTACAAGCCGTATCCCGGCTCCGCCCTGTCGCAATCGGTCCAGGCCGACGTCCCGACCGATCTCGACGGCTGGGCGACGTTCGACTACGTCCAGGGTGCCGCCGGGCCCTGGGTCAGCGCCGAAACCTACCGCATGATCGAACGCTTCAAGTTCTACAACCGGCATTACTGGCCGGGGCGGCACCCGCTGCGGCGTCCGCTGGCGTGGCTGGCGCGCCAGCGCTGTCGCATCGACTGGTACGGTTGGCCGCTCGAGAAGGCGCTCGTGGATCGGCTCGCGCCAGCGCCGCGACTGTCCTGATCAGTCGCCGACGTCGTATCCGAATCCCGCGGCCGCGCGCCCGCCATGGCGTGCGAGCAGCTTGCACGTAGCGGCGTCGAAACGGGGAGGTGCGGGAGGGCTATCGATGACACCGGCCCTGGCGCTGCCTGCGTGCGACGAGTTGGACGCCGTCGGCCGTCCGGCGATTGTCGGTTGCAGCAACGACCGATCGAACCCGATATCCAGGAACTGCGCGACTGACTGCATGACCGCTTCCGTGTCGGTCGCGAGATCCTCGTAGCGAATGACCAGGTAGCGCATGTTGCCGAGCTGAGCGGCGAATCGTTGCGCGAGCCGCAGCGACCTGCCGATGTCGATCGCGAGGCGCCGGACCTCGTTCGTCCTGCCGCCCGTATTGGCTTCGATTGCGATACGTGAAAACAGGACGGCGCGCGGGTCGCGTACGACATGAATGCATTTCGCATCCGGAAAAATGCGCAACGAACGACGGAGATGAATCTCGTGGCCCGGCGTCTTCTCGACCCAGTGCGCAAATTCGAGGGTTCCGTGGCGTGACTCGAGCCAGGCGAGCACAACGGCGAGAAACGCCGGGTATGGCCGTCGATAAGCCTGCAAGCCGTCGTTCATGCCCCAGCTTCGAATTCGCCGCGTGAACGTCAGGTAGGGATTCGGCTCCGTATCCGGCGGGCCCAGCAACCAGTAAGGCGGCAGGTTGACGCCGTGAATCAGTCGGGCAATCCAGATCTTGCCGAGAAACCGGAGTTGCTGCGATTGGTCCAGGCGCCTGAGCCGCGGCGCGAACCGGGTCAGCAGGTCGCCTTCGGTGGGCAGGACGCCGAGCGCCGGATGGCTGTCGAGCAGGTTCAACAGCAGGGACGTCCCGCTGCGCGGCAGGCCGACGATGAAGACGGGCCGCGCGGCCAGGGGCTCTGCACCGCCCGGCACGTCCAGCGGCGGCAACTGTGCTGCCGCCGTCCACACGATCTCCGCATAACGGGACGCCAGCCGGGGAATCTCCGGCGCCCGCGGCGTTCGGTAGCCTGCCGCCGGGGACTCCGCGAACAAGGCATCGAGTTCGGACGCGATGTGCGTGAGTTCCGCGCTGGTCATTGCCGCTCCGTGACGAACAGCCGCGCTTCTACATTCATCGACAACGGCCGGTGCCGATGCAGCAGGCGGCGATACTTCCATCGTCCCGCGACCTGGGCCGGGTGCCATTGCTGAAGGCGAGCGCGCCAGCCGGGGGACGGCACCGTTGCGCCGTAGAGGTCCGGCGTGCAGTCGCCGAGCTCGCCCAGGAGCGCATCGCTCGTCACGCGGAAACCGGCGGATTCGAGTTCCCGCACCCAGTCTTCCCGATGCCAGGCGTGTTCCGTCGCCTGCGCAAGCCCGAAGTCCGCAAGGCAACCCGCATTGATTCGTGCCGCGAGCGCATCGTCCACACCGGGTTTCCAGATCGCCTCGTTGCACACGAAACGTCCGCCCGGCCGGAGCACGCGATGGATCTCGCGGAGTGTGCCGAGCAGGACCTCGTCGGGGTGAAAGGCAATGACCGATTCGCAATGCACGCGATCGAAACTGCCGGCGGCGAAGGGCAGCGCGGTCGTGTGCCCCCGCACCAGCGTGACGCGCCCGCCGAGCCCGGCTGCCGCGATCCGCCGGTGCGCCTGCACGAGCATCTCCGGGAGCATGTCCAGGCCGGTGACCCGGACCTCCGCGTCGCGCGCTACGCGTACGAGCGAGCCGCCGGTGCCGCAGCCCAGCTCGAGCACATCGAGGCCGTCTGCGAGGGCGAGCGCAGCGAGCATGGCGGCGGACGCCGTGGCCTTGCCCGGGTGGATGTCCGCTTCACCGAGCCTGGCGAGATGCGAGAGATACTCGTAGCTCACGAATCGGGAAACCTCAGGCCGGCTTGCGTCGCAACGCCGAGCACCGTCACCGGTCGCCGGCGATCGAGGTGCGTGATCAGCCGACGCAGCAAGGATTGTGGATAGGCGTGAAACTGCAATCCGCAGCTCCGCAAGCGCTCGAAATCGCCGGCGTCGAGCAGTGCCCGCGTCGGCCGGAAAAACAGTTCGCTGCCGGTGGCGGCCCGGTAGCGGTCCCGCATCGCCTCGACACGCTGAACTCGCTTCGTCGTGTCGCGAAAGAACTGCAATCCCAGGACGAACAGAATCCCGCCCGGGCCGAGCAGCGCGGCGGCACTCCGGACATGTGCATGCGGATCGGTGAAGAACGCGAGTCCGTGATTGACGATGACGACGTCGAAACGCCGGTCGATCACGTCGAGATCCGCGAGATCGATTTGCGCGACAGCGAATCGTGCCCGGTAGTGCCTGTGCGCGCCGAGGCCATCGGCGGCATCGACGAAGTAGTCGACGGCAAGCACATCGTGCCCGGCGCGCGCAAGGCAGTGGCTCAGCCAGCCGTTCCAGGCGCCGAGGTCGAGAACGCGGCAGTCCGTGCGACCGGCCAGCCGGTCGCTGATGGTTCGTGCGTCGAACGCGCGCTGGCGCCACTCCGGGTCGGACGCTTCGCGGCTGAACGGCAGCCGTTCGTACTCGTCGGGCGTCGGCGACGTGCGTGAGGACTGCTTGCGGAATGTCATGAGCTTCAGTTCCACCGTGTCGAGCAATGCGCCGAAATCCGGCGTGACGAGCTTCGGCACAGCATTTGCGCTGCCAAACTCGTGTCCTTCCGCGCAGCGGCACAGTGCGACGTCGACGGGAGACCGGCAGACCGGGCAGCGAAACCCGCTCATCGAGCGGCCCACAGGAGCAGGAAGCGGGCAGGCTCACGGCGCCCGCGCAACGCCGCCCTTAGCGGCGCCAGCGCCCACGGCAGGCCGTACCACGGCTTGCGGCTATGCCATGCCAGCCCGGCCCCGGCACCGAGTTCCCTAAGCCGCTGCCACGTGAGGAATCCTTCGGCCGACAACGAATCGGAGCGATCGCCGAAGCGTCGCTCGCGGTCGTCGGCCTGCTCTTCCAGCATCTGCCGGCCGCTCGCGGCATTGCGATAGACCGGCGAGTCCAGGATGACGACCAGTCCGCCCCGACGGGTCACGCGACAGGCTTCGGCGAGCGTACGCCAGTAGTCCGCGCTGTAGTGAAAGCTCGCGTTGAAGACGATCGCATCGACGGCGCCGTCGGCGAGCGGCAGCTGGTCGAAATCCGCCCGCAGCCGGGGCCATTGCCCCGCGAAATGCCGGGCGGCCCCGAGCCCGTCGCCGGCGTCGGCACTGAGGTCGATGGCGCAGGCGGCGTATCCCGCGAGATCGAGACGATTGGCGAGCCAGCCGCTGCCCGCGCCGACATCGAGCACCCGCGCACCGTCGTTTAGCCGTTGGCCAAGCAAGTGCGCGAGCGCGACGTAGCTTGTCCTGCGAATCCGCCACTGCCAGGCGAGCGGGTGTGATGGTGGACAATCGGGCAATGCGCGGTAGAAGTCGGCCGAGTCGCTGGTCCTCCCCTCGGCGCGGCGAATCCGCGTATAGGACTCGAGAAAATTCCGGTACCTGGCGACCTGCAATGTCTGCAACAGGTCCCAGACACCCTGCACGAGCGGAAACCTGGCGGCACAACCAGTGCAGGTGACGTCGATCTTGCTGGCAGAAAGCGATGCAACACGGCATCGCGGGCAGACGATGGCCCAGTCCCGAACCATCGTGCGAGCCTCGGACTCTTGCCTGTCCGAATTCATTGCCATTGGGTACTCTCCCGGCATGAGTCCGAGTAATCCGCGCGACGGCAAGCGAGCGGGACACGACGGCGTGCCGTGGGCAGCGACCGATTCACCCGCCCGCATCCTCATGATGCGCTTCCAGGCCTTCGGCGACGTCGTCGCCGTGCTCCCCGCCGTGCGCGGATTGCGGCACCGGTTGCCGGAGTCGCGCATCGACTTTCTGACGCGCGACGACATGTGCGAACTCCCCGCGGCCATCGACCTGTTCGACAACGTCTACACGATCGGCGGGCGACGCCGACACCTCCTTCAGCGTCTGTCCGCGCTGCACATCGGACCCCGTCTCGCCCGCAACCGGTACGACGTCGTCATCGATCTGCAGAACAATGATGTCAGCAACGGGTTGCGGCGGCGCGTGGCCGGTTCCGTCTGGAGCGCGTTCGATCGCTACTCCCCGGAACCGCACGCCGAACGAGCGCGGCGGGCAATCGAGTCGGCCCTGTCTATCGACGTGCCGCTGGCTTTCGATCTGCGGCTCAAGGAATCCGCCGGCGGCCTGGGGCTCATACCCGCCGAGTACCGCGATAGCGACCTCGTCGTGCTGAATCCCGCAGGCTTCTTTCCCAGCCGCAACTGGCCGCTCGAGAACTACGTCGAATTTGCGAAGGCGTGGCGGGCCCGGCATCGAAACGCGGCGTTCGTCGTTGTCGGGGATGCACGGGTCGCCGCGAAAGCAGCGGCGCTCCGCGTTGCCTTGCCCGGCCAACTGCTCGACCTCGTCGGCAAGACGACCGTGACGCAGGCGTTCGAGGTACTGCAACGTGCTGCCCTGGTCGTGAGCGAAGACTCCGGCCTGCTGCACATGGCATGGTGCGGCGGCCGGCCCTCTATCGCCCTGTTCGGCTCCACGCGCAGCGACTGGGCGCGGCCACTCGGGCCGCATTCCGTCCTGCTCGACTCGAGCGACCTGCCCTGCGGCCAGTGCATGTCGCCGACCTGCCGCTACGGCGACACCCGCTGCCTTACGCGCTACACGCCCGAGGAGGTCGCTGCGCGTGCCGAGGCGCTTCTTGCGAGCCTGCCCTGAGCAGGCCTTCACGGCCCGGCCTCCGCCAGCCTGCGGTATTCCGCGAGATAGCGTTCCGCCATGTGCGGCACCGTATAGGAGCGCCGCACGAGGTCACGCAGGCCCTCTTCGATCGCGTGCCGCTGCCCGTCCGACAGTGCGAGTGCGCGTTCGATAACCGCGGCGAGCGCGTTTGCATCACCGGGTGCGCAGCACAGTTCCGCCGGCAGGAGTTCGCTCATCGACCCCACGTCCGAGCCCGCGGTGAGCCGGCCACAGGCGGCGGCTTCGAGGATCACCATCCCAGCGGTCTCGAACCAGGAACTCAGCACGCAGAATTCGGCGGCGCGGTACAGGGCCGGCAGCGCATCGTGCGCGACGCGGCCGTGAAACCGCACGCGGGCCGCGATACCGGCCACGCGCGCCTCGGCCTCCAGTGCCGTGCGGCAGGGGCCGTCGCCGGCGATGTGCAGGACCAGGTCCGGGTGCCGACCAGCGAGTTTTGCGAAAGCCTCGAGCGCGAGTGAATGGCCCTTGACCGGCACGAGCGAACCCGCGATCAGCAGATGCCGCCCCGGGCCCAGGTCCGCGCGCGGGCCGTCGGGACCGAACAACGCCGGGTCGACGCCGAAGGGCAGGCACACGGGTTTGAGCCAGGGCAGCTCGCGCGCCAGCTTTTCGCTGTGCATCCGCGACAGCACGGCGACCGCATTCGCGCGGCGCGCGGCGTGGCGCGCGAGCAGGCCGTTCGGCCGCTTCGCCTTGCCGTAGCCGGCGCCGGGCACGTGATCGAGCTCGCCGCCGATGACAGTCACGAGCACGGGCAGGCCGAGCCGGTCCGCCACCCGCACCGCCGGGAAGCCGCCAAGGTCCGCCCACAGGCCGTGCACCAGGTCGAAGGGCTCGCGGCCATGATCCTCGAGGAGCGCCTGCGTGGCCGCGTGCATCTGCGCAAACTGCGTGATGAAACCGCTGCGCTCGCGACCGAACGCGCGCACGAGCACCGGGCCCACCGGGAACGCGTCGCGCGCCACCGGGTGGAACACGGCATAGACGCAAAGGTCGAGGCCGCGTGCCAGCGTGAGCACGAGATTCCGCAGCACCGGGATGCCGGGATCGTCGTGGCCGGCGCAGAAGCCGGGCAGGATCATCGCAATACGCATGCAGGACTCGCGGTCGTCGCCCTCGCTCGAGATTGCCGCGCTAGAAGCCCGACAGCTCGGGACGCTGGTACGGGAACAGCCGGTGCAGCAGCCGGAGTTCGACGGGGTTCCGGTAGAAGCGGAGCTTGTAACGCCAGCCGCCGGCCGCGCGCAGCGCCAGCCGCTTGAGGCCCCTGAGCCGCGGGTCGGTGATCGTCGGGAAGGTGGCGTGCAGTACGCGCTGGAAATCGGCGACGCGCTGCTTCACGCCCGGCGTCAGCCAGGGCAGGTCGGCGTTGCGGTGCTGCGCGAAGTCGACCCAGTCCGCATCCGCCCATTCGTCCAGCGTCTGCGGAAAGCGAAAGCCGCTCGCCTTCGCTTCCTCGAACAGGCTGCCGGCGAGCGGCACCGGCGTGTAGAGATAGAGTATGACCTCGGTGTCGGGATTCACGGCTTTCAGGCGCCGGATGAACCTGAGGCTGGAGGCGACGTCGGCATCCGGGTCGGGCGGATTGCCGAGCACGAAGGACATCTCCGGCACGATGCCGAAGCGGCGCATGCGCGCGGCGATGCGCAGCGTCTGGTCCGTCGACTGCCGCCCGCCCTTGTTCATGCGCTTCAGCATCTCGTCCGAGCCGGTCTCGGCGCCCATGAAGACCATCCTTAGGCCGCTGTCGCGCAGCGCGGCGAAGGTGCTGTCCTTGAACTTGTCGAAGGTGTCGATGCGGCCATAGCCCCACCAGCCGATGCCGAGCGGCCGGATGCGCTCGGCGAACTCGGCGATGCGCGATTCGCCGACGAAGAAGTTGTTGTCGTGGAACTCGATGGCGTCGGCGCCGTACTCGCGGACGAGGCGTTCCGCGACCGTGACCATGCGTTCGGCGCTCTGCGCGGAATAACGGCCGTCGACCATGTTCACGACCGCACAGAAGTTGCAGAGGAACGGGCAGCCGTAGCTCGCATGGTGCGAGATCGTCCGCGATCCCATGAAGGTTTTTCGCAGATAGCGCGGGACGTCGACCCGGTGATACGGGAAGTCCGGCAGCGCGTTGACGTCGGGAACGAATGCCGGCGTGGTCCTCTGGACAGCGGCATCGTCATCTCCGGGCAGGGCCAGCCCCGGCAGACGGCCGGGTGCCTCGCCGGCAGCCAGGCGGTCCGCCAGCGCGAGAAAACTCGCCTCGTTGTGGCCGCGTATCACGTAGTCGACGAGGCCCGAGTCGAGCACGACCTGGGGATGCATGGTGGCGAAGTAGCCGCCCCAGGCGATGGCCAGCGCCGGGTGCCGCCGGCGCAATTCGCGGCAGACCGGCAGCGCGTCGGCGAGCTGCGGCCCCGGCATCACGGTCATGCCGAGCAGACTCGCGCCGCTGTCCCGGAGGTGGCGATCCAGAGCCTCGAGCCCCGATGCCTCGAGATTGCCATCGATGATGCGGTACTCGTGCCGGCCTTCGAGCAATGCGCCGACCGCGAGCAGCGACATCGGCAGCACCGGCTTCTTGTTCGGCGAGCTCTGCGGGTTGTAGAGAACGATCATGCCGGTTTCCTGTTCGGCGGACTCTGCGAGTTGTAGATGATGATCATTGCGACCGCTTCCGGAGGACGATGAGGTAGTGGTCGCTGAATCGATACGAGTAGCGCGCGAGCCGGCGGTCGAGGCGCGCGATGCCTGCAAAGATCCGCGGCCAGCGTTCCCACAGCCAGAAGGCTTCGCTCGTAGGCAGCAGTCCACCAATTCCGGTAACTGTCACCATTTCGAAACCGGGAGCGGCGGCTGCGAGTTCGGCCGGGTTGTAGTAGCGCACGGGATGCGAGCGGCCGCCGGCCTCGAAGCTCGCCGTGCCGCGCCAGCGGCGCGCGGCAGTACGCCAGCGGCCGCGGACAGCGAAGTACAGCGTTTCGAAGAGACAGAAGCGGCTCATCACGGTGAACGCGACCTGTCCGCCCTCGTCAAGCAGCCCGTGCGCGAAGCGCAGGACCCTGGCCGGGTCGCCGATGCAGTTGAGCGCACCGAAATTCGAGAATACGAGGCCGGCCGTGTAGCCCGGCGGCAGGCAGCTCGTATCGTCGGCCGCCATGTCGAAGCGCGCTGCCTCGACCGGCAGCATGCCGTCGAGCTTGGCCCTGAGCAGGTCGAGCATGCGTTCCGACTGGTCGGTCGCCAGCACGCGGCAGCCCTGGCGGGCGAGCCACAGCGCATCCTCACCGGTACCGCAGCCGAGTTCGAGCACCGTCATGCCGGGGGCAAGGAACGGCAGCAGTTGCTCGCGCACCTGCTCGCGCAGCCAGGCCGCGGGCGCGCGGTTCGAGAAGCGCCGGTCGTAGTCCGACGCGACGGCATCGAAAGCCGGTTCCAGCGCGCGGCTCATGCTTCCCGCTCCGTCTCGTGCCGCGTCAGGTACATCCCCGCACGAAACTTCGCACTCCTGAAGCGCTGCCGAAACCCCCGGAAGCGGTGCCGGGCCGGCTGTTCGGGGTTTCGGGGCGAACTCTGCGCAACGCGCGCGGCCTCGAGCTCCGCCTTTAGCCAGCCCTGGGCATTGTGGTAGAAGCGCCGGGAGCGCCGGCCCGCGACCGTGAGCTCGCGATCGCTGCTTTCGGCCCAGGCATGCGGCGCAATGATGCGATCGGCCACGTCCTCGTAATAAGGCGTGCCCTTGATCGGGTAGGCGAGCGTCGTCAGCAGGTCGTCCGGCAGCGACTCGCGCAGGTGGCGCGCGGTTTCATCGAGGTCCTGCCAGGTCTCGCCCTCGTAACCCACCATGATGAAGGTGCCGGCGCGGATGCCATGACGCTTCAACAGCCGGATCATGTCGCGCATGCGCAGCGCGTCGGTACGCCGGTCCATCGCGTCGAGGATCCGCTGCGACCCGCTTTCGGCGCCGATCCAGATCCGGTAGCAACCCATGGCAGCGAGCGTCTCGACCACCTTCTCGTTCAGGCGGTCCTCGCGCGTAATCGTCTCGAAGGGAAAACGCAGGCGCCGCCGCTTGAGCTCCTCCGCGTATTGATACAACCAGCGCCGGTTGATCGTGAACACGTCGTCCGCGTACCAGACCTGCTCCGGCGCGTAGCGCTCGTTCAGGTATTCGAGTTCGTCGGCGACGCTCGCTGGCGAGCGCCGGCGGTGGCTGAAGCCGTACACCGAATGGCTGCACCAGCGACAGGTATAGGGACAGCCGCGCGCGGTGATTAGCGACACCGAGCCTTTGCCGTGGTGGCGCCGCCAGGTGTCGACGTAGCGATCGAGGTCGATCGCCTCGCGATCGGGAGGCGGCAGTTCGTCGAGTTTCGGCAGCTGCGCGCGCGGCGGCGTCCGCACGGTCGTCCCGTCGCCGGCGCGGAACACGATGCCCGCCACGGCCGACAGGTCCGCGCCATCGGCGAGCTTCGGCAGCAGCTCGGCCAGCGTTTCCTCGCCCTCGCCCGCCACGATCACGTCGGCGCCGCCGTCGAGGTACTCCGCGGCGTAGTTCACGGGCTCGGGCCCGCCAAGGACGACCTTCGCGCCCAGCTCGCGCGCCGTGGCGGCGATCGCGAGCGCATTGCGCCGCGTCATCAGCGTCGCATAGATGCCCACGATGCGCGGCCTGAGTTCGGCCAGCCGCGCGAAGTAGTCGGCGCGCGTCATGAAGGTCGTGTCGAGCACCGTAACCGCATGCCCGCGTGCCTTCAGGTACGCAGAGATATAGAGCAGCCCGAGCGGCGGATACGGCTTCATCACCTTCGATTCGACCGGGTCCTCGCCGATAAAGTACGCATGCGTCAGGACGAGTTCGTTCATTCAGCCTCCGTCCTGCTCTGTCGGCCGCGCAGCGAGCCGGCGGTCGAGCTCTACGGGCAGGCTGAGCGCCTCGTTCGCAGAGTAGCGCGCGAGCACGAGCACCCACAGCCACGACAATGGCAGGACGGCGCTGCTGATCACGAAGCCCGCGAGCCGGCGTGCGATACGCAGCGGCGGACGCCGGAACAGCGAGCCGTCGCGGAGCTCGGCGCGCACCTGGTGCCAGCGCAGGTCGCGATGCGTGTGCCGTGCAGGTGGCGGTAGAAGCGCGTGCCGTACGGACCTTCGAACAGCATCGCGAGGTCGTCGGAATCCTGCCAGTTGCGCTTCAGTCCGAGCTCGTCGCGCACGCGGTCGTAGAACGGCGTACCCGGCAGCGGATAGGACACGGAGATGCCGAGTTCGTCGGGCAGGAGTCGCCGCAGCATGCCGAGCGTCCGCGGATGTCGTCCAGCGTTTCGCCGGGATAGCCGTACTGCAGGAAGAAGCCGACGCGGATGCCGCGCGCCTTCAGCCGTCGCGTGATGTCCTCGATCTCGCCGACCTCGGTGCCTTTCTCCATCGCATCGAGGATCGTCTGGCTGCCCGACTCGGCGCCGATCCAGACCGTCTCGCAGCCGGCTTCGGCGAGAGCGTCGATTTCGCCGTCGCGCTTCAGGAGATCGGCCGCGTCAGGCACTTGAAGCGGATGCGTATGCCGGCGTCGGCGAGTGCATCCGCAAAGCGCCGCACCCAGTTCGGCTTCAGGCCGAAGATGTCGTCCATGAACCAGATGTGCTCCGGGCCGGCGAGCTCAATCAGCTGGCGGAGCTCCGCGACGACATGTTCCGGGCTGCGCACGCTGTATTGCTGTCCCCAGATCGGCTTGGAGCACCAGTTGCAGTGATAGGGACAGCCGCGCGTCGTCACGAGGTTGAGCGAAAAGCGGCCGTGCCGCTGCCGCCAGATGCGCCGGTACTCGGCGAGATCGACGAGATCCCAGGCCGGAAAGGGCAGCGCATCGAGACGCCGCAGGTTCGGCATCGGCGGATGGGCGATCACCCCGCCGTCGGCGCCGCGCCGGCTGATGCCGCGGATGTCGAGGGGTCGCCGCCGCCCGTGTCGAGGAATTCGAGCAGCGCGCCGAGCGGCCCATCGCCCTCGCCGCGGATCACGTAGTCGGCGCCCGCATCCAGGTAGACGCCAGCGTTGTCGCTGGCGTCCGACCCGCACACGATCACGGTCGCGTCGATGCGCTTTGCGGCGGCGATCATGTCGAGCGCCGCTTCGCGCATGCGCGCGAGGCACATCTTGGTCAGGTAGTTGAAATTGTCCTCGTACAGGACGACGACGCCCGGACGATGGCGGTCGAGCGCCATCGCCCAGCTGTTCGGGCTGGTCGCGAGCATCGAATCGTAGAAGCTGACGTCGTGACCCGCGGCACGCGCCACGGCCGCCCCGTACAGGCTGCCGAGCGGCGGGTACGGGTGCATCTCGCGCCACAGCTTGGGATCGAAATACAGGTGATAGGACTGTGCGAACAGCACGCTCCGGCGCTCCGGCGCCGCTGTCGCCGCAACCCGTGCCCCATGCAGGCCCTCGATGCGCCGGCGCACGTCGTCGCGATGCCCGGTGGCCTCCGTCCCGAACACCGAGTATTCGCCCCGCAGCCGGTCCGTGTGATTGAAGCGCTGGAGCTTGCGCCGGCATTCCCAGTTTTCGAAACGCCCGGCAAGGCGCGAGCGCACGAAAGGCCCGGCGCAGGCGCGCAGCCAGCGCGAGCCCGTCACCGGCTGCGCGGCCGCGCGGCAGCCGGCCGCGTTCGGCAGGAACTCGAATGCCCAGGCATTCGCCGCCAGGAACTCGCGGTACGTATCCTCGCCGTAGAGCGGCACGGTCTGCAGGAGTTCGTGCGCGACATAGAGGCTCTTCTGCGGCAACTCGAGCGCCCGGTCGCTTCTCAGGTAGTTGATGCAGAGCGTGTCCGTGAGCCTGCGCTCGATCCGCTGCAGGACCATCGCCGCGGCCCGCGTGCGCCAGAGGGTGCCGCCGTCGACGAGCAGCATGAAATCGATGTCGGCATCGTGTTCCGTGTTGTTCACCGCGAGCGAACCGGTGATGCTGACCATGCGCACCGTGGGCAGCGAGGCGAGCACCGCGGCGTAACGCCGCGCGCGCCGCCAGAGCTCTGCCGCCACGCGCGTGCGTGCGGCGCGCTGCGCAAAGTAATGCGTACGCCCCGGTAGTGCGTAGCAGCCGTCGCCGGCGATCAGCCGGCCTTCGCCCGCGAGCCGCTCGAGTTGCGCCGCGACCTCGGCGAAGGGCGCACGCACGCCGTGCAGGTATCGCCATACCTCGTTTGCATCCGGCGGATAGCCGAACAGGTCGTTGTAGGTGACGGTGGAGAGTATCGCTTCCGTGACGACGGCCTCGCGCGTACGGATGCCGTGACCGGGCTGACTGTCCGCGACGAATGCCGGCCGCTGCGTCAGGGCCTGGCCCAGGTATCCGTGTCCGGCCGTCACGTCGCGCCTCCCGCCGTCATGCGCCCGGCGTCGAGATGGAATGCGGCGTCGGCCAGCGCGACGGCGCTTTCATCGTGGCTGATCAGGAGCACGGTCGGCGCCTCGGGCAAGGCCGCGATGCCCCGCAGCAGGGCGGTTGACGTCGGGGCATCGAGGCTCGAGGTCGCTTCGTCGAGGATCAGGAGCCAGGGGCGGCGCAGCAGCTCGCGTGCAATCGCAAGGCGTTTCCTCTGCCCGCCGGACAACATCGCGCCCTGTTCGCCGACCGGCGCATCGAGGCCGCCCGGCAGCTGCGGCAGGAACTCCGACACCTTCGTCGCCTCGAGGACACGCTCGAGCCAGGCCGCGTCGACCTCTCCGGCCGCGAACTCGAGGTTGTCGCGCAGGCTGCCGCTGATCACGACTGCATCCTGGTCGACGTAACCGACGCGGCGTCGCCAGGCTGCGAGTTCGCCGCGGCCGAGCGGGCGGCCGTCGAGTTCGATCGCACCCGCGGCCGGCGGCATCATGCCGGCCAGGATGTCGGCCAGCGTCGACTTGCCCGCGCCGGTCGGGCCGGTGAGCGCGATGACCCTGCCCGCGGGCAGGACCACCGTCACGTCGTGCAGGACGGTATTGCGCTCGACGTCATAGCCTCCGCTGACGCCGGCAAGCCCGATCGTGTGCCGCGGCCTCGCGAGCGTCCGGGCGGCGTCGCCCGCGTCCGCGCGCGCGCGCCACAGGTCGATGCTGCCCAAGGCGTTGTGCAGCGCCGGCAGGTCGTGCGCCAGTTTCTGCAGGAGCTGCTGCAGCTGGGCGACGACCGGCGTCAGGCGCGCGAAGACGAGCACGAGCACCGTCAATTGCATGGCATCGATGCCGTAGAGCCGCACCCACAAAACGATGCAGGTGCACAGGACGACGCCGGCGCCGAGCTGGATCAGCGCGGCATTCGCCGTATGGTTGACGACGTACTGCATGATCGAGCGGTTGACGGCTTCGCTCTGTTGCCGGAAGCGTTCCGTCAGCGCCGCGGTGCGGCCGGTCAAGCGCACGGTGCGCAGCATGGGCAGCAGGTTGCCGAGCAGGCCGTAGACTGCCTCGTGGCTGGCCGTGAGCTGGCGGCCGAGCCGCCCGATGCGCCGCACGCGCGCGCGCATGAGGTAACCCGCCAGCAACGCACCGAGCACGACGGGCAGCGTGAACGGTATCGACACCCAGCCCGCGATGCCGAGCTGCACGAGCGCGACGACGAGCGCGGCTACCAGCCCGAACAAGTGCTGCGCAGCATCGCCGGCGCGGTGGCTGTCGAGCGTCAGGATCTGCGTCTGGCGGTGCAGCTTGCCGGCCGGGAAGTGCCGCCAGCCTGCATCCGCGAGCGCCGCCACCAGGTCCGTCCGCAACGCCTGCGCGAAGTCGAGCCGCGTGCGTACGACCAGCACGTGGTGCAGGAACACGACGAGCTGCCGAACCGCGAGTACGAGCAGGAAGATCGACAGCGCCGCGCCGAGATTGCCGGGGTGGGTACCGAGAAACGGCAGCTCCTGCAATGCGCCCGGCAGCGTACCGACACCGAGCGCGGCGAGCAGCGGCAGGAGGACGAGCAATCCCAAGCCTTCCGTCGCGGCGGCCAGGAAGGACAGGGACAAGGCCGCGATGCTGCCGCGGCGGTGCTGCGACCACAGGCGACCCACCAGCCGGCGCAAGGGCGGCCGGGACAGCTCGGCGCTCGCCGAGGTCCGGTCACGGCCTGCCTCGGGCGCCGGAACGGCGGACGGCAGGCCGGCGCTATCTCCGGCGTTTCCTGTATCGATACCGTGTCCCCCGGGCAACCTGCGGAGCTTACGCCGCAGCGGGTTGTGTCGTCGTGTGCCGCCAGTACGCCGGCGGCTGCATAGTTAAGTGGTGCCCGGCGCGGCGAAAGTTCAAGCGAGGGGTCAGTGCCCTGTTGCCGGAGGGAGAGGACGGAACGGAGGGGACAGTCACCCCGTTTCCGGGGGGAAACCGGGGTGACTGTCGCCGGTCGTTGCCTCCAAAGCTTACATGTCGAAGGCCTGGGCGAGTTCGATCGAACCCTTCGCCGACAGGATCGGGCAGCCCTTGGCCTTCGCCACGGCGTCAGCGTCGCTGTCCGCCTCGATCAGGCTGTAGCCGCTCGCCGGGTTGGTCCCGCCGTCGTAGCTTACGGATCCATCGGGGTGCACGGTCGTCGACTTGCCGACCGGATTGCCGCCGTCGATGACGGCGGATCCCAGGTCCCCCAGCCAGTTGCCCCAGGCATCCATGACTTCCTTGCCTTCTTCCTCGGTCTCCGGCGTTTCGCCACCGTGGTATACGAACAGGTACTTCGGCATTGCTGATCTCCTCTCGTGTCAGGATTGTCGTCGGGTCGGGTAGAGAATATGCCCAGCCGCCGGCCCAAACACTGGTCACTTCGCTGCTATCATCGCGCGACAACTGTGCAGGTTTACCAGTTCGTATGCCAAGTGCTCAGGATCTCGGCCCACTCACCCATGCCCTCGACCGCTTGCGCTCGCTGGGTGTCGTGCCGCGCCTCGGCCGGCGCCTCGCGGCCGAGCGCGACGTGGTGCATGCGGAACTCGCTGACACCATCCTGGCGCGAATCCCGGCATTCACCGAAAGCCGCAACCCGGAAGTGCTGCCGGAACTCGCCGCCCATTCGGCCCGGCATGTCGAGGAGATCGCGCGACTGCTCGCCGGCGGCGCTGCGGGCGATTTCGCCTTCGTCGCCGACAATGCACGCCGCCGGGCCGAGCAACGCTTCCCGCTCGAATCGACACTGCACGCCTATCGCTGCGGGTTGCGCGCCATGTCGACATGGATTCGCGAACATGCGGATGCCGATGCGAGTGTCGACGAACGCGAACTCGCGGCCGCGATCGCCGACTTCTCCATCGAGTACACGGACCTCATCAGCAACCTGCTGACTGCCGAGTACGTCGCGCATACGCGGCGGTTGTCCGAAGCCGAGGGCGACAGGCGCACGGAGCTCCTGAGCATCCTGCTCGGCGGCTATGACGAATCCGACGGGCGCGTCGCGCGCCTGCTGCGGCGTGCCGGCTATCTCGAGCAACGGCAATCCTATTGCATCGCGCTCGCGCAGCCCGTGGCAGCGAAGGAGATGGACAACCCCGCGCGCGCGCGCCGCCTGGCCGATGCGGTGTCCGACCTGCTGTCCCGGCTACCGGGTCGCAGGCTCGTCGGCGTGCGCGATCGCGCCGTCGTCGCCATCGTCTCCGACACGCGGCGGCTGTCGGGCTGGACGGCGCCGCAGACGAAGCTCGCCGATCGCGTCTACCCTGAATTGCTGAATCTCGGTCCGGCCGCAATCGTCGGCATGAGCAACGATGTCCCGTCGACCGCGCACATTCCGCGGGCGCTGGTCGAAGCCAGGGTCGCGCTCGACTTCGCGAATGTCGGCACGCGTGTCGTGCGCTATTCGGATATCCCGGTCCGGCGCATGCTCGTCCGGCACGCCCGCGGGGGTCTCGGTTCCGCGCTGCCCGCCTGGACGGACTCGCTCATCGCAGCCGACGCACGAGCTGGCGGCGCGCTGCTCGCGACGCTCGACGCCTACGCGAACGCCGACATGAACGTACTGAAGGCGGCCGAGTCGCTCGGCGTTCATTCGAACACCGTCTACGGGCGCTTGCAGAAGATCGCCGACCTGACCGGTCACGACGCACGGAGTTTCAATTCGCTGAGCGAGCTCCTGCTCGCCACCGCCTGCCGCCTGTAGGAATGAAAAAAAGGCCGGGCGATGAGCCCGGCCAGTCAAGCCTAACCTGTTGGGGGGAACGGGGGTCAGGCTTAGACCCGAGGATCGACTATTACGCCGCCTTCAATACATCCTTCGCAGAGCGATACTCGTAGCCGAGATCGCGCGCCACCGCCTCGTGGTTGATGTGACCGGCGTGCACGTTCAGGCCGTTCGCGAGATGCGGGTCGCGCGCCAGCGCCTCGCGCCAACCATGATTCGCGAGCGCTTTCACGAACGGCAGCGTCGCGTTGGTGAGCGCGAAAGTACTCGTGCGCGGCACCGCACCCGGCATGTTCGTGACGCAGTAATGCACAACGCCGTCGACGACATAGGTCGGGTCCGCGTGTGTCGTCGGGCGGCTCGTCTCGAAGCAGCCGCCCTGGTCGATCGAGATATCGACCATGACACTGCCCTTGTTCATATCCTTCACGTTCTGCGCACTGACGAGCTTGGGCGCCGCGGCGCCGGCGACCAACACGGCGCCGATGACGAGGTCGGATTCCACGGTCAGTTCGTCGATGGCGTCTCTCGTCGAGTACAGCGTGCGCACGCGGCCGCCCCAGATTTCGTCGATCTGGCGCAGGCGCGGCAGCGATCGATCGACGATGGTCACCGCGGCACCGAAACCGACCGCCATGTCCGCGGCATTGGCGCCGGCGACGCCGCCACCGATGACCAGGACCTTCGCCGGCCGTACGCCCGGCACGCCGCCCAGCAGGATGCCGCGGCCGCCGTTGGCTTTCTGCAGCGCGAAGGCGCCGGCCTGGATCGACAGCCGTCCTGCCACTTCCGACATCGGCGTCAGGAGCGGCAGCGAGCCGTCCTTCGCGGTGACGGTCTCGTAAGCAATGGCTGTCGTGCCCGACTTGACGAGCGCAGCGGTCTGCCCGGGATCGGCGGCGAGATGCAGGTACGTGAACAGGACCTGGTCGTCGCGCAGCATTGCGCATTCCCCGAGCTGCGGCTCCTTGACCTTGACGATCATGTCGGCCCGGGCAAAGACCTCCTCTGCCGTGGCCAGGACCTTCGCGCCTGCCGCGACGTAATCGGCATTGCTCATGCCGATGCCTTCGCCCGCGTTCGATTCCACGAACACCTCGTGGCCGTCGCTCACCAGCTCGCGCACGCCCGCCGGCGTCATTCCCACCCGGAATTCGAGCGTCTTGATTTCCCTGGGCACCCCGATCTTCATACACGCCTCGTCGTTGCAACGCCCCCCGGGCGCGACCACACATGATACTCGTGCAATACGGCCATTAGATTGCAAAATCGATGACAAACACCGGGTTTTCTGGCAGATTCTTTCGACTTTACGTCTCAAAAGGACGGAATCCGCCATGGCCCTCGACCGCTTCGATCGCGCCATCCTTGCCGCCCTGCAACAGGACGGCCGCGTCACCAACGTTCAGCTCGCCCAGGCCGTGAACCTGTCGGAGTCGGCATGCCTGCGGCGGGTCCGCGCACTGGAGGAATCCGGCCACATCGACCGTTACGTCGCGCTGCTGTCGCAGGCGAAAGTCGGCCTGCCGGGCAACGTGTACGTCCACATCGGCCTGCAGCGCGAAGAGGACAGCGAGCTGGTACGTTTCGAGGAAGCGGTGCGCAACATTCCCGAAGTCATGGAGTGTTACCTCATGACCGGCGAGTTCGACTACCTGCTGCGGGTCGCGGTGTCCGACATGGCCGACTTCGAGCGACTGCACAAGGATGCGCTGACGCGCCTGCCGGGTGTCGCGCGCGTCAACTCGAGCGTCGCGATCCGCACCGTGCAGAAAAAGACCGAACTGCCGCTGCGCGCCGCGCCGAATTGATGCGGCTCTGCGTGCAAATTTTACAATCGCCGCGAACGCTGGTCCGCGTCACACAATTGCGTTACGGTGATCGGACCTGAATCGTTTGCAGCCACGCCCATGGCAACGAGAGCCGAGTATCTCGCCGTCGCCGCCGGCGACAATCTCGCGACACGCTACACGCGGATACGCACGCAGAGCGTAACGCTCACGGACTCGCTCGAGATCGAGGACACCGTCGTGCAGTCGATGCCCGACGTCAGCCCGACGAAATGGCATCTCGCGCACACGAGCTGGTTCTTCGAGCATTTCATACTGAGCCCGCACGCAATCAACTACGAGGTTTTCGACCCGGCCTTCGATTATCTCTTCAATTCCTATTACCACACAGCGGGCGACATGTACCGCCGGCCGGAGCGCGGCCTGCTGTCGCGGCCGACCTATGCCGCGATCCTCGCCTATCGCACGCACGTCGACGAGCACCTGCTCCGGCTCATCGAGACCGGCGACGAGAACATCGCGTCGCTCGTCACGCTCGGCCTGAACCACGAGCAGCAACACCAGGAGCTCATGCTGACGGACATCAAGCACGTGTTCTCCGTGAATCCCCTCGAACCGGCCGTGCTGCCCGGCCTGCCGCGCGCGCAACGATCGCCGGCTCGCGCGCTTGGCTATGCCAACGCCGGAGGCGGCATCGTTCGTGTCGGTGCAGGCGACGACGGCTTTTGCTTCGACAACGAGACACCGCGTCACGATGCCTTGCTGCACGAGCACCGCATCGCGAACCGGCTGGTCGCCAATGCCGAGTACGGCGAGTTCATTGCAGACGGCGCGTATCGCGAGCCGTCCCTGTGGCTGTCCGACGGCTGGGCGGCCGTGAACCGGCACGGCTGGCAGCGGCCGCTGTACTGGAGCGAAGACCTGGCGTCGGAATTCACGCTCGGCGGACGGCGGGACATCGATCCCGGCGCACCGGTCGTGCATGTGAGCTACTACGAGGCGGACGCATTCGCGCGCTGGGCCGGCGCGCGGCTGCCGACGGAATTCGAGTGGGAGCATGCAGCAGCGGCCGAACTGGTCGCCGGCAACCTCATGGACACCGGCTGGCTGCACCCGGTGAGCGGGCCGGGCCCGCAGTTCTTCGGCGACGCCTGGGAGTGGACCTCCTCCGCGTATGCGCCGTACCCCGGCTTCCGCCCGCTGGCCGGTTCGCTCGGCGAGTACAACGGCAAGTTCATGTGCAACCAGCTGACGGTGCGCGGCGGTTCCTGCGCCACGCCGGCCGGGCACATCCGTGCGAGTTACCGCAGCTTCTTCTATCCGGACGCCCGCTGGCAATTCCTGGGCTTCAGGCTCGCGCAGGACGAGACAGCGTGATAGCCGTGCAACAACATCGCGCCGACGAACTCGCCGAGATCCTGCGGGGCCTGACGGCGACGCGCAAACGTATTGCGCCCAAGTATTTCTACGATGAGCGCGGCTCGCAGCTGTTCGACGCGATCACGGAGCTGCCCGAGTACTACCTCACCGACACCGAGATCGCGATCATGCGCGACCACGTCGGCGAGATCGCCGACCTGGCCGGCCGGCGGCCGAGCCTGATCGAGTTCGGCAGCGGCTCCAGTGTCAAGACCCGTATCCTGCTCGAGCGACTGCACGAACCGGCCGCTTATGTGCCGGTCGACATCTCGGAGGATTTCCTGCTCGAAACGGCGGCGGCCCTGCAGGCGGATTTTCCGCACGTCGAGGTGCTGCCCGTCGTCGCGGATTTCACCCGGCCGTTCGCCCTGCCGACGCCGAAAGTCATGCCGCTGCGCAACATCGTCTACTTCCCCGGTTCGACCATCGGCAACCTCTTGCGCGACGAAGCCCTGCGCCTGTTGCGCGTGATGTACCAGGAGGCAGGCGCGAACGGCGCGCTGCTGATCGGCGTCGACCTGCAGAAGGATCCCGCGATCATCGAGGCCGCCTACAACGACAGCGCGGGAGTGACGGCCGAATTCAACCTCAACGTACTCGCGCGAATGAATCGCGACTACGGTGCGAACTTCGACCTCGACGCCTTCGAGCACCAGGCGCGTTATGACGAGCAAGCCGGGCGCGTCGTCATCTGCCTCGTCAGCAAACGTGCGCAGTACGTGACGATCGGCGGCCGCACCATCCACGTCGCGCGAGGCGAAGGCATCCTCACCGAGTACTCGCACAAGTACACACTGTCGAGCTTCGCGGCGCTGGCGCGCGAGGCCGGCTTCGCCGTCGATCGCGTGTGGACCGACCCGGAAGCCCTGTTCAGCGTGCAGTACCTCGTGCGTCCATAGAGTTCAGGCAGGCGTGCCGGGCATTGCTTCCGGGAATGGCTCGGCTTCGCTGCGCTCGCCTGCGCTTGATTTCCCTGCAGCAATGTCCGACACGCCTGCCCGGAGTATCCGGCAACCGGGCGAGGGGGCCTGTTCGACCGAAATAAAGCGCAGCGCAGCGAGCCATTCGGGAGAACAGGCCTGGAGCCCGGTTGCCTTCTTTGCTGGCACGCCTGCCTGTCGACGCGCACCTACGATTCGGGGGCGACGTATTCCTGCGGCGCGGCGGAGCCCTCGCCGAAGAAGAACTTCTCCATTTCGGTCTCGAGGAACTTGCGCGCCTCCGGTTCCATTGCCGAGAGGCGGTATTCGTTGATCAGCATCGTCTGGTGCGCGAGCCAGCGCTGCCATGCCTGTTTCGACACGTTGTCGTAGATGCGCCGGCCGAGCGCGCCGGGATACGGCGCATAGTCGAGGCCCTCGGCGTCCTCGCCCAGCAATACGCACTTAACCGTTCGCGCCATTCGTCGTTTCCTTGAGGGTGTCCAGCAGTTTGCGCACCGGCGCCGCAAAGCCGCCCGGGGGTTCGTCGTCCAGACGATACCAGACGGCGGCGCCGGCTTCCGTCACGGCGCCCGGCACGCCGTCCAGTTCGAGCAACACGGGCGAGATGTCGAGATCGAAATGCGTGAAGCCGTGCCGCAACACCGGCCAGCGCTGGCTTGCGCGCACGCGCGCACCGAGCCGTTCGGCGACCCAGGCGTCCGGCGTGCCGTCCCCGATCTCCGGCAGGCTCCAGAGACCGCCCCAGATGCCCGCGGGCGGCCGCCGTTCCAGGTAGACGCTGTCGCCGGACATGGCGAGCAGCATCGTCGTCGCCTTGCGGGGCTTCGCCGTTGCCGGCCGCTTGCCGGGATAGGCACCGGCATTCCCCTGCGTCGCTGCGCTGCAATCGCTCGCGATCGGGCATTCGGGGCAGCGTGGCCGGCTGCGTGTACAAAGCGTCGCGCCGAGATCCATGATCGCCTGCGTGTAGTCGGCGACGCGCGCCGTCGGCGTATGGCGTTCGGCGGCTTCCCACAGCGCGGCCGCGACGGCGCTCTGTCCGGGCCAGCCCGCGATCGCCTCGTGGCGTGCCAGGACGCGCTTGGCATTGCCGTCGAGTATCGCATGCCGCGCCCCCTCGGCCTGCGCGAGGATCGCGCCGGCGGTCGACCGGCCGATGCCCGGCAGCGCCCGGACCGCTGCAAAATCCCGCGGGAACTCGCCGTCGTGCTGGTCGCGCACGAGCCGCGCCGCGGCGTGCAGGTTACGCCCGCGCGCGTAGTAACCGAGCCCCGACCAGGACGCGAGCACCTCGTCGAGCGGCGCATCCGCGAGCGAACGCAAGTCCGGGAAGCGGGCGACGAAACGCTCGTAGTACGGCAGGACCGTCGCGACCTGCGTCTGCTGCAGCATGATCTCGGAGATCCAGACGTGATAGGCGCCGCGGCCTTGCCACGGCAGGTTTTTCCGGCCATGACGGTCGTACCAGGCGAGCAGGCGCGGCGCGATCTCAGCCATCCGCCGTCTCCCGTGCGAGCGCCAGCTGCTCGATGCGCGCGAGGGCCTCGGCCCCGTCGGACCGGAGCTTGTTCTTGATGACATAGGGGCCGATCACGGGTGGCACCCAGAACGCAGGCTTCATGCGCAGCGAATAGTTGACGAGCGTGCCGCCGTTCTCCGTCCGGAACGTCCAGTGTTCCTCGCACAACTCGAAATCGCTTTCGTCCGGGTCGGCACGCGCGACGAGGTCCGTGTGCGGCATCGCCTCGACGATGCCGCGCCGCTCCACCGATTTGCAGTAGAACAGGAAGCAGCCGCGATTGCGGACGAAATAGCCGCGCCGTCCATCGGCATCCGGGCCGATGTCGTAGGCCTCGACGATCGCGGACGAGAACTGTTCGGAGAGATCCCAGTCGTTGAAGATCGCGTACACGGCGGGCTGCGGCGCGTCGAAAAAGACCTCGGAATCGACGGAGTACAACTCGCCGTCGAAGTCGACGACGATGTTGCGCAACTCGACCGCCGGCGTTGCCATCGGCGACAGCAGCGCCGCGGCCACGCAGGCTAGCCGGCGGTTCATTGATCGAGCAAATCCCGGAGCTTGTCTTTCAGGAGATCCTTCGCCTCCTCCTCGGGATCCTTCTCCTCGGTCGCGCCTTCGCCAGTCGTCTCTTCTCCATCGTCGAGCTTCTCCAGCAGGCGTTCCCGCAGTTCGTCCTTGGCGCGTTCCTTCACCATGTCGTCGACATCGATGCCGATCTTGGGCTCTACCAGGGTGCCGGTGACTTTCAGCGGGATCACCGCCTTCGCCAGGTCGGCGACCTCGCCCTGGGCGGTTTGCCCGATGCCCTCCGGCCGGTCGTACACGTTGCCGGTCAGCGCATAGTCGATCGTGCCCGCGACGAGGTCTACGCTGCCCTTGCCGGTCAGCCGCATGAACGGCAGGTCGGCAACGAAGTCCTCGTTCCGCATCACGCCGTCCGTGACCGTGCCGGTCGCCGAAACGTCGCTGAAAGCGGTGCGCGGGGGCAAGCTCGGCTCGGGCGGTGCCTCCTTGCGAAACAGTGCACGCGCGCGCCGCAGCTGGTACCAGATGTCCACGCCTTCGTAGGCGCCATCCGCGAGCGCGAACGACAGCTTGCCGTCGAGCGTCTTCTGGATCTCGCTCATGTCGTTGCCGCGGCCGGCGAGCTGGAACGTGCCGTTGAGAAGGCCGGTGATGTTGTCCTGCTCGAACGCGGCCTTGGCCAGCGGCGCGAGGCTCACGGCGCTGATCTTTTCGTTAGCGGACAGGCTTGCGAGCTCGCCGCTCGCATCGATGCGGATGTCGCCCTCGTAGCGGCCGTCGAAGAAGCCGGCGGTGAAGGGATGGATGCGCATGCGGCCTTCCGCGCTGTCCACGGCGAGCTCGACGTCCGAGAAGCTCATGCCGCCGAGCAGCACCTCCCCGATCGTGAGGGAACCCGCGACGTTGAGCTCGCGGATCAGGTCCACCGGGATCTCGAGCGGCGGTTCTTCGCCTTCCGCCGCGGCCGCGGCATTCTCGTCGGCCGGTGCCATGTAACGATCCGCGTTGATGGCGTCCGCCGCGAGGCCAAAACGGATCCGGCCGGCCGGATCCATCGGCATGACGAACTCGCCGGTGAAGGTCGTGTCGTCGAGCTTCATGCGCAGCTGGTCGAGCGTGATGCTGTCGGTGCCGACCGCCGCATGCGCATCGATGACCAGCTTGCCGAGTGCATCGGGGTCGGCGGTCGGCGGCGCTTCGATGGCCAGCGCCTGCATGAGGCTCTTCGGCGAGAACGCATCGATGTGCAGGTTCGCCGACGGTGTGATTTCGTCCGCGTAGGAGAATGGTTCCACCGCGGCGTTGCCTTTGACGTCGAATGCGGAGAAGTCGAGCGTGCCGGGCGAAATTCGGCTGGCCTCGGTATCGACGCCGATCGCCGGCGCCGACAGCGAGAAAGCGACCGGCGTTGCGCCGCCGGTCTGGCCCTTGATCGTGAGTTCTTCGATCTCCAGGACGCCGGTCTCGGTATTCATCTGCAACGCCGGCATGGCGAGTTCCATCTTGAGCGGCGTCTCGCCCGTCAGCTCGCCCTGCGCGGACACGTCCGCCAGCTCGACGCCGGTCTCCGCGAGATCCAGTGTGCCGGCGGCGGCGAGCGACCCGGTTGTACCGTCGGGCTCCATCGCGAATTCGAAGCCGGCGTCGAAGTCGACGGGGTCGCCCGGACGGATGCTGCCGGTCGCGGCGTTCAGCTTGTTCAGGCGGTAGGTAGTGCCGGCCTGGGCATCGGCGTAGGTCAGGCTCGCATTGACGACCTCGATGCTGCCGATGTCCAGGGAGGCCGGGCCGCCTTCGTCTTCGCCGGGCGCGGCAGGATCGGGAGTCTCCTGCGCCTCGCTCAAGTCCTGCCAGTTGCTGCGGCCGTCCGCGGCCACCGCGAGATGGAGGTCGAGGCCTTCGAGGCGGGCCTTGCCGACCTCGATCTCCCGGCGCAGCAGCATCGGCAGAAGCCTGACGCTGAGCTCGGCGGATTCGAAGCTCGCAAAGGGCTCCGGCCCGAAACCCTCCGCGTTGCCGAGTTTCGTGCGTCCCACCTCGACGGCGAGCCAGGGAAACACGCTGAGCCCGAGTTCGCCCTCGATTACGAATTCGCGTCCGGTCCGTTCCTCGACCGCCTGCGCGATACGGTCGCGGTAATCGTTCGGGTCGAACAGCAAGGCGAAAACGAGGACGGCGATGACCGCCAGGGCGACCAGCGCGGCAACGAATATCAGGAGGAGTTTGAGGACGCGACCCATGGACTTCATCCGTGCTTCCGGGGCCGCCTAGCGTACCAAATGTCGCCGCCATCGTAGGAACGCCCGTTGGAGCGCCCCATGGGCGCGACCCTCCGCGACTGGTAGATGGCCGGATTCTTCGGCGCGTCCGTCAACCGCGGGCCCGCCCATGGGGCGCTCCAACAGTTCGCGGCGGGCAGCCGCTCCTACTGCTTGCAGACCTCGATGCTGCCGTTCAGGGTCGCAAGGGACACGCGGCCATTGCCGTCGCCTTCCGTAAAGTCGAGTTCGAGGCCGGGCGCGTATTTGCTGGTGCGTTCCGGATCGGGCCCGAAGCAGTTGCGGATGACGCCATTGAATGTCTCGATCTCGAAGCGCGCCGACAGCGGCCCGGAGAACTGGATGCCGATGCTGCCGTTCACGGTTTCCATCTCGATCCGGCCGTCGTCCGCCAGGCCGCCCGCGAGGCTGATGTCGCCGTTCACCGACTCCGCGCGCAAGCGCGCGTAGTTTCCGCCGCTGATCTCGATCTCGCCGCTGACCACTTCCGCGCGCAGGTCGCCCGACAAGCCCGTGGCCGTGACGTCACCGGAGACGGACGACAAGCCCCACTCGCCGTCGCTGTCGTCGACTGCGCTCTCGATTTCGACGCCGCCGCTGACCGTGCCGGCGTCGATATTCTCGCCAAAGGCCTCTGTCGTAACTTCGCCGCTCACCGACTGCAGTTCCTGTTCCCCGCGCACATCCTCCACGTCGATGTCGGCGCTGACTGTGCCGATGTCGATGCCGCTGTCCTCGGGCACCTGGATGACGAGATAGGCCGAGACGTCGTTGCTGCCCCAGCTGTGGTCCGGCGCCTTGATGCGGATCGTGATCTCGTCGCCGTCGCGCTCGAAGATGAGTTCCTCGACGTCCTCTTCGTAGGAACCCGTGACCCGAACCTCGTCCCGGTCCCAGCCGCTCACCTCGATCGAGCCGGCGATGATCGAGACACTCACCTGCCCGTCCGCAGCGGCGTCGAGCGTCTTGTCGATGTCGACCGCCGCGGCTCTGCCGCCGAGCAACAGACCCAGGGCCATAAATACTTTCTTTTTCATGCGTAGTCTCACTTCGTTCGGCCGCCGCAAACGTTCCCTATCCACGCGGGCGCCCGTGTCCTTTCATCAGATGTCGTTGCGCAACATGATGTCCTGCGCGAGCCCGCCGACCTTGCGCATCACCTCGAGCTCCTCGCGATAGGTCTTGAGCAGCAGTTCCTGCAGCAGGGCATTGCCCGGCTCGCGTTCCAGCGCCGCATTGATCTGCGCGATGGCTTCACGGATGACAGCGAGGTTCTGCTCCACGCCGGCGCGCGCTTCCGGCGCCAGCCTGGCAAGCTCCTGGTCCATGTGCGCCTGGAGGCTCGTGCGCGCCGTGTGGTAACCGCTCGACAGCTCGAACGGGTCGGCGTAAGCGGCCTGTTCGACCTCGAGGTTGCTGCCCACCGGGCGATCGACGATCACCGGGTCGCTGTCCATCACCGTGTAGGTCACGAAGGACGAACCGCCGACCAGCAGCAGCACCGCCGCGGCCTGCGCGAAATACGGCGTCCTCGATCGCCGCGGTCTCGCAATCGCCGCCTCGATGCCCGGCCACAGGTCCCGTTCCGGCGCGATCGCGCGCGTGAGTTTCGCCGCATCGGCCATCAGTTTGTCGTCAAATTGCGTAGTCATGCCTGGTACCCTTCCTGCCCGAGTTGCTGCGCCAGCAGGCGCCGGGCGCGATGCAGCTGGGCCTTGCTCGTTCCAACCGCGATGCCGAGCATCTCGCTCGCTTCCTCGTGGCTGTATCCATAGATGCCGCTCAGGACGAAGACGTGCCGCGCCCCTTCGGGCAGGCGGTCCACGGCATTCGCCAGGTCGCGCAGTTCGCCGGTATCCGCGACCGCAGCGGGCGCGGCGTGCACTTCATGCGCGGCCCGGATTCGATCCTGTTCGCGCTTCGACTTGCGTATCCGCCCCAACACGGCATTCACCGCGATGCGATGCAGCCAGGTTCCGAACGAACTGTCTCCGCGGAACCGATCCAGCTGGTTCCAGGCCTGGATGAACGCTTCCTGCGCGCAGTCCTCCGCTTCGCTGCGATTGCCGGTCATGCGCAGGCACAGTCCGTACACGCGATCGACGTGCGTGCGGTAGAGCGCTTCGAAAGCCCGGGCATCGGCACGCTGCGCGCGCCGAATCAGGGCCGACTCTTCGTCGGCCGTCGGTTTCACCGCCACCGTCATGCCCGGACTATAGTCGCTGCCCACAACCGTCAAAAGCGCGGCCATCCGCCGTTCTCCGTTAATGCTGACCGTTGGATGCCCGCCGCGGGCCGCCGGTTTGAACTGCGGGCGGTCGCAACGCGCCTTTTTGGCCGATGGTTGCGCCTGTATGTGCTGGAAATTTAAGTTATCATTCGCCCGGCCCGTCTTGACGTCGGCCACCTCGGGGAAGCGGGAAATCAGAAGAAGAATCTATGGCGGGGCACTCGATCCTATTTCTCGGCCGCAGCTCCTTTGCGACCGTGTTCTTAACCCGACTCGAAACACTCCCCTGCTGCACGATGCTCATGCGAAACGGCTCGCTAGAGATCGACGTGCACACGCCGTCGGCGATCGATCTCGTGCTGTTCGAAGCCGGTTCGAATGCCGAATCGCTCGCGGACATATTACATAAGGTGCAACGTTACCCGGTGATCGCGCTGACCCGGCGCGAGAGCGAGCATCGCGGCATTGCCGCGCGCAACGCCGGCGCGCAGGCCTACGTCTGCATCGACGACACGCCCGGTGAACAGCCGGAGGCGATATTCGACCGGGCCGTGCGACGCCACGAACTGCAGCGGCGGCTCTCGGCCGTCGACGGATCGGTGCTCGCCATACTGCGCGACATCAACGACGGCGTGATCGTCGTCGACCGGCAGGGCCTCGTACTCGAAGTCAATCCCGCGGCCCGCTCCATGCTCGGTTTCGGCCCGCGCTGGCAGCCCGAGACCGCCTGGGAACAGTCCTTTTGCTGCCTCGATGCGGCCGGCAAGAACCTGGTCAACGCGCGCCTCCTGCCGTTGGTGCGGGCGCGAAACGGGGAGAAGTTCTCGAACTACACCGGCACCTGGCGGGCGCCGGATCAACCCGACAGCCTGCTCGACGTGAACGGCCAGGGGCTGTATGGCGCGGACGGCCAGCTCGTCGGCGGCGTCGTGACCTTCCGTGACGTCACCGAAATGACCCGGCGGACGCACGTACTGAAGAAACGTGCCAGTTTCGACGAGCTGACGGGCCTGCCGAATCGCGGCGCATTCATCGAGCACCTGCGGCGTGCCACCGGCCGGAGCCAGCGCAACAACCGGCCGCTCGCGGTCCTGTTCATCGACTTCGACCGTTTCCGCTCGGTCAATGACACGCTCGGCCACGACGTCGGCGATGCGATGCTGATCGAAGTGGCGGAGCGCCTGCGGGGCAACCTGCGCGTCGGTGACTACTCCGCACGCTGGGGCGGCGACGCGTTCGTCGTCTGCCTCGAGGATTTCGCCGAGGCGGGCAACGCCGCGGCCGCGGCCCAGAAACTCCTGCTCGTACTGTCCGAGAAATACTCGGTCGGGAAGAATGAAGTGTTTGCGACGCCGAGCATCGGTATCGCGGTGCGCCAGGAGCAGGACGAGGATGCCGAACGCCTGGTGAAGGCCGCGGACATCGCGATGGGTGAAGCGAAAAAGCGTGGCGGCGGCCGCTTCCAGTATTTTTCGCCGACGCTGAACACCAAACTCGCACAACGCGAGGAACTCGAGCTCGGCTTGCGCCACGCCCTCGTGCGCAACGAGTTCGTGCTGCACTACCAGCCGCGCATCGACCTCGGGTCGGGACGTCTCATCGGGCTCGAGGCGCTGCTGCGCTGGCAGCATCCGCGCTTCGGCCTGCTGGCACCGGCTCGCTTCCTGCCAATCCTGGTGTCGAGCGGCCTCATACATTCGGCCGGGGAATGGATCATCGATCGCGCCTGCCGCCAGCTCGCGACCTGGCAGCGCCAGTTCGAATTGCCCGACCTTGCGATCGCAATCAATATTTCGCCGCAACAGTTGCTGCACGAGCGTCTCATCGACTGCGTGTCGAATGCGCTTGCCAACTACTCGCTCGATGCCGGCTGCGTCGAGCTCGAGATCGGCGACGGTGACGTCGTGCGCAAGCGCAGCGCGGAGATCGAAACGCTGCGTGGACTGCGCAAGCTCGGCGTGCGCTTGTCGCTCGATCACTTCGGCGTCGCCGACGTGTCCTTCGAATCGCTCGACAACGGCTTCATCGACAGTTTCGTGCTCGACCAGTCGCTGCTCGTCGACATCGCCGCGAACGGCAGCCACCAGCGCATCATCCGTGCCGCCATCGCGATGGCCCGTGGCCTCGGCATCGAGGTCGCCGCGGAGGGCGTCGAGACCCTGAGCCAACTCGAGTTCCTGAAAGACTGCCGCTGCGACCTCGCGCAGGGCTACCTCATCAGCCGGCCGATGCAGCCGGAGAAAGTATCGGCCGTGCTGCGCAGCGAGATCGCCGGCACGCGCCTCCTCGCCCGCGGCATGCCGTAGTTACGCGGCGCGGCCGCAGTTCCAGCAGGCGGCGAACTGGCCTTCGTTCGATTCGCCGCAGGCGGAGCAGTGCCAGGCGTCCGCCGGGCTCTCATCTCCGGCCGCGTCGCTGATCAGCTGCCCGGCGCGATCGAAGTGCAGGTCGTTCACGACCCAGAGCTGTGGCCAGGTTTCGGTGAAAGGCATATCCCCGAGTATCGCGCCCAAGTGCTCGTTGCGTATGACGGTTGCGATGCCTTCCGCGGCGAGGAGGTTCTTGTAGTGATAAATCGTGACCAGCGTCGGCGCGGACGTCAGCTTTTTCATCGGCCCAGCAATCGTTCGAGGAACACCGACGGACTGTCGCCTTTTTCAAGTACCTCGACAAGGGCCGAGCCCACGATCGCACCGGCGGCATGCCGGCCGACGTTCGCGACGTCGGCGGCGCTGCGGATGCCGAAGCCCGCGCACACGGGCAGCGTCGATATCGCAGCCACCTTGTCGAGGTAGCTCGCGAGGTCGCGCGGCAGGCTGGTCCCGCCGCCGGTGATGCCGGTGATCGTCACCGCATAGACGAATCCGCGCGACGCGGCGCAGAGTTTCCCGAGGCGTGCATCCGGCGTCGCGGGCGTCACGAGCTGCACGAGGCCTAGGCCTCGGGGCTCGAGCGCCTGGCGCAGCGCATCGCTTTCCTCATACGGCAGGTCCGGCACGATGAAAGCGCAAACGCCGGTCTCGAGCGCGCGTTCGGCCAGCGCCTCGTACCCGAATGCGAGCAGCGGGTTCAGGTAGGACATCATGACCAGCGGCGCGTCGATGCCGCCCGCGGCGGCAGCGAGTTCGTCGAAAATCCATCTCAGGCTCACGCCCTTCTTCAGCGCTGCGAAGCTCGAGCGCTGGATGGTCATCCCGTCGGCCATCGGGTCCGAAAAGGGAATGCCGATCTCGACCACGTCACCCGCGGCTGCGACGTCGCGCAGGGTCCGTACGAAGGCGGACGGCTCGGGATAGCCCGCGGTGACGAAGGGCACGAGCGCCGTCCTGCCGCCTTCGTTCGCCGCGCGGATCGCGGCGCTCACGCGCTCATGCGGCTGCATGCGCGAATCCCCTGACCGGATGCTTCGTCAGCGTCGGCATGTCCTTGTCGCCGCGGCCGGAGTTGCCGATGAGTATCCGTTTGCGCGGATTCCTGCGCGCCCACTTGCGGGCTGCGGCGTAGGCATGCGCGGTCTCGAGCGCCGTGAGGATGCCCTCCAGCGCGCACAGTTCCTCGAGTGCATCCAGTGCTTCATCGTCGCGGGCCGACACGTACTCGACGCGGCCGAGCGCCTGCAGCAACGCATGTTCGGGTCCGACACCGGAGTAGTCGAGGCCGGCGGAGATGGAATGCGTCTCCTGAACCTGGCCGTCCGCGTCCTGCAGGATCATGGTGTAGGAGCCCTGCAACACTCCGGGCGTGCCGGTCGCGAGCGTCGCGGCGTTCTGCCCGAGCCCGTCGCCGGTACCGCCGGCCTCCACGCCGACGAGCTGGATGTCGTCCGCGAGCAGCGGATGAAAGAGCCCGATCGCATTCGAGCCGCCGCCGACGCAGGCGAATGCGGCATCGGGCAGGCCGCCCGCCTGTGCGAGCATCTGCTCGCGGGCTTCCCGGCCGATGACCGATTGCAGCTCGCGCACGAGATAAGGGTAAGGATGCGCGCCGACCGCCGAGCCGAGGATGTAGTAGATGCCGTCCGGGTCCGTGACCCAGGCGCGCAACGCCTCGTCGATGGCCGCACGCAGCGTCTTGTCACCGGATTCCACCGCAACGACCTCCGCGCCGAGGCGGCGCATGCGATCGACGTTCGGCGCCTGCCGAACGACGTCGACGGCGCCCATGTACACGGTGCACGGCAAACCGACGCGCGCACAGGCGGCGGCGGACGCCACCCCATGCTGGCCGGCACCGGTCTCCGCGATCACGCGCTTTGCCCCCAGTCGCCTGGCGAGCAGCGCCTGCCCGATCGCGTTGTTGATCTTGTGCGCACCGGTGTGCGCGAGGTCCTCGCGCTTCAGCCATACATCCGCACCCCAGCGCTCGGACAGCCGCGGCGCGTGCGTGAGCGCGGTCGGACGGCCAACCCACTCGCGGAGCTCGCGGCGGAAATCCGCCTGGAAGTCCGCGTCGTGCAGGTATCGCCTGACGCCTTCCTCGAGGCGTTCGAAAGCCGGCACCAGGGTTTCCGGCACGTAGCGGCCGCCGAACGGACCGAAACGGCCGCGTGCGTCGGGCAGCGTGCCCTCGAGACTGGCCGCGAGCAGCGCTTTGCGTTCCGCCGGCTGCAGGGAAAAACTCATGCTGTGGTCTCCGCGGCGCGAGCCGCCCTGATGAATTTCGAAATGAGATCCGGATCTTTCACGCCGGGCGCGGATTCGACGCCGCTCGAGACGTCGACGCCCCACGGCATCACGGTAGCGATCGCTTCCGCGACATTGCCGGCGTGGAGCCCGCCGGCCAGGATCATGCGGCCGCGCGCAGCGTAGCCGGCCGCACGGCGCCAGTCGACCGCCCTGCCCGCACCGCTCGCCGGACCTTCGTACAGCCAGGTACCCGCGATCGATGCCGGGGGCCCGCCGGGCCTTCGCGATACACGGGCCAGGTCTCGATCGACGCCGGCACGTCCAGCACCTCGAGGTCGGCCGCGTCGGTCTGCAGGACGTCCGGGCGGAAACCGTCGAGCACCGCGAGCCAGTCCGCCGGCGCGGGATGACGCATCACCGCCACGCGCAGGACTCCGCCCGGCGCAGCCGTGGCAGCGCGCGCGGCCGCGCCGGGCGTCACACGCCGCACCGAGTCCGCGAAGACGAAGCCGATCGCGTCCGCGCCGGCCGCCACCGCCGCGGCGACTTCCTGCTCCGTCGCGAGCCCGCAGATCTTCACGAACAGGCTCATGCCGCGAGCGCCTTCTGGCCTGCTCGACGCATCGCGCCGATCAGCGCCGCCGGTTCGACGCTCCGCATCAGCGCCGTGCCGACCAGCGCGAGCGCATAGCCGAGCCGTGCAGCGGAGGCGGCGTCCGCGGCCGTCCGGAGGCCGCTTTCGGCCACTGCCGGGCCGTCCGGCAGGCGCGCGGCCAGCGATGCGAGGCGCCCCGGGTCGACCTCGAGCGTGCGCAGGTTGCGCGCATTCACGCCGAACAGGAGGCGCCTGCCGGCAGCGGCGTCGAGATCGCGCGGCGTGAGGAATGCGTGCAGTCGATCGATATCGGCGGCTGCGAAGGATTCGAGCAACACGAACAGCCCGTGCTCGAAAGCGGCGTCGAGCATCGCACGGAGCTTGTCGTCGGCAAGCATGCCGACGATGAGCAGCACCCCGCTCGCACCGGCCGCGCGGGCTTCCAGCACCTGCGCAGGTTCGACCAGGAAGTCCTTGCGCATCACGGGCAGCTCCGGCACGGCGCCGGCGACTTCGGCGAGGTGCTCGAGTGCGCCGTCGAAGCGGCTCGGTTCGGTCAGCACGGAGATCGCCGCCGCGCCCCCGGCCGCATACTGCCGCGCACGTTCCGCACGGTCGTACGCGGCGCCGGCCAGCGCGCCTTCGGCCGGCGAACGCGCCTTGATCTCCGCGATGACTTCGAAGGCGCCGGGCGCGAGCGGCAGCACCGGCCGGTCGAAATCCGCGGACCGGTAGCGCCGCAGCCGCGCCGCGCGCTCGGCGCTCGCGGTGGCCATTTGCAGCAGGAAATCGTTCATCGTGTCGGGCTCAGCGCGCCGCGAAATGCGCCCGCAGACGCTCGAGCAACTGGGCCGCACGGCCGTCGTCGAGCGCGGCTGCGGCAGCCGCGACGCCGTCCTCGGGACCGCGCGACCCTGCCCAGAACCTCGAGCACCAGCGATGCACCCATCAGCAACGCATCGCGGTGCGCGCCGCGATCATCGCCGTCGAACACGCGCTCGAGTTCGCGCGCATTGTGGGCGGCATCGCCGCCGGCGAGCGCCGCCGGGTCGCAGATCGGCAGGCAGTAGTCGGCGGGCGCACGCACCGATTCCGTGACGCTGCCGGGCCGCACGTCTAACAGCAAAAACTCGCCGGCGGGCGTCGCCTCGTCCCAGCCGGGCGTGCCGTGCACGACGAAGGCCCGTTCGATGGGCATGCCGGCCAGCGTCTCCGCCATCAGTCGGGCGGCCGCCGGGCTCCATGCACCGATCAGCTGGTAGGGCGGCGCCGCGGGATTGGTCAGCGGGCCGAGCATGTTGAACACCGTGCGCACGGACAGCGCGCCGCGCACCGGCACGACCGCTTTCATCGCTGGGTGGTAGGCCGGCGCGAACAGGAAGGTGAAACCGGTGGCCGCGAGGCAGGCGACGGCCGCCTTTTCGTCGAGCGGCAGCGGCATGCCGAGGCATTCGAGCAGGTCGGCGCTGCCGCAGCGGCTGGAGACCGAGCGGTTGCCATGCTTCACGACTCGTGCGCCGGCCGCGGCCGCGAGCAGCCCGGTGCCGGTCGACAGGTTCAGGCTGCCGGAACCGTCGCCGCCGGTGCCGACCGTGTCGACAGTGGGCGGTCCGGGCGGGATCGTCGGCTGCACGGCGAGCGCGCGCATCGCGGTCGCAAAGCCGCGGATCTCCGCCGCCGTCTCGCCTTTGGCGCGCAGGCCCGCCAGGTACGCGCCCGCCAGCGCCGCGGGCATCTCGCCGCTCGCCAGCTGCAGCATGAGCCCGTGCGCCTCGTCCTCGGTAAGCGATTCGCCGTCGAGCAGGCGGTCGAGCTGGTTGCGCGTCTTGCTCATCCCCGTTCCTTCATCCCGCCTGCATGCGCAGGAAATTTGCCATCAGGATTTCGCCGTCGGGGGTAAGCACGCTCTCGGGATGGAATTGCACGCCTTCGAGTGGCAGGGACTTGTGCCGCACGCCCATGATTTCGCTCTGCTCCGTCTCTGCGGTCACTTCGAGTACCGCGGGCAGCGTACGGTGCTCGGCGCACAGTGAGTGGTAACGACCAACCTCCATCGGCTGCGGTGCGCCGTCGAACAGCCGCTTGCCATCGTGCGTCGCGATCGAGGTCTTGCCGTGCATCAGGCGTTTCGCGCGCACGATCTCGCCGCCGAAATGCTGCACGAGACACTGGTGGCCGAGACACACGCCGAACAGCGGCAACTCCGCGGCAAAGGCGCCAATCATGGCGAGCGACACGCCGGCATCGTCCGGACGTCCGGGGCCCGGTGAAATGACGAGATGCGTGGGCGACAGTGCGCGCGCCTCTTCGACCGTGATCGCGTCGTTGCGATAGACGAGCACTTCCGCACCCATCGCCGCGAATGCCTGCACGAGGTTGTAGGTGAACGAGTCGTAGTTGTCGATCAGCAGCATGCGGACGCTGCCTGGCTTCGGTGTCCCCGTCACAGTCCTTCTCCCGCAATCTCCAGCGCCCGCCTCAGGATCGCGCTCTTCGCCAGCACTTCCTGGTATTCGTGCGCCGGCACCGAGTCTGCCACGATTCCGCCACCCGCCTGGAAACTGTACTCGTCGCCGGAGAAAACGAGCGTGCGAATCGTGATGGCCTGGTCCATGTCGCCGGTGGAGCCGAAGTAACCGGCGGTGCCGCCATACAGCCCGCGTCCGACGGCTTCCATTTCCTCGATGATCTCCATGGCCCTCACTTTCGGCGCGCCGACCAGTGTGCCGGCGGGAAAGCTGGCGGCAAACAGGTCGAACTGGTCGTAGCGGTCGTCGAGTACGCCCTGCACGCCGCTCACGATGTGCATCACGTGACTGTAGCGTTCGATCGATCGATACGGGTCCACGTACACGCTGCCGGCGCGGGCGACGCGGCCGAGGTCGTTGCGTGCGAGGTCCACCAGCATCACGTGTTCGGCGGCTTCCTTCGGATCGGCGAGCAGGCGACGCTCGTTGGCCGTGTCCTCGGCGGGATCTGCCCCGCGCGGCAGCGTGCCGGCGATCGGACGCAGGGACGCGCGCCGGCCGTGCAGCCGCACCAGGGCTTCCGGCGAGGAGCCGACGATCTTCAGGTCGCCGAAATCGAAATAGAACATGTAGGGCGAAGGATTGATCAGGCGCATCGCGCGATACACCTCGAACGGAGACACGTCGGCCTGGCCACGGAACAGCACGGAGATGACGATCTGGTAGATGTCTCCCGACGCGATGTATTCCTTGCAGGCCTGCACGCGCCCGCAGTGTTCGGCCTCGCTGACGCTGGCCGCGGCGGGCCCGATCCTGGGATTGCCGGGCGGCCGCGGAACTGCGCCGCGCAGGCAGCGCACGACCTCCTCGCGCAGTTTCCGGCGCGTGCTCTCCGGACCGTCGTGCAAGAGCGCCACGCGGCGCGTGAGGTGATCGAACACCAGCAGCGATTCCGTGGCTGTGAACGCCGCCTCGGGCAGCTTGTTACGCGGCGCCGTCAGCCGCGGAAGCCGCTCGAAGAGCCGCACCACGTCATAGCCGGACACGCCGACGAGGCCGCCCGGGAACGGCAGCCCTTCGACTGCCGGCACCGGCCGCGGGGCACGCCCGAGCAGCTCGCGCAGCGTGCCGAGATACTCCGCCTGGGTCGTCGGCCGCGACTTCGTCTCGCCGCCGACCGTGAGACTCGTGGCATCCATGCGCATGTCGAGTGCCTTGCCGAAACCGAGAAAGGAATAGCGCGCGAGCCGCTCGCCGCCCTCGACGGACTCGAGCAGGTAGCGCGGCGACAGCGGCCCGAGTTTCAGAAAAGCGGAAACCGGGGTGTCGAGATCGGCTGCTATTTCGAAAGGTGCTTGCATGCCTCAATGCGCGCTGTTGGAGCGCCCGCGGCGCGACCGTCGCGCTCGCGCCATGCGCTCCAACGCGCCAACAAAAAAGCCCACCTTCGCAGTGCGGAGATGGGCTCTCGGATTCGTTTCGCTTAAGCGAGGTTCAGCCGGCCACCCACTCCTCGGGGGTAGCCCACCACCATGCCTTGGCGACGAAGTTGTTCACGGGCGCGAGTATCACCAGCGCCGCATACAGCGTCAATGGTTGCACGGGCAACGAGTGAACTATTGCGCAATCGCAGCTTGTGGATGACAGCCGACTCGAACGTCAAGCCGACCGTAATCCGTGTCCCGGTTCAGTGCTGCTCCGCAACGACGTAGGCCGTGCAGAGTCGGTGCAGGATGGCACGTATACGCGCATGAAAAGCGATGAACCTGTTCATGCTCCAATTGCCGAGCGGCGGCAGTCCGTCGATCGCGCAGCAGTCCGCATGCTCGATCAGGGGCAGCAGGTCGGCGTAGCGAAAATCAGCGTCGTCAGCGGGAAACACGGACCACGGCGACACAGCCAGCAGGTTACGGTGCCGCGTGGCCGAGAGGCGCACGGCGTGCAGCCAGCGCTGTTGCCATGCGACGGCGCTCGCTTCATCGCAGGCCGCGTGCCATGGGGCGCTCGCGGCGATCGCCGGCAATGTCTCGAGGTTGCTGGCGAGCTGCCTCGAGTGCAGCACCACGGCGTTGCGCAGCGACGCGAACAAGTCCTTGAGCATCTCCAGCGTGGCATGCCGTCCGGGATCCAGGCCTAGTGCACGCACGAGGTCTCCGACGCCGTCGAGGCGGATCGCCAGCCGCCGGTTGAGCCAGGCGTCCTGGCGCATCGCCGGGGTGGGCCAGGCGCAGCCATCGTGCATGCGGTCCGCCGCATCGACGATGTCCAGCAAGTGCTGCCGGAGCGATTCCCGGTCGAGTTCACCGCCGTGAGCTACGAATTGATCGAGGCGCACGCGCGCGCAGAGCCATGCGGATTGCTGAGGAGCCTGCAGCGCTACGCCCGGCAGCACGTCGCCCGCCGCTTCCGCGGCCAGCAGCGGACAGGCGCTCCGGACCAGCGGCCAGCAGGCGATCCGCCGCCGGCCATCGAGCCGTGTCCGCCACAGCCAGTCCTGCCGGCGCGTGAAGGCCGCGGCATCGACGAGCACGTTGACGGCGCCGGCGCCGAAGCGATGCCGCGCGAGATAGAACGCCGCGTCCGGCGGCGCGTGGTTCGCATCGATCGTGACCTCGAGCGCCGAGCAGGCAAGACCCGCCTGCGTGCAGCCCGCGGCGAGAACGCGGAAGAATTCGACCAGCGCCGCGGATTCGCCGGCGCCGAATCCGGTCGGCCGCACCGCAACGGGCACCGCGCAGGCGGCCAGATCGACGAGTTGTTCGACGCAGCGTACCCGCGCATTCGCACAGTTGATTACATCGGGAACTGTTATTGCGATTGCAACACCGCTTTGTTGCAGCGGCAGTCCTGCGGACCGTGGCACGCTCGCGTTTCTCCGCCGTTGTGTTTCCGGCATGACATCCGTCCCTGGATCGAGAGAAAACGAGCTTCGTGTTCATTGTCGGCGATAACACCCGCCGCTAGGTGCTGCTTATCTGTGCAGGCTTCCGCGTTTTTGCTATTGTCGCGACGCTTTTCCCTGCCCCCGACACCCGCTGAAACCCTATTGCGCCGCCAGGACATCACATTCGAGGACAAGGACCAGGCGCTGCGTGACGACGTGCGCATGCTCGGCGCGATGATCGGCGAGCTGCTGGTCGAACAGGGCGGCCAGGACCTGTTCGATTTCGTCGAAAACGCGCGCCTGCGCGCGATCCGCCGCCGCGAAGACAACGAGAAGCCCGGCGAGGAACTCGCCGCCCTGGTCGCGAATCTCGACGCCAAATTCGCGCTGTCGGTCATCCGCGCCTTCTCGACCTATTTCCAGATGGTAAACACCGCCGAGAAAGTGCATCGCATCCGCCGGCGCCGCGACTACCTGCTGGAGGTCGGGCACTACCAGCCGGGCGGACTCGAAGACAGTTTCATCAAGCTCAAGGCCGCCGGCAAATCCGCAGCCGAAGTGCAGGCTTTGCTGGATTCGATGCTCATCGAACCCGTGTTCACCGCGCATCCCACGGAGCCGACCCGGCGCACGATGCTGCGCAAGGAACAGAACATCGTCAAACACCTGGTCGACCTGCTGAACCCGACCAAGACACCGCAGGAAGCGAAGGCCGCGCTCGCCAACATCCGCCTGTTGATCACGACCGGCTGGCAGACGGAGGAGCATCCGTCCGAACAGATGAGCGTCGCCGATGAACTCGAGCACGTGCTGTTCTTCCTCACCGACGTGCTGTATCGCGCGATGCCACCGTTCTACGAGGATCTCGAAACCGCACTGGACCGCATCTACGGCGAAGACGGATTCTCGTTCGACGTGAAGACCATCGTGCGTTTCGGCTCGTGGGTCGGCGGCGACATGGACGGCAATCCGAACGTCAATGCGAAAACCATACGCGAGACGCTGACGCGGCAACGCTCGCTGGTGCTGGACCTCTATTTCAGCGAATGCGGCTTGCTCGCGACCCGGCTCAGCCAGTCCGTCGAGCGCGTCCCGGTGAAGAAGGAATTGCTGGACAAGCTCGACGAATATCGCGGCGTGTTCCAGCAGGCCTATCATTCCGTGCCGGCACGGCATCGCGACATGCCTTACCGCGTGTTCCTGCGCCTCGTGCAGCAACGCCTGCAGTCGACTTATGACGACGATGTGTTCCCCTACGAACGCGTCGAGCAGTTCCGGGCCGATATCGAGCTCGTGGCCGACAGCCTCAGGGAGAACAGGGGCGAGCATGCCGGACTGTTCACGGTGAAGCGGCTGTTGCGGCGCATCGAAACCTTCGGCTTTCACCTCGTCACGCTGGACGTCCGCCAGGACGCACTCGTACACCGGCAGGTGGTCGGTGAATGCCTGGGCATCGACGACTGGGACAGCTGGTCGGTGGAGGAGCGCTCGGCGCGCATCGTCGAGGCGATCGAAGGCCGCGAGAGCGCGCCGCTTACCCTGTCCAACCAGGCGCGCAAGACCCTGGCGGCATTCCAGGCGATCGCGTTCTGCCAGCGCAAGTACGGCAGGGAGGCGACCGGCCCCTACATCGTCAGCATGACCCAGGGTGCGGACGATATCCTGTCCGTCCTGTTGCTCGCGAACTGGGGCGACCTGCATGACCGCGGCGGCGACGTTCCCATCGACGTGGCGCCGCTCCTGGAGACCGTCGACGACCTCGAGAAAGGCCCGGAGATACTCGAGAGCCTGTTGTCGACGAAGCTGTATCGCGACCATCTCGAGTCGCGCGACAACCGCCAGATGGTGATGATCGGCTACTCGGACAGCAACAAGGACAGCGGCCTTGCGTCCGCGCGCTGGGCGCTGCAGAACGCACAGGAGACGCTGGTCGCCACGGTCGAGTCAAAAGGCATCGAACTCACGCTGTTTCACGGCCGTGGCGGCACTATCAGCCGCGGCGGCAGCAAGACGCACGTCGCCGTGCTGGGTGCCCCGCCCGGCACGGTCAACGGCCGGCTGCGCGTCACCGAGCAGGGCGAAATCATCAACGAGAAGTACGGGCTGCGTGGCATCGCGCTCAGGACGCTCGAACAGATCACGGGGTCGGTGGCGCTCGCCACGGCGATCCCGCGCCATCGCGGCAATGATCAGCCGGAATGGCACGCGATGATGGACGTGGTCGCGCGTGCGAGCCGCAAGGCTTACCGCGACCTCGTCTACAACGACCCGGATTTCACCGCGTATTTCCGCGCCGCCACGCCGATCGACGTCATCGAACGCATGCGGATCGGCTCGCGCCCCTCGTCACGCCGCAGCAATGCGGGCATCCGGGACCTGCGCGCCATCCCCTGGGTGTTCTCCTGGACCCAGTCGCGCTTCGTGCTCCCCGGCTGGTACGGTGTCGGCACCGGCCTCAAGGTGGCGAGCGAACAATTCGACGATGCGGCGTTCCGCAACATGCTCCAGGAATGGTATTTCATGCGCGCGCTCACGGCTGACGTCGAGATGGTGCTGGCCAAGGCCGACATGGGCATCGCGAGAATCTATTCGACGCTGGCCGGCGAGCTGCACGAGCAATTCTTCCCGCGCATCGAGGCCGAGTTCGAGCTGACGCGCAGCCTCATCCTCGAGTATTCGCAGCACGACGAACTGCTCGAGGGCGATCGCACGCTGCAGCGTGCGATCATGCTCCGCAATCCCTACGTCGATCCCATGAGCCTCATGCAGGTCGACCTGCTGCGCCGCTGGCGTGCCACGGACTACACCGACGAAGCGGTGTTTCACGCACTGCTCGCGAGCGTCAACGGCATCGCGCAGGGCCTGCAGAACACGGGCTAGTCCGAATCGGGATTCTCAGAAGGCGCGTGCACCGTCCACAATTCGGTCCACTCGTCGGTGTCGCGTTCGGAGCGGACCTTGCCGCGTACCGAGATGCCCGCGGTGTGCACCGACTCCGGGTCGCCGGTGAGCAGCGGGTGCCATGCGGGCAGGTCCCGGCCGCGCGCCAGCAGGCGGTAGGCGCAGGTCTCGGGCAGCCACTCGAACGCCGCGGTCGAATCGGCCGACAGGCGCAGGCAGTCGGACACGAGTTTCGCGCGCCTCGCGTAGTCGGTGCAGCGGCAGCTGTGCGTGTCCAGCAGCCGGCACGCCAGGTTCGTGTAGAACAGGGCGCCGCTGACCTCGTCCTCGACTTTATGCATACAACACAGCGCGCAGCCGTCACACAGGGATTCCCATTCGCGCGGATCGAGTTCGGCGAGCGATTTGCGTTTCCAGAATTCTTCGGCCATCGTGCGCCGATTGTCACCCGCGCGCGCGTCGAAGGTAAGGCCGGTTGCCATGAAAGCCGTGTTTTTGGACTTCGCCACCATGGGTCCCGGCCTGGACCTGGCCGTACTCGAAGACGCCGTCGGCGAGCTCACAGTGTTCGACGCGACGAGCGCGGCACAATTGCCGGGGCGGATCGCCGCCGCCGATGCCGTGCTCACGAACAAGATGCGACTCGGCCGCGAACTCCTGTCCGCCGCCGGTCGCCTGCGTTTCATCGGCCTGACGGCGACCGGTACGGACAACGTCGACCTCGAGACCGCGGCCGCCCGCGGCATTGCGGTTGCCAACATTCGCGGCTATTGCACGCGCTCGGTCGTCGAGCACGTGTTCGGCGTCATGCTGTTGCTGACGCACCGGCTGGCGGCTTATGGCCGGTCGGTCGCGGCGGGCCGCTGGCAGAGTTCCGACATGCCCTTCCTGCTCGACCACCCGATCACGGAACTCGCCGGCCGGACGCTCGGCGTCGTGGGCCACGGTGAACTCGGCCGGGGCGTTGCGGCTATGGGTAGCGCGTTCGGCATGGAGGTGCTGATCACAGCACGCCGGCATGCCCGTCCGGTCCCCGACGGGCGCACCGCATTCGATGAGGTGCTGGCTCGCGCGGACGTCATTTCCCTGCATTGCCCGCTCAACGACGAAACCCGCAAGCTGTTCGGCGTGCGCGAGTTTTCCAGCATGAAAAACAACGCGTTGCTCATCAATACGGCGCGCGGCGGCCTGGTGGATTCGCAGGCACTTGCCGCGGCGCTGCGCGATGGCCGGATCGGCGGGGCCGCAATCGACGTTTTGCCCGCCGAGCCACCCGTCGACGGCGATCCGTTGCTCGATTACACTGGCGAGAACCTCGTCGTGACGCCACACATCGCGTGGGCCAGCGACCGGGCCCGACAAAAAGCGATCGACGAGCTGGCAGCCAACATCCGGGCATTCCTGGCCGGCGATAGAAGAAACCGTATCGTTTGAAAAGCCGCGGAACAACAAGGAGATTCGCTGTGCGCATTCAAGCAAGACCGCTCAAGGCTTCGGCCCTGCCGTTGATGATCCTGCTGGCGTCGGGATGTGCCTCGGGTCCTGACCTGCGTTCGGACTACGACCGCAGTTCCAATTTCGCCGAATACGAAACCTACAATTTCTTTGCCGATGCCGGCCCCGGCGGGGCGAGTTATGAGGACCTGTTCTCGAAGTACGTCAAGGCCGCCATCGACCAGGAGATGCAGGCGCGCGGGTACCGCAAGACTGATGACGACCCCGACCTCCTGGTCAACTTCAACGCGATACTGCAGGACAAGACCAAGGTCAGCACTTCGCCGGCGCCGATGACCGGCTACGGCGTCGGCTATTACGGCTATCGGGGCGGCTACTACGATCCGTGGGGCGGCTACGGTTATGCGCAGGAAACGCACGTCTCCCAGTACACGGAAGGCACCTTCAACATCGATCTCGTCGACGCCGAGAAAAAGCGGCTCGTGTGGGAATGCGTCGGTGTGGGACGCGTGACGGACGATAAGCTGGACAACATCGAACAAGCCGTCAAGGAAGCGGTGCCATTATACTTCGAGAAGTTTCCCTTCCGCGCGGGCAGCAACTCACCGGTCACCGCGCCCGAATAGCACCAAAGGGGACAGTCGCCTGTTTCCGCAGAATCAGGCGACTGTCCCAAACCTACGCACCGATGATCTGGCGTGCCCACTGCACGACGCAGCGCACGCGCGGCGCTGCCAGGTCGTAAGCCTCATCGAAACTGACCCAGCGCCATTCGTGATGCTCCGGCTTGCCGGTCTCCGGTGAGGGACCGATGACCACGGCATCCTGCTCCGTCGCGGCGAGGTAGTAGCGCGCGGTCTTGCCGTGGCTGTAGGGACCGGTCTCGAAATACCGGTCGCCCCAGGGAAACTCCACGGTGCCGATGCCGGTTTCCTCGAAGAGCTCCCGCACCGCCGCATTGAGCGGCTCCTCGTCGCCCTCGCGTATGCCCTTCGGAAAGTCCCAGTGATGCCACGCGCGCAGCAAGAGCGTGAGCAGATCGCCGTCCGCCACTCTTGCGAGAACGATGCCGCAGGACAGTTTCTCCGCGTTCACATCGGTGCTCCGCGCAGTACGTCGACGGGCGCGGAATTGATCGCGCTGCGTGCCGCGAACCAGCCGCTCAGGCAGACGACTACGATGCCGGCCACCACGCCGGCGACCCACAGCAGCGGGTTGAAAGTGTAAGGAAGATCGAACAGCTGCACGGCGACGACTGCGGCGAGCACCGATGCGCCAGCGGCGGCCAGGAATCCGGCGGCCGCACCCAGCGCGGCAAACTCCGCCATCACGCCGGCGAAAACGACGCGCTTGCGCGCGCCGAGCGCACGCAGCATCGCGCTCTCGAATCGGCGTTCGTCGATCGTCGACTGCACCGCCGCAAACAGCACCGCGATGCCCGCAGCCAGCGTGAAGACGAAGACCGCCTGCACGGCAAGGCTCGCTTTCTCGATGATGCCGCGGACCTGCTGCAGAATGGCGTCGAGATCGATGACCGAAATCGTCGGGTGTGCGCGCACGAGTTCGACGAGCGCGGGCCGCTGCGCCGGCTCGATGCGCATGCTCGCGATGTAGGTCGTCGGAAAGTCCTCGAGGGCACCCGGCGAGAACACCAGGAAGAAGTTCGGTTGGAACGAATCCCAGTTGACGGTGCGCACGCTCGCGATGGTCGCCGTGAGCGACTGGCCGGCCACCTCGAAGTCAAGGACGTCGCCGATGCCGAGACCGGTCTCCAGCGCCTGCTCCGCCTCGATCGACACCAGCGGCGGGCCGTCATAGTCATTCGCCCACCACTCGCCTTCCACAATTTCGTTGCTGTTGCTCGGTTGTGCTGCCCAGGACAGGTTGTGCTCGCGGTTCGCGAACCATTCTCCGCCGGGCGCCGGATAGCTGCGATCCTTGACCGTCTCACCGTTGATGGCCGTCATCCGTGCCCGCACCAGCGGCGACAATGCGGGGGGCGCGATACCCCGGCCTGCGAATATGCGCTCGACCGATGCCGTTTCCGCAGGCTGGATGTTGATCAGGAACTGGTTCGGCGCATCTTCGTCGAGCGTCCGCCGCCAGCTTTCGAGCAGGTCCGTCCGGACCAGCGTCAGCAGGAGCAGGACGGTGAGCCCGAGGCCGAAAGCGACGACCTGCACCGCGCTGATGCGCCCGCGGCGTGCCACATTGGCGAGACCGTAACGCCATGCGATGCCGACGCCGGAACGGAAGCGTCCGAGGACCGCGACAAGTGCGCGGCCGACGAGGTACAGGCCCGCCGCGATGACCACAACGCCGCCCAGCACGACGAAGAGCATCCGGGCGTCGCCGACGGACTGGTAAAGGAGGCCCGCGACGGCCAGCAGGGACAATCCTGCAACCAGGACGCGCGACGGTGCGGGCGGCACGGCGTCGTGGCGCAACACCCTGAGCGGCGGCGTGTGGCGCAGCGTCAGCAGCGACGGCAGCGCGAAGCCCGCGAGCAGCAGCAGCGCGCTGCCGCAGGCGAGTACGACGGGCTTCAGGCCGGGCGACGGCAGCTCGCCCTCGATGATGTCCGAGATGAGCCAGGACAGCAGCGACTCCGCGACGAAGCCGACGACGCTGCCGATCGCGACGCCGAGCAGGCCGATCAGGACGACCTGGGCCATGGCCACTGCGACGACGAAATTTTGCGTCGCGCCCAGGCTTTTCATCAGCGCCACGGTATCCAGACGGCGCTGTGCGAAGCGCCGCGCCGACATCGCGATGGCCACGGCGGACAGGAGCAGGCTGATGACCGCGGTCAGCGACAGGAAGCGCTGGGCGCGATCGGCTGCGGCGAGCGCTCGCTCGCTGCTCTCCTCCGCCGAGCCGAGGCGCAGGGAGTCCGGCAAGCTGGGCTCCACTGCGGCGCGGAAGTCTGCGACATCGTCCTCGTCACCGGCGACGAGGAGTGCATAACGAACGCGGCTGCCGACGCCGATCAGTCCCGTTGCATCGAGATCCGCGACATTCATGAGCAGGGTCGGCGCGAGCGAGGCGAAGCCGATGGACTGGTCCGGCCGGTAGGTCACGACGGCAGCGACGCGCAATTGCGCGCTGCCGATCTCCAGGCGATCGCCCACCGCGGCGCCGACCCGCGCGAGAAGCGAGCCGTCGGCCCACACGCTGCCCGCCTCGGGAATCGCGTCGGTCGTCCGTTCGCTGCCGAACAGCGCGTCGGCGATCTTCACGCGGCCGCGCAGGGGGTAGGCATCGGTGACGGCCGTGACCGTCGACAGCGCATTGTCGTCGCCGCGATAGACGACGGTCGGGAACGAGACCGTGTCGGCGGTCGCAAGCCCGTGCCCGGCCGCGAGCCTGCGCCACTCGTCGGGTATTCGTTCCTGGGAGCCGAGCCTCAGGTCGGCCGCCAGGACTTCGTTCGCCTGTCGGGCGACCGCTTTGGCGATGCGATCGGTGAGGAATCCGACCGCCGTCAGGGCAGCGACGGCGAGTGCGACCGCGGCCAGCAGCACCAGCATTTCGCCGGCGCCCAGCTCGCGCCGAAAACTCCTGAGCGCGAACCTGAGCGCCTTCAAGCGGCTGCCGCCCGCGTGTCGCTCACGAGCCTGCCGGCGTCGAGCGTCAGGACGCGGTCGCAGCGTCCCGCGAGTGCAACATCGTGCGTCACAAGCACGAGTGTCGTGGCCGATTCGCGATTCAGGTCGAACATGAGCTGCATGACCTTGTCGCCGGTGCGCGCGTCGAGATTGCCGGTCGGCTCGTCGGCGAACAGCACGGCGGGTTCGGTCGCGAATGCTCTTGCGATCGCGACTCGCTGTTTCTCGCCGCCCGACAGCTGCGCGGGATAATGGCTGCTCCGCTCGCCCAGTCCGACTTCGCGAATGATCGCCATCGCCGACTGTGCGGAGTCCTCGTGGCCGGCTAGCTCGAGCGGCAGCATCACGTTCTCGACTGCCGTGAGCGACGGCACGAGGTGGAAGGACTGGAACACGAAGCCGACGCTCTGCGCGCGGACGCGGGCACGGCCGTCCTCGTCCAGCGAGTTCAGGTCGTGACCGTTCAGCCTCACGGTGCCGGCGGTCGGCAGGTCCAGTCCGGCGAGCAACGCGAGCAACGTGGATTTGCCGGCGCCCGACGTTCCGACGACCGCGACGGATTCGCCGCGGTTCACGGTGAACCCGACGTCCGCAAGAATGGTCAGCGTACCCTCGGGGCTGCTAACCTGCTTCGTCAGGCCCTCGGCGAAGAGGACGATATCGCGTTCCGTATTCGACATGCAGAAGATCCTGACAATTCTTTACTTGTTGATATCCGCGGTCGCGCAAGGCGAGGACGCGCCGACGATCCTGATCTTCGGCGACAGCCTCAGCGCCGCTTACGGAATGGAGTCTGACCAATCCTGGGCCGCATTGTTGCAGGAGCGGCTCGCGCGCCTAGGTTACGAACATCGTGTGGTGAACGCCAGCATCTCCGGCGAGACCAGCGAGGGCGGCGTGACCCGCATCGATGACGCGCTCGAGCGCTTCGATCCCGAATTGCTCATCGTCGAACTCGGCGGCAACGACGGCCTGCGCGGATTTCCGCCGGAGCGCCTGCGCGAGAATCTCGGAAAAATCATTGCCGCCGGCAAGGCCGCCGGTTCCCGGGTCGTACTGCTGGGCATCCGCATTCCGCCGAACTATCCGGCGCGCTACACCGCCGACTTCGAACAGGCGTTCCGCGACGCGGCTGCGAGCGAAGGCATCCCCTGGATCGAGTTCTTCATGGAGGGCGTGGCCCTCGATCCCGAGTTCCTGCAGGCCGACGGCATTCATCCGAACGCGCGCGCGCAGCCGCGACTGCTGGACAATGCGTGGCCCATTATCGAGGATTCCTTGCCGGCGCCGGGGGGCGCCGACTGATCGCGACGACTAAAGGGGGACACACTTGGAGAGGATCTGGCTCGAGTCCTACCCGGAAGGGGTACCGGCATTCATTCCCGAACCGGAATTCCGGTCCCTGCGCGACCTGTTCGAACACGTGTTCGTCGAATACGCGGACCGGCCCGCGTACGCCAATTTTGGCACGACGCTCGACTATCGACAGCTCGACCTGCTGTCCATGCGCTTCGCCGGCTACCTGCAGGGGGCGCTCGGCCTGACCCGCGGCGAGCGCGTCGCTGTCATGCTGCCGAACGTCCTGCAGTACCCGGTTGCACTGTGCGGCATTTTCCGCGCGGGGCTCGTCGTCGTGAACGTGAACCCGCTGTACACGGCCCGGGAACTGCAACACCAGCTCGCGGATTCCGGCGCGAAGGCGATCGTCATCCTCGAGAATTTCGCGCATGTGCTCGAGACGATCATCGACGCGACCGAGGTACGGCACGTGATCACCACCTCGGTCGGCGCTCTCCTGGCGAAGCCGAAAGGCTGGATCCTGGACTTCGCGATCCGCTACATCAAAAAGTCGGTGCCGAAGTACGGGCTGCCGGAAGCGGTCCGGTTGCGACGCGCGCTCGAGCTCGGTAGCGGACATGCGCTAAGGGACGTCGAACTGGGGTGCGCCGACATCGCGTTCCTGCAATACACGGGCGGTACGACCGGCGTATCCAAGGGCGCCATGCTGAGCCACCGCAACATGCTGTACAACGTGGCGCAGAGCAACGCGCTGATGGATGTCGTGACACCACGGGACGAAGCGATCGTCGCCATCACTGCATTGCCGCTCTACCACATCTTCTCGCTGGTCTCGAACTGCCTGTGCGTCATGTCGCGCGGCGGGCAGAACGTGCTGATCACGAACCCTCGCGATTTGCCCGCTTTCGTAAAGGAACTCCGCAACCACGAGTTCACTTACATCACCGGCGTCAATACGCTGTTCGCGGCGCTCCTGAACACGCCGGGATTCGCGGAGCTCGATTTCAGTCATTTGCGCGCCGCCGTCGGCGGCGGAATGGCGGTACAGCCGGCGGTTGCGAAACGCTGGGTCGAGGTGACCGGCGTGCCCATCGACCAGGGCTACGGGCTCACGGAAACCTCGCCGGTAGCCACGGCGTCGCCACCGGGCGGAACCTTCACCGGCAGTATCGGGCTGCCGGTGCCGTCGACGGACATCATGATCGCCGACGACGACGGCAACCCGCTGCCGGTCGGCACGGTCGGTGAGATCTGCGTGAAGGGCCCACAGGTGATGGAGGGCTACTGGCAGCGTCCGGCCGAGACGGACGAGGTGATGCTCCCCGGCGGCTGGCTTAAGACCGGCGACATCGGCCGCATGGACGAGAAAGGATTCATTTTCATCGAGGATCGCAAGAAGGACCTGATCATCGTGTCGGGCTTCAACGTGTATCCGAACGAGGTCGAAAACGTGGTCGTCGAGATGGACGGGATCCTGGAGGCGGCTGCGATCGGCATCCCGGACGAGCATTCCGGCGAGGCGGTCAAGGTCTTCGCGGTGCGCGCGAAGGATTCCGTCACCGAGCAGGACGTGCTGGAGTACTGCCGGAAGAACCTGACCGGCTACAAGCGGCCGAAGGAAGTCGAATTCCGCAAGGAATTGCCGAAGACCAATGTCGGCAAGATCCTGCGCCGCGCCCTGCGCGACGAATTAGGGTGACTTTACCTTAATTACCAGCGGCCAATTTCAGTGACAGTTGCAGCATTTTCGCGGAATTAAGGTAACTGTCACCCTAATTCCCTAGGAGTGGTACGGCGGGCTCAATTCGTGCACCGCGTCGATGCACGCGCCGAGATGCGCCGGGTCGATGTCCGGCGTAATGCCGTGGCCCAGGTTGAACACGTGACCCGGCCCTTTTCCGTAGCTCGCCAGCGTATCGGCGACGCCCTGCCGGATGGCCGCCAGGCTTTCGCGCAGGATGGCCGGGTCGAGGTTGCCCTGCAATGCAAGCTTGTCGCCCACGTAGCCGCGAGCGGTCGACAGATCGGTGGTCCAGTCGACGCCGAGTGCGTCGCAGCCGGACCGGGTCATGTCGGCGAGCCGCTCCCCCGCCCCTTTGGTGAACAGGATGACAGGCACCCGGCGGCCCTCATGCTCGCGCGTGAGGCCGTCCACGATGCGTTCCATGCTCGCCAGCGAAAAACGCCGGAACTCTTCGCGTTCCAGCACGCCGCCCCAGGTGTCGAAAATCTGCAGCACCTGCGCGCCGGCCTCGACCTGGGCGTTGAGGTAATCCGTCGTCGTCTTCGCGACCTGTGTCAGCAGTTGTTCGAGCGAACGCGGGTCCTCGGCTGCCAGCGCACGGATGCGGCGGAAGTCCCGGTCGGAACCGCCCTCGACCATGTAAGTGGCAACCGTCCAGGGACTGCCCGCGAATCCGATCAGCGGCACGCGTCCGTCGAGTTCGCGCCGGATCCTCTGCACGGCCTCGAAGACATAGGACAGCGAATCGGCGACGTCCGGCGCCGGCAGCTTGCGGATGTCGCGCTGCGAGCGCACCGGGCTCCGGAATTTCGGCCCCTCGCCTTCCTCGAAATACAGCCCGAGGCCCATCGCATCGGGCACGGTGAGTATGTCGGAGAACAGTATCGCCGCATCCAGCGCGTAACGCCTGAGGGGCTGCATCGTCACTTCGCAGGCGAGTTCCGGGTTGCGGCACAGACTCATGAAGTCGCCTGCCTGTTCGCGGGTCGCGCGGTACTCCGGCAGATAGCGGCCGGCCTGACGCATGATCCACACGGGCGTGCGCGGCACCGGTTCGCGGCGCAGCGCGCGCAACAGCAGGTCGTTTTCCAGTTTCGACATCAGGCGTCGAACTGCGCCGCGATCGACGACTGCATCGCTTCGGCAGCGGCGCGCGGGCTTGCGGCGTCGCGGATCGGACGGCCGACGACGATGTAGTCGCAGCCATTCGCGAAGGCCGTCTCCACGGTGACGACGCGCTTCTGGTCGCCCATGGGCTTGTTGTCGACGGGGCGGATGCCGGGCGAGACGACGAGCAGCTTGTCGTCGACAAATTCGCGCAGCTTTGGTACCTCGAGCCCGGAGGAGATCACGCCGTCACAGCCGGCTTCGAGGCACTGTTTCGCGCGCGAGACCACCAGCGCATCGACATCGCAGTCAAAACCCAGGTCGTCCAGGTCGCCGCGGTCGAGACTGGTCAGCACCGTGACGCCCAGAACTTTCAGCGAGTCGCCCTTGTTCGCCGCGGCAGCCTCCATGATCGAGCGGTTACCGTGCACGGTGACGAAAGTTGCGCCGCGATCCTGCAGTTGCCGCACCGCCGAGCCCACCGTCGCCGGTATGTCGAAGAACTTGAGATCGCAGAAGACCTTCTTGCCGCGGGCGAGCAGCCAGTCCAGCAGGTCGAAGTACCCGCCGCTCATCATGAGCTCGAGGCCTATCTTGTAGAACGCCACCGCCTCGCCGAGCTCGGTGGCGAGTGCGCGCGCGCTCGCGCAATCCGGCACGTCCATGGCGAAGATGAGGCGCTCGCGCGCGGGGATGTTCTTCGGTGTCACTGCTCTGCTCTGCGTTCGGCTCCGCCCGGGGCGGTGAATTCTAGCCCGAAAGCCGGGACGATTGGCCGTGACCGCCGATTCAGGATCTGTGCTTTTTCCCGGCCCGCTTCCGGCGGCCGGAGACGCGTTCGTGCGCAGCGAGCGCATAGCGGTCGGTCATCCCGGCGATGTAGTCGGCTACGATGCGCGCACGGGCAGCCTCCTCGCGGCTCTGCGCCGAAACTGAATATTCGTTTGGCATCAATGAGTTGTCGTTCATGTAGGCGGCGAACAGATCGCGCACGACGGATTGCACCCGCGCCGTCATCTCGAGCTTCTTCTCGTGCCGGTACAGGTGCCGGTCGAGAAACTTCTTGAGCGCCAGGTGCCCGGCGTGCATCGATTCGGACATTGCGATTAGCGGCCGGCCGGCATCGCGCACGTCGTCGATCGATTCCGGCGCGGCCGCCTCGATATTGCGCGCGCTGCTCTCGATGAGATCCGTCACGACGGCGCCGATCATCCGGCGGATGACCTCGAAGACTAAAGTCCGGTCGTCGAGCGCGAGCTTCGGATACAGGGCTCGCACCTTGTCGTACTGCTCGCCGAACAGGGGCTGGCGGCGAAGCTGCCGAAGCGAGATGAGACCCGCCCGCAGCCCGTCGTCGACGTCGTGGTGGTTGTAGGCAATCGCATCCGCGAGGTCGGCTATCTGCGCTTCGAGCCCCGGCTGCTTTCTTGCGAGGAATCGCTCCCCCAGTTCGCCCAGCGCACGGGCATTGCGCGCGGAGCAATGCTTGAGGATGCCCTCGCGCGTCTCGAACATGAGATTCAGCCCGGGAAATTCCGCGTAGCGCAGCTCGAGTTCGTCGACGACGCGCAGCGATTGCAGGTTGTGTTCGAAGCCGCCGTAGTCGCGCATGCAGGCATTGAGTGCGTCCTGTCCCGCGTGGCCGAAAGGCGTGTGGCCGAGGTCGTGCGCGAGGCAGATCGCTTCGGTTAGCGGCTCGCAGAGGTTCAGCGCCACGGCGACCGTCCGCCCGATCTGCGCGACCTCGAGTGAATGCGTGAGACGGGTACGGTACAGGTCGCCTTCGTGATTAACGAAGACCTGCGTCTTGTACATGAGGCGCCGGAACGCGGTCGAGTGAATGATGCGGTCACGATCGCGCTGGTATTCGCCGCGCCAGGCCGAGGGCGTTTCCGGGTGCCGTCGACCCTTCGAGCGCATCTCGTCCGCGGCGTACACGGCGAGCCCGCCTGCACTCATCCGTTGCAGGCCTCGAGCACGGCGTCGAGGCGGGCATCGTCGTAGTCCTTGGTGGTGTAGGCGTGGCCGAGCCGGTCAAGCAGAACGAAGCGGAGCTTCTTGTCCTCTACCTTCTTGTCCATGCCCATCGCGGCGCGCATGCGCGCAGCGCCGACCGGCGGCGGGTACACCGGCAGGCCGGCGCGTTCGATCAAGAGGCCGATGCGGCGCCGCGTTCCCTCGTCGATGTCGCTCAGGCCGGCCGCCAGGACCATGCCGACAGCCACCGCTTCGCCGTGCAGCCACTCGCCGTAGCCCTGGCACTGCTCGATCGCGTGCCCGAAGGTGTGGCCGAAATTCAGGATGGCGCGGCGCCCGGCCTCGCGTTCGTCCTCGGCGACAACCTCGGCCTTGATCTCGCAGGAGCGCGTGACGGCGTGTTCGAGTGCGGCGGGGTCGCAGTCGAGCAGCTCGTCGATGTGGCCTTCGAGCCAGGCGAAGAATCCGGCGTCGGCGATCGCGCCGTGCTTGATCACTTCGGCAAGCCCGGCCTTGAGTTCCCGCTCCGGCAGCGTCTGCAGGGTGTCGGTGTCGATGAGAACGATACGCGGCTGGTGGAACGCACCGATCAGGTTCTTGCCTTGCACGTGGTTGACCCCGGTCTTGCCGCCGACCGAGGAGTCGACCTGCGCGAGCAGCGTGGTCGGTACCTGGATGAAGTCGACGCCGCGCATGTAGCAGGCTGCGGCGAATCCCGCTGTGTCGCCCACGACTCCGCCGCCGAGCGCAATCACCGTCGTGTCGCGATTGGCGCCGGATGCGACCAGCCGGTCGAGGATCGATTCGACGGCGGCAAGGTTCTTGTACGCCTCGCCGTCCTCGAGTTCGATCGAGGCAACTGTCTTTCCCTTCAGGCATCGTTTCAGCGAGCTGAGGTACAGCGGCGCGACGGTGACGTTGCTGACGACGAGGCAGTCCCGGCCGCGCACGTGAGCGGCGAGGTCGTATCCGCCGTCGAGCAGCCCGCTGCCGATCACGATCGGATAGCTCCGCTCGCCGAGTTCCACGTTCACGGTTGTCGTCATGGCGGGAAGATTACCGGAATTCGGCCCGTGCGGTCGTGTTGTTGGAGCGCCTCGTAGGCGCGACCGATCTCCCGCGAAAGGTCGCGCGCGTGGCGCGCTCCAACGGGATCGGGGTCGCGCCGGCTCGCGGTCGCGCGCGTGGCGCGCTCCAACAGCGTTACGCGCGGATGGCGTCGAGGATCTGCGTTGCGACCGCGTGCACTTTGCGGCCGTCGGTGTCGACGGTCAGGTCCGCGATCTCGGTGTACAGGGGTTCGCGCACGCGCATCAGTGATTCGAGCGTGCCGCGCGGATCCTCGTTGTCGAGCAGCGGCCGTTCGCGCCCGCGGCGGGTGCGGGTCAGTTGCTGCTCGATGCCGGTCTTGAGGTAGACCACGAAGCCGCGCGCACCGAGACGTGCCCGGCTGTCCGCATCGACGATCGCGCCACCGCCGGTCGCGAGGACGATGCCGTCCATCCGCGACAGGTCGTCGATGACCTTCTTCTCCCGCACGCGGAAGCCCGCCTCGCCTTCCTTCTCGAAAATATATGGGATGTCGACACCGGTGCGCGATTCGATCTCATCGTCGCTGTCGACGAAGGCCAGGTGCAGCGATCGGGCAAGATGCCGGCCGACCGCGGACTTGCCAGCGCCCATGGGTCCGATCAGGAATACGTTCTTCGGGTTCTTCATGCCGTGAAGTTTCGGGTCCCGCAAAAGGAAAGCCAACCCGAAGGTTGGCTTTCAGAGGGCCGTAAGTCCCTTCAAAAACCGGTTGTGCGCATAGAGCTGCGATCCGGGCGGTGCGAGATCATGCCGTCTCGCGCCGCCCGTGTCGAGATCAGTAGATGCTGCCGCCCTCGTCGAGGATGCGCGGCGTCACGAAGATCAGCAGCTCCGCCTTGTTGTCGACGCGCTGCTTGCTGCGGAATGCCACGCCCACGAACGGGATGTCGCCGAGGAACGGCACCTTGTTGATCGTCTCGCGACGCTCCGTCTCGTAGATGCCGCCGAGGACGACTGTCTGGCCGTCGGCCACCAGGACCTGCGTTTCGACGGCGCGTGTGTCGATACTCGGCACCGTGCCGCCCAGGCCGCCGGTCGAGATGATGTCGCCGACGTTATCCTTGTGCACCTTCAGGTCCATGATGATGTTGTTGTCCGGCGTGATCTGCGGCGTGACCGTCAGGCTCAGCACCGCCTTCTTGAACTGGATCGTCGTGGCGCCCGAGGAAGCGGACTGCTGGTAGGGAATTTCCACGCCCTGCTCGATGATCGCTTCCTTCTGGTTGGCCGTGATGACGCGCGGGGTCGACACGATCTCGCCGCGTCCTTCCGCTTCCAGGGCCGTCAGCTCGAGATCGACCAGGTAGTCCTCGCCGAGTACGGCCAGCGAGAAGCGGCCGGCCGGCTCCGCGATCGGCACGTTCACGTTGTAACGGCTCGCCAGGGCCGGCAGCAGCACCGGGGTCTGGCCCGTCGGGTCGTTCGCGGATTCCAGAATCGAGCTCAGGTAGTTGTTCGTGGCTTCGCCCGTGCCGCTCCAGACCGTGATCGTGTCGCTGCCGATGTTGTTGCCGGTCACGCCGAGGCGTACACCGAGATCGCGGCTGAAGTCGTCGTTCACGACCACGATGCGCGACTCGATCAGCACCTGCTTGATCGGGATGTCGAGCGTCTGGACCATCCGGCGGATGTCCTGCAGGCGCAGCGCCGTGTCGGTCACGAGCAGCGTGTTGGTGCGTTCGTCGACTGCGATGCTGCCGCGCTCCGACAGCATGGCATTCTGCATCGTCGCCGGAGATCAGCGACTGCAGGTCGGAAGCCTTTGCATAGTTGACCTGCAGGAACTCGGAATACAGCGGCTCGAGTTCGCTGATGGCCTGCTTGGCTTCGAGATCGGCCGTTTCACGGGCGGCGATTTCCTCCGCCGGCGCGACGATGATCACGTTGCCGTTCTGGCGCATGTCGAGGCCCTTGGTCGTCATCACGATGTCGAGGGCCTGGTCCCAGGGTACGTTGCGCAGGCGCAGCGTGACGTTGCCCTGCACGGTGTCGGACACCACGATGTTCTTGCCCGAGGTCTCGGCCAGCAGCTGCAGCACGGCGCGCGTCTCGATGTCCTGGAAGTTCAGGGTCAGGCGCTGGCCTTCGTATTCCTTGCTGTCCGAGAACAGGGTCGATTCGGTGCCGGCTTGCTCCGCAACCGGGTTCACTTCGATCGTGAACTCGTTGTCGGACTGGTAAGCCATCTGCTCGTACTTGCCTTCGGCGGTAATCACGATGCGCGTGTCGAGATTGGTACGCAGCGTGTCGACGGTCGTGACCGGTGTCGCGAAGTCCATGACGTCCAGACGGCGCATCATTTCTGCCGGCAGGGCCGTGTCCTTGAAGATCGCCACGACGCGGCCGCCTTCCTGGCGGATGTCGACCGGCGTGCCGGGGTCGGTCAGGTTGACGACGACACGGCCGCCACCATCACGGGTGCGGCGAAAGTCGACGTTGGTGATCGCACGGCCGGCTGCGCCGGTCGTGGCGGACTGCGGCGACGGCGAGGACGTCGGAGCGGCGGCGAACTGGGTGGTTCCGTCGCTGTAGCTTTGTCCATCACCGAGAGTCACGAAAATCGCGTTGCCTTCGCGCCGGGTCTGGTAGCCGACCATGGTGTCGAGGTTCAGCACCACGCGGGTACGGCCGTTGGCTTCCGCGGTCAGCACCGTCTCCAGCGGGCCCAGGTTCACATCGCGGCGCCGCGACGTCATTCCGAGCGCCGTGTCCGGCAGGTCGAGCGCGATACGCGCCGGATTGTCGATGGTGAACGCCATCGGCTCCGGAGCTGCTTCGCTCATGATCAGTTTCAGTTCCACCCGCTGTCCGGGCAGGGTCTGCACCTGAATATCCTGGAGTCGATTGCCCTCCTGCGCGCTGGCGGCCATCCCGGCCAGAAACAGAATCGCGGCCTGTGCCATTGCGGACACTCGAATTATCGCGATGCGATGCGAGGCCGTCCGATTGCTTTTGAGCGTCATTCCCATTACTCCCAGTTCCATTCAGGCATCAGTCCGTAAGACTTATTGCGGCGTCTCTCTCGATATAGCCGCCGATCCCGTCCGAAATAATCTCTACCAGTTCGATCTTCGATTCATCGATGCCGACGATACGTCCGTCGTTCTGGCCCATGTAATTGCCGGGCAGTACGCGATGAATCAGGCCGTCGGTGGTTTGCACGAGGCCGTAGTCCGTGTCCCCGACGTTCATGGTGCCGACCATGTTGAGCGTATCCAGCGAGTACTGCTCGAGGTATTCCCGCGGCCGGTCCGGGTCCGGGCGCGTGCCGCCCGAAGGCCCCGCCGACTGCGGCGTATCCGGCAGGAACGGCGAGCGGACACCTTCGTTGTCGGCCATGTAGGTGAAGACTTCGTACGGCGTGATCTCGGGCAGCGGCTCGATACGGCCGCCCGGACGCGCCTTGACGGTATTGATGTACTCGTCCAGCTCGTCCATGTCGCCGCCGCACGCCGCCAGGCCGAGAACTGCCATGGCGAGAAGTGCACCGTGCCTCGCCATCAGAGAAGCTTTCATTATTGCGCCTCCTCGAGATAACGGTACGTCTGCGCGGTCACTTCCATGCTCAGCTGATCGAAGCTCTCGGGGTTCTCGCGCGAGATCACGATGTTGTGCAATGTCACGATACGAGGCAGCGCCGCGATTCCGCTGACGAAGCGCGCAATTTCGTGGTATCCGCCGGTCAGCCGGATCTTGATCGGTTTCTCGGCATAGAAATCCTTCGGTATCTCCGACTGCGGCTCGAACAGCCGCTCCTGCAGGCCTGCGCCGAGGCCAGTCTGCGAAATGTCGACGATCAGGCTCGGGATCTCGGTCTCACCCGGCAGCTGGCGCAGCATGGTGCCGAACGACTGCTCGATCTGCGCGAGCTGAGCCTTGTAGGCATCGTAGTTCGCGGCCTTGCGCTGCTTGTTCTCGAAGGTTTCGCGATAAGCGACTTCTTCCTGTTTGGCGCGCTCGAGAATCGGCTGCTTGTCCTTGACGATGAACCAATAGATGCCGAGGCCCACGACCAGCAGGAATACCAGCCCTATTACCGCGAGACGGAACGGCAACGGCCAGCGCCCGACGTCGTTGACGTCCAGGGTCCTGATTTGGTCAACGACGTTCATTCCGCCTCCTCCTCGTCAGCGTCCGTGCTCACCTGCTTCAGGTACACGGTGAATTCGGCCTGACGCGAATTGCCCGAAGTCGTGGTCTCGACCTTCTGCACTTCCGGGTCGGAGAGCCACTCGGACGAGTCGACCTGGCGCATCAGTGCTGACACGCGCGTGCTCGACTGCGCAACGCCCTGAACTTCGACACGCGTGCCGGTCTGCTTCATGCCGGTCAGGTACACGCCTTCCGGAAGCTGCCGCGCAACTTCGTCGAACAAGTGCACGATCTCCGGGCGACTCTTCTGCAGCTGGTCGATGATCTCCATGCGCGCAAGCAGCCGTTCCTTTTGCCGCTCGAGACCGTCGATCTCGGTAATGCTCTTCTCGAGAGCGGCGATTTCCGTTTTCAGGCGTTCGTTGCGTGCGTTCTGAGCATCGATCATCTGGCCGAAAGCGAATATCGCCAGTGCCACGACGACGGCGCCGGAAACAACGGACCCGACGACCGCGACGCCGAATTCGCGTTGGCGCCGCTTGCGCTCTTCTTCGCGCCAGGGAAGTAGATTTATACGTGGCATGTCAGTCGAAGCTCCTCAACGCCAGGCCGCACGCCGTCAGGAGCGCGGTCGCGTCCTTGTGCACGCCCTGCGACTTGGCCTTGGACGAAATCTTCATCTGGCCGAGCGGGTCACCGACTTCCGTCGGGATACCGACGCGGCTCGAGATGACATCCGCGATGCCCGGGATGTTCGCGCAGCCGCCGCAGACCAGGATCATGTCCGGCTGCTCGCGGCCGCCGCCCGAGGCCAGAAAGAACTGCAGTGAACGGCTCACCTGCTGCGTCATGTCGTCGATGAAGGGCTCCAGCACCTCAGGCTGGTAATTCGAAGGCAGGCCGCCCTGCTTTTTCGCGCGACCGGCGTCTTCCATCGACAGGCCGTAGGTCCGCATGATTTCCTCGGTCAGCTGCTGGCCGCCGAAGTTGAAATCGCGCGTATAGACGACCTTCAGGTCGGCGAGCACGCTGAACGTGGTCGACGACGCGCCGATGTCGACGACCGCGACCGAGTGGCCGATGCCGCCGTCTGGGAGCTGGTGGCTCATGAGCTGGCAGGCGTTCTCCAGCGCGAAGGCCTCGACGTCGACGACGGCGGTGTTCAGGCCGGCGGCGGTCACCGCGGCCTGGCGCTGTTCGACGTTGTCGGTACGGGTCGCGACCAGCAGGACGTCCATGAGCTCGGGGTCCTTCTCGTTCGGGCCGATGACTTCGTAATCGAAGCTGACTTCTTCCATCGGGAACGGGATGTACTGGTCGGCCTGGATCTCGACCTGGCCTTCGAGTTCGCGTTCCGAGAGACTCGAGGGCATCTGGATGATCTTGGTAATCGCCGCATCGCCGCTGATCGCGACGGCCACGTCGGTAGCCTTCGCGCCGGCACGCTTGACGGCGCGGCGGATGGCTTCGCCGACCGCCTTGGCGTCGACGATGGCTTTTTCACTGACCGAACTCGGCGGTGTCGGCTCTGCCGAATAGGACTCCACTCGATAGCGCTTGCCGCTCTGCGACAGCTCGATCAGCTTGACCGACGAGGTCGTGATATCGAGGCCCAATAACGGTTGTGATTTTTTTCCGAATAACACTGCTTTTCCCTTTCAAGTCGGCAACTTGCGAGCCAAAACGTAGCCCGGGCCTCAGCAACGCGATTTAACCATATATCAGGCAAATGATAAATAAATCCTGACTATGATTACGGCCAGGGGAACGCATGTTACTCATCGGCGACACCGTATTCTGTGAACTAGTCGGCGACTCTTTGTGCGAACCGTCAATTCGCCGCCATTCTGCTCCCGCGTTCCCCGGAGGAGCTGCCGGAGGCGATTCGAACGTTGCGGCTCACGCCGCGCGGTGGCTATCATCCGACCGGGCAGTCCGCACCGGACTGCCACATTCCGAACACGCATCCGACACAGACTAAGTTCAAAGTCCTCAGTCAGCGCCCCGAAAAATCAGGGCGTTAGCCTCGAAACGCCAGCGACTATGCGCCAGAGAAACGCCCCCAACAAGAACGCAGGTCACAAGTCCGCTACGCGGCTGCCCAGGATCCTGCTGCTGGTCCTGGGGCTCGGGACGGTCCTCGGGATCGGCGCCGTGGCCGGCGTCATCGGCGCTTATTACTATGTGTCGCCGTCGCTCCCGCAAGCGGAAACTATACGCGATATTCCCCTGCAAATTCCGTTGCGAATCTTCAGCCGTGACGGCTACCTGATCGAGGAGATCGGCCAGCACCGGCGGCTGCTGGTAGACTACGACGAGGTGCCGGCGCACGTCGTCGAGGCCTTCATCGCCGCCGAGGACCGGCGCTTCTTCGAGCACCCGGGCATCGACTACCGCGGGGTACTGCGCGCGGCCATCCAGCTACTCACGACCGGCCAGGTGGAAAGCGGCGGCAGCACCCTGACCCAGCAGCTCGCCCGCAGCTATTTCCTGAATCTCGACCAGACCATGGAGCGCAAGTTCAAGGAAGCGGCGCTGGCCGTGCAGATCGAGAACGAATTCAGCAAGGAACAGATCATGGAACTGTTCCTGAATAAGATGTTCTTCGGACAGCGGGCGTACGGAGTATCGGCAGCCGCGCAGGTATTCTTCGACAAGGAACTCGAGGACCTGAGCATCGCAGAAGCCGCGACGCTTGCAGGCGTGCTCCCTGCACCATCCCGTTACAACCCGGTGCGCAGCGCGGACAGCGCGACCATGCGCCGCGGCTACGTGCTCGACCGCATGCGCAATCTGGACTTCATCAGCGAGGCGGAATTCGAGGAAGCGATGGCCGTACCGATGGAATCGCGGCTGCATGGCGCAGCGGTACAACTGCACGCCGACTTCGTCGCCGAGATGGTGCGGCGCGAGATGCTGAAGCGTTACGGTGAGAACACCTACACGGATGGCTACCAGGTCGTGACGACGCTCGATTCACGGCTGCAGTACGCCGCGACCTGGGCGCTGAAGAACGGTCTCCTGGAATTCTCGCGGCGGCACGGCTACCGGGGACCGATCAAACGCGTCGACCTCGACGACGCGCTGCTTGCCACACCTTACGAAGAATGGCCGGGCGGCCTGCGGGACGACCTCGAACAATATGCGCCCGGCGGACTGTCCGTCGCACTGATCGTCGCGGTCAGCGATGACAACAGCGCCGACGTGGTCGCCGGCGGCGGTGCGCGCCTCACCATCCCGTGGACCGGAATCCGCTGGGCGAAACCCTTCGTCGACCGCGAGACGACCGGGCCGGAGCCGAAGGCGGTAGGCGATGTACTCGCGCCCGGCGACATCGTGTACGTCATGCCGACCGCGAACAAGAGCTGGGCGCTGGCGCAGGTACCCGAGGCACAGGCCGCGATCGTCTCGATGGATCCCGACGACGGCGCGATCACGAGCCTGGCCGGCGGTTTCGACTTCGCGACCAGCAAATTCAATCGCGTCACTCAAGCCTTCCGGCAGCCCGGATCGTCCTTCAAACCCTTCATCTATTCGGCGGCGCTCGAGGAAGGCAATACGCCCGCGACGGTCATCGACGATTCGCCGGTCGTCATCCGATCTTCGGAACTCGAAGCGGACTGGCGTCCTATCAACTACACCGGCCGCTTCTACGGCCCGACCCGCCTGCGCGAGGCGCTCACGCGCTCCATGAACCTCGTGTCGGTACGGCTGCTGCTGTACAACACGGGTATCGGCAGTGCGGTGAAGCACATCGCCAAGTTCGGTTTCGGCGACGCAGCATTGCCGCGCAACGGTTCGCTGGCGCTCGGCGGCGGCAATGTCACACCGCTCGACATGGTGCAGGGCTTCTCGGTGCTCGCGAACGGCGGTTACGTCGTGAAACCCTATGCGATCGACGCAATCTACGGCCCGGACGGCACCGAACTGTATCGGGCCGAGCCGCAGGTGGTGTGTCGTGCATGCGATGCCGAAGCCGAGGCGGAGCCGATTTTCGGCGAAGAGCCGCCCGAGCCGCTGTCGCTCGAAGAAATGGCGGACGTGGCGCTGGACTACCGGCCGGACGCAGCAACGGACGCGGCGCTCTTCGAGGAGGTGCGCAAGTCGCCGCGGGCGATCAGCGAACAGAACGCTTTCCTGATCCAGGACATGATGCGGGACGTGGTCGCGCGCGGCACCGGTCGCCGGGCCATGGCGCTCGGACGCACGGATCTGTCGGGCAAGACGGGCACGTCCAACGACCGGCGCGACGCCTGGTTCGGCGGCTTCAACGCCGACCTCGCCGCGGTCGTCTGGGTCGGCTACGACGACGACCAGGGCCTCGGCCCCGGAGAGGAAGGCTCGCGCACCGCCCTGCCGATCTGGGTGGAGTTCGCGCGTATCGGCTACCAGGGCGTACCCAACCATCGAATGGACATGCCCGACGGCATCGTCAGCCGCAAGATCAACCGGGAGACAGGCTGCCCGGCGGACGCCAGCGACCCGAACTCAATGTTCGAGTACTTCCGCGAGAATCAGCTGCCGGAATGCGAGGCAGTGCAGGATCTGCCCGACATCTTCAACGACCCGACGCGCTACGACACGCCGGGACAGACGGAAGAAGAAGACGACGCGGAGGACGAGCCCGAGAGCCTGTTCTAAGCATGCCTCGCAACAAGCCCAAACCCAACCGCAGCAACGGCCACGACCGCAAGCGGCGGCTCGTCGCCCAGGAAACGGCCCGCATCATCGTGACCCAGGGCCTGCGCGACTATCACGCCGCGAAACTCAAGGCCGCCGAGCGTCTCGGGCTGACGGACCGCGGCTCCCTGCCGGGCAACGGGGAGATCGAGCAGGCGATCGAGGATTACCACCTCATTTTCGGCGGGAGCGAGCACCCCGCCCTGCTGCGGCGCCTGCGCACCGCCGCCGTCACGGCGATGGAGATCCTGTCGGCGTTTTCGCCGCGCCTCGTCGGGCCGGTGCTGAACGGCACGGCGGACGAAAACTCGGCGATCAGCCTGCATGTATTCAGCGACAGCACCGAAGAGATCGGCACGCACCTCGAGACCACCGGCATTGCCTTCCGGACCTACGAGCGACGGATGAAGAGCCGCAAGGATCGCTTCGACGTGTTTGCCGGCTATGAATTTGCCTGTGGCGGCGCGACGGTGCAGGCGACGGTGTTTCCGTATGACGGGATCCGGCAGGCGCCGCTCAGCCCGGTCGATGGCAAACCGATGCAGCGCGCGGATTTGAGGACCGTGACCGACCTGCTGGCGTAGCAGCGGTTGCCCGGGTATCGGCCGGAAGTCCGCAACGCCTGAGCCCGGCGCCTGCTTCTCCTCAGGCTCGTTTGGCGATGGGCACGTAGTCGCGCTGCGGGGAGCCGGTGTAAAGCTGGCGCGGGCGGCTGATCTTGCCCTTCGGATCCGAGATCATCTCCCGCCAGTGCGCTGTCCAGCCTACCGAGCGGCCGATCGCGAACATCACCGTGAACATGGAAGTCGGGATGCCGAGCGCCCGGTAGATGATGCCGGAATAGAAGTCGACGTTCGGATACAGGTTTTTTTCGATGAAGTACTCGTCCTTCAGTGCGACCCGTTCGAGTTCCAGAGCGAGGTCGAACAGCGGCGTGTCCTGGCGGCCGAGCTTCTTCAGGACCTTGTAACACATCTCCCGGATGATCGCGGCGCGCGGATCGTAGTTCTTGTACACGCGATGGCCGAAGCCCATAAGCCGGAACGCGTCGTTCTTGTCCTTCGCCTTGGCCAGGTACTTGCCGATCTGGCTGGCATCGCCGATCTCCTCCAGCATGTCGAGCACCGCTTCATTGGCTCCACCGTGCGCCGGGCCCCAGAGCGCCGAGATGCCGGCGGCGATTGCCGAGTAAGGATTGGCGCCGGAACTCCCCGCCATGCGCACCGTCGACGTCGAGCAATTCTGCTCGTGGTCGGCATGCAGTATGAACAGGAGGTCCAGAGCCTCGGCGGCGACGGGATCGATCTCGTAGGGCTCGGCCGGCACCGCGAAGAACATGTGCAGCAGGTTCTCGCAGTAGTTGAGATCGTTGCGCGGGTACATGAACGGCTGGCCGACATTGAGCTTGTAGGCGGCGGCCGCAATCGTCGGCAACTTCGCGAGGATCCGGTGCGCGAATATGTCGCGGTGCTCCGGGTCCGACACGTCCGTCGTGTCATGGTAGTACGCTGACATAGAACCGACCACGGCCGACAGCATTGCCATCGGGTGGGCGTCGTAACGGAAACCGTTGAAGAACCGCAACATGCCCTCGTTGAGCATGGTGTGCGTGCGGATGGTGCGATCGAAGTGCTCGAGTTCGTCGGCCGTCGGCAGTTCGCCGTGCAGCAGCAGGTAGGCTACCTCGATGAAATTGGAATGCTCGGCGAGCTGTTCGACCGGGTAGCCCCGGTACATCAGTACACCCTTCTCGCCATCGATGAAGGTGATTTCGGATGCGCAACTCCCGGTCGACATCAGGCCGAGGTCATAAGTGAAAACGCCCTGTTCCCGGTAGAGTGCGCCTATGTCGATGACATCGGGCCCGCAGGTGCCCTTGAGAATCGGCAGGTCGAGTTCGGTCCCGTCAGGACTCGTCAGGCGAAAAACGTCCTGGCTCATAGTCATCCTCTTTTGTTGTCTTGTGCGGATCTTCGGCGAGGCCTCGCAGAAGAATGCCGGTCGTGGTGCGTCGACCGGCAGACAGCCATCGGAGCATATCAGAACCGGGTCGCAGCCCGGACGCCAGGACTACCGGTTGTACTTCTTGCGGAACTTGTCCACGCGACCGCCGGAGTCGACGATCTTTTGCTTGCCGGTGTAGAACGGATGACAGGAAGAGCACACTTCGATCAGCAGATCGTCGCCGAGCGTGGAACGGGTCGTGAACTCGTTGCCGCAACTGCACGTGACCTTGATCTCGCGATATTCGGGATGGATTTCGGCTTTCATTGCGGGGCTCTCCGCGGCGCTCGCCGCGCCAAAAGGCCGCGTAATATATCGGGAAGCAGGGGGGGCGGCAAGCCCCACAAAAGCGCTTTCAATTATCCACAGAAGCTGTGGATAAAGTTGTGGACCGAATTTGAACCAATGCCCTAAGGCTCGGATTTACAAAGCAGCCAAACGATATGACTATTTTGTGGCCATTTTGTGAAATGCTTGAAAATCATGTAATTACAAGCGATTCTCCAGCCTCTGAATGAATACATTGGTCTTTTGCACTAAAAATCAGGCTGCACCCTGCCTTGTGCATAAATGCTAGGGCAAAAACTCCGCCTGTAGGTCATTGAGAAACCTCGCGCCGAGGCCTGTGGGCCGCCACCGGCCGCCATTCGAGCGCTCGAGCAGACCCCGGCGGACGGCTCCTGCGGCCCGGTCCGAGAGAGCCCCGGCGCCAAGCCCGGTGCGCTCCTCGAACATGGCCTCGTCGAAACCCGCCGGCAACCTCAGCCCGTTGAGCATGAACTCGAACAGGCGCTCCTCGGCTGGCAAGGCCGGTCCCAGGGGCGTCGCCAGGTCGCGGCGCTCGGTGTCCTCCATATAGGAGAAGGGATTCGCGGGTTTGGCATAGCGATGGACGCCGGCGCCGGTCGTCAGCTTGCCGTGCGCACCGGCGCCGGCGGCAACGTAGTCTCCGAACGTCCAGTAATTGAAGTTGTGACGCGAGCGGGCGCCCTCACGGGCGTACGCGGACACCTCGTAGTTCTCGTACCCGCGGCTGCCGAGCAGCGCACGGCCCGCCTCCTGGATGTCCGCTGCCAGTTCGTCGTCCGGCAGCCCGCTCGGCGGCCGCGCGTGGAACACGGTGTTGGGCTCGAGCGTGAGCTGGTACCAGGACAGATGCTCCGGTTCCAGGGCCAGCGCTTCCCGGAGATCTGCGAGCGCTCCGGCGACATCCTGGCCCGGCAACGCGTACATGAGATCCAGATTCAGTCGGTCGAAGCCGGCGCGCCGAGCCTCGTCGACGGCGCGGTAGACGTCGGCCGGCGTATGGATGCGGCCGAGTACGGTGAGCATCGACGGCGAAAAGGACTGCACGCCGATCGACAGCCGGTTCACCCCCGCGGCGCGGTAACCCGCGGGTGCGCCGCACTCGACGGTACCGGGGTTCGCTTCCATCGTGATCTCCGCGTCGGCGGCAAGACGAAAACGGGCGGTCACCGTGTCGAGGATCCGGCTGATCTCCGCCGGCGAGAAGAAACTCGGGGTTCCGCCACCCAGGAACACGCTGATCAGTTGTCGCTCCTGCACGCGCTCCGACTCGAGTTCCAGGTCCTTTCTCAATGCATCGAGGTAACGGGACTTCGGCGGCGCTGCGCCGGCCGTGTACGAATTGAAGTCGCAGTACGGGCATTTGCGCACGCACCAGGGCAAATGTACGTACAGCGAAAGCGGCGGCGACACGGATATCAGCCGTAGCGAGCGGCGAGTTTTCCGGCAAGCTCGCGCAGCGCTATACCGCGATGACTGCGTGCGTTCTTTTCGTCCGGCGTCAGTTCGGCGGAGGCAAGGCCGCTGGCCGGATCGAGGAACACCGGGTCGTAGCCGAAGCCGGCCGTACCACGCCGTTCCCGAAGGATTTCGCCGCGCCAGGCACCGTGCGCGATGATCGGTTCGTCGAGGTCCGGCGCCACGAAACAGGCAACGCAATGAAACGCGGCGCCGCGCTGGTCACGATCCCCAAGTTCGGTGAGCAGCAGGTCGATGTTGTCGTCGTCGCTGGCGCGAGCGCCGGCGTAGCGTGCCGAATACACGCCGGGGCGGCCGCCGAGCGCGTCGACCGCGAGGCCCGAATCGTCGGCGATTGCCGGCAGGCCTGTGGCGTTCATTGCATGCCGTGCCTTGATGATCGCGTTCGCTTCGAACGTGGTGCCTGTTTCCTCGATGTCCTCGATGCCGTAGTCGGACTGCGGCACGATGGTGAAGGCGAGGTGCGCGAGCAGGCTCTCGATCTCACGTCGCTTGCCGGCATTGTTGCTGGCGAGTACGACGGTCGTCGGGAGATTCATGCGCAGCCCGCCTTCATTCGGCCGCAGCGGCGAGCGCGAGTCTCTGCTGCTCTACGATGTGCCCGACGCCGGTACGCGCCAGACCGAGCAGGCCTGCGAGTTCGTCGGGACTGAATGCGTGGCCCTCGGCGGTGCCCTGCAATTCGATGTAGCCACCCGCCTCGTTCATTACGACGTTCATGTCCGTTTCCGCTTCGACGTCCTCGATGTAATCGAGGTCCAGCACTGGAACGCCGCGAAAGATTCCGACCGAAATCGCCGCCACCTGGCCGTGCACCGGGTCACGCTTCAGCTTGCGGGCGGCGCACAGCCGGCGGGTCGCGATGGCCATAGCGACATAGGCGCCGCTGATCGATGCGGTGCGCGTGCCGCCGTCCGCCTGCAACACGTCGCAATCAAGTGTGATCGTATGCTCGCCCAGGGCATCGAGGTCGGTGACGGCGCGCAACGCGCGCCCGATGAGACGTGATATTTCCATCGTGCGGCCGCTCTGTCGCCCGCGCGCAGCCTCTCGCGCCGAACGGGTATGGGTGGAGCGCGGTAACATGCCGTACTCGCCGGTGACCCAGCCGCTGCCCTGATTGCGCATCCACGCCGGGACCCGCGGTTCGACCGAGGCCGTACAAAGCACGCGCGTATCGCCGAACTCCGCCAGCACGCTGCCTTCGGCATGCCGCGTAAAATCCGGCGTGAACCTGACGAGACGAATCTCGTCCGCGCCGCGGCCGCTGGGTCGCATCGGTGTCTCCTCCCGGGCGGCGCGGCTCAGGGACCGAGCCACCGGAGCGCCGCCCCGGTGGTATTGTCGCTGTATGGCGAGTTGGCATTCAATGCTTTCAGGCTCAGCGACTTGAGGTTGTCTGCAAGCTTGTTTTCGCCGGGCAGGCCAATCGTCGCCATGTCGTTGTCGCCGAGTCCCGACCACAAACCGTCGGAACACACCAGCAGCACGTCGCCGGGCTCCAGCCGCAGTTTTGGCGTGATCGTCATATCCGGTACAGGCGCGTCGCCGCCCAGGCAGCATTCTACGAAGTTCCGCATCGGGTGGTCTTGCGCTTCCTCCTCGCTGATTGCGCCTTCCTGGATCAGAACTTCGACGTGACTGTGATCCCGCGAACGCTGGAGCACTTTGTTGTTGCGCACCAGGTAGATGCGGCTGTCGCCGATATGCGCCCAAAAGGACCCGCTTTCCTGCACCAGGCAGATCGCACAGGTGGCTCGCGGGCGAAAGTCGACCGCGAGCTCGCGACCGAGCGCGACCACGGCATCGTGCGCCCGCGCCAGCACGCCGTACAAGAAGCCCTGCGGATCAAGTATCGGCAGCGGCGTGGACGTGAACATGTCCTGCACAACTTTGAGCGCGGTCTCGGCGGCGCGCGCACCGTCGGAATGACCGCCCATACCGTCGAATACCAGCAGCATCGCGGCGTCGTCGGCGACGACGATCGCGCCACGGTCCTGGTTGTCCTGCCGGTCACCGAGCGCGGAGACTTTGGCGTATTCGACCTGCATGGAGTTTCGTTCGGCCTCCCGGCCTTCTAATATCTGGTACCGGGCCCGCGATCGGCGTGACCCGCCCGGCGTAATGGGAGAAGGACGCAGATGTTACACAGTATGACCGGTTTTGCGCGAGCGTCTGCGGAGTCTTCGCTCGGTGCGCTGACCTGGGAGTTACGAGCGGTCAACCACCGCTACCTCGATGTGCAATTCAAGGTGCCGGACGAACTACGTGCGAGCGAGCCACAGCTGCGCCAGCAGGTCGGCGATCGCCTGAAACGCGGCAAAGTCGAATGCATGCTGCATTTCCGGCGCGCGTTCGATGCCGACAATGACCTGCGCCTTGACAAGGGGCTCGTTTCGCTGCTCGCCGGACGCCTGGCGGAAATTTCCTCGGCACTCGATGAGCCCGCGGCCGTGGACCCGATGGACCTGTTGCGCTGGCCGGGCGTAATCCAGTCGGCGGAGGCGGACAGTGAGGCGCTCGCCGGTTCCGTTGCGGGCCTGCTGGAGATCGCACTTGATGCGCTGGAGGCGATGCGCCGGGCGGAAGGCGGCCGTATTGGCGAACTGATCGACGCGCGCTGCACAGAGATTCTGCGCATCGCCACCGCGGTGCGCGCGCGCATGCCGGCGGTGCTCGAAGCGACCCACAACCGGCAGCGCGACCGGCTCGCGAAACTCGAGCTCGATGCAGACCCGGAACGCCTCGAAGTCGAACTTGCGCTCGTAGCACAAAAGCTGGACGTCGCGGAAGAACTCGACCGCCTCGAAAGTCACGTGCGCGAAATTCGCGATTCCCTGGCGGCGACCGAACCGGTCGGCCGGCGCCTGGACTTCCTGATGCAGGAACTGAACCGGGAGGCGAACACGCTCGGCTCCAAGTCCGCCGACACCGAAACGACGCGGGCCGCGGTGGATCTGAAAGTGCTCATCGAGCAGATGCGCGAGCAGATCCAGAATGTCGAGTGATAACCGGCCGCGCCTGTTCGTCATTGCTGCGCCTTCAGGTGCCGGCAAGACGACGCTCGTGCACGCGCTCGTCATGCACATACCTGAGTTCCGGTTCTCGATTTCGTACACGACGCGCAATCGGCGAGCGAACGAGGCAAACAACGTCGATTACATTTTCGTGAATCGCGAGGAATTCGAGCGCTTGCGCGTGGCCGGCGAAATGCTCGAGTCCGCGGAGGTGTTCGACAATCTGTACGGCACAAGCCGGCAGCAGGTAGAACGATATCTCGCCAATGGCCACGACGTCATCCTCGAGATCGACTGGCAGGGCGCACGCCAGGTGCGCGAGGCGATGCCGGAGGCGATTTCGATATTCATCCTGCCGCCCTCCATCGCTGAACTCGAGCGTCGGCTCTGCTCGCGCGGCACCGACAGCGAGGAGGTCATTCGGCGACGCCTTAGGGATGCGCTGGCCGATATGAGCCACTGGCACGAATTCGACCACGTCGTCATCAACGACGACCTGGAGGATGCGGTGGCGCGGCTGCTCGCGGTCGTGCACGGGCGCGGCGAGGCCACGTCAACCGGCAACCCGGCGCTGCGCAGCGCCGTTGCGAAGCTGCTGTCCGGATGAGCGCCGCAGTTGACGCGCCAGGCAGGCCCGGCAAGCCGGGTGCGCCGAGCGCCATCGCACTGTTCGCGAGTGGCCGGCGGCACGGTAACACCGGCCGCCTGCTCGACACGATCGCCGGCGCCGCCGGCATGGAAGTCGTGGACCTCGCCGGCCTTTCGATCGCGCCGTACGACTATGAGCACAGCAACCGTGCCGACGACTTCGAGCCCCTCATGCAGCGCCTGCTGGACTTCGACCAGATCGTCTTCGCCACGCCGGTGTACTGGTACGCGCCGGCGGCGCCGATGAAGCTGTTCCTGGACCGTATCTCCGACCTGCTCGACCTGCCCGAACTCATGCCCTGGGGCCGGCGTCTGCGCGACAAGCAGGCCTTCGTCGTCTGCACTTCGGTATACGCCGCCGTGCCCGCAACCTTCGAAGCCGCGTTCCGGGAGACCTTCGCCTACCTCGGGATGCACTATGGTGGCGTCGCACACCTTGATTGCCGTAGCGGTTACGACAGCGCGGCGGCCGGCACCGCGGCGGCCGCCCTGCTCGAAAAACTCGGGGCTTCGACGAAAAACACCCGTTGATTCAATTACTTGAATCGTCCTATATAACGTTTCGTTATAAGGGATGGCACTCCGGGCACCGGCTACGCAAGCTCTGCGCCGCTCTCGCCCCTTCCGGGCCAACTGACTGCAGGCGAATCCCATGGCACGCATCACCGTCGAGGATTGTCTCGACCACATCGACAATATTTTTGAAATGGTTCTCGTCGCCTCCAAGCGCGCGCGCCGCCTCGCGCACGGCGCGGAAGCGATGGTCGACCTCGAAAACGACAAGCCAACTGTCATCGCCCTGCGCGAGATCGCGGCCGGTCACGTAACCCCGGCTATCCTCGACGAGATCGAGCAACCGCGCACCGAGGAGTTCATGCAGCAACCGGACCTGTCGGACGACATCCTGCCGCTGCGCGGTATCTCCATCGGAGACTGATCCGGCGCGGTATGATCCTTCCATGGACTATGCCGCCACTCTCTTTTCGAAGCTGCCAGCCGCGCTCAAACGCGATCGCAGTCTTGAGCGGCTGATCGAGAAGCTGCAAACCTACCTCCCCGAGGACCAGGTCGGCATGATCATGCGCGCCTATGACTTCGGGGCAGCCGCACACGCAGGCCAGACACGCAAGACCGGCGAACCCTATATCACCCATCCTGTCGCGGTGGCACGCGAACTCGCCAACATGCATCTCGACGCGCAGGCCATATCGGCTGCCATCCTGCACGACGTCGTCGAGGACACCGACGCATCGCTGACGCAGATCCGCGAAAAGTTCGGCGACGAGATCGCGCTGCTCGTCGATGGCGTCAGCAAGCTCGACCAGATCCAGTTCCGCAGCCGCGCAGAAGCGCAGGCTGAGAGCTTCCGCAAGATGATGCTCGCGATGATCGAGGACATCCGCGTGATCTTGGTCAAGCTCGCGGACCGGCTGCACAACATGCAGACGCTCGATGCCATGCCGACGGAGAAACGCCGGCGGATCGCGCGCGAGACGCTGGACATCTATGCGCCGATCGCGAACCGGCTCGGCATCAACCGCATGAAGGTCGAACTCGAGGACCTGGGCTTCAAGTATCTCTACCCGATGCGATACCGTGTGCTCGACAAGGCACGCAAGCGCAGCAAGGGTGACCAGCGGCAAATCGTCAAGAGTATCTCCGAGGAATTCGAGAGCGCCATCGAGGCCGAAGGCATCGTTGCCGAAGTCATCGGCCGAGAGAAACACCTATACAGCATCTACAAGAAGATGGCCGAGAAGAAGCGCGTGCTGTCCGATGTCGTCGATGTGTACGGTTTCCGCATCATCGTGGACGAGGTGAGCACCTGCTATCAGGTGCTCGGCGTCGTGCACGGGCTGTACAAGCCGATGCCCGGCCGCTTCAAGGACTACATCGCGATTCCTCGGATCAATGGCTATCAGTCCCTGCACACGACGCTGTTCGGCCCGAAAGGCCTGCCTCTCGAAGTGCAGATTCGGACACGCCACATGGATCGCGTCGCCGAGTCTGGCGTGGCGGCGCACTGGCAATACAAGGCGGAAGATCGCATCGATGCAACGCCGCAGCGCCGCGCCCGCGAATGGCTCTCCAAGCTGGCCGAGCTTCAGAAGGCGGGTTCGTCCGAGGAATTCCTGGAGAGTGTCAAGGTCGACCTGTTTCCTGACAAGATCTACGTCTTCACTCCTAACGGAGACATCATGCCGCTGCCGAAAGGAGCGACCACCGTCGATTTCGCGTACGCGGTACACACCGACATCGGCAATCACACGGTCGCCGCCAAAATCGATCGAGCGCTGGTGCCCCTGCGCACGCAGCTGCAAAACGGACAGACTGTCGAGGCCGTCACGAGCCGGAACGCAAATCCGAATCCGAACTGGCTGACTTTCGTCCGCACCGCGAAGGCCCGAACCGCGATCCGGCAGTACATGAAGAACCTGCGGTCCAACGAATCCATCGATCTCGGCCGGCGGCTCCTCGATCGCTCGCTGAAGGATCTCGATTCGTCGCTGCGCAAGGTCGGCAAGGTGCGCATGAGCGAGGCGCTCGCCGAACTCGGCTTCAACGACTCGTCCGAGCTGTACGAGCAGATCGGACTCGGCGAACGGCTTGCCCCGCTGACCGCGCGCTTTCTGCTCGGCGGCACCGTCGACGGCGACACCGCTGCGAAGCAGGCGAGTCTTACGATTGCCGGCACGGAAGGGATGGTGGTCAGTTACGCGAAGTGCTGCCACCCGATCCCCGGCGACGAAGTGATGGGCTATCTGAGTTCGGGCCGCGGCGTCGTCATACATCGCAACGTCTGCGGCAACCTGATCAACTTCCGGAAGCAGCCGGAGAAATGGATCGCGGTCGAATGGGAGAAGAGCATCGAGAGGGAGTTCTCGAGCCAGATCCAGTGCGAGACACGCAACAAGACCGGCGTCCTGGCCGAGGTCGCGGCCACGATTGCCGACTGCGGCTCCAACATCGAGCAAGTGGAAGTGCTGGGCCGCCATGAGGACTGCTCGATGCTGTCCTTCCAGCTGCTGGTCCGGGATCGCCGGCATCTCGCCCAGATCATGCGCAACGTGCGAAAGATGCCCAATGTGATCCGGGTGACCCGCGACTGCGCCTGACAACCGACGGAGCACGCATGAGCAAAAAAGCCTTGCACACGGACGACGCGCCCGCCGCGATCGGCACCTACTCACAGGCCGTGCAAACCGGCCAACTCGTCTTTCTGTCCGGCCAGATCCCGCTCGATCCGGTGACAATGGCCGTCGTCGACGGCGATTTCGAGGCGCGTGCCAGGCAGGTATTCGACAATCTCGCCGCGGTGGCCGCGGCGGCCGGAGGCAACCTGGACCAGGTCGTCAAGCTGACGGTGTTCCTCACCGATCTCGGCAACTTCGCCACCGTGAACACGGTGATGGCGGACTATTTCTCGGAACCCTTCCCGGCGCGAGCAGCCGTCGGCGTTGCGTCTCTGCCCAAGGGTGTCGACATCGAAGCCGACGCCATCCTCGCGCTGTAGCGCGGCAAATACGGTGACAGTTACCCAAATTCGGGAATGGCCGACGAATTTGGGTAACTGTCACCGTATTTGCCGCGCGACGATACAATCGCGCGGATGTCAGTCGATCCCCTGCAGAGCGAACTGGTCACGCTGAACGGCGTCGGCCCCGCGCTCGCCGACAAGCTTGGCAATCTCGGCCTTGCACGCGTCGAGGACCTCCTGTTCCTGCTGCCGGTGCGTTACGAAGATCGCACACAGCTGATACGCCTTGGCGAACTCTGCGCGGGCGAGCGCTGCCTTGTAACTGGCGAGGTGTTGCTCGCCGAGACCGTGTTCCGGGGCCGGCGCAGCCTGCTCGTCCGGATCGGTGACGGAAGCGGCCAGCTGACGCTGCGCTTCTTCCACTTCTCGAGGAGCCAGCAGGAGCAGTTCCAGCCGGGAACACAGGTGATCTGCTACGGGGAATCCCGCAAGGGCCCTGCGGGATTCGAGATGATTCATCCCGAGTATCGGGTCCTGCGCGCCGGTCAGGATGCGGCCGTCGATGATGCATTGACCCCCATTTACCCGGCGACGGAAGGCGTGGGGCAGGCACGTCTGCGCAATCTCGTCGGTCAGGCATTGCGGCACCTGCGGCGTTCGCCGCCCGTCGAGCTGTTGCCCCCCGCGGTGCTTGACAAGCTCCACATGCCGCCGCTTTCGGACGCGATCGAGTACCTGCACCAGCCGCCTGCCGATGCGGACGTCGCACAACTGGCAAGCGGCGTGCATCCCTGCCAGCAACGGCTCGCATTCGAAGAACTGCTCGCGCATTACCTCAGCCTGCGCCGCTTGCGAGCGCTCGCGGCGACGGAACGCGCGACGCCGCTGGCAGGCGGCAGGGCCGAGGTCGACGCGTTCCTCGCGGGCCTTCCGTTCACGCTCACCGGCGCACAGCGGCGCGTGGTGTCCGAGATCTTGTCGGACATGGGACAGGCGCATCCGATGATGCGGCTAATCCAGGGCGACGTCGGTTCCGGCAAGACGGTCGTTGCGGCCGTCGCCTGCCTCACTGCGGTTGCGAGCGGCGTGCAGGCTGCGATCATGGCGCCGACCGAGTTGCTCGCGGAGCAGCATTGGCGAAGTTTCAGCGACTGGTTCCGCCCGCTGGGCATCGAACCCGCGTGGCTGTCGGGCAGCCAGAGAAGTACGGCGCGCCGATTGGCGCTGGATGGCATCGAGGAGGGCTCGGCGCAAGTCGTGGTCGGCACACACGCGCTGTTCCAGGAAGGCGTGCGCTTCGCGCGTCTCGGTCTCGTCGTGATCGACGAACAACACCGCTTCGGCGTGCATCAACGCATGGCCCTGCGCGGCAAGGGTGCCGGCGAGCACGGACAGCCGCACCAGCTCGTGATGACTGCGACCCCGATACCGCGGACGCTTGCAATGGCGGCCTACGCGGATCTCGACACCTCGATCATCGACGAGTTGCCGCCGGGACGGGAGCCGGTGCAAACAGTCGCCGTTCCCGACACGCGCCGCGACGAAGTCGTTGCACGCGTGCACTCCGTCTGTGCGGGCGGCGGTCAGGCCTACTGGGTCTGCCCGCTGATCGAAGAGTCGGAGGTCCTGGACTTCCAGGCCGCCGAAGCGAGTTACGCCCTGCTCAGCGAGGCGCTGCCCGATGTCCGTGTCGGACTGGTGCACGGCCGCATGCGACCTGCCGACAAGGACAAGGGCATGCATGCGTTCAAGGAAGGTCTCATCCAGCTGCTGGTCGCAACGACGGTCATCGAAGTCGGCGTGGATGTGCCGAACGCGAGTCTCATGATCATCGAGAATGCGGAACGCATGGGTCTCGCGCAGCTCCACCAGTTGCGTGGCCGGGTAGGTCGCGGCGCTACCCGCAGTCACTGCGTGCTCCTGTACAAACCGCCGCTGGGGCTGTTGGCGAAAAACCGCCTGGCTGTCCTGCGCGACACGAACGACGGCTTCCTCGTTGCCCAGCGCGACCTGGAGCTGCGCGGCCCGGGCGAACTGCTCGGCACACGCCAGACAGGCCTGCCGGAGTACCGCGTTGCCGACATCGCCCGCGACGCCGCGTTGCTGCCGCGCGTGCAGTTGGCGGCCGAGACGCTGCTCAATGACGCGCCGGACAATGCCGAGGCAATCGTGCATCGCTGGCTGTCCGGCCGCGGGCACTACGGCAAGGTATAGGGGTGGGCAGTTTGAGCGCCCCATGGGCGCGACCTTTCGCGGCAGATGGGTCGCGCGCATGGCGCGCTCAAACGGGCGTTCCAACAGCGCGTTGGAGTCACGTACACTCCGCGGCATGAAAAACATCGCCGAATGGATGCCGCCACAACTGCGCAGCCAGTTGCACCATTACGCAAGGCTGATGCGCGTTGACCGGCCCGTCGGCTACTGGCTCCTGCTGTGGCCGACGCTGTGGGCATTGTGGATCGCGGGCCGCGGGCACCCCGACGGCGGACTGTTCGTCGTCTTCGTTCTCGGCGTGTTCGTCATGCGCTCGGCTGGCTGCGTCCTGAATGACTACGTCGACCGGCACATCGACCCGTATGTCGAACGCACGCGCGACCGGCCGATTGCGTCTGGCGCCGTCGCACCGGGGGAAGCGCTTACCCTGTTTGCCGCCTTGAGCCTCGTCGCGGTGGGGCTTGCCGCCATGCTGAACCGGCCCGCGCAGCTGCTGGCAGTTGTCGGCGCAGGCCTGACAATTGCCTATCCCTACGTCAAGCGCGTCGTGTCGGTGCCGCAGTTCGTGCTCGGCGCCGCGTTCGGACTGGCGGTGCCGATGGCTTTCGCGGCGCAGACCGGCGATGTGCCGCGTATAGGCTGGCTGGTGTTCGTCACGGCGCTCGTATGGGCCGTCATCTACGATACTTTTTACGCGATGGTCGACCGCGAGGACGACCGCAAGGTCGGCGTGAAATCCACCGCGATTTTGTTCGGCGACCTGGACCTCGTCGTGATAAACGGATTGCAGCTCTTGATGCTGGCGGCGCTCCTGTTCATCGGTGACGGCGCCGAACTCGGCCTGTGGTACTACCTGTCTGTCGGCGTCGCCGCGTGCCTGATGCTCTATCACCTGTACCTCGCCCGGCATCGCGACCCGGCCGGCTGTTTCGCCGCATTTCTCCACAACCACTACATCGGCCTTGTCATCTTCATCGGCATCATTCTCGACTACACCTTCGCACCGCTCGGTACGACGATTCCCTGAAGCGACCGCTCAGTCGGCGCGCGCCCGCGCAAGCGCAAGCACGCTGACTTCGCCGACGCCATGGCGCCGGAGCAGTTCGGCAATCTGCCCGCAAGTTGTCGCCGTGGTGACCACGTCGTCGACCAGCAGCACGTGTCGGGCGCGTATGCGCCCCCGTACGGCAAACGCGTTTTCCAGGTTGCGGCGCCGGTCCGCCGCCGGCAGTCCCGACTGGTAGGGCGTGTGCCGGCGCCGGCGCACACCGTCGATCAACGGCACGGACAGGTGCCTCGCAACCGGCAGCGCCAGTTCCCGCGCCTGGTTGAAGCCACGGCGCAACTGGCGCCAGCGATGCAGGGGCACGGGCTGGATCGCGTCGATCCCCGGCGGCAACAACACTGCCGAGCGGCACAGGAGTTCGCCGAACGCTGGCACGTAATGAAGTTTGCGATGGAACTTGAACTGCCGAATCGCCGCATCGACCGGAAAGCTGTACGCCAGCGGCGCAATTGCAGCGGTGAACGGCCGGTCCCGGCCCTGACAGGAGCCGCAGTATTGCTGGCCGGCGTCCGCGATGGGCAGCGCGCAGCCGCGGCAGGCCGGTGAGTTGCGCACCAGGTCCCGGTCGCAGCCGGCGCACAGGTGCCGCCTCGCAGCCAATTCGTCGCCGCAAAACACGCAGCGATAGGGCAGGAGCTCGCGTTCGAGCGCGCGCAGGACGCGGCGGATTCGCGTGTGAACGCTGGGTCGGCGCATGCGCGGATTTTCGCGTGCAGGGTCCCCGCATGCTCTGCCCGTATCGGCCGTAATGCGGGCGAAAGCGTGCTAACGTTGCGCGACCCGCCAGTCCCGACGTCCCGCCATTGAAGCCACCGTATCTCGTCAACGCCGCGCATCTCGAGCGGCGGGCCGAGCGGGCCGCCGCGGGCTACGCCGGAGCCGGCTTCGTGCACGAGGTCACGCGCCGTGGCCTCATGGAGCGCATCGAACCGATGGCGGTGGCAGCCCGGATGGTGCTGGTGCTCGGCTGCGGCACGGGCGCGGACGTGGCACCGCTCGAGAAACGATTCCGCGGCGCACGGATACTCGGCACCGACCGGTCGACGTCCATGCTCCTCGCCGCGCTCCGCGGCCGCCGGCGCTGGCGCGCGCGCTCCGAGTTCCTGCGTTGCGATCCGCGCGCTTTGCCGCTCGCCGACGGCAGCGTAGACCTCGTGTACGCGAACCTCTCGCTTGCGGCCCTCGACGATCCCGCACCGGCCTTCGCAGAGATCGCTCGCGTGCTCCGCGCCGACGGGCTGTTCGTCTTCGCGACGCTCGGCCCGGACAGCCTCGACGAATTGCGCAATGCCTGGGCCGCCGTAGACGACGGCCCGCATGTACAAAGCTTCCTCGACATGCACGATCTCGGCGACCTGTTGCTCCGCGCCGGCATGCGCGACCCCGTCCTCGACGTGGACCGGCTCCGCCTGGAATACGCCGGCAGTGCCGCGCTGTTTCGCGATCTCACCGCAACCGGTGCCAGGAACGCGCTCGCCGGCCGCCGCCGCTCGCTCACGGGCCGCGCACGTTTCGGCCGGATGACTGCGGCGCTCGAAATGGCCGCGCAGGGCATGCCGATAGAGCTCGGGCTCGAACTCGTGTACGGACATTGCTGGAGCGGCGGCGGCAAGCGCCAGGATGCCGATGTCCGCATCGATCCTGCGTCGATTTCGCTGCGCCGGTCGCGTCACTGAACTGCCCCCCGCAACGCCGGCGTACAGGCCGTGCTGGATCCCAAGTCTCTGTAATCTCGACTTTTTTTGACTGCCAGGCGCGGCTGCAAGGATTGCATGGCCGGGCAGCTTTCAGTAAACTTCGCGGGCTTTTTCTGCCGGAGAGCACTTGCTTCCGGACGTCCAGACCAGCCACCCGATGACATGACCCCGGGATCACGCGCCGGCGCGTGATTGCGGAACTATTCGCCAGCGACGGCACGGGTGTACAAGAAGTGTGCGGCAGCCTCGCGGGGCTCGCAGGGTGAACAATCAATGATTCGAAAATCCTTGACCGGCTTGCTCGGACTCGTCTGGGCGACAACAGCGACTGCTGACTGGGCACTCAACATGCCGGAAGGCGTGACGGAACTCAGCGCCGAAACCTACGACCTCCACATGCTGGCATTCTGGGTCTGCACGGCCATCGGCGGGCTGGTGTTCGGCGCGATGATCGTGTCGCTGATCTCGCACCGGAAGTCGAAGGGCGCCGTCGCCGCCGGGTTTTCACACAGCACCACGGCGGAGGTGACCTGGACCGCGATCCCTGTGTTCATCCTGCTCGCGATGGCCATCCCGGCGGCGCGGACGATGATCAAGCTCGAGGACACGCGCGACCCGGATCTTACGGTGGTCGTGACGGGCTACCAGTGGCGCTGGCATTACCGTTACCAGGCCCAGGAAGTCGCGTTCTATTCGTCACTCGCCCGGCCGAGCCTCGAGGCTCGGCAGAAGGATTCGGGCATCGATCCCTTCGGCGTGGAGAATTACCTGCTCGAAGTCGACCGGCCGCTGGTCGTGCCGGTGGGCGCCAAGGTCCGGGTCCTGCTGACTTCCAATGACGTGCTGCACGCCTGGTGGGTCCCCGATCTCGCCGTCAAGAAGGACGCCGTGCCGGGCATGGTCAACGAGATCTGGTTCCAAGCCGAGTCAGTCGGCACCTACCGCGGGCAATGCGCGGAGCTCTGCGGCAAGGACCACGGCTACATGCCGGTCGTCGTGGAAGTCGTCGACGCGGACGACTTCGACGACTGGATCGCCGCGAACGGCGGCAGACCTGCGGCTATGCAGGCGCTCGCCGGCAACCAGTAAGCAAACGCATTTGCCCGGGCCGGCATCGCCGGCCTGCAACGGAGTTCAAGGGTATGAGCACTGCAGTCGCAGACGCACACGAGGCACACGAACACCACGGCCCGGACAAGGGAGTCCGCCGCTGGCTGTATTCGACGAATCACAAGGACATCGGCACGATGTACCTGATCTTCAGCCTCGTCATGTTCTTCATCGGCGGCGCGATGGCCCTGGTCATCCGCTCCGAGCTCGCGATTCCCGGCCTGCAGTTCGTACACCCCGAGTTCTTCAACCAAATGACGACCATGCACGCGCTGATCATGGTTTTCGGCGCAGTGATGCCGGCTTTCGTCGGGCTCGCCAACTGGATGATCCCGATGCAGGTCGGTGCGCCCGACATGGCGCTGCCGCGCATGAACAACTGGTCGTTCTGGATCCTGCCGGTGGCGTTCGGCATCCTGCTTTCGACGCTGTTCATGGACGGTGGTGCACCGGCGAGCGGCTGGACCATGTATCCACCGCTCGTGCTGCAGACCGGCGACGCCTTCCCGTTCCTGATCTTCTCCGTGCACCTGATGGGCCTGAGTTCGATCATGGGCTCGATCAACATCATCGTGACGATCATCAATATGCGCACGCCGGAGATGACGCTGATCCGCATGCCGATGTTCGTCTGGACCTGGCTCATCACCGCATACCTGCTGCTCGCGGTCATGCCGGTGCTGGCCGGCGCGGTCACCATGCTCCTGACCGACCAGTTCTTCGGCACGAGCTTCTTCCTCGCGGCGGGCGGCGGCGACCCCGTCATGTTCCAGCACATCTTCTGGTTCTTCGGGCATCCCGAGGTCTACATCATGATCCTGCCGGCCTTCGGTGTGGTCTCGGAGATCCTGCCGACCTTCTCGCGCAAGCCGTTGTTCGGGCATGACTCGATGGTCTACGCCACGGCGTCGATTGCGTTCCTGTCCTTCATCGTCTGGTCGCACCACATGTTCACGGTCGGCATGCCGCTGTCCGCGCAGTTGTTTTTCATGTTCGCGACCATGCTGATTGCGGTGCCCACCGGCGTGAAGGTTTTCAACTGGGTGGCGACGATGTGGCGCGGCGCGCTGACTTTCGAGACCCCGATGCTGTTCGCGTTGGCGTTCATCTTCCTGTTCACGATCGGCGGTTTTTCCGGCCTCATGCTGGCCATCGTGCCGGCCGACATCCAGTACCACGACAGTTATTTCGTCGTCGCACACTTCCACTACGTACTGGTGCCCGGTTCGATCTTCGCAGTGATGGGCGCCGCGTATTACTGGCTGCCGAAGTGGACCGGGCACATGTACAACGAGAGGGCGGGCAAGCTGCATTTCTGGCTGTCCGCGATCTTCGTCAACCTCACGTTCTTCCCGATGCATTTCCTGGGGCTTGCCGGCATGCCGCGGCGCATCCCGGACTACTCGACGCAATTTGCCGACTTCAACCTGGTCGCCAGCGTCGGCGCGATCGGCTTCGGTCTGTCACAGCTCGTTTTCCTGTACGTGCTGCTGACGGTGAAGAAGGGCGCGCCGGCGACCGCGAAGGTCTGGGAAGCGCCGCGCGGCCTGGAGTGGACGGTGCCGTCGCCAGCGCCGTACCACACTTTCAACGAGCCGGTGCATGTCGATCGTACCGTTGCCTTCCCGAAGGACCCGAATGTCTGACGCCGACCAGCAAAACCGGCGCAAGATCCGCCGCACGACGGTGCTCCTCGTCGCCGTCGCGATCGCGTTCTACCTGGGATTCATCCTGTCCGGCGTCGTCAAGGCCTGAAATGACCGGAGACGCGCACAACAAGGTTTCCAATCGCTCGCTCGGCCTCCGCTTGCTCGTCTGGGTGCTGGCGATGTTCGGCTTCGGCTTCCTGCTCGTGCCCCTGTATGACGTCTTTTGCGAGATCACCGGCTTCGGCGGCCGGACGAATGCGGTGGCCGAGGCGGTGACACAGGTGCCCGATGCAACTCGCACCGTTCGCGTCGAGTTCGTCACGCAGACGAACGAGTACGCCCCCTGGGAATTCTCCGCCGACCTGCCGACGATGGAAGTACACCCGGGCCGGTTGTATTTCGCGACTTTCACTGCCAGGAACCTGACGGACGCAGACAAGATAGCGCAGGCGGTACCCAGCGTGGCACCGGCCGGGGCGGCGGAACACTTTCGCAAACTCGAATGCTTCTGCTTCACGAGCCAGGCGTTCGTGGCGAATGAGGAGCGGCAGATGCCGCTGCAATTCATCGTCGACCCGGCGCTGCCCGAGTACATCGACACGATCACCCTGCAATACACCTTTTACGACACGGTTCGCCTGTCGGCGAAATAAACCAGAGTAAAGCCATGTCCGCACACGCACCCGATCACTACTACGTCCCGCACGGCAGTCACTGGCCGGTCGTCGGTTCCGTGGGCCTGCTGTTCCTGATGGTCGGCGTGTCCAACTGGCTGAACGGCGCCGAACTCGGTTTCTGGATCATGCTGTTCGGCTTCGCCACGCTCATAACGATGGTCGTTGGCTGGTTCAGCACCGTGATCGGCGAGAACCAGCAGGGTATTTACAACGCCCAGGTGGACCGGTCCTTCCGCATGGGCATGTTCTGGTTCATCTTCTCCGAAGTCATGTTCTTCGCCGCGTTTTTCGGCGCGCTGTTCTATGCCCGCAGCATGGTGCTGCCCTGGCTGTCCGGCGAAAGCAACAATTTCTTCACCAATTTCCTGCTATGGACGGGCTTTGAAGGTACCTGGCCGACGAATGGCCCGGGCAACGTCGGCGGCGAATTCGAGGCCATGGGGCCTTTCGGTTTGCCGCTCATCAACACGGCCTTGCTGCTGTCGAGCTCGGTAACGGTCACGATTGCGCATCATGCGCTGATAGCCGGAAATCGGGGCGTGCTCAAGGTGTTCCTCGCGCTGACCTTCATCCTTGGCTTCACGTTCGTGTTCCTGCAGGCCGAGGAGTACATCGAGGCCTATCAGCACATGAACCTGAAGCTGACGACCGGCATTTACGGTTCGACCTTTTTCATGCTGACCGGCTTCCATGGCCTGCACGTGACACTCGGCGGCATCATGCTGTTCATCATCTGGCTGCGCGTGATGAAAGGACACTTCACGCCGGACAAGCACTTTGCGTTCGAGGCGGTAGCCTGGTACTGGCATTTCGTCGACGTGGTGTGGGTGGGCCTGTACGTATTCGTCTACTGGATCTAGCTACGAGATCCAGCCGAAGTAGAAGGCCGACAGCAGGAAGGCAAGCAGAACGATCGACAGCGCCACTCGGAGCTTCAGCGCTTTGAGCATGCGCGTGGAATCCTGCTTGTCCCGCGTCAGGAAGTAGAGGCCCGAGCCCAGGCTTACGACGATGGCCGCGAGCAAAATGAAGACGATGGCTTTCACACGAGCCCCGGTATGAGCGGCGGGTCCAGTATAACGTGAACACCGCGACACACAGGTCCCTGCCGCGCTGGCTGCCCTTGCTGGCCGGCGCCGTGCTGGTCCTGCAATTCGCGGGCCTGTGCCTCTGGCAGGTGAGCCGCGGTGTCGCGAAGCTCGAGACACGCGCCGCATTCGGCGAAGCGGCCGCCTACGCGGACTTCCACACCGGCGCGGAGCTGCGGCCGTACCAGCCGCTCAAGGCGACGGGCCGCTATGACGGCAGGCACCAGTTTCTGCTCGACAACATCATCCTGAACAGCCGCTACGGCTACTACGTCATCACACCGCTGGAACTCGGCCATGGCCAGCCCGTATTGCTGGTCAACCGGGGCTGGGTCGAGAAGAGCGGCTTGCAGCCGGACATGATCGAGCTGGCCCGCAAACTCGCACTGCCGGCCGGGCCGATGACGGTGCACGGACGGACGGGCTCGCTGCCGCGGCCGGGCATGCGCCTGGGCGAACCGGTCACGCCATCGACGGAGTGGCCCAAGACGGCGGTCTTCCCGCAACTGCAGGACCTGTCGCTCACCCTCGGCAGGGACGTAGAGCCTTTCGTACTGCTCCTAGACCCGAAAGACGAACACGGTTTCGTCCGCCACTGGGTGCCGGAGGAAATGGGGCCGGGTCGGCACTTCGCCTACGCGTTCCAGTGGTTTGCCATGGCGGCGGTCCTGACCGGGCTGCTTTGCTGGCACTATCGCCGGCGAGGCACCGAGCGTGGCTGAGACCCGCAATCCGGCCACCCGCGTGCAATTGCTGCTGGTCGCCGCCGTCTTCATCGGTCCCCTGCTGCTGGCCGTGTGGCTCTATTTCCGCGGGGCCGGGTTGCAACCGGCAGGACGGGCCAACCACGGCGCCTTGCTCGAACCCATCGTCGATCTCGACGAGGCGCTGCCGGATTCGGACATCGGAACGCTGCACGACGGCCGCTGGCTCCTCGTCTATGCGCACGCAGGGCCCTGCGACTCCGCATGCCGTGACGGTCTCCATGCGATCCGGCAGATGCGGCTCATGCTCGGGCGCGAAATGGATCGCATGACGCGCGTGTTCTTGCACGGGGATATCGCGCCCGATACAGTGTTTATCGCGACGGAGCACGAAGGCTTGATCGCGCTGCAAGACAGGGAACTGGGCGATTTGCTTTCCACGCGCAGGCCCGCCGCAGAGCCCGACGGGGGCTATTACCTGGTAGACCCGCACGGCAATTTGGTGATGTATTTCCAACCGACGCTCGCGCCGCGCGACATCGTCGCCGACCTCAAACGCCTGCTGCGGCTGTCGCACATCGGCTGACAGGTCCGGGGCCTGACACAGAATGAACGCAGAAATTCAGACACTGACAGACTGGCGGGACTACTACGAGCTGACCAAGCCGCGGGTCGTCATGCTCATTGTCTTCACCGCCATCGTCGGCATGTTCCTCGCGGTGCCCGGCTGGCCCGGTGCCACCCCGATGCTGTTCGGCACACTGGGTATCTGCCTCGCGGCCTCGGGTGCCGCGGTGTTCAATCACATCCTCGACGCGCGCATCGATATCCACATGCTTCGTACCCGCAACCGGCCGCTGCCGCAGGGCCGGATATCGGAAGGCCGGGCGTTCGTATTTGCAAGCCTGTTGAGCGCGCTGTCGATGCTGGTGCTCTGGTTTCTCGTCAACCCGCTGACCGCGGCGCTGACGTTCGCGTCGCTGATTGGTTACGCCGTCGTCTACACCGTATTCCTGAAGCGCGCCACGCCGCAGAATATCGTCATCGGCGGCGCGGCCGGCGCTGCGCCGCCGGTGCTGGGCTGGGCGGCGATCACGAACGAGGTACATTCGAGCGCCTTGCTCCTGTTCCTGATCATCTTCGTCTGGACCCCGCCGCATTTCTGGGCGCTGGCGATCGCCCGCAAGGACGAGTATGCAAAGGTCGGGATCCCGATGCTGCCGGTGACGCACGGCGAGGACTTCACGCGCCTCAACATCCTGCTTTATACGATCCTGCTCACCGTCATCTCCGTCATGCCTTACCTGACCGGAATGAGCGGGGTCATCTACCTCGTCAGCGCGCTGGTCCTCGATGCAGCGTTCCTCTGGCATGTGATCCAGATGCGGCGTCACCCCGCCGACCTGGCTCGCGCCATGCACACCTTTCGTTATTCGATCACCTACCTCGGCTATCTGTTCGCGGCCCTGCTCATCGACCATTACTTCCTGGTACAGGTCTCCCTCTAGCCCGCTTTTCTGCGCGCCAGTACGCGCACCTTGCTGGCTACGGGCAGGACTCCGTAGATGGGGTCAGCCAGCGGCTTGTTGGAGTAGGTACGCCACTCGACCAGCTCGAAGCCGGATGCGTCGAGGAGGTATTCGAAGGATTGCCGACAGTACTCGTTGCAGTGTCCCGGGCGCCAGTCGGCCGAATATTTGCGGTTCTTGAGCCCGAGGTTCTTGAGTATGCGTTTCGACGCATAGGCGAAGGACCCGGTGTTCGGCAGCTCGAGGAAAGCGATGCCGACGTCCTTGAGCAGCGCAGCGATCCTGCGCATCGCGAGCTTCGGGTCGGGCAGGTGCTCGAGCACGTGCCGCAGGACGACGACGTCATAGGCTTCGCCATCCGCCGGCTCGTAGTCCAGAAAGTTGGAAACGGTCACCTCGATGTCCTGGTCGGCCTCGATCGCCTGCGCCATCGATTCGCTCAGCTCCATGCCGCGCACCGCCCACCCGGCCTTGCGTGCGAAATGCAGCAGTGCCGCATTGCCGCAGCCGATATCGAGGATGGAGCCCGGACCCGGCACGCGCGCCCGCAGATAGTCCCAGCTCTTCGCGATGACCCGGTTGGATTTGTGATGCGGGTCCTCCGGGCTCACGTACCGGGCCGTATACTGAGTCTGGTCCAATCCGCAGTCGAGATCGTAGTTCCAGAGCGCGCAGTTGCCGCAGCGAAAGTAATTGAGGTCACGATGCCGGCCCTCACGCATCCACAGCGTCAGGTCGTCGCTTCCACAGAGTCGGCAGGCATGCAGCAAGTCAGCATTTTACAACGAGTTTCCGCATCTGTTACAAATGCACGCTGAAACGCAACTCTCGTCTCCCGACCGGGACCGGCAGCCATGAGCAAGAAGTTTCTCTTCATTTCCTGGGATGGCCTGATCAGCGATATCGCCTGGCGCGTCTCGACCGAGGGAAACGAAGTCCGGTACTACATCTCGAACCCCGACGAGAAAGACATCGGCGACGGCTTCGTGCCGAAGGTCGACGAGTGGGAGCCGCACGTCGACTGGGCGGACGTCGTTGTATTCGACGATGTACTTGGCCATGGTGAGATGGCCGAGAAGCTCAGGAAGGAAGGCAAGTCGGTCGTCGGCGGCACCGCCTACACGGACCGGCTGGAAGACGACCGCACCTTCGGACAGGAAGAACTGAAGAAGCACGGCGTGTCGATCATTCCGTTCCAGGAGTTCACGGATTTCGATTCGGCGATCCAGTACGTCGAGGAACATCCGGCGACCTATGTAATCAAGCCGAGCGGCGAGGCGCAGAACATCAAGCGCCTGCTGTTCGTCGGCCAGGAGGACGACGGCAAGGACGTCATCCACGTGCTCGGCTCCTACAAGGCGGTCTATTCGGACACGGTCAAGGTGTTCCAGCTGCAGCGGCGCATGCGCGGGGTGGAAATGGCCGTGGGCGCGTTCTTCAACGGCCACGAGTTCATGATGCCGATCAACGTGAACTTCGAGCACAAGCCCTTGTTCCCCGGAAATATCGGCCCCGCCACCGGCGAGATGGGCACCTGCATGTACTGGAGCGGCCCGAACAAGGTTTTCGCCGCGACGCTCGCGAAGATCGAAAAGCGGCTGCGTGACGAACGCTATGTCGGCTACATCGACGTCAACTGCATCGTCAACGGCCAGGGCATTTACCCGCTGGAGTTCACCTCGCGCTTCGGCTACCCGACGATCTGCATCCAGGCCGACGGCATCGCCATGCCGATGGGCGAGTTCCTGCTCGGCATGGCCGAAGGCTCGCTGCAGGACTTCAAGACCAGGAAGGGCTTTCAGATCGGGCTCCGCATCGTCGTGCCCCCGTTCCCGTTCCACGATCCGAAGACCTTCGAAGCGAATTCGAAGGACCGGGTCATCATCTTCCGCAAGCCGAACTACGAAGGCATACATATCGAGGACGTGCGGCTCGTGAACGGCGAATGGCTGGTTACCGGGCACACGGGTGTCGTCCTGGTCGTGACCGGCCTCGGCATTTCCGTCAAACAGGCGCAGCAACAGGCCTACCAGCGTGTGAAGAACATCCTCATTCCGAACATGTATTACCGCACCGATATCGGCGACCGATGGTTCGAGGATCACGACAAGCTGCATTCCTGGGGCTACCTGCGCGAGTCCTGAGTGGTCCGGGAGGACGCAAGCGACGACTTCGCGCGGATCGTCCGGCCGCACTACGAGCGACTGTACGGACTCGCGTGGCGGCTGGCCGGCAGCCACGCCGACGCGGAGGACTTGTTCCAGGAGCTGATGGTGAAGGCACTGTCCGGCATGGACCGGCTGAAGGCCGTCGCCGATCCGGGGCCCTGGCTCGCCCGCATGCTGTACAACCTGTTCGTCGACCAGCACCGGCGTTTCGCGCGCCGGCGCCTCGTCCTGGTGGAGGAAGGCCGCCTCGAGGGCGAAGGCCTGGCGGGCTTCGCCGGAGACGCCGACCCGGAGCGGGACAGCCGCGACCGGCAGTTGGCCGCCATCCTGGAGGATGCCCTGGCGACGCTCAGCGAGGAGCACCGGATCGCCCTCCTGCTGCACGATGCGGACGGGTACACGATCGAGGAAATTCAAAAACTTACGGGCACCCCGGCGGGCACGATCAAGTCTCGCCTGCACCGCGCGCGGGCGCGGCTGCGGGAGCTGCTGGAGGCCGATGGAACCCTTTCCGGCGCCGCTGCGTGTAAAAGTACAAAGCCGGAGAGCCTGTGACGCCCCGATGACCGACCATGCCGACAACGACGTCCCCGAGGATCGCGAACTCGCGGCCCTGCTCGGGCGCTGCCGCCCGCCGGCGCCGCCCGCGGGCCTGTTCGAGCGGGCGCTCGGCCACGCAGAGCGCGAACGGGAGCGCGCCCGGCATGCGGGGCACTCACGCATACGCTGGCTCGCCGGAGGATTCGGCTCGGCGGCTGTGGCCGGCCTCGCACTGTGGGTCGCGGGCGCCCTGCCCGGCGTGTCGGGACAGCCCGATTCCGGGCTGCCGACCGTCAGCATGAGCCTGTACGAGCCGGAAACCGTGCGTCTCGTCTTCGCAGCCGAGACGCCGCTCGAGGATGCGACCATGACGGTCACGCTTCCTGCAGGCATAGAGCTCGAGGGTTATCCCGGCGAGCACGAAATCCGCTGGGAAACCAGCCTCGAGGAAGGGCGCAACCTGCTGCCGCTGACGCTGATTGCACGGAGTCCGGGCGGCGGCGAGTTGCGGGCCCGGCTGCAACACGACACGCGCAACCGCACCTTCCGCGTACGAATCGACGTGGGTTGACGGAGACATCGAAGGATGAAAAGCCGGAAGACAGATCGCCCAAAGCTGATCGCGCTACTGACACTGGCGCTGTTGCCGCCCGTCATTGTTGCGGACGAGTTCGAGGACCTGGATGTGACGATGGAAATCCTCGACAGCGAATCGGAACTCGACGTCCTCGTTTCACAAATGCGCGGCCCCGAGCGCAGCGGCGTCGATCGCGACTTGGGTGACGAAGAAGACGAGGGCAAAGCGAAGGACAGCCCCTTCGAGGAAAACGAGTTCGCGGCCGACGACGACTTCGAGCGTGACAATCTCTTCCGGCGGCAGGGCCTGACGGAAGAAGACGATTTCGAAAGCCTGGAAGGCGAAGACCAGAACCTGGACCTGCCGCCGCCACCCGAACCTGTCCCGGTCGATATCAATCACTAAGCGCTTCAATTTCTTGCGCCAGATCATGGTTTTCTCATCGAAACTCGGTAATCTAGCCGCCTGACCGATTGCAATCGATCCCGGGGCCGCAACGATTCCTGCGCAGGCGACAAGTCGATTTTCCCGTGTCCGTGCGTGCGTGACACGCCTGGTGCTTTGCGCGCTGTGCCTCCTGCCCACCTTGCCGGCATTCGCGCTCACGCCGCTCGAATTGTTCGAAGAAGGCAACCGGCTCTATCGCGACGAACTGTACTGGGCGGCATTGCTGCGCTATCGCCAGGCCGCCGAGGCGGGCCTGTCGACGCCGCTCCTGCACTACAACACCGGCGTTGCTCATTACCGGGCGCGGCAGTACGACCGGGCGCGCGAAGCGCTCCTCGAATCGCTGGATTCGCCGGAGCTGCGCGTCGCGGCGCAGCACAATCTGGGACTGACGGAGTACGCGGCGGGCAACAATGCGGAAGCGCTGCGCTGGTTCCGGCTGGTCCGCGACCAGCAGCAGAACCCCGTACGCTTTCCGCCTATGCAACCGAAGCCATCGCACGCATTCGCGCGCAGGAACTGGCCGGCGTCGAGGAAGTCGTGGTCGACGCGCCGACCCGCGACCCCGACGAGCCGGTTGCTCAATTCGAACTGCACATGCTGGCCGGCTTCGGCACCGACAGCAACGCCTACCGAACGCCGGGGCAGCCGTACATCGACTATTCGGACCCTGCCGCGCCGGTGGTCGACCCCGTCACCTGGTCCGGCGCTTACGTGCCCATCGAGCTCGGCATGCGATACCGGATCGATGCCTACGAGAACGAGAGCTTTTTCGCGGCCTACCGGCTGGGCGCCGTGGCCTACGTGGATCAAGAGCTCAACAACGCCGACGAATATGCGCATGAAGTGAGCGTCGGCAGCGAATACCGCACCTACGATGAGGAACGTGAGCGGGGCCGCGAAGTCTACAGCGCCTTCTCGGTAGCAAAACACAATGAATCCTATTTCGATGCTGACTACGGCACGTATTACCAGATCACCGACGAGGACGGCGAAGTCGACGAGCTGCAGACGCGCATGGACTATCTCCGCTACGGACCGGAGATCAACTATCGCCAGCGCTGGTCGGAGTTCACTGTCGGCCTTGGTTTCAAGGGTCAGCTCTGGAACTACGAGAACGAAGAGGTGGTGCCCGAGTACGACCACGAGTACCTTGTGCTGAGCGGCTTCGCGCAATACCAGTTTTTCGAGTCCTCGCTGGTACGGCTAGGAATCCAGGGTTCGCTGCGCAATTTCGGCGACCGACCGGCCTACGACCTGAACGGTGACGCACAGCTGGCGAACCCGGAACTCGAATACGAATACCTGGACGTCGAGTTCACCGCCCGGCAGCGCATCACGAGCCGAATGTGGTTCGGGCTCGAATACCTGTATTCCGAACGCACCGACAAGTTCGTCGGCTACAACGACTACATCCGCGACCAGTACGGCGCGAACTTCCGCTGGCATCTCGGCTACCGCTTCGATCTCGCCCTGTCCGCCACTTACATGCTGTACGACTTCCCGCGCGCATTCGCCTTCGACAACCCGGACCAGGCGCGCAAGTCGCTGGAACGCGTCGATTTCAGGGCCGAAGGCACGTTCCGGCTGACCGAGCATCTGTTCGTGGTGGGTGCCGTCGATTATGTCGACAGCCAGTCGAACGACATACGCGTCGACTACGATCGCGCGCAGTACTCGATCGGAGTCCGCTGGGTCCAATAGGAACCCGCCGGCCGCGCGCGGATCGCCGGCATGCCTGCACGACCCGCCGTCGCACGGACATTGCCGTCGCACGGGCATCGCCGTCGCCGTGCAATCGCCGTCGATTACGGGCTAGAATCGCGCCCTTTCGCCGGCTCGATTCGCAAGCTCATGGATGTCACAGCAATCCTGGAATCCCTGAACGACGCCCAGCGCGAGGCCGTCACGGCGCCGCCGGAACCGATGCTGGTCATCGCGGGCGCAGGCAGCGGCAAGACCCGCGTTCTCGTGCACCGCGCGGCCTGGCTGATCGATGTCGAAGGCGTGGCGCCGCAGGGCTTGCTCGCGGTGACTTTCACCAACAAGGCCGCGGCCGAAATGCGCAGCCGCATAGAGAGCTTGCTCAGGATTCCCGTTCAGCAGCTCTGGATCGGGACGTTCCACGGCCTTGCGCACCGACTCCTGCGCCGCCACTGGCGCGAGGCGAAATTGCCGCAGAACTTCCAGATCATCGACGCCGACGACCAGCAGCGCCTCATCAAGCGCATGCTCAGAAATCTCGAGCTCGACGACAGCCGTTGGGTGCCGAAAGAGATTCAGTGGTTCATCAACTCCCAGAAGGACGAAGGCCTTCGGGCTGCGCACCTGGACGACGAGCGCGATCCGCACCGTCGGCAGATGATTGCCTTGTACCGGGAATACGAGTCGCTGTGCGAGCGGGGCGGACTCGTCGACTTCGCCGAGCTACTGCTGCGCGCGCACGAGCTGTGGCGCGACGACCCGGAACTTCTGGCCCACTACCGGCGGCGCTTTCGGCATCTGCTGGTCGATGAGTTCCAGGATACGAACGCGATCCAGTACGCGTGGCTCAGGATACTCGCGGGCGAAGACGGCGTGCCATTCGTCGTCGGCGACGACGATCAGTCGATCTACCGCTGGCGTGGGGCGCGCGTGGAGCACATTCACCGGTTTCAGCGAGATTTTCCCGGCGCCCGCGTGGTGAAGCTCGAGCAGAACTACCGCTCGACGGCGACGATTCTGAACGCGGCAAATGCCGTCATCGCGAACAACAGCACGCGCATGGGCAAGAAGCTGTGGACCGAGGGCGCCGAGGGCGAACCGATACGCCTGTACGCGGCGTACAACGAACGTGACGAAGCCGACTTCGTGGTTGCACGTCTGAAGGACTGGATCGACCAGGGCAATCCTCGTGCGGAGGCGGCGATCCTGTATCGCTCGAACGCCCAGTCACGCGTGCTCGAGGAAGGGCTGATCAACGCACGCATCCCGTACCGCGTGTATGGCGGCCTGCGTTTTTTCGAGCGCGCAGAGATCAAGGATGCGCTTGCGTACCTGAGGCTGTTGTCCAACCGCAACGACGATACTTCCTTCGAACGCGTCGTCAATCGCCCGACGCGCGGCATCGGTGCGCGGACCGTCGAGGAGTTGCGGCAGTACGCGCGTGCGAACGCCTGCTCGCTGTGGCGGGCAGCGGGCTCACTGGCGAGCGATCAGCTCGCGGGCCGCGCGGCGAATGCGGTGCTGGCATTCATGCACCTGATCGAACGCATGGCTCGCGAAACCTCCGCGCTGGCGCTTCCCGACCAGGTCGATCACGTCATCCACGCCAGTGGGCTCGTCGAATTCTTCAGGAAGGACAAGGCCGAAAAGGGCGAAACGCGCGTGGAAAACCTGCTGGAACTCGTGAGCGCCGCGAAAAGCTTCGAACCCGGCATGAACGGGGAGCCGATGACGCCGCTCGACGAATTCCTCGCTCACGCTGCACTGGAAGCCGGGGAGGGCCAGGCCGAAGCATGGGAGGATTGCGTGCAGCTCATGACGATGCATTCGGCAAAGGGACTCGAATTCCCGCTGGTCTTCTTGTGCGGCATGGAGGACGGGTTGTTTCCGCACCAGCGCTCCGTTGCCGACGCGCAGGGATTGGAGGAGGAACGGCGGCTCTGTTACGTCGGCATCACGCGTGCGAAACGCAGTCTGTACGTCACCTATGCGGAACAACGCCGATTGCACGGCATGGACAGTTACGCGATGCCGTCGCGCTTCATCGCCGAGATCCCTGGCGAGCACGTCGAGGAAGTCCGCCCGCGCATCCAGGTGTCCCGGCCCTTGCATGCTTCGCGATCGGCGGCCGCATCTCGCATGACGGCCAGTACCGGCGCCGAGATGGGGATACGTCTCGGTCAGCGTGTGCACCACCGCAAATTCGGCGACGGCGTGGTCCTGAACTGCGAGGGACAGGGTGCGCATGCACGGGTCGAAGTCAACTTCGAAACCGCCGGTACAAAATGGCTGGTTCTCAGCTACGCCAATCTGGATCTGATGTAGACTTCGCGGATTCAACGGGTGCGCGTCGCTTGACCGGGATTTCGCGCCCATGGGGCGCTCCAACTTCGCGCCTGCGAGGTGCTCCAACAAGATGAAGATTCTGATATTGGGCGCAGGTCAGGTCGGCTCGTCTGCCGCCTATCACCTGTCCCGCGAGGAAGCAAACGAGGTCACGGTCGTCGACATGCGGCCGGACGTCCTGCGAGACCTTCAGGACCGTCTGGACATTCGCACCGTGGTCGGCCATGCCGCGTATCCCGAGGTGCTCAATCGGGCGGGAGCCAACGATGCCGACATCATCGTTGCACTGACGGACAGCGATGAAACCAACATGATTTCCTGCCAGGTCGCGTACACGCTGTTTCACACGCCGACCAAGATTGCCCGCATCCGCGCTGCGGAGTACATGAACGAAGGTAGGCTGTTCACCCAGGATGCGATCCCAATCGACGTTCGCATCAGCCCGGAACAACTCGTCTGTGAGTACGTCGAGCAGTTGATACTATATCCCGGCGCCACGCAGGTGCTGGATTTCGCCAACGGCCGCGTGCGCCTGGTCGGCGTGATGGCCGATCGGGACGGACTGCTGGTCGGCAAGCGCATCGCGGCGCTCAAGGATCACATCCCCAACACGGAAGGCCGCATCGCCGCAATCTACCGAGGCGGTGAAGCGATGCTGCCGGACGGCGATACCGTTATCCAGGAAGCCGACGAAGTGTTTTTCATCGCGGACCGCAAGGATATCCGCGTGTTCATGAGCGAGATACGCAAGCTCGAAGACCCGGTGCGGCGCGTCGTGATCGCGGGCGGCGGAAACATTGGCGTCCGGCTTGCGCTGGCCCTGGAACAGACCAACCAGGTCAAGATCATCGAGCGGGATCCGCGGCGGGCACGCCACATTTCCGAGACAGTGAACAAGGCAATCGTGCTGGTCGGCGATGCTGCGGACGAGGAACTGCTGCTCGAGGAAAACGTCGACAACGTCGATGTCTTCTGTGCGCTGACGAATTCCGAGGAAGCAAACATCCTGAGTTCGATGCTCGCCAAGCGGCTCGGCGCAAACAAGGTGATGGCACTCATCAACCGGCCGTCGTACGTCGATCTGGTTGAATCGGGGAGCATCGATATCGCGATATCTCCGCAGCAGGTGACGATCGGCTCCCTGCTCGCGCATGTCCGGCGCGGCGACGTCGTCAAGGTACATTCACTCAGGCGCGGATCTGCGGAAGCTATCGAGGCCATCGCGCACGGCACTGAAGAAATGTCGAAAGTTGTAGGGCGCCGGATCGAGGACGTCCCGCTGCCCAAGGGCTCTGCAATCCTCGCACTCGTGCGGGGTGACAATACCATCATCGCGCATCACGACATCGTCGTGGAGTCGGACGATCATGTGATCATCTTCATGACGGACCGCCGCAAGATCGAGAAGGTCGAGCAACTATTCCAGGTAGACGTTTCGTTCGTCTGATTCAGCTCACGAATGAACTGGACAGGCATACAACGGATACTCGGGCTACTCCTGATGATCTTCAGCCTGACCATGCTGCCGCCCGCCGCGGTCAGCATCGCCTCCGGCGATCATTCCTGGATCTCCTTCGTCGAGGGCTTCGTCCTGACGCTCGCCGCCGGGTTCCTGATTTGGCTGCCCGTGCACCGCACCCGACAGGACCTGCGCTTTCGTGACGGCTTCCTGATCGTTTCGGCATTCTGGACGGTGCTCGGCACTTTCGGTGCGGCGCCGTTGTTTTTCGACGACTCGATTTCGCTGTCGTTCACGGACGCGGTCTTCGAATCGATGTCCGGTTTGACGACGACGGGCGCAACCATCCTCGTTGACCTGGACGAGTTGCCGAAGTCGATACTCTACTATCGTGCCCAGCTGCAATGGTTCGGGGGCATGGGCATCATCGTCCTGGCTGTCGCAGTGCTCCCGATGCTCGGCGTCGGCGGAATGCAGCTCTATCGCGCCGAGATGCCGGGCCCGGTCAAAGACACGAAGTTGACGCCGCGCATCACCGAGACGGCCAAGGCATTGTGGTATGTGTACCTGGCGTTCACCGTCGCCTGCACCGTGGCATACAGTACCGCCGGGATGGGTTGGTTCGACGCCGTCTGCCACGCGTTTTCGACAGTCGCGATCGGCGGTTTCTCGACCCACGACATGAGTCTCGCGTATTTCGACAGCACCGCTGTCAATGTCGTTGCGATCGTCTTCATGTTCCTGGCCGGGATCAGTTTTGCTTTGCATTTCTACTCCTGGCGCTATGTGTCCGTACGCCATTACTGGCAGGATCCCGAGTTTCGCGCCTACACCGGCATGCTGGTCGCGCTGTCGCTGCTCGTGATCATGGTGCTGTTCCAGTTCGGCTATTACGCAGCACCGTCGCAGACCATCGTCGACGGTGTGTTCCACGCGGTTTCCATCGCCACTACCACCGGTTTCACGACCGAGAATTTCGCGGTCTGGCCGGCGGCTCTGCCGGTGCTGCTGGTGTTCGCGAGTTTCGTCGGCGGCTGTGCAGGTTCTACCGCCGGCGGCATCAAGGTCATCCGCTGGCTCCTGATCTACAAGCAGGGTGCGCGCGAGATCGCGCGCTTGGTTCACCCGAGCGCCGAGATCCCGGTGAAACTCGGCTCTAAGGCAGTGCCGCACCGGGTCGTCGATGCCGTCTGGGGCTTTTTCTCGATCTATGTCGTCGTATTCGGCGTGATGATGTTGGCCATGCTGTCGACGGGGCTTGACCAGGTGACGGCATTCTCGGCCGTTGCCGCGACCCTGAATAATCTCGGGCCTGGCCTGGGCGACGTCACGTCGGGCTTCATGACGCTGTCCGACGCGGCCAAGTGGGTCGCCGTGGTTGGCATGCTGCTCGGACGTCTCGAGATCTTTACGTTGCTGGTGCTCGTAACCCCGGTCTTCTGGCGGCACTGATGACCTTCATCGATCGCCTGAGTGACCTGACCGGTCGTGCGACGGCCTGGCTTACTCTCGTCATGACCGTCGTCACTTTCGTCGTCGTGATCCTGCGTTATGTATTCGATGCCGGATTCATCTGGGTACAGGAATCGGTGACCTGGATGCATGCGATGGTCTTCATGCTTGGAGCGGCGTACGCGCTGCGGCACGAGGAACACGTACGGGTGGACATCTTCTATCGGGGCATGTCTCCACGAGAACGTGCCCGGGTCGATGCCGCCGGCGTCGTGCTTTTCCTGTTCCCGCTGTGCGCTTACCTGGCGGTCGAATCATGGGACTTCGTCGCCGCTTCCTGGTCCATGCGCGAAGCCTCACGGGAGTCGGGCGGCCTCCCCTATCCATTCGTGCCGCTCCTCAAGTCAGTGCTGCTGGTGATGCCGGTTCTGCTCGCGCTGCAAGGGTTTTCCCTCCTGCTCGAATCCATCGGGGTCCTGCGCCGGCAGGACGCGGCTGCCTGAGTATGGAGTGGGTCGCGTTCCTCATGTTCGCGGCGGTCGTCGTCCTGTTGCTGGCCGGCTTCCCCGTCGCGTTTACCCTCGGCGGAACGGCCCTGATGTTTGCCGCGATCGGCGTTCTGGCCGGGGTCTTCAACGAGGCCTTGCTCGCCGGCCTGCCGAACCGCCTGTACGGCATCATGAACAACGAAACCCTCGTGGCGGTGCCGCTGTTCGTCTTCATGGGTGTGATGCTCGAGCGGGCGCGCATCGCCGACGAACTCCTGGACACACTGAGCTCACTTTTCGGCGGGCTTCGCGGTGGGCTCGGCATCTCGGTCACACTGGTCGGCATGCTGCTAGCGGCCAGTACCGGCATCGTCGGTGCGACGGTCGTGACAATGGGCCTGCTGTCCCTTCCGACCATGCTCAGGCACGGTTATTCGCCGGCGGTCGCTGCGGGCACGATCTGCGCGTCAGGCACCCTGGGCCAGATCATCCCGCCATCGATCATCCTGGTCATGCTGGGGGACGTGCTCACTTCGTCCTATCAGCAGGCACAGCTCGAAATGGGCATCTACGCACCGAAGACCGTGTCGGTCGGCGACCTGTTCGCCGGTGCACTATTGCCCGGCCTGTTGCTCGTGCTGCTCTACATCGCATTCCTCGTCATTACCGCGATCGTCCGGCCGGCGACGATGCCGGCGCACACGCGGACGGAGCGGGTTTCCGCCGGTCGCGTCGTGCGCGCGCTCCTGCCGCCCTTGTTCCTGATCCTCGCCGTCCTCGGGTCGATATTGTTCGGCCTCGCCACACCGACCGAAGCTGCCGGCGTCGGCGGCATGGGAGCGCTGCTCCTGGCCGCGCTGCAGCGGGAACTGGATCTGCCGCGGCTCAGGGAGGTCATGCAGTCGACGCTGAAGATCAGCAGCATGGTGTTCATGATCCTGATCGGCGCTTCCGTCTTCTCCCTCGTGTTCCGGGGTTACGGCGGAGACGACGGCGTCGCCTCGATCCTCGGGTCGTTGCCTGGGGGTGTCGTCGGCGCGGTCTTCGTCGTTATGCTGGTGATGTTCCTGCTCGGCTTCGTGATCGATTTCATCGAGATCACATACGTGGTCGTGCCGATCGTCGCACCGGTCCTGCTGGCTATGGGACTCGATCCGGTCTGGCTGGGCATCATGATCGCAATCAACCTGCAAACCTCGTTCCTGACGCCGCCTTTCGGTTTCGCGTTGTTCTACCTGCGCGGGGTCGCGCCGCCCGAGGTCACGACGGCACAGATCTATCGGGGCGCGGTGCCCTTCGTCGCGATGCAGCTCCTGGCACTGCTAATACTTGCGGTGTTCCCGGGACTGGCGACCTGGCTCCCGCATCACATCTACGGCAACTGAGAGTCTAGGCGTCCCGGGCCTCCAGGAACGCCTGCTCCGTCACGCGCTGGTTCGGCGCCGACGCGCGTCGGTATGCATCGAATGATTCGAAGATCTTCGCGGCTGCGGGGTCGCGTCCGACGAGTTCTTGAATGACCTCCTCGGCAATCGATTTCAGGTACGCGATGACGTCCTCGGGAAAGCGGCGCACCTCCACGTTCGGATCCTCCATCAGCTGCCGGAGCGAATTCGTATTGCCATTCATGTACTCGGCCATCACGTCGAGATTGATGGCCTGCGCCGAAGTCTCGACGATCGCCCTGAGGTCATCGGGCAAGGCGTCCCACGCGGCCCGGTTCACGATGAACTCGAGCGTCGGGCCCGGCTCCTGCCATCCGGGGTAGTAGTAGTATCGGGCTGCCTTGTGCAGCCCGAAAGCGACGTCGTTGTACGGCCCGACCCACTCGGTTGCATCGATCGCGCCTGTCTTCAGCGACGTAAATATCTCGGAGCCCGGAAGCGTCACCGGGGTACCGCCGGCGCGACGCAATACTTCGCCGCCGAGCCCCGGGATTCGCATTTTCAGTCCCTTGAGGTCGTCCACCGAATCGATCTCGCGGTTGAACCAGCCGCCCATCTGTACTCCCGTGTTGCCGCAGGGAAAGGGAACGAGATCGAAGGGTGCGTACAACTCGCGCCACAACTCGAGACCGCCGCCGTAGTACAGCCAGCCGTTCATTTCGTTCGCGTTGAGGCCGAAGGGTATTGCCGTGAAAAACTGCGCCGCGTCCAGCTTGCCCTTGTGATAGTAGGCGGCACCGTGACCGCATTCCGCAGTGCCGCGGCTGACGGCGTCGAAGACCTCGAACGGCGGCACCAGCTCGCCGCCCGAATAGACCTTGAAGGTCAGCCGGCCGGCGGACGAGGTCGCGATCCGGTCCGCGAGATTGGTCATCGCGACGCCGAGACCGGGGTACTTCGGCGGCCACGAAGTCACCGCGGTCCATGCCAAACGCCTGCCCGGTTCCGTGCCGGCCGGCGCCGGCGTTGTGCCCTGGCGCTCGCATGCGGCGATGCCCGCCGCAACAGCCAGCCCGCCGACGAAATGACGTCTCTTCATGCCTGTCCCCGTCTCGAATCCGAGGCGCTAGTGTAGGTTTCGGCCTGCGTATTGCCAACGCGAACGCGAGCCGACTTGAAACTTGTCAAATCCCACTATACTGCCATTTTTGGTCATTCTAAGTAGACCATAGTCCACTATTATAAGATTTATAAAAAAGTGGAATTATTTGGCTACCAGTCTGCGTCCCTTGGCACTTGGTGGGATTATCTGTCGTTTTTCCGTGCCAAGTGGGTCCAGCCGGCGGGGTCGGACGCCAGCCTTCCGTCCCTGAATGCGTGCGTCCGCCCGCCTGTCGACTAGCGGTTATCCCACCCGCCGGCCGGTCGCCAAGCCTGCCACGAAGTCCGCCCCACTCTGGCCATCGTAAATGGCCTGTGCATTAATAAAGACCCGACCGGGCCATTATCTCGAGGACTTAGCGGCAAATGATCGGGCTGTTGCAGCGCGTGCGCTCGGCCAGTGTGACGGTCGACGGGACCATGGTCGGCGAGATCGGCAGGGGCCTGCTGGTCCTGGCGGCCGTCAGGCGTGGCGATACGACTCGTGACGCATTGCGGCTGGCGGAGCGCATCCTGGGCTATCGGGTATTTCCGGACGAGAACGGGCGCATGAATCTGAGTCTCGAGGCGATCGGGGGCGGGCTGTTGCTGGTCCCGCAGTTCACGCTGGCCGCCGACACAGACAAGGGTACCCGGGCGAGCTTCACCGGAGCCGCCGACCCCGACGCCGGACGCGCCGGATTCGACCACCTGGTCAGCGCCTGTCGCGAACGCCTTGCCGACGTAGAAACCGGCCGCTTCGGCGCCGATATGCAGGTCACGCTGGTCAACGACGGACCGGTCACTTTCTGGCTCGAAAGCTGAAGCCCGAACCCCGGCGCCGCGCGGTGGTCAAACTGCGACGCCGGTCCTGTATGTGCCTGGGATCCCATGAATATAGTGAGCCGCATCGACTCGCCCGCTGTATGATGACCGGGATTCGCGCCTGGATTCGCACCGGGCGCATCGACGCACCGACAATGAATGAAGGGAATTGGTTCCCGGGAGTAGTGAGATGTTCTCCAACATCGGTCCTGTACAGTTGCTGATCGTACTGGTGATCGTGCTGGCCATATTCGGTACCAAACGCCTGCGTACGCTGGGTTCGGACCTCGGCAGTGCCGTCAAGGGATTCCGCAGCGCGGTGGAAGATGCCGACAAGAGCAACGGCAAGTCGTCCGGCAAGATCAGTGACGCCGGCAGGAAGGACGCCGATTTCGATACGACGCCGGCCGAAGAGAGCCGCAAAGACACCTGAGGCGAGGCGCCGTGTCCGGCCCGAGTTTTTGGGAGTTCCTGCTCATCTGCATGATCGGCCTCGTCGTGCTGGGCCCGAAGCGGCTGCCACAGGTGGCACAGCAGATCGGGACCTGGATCGGTCACGCGCGCCGCATGACGCGCACGCTCAAGCGCCAGCTCGAGGAAGAACTCGAACTCGACAAGTCGCTCAACGTCCGCCCCTCGATCAGCCCCTCGATCCGCGAAGCGCCGCCGCGTGACGACGTCACCTACTCGCCGCTGCATCCCACGCCGGCCATGAGCGCCGCGAAGTCCAGTGGCGACGAACCGGATGCCGGACAGCCGGCCGATGGAACCACCGCGCCCGAGACCGGGGCCGCCGCGGCCGCCGATACCGACAGTGAGCAGCGACAAAGCGCCTGAGGTCGACGGCGAAGAAGAGCATCTCGCCGAAGGTACGTTGTTGTCGCACCTCGTCGAGCTGCGCTCGCGGCTGCTCAAAATTTCCGCGGCGATCGTCGGGGTGTTCGTCTGCCTCCTGCCTTTTTCGAAGCACATTTACGAGATCGTCTCGGCGCCGATGGTCAGGGTGCTGCCGAGCGGCAAGATGATCGCGACCGAGGTTGCGTCGTCGCTGCTCGCACCCTTCAAGCTTACGTTCTTCGTCGCGCTTTTCATCGCAATGCCCGTCGTCCTCTACCAGGTCTGGGCTTTTGTCGCACCCGGCCTGTATATGAAGGAAAAGCGCTTCGCCTTCCCGATGCTGGCCTCGAGCATTGTCTTGTTCTACGCGGGCGTCGCTTTCGCCTATTTCGTGGTGTTCCCGCTGATCTTCGGTTTCATGGTGGCGGTCGCACCCGCCGACGTCGAAGTGATGACCGACATTTCGAGCTACCTCAGCTTCATCACGATGATCGTTTTCGCCTTCGGGTTCGCATTCGAGGTACCGGTGGCCACGGTACTGCTGGTCTGGACCGGGCTCGTCAGCATCGAATCGCTCAGGAAGGTCCGGCCGTATGTTTTCCTGATGGCTTTCGTCATCGGCATGTTCCTGACACCGCCCGACGTATTCAGCCAGACGCTTCTCGCTATACCGATGTACATTCTCTTCGAGCTCGGCATCGTGATGTCGCGCATCATGGTGCCGGCTCGCAACGAAGATGAAATCGCTGTTTCGGATCCGTAGGTCACAATAACCTGGCTGGATCGAGTAGAAAGCAACAGGCGAAATAGGGTTTAATGCCGTGCCGGTTTCGATCCGGCGCCACAGTACCTCGACATCGTCAAGGTGATCGGCGTATCCGGGCTCGTGATGCTGCTGCTGACGATCCCGATCAAGAAACGGTATCAAAAGAATCGCAAAAGGTTCCGTCAGATGAAATGCCAATATCTCTACCTGTTGCTGCTCTCCACCGTCGTTGCCTGCAGTGACCGAGGCCAGGCCCCGGACGCGGCAAGCCCTGCAGCGGAGGAATCCGCCGACGAGTTCGTCGCCCGCGCGAATGCCGAGTACGCCGAACTATACAAAGAGGTCAGCGCGGCGGACTGGGTGATGGCCACGTACATCACCAAGGACACGCAGATGCTGAGCTCGACCGCAGCGGAACGGTATTCCGCCTGGCACAGCGACATCGTCCGTCAGACAAAGCAATACGACGGGATGGAACTTGCGCCCGCGACGCAGCGCGCCATCGACAAGCTGAAACTCGGCATTTCCAAGCCGGCGCCGGACGACCCCGCCAAGCGCCGGGAATTGGCGCAAATCGCGAGCAAGCTCGAAGGGGACTACGGCGCAGGCAAATATTGCAAGTCGGAAGACGATTGCAAGAGTCTGCCGGAGCTCGAGGACATCCTCGCTCAAAGCCGCGATTACGACGAGCTGCTGGATGCCTGGCAGGGCTGGCGTACGATCTCGCGCAAGATGCGCGAGCCCTATGCGCGATTCGTGGAGCTGGCAAACGAAGGCGCCGCCGAATTGGGATACGACAACCTCGGCGAGATGTGGCGTGACGGCTATGACATGACGCCGGCTGAGTTCGAAACGGAGTCGCGTCGGCTCTGGGAGCAGGTCAAACCGCTGTACGACGAATTGCACTGTCACGTTCGCGCGAAGCTCGGCGAAGTCTACGGTACCGACAAGGTGCCGCCGGACGCGCCGATCCCCGCACATTTGCTCGGCAACATGTGGTCGCAAGGCTGGGGCTTCATCTACGACATCATGGAACCCTATCCCGACGCGCCGGACCTCGATGTCGATGCAGTGCTGAAGGCCAAGAATTATTCACCGCAAGACATGGTGCGTTCCGCCGAAGGCTTCTACGTGTCGCTCGGCATGCCGAAACTGCCGGCGACGTTCTGGGAACGGTCCATGTTCACCAAGCCGGGCGACCGGGACGTCGTGTGTCATGCGAGTGCCTGGAGCATGGACGGCGTGGACGATCTGCGTATCAAGATGTGCATCAAGCAGACCTACGACGAGCTGCGCGTTATCTATCACGAGCTCGGGCACAACTACTACCAGTTGGCCTACAAGGATCAGCCGCCGCTGTTCTGGGACGGCGCGCATGCAGGCTTTCACGAGGCGATCGGCGACACGATCACGCTGTCGATGACACCGCAGTACCTCGCCGAGGTCGGCCTCCTAGCGGAGGCCGACGAGAGCCGGGAAAGCGTGATCAACCGGCAGATGATGCAGGCCCTGGACAAGATCGCCTTCCTGCCGTTCGGCAAGCTCATCGACGAATGGCGCTGGGGAGTTTTCTCGGGAGCCGTAACGCCGGCGAACTACAATCAGGCCTGGTGGGATCTGCGCACGAAGTACCAGGGCATACAGGCACCCGTCGAGAGGACGGAGGAAGACTTCGATCCGGGCGCCAAGTACCACATTCCGGCCAATGTCTCGTACACACGATATTTCCTGGCGCACATTCTCCAGTTCCAGTTCCAGCGCGCGCTGTGCGAAGCCGCCGGCTTCCAGGGCGAGCTACAGGCCTGTTCGATCTACGGGAGCAAGGAAGCCGGCGAACGGCTCTGGGCGATGCTCGAGGCAGGCGGCAGTGAAGCCTGGCAGGACACTCTGCAGAAACTCACCGGCACCCGTGAGATGGATGCGACGGCGATCATCGACTATTTCGCGCCGCTCATGGGCTATCTCAAGGAACAAAACGAGGGCCGCAGTTGCGGCTGGTAGGCTTGATAGCGGCCTTACTGCCGCTCCTTCAGATATTGTTGTAGGTGCGCTTTTCGGGCGCGGCTCCGGCATGCCGAAATCGGGGAAACGCAGATGACTGACGGGAACGCTGATACCAAACCGCAACGTGGATTTCTCGCCGCCGTCGAGCGCATCGGGAACAAGCTGCCGGACCCGGCGATGCTTTTCGTCGCGCTGCTGTTCATCGTCTGGTTGTTTTCCTGGCTACTCTCGTATCTGTCATTCGACGTCATGGACCCGCGCAGCGGCGAACCGCTGGTGGTCATCAATCAGCTCACCGGTCCCGCGTTCACGACCTTCCTCTCGGGGATGGTGAACACCTTCGTGACCTTCGCCCCGGTCGGCACCGTTCTGGTGGCGATGCTCGGCATCGGCGTGGCCGAGCACTCCGGTTTCATCACCACCGGCATACGTGCCCTGTTGAACGTGACGTCGCTAAGGCTGCTGTCGCCGATGGTGATCCTGGTCGCCATCGTCAGCCATTCTGCGGTCGACGCCGGCTACGTGTTGGTCATTCCGCTCGGCGGCGTGATCTTCTACGCCGCCGGCCGGCATCCGCTCGCCGGCATTGCCGCGGCGTTCGCGGGTGTCTCGGGGGGCTTCTCGTGCAATTTTGTGCCCTCGTCGCTCGACCCGCTGCTGCAGGGCCTGACGCAGGGCGGGGCGCGCCTGGTCGATCCCGAAATCGTCGTTAACACGCTGAACAATTATTACTTCACGACCGCATCGTCGTTGCTAGTCATCGGGCTCGGCTGGTGGATTACGGATCGCATCGTCGAGCCCAGACTGAGGAGCACGTCCGTCGACGGTGATGCGAACGACCTGCCGAGGATGCAGGAACTCACGCCACCGGACCGGCGCGCGCTGCGCTGGGCGCTTGCGGCGATGGTCGCGGGCCTCGTCATACTCATCACCACCGTCGTGCCGTCGACTTCGCCCTGGCGTGACCCGAATGGCGAATGGGCGAGTTCTACGGCACCCCTCATGCGCTCCATTGTCGCACTGATTTTCCTGCTATTCGTAGTCCCTGGACTCGTCTTCGGCTACGTGTCCGGCAGATTCAAGAGCAGCAAGGACATGATCGAGGGCATGACGCACGCGATGCATGGCATGGCGTACTACCTCGTCATCATGTTCTTCATCTCGATGTTCGTGTACGCGTTCGGTGTCTCGAACCTCGGTACGCTGATTGCCCTCCAAGGTGCGGCGGCACTGAAGGTGCTCGCCTTACCCTCGGCGGTGACGATCGTCGGTATCATCCTCATCACCGCGTTCATCAATCTGTTCATCGGCTCTGCGAGCGGCAAGTGGGGACTGCTTGCGCCGATCTTCGTGCCGATGCTCATGACGCTCGGCATTTCGCCGGATCTCACGCAGGCCGCGTACCGCGTGGGTGACTCGAGCACGAACATCATCACGCCGCTCATGCCGTACTTTCCGCTGGTGGTCGTGTATTGCCAGCGCTACGTGAAGGGCACAGGGATCGGCACGCTTGCGGCCATCATGCTGCCGTACTCCATTTGGTTCCTCTGCACCTGGACGACGTTCCTGCTCATCTACTACGCAGTCGGCCTGCCGCTCGGCCTGCAGTCCAGTTACACGTACCCCTAAAGTCGCGCCGTGCTCGATTTCGAGAAGCTGGGTGCGTTCTATCTCGGCCGAAGCGTCGATGCCGGTACGGATGCACTGACGGATGAACTCGTCCTCTACGATTCGAAGGACCTGACGACGCATGCCGTGATCATCGGCATGACGGGCTCCGGCAAGACCGGACTCGGCATCGGGCTGATCGAGGAAGCAGCTCTGGACCATGTGCCGGTCATCGCCATCGACCCGAAGGGAGACCTCGGTAACCTGCTCCTGACCTTTCCGGCGTTGCGCGGCGAGGACTTCGGGCCGTGGATCAACCCGCACGCAGCCGGCGAGGCGGGGCAGTCGCCGCAGGAATATGCCGATAGTCAGGCTGCATTGTGGCGGCAGGGTCTCGAGGAATCGGGACAGGACGGCAAGCGCATTGCCGCGCTGAAAAATGCCGCCGAGTTCGCCATATACACGCCCGGGAGCACGTCCGGGCGCCCGGTTTCGGTACTCCGCGGCTTCGCGGCGCCGGACCCGACGCTCGTCGGCGATGCCGATCTCTACCGGGAACGTGTGCAGGCTACGGTCACGGGCCTGCTGTCGTTGATCGGCATGGCCGCCGACCCGGTGACGAGCCGCGAACACATCCTCGTGTCCCGGCTTCTCGATCACGCCTGGCAGGCCGGGCGTGACCTCGACATCGCCGGCCTGATCGGCGAAATCCAGAAACCGCCGATGGAGAAAGTCGGCGTGCTGCCCGCAGATGCGTTCTTCCCGCCGAAGGACCGTTTTCAGCTCGCCATGCAGCTCAACAACCTGCTTGCAGCGCCGGGCTTCGATGCGTGGCTGCAAGGTTCGCCACTCAACGTGAAGAACTTCCTGTACACGGGGGCGGGCAAACCAAAAGTGTCCGTAATGTCCATCGCACACCTGGACGAGCGGTGGCGCATGTTCTTCGTGACCATGCTTCTGAACGAGCTCATTGCCTGGATGCGGGCGCAACCGGGCACGTCGAGCCTGCGCGCGATCCTCTACATGGACGAAGTTTTCGGCTACCTGCCTCCCGTCGCGAACCCGCCCTCCAAGACGCCGCTGCTGACACTGCTCAAGCAGGCGCGGGCTTACGGCCTCGGACTCGTGCTCTCCACGCAGAATCCGGTCGACCTCGACTACAAAGGCCTGTCCAACACCGGCACCTGGTTCATCGGCCGCCTGCAGACGGAACGCGACCTGGCGCGGCTGATGGATGGCCTGGCCGGGGCCGGTGACGCGAACTTCGACCGGCAAGCGATGGAGCGCACGCTGGCGGGGCTTGGCAAGCGTCGCTTCCTGCTGCACAACGTGCATGAGGACGCGCCGGTCGTGTTCGAGACCCGCTGGGCGATGTCCTATCTCGCCGGCCCGCTGACCCGCGAGCAGATTCGGGACCTCACGCCGGCCGTCGAACCCGCGGCCACGGTTGTATTACCCGCATCAAAGCCGCCGGCTTCCGGGACTTCGTCCGCACCCGCGCTGCCACCGGACGTCCCGCAGTATTTCCTGGCCGGCGAGGGTGCCGGGATTGTTTACCAAACACGGCTCCTGGGCGTCGCCGATGTGCTCTACGAAAGTGCCAGGTACGGAGTCCACGATCGGCGTTCGGCCGCCTTTGTCGTCGCCTTCGCGGACGGGGCGGTCGATATCGACTGGGGCGACTGCGAACGGATCGAACTGGAGGTCGCGCAGCTGCGCGAATCCGCCGAACAAGGCGCACGCTACGCCGACTGCCCGGCGGCCGCTTGCGATGAGAAAGCCTACACCGGTTGGCAAAAGGCGTTCGTCCGCTGGCTGCGGCAGAACGAGGTGCTGACGCTATACCGGAGCAGGCGCTTCGGCCTCACGTCAGCGGCCGGCGACGCCGAAGGCGATTTCCGGATCCGGCTGCAAGACGCGGCCCGCGAGCAGCGGGACCTCGAGGTCGACAAGCTGCGCAAGCGCTATGCCGCAAAGGCGAAATCGCTGGACGACCGTCTGCTGCGCGCGCGCCAGGCCCTGGAACGGGAGCAGGAGCAATCTTCGCAGAAGAAGGTCGACGTGGTCGTTTCTGCGGGCAACGCGGTCCTCGGCGCTCTCCTCGGCCGCAAGAAGTTGTCGAGCACGACGGCCGGCAGGATCGGCACCGCGATCCGGAGAGCAGGCGGCGCGAGCAAGGAATCCGCCGACGTCGATCGTGCGGCGGAGACGGTCGGGAAAGTGCAGGCGGACCTCGAGGCGCTGAACGCAGAGCTGGAACGGGAAATCTCGGCACTCGACACGGCGGTCGACGCGCAGACCGCGGAGTTCGAGGAGATCGTCGTGCGCGCGAAGAGCACGGACATCGCCGTACCGGTGTTCGGTCTTGCCTGGCTGCCGTACGCGCCGGATTCGGACGGCCGGCTGAAGCCCGCATGGTAGCGGTGCGCAATGCAGGCCCGGCCGATGCGATTGCACTGGCCGAACTCGCGGAGCGGAGCTTTCGGGACGCGTTCGGTGCGGCCAATACCGAGGCAGACTTGGACGCTCACTGTGCCGATTATTTTGGCGAGGCACACCAGTTGGCCGAAATCCACGATCCCGACTGGTCCACGCTGGTGGCGGAGCAGTCCGGCGAACTTGTTGGCTACGGCCAGTTGCGCTGGTCGTCCGCGCCAGCTTGTGTCGCAGGATCCCGACCCGCCGAAATCCACCGCCTGTATGTCGACAGCCGCTGGCACGGCCGTGGCGTCGCACAGATGTTGATGGATGCGCTGCTGCAAAAGGCGAACGAGGGCAGCGCCGACACAGTTTGGCTGGGCGTCTGGGTGCGCAATCCCCGCGCCATCGCCTACTATCGCAAGTCGGGTTTTCGCGAAGTCGGGGAGCACCGCTTCATGCTCGGCAGCGACTCGCAGCGAGACATTGTCATGAGCCGTGGACTGACTGCCTGAATCAACCGTGCCGCCTCGTGGTCGGTGTCTCGCGCCGATGCGTCGCGCCGGCTTCGCAGTGCAGAACCACATGACCGAGCGGACCCCGTTCTCGCATGGCGCGGACTCCTACGAATGGCGGTCGATGAATTCGCGGGCAATGCGCGCCATCTCGTCGAACACGTCCTCGTCGGTCTGCCGCGAGCGCTTCAGCACTCTGTAGCCGTGATCGGCGGTATCGACCCAGTGCAGCGTCGCGGCCGCCAGGCCGGACACCAAGGATTCGAGCAGCGCCTTGTCGGCGAGCGTGTCCCGCGTGCCGGAGAGGAACAACATCGGCAGGCCAAGCCCGGAAAGATGCAAAGCGCGCCCGGTACCGGGCTTGTCGAGTGGGTGCAGAGGGAACGAGCAGAGGATCAGGCCGCGCGGCGCGAGGCCCTCGGCGATCACGGCATGAGAGGCCATGCGGCCGCCGAAGGAGTGGCCGCCGAGCCAGAGCGGCAACGACGTTCGCCGCGCTGCCTCCGCGCACGCATCAGCGATCGCGGCGGTCGATACGGCCCTCGAATCGACGCGGCGGCGACCGGCCTCGATGAAGGGAAAATCGAAACGTAGCGTCGCGATGCGCCGGCGGGCGAAGGCGTCCGCAATCGCCTGCATGTTGCGATGTTTCATGCCGGCGCCCGCGCCATGGGCGAAAACCAGCGCCGCGGTGGCGTCGTTCGGGCATTGCCAGAGGGTGTTCATGAGCGAGAATTCTCACATCGCGTGGCGCGGTGGGAAAGCTTGTCGATCAGCAGGTCGAACACGCTTGCGTTTACATCCGACGATAAGCGGCTGTTTTTGCGTGATATTTCTTGGCATTGCTGGATATAATGCCAGTACTTCAAAACCGACCCTGGGGGACCCGCCATGTCTGCCGATCTGACGCCGATCGAGGAACTCGATACCTGCACTGACGAAGGGGGTGCAGCATCCGGCTAGTCTCCCGCGACAGCTCCGGAGTACCGAAATGGATCGAATCCGATTACGCCGTGGGACCGCCGCGCCGACCATCATGCGGGTCGCAGCGGTCGTGGTTACAGCGCTTGCCTTTCATGACGCCCAGGCAGATCGGCAATACGCCGACGCGCACCTGCACTACGTCGATTTCTTTCAGCAGTCAGAGGGCATCGAGGAAGTCATCGAGAATATGAATGAAAGCGGCGTCACGGACGCCGTGCTGATGGGACTTCCCGTCGTCAAGATGTGGGCGGCTACCGAACCAAAGGAACCGGAGTACGTTTTCGCGGATGATGCCAAAGTCTACTGGTACTCGCTCACCGACGAGATCGTCGCGCGCGCCGTGCTGTCATTGCCCGAGGCGGACCGCAAACGCGTACACCCGTTCATCTGCGGCTTCAACCCGGTCGACAAGTTTGCCGTCCGGCACATCGAGCGCATGCTGGAGTGGTATCCGGGACTCTGGGCGGGCATCGGCGAGGTGATGACGCGTCACGACGACCTGACCGCATTCACGTACGGGGAGCCGCCGCGCGCCAACCACGAGGCGCTGTACGCAGTGTACGAGCTCGCTGCAAAACATGGTCTTCCGGTCATTGTGCACAGCAACATCACATCCGTGCGCATGCGCGAGCCACTGTACCTCGGCGAACTCGAACAGGCGTTGCACGAGCACCCCGATACCCGCTTCATCTGGGCACATGCCGGCACGAGCGAGAGCATCAACCGGCGCATGAACATGAAGTTCCTCGACGACGAGGTGAGCCGGCTGCTCGAGACCTACGACAATCTCTGGATTGATCTTTCGTGGAGCATCCTCGACGAGTACCTGCTGACGGACGACAAGGACGACGTCCGGAGACACTGGCTCGGTATCATCCGCCGCTACCCGGACCGGTTCGTCATCGGCTCCGATCTCGTCGGCAACTTCGACCGGCTCGGCGAGAAATTGCAGGCGTTCGACGTGTTGCTGGACGAACTGAGCGAAGCGCAGGCGGCAATGGTGGCGCGGGACAACCTGCTGCGCCTGCTCGACAGGCCGGCCGGCAGCGCGGACTGATGCGCCCGCATCGCGTGTTCCGTTGCGTTGAGGAGCCCGGGGACCACCGTGCCGGCCCTGTCCTCGACTGTCAGGACGCCTTGCAGTAGTAGTCGATGAAACGCTGGTGCTCCGGCAGCTGACTCACCAGCTTCCTCGCTGCACCATGGATGCCGTTCAGGAACTTCTCCAATTCCTCGTCGCTCATCATGTTGACGATCGGGTGATACTGCTCGGGCATGAGGCCCTGGCCGAGCATCACCTGGATCCAGGAATTCTCTCCGAACAGCTCGCCCGGCGCCTTGAAAACTCGCCCCGTCTGCTTGAAGAGCTCGATTCGGTGCGTGAGCGTATCGGGTATTTCCATCGAACGGCAATGCCGCCAGAAGGGTGAGTCGGTGCGTCTGGTCACGTGATAGTGCAGCACGATGAAGTCCCGGACATGCTCGATCTCGGATTTCATCTGCTCGTTGAATTCGTCGACGTCCGGCTGGCGGATGCCGTCGTAGGGAAACATCTGCATGAGCCGGATCGCGCTGCGCTGAATCAGGTGGATGCTGGTGGATTCGAGCGGCTCGATGAAGCCGGACGCGAGCCCCATCGCCACGCAGTTCTTGTGCCAGTGCTTGCGCCGCTGGCCGGCGCTGAATCGGATAATGCGCGGCTCGGTGATGGTCTTGCCCTCGATGTTTTGCCATGCAGAACGTTTGTGGCTTCGTCGTCGCTCCAGAAGCGGCTGCTGAAGACTAGGCCGTTGCCCACGCGGTGCTGCAGCGGGATACGCCACTGCCAGCCGGCCTCACGCGCGATCGAGCGCGTGTAGGGAATGGGCGGCCCGACCGCTGCGGTCTGCACGGCCACCGCGCTGTCGCAGGGCAGCCAATGGCTCCAATCCTCGAACCCGACATGCAGGGTCTGTTCGATCAGCAGTCCGCGAAATCCGGTGCAATCGATGAACAGGTCGCCTTCGATTCTTTCGCCGGAGTCCATCTCGAGCGCCGCGATGTAGCCGCTTTCGGGCTCCACGTCCACGCGGCGGATTTTGCCTTCCTTGCGGACCGTGCCGTGCGCCTCGGCCATGCCCCGCAGATACACGGCGTACAGCGAAGCGTCGATGTGATACGCATAGTTCAGTTGGTGGTTGGGGAGCACCGCGAAGCGGTTTTCCTTCGCGGCGACCCACTCCTTGCAGTATTCGCCGAATTCGCGGCTGATGCCGAGTTTCCGGCCTTTGAGCCAGAAATGCTGGAAGCCGGCAGCCCAGCAGTCCTGGCCGGTCCAGCCGAAGGAATGGATGTAGTCCTCGTTCAGGTCCCGCCAGCTCTCGAATGCAATGCCAAGCTTGAACGTGCCCTGGACTGCGGCGAGGAACTCCTGCTCCTTGACCTTGAGCAATTCGTGCAGCGTCAGCAGCGTCGGGATGGTCGCCTCGCCGACGCCGACTGTGCCGATCAGTTCGGATTCGACGAGCGTGATGTCCAGCGTCCTGCCGAGCAGCTTCGAGAGGGAAGCCGCGACCATCCAGCCGGCGGTGCCGCCGCCGGCGATGACGACCCTGCGGATCTTGCGTCGTTCCATGCGCCGTCCTATCGGTTCATCCGGTTGAGCAGTTCTGCGCGCAGCCGGCGCGCGGCGGCATCGTCGAGCGGCGCCAGGCATCCCCGCCCGGGTTCCGGAATGTGCGCATGCACCGACTCGTCTGCGGAGAAGACGTAATGCTCGAACAGCTGTCTCCACGCGTCGCGCTGGCGCGGAGACAGGTCGCGCAATGCAAGAATGCCGTGCATCAATGCGGTCATCGGCGCACCCATAGCCGGTGGCGAATTACACCACCAGTAGTTCACGAGCAGGTTGAAGGGCGACAGCGATTCGACGTGATGCCACCACATGCTCGGAATGAACAGCGCATCTCCGGCCTCGAGTTCGAACACTTTGGAGGCTGCCATCGCCTCGGCGAACCGGGGGAAACGTTCAAGGTCCGGCCTGGCGACATCCACGGTGCTGATCGCCTGGCCCGACGGCGTCCGGTCGAGGGGACCTACGTAGAGATTGCCTACCTGCTCCGGCGGAAACAGCGTGAAGCGCCGCCGGCCGGCGACCACGCAGGCAATGTTGTCCGGAAAATCGAAATGCGCGGAGATGCGAATGCGGTTGCCGAGCCAGAAACTAGCCAGCGCATCGTTTACCGGCAGCACGATGTCGTTCTCGGCGCGAAAGCCAGGCAGCCACCGGTCGATGGCGGTCGAGCCCACGTAGATGGCCTCGGCCGGTCCGGACGCGGGAGTATCGGCCAGCTTCTGGAACACCTGGTTGAGCGGCGCGGTTCCCGCCCGGAAATTGAAGCCCGTGAAGTCCTCGTTATAGAAGAAGCGGCCGTCGATGCCTGCGTCGCCGACATAAACCGTCACGGGCTCGCCAGACCAGAAGCCGCCCAGATAACCATACGCCGCCTCGGCCGAGACATTGCAGATCGCAACGGCCGGCCAGGACGCAACCAGCCCGCGCAACAGCACCGGCGTATCCGATGCGAACACGGCCTCGGGGATGGCGCCAGGCGACACGCCGTCCATGATTTCGTTCGTCGCTTGCGCCGTCGCCACAGGTCAGACCTTCAGCCGCACGTTCTTCAGGTCGATCAGCTTGCGCACGTTGAGCGTCGACGCAAGGACCATGAACACCGGCAGGAGGAAGCCCTGGCGGCTGAACTCCTCGAGCGTGGATCCGGGCAGCCGGCGCACTTTGTCCTCGTCGATCGTGTCAAAGCCCAGCAACTGGTTGCGCGAACCGTCGGCAAGCGTGATGTCCAGCGTAACGGCTTCCAGCAGGCCTTGCTGTTGCAGGGTTTCAACGAAACTCTTGCTGTGCGCGTGTCCGGCATGGATGTCTTCCAGCAATACGGCGGTTTCCTCGAGAAACGGTGTCCGCCCGCCCAGCGGCTGAAACAGTGGCTGGCCCTCGCGGGTGCTTACGCGTGGATGCTCTATGTCCAGCGACAGTACCCGGACGGGATCCGTGACAGAGCCGTCCTTCGACTGCTGGAAGCCGATGAGAAAGGGCTGCCGCCGGATCATCGCCGGCACGTAGGGCGCATGCCAGCCCGCGTCGTCGAGAAACAAATTTTCGTTCCGCTCGAAGCCGAACAGTGCAACCGGGCAGGTTTCCCCGCTGCTGTTGCGATGGAACAGAATTGGATAGCAGGCCTGCACGCTGCGAAACTCCGCCGGGAAGGTCGGCACGAACATCACGTTGTCGCCATAGTCCGCCGAGCGTATCGTGATGATCCGGACGTCCTGGTGTTCGACGTTGTTGAGTATCGCCAGTGTGGGCATCGGTGATCCGTCGGTTCAGGCCACGCCGGCGAGTGCAGTCAGCGCGTCCAGCAGTTCGCGATTCGCGGGCAAATGCCCCAGCATCTTTCGCGCCTTGAGTTCATTTTCTCGCAACAGCCGGTTCACTTCCGCGCGATCGCCCTCGTCGCGGCCGTAGGTACGTGCCCGCAGCGTCGGCCGGAAGCCCATGCCATAGAGCACATACTGGTAGCTGGCCGAGGGAAACAGTTCATCCAGGCGCGGTGCGTCGTCATGCCACGGTGCCTGCTGTCGCCATAGTAGCAGCTTGTCTCGCAGTTCCGCCGGGCAGGTGGCTGCGCTGCGCGCATCGCGCCAATACGCGCTGCCGTCGCGGCGGCTGAGCACGTAATGCAACTTCAGGAATTCGACCACACGCTGCCAGTTGTAGTGCATCTTCTCGTTGAAACGTCGCGCGACCACGGGCATGAGCGCGCGATTGGCCGGGAACTGCCGGCACAGGATGCTTGCCGCCTGTTCGATCAGCGCGATCGCGGAAGCCTCGAGCGGCTCGATGAAGCCACCCGAGAGTCCCACGGCCACGCAGTTCCTGACCCAGAACTCACGCCGGTAACCGGGCTCGAAGCGAATGTTGCGAAAAGTGAGGTCCTCGGTTCGCAGGTCCGGCGATGTGCGTCGGACGTAATCGCGGATCGTCGACAATGCGTGGTCGTGCTCCGCGTGTGCCGTTGAATGCACGTAGCCGAGCCCGCGGCGGGACGGTAGGCCGATGTCCCGGATCCAGCCGGCATCGGCTGCAGTGGCACGGGTGACGGATGGCAGCGCTGCAGTGGGTTTCGTGTGCGGGACCTGAACGGCAATCGCGGCATCGTTGAGGAGCCACTCTTTGACCGAGACGAAATCCACGCCGAAATGTTCGCCGATGAGCAGGGCGCGCTGGCCGCTGCAGTCGACGAACAGGTCGCCGCTCACGCGCTCCCCGGTATCGAGCAGCAGGGCGGCGATGTCGCCGTTCTCCGCACTCTCGACCGCGATGACATTGGCGACACGATGGCCCACTGCCAGACCCGACACTGCCTGCTCGTGCAGCAGGTCCGCGAAGCGTGCCGCGTCGAAGTGGTACCCGTAATTCACGGCGAAGGCGAACTCGGGCATGGCCGGCTGTTTCGGCGCAAGCCCTGCCCTGATGACGGCCGCCTGGGGTGTAACGAAGTCCGCGAAACTCCGGTCGCCGGCGGCATCCGGCCACCAGTCGGCAAGGTTCAGGCGGGAGTATTCCGCAGGCAGACTGAACGGATGGTAATAAGAGTCGGTGCCGCTATCGTCGGCCCAGCCGATGAATTCGGTGCCTTGCTTGAAGCTGGCGTCGCACCGGGCCACGAGCTCGGCCTCGGTAATGCCGGTCGCCTTGAGGGTCATGCGCATGGACGGCCAGGTACCTTCGCCGACCCCGATACGCGGCACGTCCGGCGACTCGATCAGTAGGAGGTCGAGGCCCCCGGGCAGGTCACGCGGATACTGCGCCGCCAGCCGACAGGCCGTCAGCCAGCCCGCGGTGCCGCCGCCGACGATGACCACTTTTGCCGTTGGATTGTCCACCGTGTCGCCGCCTCTTCGCGCCCACGTTAGAGCAAGCCCCAATGCGTTGCAATCGGACCGGTTCCTGCGGCGGGAATAGAAAGAGCTGCCCCCGTTGCAGGGGCAGCTCCCGGACCGGCGGGGGGATTACTCGCCGAACTTGTATCTGAAACCTACGTTGTAGCGCGTGCCCTGCTGCACTGCGAACAGCGTCTGGTACTCGTGTCGTCCGTGCACGTGGACCGTTTCGTTGGTCAGGTTGAGAACGTCCGCGAACAGCTGCAGGTTGTCGCCGAACCAGTAACTGGCACTGAGGTCCCACTGTTCGTATTCGCCGGTGTAGCTCGGCGGACCGGATCCGACGTTGTTCTGCCCGGTCCCGCTGAGGAACTTGTCGCGGTAGTTGTAGGCGAGCCGGACGCCGATGCCGTGCTTGTCATAGTAGGCGATCAGGTTGGCCGTATCGCTCAGGCCGGGCAAGACGAACTGCTGATCGAGACTGAGATCGTTGTACTCGATATCGGCGTCCGCGAAGGTCGCGTTGGCAATGAAGCCGAAACCGCTGTCGCCGAAGTTGTGCTGCAGGACGACTTCAAAGCCGTCCATCTTGGCTTTCTCGATGTTGACCGGGATCGTCAGGTTGAACGGCGTACCCGGGTCGCGGCCCGGAACGCCTGCGATCACGCCATTGACCTCGTCGACGCCCTCCGCATCCGGCCGGTTCTCCAGGATCCAGTTGTAGAGAACGCCGCCTTCGGAGGAGCCCGTCGCAGCGCGCGCTTCGTCGCCGAGGGGCCCGAGGGCTGCGTGTGGAATGTAGTCGACGACCTCCAGCACCGAAGACGTGCCGATGAAATTGTTTACGTCCTTATAGTAGTAGCCGATGGCCGCATAGCTGCCTTCCGCGTAGTACCACTCGAGCGACAGGTCGAGGTTGTCCGAGACGAAGGGCAGGAGTGCCGGGTTGCCACGGTTGCCGGTACCGCCGTCGATACGGACCGGCGAATTGAGGGTCACGCCGCCCTGAATGTCGGTGTAGCTCGGGCGCGTCATCGTGCTGCTGACGGATCCCCGGGCGACGAGGCTGTCCGTCAGTTCCATGCGCAGGTCGAAATTCGGCAGCCAGTAGTCGTAGTCACCCTCGAGTTCGCTGAAAGTCGAACCCTCGGACACGAGCTGCAGCTCGTTTCCGGCGTTCCAGTTGAGCTCGGTGTAGTTCGGCGACAGCGCCTGCGACGCGACGTCCGTCTGTTCGTAACGGACGCCGAGACGCATGTCGACCGGCATGTCGAACCATTCGGTGCCCATGTTGAGCTGCGCGTAGGCGGCCGCGGATTCCTCCGTCGTGCGACGGTCGGCAGTGAAATTCTGCGTGGCGCAGAGGCCGGTTCCGCAGGGGCCGAAGTCGCCGCTGCCGGGCGCGACCAGTGTCGCGTCACCTGAGGCGATCAGGTCTTCGGTGCGATTGATCAGCTCCACCATGTCGAAGGTGTAATAGTCCTGCTGCCGACGCGCGTCGCCCGATCCCGAAATTTCGTCGAAGGCACCGGACATGCTGGCCGGTGTCATCAGGTCAGCGATGGCGCCGAGCTGGGTCACACCGCCCCAGGCGTCACGCTGGGTGACCGAGCCGGCGGCGCGATTGTCCACCTCGGTGAACTGCACGCCGAAATCGACGCTTTCGATAAAGCTCGCGTCAAAGGCGAAGTTGCCGCCGAGCGAGGCTTGGTCGATGTCCATCTCGGACTGGTCCCAGGCGAACACGCTGCCGGTCACGATCATGTCGTCCGTGGACAGCGGGTTGTTCAGGCCGAGCTCGAGGCACCGGCAGTTCCGGGCCGAAATAGCCGGACGTCCGGTCGCGCGAGAACGCCGAAATGGCAAGTTGCGCCGCGCTGCCGTACGGACTGTTCGGCTCGTTGCTCGCCGTGGAATTGTGGTAGTCGAGCGACAGTGACAGTCGGTCGGAGACGTCCCATTCCAGGTTCAGTCCGAGCGAATCGAGTTCGTTGCGGAACGAATCCGCGCCTGCGCCCATCGCGAAGTCGGAATTCAGGGAATTCTCCGTGTACTCGGTCGCCGCCGCCTGCGGCCCGTCGGTCCAGGCCGTCTCCTGCCCGCCGAAGTTGAACCAGGCGGAGAGGTTGTTGAAGGTGCGGTCCAGCTCGAATTCCGCGTAGGTGTAGTCGAGCGTTGCCGTCAGGGATTCGACCGGCCGGAACTGCAGCGTCAGCTGACCGTTCATGCGCGTCCGGTCGTAATCGTCGAGGGCGTAGCCGATGACCTGCGGCACGGAGTAGATGTCCTCGTCGCCCGGCCGGTTCTCCTGGTTCGGATCGCCTTGCGGCGGAATGCCACCCCATTCGGAGACTCCGACGCCGCACCAGCAATTGTTGACGTTGCCGGGAAAGGACCGCCAGCCGCCGACGCTGGCCGTCGCCGCGCCACTTTCCGCTCCTGGTAGATCGCGGTCAGCGATACGCCGATTGTGTCCTCGGCAAACGTGTTCGAGAACAGCGCCGAGAGCTCGGGCGTGACGCTCGGATCGTCGCGCTTGGTGCGCGAGTCGTCGTACATGCCGCCCGCCGCGATCGCCGTGTGCAGACCCGGCCGGTCCAGCGGCCGCGTCGAGCGGACGTTGATCGTCGAACCGACGCCGCCGGTCGGCAGTGCCGCGTTCCCGGTCTTGTAGACCTCCACCGCGGAGATGCCCTCGGAGGCGAGGTTCGCGAAGTCGAAGGAGCGGTTCAGGCCGCTGGTCGTCGGCATCTGCCGGCCATTCAGCAGAACAAGGTTGAAGTCCGGGCCAAAGCCGCGGACGGTGATGCGTGAGCCTTCGCCCCGGTTCCGGTCGATCGAAACGCCGGTGATGCGTTGCAGGGATTCCGCGAGATTGGTGTCCGGGAAGTCGCCCATGTCTTCCGCGGTGATCGCGTCGACGACGCCCGCAGCATCGCGCTTGAGGTCCATGGACGCCTGGAGGCTGCCCCGGATGCCGGTGACGAGGATCTCCTCCACTGCCGCGTCCTGTTGTGCCAGCGCGGGAATGGTCGCAGCCGTACTCAACGCCACCGCGATGCCGATGGCCAACGGCGTCTTCGTAAACGTTGCATTTCGCATGCTCGAGCCCCCCAGCCCGCGTAGGTAGGTGTTGCCGCACAACACCGCAATTCGCAGTCGCCGGCCGGTGCCGACCACTTTCGAATCAGCGCCAAAAAAAGCTGACAGCGCTGTCAGACTCAGCTTATAGTCGAAGCTGACAGCGCTGTCAACAGAACCGGGGAGACGGGTTCCGGGGCGTTCCAAAGACCTGCGGCCTCCGCTCACCACCGTTAGCGCTATCATTCGATCGGCCGGTGCCGGTCGCTTGAAAGGGGAGCGAACGTGCTCGTAAGACGATCGGGTGATCGGTCCGCGAATCAACCGGATGGCAGGTCCGCAGCGTGATGCCCAGGGCGACGATCAATGATGTCGCGGCGCTTGCCGCCGTGTCGATCAAGACGGTGTCGCGCGTTGTCAACGGCGAGCCGAATGTCAGCACGTCGACGCGCGAAAAAGTAGAGAAGGCAATCGCCAGGCTCAAATACCGGCCCAACCCGTCGGCGCAGAACCTGGCCAGCGTGCGGGCACGCCTCATCGGTTTGGTCTACGACGACCCCAGCGCGTACCAGATTCCGTCGGCCGGTTATGTGATGCGCATGCAGCAGGGTGCGCTGCGTGCCTGCAAGTCCTCGAGTTACGAGCTGCTCATCCATCCCTGCAACTATCGCAACCGTACAGTGGAAGACGAGTTGCGGACTCTCGTCGAGCAATTCCGGCCGGCAGGCATCGTCGTCGCCGCGCCCTTGTCGAACATGCCGCGACTCGTGCGGGCGATCGCCGAAACCGGCACTCCGCTGGTGCGGCTTTCGCCGGGCGGAAAGGGGGAACACAATTCGGTGTCCACCAACGACCGCGACGTATGCGCCGAGATGACACGCTACCTTGCGTCGCTCGGCCATACCCGGATCGCGTTCATCAAGGGTCACCGCAACCACAAGGCGGTCGCGGCCCGCTGGCACGGTTACAAGGATGGCCTCAAGGACAGCGGCCTGGCGTATGACGAAACACTCGTCGTCGACGGCGACAATTCCTTCGGTTCCGGCGAGGGCTGCGGCATGGCGCTGCTCGACATGGATCGCCGGCCGACCGCCATCTTCGCGGCGAACGACGACATGGCCGCAGGCGTCATCCGCGTCGCCGACCGGCTCGGCGTCCGCATCCCCGACGAACTCTCGGTCGCGGGCTGCGACGACATTGCCCTCGCGCAGCAGGTCTATCCGGCGTTGACGACGATCCGGCAGCCGTTCTCAGAGATGGCGGAACGCGCGGCGACCGCGCTCATCAACCGGTCACGTCGCCAGCCCGACCTAGATGGCGACGAAACCATCGCGGCGAGCCTCATCGTTCGCGATTCGACGGGACCGGTACCGCAGTTGCCGCCCGATCCTGAACGCCGGACACATGTGAGGCGATCGCCTGCCAACGGCCGTCTTCCTTGATCAGCACGTTGCTCGACTTGTATGTGTAGGCTTCCGCGATGCCAGTGCCGGCAATGATCGCGACGGAGTCGGCATAGATCGACAGTCTTTCGATACGGAATTCGAAGCGGCCCGCTCCGTCTTGAACTTCCGGAGTGTCGCTTCGTCGTCTTCGCCATGCACCGGCGTCGTGCCGAGCAGGCCGGCCAGGATCGCCGCACACAACAGATATCTCATTCGTACCTGCTCCCGGCCTTTCCGAATATGCCCTCTACTGCCCGAGGCACGCGCCGGCGTAGGCCTTTTGCACGCCGGCATTGTCCAGCTGGCAATCGTTGTCGTAGGTGATGCCGTCCATGCCACAGACGGGCGCATACTCCCGTGGGCAGTTGCGACCCTGGTCTTCGCACACGCCGGCGTAATCGATGCGCTTGCCGCGCCGCTCCGCCTGGCAGGCATTGCCGTAGGTGATGCCGTCCGCGCAGACCGGCACGAACATCGACGGGCAGGGCCGGACGTTGCAGATGCCCTGCGTGTAGGTGTCGATGCCGGCGGCATCGGCGACGCAGGCATTGTCATAAGTTTCGCCGTCGCTGCCGCAGACCGGGGCAAAAACCTTCGGGCAGTTCTCGAGGTCGCATGCGCTGGCGCGCTGGACCGGTACGCCGCGGGCGTCGGCCTCGCAACGGTTCAGGTAGGTCCGGCCGTTCATGCCGCAGACCGGTTCCTCGATGCTCGGGCAACCCGTCGCCGTGCAGGCGCCGAGGCCGGCAAGCGACACGCCGGATTTCTGCGCAAAGCATTCGTTGATGTAGGTGTTGCCGTCGACGCCGCAGACGGGGTCGAAAGTCTCCGGACATCCGCTGTCGCTGTCCGCGGTCGTGCAGATGCCCGCGTGGGCAACCGTGACGCCGGCCTTCCCGGCGACGCACTCGTTGCTGTAGGTCTGGCCGTCGTCGCCGCAGACCGGCGTGTAGTCCTCGGTACAGGCAACGTCGTCGGCCTGGGCCACAAGAGCCGCACCTGCCAGCTGCGCCTGCTGGTCCGCGTCGCCGGCGATTCCGATGCCTGCCGCGAACAGAAGGGTACAGAGGAGTGCTCGGATGCGATCAGCCCTGATCATGTGGGATCCCTTCGTACTCAGAAAGTCTTCTGCATGTCGTTGTTAGAGTACGACAGGCGCGTGGGGTTCGTGACGAGTTCGCTGACCGGGACGAGTTCGAGGCCCTCGGCGGCCAGAAGCGGCAGCTGTTCCTCGAGCACGGCCAGCGTCGCCTCGTAAGGATGCCCGATCGCCACGGCGCTGCCCCGCTCGCGCGCCATGCGCTTCAGCCGTTCAAGCTCGGCCCGGATCCGCTCCGGCGCCGGATCCGCGTCGAGAAATACGTCCCGCTTGACGGCCAGCACGCCGTTCTCGGCCGCAATCCGAAGTGCGATGCTGTGGTGAGTCGTGTAACTGTCGACGAAAAACAGCGGCCCGCGGGCGTGAAGTTCCTCCATCAGCCACTGCATGTGTCCCGGATGCCGCGTAAGCAGGCTGCCGCGGTGATTGTTGACGCCGATGGCATTGGGTACGGCAGCCAGCGCGGTATCGAGAGCTGCGACGAGCTCGTCGCGCTCCATGTCGAGCGACAGCATCCCCGCCTCGGCTGGGCCGTGGTAATTGGCGGCTTCCATGGGCAGGTGCACGAGCACCTCCTTGCGATACACGCTCGCCTGCCGGGCCAGTGCACCGGCGCGCGGCGCGCCAGGCAGGATGGCGCAGACCACGGGGCCCGGAAGTGCGATCACGCGCTCGCCGGTTCCCTGCCGATGCCCGAGGTCGTCGATGATGATCGCGATCCGCGGCTTGTCCGCCGCCTGGGACATCGCGGCCAGCAGCAGGAGGCCGGCACACGCGGCCCGGAGCAGGCGGCACGCGCTCATCTGGCGAGGCTGTGCATGACCCCGCGCTGGTGCAGGCGCGTCAGGGCCTCGACGAGCTGCAGGTCGGCTTCGCGATCGACATCGCCGGTCAGGCTCAGGTCCGGGTATCCCGGTGTGTCGTCGATGAGGACATCCGGCGTGATGCCCGTCTCGTGGATCGAGTCGCCGGAAGGCGTGTAGTAACGCGAAGTGGTGAGCTTGATCGCGCGTCCCTTGGACAGGGGCATGACCGTCTGCACCAGGCCTTTGCCGAAAGTCCCGGTCCCGACGATCAGCGCACGTCCATGATCCTGCAGGGCACCCGCCACGATCTCGGACGCCGATGCCGAGCCGCCGTTCACCAGGATGACGATGTCGGCGCCGTCGAGGATGTCGCCGGGATGGGCGAGGCGTTCGAAGCGGGACTCGGCTGAGCGGCCGTCTGCCGAAACGATCAGGCCGGCATCGAGGAACAGGTCCGCGACGTCCACCGCGGAATCCAGTACCCCGCCCGGATTGTTGCGCAGGTCGAGAACCAGGCCGGCCAGCATCCCGCTGTTCTCGTCGGCCAGTGCATCGACAGCACGGCTCAGCTCGCGGGCCGTGGTATCGCTGAACTGGTTCAGGCGTACGTAACCGAAGGCGGGTTGCATCAGCTGCGCATGCACGCTGGACACCCGCACGAGTTCCCTGCGCATGACATGATCGATCGACTCGTCGTCGCGCAGGACCGTCACTGTGACCTGCGAGCCGGGCAGTCCGCGCATGCGATGGATCGCATCCTGCAGGTGATCGCGTTCCACGGAATAACCGTCTACGGCGATGATGCGATCACCGCTCCTGATGCCCGATCGGGCCGCCGGCGAGCCGGCGATGGGTGTAATCACGTGCACCTTGCCGTCGATTTCGCCGACCTCGATGCCCACACCCGTGTAGCTCCCGGTCGTGCTGATGCGGATGTCGCGATACTCTTCGGCGTCGAGATACTCGGAGTGCGCGTCGAGATCGGCGACCATCCCGCGGATCGCGCTTTCCAACAGCTGGGCATCGTCGATCGGTTCGACATAATCGCGCTTCACGCGCTCCAGGACTTCGGCGAACAGCCTCGCCTGTTCCCATGCGAGGTCTTCCTGCGCCACCCGCGGCGCCTCGCGTCGTGCGAACCAGGCACCTCCGAAGCTCAGGCACAGCCCCATTACGACGCCGACGACGACGGCCAGGACAGCCCTAGTTTTCAGTGTCATGCCTGTTCTCCGAACCGCGGGAGCCGCTGCGCCGGCCGGCTCGCGGCCTTGCAGGGCTCGCGAGCCCGTCGATGCGATCGAACCGGATCCATGCGGCCGGGTGATCGCCGGGGTCATCGACAAGGTCGAATGACGATAGCACAGGGTCCAGGGAGCGCCTACCGGCCAAGTCCCGTCCCGCGGCGGTCCACCGCGGTCCATACGCCTAGCCGCTTGGCCGCCGGGTCACCCAGATCCTGGGATTGATCGGCGTGGTGCCATGCCGGATCTCGAAGTACAGCGCCGACTGCTGCTGGCCGCCGCTGTCCCCGACGGTCGCTATGACATCGCCCGGCGCCACCCAGTCGCCGGCGTTCTTCAAGACGCTCTCGTTGTAACCGTAGAGGCTCAGGTACCCGTCCCCGTGATCGACGATTACCAAGAGACCCATCCCGGCCAGCCAGTCCGCGAACAGGACACGGCCGTGGTACACCACGCGGACCTCCCGCCCTTGTCGCGCTCCGAGCACGACGCCGTTCCAGGTGAGTTTGCCGCCGCGCGGCTGGCCGAAGTCGTGAAGCAGGTTCCCGGCGACGGGCCAGGTCAGGTTGCCCTTGTGTTCGCTGAAAGCGTCCTCGGAGCTGATCGGGTAGTCCGAAAGGATGCTCGAGAGTTCGGCGATCAGCCTGGCGAGATCCTTTTCCTCCGCCGCGAGCCGCTCGAGCTCGCGTCCCTCGCCGGCAAGCCGCTCCTTGAGTTTCGCGAGGAGCTGTCGGCGATCTTCCTGGGCCGTACCGAGCTCGGAGAGTTCGGTTTGCTGTTCCGCGGCGATGCGGCCGAGCCGGGACTCTTCCGCCGCGGCTTCGCTCCGGAGCAAGGCCAGCTCAGCGATGCGGCCGGTCACCGAACCGATGTTGTCCGTGCGGTAGTCGTTCAGGTACCCGTAGTAGGCCATCAGGCGACCGAGGGTCGCCGGATCCTGCTGGTTCAACAGCAGCTTCAATCGCTCCTGCCGGCCGCTCATATAGGCGGCGCGCAATTGCGCCGCGAGCCTCTCCGATTCCTCGGCGAGTTCCGCCTCGCCGCGGGTGATCTGATCGTCGAGTTCGGCGCGGCGTTTCTCGGCATATGCGCGCTCCCGTTCCAGCACCGCCAGTCGCTCGCGCTTTTCCGCGATCGCCACCTCTGCTTCCTGCAGCTCCGCCGTCAGTCGATCACGGTCGCGCGCCGTTTCGTCCATGTGCAACTTGAGGTCGCTGATCTGCTCGCGGAGTTCCTCGAGTTCCTGTTCCTTGATCTTCGACAGGTTCTCATCGTCGGCCGCGGCAAGGGCGGCAGAGGCGAACAGCAAGGCAACGAGGACAGGGCGCGTCGAACGGGCCGAACGGGCGGACTTCATGGGCGGAGAGTATTGGTATAATGCCGGCTTTGCCACAGGCGCGGGTTCCCGCGCGGCCGACCGAACGATGGACAAATTGCTCGAATTCACCAGCAATCACGTATTGCTGGTTTTGGCACTCGTCGCGAGTTTCTTTCTGCTCGTGTTTACCGAACTCCGACGGAAGGCGACGGGTGTGCTTTCGATCGCAACGGCGGACGCAGTGACCCTGATCAACAAGGATGCGCTGGTCCTGGACCTGCGCTCGGTGGAATCGTACAACCGCGGCCACATCGTCAATGCTCGCAATGTGCCGTTCGACGAACTGGATGCGCGACTTGCGAAACTCGGCGACCTCAGCGGCAAGACCATCGTTGCGGTCTGCGATGCCGGCTTGAGTTCGGCGAAGGCGGTGGAGAAGCTACGCAAGGCGGGCTTCGAGCACGTGTACGGACTGAAGGGCGGCATGGCCGGCTGGTCCCAGGACGGCATGCCCGTGGTCTCGGCGAAGAAGACGGCGACGACGAAACTGGTTCGCAAGAACAAGGGCTGACGCCGTGAAGATCCGGATTTACGGCACCAACAGCTGTGCCTGGTGCGGCGCCGCGCGCATGCTGCTCAAGCGCAAGGGGCTCGACTATGAAGACGTCATGGTGGTTGGCGATCCCGCGAAACGTGACGAAATGGAAGCCCTGAGCGGCCGGCGATCCGTGCCGCAGATATTCATCGACGATCGCCCGATCGGCGGTTACGACGAACTCGTCGCGCTCGACCGAAGCGGCGAGCTGGACCGGATACTTGCGTCGGTGTGAGCGGGACGCAATTGATGGCGAAATTGGCAAGATTTTAGGAAGACCCAATGGCGGAAGAGCAAAAGGCCGGCGCGGAACGGCGCCTGGCGATTCTGAAGATCTACACGAAGGATTTCTCCTTCGAATCCCCCCGCTCGCCGGGCGTGTTTCGCACCGAGGACTGGAAACCGAACATCAACCTGAATCTGCGCAGCTCACATGTTGCGCTCGAGGAAGGCCTGCACGAGGTCGTGTTGACGGTCACCGTCGAGGCAAAGGAAAAAGAGTCGGACAAGACCTTGTTCCTGGTCGAGTTGCACCAGGGCGGCTTGTTCGAAGTCGTCGGCTACGGCAAGGAGGAGGTCTCCGCGCTGATCGGCAGCTTCTGTCCGAATATCCTGTTCCCGTACGTGCGGGAATCTGTGGCCGAGATCGTGCGCAAGGGCGGTTTCCCCGAGTTCGTGTTGCAGCCCATCAATTTCGATGCGCTGTACTTGCAGCAGCTGCAGTTGCAGAAGGCACAGGCCGGAAAGACGGCGGAGAGCCACTGAGCGCCGGCACGAGAGCAGGCACGACCGAGCAGGCGCCGGCTGCCGCGGCCCGTGGCGTAATTGCCGTTGTCGGCGCCGGCTCCTGGGGCACCGCATTGGCACTGCAGTTCGCAAGGAACGGCCGCGAAGTCAGGCTCTGGGGACGCGACCGCGAACAAGTGGCAAGCATGGCGCGGGCGCGCATGAACGCCCGCTACCTTCCGGGAGCGGGTTTTCCCGAAAATCTCCGCCCGGTGTCTGACCTGGCGACCTGTCTCGATGGCGCACGCGACGTACTGCTCGCCGTTCCCAGCCAGGCGTTCCGCGAAACGCTGACGGCGATCCGGCCACTGCTCGCCGGCGACGCGCGGGTCTGTTGGGCGAGCAAGGGTTTCGAACTCGACACCGGCAAGCTGCCGCACCAGGTCGCGCACGAAGTTTTGGGCGCGGACCGGCCGATGGCCGTGCTCTCGGGCCCGACTTTTGCACGGGAAGTCGGCGCCGGCCTGCCGACCGCTATGACCGTTGCCGCTAACGATGTCGCTTTCGCGGAAGATCTGGCGGCGAGCCTGTCGGGTGCGAACTTTCGTGCCTATACCTCGGATGACATCGTCGGCGTAGAGGTCGGCGGCGCAACCAAGAACGTGCTGGCGATCGGCGCCGGCATATCGGATGGCCTCGGGTTCGGCGCGAATACACGTATTGCGCTCATCACGCGCGGCCTCGTCGAGATGACGCGGCTCGGCGTGTCGCTTGGCGCAAGAAAGGAAACATTCATGGGGCTCGCAGGGATGGGCGACCTCGTGCTCACCTGCACGGACGACCAGTCACGTAACCGCCGCATGGGACTTGCGCTCGCGAGCGACAAGTCGGTCGAGGAGGCCTCGGCGGAGATCCGGCAGGTCGTCGAGGGCGTAAAGGCGGCCAAAGCGGTCGAACGGGTGGCGTCAGGCCTCGGCATCGAAATGCCCATTTGCCACCAGGTGTACCGGATTCTCTACGAAGGCGTCCCGGTGCGTGAAGCTGTCGGCACGCTCATGGGCCGCCAGATCGGCCCGGAACACGACTGAGGCATGCCGATTGCTGCGATTGCCGCTGTTTTGTTCTATCTTTTGGCGATCAATGACTGCACGAGGAGATTCTCATGAACCGGAGACAATTCTGCAGGACGACCGTCGCAGCGAGCATGGCCGCGAGCTACCCGTTTCTCGCTGCCTGCGAGCGGAAAGCCGAAGCGGGTATCCCGGCCGTTTCACTCGACGGCAACGCCATCGAACTCGGCAAGCACGCCATCAACGAACTCACCGAAGCCGTCGGCGGCAAGGTACTGCTGGCAAGCGACGCCGGGTACGAATCCGCCCGGAAGATCTGGAACGGCATGCACGACAAGCATCCTGCGCTCATCGTTCAGCCGTCAGGTACTGACGACGTCGTGAAGGCGGTGGAATTCGCACGTGACAATACCCTTTTGCTCGCGATCAAGGGCGGCGGCCACAGCTGGCCCGGCAAGTCGGCGGTCGAAGGCGGCATAATGATCGACCTGTCCGGTCTCACGCAGGTCGATGTGGACCGCGAAGCGCGCGTCGCGAAGGCCGGTGGCGGGGCGCTCCTCAATAACCTCGATACCGCGGCCCTCGGGCAGGGCCTGGTCACCACCGCCGGCGTCGTCTCGCACACGGGTGTCGGCGGGTTCACGCTGGGCGGCGGTTTCGGCCGCCTCAACCGGAAGTTCGGGCTCGCGATCGACAATCTCGTCGGCGCTGAGATCGTCACGGCCGACGGCAAGGTCCATTTTGTGAGCGCCGATGAGGAACCGGAACTGTTCTGGGCGCTGCGCGGCGGTGGCGGCAACTTCGGCGTGGTAACGCGTTTCGACTACCGCCTGCACCCCTTCGATCGCAATGTTCTGTCCGGGATGATCGTGTGGCCGATCGATCAGGCGCGTGACGTGCTCGATTTCTATGGCGAATGGCACGCAAGCCTGACGAACGACCTGTACGTCGGACCGGTGATGATGACGCTGCCGGACGGCGCCAGCGTCATCGCCATGGAAGTGGTGTACGCAGGCGACCCTGCCGTCGGCGAAAAAGAGATGGCGCCGCTCAGGGCGACGGGCAAACCAATGGACGACGGCATCAAGGTCCAGGACTACATGGTGATGCAGACGCAGGAAGATGCAACGTTCGCACACGGCATCCGGTCTTACATCAAGAACGGCATGGTCAAGTCGATCACACCGGAGCTCGTGAGCCAGCTCGTCGACTCGTTTCGTGCCGATCCCCGACTCGCATTTTTCACGCACACGGCGGGCGGCGCGGTACATGACGTGGGGCGAGCTCGATACCGCGTTCCCGCACCGCAATGCGCAAACCATGATCATGGTCGGCGGCGGCTGGACGGACCCGGCCGACGACGAATCCGCTATTGCCGAAGCACGCGCATGGTTCAGCGAACTGGAGCCCTACACCGGAGGATATTACGACAACATCCATTACGAAGGCGCCGATTCGACGTCGCAGAACTACGGCCCGAACTATCCGCGGCTGCAGGCGATCAAGGCGCAATACGATCCGGGAAACCTGTTCCGGATGAACAGCAACATCGAGCCGGCCTGACGCTTTCGGTCAAGCACCGCCGGCGAAGCCCTGCTGTCGCCAGGCCTCGTAGATCAAGACGGCTGCGGCGTTCGACAGGTTGAGGCTGCGGTTGCCGGAGCGCATCGGCAGACGCAGCCGCTGGCCTGCGGGCCGTGCGTCCAGCACGACCTGCGGCAGCCCGCGCGTCTCGGGCCCGAACAGAAATGTATCGCCGCGCCGGTAGCCGGGTTCGTCGTAGCGAGTCATGCCGCGCGTGCTCAGCGCGAATACCCGCACATTTCCTAGTGCATCGAGGCAGGCTTCAAGCGAGGCATGCTGGCGCACCGTGGCGTACTCCCGGTAATCGAGCCCCGCACGCCTCAGACGTGCATCATCAAGTTCAAACCCCAGCGGCTCGACCAGGTGCAGGGCCGTGCCCGTATTCGCACACAAGCGAATGATGTTTCCGGTGTTCGGCGGAATCTCCGGCTCGTAGAGGACGATCGAGAACATGCACACATTATCGTAGGAGCGGCCCTCGGCCGCGACCTGCTAGAATCGCGGGACCCATGACCCCGCCCGACGACGCCGACATTCAGAGCCTGTTGCGCACCGAATTCTGCGGCCTGCCGATGGCATCGCCTATCGTCTTGCTGTCGGGCTGCGTCGGCTTCGGTGAAGAGTACACGCGCGTCGAAGGCTATTCGAACGCGGACGTGGGCGCCATCGTACTCAAGGGCACGACGGGCGAGGCGCGCCTCGGCAATCCGCCGCACCGTGTCTACGAGACGCCGATGGGCATGTTGAACGCCATCGGACTGCAGAATCCAGGTGTCGATGCCGTCGTCGATGACATCCTGCCCGGCCTGGACTTCTCGGAGACGCGATTCATCGCAAACGTATCCGGCTCGACCATCGAGGAATATGTGCGGGTAACGCGGCGCTTCGACGATTCCCCCATCGACGCCATCGAGGTCAACATTTCCTGCCCCAACGTCAGGGAAGGCGGCGTGCAGTTCGGCAACGACCCGGACATGTCGGCGCAAGTGGTTGCCGCGTGTCGCGCACAAACCTCGAAGCCCCTCATCACCAAGCTCTCTCCCAACCAGACGGATATTCGCGAAAACGCACGGCGCTGTATAGAAGCCGGCACGGACGGCTTCGCCGTCATCAACACGGTGACGGGAATGGCGGTCGACATTCACCGGCGCGAACCTGTGATCGGCAACCGACAGGGCGGATTGTCCGGCCCGGCGATCAAGCCCATTGCGCTGCTCAAGGTCGCCCAGGTCTACGACGTGGCGAAAGCTCACGCTATCCCGATCATCGGACAGGGCGGTATCTGTGACGCCGACGACGCACTCGAATTCATCATCGCAGGCGCATCCGCCGTGGGCGTCGGCACGGCCCTGTTCTACGATCCCTTGGTGTGCCGGAAGATCAACGCAGGCATCGGAGCCTACTTGCAGCGCTACGGCTTTGCGTCGGTCCGGGACTTGGTCGGCACGCTCGCTCCGGCGTAACACTAGATACGGTGACAGTACCCTGATTCGTGGAATTAGGGTAACTGTCACCGTATCTCAGTCGAGGCGCAGCGACTTCATCTTGCGCGCCAGCGTGTTCCTGCCCCAGCCCAGGAGCTTGGCGGCCTCCTGCCGGTGTCCATTCGTCTTCGCCATGGCCGTGCGGATGAGCGTCTTCTCGAACTCCGGCAGCGCGGTGGCAAGCAGCGGGGCGAAATTGTCGCCGAGCTGGGTCTCCGCCCATGCAGCGAGACTGCGCGTCCAGTCCTGGACGGCCTTCAGGTTCACATCCTGGCCACCGAGATCGGCCGATATGTCCTGCGAGGTGATCACGCTGCCCGGCGCGGTCACGGCGAGGCGCCGCGCGGCATTGACGACCTGGCGCACGTTGCCAGGCCAGTCGTAGCTTCTCAGCAGCTCCATTGCCTCGCTGTCGATCGATTTGGCCGGCGCATTCAGTTCCTTCGCAGCCTCCGTGAAGTAGTGCTTCAACAGCAGCGGTATATCCTCGCGACGCTGGCGCAACGGCGGGGTATTGATCCGGATTACATTGAGCCGGTGAAAGAGGTCCTCGCGGAAGCGGGCTTCCTTCACCGCGCGCGCGAGGTCCTGGTTGGTTGCGGCAATGACCCGCACGTCGACCTTGATCGACGTCTGCCCGCCGACCCGATAGAACTCGCTTTCGGCGAGTACTCGCAGGAGGCGTGTCTGCAGCGCGGGAGACATGTCGCCGATTTCGTCCAGGAACAAGGTGCCACCATTCGCCTGCTCGAAGCGGCCGATACGTCGCGAGTCGGCGCCGGTGAAGCGCCCTTTTCGTGCCCGAAGAGTTCCGATTCGAGCAGCTCGGACGCAATGGCCGATGTGTTGAGCGCGACAAACGGTTTGTTGGCTCGTGGACTATGCTCGTGCAATGCTCTCGCTACCAGCTCCTTGCCGGTGCCGGATTCGCCGGTGATCAGCACCGTCATGCTGGAGCCGGCGAGGCGGCCGATAGACCGGAAAACTTCCTGCATCGCCGGCGCCTGGCCGATCAGGGACGGTATGCCGTGCTTGTCCTGCCCCGGATTCCGATCCCGATCGATACCCTTCGCACGTGCCGCCTTTCGGACGAGCTCGATTGCCTCGTCGATGTCGAAGGGCTTGGGCAGGTATTCGAAGGCGCCGCCCTTATAGGACGCGACCGCATTCTCGAGATCCGAGTGCGCAGTGATGACGATGATCGGCAGCTCCGGGCAGCGTTCACGCAAGCGCTCCAGGAGCCCTATCCCGCTCATGCCCGGCATACGTACGTCGGTGATCAGGACATCCGGCCGTCCGTGCTCGATCGCTTCGAGCAGGTGTTCGGCCCGTTCGAAGCTCCGCGAGCCGATGCCGGCCTGCCGAAGCGCTTTCTCCAGCACCCAGCGTACCGACTGGTCGTCGTCGACGACCCAGACATCAGGCTCCGTGACGCTCATCGACGAGGATCTCCTGTTGCTCGATGGGAAGGCGGATGGAAAAGACCGTTCGTCCGGGACGGCTTTCGAATTCAATGAGGCCTCCGTGTCGGCTGATGAGTTCCTGGGCCGCCGGCAGGCCGAGACCGGTCCCGTCGGGACGGCTCGTGACCAGCGGATAGAAAATCGAGTCTTGCAGGTCACGGGGAATGCCGGGGCCATCGTCCTCGATGTCGATGCTGGCGATGACGCGATGGCGCGTGTCGCCAATGGTGAAATTGGTCGTTGCTCGCGTCCGGAGCGTGATTGTGCCGTGTCCCTCGAGCGCTATGGCTGCATTGCCGACGATGTTGAACAGGGCCTGGACGATCTGGTTGCGGTCGAGCTTGATGTCCGGCAGGCCCGGATCGTAGTCGCGGCGGATCGCGAGAGCCCGATGCTTTTCGGCACTGATGATACGCACCACGTATTCCAGGAGCTCGTGCACGTTCTGCGGCTCCTTGCGCGGCGGTCCGCCAGGCCCGAGCAGCGTATTGACGAGACCGGCGAGCCGGTCGGTCTCGCTGATGATGACCTCGGTGTACTCCTCGAGTTCGGCCGATGCGAGTTGCTTCGCAAGCAATTGGGCTGCGCCGCGAATGCCGCCGAGCGGATTCTTTATCTCGTGTGCGAGTTGCCGGATCATCTGTCGGCCCGCGCCATGCTGTATAAGCAGCGCGTTTTCGCGGGTGATCTTGGAGCGGCGAGTCACGTCGGTCATTTCGACCAGCACCGCGACCGTCCCCGCAGAGATGGGGGAAACGCGGCAGTCGATGATGCGTTCCTCGGCGTGTACCTCGGTGTTGGGCAAAGTTATTTCGCTGGCATAATGGTCGCCGGTGCCGACCACACGTGCCAGAATGTCCTCGAACTCCGGATCCTCGCCGACAAGCCTCAGCAGTGGTTCGCCGCGGGCTCTTTGTTCGCTGATGCCGAGCAGGTTTTCCGCCGCCGGATTGAGTCCGACGATCAGAAGCGAGCGATCCAGCAGGATGACGCCCGAACTAAGGCTTTCCAGGATGTTGCGGGCTTCGCGGTCGAATGCGTCGCCGTCATCTTGCGAGGAGCGGCCGTCGGAGCGGCCGCCCGGGGAGCCTAGAAAACCACCGTGTTCTGTTGTACGTAGAATCGGTTGGGCTGGCTGCGGATCATCAGCTTGCCGGTCGGATCGAGGATTTCCGCCTGGATGTTGTGCACTCCGCGCCAGACTTCCTGGAGCTGAAAACTCGTACCCTCGACCATCCGCGGCTGGCCATCGAAATACACCCGCACCTGGTGACCCGGTTGCAAGGCCGGGCTCGGCGCCAGCGATACGCTCAGAACGCCCTCGATGTTCCATAGAGTTTCTTCGGCGGCCGGGGACGAGATCGAAAGGCTTTCGTAACGCTTGAATTCCGTGTCGTCGTCGGTCTCGTCGCCGGCAGCCGGCTTGGGCTTACCCGGCTGCGTTTCGTAGCGGCGCACGCTGGTCGTGTTGGCTTCGGGCAGTTCGATCGTTTCGGCGCCAGGCTGCGGCCGGTCGGAATAATGAACGACACCATCGCTATCGACCCAGCGATAGGCTTCGGCCAGGAGCGTCCCTGCCGCAAGCAGCCCTGCAAGCAGGAAAATCGTGCGCTTGTCCATAGGGTTAGCATAGCAACGGTGACCGGCTCCTAGCCAGCGACTGGGCGGCGAAAAACGCCGCCCAGTTCACAGTTTTGCGACTCAAAGGCTGTAATACATGTCGAATTCGACCGGATGGGTCGTCATACGCAGGCGAGTGACGTTCTGCATCTTGAGCTCGATATAGGCGTCGATCAGGTCGTCCGTGAACACGTCGCCCTTCTTCAGGAAGTCGCGGTTATTGTCGAGGTTGTTGAGCGCCTCCTCGAGCGAGAACGACACGAGCTGCAGCGTCTTTTCCTCTTCCGGCGGCAGGTCGTACAAATCCTTGTCCATGGCGTCGCCCGGATGAATCTTGTTCTGGATGCCGTCGAGGCCCGCCATCAACATCGCGGCGAATGCGAGATATGGGTTCGCCATGGAGTCCGGGAAGCGTACTTCGATCCGTCGTGCCTTCGGACTGGACACCCAGGGTATGCGAATCGAAGCCGAACGATTGCGGGCCGAATACGCCAGGATCGTCGGTGCCTCGAAACCGGGCACCAGCCGCTTGTAACTGTTGGTCGCCGGATTGGTGAATGCGTTCAGCGTCTTGGCGTGCTTGATGATGCCGCCGATGTAGTAGAGCGCGGTCTGCGACAGGCCGCCGTACTCGTCGCCCGAAAACAGATTCTTGCCGCCCTTCGCCAGGGACTGGTGTACATGCATGCCATTGCCGTTGTCGTTGACGAGTGGTTTCGGCATGAAGGTCGCGGTCTTGCCGTAGACATGCGCGACGTTGTGGATGACGTACTTGAGGATCATCACCTCGTCGGCCTTCTTCACCAGCGTGCTGAACTTGGCACCGATCTCGCACTGGCCGGCGGTTGCCACCTCGTGGTGATGGACTTCCGTTTCGACGCCCATGTCGTCGAGGGCGAGACACATTGCCGCACGGAGATCGTGCAGCGAATCCACCGGGGGCACCGGGAAGTAGCCGCCTTTCACCGTGGGGCGATGTCCGGTGTTCGCGTCCTCGCTGCTGCGTCCCCGGTTCCAGGCACCTTCGTCGGAGTCCACCTTGTAGAACGCGCCGTTCATCGAGTCGTCCCAGGACACGTTGTCGAACACGAAGAATTCGTTTTCCGGTCCGAAGTACGCGGTATCCGCGATACCGGTGGACTTGAGATAGGCCTCGGCGCGTTCGGCAAGCGAGCGCGGACAGCGATCGTAGCCCTGCATCGTGGAGGGCTCGACCACGTTGCAACGCAGGTTCAGGGTCGTCTCTTCGGAAAAGAGATCGATGACGGCGGTCGATGGATCCGGCATCAGGATCATGTCGGACTCGTTGATGCCCTTCCAGCCCGCGATCGAGGAGCCGTCGAACATTTTCCCGTCCTCGAACAGGTCCTCATCGACCGTTCGCGCGGGCACGCTTACATGCTGCTCTTTGCCTTTCGTGTCCGTGAAACGGAAATCGACGAACTTGACCTCCTTTTCCTTCATGAGGGCGAGTACCTCTGCGGGCTTCATTGGGCTTCCTCCGATTGCAAGTTCATTAGTGTGCGACCCGTCCCGACGCGGGTCTGGATAGCCTTCAAGTGCAGGTCCTGTGCCAAAATGGTGCTGGCGATAACTTTATGATTTACATAGACTTCCGTGGATTCAGGCGTCGACGGTAGCACCACAGCAGCGCAGGCGGGCGAAATCGTGCACAAGAATAGTGCATATTGCGAATCCCTGCACCCGGGCTGGCCGGCCGTGGGCCTGGCCTCCAGATCGCGACCATGTGCCGCACCGACTATAATCCGCGGCTTTTTCAGAACGAGCCTGTAGACTTTCCGCGATGAAAAGCGACCTCGCGCCAGCGCGCCTCAGTTTCCAGGACCTGATCCTGCGGCTCCAGGAATACTGGTCCGCCCGGGGCTGCGTGATCCTGCAGCCCTACGACAAGGAGATGGGCGCGGGTACGTTCCATCCGGCCACGTTCCTGCGGTCGATCGGGCCCGAGCCGTGGAGCGCCGCGTATGTGCAACCGTCGCGCCGCCCCACCGACGGCCGATATGGCGACAATCCGTTCCGCCTGCAGCACTACTACCAGTACCAGGTCGTCATCAAGCCGTCACCGGACAACATCCAGGACCTCTACATCGAATCGCTCAAGGCGATTGGCATCGAGCCGCTCGTGCACGACATCCGTTTCGTCGAAGACAACTGGGAATCGCCGACGCTCGGCGCATGGGGCCTCGGCTGGGAAGTCTGGCTCAATGGCATGGAGGTCACTCAATTCACCTATTTCCAGCAGGTCGGCGGACTCGAGTGCCGCCCGGTGACGGGTGAAATCACCTACGGTCTCGAACGGCTCGCCATGTACCTGCAGGAGGTCGACAGCATTTTCGACATCGTCTGGACCGATGGTCCGCTGGGGCGCATCACCTACGGCGACGTCTACCACCAGAACGAAGTCGAACAGTCGAAGTACAACTTCGAGGAAGCCGATGTCGACGCCCTGTTCCGGACATTCGACCATTGCGAGCGTGAGGTCGGGAGGCTGATAGCCGCGGGCCTGGCGCTTCCGGCTTACGAACGCATGCTCGAGGCCTCACACCTGTTCAATTTGCTCGACGCCCGCCAGGCCATTTCCGTCAGCGAAAGGCAGCGTTTCATCCTGCGAGTGAGAACGATGGCACGTTCGATCGCCGAGGCGTATTACGCGAGCCGCGAAGCTCTAGGTTTTCCAATGGTCGAGTCGGTGCGAGCTGCGAGTGCTGCCGCGTGAATGCCGCGGACTTCCTGGTCGAGATCGGCACGGAGGAGCTGCCGCCGAAATCCTTGCGCGGCCTGATGGACGCATTCGCCGCCGAACTCGAGCGCGAGATTGACGAAGCGCGGCTCACTCATGGCAAGGTATGCGCGTTTGCCAGCCCGCGGAGGCTGGCAGTGCGTATCGACAATCTTGCCGGCAAACAGCCGGACCGCGTCGTCGAGCAAAAGGGGCCGCCATTGAGCGTTGCCTTCGATGCAAACGGCAAGCCCAAGGCACCGGCGCTCGCGTTCGCAAGCAAATGCGGCGTAGACGTCACGGCGCTGGGCCGCACGCGCAGCGACAAGGGCGAGTGGCTGAGTTACGAGGCCCGTGAAGCAGGGCGCGCGATGGCTGAGTTGCTGCCCGAACTGCTGCAAAAGGTCTTGGACCGACTTCCGGCGCCGCGACGGATGCGCTGGGGCGCGGGAGACGCCGAGTTCGTGCGCCCGGTGCACTGGGTTGTTCTTTTGCATGGTGACACGGTGATCGACGCAGAGATATTCGGCATCAGGAGCGGGCGGCAAACACGCGGCCATCGATTTCACGCCGACAGGGCGATCGATGTTCCGAAGCCATCCGCCTATCTCGAGGTCCTGGAGTCACAGGGGCGAGTAATCGCCGATTTCGAACGGCGCCGCGCCTTGGTCTCGAACGGCGTTGCTTCGGCGGCGGCACGGGCCGGCGGCAAAATCGTCGGCAGCGAGGATCTCTACGACGAAGTTGCGGCGTTGGTGGAATGGCCGGTGCCGCTGGTCGGGAACTTTGACGAAGCCTACCTCGCTTTGCCGCGCGAAACGGTCGTTTCTACGCTGACGGGCCACCAACGCTATTTCCCGGTCGCGGACGACAACGGCCGCTTGTTGCCGCATTTCGTCACCGTGGCAAATCTCGAAAGCCGCGAGCCGGATCGGGTCCGCGATGGCAATGAGCGGGTGGTGCGGCCGCGGCTCGCGGACGCCGCGTTCTTCTGGGACAACGACCGCCGCACCTCGCTTGCGGATCGGCGGGCGCGCATCGCGGACGTCGTGTTTCAGCAAGGCCTTGGCACCCTAGCCGACAAGTCGGACCGCGTCGCGGCACTCGCGGTTCGTCTTGCAAATGAAGCTGGCGTCCCGGCGGAGCCTGTCCGGCGCGCCGCGGAGCTCTCGAAATGCGACCTCGTAACCGGAATGGTCGGCGAATTCCCCGAATTGCAGGGAATAATGGGACGTTACTATGCGCTCGCGGACGGAGAAGACGAGGCCGTGGCCAACGCGATCGGCGAGCATTACCAGCCGCGCTTCGCCGGTGACGCGTTGCCGACCGGGCCGGAAGGGCGAATACTCGCCGTCGCCGATCGGCTCGACACCATTACGGGCGCTTTCGCGCTCGGCAAGAAGCCCAGCGGCAACCGCGATCCTTTCGCGTTGCGCCGCGGCGCCCTCGGCATCGTTCGCCTTCTCATCGAAAGTGTGATCGATATTGACCTGATAGCAGCGATCCGCGTCGCCGTGGCGGCCCAGCCCGTGCCGCAAACGGATGCCGACGTTTTGGCGGCGGACGTGTACGCCTTCATCGCCGAACGTTTGCGCAGCTATTTTTTCGATCGCGATGCCCGTCTTGCCGCCGAAACTTTCGACGCCGTGCTGGCACGCCAGCCGACTTCGTTGGTGGATTTCGCGGCACGCCTCGACGCGGTGCAGGCATTCGTAGCGCTCGAGGAAGCGGCAAGTCTCGCCGCCGCCAACAAGCGGATTGGCAACATTCTCCGGAAATCGGCGGACGAGAACGGGCTGGGGCGCGGCGATGCCGTCGACGACGGGCTTTTTGCGGACGCCGCGGAGGCGGAACTGCATCGTTCTATCGTCAGCGCCGCCGCGGAAGTCGCGCCGCTGCTGGACGAGCGCGACTACACGCGGGCTCTGCGGCGGCTCGCGCGGCTCAAACGGCCGATCGATTCCTTCTTCGATGACGTTTTGGTCATGTCGGAGGACAAGCGCTTGCGAGCGAATCGGCTGGCCCTGCTAGGCGATGTCCGGGCCTTGTTCCTGCGCGTTGCCGACATCTCGCGCCTCGTGATCGACTAGGCCATTGGTCGTGCAGAGCACTGTCGATCTGATCGTTCTGGATCGCGACGGCGTGATCAATCGCGAGTCACGCGACTTTGTGAAGTCCGCCGATGAATGGCAGCCCTTGCCCGGCAGCATCGAGGCCATCGGCCGGCTGTCGCGGGCTGGCTACACGATCGCCGTCGCCTCGAACCAGTCCGGACTCGCCCGAGGATTGTTCGACGCGCCCGCGCTCGAAGCGATCCACGCCAAGCTGCACATGCTCGTCGCCGAGGCAGGCGGTACCGTCGACTCGATCGTCTACTGTCCGCACGGGCCGGACGACGGTTGCAATTGCCGCAAACCGCGTCCGGGCCTGCTGCAGCAGCTGGCGCGGCATTACAAGGTCGAGCTCACCGGCGTACCCGTCGTCGGCGATTCGTTGCGCGACCTCGAGGCCGCATTGGTCGTCGGCGCCCGCCCAATACTTGTGCGTAGCGGAAACGGAGCCCAGACGGAAACCCGGCTGCCCGAGGACTGGCAGACCATCGAGGTTTACGACGATCTGGCCGCGGCGGCGAACGCATTGATTCGCGGGACCTGAGGCGGTGCTCGCCATCCGCTCGCTGTCGTACAACATCTTCGGCTTCGGTTCGGTCATCCTGTTCGCAATCGTCCTGCTCCTGTGCTTCTGGGCGCCCTACAGATTTCGCTGGTTCCTGTGTGTGACCTGGTGCCGGCTGGCCCTGTGGGCGGCGCATTTTTTCTGCGGTATCGAAACCATCGTCGAAGGCGGCGAAAACGTGCCGGACAGGCCCTCCGTCATCATGATCAAACATACCTCGACGCTCGAGGCTCTTTGGCAGGTAACCTGGTTCCCGCAGGCGACCTGGGTGGTGAAGCGGGAGCTGCTTTGGGCACCGTTCTTCGGCTGGGCCATCGGGCTCGCACTGAAACCTATCGCGATCGACCGGAGGGGCAGGGGCAGCGCGGTGAAACAGGTCATCAGCCAGGGCAGCGACAGGCTGTGGCATGGCATCTGGGTGACGATCTTCCCGGAGGGTACGCGAATGGCGCCCGGCCAGACCTGCAAGTACGGCATCAGCGGCGCCGCGCTCGCACGCGAAGCGCATGTCCCGATCGTGCCAGTCGCGCATAATGCCGGCGATCTGTGGCAGCGGCGATCGTTCATCAAGCGACCGGGCACCGTGCGCTTCGTCATTGGGCCCGTAGTGGACGCATCCGGCCGCGATCCGCGTGACACCAACGTCGTCGTCCAGGACTGGATCGAATCCCGGATGCACGAGATCAGCACCGCTTATCAGCAAGCACAATCGGAACTGAAATGACGAGCAACTTCAGAATCGTACTCCTGATCGCCGCCGCCATTCTTGCAGGCTGCGGACCAAAGACCGAACCGCCAGCGGAAAAATCCGCTCTCCAAACCGCGCTTGAAGCAGTCGCTGCGGATGCGTTGAAGTTGCACTACGACTTTCTCGCCGACGATGCCCGGGAGGGACGACTCACCGGTACGCCGGGATACGATGCCGCCGCCGCTTATGTCGCCGAGAGATTCGAAGCGCTGGGGCTCGAACCCGGCGGGGAGGATGGCTGGTACCAGCAAGTGCCGCTACAGACCTACCAGATCGACAACGACAGCGTGCAGTTCGTCGCACACCGTGACGGTGGCGACCGGGCGTTCACCTATCGCAAGGAGTTTACGGCTTACGGCGACATCGTGCGTGAGGAAACGACAGTGACCGCGGAGGTCGTTTTCGCGGGTTTCGGCGTGCACGCGCCCGAGTTCGGCTATTCCGATTACGACGGGGTGGACGTCGACGGCAAGATCATCGCGATTTTCGACGGCGCGCCGGCGACCCTGTCGCACAACGAGCGTGCGTACTTTTCGTCGTCGGAGACCAAGTACCGGGAGGCCGTCCGACGCGGTGTGGTCGGTGCGATCCTGCTGCGATCGCGGCGTTCGCAGGAAAATTATCCCTGGGAGCGGATCGAGGCCTCCGCCGGTACGAAGCCGGGCATGACCTGGCTGTCCGCTGGCGGCCAGGCGGACGGCTATCACCCGGAGATCCTGGGCAAGGTCCTGATCAGCGCGGCGGCCTCGGAGACTTTCTTTGCCGGCACGCCCATCAGCTTCAAGGAAGCAATCGAAACCACGGAAGCATCGAAGGTGTCCTCCGTCCCGCTCGGCTTCGAAGTCACGCTCGGCAGCCGGACGAGCCATGATGCGATCACCAGTCCGAATGTAATCGGCGTCGTGCGCGGGACGGATCCGGCGCTCGCCGACGAGTACATCGTGTACACGGGTCACCTCGACGGGCTGGGGCGCGGCGTCGCCGTGAACGGCGACGAGATCTACAACGGCGCTTACGATAACGCGATGGGCATCGCACTGCTCCTGGAGACCGCACGCGTCTTCGCCGCCGATCCGCCGCGTCGTTCCGTGATGTTCCTGGCCGTGACGGGGGAGGAGAAAGGCCTGCTCGGCTCGGACTATTACGCCCACTACCCGACCGTACCCATCGAGTCGGTCGTTGCGAACATCAATCTCGACATGCCGGTGTTCACTTTCCCCGTGGCCGACATCATCGCATTCGGCGCCGAGCACTCGTCGCTGACCGGGCCCGTCGAACGTGCCGCGGAAGCCGAAGGCTTCACCGTGACACCGGATCCGATGCCGCAAGAAGTCATCTTCATTCGCAGCGACCAGTATTCCTTTGTGCGGCAGGGCGTGCCAGCGATATTCCTGGTGCCGGGTTTCGGCTCGACGAATCCGGATATCGATGGTGCCGAGTACGAAAAGGATTTCCGGCTGAACCACTACCACCGGCCGTCGGACGATCTTTCCCTGCCCGTCGACTGGGATTCGGCGGTGCGATTCGCGCGCGCCAACGTCCGCATCGGTTACGAAGTTGCCGAGACGGAGGCGAAACCGAGCTGGAACGAAGGGGATTTCTTCGGCGTAATGTTCGCGCGCAGGCCGTAGAAGCTGCTCCGCAGGATCAAATGTCCCAGTTCGAGTTCATATTTGTCCTGGTCTCGATCGTCCTGGCTCTCGCCCTTACGAGACTACTGGATGGCCTGAGTCATGTACTTCAACGCAGACTAAGGCATCAAAGAATCGATGTGGTCCACCTGGGCTTCAGTATCGCGGTCGTCGTCCTGCTGGTTATCGTTTGGTGGGCACTTTTCCGTTGGGACAGCGACAGCGCATGGAGCTATCCGAAGTACCTCGTGATAATTCTCCATATGGCGAGCTTCTATGCATTGTCCGCGATACTTTACCCGGGCCGTGAAACGGAAGTGCCGGACTTCGAACAAGTCCGGTCGAGTTTCTATGTTGTCTTTGCGACGAATACCCTGCTCGAGATTCTGCATACGTATATGTTGGGGGCGCTCTTCACACCATGGTACTACCTCCCAATAACCGGGCTCCTGGCCATCTTGTGCGTTGCAGGTCTCGTCCTGCGACGGCGCCGAGCGGATCTGATTATCAGCTGGTCGGTCGTTGCCGTGTTCGTACTTTGGCCGTTCGCGGCCAGGTATACGCTCTAGTCGTATCCTGGCAGCGGTGTCGCGCCCATAGGGCGCTCCATCCGGGGCACCAAAGAGAAAGGGCGCTCCAAGAGCGCCCTTCCAGATTGCGAGGATGCCGGCTCTACCAGATCTTTACCCGGTCTTCTGGCGGCAGGTACAGGTCGTCGTCCGGCGTTACGTTGAACGCCTCGTACCACTCCGGCACGTTGCGCACGGCGCCGTTCGCGCGATACATCGATGGCGCATGCGGGTTGGTCTGGATCAGGTTGCGCAGCGCCTCATCCCGGTACTTGTTGCGCCAGACCTGCGCGTAACCCAGGAACACGCGCTGCACGCCGGTGAAGCCGTCGATGACCGGCGGCTCTTCGCCGTTCAGTGACATCCTGTAAGCCAGCAGGCCGATGCTGACGCCACCCAGGTCGCCAATGTTTTCGCCGAGCGTGTACTCGCCGTTCACGTTCAAATCGTCGAAAGGCTGAAACCCGTTGTACTGCTCTACGAGCTTCGCCGTGCGCCGCTCGAACTCTTCGCGATCCTCGTCGGTCCACCAGTTCCGGAGCACGCCGTCACCGTCGAAGGTGCTCCCCGAATCGTCGAAGCCGTGGCCGATCTCGTGGCCGATCACGGCGCCGATGGCCCCGTAGTTGACCGCGTCGTCCGCTTCCAGATTGAAGAACGGCGGCTGCAGGATAGCTGCCGGAAAGACGATCTCGTTCATCGGCGGGCTGTAGTAGGCGTTCACGGTCTGTGGCGTCATGCCCCATTCGTTGCGATCGACCTCCCCGCCTTGCCGGTCGGCTTCTCGCTTGTGCTCCGCCTGGATGGCCCGTTCGAGATTGCCGTACAGGTTGTCTGCCTCGACGCCGAAATCGTATTCGCGCCAGACGTCGGGGTAGCCGATTTTCGGCTTGAACTTGGACAGCTTGTCGAGCGCCTGTGCCTTCGTTTCGTCCGTCATCCAGTCGAGGTCCCGGATGCTGACCTCGTAGGCCTTGATCAAATTTCCGACGAGTTCGTCCATGCGCTCCTTGGCCTCGGGAGGAAAGTACTTGTCCACGTAGACGCGTCCGACGACTTCGCCCAGCGTCCCGTTGACCGAGTTCACTCCGCGGCGCCACATCGGCTGTTGTTCCTCTGTGCCGGACAGTACGGTGCCGTAGAACGCGAAGTTCTGTTGGTCGAGCGCTTCGTTCAGCATCTGGGAGCGGGTGTTGAGTGCGACCCAGGTACAGTATGTTTTCCAGGTGTCGATGTCCGTATCCCGGACGATGCCATCGAGTCCCTTGATGTAGTCGGTCGTCACGACGATCAGGCCCTGGTTGAGGTCGGTGTCGATCTCCGCTTCCTCGAGCCAGCCGTCCCAGTTGAAATTCGGCATCAGCTCGGACAGTTCGTCGAACGGCACCTTGTTGTAGTTCGCCGCCCAGTTCCGGGTGTCCTCCTTCTTCATGTTTTCGTCGGCCAGGCGGGTCTCGAGTTTCATAATCGTCGCCGCCGCGTCGCTGCCATTCGGCAGCCCGGCGAGTTCGAACATCTTCGCGATGTGTGCGACGTACTTTTCTCGGATCTCAACCGACTTCTTGTCGGTGTTAAAGTAAAACTCCCGGTCGGGCAGGCCCAGGCCGCTCTGGAACGCATAGATTCCATAGTGCGTTGGACGCTTGAGATCGGCGAACTGATCCAGGCCGATTGGTGAGTCTAGGCCACGCTTGACGGCGCCGGCGAAGTACACGGCCAGGTCGTCGTGATCCGCGATCGCTCCGATACGCTCGAGTTCGGCGTCGAGCGGCTTCAGGCCGCGGGCGTTGCGCGAGTCCCAGTCCATGTAAGACTGGTACAAGTCTCCGACTTTCTGCTCGTCACTGCCCTTCGGAAAATCGCCGCTCGCCGACTCCTCGATGATCGCCTTGACGTGTTCCTGGGCCTCATCGTTCAGGATGACGAAGCCGCCGTAGCTCGCCTTGTCGGCCGGTATCTTGGTCTGATCGATCCATGCGCCGTTCATGTACATGAAAAAGTCATCGCCGGGATCGACGCTCTTGTCCATGTACTCGAGCGCAATGCCGGAAACGAGTGGCTGCTCGGCGACATCTGTCGCGTCGGGCGCAGGTCCCGTATCGGCGCTGTCGCCTTCCTGCCGGGCACAGGCCGCGACCAGGCATGCGGCCGCAACGAACATTGTCTGGTACTTCACAGCGTGTCCTCTCTGGTCATGCGCAGCACTCGCAGCGCGTTGCGGTTCATTGACCGCGGTCGAAGGCGCCGGTTCCGATTGCTTCAGGACTCATCGTCTTCGGGAAAATAGGTGTCGTCACCAGGCGCATCGCCGAGTTCCGAAAGTTCCTCCCGCTGCGCTTCGGTAATTTCGTAGATCTTTCCGATCCTGCAACCGCGAATGGTGTCGAACCGGGCGCGCAGCGTGCGATTGTCATCCTTGATGTCGGCCATGCCCGGTGTAAAACGGGTCTGGCGCAGTTCCGGGCACTGAATTGCAAATTCGATCAGGTAATCGCCGGCATAGGTGGGAATTGTCACATACTGATCGTTGACGTAGGTGTAGGTGAACTGCTGGAAGTAGCGAACCTGGTCCACCTCCGTGAGTTCGTTGGCATAGATATAGTCCACCACTGCTTCCCCTTCCTCAGGCTCCAGCACGTTGAAACTGCAGCCGCTCAGCACGAACACCGCGGCCAACCCGGCGCTCAGGCGTTTGTCGGTCGATTGCATGGTCGTTCCTCCGCGTACAAGGCCTGAACCCAGGCCACCGCTTTCGGATAGTTCTCCGTCCAGCGTTCGATATCCGCACGCATCGGGTTGGTGGTCTGGCTCCGCTCGATTCGAACTTTGTCCGCTTGCCCCCCGCCATAGTTGCGAGGCTGCAGCCAAAGGCCGCTCATGGCTGCGAACTGGAAGTCAGTGTAGTTCGGCCGCTCACCGCCCAGTATAGATGCGCGGCCGTCGGAGAGGGTCGCATCCATCTCGGCCAGCAACGCCTCGATATGACGGCAGGCTTTGTCGTAGTTCGGCACCGTGATCCGGAACGATCGGCGGATAAGAGTCGCCAGGACCGGGTACAGCGGCCGGAGCAGCAAGCGCTGCCACAGGGGCACCGCCGGGTCGTCCGTCCCCCAGGCATGAAGCGTCAGTTCCCGATCTTCCAGCAGGTGATGGTAGACCCAGACCTGCAGATTCACACCGTAGCGGTCCAGCCGCTGTTCGAGCGCCAACCGCTCCGGAGTCGGCTCGAGATGCGAGACCGACGCGCCCGGAGTCGCGACGTGAGCCCCCCAGAGATAACGCAGGATTTCCGTCGAATTCCCTATCTGGGAACGCCCGGCGCCGGTGCGAATCCAAAGGCGCGGCACCGTGCGGCCGAGGAAGTAGGCACCGAGGGTACCTCCCGCCGGCCGCTCGACGTATTCGATGCCCGCCCGGTCCATGTTCCAGCGCACTTTCTCTACAAAATGGCTTGCGGAAATGCTGTCGAGAACCAGTGGCGGGTACTTTTCCGGAGCAATGAATCCGGACATCGTGATCGCCCACCGCCACAGCAGCATCAGCAGCACCGTGAGCACGGCCGTCCACACGGACAAGCCGAATGCCGCGACGAATACCGGCAGCAGGAACAGGAAGGTCGTATGGACGAGCCTGCGGCGTTCGGTCATCAAACGTCCAGGTTGGACACGGTCAGTGCATTGCGCTCGATGAATTCACGTCGCGGTTCGACCTGGTCGCCCATGAGGGTCGTGAAGATCTCATCGGCTTTCACGCCATCCTCGATCTTCACCTGCATCAGCCGGCGTGTATCCGGGTTCACGGTCGTATCCCAGAGCTGCCCCGGATTCATCTCGCCGAGACCTTTGTAGCGCTGGATCGATTGTCCGCGTCGCGCTTCGTCCATCAGCCAGCGGATAACCGCCGCGAAGTTGTCGATCGCCTCCTGCTTGTCGCCGCGCCGCACGAATGCGCCTTCGTCAATCAGTCCGTCGAGTTTTGCCGCAAACGCCATGATGTGGTGATACTCGTTCGTATCGAAGAACTCACGGGGAATGTAGCGCGTCGTTCCGAGACCGTGCTGAATGCGAGTGACGCCGATGCGGACGCCCTCGCCGCCCTTGCGGCCGCGATCGAGGGCTGCCGTGTAGGTGCCGGCATCGCCGTTGGCCAGTCTGCCGCCACCACCCTTCGGGAGCGCGTCGGACAGCCGGCGCGACCAATCTTCCAGGATGTTGAGATCATCGGCCTGCTCGTGCGTCAGCGCCGGCAAAGTCGCGATGGCACGCAAGACCACTTCATCGTAACGGCGCGCAAGTCGCTTGATGATGTTCTCCACCGCCTGGTACTCGGAAGCCAACGACTCCAGCGCTGGGCCCGACAGGGCCGGCGCAGTCTCGTGCACGTGCAGCGCGGCATCGTCGAGGGCCGACGTCAGCAGGTAGCGGTTGAGTTCCGCATCGTCCTTGACGTACACCTCCTGCTTGCCTCGCTTGATCTTGTAGAGCGGCGGCTGTGCGATGTAGATGTGCCCGCGTTCGATGAGTTCCGGCATCTGGCGGAAGAAGAAGGTCAGGAGCAAGGTGCGGATATGCGAACCGTCGACGTCCGCGTCGGTCATGATGATGATGCGGTGGTAGCGCAACTTGTCGGGGTCGAAATCGTCCCTGCCGATTCCGCAGCCGAGCGCGGTGATGAGCGTGCCGACTTCCGCCGACGACAGCATCTTGTCGAATCGCGCTTTCTCGACGTTCAGGATCTTGCCCTTGAGGGGCAGGATAGCTTGGGTGCGCCGGTCTCGGCCCTGTTTTGCCGAGCCGCCGGCTGAGTCGCCTTCGACGAGGAACAGTTCCGAAAGCGCCGGGTCCTTCTCCTGGCAATCGGCAAGTTTGCCGGGCAGACCCGCGATGTCCAGGGCACCTTTGCGGCGCGTCATTTCGCGCGCCTTGCGCGCCGCTTCCCGGGCCCGCGCCGCATCGATGATCTTCGAAACGATCGACTTTGCTTCCACCGGATGCTCGAGCAGGAACTCCTCGAGGCGCGTCGACACGGCGCTCTCGACAACAGACTTAATTTCAGAAGAAACTAATTTGTCTTTCGTCTGCGACGAGAATTTCGGATCCGACACTTTCACCGAAAGCACGGCCGTCAGTCCTTCGCGCGCATCGTCGCCGGTTGGCAGGAAACGATCCTTGCGACCGGTCATTTCTTTCTCAATGTAGCCGTTCAAAGTGCGAGTCAGCGCGCTGCGGAAGCCCGCCAGGTGCGTGCCGCCGTCACGCTGGGGGATATTGTTCGTGTAACAAAACATGTTCTCCTGGTAGCCATCGTTCCACTGCAGTGCGGCTTCGACACCCACGCTGTCTTGCATCGTGGAAAAGTGCAAAACGGACTCGTGCACCGGCGTCTTGTTCCGGTTCAGGTGCCGTACGAAGGCCTGGATTCCGCCTTCGTAAGCGAACAGATCTTCTTGTTCGTCCCGTTCGTCGACGAGCCGGATCTTGACCCCTGAATTGAGAAATGACAGCTCCCGCAGCCGCTTGGCCAGGATGTCATAGTTGAACTCGATGTTCGTAAAGGTCCTCGAACTCGGCTTGAAACGAACCGTCGTACCGGTGCGTTCGGTCTCTCCGACCGCCGCAAGAGGCGCCTGGGGCTCGCCATGCACATACTCCTGCTGCCAGATGCGGCCGTCGCGGTAGACGGTGAGCACGAGATGCTCGGATAGTGCGTTGACTACCGACACACCGACGCCGTGCAGACCGCCGGAAACCTTGTAGGAGTTATCGTCGAACTTACCGCCGGCATGCAGCACGGTCATGATGACCTCTGCCGCCGACCGGCCTTCCTCCGGGTGCAGGTCGACCGGAATGCCACGTCCGTCATCGGTGATGGTGACGGATTCATCCGCATGTATGGTGACGTCGATCTGGTCGCAGTACCCGGCGAGCGCCTCATCGATTGAGTTGTCCACCACCTCGAAAACCATGTGGTGCAGACCGGTGCCGTCATCGGTGTCGCCGATGTACATTCCCGGGCGCTTGCGGACTGCCTCGAGTCCCTTTAAGACCTTGATATTGCTGGAAGTATACTCGTTCTTATCCGTCATTCCGTCACCTTGGCTGTGAGCCGGCGCATTGTATCAAAACGGTGCCCTTGAGAGGGAGCCGAATACCGCTTAGGAAGGCGACTTTGCTTCGAATGACGGCCGAAACGAAAGACGGTAGAAGCTTCGCCGCTGCAGCGCTCAGTCGGCAACGGCCGGACTCAGCCGTCCTCGTTCCACGTGAAACACGGACGGTTGTTCCGGAAACGTCAGGCCCCGCGGATCCAACGCCGTCGCAATCAGCTGGCAATTCAGGCTGAAGACGGCATTGAGGAGGCGCCCCAGTGACTGCCGATCGAGCTCTGCCGCGGGGTCGTCGAGCAAGAGCAGCATCTGCCGGCCGGTACACGACTGCACTACCGAAGTTGCCGCCAGCACCATGGCGCACGCCAGCAGTTTTTGCTGGCCGCGGGACACCAGGCGCCGGGCCTGGCGCTCGTCGTACATGAGCGCCACGTCGGCCCGGTGCGGCCCAACCTGGGTGCTCCCGATCTGATGATCGCGTTCGAGCCCTTCGTTAAGTGCCTCGGCAAGTGACTTGTCGCCTGCCCAACCCTGCCGGTACTCGAAACCCACGGCCTGGCCGAGCAATTCACGGCTGAACGCGGTCAGTATCTTCGTGCAGCGATCCAGCACCGCGCGCCGAATGATATCGATGCGTTCGCCCACGGCCGCGAATTCAGTCGTCCAGGCGTCCACCCCGTGGCCGGCCTTCAGCGCCGCGTTGCGCTGACGCAGTGCGCGCCGAAATCGGCGCCAGTTGCCGAGAAATTCGTGTTCCACGTGAAACGCGATCCAGTCGATATAACGCCGCCGAAACTCCGGGCCACCTCCCACCAGATCATGGATATCCGGGTCTATGACCTGCAGTGGCAATGCGGTCGCGAGGCCGGCCGCGCCGACGGTCGAATCCCCATCCACGCGAACTTCAAGCCCTTTACGACTGTTGCGAACGCCAATCCGGCTTACGCGGGCCCCCTGACCCACCGTGCCGAACAACACGAACTCCTGGGCGCCATGCTGAATCAGCTGCCCCGGCGGTGAACCTCGAAAAGACTTGCCGCGACCGAGGTAAGCCACCGCCTCCAGCAGGCTGGTCTTGCCGGATGCATTGGCGCCGTAAATAAGGTTATAGGCGGGACTCACGTCGAACGTGACTTGTTCGAGGCAGCGAAAATTTTCCGCCCGAAATGACCGGATCGGCACGGGGCGTCCCGCTGCACCCCTAAGTCTAGAGGCGCATGGGCATTACGACGAATGTCTGGTTGTCGTTGCCCGGCTCTCGGATGAGGCAGCTCGAATTACTGTCTGTCACGGACAGGCTGACCGCGTCGCCGTCTACCGCGCCGATGGCGTCGAGCAGGTAGTTCACGTTGAAGCCAATTTCGATGTCGTCACCGCGATACTCGACCTCGACCTCCTCTTCAGCTTCTTCCTGCTCTGGATTGTGTGCCTGCAGGACCACGCCGCTGTCCCGAATGATGAGGCGGATGCCGCGATATTTTTCATTGGAGAGGATCGCTGTCCGCTGCAACGCGCTCCTCAGCAGAACCTTGTCAGCCTTGAGCTCATTGTCGGAATCCTTGGGGATCACCCGCTCGTATTCCGGAAAGCGGCCGTCAATCAGCTTCGAAGTAAAGCGAATTCCGTCGATCTGTACGCGAACGTGATTCTCACCGAGTTGCAGGTCCACGCTTCCGTCGCCGGCCAGCAGCCGCTGCAGTTCAAGCACGCCTTTGCGCGGAATGATCACTTGCTGTTCCTTCAGCCTGGATCCACTCAACGAAGCCTGGCACAGCGCCAGGCGGTGCCCATCGGTTGCTACGGCGCGAAGTTGCGTGCCCCCGGCTTCCAGCAACATCCCGTTGAGGTAATAACGCACGTCCTGTTGCGCCATCGAAAAGTGCGTCTTGCCGATCAGTTCGGCCAACACGCTTTTCGCCACCGTGATCGTCTGGCTCGCCTTGATATCCTCGACCGTCGGAAACTCCGCGGCCGGCAACGTCGCCAGGGAGAACTTGCTGCGACCCGAGCGCACGCTCATTTTCTCGCCGCTGACGCTGATCTGAACGATCGCGTCGTCCGGCAATGCTTTGCAGATATCGAGGAGTTTGCGTCCGGCAACCGTGATTTCACCGCCGGCACTAACGTCGACTTCCGTCCGCGAAACGAGTTCGACTTCGAGGTCGGTAGCCGTCACCGTGAGTTCTCCGCTACGCGCCACGAACAGCACGTTGGAAAGGATCGGCATCGTCTGGCGCCGCTCGACGACACCCATCACGGCTTGCAGGGGCTTGAGGAGCACGTCCCGCCGGGCGCTCAGTTTCATACGCTACACCTGTTAATAAGATTTGGAATTTAATCTGTTATTGTATTTATTAGCCCGACCGAGTCCTGTGGATAAGCTCTTTTTCACAATAAAAAACAGTAGCTTGCCATAAGATAATCCCGGCGCAAAAGCGCTTCTATCCCGCCTGCGACCTGTGCATACGCTGTGGATTAATATACGCCCGTAACTTATGCACCGCTTATCCACATTATCCTGTCAGGGTTCTCAACAAATTCAAATAATCATCGGCGATTCGCTTCTCGGTTTCCCGCAGCAGGTCGATGCGTCGGCACCCATGCAGCACCGTCGTGTGATCACGGCCGCCGAAGGCATCCCCGATTTCGGGCAGACTGTGGTTCGTGAGTTCCTTCGCTAGCGCCATCGCAATCTGCCGCGGCCGTGCGATCGAGCGAGTGCGTTTTTTCGAGAGGAGGTCCGCCACCCGGATCTTGAAATAGTCCGCAACAGTTTTCTGTATGTTCTCGATCGAGACGAGACGATCCTGCAATGCCAGCAGGTCTCGTAAAGCTTCCTTGGCAAAATCGAGGTTGATCGGACGGCCGGTGAAGCGGGCGTTGGCCATCACACGTCGCAGCGCACCTTCCAGTTCCCGGACGTTGGAACGAATCCGCTTGGCGATGAAAAACGCCACTTCCTCAGGCAGCACCACGTGCTCGATAGCAGCTTTGCTCATCAGGATCGCGACCGACGTCTCGAGTTCCGGCGGCTCGATGGCCACCGTCAGTCCCCAGCCGAAGCGAGACTTCAGGCGCTCCTCCAGCCCCGAGACCTCCTTTGGATACCGGTCGCAGGTGAGCACGATCTGTCGTTGCCCCTCAAGCAACGCGTTGAAGGTGTGGAAGAACTCCTCCTGCGAACGCTCCTTGCCCGCGAAAAACTGTATGTCGTCGATCAGCAAAGCATCGAGTGAGCGGTAGGATCGCTTGAATTCCGAGATCTTGTTGTGTTGCAAACCCTTGACCATATCCCCGACGAAGCGTTCCGAGTGCACGTAAGCAACCCGGGCGTCCGGCTGCCGCACGAGGATCGCATTCCCGACGGCATGCATGAGATGGGTCTTGCCAAGCCCGACACCGCCGTAGATGAACAGCGGATTGTACGATTTTCCCGGGTTCTGCCCGATCTGACTCGCCGCCGCCCGTGCCAGCTGGTTGCTCTTGCCTTCGACGAAATTGGCGAATGTGAAAGTTGGGTTGAGCCGTGACGCAATCGGTGCTGCAGCCGCGTCCCGTGCGTCCAGTGCCGGCACACGCGCCGAAACAGTAGCGACGGGCGCCGGTTTATCCCGGGAGCCGATTTCGATGACGAGTTCGACGCCGCTCGTCCGGCTGTCCACGATCTCCAGGATTCGCTCGATGTAGTGTTCCTGCAGCCAGTCGACGACGAAGCGATTGGGCGCCAGCAGTTTGAGTCGCCGGCTGTCCTCGACAGCCTGGAGTGGCCGGATCCAGGTGTTGAACTGCTGCTCGGGAAGCTCCGCCTGCAACAGCCGGAGGCAACGATCCCAGTGCGTGGTTTCGGCCGGCAACGAGTTCCCCATGTTGACGTTCGGTGCTGATCTGGCGCGGCGAAAGATCGGGCAGTCTATACCCCTTTGCCGGAGGCTGCCACACGGCTCCGGCTGCTCGAAAAAGCGTGCTAAGACTGTGATATTGAAGGGCCTCGCTTGACTCTCACCGGTGGCCCGCGTACCCTTGCCGCCCTTTCGTCCGGCCGGGTCCGCTTGCCCGCCGCTCACCAGGATCCAGGCCAATGAAGCGCACGTTCCAGCCCAGCACCCTGAAGCGTGCACGCACGCATGGATTTCGTGCCCGCATGTCGACCAAGGGCGGCCGCCTCGTCCTGAAGCGCCGTCGTGCGAAGGGCCGGGCCACTCTGACGCCGTAATTTCCTGCGGCCGTCGCCCGGGCAAACACCGAACAGACTTGGAACGATCGAGCGCCTACCAGTTTCCGACGCACAATCGGCTACTGGACGCTCGTTCTTTCGCGCGTGTGTTCGACAAGGCGACGCGCAGTCGGGACCAGCTGTTCACGGTCCTGTATCGTGACAACGAACTCGATTACGCGCGGCTCGGCCTCGCGATCTCGAAAAAACATTGCAAGAAAGCCGTAGACCGAAACAGGATCAAACGTGTCATCCGGGAGTCCTTCCGGCATCACGGTGCCGATCTCGCGGGGTTCGATGTCGTGGTCCTGAATCAGCCGGCAACCACGGCCGCCCGGAACCCGGCTTTGTTCGAGAGCCTGGAGCGGCATTGGCGCCGTTGCTCGCGCTCAGGGGAAAGCGGGAAACGATAGGGAATGGACAATCAGAGACTGATCACCTGGGGCTTGTTCGCTTTCCTGGCCTTCATGACCTGGCAGGCCTGGCTTCGCGACTACCGTTCCGAGCCGGCGACTCGTGAGGACGCCCCTCCCGGAGCGCAGATCGCCGACCCGCCGGTCGACGACCCCGCGGAGCTCGAGCTCGGGAGCGACGAGCTGCCGACGATCAGCCGGGTACCGGGCGCGGCCGTAGCGCCGGCCGAAACCAATGCGGAGCCGGCCGCGAGCCGGATCGTCGTCGTGCGGACCGATGTGTTCGAACTGCACATCGACACCATTGGCGGGATCATCCGGCACGCCGAGATGCTGCAATATCCCGTGCACAAGGACCGGCCCGACGAGAAAGTTGTGCTCCTCGACACGGCCGACACGGAACTGGGGCTCATCCGTTCCTGGCTGCGCAACAGTGCCGACCCCGGCCATGCCCCCGGCGCCGATGCCGTGTTTCAGGCAGCAGCAATCGAGTATGCACTCGATGGTCAGGACGAGCTGGTCGTGCCTCTCACCTGGCGCTCCGCCGATGGCGTTACCGTCGAGAAGCGCTACGTCTTCCGTCGCGGCGACTATGCAATCGGCCTCGAACAAAGCGTCCACAACGGCAGTCCGCGGGAATGGCGGGGTGACCAGGTCACCCAGATCATTCGCCGGTCCTTCGAGCAGGAACGTTCGATGTTCGATCCGGATACCTACTCCTTCGACGGGCCACAGGTCTACGACGGCGACAAGGCGGAAAAGCTCGAACGGGACGACCTGCTCGAGGATGGTCCGTACAACTCTACGAGCGTCAACGGCTGGGCAGCGTCGATCCAGCACCACTTCCTGACGGCGATCGTGCCGGCGGCAGAAACGCAAAACATCTTCCAGGTGAGCCGCAAGGGCAACCGGCTGAGCACGAGCGTCATCGGCGCGCCCGAAGTCATCGCGCCGGGCGCGTCGGCGGTGTTCGCGCGTACGCTGTACGTCGGTCCGAAACTGCAGGACCAGCTGGAGCAGGTTCACCCGAAGCTGACGCTGTCCGTGGACTACGGCCTGCTCACACCGCTTTCGGCGCCGATGTTCTGGTTGTTGTCCTGGATGCACGGCTTCGTTGGCAACTGGGGCTGGGCGATCATCATCGTCACCCTGCTCATCAAGCTCGCGTTCTACAAGCTCACGCAGACGAGCGGCCGCTCGATGGCGAAACTGCGGGAACTGCAGCCGCGCATGAAGGCCCTGCAAGACCGCTACAAGGACGATCGCCAGGCACTGTCGCAGGCCATGATGGACCTGTACAAGCGGGAGAAGGTAAATCCAGCTGCCGGCTGCCTGCCGATCCTCATCCAGATGCCGTTCTTTCTCGCGTTCTACTGGGTGCTCGTCGAGTCCGTGGAGATGCGGCAGGCACCCTTCGCGTTGTGGATCACGGATCTTTCGGAACGCGACCCGTATTTCATCCTGCCGCTGATCATGGGCGCGGCGATGCTTTTCCAGCAAAAGCTGAACCCGGCGCCTGCCGATCCGGTGCAGGCGCGCGTGATGCAGATCATGCCGGTCATCTTCACCGTGTTCTTCGCGTTCTTCCCCGCCGGACTCGTCCTGTACTGGGTCACGAACACGCTGCTGTCGATCGCCCAGCAGTGGCGCATCAACAAGGTCGTGCATGCGGAAGCGCAGGCCCGCAAGTCGGGCAAGCCGAAGAAAGGCAAGAAAGGCGAGGGTGACGAGAAAGCCTAGAATTCCGACCGCCATTCGCCTGTCGCGATGAAGCTCGCCACCGATACGATCGTTGCCGTCGCGACCCCGCCGGGCATCGGTGGCGTCGGCATCGTTCGTTTGTCCGGTCCGGATACCGTCCATTTGGCCGAGTACCTGCTGGGCAGTCTGCCGGAGCCTCGGGTAGCAACCGTCACACGCATTCGCGGTCCGGACGGCGCCGTGATCGACCGTGGTCTCGCGCTGTACTTTCCGGGGCCCGCGTCCTACACCGGCGAAGATGTGCTCGAGCTGCACGCGCATGGCGGTCCCGTCGTGCTGTCGCTGCTGGTCGACGCCGCAGTGGCGTTCGGCGCGCGCAGGGCCGGGCCCGGCGAATTCTCGAAGCGGGCATTCATGAACGACAAGCTCGACCTGACCCAGGCCGAAGCCATCGCCGACCTGATCGCCAGCGGCACCCGGCAGGCCGCGCAGGCGGCGTTGCGCTCCCTCGCGGGCGAGTTCTCGCAGGCCGTCCATTGCCTGGTGGCTGACCTGACGACGCTGCGTGTGCACGTCGAAGCCGCAATCGACTTCCCGGACGAGGAAGTCGATTTCCTCGCCGATGCGGCGCTCGCGGGGCGGATTACGGAATGCGCGACCGCCTTTGACACGTTGCTCGAAAACGCTGCGGCAGGCCGCGTGCTGCGCGACGGTTTTCGGGTCGTGATCGCCGGCCGGCCGAATGCCGGCAAGTCGAGCCTGATGAACCGCCTGTCCGGCGAGGACACGGCGATCGTCACCGAGATCGCCGGCACGACCCGGGACGTCCTGCGCGAAACGATCGACATCGACGGCCTGTCGGTGGAGCTGGTGGACACCGCGGGCCTGCGCGAAGATCCGGGCGTCGTCGAACAGGAAGGTATCCGGCGGGCGCGCGCCGCTATGCGGTCGGCCGACGCGGTGCTGTGGGTGCGCGACGCCAGCGTCCCCGACAGCGGGCCGCCCGGGGATCTGCCGCGTGACCTGCCCGTACTCCTCGTCGACAACAAGATCGACCTGGTCGGCCATGTCGCCGGGGACGTGCTCGGCATTTCGGCGCACACCGGCGCCGGAATCGGTGAACTGCGCGAGCGGCTGAAGGTGCTGGCGGGCTACCGGAACCTGGGAGAGGGAGCGTTCACCGCGCGGCGCCGTCATGTCGAGGCGCTGGAAGAGGCCCGTGCGCATTTCGAACGCGGCCGGCTGGCGCTGCACGCAGGCGGAGCGGGGGAATTGCTCGCGGAGGAACTCAGGCTCGCGCAGGACGCGCTGGGCACCATCACCGGGGAAATGACGCCGGACGATCTCCTCGGCCGGATATTCGGCGAGTTCTGCATCGGCAAGTAAATCCGGCCCGGCCGGATTATGCCAAACGGAAAAAAATAGCGACTGCGTCACCGCCTGCTTACGGCATGGCGGCGCTATCGTGGCCGCCAGGGAATTCGGAGCCAGGGATGCGGCGAAGAAAGCTCGGCATGCATATCGCGATCGCGACGTTGCTCGCGGGGCTGCCGGCTTGTTCCGCCCACCAGCTGCGCGAGGCCGGCGCGGCGATCGCCCGCGGCACGGTCGATTCCCTGCTCGGATTTCCGGCCGTCAGCGTCATCGCCGGCGCGGGTGACGTGCTGGACGCGGGCGAAGTTGCGGCGCACGAGCAGGAAGTCGAGGAACTGGCCAGCGCCTACGACGCCTTCGTCGAGGCCCGTCACGCCCCGGACCTTCCAGCCGGCCTTGCACTCCCCGTCGTCATCGGCATGCCAGGGGACGCGCGACCCTACGCCGGCGACTGATTCCGCACGGCCTGCGGGCTGTGCCGTGCCGGGAACCTTGTGTCACACTCGGCCTCAAAGCCGTTGGTCTTACATCCCCTGTACAGTCCGATGCGGCATGCTGCCAGAGACTGAGAATACGAATCCGCACCCGGGAGGCACATGAAATGCGTCTGATCGCAACCTTGCTGCTGCTGGCCGCCAGCAGCCCGCTCTTTGCACAGAGCCTGAGTTACAACTACATCCAGGGCAGCTGGTCACAAACCGAGCTCGATTACGGCGCGGGCGACATCGACGGCGACGGCTTCGGCTTGTACGGGTCCGTCGAGGTCGGGACGATGTGGCACGTGTTCGCCAATTTCACACAGTCGAGCCTGGAACGCGACGTCGACTACGACGAGACCTGGATCGGCGGCGGCCTGCATACGCCGCTCGCGCCGAACCTGGACCTGTACCTCAACCTCGCTTACGTGAACATCGAGGCCGACGGCGTGGCGGGCGCGTTCGACGACGACGGGCTTGGCACGGCGCTCGGCGTGCGCATGATGCTCCTGCCGGAGGTCGAGCTGGCGGGCTCCATCGGCTACAGCGATTTCGGCGACTCCGGCAGCAGCACCGGGATCGACGGCCAAGCCTGGTATTACTTCAATCGCAATATCGCCGTCGGCGGCGGCGTGGGTTTTTCCGACGACATCATCCGCTACGGCATCGCAGCCCGATATTACTGGGACTAGTGCCGGGCACCGGGCTGGGCGCGACTGTGGCGCTCCTTACTCCGCCGGCGCTCGGAAATACGGTGCGCTGATGGGCAGCTCGGTGACGGTGCCGTAGCTGGCGACCTCGTCGCGGATCGCATCTGCATCGCCAAGCAGCACGTACACCAGGTCGCCGCGCGCCGGGAACACCGCGTCGATCACCGGGCGGACGCTGTCGACGGTGACCGCCGCAAGCTCATCGGCGTACGCATCGACGTCGCGCCGGTCGAGTCCGTAGAACTCGAGTTCCGCGAACTGCGCGGCAATCTGTCCGCCGGTCTCCAGCGAAGTCGGGAACTGACCCAGCAAGTAGTTCCGGCCGGACTCGAGCATGTCCGGCGCGATGCCGGTGTCGTGCAGGCGGCCGAGCAGGTTCACGGCCATGTCGATGGCTTCGCTCGTCGCATCGGTGCGCGTGTAGGAGCGAATCGCGACGGTGCCGGCTTCGGTCGGCCGCACGAGCTGCGAGGAAGCGCCGTAGGTCAGGCCCGACTCGATGCGCAGCGCGCTGTTCAGCATGGACGTGAAACGGCCGCCGAACAGCGTATTCACCAGGTCCAGGCCGACCCGGCCGGGATAGTCGCGGGCCACGCCGGTGTTGCCGATCCAGAAATAGGTCTGGGTGGCGCCGGGCTTGTCCACGAGCAGGACCCGGCCTCCGGCAGCCGGCGCGGGTGCCGGCACCGCGGACAAGGGTGCTGCGGCTGCGCGCCAGTCGCCGAGTGCCGCCGCGAGCTCGGCTTGCAAGGCGTCTGCGTCGAAGTCGCCGGCAACCGCAAGGATCAGCCGGTCGCCGCCGAACTGCTGCCGGTAGAAACCGACGACGTCGTCGTGCGTGATGCCGGCCAGCGTCGTCTCGTCGCCGCGATACCGGGTTACCGTACGGATGCTCGCCGAATACGAAGGCGTTCGCATAGACGGGCATCAGTGCGTCAGGGTCCGCATCCTTGGCGGCCCGGATGAAGTTGATTCCGCGCTCGCGCAGCTTGTCGAGTTCGGCCGGATCGAGGGCAGGGCGCTTGAGGACGTCCGCGAGCAGCTCGACCATGAGGCTCGAGTCCCGGGCGAGAAATTCGCCCGACAACGTGATCTTTTCGAGCCCGGCCCGTGCCGCGAAATAGCCGCCGACCGACTCCACCGTTTCGGAGAACGCCGCCGCGTCGCGACCGCCGGCCCCTTGGGTCAGCAAGTCGGCGAACAGGTCGGCCAGGCCCGATTTGCCGCGCGGGTCGGCGACGGCCCCGCCGCGCACGATCGCCTCGAAGCTGATGAGCGGTACTTCGTGCTGCTCGGCGAGCACCAGCACCGTCCCGTTCGCCAGCTCGACGCGTTGCTCGTCCGGAAGGGAGACGCCCTGGGCGTGCGCCGTGCCGCAGGCGCCGAGCAGCGCCGGCAACACGAATCGGGCAAGGCTGCGGTTTCATTGCGCGGCCTCCGCTTCTGGCACGTCGTCGTCGCCCGGGGCGCCGGGCCGCAGGACCCCGATCGTCGCGTTCTGCGGCCGGAAAACGGCGGCCGCCGCCTCGCGCAAGTCCTCGTTCGTGACGCCGTCGATGCGCTCGGCCAGGCCGAACAGTCCCTCGTAGCCGCCATGGAAGACTGCGTAGTTGCCGAGGGTCTCGGCCTTGCCGTCGATGGTCGCCATGCGTCGCCAGAAGTCCGCCTGCATGACGTTGCGGGCCTTGTCGAGTTCGGCGTCGCTCACTCCTTCGCTGGCAAGCGCTGTCAGCAGCTCGAAAACGCGCGCTTCGAGCGCGGCAGGATCGCCGCCGGGCGGCAAGGTCAGCAGCAGGTAGACGAAGCCGGGATCGAAAGTGTCGGGCAGGTAGCCGTCGACCGAGATCGCGAGCTGTTCCTCCTCCACGAGCAGCCGGTGCAGTCGCGATGATTCGCCGCCCGCCAGGATTTCGAGCAGCAGTTCTAGCGGCAGTCGCCCGGGGTCCGCGGACGCGCCGGCATGGAACGCCAGGTGCAGGAGTGGGGTCTGCGCCGGCGCTTCGACGCTGACGCGGCGGATGCCGGACTGCGGCGGCTCAACCGTCCGAACCGGCGCGGGTGGCGGCTGCGCCGAGATGCCGCCCAGGTATTCCGAGGCCAGCGCCTTGATTTCCTCGGGCGTGACGTCGCCCGCGACCACGATCGTGCAGTTGTTCGGTGCGTAGTAGGTCCGGAAATAGTCCTTGAGGTCGTCGAGGGTCCAGGCCTCGATGTCGGACGGCCAGCCGATCACCGGGAACTGGTAGGGATGCGCGACGTACGCAGTCGCCAGTACCTGCTCGAACAGGCGGCCGCTGTTGTCGTTGTCGACCTGCGTACGGCGCTCGGAGTAAACGACGCCGCGCTCGCTTTCCACCACCTCGGGATCGAAAGCCAGGTTTGCCAGCCGGTCGCCCTCGAGCTCGAAGATCGTCGCCAGCGCGCTCTTCGGGAACCACTCCATGTATACCGTGACGTCCTGGCTCGTATAGGCGTTGTTCGCACCGCCGCTGGCTTCCATGAGGCGGTCGAATTCCCCGGGCGCCCGTGTACTCGTGCCGTTGAACATCATGTGCTCGAAGAAGTGCGAGAGTCCGGTGATGCCCGGGTACTCGTTGCGTCCGCCCGCGCGCACGAAGTTGTAGAACACGACGTTCGGTATGTCGTGGTCCGGCCAGACGATGACCGTGAGCCCGTTGTCGAGCGTGAAACTGCGGATCTCCGGCGGCACATTCTCGCCTGCGGGCGCTACGAGTTCCGCCGTGGCAGGCGACGGCTCCACCGTCGCCGGTCCCGGCTCGTGCCGGAAGACGAGCGCCGCCACCGCCGCGAGCAGGAGGAGTACTGCGAGCGCCACGGCCGCGAACTTTGCAAAGCGTGCGGTCAACCGAGCAGTCCTTCACGACGATACAAGCGTGCGCAGGCCCAGGTCAGCAGCAGGCCGAACACCAGCGTGCTCGCCACCGATATCAGCACCTTGGTCGGATCCGGTGTCTCGTTCTTCACCAGGTCGACCAGCAGCAGGTGCTGGCTCAGGCTCGGCACGAACATGTACTCCATGCGCGGCTTTAGCTGCAGGATGCTGACGACCAGGATCGGCAGCGTGGGAGCGAGCATCAGCACGCTGAGCCAGGTCTGTGCCTCCCGATAACTCTTGGTGAACGAGGCGACGAGGGTCATCAGCGCCGCGCCGAGCAGCACGAAGGGCAACAGCAGCAGGAAGGCGTGCAGGACCACGCCGGGCCCGAAATTGGGCGTCATGCCGAGTTCTTTCAGCGGCATGAACGGCAGTGCGAAATAGAAGGCGGCGAGGCTCAGCGCCAAGGACAGCATCATGAAGACGCAGGTTGCCAGGATTTTGCCGACGATCAGTTGGCCGCGCGTCACCGGCAAGGTGAGCAGCGGCTCGAGAGAGCCTCTTTCACGTTCGCCGGCCGTCGAGTCGATGGCGAGGTACATGCCGCCGAGCAGCAATGCGAAGATGAAGAAATAGCTCATCATGCCGAGCAACAGAGCGGACCTGCCGGACGGCGTCGAGACGTCCACATCGTCGATGTTGAGCGGTCTTCGCAATCAGCGGGCTGATTCCCCGCGCTGCGAGCCGGAGCGTCGCGAGCTCGGAGTTGTAGCGCTCGAGCGCGTCGCGCAAACGACGCGCGTCGCGCTCCGCGCTCGTATTCGCACGATCGGAAATGATTTCCACCCGCGCGGGCAGTGACCCGCGCAGCCGCTCGCCAAAATCCTCGGGAATCACGAGCACGAATTCCTGCAGGCCCTGTTCGACGGCCTCGAGGGCTGCTTCACGTGAGTCCGGCAGGTCGACGAGCCGGAGATTGTTGCTCTCCAGGTAGGCGACCAGGTTCGGCGCGTGGGCGGCGCCGAGCGCCGGTACGTCCAGCGTCTTCTCCACATCGGACATCGAGCGTTCGAGCGACAGGTTGATCATGAACACGAAGATGAGCGGGCCGAACAGCGGGCCCATCAGAAGCGCGGAAATGAGCGTGCGACGATCGCGCAGGCTGTCGAGCACTTCCTTGCAAAAGACGGTGAATACCGTGCGCATCAGACGCTGGACTCACGGTGCAGGGCCGCCACGAACGCATCTTCGAGATCTTCGCAACCGGTGAGCGCGCGGAGTTCGTCGGCGCTGCCCTGAGCGGTGACGTGCCCGCCGGCGATGATGACTATGTCATCGCACAGGGCGGCGACTTCCTGCATCACATGACTCGAGAACAACACGCAGCGGCCGTCCGCCTTCAGCCGGAGGATCAGGTCGCGCAACGCGCGCGTCGCCATCACATCCAGCCCGTTGGACGGCTCGTCGAGGATCACGTTCTGCGGGTCGTGGACCAGCGCCCGCGCAAGTGCCACACGCGTGCGCTCGCCTTGGGAAAATCCTTTGGTCTTCCTGGCGGCGAAATCGCGGATGTCCAGCGTGTCGATGATGCGGTCCACTTTCTCGTCGATTGCCTGCCGGTCCATGCCGCAGAGCGTCGCGTAGTAGACGATGTTTTCTCGCGCCGTGAGATGGGGATACAGGCCGGAGCCGTGTGGCAGCGCACCGGTACGGCGGCGCGCGGCGAGTTGGTCGGTGACGACGTCGAAGCCGTCGATCGCGGCGGTGCCGCTGTCCGGCCTGAGTACCGTGTAGAGGATGCGCAGCGTCGTCGATTTGCCCGCGCCATTCGGGCCGAGGAGCCCGGTGATGCGGCCGTCCGGCGCCGCGAAGCTCACGCCGCGCACAGCCTGTACCTTGCCGAAGGATTTGTGTATGTCCTCGACGCGGATCACGGCGCCGGCCCGCCGTAATCGAGAAAGAACGGCATCGAGAAACTCTTCTGCAGGCAACTCGTGTCGACGTTCTCGAGGCTGGCACCGGCCACGAAGTCCGCCACGATGCGGGGCATGCAGCCGACGCCGAGCTGGCCATGCCCCTGGTCGCGCCCGGTCAGGAGCCACGCTTTCATCAGGTTCATCGCGGCCAGGTCGGCATAGCGTGGTGGCGTGATCGGATCGCTGTCACCGGACAGCAGAAGAAAGGGTGTCCGGGTCGCGACGGGATCGCGAAAGTCGGCGTCGACCGGCCCCGGCGGCCAGACCGAGCAGATGGCCTCGAGCGCATCGAGCTGCACGAGCCCCATGTAGCTGGCGGCGATCGCTTCCTCGTCGATCAGCGATTCGTCGTACCACGGAACGTCCTCGGAACACATCACGGCGTTGTGCATGCCGAGCGCGATGCTCTTCGACAGGTCCGCCATCGTCATCTGAAACTGCGCGACGAGCGGCCGGTAGTTCTCGTCCGCGGCTTCGGCGACGAGCAAAGGCACCATCGCCATCGTATTCGCGTGATAGGCGAGGAGACGCAACGCGACGGCCAGCTCGTCGGGGCCGAAGGTTACGGTGCTGAACTCGCCTGAAACCGGATCGGCGACTTTCACTCGCACGGGTTTCTCGGCGAGCCGCTCGCGCAGTGCCGCAAAGCGCACGGCGAGCTCCGGAAAGCGCTCGTTGCAGGCTTCGTCTTCCGCACAGCGGGCAAAGATGCGGTCGATCGCCGCCTGTGCCCCGGTTGCGATCTCGGGACCGAGCGGCAGTTGCGGGGCGACGACGCCATCGAGGACGACGGTGCGCGTCGCATCGGGATAGCGGCGTGCAAAGTGCTGGGCCACGCGGCTGCCGTAGGACACGCCGTATAGATTGAGCGTCGGATAGCCGAGCGCCTGGCGCAGGGCCTCGAGGTCGCGCACCGCGACACTGGTCGTGAACCAGCGCGGATCGTACGGCAGGGCATCCAGGCATTCGGTCGTGTAGCGCCGGGTGTCCTCCGTCGAGTACCCGCCTTCGACGAGCTCCTCGTCCACGGGGCAGTCCATCCGCGCCGACTCGCCCGTCCCGCGCTGGTCGAGCAACACGATGTCGCGGTCGCGCCGCATTTCCTCGAACGCCCAGAACCACGCGGCGTAGAACTCGACCGCGCCCTGGCCGGGACCGCCGGCCAGCGGCACCACCGGGTCCGGCTGCGGTTCGAGATCCAGCGCCGGAACGACGGCGACGCGCAGTTCGAGGTGCGGCGAGCCGGGATCGTCGGGATTGGCGGGCCGCTCGAAGATGCCGCAACGGGCAGGCAGGCTCGGAAAGGACGGCCCGGCACTGATACGGCAATTCGAAAGTTCCAGTGCGTTGGCAGCGCCGGGCGGAAAAAACAGGACAAGGACCGTCGCAATGGCCGTCGCAATGGAGTTGCCGGGTCGGGGCATGCGGGTCCGTGGCTGTCGGAGAGCCGGTTATGTTGGCGGCTGGAACCGTGCATGTAAAGCAGCGGGCCGTTAAAATGCGCCGCCCTTACAAGCGGATTACGAAGCGCCCTAACCATGCCTCGCGCCATTGCAAACCAGCACGACGTGATCGTCGTCGGCGGCGGTCACGCCGGTACGGAAGCCGCCCTGGCAGCCGCACGGGCGGGCGCGCGCACCTTGCTCGTCACGCAGTCGCGGGCAACGCTCGGGCAAATGAGCTGCAATCCGGCGATCGGCGGTATCGGCAAGGGGCACTTGTGCCGGGAGATCGACGCCCTGGGCGGCGCGATGGCGCGGGCGGTCGACCGTGCCGGCATCCAGTTCCGGACACTCAACGCCAGCAAAGGACCCGCGGTGCGCGCAACGCGCGCGCAGGCGGACCGGGCGCTGTATCGCCAGGTCATCCGCACCATGCTCGAGGCACAGGCCAATCTCGAAATCGTCGAAAGCATGGTCGAGGATCTCGAAGTCAGCGGCGAACGCGTGCAGGGGATCGTCACGCATGGCGGCGAACGGTTTCGAGCGCGCGCAATCGTCCTGACGGTCGGCACTTTCCTCGGCGGTCGCATCCTCATCGGCCGCACGGAAAGCTCGGGTGGTCGGGTGGGTGATCCGCCCTCGATCCGGCTGGCGCGGCGCCTGCGCGAGCTGCCGTTCCGGGTCGCGCGCCTGAAGACCGGCACGCCGCCCCGGCTCGACGGGCGCACGCTCGACTATTCGGTGATGCAGGCACAGCCCGGCGACACGCCGGTGCCGGTGTTCTCGTTCCTCGGCCGGCGCGCCGAACATCCGCGGCAGGTCGTCTGTCACATCACGCACACGAACGAGGCGACGCACGACATCATCCGGGGCGCGCTGGACCGCTCGCCGATGTACACCGGGCTCATCGAGGGCGTGGGTCCGCGCTACTGTCCGTCGATCGAGGACAAGGTCGTGCGTTTCGCCGAGCGCACTTCGCACCAGGTATTCGTCGAGCCGGAAGGGCTAACCACAGAGCTCGTATATCCGAACGGTATTTCGACGAGCCTGCCGGCCGACGTGCAGGAGGCTTTCGTACGCACGGTGCCCGGCTTCGAACGCGCGCGCATCACCCAGCCGGGCTACGCGATCGAGTACGACTATTTCGATCCGCGCGACCTCAGGCCGACGCTCGAGACGCGACATCTCGGCGGTTTGTATTTCGCGGGCCAGATTAACGGCACCACCGGTTACGAGGAAGCCGGCGCGCAGGGCCTGGTGGCCGGCGTGAACGCGGCACGGCAGGCGGCGGGCCGTGACGGCTGGTTCCCGCGGCGCCACGACGCGTACATCGGCGTGCTCATTGACGACCTGGTCACGCGCGGGGTGAGCGAGCCGTATCGCATGTTCACGAGCCGCGCCGAGTATCGGCTGACGCTGAGGGAAGACAACGCCGACGAACGCCTCACCCCCGTCGGACGCGAACTCGGTCTCGTCGACGATCATCGCTACGCGCAGTTCGAGCGCAAGCAGGCCGCGCTCGCCAGTGAGAGTGAACGCCTGGCGGCCATCGTCGTGCATCCGGCACGCCTGACGGACGGCGACCACGAGATACTCGAACAAGGGCTCACGCGCGAATCGAACGCGCTGGATCTGCTCAGGCGACCCGAACTCGCCTACGCGGATGTGACCGCGTTGTCGGCCGTCGGCAGCGCGGCCGCCGGTCTGGATGGCGACGAGTTCCACCAACAGGTGGTCACCGGGCTCGAGGTGCGTGCGCGCTACGCGGGTTACATCGAACGCCAGCAACGCGAGATCGCAAAGCACGAGAAGCAGGAATCGCTCGCGCTGCCCGGCGATCTCGATTACGGCCAGGTGCACGGACTTTCCAACGAGGCGCGCCAGCGCCTGGCCGCGGTGCGGCCCGCGACCCTGGGGCAGGCGTCCCGCCTCGAGGGCATGACGCCGTCCGCCGTCTCGCTCATTCTCATACATCTGAAGAAGCGGAATCTCAAGAAGACGGCATGAGCCTCTTGCGCTACGTGCTGCGCAGACTGCTGGGTGCGATACCCACGCTGCTCCTGGTCGTGGCGCTGGCTTTCCTGCTGGTCCGGCTGGCGCCCGGCGGCCCGTTCGACGACGAGCGGGCGCTGCCCCCCGAGGTCGAGCGCAACATCCGCGCGGCCTATGACCTCGACGATCCGCTGCCGCAGCAGTTTTTCAGCTATCTCGACAAGCTGCTGCACGGCGACCTCGGTCCCTCGTATCGCTTTCGCGAACACACGGTCAACGAACTGATCGCGACCTCCTTGCCGTATTCACTGCGGCTCGGCGGGCTGTCGCTCCTCGTCGCGGGCGTCGTGGGGATCGCCGCCGGCGCCCTCGCGGCGATCCGGCGCGATACCTGGATCGACCGGCTGGTGACCGGCTTGTCGCTCACGGGCATATCGGTGCCGGTGTTCGTCGTGGCGCCGGTACTGATCCTCGTGTTCGCCGTACGGCTCGACTGGCTCCCGGCCGGCTTCAGCGGCACGGAGGGCGCCGGGCGCTTCGTGCTGCCGGTCATCGCGCTCGCACTGCCGCAGATCGCCTTCATCGCACGCCTGACCAGGGCGGGCCTGCTCGAGGTGTTGTCGAGCGCGTTCGTGCGCACAGCGCGCGCGCAAGGCCTCGGCACGGTGTCCGTCCTGCGCCACCATGCGCTGAAGCCCGCGTTGCTCCCGGTGTTGTCCTATCTCGGGCCGGCGATCGCGGGCGTGCTCACCGGCTCGGTCGTGATCGAGGAGATTTTCGGCATTCCCGGGCTCGGGCGTTTCTTCGTGAATGGCGCGCTGAACCGTGACTACACGCTGGTGCTCGGCATCGTGATCGTCTACGCGGTACTTGTCATCCTGCTGAATCTCGTCGTCGACATACTCTACGGCGTGATCGACCCGCGGGTCCGGAGCCAGTGACGGCCGCAGCGGCAGGCGAGCGCAGCCCGGGTGCCGCAACCCTGCCGAGCAGCCTCGTGCTGCTCGTCTTTGTCGCCGTCTGTGCATTCGTCATACCGGCGCTGAGCCCGAACGACGGCGGGCGCACGGACTTTGCGAGCATCCTCGAACCGCCTTCGATTGCCGGCATGCACTGGTTCGGCGCGGACGACCTCGGCCGCGACCAGCTCGTGCGCACGATGCAAGGCACGCAGGTGACGCTGGTCGTGGCGGTCGTTGCGAGCATCGTCAGCGTCGTCATCGGCGTGCTCTACGGTGCAATCGCGGGTTACGCAGGCGGCCGCGTCGACGCGGTGATGATGCGGTTCGTCGACACGCTGTACGCGATGCCGTTCATCTTCTTCGTGATCCTGCTGATGGTCGTTTTCGAGCGCAATTTCCTGCTCGTCTTCGTCGCCATCGGCGCGATCAACTGGCTGGACATGGCGCGCATCGTGCGCGGCCAGACACTGTCGCTGAAGGAGCGCGAGTTCGTGCAGGCCGCCCGGCTCATCGGCATGCCGCCGTTCGCCATCGTCATCCGGCACGTCGTGCCGAACCTCGCCGGCATCGTCGTCGTCTATGCGACGCTGACGGTGCCGCAGGCGATCCTCGTCGAATCCTTTTTGAGCTTCCTGGGGCTCGGCGTGCAGGAACCCCGCACCTCGCTCGGCACGCTGGTCGCGAACGGCGCCCAGCATCTGGAGGGCGCGCCCTGGCTATTGTTGTTTCCGGGCGGCCTGCTCGCGCTGCTGCTCCTGTGCTGCAATTTCCTGGGCGACGGCCTGCGCGACCGGATCGACGCAAGGCACAAACTGTGAGCCTGCTCGCCGTGCGCGGGCTCACCGTCAGCTACGGACGCGTGCCGGTCGTCGACGGGCTCGACTTCGAGGTGCACGCGGGCGAATCCGTCGGGCTGGTTGGCGAGTCGGGCTCGGGCAAGTCGCAGACCGCGCTGGCGCTGATGGGTCTGCTGCCGCGTTCGGCGAGCACGGGCGGCAGCATCATGTTCGATGGCCGTGAAATTCTCGGCCGACCGGAACGCGAACTGAACGCGCTGCGCGCCACGCGCATCGCGATGGTATTCCAGGATCCGCTGCAGGCTCTGAATCCGTATGTGCGCATCGGCCGGCAGCTCGGGCACATTCTCCGCTGCCACGGCCTGGCCGACGGCAAGTCGGCATCGCGACGGGTGCTGGAGATGCTGGCGGCTGTCGGCCTGCCGGACCCGGACCGGCAGGCCCGGGCCTACCCGCACCAGCTTTCGGGAGGCATGCGGCAGCGCGTGATGCTGGCCGGCGCGCTGATCGCCGGCCCGGACCTGTTGATCGCGGATGAGCCGACGACCTCGCTGGACGTCACGGTGCAGGCGCAGATCCTGGACCTGCTCGGCCGACTGCGGCAGAAGACCGCGCTGCTGCTCATCACGCACGACCTCGGCGTCGTCGCCGGGCACTGTGACCGCGTGTTGCTCGTGGAACGCGGCCGGCTGGTCGAGGCGGGCGCTACCGGGCGGGTGTTCGCGGCGCCGGCGGCGGACTACACGCGGCGCTTGCTCGCCGCGGCGCCGCAGCTGGCGGGCGACGTGGCACCCGCGCCCGTCGTCGGGCCGGCGCTGCTCGAGACCCGTGCATTGTCGGCTGCGTACCGCGAGCCGGGACGAGACATCCTGCAGGCGGTGAAGCGCGTGGACCTGAACCTCGCGGAAGGCGAAACCCTCGCCATCGTGGGCGAGTCGGGCTCCGGCAAATCGAGCCTCGCGCGCGCGATCCTCGGCCTCGTTCCGGCCCATGCCGGAACCGTCGTGTTCGCAGGCGCCGAGCTGCCCGCGGATCTGCGGCATCGCGCGCAGGCCATGCGCCGGGATTTGCAGCTGGTATTCCAGGACCCGGTCGCGTCGCTCGACCCGCAGCTGACCGTGGCGGACATCGTCGCCGAGCCGCTCGTCGTCGCCCTTTCGACCGGACGGCACGAACGGCGGGAACGGGTCGCGGCCATGCTCGACAAAGCGGGACTCGGGCCGGAATTCCTCGACCGCTACGCGCACGAACTGTCCGGCGGGCAGGCGCAGCGCGTGGCCATCGCCCGCGCGCTGATCGTCGAACCTCGCGTGCTCGTCTGCGATGAAGCCGTCACCGCGCTCGACGGCACGGTGCGCGCCCGCATCCTGGAGCTCCTCGCCGACCTGCAGCGGCAAAGCGGCCTTGCGCTGCTGTTCATCGCACACGATCTCGCCGTCGTGCGGCAGATCAGTCACCGGGTGATGGTCATGTACCTCGGGCGGGTCGTCGAAGTCGCGCCCAATCGCGAGCTGTTCGCGGCGCCCGCGCATCCGTACACGCGCGCGCTCCTCGACGCGGTGCCGACCCTCGACGGGCGGCCGCTGCCGGTCCTGCGTGGCGAAGTGCCTTCGCCGCTCGCACCGCCGCCGGGCTGCGCGTTTCACCCGCGCTGCCCGCATGCGCAGGAACGCTGCGCGCAATCCCTGCCGGCGCTGGAAGGAGCCGGCGACCGGCTCGTCGCCTGCCTGCGCGCTCGCGAGATAGGGTGGCTTTACCCTAATTCGTTCAGTGTGCGGCAGAAACCGTTTTCGCTCGACGAATTAGGGTAAAGCCACCTTAATTACATCGAGGGGATGGGGATCGGTACCGGGGCGCCGTTGACGGTCAGCAAGCCCTGCGCGTACTCGGCCTTGAGTTCGTAGCCGCTGCCGCTCGGTACCAGGTAGCCCATCGCAACGAGCGAGCGGGCGTCCGGGTTGCGGCTGACGAGTTGCTCGAACAGCGGTCCCGGTATCGTGATGTTCGCGGTCGCCTCGGTCGACAGCAGCAGGCCGGTCCAGACGAAGTCGTCCCGGTTTGTTTCCGCGACCGCGAGTTCGAGATCGGCTTCGAAAGTGCCTTCCGGCAGGCCGAGTTCGAACTCGTCGATGTCCGCTTCGAGGCCATGGGCCAGCAGCGTCTTCAGGTCCGCCGCGACCGCTTCGAACATCAGCGCGGGGTCCGCGAGGCCGCGTGCATCTTCCAGCCCGTCGACGATGCGACCGAGCGCCGCGGCATCGAGGCCGTCGAGCGAGCCCTCGAGCGACCACAGCAGGCGCCCGACTTCCGGGATGTCGTCGAGCTGCAGGTCGATCTCGAAACGGCTGTCGACGGCCTCGTCATTCAGTTCCGACTCGCTGCGCAGATGCAGCGGGCCGATGTGAAGCGCCGGTCCCTCGCCGGAGTGCGCAATGGACTCGATCGACAGATCGACGTCGCCCACGTGGAAATCGTAGGGCGTGCGTACCGTGTTGCTTTCGAGGTTGAGGCCACCCGCCGCCGTCGTCGACCCGGCCGACCGGACCTCGAAAGCGTCCATCCGGGCGCTCGCCTCGAGCCGCCCGGACCGGGCGTTGCTGTCCACCCGGATGTCGGTACTGCCCCAGGACAGCGTGCCGGCGCCGCCGGGATCGAGCGCGTAGCGCGAGGACACCGCACCCGAAAGCCCGATCGTCGTGTACACGACGCCGGGCAGCTGGGTCACCGTACCGTCCGCGGCTTCGATGCTGATGCGCGACTCGGCACGTCCGAGCCCCGGCATCAGCGAGCCGCTCTCCCCCTGCATGGACGTGACCGGTACGAGGCCGTGGTCGAGCCGCGTGTTGATCAGGATCGCCGGGTCCTGGCCCTCGCCGGCTACGCCGAGTGCCTCGCGCAGCTCGAGGCCGGCGGGCGTCGGGGCGAACCCGATGCGATGGTGTCCCTCGGATGAGAACCAGCCGCGCTCGAATCCGTCGGACGTAATCTCGATCTCGCGATTCTCGTCGGCCGCCCAGTCCACCTGGCGGTCGAGCGAGCGCTCGGCCAGGTACCCGACCAGCCCCGGTGAAACGAGCACGATCAATGCGAGGGCAATCAGGCCGACGACGATGCTGTTTTTCATTGCGGCGCTCCCGTGCGGCCCGCGAAATGAACTCCGATGCTAACAAACCGGCGCAATCCGGCCCGCCGCCGCGTCTGGCAATTGCCGGCAACTCTCTCTAACATAGCGCGTCCCGGGTGTCCGGCCGCAGGGACAATACGCTCAAAACTTCCCGGATATTCAATTGGTTAGACTGATGAAAACCGCTGCCCTCCTGGCGACCGCCGTCGTTTCCTTCGCGCTAGTCACCCAACCGGCCTTCGCGGACGGCGACGCGGCCCGCGGCGAGGCGCTGGCCTACACCTGCTTCGGCTGCCACGGCATCGATGGCTACCGCAACGCCTACCCATCCTACCGCGTACCGAAACTCGGCGGGCAGACGGCGGCGTATCTCATCGTGGCCCTGAAGGGCTACCGCGACGGTACCCGCTCGCACGAAACGATGAGTGCCCAGGCCGAGAGCTTGAGCGACCAGGACATCGAGGACGTCGCGGCATACATCGCGACGCTCAACGCGACAACGTTGCAAGCCGGCGGCAGCGGCGATACTGCCAACGAACGTGCGGCCACCTGCGTTGCGTGCCATGGCGACAACGGCATCGGCGTATCGCCGGCCTGGCCGACGCTCGCGGGACAGCACGAGAGCTACCTCGAGGTCGCCCTGAACCAGTACCGCGACGGCACCCGCAAGGATCCCGTCATGACCCAGATGGCCGCCGCGCTCACCGACGAGGACGTCGCAGTCCTGGCAGCCTATTACGCGGAGCTCGAAGGCCTCGAAACGCTGGCCGAGCCCGAGACCGACTGATAGTCGACGCGATGCAGAAGCCGTCCGCGAGCATGCTCGAACTCGGCGGTGGCGTGTGGGCCATCGACACTGAGTACGCACGGCCCCTGCTGGACGCGAGTCACCTGATCGTCGAGGGTGGGCGCGCGGCTTTCGTCGATACGGGCGCAAACAATGCGGTGCCCCTGCTGCTCGATGCGATGGAGCAGCGGAACCTCGACCCCGGCGACGTCGATTACCTGTTCCTCACCCACGTGCACCTGGACCACGCCGGCGGCGCCGGCCGTCTCATGCAGGCACTGCCCAATGCGAAGTGCGTGCTGCATCCGCGTGGAGCGCCGCACATGGCGGATCCTTCGAAATTGTGGGCGGGCACCGAGTCCGTGTACGGCAAGCAGCGTGCGCGGGAGATCTACGGTGTGCTGCAGCCGATCCCGGAGAACCGCATCTCCGTCGCCAAGGACGAGGAGCGCTTCGAGCTCAACGGTCGCGAACTCTCGACGCTCTACACCGAAGGCCATGCGCGGCACCACTACGTGCTGCACGACCCGGCGTCGCGCGGCGTGTTCACCGGCGACAGCTTCGGCATTTCCTACCGCGAACTCGACACGGCCGCGGGCCCGTATATCTTCCCGTCGGCGACGCCCATCGATTTCGACCCGGACGCCGCTCACGCGGCCTACGACCGGATCCTGTCCTGCGAGCCGGAACACGTGTACCTCACGCACTACAGCAAGGTGGGCGACCCCGAACGCTTGGCCGCGGATCTGCACCGCGGCATTGATGCGTATCGGCACATCGCGCTTGAGCATGAGCACGACGACGAACGGCTGCAGAAACTGCGTGCCGGTATGTTTGCCTGGTTCGCCGAGGGCCTGCTCGAACACGGCTACGCCGGCGACAGCGACGCCATGTGGGCGGTGCTCGAGATGGACGTCGACCTCAACGCGCAAGGCCTCGATGTGTGGCTCAGGCGCCGCCGCAACTGAAACTAAGGATTTCGAATGGACAACTTTCGAGCGTTTCGTATCGACCAGCAGGACGGCAAGGTCGTCGCCGGTTTCCGGAGCATGTCGGTGGCCGAGCTCACCGAAGGCGACGTCGTCGTCAAGGTCAGCCATTCCACGATCAACTACAAGGACGCGCTCGCGGCAACCGGCGCCGGGAAGATACTCCGGCGCTATCCGCTGAACGGCGGCATCGATCTTGCCGGTACCGTCGTCGAGTCGAACGACGCCGGGCTCGCCACCGGCACGGCGGTGCTCGTGAACGGCTGCGGCCTGAGCGAAACGCTCGACGGTGGCTACGCCGAATACGCACGCGTGCCCGCCGCGGCCGTCGTGCCGCTGCCCGACGGCATCAGCGCCGCGCAGGCGATGCAGATCGGCACGGCCGGGTTTACTGCTGCGCTGGCCGTCCATCGCATGGAGCAAAACGGACAGTTGCCGGGGAGCGGACCGGTCCTCGTTACCGGCGCCACCGGCGGCGTCGGCAGCATCGCGATCGACCTGCTCGCAGGCCGGGGCTACGAGGTCGTCGCCCTGACCGGCAAGCAAGACGAGGAAGACTATCTGAAGGCTATCGGTGCGCGCCGCATCCTGTTGCGCGACAAACTCGACTTCGGGAAGCGGCCGATGGAAAAGGCCGAATGGGCCGGAGCGATCGACAATCTCGGCGGCGAATACCTCACCTGGCTCACGCGCACCGTGGGCTACGGCGGCAACATCGCGAGCATCGGGCTCGCGGCTGGCCACGAACTCGCTACGACGGTGCTGCCGTTCATCCTGCGTGCGGTCTGCCTGCTCGGCATCAATTCCGTCGATACGCCGCGGCCTTTGCGCCTCGCCGTCTGGTCGCGGCTCGCCGGTGACCTCCGGCCGCAGCACCTCGACCGCATCGGGCATCGCACGATCGGTTTCGACGAACTGCCGGACGCCTTCCAGGGCTACATCGACGGCAAAGTGACCGGCCGCACCGTCGTGGAAATTGCCCGCGGAAATCGGTGACAGTTACCCTAATTCAGAATGGGGAAACGATGACGATTGTCTTCGGCGATCCCGATTTAGGGTAACTGTCACCGATTTGGGAATGCGACGGCGCGTGGTTTAGAATCTGCCGCCCGCCGATTTTAACCAGCATTAAAAAGCGGCGGTCGAAGCTCCCGGACGGGTTCCCGCCGGCACAGCGAGAGGAGTAGCGATGAGTGCAGGAGCACGCTTCCGGGCCGCACTTGCTGCGGAGCGACCGCTGCAGATAGTCGGCACGATCAATGCCTATAGCGCCCTGTTGGCCGAAGAAGCCGGCCACAAGGCCATCTACCTGTCCGGCGCCGGCGTCGCCAACGCGTCCTTCGGGCTGCCGGACCTCGCGATGACGACGCTCAATGACGTCTGTGAGGACATCCGGCGCATCAGCGGCGCGAGCGAACTGCCGCTGCTCGTCGACGCCGACACCGGCTGGGGCAACGCCTTCATGATCGGCCGCACGATTCGCGAGATGAACCGTGCCGGTGCCGCGGGCTGTCACCTCGAGGACCAGGTGTCCGCCAAGCGCTGCGGCCACCGGCCCGGCAAGGCCCTGGTCGAGGCCGAGGAAATGTGCGACCGCCTCAAAGCGGCCGTCGACGCCCGGACGGATTCCGGATTCATCATCATGGCCCGCACGGACGCATATGCCGTGGAGGGCCAGCAGGCCGCGGTCGATCGTGCCGGGGCCTACGTCGACGCCGGCGCCGACATGATTTTCGCCGAAGCCCTGACCACGCTCGACGAGTACCGCCAGTTCACGTCTGCGATCGACGCGCCGGTGCTCGCGAACCTCACCGAGTTCGGCAAAACGCCGCTGTTCACGACCCGCGAACTCGTCGATGCAGGCGTCGCGATGGCGCTGTACCCGCTGAGCGCTTTTCGCGCCATGTCGAAAGCGGCGCTCGAGGTGTATGCGACCATCCGCCGGGACGGCACGCAGCGCGCCGCGGCCGACGCGATGCAGACGCGCACGGAACTCTATGACGTGCTCGGCTACCAGGACTACGAGGACAAGCTCGATGCACTGTTTGCCGAGGCGGGACTGAAGTCCGGCGGCTAGCAGCGGAAGCCGGGAAGAGAGGCACTATGGGCAAGCAGAAATCCGGTGGGCTCGCCGGCGTCACCGCGGGCGAAACCGCGCTGTGCACGGTGGGCAAGGAGGGCGCCGGTCTTACCTATCGCGGCTATGACATCGACGATCTCGCTAAGCACGCGAACTTCGAGGAAACGGCGTACCTGCTCCTTCACGGGCACCTGCCGACGCGTGAGGAACTCGACCGCTACGTCGCGAAGATCCGGCGCAACCGCGGGCTGCCCGCCGGTCTCAGGACGGTGCTGGAGATGATTCCCGGCAACACGCACCCGATGGACGTGTTGCGCACCGGCGTTTCTTTCCTGGGCAATCTCGAGCCCGAAACGGATTTCTCGCAGCAGCACGACGTCGCGGACCGTCTGCTCGCTTCGCTGCCCTCGATACTGCTCTACTGGCACCGCTTCCATGCCGATGGCGTGCGCATCGACACGGAAACGGACGACGACAGCATCGCGGGGCATTTCCTGCATCTGCTGCACGACGAACCGCCGCCTGAACTCGACCGAAAGTCGCTTGCCACCACGCTGATCCTGTACGCCGAGCACGAGTTCAATGCATCGACCTTCACTGCGCGCGTAGTCACGGCGACGCTGTCGGACATGCACTCAGCGATCACCGGCGCCATCGGCGCTCTGCGCGGGCCCTTACATGGCGGCGCGAACGAGGCGGCGATGGCACTCATCGAGAGGTTCGACTCCCCGGCAGCCGCTGCCGACGGCATCCGCGGCATGCTGGCGAAGAAGGAACTCATCATGGGTTTTGGCCACCGCGTCTATACCAACTCGGATCCGCGCAACGCGGTCAACAAGAAGTTGTCGCGACAACTGGTCGAGGTCAGGGGGGGACAGCGGCTCTATGACATCTCCGCCGCGATCGAAAAAGTGATGTGGGACGAAAAGAAGCTGTTCGCCAACGCGGATTTCTACGCGGCCACCGTGTATCACTTCCTGGGCATCCCGACCTGCCTGTTCACACCGATCTTCGTGTGTTCGCGCGTGTCCGGCTGGGCGGCTCACGTGATGGAACAGCGCGCGAACAACCGGCTCATCCGCCCCGCTGCCGACTACGTGGGCCCGGGATTGCAGGAATGGATTCCCATCGATGAACGTTGAGGCAAGTCGGAGCGCCCGTTGGAGCGCCCCATGGGCGCGACCGGCTACGGGTTGGGACGCCCGTTGGAGCGCGCCATGCGCGCGATTCGTTGCGCGACCGGCAACGGAGGATCTGAATGTCGGGTTTTGACGCGCGTTCCGCACAACGGCCGCCGTGGGACCCGGTGCTCACCGACATCGCGGACTACGTCTGCGGGTACGCCATCGACTCGGCACTCGCGTTCGAGACGGCGCACTACTGCCTGCTCGACACGCTGGCCTGCGGCTTCCAGGCGCTGGACTACCCGGCTTGCACGAAACTCCTCGGGCCCGTCGTGCCCGGCGCGGTGCTGGCCGGCGGCGCGCGGGTGCCCGGTACCTCCTACGAACTCGAACCGGTCATGGCCGCCTTCAACATCGGCGCCATGATCCGATGGCTGGATTTCAACGACACCTGGCTCGCGGCCGAATGGGGCCACCCGTCCGACAACCTCGGCGGCATCCTTGCCGTCGGCGACTATCTGTCACGCCGTGCCCGCTCACAGGGCAAGCCGTCGCTCAGGATGCACGACGTGCTGACCGCGATGATCAAGGCGCACGAGATCCAGGGCGTGTTGGCGCTCGAAAACAGCTACAACCGCGTCGGCCTCGACCATGTGCTGCTGGTGCGCATCGCTTCGACCGCCGTGGTCGTGCAGCTGCTCGGCGGCAGCCGCGAACAGGTGCTGAACGCCGTGTCCAACGCGTGGATCGACGGCGGCGCGCTCAGGACTTATCGGCACGCGCCGAACACCGGCTCGCGCAAGAGCTGGGCGGCGGGGGATGCAACGAGTCGCGCGGTGCGCCATGCGCTGATCGCCATGAGCGGCGAGATGGGCTATCCCTCGGCGCTCTCGGCGCCGACCTGGGGCTGGTACGACACGCTCTTCAAAGGCCGCGAGTTCAAGTTCCAGCGGCCCTACGGCAGCTACGTGATGGAGAACGTGCTGTTCAAGATCTCCTACCCGGCGGAATTCCACGCGCAGACGGCAGTCGAGGCGGCGATGACGCTGCATCCCAGGGTGGCCGAGCGCATCGACGATATCGAGAAGATCGTCATCGAGACGCAGGAAGCCGGCTGCCGCATCATCGACAAGACCGGACCGCTCGCCAACCCGGCGGACCGGGACCACTGCATCCAGTACATGGTCGCGGTGCCGCTGATCTTCGGCCGGCTGACGGCCGCGGACTACGAGGACGGCGTGGCCCGCGACCCGCGCATCGACAGACTGCGCAGCAAAATGGTGGTGCGCGAGAACCAAAGCTTCACCAAAGACTACTTCGACCCGGACAAACGCTACATCGGCAATGCGGTGCAGGTATTCTTCGCCAACGGAACGACGACGGCACGCGTGGCCGTGGACTTCCCGATCGGCCATCGCAAGCGGCGGGACGAAGGCATGCCGGTACTCATGAAAAAGTTCGTCGACAGCGTGTCACCGAAGCTCGCGAAGGGGCAGTGGCGGGAACTCGAGACCCTGGCCGCGGACCGAACCCGGCTCGCGGCCACGGACGTCGACGACTTCATGGCACTGCTGGTGGCCTAGCAATTGCTGATAAAGGAACTGTTGGAGCGCCCCATGGGCGCGACCGATCTCACGCGAACGGTCGCGCGCATGGCGCGCTCCAACGACACGACGCTAAAGCGAAAAAAAGGAACGTAAAGATTGACTGACGAAACCATCCAAACCGACGCGCTGGTCGTGGGCGCCGGGCCCTGCGGCCTCTTCCAGGTGTTCGAGCTCGGCCTGCTCGGCGTCAAGGCGCACGTCGTCGACACGATGCGTGTGGTGGGCGGCCAGTGCGCGGAGCTCTACCCGGACAAGCCCATCTACGACATACCCGGCATCCTGGTTTGCTCTGGACAAGAGCTGGTCGACAACCTGATACGGCAGATCCGGCCTTTCGATGCGCAGTTCCATCTCGGCGAGGAGGTTTCCGCGGTGGTGCCGCGAGACGGCGGCTTCGACATCGAGACTGACGCCGGGACCCGCTTTCACGCGAAGACGGTGTTTGTCGCTGGTGGCGTAGGGTCTTTCCAGCCGCGGCGCCTGCACCTCGAAGGCATCGAGGCGCACGAGGAGAAGTCGCTGTTCTATCGGGTCCGCGAACCGCAGAGGTTCGCCGGCAGGGACGTCGTCATCCTGGGCGGCGGCGATTCGGCGCTCGACTGGACGCTGGCGCTCGCGCGGATCGTCAGGTCGCTGACGCTGATCCATCGCCGCGAGGAATACCGCGCCGCGCCCGCATCCGTCGCAGCGATGAAGAAGCTGGTGGCGGCAGGCGTCATGCGGGAACTCGTCGGCAAGGTGGGCAAGTACCGCGCCGACGCGAACGGCATCACGGGAATAAGCGCCGACACGCCGGACGGGCCTGTCGAAATCGACTGCGAGGCGCTGCTCGTCTTCTACGGCCTGGCGCCCAAGCTCGGCCCGATCGCCGAATGGGGTCTCGACATCAACCGCAAGACCATCAACGTCGATACCGAGAAGTTCGAGACCAATGTGCCCGGCATTTATGCAATAGGGGACATCAATTATTACCCCGGCAAGAAGAAGCTGATCCTCTCCGGCTTCCATGAAGCCGCGCTCGCCGCCTTCGCCGCCAAGGAACGCCTCGAACCGGGCAAGAAAGTGCACCTGCAGTACACGACCACGAGCCCGATCATGCACGAGCGACTGGGTGTGACAGACGCAAGTTAGCGCGGCATGCCCGGCTGCGGGGAACTTAGAGCGGCGCAAACGCCGGCATTCGAATTACAATGGCCTCGTGGCGAACATAATAAGTCTAAGCCGGATCCTGCTCCTGATCCCGGTCGTGTGGCTCATCTACCTGCCGCCGAACCCGTGGCAGTTCGCAAGCGTTTTCCTGATCATTGTGATCTTCCTGTCCGACATCTTCGACGGCTATGTCGCCCGGAGACAGGGGACGACATCGCAGTTCGGAGCGCTGTTCGACATCACGGCGGACCGCATCGTGGAGTTCACGCTCTGGATTGTCGCCGCCGACGTCGACCTCGTACCCATTTGGGTACCACTGGTATTCGTGTTTCGCGGCACGATCGTGGATACAATCCGGGCCGAGAGCACGCATACCAAAGGCATTGCACCCTTTGCCTCCATGCGCACGGCCTGGGGCAAGCGCCTGGTGGCCGGGCGTTTCATGCGCGGCTTCTATGGCACGGTGAAGGCCTTTGCATTCTGCACTCTCGTGGCCATTACTCCGCTGTCCACACAATTGCCGGAACTCTGGGCGGTGATTGGCCCGTACTGGATGGGGCTCACGTACGTCTGCGTCTACCTCGCCGTGCTGCTGTGCATCCTGCGCGGCCTCCCGGTGATGGCCGAGTTCGGCTATCGCGTCGCGCACAAGGCCGAGTGATGCGACGCACCGGGAAACTCGCAGTCTTCGACATCGACGGCACGCTCGTCCGGTACAGCACGGAACGGGCGTTCGCCCGCTATCTGCTGCGGCGCGGCAAACTCGGTCCGCGACATCTCATAGCCTTTCTCGCGCTCGGCCTGCGATCCCTGCCGGCCATGCGCAAGCACACGCTCAAGAAGAACAAAGGCTACCTCGCGGGCCTGCGCATCGACGAAATCGAGCGTCTGGCCGCGGCGTTCGTGGCGGGCGAGCTGCCCCGGGGGCTCGTCAGGCCGGTCCTGTCGCGACTCGAACAGCATCGGGGGCAGGGCGATTTCGTCGTGATCCTGTCGGGCACGCTCGACGCTATCGCCCGTGCCATCGCCGAGCAACTCGGCGCACAGCGTGCCGTCGGCACCCTGTGCGCAACCCGGGACGGGTTTTTCCGTGCGGAGTTGCCGCTCATGCATCCTTTCGGGCCGGAGAAGCTCGAACAAACGAAGAACATCGCCAACGAGTTGGGACTCGGGCCGGCAGACGTCGTCGCGTACGCGAATTCGGCGGACGATCTCGACCTGCTCCGCTACGCGGGCACGCCAGTCGCCGTCCTTCCGGACAGGACGCTGCGCAGCGTCGCGTTGCAATCGGGCTGGGAGATCATCGACGATGACGTCGAGGCAGCGGGCCTCGATCCGGTATGCTGATCCCCGTCCTCGGAGGACTGTATTCATGAGCCCGGCGAACGACAAAAGCGCCGCACGCGGCAAACCCAAACTCGGCAAGGAAGTTTACGAGGGCGCCCTCGAAACGCTGCAGATCGACCTGTGCGGTATGCAGCGCTGGGTCCGGGAGACCGGCGCGCGCATTGTCGTCGTGTTCGAAGGCCGTGATACGGCCGGCAAGGGCGGCGTCATCAAGCGCATCGAGGAACGAGTCAGCCCGCGGGTCTTCAAGGTCGTTGCCCTGCCGGCGCCGAGCGATCGCGAAAAATCGCAGTTCTACTACCAGCGCTACGTCCGGCACCTGCCGGCGGCAGGCGAGGTCGTCCTGTTCGACCGCAGCTGGTACAACCGGGCGGGTGTCGAGCGGGTCATGGGCTTCTGCAGCGACGAGGAATACTCGGAGTTCATGCGCACCTGTCCGGGTTTCGAACACGCGCTGATCGAGAGCGGCATCCGGCTCATCAAGTACTTTCTCGACGTCGGCCCAGAACAGCAGGCGAAGCGCTTTCGCGGGCGTGTCGAGGACCCGACCAAGCACTGGAAGCTCTCGCCGATGGATCTCGAGGCGATACGGTGCTACTACGACTACTCCCGTGCCTACGATGAGATGTTCGCGATGACGCACACGGAAGTGTCGCCCTGGCACATCGTCGATGCGAACAGCCAGAAGCGCGCGCGGCTGAACTGCATCGCCCACCTGCTCGACACCGTGCCCTGGAGGCACATCCCCTGGGAGGCGCCGGAAGTGCCGGAGCACCCGGGGCCCGGCGACTACCGGCCGCCACGCTTAAAGGTCGATCGCATTCCGGAGCGCTGGTAGGCGCAGGCTCCAACAGGGCTCCGTGGTACCAATGTGGTACTATTGATCGATGCCGTCGAAAATCAGGGAGTTGATGGGGATCCTCGAAGCTGCAGGGTTTCGGGATCGAGGCGGCAAGGCAAGCCACAGGAACTTTCGTCATCCCAAGGGTGTGAACATTACGATCAGCGGGCGCGCCGGCGATGACGCGAAACCCTACCAGGTTCGAGAAGTGAGGCGGGCTGTTGCCCTGGTTGCCGATGAAAAAGAGTAATCAGTATCTGAAAGTCGTCGAATGGTCCGAAGAAGACCAGTGCTACATCGGGCGCGCACCCGGTCTTGCGCTGGGCGGAGTTCACGGCAGGAATGAGAAGAAGGTCTATGAGAGGCTCTGCGATGTCGTGGACGAGTGGATTCGCATTCACGCAGACGACGATGCGCCGCTGCCGCCGCCGACCGCCGGCAAGACTTATTCGGGCAAATTCAACCTGCGCGTCGGCGAAGAACTTCACGAGCGACTCGCGCTCGAATCATTGAAGGTGAGCGAAAGCCTGAACAGCTACTGCGTCAATGTGCTGGTGCGGCAAGTCGGGCTCGGAACCGACAAGCGAAGGAAGACCTGAGAGATCACATCAGCCGTTCGAGCATGCCTTTTGCAGCCGGGCCGCTGACGCGTCCCAGGTATTCACCGACCGCGGCGAACAGGTCGTTCGCTTCGCCCTTGCCGAGTTTGCCTAGCGAATCATAGAGCGTGTCGCTGTCCGTGACGGGGGCGCTACAATGACTGGAAGATCCACTGGACGATCATGGAAGGCGCTATCAACGATGGCTATCGGAAGTCGCCGAGCTGGCCGTTGATCATCAACCTGCGAATGGATCCGTACGAGGTGAGCCCCGACTCGTCGATGTACGTCCGGCAGTTCTATGCCGATCAGATGTGGACCTTCGTACCGGCACAAGCGGTTGTCACCGAGTTCCTGTCGACGTTCAAGGAATTCCCGCCGACTGCGGACGGCTCGCTCAGCATCGACAACGTGCTCAAGCAGCTGCAGGCGCCGGCGCGCAACTGACGCTGTCGTTCGATTGATCTGTTCGCGCTCCCGGCCGTCGATTGCGGTCGGGATTTTTTTTCTGCCGCCTGCTCATGCACCGACAACGCACGCGTCAGGGATAGATGCGCCTCCACTCCGACTTCATGTCGACCACGGTCCAGCCTTTGGATTCGGCTTCGTCGAGCGCCGTATTCAGGGTGCCGATGTGCGATTTGCGGTCGTAAGCCCATTCGCGCTCGGCATCGGTGTGATGCACGATACCAGCAAAGCGCGCGCCGTCGCCCCCCATCGTCCATTCGAGCATCTGCTGGTCGCCATCCGAATTGCCAAAGGCAAATATCGGCCGGCGGCCGATGAAACGCTGGATGCCGACCGGCTTGCCGGCTTTGTCGTCGATGAGCGCGACTTTCGCTTCCTTGACGAGCACCGGCTTGCCGTCACGCATCTCGAAGCTCAGCTCACCGTGACTGCCTATGACCTGTTCCGGCGGGATGCCGTACACCTGCTCCACCCAAGGGCGCATGAACTCCTGTCCGCCGCCGGAGACGATCCAGGTCTTGAACCCGCTCGCGCGCAGGTAATCGAGCAGCTCCAGCATCGGCTGGTAAACCATTTCCGTGTACGGTTTCTTGCTCACCGGGTGACGCGCCGTCCGTATCCAGTCGTCGACCGTTGTCGTGAATTCCTCCGTCGTCATGCCACTGTGCGTCACCGCCATCAGGTCCATGATGCCTTTTTCGCCGGCGCCGAGTACGCGTCGCACGTCATTTGCGAGCACCGACTTGTAAGGTTCCGTCGTTTGCCACTCCGGATGTTCCGGTGCGAGCGCGCGCACGCGATCGAAGACGAACAGAAACTGGAAGTAGAGCGGCTGCTCGGCCCAAAGCGTACCGTCGTTGTCGAATACCGCGATACGTTCCTCGGGCGGCACGTAATCCTTGCCGTTTTCGTCGGTGACTTTCTCGACGAACGCGACGATGGCCTGTTTTGACGGGCCGTCGTTCCAGGACGGGAGCGTTTCGGCGGCCGCCGCAACAGCCGTGAGCAGCATCGCCGCAGCGAACGACAGGGCACGCGCAAATCGACAATCAACTCTCTCCAAGGCGATCATCCTCTTCGTCAGGCTCCTCGAGCACTACGTGTTGCATTCCGTGCTTCAGGATGCCGCCGATCGACGGATCTTCCTGGCTCATTCCCATCGGGGCCCCGGGGAAGCCGACTTTGCTCAGCCCTGTGCGAATGATGTGCTGGCCGGTGAGAAACGCCGATCGGCCGGCGGTGCACGACTGCTCACCGTAGTAGTGCAGGAAGCGCAGGCCCTCGGTCGCGATGCGGTCGATATGCGGCGTGTCGTAGCCCATCACGTCGTCGCTGTACGCGCTGACGTTCGCGATGACGATGTCGTCGCCGAATATAACGAGGATGTTCGGCTTGGCGGTTTGTGCGCCGGTTGCGGAGGAATGAAAGAGGACACTGAGCGCAATGGAAACCAGCATCGGTGCCGGACACTTGAAGATGATCCACTTCATTGTCGTACTCCACGGAACTGTCCTGGCCTGTACGGAAACGGCGGGTCGAATCGGATTGCGGTTACTTTTTCTTCTCGCAGGTGCTGTGTTGTTGTCGGCGCACGTGTGCTGCACCACCTGTGGTTCACGAGCAGCATATTACGGCGATTTAGATTTGTCTGTAGCCGCTCCAGGATCCGGGTTCGTTCTCGAAATGGCGCGCGGCGCAGTTCAACTGCTAAATAGCGAGCACTTCGAGCGGAAGATGTATGCAGCGTCGATGAGAGGGTCGACGGCGATTTTGGCGGTGTGGGATTCTGCAAGGGCATTGTGATAGCGTTGCGAAAACAAAAACAAAGCGAGCGATCACAGGAATGAAAACCGTCCGGCCGCTTAATATTGCGGTGTTGCCTGCTGTGCTACTGGCCCCGCTCGCGGCTCCCGGCCAGCAAAGCCAAGAGGACCTGGCCAAGCAGTTGTCCAATCCGGTGTCGTCGCTGATCTCGGTGCCGTTTCAGTTCAACGTCGATCACGACCTTGGACCCGACGATGCCGGCGATCGCATGACGCTCAACATCCAACCAGTTATCCCGATTGAATTGAACGCAGACTGGAACGTCATCAGCCGTACGATCCTGCCGGTCATCGACCAGCAGGACATCGCTCCCGGCGCGGGCGACCAGTTCGGCCTGGGCGATACCGTGCAAAGTTTTTTCTTGTCGCCGAAGGCACCGACGGCGAGCGGCTGGATCTGGGGCGCGGGGCCGGTGTTCCTGTTGCCGACCGGGACCGACGACCTGCTCGGCTCCGACCGGTGGGGCCTGGACCTTCGGCGCGAACCTCGAAGCGACCATCGACTGGGAAAACGATACGGAGACTGTTCCGCTCAACGTTTTTGCAAGCAAGGTCACGCAACTCGGCAGCCAGCTCGTACAGCTCGGCGGCGGCCTGCGCTATTATCTCGAGAGCCCGGACAACGGTCCGGAAGGCATCGGCATCCGTATCAACTTCGTGCTGCTCTATCCCGAAGTGAGGAGCATGCCATGACAGTGACCTTAATTCGGCCCGAACCGTTATTCTAGTAGTGCAGGAGTTTGACATGCTCGCGACGCGCAGGCTCATACAGGCGCTGGCAATGCTCGTGGTCCTCTTGGTCTGCCGCGGCGTACAGGCCCAGGAACTCGAGCCGCGCCGTTGGTCGCACCTGCCGGTCGGAATCAATTTCGCCGCGCTGGCCTACGCGTACACGGACGGCAATATTTTTCTCGACCCGGCCGTTCTGGTCGAGGACGCGCAGGCCGAGGTCCACTCGCTGGGCCTCGGCTACATCCGTACTTTCGGGCTGTTCGGCAAGGCCGCACGCGTGGACGTGGTTGCGCCGTTCTCGAACGGCTATTGGGAAGGGCAGATCGACGGCGAGTTCGCTTCGACCCGCCGCCAGGGCTTCGGCGATCCGCGGGTCCGGCTGGCCATCAATCTCGTCGGCTCGCCGGCGCAGACGCCTGCAGAGTTCGCCCAATTCCAGACGAATACCGTCGTTGGTACGGCCCTGGAAGTGACCGTGCCGATCGGTGAGTATTTCGAAGACCGTCTCGTCAACCTCGGATCCAACCGCTGGGTGTTTCGGCCTACGTTCGGGATTGTGCACACCCGGGGAAAATGGTCTTACGAGGTTACTGCATCTGCGTGGTTTTTCGGCGACAACGACGACTACCAGGCACCTGGCCGGATGCTGGAGCAGGATCCGATCTACGCCATCGAGATGCATTTCATCCATACGTTTCGCCCGGGCTTGTGGGCTTCCGCCAGTGCCGCCTATGGCACCGGCGCGCGAGCGATCGTGGCGGGCGTGCGCAACCCGTACGACCAGGACAACACGCTGTGGGCGCTGAGCGTCGGCTTCCCGATCGACCGCCGGCAGGGTGTCAAGGTGGCTTACCAGATTGGCCGTACCAGCGAAACGATCGGCGTCGATTATGAACGCGTGATTCTCGCGTACTCGCTCATGTGGGGCGGGTCGTAGGACCGGAGTTCCGCAAGTGCGCCGGATCGTATTGCTCCTGGTGCTACTGTACGGGGTTGACGAGGTCTTGGCCCAAGGTGTTACGGAGATTCCGTTTTTCAATGCGGCGCCGGGAACGGCGGCGCTCGGCGGCGGCCTGCGATTGGGGCAGGACTTGTACCGTGCGGCTGATGATGACGATCAACGACAGTATGACCTCGTACCCTTGTATCTCTACAACGGCAAGTGGCTGTTCGCGCGCGGCACGATGGGTGGCGTGCACTTCGTCAATCGCGAGAACTTTGAGCTCAACCTCGTCGCTCGCTACGATTTTCGCAAGCTCGATCCGGACCGGAACGCGTATTACGCGGGCATCGATGAGCGCAAGCAAACCGTGGAAGGCGGCATCGAGTTCCGCGCAAGGGGCGGATGGGGCCAGGTCGACATCAGTCTACTGACGGATTTGCTCGACCGACACGGCGGGCAGATCGGGGATCTTGGTTACCAATACAATTTCAATCGCGGACGTTTTACGTTTTCACCCTTCGTCGGCTGGTCTTGGCAGGACCACAGCGTAACCGGGTATTACTACGGTGTCAGTGCGGCGGAGGCCGCTCCCGATCGCCCGGAATACACGCCCGGGCAGGCCCAGTGGCTCTATTACGGCCTCAACACGAGCTATTGGATCTCCGACCGCATCGCATTCTTTGCGAACGTCGGGTTCGGTGGCGTCGATACCGCGGTGACCGATAGTCCGCTGGTCGAAGAAGACACGGCTTCCGTGGTTTTCATCGGCGGAACCTATGTCTTCGGCAACACGCGCCACCCGGAAGCTTACGTAACTCCGGAGCGCGCTTCCGAATGGGCCTGGCGCGTCAATTACGGTTACCAGGCCGACGGGAACATATTCGGTGAAATCGACCAAGGCGACTTCAGCGAGAGCCAATACGCGGACACGCGAATTGCCGGTCTGACTCTAAGCAAGCTGTTGTCCGCCGGCCCTCGGGTGGACTTCGTCGGCAATCTCGCGCTGTTCCGGCATTTCGAAGCCGATGAGGGCAACGGCCGATTCAACAGCTACGCGGCATACATCATGGCGCGCGGCAAGGGCTACGGGAAGTGGAGCAAGGAGGAATGGTTTCGATGGGGCTTCGGTTTCGGCATGTCTTATGCAGACCACATACCCATCACCGAGCAACGCAAGCAGGCAGCCAAGGGCAACAATACGTCGCACTTCTTGAACTACCTGGAAATGCAGCTCGACTTTCCGTTGCGACGCCTGTTTCGGCAGAAGGCCCTGGAGTCGTGCTACGCGGGTCTGACGATCGTGCATCGATCCGGAATTTTCGGCACGTCGGACATTCTGGGCGACGTAGCCGGCGGCTCGGACTGGCTCACCGCCCACGTCGAGTGCACCCGATGGTAAGCCAACGGCGCATTTGCATTGCTTGGGTCGTGCTGGCTGCATCGCTTGCAGTCCCGGTTCAGGCGGCCTGGGACCCGGACAAATCCGACACTCGACAGCTGCAGGCGGCCACGGCGATAGAAGCGATTCGTGCGAAGAACCCCGGTTCGGAGGTTTTTTTCGAGGAGGCTTATGGCTTCGCAATTCTGCCGCGCGTGGCTCGTGTGGCGCTCGGCTTCGGCGGCGCTACGGGCAGCGGCCTTGTCATCGGGAACGGCAAGATCATAGGTGCCACGCGATTCTGGCAGCTGAGCAGCGGTATCCAGGGCGGCGTGAAGACATTCAAGATGATCGTCCTGTTCAGGGATAAGGCAGCGCTCGAAGACTTCACCAGCGGGCGATGGCAATTCGCTGGCCAGGCTGGACTGGATTTCGCCGCATGGGGAATACACGGCACACCGTCGTGGAACGAAGGCGTTGCCGTTTTCGTCGCGACCGAATTGGGGCTGATGGCCGAGTTCGCCTATTCGGGCATCAGGTTCAGCTATCGCCCGTTCCCGACCGACTGAATCCTGCAGCACCGTGCGTGCAGGGTCGTATTAGTTCCAGTGCATCGTCAGCGAGGCGCGCACGGAGCGCGGCTCGAGTGGATGGAAGTGCACATCCTCGATCCCGGCTGCCGGCTCACCGTCGAGACGTGATGCGAACAGGTAACTGATGTCGCTGTCGTCGGAGTCGAGCAGGTTGAACGCATCGAGCCGCAGCTCGATGCGGCCCCAGCGCCGGCCAATGCCAGCGTTGACGAGCGTGGACGAGCCCGATTCCACCGAGCCGTCTTCCACGAGCGGTGCGCTGCCGAGGTAACGCACCCGCAGGCTCGCGAAGCTGCCGTTGTCCCAGGCGCCGGTAAAGCCGAGCACGGCGCTGTCGGGAATGGCGCCGGGAATCTCGCGTCCACCGCCCTGGTCGTTTATGAAGCTGGAGTCTGTGACCGTATAGACGAAGTTGCCGGCGAGCCAGTCCGTCGCCTGCCAGAACGCCGCCAATTCGACGCCCTTGCGTTTCGACCCGCCCTTGGCTTCGGTCGTGCCTGCGTCGCCGACAAACACCAGTTCTGAATCCAGCTCCAGCCAGAAGCCGGTGAGCGTTGCATTGAAGGCATCGCCGCGCTCATAGCGCAGCCCGAGCTCGGCACCGTCCGAGCGCGCGAGCGGATCGACCGGCAAGGTCGGCTCATCGCTCGCCGGATCGATGGATATCGTCGCACCGCGCACGTCGTTCGAATGAAATCCGCGGCCCCAGTTTGCATAGAGCTCTAGGTCGGAGCTGACCCGGTAGGCCAGCTTCAGCTTCGGGCTCACGATCGTGTCGTTACCGGTGCCGCTGTTCGCCGCCTGCAGCGCGTCGACGTCCCAGTTGAAATAGTCGGCGCGCACGCCGACGGTCGCCCGCAAGGCATCCGACAATGCGAAGCCGACTTCGCCGTAGCCGCTGACCGATCCTTCATCTACGTTGTCGATGCGGACCGCCGAAAGCCGTTGCCGGGCCGCCGTGCGATACAGGCCGACTTCGTCGATCGCATCGAAGCGCGTATCGAGACCCCAGCGAAACGCGGCGGGCCAGGCGAGGCCGTTGAGGCGGCGCTCCCCGTCAAGGCGCGCTCCGTAAACCTGCCGCCGGTCCGTCTGCTCGAATTCGTCGCCGTTCAGCGGATCGTCCAGCAGGTAGGTGAAATCGGAGTACAAGGCCAGGTCGTAATCGATGAAGTAGCCCAGCACGCGCCAGTTCTCGAAGTCCAGCGCCCCAAGCAGTTCGTAACGGTCGGTCATCCCGCCGAGATCCGGGTCGATATAGCCGAGTGTCTCGATCAGGCCAGATTCCACGGCTCGCCGTGGAATCTGGTCGGTGGATGCCCAGTCGCCGGAATAGCCCGAGAAAGCGAGCCGCGCATCGGCGGCGGCGAGCTCGCCGGACCAGGCGGCATACACGCGCGTCTGGCCCAGGTCCTCGTCGAGATCCCAGGGCCCCGAGTAGGAGGTATGGTCAACGGCGCCCGTGAGGACGCCGCCGCCGGAACGCACGCTTCCCGCCCCCAGTGCGCGCAAGTAGTCGAAGCTGCCGACGGTCACGCCGAGCAGGTTTTCTTCCAGTTCGTCGCGGTAACGGAAGCTCACCGTCCCGGCCGATGAAAAGTCGCCGACTTCGGCCGAATAGGTTCCCTTGCGATAGGCCGCGGTTTCGACCAGTTCCGGGATCAGGAAGTTGAGGTCGAGATAGCCCTGCCCGTGGCCGTGCGTGCGCATATTGACAGGCACGCCGTCCACAAAGGCGGAAAAGTCGGTGCCGTGGTCGAGGTTGAAGCCGCGCAGGAAATACTGGTTCGCCTTGCCCGTGCCGGAGTGTTGCGTCGCCACCATGCCCGGCACGGCTTCGGCGAGTTCGCCCACCCGGAGCAGCGGCGGCAGTTCGAGGTCGTCGTAGCCGACGATGCCCTCGGAAGCCGCCTCGGCGATGCCGATGAGCTGTTGCGCGCGGCCGTAAACGACCAGTTCCTCGATCAGTTCCGACTCGCTTTCGTGGGCCGGCGCGGGTGCGGCACCGAAGGCGCCGCTTGCGCACAGGAAGGCAGCAATCGATGGCTTATGGCGCTGAAACATTCTCGGTCAACCGGTTTTTGTTTGTGCCTGCATTGCGACGTGCTGCGGATGGGCCGGCGCAGGAATTTCCGGACATTCTAGAGGCTTGTACGTCTGAGAGTCATATTCGGATGCACCGGGGCGGACCCGTTCATTGATTGACCACGAAATTGAATTGGCGCGGGTATACGATGGCGCCGTTTCCTCAATGTCAGTAAGCTTGATGGCGAGGAGCGTTCCTTGAATCGAGTCGAGGTGTCGGCATGAACTGGCGCATGGCGGTAGTTGCAGTCCCGGTCCTGCTGGCATTCAGTCCTTGCACCGCGGCCGACGTAGTCAAATACAAGCTCGCGATGGTTACCTTGGTCGAGGATCCCGCGACGCGCATCGCATTCGAGGACGGCCTTGCTGCGAAATTCCAGGCCAGCGGCTACGATGCCGTCGCGAGCCACGACATCATTCCGACGGTAACCGACCTCGGCAACACGAACATCGTCGGCCGGCTTTCCGACGCCGGCGTCCAGGGCATCATCATGATGAAGCCCGCTGCCGTCGGGGAGGGATCCTCGCTCGAGTCCGTCAAGAATGAGATTTCGAGCGACATCTACGCCGACATGCGCGCGTTCGCCCGGGAGATCAGCCCAGGCACAGGCGAGGACGAACTGGTGGCCGTCGTGCACACGGCCATCTACGTGATAAGGGACAAACGCGTCGAAATGCTGTCCGCCGGCGCGGTGTGGCTCGACCAGCCGGTCGAAACCCGGGAAGAAGGTATCGGCAAGCTGCAGGATCTCATCGTGCTGAACATGAACAAGATGCGGCCGGCGGTGCGCGAGTATCTCGGCCTGCCGCCGATCAGTTTCTGACGGGACCGTACAGGGCGACGGGTGAATCCGGGGATTCAGGACAAGAGCATAGAAAAAGACGGCGCCGCCGTACGCTTTCCGCCGCCTTTGCTGCCGCTCGCGACGATCCTGTTCGGGGTCGGCCTCAAGCGGATGTGGCCGATCGGGGCGGTTGTCGAGCTGCCGGCGCCAGCGCGCTACTGGATCGGCGGGATCGTCGTTGCCGTTTCCATACTCGTGCTCGGGCTCTGGCCGGTCGTCATGTTCCGGCGCTCGGGCCAGAGCGAACTTCCCTGGCGCCCAACACCCGTCGTACTGCAGGACGGGCCCTACCGTTTCACCCGCAATCCCATGTACCTGATGATGGTCCTGGTCTGCATCGGCGTGGCGATCATACTTTCGAATGCCTGGATCCTGCTGCTCACGCCGCTTTGCGTTTGGTCCCTGTACCACTTCGCAATTGCGCCGGAAGAGGCCTATCTTGAACGCAAGTTCGGCGGGCCGTACTGCGACTACAAGCGGCGCGTTCGGCGCTGGTTGTAATGCGCGGCTGCCCGAGATGACGCCGGTCAGTTCTTGACCTTCTTCGTGCCGCGCGGCCACGTGTCCTTGAACAGGTCCGGGTTGAGGCGCAGGTTGCGGGCGACAGCCGTGTAGTCGACTGTCGTGATCGAGCGATCGGCCAGGCTGAATTCCTGGCGCCGCGGCATCCAGGAGCCCTGGTCGATCCACAGCCGGATCTTGGCGATCACGGCGCGCTCGTCGTCCTCCGACGGAGTCAGCTCGAACACCAGCGCGCGCATCTCGCCGACCGCTTCCTCGCCGAGGATGGTGAACAGGTAGCGGTCTTGCATTTCGCGTACGGGCACGCTGAAGCCGAAGCGATAGTAAGGCTCCAGCCGGTTCTTGTGTTTCGACAGCGAGTACTCGGTGACGGTGCCGGCGGTCTTGTCGTAGTCCGAGACGGTCTTCCGGTCGACGACGACGATCCGGTTGCCGCCGTCCTGGTTGTAGCGCATGTCGCCATCTTCGTTGATGAACCCGTCGCCGGCGATGGTATTGGTGACCGCGCCATCCGGTCCTTTCGCGACGATCGCAACGCGCGCCATGGCAGACTCGAAATTTTCTGCCTGCTGGTCGATCTGCTTGATGGCGTCTTCGAGAGTCCAGTCGATTTTCGGCATGTCCGCAAGTGCGGCCTGGGAACACAGCGCAAGCGCGCCAAGCAATGCCAGGCGTAAAGTCGATTTCATTTCGGGCTCCTTATATATAGATATATAGTCTATTGCCCGTCTTTCCAGGCGATGTGGAACAGGCCGTATCCGGACAGCACGGGCTGCGGCACGGACATGCCGATGATCTCGCCGGCGATTGGGCTGACGACGATAAACTCCGCATCGGTCAAAGGGTCGATGATCTTGCCGAGCGTGTCACCCTCTTCCACAACGTGACCCAGGCCGACGCTCGGGAAAAAGAACCCGCCCTCCCGGCGTTTCGCACGTATCCATTTCGATTTTTCGAGTACCCGGGCCGGCGCCGGTTGGGCTCCGCCGGCAGGAATCATCTCCAGGTGGATCATGATGTTCCTGACGCCGGCGACGCCATGTGCGATCTCTTCTTCCTGGAACCGCAGCGGTTCACCGGCCTCGTAGATGATCGCGGGAATACCAGCCTTTGCCGCCTCGCGGCGCAAGCTGCCATCAGGTCCCTTGCCGCCGATGACGATGCCGAATCCGAAGTGTGTCGCCAGTTTCAGGATCGCCGGATCATCCAGGTCGGCACGGATTTGCGGCAGGTTGCTGCGATTGTTCGAGGCCGTATGCAGGTCGATGAGTGCCTCACAATGCTCGACGAGTTCGCCGAAGATGGCGTTGGAAATCAGCGAAGCGACACTTCCGCCGCTGGTGCCGGGGAACGCGCGGTTAAGGTCGCGCCGGTCCGACATGTAGCGATTGCCGGTTCGCACGCCTTCCGCGTTGATCGCCGGAAGCGCGATCAGCGTACCCTTCAGCGTCTTTGGATCGGTTTCTGCAAAGCTTCGCCGGGCCACCTCGACGCCGTTCAGTTCGTCACCGTGGACACCCGCAGTCAGGCACAAGGTTGGCCCGCGTGATGCACCGCGTGCGACGAATACCGGCGCGTTCAGGTACGAGGCCTCGAACGACCGATCGGGCACGAAGGCAAAGCGGCTGCTCGTGCCGGGCGTGATCTCGTGGCCTGCCAATTGCAGTGACGACCAGGTGTCGGTGTCAGCCGCGACGGCATCCGGCGGCGGAACGAGCACAAAACACATCAAGATCGCAATGCTTGTAAAGCGAAAGTTCAGTTCGAACATACGATATACCGCCGTTGGTTCCTGTTACCGGTGCGCTCAGTTGCTCCCGGCTCCGTTCTGCAGCGCTTCCATTACCTGGTCGATCGAGAAACTTCCCGGTGTCTGGCTCGGCGGAAACTCCTTGAACGTCGACAGGAATTGGCCGACGTACTCCTGCGCGGGCATCAGTACAAACACGCGCTCCATGCGCCAGCGCTCGTAGTCCATACCCTCATGGTCGGCGGTTTCGAAGGGGTCGCTTCGCAGGTTGAATAGTTTCGGAAACCGCAACGGGACGAAGGGGTCCTGCCAGACATCGAGACCATGGGCACGCTGCTCGGCGAATACCACTTTCCACTGGTCATAGCGGAGACCGACGAGCGAGCCGTCGTCATTGAAGTAGAAGAACTCGTGACGCGGGCTCGGTGACTTCCCGGCGAGAGCGTCCCTGATGTCGTAGCCGTCGAGGTGCACCTTGAAGGTCTTCTTGCCGACCTTCATACCTTTCAGCAGTTTTCCTTTTGCATCCGGTTCGCCCGCGGCTGCGAGCAGCGTGGGCAGCATGTCTTCGTGCGCAAAAATGTCGTTGAGGATGCTGCCAGGCTCGATCACGCCGGGCCAGCGCATGACAGTGGGCACGCGATAGCCGCCTTCCCAGTTCGTGTTCTTCTCGCCCCTGAACGGTGACTGGCCGCCATCCGGCCACGTGAACTTCTCCGCGCCATTGTCCGTGGAGTACATGACGATGGTGTTTTCGTCGAGCCCCAGCTCTTGGAGCTTGTCGAGTAGCTGCCCTACCATCGCGTCGTGCTCGACCATTCCGTCGGGGTAGATGCCGAGCCCGGTCTTGCCTTGCGATTCGGCCTTGAGCCGCGTCCAGATGTGCATGCGGGTGGAGTTCCACCACAGGAAGAACGGCTTGCCCTCTTCCTTCGACTCTTCCATGAACCGCGTGGCTTCGCGGGTGAATTCCTCGTCCACCGTTTCCATGCGCTTCTTGTTCAGCGCGCCGGTCAGCTCGATCTTCTGCGTGCCATCGGGGTTGGCCCAGCTGTGAATGACGCCACGCGTCGCATAGCGCTTACGGAGCTCGGGATTCTTGAAGTAATCCGGGTTTTCCGGTTCGTCCTCGGCGTTGAGGTGGTACAGTGAGCCGAAGAACTCATCGAAACCGTGCGCCGTGGGCAGGTGTTCGTCGCGATCGCCCAGATGGTTCTTCCCGAACTGGCCGGTCTTGTAGCCCCTGGCTTTCAGCAATTCCGCGATCGTCACATCCCGGGCCTGCAATCCTTCCGCGGCGCCCGGCAGACCGACCTTGAGCATGCCGGTGCGGAAGCCAACCTGGCCGGTGATGAAAGCTGCACGTCCGGCCGTACAACTCTGCTGGCCGTACCAGTCCGTGAACTTCGCCCCTTCATTGGCGATACGATCGATGTTCGGCGTCTTGTAACCCATCATCCCCTGGTTGAAGGTGCTGATGTTCCAGTAGCCGACGTCGTCGCCCCAGATGATGAGTATGTTCGGCTGATGGGTGCCATCTTGCGCCATCGACGTACCGCCAAAGGCGAGCACCGCGAGCGTCAGAAATATTGTTTTCACGATTTTCGCTCCCGTATTGCCGATCATCGACGCCTGCTCTCTCTTTGAATTATTTTTTTGATTGGAATGACGCAAGAAACGAAATACGCGGCACTTGTTGTTCTAGCCTTGCGGAGGCACCTGTGCCGCGATATTGCGCATCCTGAGGTTGTAACCGGTCAAAGTCAAAAGCCAGTGTGAAGTTGACGCGCTCTCGCTCCAATGAAACGGAATTGCGCGGAACTTTTTCAACGGCCTGCTAGAAAGGGTACGACAGCGTCAGCCAGGTGTTCCAGCCCTCGACCCGGTTCTCCGCATCGAACTCGAAGTAAGCCCGGAAATTGAGGTAGCCCTGGTGCTCGCCGACCGGAAAAAAATAGCCAGCCTGCGGCCCGGCCGCGTACACCCGCGACTCGAAGTCGCCGAGTATTGCGCCCTCGCCGCTGTCCCCGCTCAACTGATGATAGACATAGCCGACCAGGCCGACGTGCAGCTGTTCGTTCAGAAACTGCGATGCCGCCCAGTCGATGTGGCCATCGACGCCGTTCTGGTAGTTCGTGTCGTCGTTCTCGAAGTTGTAGGTGAGACCGCCCACGATCGAGGCCTCGCGTCCCGTCTCGGAATTGAGATACGTATAGCCGCCCCCCGCATCGATCGAGTAATGGTTGAGGCCGATGTTGGCGAGCCGGCCGAGCTTGTAGGAGCCCACCGGTATGCCGGCCATGGTGTAGGCGAGCCAGCTGCCGTTGCCGCGATTCCACTTCAGCGTAGCGAGCGGATACAGGTCGGAGCCGCCCTGGGACGTGTCGGTGCGGCTGGCATTGATGGAGTTGCCGCCGGGGCCGGTGAGCACCACGTCGGCGCCGACCTCCATCCGACCGGCAGCTATGACGACACTGAGTGCTGCCTGGGCGCCGAACACCGGTTCCGCCCAGGTGTATGTCGGTGCGAAAAACACCAGGTCGGCACTCACGTCGAGACCGGCGGCGAGATTGCCGCCGATACTGAAGTCCCGCGAGGCATCGGCTTCCGCGGAGGTGTGGTAATACACGAGCGGCAGCGACCAGCCCGGATCGCCCGGTGCGGCGGCAAAGCTCGCCATCTGCCCCGGCAGCCAGAAGCTCGCACCGCCTTCGTCGGCCGCCGCAGGCGCGGGCACGATACTCGACGCCAACAATGCGAGCATCGAGCTCGCGATGCCCGGCCCGACATGTGCCGCAAGGCCACGGGTACATTGACTGATAACGTCAGGCTGGCTCACGTTGCACGTCTCCTTAGGGCGTGTACCAGATCGGCGAGGTATAGGCGCGTTCCTGCGTGATCATCCGCACCTCGTCCGGCATCTCCACCTTGAAGCGCACGGCGTCATAGGCCGTCCAGCGGGGCGTCGGGATTTCGAGCACCCGAGCGTAATACACGGCCCGGACACTGGGATCGAAGTCGGGATCCGTCCAGGCGGCCGACAATTGTGCGTCGCCGATGCTGTTCGTGTAGGTCGCGGTCGCAAGGTCGACGGTATTGCCTACTGCGGGAAGCTTGCCGTCGGCGCCTGGCTTCCGGTCGCCCGACCAGGCGACGTCGTAGACCTTCTCCTGGCGCTCGCCGTCCGCGTCGACCCATCCTTTCACGACCTGGATGCGGTCGAGGTTGCCGCCTTCCGGGTCCTTGCTTGCGGCGACGAGGAAGGTCGGTGCCTTGTCGGCAGCGGCGGCCTCGAGGTCGCCACCCATGGGCACGCCCTTGTCGTAACCGGCTGCGGCAACGTCACCATCGGCATCGGTCGCGACGAAGTCATAGCCGCCGAAGAAGCGCACGGTCATGCGCGGTCCGGTCGTCGCGTATGTCTCTTTGCGCTTCATCCCGTCCCAGATGGCGGCGCGGGTGTTTTCCGTGGCCCAGACCGCCGCGTAACCCGATGCGGTCTGCTCCCAGCCCATGATCGTGGCGAGCTTGGTCTTCGCGAACGGATGCTCGGCGCGCGTGGCCGAAGGTTCGCTGGGCGTGTTCTTGCCCCAGAAATTGTTGTCATCGGCGGTGGTGAGCGAGGTGTGCGAATCGGTCGAACCGATCATGCCGAACTTGTACGGGTTCACCCCCAGCTTGTCCTCGAGCTGCAGGCCGGTCTGCAGTGCGGTGCGCGCGTACTCGCCCTGCAGCATTTCGTCCTTCTTAAGCTCGCTCAGGTTGAGGTTGCCCTTGTCCCAGATCTCGAAGCCGGCGAATTCGTCGTTGGGCGACAGGAAACTGTGTGCCTCGCCATCGCCCTTGATCTGCGTGACCTCGTAGAGCGGCTCCCAGCGAATTCGTGTCTGCGCATATTCGGCGGTCAGCGGCTGCTTCGTGGCCGGATTTTCGTCCCACGGAAACATCCAGCCGTTGGACAGGTTGCCGTTGTGGGCGATGGCCAGTGCCTTGCCGCCGGTCTTCTCTTCGTAGGCCTGCAACACCTTCCACAGGTCCTCCGGCGTGGTGCTGCCGGCGGGCGGGTACGTCGTAAACGGTTCGACCTGGCCCGCCTTGTCGCCGCCGTCGCGATAGACAACGACGCGATGCAGGTTGTTGCCGGGCGGCACCTGCGAAGTCCACTCGTAGCCGATGAAGGCGGTGAACTTGCCGGGCTCGTTGTACTTCTCGGCAGCGTCGACCGTGAGCTTCCACGCCGAGGCGTACGCCTTGGTGCCGGGAAAGTACATCAACGCTTCGGGGAAAGTGCCGCGCGAGAACATGTCGATGATTTCCAGCGCCGCCGCATTGCCCTCGTCGGCCTTGATCATGTCGGACCACTTCTTGCCGGTGGGATCAGCCAGCAATTCCGGTTTCTCGGCGAACAGGTCGGGGAAAAAACCCATGTTGTCCGAGTGGTCGGCGACCACCAGGAAGTCGAGCGGGCGGGAGAGCTTCGCCTTCTGCCCGCTGGAAGCGGTCAGCTCCTCGCCCCTCGCGAAGCGATACGCGTCTTCGACGCCGAGACGGTTGCCGAATGCGCCGGCGTCCATGGACATGGCCGTGTGCAGGTGCGTGTCGCCGAAGTACACCTGCGTCGCGTGGCCGGTGTCGGCTGATGACGCTGGCGCCGCGGCCTCCTGCGTGGATGCCGTATCACCCGCGTCGGGCGCAGCGGCTGGTTCCGGGGCTTCGCGCGAGCACCCGGCCAAAAATGCCATAAGGGCAAATCCAAAGGTAGTCGCGGTGGAGAATGAGTTACGCATGATCATCACCTGTCTGTGAAAGTCTGCAAGTACAGTCGCGCCTTAGTTTGCAAAATCGCAATTACTCGTCGACGTCGCCGCCAAACAGCTGCTGTAGAGCACCCCGGTGGCGAGCGACTTTGAAATTCAGACGCCAGATATTGTCGGTCCACTCGAGATCACCGCCGGACGCAGGGCGTGTGAACTGCATGTGGTAGATGAGTTCGACACGCACGAAGTCGTTGAGCGTCCGTCCGAGCCCGACACGCACTCGCAGAGGGTCGATCGTATCGCGGTCAAATCGATAGAAGGGCTCAAAATCCGCCATGCCATACCACGGACCCTCGGGGCCGAATGCGAACTCCACACCCAGCCGATCGCGAAGGCGCCAGTATTGCGTATCCTGCCCGCCCTGATCGCGGTCCTGGATGCGGTATTCGGCGCGCGCCATGTTGTAGAACCTCAGCGCAGGGGTCTTGATGAAATAATTCTTGAGGCTGACGATAGGTCGCAGTTCATCGACGTCGGACCCGGTTTCGTTGTCCGTCTTCGTCGCAAATAGCAGGAACCACGCCTCGGCCTTCGGCGCAAAACTCCAGATCCCGCCCAAGCCCAGGTAATCGACGGTGTACTCCTCTTGGTTGCTCCACACGTAGCCGAGATAGCCAATACCCATCCAGCGGTGGTCCTTGGTCAACGAATAGGTGGGAACCACGGTCACCCGATACTCATCGTTCTTGTCGTCGGCCTGTGCCGGCACTGCAGTTCCCAGCGCAAAGGCTATTACCGCGACCAATGCGACTTCGTACCACGGTCGGAACGGTGACTTGGATTTCGTCACCCGCCAAACTCTGTCAGCCTGACCGGCTTGGGGTTGGGGTATTTCTCCAGCGACTTGTAATATTCGCCGATCAGCTTCAGGTACGGCCCCACGACCCAGGCGTTGGTGCCGACTATGTTCACTTCCTCGCGCGGGTCGGCCTCGATATTGAAGATTGCGGGGAAACCATTGCCCTCGGCGCGGCGGCCGGCGAGACCCATCATCGCCGGGTTGCCCGTCGTCATGATGAATTCCTTCGGGTAGATCCGGTATTGCCGCCACCGCACGGCGCCGACCTCATCGCCGACGAAGGTGATCAGGCTCTCGCGATTGGACTTATCTTGCTCGCCGGTGATGAACGCAGTCTGATCCACGCCGTCGATCGGCCGGTCCGTGGGCACTTTCGCGCCGATGATGCCGGCAAATGTCGGGAACCAGTCGTGGACCGAGACCATCTCGTTGCTGACACGCGGTGTGATCTTTCCCGGCCACTTGATCATGCCGATGGTGCGGATCGAGCCCTCGAGCGCATCGCCGAGTTCGCCACGAAACGGCCCGTTGAAGCCGAAGCGCGTGTCCCAAGGCCCCCCCGTTGGCGCCGCCGCGTTGTCCGACAACCAGATGACAATGGTGTTGTCCTCGACGCCCGCCGCCTTGATTGCATCCAGTATCTCGCCGGTGCGGTAGTCGAGTTCCATGATCGCGTCGCCGTAGGGGCCGATGCGTGACTTGCCCGTGAACTCGGGCGCGGTCCTGAGGGGGTAGTGAGTGTTGGTAAAGCCCACATACAGGAAGAACGGCTGCTTCGTTTTGGCCTGGCGCCCGATGTAATCGACCGCGGCCTTCGCGATGTCGCCCTCGATCTGGCCGCGGTTGTCCATGGTGTAGGGCCGTACCTTCTTCATGACCCCGTTCGCGTCCGACTCCCAAATGCCGGGTTCCGCCGCGGCGATCGCGGCTTCGGGCATCCCGATGCGCTGCATGGCGTCGCGATACAGCGTGCCGTCGCTCGATTCGAACACGCCGACCTTGTATTCGTCGAAGCCCTGACGGGTCGGCCAGCTCTGCTCGCTCGCCCCGAGATGCCATTTACCGGTGATGGCGGTGCTGTAGCCCTGTGATTTGAACAGCTCGCCGAGCGTGACCTCGTCGGACTGCAACGTATTCGGCGTGCCGGCGATGATCACCGTGCTCAAGCCCAGGCGCTGGGAGTAGCGGCCGCTCATGAGCGCGGCGCGCGAAGGCGTGCAGGCCGGCTCCACCAGGTATTGCGTCAGGCGCAGGCTTTCGCTCGCGAGCCCGTCGATGCGCGGCGTGGGCATGCCGCGCACTTCCCCCGCACCATATGCGCCGATGTCTCCGTAGCCTACGTTGTCGGCGAGCATGATGACGACATTGGGTTTGCCGGCGGCGAGGGTGGCCTGAGCAAAGAACGCCAGGATGGCGAGGCACGTCAGTCGTATTGTCATGGACGCCTCACCGTGTGTACCCGATACGGGAATTCCTCGTACGAGCGCTTCATTATTTTTATTCCGTGGCTTGACGGTATCTTCGTTCAGTTGGTTGACGGTTACAATTGGCCGCCGTCGCGAGCGTCACGCCCGGAGTGTGGCAGTCGGCGGCAGCGCCGAATATCAAGAAAACGCATGGCCGGCGGACTAACGTATTGCCGTGTTCGCACAGTCGAAAGCTCAGAAGCTGTGGCTAACGGACGTGGGGACTACTCGCGCAGCCGTTCCCCGCCGCTTGCCGCGTTTCTATAGCAGGCGGAGGATCGTGACGATCACCAGGAGAGCGAAGACGATGCCGAGCCCGATCGCGGCAGGCTCGAGGTCGTCCGCCGATTTGTCGTCATGCATGGCAGGGCCCCCCTTGTCCTTATAGTTTTTCTAGAGAAGACAAAATCGCAAGACCGGAAATTTATTGAACGAGCGCTTCACAGTTTGTGTTCCAGTAATGGCGGTGCAACGCGCGGCACTCGCGAGCCTGACTGCGGAGTGTGACGGTCGGCGGGCCCGACGAATATCAAAAATGCGCACGTCCTGTCAGGCCGGTGCATAGTCGCGGTCGAAAGCTCAGAAGCTGTAGCCAACTGATGTGACGAACGACCAGTCGCTGTCCCGCGCATTCAGCGATTGCGGCTCGCTGTCGTAGCTGTGTTGCAGGGACAACCTGTAAAAAAGATCGTCAATGATTTCGTAGCGCATCTGTACGTTCGCATCCGTGCGCACCCGGCTGGATATCGTAAGGCTCGGGTACACGGTCAGGCTCGTCGATACATCGATCTCCGGCGCGTCGAACCGGTACAGATCGTAGGAAAATGACGAATATCCCTTCGACGCTTTCCTGATTCTGGCCGTCGGCGAACTCCTCATGGGAAACCCCGAGACCGGCGGCCGCGAAAAACTCCTGTTGTGGCGTCTGGAAGAAATAGCGGCCGAGCCCGCCGCCCAGCAGCACGCGAAGTTCCAGTCCCAGTTCATCGTTGGTGGCGATGTTGCCGCCGCCGTTCCAGAACCAGCGATCGCGCAGAAAGCGTTGCTGGTCGATCGCCAAAGTGTGGCTTGCGGCCGATGGATTCTGATCGGATTCGCTGCGTGCCGCATCGTATGTAAAGTCCCAGAGACGCAGTTCGTCACGATAAGTCAGGCCGGCATTCACACTGACCTGGCTGACGTCGTTCGCGGCGGCGGCGCTCCAACCGAAACTGACGTAGCCGTCCAGCCGATTCCTCAGCCGCCCCTCATCGAGCGCATAAATTCGCGACGCATTGGCTAGGGGTACGCTATTCGCGGTCCCGTCGCTCGCCGTCCCGATACGCAGGGTACCGGCCTCGCCGAATTCGGCGGGCCTGGCAACGGCGCGGGTACCATCCAGCATCTCGATTTCGAGGAGCTGATCGCTGCGCAACTGCGCAACCTTGTCCCATTCGATGCTGATGGTTCCCATGAAATCGGTGCCGTAGCTCAATATGCCCCGCTCGAGTCCCTTGACCTCTCCGGTCAGGCGCTCGCCATTGACGAAGACCACAACGTCGGTTTTCGGGGCGGCCGCAACTTGCCCGACACGATAGTGATGCGATCGCGACCAGGGCCATTCGCGACGCCCGAACCGCGGACAGGCAGACCATCAGCGGAAAATCCCCCTGTCCATGATGGTGCCGTGACCGACCGGCCGGCCGATCGTCAACCACAGGGCCCACGAGTCGAGCGAAGTCGATCCGATGCCGAGCGTCATCGGTCCGATGAGCGTCCGGCCGGCGAGGTAGACGGAACCACCATAGAATTCGCCGCCATCGTCGCCGTCCAGGCGGCCATAAGCCGCACCGCCGTGAGGCGCACGCCGCCGTAAAGCGCGAGATTGCGAATCGGCAGCACATCCTTCAGCTTCCACAGATAGCTGGAGTCGACGGTCCAATAGCTGTCCGCGCGCAATTCCCCGAGCTCCAGCCCCGGCAAGCTGGCTGGGCCGCCGAGGGAGAACTTGCGATCGGGCGGCAGGTCGCCATTCAGATCAGTGCCTCCCGCAGCAGAAACCCAGATCACGTCCCGGCGCAACGGTATGGCAATGCCGGCACCGATCTCCGCACGTTGCCAGTCACGATCCGCACCCAGGGAGTCATCGATGCTCAGGTACTCGAATGCCAGCGCAAGCCCGCTCGTCGGGCTGAACGGCGTGTCGCGGCTGTCATACTCGGCAGAAACCAGGATTCCCGCATCGACGAAATCGTCTGCGGGCATTAGTTCGGAGCCGATGTCCACTTCGATGTCCCGCTGGTCGTAAAGATAGGACACGCGTGCCTGCGCGTAGCGGCTCAGATTGATGCCTGCCGCAATAGACGCTGCGCTGTCCTCGAAGGCATAGCGTGCTACTCGTTCGTCGTCGTCAAAAAGGTCCTCCGTGGACCTGGAAAACCATGCGCGCGGTTCGACAAAGAACTTCTGCGCGGTATCGAGCGGTTGGTAAAAGCTTGTGGCCAGCAGTGATTCGCCGCCGACCTGTACCTCGTTGCGCCATTCGGCGCCGAGTGGGTTCACCCAGGTTCGAACGTGTCTGCCGTAGAGCAGGAATCTCAGGTCGCCGTCCCAGGATGCGTAAGCGCCCATATCGAGCTTCAGAAAGTCCGGCCCCAATTGCTTCTCTTGCGGCAGCCAGGTGAGCGTCGGTGACTCAGGATCGCCGTCGAGGCGATAGCCGACTGAGTCGAAGTCCTGAAGGACCGCTATCCGCTGGGCCTGCGCGCTGATCGTATTGGCATCGACGAGATCCCCGGCTTTGACCTGCTCGTCGCTCGCCAGAAACTCGGGATTGACGCGCTTCAGGCCCTCGAAACGAACATCGGCAAGACGGGCTTGCAGCTGCTGCGTATCGGTTACTTCCGAGCGCCAGGCGAGATACGTGGCCTCCGGTACGGAATATTTCGCCAGCGCTTCCGACATGTCCCGGGCGGCGGTCTCGCCGAGCACAATCGTTTCGGCCGTTCTCTCGAAGTCCGCAGTGCCTATCGTGCCCATCTCGACGTTGATGAGAATGTCGTCCGCCGCGAGCGAATTCAGCTGCAATGTCTCGTTGGCGACGATCATCACGTCCATCGTGCGACCAAGTATCTGTGTCGCACTTTGCAGGTTCGCGGGATCCGCGGGCAGCTCGACAAGATTTACGACGATGACGATATCCGCGCAGAGATTCCGCGCGACATCGATCGGGATGTTTCTTACCAGGCCGCCGTCGGACAGGATCATGTCCTCCAGGCGTACCGGAGCAAAGGCGCCTGGAATCGACATGGACGCGCGCATGGCCGTGGCCAGATCGCCTTCTTTCAGAACGATCATATCGCCCGAGACCATGTCGGTCGCAACAGCTCGAAAGGGAATCGGCAGTTTGTCGAAATCCGTTTCAAAGCGCGCAGAGGCTACGTAAAGACGCAGCAAATCCTCGATGCTGCTCGTGTTGATCAAACCGCCGGCCGTCTTGAGGCCATTCGGAGTGATGCCGAATTCGAGATTGTTGCTGTAGGTCGTGCCTGCTCTCTTTTGTTCGATCGGTTCGAGGTCGCGCCGGCCCTGGCTGCCCACAACCTTCTGCCAGTCGATGCCTACGATGAACTCTTCGAGCTCCGCGGCCGGAATTCCCGATGCGTAACCTCCGCCGACGAGCGCGCCCATGCTGGTTCCGGCAATACAGTCGACGGGCACTTTGAGCTGTTCCAGGACCTTGAGCACGCCGATATGCGCGCCCCCCTTGGCCCCGCCGCCGGCAAGCACAAGACCGATGCGAGGCCGGGTGACATTGTCCTCGGGCGGCGCTGCCCGAGACGAATCGACCACTGCGATCACCAACAACGCGCAAGCGAAGTACGCGATGCATGTCCGTTGCCGCCGGTAGCGCATGCTTCCTACCTCTTCGAAGCCGGAGGCCGGGCCCACTCGCTGCCGGGCCTTTCGGTCAATGTTTACCAGCGAAACGTCGCCCCGGCTGCCGGGCCGCTGAAATTCAGCTCCTCGATGGGGCCGTCCGAGAGCTCGTACTCCAGCATGGTCCATGTGACGGTGAGTTGGCCCCAGTCGAAGGCATAACCGAGTCCGAGCACGGCCTGCCACGTGAGGTCGGAGTCGCCGGTACCGATGTCAACGTACCAGGGCATGACCCACCGCTGCTCGGCGCCCAGTGCGACCCGGCCTTTGGCCCCGACGATGGCATCCCACTGTTCGACCGACGCGTCGCGACTCCCCGTGCGTGGCGGCGGCGGGGTCGGACCGAAGTCACCGACGAATTCCCAGTCGAGACTCTGGTTCAGGTCGGCCAGGCGCGCGCCGGCGAGCAAGTCGAAGGTCGCGTCCTGATCGGCTCGAACCCGGTACTGGCCGGCAATTGTCCAGAACGTGGACTTGAGGTCGAATTCCGCGTTTGTCGTAATCGCCGCAGGCAGTGTCACGCCACCGATCGTAATGTCCCGTACGTCCGATTTCGATTCGCCGACGTCGAGATAGACGAGGTCGGTGAATCCGCCCCAGCGCCCTTTGTGGAACTCGAATGAGCCCTGGGCGGTCATCTTGAGATGATCGAGGATCGTGGATACATCGACATTGATGCTGGCGTTGCCGCCGAGCGGCAGCGCCGTCTCGCCGCTGATGTCCGGAAACCAGCCGTAGACGGTTGCCGCGAATTGCCAGTCGTCGGCGCCTTCCTGCGCGACAGCGGTGTGTGAAATCACGCCAGTCGAAACACAGGTCACAATACCGACCCATCCTGCTTTCTTGATCATGAGTATCGCTGCCTTACGTGGATCGATGCGCCGGGTGAAATTTGCCTACTCTTGGACAAGGACAATGGTGGACTGTCCTGACCGAGTCTGGCACGCAGCGTGTCGCATCAATATCAAAAAAACGCACGGCGTCGCGTCAGGTTCGCTCCGGAAACCTATCGTGGACGGCGAGGTCTCTCGGGCATTGGCCGAAGGTGCAGCGTTTCCGACGGCAGCTCGCCCATCGCTCGCTTTGTAATCGAGCGCGAACTGGCCCATGTGCGTGAAGCCGCACCGGCGTGCGATCTCTGCGACCGACGCGTGCTGCGGGGTCCGCCTGCAGCAGGAGATTGCGGGCATGTTCCAGGCGCTGTCGCTTCAAGAACGCCATCGGGGTCGCGCCGTAAGTTCTCAGGAACAGGTTATCCGAGGGTCCGGGCACTCACGCCGGCGGCACTGGACAGGTCGCGCAGGCGGATCCTTTCCGCCAGGTGATCCGACATGTAGGCCACGGCGATCGCGAGCGCCGGGCGTTGCGACCTGGCCGCGATTCTTGCTTCCTCGAGTCGTTCAATGGGATCTCGAAATGGTCCGGTCGCAGAAGAGCAATCCTGCGCCGTTTCACGCAGGCGGGCGCTATCGGGATTGCGCACAGGCAGCTCCGGCTGTTCCGCGGCGGTCCCCCGGCCCCGGCGCCGGAACCCGGTGCAGGAGCTTTCTAGCGGGTCACAGCGGAGAGCGTGGCGCTCGGGCTCTGGCCGAACAATTGCTTGTACTGGACGGAGAACTGGCTCAGGTGGCTGAAGCCGAGCCTCGTAGCCTCGCGGGTCACCGTCGTCGTGTTGCCGAGGCATTGCAGCCGATGACGGACTTCGGTCAGCCGCAGCAATCGCAGGTAGCGCGACGGGCTCGTACCGAATGCGTCCGAAAACGCGTACTCGAGATAGCGTCGGCTGACGCGCAATGCAACGCAGAGTTCGTCGATGCAGACCGGTTCCGAGATCCGCTCGCGCAGGTAGCGCTCCGCGCGTCGCGCCAGGCTGAAATGCGCGAGCGCCCGGTAGGTCGTTTTGTCGGACGACGCATCGAGGGAAATCAATGCGGCGCCCAGTGCATTGCGGATATCCGCGAGCAACCACTGTTCGCGTTCAACGCCGACGAGCAGTGGTGTTGCGGGCGTGACGATGGCGGCAACGGCCCGCCGGAGGTCGTCGAGCCGGCTGTGATCGGGCCGTATCCACGCGCATTCGGACCGGAACTCAAACGCGCGCGAGTGCTGCAGGTTCTGCGCAATGGATGCAACCCAGTGCAATGGCACGACGAGCGAGGTCCAGACGTAGGTTTCAGAGGTATGCCCGTTCAGTTCGCCGCCGGGTTTGAAAAACAACACGTGCGAATCGATCGATGTGATTGCCGTTCCAGGTTGCCCGGGCATGTGGCGGAAACAGGCCGATGCCGAAGCGCTGTGGATCGAGGCGACCGCAAACTCTGAGGGACTGGTTCACGCTGCCCTGGTCGATGGAAAAGTCGCCCAGCGTAACCTGGGCGAGCACGGCGTCGAGCCGGCCGGGCTTGAGCTGCACGAGCTCGAGATCCGAGCCGCTGACGGCATGGTTGAGTTCGTCCACGTCGTGGAGAACTGCGGTGGACGAATCAGGGTTGGTCGGCGCGGCGGATGTTTCCTCCATGCTTTCCCTTTGCGTTATTTTGACAGGCGCATCGGAGCTTAGCGGAGCGTCGGATGAACGCCAAGCGGGGGAATAACAATGAACCGTCTGGACAAGTCCTCGGCACGTGAAGATGCGCGCCTTGCGCGGAATTGATAGCGAGCCCGGATGTACGGGTGCAGACTCGCCGGCCAATAATGCTGGCATCTGCGCATAGAGAACGGGGAACAACAATGAACCGATTGAACAATTACGCGCTACTCGGCGGCCTGTTATTCGTCATGACGTGCAACGAATACTGATGCCCAGGAGGCGGCGCCGCCGGCGGAGGCGCTGATCGATTCCTTCCAGAAGCGGGCAAGTTACTCGCCGTACGCCGGCCGTAACTTTGCGACCAACGTCTACTGGGGCGACACGCACGTGCACACCGGTGCGTCGATGGACGCCGGCGCCTTCGGTGCGCGTCTCGGGCCCGAAGACGCGTTCCGCTTTGCAAGCGGCGCGGAAGTCACCGCGGCGAACGGCATGCAGGTGAAACTCGCCCGGCCGCTCGATTTCATCGTCGTTGCCGATCACTCGGACAACATGGGCTTTTTCCCGAAGCTGTTCGCCGGCGACCCGGCTTTCCTCGCCGACCCGACCGGCAGGCGCTGGTACGACAACATCCAGAAGGGCGGCCAGGACGCCGTCTCCGTGGCGACCGAAGTGATCGACGCGTTCTCCAAGAACAAATTCCCCCCGGCGCTGGCCTCGCTGCCCGGAACCGCAACCTATCGATCGGCCTGGGAACGGACCATCAAGGCGGCGGAAGACTACAACCAGCCCGGCCGCTTCTCGGCTTTCATCGGTTACGAGTGGACCTCGAACACCGCCGGCAACAACCTGCATCGCGTGGTGATGTTCCGCGACGGCGCCGACAAGACGAGCCGGATCGAGCCCTATACGACCATACGGCCCGTCGGCAGCGACGATCCGAAGGACCTGTGGAAGGTGCTGCAGTCCTACGAGGATTCGACCGGCGGCCAGGTCCTCGCGATCGCGCACAACGGCAACCTGTCGAACGGCATCATGTTCCCGGAGAACGACTCCTTTACCGGCAAGCCCATCACGCTCGAATACGCCGAAACGCGCGCGAAGTGGGAGCCGCTCTATGAGATCACGCAGATCAAGGGCGACGGCGAAGCCCACCCGTTCCTCTCGCCGTCCGACGAGTTCGCCGATTACGAGACCTGGGACAAGTTCAACCTCAACATGAGCGTGCCGAAGGAAGACGACATGCTGCAGTACGAGTACGCGCGCACGGCGCTGCAGATCGGCCTGCAGCAGGAGGCGAAGCTCGGCACGAATCCCTACAAGGTGGGCATGATCGGTTCGACGGACACGCACACCGCGCTCGCGACCGCGGATGAAGACAACTTCTTCGGCAAGCACGCGGGTACCGAACCCAGTGCGAAGCGCATGGATCATCCTGTCGGTTGTTTTGGCGACGAATGCATATTGGGCTGGCAGCAAGCGGCCTCGGGCTACGCCGCGGTATGGGCGAGCCGAGAACACGCGCGAGGCGATCTTCGATGCGATGGAACGCAAGGAGACTTACGCAACCACCGGTCCGCGGATGATCGTGCGCTTCTTCGGCGGCTGGGATTTCGCAGCAAGCGACGCCGGGCAGCGCCTGCCTGCGAGCGTGGGTTATGCGAAGGGCGTGCCGATGGGCGGCGATCTTCGAGCCGCACCGCAGGGCAAGTCGCCGAGCTTCCTGGTCGCGGCCGTCAAGGACCCGATGAGCGGCAACCTGGACCGCGTCCAGATCATCAAGGGCTGGGTCGACGGCCGGGGCGCGCGCCAGGAGAAGGTCTACGACGTGGCCTGGTCGGATGAGCGCAAGCCCGGCGCCGACGGCAAGCTGCCGCCGGTCGGCAACACGGTCGACGTCGAGAACGCCACCTGGACGAACACGATCGGCGCCTCGGAACTGATCACGGTGTGGACGGACCCGGACTTCGATCCCAAGCTGCGCGCGGTCTACTACGCTCGCGTGATCGAGATCCCGACCCCGCGCTGGACCACCTACGACGCGAAGTATTTCGGTGTCGAGGTGCCGGAGGGCGTACCGAAGACGACCCAGGAACGCGCCTACACCTCGCCGATCTGGTACACGCCCTGAAACCACTCGGAGCCGCTCCAACGCGGGCGGACTGACTCGTACAGCCAGGCTGGAATCGAGGATATTGGTGGAGGCGTCGAGCTGCATCGGCCACATCGTCGAGCTGGCGGAATCCTGGTCATCGTGTTGTATCTCTACTCGGCCTGGGAGCGGCGACTGTAGCGGCCTTGACGACGACGTCCGCGTTCGGCGATGAGGCGGAGCAGTCGTTACCGGGTTTGCCGGCAGGGCTCGACTGGACGTTCAACCTGGATGCAACCTTCGGCGCGTTCGGTTTCGTCAATTCCCTGTACACCGATCCGAAGCCCGACCAACCTTCCGGCGATCTCAGCGACAATTGGTTCGAGGGATCGATCAAGCCGGCGCTGGGCGCGGAGTACACGACCGACAGCTCCGCGCAGTTCTATGGTGCGTTCAGTGTCGTCGGTGAGCGCACCTACGGCGCCGCACCGTCGCTGGTCGGCGACGACGCCTCCTCCTTCGATGTCGAGGATTTGTACGTCGGCTGGCGCTCGGGCAACAGTCTGGGTGATCTCGGCGAGGACGTACTCGACTTTACCGTGGGCCGCACGCAATACCAGCGTCGGTCACGGCCTGTTGCTGTGGGACGGTGCCGCAGAGGGCGGTGCGCGCGGCGGTTACTGGACCAACGCACGCAAAGCCTGGGAGTTCGCCGCCATCGGACGATTCCGCCCCGGACCGCATAGCCTGGAAGCCTTCTATCTCGACAAGAACGACCTGCCGGAGTCCAATACTTCCAACGAGCTCTGGGGCCTGAATTATGAATACCGTATCGGCGAGGACACCACGTTAGGCGCCACCTACATGAGCTTATCCGCGAATGCCGACGAAGCTCCGCAGCGCGACGGTCTTGGTGTGTACGACCTCCGTGCTTTTACAGCGCCTTTCCCGAACCTGAAGGCGCTCTCTTTCGAGGTGGAATACGCCCGCGAGGACAATGGGGCAGCCCTCGATTCCGTGGCGTGGAACGCGCTGGCGGCTTATCAGCTGGATACGGCCTGGCAGCCGAAGGTTTCCTACCGCTACGCGTTTTTCGAGGGTGACGATCCAGGGACGGCAGCGAACGAAGCCTTCGACGGCTTATTCACCGGTTTCTACGACTGGGGCGCATGGTGGCAGGGTGAAATCGGCGGCGAGTACTTCCTGTCAAACTCGAACCTCGTTTCGCACCAGCTGCGGGTGCAGGTAACTCCGACAGAAAGCATTTCGACCGGTCTGATCCTATTCGACTTTCTGCTGGACGAACCCGCATCATTCGGTCCGACGGTAAGCTCCGACGATGTCGCTCTCGAGCTCGATTGGTATATGGACTGGACCTTGAATGACAACCTGCTGCTGAGTTTCGTATTGGCGATTGCGGAACCAGGAGATGCGGTAGAGCAGTCGTCGGGACGTACCGACACGTTCTACTACAGCATGATCTTTGTCGCTTACAACTACTAGAAGAGCGTGAATTAATGGATTCCGAGCCGGACAACCGATCGTCTCTGATGAACCGGTATCTAGACCCGGCGTCGAGTCTGGCCGAGATTCTATTCGGCCTCATCATGACGCTCACCTTTACGCTGGGCGCGGGAATTATCATCGAAGACGAAGGCAGAGAAGGTGCGCGACAACTATTAATTGCGCTCATCGGCTGCAACATCGCGTGGGGTATTATTGACGGTGCCTTGTACCTGGTAGGCGAATGGTTCGATCGCGGCCGCTTGCGGCGTTTGGGACATGCCGTGCGTGGCGTGGCCGACGAGCGCTCAGCCGTGAGACTGGTGTCCGACGAGCTGGACGAACTGCTCGAGACTGTGACCAGTGTTTCGGAACGTCAAGCCCTTTACGCACGCATCGTCGCCAATCTGCGTGCGAAACCTGCGACGGCGAACGCGCTCACCAGACAGGATGTGCTGGGGGCATTGACGAGTTTCTGCCTCGTAGTGTTGGCCAGCCTGCCAGCCGCCATTCCATTCCTGCTGCTGGATGATGCGCGAATCGCACTACGCCTTTCGAACGCCATCCTGATTGCGATGTTGTTCATGACCGGCTATCTGTGGGCACGTCACACACTCGGCAATCCGTGGCTCGTGGGACTCGGTTTCCTCATCGGCGGCAGCGCACTGGTGGTCATGGCCATCGCACTGGGGGGCTGACGCTGTCTCGTGGTAGAGTCTTCCCCGGCGGAAACCGGTAAAGCGACCGGTTCCGTGACTGGCCCGCAAGGAACAACGACAAAAAGGGGGCACGCAGGGTGCGCTTGACGATTCTGGTACTTATCGCCTTGGCAATGATTGCCATGACCATTGTCGTTCACGGTCTCGGGACGTCGTGGTGGCTGCAGCGGGTCGAACGGCGATATCCCGATGCCCACGAGCGGCTCACGATGCCGGGGAAGGCCGGAGTCGTCATCCGGACAGTGCTCTTCATGATCGTCCTGCACTTCGTCGAGATTCTCATGTGGGCCATGGCTTACTTGTTGGTCGCTGCGGAAGAACTCGAAACCGTCGAAGCCGCGATCTACTTCTCGGCCGTTACATTCACGACCCTCGGCTACGGCGACATCACGCTGAGCCCGACCTGGCGACTGCTGAGCGGCTTCGAGGCCATCGGCGGCATCGTACTGATCGGCTGGACGGCCGCGATGCTCTACGCGATGCTGCAACGGATGTGGCAGGCCCGCTTGACCACGACAGGAGGCACCCATGATTAGCCCGACGAATAGCCCGATCCTTGCCGACGACGAGCGGCGCTTCACGCGCAACATGATGACCTCGTTTATCCAGATCGCAACACTTGTCCTGCTCATCGGATACTGCGCCGTCATCATCGACCCGTTCGCAACCATTATCGTGTGGGCGATCATCCTGGCCGTCGCGGTCTATCCCCTGCATCTCAAACTGGCCGCGGCGCTCGGCGGCAGGGCCAAATGGTCGGCGACGATCATCACGCTAGCGGGCCTCGCGATCCTCCTGCTTCCTGGCTGGTTCGTCGTCGACTCCACCATCGAGACGGCGCAGGAGCTGCACCTGGACCTGGGCGAAGGCGACCTGCGCATACCGCCACCGGACGATTCCGTCAAAGGCTGGCCGGTTATCGGCGAGAGGCTCTACGCAGCCTGGAGCGGGGCATCGAGCAACCTCGAGGCGATGCTTGCGCAATATGGCCCCCAGGTAAAAGCGCTTGCCGAGCGCTTCGCGCAGGCGGCCCGTGCGCTCCTGTCGGGGATGCTGCATTTCGTCGCCTCGATCATCATCGCCGGGTTCTTCATGATGTTCGCGCAGAAGGGCTACGAAGCAACGGTGGCGATCTGCGAGCGGATCTCGCAGGGGCGCGGTGCCCACCTTGCGGGTCTAATGGTGTCGACGATACGCAGCGTCACGAACGGCGTACTCGGCGTCGCGGCGATCCAGGCGGTGATGGCCGGCATCGCCTTCGCCCTGATCGGATTGCCTGCGCCCGGCCTGTTCACGCTGCTCATCCTCGTGACGGCGATCGTGCAGATCCCTGCGATCATCATCATGATCCCGCTCATCGTCTGGGTCTTTTCCTTCGCCAGCACGGGCGCTGCGACGGTGTTTGCGATTGCTGCCGTCCTGATCGGCCTGAGCGACAACGTGTTGAAGCCGCTGCTGCTGGGACGCGGCGTCGACCTGCCGGTGCTGGTCGTACTCATCGGCGCGATCGGCGGCATGATCCAGTTCGGCGTCATCGGGCTCTTCCTCGGGGCGGTGATCCTGGGCCTCGGCTACCGGGTGATCTCCGACTGGGTATGGAACCGCGAACTCGACACGCCGACGGAAGTTGCACTGCAGGAGCCGCGCCGCCCGGACGCCTGAGCATTGAACAAGGGCACGGCGACAGGCGGACTACGGGCAGCGTGCGCGGCAGCCGCCGCAACGTCACTCGCCGCCTGCATGACGGTCGGTCCCGATTACGAGCCGCCCGAATCGCCACTCGGCCCGGATTGGTACGAAGCCGAGATCGCCGGACTGTCGACCTCGCCGCAGGAAGAAGCGGCCTGGTGGAAGCTCTTCGGCGACCCGGAACTCGACGGGCTGGTCGAGCGTGCGCTCGCGGAAAATAACAACCTCGAGATCGCCGGCCTGCGCGTGCTCGAGTCGCGTGCGGCTTTGGGCATTGCGACGGGCCTCAAGTACCCGCAGGCGCAGGTAATGGCGGGCGGCGCGACCGGCGTCTCCGCGAGCGAAAATGCCGCCAACACGGCGGCCGGCGACCTCGAGTACCTGCAGTACGACGTCGGCATCTCCGCCAGCTGGGAGATCGACTTCTGGGGCCGGTATGAGCGCGGCATCGAAGCGGCCGATGCACTCTATTTCGAGTCGCTTGCGGCACAGAACGACGCAACCGTGCTGGTCGCGGCGCAGGTGGCCCTCGGCTATCTCACGATCCGTACGATCGAGGACCAGATCCGGATCACAAAGGACAACGTCGCAAGCCAGCAGCGCAGCTTCGAGATCGTCGACGTGCAGTTCCAGAACGGCGAGACCTCGGAACTTGACGTGCTTCAAGCCAGGACCCTGCTCCTGAGCACGCAGGCGACCTTGCCGGTGCTGGCCGCGGACCTGGCGCAGGCGCGGCATGCACTGGCCGTGCTGGTCGATCTGCCGCCGGGGGCGCTGCAGCCGATGCTCTCCGCCGACGCCGGCGTCCCGGACGTGCCGGAGGCACTGGCGATCGGCATTCCCGCGGATCTGCTGCGGCAACGTCCGGACGTGCGCGCGGCCGAGTTTCGCGCCATGGCCGCGAACGCCAACGTCGGCCTGGCCGAAGCCGACCTGTACCCGAGCTTCACCCTGAGCGGCGCAGTCGGCCTCGTAGCGGCGGACAACACCGATACGACACGTACGGGCGAGTCCGGTTTTGGCGAACTGTTCGACGGCGACAGCCTGACCTGGTCCGCGGGGCCGGCTTTCGTCTGGCCGTTCCTCAATTACGGGCGCATCCGCAACAACGTCCGCGTGCAGGATGCGCGCCTGCAGCAGACGCTCACGGCCTGGCGGGAAACGGTGCTGCAGGCGTCACGCGAAGTCGAGGACGCCCTTGCCGCGCTCAATGGCGCGCGTGAGCAGTATCTCCTGCTGGAAGAGACCGTCACGGTCGCGCAGCGCGCCACGGATGTGTCGATGCTGCGCTTCCAGGAAGGCTTCGCGGACTACCAGCGCGTCCTCGATGCGCAAACCGCGCTGTTCGCCCAGCAGGGCCGCCTCGTCGCCAGCAAGGGTGACATGGCCGTGGCGCTGGTGTCGCTGTACCTCGCGCTGGGCGGCGGCTGGCAGCCGAGCGACGCGGCACTGGTACCGGATAGTACGATAGAGACGATGCAGGAACGGACCAACTGGGGAGATCTCCTGGACGAGCCCGTCCCGCAGCAATGAGGCCGAACGACGGAAAACTGCGATGACTGACGGCGAAAGCGACGGCGGCGAAGCCGAAACGAATACGCGAAACTGAACGCGAAACGAAACCGCGCGACCCGGTGCGCACCTGGACGCTGCGGCTGCTCGTGCTCTCGCTCGTCATACTCATCGCCTACCTCGTCTTCGACCGCCTGACACCGTACTCGAGCCAGGCCCGCGTGCACGCGCTCGTCGTTCCCATAGCCGCGGAAGTGTCCGGGCGCGGTCGTCGAGGTCGCCGTCGCCACCGAATCAGCAGCGTGACGCGCCGGCGACCTCTTGTTCCGCATCGACCCGACGCAATACGACCTGGCTGTCGCCGGGGCCGAGGCCAGCCTCGACGCGGCCCGCGAATCGGTCGGCGGATCGGAAGCCGGGATTCCCGCCGCCGAAGCCAACGTCCGCGCGGCGGAGGCCAGCCGCCAGAAGGCGCAGCAGGACGCCGTCCGCCTGCGCCGCATCAAGGAGCAGGATCCCGGCGCGCTCTCGGACCGCCAGGTCGAGGCCGCGGAAGCGAATTTCGACGTGGCGGTGGCACAGCTCGCGGCGGCCGAAGCCAGCCTGGAACAGGCCCGGCAGAATCTCGGGCGCCCCGGCGAGGAGAATTCGCGGATCCTGCAGGCCAACGCGGCACTGGAACAGGCGCGGGTCAATCTCGAACGCGCCACCGTCACGCGCGCCCACGGACGGCGTCGTCACGGACGTGCGGGTCGACGAGGGCAATTTCGCCGGCGCCGGTGCTCCGCAGATGACTTTCGTCTCGACCGAGGACGTCTGGATCCAGGCGGACCTCACCGAGAACAACCTCGGCAACGTCGATGCGGGCGACAGGGCCGGCGTGATCTTCGATGTGTATCCCGGACGGGTGTTCGAGGGCAGCGTGCGCGACCTGTCTTTCGGCGTATCGGTGGACTCTGCGCCGCTCGGCAGCCTGCCGAGCGTCGACAACGATCGCCAATGGCTGCGCGACGCGCAGCGTTTCCCGGTGGTCGTCGATTTCGACATGCCGGCCGAGGACATGCGCCGGCTGCGGGTCGGCGCACAGGCGGCCGTCATCGTCTACACGAGCGACAGCGTGATCCTCCGGCTGCTCGGCGGCCTGTACCTGAGGATCGCTAGCCTCTTTTCCTATGCCTACTGACCCGGGCAACTTGCCGGTGCCGGCCGACCGGATTCGGCTGCGGCGGGTCGTGCGGCTGGCCGCGGGGACGACCGTGGCGCTCTGGCTGTCGCAGGCCGTCGCCTGGCAGCTGTCGTTCGTCGCGCCGGTGCTGACGCTGGTCATCCTGGCGTTGCCAGTGAGCCGGCCGCCCGCTTCCTTGTTCGTGAAGATCGTCGCCGCGCTCATAGTGAGCGTCTACGGCGCGTTCATCTTCCTGCCCGTGCTGGTGCACCAGCGCATCGCCGGACTGATCCTCGTCGCCCTCGCGCTGTTCCATACCTTCTATATGACCGCGCGCGGCAAACCGGCCGTCATCGGCACTTTTTTCACGATCGGGATCACGGTTACGGTCGCCCTGGGCTCCGTATCCGTCGACGTGCTGCTCGCGGTGGCCGAAGGCCTCGCCATCGGCGCGATCGTGGGTGCGGGCATCGCCTGGCTCATGCACATCGTATTGCCCGACCCGCCGCTGGTTCGCCCACGGGCAGGCGCCGCCGGCGAAGTCGCCAGTGCCGGCGCCGGTGCCGGAATTCCCGGTACGGCGTGCGGTGCGTTCGCTGGTCATCGTGCTGCCCGTGACGATCTGGTTCCTGTTGTCCCCGGCCAGCGCGAGCAATGTCGGGGTGATGATCAAGGTCGCGGCCATGGGGCAGGAAGCGTCCGGTGCGGGCGCGGGCAACGCCGCGAAATCGCTGATCATCTCGACGCTGGCCGGCGGCCTGGCCGCCATCGTCGGCTGGGAACTGCTGGCAGTCTGGCCGTCGCTCACGATGTACGCGCTGTTTGCCGCGACGGCGAGCCTGTGGTTCGCGGGCAGGATGTTCAAGGGCGCCGGCCCGGCGCCCGACGGCGGTACCTGGATGTACGCGCTGCTGACTATGTTCGTCGTGCTTGCACCGGCGGTACTCGATACGCAACTCGGCAGCGCCGCCAGCGCGTCGTTCTACGATCGCCTGCTGATGTTCATTGGCGCGTCGCTGTACGGCGTTACTGCGGTGTACGTATTCGATGCGTTCTGGCCGCTGCCGCACCGCCATACCGTGCGGGAAGCGGCCGTTAACTCTTGAAGCGACGGTCAAACGCATGAGCGACGAAGCACAGCCAGGTCCGGACCCGGCAGCACCATTGCGGCAACCGCCGCCCGCGACGGGCGTGCTGCGCTGGCTGCCCGGCCTCAACACGCTGCTCAACTACAAGGTCTCCTGGCTGCCGAACGACCTGGCGGCAGGACTCGTGCTGACGACGATGCTGGTGCCGGTCGGCATCGCCTATGCCGTCGCTTCGGGCGTGCCAGGCATCTACGGCCTGTACGCGACGATTGTTCCGCTGCTGGCCTATGCACTGCTGGGCCCCAGCCGCATCCTCGTGCTGGGGCCCGATTCCTCGCTCGCCGCGGTGATTTTGGCCGTGGTACTGCCGCTGTCCGCGGGGGATCCCGCGCGGGCGATCATGGTTGCCAGCCTGATGGCCATCGTGACTGGCCTCGTTTGCATCGCGGCCGGCGTGCTGCGCCTCGGGTTCATCACCGAACTGCTCTCCAAGCCTATTCGCTACGGATACATGAATGGGATCGCGCTCGTCGTCGTGATCAGCCAGTTGCCCAAGCTCCTCGGCTTCTCCATTGAAAGCACCGGTCCGCTGCTAGACCTCGCCCGGATTTATTCGGCTGTGCAAGATGGCCAGGCCAACGGCGTGGCATTCCTGATCGGCGGTGCCGTGCTGACCGCGATCCTGGTGTTGAAACGTTTCCGGCGCCTGCCGACGATCCTGATCGCGGTGGTGGCGGCGACGGTCGTCGTCGGCTCGCTGGACCTCGCGAACACGGCCGGCGTCGCCATACTCGGGCCCCTACCGCAGGGCCTGCCGGCGTTCGAGATTCCGTGGATCGGCGTCGCCGATCTCGGCGCCATCGTGATCGGTGGCTGTGCCGTCGCTCTGGTTGCTTTTGCCGATACGAGCGTGTTGTCACGGACCTATGCGGCCAGGACAAAAACGAGCGTCGATCCGAACCAGGAAATGATCGCGCTGGGCGGCGCCAACCTGGCGGCGGGCTTCTTCCAGGGCTTTCCGATCAGCAGCAGTTCGTCGCGCACGCCGGTCGCGGAAGCGGCGGGTGCCAGGACCCAGCTCACCGGTGTCGTCGGCGCACTGGCGGTGGCCCTGCTCCTCGTCGTCGCCCCCGATCTCTTGCGCAACCTGCCGAACAGTGCCCTTGCCGCAGTGGTGATCGCCTCGGCAATCGGGCTGTTCGAATTCAACGACCTGGGCCGGATATGGCGGATCCAGCGCTGGGAATTCTGGCTGTCCATCGTGTGTTTCGCCGGCGTGGCCGCGTTCGGCGCGATCCCCGGCATCGGGCTCGCCGTCGTGATCGCCGTGATCGAGTTCCTGTGGGACGGCTGGCGCCCGCACTCGGCGGTGCTGGGCCGGGTCGACGGCATGCGCGGCTTTCATGATGTTACGCGGTATCCAGAGGCCCGGCTGGTACCCGGCCTGGTGCTGTTTCGCTGGGATGCGCCATTGTTCTTCGCGAACGCGGAACTGTTCCAGCAACGGGTGCTGCAGACCGTCACCGAGGCGCCGGCGCCGGTGCGGCGCGTGGTGGTGACGGCCGAACCGGTCACGAGCATCGACGTGACGTCAGCCGACATGCTGGTTGAACTCGAGCGGGCGCTGAGCGAAGCAAATATCGAACTGCATTTCGCCGAGATGAAGGATCCGGTAAAGGACAAGCTCCGGCAATTCGAGCTGTTCGAGCGTTTCGGCAGCGGCCGATTCCACCCGACCGTCGGTGCTTCCGTCGACGCCTATCTTCGCGACCACGCAATCGATTGGGATTACTGATTCACTGCTAGACCCTGATCGTCCGGTAACGATGCAATTCCAATTGCGGCCAAGTCTTAAAGTGATTTCCAGGAAACCCCTCGCGGAGGGGTTTTTGACTGGAATGGCAAACATGGTCCGCGGTGAGTCGGAGCGGCAGCTCCTGCGGCGAGCGGCCGGTCAGATCTACAAGACTGATGCGGCGGCAGTCGGCCAGGAGCTGCCGGCGACATCATGGTAGCTCTTCAGCCGAGCGAATCCGTTCAAGATAGCTTTCTGGCATACCCAGCCTGGTTGCCAATGCGAGCAGATCAGCCGCGTATCGTGGGTTTGTGCCAGTCAGCTTTGATGCCGGAAGGTTGTAGCAAACAGCAGCGACCCGCTTATCGCTCGGCAAATGCACGACAACGGGTTCGGCAACATAATCGCAAACGCTTTCATCAGAATAGAGCCGAGCAGCTTGGTCTACGGTTACTTCCACCAACACGCCGTAGGAGCGACTATCTTTAGCAGGTAGCAGCGTAGCTCGCTCTCCGATGTGCAAGCGAAGACCATCGACATAGCCAAGTCTGGATAATTTCGGTCGAATACCCTTTGAAGCCAATAAGGATTCGTCCATGAACAGCCCATAGAAGAAGACGTTTATCGTGTTATCTGGCACCTGCCACACCTTGACCAGCCAAGGTCTCCTGTGGGTAATTTAGAGTCGCTCGTGACCTTTGCTCCTGGGCTGCGCGTATCGGCCAGAAGCGGAAAGATGGTTCCGCAATGAGGATGCGCCGGGAATCGATCCCGGCTTCGCCCCGGGTTACTGCACGGGCGTGATGTCCTCAAGCTTCCAGCTCTTATCGAAGAACGGCTGTGCGGGACCGTAGAAGCGAAAAATCGGAAACCACCCCTTGCCGGGCACAGTCTTGATCCAGTTGCCGTTGCCCTTTGGCGCCAGCGGACCAAAGAAAATATCGACTGAACCGTCGCCGTTTATCTTGGGTTTGCTGTAGCTGCTAATCGATGGCAATGGCTGACCGTTCTGCAATTCCGACCGGCTAAGCGAGTCATACACGACAACGGACCAGAAATTGTTCGCTGGGATCTTTGGAAGGACGTGCAGACGATAGCTCTTTGCGCCGTCGAGGTAGTTGCCTGCAGCGTCACGATAGGTCCACAGATACTGAGAGCCCTGACCGACGTTCTTCTCCATCATGGCAGGGGAGTTGCCGGCGGCCATGTAGTACACATTGTTCCGGGCGTCGATCTGCGGCGCGCCGTCACGCTCGAACTTGTAGGTCATGCCTTCCGGAACGGCCTGCCATTGACGGTCAGGGTAGTAGTAAACATCGGGCGACGATGAGGCATAAGTGTTGGCCCGTGCCATTGCGCCGCCAAGACGCGCTGCCTCCGACAGCAGGTCCTTTGCCTCCGCGTCCGGCGCAAATGGCTTCCCCTTCTCGATACCGATCGCTTGCATCATCGAGCGTTCAAGCGGCCCGAAACTTTCGAGTGGTTCTTCGTCAACCAGCAGCGCCAGCAGTTCGAAGAAATGGAAATTGTCCGGAAACAGCGTATCGATGTCTTTGCCGGAGCCGTTCATGAACTCCATGGTGGGGGGCGACGCCGCCTTGTCCAGCGGATAGATCCTGACTTGCCTCATGAGGGCTACGGCCTGATCGGTCTTGCCGTCAGCCTGGAAGCCGCGGACCGCGAAAGTCACCGAGTAAGTGGGTGAGCGGACAACGAAGTATCCATTGGGGACGTTGCCTTCAAAGCCGGGCGGCAGCACCAGGAACTTTCCGCCCTTGCCTTTGTCCGGTCCCAGCGGCCCGATATCTGCAAGATAGCGCTGCAGCCCGTCCTGCAGGAAACCCAACATGTGCGGTGGCGCTTCGACTACAGTCGGACCATCGCTGCGCAGCGCGAGGTGGCTGATTGCGTAGACCGTCTCTGTATTTGCAGTGAGCAGCACCGTCTTCGCATCCATCAAGCTTTCCCAGATCACTACCTGAGTCGGTTTCGTGGCACCGAACGCACGCAAGCCTTCGCGTAGAGCGATCTCGCTCACAGGCATCATTTGCGTGAGATAGACCTCGGTCGCCCGGTTGATGGTCTGCAGATCACGCAGGCGTTGTGCCGTGTCGCCCGCGGGATAGCCGTTCTCAAATTCGAAATCACCGAAGCGCGTCTTCAGCGTTTCTGTATTGAGCCAGCCATGTGGCTCCGCCTGTTGCGCGTACGCGGACGACGCCAAGTCGAGGACACTGGCGAGAGCGCCGACGAAAACCAACGCGGGTGGGAGGCGCATGGCGAACTTGCTCCTTCGATTATCGCGGGTTGCAACAATGCTCGCGCACCACGCAAGCATGCGCAAGTGAGGGCCGAGCGAGAATTTCGGCACCCCCATCACGAGATTTGACCCGTACGGAAACGTAAGCCCCTCTAACATCATCGTCGGCGACAATTAAGCCAGGCAGTGATCGTGTGTGCGCAACAGCACCAGGTTTTCGTGCGAGATCTGCCCTGTCACTCAAAATCGAGAAGAAACGTGAGGCGCAGGTGCAGGTCGGTATCGGGGCGTTGCCCGGTGTCGTCCTCGTCGTAGCGCTTGACGACCACGTTGGGCGTGACGAAGAAACGATCGTCAGTCCGGAATTCGAGTCCGGCGATGAGCATCGTCGCTTTGGCGGACGGGTCGAAGGGCAGGTAGTCGATGTCGTCCCCCTTGGCGCTCGGTTCGAACAAGCGGTCGACGCGCAGTATGACGTTCGACCGGCTGCCCGCGCGGGCAACCAGGAAGCCGGAGGCGAGTTCGACCGGCGGATCGTCCTGGCGGTCCTGGTGCGAGTATTGCAGGCCCCAGCGCAGGGCATCGGTTTCGAAGCCGACGAAGCCCTGCAGCGTCCGGCGATCCGTTTCTCCGGGGAGTACCTCATAATCGGCAAACAGGTCGACCGTCCACCGCGGGTCCGGTTGCCAGGTCAATGCCGTCATGAGCTTGCGCCCGTCGCCGGAATCGGTGCCGAACTCCGTTCCGGCGCCGAGCATGACCCGGTACGAGAACCTGCCGTCCGCCGACAGCGGGCCGCGCAGCGCCACGCCGGTGTCGCGGCTGGGCAGGCCCTGCACGTCCATCGGCGTGCGTTCGAGGTAGCGCAGGCCCCACAGTTTCTCGATCAGGTCGAAGGTCGGTGTGGGCGACATGCCGACGAGCAATCGATGCTCTCCGAAGTCGCGGCCGACGTACAGGTCCTTGAAGTCGGCTTCGAAATCATAGGTTTCGAACTCTCCGGACTGGTTTGCCTCGAACCTCAGCCGCCCGAACCAGCTCTCGCCGAACTCGGCATCGAACGTGAGATAGGCGCGTCGCAGCACCGCGCCGGCGGAATCGTCAAGGTCCTCGTCGTGATAGGCGGGCACGTAGTACAGGTCGCCGAACATCAGCCACCCGATGCTCAGCTTGCGGGTGTCCTCGTCCTGGCCCGCGAATGCCGTGCCCACCGGCCACGCGAGCGCAATCGCGAGACAGCAGGCGCAGGTTTTCCAGGACTTCAGCGGGGCCATGCACTAAGGATCAGGTATGCCTGTGGCTGGCTCAACCGGCCAGGGAATCCGGGATCACGAAGTACGTCAGTCCCAGGATCAGGTAGACCGCGAGCAACTGCACACCCTTGAGCCAGTTGGAACGTCCGTCACTGGCGATCTGCCCGGTGATCAGCACCGCCAGCAGCATGCTGAGGACGAGACCCCCGGAGAAAATGAGGTCCATCGGTTTCGGACCGACGAACAGGCTGACCAGCACCAGCACCGGGGCGACGAACAGCGCCACCTGGACGCCGGAACCAATGGCGATCGACAGCGACAGGTCCATCCTGTTCTTCATCGCGACGGTGACCGCCGTGGCATGTTCGGCGGCATTGCCGAGGACCGCGACGATGAACACCCCGACGAATACGTTGCTGAGCCCCAGCCCGTGAGCGGCCGGTTCCACTGCGCCGACCAGGATCTCGCTCATCCAGGCAATGAACACGGTGGCGACGCCCAGCACGGCAAGCGCTTTACCCACCGGCCAAATCGCCGGATGCGTCTCGCCTGCGTCGGCTTCTGCCGGGCTCGTAAACAGGGACTGGTGGGTCACGAGGGAGAACAGCAGGAACAGCCCGTAGACGAGCAGCAGCAGCACGGATATGGAAACACTCAGGAATCCCAGCGCTCGTGGAACCGGGTCCGGGACGGCAAACGAGTAGGCCGCGGGAACGATCAGCCCGATGGTCGCCAGGGTCAGCATGGTCGCCTGTGACCTTGCCCCCGCAGCGTTGAATTCTTGTTGGCGATGGCGCACACCGCCGGCCAGCATCGCAGCGCCGAGCACCAGCAGGATGTTGCCGATGATCGAGCCTGCGATCGAAGCCTTGACGACGTCGTGCAGGCCCGCGCGCAGCGCCGCAAGCGCAATGATCAGTTCCGCGGCATTGCCGAATGTCGCGTTCAGCAGGCCCCCGACGCTTTCTCCTGCGCGCTCGGCCAGGTGCTCCGTGGCACGCCCGAGCCAGCCTGCGAGCGGCAGAATGGCAAGAGCCGAGGAAACGAAAATCAGCAGGTGCCGGTCCGGAGCGAGTCGTTCCAGCGCGATTGCGACGGGAATGAAAGCGAGCAACAGGTTCAGCATGATCGCGTGGTTTCCCGTACGCCACTCCGTGCCATACCGCGACGTAAACTTGCGGCTGGCGACCGGCATCGGGCGAGCGTATCGTTGAATGGCAGCCGGCTGAATCCGCCCCCGTCCGGCCCGGAGACGTCCATGGAAGAGAACGAACACGAAAAGACCGGACAGGCTGCAAAGCCCCCGCACACCGTGTGGTCACGACATCTCGACGGCATTGCCGACGAACTCGTGCGACTGACAACAATTTGCGAGGTGGACCTGCGGGCACCCGGCGCAATCGATCGGGTGCTGCAGGACGATGCAAGCGTTTGCGGCAAGAAGAACCCGATCGGATTCAAGAAGCTGCGCAGGCTCCTGGCTGCTACGTACGAGTCGCTGAACAAGGCAGTCGGTCGTATCGGAGTCGAAGACACGAGAGCAATCACGGCCGAGATCATCGCGCGAATCGATGCGCGCCGCGCCGCCGGCGGGCAGAAAAAGGGCGCTTCCGGGAGCCCGTTCGGCGGAGCCTGACAGGTCCCTATTTCAATAGCGCTCTTCGATGAACTTGAAGGAATATTTGGGTTCCTTGTAGTCGCCGCGTTCCTGCCGTTCCGGCAGGACAATCTCCGGCCGCGCGGGCTTCCGGTAAGGAACCTGGCTCAGCAGGTGCGTGATGATGTTGAGGCGGGCTCTGCGCTTGTCATCCGTGCGTGCGACATACCAGGGTGCATAGCCGGTGTCACTTGCCTGCAGCATCTCGTCGCGGGCTCGCGAATAGTCATACCAGCGGCTGTAGGACTTCAGGTCCATGGGCGACAGTTTCCAGCCCTTGCGCGGATCGTCCATGCGCGCCTGGAGGCGACGCGTCTGCTCGTCCTCGGACACTTCCAGCCAGTACTTGATCAGGATGATCCCGGAGTTGACCATGCCTCTTTCGACTAACGGCACCACCTGGAGGAACTTCCTGGCCTCTTCCTCCGTGCAGAAACCCATTACGCGCTCGACACCGGCACGGTTGTACCAGCTGCGGTCGAAGATGACGACCTCACCCCCCGATGGCATGTGCGGGATGTAGCGCTGCACGTACATTTGGCTCTTTTCCCGTTCGGTCGGGGCGGGCAGGGCAATGACGCGGAACACGCGCGGACTCACCCGGTCGGTGATGGCCTTGATGGTGCCACCCTTGCCGGCCGTGTCGCGGCCCTCGAACACGATGCAGATCTTGAGCCCTTCCTGTACGACCCAGTCCTGCAGCGCCACGAGTTCGCCGTGCAACTGCTCGAGTTGCTCTTCGTAGTCCTCGCGCTTCAGCTTCTTCTTTTTCTTCGAGCCGGACTCTTTGCTTTCGGGATCGTTCTTGTCTTTCTTTTTGGTCTTGTCTGCCATGGAAGTATCCTACTATGGCCGCCGTGTTACGGGCAGTCCGCAATATCTACAATGGGGGTGCGTAATAGTACCGATTGTCGGTCCTGTCACCCGGTGGAATCATACACGGCACTTGCCCCGGAGCTGCGTGCAACAACCGGAGTCCGGCGCAGCCCGGCACAGCCCCCGCGTACAAGCCCGGGGGCGACCATTGCCATATTTCTTGCGTGAGGAAAGGCCATGAACAGCAAATTCCCTGAAGACTCGGATTCGCGCCGTTTGCCGGACAATGAACCCGTCGAAGAAGCGCCCGCCGGCGTCGATCGCCGGACATTCCTGATGCGCAGCGCCGTGGTCGGCGCGGCGGCCGTGATCGCCGGCGTACGCGTGCCCGGGGCCACGGCAATCGCCGCCACCGGACCGACCTCACCTCCGCTGGGCGGCACGATGTCGCCGGACCTGCAGGCGGTCAAGAAATCGAAGGGGCCCGTAATGACCCTGCTGGACGAGTTCTACAAGGTCGGTCCGGGCCCGTCGAGTTCGCACACCATTGGGCCGATGCGCATCACCTACGACTTCTACCAGCGCTGTGCAAAGTTGCCGGCCGACCAGCTCGCCGGCGTCACCGGCATGAAGGTGCATCTCTTCGGCAGCCTGAGCGCGACCGGCCTGGGCCATGGCACGGAACGTGCCGCGCTCGCCGGCATCATCGGCAAGGAGCCGGCCACCGTCGAACCGGCCTTTCTCGACGGCCTCGCGGCGAACCCGGACCAGAGCTTTCCGGTGACCCTCGGGGGCAAGTCCTTCAACGTTTCACTGAAGGATGTCATCTACGATTCGCCCAAGGGCGACTTCCCGCACCCCAATACGATGACCTGCAAGCTGATGGCCGGCGACAAAGTCGTCTATGAACTCGAGTATTACTCGCCCGGCGGCGGTTTCATCGAGTGGAAGGGCTACGAACCGCCGAAGAAGGGGCAGCCGAAATATCCCTACGCGACGATGAACGAACTCCAGGCACACGCCGAAAAGAACAAGCTGTCGATCGCCGAGGTCGTCATGGCGAATGAGATAGCCGTCTCCGGCCGCAGCGAAGCGGAGATCTACGCCTTTATCGACAAGATTTCGACCGCCATGGTGAATATCGTGAAGGCCGGCCTGGAAGCGCCGACCTCGACGCTCCCGGGCCCGATCAAGCTCAAAACCAAGGCAGGCGAAGTCTACAAACGCGCCATGCAGGACGAGTACGAGAGACAGCGCGGGATCGGCGTCGTCGCCGCGTACGCGCTGGCGGGTTCAGAGGAAAACGCCCGCGGGCACCTGGTGGTGACGGCACCGACCGGTGGCTCGGCTGGCGTCATGCCGGCACTCGTGTACGCCGTCGGCGAAGGCGGAAGGGGCCTGTCCCAGGAGCAGATTCGCGACGGCTTTCTTGCCGCGGCCGCGATCGGCTACCTGTGCAAGCACAACGCAACCCTGTCCGGCGCCGAAGGCGGCTGCCAGGCGGAGATTGGCGTGGCCTCGGCCATGGGTGCTGCATTCCTTGCCGAAGCACACGGCGAGCCTCATCGTGTCGTCGCCAACGCAGCGGAGTCATCCCTGCAGCATCATCTCGGCATGACCTGCGACCCGGTGGCGGGCTTCGTGCAGGTGCCGTGCATCGAACGCTGTGCGTTTGGCGCCGTCAAGTCCTGGACCGGTTTCATGATCGCGAAGAACGAGATTCCCGCGAACCGGCGCGTGGACTTCGACACGACGGTGACCGCCATGGCGCTGACCGCCAAGGAGATGAATTCCAAGTACAAAGAGACCTCCGAAGGTGGCCTGGCGGTCTCGCTGGTGCTTTGCTGAGGGCGGAGCCCGCGCCGGAGCGGCCAGCCACAAACGCGACCGGGAGGTGCTGACTTGAAGAATGCCTCCCGGGTCGCGCTGGTCGCATGGCTGATCGCGGCCGTCTATTACTTCTACCAGTACATGCTGCGCTCGGCGCCGGCGGTCATGCTGCCCGAGTTGTCGACGGCATTCGGCATCAGTGCGGCGGGCGTGGCCTCGCTGGCTGGCCTGTTCTATTACGGGTACTCGCCCTTCAGCCTGGTCGCCGGCGTGGCGATGGACAAGTTCGGACCGCGCAGGGTGATACCGGTCGGGGCCGCGCTAGTCGGTATCGGCTCCCTGATGTTCGCCACGGGTGACGCCGGGATTGCGAGCATCGGCAGGTTCCTGCAGGGCGCGGGCGGCGTGTTCGCGCTGATCGGCGCCGTGTACATCGCGACGACCAGCTTTCCCCCATCGCGGGCGGCAACGCTCATCGGCGCCACGCAGATGTTCGGCATGGGCGGCGGGTCCGCGGGCCAGTTCGCCGTCGGGCCGATGATTGCGGCCGGTGTCGCCTGGAGCAGCTTCTGGCTCGGCATGGGCGTCATCGGCCTGGTGATCGCCGGCCTGCTGTTGTTTCTCCTGCCGCGGCGGGAAACCGGTAACCGCGCCGCGCAGGGTCCGGGCGCCCTCAGTGCCCTGGCCACGGTCTTTCGTAATCCCCAGTCGCTGCTGTGCGGTGCGATCGCCGGGCTCATGTTCATCCCGACTACGATCTTCGACATGGTGTGGGGCGTGCGCTTCCTGCAGGAAGGCATGGGTTACGATTACGGCACGGCGGTCATGCGCTCTGCGACGGTGCCGTTCGGCTGGATGATCGGCTGCCCGCTGCTCGGCGCCATCTCCGACAGGATCGGGCGGCGCAAGCCGGTGATGATCGGCGGCGGGCTGGTATTGCTCGGCTGCCTCGCATGGATACTCTACGGGCCGGTCGACGTGTTGCCGCCCTATGTGCTCGGCACTGTCACGGGCATCGCGTCCGGCGCGGCGATGCTGCCGTACACTGTTATCAAGGAAGCCAATCGCGCGGATATGGGCGGCACGGCCACCGGCGTCATCAACTTCCTGAACTTCACGTTCAGTGCGCTGCTCGGCCCCGTGTTCGCGCGGAAACTGATCACCGTCTCCGGCGGCGCTGCGGAGATGGAACTCGCACATTACCAGGTCGCGTTCGAGCCGCTGCTCTACGGCGTCGGGCTGGCCCTGATCCTCATACTGGTACTTAGAGAAACGGGGCCGGCAGGAACTCGACGGAACCCCGAAGTGGCTGGGAGAGTTACATGAATATGAAGACCGGAAAAACCGGCACCGGCAAGTACGAAGCCCTGCTCGCCCGCTGCAAGGGACTGGACCCGATCCCGACTGCGGTCGCGCACCCCTGCGAGGAAACGGCCCTGGCCGGGGCACTCGAGGCTGCAGAGAAAGGATTGATCCGGCCGATCCTCGTCGGGCCGGTGGCCAAGATCGAGGAGATAGCCCGGAAGATCGGCGCAGACCTGAAGGGCATCGAGCTCGTCGATGCGCCGCACAGTCACGCCTCGGCTGCAACCTCCGTGGAACTGGTGCGCAACGGCAAGGCCGAACTCCTGATGAAGGGCAGCCTGCATTCGGACGAGTTGCTCGGCGCGGTCGTGAAGCGCGACACGGGGCTGCGCACCGAACGGCGCGTCAGCCATGTGTTCATCATGGACGTCCCGACCTATCACAAGGTCCTCGTAGTGACCGATGCCGCGATCAACATTGCGCCCGACCTGGACGCCAAGGCCGACATCGTCCGCAACGCGATCGACCTCGCGATCGCGATCGGCGTGGACAAGCCGAAAGTCGCCATACTGGCGGCCGTCGAAACCGTGAACCCGAAGATGATCTCGACGATAGACGCGGCCGCCCTGTGCAAGATGGCCGACCGCGGGCAGATCAAGGGCGGCGTGCTGGACGGACCGCTCGCGTTCGACAACGCCATCAGCGCCGACGCGGCGAAGATCAAGGGCATCAAGTCGCCGGTCGCCGGCGATCCCGACATCCTGCTGGTGCCGGACCTCGAGGCCGGCAACATGCTCGCAAAGCAACTGAGTTTCCTTGCCAATGCCGACAGCGCGGGGCTGGTGCTCGGCGCAAGAGTACCGATCATCCTGACCAGCCGGTCCGACAACGTCCGTTCGCGTATCGCAAGCTGCGCCGTCGCGATGCTGCTCGCGCACGCGCGCAGAGCGCAGACGGCGGCGGCGGTGACATGACGAACAGGCCGGCAGTTCACGATCGGGACGTTCACGTACTCGTACTGAACGCCGGCTCGTCGAGCCTCAAGTTTTCCGTATTCAGTCTGGTTGGTTCGACGGACTGGCGCGTCGAGGCGCGCGGCATGATCGAGGGTATCGGTACCGCGCCGGCTTTCAAGGCCAGGGACGCCAACGGCAAAGCCCTCCCGGCCCCGCCCATCGGCGCCGACGTCGCCAGTGCCGGCGACGCGTTCGACTATCTCGCGGCCTGGCTGCGGGCGCGCTTCGGCGGCATGGGCCTTGCCGGCGTCGGGCATCGCGTCGTGCACGGCGGCAGCGAATACGCCGCACCTGTGGCGGTCACCACGGATGTCCTTGCAGATCTGCGCTCGCTCGAGAGCCTGGCGCCGCTGCACCAGCCCTACAACCTCAATGCCATCGAGGCCGTGGGCGAGCGCCTCCCGGACGTTCCCCAGGTCGCATGTTTCGACACCGGCTTTCACGCAGGCCAGCCGGCGGTGGCGCGACTGGTGCCGCTGCCGCAGGCAATACGCCAGGGCGGCGTACAGCGCTACGGCTTCCACGGCCTGTCCTACGAGTACATCGCGTCCGTATTGCCGACGGTGACGCCCGAAATTGCGCACGGGCGGGTCATCGTGGCGCACCTGGGCAGCGGCGCCAGCATGTGCGCGATGAAAGACGGCAAGAGCGTGGACAGCACGCTCGGCTTCACGGCGCTCGACGGCCTGTGCATGGGCACCCGGCCCGGTGCGCTTGATCCGGGCGTCGTCCTGTTCCTGTTCCAGAATCTCGACATGTCGCCGAAGGAGGTCGAGACGCTGCTGTACAAGAAGTCCGGCCTGCTCGGCCTCTCAGGTCTAAGCAATGACATGCGCGACCTGCTGGACAACCGCGACCCCCTGGCGGTGCTGGCGGTGGACTATTTCGTGTACCGCGCGGCACGCGAACTCGGGGGCCTGGCCGCGGTTCTGGGCGGGGTCGACGGCATCGTGTTCACGGCCGGCATCGGCGAGAATTCGGCCGAGGTCCGCCGCCGTATGTGCACAGCCTCGGCATGGCTGGGCGTGGAACTCGACGCCACCGCCAACGCAACCGGGGGACCGCGCATTACCCAAAAAGGCAGCAAGGTATCGGCGTGGGTAATTCCCACGAACGAGGAACTGATGATCGCCCGGCACACGCAGGCCGTGCTCGGGCTTGGCGAGGCCCGCCACCTGCGGGCCTGAGGATACGAAAATGGCTGCGACAGCACCCAAGAAGGACACCCCGGACAACGCCGCACCCTGGAACGAATTTCATTCCGGCCTGTGGCAAAGCGAAATCAATGTTCGCGACTTCATCCAGCAGAACTACACTCCCTACGACGGCGACGAATCGTTTCTCGCCGCTGCCACGGAACGAACGAAGAAGATCTGGATGAAGCTCGAAGCGTTATTCGTCGAGGAACGCAAGAAAAGCGTGCTCGACGTGTCGCAGATACCGAGTTCCATCACTGCGCACAAGCCCGGATACATAGACCGCGACAACGAAGTCATCGTCGGTCTGCAGACCGATGCCCCGTTGAAACGCGCCATCATGCCGAACGGCGGGTTCAGACTGGTCGCCAATGCGCTCAAGACATACGGCTATACGGTCGACCCACAGGTCGAGGAAGCCTTCACGAAGTATCGCAAGACGCACAACGATGCCGTCTTCGACGCATACACGGCGGACATCCGCCGCTGTCGCAGCTCGCACATCCTGACCGGTCTTCCCGACGCCTACGGCCGCGGGCGCATCATCGGCGACTACCGTCGCGTACCGCTGTACGGCGTGGACCGGCTGATCCAGCGCAAGCAGGAGGAAAAGAACTCGCTGGACGCCGCCATGTCGACCGACGAAATCATCCGCGACCGCGAGGAACTCTCCGAGCAGCTGCGCGCGCTCGAGGAACTGAAGCAGATGGCGTCGGCGTATGGCTTCGATGTGTCCCGGCCCGCCGCAACCGCAAAAGAAGCGGTCCAGTGGCTGTATTTCGGCTACCTGGCCGGCGTCAAGGAGCAGAACGGCGCCGCCATGTCCCTGGGCCGTGTGTCGACCTTCCTCGATATCTACCTGCAGCGGGATCTTGCCGCCGGCACGATCGACGAAACCGAAGCACAGGAGATGATCGACGATTTCGTCATCAAGCTGCGCATCGTGCGCTTCCTGCGCACGCCGGAATACGACGACTTGTTTGCAGGCGACCCGACCTGGGTGACCGAATCCATCGGCGGCATGGGCGACGACGGGCGCGCCCTCGTCACGCGCACCAGCTTCCGCTTCCTGCAGACGCTTTACACACTGGGACCCGCGCCCGAGCCGAACCTGACGATCTGGTATTCGCCGCGCCTGCCGGACGGGTTCCGGCGATTCTCGGCCAAGGTGGCGATCGATACCAGCTCGATACAGTTCGAGAGCGACGAGATCATGCGCCGGGCCTGGGGCGACGACGGCGCGATCGCCTGTTGCGTCTCGCCGATGCTCATGGGCAAGCAGATGCAGTTCTTCGGCGCGCGGGCCAACATGGTCAAGTGCCTGTTGTACTCGATCAACGGCGGCAGGGACGAGATCAGCGGCAAGGTCGTGGCGCCGGGCTTCAAGCCCGTCGCCGGCGACGAACTGGACTTCAACGACATCATCTCGCGATTCGAGAAGATGATGGACTGGCTCGCCGGCGTCTACGTCAATGCGATGAACGTCATCCACTACATGCACGACAAGTACGCGTACGAGCGCGTGGAAATGGCGCTGCACGACTACGCGCCGCTGCGCACGATGGCGTTCGGCATGGCCGGCCTCTCGGTCGTCGCGGACAGCTTGTCGGCGATCAAGTACGCGAAAGTGCGGGTGGTGCGCGACGCGACAGGACTCGTTACGGATTACGAAACTGACGGCGAATTCCCGGCCTTCGGCAACAACGACAATCGCGTGGACCAGCTTGCTACCTGGGCCGTGAGCACCTTCATGAGCAAGCTCCGGAAGTACCCGACCTACCGCAATGCCTTGCACACACAGTCGATCCTGACCATCACGTCCAACGTGGTCTACGGCAAGGCGACGGGCAACAGCCCGGACGGGCGGCGACAGGGTGAGCCGTTCGCGCCGGGCGCGAATCCCATGCACGGCCGCGACAGCCACGGCATCCACGCATCGGCAGCGTCTGTCGCGAAGATCCCGTATCGGGACGCCGAGGACGGCATCTCGCTCACGACCACGCTCGTGCCGACCGGGCTCGGGCGGACGGAGGCGGACCGTGTCACGAACCTGACGGCGATGCTCGACGCATTCTTCGGTGTCACCGGGTATCACATGAACATCAACGTGCTGAACCGGGAGACGCTGCTGGATGCGATGGATCACCCCGAGAAGTATCCGAGCCTCACGATCCGTGTGTCGGGCTATGCCGTCAACTTCGTACGTCTGACCCGCGAACAGCAGATGGACGTCATCAACCGGACCTTCCATGGAGAATGATTGCCATGAGTAATTGCCGTGAGTGATGCCGAACAGGTCGAGAAGCCGCCGCTCGAGGCCAGGAGCCCGTTCGAGATGCGCTTGCACCTGGCCGACGACATGCCGGAAACCGATGTTCGGAGCGCGCTCGACAGCGGCGACATGGGATTCCTGCACTCCTTCACGACCGGGTCTACGGTCGATGGGCCCGGCGTGCGCCTGGTCGCGTGGACCACGGGCTGCATGTGGCGCTGCCGCTATTGCCACAACCCTGACACCTGGACGATGCGCAACGGCATCCCTGTGGCCGTCACCAAAGCCGTTGACGAGATTCGCAAGTACCGGCACGGTCTGAAGGTGATGTCGGGCGGCTTGACCATCAGCGGCGGCGAACCGCTCATGCAGCACCGTTTTGTCCTCAAGTTGCTCGCGGCGGCCAAGGCGATGGGTGTCCACACGACGATCGAGACTAACGGTTACCTTGCCGAGCGGCTCACTGATTCCGACCTTGCGACGATCGACCTCGTGATGCTCGGAATAAAGTCCTGGGACCCGGAGCGGCATCGCGAGCTCACGGGCCGGGACATTGCCCCGACGCTCGCATTCGCCCGCCGGCTCGCGGCCGCGAAGCGCCCGATGTGGGTGCGGTTCGTGCTCGTGCCGGAGTTGACCGACAACTTCGACGACATTCACAAGATCGCGGAATTTGCCGCCGGCCTCGGCAATGTTGAGCGCGTGGAAGTACTGCCGTTCCACCAGATGGGCCGGTTCAAATGGAAGCATCTCGGCATCCGCTACAACCTCGAGGACACGCAGCCACCGTCGCCCGAAGTCGTGGCCCGGGCAGTCTCGGTTTTCCGGAGCGCCGGCCTCGACGCCTGTTAGGAAACCGACGTGGCAACGACGGACGCTCAGGCCGGGGTGAAAAGCGTACCGCCGCCTGCAGCCGCTGCCATCGCGCCGACACAGCGAATCGCAACCATCGACTGGATGCGCGGCTTCGTCATGATCCTGATGGTCATCGATCATGCGTCGATGGCCTTCGATCGCGAGCATCTGTCGCTGGATTCCGCGATGTATCCGGAAGCCGCGACGGCGGCGTTGCCAGCGTTCGAGTTCTTCACGCGCTGGATGACGCACCTCTGCGCACCGACGTTCGTGTTTCTCGCCGGCACATCGCTCGCACTCAGCATCGAACGCCGGGTTGCCCGCGGTGTGGATGCCTGGGAGATCGACAAGTCCATCCTGATCCGGGGTGCAATCATCGCGCTGCTCGATCCGACGATCGTGTCGCTCGGATCCGGCCGGTGGACGTTCCAGGTGCTGTTCGCCATCGGCGTCGGAATGATGTGCATGGCGCCGCTGCGGCGCCTGCCGAGCTGGGCGCTGGCGACGCTGGCGATCGGCTGGATCGTGCTTGGCGAGGTCCCGACCGGCTGGGTCTGGCATCCGCCGGGGTCGTCCTCGGTGATGGCGGCGCTTTCGGTGGCGACCTACGGCAGCGAGCAAATGGTCATCAAGTACCCGGTCTTGCCGTGGCTGTCGATGATGATGCTCGGCTGGGTTTTCGGCCGGCACCTGATTCGCCATGCCGGGGGCGAAAGCCGTGTGTCGGGCAAAGCGGTATTGTGGTTCGCGGGCATCGCCGGGATCGTCGTGTTCCTGGTCGTGCGCTACGTCGCCGGCTACGGGGACATGTTCCTGCACCGCGCCACGATTCCTGGCAGCAATGACTGCACGTCAGCAAGTATCCGCCCTCGCTGAGCTACGCAGCGCTCGAACTCGGCATCCTGTGCCTGTGCCTCGCCGCTCTGCGCGTGCTCGAGTTACGCATCGGCGCGCGCCGCAACGGCGTGCTGCTCGTGTTCGGAGAAACCGCGATGTTCTACTACCTGGTCCACCGGCTGGTGCTCGAAATTCCGGCGACCTGGTTCGGGTTGCGCGGCACAGGCGATATCACGACGACCTACCTGGTGTCAGCCGTGCTGGTCGTGCTGTTGTATCCGGCGTGCCTGTGGTATCGCGACTTCAAGGCGGCACACCGGGAGTCGATCTTGAAGTATTTCTAGTGCCTTGCGCCTATAAGGGCTGAAGGACCACGGGCGGTGGCGCAAGAAAGCAGGGGGAAACAAAGGTCGAGCCGGACAGAACCGTGTCGATCGCCTCGAGCAGTTCATCGCCAATCGAGTGCTTGACGACGATGCCGTCCGCGCCCTCGGCCAGGGCGGCTCGTGCAATCTCGGGATCGTCGTACAAGGACAACACGATGAGCCGTGCCGCCGGCACGTCGGCTTTGAGCTGGCGCAACAGCTTCGTGATGCCGTCCTCCCCGAAGCCGAGGTCGACGACGATCAGGTCCGGCCGCAGGCGCCGCGCGCCGTCGAGTAGGGACTGGGAATCGGCAACCGTCAAAACGGTGCGTGACACCGACCGCAGCAACTCACGCAAACGGTCGGCAAGCACTGTGTGTCGATCGGCGAGGATCGCGCAGCTGATGCCTTCGTCGACGGCTGCTGTCATGGCGGCTTGGGGGCTCCCTTTACCCCAATCGGATTCAGTCAACCGCTATCAGACGCCAGCCGGGACAGGGTTGGCACTCGAAAAACTACGACGCCGGGCTGCGAGAATACCGGGCGATACTACCGGGGCGGCGAGCCGACCGCAGCTTAGTCCGCCAGGCCATGCCGCATGGCAAAGCGAATCAGCTCGGCATTGTTGGAGATATCGAGGGTATGCATGATCTTGTACTTATGGCTTTCGACCGTGCGCGGCGAAATATCCAGGCGCCCGGCGATGACCTTGGCCGAGTACCCGTCAGCGAGCAGGCGCAGGATCTCGCGCTGACGAACGCTCAATTGCTCGAACGGATCGGCCTTCGTCGTCGAATCCGACTGTGAACCAAATACCTCTCCGGCTATTTCCGGCGACACGAAGATATGGCCCGCCATGGCGGCCCGCACCGCGAATATCAGCTCCGCTACGGCGGAGTGCTTCAGGACATAACCCAGGGCGCCAGCGTGCAGGGCTTCCCGCGCATAAGCGACATTGTGGTGCATGGTCAGGAAAACCATCCTGACGGCCGGATCGCTGACCTTCAGGCGCGCGAGCGCATCGAGGCCGGTCATGCCCGGCATCGAGACGTCCGACACGATCACGTCCGGGTGCAGGCGGGCGGCGGCCTCGAGCAGCCGTTCGCCGTTGTCCACGACATCGACGAGATCGAACTCCGGCTCCAGGAGGCGCTTCAGTCCCTCCACGACGATGAGATGATCATCGGCGAGCAGCACCTTGATCTTGTTCACTTTTTCCGTCGCTCCTAGGCCGTACTCTCGCAATGATAGTCGTTCCCTCGCCCGGATTGCTAATCACTTGCAGGCTGGCTCCGGCGAGGTGTGCCCGTTCCCGCATCCCCGACAGGCCGATGCCGGAGGCAGATTCCAGTTCCCTGAGGTCGAAGCCCTTGCCGTCGTCGCGTACTTCGAGCACCAGCGATCCGCCCTCCTGCCTGAACTTCACGCTGATGAGCGCTGCATCCGCATGTTTCACGGCATTGTGCAGCGATGCCTGCGCGATGCGATAAATGCACAGGGATGCGTCCCGCGGCAGAGTGACCTCGACGTTCTCGATGCGATCTTCGAGTCGGCATCCGGACTGGCGGCGAATGCGATCGACTTCGGTTCGCAAGGCGGTGACCAGTCCGAGTTCCCCGACGATGGACGGGTGCAGTTGGTAGGAAATGTCGTGGGCGTCCTTGCTGATGCGGACGAGTTCCGTGTGCATTCTCCGGAGCGTGTCCGATCGATGCGTCGTTTCGCGGTCGGACAACAGGAATGCGGCATCGATGGACAGGCCGGCCAGCCGTTGCGACAGGTCGTCGTGCAGTTCGCGCGCCAGCCGCGATCGTTCGTCTTCGTGTGCCGTGATCAGGCGGCTGCTCAGGCGGTGGCCGGCGAGTTCCGCCGCGTAGCGGCGGCGACGATGGGCCAGCAACATCGCAATCGTTGCGGTCTGTGCGGCGAGCACCAGGGCTGCCAGCAGTACCCACCCGCCGTAGCGTGACCAGAGCGTAGGTTCCCGGAACAATATCCGGCTGTCCGGCGGCAAGGACCGGGCGTCGATGTGCCATTTGCGGAGCGCGCGCCAGTCGTAGGTGGGCTCGCCGAGCGCGATGGCACGAACCATTGGTGCTTTGTCAGGCTGTTCCAGCAGCGCCCGTGCCTCGGCGGCCATCGCTTCTGCCATCTGCTCCGTCTGGATGAGTTTTCCGCCGACGATTCCGTGCCCGAGTTGGTGGTCGAATACGCCGAAGACGGGGGCATTGCTGGCGGCGGCCAAACTTTTGAGACCCGAGTGGAACGGCAGGATCAGGCCGCGTGCGTCGATGCTGAAAATGCCGAACAGGATGGCCGAGTGTTCCGGAAGACCCTGCACGAGCGCCTCGACCTCCGGCATGCCGAGTCCCGACGTGTAGCTGAACTCGATGCGGTCCCCGAACCTTGCCAGGTCCTTGCGCGCCTCCTTGGTCAAATCTCTTTCGAGTTCCGAGGCGCCGAACGCGACGACGACCTGGCGTGTCTCCGGCAGCATTTCGACGATCTCGTCGACCGCATGCGTGAATGTGAACTTCGAGACTATTCCGGCGTCGCCAGGCTCCATGAGACCGGGGTTCAGGAAACTTTCCCTGGCGACCAGGAGCGAGGGAATCCGGTACGGCAGCAGCCGCCGGTTCCGGAGCCAGAAGTCGATGGCCGACGGTCCCATGTTGACGATCAGGTCCGGCGGCTCGCTGGCGATCCGGCTGCGGATCAGCTGAATCTGGTAGGGCTCCCGGTCTTTCTTGCCGCCCCAGCGTGCGTCGAGGCTAATTTCAGCGAAGGATACCGGTACGTCATAGTAAGCCTGGAACCGCTGCCGGAACACGCCCGTGGGGATTGCGTACGGATTGGCCTGCGCATCCAGCGACTGCAGTATTAATACATTCGGTCCGCTTGCCGGCGCTACGGCGGTTGCGGGTCCACCGAGCAGCAAAGTCGTGAGCGTCAGATAAGCCAGGAGTCGAATCCGTTGAGCCATCGCTCAATTCTGGGACTGCCACCCGGCCTCCGCAACCTCGCTTCGGAAGTGTCGCGGCCGCAACATCACGATCGCCCGCGTCGGCAAACATGGAAATATTCCTTCCATCCGTCCGTAGATTTCCGATTGCCTCGCCGTGTCCGGGCTAACAACATTGCTGGGTCAGCATTCGGCTCGAGCAGCGGTTTGTTGGAGTGGCGAACCACAAGCTGCGTCACATGCAATCAGGGCGATCGAGACATGCATTCAGGGCAATCGAGGCTACGCAGGTTTGGAATCGTGCTGCTGTTGCTTTCGTCCGTCCATGCGGCGGGCGCCCGGACAGCATCCGACGACGAACTCATACTCGAGCGACTCGAACGGCTGGAACAACGGCAGGCGGAACTGGAAGCCGCAGTCGCAGACCGCGACGAACGCATCCGCGAGCTGGAAGCGCGGCTTGCGGAACCGGCGGACCTGTCACCGGCGCCGGCTCCGATTCCGTCCGACGAAACGTCGGCGGCCGCGCCGGCAACGGACCCCGAGGCACAAGGTGAGCAAGAAACCGGCTTGTTCCAGTACGAGGAATACGGTGTTTTCCAGCCCGCTGGCGCCGGGTTCAAGCTCGCCGACACACCGCATGGCGACGTCAACTTCAGCGTTTGGGCTTATATCCGCTACCTGAACCAGAAGAGCCTCGATCAGACCTACACCGATTCCTTCGGCCGGACGAACACACTCGACCTGCGCAATGACGTGCAGGTCAACAAGGTCAACATCTATTTCAAGGGCTGGGTCTTCGATCCGAGGTTTCACTACAACGTCTGGACCTGGACGACGAACACCAGCCAGGGGGAACCGGCGCAGATCGTGCTCGCCGGCGATCTCGGCTACAAGTTCAGCGAGAAGTTCGACCTGCGCCTGGGCGTATTGCCCTTGCCGGGAACCAGGACGCTGCGGGGTCAGCACCCGTTCTGGAACAAGGTGGATCACCGGACGATCGGCAACGAGTTCTTCCGGCCGAGCTTCACGACCGGGATCATCGCGAACGGCAAGCTGGCAGAAGGCTTGTACTACAGGGCCGCCATCGCAAACAACATGAGTGCTTTGGGTGTCAGTGCGGCGCAGCTCGATGACGAGTTCAATACCGTATCCGCGGCGATCTGGTGGATGCCGACGACGGGCGAGTACGGAACGGCGACGGGCTACGGCGACTTCGACGTCCACGAGGAGCTCGCCACGCAGTTCGGTGTCAGCGCCACGCACAGCCGCGAGTCTCGCCAGAACCAGCCCGGCGCCGACGCTCCCGAAAACACCCAGCTGCGCTTGTCGGACGGCACGATCATATTCCAGCCCGACGCCTTCGGCACCGGCGGCACGATCCAGGAAGCCACCTACCTGATGACGGCCTTCGACGCCGGCTTCAAGTACCGTGGCTTCGCGCTCGAAGGCGAGTACTACTTCCGCTGGATCGACGACTTCGACGTCATCGGCACGATCCCCGTGTCCGAGCTTTATGATCACGGCTTCGAACTGCAGGCGTCCGCCATGCTCGTGCCGGAGACCCTGTCCGCCTATGTTGCCGGTTCGAAGATCTTCGGCGAATACGGTGACCCCTGGGATGTCGGCATCGGCGTCAACTGGTACCCGTTCCGCAAGCAGCTGATGCGCGTCAACGCCGAAATGCTGTACCTGGAGGATTCACCAGTCGGTTATTCGAGTGTGCCGTTCGCCGTCGGCGGCAATGGCTGGGTGTTCCAGACCAACATCGAATCCAGATTCTGAGGGCGCAGCCGACATGGAATCCGAAGGCAGACACGACAGGCGGAGGGCACGCGACGCGAGGGCCGCATTGATGGGGATGAGGGCGGCGGCACTGACGTCCGTGGCGCTCGCCGTGGTCCCGGTGCGCGCGGCCGAACCGGTACTCAACGATTCCCACTTCCACCTGACGAATTACGTCCAGAAGGGACTCGAAATTACCGACTTTCTCGAGATCATGGGCGACAAGGTGGGACGGGTGGCGCTCTTCGGCATTCCCCTGCAGCAAACCTGGGATTACGGAAATACCGGCGATGTCGCGCCTACTTATTATTTGCAAAGCGATGCGCCCTTGTACTACTACTCCTTCGTCGACGCTGCGATTGCAACGGCATACCTGTCCTTGCCCGAGAAAGACCGGCAGCGCTTCGACCCGATGATCACCGGATTCAATCCCGCCGACATGTACGCTGTTGACCACATCCGCCGCGTATTGACGACCTTCCCGGGGGTCTTCACGGGCATCGGCGAATTCTCCATTCACAAGGAATTCGTGTCGGCCAAGATCGCGGGTGGCCCGGCAAGTCTCACGGACCCCGCGCTCGACCGCATCATGGACTTCGCCGGCGAGTCGGGCCTCCTGGTCATTCTCCACAACGACATTGACATGCCGTTCCCGAAGCCCGGCCAGGACCCCTATTCGGCGCAACAGCTGGGGACATTGCTGCGGCGGCATCCGGAAACGACCGTCATCTGGGCGCACATGGGGCTCGGCCGTATCGTCCATCCGGTTCCGGACATGCTCGGGATCATGAACAGGGTCCTCGACGACCCCAAGTCGGCGCACGTGTATATCGACCTCTCCTGGACCGAAACCGCAAAGTATCTCGTGGCCAGCCCCGAGGCCATTGCCGCTGCGGCGGATCTCATCAATCGCCACCCGGACCGCTTCCTGTTCGGCACCGACGAGGTTGCACCGACCAACCAGGACGCCTACCTGACGACCTACGCTCTGTATGCGCCGCTGCTCGAACAGCTCGATGACGAGACGCGGACGAAATTCCTCAAAGGCAACTACGAAAGACTTTTTGACGCGGCCCGGCGCAAAGTTCGGGCCTGGGAACAGGAGAACCTGCAATGAACGACTACAGACAAGTCCGCGCGCACGCGGCGCTGGCATTCCTGCTCGTTGCCTGTGCCCTGGCACCGGCGGCTTCGGCAGAGGAGACCGGCAAGCGACTGGACCTGTACGGCTTCGCCATGCTCGACATGGGTTACGAAACCGGACAGAGCGACCCGGACTGGTTCGACGTGCTGCGACCGACCAAGCTCCCATCATTCGAGGACGAATTCGGCGACGACGGCCACTTCTTTTCCGGCGTCCGGCAGAGCCGACTCGGCGTCAAGGGATTCCTGCCGACGTCCTCCGGCAAGGAGATCAAGACGATCTTCGAGTTCGAACTGTTCGGCACGGGGTCCGACGCCGGGCAGACCACGTTCCGCCTGCGGCATGCCTGGGGCGAATACGGCAACTGGGGCGCCGGCCAGACCAACACTGTCTTCATGGACGGCGACATATTCCCGAACACGATCGAGTACTGGGGTCCGAACGGCATGGTGCTATTCCGCAACGTGCAACTGCGCTACATGCCGATGCAGGGCGAGAACGAGCTTCACATCGCGCTGGAACGCCCGGGCGCGAGCGGCGATCCCGGGGTGCTGGTCGGCTCGCCGGAAATCCCCGAGCTGACCGCACGGTTTCCGCTGCCGGACCTGTCGGCGCACTTCCGCATGAACCGTGACTGGGGACACGTGCAGATAGCGGGCATCCTGCGCCACATGGAATGGGACGACGCCAACCCGGTGCCTTTCGACCGATCCGGGGACGCCACGGGCTGGGGCATCAACCTGAGTTCGAACTTGAAGTTCGGCGACGACACGCTGCACCTGCAGGTCGTCTACGGCGAGGGCATCCAGAACTACATGAACGACGCCACCGTTGACGTCGGCGCCACCGGCGATGCAGACATCGGCGAAGCGATCCCGATGCTCGGTATCGTGGCATATTACGACCACACCTGGGCCTCGGGCTGGACCAGCAGCATCGGCTATTCGATGCTCGACAACGACAGCAGCGCCGCCCAAGCGCCTTCGGCCTACGCCACCGGTCAGTATGCGTCGGTCAACCTGCTCAACCACGCCGTCGACAACCTGATGTGGGGTGGAGAACTGATTTGGGGAGAACGGGAGAACAACTCCGACGGCTTCAGCTCGGACGATGTGCGCATCCAGTTCTCGTTCAAATACAACTTCGATTACAGCTGGGGAGGCCAGCCATGAAAACTCGCATGCAAATATTTGGATTGCTGGCTGCCGCGCCCTTTTTCTACGCTTGTGCGGCACAGGCGCAGTCGGAAAAAGACATCCAGGCGGCGCTCGACGCGGCCCATTCGAAATACCAGAACCTGCAGGAAGGCGCCAACGCCGACTACATCCCGGCGCTCGCGAAGGTCGACTCAAAGATTTACGGCATTGCACTGGTGACCGCGGACGGCAAGGTCTATACCGCGGGAGATATCAAATCCGAGGTATCGATACAGTCGATCTCGAAGGTGTTCACACTGGCGAAGGTCATCGAAGAGCAGGGACCGGATGCAATTGCGAATACCATCGGTGTCGACGCCACCGGCATGCGCTTCAATTCCATAGTGTCAATCGAGTTCTCGCAGAAAGCCCTGGGCGGCCCCGAGATGAACTCGCTGGTCAACCCGGGCGCGATCGCCACCACCAGCATGGTGAAGGGCGCCAGCCGCGACGAAATCTGGAAGAGCATCCTGTCGTTCTATTCGGACTTCGCCGGACGGCCGCTCGCGGTCAACCAGGAGGTGTTCAAATCCGAGTCCGATACCAACCAACGCAACCAGGCGATCGGTTATTTGATGTACGCGTACGGCTATATCAAGGACGAGCCGATGCGGGCGACCGACATCTACACCGAACAATGCTCGGTCAGCGTCAACGCGAAAGACCTCGCGATGATGGCGGGCACGCTCGCCAATGCCGGCAAGAATCCGGTCACCGGGAAACAGGTCATGAAGCCTGAGAATGTGCCGGAGGTGCTGGCGGTGATGGCGACGGCCGGACTCTACGACGATTCGGGAAAATGGCTGTATCGCACCGGACTCCCGGGCAAGAGTGGCGTCGGTGGCGGCATCATCGCCGTATCGCCGGGCAAGTTCGGCATCGCGGTGATTTCGCCGCGGCTCGACGAGGCCGGCAACAGCGTACGGGCGCAGAAGGCCATCGCGGACATATCGGCGGCTCTCGGTGGCAATCCGCTGGCGGCGAAGGCGCGCTGAACGACGCCGGGGCACCGCCGCCCCGTGCTGGCAAGCATTCAGCGCGGCCTGATGGAGAGCAGTGCCATATCAGTTATGCGTCCTTGCAAGGGGCGGCGTCGCCTGCGCCTGGCAATCATCGCACTGGCATCGCTGGCGTTATCGCCGGCGATACTCGGCGAGGTGGCGCCGCAGTACCGCGAGCCCTCGGCGGAAGTCACGGCGTTGCTCACGGCGGAGCGGCCGCCCGAGTTCAGGCTGCACACCCCGTCACGGCGCGTAGCACTTGTCTATTACGAACCCGTCATCGACAGCCGGCGCCTGATGCGCCCGCGCATCGGGCTTGCCGGCTTTCGCTTCGATCCGGGCGCGCGTACGTCGGGCATTTATCCGCTCATTACCCGCGTCGAACTCCTGTCCGTCGACGGCAAGGAGCCGGCGATCGTCTGGCATCCCGCGGATGGGGCACTGCTGGATTACCTGCAGTTCTCGCCGGACGGTCGCTGGCTGTCGGCGCTGGCGCTGGGCGACGGATCGGCGCGGCTCGTGCTGTTCGACATCGAAAGCGGCAAGGAACGCGCAGTGGAAACGGAAGTTAACGCCGCCTGGGGCAACCCCTGTGGTTGGGCGGCCGCTGATTCACTTCTGTGCCGGGTGGTACCCGAAGGCCGTGGGCCGGTACCGGCGGAATTTGCTGCGCCGGCAGTCATCGCGCACGCAGGCGATGCAGAACCGGTTCGCACGTACCCCAATCTTCTGAAGAACAGCTATGACGATGCGCTCTTCGAGCACTACTTTGCGGTCAAGTTCGCGCGCGTTCGCACCGATGGCACGGTGGCCCGGATACCAGCGCTCGACGGACTTATCGAGAGGTTCGATGCGTCTCCGGATGGCGCCTACGCCATCGTGACCCGCGTCGAACGCCCGTACTCACGCCTGCTGCCGGCGCGGAAATTCCCCAGCGTGGTCGAAGTCTGGAACCTCGAGAAAGGCCGCAGGCTGTACGAATCCCGTGCCGCGAACGAATCTTCGGAGTCCCACGATGAAGTTTCCGAAGACCGCGAACCGCCGCGACGTGCCGCCTGGAAAGCAGGGTCCCCCGTCACGATCGGCTATATCGAATCGTCACGCGACGCAGCGGGCAATGAGCTTCATCGCTGGATGGAACTCGATGCCCCGTTCAACGGGGCGCGGCGCGAGGTCGTGCGGAGCTCGGTCGCCATCAAGCAATTCGGCTGGACGAGCGCGGGCACACCCTTCTACAGCGTGTCGACCGACGACGGTCGCGGCATGACCGTATACGCAGCCGTCAATGGGAAAATGCGGAAGATCTGGAGCGGGGAGACCGAGAACCTTTACGAGAGTCCCGGGCACGCGCTTACCGTAGACGGTACCGACGGTCCGGTGCTCGAAGTCGGCAATGTCATCTATCTCGCGGGCGACGGGCAGGGCGACGGCGGGCCGCGGCCGTTCCTCGACGCGTTCGACCTCGGCAGCGGCCAAGTCCGGCGCCTGTACGAAGCGGAGCCGGGTGTGTTCGAACGCGTTCTCGGCGTGCTGGATACGCGTGACCTGACCTTCGTCACCATACGTGAAACGGAAACCGAGGCGCCCCGGCCGTTTCTGCGTACGGCAACGCAGGCAACGGCGCTGACCGGGCAAACCGACCCGTATCCGCAGCTCGCCGGCGTGACGCGAAAGGTGCTGAACTACAAGCGTGCCGACGGCCTGGCCTTGTCGGGCACCTTGTACCTGCCCGCGGGCTACCGCAAAGGCGAGCCGCTGCCGACGCTGGTCTGGATCTATCCCTACGAGTTCAACGACCGCGAGCAGGCGGAGCAGCTCGACCTGCGGGCTTTTCGCTTTCACCAGGTGAAGGGCCCATCGCCGCTCGCCGCGGTGGTCGCGGGCTACGCCGTACTCATGAACCCGACGGTGCCGATCATGTACGAGGGGAGCACCGTCAACGACACCTACCTGCCGCAGCTGGTCGCGAGTCTCGAAGCGGCGGTGAACAATCTCGTTGAACTGGGCGTGACCGATCGGGACCGAATCGCCGTCGGCGGGCGCAGCTACGGATCCTTCTCGTCAGCCAACCTGCTGATCCATTCCGATCTGTTCGCCACGGCGATCTGCATGAGCGGAGCGTACAATCGCACGCTCACGCCATTCGGCTTCCAGCACGAAAAGCGATCCTTCTGGGAGGCCGGCGAACTGTACGCCGATATCTCGCCGTTTTTCCATGCCGACCAGGTGACGAAGCCCATCCTCCTGATTCATGGCGGCGGTGACGAGAACGCCGGCACACCGCCGATCCAGGCGCGGCGTTTCGTGCATGCACTCATCGGCGAAGGCGCTACCGTGCGCTACGTCGAGTTGCCGGTCGAAGGCCATCACTACTGGGCACGCGAAAACGTGTTGCTCGCCGCCGCCGAAATGCTCGACTGGCTGGATCAGACGATCGGCTCGAAGCGTCCGGGGCAGAATGTATCCGGAAATCGGCATGCGGGAACCATTCATTGAGCGTCGGGATACCCAAGCCGACCGGCGCGATCCGGGGACCCGCTTTGACTTTCCGGGGCGACCCGTTCAAGGATGGCCTCGACGACACGATGGTCTACGAAGCCGACGCCATCGTGGCGTTCGGCGGCGGAAAAATCACGCACTTCGGTTCCGCCGGAAAAGTGAAGCGCGAGCTTCCTGCCGGCATGGAAATTTGCAATTACGGATCCGACTCGCTGATTTCCGCCGGGTTTCTCGACAGCCACGTGCACTTTCCGCAGACGCCCATGATCGCGGCTTTCGGCGAGCGGCTGATGGACTGGTTGAACAAATATGCGTTCCCGACCGAGAGCAAGTACGCCGACAAGGCGTTCGCGTCATCGGTCGCGAAGGTGTTCCTCGCGGAATGCCTGAAGAACGGCATCACCACGAGTTGCGTGTACTGCACCGTGTTCCCGCAATCGGTGGATGCGCTGTTCGAGGAGGCGGAACGGCTGGGCCTGCGGATCGCGGCGGGCAAGGTCCTGATGAACCGTAATGCGCCGGACTACCTGCTCGACACCACGCAGCGCGGTTACGACGAATCCAAGGCATTGATCGGCAAGTGGCACGGCCGGGACCGGCTGATGTACGCCATAACGCCGCGTTTCGCTCCCACCAGCACGGCCGACCAGCTCGACGCCGCCGGCGAACTGTGGAGCGAGTTCCCGGACTGCTACATGCAGACGCACGTGTCGGAGAACCGGAGCGAAGTGGCCTGGGTCAAGGAATTGTTCCCCGACCGGAAGGGCTACCTCGACGTCTATGATCACAGCAATCTGTGCCGCCCGCGCGCGGTGTTCGGGCACGGCATCCACCTGACGGACGACGAACTCACCTGCATGCACCGGACCGGTTCGGCGATCTCCCACTGCCCCACGTCCAATTTCTTCCTGGGCAGCGGCTACCTGGATGTCTTCCGCGCCACGGACGCAAAGCGGCCCGTGCGCGTCGGCCTCGGCACTGACCTCGGCGCAGGCACGTCATTCTCGATCCTGCTGACGCTGAACGAGGCCTACAAGGCGGCGCAACTGCACAACCACGCGCTCACCGCGGGGCACGCCTACTACCTCGCGACCCGGGGAACGGCGCATGCCATGTACATCGACGACAAGGTCGGCAGCATCGCCCCCGGCATGGAGGCCGACCTCGTCGTGCTGAACATGAAGTCGACGCCGATCATCGACTACCGCATGCAATTCGTGGACGACCTCAACGAGGCGCTGTTCATCCAGATGACGCTCGGCGACGACCGCGCCGTGCAGGCCACCTACGTGGCCGGTAAATTGCAGTACGAGGATTCCACGCACTGAGCTTGGTCACGGGCTAGATACCCGATCTATCGCCAGAAGGAGGCCATACAGGGCTGCCACCGCAGCAGAAACTCAACGTCCGGCCGGCACAGCGCTTGGCGGCGCAATGGCATGGTGGGTATGGATACATCCGGCCCGTACCCGCGCATGCGATTCACCTATGCAGGCCAGGTCCCGCTGGGCGACACTGTATGATCACGACAGAACGGAACCATGCCCACGGGCACCCCGTCGGAGCGAGGACAGGAAACGTATGGCGCATCAAGGCATTCTGGACCCGGCATCGGCGGAGATGCCGTCAACTGCACAACGATTGTTCGCGCGTTATTTCACGGCCATACTCATCGACCTCACGGTGCTGAACCTGTTCGACGAGTATTCGGACAAGGTCTCGGTCGATACCTTCACGACCTCGCTGCTCGCGGGGATCCTGCTGCAGATTCTGCTCAAAGCCACCCTGGCGGTCGAGCACCGGGTAGCGGAATACTTCAATTCCAAGCAAGGCGGATTCGCGAAATTCCTGCGCTTCCTGAGCGCCTGGCTGATCCTGTTCGGTTCCAAATTCGTCATCCTCGAGGCAATCAGTTTCACGTTCGGCGACAAGGTGAAGTTCGAGGGGGCATTGCATGGCCTGATCACCCTGATCGTCGTACTCGTCGTGATGCTCCTGGTCGAGGAGATCGTCGTGCGCTTCTTTCGGCGGCTGGCATAGGGGTATATATTGACCAATAGGGAAAAGTCCGGGAAGGGACTTCGGACAGCCGGCCCGGTATAGTCACGACGAGAGCGATCTGTTTCCCGCCTGTAACCTTGAACAACATCAACTACAACAACATAAATAAATAAGGAGAATCTGCTAATGAAAACAAGAATGCTTTGGGCACCGGTACTGCTTGCGCTCGGAGGCGCTGCCGGCGCGCAGGAAGCCACCGACGCGTCGGAGACCCCCCTGCTCGACTACGTCGTCGAGTCCTGCCAGGCGGACCTCGACAAGTACTGCAACCAGGTGACACCGGGCGAGGGCCGCATGTTGTATTGCGTCGCGGCGCACCAGGACAAGATCTCCGACAAGTGCCAGGGCGCGCTGGTGGATGCCGCCATGATTCTGGCCGACGTGACCGATCGCGTCGTCACCACGGCCGAAGCCTGCGGCCCGGAGCTCAACAAGTTCTGCGGCAACGTCGAGTTAGGCGAAGGACGGGTGCTCGCCTGTCTCAACGAGCACGACGACGAGCTCAGCGACACCTGCAAGGCGGCCGTCGACGACCTGGTCGAAGAATAGCGAGTCAGAAAATGGTGACAGTTACCTTAATTGTTTGAAACAGATAACTGTCACCACTTCTGCCGGATTCGCAAATCCGCGCCTCAGCGCCCGGTGATTGGTGTGCAGGCCGCAAAGACGACGACGCTACGCTCGTCCCCGACGGACGCGAACGACGCCATGCCGCTGAGCTCCGGGATGAGCAAGCTGAAGGCACGCCCGTTGTCGTAACCCTGCAGGACGAGCTGTCCATCCGGGCTCTCAACCGACGTGACCCTGGTCTGCCGGTTCTCTCCGCTGGCCGCCGTCGTCGACAGCGTCCGGGCCTTGACGTCGACTTCGATGAACCGGGGAATATTCAATTCGGCCGGTGGCACGGTCGTGCAGCCGTCATCGGGTATGCAGATTGATGCTTGCAAGGTACTGCACAGGAGATGGTCGGCACCCCGAATGTCATCCGCAGAAGCGCCTGGGCCGAGCAGAACAGCGAGCAGCATGCAGTACGAACGGTTCATCATACAATTCCGGTTCTCGCGCGGTACGAAAGGCGACGGCGATAGGTTTTCAGAAGTCAAGCTTCAGGTACAGCATCGCTCCGGTATAGGTCCAGTCGACATCGCCCTGGAATCTGCTACCGTCGAATCCGACGTCCAGCCGGACGCTGTTGATGCCGAGGCCCAAGGCGAAGGTGTCGTTGAATCCGTAGTCGATGCCGGCGAACAGGTCATACAACGAGCCTTCGACCTCGTTGTTTTCATAAAAAAAGATCTCGGCGCTGCCGCGCAGGAGCCAGCGCTCTGATAAATGGTATTCGCCTCGAAGCCCGATGACCGGCAAGGGCGCGGTGATGCTGTTCGACTCGACGCTGAGCCCGAGCGAGCCGGAGCCGGAAAAAGAAGTACCTATGTCTGCAACATACAAGCCTGCGGTGAGGCCCAGAAAATCGCTCTCGTCGGTCAGGAACTGCCAGGTGTACGCGGCCTTATAGATGTTGAGGTCCAGGTTGCCCTCGACCTCGGAATTGATCTCGAACGTCGTATCGCCGATCGTGAGGTCGCGATCAATGACTTTCGTGCCTTGGCGCGACAGGTCGAAGGCGCTGACGTCGATGCGATGGTGCGCGGCAAAGCGCCAGTAGGCGTCGAGACGGAACACGGTGTCGGAACTGTCGAAATCCAGGTCATCCTCGAGGTTGATGGCGGTACCCGTGTCGCCGGATTCTGCATCGATTCGGGTGTCGCTTTCCTGGTCCGTGAAGAACGCACCCAGGCTTACGCTGAAGGTGGGTGGCTCCTCCGCCAATACTGGCGACGCGCAGGCCAGTAGAAGCGTAGTTACAGCTGCGATACTCGCCACAACCGGAATCGGATCCGAGGCGGTTACCGGACTATGCATCTGTATCTCCTGCGGGGCGGCCGAAAGTGCTAGTTTCATGACGGGCAACGATCGAACAAGCATCAATACTTGACGAGATACTCTTTCGCCTCGAGACAAGCGCTGAACGCTTTCTTGAAGTTATCCAACTGCTCGGCCGTCACCGCGGCACGATCGTCTGCATGCTCCGCCGCGCTCTGCTGAGCCTCGGCATTGGCTTGTCGCCCGGACCGCCGGCCGTGAATCGCGCCCGCCGCCGCGCCCCAGGCCGCGCCTTCGCTGGCATCGTCGCTTGCGATTTCGCCGACTAATGCGCCGGCTGCTGCGCCGCGAACCGCACCGCGAGCACCGGCGCCTTTGCCTGTCTCGCTGGCAGCGGCCTTTTCGGCCTCGCTCTGCGCTTCATCTGCCTGCTCCTGCTTGGCGACTTCGAACGGATCGCTCCCAGTGTTGGTGACGGCCCACTCATAACACGCGGCCTCGTCCTTCGATTGCTGGGCCGGTTCCTGCCCTTCGGCGGGAAACGCGTAAACGTCGAGCGTGGCGGAAAGGCTCTTCGCCGGTTCCTGTGCGAGAGCGGCGGCCGACACGGCGGCAAGAACACCGCACGCAAGCAAAATTTTCATTTTCCATTCACCTGTCGAAGATGTTGCCGACGCGCGGGTCCGCGACACGCACACTTTAATCTTCCGGGGCCGTTGTTACACTGCAGATGCTGGCAGACAATATGTGTTACTACAAGGGCTCCGGAAAGTCGCCGGATGCAACCGGCGGATTCGTATGGCAAGCACGAAGGGACTGTTGACAGTTGCATGGATTCTGCTGCTCTGGCAGCCGGGCTCCGCGGAGGAGGCGGACGAATCGTCGTCGGTGGATACCCGCCCGCCGGTGGCGCCGGACATCCGCGACGACGACACCGAGCTCAAGCTGCAGCGCGGTAACCTGGTCGTCGTCCCGATCCCGATTTCCAATCCCACCCTGGGAACCGGGCTCGTCGCGGGGGCGGCCTGGTTCTATGGGCAGACTGCGGAGCAGGCTGCCGTACAACCGGCATCGGTGACGGCCGCCGCCGGACTGTATACGAACAATAACAGCCGGGCCCTCGTCCTGGGACAACAGAACTACTGGAGCAGGAATCGCTGGCGCTTCACGGGCGCGGCGGGCGTCGCGGACCTGAACCTGACCCTTCCGACCGGCGACGGCACGGATTCCGAGTCGGACTGGCTGATCGAGGGCGCGTTCGTGTTTGCGAAGCTGGCGCGGAAGTTCGCCGGTAACTGGTACGGGGGCATGCAGGTCCGGGCGATCGACGCCGACCAGACATTCGGTGACGCGCAGGAATCGGACGGCTTCGACGTCGATGCCAGCGTGAATGCGGTCGGCGTCGGCGTGCTCGCCGAATACGACAGCCGCGACATGCCGATCAACAGTTACGCGGGCCGCTATTTCATGCTGGACGCACTACTGAACTATGACGCGATCGGCAGCGATTCGACCTACCAGAACTATTCGGCGACTTACCGCGCATACCACGAGGTCCGTGACGGACTGGTCTTCGCCTGGGAGGTTCAGGGCTGTGACCGCTCGGGCCGAGTGCCGCTCTGGGACGCCTGCACGATACGTTTGCGCGGCTTTTCGGCGACCGACTACCTCGGCAAGGTATCCGGCTCGGGACAGGCGGAACTGCGCTGGCAATTCTCACCGCGCTGGGGTGCCGTGGGATTCGCCGGCGCGGGTTTCACCGCACGTGCGTTCGACGAACGCGTCGAGGACGACACGATCCCGAGTTTCGGCGTCGGTCTGCGCTTCATGGTGCTGCCCGCAAAACGCGTGAACCTGAGAGTCGACTTTGCGTGGTCGAAAGACAGTGATGCGGTGCACGTCTCCGTCGGCGAAGCCTTCTGAGTTAGGGTGACAGTTACCCTAATTACTGAGTTAAGGTAACTGTCACCATAATTCGGGTCCTGTAGTCGCGCGCATGAACGTCGATGCCATCCGCGAGGCAATCGCCGGCCTCGATAGTTCCATCGCGGCGGCCGAGGCCGGGCGCTTCGCGGCATTGCTCACCGAACTCGTGCGCTGGAACCGCAGGATCAACCTGACCTCGATTCGAGACCCGGCGGAGATGATCGCCGGGCACCTACTCGACAGCCTGGTCGCCCGCGACCTCCTGCATGGCGTGGCAATTTTGGACGTCGGCACCGGGGCCGGCTTCCCGGGACTGCCGCTCGCCATCGCCGAGCCCGACCGCGAGTTCCATCTGCTCGACAGTCACGGCCGGAAGATCCAGTTCGTGCAGCACGCCGCGGGCCTGCTCGGCCTGGCAAACGTCAAAGCGGTCCATGCGCGGGCCGAGGACTATGCACCCGGGCACCGCTTTGATACCGTGATCGCCCGGGCCGTGGCCAGCGTGCCGGGGCTCCTGGAGATAGCCGGTCACCACGTGGGAGAGGACGGGGTGTTCGTGGCGCTCAAGGGGCGCCATCCGGCCGAAGAACTCGATGGGCTGCCACCCGAATGGGGCTATGACGTCGTCGAACTCGACGTGCCCGGCCTCGATGCCGGGTCGCGGCACGCCGTCGTGATGCGGCGGACAAGTCGCTGAACGCAGCAGCTGCGACGGAACGATAAAATGACACGAATCATCGCGATTGCGAACCAGAAGGGCGGGGTCGGCAAGACCACGACTGCCGTCAATCTCGCCGCGTCGCTCGCGGCGACGCACCGGCGGGTGCTGCTCGTGGACATGGACCCGCAGGGCAACGCGACGATGGGCTGCGGCATCGACAAGCGCGAAGTCGAGTTTTCCAGCTGCGATGTGCTGCTCGGGGACGCGTCGGCCGCCGACACCATCGTCTCCGCGCCGGAGGGTGGTTACGCGGTACTGCCCGGCAACGACGACCTGACCCTGGCCGAAGTGAAACTGCTCCAGGAGATCGGCCGCGAGATGAAGTTGAGGCACGCCCTCGTCCCGGTGATCGGGATGTACGACTTCATCCTCATCGATTGCCCGCCGTCGATCAACATGCTCACCGTGAATGCGCTGACGGCCGCGGACGGCGTGCTGATCCCGATGCAGTGCGAGTACTACGCACTCGAAGGCCTGACCGCCTTGCTGAACACCGTCGAGCAGGTGCGCAGGTCCGTGAATCCCGGCGTCGAGGTCTTCGGCATCCTGCGCACGATGTTCGACCCCCGGGTGAACCTGTCGAACGAGGTCTCCCTGCAGCTCGTCGAGCATTTCGACCAGAAAGTTTTTCGCACGGTGATCCCGCGCAACATCCGGCTCGCCGAGGCGCCGAGCTTCGGGCGCCCGGCGCTGTTTCATGACCGGTCTTCCAGCGGCGCCATCGCCTACCTGGCGCTTGCCGGCGAGATCCTTCGCCGCGAGGATGCGCGCATGGCCGAGGCGGTATGAACGAGAATATGGGGTGATTGACCCGATGAACATTAAGAAGAAACGCTTAGGGCGCGGCCTCGACGCCCTGCTCTCGCATCCGGTCGGGACGGAGACCTCGTCGTTCGCCGCGCCGCCCCGCGACGAGGGATTGAGGCACCTGCCGGTCGACCTGTTGCAGCGCGGCGAATTCCAGCCGCGGGTCGACATGCGCCAGGAATCGCTCGAGGAGCTGGCGAACTCGATACGCTCGCAGGGCGTCGTGCAGCCGATCGTCGTGCGACCGGTCGGCGGCGAAGGCGCGGCACGGCGCTACGAGATCATCGCCGGCGAGCGGCGCTGGCGCGCGGCACAACTGGCGGGCCTCGAGAACATCCCCGCTGTCGTTCGCGAGGCGTCGGACGAGGACGCCATCGCGATGGCCCTCATCGAGAACATCCAGCGCGAGGACCTGAATCCGCTCGAGGAATCACGCGCGCTGGATCGGCTGATCCGCGAGTTCGGCCTTACCCACCAGGAAGCCGCCGACGCGGTGGGCCGTTCGCGTGCCGCGGTCAGCAACCTGCTCCGACTGCAGGAGCTGTCCGCCCGCGTGAAACCCTTGCTCGAACAACGTCAGCTCGACATGGGCCATGCCCGGGCGCTGCTTTCCATCAGCGACCCGGTGCAGCAGTACGACCTGGCGCGGCTGGTGGTGAAGAAAGACCTGTCGGTGCGTGCTACCGAGCGTCTCGTGAAGTCCGTGCTCGACCCGAAACGCGCTGCGACAGCGCAGCCCACGGCGGCGAGCGGCGACGCCGACATCCGCCGGCTGGAGACGGACGTGTCCGAAAAGCTAGGCGCGAAAGTACGCCTTGAGCACTCGGCCAAGGGCTACGGCAGGCTGGTTATCAGCTACAACAGCCTCGACGAACTCGACGGAATCCTGAAGCACATCAAGTAGCGGGCCGGGCGCCGGGCTGAAGCAAGCGGCCTCGTCGGCGCGCGCCGGGCGGAGGCAAAACATGCGTTTTTTCCGGGGAAAACAGCCATTTTCCCGACGGGACAACGCCCGGATTCGTGTTGCCTTGCCCGGTGGGGGCCACTATAATGCGCACGCTGCACGCGAGCTCGCCTGGATAACAGCAACGACGCACCGCCATCGAAGCGCCACCAGCCGCCGGAATTTCCGGTGGAGGTGGCGTTTTTGATGCCAGAGGCAAGCGGATGCTAAAGGTGCTTGCGGCACAGTTCGGGCTTGGAGCAGCCCTGGCCGCGGTGCTCTGGTTCTATTTCGGAAATGTGGCGGGTTACTCGGCCCTGCTGGGCTGCCTGATCTCGGCCGTGCCGAACGCGTTCCTGGCATTGAGGCTCGGCGTACCGCGCAGGGATCCCGGGGCAAAGTCCCTGGTGCGCGCAGCTTACATCGGAGAGCTGGGAAAACTGGCGCTGACGGTGCTCCTGTTCGGCATCGTTTTCGTCACGGTGCGACCGCTTGCGGCTGCGCCGTTATTTGTAACTTTCATCGTGACCGCCCTGGCGCCCTTCGCGGGCTTGCTGCCGCGGCACGAACGACACGGGACTGAGGACAGGGTAGAGCGGAATGGCGAGTGAGAGCGGACACGACGGCGCGCAGACGTCCAGCGAATACATCGCCCATCATCTGCAGAACCTGCAAGTCTGCAAGTCCGAGTCCGGCGAATGGGTATGGAATCATTGCGCCGGCAATTCTATTGCGATTAACGTCGATACGATGGGCTGGTCGATTTTCCTGGGCCTGCTGTTTGCGTTTCTGTTCCGCCGTGTGGCGAAGAAGGCGTCTACGGAAAAGCCCACCCGCTGGCAAGCCGCCGTGGAGATATTGGTCGAGTTCGTCAACGGCGCCGTCAAGGATACGTTCCACGGCACCAGCCGCCTGATCGCGCCGCTCGGCCTCACGATCTTCGTCTGGGTGTTCTTCATGAACCTGATGGACCTGGTTCCGGTGGACTGGATCCCCTTGATCGCGTCCAACGTGTTCGACATTCCCTACATGAAGGTCGTGCCGTCGACCGATGTGAACATTACCTTCGGCATGTCGATCGCGGTCTTCTTCCTGATACTCTTTTATACGACCAAGTCCAAAGGTCCGCTGGGGCTCATCAAGGACCTCACGCTGCACCCGATCGAGCCGTCGTTCAAATGGCCGGGCATCGTCGCGGCGCCGCTGATCATTGCCTTCAACTTCGTCCTGGAATCGGTGTCGCTGCTCGCGAAGCCGGTTTCCCTCAGCCTGCGGCTGTTCGGCAACATGTTCGCCGGCGAACTCATCTTCATCCTGATCGCGATCCTCGGCCTGTGGCAGCTGCCGCTGCACTTCGGGTGGGCCGTATTCCACGTCCTGATTGTGACCTTGCAGGCATTTATTTTCATGATGCTGACCATAGTTTATTTGAGCCTGGCATCGGAAACGCATTGACGGAAATTTGGTTAATTTTCAATATATTGGACAAGACCCTCTCTAGGAGAAACTGATGGAAACTGTAATTGGCCTCACGGCGATCGCCGTCGCTCTCTTGATCGGTCTCGGCGCGCTCGGCGTCGGCATCGGCATGGGACTGCTGGGCGGCCGCTTCCTCGAAGGCGCGGCACGCCAGCCGGAACTGGCACCGATGCTGCAGACGAAGATGTTCATCGTCGTCGCGCTGCTCGATGCCGTGGCCATGATCGGTGTCGGTATCGCGCTGTTCTTCGCTTTCGCGAACCCGTTCATCGGACAGCTGCAGCAGGCTGTCGGCAGCTGATCCGTTGGAGCGCCCACACGCGCGGTCGAGGACGCAAGAGCGCCCCCACGGGCGCGATTGAGAGGTGCGCCCCATGGGCGGATTTGAGATTGTAGGTGCGCCCCATGGGCGGGTTTGAGACTGCAGGAGCGCCCCATGGGCGCGACAACAAGGTCAGGTAAGTAGCGTGGACATTAATCTAACCCTCATAGGCCAGACGATCGCGATGATCGTCTTCGTCTGGTTTTGCATGAAGTTCATCTGGCCGCCGATCCTCAACGCCATCGAGGCACGGCAGAAACAGATCGAGCACGGCCTGGCGGCCGCCGATCGCGGCGAGGAGAAGCTCAAGCAGGCCGGTGCCGAAGCCGAGGAGATAGTCGCGGACGCGCGTCGCCAGGCTACGACGATCATCGACAAGGCGAACGCCCGGGCGAACGAGATCGTGGCCGACGGCAAGGCCGGCGGCCAGAAGGAGCGCGAGCGCCAGCTCGCGGCGGCGGAAGTCGAAATCCAGGCCGAGGCGAACCGGGCACGCGAGCAACTGCGCGGCCAGGTGTCCGCCGTGGCGCTAGCCGGCGCAGAGAAAATCCTGAAGCGCGAGATCGACCCGAAAACGCACGAGGACATCCTGGGCCAGCTGGCGCAGGAGTTGTAGGCGTCCATGGCCGACAACAACACCATCGCACGGCCCTATGCACAGGCGGCGTTCGACGTCGCGCGCGCGACGGACGCGCTCGCAGAATGGTCGGCGAGCCTGCAGGCCGCGGGCGCGCTGTTCGAAGGCGACACGCTTGCCGAATACCTGGGCAACCCGACCCTCGGCGAGGCGAAGCAGCTCAATTTTCTTTCGGGCCTGTTCGACAAGGCCGGCGCAACGGTGTTCGCGGGCGGCAACGCGAAGGGCACGAACTTCCTGAAGCTGCTGCTCGAGTACGACCGGGCCGACGTACTGCCGGAAATCGCCCGGCATTTCGAAGCGCTGAAGGACGCGGTGGAGAACACGATAGACGTGACGGTGAAGTCCGCCGCGCCGTTGTCGGACAGGGACAAGCAACAGTACGTCGCGGCGCTAGAGAAGCGCTTCAGCCGCAAGGTCGAGCTCACGACCGAGATCGACGAAACCCTCATCGGCGGCGCTGTGATCCGCGCCGGCGATGTCGTCATTGACGGATCGCTGCGTGCGAGGCTCGAAAGCCTCGCGAACGCGCTGATTAACTAAGAGGAAAGCACCATGGCACTCAAGGCTTCTGAAATCAGCACGCTGATCAAGGAACGCATCGAGAACTTCGAAGCGGCTGCAGAAGCGCGCGACGTCGGCACCGTAATCGCCGTGACCGACGGCATCGTCCGCATCCACGGCCTGGCCGACGCCCGTTACGGCGAAATGCTGGAATTCCCGGGCAATACCTTCGGCCTCGCGCTGAACCTGGAACAGGATTCGGTAGGCGCGGTCGTGCTCGGTGACTACAAGCACATCACCGAAGGCGACACGATCAAGACGACGAGCCGCATTCTCGAAGTGCCGACCGGCGAAGGCCTGCTCGGCCGGGTCGTCGATGCACTCGGCAATCCGATCGACGGCAAAGGTCCGATCAAAGCCGCGGCCCGCGCGCCGATCGAGCGCGTCGCGCCGGGCGTCATCGACCGCCAGTCCGTGAGCCAGCCGGTGCAGACGGGCCTGAAGGCCATCGACTCGATGGTGCCGATCGGCCGCGGGCAGCGCGAGCTGATCATCGGCGACCGCCAGACCGGCAAGACGGCGGTCGCGGTCGACACGATCATCAACCAGCGCGGCACCGGCATCAAATGCATCTACGTAGCAATCGGGCAGAAGTCCTCGTCGATCGCCGGCGTCGTTCGCAAGCTCGAGGAAGAAGGCGCGATGGAACACACCATCGTCGTCGCGGCCGCAGCCGCCGAAAGCCCCGCCATGCAGTACATCGCCCCGTACTCCGGCGCGACGATGGGCGAGTATTTCATGGACCGCGGCCAGGACGCGCTCATCATCTATGACGACCTGACGAAGCAGGCCTGGGCGTACCGCCAGGTGTCGCTCTTGCTGCGCCGCCCACCGGGCCGCGAAGCCTATCCGGGCGACGTCTTCTACCTGCACTCCCGCCTGCTGGAACGCGCCGCACGGGTGAATGCGCAGTACGTGGAGCGGGTGACCAACGGCGAGGTGAAAGGCAAGACCGGTTCGCTGACCGCACTGCCGATCATCGAGACCCAGGCCGGCGACGTATCGGCGTTCGTGCCGACGAACGTGATTTCGATCACCGATGGCCAGATCTTCCTCGAGACGGACCTGTTCAACGCGGGTGTCCGCCCGGCCATCAACGCCGGGCTGTCGGTGTCGCGAGTCGGCGGTGCCGCGCAGACGAAGATCATCAAGAAGCTCGGCGGCGGTGTGCGCCTCGCGCTCGCCCAGTACCGCGAGCTGGCGGCCTTTGCGCAGTTCGCATCGGACCTCGACGCCGCAACCCGCGCCCAGCTCGAGCGCGGCAAACGCGTTACCGAGCTCATGAAACAGAAGCAATACACGCCCTTGTCAGTGGCCGCGATGGCGCTGTCGCTTTTCGCCGCGAACGAGGGTTTCCTCGACCCGATTCCGGTCGAAAAGATAGGCACGTTCGAGGTGGCGCTGCACGACTACGCAAAGGCGAACTACGGCGACTTCGCGGCGGAGCTCAACAAATCGGGAGCCTGGAGCGACGACGTCGCCGCGAAGTTGAAGGGAATTATCGAAGAGTTCGTGAAGAAAGGCGCTTATTGATCCCGTGGTGCGCAGACCAGAGGATCTCGATAGGTTCTCGCTACACGATTTGGCTATGCCGAAACCGTACAGCAACGAGTACTAAAATGGCAGGTGAGAAGGAAATTCGCTCGAAGATCGCTTCTGTGAAGAACATGCAGAAGATCACGAGCGCGATGGAAAAGGTCGCAGCGAGCAAGATCCGCAAGGCACAGAGGCAGATGGAAGCTTCGCGTCCCTATGCCGAACGCATCCGCCGGGTGATCGGCCACCTGGCGCATGCCAACCCGGACTACAGGCACCCGTACATGACGGAGCGCGAGCTCAAGCGCGTCGGACTCATTATCATCTCGACAGACCGCGGGCTGTGCGGAGGCCTGAACATCAACATGTTCAAGCGGGTCATCGGCGAGATAGCGAAATGGCAGCAGCAGAACGTCGGCGTGGACCTGGCTTTGGTCGGGGCGAAATCGGTGCAGTTCTTCCGGCGCCTCGGCGGCAACGTGCTCGGCACCGCTACCCATCTCGGCGACCGGCCGGCGGTCAACGACCTGCTGGGCTCGATCAAAGTCATGCTGGACGCCTACGAGGAAGGCAAGATCGATCGCCTGTTCCTCGTGCACAACGTGTTCTATAGCGCGATGAGTCAGCAGCCGGTCGTCGAGTCGCTGTTGCCGATCAGCGCCATCGAACTCGGCGACGAGGCGTTGCAAGACCACTGGGACTACATCTACGAGCCCGATGCGGGCGAGTTGCTGGATGACGTGCTGATGCGCTACATCGAGTCGCAGGTCTATCGCGGCGCGGTCGAGAATTTCGCCTGCGAGATGGCGGCGAAAATGGTGGCGATGAAGTCGGCGACGGACAACGCAGGCGAAATCATAGAGAATCTGCAACTCGACTACAACAAAGCGCGGCAGGCGGCGATCACGCAGGAGATTTCGGAAATTGTCGGCGGCGCCGCCGCGGTCTCCGGCTAGAGGGGGGTCAGAGTACATTTCCCGATTTTTGGGAAATGTACTCTGACCCTCTTGTTCGGCGGCAATGCCGCCCAATGATTGACAGGATCCCAAAGTATGAGCACCGGAAAAACTGTGCAGGTAATCGGCGCCGTCGTGGACGTAGTATTCCCGGCCGGCCAGATCCCGAACATTTACGACGCGCTCGTCATCGACGACGCGGACGTCACCCTCGAGGTGCAACAGCAGCTCGGCGACGGCGTCGTGCGGACGATCGCGATGGGGTCCTCGGAAGGCCTGAAGCGCGGAATGAAGGTGACGGATACCGGCAGCCCGATCCTCGTGCCCGTCGGCGAGAAGACGCTCGGCCGCATCATGGACGTGCTCGGCAAGCCGATCGACAACGCAGGCCCGATCGGCGCCGAACAGTCGATGCCGATCCATCGCAAGCCGCCGTCCTACGAGGAACAGGCTCCGGCGACGGAAGTTCTCGAGACGGGCATCAAGGTCATCGACCTCATCATGCCGATCGCCAAGGGCGGCAAGGTCGGCCTCTTCGGCGGCGCCGGCGTGGGCAAGACGGTGACGCTCATGGAGCTCATCCGCAATATCGCGCACGAGCACTCCGGTTACTCGGTGTTTGCCGGCGTGGGCGAGCGCACCCGCGAGGGCAACGACTTCTACCACGAAATGAAGGAGTCGGGCGTACTCGACAAAGTTTCGCTGGTGTATGGCCAGATGAACGAACCGCCGGGCAACCGCCTGCGCGTGGCGCTCACCGGACTGACCATGGCCGAGGCCTTCCGGGACGAAGGCCGCGACGTTCTCATGTTCATCGACAACATCTACCGCTACACGCTCGCCGGCACGGAAGTTTCCGCACTGCTCGGCCGCATGCCGTCCGCGGTGGGTTACCAGCCGACGCTAGCCGAGGAAATGGGCGTGCTGCAGGAGCGCATCGCGTCGACGAAGACCGGCTCCATCTCGTCCTTCCAGGCCGTATACGTACCGGCCGACGACCTGACCGATCCGTCGCCGGCAACGACCTTCGCACACCTGGACGCGACGCTCGTATTGTCGCGCAAGATCGCGGAGCTCGGCATCTATCCAGCTGTGGATCCGCTCGACTCCACCTCGCGACTCCTCGATCCGAACATCATCGGCCAGGAACACTACGACTGCGCGCGCGGCGTGCAGGCGGTGTTGCAGCGCTACAAGGAGCTGCAGGACATCATCGCAATTCTCGGCATGGACGAGCTGTCGGAAGACGACAAGCTGCAGGTCACCCGCGCACGCAAGATCCAGCGCTTCCTGTCGCAGCCTTTCTTCGTCGCGGAGGTGTTCACGAACTCACCGGGCAAGTACGTGTCGCTGGCGGAGACGATTCGCGGCTTCAGCGGCATCGTGAACGGCGACTACGACCATATCCCGGAGCAGGCTTTCTACATGGTCGGCACGATCGAGGAAGCGGTAGAGAACGCGAAGAAATTCATGTAGGACCGCCGGTTGGAGCGTCCCACGGGCGCGACAGAGACAGAAACAGAGACAGAGACGAACTGAACCATGGCAACCATCCGCGTCGACATCGTATCCGCCGAAGGCGCAATTCACTCCGGCGAGGCCCGCATGGTCTATGCGCCGGCCAAGATGGGCGATGTGGGTATCGCACCGCGCCACGCGCCGCTGCTGTCGGCACTGCGGCCCGGCGAGATCCGCATCGAGACCACCGACGGCAAGGAAATCGGCTTCTACATCACGGGCGGCATGCTCGAGGTGCAGCCGCATCTCGTCACGGTGCTGGCGGACACGGCGCTGCGCGGTGACCAGCTCGACGAGGCCGCGGCGCTGTCCGCCAAGCACCAGGCCGAGGAAGCGCTGAAAGGCGTCTCCGGCGAAACGGACCTGAAGCGCGCCCAGGCGGAACTTGCCGAGGCGGAGGCGCGCTATCGCGCCGCGCAAAAACTGAAAGGCAAATAGCTGCCTCGTCGGTTTTACCTCCGCGCGTCGATTTCGCCACCGGACGGAGGTAAGATTCAACGCGCTGGCCCGGACTTGCGAGCGTCGGTGGATGGACGATAACAATAACTACGAACCTGTCCCGCCGATCAGGACAGGCAAGGTGGACGCGTTTTTCCTGGTGCAACTCCTGCTCCATCCTGGCCCGACTTTCGAGAAACTGGGCACCTTCCGGCCGGACCCGGTCGACGTGTTCTGGAAATCCATCGTGTGGCTCGCCGCTCTGCCACCGGTCTTCGCCTACCTGGGCGGCCGCTGGTTCGGCTGGCGGCTGGGCGCGCAGAATCCGCTGCATTTGCCGGATTACGAACTGAAGGCCATCAGCGCTGCATATTTCTTCATCCTGATCGCCGGATACGTCAGCACGGCGTTCGTGTCGCGCTGGATGGCGTCGACCTACGGCGCCCGCAGTTCACTGGGAATTCATTTCGCGCTGGTGAGCCTGGTCGGCGCGCCGCTCGCATTCGCGAGCTTCGTGCACCTGTATCCGGATGTGTATGTGAACGTGATCGTGCTGGTACTGGCGCTGTTGTGGAGTGCTTACCTCCTGTTTCGCGGCCTGCCGATCGCATTACGCGTCGACGCACCGCACGGCATGCTGATGGCGTCGTCGATCATCGCCTGGCTGATGGTGGGTTTTGTCAGCATGCTCGGGCTGACCGTGGTTCTGTGGCAGCGCGGGATCGGTCCGGCCATCTGGGCATGAGCGGCAGCGGACCGGCGAACGAGCGCTACCACGACAGGTCCGTCCTGTTTCTCGTCGTGATGGCGATCGTCTGGTCGCTCGCCGGCATGAGCGCCGGCGTATACGTCGCGGCGGAACTGGTCTGGCCGGGCCTCGACTTCGGGCAGCAATGGCTGTCCTTCGGCCGGCTCAGGCCGCTGCACACCAACGCGGTGATCTTCGGTTTCGGCGTCTCCGCCCTGATGGGCACGGCGTTCTACAGCGTGCAGCGCACCTGCCATGTACCGCTCTTTGCACCGCGGCTGGCGTGGTTCTGCGCGATCGCCTGGCAGTTCGTTGTGCTCGCCGGCGGCTTGAGCCTGCTCGCGGGCTACAACACCAGCAAGGAGTACGCCGAACTCGAATGGCCGATCGACGTGGCGATAGCCGTCGTCTGGGTATGCTTCGCGCTCGTGTTTTTCGGCACCGTCGCCAGGCGCCGGGTCCCGCTCATCTACGTGTCGAACTGGTTCTACGGCGGGCTGATCATCGTGATCGCGATGCTGCACATCGTGAACAGCCTGGCGTTGCCGGTAACGCTGACGCGATCCTATTCAGTGTTCGCCGGCGCGCAGGATGCCATCGTGCAGTGGTGGTACGGCCATAACGCGGTCGGCTTCCTGTTGACCGGCGGCTTTCTCGGCATGCTGTATTACTTTTTGCCGAAGCAAGCGGACCGGCCGATCTGGAGCTACAAGCTGTCGATCGTCGCCTTCTGGGCGTTCACCTACAGTTACATCTGGGCCGGGCCGCATCACCTGCACTACAACGCCATTCCCGAATGGGTGCAGACGCTCGGCATGTTGATGAGCGTGATCCTGCTGGCGCCATCCTGGGCGACGATGATCAACGGCATCATGACGGTGAGCGGCGCGGCGGAGAAAGTGCGCTCGGATCCGGCCATGAAGTTCATCGTGCTGGCGCTCGCGTTCTACGGACTCGCGACCTTCGAAGGCTCGATGCTGGCCATCAAGAGCGTCAACGTCGTCAGTCACTTCACCGACTGGACCGTCGGCCACGTGCATTCCGGCGCCCTGGGCTGGAACGCTCTGATCACCTTCGGGACCTTCTATTACCTGGTGCCGCGGCTGGTCGGCGGCGAGCTCTACAGCCGGCGCCTGGCGAACGTGCATTTCTGGATGGCACTCGCAGGCACCATGCTCTACATCCTCTCAATGTGGGCCGCCGGCGTTTCGCAGGGACTCCTGTGGCTCACGCTCGACGAAATCGGTGAGCTCAGGTTCAGCTTCAAGGACATCATGGCGAGCATGCCGCCCTATTATCTGTTGCGGTTCGCCGGCGGGCTGGTATTTCTCGCCGGCGCCGTGCTGCTCGCGTGGAACCTGTACATGACACTGCGCGGTAGGCCGCTCGCCGTCGCAAGGCCGCCGGTGGCCGACGAGGGCGGGACATGAGCGCCGCCGATCTCCATCACAAACTGGAAAAGAACGCGGGGCTCCTGATCTTCGGCATCCTGTTCGTATCGGCGATCGGCGGGCTGGTACAGGTGTTGCCGAGCGTAGTGCAGGAATCCCTGCAGACACCCACGGCAGCGGCGCGGCCATACACCGCGCTGGAACTCGAAGGCCGCGACCTCTATATCCGCGAGGGCTGCAGCACCTGTCATTCGCAGCAGATCCGGCCCTTGCTCGCCGAGGTGGAGCGTTACGGCAGGAATTCGGAGCCCGGCGAGTTCGTTTACGACCGGCCCTTCCTGTGGGGTTCGAAGCGCACCGGACCCGACCTGCACCGCGTGGGCGGCAAGTATTCCGATGCCTGGCATCGCATGCACCTCATCAATCCGCGCACGGTCGTGCCGAATTCCATCATGCCGGCCTATCCGTGGCTCGACACCCGGCCGGCGGACGCTCGCGGCGACATCGAGGCGCGCCTGCGTGCCCTGAAGCGCCTCGGGCACCCGTACAGCGACGAGGATATCGGCGGTGCCGCGCTCGCGCTCGAAGGCCGGACGGAGATGGACGCGATCATCGCCTACCTGCAGGTTCTCGGCAGCTTCGGCGACAGCGAGGTTGAACAATGATGGCCTGGTACCTGTTTGCCGGCGACATGATCGTCATGCTGTTCATGGTGATTGTCGTCGTCTGGCTGTCATTGCGCGCGACGCAGCGGTCGATCGATGCCGCGGCGCGCATTCCGCTCGAGGACGAACGATTCGATGAGTGACCTGCCGAACGACTTCTGGGGTGGCTGGATCGCCGTCATCACGCTCCTCAGCATCATCGCCTTCGTCTGGCTGATGATCAGCGTCGTCTTCGGCGACACGGGGCCGCAGGAGGCCGAGGACGCGGTCTGGGACGGCAACCTGCGGGAAGGCTCGACGCCGGCGCCGATCTGGTGGTTCTGGTTCACTCTCGCCATCCTGATCTTCAGCGCGATTTACCTGATGCTCTATCCTGGACTCGGCAGCTATCGCGGCGCACTCAACTGGTCCATGGGTCATCACCTGGAGGCGCGCCAGCACGACTACGAGCAATACTTCGGCCGCCGGCGCGCGGCGATTGCGAGCACGAGCATTGAGCTGTTGCAGCGCGACAGAGTGGCGATGCGCGCGGCGCAGGGTATTTTCAATCGCAACTGCGCCGTCTGCCATGGGTACGACGCCGCCGGTCAGGCGAATGCATTCCCGAACCTCGTCGACGAGGACTGGCAATGGGGCGGCACGCCCGAACAGATCGAGGAATCCATTCGCAATGGCCGCAATGCAGTGATGGTGGCATGGGCCGGAACGATCGATGAACATGCCATCGAGCAGCTGACCGACTACGTTGCCGCGTTCGGCGCGGACCCGCCGGCCAGTCATCCGGGCCAAGCGGTCTACATGCAGTATTGCGTCGCCTGTCACGGCCCGACGGGCGACGGCCAGGCGGCGCTCGGCGCCCCGAAGCTCAACGACGAGGCCTGGCTGTACGGAAGCTCGCGGGAAGCGATCCACGCGAGCATTGCGCAAGGGCGCACCGGCGAGATGCCGGCCTTCGGCGGCCGGCTCGACGACGCACAGATGCGCATGCTCGTCGCCTGGCTGCTCAAATAGATGGAGTCACTGTCCCCACTCATCCCCGCTTTTCGCACTGGCGCAGCCGCCCGCCCGTTCCCGGCCTTTGCGGTATCATGCGCCCGCCGGGACAAGGTACCTTTGGAGCATCGCGTGGGTTTGAGCATCGTCATTCTCGCCGCGGGCCAGGGCACGCGGATGCGGTCTGCACTGCCCAAGGTCCTGCAGCCGCTGGCTGGCCGGCCGCTGCTTGCACACGTACTCGAATGTGCGGTGGCACTTGGCGCCGACGATGTCTGCATCGTTTACGGCCACGGCGCCGAGCGCGTGCGCGCCGCGTTCGCGGACACCTCACTGCGCTGGGCACTGCAGTCGGAGCAAAAAGGCACGGGCCATGCGGTCATGCAGGCGCTGCCCGGCCTGGCGCAGGACAATCGCGTGCTCGTGCTCTACGGCGACGTGCCGCTGATACGACCCGCCACGCTCGAACGTATGCGGGCCGTGCCGGAAAACGACGTGGCTCTGCTCACCGTGGAGCTTTCAAATCCTGCAGGTTACGGCCGCGTGATCCGCGACAACGGCGAGGTGCGGCGCATCGTCGAGCAGAAAGAGGCTGCGCCCGGCGAACGGGCCGTGCGCGAAGTGAACACCGGCGTCATGCTCCTGCCCGCAAAGCGCCTGGCCGGTTGGCTCGCACGGCTCACGAACGCCAATTCACAGGGCGAGTACTATCTCACCGACATCATCGCGATGGCAGTAGCGGACGGCGTGCCCGTGCACGGCGTCAGCGCAGCGGACGAGGAAGAAGTCATGGGCATCAATGACCGGAAACAGCAGGCTGAAGCCGAACGCGCGCTGCAGCGGCGGCGCGTGGAGGAACTGATGGCTGAGGGCGTGGCCTTCGCCGACCCCGCACGCGTCGACATACGCGGCACACTCAGCTGTGGCAGGGACGTATTCATCGATGTCAATGCCGTGTTCGAGGGTGACGTCGAGCTCGGCGATGAGGTCCGCATCGAGTCGAACAACCTGGTGCGCGCGAGCAGGCTCGGCGCGGGCACGATCGTGCATTCGAACTGCCACATCGAAGGCGCGACTACGGAAGCGGACTGCGAGATCGGGCCGTTCTCGCGGTTGCGGCCGGGCGCGGAACTCGCCGCCGGCGTGAAGATTGGAAACTTCGTCGAGGTCAAGAAGAGCGAGATCGGCGAAGGCAGCAAGGTCAACCATCTCACCTACATCGGTGACAGCACCGTGGGCCGCGGCGTCAATGTGGGCGCGGGGACGATCACGTGCAATTACGACGGCGCGAACAAGCACCGGACAACGATCGGCGACGGCGCATTCATCGGTTCCGGCGTGATGCTGGTGGCGCCGGTCGACGTCGGCAGCGGCGCGACCGTGGGGGCGGGCTCGACGATCACGAAGCCGGTGCCGGCCGGCGAACTCGCGCTCGAGCGCTCCAGGCAGATCGTCGTGTCCGGCTGGAAGCGGCCCGAAAAGAAGGGGGACTGAAGCATGTGCGGCATCGTCGGGGCCATCGCCGACCGCGACATCGTGCCGATCCTGGTCGAAGGCCTGAGGCGTCTCGAGTATCGGGGCTACGACTCCGCAGGCATTGCGGTGGTCAATGCCGGCGGACACATCGGGCTCTGCCGCACCGTCGGCAAGGTCGCCGAACTGGAAGCGAAACTCGAGGCACGGCCGTTCAAGGGTGGCATCGGCATCGGCCACACGCGCTGGGCGACGCACGGCGGCGTGACCGAGGCCAACGCGCATCCGCATGTGTCCGGCGGCCGGGTCGCGGTGATCCACAACGGCATCATCGAGAATTTCCAGCCGATCAAGGAGGAACTGCAGGCGAAGGGCTACGAGTTCGCTTCCGAGACGGATACTGAGGTGGCGGCGCACCTCGTGCACGACTACCTGAAGGACGGGCTCGACCTCGTGGCGGCCGTCACTGCTGCGACGAAGCGCTTCGAGGGTGCGTTCGCGCTCCTGATCGTGGACGCCGAGGACCCGAGCCGCATCGTCGTCAGCCGGGTCGCGAGCCCGCTCGTCATCGGACTTGGCAAGGGCGAGAACTATGTCGCGAGCGGGGTGCCGGCGCTGCTGCCGGTGACGCAGCGCTTCATCTATCTCGAGCAGGGCGACATCGCGGAGATTCGCCGCGACAAGGTAACCGTGTTCGGCGCCGATGGCAGGGAAGTCGCGCGGGAGGCGTACGAAACGCAGTGGGACAGCGAGGCCGCGGAGAAGGCGCCGTACCGGCATTTCATGCTGAAGGAAATCTTCGAGCAGCCCGCGGCGCTCGCCGACACGCTGTACGGCCGCGTGGAGAACCAGCAGGTTGTGCCCGCATCGCTCGGGCCGGATGCGCACGCGCTGCTCGAACGGATCGAGAACATCCACATCATTGCCTGTGGCACGAGTTACCACGCGGGCTGCGTGGGCAAGTACTGGCTGGAAGCGCTGGCGGGTGTGCCGGTGCAGGTCGAAATCGCGAGCGAGTACCGCTACCGCAAGGCGATGGTGCCGAAGAACACCCTGTTCGTGACGCTGTCCCAGTCCGGCGAGACCGCCGACACGCTCGAAGCGCTGCGCATCGCGAAGAAGTCGAACTATCTCGCGACGCTGTGCATCTGCAACAGCGCGCACAGCTCGTTGGTTCGCGAGTCGGACCTCGTGATGCTGACCCAGGCCGGGCCCGAGATCGGCGTGGCGAGCACCAAGGCCTTCACGACCCAGCTCCTGTCGCTCCTGCTGGTGACGCTGATGCTGGCCAGGCACAACGGCATGAGCGCGGAGCGGGAGAAGGAACTGGTGGCGCATCTCACGCATGCCGCCGCGGCCGCGGACAAGGCACTGCAGATTAGCGACCGGCTGCAGGCGCTCGCCGGGGAGTTCGCGGAGAAGGAGCACACGCTGTACCTGGGCCGCGGCCCGATGTGGCCGATCGCCATGGAAGGCGCGCTGAAGCTCAAGGAGATTTCGTATATCCACGCCGAGGCCTATGCCGCCGGCGAACTGAAGCACGGGCCGCTCGCGCTCGTCGACGAGAACATGCCGGTCGTGGTGGTCGCGCCGAACACCGAACTCCTGGATAAGTTGAAATCGAACATGCAGGTCGTGCGCGCCCGCGGCGGCAGGTTGTACGTGTTCGCCGACAAGGCGACCGGGATCAGCGGCGACGACGGCACGACCGTGATCGAGATGCCGCACGCGAACCGCCTGATTGCGCCGATCGTCTATACGGTGCCGCTGCAGCTGCTCGCCTACCACGTCGCAGTGCTGAAGGGTACCGACGTCGACCAGCCCAGAAATCTCGCCAAGTCGGTGACGGTGGAATAGGGCCCAACGCAGGTGCCGACGATCCGGAGCAGCTAAAATAGAATATAGATGAGCGCCCCTTGACGCGGCACGCACTGCACGGCTTGCGCGACGGTGAAGCAGCTTCTTTACTATCTTGCCGGGATCGGCTTCCTTGGCCTGGCCAAGGCGAAGCACAGGTTGCGGGGCTATCGCACGCCCAAGCCCTTTGGTCGTTCGGTTGACTATGACATCCACATAGCCACGCGATTCTGCAATCTACTCGAGGACCGCGGCATTTCGCTCGAGGGCATGCGCGTGCTGGAACTGGGTCCAGGTTCCGATCTCGGTATCGGCTTCTGTCTCGTTAGCCAGGGCGCGGAAAGCTACACCGGCTTCGATCGATTCAACCTGGCGGCAGACACACCACTCGGTTTCTACGAGGAACTTGCCGAGCGCACCGGCGCGAACATGGCTGACCTGTCACGCGTGCACTACATCGTCAGTGACAGCTTCGATACTTCAACCTTGGATGGACATTTCGACGTCGCTCTAAGCATGTCGGCCTTCGAGCATTTCGACGATATCGACGCTGTCGCTCGAGGTCTTGGAAAAGTGGCAGACGTCCTTGTTGCCGACATCGATCTCATCACGCATTCCCGCTGGATTCGCGACGTCGACCCGAACAATATCTACCGTTACCCGCAATGGCTGTACGATCTCTTCTATTTCCCAGGCATCCCGAACCGGCACCGGCCGGCTGACTACCAGGCGGCCTTCGAGCGCAACGGGTGGGCGCAGGTGCGCATCGAGGCTGCCACACTCCTGGAGCAGGCACAGGCGTCGGTACCCGGCGACCGGATGCAGTGGAAGTCGATGGTCTTGACCGCCGACAATCGACATTCTGCCGGCAACGCGCAAGCCTGAAATTTTTAACACCCGGACAGCATCGACCTGAGTCGTGACGTCTTGCGCTGAAGGTCGGATTGCGGTTTGACTAGCGGTATTCAGCCGCGCAGTATTATGTCGAATTACGCAGTTTCGCCGACTCATTTCCAACAACAAAATGGTGCGACTGGCAAAACCTTTTTGCCGCGAAGTCGCCATAGGAGGAAAGCCATGTCAGATTCATTACTGAGCGAACTTTCCGGCCTGTTGTCCCCCGACCTGGTCAGCAATCTCGCCGGAAACGTCGGAGAATCCAGTGGCGCAATCAGCAAGGGCTTGTCGGCCGTGTTCCCCGCCTTGCTCGGCGGCGTTGCGACGAAGGCTGACGACGCTGGCTTCATGTCGTCGCTCGTCGGCATGGTCAACGACAGCAGCATCGATGAATCGGTGCTGGACAGACCGCAAAGTCTCCTCGGCAGCGCCGCGAAATCCCTGCCTGCGATGCTCGCGGGCGGCAAGCTGCTCGGTTCGGTATTCGGCAACAACATCGATGGACTGGTCGGCAAAGTAGCGGGTTTCGCCGGCATCAATCCGTCGACGGCATCGTCGCTGTTCAAGTTCGGTGCGCCCCTGGCCTTGTCGATGTTTCGGAAGAAGGTGAAAAGGGGTGGTCTCGACGCCGCAGGCCTCGGCAACCTGTTGCGTCGTGAGAAGGACACCTACCAGGCAGCATTGCCGAGCGGCGTCAGGCTCGGTGACTATGTCGACGCGCCGGCGACGGCACGTGCGGCCGTGCAGCCGGCACCTGTCGAGAAGAAATCGATATGGCGCTACGTGATTCCGCTGCTGCTCGTCCTGGCGGCCTTCTGGTTGCTCAGCCAGTTCATGGGCCGCGAGGATGATGCACGAGTTACCGAACCGGCTACGACGACGACGAGCACACCGGCTACCGCGGTTGTGCAGTTCGCGTCGGATGACGCCGATCTGCCGATGAATGCCGGCGACAGTCTCGGCACGGTGAGCCGGTATCTCGCCGCGAACCCGGGTGCCAGAGCGACCGTCACCGCTTATCTCGATTCGAGCGGCGATGCGACGGGCGCGCGTGCGCGCGCCGCGGCCGTACGCGAAGCATTGATCCAGGCGGGCGTCAGTTCAGGCCAGATCGACGTTGCCGAACCGGGCTCGACCACTGGCATGGGTACGCCCGATGACGCAAGGCGCGTCGAGGTCGTCGTTACGAACTAGGCGGGCATCGGCCGATCGTCGAACGTTATCGCTGCACCGGCGGGCGGTCCGGCGACGTGTCGCGGTCCATTGGATGGGTCTGCTGCAGCGACACGTGAAAATTCTGAACAGAACCGAGATCGCGTCGCTGCTGCCCCGGGTGAACCTGGTCGAGCAACTGGAGGCGGGCTTCGTCGGATACAGCAAGGGACTGGCGATAGTCCCGCCGGTCGGAGAATTGACTTTTCGGGATCCGCCCGGCGACGTGCACATCAAGTACGGCTACATGGCCGGCGACGAGTTCTACGTCGTCAAGATCGCGTCCGGCTTCTACGAGAACCCGCGGCTGGGCCTGTCGTCAAGCGACGGACTCATGCTGCTGTTCAGCCGCACGCACGGGTGAATTGCGCGCGATCCTCCTGGACCAGGGTCTCCTGACCGATGTGCGCACCGCCGTCGCCGGCGCCATCGCGGCGAAATACCTCGCGCCAAAGACCCTCTCGAAGATCGGCATCGTCGGCACCGGCATCCAGGCCAGGCTGCAACTGCAGTACCTGGCGCCGGTCACAAGCTGCCGCGAGGTCCTGGTCTGGGGCCGGGATCGGCAGCACGTCGCGGACTACCAGTCCGCGATGGCCGGGCAGGGGTTCACCGTAAATCCCGCCGCGTCCGTGTCCCGCCTGCTCGAGGAGTGCAATCTCATCGTGACGACGACACCGTCGCAGGTGCCTCTACTCGACTGCAGCGAAGAATTGCCGGGCGGATTGCATGTGACCGCCGTCGGCGCGGACTCGCCCTACAAGCGCGAACTCGGACCGGGCCTGTTCCGGCGCGCGGACCTGGTGGTCGCCGACAGTATTTCGCAGTGCCTGGAGCGCGGCGAGATTCAGCACGCGGTCAATGAGGGCATCCTGAAGCAGGACGACATCCGGGAACTGGGGTCTGTCATCAATGGCGACAGTCCCGGCCGCGAGGCCGACGCCCAGGTCACCATCGCCGACCTGACCGGCGTCGCAGTGCAGGACATCCAGATCGCCAAGGCCATCTACGAGGCAAGTGTCGCGTCGAAAAACTGACCAGCGCAGCCCGTGCCGTCAGGGCAGTCGCTCTATTTTCAGGAACAGCGAGCAGTCACCGCCATTGACATTCTTGTCCACCAATTCCGTCGTCAGGCGAACCTCGAAGGTCGTTTCCCGCCCGGTGCCCAGCGCAGCTTCGATCTTCTCGCGGCTGAGCACGACGACGCGATCGCTGGTTGCTCGCCACGAGGAACGCGACGGGTGCGCTGCGCGCCGGAACGTTCGCCGTCCAGCTCGCGACCCGCCGGCTGCCCAGGCGATCGATGTCATGCCAGCCCTGGCCAGTGACGCTCCAGCTGGCCGCAGCCACGCTGTTCGAGCCCAGGATGGTCGGCGGCGTCCCGGCGAGCGTTCAGGTCTGCGTCTCCTGGTGCTCGTAGCCGGCCGCCTATACCAGGATTTCGCAGCGAATCGTACCGGTCCAGTCGTCGGCGGCGCGCGTTGCCGGAGCGCAGGCTCCGGTTATGGCGAGAATCAGGGTGACAAATGGAAGGCGAATGGTTGAACTGCTGTTCATCGGGTAATTCGCTTTCGCCTCCCGTCGACATAGAAACGTCGAGCTGTCGTTTATCGCTTATGTACTGTCCCGCACACGCCAAACGCGCCAGCTGTAGCGAAAACGGCTCATTGCCGCATGCGAGTTGGTTTTGACGGCGTACGCTGGGCGCCGCGTTCGAGCGAGACAGGCATTGCTGGTATGGTCTCCTCTCAATATGTCCGCGATGGTGCCCGTCAGTGAAAATTCGTGAAAGCGGGATGCCGGGATCGGATGCCTGGGACGCCTTCTTCGACCCGGACCTGATTCTCGATAAGCTGGGGCTCACTTCGGCTTGTCGCGACCTGGTCGAATTCGGCTGCGGCTACGGGACGTTCACGATCCCGGCTGCGCGTCGGGTGACCGGCACGGTCCACGCGTTGGATATCGAGCCTGCGATGGTCTCGATCGCGAAAAGCCGTGCCGAGGAATCCGGACTACGAAATATCGCCTGGACCGTGTGCGACTTCATCGCCGACGGCAGCGGGTTGCCGGCCGGCAGCGTGGACTATGCGATGCTGTTCAACATTCTGCACCACGACGAGCCGATTGATCTGTTGCGCGAGGCGTATCGGTCGCTATGCGACGGAGGAATCGTCGGCATTGTCCACTGGCTGCATGATCCGGAAACGCCCCGGGGCCCGCCGATGCGGATCAGGCCGCGTCCGGACGACTGTCGGAGATGGGCGGAAGCAGCAGGTTTCTTGCCGTGCAGTGATTTCATTGCGTTGCCGCCTTACCACTATGGGCTCATGTGCCGGCGAGACGACGAAAACCCGCGCTGGCAGGCCGCGACGACTTACCCCTCCTAGACTGTTGCTTATGGCACGGCGATTTTCCACGCGGATGATTTCGATGTCCATGCAGACTCGGAAAATGCCGCCGCCAAGGAGTCGCTCGGCTCGTCAGGCGAACTTTATCGGTCGTTTCGCGCTACTCTGCCAGCATCACCTGAGCGAGGTTCTGTTCGGCATCCGGGAAGTAGACCGGTGAAACGTCGATGGCCTGCTCGAACATTTTCTTTGCAGCCTTGAAATCGCGCCGTTTCGCTGCTGCTGCACCGGTCCGATTGAGCGCCTCGGCCTCGTCTACCACTTCGGAGTAGGCCTTGACGGCGTCTTCATAGCGGCCGTTACCGGCAAACATGACACCGAGGTTCATCCAGGCCTTGTCATAGCCTGCTGCCGCGGCGCGGGACAGGTCCGCCTGCGCGTTCGCGAAGTCGCGCATCTGGATCCGGGAATAGCCACGATTGTTCAGGAGCATCGGCAGGTCCGGCTGGTAGTCGATTGCCGCCGTAAACTGCCTCACGGCATCGTCGTGCGAGCCGTTTCGGGCTGCCAGCAGGCCGAGCCCGTTCCACGACCGCCACGCAGTTGCGTCGAGCGCAACCGCCCGCCGCAGATCCTGCTCGGCATACAGTGCTTCATCGGCCGCCAGTAAGAGCAATCCGCGTCCCTCCAGCGCCTCGATATTGTCGGGATCGGCCTTCAGCGCGAGTGTATAGGCGCGCACGGCCAGCAGCGGATTTTTCCGGAACTCGTGCAGCCGGGCGATACGGTTCAGCAACTCGGTGTCCGCCGGATTGAACATCAACGCCTTGACGTAGAAGAACAGGCCGCGCTCGACATCACCTGTTTTCATGGCCTCGTTCGCTCGTGCAATTGCCTCGCCTTTGCTGGCGACGGGAAACTCGGTGGCGAACAACACATCCAGGTTCTCGTCCCTGACATCGGTCTCGGCAATCGCCGGCTTGGCTTTGGCCGGCGAGCTGGCGCAACCGCCGCACAAGAAACCTGCGGCCAGCGTGCATACGGCCAGTATCCGTACGGCCGATGCGGCGCCCCTGTGTCTTACCTGCGTGTCCTTCGCCATCAGTTTGCTCCTGCAATGCGAAATGCCTCGATGAGGCGGAGTGCCGCCGGGCCGATCGCGACCACGAACAAGGCCGGGAACATGCACAATACGAGCGGGAAAATGAGCTTCGTTCCCATCTTGGCGGCGAGTTCCTCGGCTTTCTGCGTGCGCTTGTCGCGAAACTCTTCGGAGTAGATCCGAAGCGCGTCCGCAATTCCCGTCCCGAACCGCATGGTTTGAACCAGCAGGCCCACGAGACCGCGTATGTCATCGAGGCCGGTGCGATCGGAAAAGTTCTTGAGTGCCCGGTCGCGCGGCACGCCGACACGGATCTCGGCATTCACAAGCGACATTTCCTCGGCGAGCTCGGGATGGCTCACCTCGAGCTCGCTGGCGACTCGCTGAATGGCCGCTGCCAGGCCCAGCCCGGATTCGACGCAGACGACCAGCAGGTCCAGCGCGTCGGGAAACCCGTTGGATAGTGCGCGCTTCCGACGATTCGTCATACGATGGAGCAGGTAGTTCGGGGTCAGCAGACCCAGGCTGGCAGCCGCGAAGGTGTACAACAAGGTCTTCTGGGCATCGAGCGTTGTCATCCAGCGGCTGCCGACGAGGACCAGCAGGGGCAACGCAACCATCAGGAGCAGTTTGACGAAATAGAATACCTGCAGCGCCGTCGTTGACCGGAAGCCGGCGCGATGCAACTGGACCATGACCTTGTGCCGTTCCAGTTCGTTCTGCGGCAGGACGAATGCGCCGATGGGGCCCAGGGACAGCGCGGCCCGGCGGATCCAGTCGTTGCTCTCGGCCTGCTTGTCGTCGCGGGTCAGGCCGCTGATCCGCCCGCGCAACGGATCGGTCAGGCCGAAGAAAATGACCGAGCCGCCAATGACGAGGACGAACGCCGATGCGGCCGACAGCCAGACTATCAATTGGGGCAGGACGCTCTCATCGCTTGCCCAGCCCTGCAGGAGATCCATTAGCGCTTGCATGATCAGACCTCGATGCGGATGATCCGGCGGATCCAAACCACGCCCGCAGCGCCGGAAATGAACGCGTACATGATCAGCTTCTGACCACGCGGGTCCTCGGTCATTATCGGCAGGTAATCCGGTGTCGTCACCCAAATGGCGGCGAACAAGACCAGTGGCACCAGGGCCAGCACCCAGGCTGACATCCTGCCCTCCGCGGTGAAGGTCTTGACCTTGCGGTGGAAACGGAAGCGCCCGCGGACGACCTTCGCTATTTGCTCCAGCACTTCTGCAAGATTGCCGCCCGTCTCCTTCTGCACAAGGATGGAGGTCACCAGCGCCATCACGGTGACGCTGGGCACGCGCGTCAGCAAACTCAGCATGGCCCGGCGAGTGTTATTCCCGTAACTGACGTCGTTGAAAGTAATCTCGAACTCTTTGGCGATCGGGGCATCCATGTCCTGCGAGACAAGCTTCAGGGTCGACGAGAACGGGTGGCCGGCCTTCAGTGCGCGACGCATCATGTCGATGGCATCGGGCAGTTGCTCTTCGAATTTCGAAATGCGCTTGTTGCGGTCGTACCGGACCTTGATGATCGGCGCGGCAAATGCGATCACAGCAAGCGCCACTGCGGGAAGGGGAAGCCTGACCAGGTACCAGGTGGCCAGGCCGACGGCAGCCGCAAGAACCGCGCCCAGCAGGATCAGGCGATAGGCGAGCATGGTGTATCCTGCCTGTTCTATGGTACCGGCAAGCGACGTCATCATCGGAAGTTCTTCGAGCGCCCGTTCGAGCGACGAAAGTTTCCTGAGATGCTTCTGGCGGACCATGGAACTGTAGCTCGGCTCATCGTCGCCGCCATCCAGCTGCTTCAGGCGCTCCTGCAGCCTCTTCCGGGCGCGCGCGGATTCCCCGAACACCGGAACGACGAGCCCCTGTGCGAGGAGAAACACCGTGACGAATATCATGATGATGAATATCGTAGATCCGTTCATACGAAGAGTTCCCTGGATTACGGCTCGTTACTGGCCGAATACCTCGATCGGGATATCTATGCCCTTACGTTGCAGCTCCCGGTAGAACCCCGGCACGATCCCGGTCGGCCGAAGTTCGCCGCGAACATTGTTCCTCTCGTCGAGTCCCTGGCGTTCAAAGCTGAATAGTTCGGACATGGTGACGATGTCGCCTTCCATCCCGTTGATCTCCTGGACGCTGACAACCTTGCGCCGGCCGTCCTCGAGGCGCGCGACCTGCACGACTACGTCGATCGCCGAAGCGATCTGTGCGCGCAGTGCCTTGATCGGAAACTGGATGCCGGTCATGCTGACCATGTTCTCGACGCGTCCCAGCGCGTCGCGCGGCGAGTTGGCATGAATGGTCGTCAGCGAACCGTCGTGGCCGGTGTTCATAGCCTGCAACATGTCGAGTGCTTCGCCGCCCCGAACCTCGCCGACGATTATCCTTTCCGGACGCATGCGCAGCGCATTCCGCACGAGGTCGCGCGCCGTAACCTCGCCTTTGCCCTCGATATTTGGCGGACGCGTTTCGAGGCGCACGACGTGGGGTTGCTGCAGCTGCAGTTCCGCGGAATCCTCGATGGTTATGATCCGTTCATCGGGGGGGATGAAACAGGAAAGTATGTTCAGCAGCGTCGTCTTGCCGGCACCCGTGCCACCGGAAACAAGCACGTTGAGGCGGCCTTTGACAACCGCCGACAGCACATTCGCGACTTCACTGGTGATGGTTTCGTAGCCGACAAGCCGGTCGATCGTCAGCCGGTCGACGGCGAATCGCCGAATGGACATCATCGCGCCGTCGATCGACAGCGGCGGAATGATTGCGTTGACGCGCGAGCCGTCCTTGAGCCTGGCGTCCACCATTGGCGACGACTCGTCGACTCGTCGGCCTACCGCCGAAACAATGCGGTCGATGGTATTCATCAGGTGACCGTGATCGTTGAAACGCAGATTTGTTCGTTCCAGCTTGCCGAGGCGTTCTATGAAGATCGTGTCGTAGCCATTGACGAGGATGTCGGACACGGTCGGATCCGCGAGCAAGGGCTCGAGGGGACCGAGCCCCATGACTTCGTCTTCGATGCACTGGACCACGCTCTGCCGCTGCCGCAGGCTCAGCGGCGCGCCTTCCTCGGCCAGCAGACGATTCGCCGTCTCGCGGATCTCGACCCGGGCGCGCTCCTCCCCGATCGTGTCGATCAGGGACAGGTCGAGTATATCGAGCAGCTTTTCGTTGATGCGCTGCTTCCACTCGAGCTCCTGATCAGTAAGGGTGAGGATCAATTTGTCGTCGGCTACGACCGATCCATTGCGTCGGGTGCCGGCAAGCACACTGCTATTCGAAGACACGTCCTATCTCCTGAAGAGATTTGAGAAAACACCGGTCCGCTCGCTTTCTTCGGACATGCCCAACGTTTGGAACAGGTCGCGCAATCCCCTGGACACGGAAGACTTGTCGTCAACCTCGCCGAGCGGGATGCCGGAGTTGACGCTTTCGGAAGCCAGCCGGAAATGGTTCGGTATCCGGACGATGCCGCTCAGGCCGAGTGCGGTCTCGATGTCCTGTACCGTTACCGGCAGATTCTTCGAGTATCGATTCAGGACCACGGAAATTCGCGACTTATCGACGTGGAGGTTGGTTGCCAGGATCTTGAGCAGCCGCGCGGTATCGTGCAGATGCGGGAAAGACTGCTGCGTGACGACCGTAACGTGAGTCGACGCCTCTATGACGGCCGCATTCACCGCATCAATAGTGCGTGGCAGGTCGACGATTACGAAGTCATTGAATGTCCGGTACAGGTTCAGTAGCTTGATGAGTCGGTCCGTGTCCACGTCCTGGTTCATGCGCAACTGGTCTCCCGTCGCCGCAAGCACGCGCAGGCCGCTGTCATGCTCCGCGGTAAATGCCTTGGCCGCCAGTTCGTCGAGCTGGTCGATGGCTCGTATCGCCTCGAACACATCCTGCTTCGGTTGCAGGTCGAGGTAGCGGCTCAGTCCTGCTACCTGCAGGTCCAGGTCGACCAGCGTGACCTTGTGGCCGTCGCGAGCAAGCCCATGGGCAACATTCGTCGCGAGGAACGTGGCGCCGGAGCCGCCCTTGCCGTTCACGAAGACGTGCATGCTGCCGATTACCCGCCTGCGCGTCGATTCGAGTTCGCCGGCAACCGCATCGACGATTTCGAACAGTTCTCCCTGTTGCACCGGCACCGTGAGGTAGTCCCGGGAACCGGCTCGCATCGCGAGGCGAATGGTCAGGGGATCGTCGCCGGGACCGAATACCAGCAACGCGGGCATGTCCGAATCGGCCAACCGCGATTTCAGGATCTCGAGTTCCGGCTGCGCGTACTGGTCATAGAGGACCAGGAGGTCGGGCATGTGGCTGGCGCCCTGCAGCGGGTCTGCGCTGCCGTTCGTCATCAAAAGCACATCGACGTCGCAGCCGCCGTGCGCCAGGAGCATGGCGCGCACGTCTGCCGCAGCATTCTTGCTGCGGCTGGCAACCAGGACTTTTAAACGCTGCATTCTGAGGCTCCGGCTAGCAGGCGCTGATCGCGCCGTCGCGCGGCACACCCAGGCTTTCCCTGGGCAGCACGTACGTGAAATCCGACATCGCAACGGACGCGAGCCCGGACACGAAAGGCACCGCCGACTGGAAGCTGAATCCCGTGATCCGGGCACGTACATAGTTGATGTTCGGAAAGTTCGCCGGGTCGGCCGGACTGCCGACGACGGCACCGTTGCCATCGAGGTAGTCGACCTGCACATGCGTCGGCAGCAGGTCCGCAACAAAACGGCTTTCGCTGCTGTCCCCGGACGCATTCATGATCGCGAGCCGGGCAATGTCCGGGTCGTTGACCTGGCACACCGACGCAAGCCTCGCCGCCCGGCGCGTTACGTCATTCAGCATCGCGTGGGTGTAGTAGCCGCGGCCGACTTCGAAGACACCGAAGATCATGATCATCAACGCGGCTCCGACAATCGCGAATTCAACGGTGGCCAGGCCCTCTTGCCGGTGCTTTTGCATGTCACAGTGCCCGCATGGTCACGGTTGCGCTCAGGTTCATCCCGATGTCCGGATCGTTTCCGAAGCCGAAGGCCGGCAGCGTATTGCCGAGGATCCCGGTATAGGCATAGGTTACCGTCACCCGGATGTTGCTGTTGCCGGCGTCCTGCACGAGCACGCTGCTGATGGTGAGGCCCGGCAGAAGCGGCGAACCGGTCCCCGCGGCATTGCCGTAGACCACCAGGTTGCGGGTGCGCAGGACTTCCTGCGTCGACAGGTCCACGACCCCGGTGGTGCCCAGCAAGGCGGTCCCGGCGAGGTAGCGGGCGCCGTCGCGGGCTGCCTTCGTGAGCGTGTTGTGGTCGACGAAGGCATTCGTGATTTCGGCGGCGATGAGCAACAGGAACAACAATACGGGCGAGACGACGGCCATCTCGACAATGGCAATTCCACGCTGTTTCCGGAAAAGGTGCACGGGACGACCGCCTACGAATCTTGCGAGTCCGGATCCTTGTACAACTGGATCCGATAGGGGCCGGGTCCCGATACCGGGTCCGGACCGGGCATGCCGCCCGCGTTGCAGCCTTCGATGAACTGGCCGAAGATCTGCGCCTCGTTGCCCTTCTGCTTTGCGCGCTGCAGCAGGAAGTAGCAACCGAAGCCGACGATATCGAGTGTCGTCTGTCCACCCGCACCACCGGTACAGTCGGCCACAGGCAGCGTCAGCACCCGGCGTTCGTAAGCGCCGTCGGGCGGCGGGTTATCGAGGCTGCCGGCGGCCACGGCGGCCTGGTACTGCTCCCAGCCGAAGTCGATCGACTGGTCATCCACCGGGCTGTTGTTCTGCTCGATGGTGTCCGTATCGTCGTCATAGGTGACGGGCGGGTTGGGTTCGTCCACGACCACGTCCGGCGGGTAATCGTCCGGCGAGACGGGACCGGAGTAGATGCCGAACCGGGTGTTGAGGCCCTGCACGGACGGCCCGACCGTATTGCCGGGTTCGCTCTCGACCGTCTGTCCTCCATTCACACAACCGTCGTAGCCGCCCGCCATGTTCTCGCGTACGCAGGCGCCCCCGGGACAGTTGATGCGGATGAGCTGGAAGTTGCCCGGGCCGATTTCGCTCTGGTTGCCGGCCGCCGACTTCAGGACCTCTAGCTGGTTGGCCTCGAAGCCGAACAGCTCGGGGTCGTTCGGGTCCGCGGCGCAGACAACCATCGGCGCGATATTGCAGGCGGAGTTGATGGTCGGGCTCGGGCCGGAAACGGCGGATGCGGCCATGTCCAGGTCCGTCACGCCGAGCACCGCGCTCAACGACGCCGCAATGGAGAAGTTAGACGCGATGACACGAACGTACGGCCCGATTCCGGCGCTCACGAAGGGGTCGAGCGTCTCCGACCACTGCACGACGACTGTAATATCACCGGCGTCGTATGCGGCATTGAGTTCCTGGTTGCCGGCCCCGTCTGCATTGATACCGAAGACGCCCAGTGCCGCAGCATCGCCGTCCGCGATGTCCTCCGTCTGGTCATAAACCTTCGCAGCCGCAAGCGCCGCGGCATCGACGGTATTCTGCAGGCGCGTCTTGTTGGCGAGCGCATGGCTGGCGTCGACGGCAAGGCCGACGATGGCCAGCATCGCTATCAGCCCCACGGCGACCAGCGGCATCGCCACACCGCGCTGCTGCCGCCAGTTGCCGGAGCCGGTCCTGTAGTGTTGCGACCTGTACATAGTGCTGTCCCTCGCCCCGCCCGGACCTTAGCGCTGGGCCGGAGTCGTCATGTACGACTCCTCATTGCCATTGCCTTCACCCCGATATGACTCGAGTACGATCTCCGCCTTGGCAGGGTCGATGCCCATGACCGGTTTCGTGCCCGCATGCGCACCGGCATTCATGTCGTAGATTTGTTTCGACATTACTTCGCGCACGCTGTCACCGAATTCTTCCTCGGTGCGTGTCGTCCCGCAGCCTGCCGAACCGATGACGGTACCGAGCAGGGCCAACTTGATAAGCAGTGTCTGGTTCATGCTGCACCTGTCTATTGATTGTTGCCTGAAGAGGAATCGGAGCCGTCTGACATGGATTCCGTATGCCCCATGAGATACCACTCGAGGTCGCTCGGCTCGGCAAAGCCGTCAGTCGGCAGTCGAATGTCGTGTTCGAGGATCGGCTTTGCCAGCCGCGGCGTAACCAGGATCAGGAGCTCGGTCTCGCCCTTGACCCATTGCTGACTCCGGAACAGCGCGCCCAGCACGGGAATGCTGCCCAGGGCCGGGAACTTGGTGACCACTTCCCGCAGGTTTTCGTTGATCAGTCCGGCGATCCCGATGGTCTGGCCGTCTCCCAGCTCCACGGTGGACATCGCGCTGCGTTTCGTGAGTGACGGGATTATGAATGAGGAGGTCACACCGTCGATGTTGATACCGACGGTATTGCCGGTCACGAGTTCACTGACGCTGATATTCAGCTTGAGGTTGATGCGGCCGTTGTCCAGCACTACGGGCAAAAAATTGACGCCGACACCGTACTCCTTGAACTCGATGGTGACGGCATTGCTCGCCCCGCCCTGCGGTACCGGGATAGGGAACTCGCCGCCGGACAGGAACTCCGCCAATTGTCCCGTCTGTGTCGTCAGGGTCGGTTCGGCGAGGATCTTGGCCAGGCCGTTTTCCTTGGCGGCATCGAACGCGACATTGAACAGGGCATCTTCGGTGAGGAGGCTTGCAAAGAAACCCTTGTCCGCGATGACCATGTCGTTCGGCGCAAACTCGTCGATGACCGGCCCGAAGGGCGCGACACCCGGCAGGATCGGAACCCGCACATCACCGGGCTTGAATATCGCGTCAGGGAACCTGGCGCCGCCATTGACCGCGCCCCAGGTCCATTCACTGCTGTTTTTCAGTATGGTGTTGAAGCGCACATCGAGCCGCTTCAATTCGGTGCGCGAGATTTCCGCGACCTTTACTTCGAGCATCACCTGCTGCACGCCCCCGACGCTCATGAGGTTGATTACCTCGCCGCCGCCTTCCTCCGCGTCCTGGTTGTCCTGCTGCTGGAATTCGGTCGTATCCTTGGCGCTGAACTGCGCGAAGTAGCCGCGAGCGATCTTGAGCGCGGCATCCATGGCGCTGATGTTGGATACGTGACCGCTGAGGATGATATTGCGCTGCGCCGAGTGAACCTCGACTTCCTCGTTCGGCAACAGGTCGTGGAGCTTCTTCTTCAGCGACTGCAGGTCGTGCGTCACCTCGACTTCGATCGTGTCGATCAGCACGTCGCTCCGGTCCCAGAGAAGTACGTTCGTGGTGCCCAGGTCCTTTCCCAAAACATACAGCTGGCTGGCCCGCACGATCAGGATGTCGGCAACATCGGGATTGCCGACCGACACGCGCGTGGCAGGCCCGTTGAGCTGTATCAGCCGCGACTTGTACAGGGGAACCTGGAGCTGCCGGAAGCCGGGGTCGTCACGTTCCTGCGCGATCCCTGTCGCGGCGAGGCCGAAGCACAGCAGTGCGGCGGCCATCGGTACCAGTGCTCGGGTAATGCTTGTAGTCATGACGTCGTTCCTCGATTCAATGACTGACCCGGGGTTCAGCCCTTGGTCTTTGTCTCGTCAACCTTGGTGCCGCGGATCACCGTGACCGTGGCCGAGTTGTCGGCGGGCCGTGGTGCCGCCTGCCGGACAACGATGGGTTTCTTCTCCGGTTCAGGAGCCGGTTCCGGCTCTGCTTCCGCGTGTAGATCGAGCGGATTGCGCAGCGTGAGCTGGATCTCGCCCTCGGTTTTTGCCCTGACGAGAATTTCGGCCTGTGCCGGCGTCATCTCCAGCGTGACCGCACGAACGATGACCGGCTCGTTCTGTTCCGTCGACGCCGTCTGGTCGACCGCGAGCACCTTGATATTGCGGAGAATCGTCTCGGTCACGGCCCGCCGGTCCGAGTTCTTGCGCGACGACAGGACGTCGACCCGGTTACCGGGCAGGAGAAAGCCGGCGACCCCGATGACGTCGTTCACACGCACGGTCAGGGCCCGCATGTTTTCGCTGACCAGCGCCGCCAGGGTGCTGCCGGATTCGTGGGCCACGAAGCGGTCCGAAATCAGGATTTCGCCGCGCGCAATGGAAGTACTGGCGACCTGGCCTTCCACTTGCTCGACCGTCGTGAAGAATCCGGTGGGTGCCACGCCTTCCGGGATTTCCACGTACTTGAGGTGCCGCCTCTCGACCTTCGTCCCGTAGGGGATCTCGATTGCGGCGGCCACGACGTGCGTGCCTTTCTCGTCATCGCCCGTCGCCAGCTGTGTGGAGACCCAGCGGTTTGCAACCCACGCCGCGCCTACGCCCATGACGAGCGACAGTAGGATCAGTATGAGTCCGCGTTTCTTAGCCATCGTTTCCGACTCCTGCGTCAGCCCGGCTGACGCCAATTAGTCCGTCGAACCTTGCAAAGACACGAAATAGTTTCGCCACGCCCAGCGCAACTTCTCCTGGTCGATAGTGCGATCGCCGTCCACGTACATCGCGTGATCGACTGCCATGGTGATCAGGTCGCGCGGATGACACGGCAGCATTTCGACGCGATGCCGCCCATGCAGATCATTGATTGTGAAGAACAACAGTTCCGGGTCGTAATCGACCCCGAGCTCGATACAGGTGTCGCGCCAGATTCGCGCGTACGCCTCCGTTGACAGCGCCTTGAATTCGATTTTGTAGCCGATACGCCGGAGGAACGCTTCATCCGCCAGTTCCAGAGGATGGATGTTGGTGGAGAATATGAGGACTACGTCGAACGGCACGCTGAAGTGCCGACCGGTTTTCAGGCTCAGATAGTCGACGCGCTCTTCCAGTGGCACGATCCAGCGGTTGAAGAGCTGCATCGGTTCGATGCGCTGTCGGCCGAGGTCGTCGATGATGAATACGCCGTTGTTGGCGCGCAGTTGCAGCGGCGCTTCGTAGGTCTTTATGCCAGGTTCGTACATGATTTCCAGCATGTCGGCGCATAGTTCGCCGCCGGTAATCACGGTCGGCCGATCGCAGACCGCAAAGCGACGGTCGTGACCGCGATCCAGCATGTGCATATCGACATTGGCGTCGATGTCGATGGCTTTGTGTACCAGCGGATCGAAGACCTGGATAATGTTGTTGTCGACAGAGATGGCGTACGGCACCAGCACCACGCCCGGGAACAGTCGCGTCAGTCGCTTCGAAACATAGGTCTTGCCGGTGCCGGCGTTGCCGTACAGGAATATGGCTCGGCCGCTGTTGACCGAGGAGCCCAGCCGATCCAGCAGCACCTGCTCGATCACGGTGTCGTGGAACGAGAGGTGCATTGTGTTACGGGAAACACCCTGCCGATGGATGCTCTGAGCATTGACGACATTGGCATACAGTTGCGCCGGTACGGGTGCCGGCCCGACGTAGCCGCTGCGCAGCATCGCGTCCAGCGCCGCCGCACGTCCCCGGTCCGTCAAGCCGTAGTGCAATACGGACTTGTCGCCGTGTGTCGGTCGGACCTCCGTGAGTGCTTCCGCTCGCATGAATTCCAGCAGGCGCTCGAGAACGGAACCAGTCAGGCCGCTGGCCAGTGACAATTCGGCAAGCGACATCGTGCCCCGGTCGAGGAAATGTTTTGCAAGAAGATCAACGAGCAGCTCCCGCGACAGGCCTGTATCGTCGATCGACTTGGGACGCGGGGCCAGTCGAGCAAGCCGTCTCGCCCCGATCTGGTCGGGGGGGCGCGTCTTGCTGTCCTGTTCATTTTCTTCGATCGATTGCATCGCTCGTCAGACTCCGAAAAACTTCCATTCCTGGTACCACGCCGCCAGCAGAGCGCCGGCCGCTATCGCCGGCGCATATGCGAACGTCTCCCCAATCCCTGTCCAGCTTCCGGATGGATGCAGGTCGGCGGAATCGATATCGAGGTGCGGGCCGCCGAGTGCATGCCGGCCTGTCGCTGCGTGCCGCTTCCGCCAGGCAATCCAGAACATGCCGAGCACCGCACCGACGATGAATGTGAACAGCCCGGCGAAGAATGCGCCGGTCGGGCCCAGAAAGGCTCCGGCCACGCCCAGCAGCTTTACGTCGCCTGCCGCCGTGCCGCCGGCAAGGTAGAGCGGCAGCAGCATCACAAGCCCGACCAGCAATCCGTACAGCGCGGCCAGGAAGCCGTCCATGCCGTAGCCGATCGACCCAAGCACCAGCGCGACTGCCAGCGCAGGCAGCAGCACGGCATTCGGAATCTTGTGCGTAGTGACATCCGTGGCCGAGGAGACGCCGAGCAATAACGCCAGGTGTGTTGCGGCAAGCGCTGTCAGCAATTCCTCGTGCAGACTCATCGGCTGTCTTCGATCCCGGTTGGACGGTGCGGGTAAGCGGCCGACGGGCCCGCAAGCCCGCCGGCCGCACGCTCCCCACTACTACGGGGTACCACCAAGGTTGGTGATAAGGCTGTTGATGATGCCCAACACCGTCTGGCCGAGGTTCGTGAACGCGGTTACCACGGCCAGGCTGATGAGGCCTGCGGCAACGGCGTACTCGACGACGGTGAGTCCATCTTCGTCGCGAAGGAACGCGACTATGTGCTTTTTCATGGATTTCTCCTTTTCGTTGAACCCATATGAGCTCGATCGCCTGGCAGCGACCGGAAAAATGCCGGCGATGTCCGAGCGATCAGGAGCAAAAGTACGGTCTGCCGGGACTAGCGGGTTAGTACGGGATTGGCTTTCACTGGAAGTATCTTGTGGTTTTTACCCAGGACATCGACACGCTTCCGGATACGGATTGTGATGTACGTCACATTGGCGAAAAGTTCTTCTCCAGGTACTGGAGAACGCAGGACAGATGTGCGTGAATGCCGCCGTCGCAGGTCGACTTCGGGTAACGGGAATACCGAAAACAGTACTGGTCTGCGTGTTATGTAACGAGCATTCGATAATTGCGGGTTCCTCTCCTTGCCAAGCGAAAACCAAATAATCCTGTGGGTGGACTTACTCACCGGGTCGTCGAAAAGTGAAGTCCCGGACGCCCTGACGTCGCAATTTGACGTTCGCGAAGTCCGGTACAGCGTCTACCTGGGAGATGAAGTTTCGAAGGCCGCCCCGCTGTGCATTTTCTACGACTGCGACTATGTTGATGCCAAGCGGCTGTTCTGGATCAACGAGATCCGCAGCGCGCACCCGTCGATATCGTTCGTAGTCGCAACCCTCCAGCATTCGGAGTCGCTCGCCGTCTGGGCATTCCGGCGGGGCGCCCTGGATTTCCTGAGCAAGCCCCTGAACCCGGTCGAGCTCGATCAGTGTATCCGGCGGCTGAAGAAAATCGCAGAATTCAAGTTTTCGCCACAAACCCGTCGGACGCACAAGGCGAAGGTGGCGATCCCGGAGACACTGGCGATCGCGCGGACCTCGTCGCAGGACAATGTGTCGGCGGCGGTGTGTTACGTGCAGCGTCATTACAACGAACGCATCGGCAGTGACGCCGTCGCGCGCCTGTGCAGCCTGAGCCCGACGTATTTCAGCAAGGCGTTTCACAAGCGCTACAAGATGCCGTTCCAGGAGTTCTTGTTGCGCTACCGCATTGCACGCGCCTGTCACCTTCTGGAGAACCCGAACGTGTCAATCTCGGATGTCGCCTATGCCGTCGGGTTTCGCGACCCCTCGTATTTCGCCAGGACGTTCCGGCGGTACTGTGGCGTGCCGCCATCGGAGCACTGCGTTGGCGTCGGCAATAGTTTGCTGGCGAGCGAGTTGTTGCCGGAAATCACGAGCTCACTGACCTCGAGCAGCCAGGTCGTGCGCGCGCTGGCCGCCGGATTCAGTGGCTGAGCACCGGGCGCGACGGATGCACATCCGCACGGCCTTGCAGCTAAGCCACACCGGCCCGTCGCCTCAGGGCGTTTCGCGCCGGTAAATCGTCTTTCCGTCCTTGATCGTTTCCAGCACGCGGATGTCCTTGATCGACATCGGGTCGACTGTCAGCGGATTGGCGTCGAGTATGACAAGGTCTGCGATCTTTCCGACCTCGAGAGAGCCGCGCCGGACGGCTTCGCCGTATTGTTCCGCGGCCCAGAGGGTCTGCGCCTTGAGAGCTTCGAGCGGAGTAACGGTCTGGGTCGGGTCTATCGCGACGCCCTTCTGCGACATCCGGTTCACCGCGGACCAGAGCACGAACAACTGGTCGAGCGGAGCGGCATAGAAGTCCGTGTGGTTCGTGGGACGAAGTCCGGCATCGATGGCGTCGCGCATCGGGCTGATGTACGCAGCCTGCTCGGCGCCACGATTCTGCTCGTTCGCCGACGCAAAATAGTATGTGTCCAGCGTGTTGAACGATGGCCGGATTCCGAATTCGACGAACTTCAGAATCTGGTCCCTTCGCAGGAATTGCGCATGGATTGCGGTGACGTTCCAGGGCTGCGTGAAGTCGCCGGCCCTGGCCTTGTCGCAGGCTTCCAGCAACATGTCGATCGCCGCATCACCGTTAGCGTGAACGAGCAGCGGAACCTGCATCGCGTAGGCCCGAAGTACCAGCGCGTCGAGTTCCGGCTGCGGCATCGTCGGTTCGCCGCGCCAGTTCTTTTCGCCGCCCGGCCCGCCCGTAAGATAGGGAGTTGAAAAGTAGGCCGTCCTGCCCTGGGGCGAGCCGTCGGCCGTGATCTTCACACCGCCGATCTTGAGGCGGTCGCGGTAAGTGCCCCAGGTCTGCAACGGGTTGGCCGCAACGATGGAGTCCAGGTCCGTCATATACGGGTAGGCGACGACGTCGATGATATGAGCTCCTTCAGCCGATATCCGTTGCAGCAGGTCGAGGTCGCCGGCGCGCGTTGCGCCGTCCTGTGCGAGCGTGATGCCGGCCTCGGCATACAGCAGCTGCGCTCCGCGCGACGAGGCAGCCGCCTGTTCCGGCGCCGGCGTGGGAAGCCCGGCGAAGACCGGCAGGTAGGCCGACTCCATGATGAGGCCCCAGGGCTCGTTCGTGCCCGGCTTCCTCACGACGATCCCGCCGGGCGTCGTCGTCGCGTCTTCGGCGATGCCGAATCTTTCAAGAGCCGCGCTGTTGAGCACCCCGCCGTGCATGGATACGTGACCGACAACGACTGGGTTGTCGGGGAACGCGGCGTCCAGGTCGTCACGCGTCAGCACGCGGCCGTCCGGCATGGCATCTTCGTCGTAGCCGTAGGCCTGGATGAGCGCACCCGGCGGAATGACGTGTTCCGATCGAAAACGATGGATGACGCTTTGGATGGCCGCTACGCTCGAGCCCGGACCCGCGGGTGGGGCATGCACGTTTGCTTGCCCGGCGGCGGAGAGTGCATTGACGTAATGGCTGTGGGGGTCGATGAACGCGGGGATCAGGGTGCGTCCCGCGAGTTCGACGACCTGCGTCGAATCTCCCCGGAAGTCTTCGAGCAGGTCACGGCGATTACCGAGGGCGACGATGATGCCGTTGCGGACTGCAAGCGCCTCGGCGAGCGGCTGTGCGTCGTCGACCGTGACGATGGCGCCGCCGACGTAAATGGTGTCGGCTATGGTCGACGCCGCCGGCAGCGTGGCCGTGTCCTGCGACGCACAGCCCGCCAGGCACAGCAATGATGCCACTGCACGGACGCCGATTTTGACCTTGGGATTCAACAAGACTGTTCTCCTCTTTTTTCCGGCCGCCCCCGATGCGTCAGCCGTACTTCGGGCTTGTGGCACTCATTGTAATGCGCGGTGGTCACGGACTTCACCGGGTCATTGTCAAATTCAACCGGGGACTGTTCGCTTTCTCCGGTCGTCTGCCGGACTGCATCCCGCACTTACCCTGCTAAAATGGGGGTATGGCTAAAGGATTCTCCAGTCGTTGGGTTTCAGTCCTCCCGCTCCTGGCGGTACAGCCCCTCTGTGCCGACGTGCTGTACCTGGAAAGCGGCGGGCGCATCGAGGGTCGGATCATCAGGAGGGATGCCTCGACCGTCGAAGTCGAAATTGGCGCCGGCACGATGGAATTCCCGATGTCCTCTATCGAGCGCATCGAGGAAGGACGGACGTCGCTCGACGACTACGAAGAGCGGCGCGCGAAACTCGCCGACGAAGACATCCAGGGCTGGCTGTCGCTCGGGCAATGGGCGTCGGCGAACGATCTCGGCAACCAGGCGAAGAGCGCCTACGAACACGTCCTCGCACGGGACCCGGAAAATGCCGCCGCCAACGAGGCGCTCGGCCGCGTGCAGGTCGACGGTCGCTGGCTATCCGAGACGGACGCGTGGCAAGCGCAGGGCTACGAGAAGTTCGAAGGCGAATGGCTGAAGCCGGAGGAAATCGCCGCGATCGAGAACGAACGACGCGACGCAGAGGCAACCGAGCAAGCCCGCGCCGATGCCCGCGAAGCCGAGGCGCGTGCGCGCGAAGCGGAAGCGCGCGCGCGGCAGGCCGAAGCGAACGCGCTGGCGCAACAGGAAGCGGAGGACTACGACGATGATGACTATTGGGATACCTGGCCGTACTACGGCCCGCCGCACCGTCCCATCCGTCCGCCGCATCCGCCGGGACCATTTCCGGAACCCGAGCCCGAACCGGAGCGCCCGATCCGCGTGCCGCTCAGGAGGTAAGCAACTCGAACAAGTGTCGCTGCGTGAACGACAGCGGCCTCATTCGCGCGTTTGTACGACTGGTACAGTCACGTGCCGTGCCAAGTGTGGCGCCGGCGCGACGAACCGCCGCAAGTACTGCGACGTGCAACACGTTTTCCGGCCGCTCATTTGACAATAGCCGGCGTAACTGCATTTCTGTGAGTGAGCGCACATCGTTTGCCGTGATCGTCTCTAGCATCTGCTCCTGTGTTTGGGCATGCACTGGAGATAGACATGCAACGTACCACCCTGGCTTTAGCATTGCTGGCGGTATCGACAGCGGCGAACGCCGGCGATTTCGACTACAACTACGTGTCAGTCGGCTACGGCAACATGAGCCTCGATGAGGTCGATGTCGACGGCGACGGGTTCGGCGTCGGCGCCTCGTTCGCACTTACCGACAGCTATCACGTGTTTGCGGGTTATGAAATTGCCGACCTCGACGATACGACGTCGACGCATCGACGATGTCGGTCGGACTGGGCTGGAATCACAGCCTTTCACCGGTCCTGGACCTCGTGACGCAGCTGTCCTATCAGTACGTCGAACTGGACGCTGCCCGGCATCAACAGTGTCGACGACAGCGGTCTCGGCCTCGGCCTCGGCCTGCGTTTCGCCGCCACGGAAAAACTGGAACTCGACGGCGGCATCGGCTACGTCGATCTGGGCGACGGCGGCGACGAGACTGCGCTCGGCGCCGGCGGACTGTACAGCTTCACGAATGCCTTTGCGCTGGGACTGGGCGGCAGCTGGAGCGACGACGCAAGTTCCTATACGGTCAGCGGCCGCTTCTATTTCGGCAAGTAATTACCCTGCAAGCTTCATCTTGAACCCCGCCACGCGCGGGGTTTTTTTCGGTGTTAGCCGCCGTTCTCGATCTTCGCGAACAGGATGCCCGCGAGCCGGAGCACGGCAAGCGCGAGCAATGTCATCAGTACGGCCAGGACGATCTGCTTCAGGCCGACGGCCACGCCGATCGCGGCGACCAGTAACAGTGAGGCGGCGGTCGTGAGGCCCTCCACCTTGTCGTTGCCATGGCGAAAGATCGTGCCCGCGCCGAGAAATGCTGTGCCGGTGACGATCGCCTCGATTACGCGCACCGGGTCGGCTCGCAGCACCGCGGGCGCCGACTCGGTCGCGAAGTGCAGGATGATCGTGTCGGTGAGCACGACGAGCAGGCAGGCGGCGGCGCCGAGGATCGCGTGGGTGCGCACGCCGGCGGGACGCGCAGCGAATTCCCGCTCGATGCCGACGATGCCGCCGAGCACGGTGGCGATCAGCACGCTGGCGATCATCTCGAGTTGCGCTTGCCAGTCGGGGTCGAACAGCTCCATTCAGGCCTCGCGGACAAAAATGCCGGACTCAACCCGCGACCGTGTCGCCGCCCAATATCGGCAGCACGTTGCCGGTCACGTAACTGCTGTCCGCGTTGGATGCGAAAAAGACGTAGGCCGGTGCGATCTCCTCCGGCTGCGCCGGGCGGCCCATCGGCGTGTCCGCGCCGAAGTCGCGAATTTCACCCTTGCCGAGCTCCGCCGGGTTCAATGGTGTCCACACCGGCCCCGGCGCCACGCAGTTCACGCGTATCCCGCGCTTCACGAGATTCTTCGCGAGCGATTTGGTGAAAGCGTGGATTGCACCTTTCGTCGACGAATAGTCGAGCAGGTGCGGGCTGCCTTCGAGACCGGTGATCGAGCCGGTGTTGATGATGGAAGAGCCGGGTTCGAGATGCGAAAGCGCCGCGCGTACCATGAAGAAATACGCGTCGATGTTGGTACGGAACGTGCGTGACCACTGGTCGAGCGAAACGTCCGCGACGCCGTCGCGGTGCTTCTGGTAGGCGGCGTTGTTGACGAGTATGTCGAGACGCCCGAACTTGTCGATCGTCGTCTCGACCGCCTGCTCGCAGAAGCCGGCATCGCGCACGTCGCCCGCGATCAGCAGCGCATCGCCGCCGGCTTCCTGGATCGCCGCGCGCGTCTTCTCCGCATCCGGTTGTTCCTGGGGGAGGTACACGAGGGCGACGTCGGCACCCTCTCTTGCGAAGATCAGCGCCACCGCCCGGCCGATACCCGAATCACCGCCGGTGATGAGCGCCGCCTTGCCGGTGAGTTTTCCGGCGGGCCGGTACTCCCCGGCTTCGTAGCGCGGCCGGGGATCCATCTTCTGTTCCAGGCCGGGCTCCGAGATCGGCTGGTCCGGAAACGGCGGAACGGGTTGCGTGCGCTGGCTCATGGCGACCCTCCGCTCAGACAGGCCGGGAACGTTCCGAGGACTTCAGCATCTTGTTGCGCGCGTGTTCCGCCCGCGCTGCGCCGATGGCGGTCTTGACGTCCTTCTGTTCCTCCGGTGGCGGCAACACGGCCGGCAGGCCCAGCGAGTGCAGCCACAGTTCGCGGCTGTATCCGCGCGTGTGATAGAGATGCTGGTCCTCCTCGTCTTCCACTTCCTCGCAGGCGTTGTACAGGAGGTCCGGCGCATCGCCTTCGCACTGCTTCGCGATTTCGCCGAGCAGCGTCCAGTTGAGGTGATCCTTGGTTTCCGCGAGCACCACGCATTCCGTTGCCACCAGTTCGGCGGCCCGATCGTTGCCCGATTCGCGGGCCATTCGCATCGCTTTCACGAGTGATTCGCCCAGGTGCCGCACGACCTTGCGTCCCGGCGGATCCTTTTCGGTATCCAGTTCGAGCTCGCCGAAGATTTCCTCGAGCTTCGTGCGATGCGACTCCGTCTGTTCGAGATACTCCGTCCACTCCTTCTTCAGGTCGTCGTTCACCGCGCACTTGATGGCTTCGGTGTATACGTCGATGCCCCCGATTTCCGTCTCGAGCGCCTGGTACAGGAGTTCGTGCAATTGCTCTTCGTTGAAGATTTTTCCATTCTTGGACCTGCCCATGTCAGTTCTCCAATTCTGATTGTCTGCCGGGTCTCGGCGCCGGGTTAGCCAGGACTGCCGGGACTCCGCGGTGCGATCTTTACAATACCGCGGCAAAGTTTTCCGCGGCCGGGCGCTGCGTTGGCCCGGCCGCCGTTGATCCCTGCGACCCCTCGAGCGTGGGTTTGCATTTTGCGTGCCAAGCGCAAAGCTCGTCAGGGCAGCCGGCGGTCTCAGTCTTGTTGATCGCGGGTCGAACCAAGATCAGGGTGCGGCGCAGGCGCCGCGGGTGAGTTCGATGCCGTTCACGAAGGTGCCTCGCGTTCCGGTGCCGAAATCGAGACTCAGGCCCCGGCCGCCGGTGGCGCGGAGTTCCTCGCGGCGCGTGCCGGCCTCGAAGGTGTCGAAGCCCGCCACGTGCAAGGTCGCGCAATAGCGGCCGTCCGGCACGTCGAAGCGATATGCGAACTCGCCGTGCCGTTGCGTCTGGTACAGCGGGTCGAGATCAGTGCCGAAGATGCGATGGTGGGTGAGCGCCGGCTCGCCGCCGACGTGACCCCAGCCGCCGGCCACAAAGTCGCGGTCGGCTTCGAAAGCGATTCCGCCGGCGACGACCTGCTCGTGCCCGCCGGCATTGACGGCAATGCGGCCGTCCAGCTCCGTGCCGTCGAGAAAACCGCTGCGGTCCTCGTACTCGATGACGGTCTCGTCGTGTGCTTGCGCGCTGACTGCTGCGAGGGTGTTCGTGCCCGGCCGGAAGCTCACGTTCCAGGTTGCGCTGCCGTTTCTCACCGGCCGTTCGCCCTGCGATTCGCCGTTGACCGTCAGCGTCACCGCGGCGGCATTGCCGTACACCTTCACGGGCATCAGCGCATCGTCGGGGCGGCTGCCGGCGCGCAGCGGCCAGTCACGGGTCGCGATGTGCAGCACGGGATCGTCGGCCAACATTGCGCGGTAATAGAAGGCGATGTCCTTCGGCACGCGGTCGTAGGTCCACAGGCCCTTCTGGTTGATCGCGAACATCGTGTCCTGCCGGTGATTGCTGCCGAAGTCGAACTGGTTCCAGACAGCGCTGCCGACGAGCCAGGGACGCTCGAGGACCTGCGCGAAGCTCGCTTCGTGAAAGTCCTGCTGATACTCCATGCTGAAATCGAATGCGCGGGCGGCTCGGGCGTGCACGCGGCGATCGCTGCCGGCACCGTATTCGCTCAGCATCAGCGGGCGGTCCGGGTGCTGCTCGCGATAGTCGTCGAGAAACGCGCCGAGTGCAGCGAAGTCACCGTAGTACCAACCGAAATATAGATTGAAGGCGAGCACGTCCGTGATCGACTGCAGCGCGGCCGGGCTCCGATCGAGCTCGTCGCGGGACAGCGCCATTACCGTGAGCCGCGAAGGGTCCTCCTCCTCGACCACGCGCTCGAGCCGCTCTGCCAGCGTGACGACCGCATCGTAGTAGCCTTCCGGCAGCGGCTCCGGCAGCACCAGCGTGACCTCGTTCATGTAACCCCAGAACGCGATCGAGGGGTGCCGGCTGTGTTGCCGGATCATTTCGCGCAACATGCGCTCGGCGTTGTTGCCGAAAGCCGGCGCGAGGCCGATGAGGTTCACGACCGGGATCTCCTCCCACACGACGAGACCGAGTTCGTCGGCCGCGGCGAGCACGGCCGGGTCCTGCGGATAGTGCGCGAGCCGCAGGAAGTTGAAGCCGTCGGCCTTGATGCGTTCCAGGTCCGCGCGATGCAGCGCGTCAGGCAGCGCGTTGCCGATACCGGCCCGGTCCTGGTGCCGGTTCGTGCCGAACAGCCGGTAAGGCCTGCCGTTCAGGAGAAAACCGCGCTCGGGGTCGGCTTCGAACCAACGCAGGCCGAGGGGCGAATCGATCTGGTCGACGATCGTGCCGCCCGTCTCGATCGTGGCCACGGCCCGGTACAGGTTCGGCGCCTCCGGCGACCACAGAGCCGGTGCGTCGATGCCAATGTCATCGAGCGCCGGTTCGGCCAGCTCTCCGGCCGGGACAGTGACTTTCGCCGTTGCGCGCCCGGCTTCGGCGCCGTCCGCGCCCAGGACACGGACGGTGACGGTCGCGACCCGGTCTTCCGGCGTCGCATTGCGCAGCCCGACCCCGATGGCGAGCGTCGCGTGCTTTGCCGAGATACCGGTCGTGCGCACGGCCAGCGCCGTTGCGCCGTACTCGTCGATTGCGAAGTGCACGCCGCCCGGCGCGATGAGCCAGGCATTCCGGTACAGGCCGCCGTAGAACGTGAAGTCCGCGTTGAGCGGCGGAATCGCGTCGTCGTGCCGGTTGTCCACGCGCACCTCGATCTCGTTGCGCCGGCCCGGCTCGAAGAGATCCGTGACGTCGAACGCGAAGCCCGTGTAGCCGCCGACGTGACGTCCGGCCAGGCGGCCGTTCACGAACACCGTCGACACCTGGTTGGCGCCTTCGAAGGCGAGGTACAGCGGCCGCCCGGCCAGCGCCACGTCCGGCACGAGTTCGCGGCGATACACGCCGACGTCGCGCCGGTACGGCTTGGTCTTGTCGTTCGAGTCGGCGGTATTCCAGGTATGTGGCAGGCGCACCGGAACGAACGCTGCCGGGTCTTCCGCGTCCGGCGCGAAGGCAAAGCGCCAGCCGTCGTCGAGTGCCAGCAGCCGGCGCGCCTCACCAGCGCAGGCGCCGCCGGCGAGCGCGAGCGCGAGCAATGCGAGAGCGAGGCGCGGCGCGTTCAATCGAGCCAGCCGCCGTCGAAGCCGATCGCCTCGAGGCCTTTGCGGATGTATGGGTTCCTGCGCATCGTGCGCCACACGAGCTCGCTGCGCCGGTTCTCGAGCATGGCCAGGATCGGGCCCTGGTCGATGCCGAGGTAATCGTTCGCGATCCAGCCGAGCCCCGGGATCACGGTGCCGGCATCGCCCTCATGATCGGCGAAAGCAAAACTCGCGTTGAAGGAATCGCGGAAACCGTATTGCGTGTACAGGTGCTCGCCGTAACGGTCGCGCATGGCCATCAGAGCGCGCAGCGACAGGGCCGGCGTGAAAGCGACGGAGCCGCCGGCGGCCGTCGGCGCGATCGTGCCGTCGTCGACTACGCGTATCGCGCTCGCGCCGCGGGCGGCGTAGGCGAAGAACTCGCGCTCGCTGTCGCGCACGGCCCGGCCGGTCGACGGCCCCGGTCCATCGCAGGCCGTCAGGCCCCAGATTTCGCCGCCGTAGCCGGCCCAGTCGTTCGGGTTGTCCTCCGCGTACTCGACCTGGGCCAGCGTCGCGCGCCGGCTGTTCTCGAAATAGTCGATGCCCTTGTCGCGCATGAAGTCGTCACGGATGCCGCGGAAGTCGATCCATACGTGCGAGTACTGGTGGCCGAACAACGGCTCGAAATTGAGATGCTCGTAGCCGTAGTAGTCCGACCAGTGCTCGGCGAGCCGCGCGGCCCAGCCTTTGTCCCAGGCTTCGCGGCCGACGGGGTGTGTGGGCGAGCCGAGCGCCAGCACGTAGACGAGCATTCCCTCGTTGTAGCCGACCCAGTCGTGCGCTTCGAAGCCCTGCCCGGGCTTCCAGCCCATGGCGAGGCCTTTCGACCCGGGAAGATTCGCGGCGGGCGTGTCGTCCACGCCGCGCAGGAAGAAGGTCCAGTCCGCACGGCGGTAGAGCGCATCGGCGTGCTCCCGGATCGCACGTTCCCGCGCGTCGTCGCGGTCGAAGTAGGACTGCGCGAACAGAACGCCGGCGAACAAGAGGCTCGTGTCGACCGATGACAATTCCGTGTTGTCGAAGCGCGTGCCATCCTCGAACGCGAGGAAGTGATAGAAGAAGCCCCGGTAGCCTGCGACGCCCGATGCCTCCTCGCCCTGCGGCAGCGCGAGATACACCTCGAGGCAGCGCAGCGTGCGGCGGGCCGCCGCCTCGCGTGTAACCCAGCCGCGCTCGGCGCCGATGCCGTACGCCGTCAGGGCGAAGCCGGTCGCCGCAATGCTGGAGAAGGGTGCCGACGGCCAACGGTCCGGCGCCAGGCAGTGCTCCGCGTCCGTGGTCTCCCAGAAATAGTCGAAGGTGCGGCGTGCCAGCTCGTCCGCGAAAACCGTTTCCTCGTTCGTGAGGTCCGTGAGGTCCGCGACCGCGAGGCGCCGCGCCGGCTCGCCCGGATCGGCAGCACAGGCCGAGGCAAGTAGGGCGAGCAGGGTGCCGAGCTGCGCTTTCCGGACCAGGCTGTTCACGGGTTACCCCCTTGGTCTCTGACATCGATTGCAATGCAAAAGTACTTTTTTTTCAATCACTGTTGCATTTACTGACATCGATATCTATGGTTAAGGAGTTGCGCGGCTTCGCCCTTTTTCCCCCGGATCCCCCGCCGGGCGCGAAGCGGCTTCCGGTCCGGGCGGCGGAGGCCCGCCCGGGCCGACTCCCGGGGTGGGACACGCACATGGCGCTCAGCATACCGATAGCTCGGCCGCTGTTCGTCCAGCTGGCTGCGTTGCTGCTGGCGCTCAGCACCGCTACGGCTCTCGCCGACGAAACGTCCTGGCGCGATCCGCCGGCCATGGAGGCGTATCTCGACGAGCTCATCGGCCGCATGACGCTCGAAGAAAAGATCGGCCAGCTCGGCCTCTTTACCAGCGACTGGTCCGTTACGGGACCTACCGTCCGCGAAAGCTACAAGGACGACATACGCGCCGGACGCGTGGGTGCGATCTTCAACGCCTATACCGCCGACTTCACGCGCGAGCTGCAGAAGCTGGCGGTCGAAGGCACGAGGCTCGGCATTCCGCTGCTGTTCGGCTACGACGTCATCCACGGGCACCGCAGCATATTCCCGATCTCGCTCGGCGAAGCGGCGTCCTGGGACCTCGTTGCGATCGAGAAAAGTGCGAGAGTTGCCGCGATCGAGGCATCCGCCGAAGGCCTGCACTGGACCTTCGCGCCGATGGTCGATGTCGCGCGCGACCCGCGCTGGGGCCGGGTCTCCGAAGGCGGCGGCGAGGACGTTTACCTAAATTCGCTGATTGCGGCGGCCCGGGTGCGCGGCTTCCAGGGCGACGATCTGGCCGCGGTCGACACGATCCTGGCCACGGCCAAGCATTACGCCGCTTACGGTGCCGCGCAGGCGGGCCGCGACTACCACACGACCGACATGTCCGACCGCGTGCTGCGCGACACCTACCTGCCGCCGTTCAAGGCGGCCGTCGAGGCGGGCGTCGCGACCGTCATGACGGCATTCAACGAGCTGAACGGCATCCCGGCGACCGGCAATCGCTACCTCATCACCGACATCCTGCGTGACGAGTGGGGCTTCGATGGATTCGTGGTGACCGACTATACGTCGCTCAACGAGATGGTGGCGCACGGCTACGCTCGCGACCTCGCGCACGCGGGGGAACTCGCGATCGACGCCGGCGTCGACATGGACATGCAGGGCGCGGTGTTCACCGAAGAACTCGGTGCACTGGTGCGCGAGGGCCGCGTCTCTGTGGAACAGGTGGAGGATAGTGCGCGCCGCGTCCTGGCAATGAAGTACCGGCTGGGCTTGTTCGAGGACCCGTATCGCTACTCCGACAATGCCCGGCAGGCCGCGGCCATATACAAACCGGAACATCTCGAGGCCACCCGCGACGTGGCACGCCGCTCGATGGTGCTCCTGAAGAACGAGGACGCAACACTGCCCTTGTCCGAGTCCGGCACGATCGCGCTGATCGGCCCGCTCGCGGACAGCAAGTCGGACATGATCGGCAGCTGGTCGGCGGCGGGCGACCGGAACGAGAAACCAGTGACCATGCGCGAAGCTTTCGCGGCGCGTCTCGGCGACCGGGTCGAGGTACGCTATGCGCGCGGCGCGGGCTATGCCTTCGAGGACGCCGGTGACACGTCCGGGTTCGAGCAGGCGCTCGCCGCGGCGCGCGCGGCCGACGTCGTCGTCGCGGTCATGGGCGAGCGCTGGGACATGAGCGGCGAAGCCGCGAGCCGGACCTCGCTCGGCCTGCCGGGTGCGCAGCAGGCGCTGCTCGAGCAACTCGTCGCCACCGGCAAGCCGCTCGTGCTGGTGCTGATGAACGGCCGGCCGCTGGCGCTCGAATGGGCGGACGAACACGTGCCGGCCATTCTCGAAGCCTGGTATCCGGGCACGATGGGTGGCCATGCGGTCGCGGACGTCCTGTTCGGCGACTACAACCCGTCGGGCAAGCTGCCGGTGACCTTCCCGCGCAACGTAGGCCAGGTGCCGATTCACTACGACATGAAGAACACGGGCCGGCCGTATTCACCGGACAACCCGGAACAGAAATACCTGTCCCGTTATCTCGAAACGCCGAACAGCCCGCTGTATGCCTTCGGCCATGGACTGAGCTATACGAGCTTCGAGTATTCGAAGGTCTCGCTGGTTGCCGCTGAGATCGGCCTCGGCGACACGCTCGGCATTTCGGTGACTGTCACCAATTCCGGCGATTACGACGGCGAGGAGGTCGTGCAGCTCTACGTCCGCGACCTCGTAGGCTCGGTCACGCGGCCGGTCCGGCAACTGAAGGGTTTCGAAAAGATCCTGCTCAAGAAAGGCGAGCGTCGCACGGTGCGTTTCACGCTAGCCGCGGACGATCTGGCTTTCTATCGGGCGGACATGAGCTGGGGTGCCGAGCCGGGCGAGTTCGAAGTCTTCGTCGGCACGTCGTCGGACGACGTGCAGGCGGCGCGATTCACGCTGACTGACGTCGCGGCCGAAGAACGGCGCGTGGCTACACGATGAGCGGCCTTGAGCACCATCCGGCCGGCACGCATAATCGCGGCGAAGTTTTCCGGTCTGCGACGAACCGCCCTGGTCATCCGGTCGCGGCTGTACCCGCCCGCGGCCGGATACCCGATGAGGAGACGGGCTGATGCGGCGAGTTACGATCGGAGAGGTCGCGCGGCAGGCGGGCGTGTCGCGCAAGACGGTTTCCAGGGTCGTCAATCGCGAGGCGAACGTCAGCGACAAGCTGCGACGCAAGGTCGAGAAAGTCGTCGCCCAGCTCAACTATCATCCCGACCGCCAGGCGCGCAGCCTGCGCTCCGGCCGCTCCTTCCACATCGCTTTCCTGTACGGCGCGCCTTCGTCCTATTTCGTGATCCGGCTGCTGGAGGGTATCCGCCCCGCCTGCCTCGACCACGGCTACCAGCTCGTCACATTCGAGACGGAGGCACACGGGTCGAGGCTCGTACTCTCGCTGCTCGAATTCCTGGAGCGCGAACGCGCCGACGGGCTGCTGATGATGCCGCCGATGACGGACAACGAGCAGCTCCTGGCCGCACTGGACGAAGAGGGCATTCCCTACGCCCGCATCACGCCGGGCCGGCCGCGGCGCAACATGATCGACGTGGTGACGACGGGCCGGGCTGCGGGCCGCGAGATGGTCGAACACCTGCTCGAGCTCGGCCATCGCCGCATCGGCTTCGTCGCCGGGCATCCGGACCATTTCGCGATGGGCGACCGGCTGGACGGGGCCCGGGATGCGATCCGCGAATGGACGGACGGGTCGGCCGAACTGGTCGTGCGTCAAGGCCTCAACCATTTCGACAGCGGCCTCGAGGCCGCGCGTGAACTGCTGAAGCTCGAGCCGCGCCCGACGGCGATCTTCGCTGCCAACGACGATATGGCCTCCGGCGTCTTGTTCGAAGCGCACGAACGCGGGCTGCGCGTGCCCGATGACCTCAGCATCGCGGGCTTCGACGACACGCTGCTCGCGCCGCACATCTGGCCGGGGCTCACGACGATCCACCAGCCCATCGCGGGCCTGGGCGGACAGGCGACGGAGAACCTGTTCGCCCGGATCAAGGGCCAGCCGGTGGAGCCGATCACCGAGATCGGGACGACCTTCGTGCGGCGCCGCTCCACCGGCCCGGCGCCGGGACGCAAGGACGGCGGCTGATCACGCGCGTACGCTGTAATGTCTCTGAAAAATATCCTGCTGCCGGCGCTCGTCCTCGCAGGAATTGCCGCGCCGGACCCCGCGTCCACCGAGGCGCGCCAGGACGGACCCCTCAACGTCATCTTCATCCTCACCGACGACCAGCGCTACGACGAGATCGGCGTCCTGAACCCCTTGTTGCACACGCCGAACCTCGACCGGCTGGCGGGCGAAGGCGCCTTCTTCCGTAACGCTTTCGTCACGACGGCACTCTGCTCGCCGAGCCGGGCGACGATACTCACCGGCCAGTACATGCACGAGCACGGCATCGTCGACAACAACGTGCCCTTTCGCGGCAATCCGCGTTTTTTCCCCATGTATCTCGACGAGGCCGGCTACCAGACGGCGTTCATCGGCAAATGGCACATGGGCGGCGAAGGCGACGCGCCGCAGCCGGGCTTCGACCACTGGGTGAGTTTCGAAGGCCAGGGTCACTACCTGCCGGAGCAGGGTGGACCCGGGGGCGCGCTGCTGAACGTCGACGGCAAGCGAGTCGCACAGCGGGGCTATATCACCGACGAGCTCACGCAGTACGCAATCGATTGGCTGGATGCGATCGATCCCGGCGAACCCTTCTTCCTGTATCTCTCGCACAAGGCGCTGCACTCCGAATTCACGCCCGCCGAGCGGCATCGCCGGCAGTATGCGGACGTCGAAATCCCGGCGCCGGCGTCACAGGCCGACACGCCGGCGAATTACGCCGGCAAGCCCATGTGGGTGAAGAACCAGCGCAACAGCTGGCATGGCGTCGACTACCCCTACCACAGCACGCTCGACGTGCAGGAATACCAGCGCGACTACCATCGCACTCTGTCGGCGGTGGACGAGAGCGTCGGCAGGCTCATCGACTGGCTCGAGGACAACGGGCACGAACGCGACACGCTGGTCGTCTTCATGGGCGACAATGGTTTCCTGTTCGGCGAGCACGGTCTGATCGACAAGCGCAACGCCTACGAGGAATCCATGCGCGTGCCGCTGATCGCCTGGGGTCCTGGGGTCGTGGATGAGCCCGGCGAGCGCATGGCGCTCGTCGCCAACCTCGACGTCGCGCCGACCGTGCTCGCCGCCGCCGGACTGCCCGCGCCGGCGCAGTTCAGTGGCAGGAATTTCCTGCCGCTCATCCGGAATACGGACGTCGGCGACGACTGGCGCGACGAACTGCTGTACGAGTACTACTGGGAGTATAACTACCCGCAAACCCCGACCACCTTCGCGCTGCGGACCAGCCGCTACAAGCTGATCCAGTATCACGGCGTCTGGGACACGGAGGAACTCTACGACCTCGCAGCGGATCCGCGCGAGATGCACAACCTGATCGACAGCGATGCGCACGCGGAGCGCATCGTCGACATGCGCCGGCGGCTGTATGCGCTGCTCGCGGACGCGGAAGGCGCGCACGTGGTGCCCTACTCGCGCCGCGATCACGACGCCGCCCTGCTGCGGCACCGCGAACGCTCGAAGGCCGCGGAATTCCCGGAGGCGTGGCAGCGCGACGACTGAGCCCGCCGGTGTGCAAGTGACTGAGCGCACGCCGTTTTTCCCGCAACTCGAGAACGGTGACCCGCTCGGTTACAGGCGCCGCGGACTATGTTATAGACTCAGCGCCCCTGGTATTTCCGAGTCCGGACATTGAGTATCCAGCGACTGATCCCGCGCGCTACGCGCCACCTGCCCACCCATGCAATCCTGGCACGCACGCTGTGCATCGCGGGCCTCCTCGTCACCCTGGCTGCCTGCGGTGGCGGCGGTGGCGATGACGACGACGACGACGGCAACCAGAACGGCTGGCAGTCGGGCGTGTTCCAGCCGAGTGCCCAGTTCGCCGCGAAGTGCGTCGCGCCGCGCAGCGGCAACGACCCCGCGACCGGAATGCCATATCCCGACGTGCAGGGCAGCGTGCTGGACGAGAACAACTTCCTGCGTTCTTTCAGCGACGAGACCTATCTCTGGTACGACGAGATCGTCGACCGGAACCCGGGAGGTTACGGCGATCCGCGAGCTTACTTCGACGTCCTGCGGAGCACAGCTTCGACGCCTTCGGGACAACCCAAGGACAAGTTCCACTTCACCTACGACTCGGCCGACTGGCACCAGCTTTCGCAGGCCGGCGTGTCCGCCGGCTACGGGGTGACCTGGGCGACGCTCTCGAACGTCCCGCCGCGCGAACTGCGGGTCGCCTACACGGAGCCGGGCTCTCCGGCGACGGCGCCCTCGGCCAACCTAATGCGCGGCGAGTGGATCGTGGCTGTCGACGGCGTCGATATCGACACCGACACGCCGGCCGGCATCGACACGCTGAACGAAGGGCTGTTCTCGCCGGACGTCGGCGACACGCACGCATTCACGGTGCTCGGACTCGGCGGCGCCAGCCGCACTATCTCCATGACGGCCGCGGAGATCACGGCGGACCCGGTGCAGAACGTGCAAGTGCTGGACACGCCGACCGGGCGCGTCGGCTACCTCGTGTTCAACGACCACATCCTCACGGCCGAGGGCCAGCTCGCGGACGCGATCGAAACGCTGGCCTCCGGGCAGGGCGTCGACGACCTCGTGCTCGACATCCGTTACAACGGCGGCGGCTACCTGTTCATCGCGAGCCAGCTCGCGTTCATGATCGCGGGCGAAGCGCAGACGGGCGGGCGCATCTTCGAGCAAATAGAATTCAACGACAAACATCCGGCGACCAACCCCATCACCGGCGACCCGCTCGATCCGACGCCGTTCTACAACGAGACGACGACCGGAGCGCCTCTGCCGGCACTGGATCTGGATCGCGTCTTCGTGCTGACCGGCCCTGGCACCTGCTCGGCGAGCGAAGCGATCATGAACAGCTTGAGGGGCATCGGCGTCGAGGTAATACAGATCGGTTCGACGACCTGCGGCAAGCCCTACGGTTTCTACCCAGAGGACAACTGCGGCATCACCTATTTCACGATTCAATTTCGCGGCGTGAACGAAGCGGGCTTCGCCGACTACACGGACGGCTTCTCCGCCCAGAATCAGCTGAGCCCCGGCACCGTCATACCCGGCTGCTCGGTGGGCGATGATTTCGACCACGCGCTCGGCAGCATCGCCGAAGCCCGGCTGGATGCGACGCTCGAGTATCGCAACACGGGTGCCTGCCCCGCGCCGACGGGCGCCGCGCCGCCAGGTTTCGGCAAGACCGGCGTGCCGCATTCCCTGACCGACGGCATCGTCGCGAAGTCGCCGCTCCTGACGAACCGCATCATGACCCGGTGGCCGCGTTGACGATCGCCCGCCTGCCCCTGGCCGCCCTCCTGCTCGGCGCGGCCGGCTGCCAGAGCATGGCCGTCGCGGGCGACCTGCCGGCACGCATCGTAGCGCCGGATGAGGCCAGCCAGACCGCCCTGCAACAGGCCGTGAACCGGGCGCTCGGCGCCGGGGTGACGCTGGCACCGGATGCACTGACGGCGACGAGCCTGCTCACGATCGAGCGCCGCGTGCCGCGCAGCATCGACGGCCAGGACGCCTACGGCCGCAACCTGGAGTCACCCCTGCAGTTTCGCCTCGTGAAGAACGGGGCGGACTGCGTGCTCGTCGACCTTCGCGACGACACGCGCCACCCACTCGCCGACACGGACTGCGTCGCCGAATAGGGTCGCCCTGTCCGCCGGCAACTAACGTCCGCCGGCTGAATCCAAGTTGAGGTATTCGCGCACCGGCATGTCCCGTCCGGGCGCCTGCGGCCGTCCGCCAAGCGAGATTTGCCTGAATGGACAACGATGTCACCAATTGCAAATTTGCCTTTATTTTCCGCCGCTTTTGACCTAGGATCGATGTCATAACGCAATCTCCGTACCGATCAATACGGACACGATAAGAGGGGGGTAAGACATGTTGCGTACGCGCAAATCAACGGCCGATGCGCCGTTCCGCCACCAGACCTCGACACGAAACCCGGGACTGGCGTGCGCGCCCCAGCGCACGCTGATCGCGTCCGCGATCGCCGGTTGCCTGATGCTGGCCGCGCCCGGGGCGTTCGCCCAGTCGGCCAATTCGAACCTTCGCGGCCAGATCGCGTCCGCCACGGAGGGCACCGAGGTCGTCGCGACGAACGCCGCCACCGGCGTAGTCCGGCGCACGCAAACCGACGCCGACGGCAGCTACGTGCTCGTCGGCTTGCCGCCGGGCACTTACATCGTCGCGGCGGGTGGCGCGACCGACACCGTGACCCTGTCCGTCGCGTCCAATGCCGTCCTGAACCTGGAAGCTGGCGCCGGCGGCGGCGAGCCGGTCGAGAACATCGTGGTCTACGGCACGCAGACCGCGGCGCTCGACGTCATGACCTCCGAGGTGGGCGGCGTGATTTCGCCGCGCGAGATCCAGCAGCTGCCGCAGGCAACGCGCAACTTCCTCGAGTTCGCGGACACCGTGCCCGGCATGGCGTTCGAGACCGATGCGCAGGGCTTCACCAGCCTGCGTGGCGGCGCGACTGGCAACAACATGAGCAATCTGTACATCGACGGCGTGGGCCAGAAGAGCTACGTCGAGCCGGGCGGCGTCTCGGGCCAGAACAACACGCGCGGCAACCCCTTCCCGCAGCTCGCCATCGGCCAGTACAAGGTCATCACCTCGAACTACAAGGCCGAATACGGCCAGGTGGCCGGCGCGGCAGTGACGGCCGTGACGCGTTCGGGCACCAACGACTTCGAGGCCGACGCCTATTTCCGCTACACGGACCAGGACCTCCGCGACGAGCGGCCGGACGAACAGGCGCCGGGCGTGGAGAAGGTGGATTCGCAGACGGAGGAATACGGGTTCGCGATTGCGGGACCGATCATCCAGGATCGCCTGCATTACATCCTGGCGTATGAATTCAAGGATCTCGTCACGCCGCGCAGCGTGACGCCGGACCCGAATGCATCAGGCTTCGTGCAGTACCTGCCGGGGGACGTGCAGGCGCTGTACGGCCCGCAGGACGTGCCCTTCGAGGAGGATCTCTGGTTCGGCAAGCTGAGCTGGAACCTGACAGACGACGACCTGATCGAGTTCAGTGCGACGTATCGGGACGAAGTGCAGGTGGATTCCGTCGGCGAGCGCCGTTCGGCCGATCACGGCCGCGACGTCATCAACGAGGAAATGGATGCCACTTTGCGCTGGGAACACAGCGCCGACTCGTGGTTCAACGAGGTCCTGTACACACTCGAGGACGGTGAGAACAACCCGTACCCGACGTCGGTCGGCAACGGCATCCTCTACGCCGTGATTAACCGCAACCCGGACGGCAGCGTGGCCAATGAATGGGTCTTGATCGAATCCGGCCCGGCCGGCGGCGGCGACGCCAAGGCACGCAAGCAGGAAGGCTGGTCGATCTCGGACAACTTCACCCTGTTCGGGTTCGACTGGATTGGCGATCACACCGTCAAGATGGGCGTGAGCTACAAGGACATCGACCTGACCTACCAGGACAGCGATTCGATCAATCCACAGTTTGCTTACGAGGTATCGGACAGCGGCACGGCGGCGACGCCGTTCAAGGTCGATTTCTTCGCACCTTTCAACGTGCCGGGACAGCGCGTCACCGTGGTCACGGATTCCAAGCAGTACGGCATCTACCTCCAGGACGACTGGGCGATCGGCGACAAGCTGATCGTGAACTTAGGGCTGCGCTGGGACTACGAGGAGAACCCGGCCTACACGGAATTCGTGACCTCGCAGGCCTTCGTCGATGCGCTGTACCAGGATGACCCGGCCGTTCCCGGCCAGCCCTGGGCAGATCGCTTGCTTGCCAGCGGTATGAACGCCGAGGACTACATCAGCACCGGCGACAACCGCGACGATTTCGACGGTGCCTGGGCGCCGCGCCTCGGATTCTCTTACGACGTCAACGCTGACGAACAGTTCGTGGTGCACGGCGGCGCCGGGCGCTTCTATGACCGAAATATCTTCAGCATCCTGTCGCTGGAAGTGAGCAAGGCCGCGCTCTCGCCGGTCCAGATTCACTTCGAGGACCCGGCTACCGGCGAATGCTATCGAGCTCCTTTCGACACCAGCCGGCCTTGCGTTCCCTGGGACCCGGTCTACCTCGAGCAGGGCATCGATGCGCTCTCGCAGATCCCGGTTACCGCCGGCAGCGCCGAATTGTTCATGCTGAACAACGAGCTGGAGACGCCCTATACCGACCAGTACAGCCTGGGATTGACGACGCAACTCGGCGAGTGGCAGACCGATGTCACGGTGCAGCAGATCAACGGTTACCAGGGCTTCATCTTCACGCTCATCAACCGCTACCCGGACGGCTCCTTCTTCCAGAACGGCGGCCAGCCCTGGGGTGAGCCGGTGCCGGGCTACTTGAACACGATCCTCGGCAACAACGGCATCGAATCGGAGAACACGCAGATCCTGCTCTCGGCCAGCAAGCCCTATACCAGTGAGTCCGGCTGGAGCGTGACGCTCGCGTACACGCACACGGACGCCGAGCACAACCGGAAGATCGACGACAACTACGCCTTCGACAAAGCCACGATCGACGATTACCCGTTCATCACCGCGAACGGCGTGCCGGAGCATCGTTTCGTCGCGGCGGGTTCGATCGATGGACCCTGGGGCATGACCTTCGGCGCGAAGCTCGTGCTGGAAACGATCCGGCCGCTGAACGAGACCCGCGACATTGGCAACCGGCCGGCCGACGGCTCGTTTGGACAGCCACATGCTTTCGACCCGCCGGGCACCGGCAATTTCATCGTCGGTGGCGACATCTTCGGTTATCGCACCGTCGACCTGCAGGTCGACGAAGGAATTCCGTTTCGGCGACTTCGGCTTCACGGCACGCGTCAACCTGTTGAACGCGTTCAATTACGAGAACTATTCATCGTTCAACCTGGTGGGTCCGAACGGCGAATATCCGAATATCGAAGTCAACCAGTACGGCGACGCCTACTACGTGCCGCGAACCATCAACTTCGAGCTCGGTTTCAACTTTTAAAGTCCCGGACTCCCGACTCCGGGCATCGGCGGCGTGCGTCTCCCCCGCACGCCGCCTCTTTTTTGCCGAATTGCGGTGACGGGAATTATGGTGACAGTTACCCTAATTCGAATGCGCACACGAAAGTTCATTGCATGACGTCCGAATCAGGGTAACTGTCACCGTAATTGAATGATTCCCGCACCCGTCAACAACATCGTCATCGTCGGCGGCGGCACGGCCGGGTGGATGGCCGCCGCCGCGTTCGCACACGTGCTTGGGCGCGAATTCCGCATCCGGCTGGTCGAATCTGATCTCATCGGCCTGGTCGGCGTGGGCGAGGCGACGGTCCCGCACATCAAGGCCTTCAACAACCTGCTGCGCATCGACGAAGCGGATTTCGTGCGTCGGACGCAGGGCTCGTTCAAGCTTGGCATCCAGTTCGTCGACTGGGGACGCACAGGCGATCACTACGTGCACGGCTTCGGGACGTTGATCGGACCCGACCTTGGCCTGCTGCCCTTCCACCAGTACTGGATCAAGGCCCGGCTCGCCGGTCGGGCGCAGGACATCGGCGCCTACACCCTCAATACCGTGGCCGCGCTCGCCGGCAGGTTCATGGTGTCGGCGAGCGACGTGCCGACGGGCTCGCCGCTGTCGAACATCGCCTACGCCTATCATTTCGATGCGGCGCTGTACGCGAAGTACCTGCGCGCCTATGCCGAGGAGCGCGGCGTCACGCGCACGGAAGGCTTGATCGAGGAAGTCATCCTGCACCCGGAAACGGGCTTCGTCGAAGCGCTGCGCCTCGAGTCCGGCGAAGCGATCGCGGGCGATCTCTTCATCGACTGCAGCGGCTTCCGCGGCCTGCTCATCGAAGAAGCGCTGCACACCGGTTATCACGACTACACGCACTGGCTGCCCTGCGACCGCGCGCTTGCCGTGCCCTGCGAGAAAGCCGGGCCGCCGGTGCCCTACACGCGTTCGACCGCGCGGCCAGCCGGCTGGCAGTGGCGCATTCCCCTGCAACACCGGACCGGCAATGGCTACGTGTATTCGAGTGCGTACGTGAGCGACGACGAGGCCGCCGCGACGCTGCTCGCGAATCTCGACGGCAAGGCGCTGGCCGAGCCCAAGCTCCTGCGCTTCACGACCGGGCGCCGCAGGAAATGCTGGTACAAGAATGTCGTGGCGCTGGGCCTCTCGAGCGGCTTCCTCGAGCCGCTCGAGTCCACGAGCATCCACCTGATCCAGTCGGGTATCTCGAAGCTGCTGGAACTCTTTCCGCGCGCGGGCTACGACCACGTGCTGGTCGACCGCTACAACGCGCGCGTCGCTTTCGAATTCGACCGGATCCGCGACTTCATCGTCCTGCATTATCACGCCACCGAGCGCGACGACACGCCCTTCTGGGACCAGTGCCGGACGATGTCCATACCGCCGGAACTGCAGGCCAATATCGATCTATTCCGCGACAGCGGGCGCTTCTTCCGCAACGCCGACGAGTTGTTCGCGGACATCAGCTGGATCCAGGTGATGCTCGGCCAGCACATCGAGCCGCGCGCCTATCATCCGCTCGTCGATCGGGTTCCCGAGAGCGACATCTATCGGTTCGTGGAGGGCGTGGCGGAGACTATGCAGCGTTGCGCCAACGCCATGCCGGCGCACCAGGCCTTCATCGATCGCTGCTGCAAGGCGCAGCAGGCCGCGTGACGCAAACCCCCGTGAAAACGAAGTGGCCAACCGCCATCCGAGCGGCAGAACCTTCTCTCGTTACCGCTGATGCCGAACCTGTCAGCGACGAATTGTCGCAAGAAGTTCGCATGGGCCCAACGGCCCTGCCGCGGGAGATGCTGACTGGCGATTTTCCGCTGTAGCACCTGGCGCAGCGCACCGGGCCGTGCCGTGGCCTCTTGACTTTTCCGTGGCCCGAGCTTCATTGAACAGCCTTCGACTCCGGCAGATACTTCGCCTTCGCCTTCGCCACCGGTCACGGTGCCGCGACAAGAAATCACTCCAATTCGGAGGAACAACAATGAAGAACAGGAACTTGCGGGGGGCGGCAATCGCCGTGCTCGCCTTGGCCGCATTGCAGTTGCCGGCGATCGCCTGGGGCCAAAATCCCGCGGAAACCATCATCGAGTGGAACCAGATCACGCAGACGTACACGGTCGGCGCTCCCTTCGTTCACGCCAGAAACTACGCGATTGTGCAGGTAGCGATGGCCGACGCCGTGGTCGCCGTCCGCGGGAAATATGCGCCATTCCATGCTCACGTGTCGGGGCCCCCCGACGCCAACGCTCCCGCCGCTGCGGCGCAGGCCGCGCACGACGTGCTCGTCTGGCTGATCCCGGCCAACACCGCCGATTTCGACGCTGCCCTGGTCGAGTCACTTGAGTCGATTCCGCCGGATAAGCGCTACCCCGGTCGTTCGATCGGTAAGAAGGTCGCCGAGCAGATCATCGCCTGGCGACAGAGCGACGGTTTCGCGGACGCAAGCCCGCAGCCGCCGACGATATCGCCCTCGCTATTGCCGGGAATCTGGCGCGAGACGGGATCCGGGCCCGCGCTGTACTCCGCCTACGAGATCGTGCCGCCCTTCGCACTTCCCAGCCCGACCATGTTCCTGCCGGCGCCCCCGCCGCAACTCGACAGCAACGTCTACGCGAACAACTTCAACAAAGTGAAGGACATCGGGAGACTGGACAGCGCCACACGGACGCCGAGGCAGACCCGGATTGCGACGTCAATTGCCGGTGCACCGCCGTACGCGAACGTGACCAATCCGATTCGCGTCTGGCAGAACGTGGCGGCCGACGTCGCACGCACACAAGACCTGTCGATCCTCGATACGGCTCGCCTGTTCGCGCTGATGTCCGTGTCGATCAATGACAGCCTTCAGACGTCGCAGGTCAGCAAATTCGTGTACCGCCTGTGGCGACCGGTGACGGCGGTGCAGAACGCCGACATCGACCAGAACGACGCGACAGACGCCGATGCTTCGTGGCTACCGTTGCTCACCACGCCGCCTTACCCCTCGCATTCGAGCAATGCGTCCTGCGTCGGCACAGGTGCCGGGCGAATGCTGGCGAATGTCCTGGGCACCGACCAAATCCCGTTCGTGGTCAAGTGGTACAGCGACAACACCATGACTACGGTGGTTTCGTCCGAGCCGTACGGGACGTTTTCGGGGTTTGCGCGGGATATGGGCAGCAGCCGGATTTGGGGCGGCATTCACTATCGCTTCGAGATCGACGCGAGCGAGCACAGCTGCATGCAGATCGCGGACTACATTTACGATCACTACCTGACGCCCAAATAGTTTTCAGGCAGTACCGGGACGGGCCGAAACGTGCCCGTCCCGGATTTGTCGGTGCGGCGCCGCTACATCAGTCCGGCTTCCGGAACTTGAGCGTCATGCGATCGGACTCGCCGATCGCATCATATTTGGCGCGATCGAATCCGGGCGGCGACGGTTGCCCATCTTCCTCGGAGCTTTGCCGCGCCGGGGGCAGGGTCCACACGCCGAACGGATGATCCTTCGTGTCCTTGGGATTGGCGTTGATCTCCGACTTCGCCTCGAGCTTGAGGCCGGCTTTCTCCGCCTGCTCGATCACATAGGCCTCGGTGATGTAACCGTCGGACCCATCTTCTTTCGCGCCGGGCTTCGCCCGATGCTGTTCGACGGCCAGGATGCCACCTGGCTTGAGCGCGCGAGCGAACTCACCGAAAGCCCTCTCAGGTGTGATCCCGTACTCGCCGCCGACCCAGCCGTGCACCGAGCGCGCGGTGAGGATGAAATCGAACTGGTTATCCGCCAACGGCTTTGACGCGGGACCCCAGTTGACCAGGTTGACCTTGCCGTACACGTCGGGCTTGGCGGCGTATTTCGACTCGAACTCGCTGCGGCCATCGCGCGACTCCTGCTCGAGTTTCGGATCGTTCAAATCCGCGGCCGTCGCGTAGAAACTACCGCCGGTCGCGCGCACGTAAGGGGCGAGGATGTCGGTCCACCAGCCCCCGCCCGGCTGCACTTCGAGCACGGACATTCCGGGCGTGAGGCCCCAGAACTCCAGGGATTCCACGGGGTGGCGATACTGGTCGCGGGCCTTGTCCTCCGCCGACCGCCATTCGCCGGCCACCGCATCGGCTAAAGCTTGATTGGCGTCGGCCTGGGCCGAGCCTGCTGCCGCGAACGGCAGGCACAGGACCGCAGTCACCGTGACGATTGATTTACGCATGATCTCACCTCTCTGTACTGGAAGCCTGCAGGATACCGCAATAAAGGGCTCCCTCACGACACCGGCGGGCTCGCGTCGCAGGTCACGCGGCAGGGCGCGGCCGCCCAACAGTGGCGTTAGGCATTCGCATGAACATACTCCGACCTCTTTCGTTCACCTTGCTTATGGCAATCTCCACTTCAATCCACTCAGCGGAGCACTCGTCGATGGCATTAGAGACCCTACAAGAGAAGACTCCATTTTCGTCTTGGACCGGACACGTTGATCCGAAGGCGCTTGAGCAGAGTCGCGACATTTACAAATCGGTGGTTTCTAAGCTAGTTCAAATCGGACTTGGAAAGCCGCGGGAAACGTACATCCCAGTCCTAATCCAGTACATTGAGGATTTCAATCTTCTGGATGAAAAGCACGAGTTCATTGAAACCATCGAACGAGAGGACATTTGGGAGCACCTTGACGAGATTCTCGGCATCCTGAAGCTACCGGGACTTCGGGATTGTGACGATCTGCCAGCGGCGCGAAACTGGTGAGCGGGAATGCCTGACATCTCGCTGGAGCGCACGCGTGGAGAAAAAAGTGCCTAGCTCAATCCGCTGCAGCCGCGGCGCTCAGCTCAACCGGCAATCGCATTTACACGACTGATAGGCAGGGCATATGGACCAGACAGTCATTTTTCAACCATTTCTTGCGACCATGATTCTGACTCTTGTTGTTTGGATCTACATGTACGGTCGTCGCCTTTCTTTCATCTTTTCAAGCGGTCTCGAAGCGAAGAAAATGACCCCCCTCGAATTGGCCCGGGTGTCTCCACTTTCGGTCTCCAACCCTTCTGACAATTTGAAGAACCTGTTCGAGCTGCCTACCGTCTTCTACGCAATCGTCCTATGTCTGTTCGTCACCCGTCAGGTCGATATGGTGCACGTAATTTCGGCCTGGGGATTCGTCTTGTTCCGCACCTTGCACAGCGTGGTTCATTGCACTTTCAATTTCATACCACTAAGGTTTGTTCTATATGCGACCTCCGCAGTGGCGCTGTGGTGCATGGTTTTAAGAGCAGCCCTGGAAGCCCTGAGTTGGTGAGCGCAACACTGCGGCTTGCCGCAGGCCGCCTAACACCTCAGGGAGCGCACGCGGGGAAGATAAAGTGCCAAGCCCAAACAGCAGCGCGTGCGGCGCTCAACTCAACCGCTAGGCGGCAACATGCCCTCGTCTTTGCCCGACACGTTCTTCGAGATGGCGCAGGGAATCATGGCTCGCCATTCAGCGCTCGAACATGAATGGACGTCAGAGCCATCCGGTAAACGCACGCTGAAAATCCCGGCGGCCGGACCTACTGGATTTGACGTCGTAATAGAGGCCGAGACGTATGGCCTTTACCCTTACGCCGGTGAATGGCACGGCGCGCCGTGGGATTCAAACATGCCGCGCATGAGCTTCGCGGAAATCTGTGAGGATTGCCTCGGCTTCGTTCGCTCGCTGCTGTGCACAGACTCTTCGCTGCAAGTGTCCTTCTCCAACGAGTGTCCGTATCGCTGGGTTCTTAGTTACCCGGTCGAGGGGCGGCAAGTAAGTGACCGCACGGAGCTATTGGTGTTTAACTACTTCGGGCGCAGGAGCGTGCGCACGTTTCAAAACGAGCAGTTGCCGCGGCGGAAGACGATCAGCTTTGTGCCAGCCGTCTAACAAGCAGTCGCAGCGGATCGTATACGTAGGCGCTGGCGCGCCGCGGGTGCGCTATTTCATTGTGCACCCACGGTGCGCACGATAGGCTTCTGCGCGGCCGTTGAACTGCGGCGTTGGGCCTCACAGGAGGGTCATTTGGCAACTGCAGGAACAGATCGTTCCTTGCCGCGAAACGGCCGAGAGTTCCGCCGCTGAACTGCACGTTACACGCCAAGGAGTCACCATGACGATCAAGCGGATGGACAACGTCGGCATCGTGGTCGAAGACATCGATGCCGCCATCGAGTTCTTCACCGAACTTGGCCTCGAGTTAGAAGGGCGTGCTCCAATTGAAGGAGGCTGGGCAGATGGCGTCACCGGACTGCGCGGCATGCGCGTCGAGATTGCCATGCTGCGCACACCGGACGGCCATAGCCGGCTCGAGCTCTCCCGCTTCCTCGCGCCGCCCGTGGTCGCCGATCACCGCAGCGCCCCGGTGAACTCTCTCGGTTACCTGCGCGTCATGTTCACCGTACAGGACATCGACGATACGCTCGTCCGGCTCAGCGCACGCGGCGCGAAGCTCGTCGGCGAAGTGGTCCAGTACGAAGATATGTATCGGCTTTGCTATATCAGGGGTCCGGAAGGAATTCTCATCGGGCTGGCCCAACAGCTCGGGCAGCGGACTTCCCGGGAAAATCCCTTAGGCCGTTAGATGCCCAAGACTGGTGCGCATCTCGTCCCGGGAGAATCCGATAGGCCGCAAGCGTTGAGAACCAAGAATCGGCTTCTAACAAGGCATCAGGCGACGGGGATTCGCCCGGCACCTGCATCTAATCCGCCGCTTCGTCTTTCACGAAACCGATCGCATCGAGCGCGGGCTCGATTTCCGGGTTCGCCATGAAATGCTTCCACACGAGGCCTGTGCGGTGGTTCTCGATCATCACCATGATCGGCGCCTGGTTCAGCGCCATGTATACCTCCTCGAACCAGTCCTGCGACTCATTGAAGCCGTCGTGAAAGCCGTAGATGCCCCACACCCGGTCGCCGAGATCGCGGTAGTAGTGTCTGAGCGCCGCCATGGACTCCTCCGGCGTCCATGGCATCGAGGCGAGCGAGGCCATGACGTTGATCGTACCGTTGTCGTCACGCGGCAGCGGCCGGCCGCCGCCGTTATTGATGCCGGCCGACAACCCCCAGGTGTCCGCGCCGTAGCCCTTGTGTCCGCGCGGGTTCGCCTTGCTGTAGGCATTGCTGATAAGCGCGATCGCGCGGTTGTTCTCGTAGTAATTCGTATAGCGGTCGCGTATGCCGCGCGGGTCGAAGCCGAAAAACGAGAAATGCGTGAAGAACAATTCGGCGCCGTTGCCCTCGCCGACGTCGAGCTCGAAGCCGTAGTACGTATTGCCATTCACGTAGTGATCGCCCGCCGTCGTGCGGCTCCAGTTGCGCCGGTACTGGATGTGCCGCTCCGAGGTGCCGGCCCAGCCCGTGTGATACATCTGTGCCGGCACGGAATGGGTCGGCGAGGCGATCGCGAGCAGGTAGATGATCATCGTTTCGTTCCAGCCGATGAGCGGGTGGTTGATGTGCCACTCGTGGTCCTGCGACCAGTGCCAGTACAGCACGTCGCTGTCCGGCGTCTTCCGGTACCAGTCCCACTCGATCTCTTCCCACAGGCGGGTTACGGTGTCGCGGATCTCGCGCTCGACGGCGTTGTCACGGTTGAAATACTGCCGCGCAGCCAGCAGCCCCTGGATCATGAACGCCGTTTCGACCAGGTCGCCGCCGTTGTCGTACTTGCCGAACAGCGGGATAGGCTTGCCCGTGTCGCCGTCGAGGAAATGCGGCCACACGCCATGGAAGCGGTCGGCGCCCGCCAGGAAGCGCACGATCTTCAACATTCGTTCGGCGACGGCCGCGCGCGGCTGGAATTCCCGCTCCGCGGCGACGAGCAGCGCCATGACGCCGAAACCGCTGCCGCCGAGCGCGAGCAGGTTCGGGTCGCCCGGCAGCACCTCGGGTGCGAGGCCTGCATTGGGGTGGCCCGTCTCCCAGTAGTAGCGGAAGCAGGCCTCTTGCACCATCGTCAGCAGTTCCTCGTCATTGAACTCGCGAGTGGCCGCGTGCTTCGAAACCGGTGACGGCGCCGACTCGTTCCCCGCGAGGTCGAGCGCTGTGACGCGATACACGGCTTCGGTGCCTGGCGGTCCCGTGAAATCGACATAGCGCGAGCGATTCTCCTGCTGCACGCCGACCGGCTCGAAATTCCTGCCGTCGCTGGAGCGGTAGATGCGGTATTCGAGCAGGTCGTCGGCCTTGCCCGGTTCCCACACGAGGTCGAAGTGCCGTTCGTAAGCTTCGACGTCGAGGCCGGCCGGCGCGGGCGGCGGCGTGCTGTCGTTCGCACTGGCGTCACGAACGCGGATGTCGTCGACCAGGAGCGTGTGCGGCTTGTTGTCGTCCAAGCCCTGCACTAAGGTGACCCGTGCGATGTCAGGGACCGTGAAGCCGCTGTCGGTGGTGCCCTGCACCAGCCCGAACATTTCCTCGAACGGCAGCGTGACCGTCACCCATTCACCGGCCGGGATCACTGCGTCGCCGCTGACCAACGTCACGGTCGGCGTGCTGTTGCCGCTCGCGTCCGCGAGCGACAGGCGTGGCGAATTCATCACGGTGATCTCCGAATCGGCGAACACCCGCAACTCGAGCGTATCGCCTTCGAAGGCGAATGGCCGCGCGTAACGGCGGCTCGCATCGATCGTTGCCCGCCAGTCGCCGCCGAACGCGGAGGTCCAGGACAGGCGCAGCGCATTCGGCGCGCTGGCAAAGTTCGAGGGCTCCACGGGCAGGGCGCCGTTCAGCAGCTCCAGCGAACTTGGTTCGATGAGCATGCCACTCGTGCCGTATGCGCCGGCCAATGAATCGCTGTTGTCGAAAATGACGTGCCGGTCGTAGTAGGAAGGCGCAGACCCGGCATCCGCGAGCGCCGTGCCGGCGATCCCCGGAGCCAAGATCAGGAACGCTGTCGCGTGCAGGCGTTGCATGTCGTAACCCCTCGCGGCCGGGGCTGAGTCGGGTTCCGGCCGTTGACATCGATACTATTGCAAAAGCTACGGTTCTTGAAGGAAAAGTGGCAATTGCTGATATCGATGTCTGACCGACCCGTTGGAGCGCCGCCGCGGCGCGAACCGTTCCTGTTGGCGCGCCCCGTTGGCGCGCCCTATGGGCGCGAACATCGCAGGCGTCCGGAACGACAGGGATCGCGTGTATCCTCTCCCGCTACCGACGACACAGGGGGCCGCGGTGCAATGAAACTTTTCAAACGAATATTGGGCGGCCTTGCACTCCTCATCGTCGTCGCGATTGCCGCCCTGGCCGTGACGCTCGCTTATGACGCCGGCTGCGAGCCGGTGGCCCCGGCGCCCGCGGGCGAGGAAACGATGCAGGCGATCGTCTATTCCTGTTACGGCGGCCCCGAGGTGCTCGAACTCGCGACGGTGAAAAAGCCCGTGCCCGGCGACGAGCAAGTGCTCGTCCGCGTGCACGCCGCCTCTGTGAACCCGCTCGACTGGCATTACATGCGCGGCTCACCCTACATCATGCGACTGTCGACGGGCATCGGCCGGCCGACGGACCGGAGCATGGGTGTCGATTTCGCCGGCACGGTCGAAGCCGTGGGCACCGGCGTCACGCGCTTCAAGCCCGGTGACGAGGTCTTCGGCGGCGCGAGCGGAGCCTTCGCCGAGTACGTCGTTGTCGGCGCGGACCGCGGGATCGCACACAAGCCGGCGAACGTGAGCTTCGAGAAGGCCGCGGCCGTGCCGATCGCGGGCGTAACGGCGCTGCAGGCGCTGCGCGACGCCGCGAAAGTCCAGGCGCTCGACAAGGTGCTGGTCAACGGCGCATCGGGCGGCGTCGGTCCTTTTGCCGTGCAACTCGCGAAGCACTACGGCGCGCACGTGACCGGCGTCGCAAGTGCGCGTAACGAAGACCTGGTGCGCGACCTCGGCGCCGACGAGTTCATCGACTACCGGACAGCGGATTACACGGATAGCGATATCGCCTATGACGTGATCATCGACAATGTCGGCAGTCGCCCGCTCATGGCCAACAGAGACGTGATGAAGGACGATGCCACTCTCGTAATCATCGGCGGCCCACCCGGCAACTGGATCGGCCCGCTGATACGGCCACTCGGTGCGCTCGTGCTCAACCCTTTCGTCGAGCCGCATTTTGTGCCGTTCCTGTCGCATTTCACACCCGAGGACTTTGAGTTTCTCGCCGAGCGCATGGAGGATGGCTCGGTCACGCCGGTGATCGACCGGACTTATACGCTGGGCGAAGTGGCCGAAGCGATGCGTTACTCGGAGGAAGGCCATGCCCGTGCGAAGATCATCATCCGCGTGACCGAACCCTAGACGCTCGTCGGAGCGCCCCACGGGCGCGACTCGAAGTGATTCTGTTGGAGCGCCCCATGGGCGCGACCCCGGCGCGGAGGCAGTCGCGCCCTTGGGGCGCTCCAACAGGCGCTCCAACAGGGCGCTGCAACAGGCAGGCCAGTATCACCGCTCGACAGAAATCACGCTCACCGACCTCGGCGGCAGCGTGACGCGCAATCGATTCCGCTCCAGGCGCACCGCGAGCGGCACCGGCTGCACGGCGTCCGGTTGCTCGAAGGTATTGTGCGCATCGAGAACCGCAGCCGTGAGCACTCGTCCGTTAGCCTTCGCGGCATCGTAGCCCTCGATGTCCGCGACGACGTCGGCCGCGTCGTTCGTGTGCAGGTTGACGAGCGCGACCATTAGCTTGCCATCCTTCGCCAGGGCGGCGGTTGCCGACACCTGCGGCACCGACAGTTCGCCGGACTCGAGTTCCGGCATCGCCTCGAACTCGATCGGCACGACGGTCGCATCGTGGAACGGCACGTACATCTCGAAGGCGTGGTAGGTCGGCGTCAGCAACATCTTCCCGCCGTCGGTCAGAGCCATCGCCTGCAACACGTTCACCGTTTGCGCGATGTTCGCCATGTGCAGCCGTTCCGTGTGCCGGTGAAAAATATTGAAATGCAGGGCCGCGACCAGCGCGTCGCGTATCGTGTTTTGCTGCCAGAGGAAACCCGCTTCTCGTCCGGGTTCCGGGTCGTACCAAGTGCCCCATTCGTCGAGGTAAAGGCCGATCTTCCCGTCCGGGTCGTTCTTCTCGAGCACCGCAGTATTCGCCGCGATGTACTCCTCCACCCGCAGCGCATACGCAAGCGTCGAATACCATTCCGATTCCGGAAAGCCCGTCGCCGCACCCTTGCCCTGAAATACGCCGCTCGGGAACGTGTAGTAGTGATGGCTGATGCCGTCCATCCCGTAGAACACGTTGACGCTGTTCGCGTAGCCTGCCGACAGGGTCTCGGTCCAGTCGGTGTGTGCGTCCCAGCCACCGCTCGCGACGACTTTCGGCCGGAAGCCTTCCGGCGTCTTGAGGAACGTGGCGTAGCGCTTGTAGAGCTCGAGGTAGAACTCGGGCGTCATGCTGCCGCCGCAGCCCCAGGTTTCGTTGCCGACGCCGAAGAACGCGAGCTTCCAGGGGTCGGCACGGCCGTTCGCGCGCCGCTCGCGCGCGAGCGACGTGTCCTTGCTCTCGGTCAGGTACTCGAGCCAGTCCGCCATCTCCTTCGGGCTGCCGCTGCCGATGTTGCCGGCGATGTACGCATCGGCTCCCAGCAGGTCGAGCAGTTCGAAGTATTCGTGCGTGCCGAAAGCGTTGGTTTCCTCGACCCAGCCCCAGTACTTGTTGATGCGCACGGGCCGCTCGTCGCGCGGGCCGATGCCGTCGCGCCAGTCGTAGCCGTCCGCGAAGCAGCCGCCCGGCCAGCGAATCACCGGGATGTGCAGTTTTTTCAGCGCGCCGATGACGTCATTGCGAAAGCCGCGCGTGTTCGGGACGTCGGAGTCCTCGCCGACCCAGATGCCCTCGTAGATGCCGTGCCCCAGGTGCTCCGCGAAATGCCCGTACAGATAGCGGCTGATCGTGCCGCCGGCTTCGTCCGCGCGAATCTCGAGCTCAAGTTCCTCGCCCTGGGCGGCCGCCGCGAGGCAGCCGATGAAGCTCAGTGTGGCCAGCGCAAGCAGCTTTTGGAGTCGCGTCCGCATGAGTTACCCCGCGAAAGATCCTGTTCAGCTTTTTGCGAGTGTCGCGTCCAGCGAGATCTCGGCGTTCAGCACTTTCGAGACCGGGCAGCCATCCTTGGCTTTCCCGGCGAGATCCTGGAAGGTCTTCTTGTCGAGTCCCGGCACATCCGCTTCGAGCGACAGCTTCACTGCGGTGATGGTGAAACCGCCGTCCTTTTGTTCGAGCGCGACCTCCGCGGTCGTCGCGAGCTTCTTTGGCACATGACCGGCGTCGCCCAGGATCTTCGAGAGCGCCATCGAGAAACACCCGGCAAGGGCCGCGCCGATAAGCTCTTCCGGATTCGTGCCCTTGCCGCCCTCGAAGCGGGCATTGAAGCCGTAGGGATGGTCGGCGAGCGCGCCGCTGCCAGTCGAGATCGTACCCTTGCCGTCCTTGAGGCCGCCCTGCCAGACGGCGGAACCACTGCGTTTTATTTTCATGTTGTCAGCTCTCCTGTGATTGTCCCGCGCCGGCCCCGATGCCTGTCCTGCATTCTGCTGGCTTCGTCGCAGATTGCAAAGCAGCAGGGCATGCCGTCGCCGGTCGCGTATGATCGGGGCATCCCGCCGGCGAGGTTCAATGCAATGCGATGCTGGATTTTGTCGATCGCGATCCTGTTCGCAACGGGTAGTCTGCTGGCTGCCGAAACGACGGAACGCTTCCGCTTCGACCACGTCGCGCTGGCCGTGCGCGACCTCGATGCGACAGTCCGCTTCTACCAGGCGGTCTTCGGGCTCGAGGAAATCGTGAACCGCACGGAAATCGAGGACATCCGCTGGCTGGCGCTGGACGAAGGCCGGGAGCTGCACCTCATTTCGGGCTTCGGCGAGCCGCCCAAGCCGGTGAAGACCGTGCACTTCGCGCTCGCAACCCCGGATTTCGACGCCTTCATCACCGGCCTCGAGAGCGCCGGGTTCGCTTCCGAGACCTGGCCGGGCGAAGCGGGCCAGGTCACGACCCGCGCCAACAGCACGCGGCAGGTGTACCTGCAGGATCCGAACGGCTACTGGATCGAGGTCAACGGCGCGCCCGCCGCCGCGGCGCGGTGAACGTGTACCGGGCGAGTCGCCAAGTCATTGCAGCACTGTTGTTCGCCTCCTCGTCGGCAGCGGCGCTGGCCGATTCGCCGCCGCTCTCCTTCGAGGATGGCGACGGGCTCGTCACGGTCATGGACGGTGAACGCCCGCTCGTCGGCTACCAGCACGGCTACAAGGCGCCGGCCGAGGGCGTCGACCCGGCTTACGGGCGCAGCGGTTTCATCCATCCACTGCGCTCGCCGGGCGGCCAGCTGCTGACGCGTATCCAGCCTGCGGATCATTACCACCATTACGGCATCTGGAACCCGTGGACGCGCGTGCGTTACGACGGCCGCGACTACGACCTCTGGAACCTGGGCGATCACAAGGGCACGGTGCGTTTCGTTGAATTCGTCAGTCGCGAGGCGGGCGAGGAGCAGGCCGAACTGATCGTGCACCACGAGCACGTCGCATTCGTCGCCCCGGATGCGGAGCGCGTCGTCCTAGACGAGGTGCAAACGATCCGCGTGCATCGCCCGACGGGGGACAGTTACCGAATGGACCTGCACATTGAGCTCACGCCCGCGACGGAGCATCCGGTCGAACTCCTGGAACACCGTTACGGCGGTTTCGGCTGGCGCGCCACCGAAGCCTGGCACGCCGGCAACAGCGAGATCCTCGCTTCCGAGGGGCAGGATCGCAGCAACGCCGACAACACGACCGGGCGCTGGTTCCTGGCACAGGGCGAGGTCGACGGGAAGTGGGCCGGGGCAGTCGTCATGTCGCATCCCTCGAACTTCAACCACCCCGAGCCGCTGCGCATCTGGCCCGCCGAACAGGAAGGCCGCGGCGAGGTGTTCGCGACTTTCGCGCCGACCCGCAACACGGACTGGATCCTGGAGCCCGGCCAAACCTATACGCGGGTCTATCGCTTCCTGGTTTACGACGGCCGGCTCGGGCGCGAGGCGGCGGAAAAAGCCTGGCAAGAGTTTGCAGCAATGCCTGTTGCCGCCATCAATTGACTATCAATTGGTGTTGTTGCGCCGGATGGCGTCGATACTCGATTGCACTTTTTCCACCCAGTTGCCCGTGACGTCTTCGGGGTCCGGAACGGCAATCAGGCTCGCCCGATCGGCATTCAGCCTGCGCTCACGCTCGAGCCAGGTCGCATAGGCACCGGGGTTTTCGGACAGGAATCCTGCAAACAACACGAACATCTGGATTTCCTCGTGCGGCGCAATCTCCTGCAGTACCAGGCGGGTCTGGAAGAACCAGTCGTTCAGGCTGGTGAGCAGCGCTTGATAGGCGACTCGCTCCGCCGGATCGAGTGCTTCGCCCGCGTTGCCCTTCGCCCAGACCGCCCCGTTCTCCGCGATCGCCGCATCCAATTCCAGCGAGCTCGAAACGATTTAGTTGCTGATTTCGATCTGCAGCAATTCCTCCTGCTGGTTCAATTGCAGGGCGACGACGATCAACGATGCCAGGATCGAAAAAATGCCGACGAGTTCGGCGGCGACTTCACGATGTGCTCCCGGCAACAAAGGTTCAGGAACGGCGGCCGGCCTACGAACTTCGGTCCGGCATTCGGTGGCCGGCTATTCCCAGATGTCGATGAAAGCGGCGTGCTTTCCGGTGGCCGCCGGATCGGCGGCAACGGGATTCCGCGACTGGTCGATCATGAGGAACTGGCAGTGGCGGTCGCCGTCGTTCGGCCGGCGCTTCCGGTAGTTGCCGTCGGAGTCCATCTCCCAGGTGCCGCAGTTGTCAATCAGCTGCAGGTCGAGGAACTCGCGCAGCTCGGTCTGCAGGTCGAGACTGCGCACCGGCACGAGTGCCTCGACCCGGCTGACGAGATTGCGAGTCATGAGGTCCGCCGAGCCGATGTAATACTCGTCCTCGCCGCCGTTGTGGAAGTAATAGATGCGCGAGTGCTCGAGGAAACGGCCGACGATGCTGATGACCCGTACCGATTCCGAGAGTCCCGGCAGGCCGGGCCGCAGGCGGCAGGTGTCACGGACGATGAGGTCCACCGCGACGCCCGCGCGGGATGCTTCGTAGAGCGCACGCACGATGTCCGGGTCCTCGAGCGCATTGGTCTTGAGCTGGATGAGGCCGTTGCCCGACTGTTCGTGGTGCCGCGTCTCGCGCCGGATCTTCTCCAGCAGCGCGGACTTCATCTGCAGCGGCGCGATCAGGAGTTCGTCGTAGTGCCGGCCGCTGAGTGAGCCGGAGGTCATGAGGTTGAAGAGTTCAGTCGTGTCGTGCGCGATGGCTTTTTCCGAGGACATGAAGGCCAGATCGGAATACAGGCGTGCGGTCACGGAATTGTAGTTGCCGGTGCCGATGTGCACGTAGCGGCGCAGTTTGCCGGCCGGCATCTTGCGCAGCACGAGCATCGCCTTCGTGTGCATCTTGTAGCCGACGACGCCGTAGGACACGTGGATGCCTGCTTCTTCCAGGCGGTTCGCCCAGCGGATGTTGGCCGCCTCGTCGAAGCGCGCCTGCAGCTCGACGACCACCGCCACCTGCTTGCCCTTCGTGACCGCCTGGATGAGCAGCGGCATGATCTCGGATTCCTCCGAGGTCCGGTACACGGTGGTCTTGATCGCGAGCACGTCCGGGTCGATTACCGCTTCCTTGAGAAAACGGGTCACTGACCGGTCGAAGGACTGAAAGGGATACTTGAGGAGCAGCGGGCCATTGGCGTCGAGTTCGTCGAAGATCGACTTCACGCGGCCGAGGCGCGGATGGTCGGCAGGCTCGTGCGGCGGGAACTTCAGATCGGGCCGGTCGAGTGCGGCGAGCTCCATCAGATCGCGCGTGCCGAGCATGTCGGCGACTTCGTAAATGTCTTCGGGACCGCTGAACTTGAGTTCGCGGATCAAATGCCGCCGGAGCTCCGGACGCAGGTTGGGGGCGACTTCGAGCCGCACGACCGGGGCGAAGCGCCGGTCCCGGAGCTCGGCCTCGATCATCTCGAGGAGGTCGTTCGCGAGTTCGTGGTCCCGTTCGACGATCGCGTTGCGCGTGACGCGGAACACCGCCGCCGACAGGACCGCCGCGCCGGGCAGGAGCAGGTCGAGGTTGCCGGCGATGACCTCGTCGAGCCGGACGAAACGGTTCGTCTCGCCGATCCGCATCAGGCGCGGCGTGCGGCTCGAACTCGGTGTCTTGATGCGCACCAGGTGCGGGTCCTTCTCGACCGGGTCGTGCACCTCTACCAGGACGTTCACCGACAGGTTCGAGATGAACGGGAAGGGGTGCGCCTCGTCGATGGCGAGCGGCGTCACCAGCGGGAGGACGGACTGGCGGTACTGCTTGCGTACGGTCTTGCGAGCTTCCTCGTCGAGGTTGTCGTAAGACTCGATGTGAACGCCGGCCTGCGCGAGCTCCGCGAGGACGGCATGATAGATGAGCGCGCGTTCGGCGAGTGCTCTCATGATCGCATCGCGGCAGTCCAGGATCTGCTGCTGCGGCGTGCGCCCGTCGACCGTCGGTTTGCTCATGCCGGCGCCGAGCTGCTGCTTCAACCCGCCGATCCGCTTCATGAAGAACTCGTCGAGGTTCGAGTCGAAGATCGCGAGGAACTTCGCCCGTTCGAGCAACGGGTTGGCCCGGTTCTCGGCTTCGGCCAGGACCCGACGATTGAACGCGAGCCAGGTGAGCTCGCGGTTCAGGTACAGCGCGGGCGCGTCCAGGTCCCATTCCGGCGGCGGGCTGCTTGCCGGTTCGGGTACGTGGTCGAGCGGGTTCGCGCTGGACATCGGGGTTCCTGGGCGGGGTCTTTGGGACCCCCAACCTTACGTCCGGAACGTGACAGCCGCAATCGACTCCGTCTCATGGTTTCCGGCAGGTTCCGGCCCTGCGGCCGCCCGCTTTTCGTTGACCAGCAGCAGGAGTCCCGCTGCCGCCTCCGCATCCGCCATGGCACGGTGATGGCGCCTGAGCTCGATGCCGAACGCCGAGCAAAGCGCGCCGAGACCGTAGGACGGCTGCCCCGGGTACAGCCGGCGCATGGCCGCGCAGGTGCAGAGTTTCGGGTAGCGGAACGGTCGGCCGAGCCGGCCGTACTCCCGGCTCAGGAACCCGTAGTCGAACTCCACGTTGTGCGCGACGAAGATCGCACCCTCGAGGAAAGTCGCGAATTCATCGGCCACATCCGCGAAGGGCGGCGCGTCGGCGACCATGGCGGGCGTGATGCCGGTCAGGCGCGTAATCTCGGGCGGGATCGGCCGTCCTGGATTGAGCAGCGTCTCGAAGCGGCCCACGATTTCACCGCCCTGCACCCGGACCGCGCCGATCTCCGTCACGCGGTGCCGTTCGCCGGGACCGCCCGTGGTTTCGACGTCGACGACGACGTAGATTTGCCGCGGATCCAATACCCAGCGGACGCGCACGACCTCCGCACGGAATCCCGCTTCGCGCAACTGCTGCAGGCGCACGAGCTGGTTGCGCCGCAGCTGGTCGCCGTCCGTCTTGATCTCGACGAAGCGCAGTCCGCCTTCGTCGACGACGAGCAGGTCCGGGTAGCCGTGACGGCAGTTGCGGTAGTCGCCACACAGTCGGAGGAGTACCTGCCGCATGGCGTCCGGTGCCGCATGCTCTGTCAACACCATCAGCGCGTCGAGCATCGACTGGCGCCAGCGGAACACGCCGTTCGGTTTGCCGTACTGCTCCGTGCCGGCCTTGAGCAGCCGGCGGCGGAGTTCGCCGGGCGCATCGAGGAGGGCCAGTTTCTGCTCCACGGCCTCGCGCTGCACAGCCAGGAAGCGGCCGTCGTCGAGCGTGGCCGGCAGGAATTCGAATGGTGAGTGCAGGCTTGCCGCCGGGCCCGCGAACAGCTCGTCCCAGAACAGCAGGCCGAAGAACGTGCGCCAGAGCGAGTTCTCGGCACGGTACGCCTGCACCCCGCGTGCCTCGTACCAGGCCATCGCTGCGATCTCCGGTGCGGCTGAGCCAGATTCGTCGAGCTCGATCGTGGTTGCGGCTCGCAGTTCGTCGGTGAGCGGCGAAGTGCGCTTGCCGCCGAAGGTGCGGCGGTACAGGTCCTCGGCCATTGCGGCCTCGTCGTCGCTGCGCGGCGCTTCGATCAGCTGTTCGAGGTACGTGCCCGCTTCGTCGCGCCGCTGCGCGGCGAGCAACAGCCGCGCCACACGCTCACTGCAGGCGGCGGATTCGCCGCACCGGTAGAGCACGAGCGCGCCTTCGGCGTCACCCGCTCTTTCCAGTTCCCGGCCGAGCCGCCACGCGAGTTCGTCGCGGGTCCGGGCGCTCGCGGCGTGCTGCGGGTCCGGCCAGTCGCGGCTTTCGCCGGCAAGCTCCGCGAGCATGGCCGCGTCGCGGCTTCTCGTCCGGTGCAGGCGGTCTGCGAAATACCAGTGCTCCAGCGCTTCGTCGCGATCGGCGTAACGGGGCTCGTAGTTCTCCTTGTAATCGTGTATGCGCACGAGACCAAGATCGCGCATCGTGAACTTTGCGAGCCCATCCTGGACACGCCCGAAGTACAGGAACAGGAAGTAGCGCATGTCCTCGGCGTGGCACTGGACGAACAAGCGGCGCTCCCCGACGGCGGCCAGCAGCGCCTCCGGCGGGCATTGGGCAGCGGCGAGCCCGATCAGCTCGGGCTTCTTTAGCGAGCGGCTCATGCCGGCCAGGCGCGGCGCGAGCAGCCGATTGAGATCGGCCCGGGTGAGGAAACTGAGCAGGTCGCGATAGTCGCTTTCCGCCGGATCGCGGATGAACCGGGCGGTGCACAGCGTCCCGAGCAGCGGCGCGATGCGGCCAAGCTCCGGGTAGTGCAGCCGGTCGGGCGCGAAGATCCGCCCCTTGCGATTGACGAGCCGCACGTACAGGCACCGCGCGTCCACGGGCAGTGCACGAAATTCGTCGACCAGTCGCCGCTGTTGCCCGGTCAGCACGTGCGCATAGTGCTGCTCGACGAAAGCCAGCATTTCCTCGAAGTGCGCATGGTAGTAGTGCGTCGGCAGGGGTTGCCGGCGCCTGACCGGCGCCCAGTGAGTCTGGTCGAATTCGGTATCCACCGCCGGTCATCGTACACTGCGATGCGCCATGTTCGAACCTAGGTCCTGGAAACGTCCGCTGCTGCCCCGTGCGCATACGGAGGCGCATCGCCAGGCTACCTGGCTCGAACTGTTCTTCGACCTGTCGTTCGTCGTTGCCGTGGCGCAAGCGGCGGTGCAGCTCGAGCATGCCTATGCTGCCGGACATCCCGCGGATGGGCTGGTCGGGTTCGCGATCGTGTTCGCCGCCATCTGGTGGGCATGGATGGCCTTCACCTGGTTCTCGAACGTCTTCGACAACGACGATCTCGTGCACCGGCTGCTCATGTTCGTCATGATCGCCGGATCGCTCGGGCTCGCCGCGGGCGTGCCGCAGATTGCGCAGCTGGATTTTCGCATCGGCGTCCTGTCCTACGTCGTCATGCGCCTGGCCTACGTGGCGCAGTGGTGCCGCGTGTATTCGAGCTGCGGCGAGGTCTGGCGGCCGGTCGCCCGCCGGATGATCGTGCTCACCACGATCAGCCAGCTCGGCTGGATCCTGTTCCTGTCGGTGCCGCAGGACTGGAAGCTGCCGGTGTTCGCAATCTGGTTCGCCGCCGATATCGCGACACCCTGGATCGCGCGCTGGGATGCACGCATGGGCGGCCACCGGCAGCACATTGTCGAGCGCTATGGACTGTTCACGATCATCGTGCTCGGCGAGTCCGTCGCTGCCGCGACCGTGGCCATCGGCCACGCCATCGGTGCGGGGGCGGCGATGCTGCCGCTGCTGACCCTGGCCGGCGGCGGGCTCGGCATCGTCCTCTCGCTCTGGTGGATCTATTTCGAATTCATGAGCGGGCGCGCGCCCGAGGGCAGCCGCCGCGCGCAATACCTTTGGGGCTACCTGCATTACTTCATATTCACGGCGCTGGCGGCGGTCGGAGCCGGGATCGCACTGACCGCAACCTGGCTCGAGGACCCGGCGCAGGTCGCGCTGCCCGCGACGGGCCTGGCGCTGGCGGTCGGCGGGCCGGTCGCCGTCTACCTGCTGGCGCTCGCCGCCATAGAATTCCTGGCGGAAGGCGAGCTGCGACGTGCCGAGGCGATGCTGATCGTCGGTACGGCCGCCGGCATGCTCGCGATTCCGTGCGCCGCGCCGCTAGTCACGGTGCCCGGGAGTATCCTGTTGCTGGCGATCCTGCTGGTTGCGCTGGTGGCCGTGGGCACCGCCGTCCAGCACCGGTCGGCGGAAACGGCCGGGATGTGATTGGAGCGGCGTCCTCGAAGCGCCTCGGGCTATTGCGACAACGTGAAGCGACCCAGCGTAATCGCGCCGTTCTTGAACGCTGTGTCAATGTAGAAATCCTCCGTCCCGGAAATTGCCGAGGTGGTGATCGGCACATCGTTGCGTCGGTATTCGATCGTCGTTCCGGAGACCACCATCGACAAAATATCGCCTGTTGCCAGCGGGCCTGAATTGACTATCCAGTTGCCATTGACCCTGATATTGAGCGTTCCCTGGGAGCTCCGCATGCCGAAATCGACGTCGCGCCATATTTCACCGGGAGTCTCTGCTGCACCCAGTCCTGCAACCCATGTGGTCGCCGCCGGCGACGTGTCGATCGTCCAGCTCACTGTGTAATCGTCAGTTGCGCCAAAAGTGGACATGCGAGGCGAAATCGCGGTGTTCTGATTCCAGTCTGCCGGAATTCCCGAGAAATGCAGCGCCGAACCGTTGGCGGAAACGCCGCCGCCAACGGCGACCCAGCCGTCGATCGGTGTTTCGCCGGGCGGGTCGACATCGACGCGGTCTCCCTCGACAGTCACGCTGAGGGCGATTGCCCCGCTGCGAAATGCGGTGTCGACGTAAAAGCCCGGCATGCCTGTGTAGGCGCTCGCGTATACCGTCGTCCCGTTCAACCGATACTCGATCGTGCCGTTGCTGACATAGATTGAAATCACGTCGCCCGGCGCCAAGTTGGTCGAATTGGTGCGCCAGTTGCCGCTCTCGGTTATCGATAATTGTCCATTGACGTTGCGCAGGCCGTAGTCGATGTCACGCCAGTCGCCGTTCGTTTCATTGATACCCAGGCCGACGATCCAGATCGAGCCGGCCGGATCGCTCTCGAGCTTCCAGCGCACCTCGAAGTCGTCGACAAATCCCAGGCTAGCGAGAGGTACCGAGTAAACCGAGCTGAGATTCCAGCCTGTCGGCGTGCCGCTGTAGTTTATGCGATTGCTGATCGTCGTCACGCCACCGGTCGGCGCGCTCCATGCCTCAAGCGGAACTTCGCTGCCCGCGCCGGACTCGTCGTTGCGAATGGTTCCGGTGCCGCTGGCATCGGCGACCGTGACGTTACCGCTGACGCCGGCCAGGACGAGCATCAGGGTCTCATCAGGTTCGACAATTTCGTCGGCTGTCAGCGGAACTGCGACGGTGGTGTTCGTCGCCCCGGCCGGTATCGTACCGGCGAGCGCAACGAGCGGCGTGTAATCGTTGTCACCGGCCAGCGCCGTGCCGTCGGCGGTGCTGGCGGTGAAAGTCACGTCCGACGCGCTCGTCCCGCCGCTCAGCGTTACGGAGAATACGAGCACCCCGGAATCCTCGTCGGCCACGGGATCGTCGAGCGCGAGGACCGGCACGGGGACAATGCCCGTGTGTACGAAACCTGCATCTATGCCCAGCCGGGACTGTCCGTCGACCATCGGCAGGCAGTCCGTCAGCCCGGTCGCCTGATTCGGATTGCTGTCGACAGAGGTACCCACAGGCGCGCGGGCGCGTGTAAGTGCATAGCCTGGAGGGGAAATGAATCGCAGGCGAAAGTTGCCGACTGCTACATTTCGGAACATGAATTGTCCCGCGCTGTTCGTGCTCGTCGCGGCAATCTCGTTATTGTTCTGGCAATCGACGAGCCGTACCTGCGCGCCTGCGTAACCGGATTCGGCAAGATCCTGTGCGCCGTCGCGGTCGGTGTCGATCCACACATAGTCGCCGATCTGTCCGCTGCCTGGTGGCACATCGCATGCCGCCAGGGTGCGCAGGTTTAATGGCGTGGTCATGGCGAATTTGGTGCTGCCGATGCGCAGTTTGCTGCCGGCAGGCAGCGAGTCCAACCTGAGACAAATGTCGCTGTTCACTGGCAAGTTGACATCCGCACCGTCCACATCGGTGCCGGCTACGCTGAACTGAAACCGTAAGTTACCGTCGATAAAATCGCCTGCCTCAAGCTCGACGGGCTCGGCGGCCGCCAAACCTGGCGGAACTATCACGTCGCCGCCGATCAACGTAGCAGGCCCACCAGCACCTGCAATCGCGCGAATGCGCCATGCATCGTGGTCGGTGGCTTCGCAGTCGCGCCAGACGTATACGCCGGCGTTCACTGCAGGATCCATTGCCGGCGGACCGCAGGTTTCGGCGTAGCCGAATGGGGCGAACTGGCCGGAGAGGTATCTGTTCGCATCGGTGCGAAGCAACGCGACCAGCGATTCGAACTGGCTCGAGCCGGCGACATTGAACCATTCCTCCGGATCGGCCAAGTGATCGTAAAGCTCCGCGAACGAATCGCGATAGACCGTAAACCGCATCGACTGGAGGCGAAGGCTCGCATCCTCGCCCCGGCCGTAGGTGACGGCCGGTCCGGCCCAGTTCGCGTCGGCCGCGGCGTCGAGCAATGGTACGAGGCTGCGATAGTCGACTCGATACAAGGGATCGTCCTGCGGGTACGCGGGCGCGGCGATACCGGCAAGCTCCAGCAACGTCGGGAAGATGGCCGAAATACTGACCGGTTCGTCGACCTGGTTCGGAGTTGCGGCGAACATGCCCGATGGCAGTCGGATGATGAGCGGCACACGTGCGTCTTCTTCCCACAGCATGAACTTCTGCCAAGACAGTTTTTCGCTCAGGTGATAGCCGTTGTCGGAAACGACCAGGACAATCGTGTTGTCCGTGTAACCGGCGCTATCCAAAGCGTCGAGAACGCGGCCCACCTGGTCGTCGGCGAACGCGCCGCCCGCCAGGTAGCTGTGCACGCCCCACCGCACCGCTGCCGCATTGCCGACCAGTGGCTGCCAGATGGCTTCGGCCGCCCATTGTCGACCGACGGGGCCAACGTCGCTCAAATCGTTGTTCATCGTCGGCGGCAGCTGGACATTGTTCGTATCGCCGCCGGCGATACGCTCGAAGTATTCGGCCGGGAAGTACCATGGCGAATGTGTTGCCCGGAGACCCAGTGCCAGAAAGAATGGTTGTGTGTCGCCGGGGTCCCGCCCGGTAATATATTCAACCGCCCAGCTTGCGACTTTATGGTCGTCTATCTCTGCCACCGGCGCATTGACGATGCCCCAGTCGCCGGCACCCAGACCGCCGCGGTCGATATCCACATTGTTGATCGGAATCTCGCTGGCCGGGGGCTGGGCGCTGGAAGGTTTCGCTCGGCGAAGGTTCCAGTTCAATAAGTCCTGGTTGTTTTCGGCGCCGTGGTAAACCTTGCCGAAGCTGACCGTGTGGTAGCCGGCATTTCGAAACGCCTGGTTGAGCGAGACGGCCGCAGGCAGCCAGTTACGCCAGGGTGTTCCGGAATTGTCCTTGATGCCGCTGCGTGCGGGACTGATACCGGTCATGAGACTGACGCGGGATGGATTGCACAACGGTGCGCCGGCCTGTGCGTTCCTGAACAGTACGCCTTCCGCAGCGAGCGCATCGAGGCGGGGCGTCGCGGTTTGCGGATGACCGCCGAGCGCTCCCACCCAGTCGTTCATGTCGTCGAGGATGATCATGACGACATTTGGGCCGGACTGCGCGGCAGCCGGTATCGCAAGCAGGCAAAGGCCGACGGCCGCGATCGCGATCCGCGCGATCGCGGTCAGGCTTGCCAACAACAACGGAGTTGTGATGCTCTCCGGGACGCGGCAGCGGACGCGACATGGACGCTGCATGGGTCTCTCCCCGTGAACCGATTCGTGCCTGAATCGATTCAAACGCTATTCCGGTTCTCTGCGCTTTTGCTGGACCGGTATTTCAGCCCGTTATGTCGAATGCGGACTACTGCGGGTTCATCCCTGAAGACCCGGGGAGCCTGGGCCATCGTTGTTTGTCATCCCGGCTGGCTGGTGCAATGTCACCAGTCGCGGTCGACCATGGCATTTCTTCACAAAACCCGGCACGAAGCAATCGTTTTCGAGATTCCCGCAGTCGTCTGCTGTAGCTGCGGTCAACCAAACCGCTGCTAGGGCGGGTCGGGCAACGCCGTGACCCGAATAGCGATTGCACCACTCAGAAACGACGCGTTGGCGTAAAGCGCCGGTGTGCCGCTGTACGTGCTCGAGTACACGATATGTGCTTTGTGGCGGTACTCGAGGTATCCGGGGTGGACCTGGATAGCAATGAAGTCACCGTCCTCGAGGGCGGGCCCATTCGAACTCCATGCTCCGCTTTCGTAAACCTGCAGCAGGCCGCCGGAATTCCGGAGGCCGAACTCGATATCGCGCCAGCTGCCAAGCGTACCCTGTCTGCCGAGGCCGACCATAAAGGTGGAGGTCTTCGGGTTGCCCTCGATTCTCCACCGGATTTCGTACGAATCCCCAAGCCCCAGGTTCGCCAGCGCCGCGGAGGAGGCCAGGTTCTGTCCCCAGCCCGTGGGACTGCCGGTGTACCGGATCAGGTTCGAGCTGACAGACACCCCGCCCGTCGACACGTTCCAGTCGACAACGGGCACGGGTGCGTTGCCGCCGGTCGTGCCGCAGGATTCCAGGGTGCGCAGGTTGACGGGCGCCGGTAAAAGGAAGCGGGTGCCACCGATATGCAAGGCGGCACCCGTCGGCATCACATCGAACCTCAGGCAGGCATCCGCCTCGTTCGGCAGGTTGAAGTTGAATCCCTCGCTGTCCAGCTGTGCCACGGCGATGTTGTAATCGAGGTTCTGGCTGAGCGTGTCCCCCAGCTCGAGACCCACGGGTGTGATGTTGATGATGCCGGCGCTCGTGCTGACGTGACCGCTGTAGCGCTTGGTCCCGCCCCGGTCGCCGCCACTTACGCGAATGCGCCACGCCTGCTTGTTATCGACGCTACAGTCCTTCCAGGCATAGATGCCGAGCTGGCTGTCACGTTCGACATTCGGTGTCCCGCAACTATCCCTTAGCCCGAACGGCGCATGCTGCCCGGCGAGGTATCGTTTGGCATCGCTTGTCAGGACCTGAACCTGTTCCGCGTGCCGGGCGGCGGTGGCGACGTTGTACCACTCGGCCGGGTCGACGGTCCGTTCATACAGTTCCCGGAACCCGTCGCGGTAAAGCGTGAATCGCTGGTCCGGCAACCGCAGCGAAAGTTCGTTCTTCGCTCCGTAAGTGACCGCTACGTCGCTCCAGTTCGGTGCATGTCCCTGCAACAGTGGTACCAGGCTGCGATAGTCGATGTGGTAGAGAGGGTCGTTGTCTGCGTAGGCCGGCAACGGGATTCCGGCAAGTTCGAGGAGTGTCGGATAAATGGCGGAAATACTCACCGGCCGATCGACTTTTGCGACGGGCGCCGGCAAGAACGCCGGGGGGATGCGGAAGATCAACGGAACGCGCGTGTCTTCCTCCCACAGAAGTTGCTTCTGCCAGGTCTGCTTCTCGCTCAGGTGGTAGCCGTGGTCGGAGACCAGGACCACGATCGTGTCGTCGGCATGGCCGGCGTTCCCCAGTGCGTCGAGCACTCGACCCACCTGCTCGTCCATGAAGCGGATGCCGGTCAGGTAACTGTGAATCCCCCAGCGCACGGCGGCAGGATTCTCTACGAGCGGCGCCCAGACAGATTCGTCCGCCATTTGCCTGGCGACGGGACCGACGTCGTCGAGGTCGCTGCTCAGCGTCGACGGCAGGACGATCCGGCTCGTATCGCCGCCCGCGATGCGATCGAAATACGATTGCGGAAAATACCAGGGTGAATGCGTCGACCGGAAACCGACGGCGAGAAAGAATGGTCGCGCGTCGGCGGGATTGCGGTTGGCGAAGAATTCCTCGGCCCAGGTCGCAACAATGTGATCCTCGAAGGCCGAGGCCGGCGCATTGACCACCCCCCAGTCGCCGCCACCGGGACCTCCGCGGGTGATATCGTCGAAACCGTTGATGGGAATCGCCGCGGCCGGCGGCGTTGCGCTGTCGGGTCGGGATGTGTACTCGTGCCAGTTGGCCAGGTCGTTGTTGGCCGGGTTGCCGTGATAGATCTTGCCGAGGCCGACCGTGTAATACCCCGATTTGCGAAACGCCTGGTTCAGCGATACCGCATTGGGCAGGAACTGGCGCCAGGGCTGGTCCAGATTGATCCTCACGCCACTCCGGCCAGGGCTGATGCCGGTCAGAAAGCTCGTGCGGGACGGATTGCACAGTGCCGCGGCGGCGTGCGCGCTGGTGAAGCGGATTCCCTCAGCCGCAAGAGCATCGATGCGTGGCGTCTTCGTCTGGGGATGTTCGTCCAGGTATCCGTACCAGTCGTTGCTGTCATCGAGGATGATGAGCAGGACGTTCGGCCGGTCCTGTGCCCATGCCAGGCCGGACCACAGGAGCGTGAGACACAGCAGCGGGAGCCAGCGGCACTGCGCCCGCAATGCCTGCATCGGTGAAAGTATTATTCTGCCCGCTCCCACGACTTCATCGCCCGATTCGCAGTCCCTCCGATAATGAACCGTACGCCGCCATTATGTCGAGCAAAAATACTTAAGTGTCCCAGTAAGTTGAATGCGCGGTGCCGGTCAGCATCGTCGGGGGTATGCCACGCATGGAGCCCGGCAATCGCGCCGCGATATAGTCGGCTTGTCGGGATTTCGAGGAGGGGCGTTGCCATGCACGGTCCGGACGGGATGTATGCAGGACGTTGCACTTGCGGACAGGTGCGCTACCGGATGGAATCGGCACCGCTCATCGTGCATTGCTGTCATTGCCGTTGGTGCCAGCGCGAAACCGGGGCGGCGTTCGCGCTGAATGCCATGATCGAAACGGAGCGCCTCAAACTGCTGGCCGGCGTACCGGTACGCGTAACGGTCCCGTCGCAGAGCGGCAAAGGCCAGGCCATCCTCCGCTGCCCGGTGTGCGAGATTGCAGTCTGGAGCCACTATCTCGGTGCGGGTGAACAATTTGCATTCGTGCGCGTCGGCACGCTCGAGGAGCCGGACCGGCTGCCGCCCGACGTGCACATCTACACCGCGTCGAAACAGCCCTGGGTCGTGCTGCCGGACGGCGTGCCCGCATTTCCGGAGTTCTACCGGCGCAGCGCCGTGTGGCCGGCCGCGAGCCTCAAGCGCCGCGAGGCAGTGCTCGGCGGCGCCTGAGCGACCTGCCCGTCGCGCGACGCCCTGATGATGAGCACCCGGCGCAGGCGTCTGCGATTCTTGCTGATCGGCTTCGCCGGGCTTGGCGCATTGCTGGCGATCTCCGCCGCGTACCTGATCTATGTCGACCACGGATACCTCAGGCCCGAGGTGGAACGCCGGCTCACGAAGGTGCTCAACCGGCAGGTATCCATCGACGGCGACATGCATCTGCGCATCGGCGGCACGACGCGCATCTCGGTGGACGATTTGCACGTCGCATCCGACTCCTGGTCGAAATTACCGTACCTGGCCGAGGTCGGGAGGATACGCCTGACCATCGATACGGCCAGCCTGCTCGCCGGACCCGTGGAAATCGAGAGCCTGGCGGTCGAGGGTGCCCGTGTCGTGCTCGAGAGACGGCCCGACGGGCGTGTGAACTGGGTGCTCGGCCAGCCGGGTGAGGTGCTCGATCGGCCGCCGGGTGAACTGCCCGTCGTCGTTCGTAAGACGGCGTTCAAGGACAGCCGCGTGGAGTTCGATACCCCGGGTCTCGAAAAGACGCTCGTAATCGCCATCGAATCGCTCGAACAGTCCATCGACGAGCGCGGCATAATGCGCACCCGGCTGTCGGGCGCGATCAACGCCACACCCCTCACGTACGAGGACCGGCTCGACAACCTGCCCGCGCTGTTCGACCGGAGCAATGTCAGCGCCGAATTCGATGCGTCGCTCGGCGAGATCGAACTCAAAGGCCGCATCGTCATCGATGACCTCCGGCAACCGCATCGCCCGCTCGTGGATGTACGGATGGCCGGGCCCGACTACGCGTACCTGGCCGAAGTCCTCAAGCTGAAAGTTCGGGGCAACGGTCCGCTGGCCGCGCGCGCGCAGCTCGCGCCCGACGGCGAACGCATGCGCTTCGACATCGCCAGCAGGATCGGCAAATTTCACCTCGAGGCCGCCGGGCACGTCGACGACCTGCGCACGCCGCGCGTCGTCGAGGCCAGGATCGACAGCAGCGGCCCGAACCTGGCGAACGTCGCTCGCGTGTTCGACGTGCACGGCGTGCCAGCTAAGCCATTCGCCCTAACGGGTCACGTCGGAAACGACGGCGATCAGATCGTCCTTCGCGATGCGCGCGCGCAGCTCGGCGAAATCGACGTCCGCGCCAGCGGCAGCGTCCGGCCGGGCGCGCGCCCGGGCGTTGATCTCGCGTTCGAGTCGGACGACTTCGACCTCGGCGAGTACGTGCCGGACCCGCCGGCCGGCCCGCTCGCGCTCCGCGTGACACTCGCGCCCGACGGCGAGAAATCGAAGTTTGACGTCGACGGCAGGCTCGGGGATCTGCGCCTGAAGGCCGCCGGGAGCCTGGACGACCTCGAATCGCCGCAGGACATTGGCGCGGACGTCGATGCCGCCGGCCCGGACCTGGCCGCTGCGGCACGCCTGTTCGGCGCCGACCTGCCCGCCGGGCCGTTCAACGTCGCCGGGCACGTCGGCTGGCAGGGCGGGCAAATCGTGTTCCGGGACACCCGCATGCAGCTCGGCAAAGTCAGTGTCGTTGCGAGCGGTGGCATCCGGCCGGACGAGCGGCCGAGCATCGATCTGGCACTCGATTCGGATCACTTCGACCTCGGCGAGTACGTGCCGGATCCGCCGGCCGGCCCGCTCACGCTCCGCGTGACACTCGCGCCCGACGGCGAGAAATCGAGATTTGACGTCGACGGCACGCTGGCCGCATTGCGCCTTAAGGCCCTCGGGACCCTGGACGACCTCGATTCGCCACAACACATCGATGCGGAAGTCGATGGCGCCGGTCCGGACCTGGCCGCTGCGGCACGCCTGTTCGGCATCGATGGCCTGCCGGCCGGGCCGTTCGCGCTCGCCGGGTACGTCGGCTGGCGAGATGGGCAGATCGTGTTCCGGGACACCGCAGTGCGGCTCGGCAAAGTGAACCTGCGCGGCAGCGGCAGCGTCCGTGCCGCGGCACGGCCGACGATCGACGTCACGGTCCGGTCGGAGCAACTCGACCTGAGCGGATACCTGCCGCAGGTCCCGGCCGCGCCCGCCGATGCACGGATCCGCCTGTCGCCGGATGGACAAACCGTGCGCTTCGACGTCGAGGGCAGCTTCGCCGAACTGAAGCTGAAATCGGCGGGCAGCCTTGACGACCTGGCGGCGCCGCACGACATCGATGCCGACGTGGACATCACGGGCCCGAGCCTAGCGCGCGCCGCGCGGCTGTTCGGGATCGAGAACGCGCCGGCGAGGCCCTTTACCGTTGCCGGGCAGCTGCGAAAGGAGGCGGGCCGCATTGCATTCCGCGCTGCGCGCGCGAGCGTCGGCGAACTCCGGGTGCACGGGAGCGGGAGCGTACTCGCCGGCGAGATACCGCGGGTAGTGCTCAACCTCGAGGCCGATACGCTGGACCTGACACCTTACCTGCCACCGGCGCCGAATGCGTCGGCGCCGACCGCGACCGGCAAGAACCGCCGCGGTCGCCTGCTTGCCGACGAGGCGCTGCCGTTCGATGCCCTGCAAGACCTCGACGTCAGGCTCGACGCCGTGGCGAAACAGGTGATTGCCGGGCCGCGCAGCCTGAGTGACATAAGTCTGAAAGCCGGGATCTCGGACGGGGTACTGACCATCCCGGAGTTTTACCTGGTCGACAAACGCGGGGGCCAGTTCCGGGGCGCCTTCGTCATGCAGCCGGATGGCGCCGGCGGGCACGTGGGCCTGCGCGTCGACGGCCGGGGACTGGACCTCGGCCTGCCAGCCGCAAACCAGGCGGAACAGGAGGCGTTGCCGCACTACGACGTGCACGTCCTGCTGGATGCGACCGGGTCGACGGTCCGGCAGCTCGCCGCGTCCGCCAATGGCTACTTCCAGATAAAGAGCGGCAAGGGCAGGCTCAGGACACGCAACATGCGCCTGTTCACGAACGACTTTCTTGCCGAGCTCCTGGGCACGATCGATCCCTTCCTCGAGGACGATCCCTATACGAATGTGCAGTGCGCAGTGGTTGCGGCTGTCGTGGAGAACGGCGAAGTTTCGGGGGAGCCCGGGCTCGTCGTGCAAAGCGACCGGCTCCTCATTGCCGCCCGGGCGCGGATCGACCTGCGTAATGAGATACTGGACGCCGATATCAATACCGTGCCTCGCAAAGGCCTCGGCGTGAGCGTGTCCAGCTTCATCAATCCCTACATCAAGGTGGGCGGCACGCTGGCAGACCCGCATTTCGAGATCGACCCGAAATCATTTCTCGAAGGCGGCGCCGCAATCATGACGGGCGGCATCTCGATCGTCGCGAAGAGCATGTTCGACCGCGTTACCGCCTCGGCCGATCCCTGCGGGGACGCGGCCGACGCGGCGGGGCCGGCGATTCGGAGAATCGAGGAACAATATGGAGGTGAGCTATCAACGGAATAGGTCGGGCGCTGCGCGATAATCTCGTGCTGCAGATCTTCATCGGCATCATCGCGGGCGTGATCCTGGCCCGGTTCGCGCCGCAGGCGGCGTCGGGCGCAATGCTCCTGGGCGACCTGTTCGTGCAGGCGCTGAAGGCCGTTGCACCGGTACTCGTACTGATACTCGTTGCGTCGGCCATCGCCAATCGCACGGCGAGCCACATGGGACAGATGCGTCCGATCCTGCTCATGTACGTGGTCGGGATGCTCGCCGCCGCGCTGCTCGCGGTGGCATTGAGCCTGCTGTTCCCCACGTCCCTCGACCTCGAGGTCACCGAGCTCGACACCGCCGTGCCGCAGGGCATCGTTGAACTGCTCCACGGGCTGTTGCTGATGCTGGTGGACAACCCCGTCAACGCCGTGCTCACCGGCAATTACATCGGCATCCTCGTCTGGGGCGTACTGCTGGGCATATTCCTGCACCGTGCGGCTGATACCACACGGCGCACGCTGGCCGACCTGGCCGATGCCGTGACCGGGATCGTGCGCATCGTGATCCGCTTCGCGCCCATCGGCATCTTCGGCCTCGTCGCGGGCAATCTAGCGGATTCGGGCCTGGAATCGCTGCGCGCTTATGCACGCCTGCTGGCCGTGCTGCTGTCCGCCATGCTCATCATGGCGCTCATTGTGAATCCCTTCATCGCTTGGCTCGCCATGCGGCGCAATCCCTATCCGCTGGTCTTCACGGCCTTGCGCGAGAGCGGCCTCACCGCGTTTTTCACGCGCAGCTCTGCCGCGAACATCCCGGTGAATCTCGCGCTGTGCGAACGGCTCGGCCTCGAGCGGGACGCCTATTCCGTGTCCATCCCGCTCGGCGCAACGATCAACATGAGCGGTGCCGCGATCACGATCACGGTGCTGACGCTCGCTACCACGCACACGCTCGGCATCGTGGTCGACCTGCCTACGGCATTGCTGCTGTGTGTCGTCGCGACGCTTTCGGCCTGCGGCGCTTCCGGCGTGGCTGGCGGATCGCTCCTGCTCATCCCCTTGTCCTGCGGGCTGTTCGGCATCTCGGACGAGGTCGCAATGCAGGTGGTTGCCGTCGGCTTCATCATCAGCGTGCTGCAGGATTCGGCGGAGACCGCGCTGAACAGCTCCACCGATGTCGTCTTCACCGCTGCTGCGGCGGGCCGGCATGGCTGACTCCCTGCGCCGCACCGCGGTCTACGTAACCGCCGCCGTGATCGCGGGCGCGGTCGTTGGCGTCACGATGGCGCGCTGGTACACCGGCGCGCAGATCGGCCCGCCTCTGATGGCCGGCGGTGAGCTCGGCGTGTCGCCGGCGATTTCCGATGGCTCGGCGGAAAGGCTGCGCGCCGACAACTATCGGTCGCTGGACACCGTGCAGGAAGTGCTCGGATTGCCGAGCGCGTTTGCGCGCCGCAATGCAGTGCATGCGCTCGCTGGCCGGTCGGACGCCGCCGCGCTGCAGACCCACATCTTCACCGCGGATCGCATCAGCGACCCGGTCGAACGCGAGCAGGTGCTGGAAATCCTGTTCTACCGGCTCGCGGAGCTGGATGCGCCGTCCGCGCTCGCGCTCGCAGAGAGCGATTACTTCCGCGCAACTCGCAGCCTGCGCCTCGCGGTGTGGAGCGCCTGGGCGCGAAAGGACTTCGACGAGGCATTGTTTGCCGCGAAGACACAGCCCACGTTTGTGGAACAGAACGAGGCGGCGCAAGCGTTGTACATGGCATTCGGATTGCTTGACAGCAAAGCCAGCCAGAGAGTGGGGCGCGAACTCGGCATCGACCCGGACCGGGAGCAACAGAGCCGGCACCTGCTGCGCCTCGCCGAGCGTTCGGTCGGCGATGCGATCGATTACGTCGAAACCCTGCCGTCCGGTCAGCGCAGGGCCGAGCACATCCAGTGGCTCGCCGATTACCTGTTCCACAGGGATGCAGCGGATGCGAGGCGCCATGCCGGCGACTTCGAACAGGCCGCGGACCGGCAACAGTTCCTGGCGGCGATCGATGGCGAAGCGGCGCGCAGCAATCCGCGCGCGGTGATCGACACGCTGATGGCCGAGGGCGGTAATCCGTATGCGTCGAACGACTACCCGATCGCGATGCAGGCCCTGGCCGAATCGGATCCTGAAGCGGCCGAGGCCTATTTCCGCGCCGCAACCCAGAGCACGTTGAAGCAGTTCATCGGCAGCCATATCGTCAGCGCGATGGCCGCCACGGACCCGAAGGCGGCGCTCGCCTGGGCGCGCGCCAACGCCCCCGCCGGCCCGCAGAACCTGTACGAGATGACAGCGCTCATGCAGCTCGCCGTGCAGGAGCCGGAGGCGGCGCTCGCCGAAGCGATGGCTGCTCCCGTGCCACATCAGCGTGACAGCCTGGTGTCCAGCGTGATCGGCCAGCTGGCCCAGGAGGATCCGGTCGCGGCAGTCGGCATGGCGGACAAGATCGACGATCCACTGCTGAAGAAAAGCGCCCAGGCGCAGATCCTGCAGCAATGGATGATGACGGATCCGGATGCGGCGATCGCCTGGCTCGATACGCTCGGGCCGGCGCAGGGCGACGAGCTGCTCGGCAATTCGGCGGCGATCCTGGTGCATTCGAATCTCGATGCGGCCATGCGGCTGCTGCCACGGGTCGCGGACGAATACCAGGGTCAATTGCGGGAGCAGATCGCCGTGCAGCTCGTCGAATGGCAATCCCCGCAAGCGGCGCTCGCGTTCATTCGCCAGTTCGAGGGCGAGACCGGATATGCCGCGCTACAGGCGAGCGTCGTCGGCCACATCGCGGCCGTCGATCCGGCACAGGCACGACAGCTCGCGGACCAGCTCGCGGAGCCGAACCTGCGCGATGCGGCCTATCTCAACATCGCGAGCCAAGTGGCACTCGGCGATCCCGAGGAAGGCCTGGCGGTCGCCCAGCAGATCGTGGACCCCGGCATGCGCGGCCAGGCACTGGCGAGTGTCCTGCAGAACCTCATGTGGCAGGATCCGGCCAGCGCGCGCCGCGTGATCGACGGCCTGCCGCCCGGGCCGGCGCGCGATCACGCCCTGGCTCAGGTCCTGTCGGACTGGGCGCTGATGGACGAAATGCCGGAACTGGTCGAGACGATTTCCGATCGCGCGCTGCGCGGGCAGGTCAAGGCCTCGCGCGTGTACTTCCTGTGGCAGGTCGACCAGGAACGGGCGCGGGAGCTGCTCGAGGATCCCGATATTCCGGAGCAGCAACGCCGGGAAATCCTGCACGTGCTGTCGGGCGATGCTGACGAAAGCCGCTCATCGTTCGGGTTCTCCGCAACCGACGAAGGCGAATAGGCCGGGCGCCGGCGGCGCTATTCGGACGACAGACCGGCGATCTCGCTCGCGGCGAGCAGGAACGCGCCCACCCCGTAGAACTGCGTATCGGTCTCCGCGACTTCCGCCGGCCGGTCGGAAATCTGCTGCACCCAGCCGAGCCGGCCGTCGTCATCGACCGCGCGGGACAGTGCCCGCCAGCCCTTCAACGCCGGCTCGAGATAGCGATCGCGATCCAGGACTCCGTGGTTGATGCCCCACGCGAAGCCATAGGTGAAGAAGCCCGTGCCGCTCGTTTCCGGCGGCGAGCCTTCGTGCGCCAGCAGCGACGGCGGCCAGTATCCGTCGGGCTTCTGCAGTGCGACGAGCCGCTCCGCCATCGTCACGAACAATGCTTCGAAATACGGCCGTTCGGGATGCGATTCGGGCAGCATGCCGAGGATGTTCGCGATGCCGGCGAATACCCAGCCGTTGCCGCGGCTCCAGAAAAGCTTGCGGCCATCCTCATCGCGCTGGCCGAAGAAGCGGCTGTCGCGGAAGTAGAGTTTCTCCGCCGGGTCGAACAGGAAGTCGGTCGTCGCGCGGAATTCGGCGAAGGCATACGTCGCATAGCGTTCGTCGCCGGACGCGAGCGAGAGTCCGATCATCGCGGGCGGCGACATGAACAGCGCGTCGCACCAGCACCAGCGCACGAGGCATTCGGTCTCGCCATAGCCTTCCTCGCCGATCCAGAAGGACAGGTGCACGACCGGCGGGTCGGCGAGCAGCGCGTCGAAGTTCCGGCGCATGGGAGCGAGCGCCGCATCGCCGGCGCCGTTCCGTGCCGCCCACAGGTAGCTCTGGCCGATCGCATGGTCGTCCGCGAACTCGAGCCAGTCGCCGAGGCGCCACTCGTTCGCACGGCCCTGCGCCAGGATCGCTTCGCGATACGCGGCTTCGCCCGTCGCCTCCGCGAAGTGTGTAAGCCCGACCCAGAAGGCGGCGCGCTCCCAGCCGCGCGGACCGCCCGGCGGCAGGCTTTTGGCGGCGGCGGAACCCTCCGCAGCGAGCAGCGCGAGTTGCCGGTCGGCGACCGTCGCGGCCAGGGCGAGTGCGGACTCGGGCCGGCTGTCTGCCGCGGCCGCGGCCGCGGTCGCGAGCAGCATCAGGACCAGCATGCACGGGAGGCGGCGACGAGAGCGGGCTGCGATCACGAGCAGACGCTAGCGCAGGGGGACGGGAGCGGCAAGTCTCGACAAGGCTGCGGCCGGCAGGTAGTTTTCAATCAAATAACGAGAGGTCCAGGACCGTGAATCGACGGGAATTGCTGCGAGCCGCGCTCGGCAGCAGCGCCGGCATCGCACTGGCGGGGCTGCACCGCGCGTGCCTCGCCGCCGCGGATCTCGATGCGGCGCCGGCAAACATCGTTCTCGGCGATCAAGAGCGCAGCATGCTCGCGGCCATTGCCGAACTCATCATCCCGGAGACGGACACGCCGGGCGCCATCAAGGCGGGCGTGCCGGCGTTCGTCGAGCTAATCCTGTCCGACTGGCACACGGCCGAGGAGCGGCAGCCGGTCCTCGAGGGTATGGCGAAGCTCGACACCGATTGCCGTGCGTCCTACGGCAAGGCCTTCGTCGACTGCAGCGAGGCCGAGCAAGCCGCAACGTTCGCCGCGACCGAGGGCAGCACGATGTTCAGCACGCTGAAGAGCCTGGTCGTCAACGGCTACTTCACGTCCGAACTCGGCGCGACCTCGCAAGCCGGCTACAACCCCATGCCGGGCGTCTACCGCGAAGTCGTGTACGACGCGGCCACCGGCCGCTGGGCCTAGGGGGACTGCAATGACGACGGATTTCGATGCCATCGTGGTCGGCTCCGGCATTTCCGGTGGCTGGGCGGCCAAGGAACTGACCGAGCAGGGCCTGAAGACGCTCGTGCTCGAGCGCGGCCGGGAGATTGAGCACATACGCGACTACCAGGGCGAACACCAGCCGTCCTGGCACTACGAGTTTCGCGATTACCGCGACCGGCAGCTCGACGAGCGCGACTACCCGATCCAGAGCGACTTCGGCTGGTTCACCGAGAACAACCGCCAGTTCTGGAACAACGACCGCCTGAATCCGTACGTGGTCGATGAGAAAAAGCCGTTCCACTGGGTGCGCGGCGACATCCTGGGCGGACGTTCCGTGCTATGGGGCCGGCAGTGTTACCGCTGGAGCGATCTCGACTTCGAGGCCAACAAGAAGGACGGGCACGGTATCGACTGGCCGATCCGCTACGAGGACATCGCGCCCTGGTACTCCTACGTAGAGAAGTTCGCGGGCATCTCCGGCCAGGCCGAGGGTTTGCCGCACTTGCCGGACGGCGAATTCCTGAAGCCGATGGTCATGAACTCGGTCGAGAAGCACCTGAAGTCAGTTATTGAGGACAACTTCCCCGGACGCCGGATGACGATCGGCCGGGTTGCCGTGCTGACGGAGCCGCACAATGGCCGCGGCGCCTGTCACTACTGCGGCCCGTGCAGCAACGGCTGTTCGGCATCGGCCTATTTCTGCAGCCTGACCTCGACCCTGCCGGCGGCGAAAGCGACGGGTAGGCTCACCCTCCGGCCGAACAGCGTCGTCGAGCGGCTGGATACCGACCCGCAGACGGGGCGCGTCACGGCCGTGAGGGTCGTGGATGCGAAGACCCGCGAACGCGTGCAGTTCAGCGCCAGGCTCGTGTTCCTGTGCGCCTCGGCCATCGGCAGCACGCAAATCCTTTTGAACTCGAAAAGCGAGCGGCACCCGAACGGGCTCGCGAACGGCAGCGGCGTGCTCGGCCGTTACCTCATGGACCATACCTTCGGCACTTACGTCTACGGCGTCATCCCGGGATACCTCGACCGGAACACGATCGGTGCGCGGCCGAACGGCATCTATATACCGCGGTTCCGGAATCTCGCCGGCCAGGACGAGGACGTGCCGTTCCTGCGCGGCTACGGTTTCCAGGGAGCGGCGGCCCGCACGACCTGGAGCCGCGAAGCACCGGGCTTCGGCCGGCAGCTCAAGGAGGCGCTCGTGCAGCCGGGCCCGTGGGGCATGGGTCTCGGCGGCTTCGGGGAGATCCTCCCCTACGCCGACAATCGCGTGCTGCTCGACGAGAAGCAGGTCGACCGTTTCGGCATCCCGCAGGTGCGTTTCGAAGTCGAATACAAGGACAACGAAAAGAAAATGATCGCCGACATCGTGGCGCGCGGCACGGAGATGCTCGAGGCCGCCGGCGCCACCGACATCCGCTCGGATCCCGGGCCGATGATCATGGGGCGCGGCGTGCACGAGATGGGCACCGCCCGCATGGGCAACGACCCGGCGGAATCCGTGCTGAACGCGTGGAACCAGGCGCACGAAGTGCCGAACCTGTTCGTCACCGATGGTGCGTGCATGACCTCGGGGTCCTGCGTCAACCCGTCCGTCACTTACATGGCGCTCACGGCGCGCGCGGCGCGGCATGCGGCGGAGCTTGTGCGCGAGGCAAATTTGTGAGGCGAAAGAAGGAGTAATGCCAATACCCGCGGAGGGGGCGAAATGAAAAGAATCGGAATGAACAGGAAGTGTATGGCGGCCGCGATGCTTGCCGCCCTACCTGCCCAGGGCGCACTGGGTCAGCAAAGTCCGGGCAACGACCAGGCAGCGGATCCGCTGATCGACGAAATCATCGTCACCTCGACCAAGCGCGAAGAGAGCATCTACGACGTGCCGGTGTCCGTAAGTGCCTTCACTGAAGAGACCATCTTGCGGCAGGGCATCACGGATCTGACCGACATCGGAAAGTTCGTGCCGAACCTGACGGTGACCGGTTTTTCCGCCGGCCATGTTTCCTCGATGAATCCCTTCATCCGCGGCATCGGCCTGCAGGACCACCTGATCACCACGGACCCCGGCGTTGGCGTATACGTGGACGGCGTCTACCTGGGGCGGCAGGTCGGCCAGAACTGGAGCCTGGCCAATATCGAGCGGGTGGAAGTGCTGCGTGGGCCGCAAGGCACGCTTTACGGGCGCAACACCATCGGTGGCGCCATCAACATCATCACCCGGCAGCCGGGCGAAGAGAGCGGCGGCCGGGTTACCGCGCAGGCAGGGTCGCGCGGCCGCCTGGGCGGGGACTTCTACTGGAACCAGGCATTCACGGACAGCTTTGCGGCCTCTTTCACCGGTGCGTACACCCAGCGCGACGGCGTAGGAGAATTCCGCAACCATGATGCTGCCCGGGACGTGGGCGAACTGGAGGAATGGAACGTCCGCGCGGCCGCCAAGTGGGCGCCGACCGAGGACTTCTCGCTCTTGTTCACCTACGACATGGCCGACGGCGAAGGCGGCCTGCGCCCCTACTACACGCGCATCGACGAGGTGCCGAACGGTCTCCTGTACGCGACGGGTGCGCGCAACTCGGATACCGCGAGCGACCCTTACGACAACAACGGCGGCTTTTATATCGACCCGATAATCGGGACCCTCGTAGACCGCTCCGTCGTGACGAACGAGGCCGATGGCTGGGCCGTTACGGCCGACTGGAACATGAGCGATGCGCTCGCCTGGAAATTCATTTACAGCGATCGCAGCTCGGATTACGAGTCCGGGCTGGACGACGACTCCCTGGGCAGTATCGCCAATCCCTCCCGGGACAGCATTGGGGAACTGCTGTTTCCGGGCACGGAGAACGGCACAGTCTTTAGCTACCCGGAGACCGGCTACGCCGACCAGCAATCGGCCGAACTGCAGTTGTTCGGCGATTTCGGGGGCTGGGATTTCGTCGCCGGCCTGTACCAGTTTGAAGAGGAGGGTGGCAATCGCCAGGATCCCAACTTCTTCCTCGGCGGGCCGGGCGTGTTCATCAACCAGCAGGAAACCGAGAGCTGGGCGCTGTTTGGCAACGTCGGCTTCGACGTGACCGACGAACTGCGCTTGTCCGTGGGTGCGCGTTACACCGAGGATGAGAAGCACGCGTACACCGCGCCCGTGCTGGGCGTGATCGAGGCGGAGAGTTCCCGCGACTGGGATGAGATCACCCACGACCTCTCGGCGTCCTGGGACTTGACCGACCGCCTGAACCTGTACGGCACGATACAAACCGGCTACCAGTCCGGGCAATACCCGGCCCGTGCCTACTGCCTGTTCGGAGATCCGGATTGCTACGTCGCCGGCGAGAACGTCACGGCGGTCAATTACGAAATCGGCCTCAAGGGGCAGCCACTCGACAGCCTGAGCATGTCGGCTGCGATGTTTTACACGGACTACTCCGACCTGCCCTACCAGGTCAGCAACTCCACCGGCACCGGCTTCAACACGGTCAACATCATCGTCGACCAGGTTTCGCAGGGCTTCGAGTGGGAAAGCTCCTGGGCGCCGACCGACAACTTCCTGCTGCACGCCACGCTCGGCTTCATCGACGTGGACGTCGAACACCCCAACCCGAATGTGGTCGCGCCGCTCACTCCGGACCTGACCTGGTCGCTGAGCCCGGAATACACCTTGCCGTTGAGCCAGGGTGCAAGCGTGACGTTCCGCGCGGACTGGTCCTTCCGGGACGACATGTACGGCGAACCGTCCAACGACCCTGTGCGCATGACCCAGATCGAGAGCCGCGACATCGCTAATTTCGACATCGCCTACCACAACTCCGACGGTCGCTGGACCCTGGGCGTGTACGGCCGCAACGTGACTGACGAGAAGTACGCCAATGCGAAGCTGCTGCCGACCGATTACCTGCTGGTCATCCTGAACAACGATCGCAGCGAGTTCGGTGTGCGCTTCCTCTATAACTTCGACGGCACGTGAGCAAAGTCGACTACAAGAAAGAACTCGGCACACTCTACAAGGCGCGCGCAGGGAAGCCGGTGCTGGTCGACGTGCCGCCGCTGCAATACCTGGCCATCGACGGGGATGGCGGCCCGGACTCGAAGTCATTCTCCGATGCGCTCGAAGCGCTCTACCCGGTCGCCTATACGCTGAAATTCCTGTGCAAGAAAGCGCCCGGCGGAATCGACGTCGGCGTCATGCCTCTCGAGGGGCTGTGGTGGGCGGACGACATGGACGATTTCGTCCTGCGCCACAAGGATCGCTGGAAGTGGACGCTGCTGATCATGCAGCCTGACGTCGTCACGGCGGAACTGTACCAGACGGCTGTGGCGCAGGTGCGGGCAAAGAAGAATCCGCCGGCGCTGGCGAAACTGCGTTTCGAGTCCTTCAGCGAGGGCCGCGCGGCGCAGGTGCTGCATGTCGGTCCGTATTCGGACGAAGGCCCGACGATCCAGGCCCTGCATGCTTTCATCGCGAACCAGGGTCTTCGGCCCTCGGGGAAACATCACGAAATCTACCTGAGCGACGCGCGCCGGACCGCGCCGGCGCGGCTGAAAACTATCTTGCGTCAACCCTGTAGCGGCTGAATACTTCGGCACGCAGCCCGGCTCTCGGCAAATGGCCCGGCATCTCCGGCGGCAGATGCATCACCATGGGAAGGAGCCTCGCTTTGGCAAACCCGGTCACCGATTTCTGGAGGGAACTGCGGCGCCGGAAGGTGCTCAAGGTGGGCGCTGCCTACCTGGTGGTGGCGTGGCTGGTGATTCAGGTGGCAAGCACCGTCGCGCCGCAGCTCAATCTTCCCGAATGGGCGCCGCGCCTGATCACGCTGGTCGTGCTTCTGGGCTTCCCCGTGGCAGTGGTGCTGGCGTGGATGCTCGACAAGACACCGGAGGGATTGAAGGTCGAATCGGCGCCGGCCGGTAACAAGCGCATATTCGCCATTGCCGCGGTGCTCGCCGTGCTCGCCGTCGCCTGGTACTGGAAGGATCGGCCCGAGGCGCCGGACGCTGGCAGCGGAGTCGAAGGCGCCCGCTCGATCGCGGTGCTGCCATTCGTGAACATGTCCGGCGACAAGGAGAACGAGTTCTTCTCCGACGGTATTTCCGAGGAAATTCTGAATTCGCTGGCGCAAATGCCGGGCCTGCGGGTCGCGGCGCGCACTTCCTCGTTTTCTTTCAAAGGACAACAGAAGGAGATTCCCGACATTGCGCGCGAACTCCAGGTGCGCATGGTGCTCGAGGGCAGCGTGCGCAAGCAGGACAACAGAGTTCGCATCACCGCGCAGCTGATCGACGCTGAGACTGGCTTCCACGCCTGGTCGCAGACCTACGATCGCGAACTCAAGGACATCTTCGCGATCCAGGACGAGATTGCCCGTGCGATTGCAGACGAGCTCCAGGTGAAGCTGGGACCAGCCCATGGCGACGGGCCGCCCCGGCCCGACACGACCAGCCTCGAGGCTTACGATGCCTACCTGAAGGGCTTGTCGCTGTTGCAGGAACGGGGCATAGCCAACTTTATCGAAGCCGAGCGGCTGTTCCGCGAGGCGCTGGCGCTGGATCCTCGCTATGCCAAGGCCTGGGCCGGGCTGGCGATGACCCTGACCTTACTTCCTGAATATTCCTCGGCACCGCTGGCTGAAACCTGGTCTAAGGCCCGTGACGCCGCGGAGTACGCCTTGGCGCTCGAGCCCACGTTGCCGGAACCCTATGTTGTGATGGGTTATATCGCCGGCGGCGAGTTTCGGTTCGCGACCAGCCATGCATTGTTCGAGCGGGCGTTGGAGCTGGCGCCCTCCTTCGCTATCGGCTATCAATGGTACGGTCGAACGCTAACTTATGAGGGTGATTTCGCCCGCGCTTACAAACTCGTCGAGAAGGCCGTGTCGCTAGACCCAAAGGGGAAGACCATGCACGGGGCATACGTCGTTCTGTTGCGGTATCTTGGCCGGGATGACGAAGCGCTGGAAGTCTGCCAGAGCCACTTGGCCGATTGGTTGTCTGGGGAGTTTTGCGAGCGGCACATTTTCAGTGTGGCGGTAACTCGCAATGACTACCCGGCTGCGCGAACGGCGTTGCGGCGACTGTCGGAGCCGCGCGGTCCTGATGCCGTGCACTTTGCCGATGTGATGATGGATGCGCTCGAAGGCAAGGGCGATTCCAGGAAGGCCGCCGCCCGGCTGGCGGACCTTCCCGACGGGCAAAATGATCCAGCGAGCCTGACGCCGCTGACAAGCGCGACGATATTAGTCATCCTGAGAAAGATGGGTTACAAGGATCTCGCGCTTGGCCGTGCCCGGCAGTATGCGCGCGTGTACCCACACCTCGCCCGAAGTGTTCTGATCAATAGTCGCCAACTGCACGACCTCGCTTGCGAGCCTGACTTCCAGGCGTTGGCGCAGGAACTCCAAATCGACAAGGCGCGCGCGGCCGAGCTCTGCCGGAAGGCGGAATAGCCGGGTACCGGAGGGCGGCGACTAACAGCCGCCCTCCGTCTGGTCGACCCGGCCGGTCGGTAAAGCGCGTTCAGGCGGCCTTGCCTTTCTGCAACGCGTGGACGTCCGCCGCCGACAGGCGCTTTCCGCCGATAGCCCAGTCACCTCCGTCGAATTCCTTGATCCGGACCCAGGTTACAGGGCGCATGTTCTCGCCTTCGACCTCGATCATGGCGGCCGTCACCTTCTCGATGAGGGCTTCCTTCTGTTGCGGGGTGAACACGTTCTTGATGACATCGATGGTTACGAGTGGCATGTCGTTCTCCTTCAGTTGTGCAGTTTCGACTTGAGGTGTTCGATGACTTCGCCCATGGGGCCGCTAGGGCTGAACTCGACGGCTTCGTAGTCTTCGTCGACCCGGACCGTGTGCCCGGGAGGCCAGTAGTACACTTCGCCGGCGCGAACGGTCTCCTCCTGGCCGTCCGCGTAGCGAATGTGGATGGAGCCCTTGAGCACGGTGCCCCAGTGCGGGCACTGGCAGAGGTTCTGCGGCATCCCCTGTAGGAGCGGCGCGGCATCTGCGCCTTTCGGGAAACGTATCCGGGCCACGTTGATGTCGCCCCAGTCCTCGGCCTGGATACAGACGCCGCCGGCTTCGAGGCGCGTCGGCAGGCCCGCTCGTGTTTGTTTCATGCCGTTCTCCTTCGTCCCTTGCGCGGACGATCCGCGCGCTGTGTCCTTATCGTGCGCGACCCGCCGGTGCGAAGCTTGGAGGAGTCATGGAGATTTCATGGAGATTGCTGGGCCCCGGTATCCGGGTGCTCTATGCTCATTGGGCATGATCTACCGCTTCGGATCATTCGAGCTCGACACCGACAAGGCCGAACTGCGCGATGACGGCCGGCCACAGCCGGTCGAACCGCAGGTGTTCGCGCTGCTGGCCTTGCTGATCGAGCACCGCGAACGCCTCCTGTCCAAAGACGAAATCTTCGAGAAGGTGTGGGACGGGCGCATCGTCTCGGACTCGGCGCTGGCGAGCCGCGTCAAGGCGGCGCGCAAGGCCCTGGGCGACGACGGGCGTGCACAGAAATTCATTCGCACGGTCCACGGCAAAGGCCTTCGGTTCGTGGCCGAAGTGCAAGTCGAGCGCGAGCCGCAGCTGACATTGGGCGGACCCGGCCCGGTGCCGGCCGATGTCGAACCGGCGGCCGATGCCTCCTCGCGGCCGTCGGTCGCCGTGCTTCCTTTTCTGGTCATCGGTGACGCCGGCAGGTACGCGACGATCGCCGACGGACTACCGCACGAACTGATCACCGAGCTCTCGCGCCTGCGCTGGCTTTTCGTCATTGCACGCGCCTCCTCGTTCCGGCTTCGCGGACAGGACGCAGACAGCCGCGCAATCGGCCGACAACTCGGCGTGCGCTACTGCCTGTCGGGCACGATCGAGGTGACGGGTTCGCACCTCGCAATCACGGCAGAACTGACGGATACGCGAGGCGGCGAGGTCGTCTGGGCGGAACGCTACACGGGCTTCGTCGACGACGTGCACGCGCTGCGCGCGGAGATCCGTTCAACAATCCTCGCGGCGCTCGAAATCCAGATTCCGCTGCACGAGGCGTCGGCCGCACGCCTGACGAACACGGACAATCTCGATGCCTGGTCGGCCTATCACCTCGGGCTCCAGCACATGTACAACTTCAACCGTATTGACAATGCGGCCGCGGAGTCCTTGTTCGGCAGGGCTGTCACGCAGGACCCGGGCTTTGCCCGCGCGCATGCCGGTCTTTCGTTCGTGCACTTCCAGAAGGCCTTCCTGAGGCAAACCGACGACCTTGCCGGAGCGATTTCAGCGGCGCGCCGTTGCGCTCAGCGCGGCATCGACATCGACCCGCTGGACCCGTTCGTCAATTTCACGATGGGACGGAGCTTCTGGCTAGAAGGGGACCTCGATCGCGCACTGGCCTGGATCGACCGCGCCGTATCGCTCTGTCCCAACTACGCACAGGGCCTGTACGCCCGGGCGTGGACCGAAGCGATCGCCGGCAGCAGCGGCGACGGGCGGCGTGATGCCGACCTGGCCATGCGCCTGAGCCCGCTCGATCCCCTGTATTACGCCATGCTGGCGACGCGCGGGTTCACGCACCTGGTGAGCGGCGATCATGCGGAAGCGGTCCGGTGGTGCGAACGGGCAGCGCGCTCGCCCGGCGCACACGTGTTGATCGCGATGGTCGCGGCCGTCGCGCAATGGCTGGCCGGGAACGAAGCGCAGGCGAGGGGCTGGGCGAGCCACGTTCGCGAACGCAATCCGCGCCTGACGCTCGAGGATTTCCTGGCCGCATTTCCGCTTCGGCCGCCGGAAACACGTGCGCAAGTCTCGGCCGCGCTGCGGCAACTCGGATTCTGACGGGAGCGTCGCCGCGCGCATAGGCCGGCGGCGCGTACCTTTGATCGTCAGCCGGCGCGGCGGGTGGCAGCGTCCCCGCCACCAAAGCGCGCACGGTACTCGCTCGGCGTGACGCCAAGTTCCTGGGCGAAGGAATAACGCATCGCTTCGGCGGAGGCGAAGCCGCATTGTTTCGCGATTTTCGCAACCGGCAACGGCGTCGACTCGAGCAGGCTCTGTGCTTTCGTCACTCGCGTGCGCATCAGGTAGCGGCCGACCGGCATGCCGATCTCCGCTTCGAAGCGCCGCCGGAAATTCCGCTCGCTCATGCAGGCGCGTTTTGCGAGCAGGGCCGTGTCGAGGTCGCGATGCAGGTTATCGGTCAGCCAGTCGAGCAGCTCGGCGAAGCGGGTCGGCTGGGCCTGCGCCGCGAGGAAGGCATTGAACTGCAGCTGGTTGCCGGGGCGCTTCAGGAACACGAGCAGGCGCTTGGCGACCTTGAGCGCCAGGCGGCGCGAATGGTCCTGCTCGACGAGCGCGAGCGCGAGATCGATGCCCGCGGTGATGCCGCCGGAGGTGTACACGCCGCCGTCCTCGACGTAGATGCGGTTTGCCTCGACGCGGACCTGCGGGAAGCAGTCGCGCAGCTGCTCGGCATCCATCCAGTGCGTCGTCGCGCGGCGCCCGTCGAGCACGCCCGCGCTCGCGAGCAGCAGCGCGCCCGAACAGACGGAACACAGCCGCCGCACCCGGCCCTGCGCACGGCGCACGAAGGCGACGTAGTCCGGGTCCTCGTAGAAATTCGAGCCGCCGGTGAGCGCGCCCGGCACGAGCAAAGTGTCGACGTCGTCGAGCGGGTCGTCGAGGCTGCGTTCCGCGCCGATCGTCAGGCCGGACATCGACGGCACCGGCTTGCTATCCTTCGACACGAGCAGGACGCGGTACGCGGGATCACGCCGCTCTCCGTCGTCGACCAGCTGCTGTGCCGCGAGATTGAAGGTCTCCAGCGGGCCGACGATGTCGAGCAACTGCAGGCCGGGATAGGCCAATGCGGCGATGATGCGGGTTTCGGCCATGCAGGACGCCTCCGTCGTCAGTGAGGGCGCACGGCGTGCGTATCGGCTAACTTCGCGCGTATCTCCGGTGGCAGGAATTCATGGATGGTTGGGTAGAACTGCACGAACACGCCGTCGTAGGCGCCGTCGCGCTTGTGGCAGTCCACACAGTCGTTCGGCAGTGCGATCTCGTTCGCGGCCTGCGCGCCGTTCGGCACATTGTAGAAGTTGAAGCCGTCAGGGAACCGCGTGCTGTCCTTGTAATGGATCTCCGCGAGGTGCAACTCGCCCATCACGAAGCCGGCGCGGTTGATCGACACCTCGTTGCGCGAGCCGTAGAAATGCAGCGCGATCATCGTGCCGTCGGGAAACTTGCCCGTCCTGCGGAAGATGTCGTAAGCCAGCGGCTCCATCCGCGCGATTTGAAACATGCCTGGGCTGTCCGGGTCGAAATTTTCCTGCGAATAACCCATGCCGAGCGAGCTGCCGAGGAACACCCATTCGTCGAGGTTAGCAGGCACCAGCAGCCGGTCGTCGGCGTCGAAGCGCGCGACGTCGACGCTGTCCGCGGCGGGCGTCGGTCCCGGTCTCGTGTCCGCGAACAGCGCGGCGGCGGCCAACAGGGCGGCGAGCGTGACGGGCAAGAGGTATCGCATGTTCGTGTCTCCCGTGATCTGGCTATCCGTATAGCAGCCGCCGCGGCGGCGGCACAGTCCGGCGCGCGGGAATGGCCGGACGTACTGTCGCCTTGGCCGGATTTCCCGTTGGGTCGCGCCCGTGGGGCGCTCCAGCGCGCCGCTACGGCTCTTTCAGCACGGACTTGAAGAACGTGCCTTGCATCGTCGGCGTGTAGTCCCAGTCGGAGATGAGCTGCGGGCTCCAGCGCGGGTCGAACACCCACGCCGTCCAGGAGATGCCTTTCTTCGCCATGTAGTCGGTCACCGCCTTGCCGTAGCGTTCGTCGGAAATGACGGGAATATGCGCGCCGCGTGCATCCGCCGACATGAAACCGAACTCGGTGACGAACACCGGAAACTTCTCGGCGACATGACCCCAGTCCGCCTCCCACTTCTCCTCCCAGGGTTCGTCGCGCTTCTGCGGATACGGGTGCGACACGTAGGCCACGCCGGGGAAATCGATCGGGTCGGCAATGACATGTTCCAGCGAGTACGCCCAATCAAAACCGGCGACCAGCGGAATGATCTCCTCGTCGATCGCGTAGAGCATGTAGATGATGCCCTCGATGTAGTCCTTGTACTCGTCCCATGGCAGGTAGCCCATTTCTCCGAAGCGATTGGTCGGTTCGTTGAAGAGCTCGTAGAAGGCGACGGTCGTGTTGCCCTTGTAGCGGTCCGCAACCTGGTGCCAGAAGTAGTAGGTCTCGTCCTTCGTCGTGAGATAGAGCGGCCGGTGCGGGATGCCGTTCAGCGGATTGCCGATCGTGTGCCAGTCCAGGATGACGTACATGCCGAACTCGCCCGCCCAGCGCACGCCCTCGTCCAGCCATTCGAAATACTGCTCGGCTCCCGCCTCTCGCCACCACACAGGATGAACGGGGATGCGCACGACGTCGGCATTCCAGCTTTTCGCCGCTTCGAAATACTTGCGATTCCAGTGGCCCTGGCGCTCGAGGTGATAAGGATCGGACAGGGCCAGACCGCGGAAAATGCGCGTGTTGCCGGCGGCGTCGACGAAGCGATTGCCCTCCACCCGGATGCGGGGCAGCGCTGAGGCCTGGTTCGCTGTTTCCGTCGACTTCGTGAAGTCGGTTTGTGCAATTGCGGCGTACGGCTGGCCGACAAAAATCACTACTGCCAGCAGCGCCCGCATGCACATCGCGTCATCCTTTTTTCCGTCGATGCGCCCAGTCTACGAGATGTCTCCGGTCGCGTCCCGGACGGGCAACGGAAAAAGACTCAGCCGGTGGCCGTGACCTTGGCCTCTGCGGGCAGTTCGAGCTGCCGGGTTACCAGCGTATCGATGTCCTTGTCGGCGTTTTCGACGCCAATGAAGTAAGGCGGCTGCCGGCGGAGCAGCGTCCAGTCGCCGGTGGAAATCACCTTGACCAGGTGTTTGATGTTGTTCGAGATGGCTTCGATGTACGGGTTGTACCCGTCGAACAGCACCTCGACGTAGCGGTAAACCTTGTTGAACTGGTTGTTCAGCCGCTCGCGCATGACGTATTGATAAAACGTCGGCGTTTTCTCGAGCAGGTGCTGGCCCGACTCGTAGCGGATCATGTACTCGCCCGGCCTGGCGTTTTCGACAGCGACGCCGCCGACGACGAACTCCTTGTACAGGCGGTCGCGGCACTTCTCGAGATAGCAGCGGTCGGACATCTGCGAAATCAGGTCGGCCGTGCCGATCAGGTGGCCGCAGATGATATCTCGCGGGTCCTCGAGCTCGATCGTGTCGAGGTCCAGCTCGTAGCCGGTGAAGTGCACGATGATGCTCGCGACGCCGGTGTCTTTCGCCATGCCGAGCTGCGGCAGGTAGCGGCGCAGGAAATCGGCCCCGCGCGACACGTGCTGCATCGTGAATTCGGCGCCGTTCGTGTAGTCGCGATCCCGCTCTTCGTGGCGAATGTAGCCGGCGTCGTGGAACAGGGACACGATCACCGCCAGCAGAGCGCGGTGCGGACCGAGCCGCTCGCTGGCATCGACGCTGCGTTCGTATCCGGCCACAAGGCGGGCGACTGCCAGCGTCATGTCCAGCGAATGCTGCATGTCGTGGTAGGTCGTGTCGCAGCCCACGTAGCCCGGATAGCGGCCGTTGAACAGGCGCTGGAAATCGTAGAAGGCCAGCCAGAGCTTGTCGAAGGACGCGCCGGGGTAGGTCTCCGAAAAGATCTCGTAGACGGCATTTCGTACGGCGGGAGGGCTCGAAACCTGGACCGTGTTGGTCACGTCGTAATCGTTACGACGGTCCTGGCTGACGGCTTTCACATGCGGCGGCATGGAAAGAAAGTTTACCCGCTTGGCCGACGCCGGGCGCGCCGAAAAATGTGCGGCATGTCACGCTTTTCACAAGTTTTTGTAAAAATGAGCCGACGCTCGCTACAGCGCGAACTCCGCCACGACCGGCGCATGGTCGGACGGCCGGTCCCAGGTGCGCGGCTCCCGGTCGACGCGGCTCGCCGTGCAGGCCTCGGTCATCGCGTCGTTCGTCAGGATCAGGTCGATACGCAGGCCGGCATTGCGGCGGAACATCGCCGCCCGGTAGTCCCACCAGCTGAAAGTCTTTTCCGGCTGCTCAAATTTTCGGAACACATCGCTGAAACCGAGTTCCAGCACAGCGTGCAGCGACGCCCGTTCGGCGGGGCTGCACAGGATCGCATCGCCCCAGGCGACCGGGTCGTACACGTCCGCGTCGCGCGGCGCGATGTTGAAGTCGCCCAGAACGACGAGCTTGCCGTGGCGCTGTAGCTCGTCCTCGAGGTACACCCGAAGTGCCGACAGCCAGGATAACTTGTAGGCGTACTTTTCAGAACCGACCTCGGAGCCGTTTGGTACGTACAGGTTGACGATGCGGACATCGCCGACCGTCGTTGCGAGTATTCGGCGCTGCATGTCCTCGAAGCGCGGGAAATCGGTGTGCGGGTCCGCGAGTTCCTGCCGCGCCAGTACGGCAACGCCGTTGTAGGTTTTCTGGCCGTTAGCAATCGAGTGGTAGCCGAGGTCACGGAACTCTGCGGCCAGGAAGGCCTCGCTCACCTGCTTGATCTCCTGCAGCACGAGAACGTCCGGGCCGTTCGCCTTCAGCCACTCGATGACGTGCGGCATGCGCACCTTGAGCGAATTAACGTTCCAGGTCGCGATCTTCACGAGTCGAGAATGCCGCTGTGCCGGAGCAGGGCGTCGAGTTCCGGTTTGCGGCCGCGAAATGCGATGTACGCATCCATGAAATTGCGGCTGCCACCGATCTCCAGGATCTCGCGCCGGAAACGGTCCGCGGTCGCACGGTCGAAGATGCCGGCCTCCTCGAAGGCGCCGAAGGCATCGGCCGCGAGCACCTCGGCCCACTTGTAGCTGTAATAGCCGGCCGCGTAGCCGCCCGAAAAAACATGGCCGAACGCGTGCGGCATGCGGTTGTATGCCGGGTGCCGGAGCAGCCCGACTTCGCTGCGCACCGCCGTGAGCAAGCCGAGCACGTCCGTCGTGTTCGCGGGCTCGAATTCGCTGTGCAGGCGGAAGTCGAACAGCCCGAACTCGAGCTGCCGCAGCATGGCGAGGCCGGCGCCCAGGTAGCGGCTCGCATTCAGCCGGTCGAAGAGCTCGCGCGGCAGCAGGGCGCCGGTCTCCGCATGGCCGGAGCAGCGCACCAGCACGTCATAGTGCCAGGCGAAGTTCTCCATGAACTGGCTCGGCAGTTCGACGGCGTCCCAGGGCACGCCGTTTATTCCGGCGATGCTCGGGTAATCGATGCGCGTCAGGAGGTGATGCAGCATGTGACCGAACTCGTGGAACAGCGTCACGACGTCGTCGTGCGTAAGGAGCGAGCGGCGGCCTTCGTCCGGCGGCGCGAAATTGCAAACGAGGAAGCCGACCGGCAAGGTCGGCGAGCCGTTCAACTTCTTGCGGTTGATACAGTCGTCGATCCACGCACCGGTGCGCTTGCCGCCGCGCGCAAACATGTCGGTATAGAAGCCGCCGATCGATACGCTGGACTTGTCGCGTATCTCGTAGTATCGCGCGTCCTCGTGCCAGGTCGCGACGTCATCGCGGCGCTCGAAGCTCACGTCGTACAGGCGGCCCGCGAGGTCGAACAGCCCGCCGATTGCCCGTTCGGCCGGGAAGTACTGGCGCAGCACCTCGTTGGAAATCGAGTATTTCTGCTGCTTCAGCTTCTCGAGCCAGAAGGTCACGTCCCAGGGTTCGATCGCCATGCCGGCGAACGCTCGGAGTTGCTCGAGTTCACGTTCGGCCGCCGGGCGCGTGCGTGCCGCGAGCTCGCGCAGGAAGGTCACGACCTCCGTTACCGAAGAAGCCATCTTCGTCGCGAGCGAGTACTCGGCGTAGTTCGCGAATCCGACGAGCCTGGCGGCCTCGTGGCGCAAGCGGAGTATCACGTCGATGTTGGCGCTGTTGTCGTAAGCGAGGTCCGCCGCCTGGTCGGAGCCGCGTGTGACCCACGCGTGGTAGAAGTTCTCCCGCAGCGCGCGGTTTTCGCTGTGCGTCATGACGGCGTCATAGGTCGGGTAGTCAAGCGTCAGGACGAAGCCGTCGCGGCCGCGTTTCCGTGCCTCGCTGCGCGCGCGTTTCACGTTGTCGGCCGGCAGGCCGGCGAGTTCCGCCTCGTCGTCGATCGTCAGCAACCAGGCGTCCGCCGAATCCTGGACGTTCTGTTCGAAGCGTGCCTGGATGCCGGCCAGCTCACGCATGACCTCGCGGAAGCGGGTCTTGCGACCCTCGTCCAGATCGACGCCCGCAAGCCGAAAATCGCGCAATGCATGTTCCACGGCGCTGCGGCGCGCGGCATCGGCGTTCGCCGGCAGGCTGTCGTCGACCTGCGCGTAGGCCCGTTGCAGTCGCTGATTTTGCGACAGCTCTGTGCCGTACTCGGTCAGCAGTGGCAGCGCGGCATTGTAGGCATCGCGCCATTCGCGCGAACCGAGCACGCTCTGCAGGTGACCGACTGGCGCCCAGATTCGCGACAGTTCGTGTTCCATGTCCTCGACCGGCACGACCACGGAGTCGAAATCCGGCTTCGCGGCAGCCGTCAGGATCTCGTCGAGCCGCCGGCGGTGTATCGCAATGATCTCGGTCATCGCCGGTACGACATGATCGGGCGCGATGTCGGCGAAACGCGGAAGCGTAGTAGTATCGAGTAACGGGTTGCTCATCGGATCCTGCCTTTCGAGGCGCGAAAATTCTCAGCACAGCCCGGCCGCCGGCCCGGTCGATCGACCGGACGGCTGCGCGACGAATTACGCAAGCTCAGGAGTTCGAATGAGGGACGATTACGACCTGGTCGTCATCGGCGGCGGGAGCGGCGGGCTCGCACATGCGCAGCGCGCGGCGGAGCACGGCGCTCGCGCGGCCGTGATCGAACCGGGTCCGCTCGGCGGTACCTGCGTCAATGTCGGCTGCGTGCCGAAAAAGATCATGTGGTACGCCGCGGATCATGCCCATCATCTGCATCACGCGAAAGATTACGGCTTCGACATCGAACTCGCGGGGCACGACTGGGCCGGTCTCAAGCGCCGTCGCGACGCCTACATACGGCGGCTGAACGGCATCTATGCGTCCAACCTGGAAAAATGCAAGGTGGACCTCGTCGCAGGCCGCGCGCGCTTTTGCGACCCGCATACGCTCGAAGTCGGGAACCGCCGGCTCACTGCGGCGCGCATCGTCATTGCCACCGGCGGCTACCCAACCGTGCCCGACCTCCCCGGCGCGGAACTCGGCATCACCTCCGACGGCTTCTTCGAACTCGAGGAACGGCCGCGGCGCGTCCTGGTCGCCGGCAGCGGGTACATCGCGGTGGAACTCGCGGGCGTTTTCGCGCTCTTGGGCAGCGAGGTCATGCAGCTCGTGCGCAAGGGCGGGATCCTGCGCGACTTCGACGCGATGCTCGGCGCCGAACTCGCCGACGCGATGCGCGCGACCGGCATCGCGCTCCACACGAATGCGGCGCCCGCGCGCGTCGATCGCACCGACGCCGGCCTCGTCGTCACGACTGAGGACGAACGGCATTTCGGGCCGGTCGACTGCGTGCTGTGGGCGGTCGGCCGCATCGCCAATACCCGCGACCTCGGTCTCGAGGCCGCCGGCGTGCATACGGAACTCACCGGCTGCATCCCGACCGACGCGTACCAGCGGACCAACGTCGAGCACATCTGCGCGCTGGGCGACGTGACCGGACGCGCGGCGCTGACGCCGGTCGCCATCGCCGCCGGGCGGCGCCTCGCCGATCGCCTCTACGGCGGCATGGACGACCGGCATCTCTCCTACCGCCTCATCCCGACCGTCGTGTTCAGCCACCCGACCATCGGCACGGTCGGTCTCACCGAGGAGGAGGCCCGGCTCGAATACGGCGAGTCGGTGCGCGTGCATACGTCGCGGTTCACGTCGATGTACTACGCGCTCGGCGAGCGCAAGCAGAAGAGTTCCATGAAGCTTGTCACGGCCGGCACGGACGAGAAAGTCGTCGGCTGCCACATCATCGGCGAAGGGGCGGACGAGATGCTGCAAGGTTTCGCGGTCGCCATCCGCATGGGCGCGACCAAGGAGGACTTCGACGATACTGTCGCGATCCACCCGACGAGCGCCGAGGAACTGGTGACTATGCGCTGACGACGATCTGTTTCAGGACCGGTGCCGTGCTCGGCCGGATGCCGCGCCACAGGTGAAAGGACTCGGCAGCCTGCTCGACGAGCATGCCCCAGCCCATGACGGCGGCCCCGGCGCTTTTCTCGCGCGCCCAGAGCGTGAAGGGCGTCGGTTTCGAGCCGTAGGACAGGTCGTAACACAGCGTCGATTCACTGACCGCGGCGTCCGGATAGGGCGGCGCCTCGCCTTTCAGGCCGGCGGAGGTCGCATTGATGAGCAGGTCGTAGGGCCGCTCGGCCGGCACATTGTCGAAATCGCAGGCGCTCAGGAGTCCGCTCCCGAAGCGTTCCACGATGGCTTGCGCGCGGTCGAGGGTGCGGTTCGCGATGACCAGTGCGTCGGGGCGCCGGGCCAGCAGCGGGCCGACGATGCCGAGGGTCGCGCCGCCCGCGCCCAGCACCAGGATGCGCCGGCGCTGCAGGGGAAAACCCAGGTTCCATTCGAGGTCGCGCGTCAGCCCGATGCCGTCGGTGTTGTCGCCGAAGATGTCGCCGTCCTGGAACGCGAGCGTGTTCACCGCCCCCGCCTGCTCGGCACGCTCGCTCAGTTGGTCGCAGAGTTCGGTCACCGCCGTCTTGTGCGGGACGGTGACGTTCAGCCCCTTGCCGCCGGTGCGCTGGAACTGGCGTACTGCCTGCTCGAGTTTCTCCGGCGCGACCTGCAGGAGTTCGTAACGCAGCTGCTGGCCGGTCTGCATGGCGAAAAGTTGGTGGATGACCGGTGAGCGGCTGTGCGACACCGGGTAACCGATGACTCCATAGCGATCGAAACTGGCCGGATCATCGGGCAATTGCGCGGTCTCCCGTTATCGTTGCTCCCCCGCCACGAACGCCCGACGCCAGGCGCCGTCCGCGGCACGCCGAGTATAACCATTAGGCGGGTATATCGGGCGCTGTTCTCGGGCATGGCTCGGCGCTGTTCGCGCCTGCGGATTAAGGTGACAGTTACCCAAATTCAAGCTGGGGCGACCGTTACCCGAATAGCCCCCCGGAATTAGGGTAACTGTCACCTTAATCCGCTCCGATATCACAGGCTAGTCGGCGAGCCAGCGCGCCACGTCCGGCGCGAAGTAGGTGAGGATGGCGCTCGCGCCCGCTCGCTTGATGCCGAGCAGGGACTCGAGCACGGTCCGCCGCTCGTCCAGCCAGCCGTTCGCGGCGGCGGCCTTGAGCATCGCGTACTCTCCGCTCACCTGGTAGGCGAACACCGGCACGCCGGCCGCGTCACGCACGCGCCGCACGATGTCGAGGTAGGGCATTGCCGGCTTGACCATGACGAGGTCCGCGCCTTCCGCGACGTCGAGCAGCACTTCCCGCAGCGCTTCGTCGCTCATGGCCGGGTCCATCTGATAGGTCGACTTGTCGCCGCCGCCGAGACTGGCGGCCGAGCCGACGGCGTCGCGGAACGGCCCGTAGAAATTCGATGCGTACTTCGCCGCGTACGCCAGGATCAGCGTGTGCACGTGACCGGCGTCTTCGAGCGCACGCCGGATCGCGCCCACCCGGCCGTCCATCATGTCCGAGGGCGCGATGATGTCGGCACCGGCCTCGGCATGCGACAGAGCCTGGCGCACCAGCATGGCGACCGTCTCGTCGTTCAGGACGTAGCCGTCGTCGCCGAGGATGCCGTCCTGCCCGTGAGTGGTGTACGGATCCAGCGCGACGTCGGTGATGACCGCGAGTTCCGGGTAGGCATCCCGGATGGCGCGCACGGCTCGCTGCGCGAGCCCGTCCGGGTCGGCGCAGGCGCTGCCGTCCGGCGATTTCGCCGCGGTGTCGATCACGGGGAATAGTGCGACCGCCGGGATGCCGAGTGCCACCGGCCCGGCCAGGCGTTCAAGCAGGCGGTCGATGGAGAGGCGGCTGACGCCGGGCATCGAGGCCACCGCCTCGGCCCTGCCAACGCCGTCCAGCACGAACAGCGGCCAGATGAGGTCGTCCGCCGAGAGTGCCGTTTCGGCGACCAGCCGCCGCAGGTTACGAGTCCGGCGGCTGCGTCGCAGACGGGTGTTCGGGAACTGACCGAGGCTTTGCGGGTTCATACTGAACGGTCAACGTGTCGCATGGTTGTGGATTTTCACTGTAATCCGATAGGGTTTCCAAGTCTCAATTCGCGTTTTGCCGGGCCGCACGTAATAAAAATCACGAACCGAAGGTCACCTCGCATGAACAGCCGTATGGCCGGGCAGGACCGGCGCAGGAGATTCGAGAGGATCGTGGGCACGCTCCACCAGGACATGTACCGCTATGCCCTCTGGCTCAGTCGCAACCGTGCCGTGGCCGAGGACGTCGTCCAGGAGTCGCTGCTGCGCGCCTGGCGCTCCATGGATGCGCTGAGAGAAGACGGTGCGGCGAAGTCCTGGTTGCTGACGATCGTCCGGCGCGAGAATGCCCGCTACTTCGAACGCCGCCGTCCGGACACGCTCGACGTCGATGCCCTGAGCGCCGCACAGGCCGCGGCAATTGCGCAGCAACCCGACCCGCGGCTCGACGAACTGCGTGCGGCAATTTTCGAACTGGAGGACGGTTATCGCGAGCCGCTCGTACTGCAGGTGCTGCTCGGCTACAGCACACAGGAGATCGCCGAGCACATGGGGCTCGCCCAGGGCGCGGTGCTCACCCGCCTGCATCGCGCCCGCCTGAAACTCAAGGCTTCGTTCGACGGCAGCGGAGACCTGCAGTGACGGACGAACCGGCTGTCCGCGATTGCAGCGCGTGCCGTGCTGAGATCGCTGCCGATCCCGCATCCGCTCGGATCGGCGAGCACCTCGCGCAATGCGCGGAGTGCCGGGCCTGGCGGGACGAGCTGCTTGCGCTCGATGCGGACATCGCGCGTGCGCTCGCAGTGCCGGTACCCGAACTCACGCTCCCCGAACTGTCCGGGCAGCCGGAGGCCGGTGTTACACCGCTCGCGCCGGCCCGGCGCCGCCGGCTGCCGGCCCTGGCCTGGCTCGCGGCCGCGGCCTCCGTGGCAATCGCACTGGCGCTCGGCTGGCGCACGGTCGGCGACGACTCCGCTGCCGGGACCGCGCTCGGCGAGCAGATCCTCGCGCACATCAGCCATGAAAACTTCTCGCTCGTCGTATCGGACAGCGCGGTCGGGGACGACCGGCTGGCGCGCGTGTTGCCTGCGAACGTCGCCCGCCTCGGGCCGGACGCGCCGCTCGTGAGTTACGCGCAGACCTGCGTGATCAACGGCCACACCGTGCCGCACCTCGTCATGCAGGGCGCGCACGGGCCGGTGACCATCCTGCTGATGCTGGAGGAGAAGGTCGGGGCACCGCAGGCATTCGGCGATGGCGTCCTCTCCGGCGTGATCCTTCCGGTCGGCGAGGGCAGCATCGCGGTCGTCGGCGAGGATCCCGACGACATCCGGAGAATCGAACAGACGATGAAAAATTCGGTGACCTGGCGCACCTGATGCGACAGGTACCGACTACGACGCCCGGTCAGGGCGAACATCCACCAAGGAGAACAAACATGTCAGAAAAGAAAGCAGCAACACCCGTGGCCCTGGCCGTCGGCGCGGCACTCGTCGGCTCGCTGGCACTGGTCTCGACCGCAAGCGCACAGACCGGCGCCAGCCCGTTCGCGATGACGACCCTGAGCGCAGGCTACATGCTGGGCGTCGGCGGTGAAGGCTCGTGCGGTGGTGACAAGGAAGGCGAGGAGAAGGACAAGGGCGAGGGCTCCTGCGGCGAAGGCTCCTGCGGCGGTGACAAGAAAGGCGAAGCCGAAGGCAGCTGCGGCGGCGACGCGGAAGAGGGCGCGGAGGACGCGGAAGACGAAGCGGCTGAATAGCGCCGGCTGCGTCGGTCCGGGCGCGCCCCGCACCCACGGGCGCGGGCTGCGTTCCGACCGGCGGCGTCCGCGAAAACGCCTGTTGCAGCCGGATTTGGCGGTTCCGCGCCGTCGGCTTCGGTGCTAGCGTCGGCCTGACGACGGAGGACCAGAACATGCCGAAATCGCCAGTACGCTGCGCCTGGGCCGAAGGCAGTGGGCCGGACTACATCGCGTACCACGACACGGAATGGGGCGTCCCCGTCCGCGACGACCGTCGGCAATACGAGTTTCTCGTCCTCGAAGGCGCGCAGGCGGGCCTGAGCTGGTCGACCATACTCAACAAACGCGAGGGCTACCGGAAAGCCTTCGCGGACTTCGACCCGGAAAAAGTCGCCCGCTACACCCGCCGGCGCATCGAGTCGCTGCTCAGGAATCCTGCCATCGTGCGCAATCGGCTGAAAGTCGAATCGGCCGTGAGCAATGCCAAAGCCTTTCTTGCCGTGCAGGACGAGTTCGGCAGCTTCAGCGACTACATCTGGGGTTTCGTCGACGATCGGCCGGTCCTGAACCGGCGCCGCCGCGACGGCGAAATCCCGGCAACCTCGCCCGAGTCCGACGCGCTCAGCAAGGACTTGAAGCAGCGCGGCTTCCGCTTCGTCGGCAGCACCATCGTCTATGCGCACATGCAGGCGACCGGCATGGTCAACGACCATCTCGTCGACTGCTTCCGCTACAAGCCCTGCGCCGCCCTCGCCCGCCGGTAACTGTTGGAGCGCGGCATGCGCGCGACCGGTCGCGCCTATGAGGCGCTCCAACGGGCGCCCCGCCACCCCTTGCAATCCCCGCCGGTGCGCCGGATGATCCGCGCGGGGGAGCAAAAAACGCTGATAAAACAAGGGGAAACCTTATGTCAGATCAAGCCACAGTCGTCCGTCCCGATACCGCGTTTTGGGTCGTCGGCGTCGTCTCGCTCATTTGGTACCTGATCGGTTTGTTCTTCTTTTATTCCACCGTCACGGCGACGCCCGAACAGCTGGCCGGGATGATGACGCCCGAGCAGGTCGACATCGTCACCGCGACGCCTGCATGGGCCACCGCCGCCAATGCCATCGCCGTCATCGCCGGCGTCCTCGCCAGCATCCTGCTCTTGATGCGCAAAAAGCTGGCCGTGCCCTTGTTTGTCATCTCGCTGGCGGCGGCCATCGTGCAGGATATCTACGTCTTCTTCATGTCCGATTCGCTGGACGCGTTCGGCACGCAACCCGTGATCATCCAGGGACTGGTGCTGGTGATCGGCGCGTTCATGATCTGGTATTCGCGCAACAAGCGCGCTCAGGGACTCCTTACGTAAGCGCGGCCCGGAATCAGGGTAACTGTCACTCTAATTCCGGTCGCTCCAACAGGTTACGGACCCGGCACGACGATCGTGAGCAGGGTGAGCGCCGCGAGCCCGGCGGGCGTGTTGTGCGAGATGGCGCCTAGGTAGACCGTCCCGGGGCTGAGCCCGAACCAGTCCACTGACACGGTCTCCGTGCCGCCGGCCACGAAGTTCGGTCCCGTTACGCTCATATTGCCGCGGTCGTCGACGGCGCCGAGCGACCAGCCCAGCAGGGAATAGTTCGCGCCGGGGCCGCCGGCGACCTCGTCCGTGGCGAAGCCGTGAATCAGCACGGCGTAACGGCCGGCGGGCGGGCGGTAGTAGTCGAAGCGCTCCTGTGACGTCGGCTCGCCGCTTTCCCCGATCTTGTTGCAGGTCACCCCGTCCGGGCAGTAGTAAACATACATGTCGAGATCGTCGTTGCCGTCGGTCAGCGCATCGAACAGCGAGAATCGAAGGTAGAGCTGGTCGGCCGGCACGTCGACCAGGTGTGCGGTCACGCCATCGGTGGAGCGGAAGGTGAAAGTCTTGGTCGGGTCGTTGTCGACGAAACCGTCGATCACGAGCGGCAGGCGCAGTCCGTGCACGATGGGTTCGTACACGCCCGAATAGCCGAACGATACGTCGAAGGCGAGCGTGCCGTTCACGCCTTCGCCCGTGAGTTCCGACGGCGCCGACACGGTCGTCGGCTTCACCGCGATGGGACTGCGCACCTCATGATCACCGCTTTGCCAGGTCAGCGCGCCAAAGCTCCACAGGTCGAGCGGCCCGGATTCGTAGGTCATCGTCACGTCGAACTCGGCGGTCTCGCCCGGTCCCAGCGACAGGCTGGGCGGATCGACGACGACCTGCATGCCGGAGGGCGGCTCCACGGTGGCGGTGTAGGTGGCGGCGCTGTCGTCGACGTTGGTCACGCGGCGGGTGACGGTCTGCTGGCCGGTCAGCCGTCCGACCGCGATCGACGGCAGGTTGAGATCGCGAGCCAGCAGCGAGAAGCCGGCGTCTTCCAGTTCTGTGCAGCGATCGGCGCTCACGACCTCGTAGCCGAAACCGCAGGCCGCGGCGTCGTAGTCGTCGGCCGACAGGTCGAAAACGAGGCCGGGGGCGGCGGCGGCGTTCGGTACGATATGGCCGGCGCCGAAATCGAACGCGTGCAGGGGCGTCTCGCCGTCCGGCAGCGTCAGGTCCTGGCGCGTCGTCGTCATCAGGGCGGACTTGACCGCCGCCGGCGACCAGTCCGGGTGCAGTTCGAGCAGCAGCGCCGCGACACCCGACACGTGCGGCGTCGCCATCGAGGTGCCGCTCAGGTACCCGTACTGCTGGCCCGACGGCGCGTTGACGGCGTCGGGTGCGATGCCGGCGAGGATGTTCGAACCCGGCGCCGTGACATCGGGCTTGAGCAAATCCAGGATCGGCCCCGGGCCGCGGGAGGAGAACGCCGGCATCGTGTTGCCGGTCTCGGGCTCGGTCAGGAACAACGACTTGTCGAGCACCGCGGTGATGGCGTTGCCCGCGTCGATCTCGGCGAGGAACAATCCGCCGTCCGCCTGCCCGACCATGACGGCCGGCACGAAGGTGCCGCCGGTCGACCCGTTCATCACGATCGGCGGTCCCGCGTCGTTGTAAACGACGACCGCGGCCGCGCCGGCGTTGGCCGCGTTCAGCACCTTGATGTCGAAGTCACAGCCGCCGCGCTGGATGAGCGCGATATTGTCGGCAAGTGCCGTGACGTTGATCAGTTCCTCGCAGGCATCCGCCGTCGTGCCGGGATCGCCACTGGGAAGCACGTCCTCGCCGTCGTCCGCGAGCACGAGCAGGCCTGCAATCGGGTCGACGTCCTCGAGCGGCGGCGTGAAGCTCGCTTCGCGCACCGCGTACCTGCCGGCGAGCGTGGCCGGGGCATTGATCTGCATCGCCTCGATCGAGGTCTCGCCGTCGCGGGTCGAGCCACCGGTCGTCAGCACCCAGGGGCCGCCGGCCGGCGAGCCGATCGTGCCGAGGTTCGGGCCGTCGTTGCCCGCCGCGACCACCGCGAGTATGCCGGCCTTGGCCGCGCCGAACAGCGCGATGTCGTCCGGCGCGGCGATCCTCAGGAGCGAGCTGCCGACCGAATAATTGATGATGTCGACGCCGTCGGCGACCGCCGCATCCACGGCGCGCGCGAGGTCCGAGGTGTTGCAGGTCGCCCGCTGGTCGCCGGGCCTGAGCCAGCAGGCCTTGTACACGGCAATCCGCGCGCGCGGCGCCATGCCCTGGACCGTGCCGATACGCGTGCCGTAGATCGAGGCCGATACGCGGTTGCCCCCCGCGGTGGTGGCCGTGTGTGTGCCGTGGCCGTCGACGTCCCGCGGCGAGAATATCTCGCCTTCGTCGATCGGCCCGCTCGCCTGCGCGCCCTCCGCGAACCAGCGGGCGCCGATCAGCTTGTTGTTGCAGGCACTTGCGTCGAACTGGATGCCGGCTTCGCAAATGCCGTTCCAGGCCACGGGTGGCTCGTAAGCGACGCGATCTTCCGCGAGCCGGAAGCGGCGGCACAGCCAGCGGCCGAGCAGGGAATTCTCGCCCCAGCCGCCGCTGCATAGTCTCGGCCGGTCGGCCTCCTGCGTGTCGGCGAGGGCCGGATGCTCGGGATAGATGCCGCTGTCGATGAAGCCGATGACCACGTTCTCGCCGTCTAGTCCCAGCGACCCGCGCAGCCCGCCGTCGCTGTCATAGAGGCCGAGGAACGCGGGGCTGTAGTTGGTCGCGAGCGGGCGGATCTCGTCCTCCCACACGTTGGCCACTTCCGGCAGCGCTTCGAGCTTGTGCGCGGCGGCCGGCGTCATCCGTGCCGCGAAGCCGTTCATGCCATAGACGTAGCTGTAGATTTTCTCGGTACCGCCATCCGCCAGCGCCAGCACACGATCCTGTTCGGCCTCGAGCTTCTGTACGTGATCGCGAATCCCCGGGTCGTTCTTGTCCATGCGCGGCGCCGACTGTCCGGCGGCCTTCGAGAACGCCGATGCGCCGAGGGCATGGACGTCCGCGACCGAGGGCTCGTGCAGCTGCACGATGTATACGCGCCGCGCAGCCGGCTGCTCGCTGCCGGCGAGGCGCAGGTTGTGCCCCGGCCCCGCGTCGCGCAGGGCGCTGTCCGCGGGCAGGCCGGTAGCCGGCACTAGGGCGAGGCACAGGAGGAATCCGTGTCGAATTAGTCGCAAGGGGAGTCAGAGGAGCCGAGGAATTCCGCGCAAATTAACACAAGCCCGGCGCCGGCGACCAGCGACGATGGGTTCAGCCGCGTCCGGCGCTTACGTCCATGCGGGCGGCGGACTCGACGAATTCGAAGCCCGCGCCGTCCGCGCCGAATACGAAGACCCGGCAATTGCGGGCCTCCTCGGGTATTACATAAGTGGCGGCGGGATCGACTTTGCCCTTGAGACGCCAGGCGTCGCAGCGCGCCTCGAAGCGGCGTACCCCCGGATCGGCCTTGGCGAACGCGAAGCGCTTGCGGGTCGGCGGGTACTGCCACAGCCCTTCGGCGCCTGTGCACTCGCAGGCGTTCGCGAGGCGCGCTTGCGCGACGAGCGTTTCGCCGTGCGCCAGCGTCGCGCGCATTTCGGCGAGCGGTCCGGCCAGCGCGTCGAGCTCCGCCGTGCCGCCGGAATCCGCCGCCAGCGCCTCTGCGGTCGCGAGCGCCGCGCCGTACTGGCCTGCGCCGTACTCGACTTCGAAGATTCGGACCAGGAGTTCGAGCCGGTCCTTGCCCTGCACCGCGCCGCCCGTGTCGGCCGCAGAGGGCGCGGCGGTAGTGTTCGAGCTTGCCGAAAGCGCTGCCTTCCTGGTCCTCCAGGCGGCCATTCATCAGCGCCAGCATCGTGGACTCGTACAGGTTCCAGCCGCCGAGCGCCGTGGTCTCGTCGAGCTGCGTGCGCGCCTGAGCGGTGCGCTCACTCGAAATGTCGGCCATGATGCGGCTCGAGCGGCGCAGGAAGTTCGAGGTCGCCGCGTCGCGGCCACGCACCAGCTCGAAACGCATGTCGACGACATTGTTGGCGATTTCTCCGCCGTCCGGCGCGGGTTCGAAGCGCCAGCGCGCCAGCGTCTCGAGCGCGGCCTGTTCGAACGGCGCGCCGCCGAGCGAATCGACGACGATGGGATCTGTCACGCGCCCGTCGGGCGTCACGACGAAGTTCACGCGTACCCAGCCTTCCTGGCCGGTGCGAGTGCCACCGGGGAAGGCCGGATCCGGCCGCTCCAGCGGCACCGCGCGCAATTCCCCGACGTCGACGGCGGTCTCCACGCGCGGTTCGCCGGCCGCGGGTGCGGCGAGCCCCGCGACGACCACGGCAGCAAGAAAGCGGTAGCGCATCGGACGTCTCCCGGCCGGTGTTGCGTGCACGAAAGTCGCGGCACAGCGTCGGCCCGTACTGGCCTTACGATGCGCTCAGGTCGCAAAAAGTTGCGACGGATCTGCGAAACTCTTGAATTCGAGCGCGTTGCCGGACGGGTCCAGGAGAAACATCGTAGCCTGCTCGCCGACCTTGCCGGCGAAGCGTATGCGCGGAGAAATGAGGAATTTGGTGCCGGCGGCCGCGAGCCTGCCCGCCAGTCGCTCCCAGTCGCCGCGCGGCAGCACGACGCCGAAATGCCGGCTCGGCACCTCGTCGCCGTCCACGGGGTTGCTCGCGGCGGCGCCGTCATCGTCATCGACGAGGTGCAGCGTCACCTGGTGGCCGAAGAAATCGAGATCGATCCAGCGCGACGCGGTACGCCCGGTGCCGCAGCCGATGATGCCGCAGTAGAAATGCCGCGCGGCTTCGAGGTCGCGGACGGGAATGGCCAGGTGAAAGGGCGAGAGTGCGGTCATGGCGCGGTCGCGAGCCAGTCGCGCGGTTTCAGGTAGTCGCGAGTGAGGCGCGCTTCGTCGCTGTCGGGCTCCGGCTGCCAGCCATACTCCCAGCGCACGAGCGGCGGCAGCGACATGAGAATCGACTCGGTACGCCCGCCAGACTGCAGCCCGAACAATGTGCCGCGGTCGTACAACAGGTTGAACTCCGCGTAACGCCCGCGCCGGTAGAGCTGGAAATGACGCTGCCGCTCTCCGTAACGATGCTTGCGGCGCTGCGCCACGATGGGTCCGTAGGCTTTCATGAAGCTATCGCCGGCCGCCTGGACGAATGCGAAAACAGCATCGTATCCCGGCTCGTTCAGGTCGTCGAAGAATATGCCGCCGACGCCCCGCGTTTCGTTTCTGTGCCGCAGATAGAAATACTCGTCACACCAGGCCTTGTAGCGAGCGTACGTGTCCGGCCCGAGCGTGTCGCACGCGGCTTTCGCGGCACGGTGCCAGTGCAGCACGTCGTCGAGGAACGGATAACAGGGCGTCAGATCATAGCCGCCGCCGAACCACCAGGCGGGTTTGTCGCCGCCGGCCACGAAGTAGCGGAAGTTGGCATGTGCCGTCGGCACGTAGGGATTCGACGGGTGCAGCACGAGCGACACGCCCGCGGCCTGGAACTCGCGTCCGGCGAGTTCGGGCCGGTGTTTCGTGGCGGAGGGCGGCATGGCGGTGCCGAAGACGTGCGAATAGTTAACGCCCGCCTGTTCGAAAACGGCACCGTCCCTGAGCACCCGGCTGCGCCCGCCGCCGCCACCGTCGCGTTCCCAGTTGTCCTCGGCAAAGCGCGCGCGTCCGTCGATGTGCTCGAGTTCCGCGACGATACGGTTCTGCAGCGCGAGCAGGTAGTCCGTGACTTCGCGCATGTGATTCACGGCGCTCATCCCGCCCGCGCCCGCTGGATTTTGCCGGAGGCGAGGACGCGAATCTCGGACGGGCCGCGCGCTGGGCCACAGGCGCCGGGTGCGATGTAGTCCACCAGGCCGCGGAAACGGCGCCGCAACAGGTAGCGATTCGCCGCGACCGGACGGCCAGCCAGGTTGGCGCTCGTCGAGGTCACCGGCATGCCGGCACCGCGGCAGATCGCGAGCGCGACGGGGTTGGCGGCCAGGCGTACGGCCACGGTCGGGTGCGCGCCGGTCACGAGCGGCGACACGCGCGGGCCGGGTCGCGTGAGCCAGGTGACGGGCCGCTGCGGATCCGGTGGCGGCAGTCGCGCGAGGTCGGCCTCGTCCACCCAGCCGTCGAGGTCGCTCGGCCGGGCCGCCAGCAGGATCAGGCCCTTGGCCGCGTCCCGTGCCTTGATGGCGAGCAGTCGTGCCAGCGCCGAGCTGTCGTCCGGCAGGCAGCCGAGTCCGTAGACTCCTTCGGTCGGGTACGCGATCACGCCGCCGGCCTGCAGGGCATCGACGGCCAGGCGGATCGGCATGTGCACGTGTCGGTCCCCGGCCTCAGTCGTCGCCGCCCGCCGGGTCGTCGGGCGATGCTTTCTTCGGCACCTTCGTGCCGGTTTTCTTGCCGGTCTTCCTGGCGGTTTTCTTTGCCGCTTTCTTTCGCGCGCTTTTCTTCGCGGTCTTGCCGGTTCTCTTCCTGCTGCCCGCAACCTTCGGTTCCGTCGCAGCTGCGCCGGCGGCGGCCTTGCCCGCCGCCGACTTGCCGCCACGTCGGCCCCGCACCGGCGCGGCGGCCAGGAGTTCCCGGCATTCGTCCAGCGTCAGTGACTTCGGGTCGCGGTCTTTGGGCACCCGCGCGTTGCGGGACTTGTCGGTGACGTAGGGCCCGTAGCGGCCGTTCAGCACCTGGATCGCTGCGTCGTCGAAGTCTCGAATGATGCGATTCGCGTCCGCGAGCTTCTTCTCTTCGATCAGTTCGAGCGCGCGCGGCAACTCAATCGTGTAGGGGTCGTCGTCGCCACGGATCGAGACATACTTTTCGCCGTAGCGGACGTACGGGCCGAAGCGGCCGACGCTCGCGGTGACCGGCAATCCGTCCGCCGTCTCGCCGAGCTTGCGCGGCAGCTGGAAGAGTTCGAGTGCCTGAGCGAGCTGGATCTCGTTCATCTTCTGCCCGGGCCGCAAACCCGCGAACTTCGGCTTTTCCTCGTCGTCCTTGGTCCCGATCTGTACGAAAGGTCCGTAGCGACCCATGCGCACGGTCACCGGCTTGCCGGACTTCGGATCCGTACCGAGCTCGCGTGCCTGTGCGACCTGCTCGCGCGTGACCGAGCTGTCCTTCTGTTCGACCAGTTCGTGGAATGGACGCCAGAACTCGTCGAGTACCGGCACCCAGTCCTTCTCGCCGAGCGACACGGCGTCGAGGTCGTCCTCGAGACGCGCCGTGAAGTCGTAGTCGACGTACCGCGCGAAGTGATCCGTCAGGAAGCCGTTGACGATGCGGCCCACGTCGGTCGGAATGAAGCGCTTGCCATCCATGTCGACGTATTCGCGGTTCCGGAGCGTCGCGATGATGCTCGCGTAGGTCGACGGCCGGCCGATGCCGAATTCCTCGAGGGTCTTGACCAGGCTTGCTTCGGTGAAGCGCGGCGGTGGTTCCGTGAAATGCTGCTCGGGACGCAGTTTCTCGAGCTTGAGGAGATCGCCTTCGGCGACCTCGGGCAGCAGTTTGTCGCTGTCGTCCTCGACGCTGTCGTCCTGGTCTTCCTGGTAGACGGCGATGAATCCGGGCTCGACCAGTACCGAGCCGTTGGCCCGGAACACGTGACCGTCGGACACCGGGCCGGCGGCCATGTCGATGGCCACCGTGTCGAAGGTCGCCGGCACCATCTGGCAGGCCACCGTGCGCTTCCAGATCAGCGTGTAGAGTTTCATCTGGTCGGCATCCAGTGAGCCTTCCAGCGATTCCGGCAGGTATGCGACCGAGGTCGGGCGGATCGCTTCGTGCGCTTCCTGCGCATTCTTCGACTTGTTCTTGAACAGGCGTGCCTCGTCCGGCAGGTTGTGCTTGCCGTAACGGTCGGCGATGAACGCGCGGAGTTCTTCCAGCGCCACCTGCGCCAAGGTCACCGAATCGGTGCGCATGTAGGTGATGAGGCCGACGTTGCCTTCGCCGGGCAGTTCCACGCCTTCGTACAGGCGCTGCGCCACGCGCATCGTCCGGTTCGTGTTGAAACCCAGTTTGCGCGACGCTTCCTGTTGCAGGGTGGAGGTCGTGAACGGTGCGGCTGGATTGCGCTTGCGCTGTTTCTTGCTGACGCTGATTGCCGTCAGCTTGCCGCCGGCTGCATCGAGTATCGTTCGTTCCACTTCGCGCGCGGCAACTTCGTCGCCGAAGCTGAACTGTTCAACCTTCTCGCCGCGGTATCGGACCAGGCGCGAGGGGAAGGGCTGCTCCTTCTTGCTGAGATCTGCCTCGATCGACCAATACTCCCGTGCCGCGAACGCCTCGATCTCCAGTTCGCGTTCGACGATGAGCCTGAGCGCCGGGCTTTGCACGCGGCCGGCGGACAATCCGGGCTGAACTTTCTTCCACAGCAGCGGCGACAGGTTGAAGCCGACCAGGTAATCGAGTGCCCGGCGGGCCTGCTGCGCGCCGACCAGGTCGCCGGATATCTTGCGCGGATTGTCGACCGCTTCGCGAATCGCATTCTGCGTGATTTCGTGGAATACGACGCGGTGCACCGGTTTGCCATCGAGCGCGCCTTTCTCGCGCAGCAATTCGACGAGATGCCAGGAGATTGCCTCGCCTTCGCGGTCCGGGTCAGTCGCGAGATACAGCGCATCCGACTTCTTCAACGCGCGCACGATCGCATTCACGTGTTTCTCGTTGCGCTCGATGATCGTGTACTTCATCGCAAAGTCGTTGTCGGGATCGACTGCGCCTTCCTTCGGTACGAGATCGCGCACGTGGCCGTATGACGCAAGGACGTCGAAGTCCGGCCCCAGGTACTTGCTGATGGTTTTCGCCTTTGCGGGCGATTCGACGATGACGAGATTGCGTGCCATGTAGCGGTAGCGCGAGGGTTCCTGGTAGTGGGAAATGAAAAACCGTGGTCGGTGCCGCGGTTCAAATACATGCTCGGTGTCGGCCTGTCAAGGAATGGGTCTGCACGGCGCGGTGCGTCGTCGCAGGAACGGCCGTCACGCTGAAATTGCCGCGAACTATCGCGTCAATCGGGACGTCGAACCGTCAAAGCCTAGTGAATCAGGCCGCAATCCTCTTCGAAAACAAGGTCTTCCATGCGGGCGTAGGCGATCTCCTGGCCGGGCTGGCTGAACAGGACCATCAGTACGACCCACTTGATCTGCTCGACGTCGATGTCGGGCGTCTCCAGCGCGAGCAGCCTGTCGACCAGGATTTCACGATGCGGCGGCGACAGGATTCCGATCTGTTCGAGATACATGATGTAACCGCGGCAGCTCACGTCGAGACGCTCGTGCTCGACCGTGTTGTAGATGCGGGTGCCGTGTTCGGTCTGCGGGTTGAGCGGCAGGTGTTCCTGGTGCTCGGTGAGGCCATCGAGCCATTCGAGCGCGCGGTCGATCTCGACATCGGCGAATCCTGCCCTGGCGAGTTCGAGACGCAGCTCGTTGTGGTCCGGCTCCGGCTCTTCCTCGGTGTCGACGTACGTCTCGAACAGATACATGAGGACGTCGAGTACGTTCTCTTTCATGCCTGGAGCGGCTCCCCTTTCCCTGGGTCCCGGGACCCTTTGGCTTGACTTCAGAAGGCGTCAGGACAGCAGTGCGTAGCGTCCGCCGGACAATTTCTCGACTTTTCCGTCCAGCTCCAGGATCAGGAGCATGGAGGAAACCTGTTCGATCGTCAATCCGGAACGGGACGCCAGCGCATCGACGCTGACGGGATCGTGACCGAGATGTTCGCGCAGTTTGCGGTACTCGGCATCGTCGCCCACGACACGGGCGGACGGCGATTGTGACGACTCTTCGGAGAATTGCAATACGTGACCCGCGAGCGCGCCGAGTTCATTGACGATGTCCTCAGCCGATTCGACCAGTTTCGCGCCGTCGCGGATCAGCCGGTGGCAGCCTCGGGCCATCGGATTGTGGATGGAACCCGGCAATGCGAAGACTTCGCGGCCTTGTTCGCCCGCGAGCCGCGCCGTGATGAGCGAGCCCGATCGTCGTGCGGCCTCGACGACGATGGTGCCGAGCGACAAGCCGCTGATCAGCCGGTTGCGTTGCGGAAAGAGTTCCCGCAAGGGTGGCGTGCCGAGCGCGAACTCGCTGACGAGCGCTCCGTGCCGGGCAATCTGCGCCGCGAGCTCGCGGTGCTGCGCCGGGTACACGGTATCGATGCCATGCCCCAGGAATGCGACAGTGGGCGCACCGGCCGCGAGCGCGCCCCGGTGCGCGGCCGCGTCGATGCCGGCAGCCAGGCCACTGACGATGCAAAAACCGTTCTGGCCCAGGTAGCGCGCGAACTCGAAAGCGTTCTGCGCGCCGCCGGCCGTCGGGTTGCGGCTGCCGACGATCGCGAGGCAGGGCAGGTGCAGCACTGCGGGATCGCCGTCCACGTGCAGTGTCGCCGGGGCGTCTGCAATGGCGGCCAGCAAACCGGGGTAGTCTTCGTCCTCGCGCCGGATCAGGGAGTGGCCCGCTTCGGCCAGCCAGCCGGCGAGCCCGCCATCGATTGCAGCTTCGTTCACGCCATCATCTTAGCCGATCCCGCACGCTGCGCTGCGCCGTGAATCCGGCCTGCGAGCAACGAAAGTACGCGCGGCTGTCCGGCGGCCTGAAACGAGAAGCGGCGCCCGCAGGCGCCGCCGTCGAATTACAGGTTCGTGCTTAGCGTCAGACGGGGTTGCGGACGGCGTCGTAAATGTGAATTGCCTGCGTGGCTTCCATTACAAGACCGTAGGAAATTCCCTGGTACACCTTGAAGACCATGACCGTACCGGCTTCATCGTCCGGCAGCTGCACGTCGCCGCCCTCGATGTGATCCTCGACGACTTCGCCTGCTCGGAACACCGTGAGGACGTCGCCGATCGTGAGCCCGTCACTGGCGCCGCGGTTCATCACCACGACCTGGTACTGGCCGATCTGCGTTACGCCGCCGATCACGGACATGATGCGTCCGTCGATGCTGCTGCCCGGCGCCTTCGGGAAAAAGTTCAGCGGGATGTCGGTCTGTTCGGGAATCAGCCGGTCGCCCCGAATCGCTTCCTGCGCGGTATCGGTCAGCCAGACGGTGGCCGGGTCGCCACTGCTGCGCAGCGTGCCGTCACCGACCCAGATGCCCTGGTAGCCGACGACATCGTCGTTGTCCGGGTCAATCAGCGGGTCGCCGATGTGCACCACGCTGAAGCGCGAGCCCGGGACGTCGCCGTCGATGCCGCGAACGTAGATCTCGTTGCCGGCCGCTGCGATCAGGTGGTCGCCGCGCGTATCCACCATGTAGGGCAGCGCATCCGCCTCGTCCTTCTCCAGCACAACGCCCGAGCTGAGGAAAGCGGAAATGGATTCGTAGGCAATGCTGGTCACCGCTTCGCTCAGTGGCGTCACCCGGGCCTGCGGCGACAGGCGATAGGTCGACGCACGCACGTTGGTGATGCGCGGCTGGCCATCGATCCACACGAGCCCGAGCACGTCACCGGGATATATAAGGTGCGGATTCTCGATGTTCGGGTTCACGTACCAGATTTCCGGCCAGTACCACGGATCTTCGAGGAACTGGGCGGCGATGTCCCACAAGGTATCGCCGACCTGCACGACGTACTCGTTCGGATGGCCTTCGGCCAGCGGCACCGGGTTGCCCACCTCGGTGAGCTGCGGCTGGTAGCTTTCGGTCACCGGCGTGGTCGCCGCAGAACCCGACGCACTCGCGCCGGTCGAAGTGGCGTAAGAAGGCGTGCTGTACGTGGACCCGGCCGACGTGGCCGGCTCGGCGGCATCGGCCGCGTCGTCGTCCGCGAACGGGTTTAACGAACAACCGGCCGCGGTGGCGACGAAGGCCACCGCCGTCAGGCGAATGGCGGCAGTCAGTGTCTCGGTCTTGGGAAACATGTCTTTGAAAACGCTCCAGTCGTCGTTTGGTCGGGTGCGGTTTTCGGCATTGCTATAATATGTACACCCGGGCTCGCCGGGGCTGCCAAGTACGTCACAATTCCGGTCGGGGACGCGAGGACCGGTGCGCTGAAATGTGACGGCATTGTCTGACACCATATTCAATGCCGTCAAACGTTTAGACCTACCTCGTGGCAAGAAAGGCGAGCAAACCGGTCTTTAAATCTGGCAATTCGGCATTAATTCCAGCGAATCGCAGGTACTACAGCCATTACATTATTATGTCAAAGCTTACGATTTTGGAGTTTCCGGACCCCCGCCTGAGGAAAAAGGCGGCGCCCGTCGAGGTCGTAGACGACGCCCTGCGCGCCTTCATCGACGACATGTTCGAGACGATGTACGAGGCGCCCGGTATCGGTCTCGCCGCGACCCAGGTGGACTTCCACCAGCGCCTGCTCGTTGCGGACGTGTCGCCGGACCGCACCGCACCTTACGTGCTCATCAATCCCCGGATACTCGAGATGGACGGCATCGCGGTGACCGAGGAGGGCTGCCTGTCGGTGCCCGGCTATTTCGATGAAGTGGAGCGCGCCAGCCACATTCGCGTCGAGTTCCTGGACCGCGAAGGTGCGGCCGTGGAGATGGAAGCCGACGGGTTGCTGGCGGTGTGCATCCAGCACGAGATGGATCATCTCGAGGGCAAGCTGTTCGTCGACTACCTGTCGGAAGCCAAGCGCAGCCGCATCCGCAAGCGGCTCGAGAGAGACCGCCGACAAACCGCTTCCGTCGCCTGATTCCCGGGCATTCGACGTCCCGGGGCCGCGAGCATGAGTAAGCCCCGCGTCCTGTTCGCTGGTACACCGGCGTTTGCCTTGCACTCTCTCGCGGCCCTCGTCGAGAGCGGCACGCGGCCGGTCGCGGTGCTGACCCAGCCGGATCGCCCGGCGGGGCGCGGCAGGAGGCTGGCTGCGAGCCCCGTCAAGACCTGGGCAGTGAGCCACGGCATCCCCGTCCTGCAGCCGGCGACCCTGCGCGATGACTCCGTCGTCAAAACTTTGGCAGGGCTCGAAGCGGACCTGATGATCGTGGCGGCCTACGGCCTGTTGCTCCCGACATCCGTACTTGGTCTGCCCCGGCGCGGCTGCGTGAATGTGCACGCGTCGCTCCTGCCGCGCTGGCGCGGCGCGGCACCGATCCAGGCCGCGATCCTCGCCGGCGACGACACGACCGGCATCAGCCTGATGCAAATGACGGCCGGCCTCGACGCGGGCCCGGTATACGCCCGGCGCGCGATCGCGATCGCGGACGAGGACACGGCGGGCGACTTGCAGGAGCGCCTCGCGCTGCTTGGCGGACAGCTCCTCGTCGAACGACTTCCCGAGCTGCTCGAAGGGCGGCTCGCGGCCTTGCCGCAGGACGAGGCGAACGCCAGCTACGCCGCGAAAGTTTGCAGCGAGGACGCCGAACTGGACTGGCGCGACTCCGCCGTCCTGCTCGCGCGCAAAGTGCGTGCGTACAACCCGGAGCCCGGCGCGTGGTTCATGTGCGCTGGCGAACGGGTGAAGTGCTGGCGCGCCGTGCCGGTCGCGTCAGGCCCGGGGCAGCCCGGCCAAGTCACGACCGGCAACGATCTCGTCGTCCGCTGCGCCGACGGCGGGCTTCGCCTGGAACGCCTGCAGCGGCCCGGCAAGCGGCCGGTCGACGGCCGCGAGTTCGCGATACGCACCGGGCTGGACGGCGTCCTCCCGGCCGCCGGCCGGGCATGAAGGACGCACCGGCCGGGGCCGCCGTGCGGGCTGCCGCCGCCACGGTGGTCGACGCGGTCGCCAACGGCGGCCGGTCGCTCGACGACGCACTGGCCGCGGCCGAACCCGGCCTGCCCGCCGGCGACCGCGCGCTGCTGCGCCTGCTCGCTTTCGGCACGCTGCGGCAGTACTGGCAGCTCGGTGCCTGGATCGACCGGCTGGCCACCCGCCCGCCGCGTGGCCGCGACGGCATCGTCCGCGCGTTGCTGGCGGTCGGCCTCCTGCAGCTGACGGACACCCGGATTCCGGACCACGCGGCGGTGTCTCCCACCGTCGATGCCGCGCGCCTGCTCGGGCGCCCGAACTCCGCCGGCTTCGTGAACGCCGTGTTGCGCCGCTTCCTGCGCGACCGGGCAGCGCTCGGCCCCGCCGTGGATGCGGCTGCGGCCGCGAATCACCCCGCCTGGTTGCTCGAGGCGCTTCGGCGCGACTGGCCCGCGGACTGGCAGGCGATCGCCGCGGCGAACGACGAGCGCGCGCCGATGTGGCTGCGGGTCAACCGGCGGCGGACGACGCCGGAGGATTGCCGTGCGGCGCTGGCTGGCGCCGGACTCGCCGCAACCGTCATGCCGGGCTGGCCGGACGCGCTTCGGCTGGAGGCGCCGGCACCGGTCGACGACCTGCCGGGCTTCGCTGCCGGCCTGGTGTCGGTGCAGGATGCCGCGGCACAGCTCGCCGCGCCCTGGCTCCTCGAGGCGCGCGCCGGCCGGGTGCTGGACGCCTGCGCAGCACCCGGCGGCAAGAGCGCGCACCTCAAGGAGATCGGCGGGGAGGCGGTCGACCTCGTGGCGCTGGACAAGGATCCGGAACGCGTCGGCCTCATCGCCGCGACGCTCGCGCGCCTGGGCCTGGCCGCGACGATCGTGGCCGGCGATGCCGCGACGCCGGATCACTGGCACCGGCCGCCGCCGTATGCGGCGATCCTGGTCGACGCGCCGTGCTCCGCGACCGGTGTCATTCGCCGGCACCCGGACATCAAGCACCTGCGTCGGGCGGCCGACATCCCGGTGCTGGCGGCGCTGCAGCGGCGCATCCTCGACGCCCTCTGGCCTCTGCTCGCACCCGGCGGCCGCCTGCTGTACGTGACCTGCTCGGTGCTGGCCGCGGAAAACGACGTCGTGGCCGGCGCCTTCCTCGCCGACACCGCCGATGCCCGCGAAAACGTCATGTTGCAAAATAACAACATCCGCGATGTAATGCGGCGCAAGGCGTTTGGATACCAGATTCTGCCCGGCACATCGGGCATGGATGGCTTCTATTTCGCCTGCCTCGACAAGGTCGTTTGAGCCATGCCGTCCAACCTGCCGCGCGTGAATTTCGCCCGCCTGCCGCTCGTCTTCGTCGCGGCGCTGGTGCCGTTTGCGGCGGTGCCGGTCCTGGCGCAGGACCCGATCGAACGCCAGGGCTATTTCGAGGTGCGCTCCGCGTCCGCAAGGCTCGAGAACGGCGTGTACCGGCTCGACGCGCGCCTGCAGCTCGTGCTCTCGACCGACGCGCTCGAAGCACTGAACAACGGCGTGCCGCTCATCATCGAACTGCAAACGCAGGTCATCCGTGTTCGCCGCTTCTACCTCGACGACATACAGGCGGAGCTCGCAACGCGCTTCGAGCTGGAATACCGGCCGCTCAGCCAGCGCTATATCGTGAAGAACCAGAACAGCGGCGAGCAGGCATCGTTCGCCACGCTGTTCGCGGCGCTGAACAGCCTGGGGCGCATCGTCTCGCTGCCCATCATCGATGCCGCGCTGCTCGATCCCGACTCGGGGTACCGGATCCGACTGCGAGCCATGCTGCAGACGGAACAGTACTCGGCACCGCTACGGCTGCTGCTCTTCTGGCGCAGCGAGTGGCACCTGCAAAGCGAATGGTACGAATGGATCTTAAAACAGTAAAACGGGGCATATTCACGCTGCTCGCGCTCGCCGGCACGAGCCTGGCGCTCGTTTCACTGTTCCTGCTCAGTCGCACCGCGCAAAATTCAGACGACTTCGGCCGGCTGCACATCGACATCCTGTCGATCAACATCGTCGGCGTGCTGGTGCTGCTGGTGCTGATGATCGGCAATCTCGCCAGGCTGCTGCGCGAATTCCGCACGAATGTCCCAGGCTCGCGGCTCAAGGCGCGCATCGTCGGCATGTTCGTGGCCCTCGCTGTCTTGCCTCTGCTCGTCGTGTTCTACTTCTCCTACGAGTTCATCAACCGCGGCATCGATACCTGGTTCGATGTGCAGGTCGAGGAAGGGCTCGACAATGCGCTGCGCCTGAGCCAGGCCGTGCTGGAGATCCAGAAGCGTGAGCACCTGCTCGACACGCAGCGCGCGGCGCAGCGCCTCGCCGAGGTGGGTGAGCGGCAGTTGATCTTCGAGCTGTCGCTGCTGCGGCGCGAGAGCGGTGCGCGCGAGATGACGCTGTTCGGCGAGAACGCGCGCATCGTCGCCACGAGTTCCGACAGCGCTTCGGCAGGCCTGCCGGAACCCCTGACCGACGAGGTCCTGCTGCAGGCCGCGCAGAACCGCCCATTCGTGAGCCTGGACCCGATGGAGGATGGCCGCTACGAGATCCGTACGGCGGCGCTGCTGATGGCGCGCGGTGGCGCCGACGCCGTCGGCATCGTCCAGGCACATTTTCCGGTTACGGAGCGCCTCGGCCGCATGACCAGCAGCGTCGAGAACTCGCTACGCGAATACCAGCAACTCTTGTTCCTGCGCGAACCTTTGAAGATCTCGCTGACGCTGACACTGACGGTCGTGCTCCTCCTGAGCCTGCTGACCGCGATCTACGGCGCGTTCATCCTTGCACGGCGGCTGGTGCAACCGATCCAGGACCTGGTCGCCGGCACGCGCGCCGTCGCGAAGGGCGATTTCGATACGCGCCTGCCGACGCCGGCGCGCGACGAGATCGGCTTCCTGATCAGTTCTTTCAACGACATGACCCAGCGCCTTGCCGCCGCGAGTCGCGAAGCGAGTGTCTCGCAGGCACAGGTCGAGGCCGAACGCAGCAACCTCGAGGTCATACTCGCGCGGCTCTCGACCGGGGTCGTCGCCCTGGACAACGACCTGCGCATCCGCACGGCGAACCAGGCATCCGGCGCGATCCTGAATGTCGACCTCGAGGCGCGCGTCGGCGAGAACCTGGCCGATGTTGCGGGCACCGAACCGCTGCTCGGGCAATTCGTGGACGTAGCACGCGTGCACATCCTCGCCGGCGAGACGGACTGGCGGGAACAGATCGTGCTGCGCGGCGAAGCGGGGAGGCGCGTGCTGACCTGCGCGTGCACGACACTGCCGGCGGAAGAGGGCGGCGCGCCGGGCTATGTCATCGTGTTCGACGACATCACCGCACTCCTGCAGGCGCAGCGCGATGCGGCCTGGGGCGAGGTCGCGCGTCGCCTCGCGCATGAGATCAAGAATCCCCTGACGCCGATCCAGCTGTCCGCGGAGCGCCTGCGGCGTAAGTACTTGAGCAGCATGTCGCCGGAAGAAGCACAGATACTGGATCGTGCGACGCACACCATCGTCCAGCAGGTCGAGGCCATGAAGGAAATGGTGAATGCATTCAGCGACTACGCGCGCGCGCCCGACATGGACATCAGCCGTTTCGATCTCGATACGCTGGTGCACGAGGTCGTGGATTTGTACCGGGCGCAGGACAGCGGCGTGAAAGTCGTCGTGACCTCCGACCCGACGATGCCTTTCGTCGACGCCGATGCCGGACGCATGCGGCAAATTCTGCACAACCTCATCCGCAATTCCGCTGAGGCGCTGGAGCACAGCGAAGACGGGCAGATCGACGTGCAGCTCTGCGCCGCCGAAGTGGATGGGGTCGACATGGTCCAGATTCGCGTCGAGGACAATGGTCCCGGTTTCAACGCCGCGACCGTCAGCCAGGTCTTCGATCCGTATGTCACGACCAAGCCGAAGGGGACGGGACTCGGTCTGGCAATCGTGAAGAAACTGGTCGAGGAACACATGGGGATGATACGTGCCGAGAACCGCAAGCAGGGCGGCGCGATGATCAGCATCCGGTTGCCGCGCACGGAAGCCGCGCGTGAAGCCCTGATTGCAAAGGGCTTCGGCAGCCGCACCGAACAGTGGAGGGAAAGAGCGTGACGAATTCTCAAGTACTCGTGGTCGACGACGAAGCAGACATCAGGGCCCTGATTTCCGACATCCTGGGCGACGAGGGCTACGGTGTAACGGTTGCGGCCAACGCGGCGGAGGCGCGCGCCGCGAGGGCGGACAAACGTTTCGACCTCGTGTTGCTGGACATCTGGATGCCCGATACCGACGGCATCAGCCTGTTGCGGGAATGGTCCGAGGGCAACGAACTCAACTGCCCGGTGGTCGTCATGTCGGGTCATGGCACGGTCGATACGGCGGTAGAGGCGACCCGGCTCGGTGCCCACGATTTCGTCGAGAAGCCGCTGTCGCTGGCCAAGCTCCTGCGCACGGTCGAAGGCGCGCTCGCCTCTGCAGGACCCGGCAGCCGGCCGCGCGGAACGCTGCCGGCCCTGCTGGCGCCTGTGGGCCGCTCGGAGCTGATGCAGAACCTGAGGGAGAAATCGCAGCAGTACGCGCGGCACGATGCCAGTGTTCTCCTGATCGGCGAACCGGGCACCGGCCGCGGCGCTTTCGCGCGCTACATGCACGCACTGAGCCGGCGCGCCGACGAACCGCTGATCAGCGTGACGGCAGCCTCGCTCACGGACAGCAGTGTCGAGGAGCAACTGCTCGGCAGCGAAACCGCGGACGGAATCAATGCCGGCGCTTTCGAACGCGCCGGCCGCGGCACGCTGATCATCGACGAGCTCGCGGATCTCAATGAAGCCGGGCAGAAGATCGTGCTCGGCGTGCTCGACGACGGGCGCTACATGCGGGTCGGCGGGAAGGTGCCGGTCCGGCTCGAAGCCCGGGTCATCGCCACGGTGACCGCCAACTACGAGGCGAAGGTCGAGGCGGGCAGGCTGCGCCGGGACTTGCTGGCGCACCTGCAAATCCTGCAGCTACGCGTGCCGCCGCTCAGGGAGTACGCCGAGGATGTGCCGGAACTCCTGAACTACTACGTCGACAAGCTCGTCGATGCCGAGGGCCTGGCCTTCCGCCGCTTCTCGGTGGCCGCACAGAACCGGCTGCGCAACTATCCGTGGCCGGACAATGTCCACGAGCTGCAGAATCTAGTGCGGCGCCTGCTGCTCACGGGGCGCGAGGACGACATTTCGCTGGCGGAGGTCGAGGCGGAGATCATCGAAACGCCGATGACCGACGAACCGCTGGTCAAGCAGGACCTGCTGGCGCTGCCCTTGCGCGAAGCGCGCGAACAGTTCGAACGTGCGTACCTGCAGCAACAGCTCGTGCTGTGCGACGGCAAGGTGGGTCAGCTCGCGAAACGCGTCGGCATGGAACGGACGCACCTGTATCGAAAGCTGCGCTCGCTCGGCGTCGACTTCAAATCCGTTGCAGGAGACGATTGAACGGACCGAATCGCGCGAGCGGCCAGTGGCCGCGACTGGCAGTTCCCGCAAATGGGGGCTACGCTTTGCTCGGCAGCCGATTCCTGCATCGCACAGACAGGAGAATCATAACAATGAGCATTCGCGACAAGTTTACCGATGAAGAATGGACCAGCGTGGTTCAATCGCCCATGCTCGCCGGCCTTGCGGTCACGGCGGCCGACCCGAGCGGACTCTGGAGCACGATCAAGGAGAGTTCCGGCATCGCGCGTACGCTCTTCGAGGCGAAATCGGGTCGCGACAGCGATTCCTTGCCGGTGATCATCAGCGCGACCTTCGAGCAGGCCGAGGGCCGGCGTCTCGCGCAGGACGAGATCAAGGCCTTGTTCAAGGGCAGGAAACCCGCGGAAATCTCGACGATCGCCATAACCCGACTCGGCGAAATCCGGGCACTCGTGGAATCCAAGGCGCCCGAGCAGGCGAGTTCCTTCAAGGAGTTCGTGCGGGCGACCGCGCAGCGTGTCGCGGAAGCGGGCACGGAAGGCGGCTTCCTCGGCTTCGGCGGCGTTACGGTTTCGGACGCGGAAAAGAAGACACTGGACGACATCGACCGCGCCCTGGCCTGACTAAAGGATGACCATGCAGAACGGGAGATATACCCCGGCGACGGCAGCGCTCGCCGCGCGTTTGTCGTGCCTCATCATCGTGCTGCCGGCGCTCTTCGTCACCGGCTGCAGCGACAGCGACGATGACGATGACGACAATGGCGGGGGCGTCGACACCGGCCTGCCGATCATCACGGCTTCGCTCGCTCCGGCGGCCAATGCGGCGGGCTGGCACAACAGCGACGTAACCGTCAGCTTCCAGTGCAGCGACGCCGACAGCGGGATCGCGACCTGCCCGGATCCCGTGCTCGTGGACACCGAGGCCGAAGCCCAGGCGGTGTCCGGTACGGCGGTGGACCAGGCGGGCAATTCAGCCAGCGTCACGGTCACCGTGAATCTCGACAAAACGGCCCCGGCATTGTCCGGCTACGCGCCCGACGACGGCGCCACCGTCGCAACTCCCGGGGTGAACCTGACGGGCACGGTCGCCGACAGCCTGTCCGGGATTGTCACGGTGAGCTGTGAGGACAGCGGCACGACGAACGAGGCAGCCCTCAACGACGGGGCGGCCGCCGGGGAGTTCCTTTTCGGCTGCAGCCTGCCGCTCACGCAGGGCACACACTCCATCGTCGTCGCTGCCCTGGACGTCGCGGACAACGATGGGTCCGCGACGCTGGCGATCACGCACACGCCGCTGCCGACGATCACCATCGACGCGCCGGAGGATCGCAGCCTCGCGGAATCCTCGCCGCTGACGGTGACCGGCACGATCGACGACGTGACCGAAAGCGTGACGGTCAACGGCATCCCCGCCACCCTCAGCAGCGACCGGTTCGAAGCAGCCGTCCCGCTGAAGAGCGGCGTGCACAACATCACGGCCGTCGGCTGGAATGCGGCCGGCACGTCGACGACGGTGGTCAGGGTGGTTGCGGTCATCGGCCCGCCGCCGCGGCCCACCGTCCACATCGTCACGCCGGACAATTTCGTCGTCGGAGGACAGGTCGGGGCGGTCGGCGAATTTTCGGTCAGCGGCTGGGTGCGTGACAACCGCGACCCGCCCGGAACGGATGCGCCGCCCGTCACCGTCAATTTCGACGAGATTTCGCCGGCGAACGGGAGCGTCCTGCGGACCACCACCGTCGATGCGGTCGTCACCCCAGGGCCGTACGGTTTGTGCTGGTGGGAAGACAACTGTTGGCGCTTCGATGCAGACCTGCCCGTCACGGCGACCGAGGGTTTTCAGCTGGATATTGAAGCCGAAACAGAGACCGGCAGTTTGACCGGGTCCTTGCTGCACACGGGCCTCGTGGATTTCTGCTACCAGAACAACGGCGACAACAATGCTTCCGGCGCCTGCGGCGCGGCGCTCTTTCAGCGTGCCGGTTGTACCCAGAGCCGCCGCTGCATCGAAAATTCGGACGGCTGCCCGGCCGAATTCGGCGCCACGCGTAACAACCCGACGGAAGGCACGCTGGGCCGCACGCCCACCGTCTTCGGCAGGGACGAGAGCCCGGGGTCGGCGGACGGCGCATTCACGGCCTACGGCCAGCCGCGCCCGGTCCAGCTGCCGTGCAACCGCCACGACGAGTGTTATCACCAGTGGTGCCCGACGGAGGGTCCGACCTACGCGGGCGTGGTTGCCGAAAAGCAGGCCTGCAACCTGCGCTTGCGCGACGACCTCGAGGCCGTGTGCCAGGCGGCGTATCCAGAGTTCCGCTGCCCGGAGGGCCGCATCGGCGCCGCCAACTGCGCGAGCTGGAGCGAAGAGAAGAATCTTTGCCTGACCTGGGCGCGCAGCTATTACGAGTTCGTCGCCGAGGATGCCGACCGGTACCTCGTCGCGGGCAGCCACTACGACGAATGGCCCTACGGCGGTTTCCTCACGCCCGTCGCCGGCTGCCCGGCGATCCAGTAGCTACACGCCTAAGTGCCGAAGGATACGTGCCCCTGCTCGTCGATCGCCCACGCCGGGTTCCAGGCAATCTCCCAGGTGTGATCGTCGGGATCGGCGACATAGCCGCGCAGGCCGCCGTAAGGCGGCTCGTCCGCGGGACGCAGCAAAGTGCCGCCATGCGCGCCGAGCCTGTCCAGCAATACAGCCACGTCGTCGCGCGTGCGCACGTTGTGCGCCAGCGAAAATGCGCCCGGACGAGCGAGCCGCGGCCGCCGTGTATCCTCGCGCAGCGCGGACTCGAGCCAGGTGCCGAGCACGAAGCCGTTCATCTGGTAGAACACGATGTCGTCCTGCTCGAGCACCGGCTTCCAGCCGAAGCCGTCCCTGTAGAACCTGCTCGAGACCGCGATGTCGCGCACGCCGAGAGTGATGACCGAAATCTGCTGTTGCATACGACCTCCTACTTCTTGCCGGCTGCGTTCGGTTCGACGATCGCGTCGAAGTCGACGACATTCCACGGGTGGCCCGCGTTGACGTAGAGACGTTTGCGCACCCGCGGATAGTCGACAACTTCGTGACCGAGCCGCGCACCGGCCACCAGGCAGCGCAGCACCCCCGGGCCCGCGTTTTCGAGTGTGTGCGGCGGGCCGCCAGCCGGATAGCCGATGAAATCGCCGGCCCGCACCGTGTGCACTTCGTCGCCGAGCGTGGCCCGCGCCTCGCCTTCGAGCACGTACACGCATTCGTCCTCCCACCAGTGCACGTGTAGTTCCGTCGATGCATAGCCGGGCTGCACTTCGATCAGGTGAAAGCCGAGGTTCTTGAGGCCGGCGAGGTCGCCGAGCGACTTGTTCAGCCGGCGCGCGCCGGGATTGAGGAAATGTGTCTTGTCGACACCCTCGAAGGTTTCGATTTCCTCGCGAGTTATGACGTAGCGGACGCTCACACCCAACTCCTCGAATCGCCGAAAGAATGTGGATTCGATCCTAGTCCGAAGGCGACACCATCACCACCCGTTGGAGAGCTCCGACGTCGCGCCCATGGGGCGCTCCAACAGCGCGACCGTCACGTATCTTCGACCGGCTTCAGGCGCGCCAGTAGCCCGGCGTGAACAGCACGAAGATCGTCAGTACTTCCAGGCGGCCCAGTATGCAGGCGAACGCACACACCAGTTTCGCCGGATCGCTGACGCTCGCGAAATTGGCCGTGACCACGCCTAGGCCCGGGCCGAGGTTGTTGATGCAGGTCGCGACGGCGGAAAAGGCCGACAACTGGTCGAGCCCGAGATACATCAGCGTCAGCATCAGGATCACGAAAACGAACGCATAGATCGTGAAGAAGGCCCACACGGCCCGCACCACGCCGTCATCGATGATCTCCCTGCCGATCCGCAGAGGCTGGACCATGCGCGGGTGGATAAGCCGCGTCACCTCTATGACCGCCTGCCGGCCCATGATCATTAGTCGTATGACCTTGAGACCGCCTGCGGTGGAACCGGCGCAGCCGCCGATGAACGACACGAAGATGAGCAGTACCGGCAACAGCGACGGCCACAGAGAGAAGTCGCTTATCCCGTAGCCGGTGGACGTGATCACGGTGACCACTTCGAACGCGGAGTAGCGCAGGGCGTGCAGCGGCGCCCAGTCACCATCCGTCACCAGCACCAGCGCGACGAACAGCGTGAGCACGGTGACTATGCCGATGAAGGCCCGCACTTCCGCATTGCCGGTGTACGAACGCAGCGACAGCGTGGCATAGGCGCGGAAGTGCACGGCGAAATTGATTGCGCCGAGCAGCATGAAGACGATCGCCACGGCTTCGATCGCCGGGCTGTCGTAGTACGCGAAGCTGGCGTCGTAGATCGCAAAACCGCCCGTCGAAACCGTCGACAGGCTGTGCGCGATGGAGTCGAACAGCGGCATGCCGGCGAGCCAGTAGGCGACGGCGCAACCGGCGGTCAGGAGCAGGTACAGGCGCCACAAGGCCTGCGCGGTGTGCATGATCCGCGGTCTGAGCTTGTCGCTCTTCGCCGGGCCGGTCGTCTCGGCACGCATCAGCTGCATCCCGCCGATGCCGAGCATCGGCAGCAGCGCGATCGCCGCGACGACGACGCCGATGCCGCCTAGCCACTGGATCTCCTGGCGAAAGAACAGGAGCGACTTCGGCAGATGATCGAGCCCGACTATGGACGTCGATCCCGTGGTCGTGAACCCCGATGCGGCCTCGAACACCGCTGACGCGAAGTCCATTCCGCCAATCAGCATGAACGGCACGGCGCCCAGCAGGCTAAGGGTGAACCACGCGACGGTGACGATCATGAAGCCACCGCGCGTGCGCATGAGGCGCTCGTCGGGGGTGCGCGTGAGCAGCAGCAGCGCGCCCGCAACGACGCCACACAGCGCCATGACCAGGAACCGGTACAGCTGGCCGTCGTCGTAGATCGTCGCCACGAGCGCGGGGGGCAACATGGCGAGCCCGCAGACGACGAGCAGAAATCCGATGACCTTGAAGACGACGTGACGCATGATGGTGAAAGGCACGGATGTGAAACGTGCGGGGCGGAATTCTGCGGGTAGCGTGGCCCCGGCACACCTAAAGACTTCGAAGAAAACTGACGTTTCTTTGACGTCTTTCGGGTGCTCCTGTCTTGCGCAATACTGTGCGCCGCGCTACGAATCAGGACGTCTATGCACCCGGAGACGCAGGAGGAGGAGCCAGAACGGCTGCGCAGGCCTGCCCGTGCCTGGGACCGGGTGAGGCCTTATGTTGTAGCCACGGCTGTCGTCGCCGTCGCCTCCGCGATCGCGCCGGTCCTGCAACGCCTGCCGCATGCGAACAACTCGCTCCTGTTCCTGACCGGCGTACTACTCATCGCGGTTCGTTACGGCGTGTGGCCGAGCATCTATGCGAGCCTGTTGAGCTTCTTCGTCTACAATTTCTTTTTCACGCCGCCGTATTACACGTTGTCGGTCGGCGAGAAGGGCGATCTCGCCACGCTGGTCTTCTTTCTCGTCGTGGCGTCGATCTCCGGCAATCTCGCCTCGCGCATGCGCGCTGCGAGCCGGATACGCGAGGCGGCCCTGCGCCGGATTGCCGGGCTCCAGGAATTCACGCGCAACGCCGCCGCCGCGGCCTCGCGGGAGGACGTGCTACGCGCGTTGACCGGACATCTCGCCAGCCATTTCGGAGCTCGTGCAGGCGCCCGGCTCGAGGCCACCGCCGCTGCGCCGGCGGCGACGGCGAGCAGCGACGGTTCCCGCGGTGCAACCGCGGTGCCTTCGCCGGCGGGGGACGGGAGCGACGAGGGCACGAGCCGCTGGCCGCTCGGCGATGCGCGCGGCAACGCGGGCTTTGTGACTGTGGACACCGTGAATCCCGGCCCCGAGGAGGACGAGTACGTGCAGGCCATTGTCGAACAGGCGGCGGTGGTGCTGGAGCGCATCGTGCTGGTGTCGGAGCTCGAAACGGCGAACCTGAAGACGGAGCGGGAAGAACTGCGCGCCTCGCTCCTGTCCTCGGTGTCGCACGACCTGCGCACCCCACTCTCGTCGATCGTCGGCGCCGCGTCGAGCCTCAAGGAATACGAATCCACGCTGAATGCCGAGGACAAATCCGCGCTCCTGCAATCCGTGCTCGACGAGACCCACCGACTCGACCGCTATATACAGAACCTCCTCGACATGACGCGCCTCGCCTACGGTCCGCTGGAACTGCAGCGCGACTGGGAGGACCTGCGCGACCTGCTGGCCGCTGCGGTGCGGCGCCTGCGGCTCGGCGAAGACCTGCGCGTGCGCTCCGAGATCGCGAAGGACGCGCAGCTCCTGTATGTGCACGGGGATCTCATCGAACAGGTGCTGGTCAACCTGCTCGACAACGCGGCCCGGCATGCCCCGCCCGGCAGCTGCATAGACGTGACGGCGAGTGCCGGCGACGGCGAAATCCGTATCGAAATCGCCGATACGGGTCCGGGCATTCCGGAAGCGGATCTGGAGCGCGTCTTCGATGCGTTCTACCGGGTGCACGATCGCGACCGCGGGAGCGGCACGGGCCTCGGCCTGTCGATCTGCCGCGGCATCGCTCGCGCACACGGCGGCGACGTGACCGCGCACCGTGCGTCCGGCGGCTCGGGCGCGATCCTGCGCCTGCGCCTTCCGCAGCAGGGCGTGCCCGCCGCGGCGGCCGGCCATGACTGATCCGGAACGCCCGGTCATCCTCGTCATCGAGGACGAAGCGCACATCCGGCGCTTCCTCAAGATTTCCCTGGAAGCGCACGGCATGTCGGTACTGGAAGCGCGCCTCGGCAGCGAAGGTCTCACACTCGCCGGCGAACATCGTCCGCAGCTCGTCGTGCTCGACCTCGGCCTGCCCGACATGGACGGGCAGGAAATCATCCGGCGGCTGCGCGAGTGGTCCCGCATGCCGATCCTCGTGCTCTCGGTGCGCGACGACGAGAAAGAGAAAGTCCGGGCGCTCGATGCGGGCGCGAACGACTACGTGACCAAGCCGGCGGGCATTTCCGAACTGATGGCGCGCGTGCGCGTCTTGCTGCGCTCGCGCGAACCCGAACGGACGGACAGGGCCGTGTACGAACGGGCGGGGCTCTGCATCGACCTGGCCCGGCGCGAAGTCAGCCTCGACGGGACGGCCGTGCACCTGACGCGCAAGGAGTACGAACTCCTGCGCCTGCTCGCACGCGGCGCCGGCAGTGTGCTGACACACCAGCAATTGCTGACGGCGCTGTGGGGCCCGGATTTCGTGCGCGAGACGCACCACCTGCGGGTGCTCGTGAGCGGGCTCCGCCAGAAACTCGAAGACGATCCCGCCGACCCGCGCTACATCGTGACCGAGCAGGGCGTCGGATATCGCCTGCGCGATTCCGAGTAGGAGCGCCTCACAGGGCAGCCGTGCTCCGAGGCTCTTCTCCCTCATGGCTCGGCTCGCTTAGCTCGCCTGCGCTTTACTTCGGTCGAAGAGTCCTCCTCGCCCGGCTGCCATTGGCTACGGATCGCGCCTGTTGGAGCGCGCCATGCGCGCGACCGGGTAACAGGGCAACCGCGCTCCGAGGCTCTTCTCCCTCATGGCTCGGCTCGCTATCGCTCGCCTGCGCTTTACTTCGGTCGAAGAGTCCTCCTCGCCCGGCTGCCGTTCGGTAACGGGTAGCAGCTGCCAGCCGCTCAGTTCGCGTCGCCGAACACGCGCCGGTCGATCATCTCGCACCACAGCGGGTCGGCGGGTTCGGTGGCCGCGGCATCCGTGGCGCCCAGCCGCTGCATGACCACTTCCTGCCAGGCCGGCGTGCCCGGTTCGGGACCGATGGCGGCTTCGTCCGGCCGCTTGACGGTCGAGTCGACCAGCCAGAACCAGCCCTCGTCGCAGGGCTTCGGGCCGTTCTCGCCGGGGTCGTCGTCCGGCCCGAAATCCCTGCGGCGTTCAATCGGCGGCCGCGCGGAGGGCAGCAGGCTGCCGTCGGCCCGGAACTCCAGTCCCGGCGCGCCGAAGTCGTCCTTGCTGAGCGTCTCGATCAGGTAGCGCGCGCGACCGCTGCGATCGGGCTGCACGCCGTCGGGGCGGCGCTGCACCGTGGACACGATCTCGCCGTCGAGGAAGCGTCCATCACGGTCGAGCCGTGCGCGCAGGATAGGCGCAACACCCTTGATGCCGTCGATACCGATGCCGGTATGGGTCGCGAAGTTGCCGAGGCTGTAGGCGATCAGCCGATCGTTGTAGCGCTCCATGGCGCGCACGACGTGCGGCCCGTGGCCCAGCACGAGGTCCGCGCCGGCGTCCACGGCCAGGCGGGCGAATCGCACGACGTCGCCGCGCGGCTCGTCGAAATACGTCTCCTCGCCGAAGGTCACGTTCGTGTATTGCGCGCCTTCCGCGCCGCCGTGAAAGGTGACGATGACGATGTCGTGATTCGCCGCGAGTTCCGTGATCGTGCGCTCGGCGAACAGGTAGTCGAGCAGCATGTTGGAATTCTTCGTCACCGCGTAGTTGATGACGGCGACGCGCATGCCCTGCGACTCGAGTGTCGAGTATGTACCGACCCGGCCGCTGGCGAGGATGCCCGCGGCGGCGAGAGTGCGCAGGGTTGTCGTGCGGCCCTCCTCGCCGAAATCGCGCGCGTGGTTGTTGGCCACGCTCAGCACGTCGAAGCCCGCGTCGACGAAACGTTGCGCATAGCGCGTCGGCATGCGGAAGCGGAAGCACGCAGCCGGGTTCGAACATTTCTTGCCGGGTTCACCGCCATCGGCCAGCACGCCTTCGAGGTTGCCGATGGCGATGTCGGCGGATTCGATCCAGGGTGTCACCGCCGCCAGGTAGCCGGCGGCGTCGTCTCCGGGCAGGCGATCGTCCGGGTACTCCGTGCCGAGCATCATGTCGCCGACGGCTGCGACCGTGAGCGTCGGCGCTTCGTCGATGACGGGTTCCTGCGCGGCAGCGATGCTTGCGGAGAGCAAGAACCAGATAGCAGTTGGAGCGCCCCATGGGCGAGACCGACTTGTAATCCTGTCGCGAAGGATTGAGGCAGCCGGGCGAGGAGGACTCTTCGACCGAAGTAAAGCGCAGGCGAGCGACAGCGAGCCGAGCCATGAGGGAGAAGAGCCCCGGAGCTCGGCTGCCTGACGACTGGATCGCGCCCATGGGGCGCTCCAACGTGCCACGTCAGTCGCTCATGCGGATGCGCAGCACGTCGATCTGGGCGGCGCGCAAACGGCTGCGCAGCAGGTTCAGCTCGTCGAGGTCATCGGTCGGGCCGACGTTCACGCGGTGATAGGTCTTGTCGCCGATCGTCACTTTCTGGATGTTCGACTCGATGCCCTGCAGTGCCAGTTCGGCGCGCCGGCGATCCGCATCGGCATAGCGCGTGAAGGAACCGGCTTGCAGTACGTACACGCCCGGTTCGACGACGGCCTGCGGTTCCGGTGTGCCGGGCGCCGGGCTCGCTTCCTCCTCGGTCACCTCGACCTCGAAGGCCGGGAGCATTTCGTAGAAATCGAAGCGGCTCTTCTTCGGTTCTTCGCCGGCCGCAGCCGGCTCGTCGGCTGCCGCCTCGCCGTTGTCGTCGAGCGGGCTTTCCATGCTCGCCGGCTCGCGGGCAGCCGCGCTCGTGTCGGGTGCCGCACGCCGGTCGCTGAACCACACCGCCGCCGCGACGGACAAACCGATCGCCAGGCCGAACAGGCCGTAAGCCCAGCCGGGATAGTCGCCCGCTCTCGCGGAACGCCGGCTCCTGCGACGGTACTGCGCCACTACATGGATTCCGGCGCGGACACGCCGATGATCGCGAGGCCGTTCGCGATGACGATCCGCGTCGCGTCGCACAGGGTGAGGCGCGCATCGCGCAGGTCGGCGTCGTCGACGAGAAACACCTCGGCGTTGTACCAGCTGTGGAAATCGTTCGCCAGCTCGCGCAGGAAATGCACGAGATGCTGCGGCGCGCGGTTCTCGGCGGCCAGCTCGAGCACTTCCGGATAACGGCTGAGCGAGGTCATAAGTGGCCGCACCTGCGACTCCGTGAGCGCAGCAAGCTTGACGAGCCCGTTCGCGCGGTCTGAGCGAAGGCCTTTCTCGGCGAGCTGCCGGAATACGCTCGCGATACGTGCGTGCGCGTACTGGATGTAGAACACCGGATTGTCGTTCGACTGCGACTTGGCGACGTCCAGGTCGAAATCCAGGTGCTGGTCGTTCGAGCGCGACACGTAGTAGAAGCGCGCGGCGTCGTTGCCGACCTCATTGCGCAGGTCGCGCAGCGTGTCGAACTCGCCGCTCCTCGTCGACATCTGCATCTTCTGGCCGCTTCGATACAGCGTCACGAACTGCACCAGCTCGACCTCGAGGTCCGAGGCTTCGTAACCCATGGCCGCGAGCCCGGCGCGCACCCGCGTGACGTAGCCGTGGTGGTCGGCGCCCAGGATGTCGATCAAATGCTCGAAGCCGCGCTCGCGCTTGTCGAAGTGGTAAGCGATGTCCGACGCGAAGTAGGTCTTGATGCCGTTCTCGCGGACGACGACGCGGTCCTTCTCGTCGCCGAAGCGCGTCGAGGGAAACCAGGTGGCGCCGTCCTTTTCGTACAGGATGCCGCGCGCGCGCAGGACATCGAGCGCATCGTCGATGCGGCCCGTCCTCGTGAGGCTCTGCTCCGAGTACCAGTTGTCGTAGACGACGCCGAATTCGGCCAGGTCGTCCTTGATGTCGTCGAGGATGGAGTCGAGCGCCTGCTGGCGAACGCGGTCGAAGCCGTCTTCGCCGAGCAGGGACTTCGCCGTCGCGATGATGGCTTCGACGTATTCCTCCTTTTCGCCGGCCGGCGCGTCCGCGGGGAGTCCGGCGTTCACGTCGGCCGTGGTCACGTCAGGGACGCCGCGCATGTCGATCGCGGCGGCGATTTCGCGAATGTAGGCGCCGCGGTAACCGCCCTGCGGAAAGGGCACGGCGATGCCGGCGCTCTCGATGCGCCGGAGCCACACGCTCGCGCCCAAGATGTCCATCTGCCGGCCGGCGTCGTTCACGTAGTACTCGCGCCGCACCGGGTAGCCGGCGGCCTCGAGCAGGTTGCCCACCGTGGCGCCGTAGGCGGCGTGCCGGCCGTGCCCGACGTGCAGCGGGCCGGTTGGGTTCGCGGACACGAATTCGAGCAGGACTTTCGGGTGCGCGCGTGCGGGCTGGCGGCCGTAGTCCGTATTCCGTTCGAGGATCGTCGCGATCTCCGCGTGGAATGCGGCCGGGCTCAGGTGGAAGTTGATGAAGCCGGGGCCGGCGATGTCCACCTTGTCAATGGATGCATGATCGGCCAGTGCGGCGACGATGGTACCGGCCAGCTCCCGCGGATTGCGGCGCAAGGGCTTCGCAAGCCGCATCGCGACGTTCGAGGCAAAGTCGCCGTGGGTCGCATCGCGCGTACGCTCGATGCTGGCCGCGACGTCGAGCTCGGCGGCAGCCCTCGCAAGGCGGGCGTCGGACGCGAGCGCGTCGGAAACGAGTCTGGCTACGAGGGTCTTCATGGGTGGCGGGAATCGGGAAACAGGAACTGCACCGTCGGCGAGCCGCGATTCTACGAGAATTCACCAATTAGGGTGGCTTTACCTTAATTGCAAATGAACCAAGGTGACGCCCACCCGAGTTTTGCAATTAAGGTAAAGCCACCCTAATAGAGGTCGAGGGGGTCGACGTCCACGGACCAGCGTACCTTGCGGGCCGCCGGCAGGCTTTCGAGCAGCGGTCTGAGTTCGCGCAGCAGCGCGTGCAGCGCCTGTCGCTGCTCGCTCTGCAGCAGGAGCCGGGCCCGGTAGCGGCCGGCTTTGCGGGCCATCGCCGCGTCGACCGGTCCGAGCACGCGCACGTCGCGGCCGCCGGCCCGTTGTGCGTGCAGCCGGGCCGCTTCGAGAAATTCGTGCGCATCCCCACGCCGGTGCGCCGAGGCCCTGAGCAGCGCAAGCCACGAATACGGCGGCCAGCGCGTCGCGGCGCGCTCGGCCAGGGCTTCGGCCGAGACACCCGCGTAGCCTTGCGCGATCAGGCGCCGCCAGAACGGGTGGTTCGGGAACGCGGTCTGGATCAGGACCTCGCCGCGCATTTTTTCGCGGCCGGCGCGGCCGGCCACCTGCACGATCGATTGCGCGAGCCGCTCGTCGCTGCGGAAGTCGGTGCCGAACAGCCCCTGGTCCGCGTTGACGACCGCGACCAGCGTGAGTCTCGGGAAATGATGGCCCTTCGACAGCATTTGCGTGCCGACCAGGATGTCGGCCGTGCCGGCGGTCGCGGCGGCGAGCGCTTCGTCCATCGCGCCCTTCCGCGCCGTGCTGTCGCTGTCGATGCGCGTGACCTTGCGGCCCGGGAACGAGCGCGCGAGTGCGTCCTCGAGACGTTCCGTGCCGGCGCCGAGCGGCCGGACGGGCGCCGCGCATTCCTCGCAGGCGATGTCGAGCGGCCGGTTCGCGCCGCAGTGATGGCAACGCAGTTCGCCGGCTTTAGCGTGCACGGTGAGTCGCGCATCGCAACGCCGACAGCCGGCAACATGGCCGCAGGCCGTGCAGATGAGCGTCGGCGCGAAGCCTCGCCGGTTCAGGAACAACAGCACCTGCCCGCCGTCTGCCAGCTGCCGCTCGATCGCGGCGCGCACCGGCTCGCTCAGGCCCTCGTCCGCCGGGTAGCGGCTGGTGTCGACGATGCGCATCGCGGGCGTTTCAGCGCCGCCCGCCCGTTCGGGCAGCCGGAGGCGCGTGTAGTTGTCGTCGAGACAATGTTTCTGCATCTCGAGCGTCGGCGTCGCGGAGCCGAGCACGACGGGTATGCCGGCGCGGCTGGCACGGGCGATGGCGAGGTCCCTCGCTGAGTAGCGCAAGCCCTCCTGCTGTTTGAAGGACGGGTCGTGTTCCTCGTCGACGACGATCAGGGCGGGCGCGGCGAGCGGCGTGAACACGGCGGAGCGCGTGCCGACCACGAGCGGGGCATCGCCCGCACGGGCACGACGCCAGGCGGCGAGTCGTTCGCCGTCCGTCAAACCGGAATGCAGCAGCGCCGGGTCGATGCCGAGCCGCGCGCGAAAGCGGCCGACGAGCTGCGGCGTCAGACCGATTTCAGGTACCAGTACCAGCGCCTGTCGGCCCGACGCAATGACCTCCGCGATCAGCCGGAGATACACCTCGGTCTTGCCGCTGCCCGTAACGCCATCGAGCAGGAACGCGCCGTAACCGTCGGAAGCGCGAATTGCCGCGAGCGCCTTCTGCTGGGCTTCGGTCAGGTCCGGCGCCGGCGCAGTGTCCGTCGCGACGGCGCGTTCGCCCTCGTCCGCGCGGGCTTCGAAACGTAGCGCGAGGCCCTTCCCGATGAGCGCCACCGCCGCCCGCCGCCAGTTCGGCCGGGTTTCGTCGAGCGCCACGGCATCGAGCCCGGGGTTGCCCGCGTCACAGAGGAGCTCGAGCAAGGCCGCCTGCTGCGGCGCGCGCCGGGCGAGTGCGTCGAGGTCCGCCGCGGCGCCGGCAGCCGTCGCCGCGAACGCTTCGCGCACCGGGTACAGGGCCTGGCCCTGCCGCAGGAGCGCGGGCAGCGCCGCCGCCACCACCTCACCGAGCGGATGGTGGTAGTAGTCGCTCGTGAAGCGCAGGAGCCAGAGCAGTTCCTCGTCGACGAGCGGGGTATCGTCGAGCAGCGCCTCGCAGCGTTTCAGCCGGCTGTGCTCGATGCCGGACTCCGCCGCCAGCCCGAGCACCAGCCCGGTGACCCGGCGCTTGCCGAAGGCGACCCGCACACGCGCGCCGATCGCCGGCAGCGGGCCGTTCTTCGGCGGCAGGTAATCAAAGAGCCGCGACAGGGGTACCGCGATGGCTACTTTGAGGATCGGCTCGGAGGTCAATGGCGGTGCGCAGTTTTTAAAGCGGCGGTCGGTGCATGCGCACCGGCGTCCGGTGTCAGGCGGACGCGGCGCCGTGCAGTGGAGGGACACGTTAGATGACTGCGGCACGGAGTCAAGTGGGTCGCGCCCAGCGCTCACTCTCCGACGCCATGCGCAATAGGCGCAATTTGGATAGAGTACGCCCCTTGTGCCGGAGGGGCAGGAATGAAAATCGGTGTACCAAGAGAGATTTATCCCGGTGAAAAGCGCGTTGCAACAACGCCGGACGTTGCGAAGGAACTGCAGAAACTGGGCTATGCCGTCGCGGTCGAATCCGGCGCAGGCGAGACCGCGAGCTACACCGACGAGGCCTACCGCGCCGCGGGCTGCGAAGTCGTCAGCGCCCGCGAGATCTGGGCGGATTCCGACATCATCCTCAAGGTCCGTGCGCCGGAAAGCGGCGAGGCCGGCGGCCTGCGCGCAAACCAGGTACTCATTTCCTTCCTGTGGCCGGCACAGAACCCGGCGCTGCTCGCGAGGCTGACGAAGACCGGCGCCACGGTCATGGCAATGGACAGTGTGCCGCGGATCTCGCGCGCGCAGAAAGCGGATGCGCTGAGTTCGATGGCGAACATCGGCGGCTATCGCGCCGTCGTCGAGGCCGCGCAGCATTTCGGCCGTTTCTTCACCGGCCAGATCACCGCCGCGGGCAAGGTGCCGCCGGCCAAGGTGCTGGTGATCGGCGCGGGCGTCGCGGGCCTCGCCGCGATCGGCGCGGCGAAGAGCATGGGTGCGATCGTGCGCGCTTTCGACACGCGCCCGGAAGTCGCCGAGCAGGTCGAGAGCATGGACGCCGAGTTCCTGATGCTCGATTTCGCCGACGAGGACGGATCCGGCGAGGGCGGCTATGCGAAGGTCATGAGCGAGGAGTTCATCCGCGCGGAAATGGCGTTGTTCGCCGAGCAGGCGAAGGACGTCGACATCATCATCACGACGGCGCTGATTCCGGGCAAACCGGCGCCGAAGCTCATCACCGCCGACATGGTGCGCTCGATGAAGAACGGCAGCGTCATCGTCGACCTCGCCGCCGAGCAGGGCGGCAACTGCGAGCTGACGCAGAAGGACCGGGTAGTGGTCGAGCACGGCGTGACCATCATCGGCTACACGGACCTGCCGAGCCGGCTCGCCGCGCAGGCGAGCCAGCTCTATGCCACGAACCTGCGCCACCTGCTGACCGATCTGACGCCGGCCAAAGACGGCAACGCGGTCGTCGACATGAACGACGAGGTCATCCGTGGCGCCACGGTCTGCAAGGACGGCGTGACGACCTGGCCACCGCCCCCGCCGAAGCTGTCCGCCGCGCCGAAAAAATCGGCGGCCGCGCCGGCGCCGCTGCCTGCGGCGAAGAAGCCTTCGCCCTTCGGGCCGCTCGCCGCGCTGGCCGGCGGCGGCCTGGCGCTGTTCGGCCTCGGCGCCGTCGCGCCACCCTCGTTCATGGCGCATTTCACGGTGTTCGTGCTCGCCTGTTTCGTCGGCTACATGGTGATCTGGAACGTGAGTCCGTCGCTGCATACGCCGCTCATGAGCGTCACCAATGCGATCTCCTCGATCATCGTCATCGGTGCGCTCCTGCAGATCAGCAGCCCGAGTGCGCTGATCATGTGGATCGCCGCGCTGACCGTACTCATCACGAGCATCAACATCGCAGGCGGCTTCGCCGTCACGCGGCGCATGCTCGAAATGTTCCGCAGGTAAGGCCGCCATGTTGAGTCCAGGCATCGTAACGGTCTCCTACATCGCGGCGACGATACTCTTCATCCTTGCGCTCGGCGGTCTCTCGCACCAGGAGACCGCGCGGCGTGGCAACTGGTATGGCATCACGGGCATGGCGATCGCGCTCGGTGCGACCATTCTCGGCGTCGTCACGCAGCACTATGGGCTCCTGATCGTCGCGCTGCTCATTGGCGGCAGCATCGGCATCGTTGCGTCGAGGCGCGTGCAGATGACGCAGATGCCCGAGCTCGTCGCCATTCTGCACAGCCTCGTCGGCCTTGCGGCCGTCGCCGTCGGCTATGCCAACTTCATGGACCCGGCGACGCACTTCGCAGGCGTCGAGCAGACCATCCACGGCGTCGAGACCTATCTCGGCATCCTGATTGGCGCCGTGACTTTCTCGGGTTCCGTAATCGCCTTCGGCAAACTCTCTGGCCGCATCGGCGGCAAGCCGCTGCTGCTGCCGGGGCGACACTGGCTGAATCTCGCGCTGCTCGTTGCCGCGATCTGGCTCGCCGTCCTGTTCGTGAACCGGTCCGCGGCGGGCGGCGGAATGGGCGCGCTGATCCTGATGACGATCGTCGCGTTGGCCTTCGGCGTGCACATGGTGATGGCGATCGGCGGCGCCGACATGCCGGTCGTCGTGTCGATGTTGAACAGCTACTCGGGCTGGGCAGCCGCGGCCACGGGATTCATGCTGTCCAATGACCTGTTGATCGTCACGGGCGCCCTGGTGGGTTCGAGCGGCGCGATACTCTCCTACATCATGTGCCGAGCGATGAACCGCAGGTTCCTGAGCGTCATCGCGGGCGGCTTCGGCACCGGCGGCGGCACGTTGGCGGCCGCCGGCGACGAAGAGAAGGGCGAGGTCGTGCCGATCGATGCGCACGAGGCCGCGTCGCTCCTCCTCAATGCAAGGGAAGTCATGATCATCCCCGGCTACGGCATGGCCGTCGCCCAGGCCCAGCACGTCGTGTACGAAATCACGAAATCACTGCGCGAGAAGGGCATCAACGTGCGCTTCGGCATCCACCCGGTCGCCGGTCGCATGCCCGGGCACATGAACGTGCTGCTCGCCGAGGCTAGAGTACCCTACGACATCGTGTTCGAAATGGACGAGATCAACGACGAGTTCCCGGACATCGACGTGTCGGTCGTCATCGGTGCGAACGACATCGTCAACCCGTCCGCACTGGAAGTGCCGGACAGCCCCATTGCCGGAATGCCGGTGCTGGAATGCTGGAAAGGCGGGACGACCATCGTCTTGAAACGCAGCATGGCGACCGGCTACGCCGGCGTCCAGAACCCGCTGTTCTTCAAGGAAAACACCCGCATGTTGTTCGGCGACGCGAAGGAAATGCTCGACGCGGTGCTGAAAGCGTTGTAGGAGCGCCCCATGGGCGTGATGCCGTTTCATTCGCGCGCATGGCGCTCCTACAGTACCGGAGTTCAATCACGACATAAGCCTTTCCCCCAGTTGCTTTTTTTAAGGACTAGGGCACACTTTGTTTCGCCGGTTTGCAACACAATTATTGCAAGCTGTGCACGGCGAAAATCGGGGTGTTTGTATGCTCGCTGGAATGGCTTCGGATATTGCGCAGCAGGTGCTGCGTACTGACGTTGCCGGTATGCCACTGGAGTGGATCGACTACCGGGAAGCAGTACGCCTCTACCATGCCGAGCAGGTCGCCTACGATTGCGGCACCCGCCTGTACACGGTCTTCGGCGGTTTCAGCGCCTGCGATGGGCACCGCAGCAAGGTCGACGTGAATTCGATCATCGCCACGCACGGCACCAGCCAGAGCCTTTCGAAGAACCGCGACAAGTATGTTCCGCCGCTCAACAACCGCACCTTGTTCAAGCGCGATGCGAACATCTGCCTGTACTGTGCGATGCGTTTCCCGACGCGGGACCTGACGCGCGACCACATCACGCCGATGTCGCATGGCGGCGCGGACGCCTGGAACAACGTGGCGACCGCTTGCCGGCGCTGCAACAACTGCAAGGGCGGCCGCACGCCGGAACAGGCGCACATGCAGCTGATCGCGGTCCCGTTCACACCGACCTACGCGGAATACATCTATCTCAAGGGCCGGCGCGTGCTCGCCGACCAGATGCAATACCTGCTAGCGCACATCCCGCGCTCGAGCCCGCTGCACGCACGACTGACCGACCACCTGTTCTCGGGCAAGGACGTCATCGACACGCATTTCCACGATTGATGTTGGAGCGCCCCACGGGCGCGATAGTCGGGGGAAATTACCGTTGGAGCGCCCCATGGGCGCGACGGGTACGCGGCTCAGATTGGGAATCGCGTGGCGCCGCCTACATCTCGCCTGCCCGCCTAGAAAGCGATCTTCACCGAACGCGCACTTCGGCTTGCCTCTCCGTGAAAGACGGCCTCGAGGGCCCCGGTGCATTGCACGCGTTCATGCGCGGCGCTGTGCCCTTGAACTGGGAGCCGTCGGCGAAATGCCATGCGACGAATCCCGCTCGCGAGCGGCTGCGGAATCTGCGTTATCCTTTTCCTTTCTCATACTGGCACGGGGATCGCCTCATGAAAGCTTTCGTGCGCCTTGTTGCAGCGCTTTGTGCATCCGCCTTGATTTCGACCACCGCGGCTGCGGAGTTTCCGCTCGACAAGGCCGTCACCGAAGACACGCCGGCGGCGACGGTCGCCGGCAACCCGTTCACGGTGCCGGCCGGCTGGTCGGTATCCGTCAAGGGTCAGGCCACGATCGTGACGCCGCCGGAGGGCGGCTCGCACATCGTCTTCGTCGACGTCGAGGCCGCCGATGCCGAAAGCGCCGTCGAGAAGGCGTGGGAGGCGTACAAGGAGCCGCGCTGGCCGCTTAAGCTCGTCGACGAGCAGGCGGACGACAACGGCTGGTCGCGCCAGAAGACCTTCCGGTACCAGACGTCGCCGAACGAGAAACGTGGTGTCGTTGCGGGCGCCATGTTCGCCAACGGCCGCTGGACGGTGTGGATCTACGACCTGGTGGATGAGGTCGGGGACAAGCGCAGTGCCGCGATCGGCCTGATGTTCGCGAGCCTGCTGCCGAAGGGCTACGAGCGCGAAACCTTCGCCGGCAGGGAGGCGCGCGAACTCGATGCCGCACGCATCGCGGAGCTCAAGAAGTTCATCGAACTCGGACTCGAGGTGTCAGGCGTGCCCGGCACATCGCTCGGCCTGATCCAGGACGGCGAGGTCGTGTTCGCGGGCGGATTCGGCGTGCGCGAACTCGGCCGGCCGGACACGGTGGACGGCGATACGCTGTACATGATCGCATCCAACACCAAGGGACTGACGACGCTCTTGCTCGCGAAGCTGGTGGACGAGGGCCGGATCGGCTGGAAGGATCCCGTCACCCACATCATGCCGGACTTCAGGCTCGGCGACGAAGAAACGACGAAGCAGGTGCTGGTCGAGCACCTGGTCTGCGCCTGTACCGGGCTGCCGCGCCAGGACCTGGAATGGATACTCGAGTTCGGCAATTACACGCCGGCATCGTCCCTGGAGCTGCTCGCGACGATGCAGCCGACGTCGAGCTTCGGCGAGATGTTCCAGTACTCGAATGTGCTCGCCTCGGCCGGCGGCTACGTCGCCGCGCGCGTCGTGCATCCCGAGCACGAACTCGGCGAGGCCTACGACAAGGCGATGCAAAGCAGGGTCTTCGGGCCGCTCGGCATGTCGGCCACGACCTTCGATTACGACGCCGCACTGAAGAACAGTAACCACGCAAGCCCGCACAGCATCGACGTCGACGGCGAGCCCGCGGTCGCGGTGATGGGCGTCAATTACGCGGCCATCCCCGTGCGTCCCGCCGGCGCTGCCTGGAGCAGCGTCAACGACATGCTGAAATACGTCGCCATGGAGCTGGCGCTCGGCAAATTGCCTGACGGCAAGCGCTACATCGGCGAGCCCGCGTTGCTCGAAAGGCGCAGAGCGCAGGTGCCGGTCAGCGAGGACCAGTACTACGGCATGGGCCTCATTGTCGACGAATATTACGGCACGCCCGTGGTGCACCATGGCGGCGACCTCATCGGCTACCACAGCGACATGATGTGGCTGCCGGAGCACGGCGTCGGCGCCGTCGTCCTCACGAACGGCGACCCGGGCTGGCTGATCCGCTCCGGCTTCCGCCGCAAGCTGCTCGAGGTGCTGTTCGACGGCAAACACGAGGCGGACGCGGAGATCAGGGCCGACAGCGAGTCTTACAAGTCGAACGTCGCGAAGGACTTCGAGCTCCTGTCCGTCCCCGCGGAAAAGGTCAGCTCGGCCGCCCTGGCGAGCCGTTACGAAAACGACGTGCTCGGCAACATCGAGGTTTCGCGCGCCGATGGCGCAACGACTTTCGATTTCGGCGAGTGGCAGAGCGAGGTCGGCTCACGCACGAACCCGGACGGCACTACCTCGTTCATGACCCTCGCGCCGGGCATCAGCGGACTCGAATTCGTCGTCGGCGGCGGTGAGGGAAAGACGCTGATCATGCGCGACTCGCAGCACGAATACGTCTTCGACGCCATCTAGCTGCACGTTGACTGTTGGAGCGCCCCATGGGCGCGACCGGTCTCCCACGAAAGGTCGCGCGCATGGCGCGCTCCAACGCGCGCTCCAACAGGGCGAGCTTCAGAACCGCCACTCGATGCCGATGAACACCGACCTCGGTGCGCCGGGGAACAGGACTGCAGCGTCGTCGGGCGCGACGTTGCGCACGTAGTGAGTGGCCACGTACTCCTCGTCGAGGACATTGCCGACATCCGCGTAGACGTTCCAGCCGTTGCCTGACCAGCCACCGCGCAAGCCGAGCAGCGCATAGTCGTCGACGATATAGGCATTTGCGAAATCGGCGAATCGCACGCCGACCACTTCGAACGTCGGGCCGGCGAACCAGCCGTCGTCCCTTCGATACATCAGTTCGCCGCGCAGTGCGTAGTCCGGTGCGGCCGGCAGCCGGTTGTTCCCGTAGACCGGATCGTCACTGAACTCGAAGTGGTTGGCGGTGAAACTCAGCAGCGGCTCCAACGCGCCGCTCGTGCCCACGCTGAGGTTCCCGTCGACCAGCAACTCCAGGCCGGTGTGCACCGTCTCGTCCACGTTCGTCACAAGACTCGTGCCGGGCGCGGACGGGTCGTCGACGGACAAGATCTCGTCCCGGACTTCTGCGTAGTAAAGCGAAATGTCCCAGCCCCAGCGGCCGTTGGTGCCGAACGTTTTTCCGCCGCGCGTTCCGATTTCGAAGGCCGTCCCGTGCATCGCGTCGAGTGTGGCGTCGTCGCCGGCAAGCTTGTCCTGCAGTTCGAAGTTGGTCGGCGGCTCGAACAGACGGCTAAGGTTCGAGTACAGCGCGACGTCGTCCGTCAGGTCGAAGATCGCGCCAATGCGCGGGTTCACGGCCGCATAGATGTCCGACGGGTTGGTTATCGCGCCCGATTTGACGTTTGAGTGTTTTCACGTCGCGTCCGGCGCGCGACAACCTGCAGCGCGGCCGTCAGCGTCAAGCGGCCGTCGACCTGCCAGCGGTCCATGACGAAGACTTCGAGCGCCGTGGCGTGGTTGTCGATGATCGTCGTGATGCCATTCGACTCGCCGTGCAGGTTGCGGTAGTTGCCGCCGTCGACCTCGTTGATGCCCAGGTTCGCACCGACGGTGAATTCATGATCACCGGCAGTTTGCCGGTAGCGCAGCATGGCTCCTACATCCTGGTGATCCGTGTCGATGAGCAGACTGAAAACCTCGACTGGCCCCATCGGACCGGCTCCGTCGAAATCGACCATGATGCGATCGACAATGGGGTGGTAGAGCGATTGCGCCTCCCAGGACAAACCGGTTTCGAACTGCGCACCTCCGGCGAGCAGCCAGGTGAGTTTGCCGCCGAGCCGCAACGTATCCACGTCGATTTGGTAGTTGCCGCTGACCGCACCGGCGCCCGCCTGCTCGGGGTCCTCGTCCATTTGCTCGCGCGACAAAGGGCCGGCCAATTCCTGGTCGTTCGAGATCCAGGTGAGGTAGCCCCGCAGCGCCAGGTCGTTCGAGACCTGCCAGCCGCCGTTCGCGTACAGGCCGAGCCGTTCCTGCTCATTGTGCTCGCGATAACCGTCCCAGTTCTTTGCCTCGAGCGTGACGAGTCCGTCCAGAGTCTCATTGAACACGCCAGCGCCCGTCAGCCGCAACCGGGCCTGGCCGAAGCTGCCGCCGTTCAGCGCAACGGACCGCCGGGCAGGTCGCGTGCCGTCACGGACTCGAAGTTGATCGCGCCGCCGAGCGTGCTGGCGCCATACGCCATCGCATTGGCGCCGCGTGCCACCGTGGCATGGCGCGCCGCAAGCGGGTCGACGATACGATTGTGATTGTTGCCGTCCGCCGTCGTGACCGGCAGGCCGTCCTGCAGCAGCTTGATGCCGTTCATGTCGTAGTTGGTGGCATCGAGATTCGAGCCGCGGCTCGAAAAGAAGATGTCATCGGCGCCGGTGTGGCTGGCCGACCAGACGCCGGGCGCATAGCGCAGCACGTCGGCGAGGTTCGAAACGTTGCGTTCGCGAAACGCGTCCATGTCGATGACGTCGACGCCGCCGGGCGTGGCAGCCGCCTCCGCTCGGGCAGAATCGATACTGGTTTGCGTGCCGGTGACCTCGATCGTGTCGATCGTCGCGGGCGCTGCGCCCTCATCCGGCAGAGCAGCCGCGCCTGGCGCCGCGGCCGCCGAACCCGGCGGTCGAAGCAGGGCCAGGAGGAGCGACAGCATCGCTGTGCGCTTGCTAATTCGGCAATTCATTGGCTGGAGCCTCGATCGGGATCGCACATTCCGCGGACTGCAAAGCAGCGGGGGAACGCGCGGGCGGTGTTTTTTTGAGCAGCCGCAGGCTGCGTCAGGCGATTACGAGGCGAGTGAGGGCGGACCGCGGGCCCGGACGGCGCGGACGTACGCAAAGCGCAGGAGGACCGGGGGTGCGCTGGCCGCGACGAAGATGGCGGACAGGTCGAGCGTGGGAACCGGCTCGGGGGCGGGTGCGGCCGGCGCGAACGCGACGCCAAAAGGACAGAACTCCCAGGGGCTTTCGCTCGGAGGCTCGTCCGGCGCACCGTGCCGATGATGATGTGCGCTATCGTCGTTGCGTTGTAGAAAAAGGCCCGCGCCCGGAGCGCTGTTCGGGCAAAGGACGAAAGCCGTGCCGTCGGCCAGCGAGCCCGGCATGTAGCCCGCGGGTGTTAGCGCGCGCAGGACGAAGCCGGAGAGGAGCAGGACGAGGGTTAGCTGAATCGGTTTGCGCACGGTAATCCCGAGTCTAGCCCTTCGCGGCCTGTAGGGTCGGCCTATCAGGCGCTCCAACAGGGTGCTACGCGACGAGCTCGTTGAGCAGCTTGCCGAGCTCGCCGAAGTCGATGGGTTTCAGAAGATGCCGGTCGAAGCCGGCTTGCGCACTGCGCTGGCGGTCCTCTTCCTGCCCGTAGCCCGTCACGGCGACCAGCGTCATGCCCTCGAGCTCAGGCGCTTCGCGCAGCTGTCGCGCCACCTCGTAGCCGTTCATGCCGCCGGGCAGGCCGATGTCGCAGAGCACCAGGTCCGGCCGTTGCGCACGTGCGGCCGCGATGCCCGACGCACCGTCGAATGCGATGTGGACGACATGGCTGTCGAGCTCGAGCAGGGTCTTCAGGCTCACTGCCGCATCGGCGTTGTCCTCGATGACGAGTATCGTCAAGCCCGCCTGCCGGGTGTCCGCGGGCGCCGATGGAGCCGCGGCGTCGGCCGGCGCCGCGGCCAGCGGCAGCGTCATGGTGAAGACCGAACCATGCCCCGGTCCGGCGCTGTACGCACTTACCGATCCCTCGTGCAGTTCGAGCAGGCCTTTCACGAGCGCGAGTCCGAGGCCCAGGCCGCCGGTGCTGCGGTCGAGGCTTTCATCCGCCTGGCTGAACGGTTCGAACAGCCGCGCCTGCATCTCTGCACTCATGCCGCGGCCGTCGTCGCGGACCGTCACCACGGCTTCCTTCGCGGTCGCGGCGAGCCCGACCTCGACCCGCCCGCCGGCATCGGTGAACTTCCCGGCGTTGTGCAGGAGGTTGCCGACCGCCTGCGCAAGGCGCACCGCATCGCCCTTGACCCAGACGGGCTCGCCGGGCACCGACAAGGTCAGCGCAAGGCCCGAGTCCGTCTCCAGCGTCGGCCGGTAGTCTTCCGTCGTCTGCCAAACGATCTCGGCGACGTCGAGCGCCTCTTCACGCAGGCGCACTTTGCCACGGGCAATGCGCGATACGTCGAGCAAATCGTCTGTGAGCCGCGCCATGTGCGACACCTGCCGATCGATGACCTGGGTCGCCTGGCGGAACGCCGCCACGTCCTCCGGGCCGACGCGCGCAAGTATGCCGGCGGCGTTGCGAACCGGCCCTAGTGGATTGCGCAGTTCGTGCGCCAGCACCGCGAGGAAGGCGTCCTTGCGCGCGGAGGCTTCGCGCAAGGCCTCGTCCGCGAGTTTCCGGTCCGTAATGTCGAAGTTGACGCCGATCATGCGCAGCGGCTCGCCGGCCTCGTCGTGATAGACCCAGCCGCGCGCCTCCACCCAGCGCACGCTGCCGTCCGGGCGAATGATCCGCCATTCGCCACCGAACCCGCCGGCCTCAACAGATTCCTGCACCCGGCGCTCGGCCTCCTCGAGATCGTCGGGATGCACGAGTTCCCGCCAGGCCTCGTAGGTGCCGGTGAAGCTCCCGGCCGGCAGCCCGTAGATCGCCTCCATCTCCGGGGTCCACACGTTGGTGTTGGTCTGGATGTTCCATTCGAAGGTGCCGACCCGCGCCACGTCGGCCGCGAGGCGCATGCGCTGCTCGCTCTCGCGCAGCGCTTCCTCCACGCGCTTGTGGTCGTCGATGTTGAAGATCGAACCGGAATAGCCTTGGTAAGTGCCGTCGTCGTCGAAGCGCGGCCGGCCGGCGGCAGTTGCCCAGTGGTAACCGCCGGCGGGCCGCTCGAGCCGGCACTCGAGTTCGAACGGCATCTCGGCGGCGTTGGCGGCGAGGAAAGCGCCGAGCAGCGGCTCGCGGTCCTCACGATGCACGGCGTCCGTCCAGCCGTAACCCAGGCCCTGGTCGATGGTCCGGCCCGTGAATTCCGTCCAGCCGCGGCTCATGAACGTGCAGGCGCCGGAGGCATCCGTTTCCCAGAGAATTGCCGGTGAAGTGTTCGCCAGTTCCCGGAACGCCAATTCGAGCTGCCGGCGCTCGGTCACGTCGCGCCAGGCGATCGCGAGCCCGTCGCCGAGCCGGTTGGTGCGGATGTCGTACCAGCGAGCGACGCGTTTGCCGTCGTGCTCGTCGAGGAAGTACTCCGCATCCAGCGCGGCGGGGTCCCCGGTCTCCACGACGCGCCGGTAGACGTCGAAGAGTGCGCTCTCCCGGTATGCAGGAAACAGCTCGAGGAGCCCCCGGCCGACCTGTTCCTCGCGCGACAAACGGTTGTTCTCGCAGCCCGCGTCGTTGACGTACTCGATGCGAAAGTCGGCGATGTTGCCCTCGGTGTCCCGCTCGGCCGTCAGGATGGCGAAACAGTCGAGCAAGGATTCCACCGAGGTGCGGAAGCGCTCTTCGGAGGCGCGCAAGCGCTCGACGGCGGCCCGGCGCGCGGTCCGGTCGCTGAAGATGCCGACCGCTCCCACCGGACGCCCGGTCGCGTCGTGCAGCGGGGCGGCGCTGGCCAGCACCCACACCTCGGAGCCGTTCCTGTGCCGCCAGCGCCAGTCGAAGCTGCGCCGGAGTCCGCGGGCGCGCTGGTCGATGTGCTCACGTGCGGCAGCGTGATCCTCGGGAAAACTGAAATCGAACAGCAGCCGGCCGAGCATCTCCTCGCGCGTGTAACCGAGCATCGCCGCCATGCGGTCGTTGATGTACACGAGCTTGCCGTCGAGGTCGATCTCGCCGATACCGTCGTGCGCGGTCTCGACGAGCCGGCGATAGCGCTCTTCGGACATCCGCCGTTCCGCATCGCCCGCGCGTTTTTGCTCGTCGATGTCGGTTGCCGTGCCGAACCAGCTCAGGATGGCGCCTTTTGCATCGCGGTAGGGGACGAAGCGCACCAGGAACCAGCGGTAGACGCCATCGTGGCGGCGGATGCGCTCCTCGAACTCGCCGGCCTCGCCGCCGGCGACGGCTTCGTCCCATTTAGCCAGCACCGTGGCGACATCGTCCGGATGCACGACCGGCTGCCAGCCGAATCCCGCGGCTTGCCGTGCCGAAACGCCGGTGTACTCGATCCAGCAACGATTGACGAACTCGCAGCCACCGTCGGGCCCGGAGACCCAGACGAGTTGCGGCAGGGAATCGGCGAGCAGCCGGAAGGGCCCGTCGATCGGCAGAGAGGCGGGCCGTGGTGCCGTCGTTGCCATGCGCGCAAGTTTCGCACGTTTCCCCCGCTCAGTCGCGCGCATGGCGCGCTCCAACAGTGCGCTCCAACAGCGCGGCTCTTCTTCAACAACACGACATAAGCAGGAGCCGATGCACGCTCCGAAAAATGAGAATCGACACGCGGAATCGCCGGTTTCCCGCCTGTAAATTTCGCGCATGGCTGAGACACGGGAATCATTCGAATACCAGGTCGTATTCGAAGGGCGGCTCTTGGACGGGTTTGTCGCGGCGGATGTGCGTGCCGCATTCGGCATTCGTTTCGGCGAGGAAGCCGCCAACACGGTGTTCACGCAAGCTCGCATCGTCCTGAAGCAGAAGCTGGCGCTGCCACAAGCGCAGAAAGTCCAGGTGGCGCTCTCCGGTATCGGCATGCGGACCAAGCTCGAGCGCCTGCCCGTCCGCGCAGGCGAACTGCGTCTCGTCGAGGAAGCGCCGGCGCCGGAACCGGCTGCGCCGGCAGCACGCGAACCCGCGGCGGACGAAGCACCAGCACCCGACGACGAGCGCGACCGCGGTGTCATCGCGGGGCGTGCTGCGGCGGCAAGAGCAAAAAGTGGGAAGACATATGCCGTGGCGGCAATCGAAGCGGCGTTTCCCGGGCCGCTCACCATGGCGCCGGTGTCCGCTGCCTACAAGAAGCGTTTGGTCGGCGTCGCCGCGTTGATGCTGCTACTGCCTGCATTTTATGGCGCCATCGCGCTCGCGAGCCTGTTCGGTACTTACTGGCTGGCGATGCCTGGCAGGGATCTGTTCTTCAGCGCCTTGCGGCCCGGGTATATCTCCGTGGTCATTTTTGGCGCTGTCTGCCTTGCCGCTTTTCTCATCACGGCATTCCTGTTCCGGCCGTTCTTCGCGCGCCGCGAGCGCGGACTGCAAGCGGTGGGTCTCGATCCGGTTCGTGAACCGGTGCTTCATGCGCTGGTCGAGAAGATCGCCGAAGCGACGGGCGCGCCGATGCCCTGCGAGATCCTGGTGGATGCGAACGTCAACGCGTCCGCCAGCCTGAGCAAGGGCGTGTTGTCCCGCGACCTGACCCTCACCATCGGTCTGCCGCTGTTCTGGGGCTGCGACGTCCGCTCGCTCACCGGTGTGCTCGCGCACGAACTGGGGCACTTCTCGCAGCGTTACGGGATGCGCGCGTCGCGGATGGTGTTCGGTATCAATCACTGGTTCTACCGCCAGGTGCACGAGCGCGACCGCTGGGACGAGTTCGTCGAACGGCTGGGCGAGCGCGACTTCGCGCTATTCGGCTTGGCGAGTGCACTGGCACAGCTCGGCAGTTTCCTGTGCCGCCTGCTGCTCGCGTCACTGGCGCAGGCGGCAGGCGTCATCAGCATGTCGTTCTCCCGCCAGATGGAGTTCGACGCCGACCGCTATGAGATTGCGCTCGTCGGCAGTGAGCACTACGAACACACCGCGAAGGCGATGCGCCTGCTCGGCGCGGCGCAGGCGCGTGTGCTCGATGAAATCGGCGGGGCACTTGCCGCGGGGACGATGGCCGACAACCTGCCGTGCATGTTTGCGCGGCGCGCGGCGCAATTCACCGACCAGGATTGCAAGCGCATTCTTGCCGGCATCGAAGAGATGAACACGAGCGTGTTCGATACGCATCCTGCGGACCAGGAACGCATTCGTGCCGCGCGCCAGGCGAATGCGGCGTCGCGCTTCGATTTCGAAGGCAGCGCGCAAGGCTTGCTGCGCGAACTCGAGCGCCTTAGCAAGGTAACCACGTTGCAGTGGTACCGCGCACTGGGGTTCGACGTGCAGCCCTCCGACCTCGTGCCGGTTGCGTCGGTCGAGGCGGAAGTGCAGCAGCTCGAGCGCGCGACCCAGGCGGCCGAGGAATACTTCGACGGCCTTACCGACCTGGGCGTATGGATGCATTGCCCGGAGCCGCGTCCGTTTGCGCAACGTACGGACGCCGAGCTTGCAACGGAACGGGACCAGCTTTGCGACCAGGTGGAACTCGGCAGGAAGGAGAACATCGAGCGCCGCGAGCAACTGCGCCTGCACCGGGAATACATCTCCTGTTACGCGCACGCGCTCTTCTGGAGCAAGCTCGGCGTAGCCGTCGAACCAACCGCCTACCGCCGCAAGCTGAAGGTCGGTTCGGTCGCGCAGATCGACGCCAACCTCGCGGAACATCGCGGCGCCACGAACCGTCTGGAGCGCGAACTCGCGGAGTTTGCGAGCCTGCTCGGGCGCCGGCTGGCGCTCGACCTCGAACTGGCGGGCCGGCGCGAGCCCGGCCGGCTAGCGGAGATCGGCAAGTTGCGGGGCGCCTGGGATCTGCTCGGCAGCGCGGCAAGCAAGGATCGGACCCTGATCGCGAGCTGCGAACAGCTCGCGATGCTCGTCGAAGCGGATGCACGCAAGGGATCCGATGCGCGCCGGCAGCGCGAGATCAGCCGCGAGTTCGACGCGGAGACCGGGCGCAACGAACACCTGCAGTCGGCGATCCGGCAGCTGCTGGCCGCCGTCGATCCGGCCATAAGCACGGCGGCGCCAGCTACCAGTGCCGCGGACCCGGTGCGCCGGGCGCAGCAGGCGCTCGAGGATGCCGCGCAGTTGCTGAACCGGCTCGAACGCCTGGTGCGTGGGACCCGTGGCCGCATGGCGGAGCTTGCTTCGTAGCTGTTGGAGCGCCCCGCGGGCGCGACCGTCCGAAATCGTTGGAGCGCCTCATAGGCGCGACTATTCTTTCGCGGGCTGTCGCGCGCATGGCGCGCTCCAACAGGCGCGACCGATCTTCCGCACCAGACCAGTACCGTTGGAGCGCCTCGTAGGCGCGACCGCTGTTGTGACTTCTACGTATGGCGTAATTGCTTGTACGCGATCTAGTCTCAGTAAGAGCGTTCTCGCCGACCCCTCGGCGCTGTGCATTGGAGAACTGTGATGAATCGCAGCCCGTGTTCCCTCGTCTTGTTGCTGCTGCTGGTCCCGCTGACCGGGCTCGGCCAGAGCTACGAATGGTTCGATCGCATCGAAAGCCCGGAGGATGGTAGTAATCGGCCGCCGGTGAGAACGGTGGTGTTCCAGGTCGCGCCGAGCGAGTACGGGACCTATTCCGTCGGCTATACGGAATGCATGAGAGTACCGCCGTCGATTACCCCGAATTGTCCTGCTCTGCTGTCCAAGTACAGCAACGAGGACGGCAAGCTCCTGTGGCGCCGGATATTCAGCTTCGATGGCCACCGGCGCACGCAAGCCAACACGCTCGCCGTCAATGCCGCCGGCGTATTCGTTGCCGGAGAATCGGGCGATCCCGATGTCGTAGGTGGAGGTTGTTGCGGCTTCGTCAGGTTGTATTCCCACGACGGCGACACGCTATGGACCAGGCGCGATTTGCAGCGCCCGCAGGTGGCCACCGACTCGGTCGCGGATGACACCGGGGTCTATGTCGTCGGTGGCAAGCGCCCCTCTTATCGAATGGTCGTTCATCGCCTGAGCAACACCGGCGAGACGCTCTGGACGCGTGTCATGAGCGAAGGGTCCGGTGACCCCGGCTACAAACAGTTTATCGAGCTTGGCGAAAATCGCCTGTACGTCAAGGGCAACAATGACGATGTGAAAATCATCCGGGCGAGCGACGGCGCGTGGCTTGGCAGCTTGCTGATTAGTGGTGGCATCGTTGGGATGAGCTACCACGACGGCTTCCTGTATTTGCTCGGGTATGGAGTGCTCGCGAAGTTCAGCGTCGCGGGCGAGGAAATCTGGCGATACACTTTTGATCCCGAGCGGGACGGTCTGACAGGCGGCGGCGCGATCGCGGCCTCGGACGAGGGTGTGTTCGTTACGGCAAGGTTCAAATGGCCATACGACACCCCTGAAGTGGGCTTGATTTCCGGCAGTGCCTTGGTGCATTTCGAACTCGACGGGTCGATCCGCGAGGTCGTCGAGTATCCGGGACACTGGCCCTACCTGTATCACCTGGCCACGCGGGATGGTGCGGTCTATGCCGCTGGCTTTCAGTATGAAACGGCCGACTACACTGACTCGGGCGCCTACACCGTCGCCTACACTGCCCGTTATTCAGACAAGCCCCTGGTTCGCCCGACCTTGTTGTCGCTGGCGGGTGCCACGCCGGCGATGCCGCCACGACTCGCCGTACTGCATCACGACTACGGCGCGGGGCCGGTGCGTGTGGGCATCCGCGACGCCGCGCTTGGCAGCCTGGAGTACCGGTTCGAGTTCAGCGAAGGCCTGAAGCCTGTCAGTTTCGACATGGTCGCCGACCTGAACGGCAACGGCTACGAGGAACTGGTGGTGATGAGCCGGCGGCCGGCGCTGGCGGAGGTCCGCGACAGCCTGGACGGCAGCCTGGTCTCGACGATCAAGCTCGGCTCACATCTCGAGCCGCTGCTGGCCACGGTCGAGCAACGCGACGGCACCCCGCCGCGGCTGGCCGTCGTGGCCCGCAACCGCAACAACGACCAGCTGTTGCTGCGCATCTACAACCTCGAGAGCGGAATCCTGCTGGCGTCGAATTTCTACCAACCCGGCTTCGACCCGGTCGACGTGGCCGCGTTGCCGGACGCGGCCGGCAACGGTGCGCGACGCTATGCGTTGCTTGCCCGCAATCGCGTGGCCGGTGAACCGCACAAGGTCGAGATCCGCGGTGGCAACGGCAACCTGCTCGAGAACCTCTGGCTCGGCAACGACCGGGAGCCGATGCAGCTGGCGGTGACCGGCGCGGGCGTGGATGGTCTCTCAGTGCTGCGCTACGCCGCCGACTCAAACGATGTCGACGTGCTGCGCATCGAACTCGCGACGTCGGCTCAACAGCGGATCCGCTTCAGCCGCGAATCTCACGCCGGTCGCGATGCTGGAACTGCCGGACATCAACGGCAATGGCGCGCCGCAGTACGCCGTGTACGGCGAAGAGACCGGCGCCGAACCGGTGAAGGCCGAGACCCGCGATCTTGCCACAGGTGTCATCGACTACTACGTGTTCACGGGCAGCTCTTACCGGCCGGAGAACGCTGCTTACGTCGGTCCGGTGCCGGGCTTCAGCGACGATGCATTCGCGCTGCTCGGCTTTCGGCACAAAATAGGAAAAAACGTTAACAGCTCGTACGACGGCGGGTTCCGCGCCACGCTGGCGGACGTCGATGGCACCAAGCTCTTCGATCTGACGTTCTTCGCCGCACCCTGAAACCGTTGGAGCGCGCCCCACGGGCGCGACCATTCATGCGCGCGACCTTGAGAACGGTCGCGCCTGTGAGGCGCTCCAGCGGTTTCCGACGGCCGCGCCCGCGGCGCGCTCCAACTGCCGCTATACTTCCCCGATGCAATTTTTGATCGACGCCAGCGTTTACGTCTTCCGCGCCTATTACTCCATGCCCGACGACATGGTCGACGGCGACGGTCACCCGGTGAACGCGACCTACGGTTTCTGCCGCTTCCTGGGCGACTTCATGGAACAGGTGCGGCCCGCGCACATCGCGGTCGCCTTCGACGAGTCGCTGTCGACCTCGTTCCGCAACGCAATCTACCCCGCCTACAAGGCCAATCGCGAGCCCGCGCCAGAGGAATTGAAGCGCCAGTTCGCGCAGTGCCGGCGCTTCGCGCAGGCGCTCGGCCTCATGGTGTGCTCCGATCCGCGCTACGAAGCCGACGACCTCATCGGCACGCTGGTCTTTCACGGACGCGCGCTCGGCCGGCCGTCGACGATCGTGAGCCGCGACAAGGATCTCGCGCAGCTGCTCACCGAGGTCGATTTCTTCTGGGACTTCGCCGGCAAGGGCAAGCTCGGTTACGCACACATCCCGGCCAACTTCGGCGTGCGCCCCGAACAGATCGCGGACTTCCTTGCGCTCGCGGGCGACTCGGTCGACAACATCCCGGGCGTGCCCGGCGTCGGCAAGAAAACCGCCGGCGCGCTGCTCGCGGCCTTCGCCACGCTTGACGACATCTATGCGAACCTCGACCGCATCCACGAGCTGCCGTTGCGCGGCGCGAAGACGCTGGCCGCGAAGCTCGCGTTGCATCGCGAGGCGGCGCTGCTCGCGCGCCGGCTGACTGGCCTTGCCTGCGACGCGCCGATCGCGGAACCCGAATCCTGGCTCCGGCCGCGGCGCCCGGACCTCGGCAGGCTCAATGCGCTCTATGACGAAACGGGTTTCGGCCCGGCCCTGCGTCGTCAGGCGGAACGCCTCGTCGACCTGCACACGGCCTGAGAGTGTGGCGTCACGCGTATTCGTGAAGACCGGGCCGGCGGAGGCGCTCGATGCCTTCGAAGCGGAAGCCGACGGCCTGCGCGAACTCGCCGCAGCCGAATGCGTGCGCGTGCCGGAGGTTTACGACGTCGGCATCGATGCGCGCGGCGCATACCTCGAGATGGAACGCCTGGATCTCGTCGCCCCGGACCGCGACTGCGAACGCCGCTTCGGCGCGCAACTGGCAGCACTGCACGACGTAACCGCGAAGGAACACGGCTGGCATCGCGACAACACGATCGGCGCTACGCCGCAGCCCGAATGCACGGAGCGCCGACTGGCTCGAGTTCTTCCGCGAACGGCGACTGCGATTCCAGCTCGCGCTCGCACACGAGAACGGTTACGGCGGCGAACTGCAGGAGCGCGGCGCGTTGCTCGCGGAGACGCCTCGCGATCCTGTTCGACGGCTACCGGCCGGTGCCCTCGCTCCTGCACGGCGACCTCTGGGCCGGCAACTGGGGCATGGTGGACGGCCACCCGGCGGTGTTCGATCCCGCCGTGCATTACGGCGACCGCGAATGCGACCTCGCGATGACGCGGCTCTTCGGCGGATTCGGCAATTCTTTCTATGCGGCCTACGACGAAGCCTGGCCGCTTGCCACCGGCTGGGAGCGGCGCGTACCGCTCTACCAGCTCTACCATGTGTTGAATCACCTCAACCTTTTCGGCAGCGGCTACCACGAGCGCGCGCTGCAACTTCTGCGGGTACTGACGTGAAAACCGCCGTTGGAGCGCCCCATGCGCGCGACCTTTCGCGAGAGATTGGTCGCGGCCATGGGGCGCTCCAACAGCACGACGGCAGTAGCTGCCGATGATCGCTAGCAACCGCTGCCGCAAATGCGGCCACGAATGGCAGGACCGTCCGATGGGCTTCGCCATCCACCAGATCTGCCCGGACTGCGGGTCGGCGTACTGGGAGTGGACCAACTACGACGGGAAAACCGAGGCGCGCCGCCATACGCCGTCGATTTCGCTTGCGCATACCGATGAAGCGTAGGGACGGCTCGGAATTAGGGTGACAGTTACCCCAATTCAATTCGAATTAGGGTAACTGTCACCCTAATTCCCAACAGCACGCTCCGACGGTCTACAGAACGACTTCCTCGTCGACCTCGATGCCCTCGCCGACGAAATCCTCGTCGAATAGATAGAGCATCGTGCCCTCCGGGGCGCGCAACACTGAGAACGCGCCCTCGAAACCCGGGAACTTCTGCATCGGAAACCCGTGCCGCTCGCACAGGGCCTCGAGCGCCGCCTTGTCGTGGCATTTGAAACACAGCGACGGGCCTGTCAGCGCGATACTTTCCGACAGCCCAAGTGCGATGCCGCCGGCGTCGAATCGCATGTGCACCGTAGGCTCCTCGCGGACACTGGTGACGACCGGCGCGATCGGCGCCCAGAAGCGCGCGGCGCGCATGGCGTCCTTGACCGGCAGCGTGAGCTCGAAGCAGTTGCCGCAAACCGAATTATTGGAACTCTCGTCCGCGCCGTGGTGCGTGCGCGCCTCGAGCATGATGATCGTGTGGCGGTCGGGGTCGCTCAGGTGCAATTCGTTGAACATTTCTTCGCCGAGCTGCATGCGCGTGAACTCGAAGCCGTGGTCGGCCATCGCGCGCGCGTGGCGCGCGAGTTCCGGATGCACGAAGGTCACGCCCGGCGAGTCGAACTCGCGGTCGTGCAGCCCTATGTGGATGAGCCCATCGCTGACGACCGCGTATCGGTGTGTCCAGATGTCGCCGCTCTCCACTTCGTGGAAGCCGAGCAGCTTGTAGAAGTGCAGCGAGTCGATGATATCCGGCGTGCGCACCGCCAATTCCAGGAAACGCCCGATGCCGCTCATTGCGTCGCGCCCGAACCGAGCGCGCGCGTGCGGGAGCGTTCGCGCGATACGGCTTCGCCTTTCGCGCTGCTGTCCCTGTCGGTCTCGGGCCAACCGCCCGCATGCCGTGCGACGAGCCCGGCGAGCATCGCCACGT
>CAVYQH010000004.1:0-220359 GCA_963770585.1 uncultured Pseudomonadota bacterium | reverse complement strand
CTGCCAATGAGCCTGGCCACCGCGGCTGATCTGCCAGACGTAGATCGCGGGCGCGGCCGCCCGCGACCTCGACGACGGTGGCGCCCGCGCGCCTGGCCATGAGCCGCTGGGCCGGCGGCGGGATCATGCGGTCCTCGGTGGCGACCAGGTACCAGCTCGGCTTCGACTTCCAGGCCGGCGTGCCGATGGCCCCGCCGAGCGCCTCGACGCCCCAGGGCACCTGCGCGTCGGCCATGAACGCTCCTCGGGAACCAACTAGGTTTCGCAGTCGGACGAATTTCGTCCCCTCCTTTGCCATCGTTACCTCAGACACTAGGTTATTCGGCACAAGTGGAAACCCGACTGCACTGGAGTATGGAACAGTGATTGTTACCGTGACATACTCACCAGGGGCTACGTCGCATGGTGTACACGTCGACGTGTAAGCGGCTTTGGACAGTCCAGCCCAATGCAGCATCCTATCGATACTCGCCAGGGTCTCTGTTGTCGCCGAGGGAGTGACTGCCTGCCTACAGGCGAGAAGTGCGGTGCCGCGAACCTGCTGCATTCTGGCAGAGAGTCGGCCGATCTCCAGGGCCCACCATCCGGCGAATAGGCCAATTAGCATTGCAATCAGCGCAGCCAGCCAGGCTGCCGCCAGTCCCGTGTTGCGCTGCGCCCACTTGCGAAGTTCGATGAGCAGCCCCGGTCCGATGAGCCTCACGACACGCCCCTCCAACGTAGGCGCGCAGTCATCGGCAAGCTCGAGGACGCTGGCGTACCGATCGCACGAGTATCGCGCGCCATCGCCTTCTTCCAGATGGCCTGCAGCTCGGGCGCCAGCGGCGAGCTAGCTCACGCACCGATCGCGGAGGACCCTCGAGTACCGGCTGCAAGGACGTGCGGCTCGAGATCTCGACTTCCCATAGCGTCACATAGGGCATCCGGCCCGCGAGCAGCTCGTAGAGGATCGCCCCCATCGAGTAGACGTCGGAACGCGCATCGACTAGATCGACGTCGCCCGCGCGCCTGCTCGGGGGACATGAACGCCGGAGTGCCCACCACATCCCCGTCCATGGTGACGAGTGGCGAGTCGGGCGTCTCCTCGGCCATGTCGCGCCGGAGGGTCTGCAAGAGACTCCAGCGACGTGCCTGCCCTCGACCCTGAGCCGGATGTCCCTCCGGTCGGGGCGGCCCATGACCCGCGCCAATCCCCAGTCCATCACGTACACCTCGCCGAAATCGACCGACCATGATGTTGGCCGGTTTGAGATCGCGGTGGACGACGCCCGGCTGTGAGCATAGGCGAGCGCCTCGCACGCCCTCAGCAGCACGTCCGAGAGCGCGAGTCGGTGTCCAACCGTTCTTCCGCTCGGCGCGACGGCTCCGAAGACCGACCGAAAGGTCTGCGGCCCTTGACCAGCCGCATCGTGAAGTAGGCGCGACCCGCGTCGATCGATCGCCCAACTCGTGAACCGGCACGACGCCGGGATGATCGAGCGGCCGGTGACCCTGCGCCTCGTCGAGGAACCGCCCGAGGTGCGATCGTCCACCGCGGCGTACTGCCCGGATCGGTCGGGCCGAAGTCCTCGCCCAGACGACCTTCATCGCGAGACAGCGGCGAAGGTCCTCATCCCACACCCGAACGATCGCGCCCATCCGCCGCGCGCGATCCCGCCCTCGAGCCGATAGCGGCTGGCCTTCGGCGAGTGGGCGGAGAGCTGCTCAACGAGCTTGGTCCAGGCGCTGTCGATCGCGGATGAATTGCTCCGGCGGGCCTTGTCCTCACGAATGCCCGGATCGATGCCGTCGCCGTAGTGCTCACTTAGCCGGCGACGGAATGACTGGAAGGCAAGCCACTGCGTGCGCAGTTCACGCAGATCCTCTGCCAGTCTAGGCCGATCTGCACAGAACGCGGCGAAGTCGGCATCATCGCCAGTCGCCCGGCGGCGGGAGTATTCGCTGAAGGCCGCCTCCGCAGAGGTGCGAAGATCGTGGTCAGGCTGGTCGGCTCCGACACTGCGAGTCCCCCGGCCGTGCATACCAAGTCGTGCGATGTGCGCAGCATGCTACGGCCGGAAAGGCTAGGCCGTCAAAGCAGGTGCCCATCGTGCCCCAGCTCGCTCGGTCCGGGGCACTTGGCCGCCTCGAGTTCGTGTTGCCGAATCATGACGCATTACGCAGTAGCGCATTGCTGGGCGCAACAGCACAGTGCGCTGATGAGCACCGCGGCACGCTCGACCCAGTCGGGGAACCGCACCGGGTGCATTGCTGCGTCCCTCGACGTGCAGCCGAAGCGCGTGCTGGCCCCCGAGGACGAGGGCGCTCAACAACACCTGGACTCAGCAGCGCCGCGTCGACTCCGGTGGTCTGCAGGGCCGGGCCGCTCAGCTTGAGCGTGTAGGTGACGGTGGCGTTCCGCTGCTCGTGCCGACCGTCCCCGCCGGCCGGAAGCCGGATCCTATCCGCTGATAGTCACATCCGACTCGGGACGTCCGAGAGGCCGCGGTGTTACCCCGGTTGGAGGCGCCGCCCCCTACTCCCCCCCCCCCGCCCCCTCCATCGCCCGCTCCCCCCGCGCGGCCTCGACGATGAGCCTGGCCACCGCGGCCGGTTGCGAGACGTAGATCGCGTGGCTGCCCGCGACCTCGACGACGGTGGCGCCCGCGCGCCGGGCCATGAGCCGCTGGGCCGGCGGCGGGATCATGCGGTCATCGGTGGCGACCGGGTACCAGCTCGGCTTCGACGTCCAGGCCGGCGTGCCGACGGCACCGCCGAGCGCATCGACGCCCCAGGGCACCTGTGCGTCGGCGACCGTACACTGCCGCCGCATGGTCGACCTCGTATCGCAGGACGGGACGGTTCACCTGGCCTGGGCCACGGATATCCACCTCGATTGCGTCGACGAAGCGCGGGCGGCGCGGTTCTGCTCTGAGATCGCACAGTCGCCCGCGAGGGCGCTGCTCCTCGGCGGTGACATCGCCGTGGCCCGCAGCCTCGAGCGCTGGCTGACGTGGCTGCGCGATCGGCTGGCGATGCCGGTGTACTTCGTGCTCGGCAACCACGATTACCAGGGCGGCGCGGTGCAACCCATTCGCGCTCTGGCGCGGCGCCTGAGCTCGGAGCACTTTCGCGTGGCTGCCGGCGGCCGGCGTCGTGCCCCTCAGCGAGCGGTGCGCACTCGTGGGCCACGGTGGCTGGGGCGACGCGCGACTGGGCAACTTCGCGACTTCGCCGGTCGTGCTCATCGACTACGTCGTGATCCAGGACCTGGTCGAGGCCGCCGGACCGAGCTCGCCAGCGACCCGCTTGCGGCCTGGGAGCTGAAGACGGACCTCCAACGGAAGCTCGCCGCGCTGGGCGACGACGCCGCTGAGACCCTGCGCCCGCACCTGCTGGCTGCCCTCGACGACTTCGACGAGGTGCTGGTGCTCACCCACGTGCCGCCCTTCCGCGAGGCCTGTTGGCACCACGGGCGCATCTCGAACGCCGACTGGCTCCCGGGCTACACGTGCAAGGCGATGGGCGACATGCTCATCGAGACGATCTCCCGGAGGCCCGAGCGCAAGGTCACCGTGCTGTGCGGCCACACGCACGGCGAGGGCGAGACCTGGCCGCTGCCGAATCTGCAGGCGTGCAGAACCGGCCGGGCCCGCTACGGCGAGCCGCGCTTCGACATCCTGGAGCTGCCGAGCGCGGAAGCGAGGCCCCTTCGCACGCCGTGATCTCGCGCGAACTGAGCGCTACCCCGCCCCCTCCATCGCCCGCTCCCCCCCGCGGCCTCGACGATGAGCCTGGCCACCGCGGCCGGCTGCGAGACGTAGATCGCGTGGCTGCCCGCGACCTCGACGACGGTGGCGCCCGCGCGCCTGGCCATGAGCCGCTGGGCCGGCGGCGGGATCATGCGGTCATCGGTGGCGACGAGGTACCAGCTCGGCTTCGACTTCCAGGCCGGCGTGCCGACGGCCCCGCCGAGCGCCTCGACACCCCAGGAAGGGCTAGTGGTTCAAGTCGGCACGCTCGAGGCGCGTATCCCTCAGGATCTTCCCGAGCAAGCCGGGCCCGATGGTCTCGCTGCCGTGCACCGGAACCACCGTCGTGCGGCCGTCTCTGCATGACGCAGCAGGTGGTGACCGCCGCGGACACGGGCGACGCGGAAGCCGTGCCGCTCGAGCGCGGCAATCAGCTCCCGGCCGCTGAGCCGGGGAGCGCGGGCGCTCACGACACGCGGACGCGCTGGATTCCGACGAAGGTAAGTGACGCGGGTGTCTGGCCCCGCTCTTCGAGGCACAGGGCGATGGCCTCCTCGACCCGCTCCATGAGCTGGTCGAGGGATCGGGCCTGCGTGTGGCACTCGGGCAGGGCCGGCACCGATGCGACGAGGTTCCCGTCCTCGTCGCGCTCGATCAGGACGTCGTATTCCTGGGCCATGATGGGGTCAGCGTGTGCGCCGAGTGTGGTTCGGGGCATCGAGTCTAGCACCTCCGTTAGAGCGGGTCGGTCGGGAGGGCGACGGCGTGCGTCGGTGTGCGTTACAGGCCCCGGTTGGGCGACGTCGCTGCCGGTGGCGGCCGGAACCGGGCTCGAGCGGCGCGTGGGCTGAGGGCCAGCCTACCCCGCCCCCTCCATCGCCCGCTCCCCCCGCGCGGCCTGAACGATGAGCCTGGCCACCGCGGCCGGTGGCGAGACGTAGATCGAGTGACTGCCCGCGACCTCGACGACGCGTGGCGCCCGCTCGTGCGGCCATCGCGCCGCTGGGCTGGCGGCGGGATCATGCTGTCATCCGTCGCGACGAGGTACCAGCTCGGCTTCTACTTCCAGGCCGGAGTGCCGACGGCCCCACTCAGCGCCCCGACTCCCCACGGCACCTGCGAGTCGGCCATGAACGCCGCCCGGTCCGGCTCGACGTCCGCCGCGAAGGAGGCCGCGAACTGGGTCCTGTCGAGCATGAGGTACCCGTCCTGCGCCCGGCACGATGGGCGGCACCGGGGCGCCGGGCGGCGGATCCTTGATGAGCGCGGCGACGGACTCACCCTGGTCCGGTGCGAATGCGGCGATATAGACGAGCCCCGCGACGCTCGGATCGTTGCCGGCCTCCCTGATGACGACCCCGCCGTACGAGTGGCCGACGAGGATCCGCGAACTCCGCGCCCGTCACCTCCGCCCGCGCATCGAGATCCTCGCCCACGCACTCCTCTCCGAGGAGGTCGCCTTCCGAATCGAGGCCGCAGTCATCGACTTGCTCGGCCTCGACGACCTCGCCAACCTCATCCCGGCTGGCGCAGCATCCAGCTTGGCCGCATGCCACTCGACGACGCGATCGCCTACTACGATCTGCCCGCCCCGCAAGGGTCGTGCATCCCGCGCTCCTCATCCGCATCAACCGCCTCTACCGGCACAGCATGCCGGACGCCGAGCTCTACCACGCGACGCGTGGAACCTGGAAGCTGGGCCAGCGGCGCGAGGGCGCGCGGTACGCGCTCGCTGTCTTCCATGGCCTGGTGCGCGAGGTCTACGAGATCAAGTCCTGGCACCCCGCCGCCACGACTCGCGACCGCTCGGGCATCGTCCGCAAGCGCGACCGCAAGTCGCGCGGCCGCTGGGAGTTCAAGGGCCGCGTCGCGCCCGACGATGTGCGCAAACGCTACGTGGGTCGCTCGGTGGAGGAGTACTTCAAGCAGGGCATGCAGAGCCCGGTGGTGTACGTGCTGTTGATCCTCGGCATCGCCCGCGATCGCCACCAATCGATTGCAGGCGTACGATGCCGCCTCGCCCCAACCCGCCTACCCTCAAGGAGCCGCCCATGCCCTCCACCCCTCGCCCCGCCGCCCGCCACGTCGTCCTCGTCCACGGCGGCTTCGTGGACGGCTCTGGCTGGGAAGGCGTCTACCACGCCCTCCAGAAGGACGGCTACGCGGTCACCATCGTCCAGAACCCGACCATCTCGCTCGCCGACGACGTCGCCGTCACCAAGCGCGTCATCGCGGCGCAGGACGGGCCCGGTGATCCTCGTCGGCCACTCCTACGGCGGCGTCGTGATCACCGAAGCCGGCAACGATCCGAAGGTCGCGGGGCTCGTCTACATCGCCGCGTTCGCGCCGGACAAGGGCGAGTCGGTCGCCAGCCTGATCAAGGATCCGCCGCCGGGCGCGCCGGTGCCGCCGATCCTGCCGCCGCAGGACGGCTTCCTGTTCCTCGACAAGGCGAAGTTCGCGGCCTCGTTCGCCGGCGATGTGATCCGGAGAAGGCGGCGTTCATGGCGGACTCGCAGGTGCCGTGGGGCGTCGAGGCGCTGGGCGGCGCGATCACCGAGCCGGCCTGGAAGTCGAAGCCGAGCTGGTACCTGGTCGCGACCGAAGACCGGATGATCCCGCCGCCGGCGCAGCGGCTGATGGCCAAGCGCGCGGGCGCGACGGTGGTCGAGGTGCCCGGGCAGCCACGCGATCTACGTCTCGCAGCCGGCCGCGGTCGCCAAGCTCATCGTCGAGGCGACGCCGAGGGGAGAAGGTGGGGGCGCGGGCGCGGTAGGGGGCAGTGGCGCGGCGACCCCCCCGTCTGCCGGCTGAACTAGCTGGGGCGTGCGCAAGCCGTGCGTTCTGGAAGCGGGCTTGACCGCGGGATGCTGACCCAGCAGGTCTGGAATGAGCGGGAAACGGCGGCTTACCCAGTGCCTAGCCGGAATGGCAGAGGTCGTGAGAGACTGCGCTTTCCTGCTGCGAAACGGCCAGAGCGCTAGCGTGGTCAACTGGACGGTGGGACAGACCGGTCAAGCGACGCGGGCCGCCGTGTCGATGCATTGGAGGTCAGAGTGTCGGGAAGGGCTCGGCATGCGGATCAGGACGAACCGAAGCGCCGGAGCATGAGGAACCCGATGGAGGCGTGACGTGCAGGAACGTCGGGTAGACACCATGACCTGGGTCGCCTGATGGGGTGGATCTATCGAAGGTCAGCTAACATCGGTCCACTGCGCATCAACTTCAGCAAGCGGGAGGTCGGCTACAGTATTGGTGGAAGGGGATTCCGCACCGGGAGTTCGCGCCAACGGCCGCCGTTACTCGCGCACACGATCCCAGTACTGGCTTGAGTTATCGTCAGGACCATGGGCAATCGCATCGCGGGGCGACTAGCCAGGGCTGCCTCGTGATCATAGTAGCCATCCTGGCGGTGGCCTGGGTAGCCATCCAGCAACAAGCTGACCTCTAAATCCTGGGCAAAGGAAACGCAAAGATGGACCGCCCGCATTTCACCAGACTGCTACGCACGCCATCCTCCGAACGTTACGCGCTACAAGAATAACGCCGGCGATTTCGGCGCGCTCGGTCACATGCACTACCTACCGGACTCCACAGTGCAGGCAACGCTTGTTCTTCTTAAGGAGCCGGCATTCCCGAGGAGGACGTGGCGGAGTTGCTCAAACACATCGATGAGGTGCTCCTGCCGGAAGTTCGCCTCGATCATCACGACGTGGCATTCACGGTTGCTATTGGTCGTGTCCTTGGCGGTTCACTGCAGCACAGGATTCCGCAGAAGTAACTCCGTAGCCAAAAGAATCGGCGGTCACTTACCCTACCTCTACGAGTTAATCCCATGAGCTCACAGATTCCATTTTCGCCCGATCCTATGCCGTTCGGCGGGGGCGACTTCGCAACAAACCCCGAGCCCCGATGCCCCGTTGTCTTGCTGCTCGACACCTCCGGCTCGATGTCGGGTGCCCCGATCGCGGAGCTGATGACGGCCTCGCTATGTTCCAGAGCGAGGTTACGAACGATGACTTGGCAGCGAAGCGAGTAGAAGTCGCGGTCGTCACCTTCGGACCGGTTCAGGTCGCGGCTGATTTCCAGACGGTAGATGCATTCGTGCCACCGACTCTCGTGGCGGCGGGCGAACCCCCAATGGGGGCGGCAGTGGACTTCGGCCCTGCAGATGCTCGATGAGCGCAAGGCCATGTACCGGTCGCATCGAGGCCCTTCTACCGGCCATGGGTTTTCCTGATTACGGACGGCGCGCCGACCGATTCGTGGCAGACGGCTGCCTCAGCAGCAAGGTCGGGTGAATCAGCGCGAAAGTTCGCCTTCTTCGCGGTTGGAGTTCAGGGCGCTGACATGCAGATCTTGGGGCAGTTCACGACGCGCGAACCGCTACGCTTGCAAGGGCTCAAGTTCCGCGAGCTTTTTCAGTGGCTCTCAAATTCGATGAAGTCCGTCTCGCACTCACAAGTGGACGACGCTGTGCCGCTGAGCAATCCCACTGAGGGGCCGCAGGGATGGGCAGCAGTGTGAGTGTTCGCATCGGCCGATCGCAATGACGTGGCGATACATTGCTGCTTCCGTAATAGGCTCCAGCCATGCTGAACAGGCAATGCCATGCCAAGACTCGAGCTTGGTCCATGCATTTGACGATGACATGCTCTTGCTGGTCGCGGCTGATGGTGCTGGCAGCGCTAAGCATTCCGCAGATGGATCGCAACTCGCCTGTTTGACGTTGGCAGCTGAAGTGCGGCGGCATGTTGCCGATCGCGGACCCGTTCACGAACTATCGTTGGCGCAGGTTGACGAGTCGGTCAATGCCCCAGTGATGACTCGCCTCCGTGAGCGAGCGGTTGAGCATGACATTGCCGTTCGAGAACTCGCTTGCACGCTGTTGATGGCACTCGTGACGCCTCGGATGAGCCACTTTGCTCAGGTGGGTGATGGCGCCATTGTTGTTGGCCGCAATGGACAGTTCAGCCCTGTCACATGGCCCGACATCGGCGAGTACGCGAACACAACCTATTTTGTGACGGGACGAGCTTGCGCTACAGCGTATGCAAGTTCGGCTCATCATCGCCCACGGCGATCCGCTCGGGGCGCATCATGAGCACTTACGAGCGGCTGGGTAGGCACGCTCAGATCACGCTGCTCATCGGCGATCACCTCGGCGACTTGCAGGCTCTGGTCGATCACTACCTGCCGAAGCTGCGCATCGATCGCACGACCTTCCGCATGGCGGAACTGCTCAAGGCGCGCTGGGGCACAGAACCGCGGCCCGCCAGCGAAGGCGAAGCCCCGCCGGCGAACGACGGGGGCTTCGGACTGGTGGATCTCCCGTATGGGCGCATCGTCATCAAGCCACCGGAGAAGCTGCACGGACTCGTTCCAGAGTCATTCGAGACCTATCAGATCGTCAATCCCGGCGACATCGTCCTCCGCACGACCGATCTTCAGAATGACCACACGAGCCTGCGTGTCGGGATGGTGCGAGACCGCGGGATCATCACCTCGGCCTATCTGGCTCTGCGAGTGAACGCGGGAGTCAGTTCGGACTTCGGTTTTCAGTTCCTCAATGTCTGGGACATCAGCAAGGCCATCTATGGCTACGGCTCAGGTCTTCGCCAGAATCTGGACTTCTCGCACTTCAAGAGAATGCCCGTCGCAGTCCCCCCGCCCGACGAGCAGGCGGCGATTGTGCGGTTTCTGGACTGGGCGAACGGGCGGCTGGAGCGGGCGATCCGGGCGAAGCGGAAGGTGATCGCGCTGCTCAACGAGCAGAAGCAGGCCATCATCCACCGCGCCGTCACCCGCGGCCTCGACCCCTCCGTCCCCCTCAAACCCTCCGGCATCCCCTGGCTCGGCGACATTCCGCAGCATTGGGAGGTGCGGCGAGTCGAAGTGCCTTCTCGCATCGAGAAGTGCGACCGAGCGCTCGGCGACGGCACTGAAGCACACTGCTCTCGCGTATCGCACGTGACCGGCGTCGATCGCACGCGGACCAGTCAGGAACGTCACGATGTTCAAGGCATGCGTCGTACACAGGCGATAAGCTATGTCGACCGGGCGACTTCGTGCTCAATACGATGTGCGCATGGATGCCGGAGCGCTAGGCAGTCTCAGCGCACGCGGGCATCGATCAGCGCGCATACGCTGTCATGACTGCCACGTCGACCGAGTCGTCATCGTCGGTACCTTCTGTACGGCTTGCTCCGTAGCAGGTCGCTATGATCGTCGAACATCGATCTGCCGCTGACAGGACTGCGCAGCATCGCTCCTACAGCTTGATATCTCGAGCAAGTTGTTCCGCCGATCGTCCACCGTCTGCCGATGAGCAGCAAGCGGATCGTCGAACGATTCACTGGCGCTGAAGCCGCCGAGCTCGAGCGCGCCATCTCCCGCCTCGAACGCGAGATCGAACTCCTCCGCGAATACCGCACCCGCCTCGTCGCCGATGTGGTGACCGGCAAGCTCGATGTGCGCGAGGCGGCGGCGCGGCTGCCCGACGAAGCGCCGCCCGACATCGGTCGAGGACGACACCGACCTGAGCGACGAGACCGAAGCCGCTGACGAGGAGGCCGCCGTATGACCACCGACACCAGCGAGAAGGGCCTCGAAACGCTCATCATGCGGCACATGACCGGCACGGACGGTCTCGCCGTCGTCCCGAACCGGGTCGCCGAGCGGCCGCCGCCCTACGGCGGCACCGGCTACACCGCCGGCAGCGCGCAGGACTACGACCGCGCCCACGCGCTCGATGTGCCGCAGCTCTTCGCCTTCCTGCGCGCCACCCAGCCCGAGGCGTTCAAGAAGCTGGCGATGGCCGATGCGAACGACGCCAAGGACATCAACCGCCTCAAGTTCCTCGCCCGCCTCTCCGCCGAGATCGGCAAAGCGCGGCGTCATCGACGTGCTGCGCAAGGGCGTGGAGCACGGGCCGGTGCACTTCGACCTGTTCTACGGCACGCCGTCGCCGGGCAACGCCAAGGCCGAGAAGCTGCACGCGCAGAACCGCTTCTCGATCACGCGCCAGCTCGCCTACAGCATGGACGAGACGCGCCGCGCGCTCGACCTGTGCCTGTTCATCAACGGCCTGCCGATCGCCACCTTCGAGCTGAAGAACAGCCTCACCAAGCAGACGGTCGAGGACGCCGTCGAGCAGTACAGGCGCGACCGCGACCCGCGCGAGCGGCTGTTCGAGTTCGGCCGCTGCGTGGTGCACTTCGCGGTGGACGACAGCGAGGTGCGGATGTGCACCGAGCTGCGCGGCAAGGGCTCGTGGTTCCTGCCCTTCAACAAGGGCTACAACGACGGCGCGGGCAACCCGCCCAACCCGCACGGCCTCAAGACCGACTACCTCTGGAAAGAGGTGCTCACGCCCGGCGGGGCTGACCAACATCCTCGAGAACTACGCGCAGATCGTCGAGGAGAAGGACCCGCGCACCGGCAAGAAGAAGCGCAAGCAGGTGTGGCCGCGCTACCACCAGCTCGGCGTGGTGCGGCAGGCGCTGGCCGACGTGCGCGCGCACGGCGCGGGCAAGCGCTACCTGATCCAGCACTCGGCGGGCAGCGGCAAGTCGAACTCCATCGCCTGGCTCGCGCACCAGCTCATTGGCCTGAAGCGCGACGACAAGGAGGTCTTCGACTCGGTCATCGTGGTCACCGACCGGCGCCTGCTCGACGACCAGATCCAGACGACCATCAAGCAGTTCATGCAGGTGGGCGCGACGGTGGGTCACGCCGAGCACTCGGGCGACCTGCGCAAGTTCATCGAGGAGGGGAAGAAGATCATCGTCTCGACGGTGCAGAAGTTCCCCTTCATCCTCGACGAGATCGCGACCGAGGGCGGCAAGACCTTCGCCATCGTCATCGACGAGGCGCACTCGAGCCAGGGCGGCAAGACCTCGGCGGCGATGAGCCAGGCGCTCGGCGCACCGGCGGAGGACGAGGACGCGGGACCCGACCCCGAGGACACGGTGAACGAGGCGCTCGAGAAGCGCATGGCGGCGCGCAAGATGCTGACCAACGCCAGCTACTTCGCCTTCACCGCCACGCCCAAGAACAAGACGCTGGAGATGTTCGGCGAGCCGCTGCCGCCCGACGCCGAGGGCAAGGTCAAGCACCGGCCCTTCCACAGCTACACGATGAAGCAGGCGATCGAGGAGGGCTTCATCCTCGACGTGCTCAAGAGCTACACGCCGGTGGACAGCTACTACAAGCTGGTCAAGAAGACCGAGGACGACCCGGAGTTCGACACCAAGAAGGCGCAGAAGAAGCTGCGCCGGTACGTCGAGAGCCACGACCACGCGATCCGGCTCAAGGCCGAGATCATGGTGGACCACTTCCACGAGCAGGTGCTGGCGGCCGGGAAGATCGGCGGGCAGGCGCGGGCGATGGTGGTCACGAGCGGCATCGAGCGGGCGATCCAGTACTTCCACGCCTTCAAGGCGTATCTGGTGGAGCGCAAGAGCCCGTACCAGGCGATCGTCGCCTTCTCCGGCGAGCACGAGTACGGCGGCGCGAAGGTGAGCGAGGCGTCGCTCAACGGTTTCTCGAGCGGCGACATCGCCGACAAGATCCAGACCGATCCGTACCGCTTCCTGATCTGCGCCGACAAGTTCCAGACCGGCTACGACGAGCCGCTGCTGCACACGATGTACGTGGACAAGCCGCTCTCGGGCATCAAGGCGGTGCAGACCTTGTCGCGGCTCAACCGCGCGCACCCGCAGAAGCACGACTGCTTCGTGCTCGACTTCCAGAACAACAGCGAGGCGATCACCTTCGCCTTCCAGGACTACTACCGCACCACGCTGCTCGCCGAGGAGACCGACCCGAACAAGCTGCACGACCTGAAGGCGGCGCTGGATGCCGCGCAGGTGTATTCGCCGGAGCAGGTGCAGCAGGTGGTGGAGTTGTTCCTCGGCGGCGCGGACCGCGACAAGCTCGACCCGATCCTCGATGCGTGCGTGGCGGTCTACGTGGACAGGCTCGACGAGGACGGCCAGGTGGACTTCAAGGGCAAGGCCAAGGTGTTCTGCCGCACCTACAGCTTCCTCTCGTCGGTGATTCCCTACAGCAACGCCGAGTGGGAGAAGCTCTCGATCTTCCTCAACCTGCTGACGCCCAAGCTGCCGGCGCCGAAGGAGGAGGACCTCGCCAAGGGCATCCTCGAAGCCATCGACATGGACAGCTACCGCGTCGAGAAGAAGGCGGCGATGAAGATCGCGCTGGCGGACGAGGACGCGGAGATCGAGCCGGTGCCGACGGATGCCGGCGGCCGCAAGCCCGAGCCGAACTGGATCGCCTGAGCAACATCCTCAAGACGTTCAACGAGCAGTTCGGCACGCTGTTCACCGACACCGACCGGGTCGCGAAGCGCATCCGCGACGACATCGCGCCGAAGGTCGCCGCCGACGCGGCCTACCAGAACGCGAAGGAGAACACGCCGCACACCGCGCGCATGGCGCACGACCAGGCGCTGGCCAAGGTGATGCAGCACCTGCTTGAAGGACGACACGCAGGTCTACAAGCAGTTCGTCGAGAACGAGTCGTTCAAGCGCTTCGTCGGCGACATGGTGTATGCGATCACGAATCCGTGACACTCGCGGTCATGAGCCGCGTTGACGAGTCGCTCGAGCCCAGCCGGTGCTAGTTCCCAATGTCCTGTCGTTGCTGTGCGAGCAAATCACGTCCTTGATTTACCTCGCTTTCAAGCAATCCTCCGGTTCTCAGAGAGTTACAAACTTAATAGTCATCTGCACTTCGCGAAACTATTTCTTGGAAGGCGACGAGTAGGCCGACGCTGCGGTCCTTGGCGCAAAGTCAATCTAATCCCGCCAGAACGCTCTAAATCTATCGGATGCTAGTTCTGTGTAGCGCGTCGTGTGCGTGATGTTTTTGTGGCCGAGGTAATGCTGTATCGCTCGTGTATCGTGACCGTCGTTGGCGAGCTTGTATCCGCAGGCATGCCGAAGCATGTGCGGATGGACCGGGAACGGAAGTCCCGCAAACTGTCCCGCTCGAGCAACCAGCTTCCGAATTGTTGAGCCTGTCAGTGGCCCCTTGCGCTCCGTAGTGAACACATAAGGACTGGCGGGGTACTCGCGTTGCAGCCGGCGAAGTGCCCGAATCTCCGGACCGCGAATCGGTTGGTTTGTCGGGGTGCCGTTCTTGAGGCGATTGACGTGCAGGAGTCCTCGGCTAAGGTCGAACTGGTCCCACCGGAGGGCCGCCAATTCTGAAACTCTAAGTCCGTGCCGATAGGCAACCAAAATCAGCGTCGCGTCCCGGTGGCCGTGGCGGCCAATGGACTTGGCCGCGGCAATTAGCCGCTCGACTTCATCAGGCGTCAGATACTCACGGGTACGGACAGTCGAGTTTGGCACGCCGCGTGGTGGCCGCACTCTTGATTTGCACTTCTCGTCGCAATCTACGCGCTGTCTCAACTGCACGATATTCGTGGTCATGGACCGACCCTCCATCGACATATCCGACGAGGTGATTGGCAGCGCGCCTGGCCTGACGGTCCCATCAAGAATTCGACGAACTCGGAGCACTTACCTCGCACTTACCGAGCATCAGACTCGGAATTGTCTGAATGCTGAGATCGTACGTAAGTGATTGTATAGCTGGAGAAAAATTGGCGCGCCCGGCGTGATTCGAACACGCGACCCCTGCCTTCGGAGGGCAGTACTCTATCCAGCTGAGCTACGGGCGCTTCGGAAAAGGTGGCGATTCTAGCACCGAGCCGGGCCATCGGCACATGCTGGCCGGCCCGGTCCGGCGAGCGGCTAATGCCGTCCGCCGGTCGTTATCCTTACAACAGCCTCCAGCCGATGTCCCTCAAAACCCTGACTGTGAGGTCGAGCCACACCGCTGACGCCAGGTCGTCGTTGATGAATGGCTCCATCAGCAGGTTCGGGCTCGCGGACGTGTCGAAATGCGATCTCGACGAACCCGGCGCAACCGGGCTCGGTGCATACAGGCGCACATAACCCTCGGTCGTGCCCGCCAGGAAGTCATAGTCGTACCTGATTCTGACTTGGGTTGGCGGATCTGGCGGAACGAAATTGGCGACCGACTGGAACAGCTCGCCGTCAGCCTGCGATACACCGACCGACAGGATGGTGATCGTCGGGTCGTCGCCGCCCATGGGCGGGAGCCCGGGCCCGTTGTTGACGATGATCACGCCTTTCGCGCCGGCCTCCTGGGCGTTCGCCGCTTTCAGCGTGAACGTACAGGTGCCGCGATCGATGAGCGCAATGCGGTTCCGCACGTTGTTCGTGATCGGTTCGCAGCCGTCTGCAACCGGGGCGACGTCATCCCTCGCGTTCTTGAGGTTGCCGCTGAATCCGCCGTTCAATGGGATCTGCGGGCCGAAGGTCGCGGCCTGCGCTTCGTAGCTGTCCTCGATGGGGGACGGCGCTTGCACGAATACGCTGAAGCGCGGGTCGAGCTGATACTGCGCGCGCGTCGTCACTTGCTCGCCGGTCCACACGAGCCTGTTCGTGTTGACCTGGGATACCAGCCGTTCTGCAGCGCTCAGCTGTTCCCACGACTGGTCCAAGTCGAGATCGAACATGTTGACGAGGTAGGCATCCGGCAGTCCGACGCCGAAATCAGCGCCGAAGAACTCGCCGGTACTCGAGCTTGCCGGCGTAAGGAAGCCGAGCCCGTGCGCCATTTCATGCATGACGACGGTCAAAAGATCGAACTCGGAAGCCGGATCTTCGTTGTTGTCGAGTCCGTTGTACCAGCTTACCCCGGTGAGGCAGTCCGGATTGACGCCGATGTCGCCGTTGAATCGCGCAGCCATGTCGACGAAGCCGGGATCCAGGTCTTCGCGCGAGCAAGCGCATCGGCCAGCGCGATGACGTACCAGGTATCGGCCAGGGGCGCGTTCGGGAAGTTCGCGAATACGGACAAGGGACTGGCCGATCCGAGCACGCCGCTGGTTGCGTCGCACTGCAGCGGTCCGAAGAACGCAGCAAGGTAGATCGTTTCCGTGCTCTTGAGCTGGGCGCCCCAGAGGTCCGCGGCGTACTCAAACAGGAACAGCCGCTGCTCGCCGAGCGTGGTGCCCGGGTTGCCGCCCACCGGATCGGCCGGGGTCGGGTCGTTGAAGCCGACGCCGGGCTCGTCGAAGTTGATCACCTCGATTTCCGGCGGATTGCCCCGCTCCGGCTGCGAACACCATGGCCGTGCACAGCGTGCACAGCAGCTTTTGAGTATTGTTCATGGCTATTTTTCTCCCGTGTCCGGTGCCGCGGCCGATTTGTCGACGGACAGTTCGTCGAGGGTCCGGTGTGACACGCTGCGCTTCCCGTCCTTGTCGATGGTCATGACCATGTACGTCATTTCCTTCAGGCCGACGCGCGCGGACAGGCTTCCGTCCGCGTTGCGCACCGGCGCCTGGCTGTCGACGGGCATGCCGATCTTCGCACTGATCCTGGCCAGCTCCGCCGCCTGGCGGCTCGCTGCCGCAGCCTGAGCGCCGGGCGCTGCAGCACGTGTTCCCGCCTGCGCCAGGTCGCTGTCGTCGGCCGGCGTTTTCTTGCCGGTTTTTCCGTCGATGTGGGTCCGTACGCCCGCGGCCGCGGGTGCGGATTCGCTGTTTTCGTCCTCGGCCTGCGCTGCAATCCCCGCCAGCATCAGGCACACGCCCAGGCACGGCCCGAGCAAGCTTTGCGTTCTCATGGTATCCCTCCGGGTCTTCTTATTGGTTTGCGATGCCGGTCGTGCGCAGTGTCGCACCGCGTACGCCTAGGATAGCCCTAATCGAGCGAGCCGAAACTCACCACCACGAGTTTTTTTGGCACGCAACTTTACAAGCGGGCAATTACGGCCGTCCGAGCACCTCGTCCTGAAAGCGCTTCCGCAGGTAGTCCTCGTTTTCGGTCGGCGACCGCAGGCCCGTCGGCCTCCCTGCCCGCCTCGTGGGCGAGCGCGGCAATGCGGCCCTGGCCGAGGTATAGCGTGTCGGGTTCCCATCCGGCGATCGGATCGCCGAAAGCTTCCGTCACCGGGACGATTTGGAAGCCCCGGCGCCGGTATTCCGCAACGAGGTCATCGACGAACATCGCGGCCAAGTCGTTCTCGTGCAGCAAGAGCACATGGTGCGGCGAACGGCCGAGCGTGTCTCGCGCCATGGCATCGTAGTACTCCGTGCTCTTCAGGATGACGTCGACGTAGAGGTCCCTGAGCGCATCCAGGTCGACGTCGGTGCCGGCCTCCTGCGCTTCCCGCGTCAGGTCGACGAGGAACCAGTCCCAGGTGTCCACTGTTACATAACCATTGGCGAGCCCGCGTTCTGCGAGCGCCGTGCGCAGGCGGTCGCGCGTTTCGACGTCGCGGCCTTCGTCGAGAAATGGAAAACGAAAGTACGGCAGCACTTGGTCGAAGGCCGCCAGCCGCGCGATGGCGATGTCGAGGTCCGCGATGTAGTCGTCCGGGTCCGTGCGATGCAGCCACTCGTGCGAGTGCGAATGATTGCCGAGCACATGACCCGCCGACGCATAGCTGCGGATGCGCTCGTCGCCGTGCTCGGCACGTTCGACGTTGCCGGTCGTGACGAAGAACATCGCCTCCTCGACGCCGGCCGTTTCCAGCGCGGCGATCAGGCGACGCGTCCGTTCCCTGCCGTCGAACAACGGCCCGTCCGGCAAGGTTGCGTCGTCGAAGCTGATCGCGATGGTACGGGCCGGCGCGGGTGCCGATACCTCGGCCGTGCCCGTACAGGCGCCGGCCACGGCGGCGGCGATGAGCAGCAGCAGACCCGGCATACGCATGCGTGGCAGGTTGTCCCGGCGACGAAATACGACGGCCGAGGATAGCATTCAGGCCGGCACCGGCAGGACGCCTTCGACCAGGAAGTCTTGGCGCGGATACTCATAGAGGTCGCCGCTGAAACGGAAACTCACCTGCTCCAGGCGCGTTTCGCACAAACCCGGGCGCGGGTTGCGGTGCTTGCGCGAGCGCAGGGCTGCTGGCGCGAACAGCGCGACATTCAGCGCGCGATCGCGCGTGCGCGCCGAGAGATAGTTGATCGCTTGGATCCCTTGTTCGCGCAGCACGCTGCCGAGCGCCTGGCAGGGTGCGTAGTTCGCCGGATGCCGGAGCACCTGCTCGTGGCGCGCGAACGGCGATTGCGACAGGTCGAATCCCTTTTCAGTACGGTACGTGGCTTCGAACACCGTGAACTGGCTCAGGACCCGGTCCGCGAACGGTACCGCCATGCCGTCGAGGAAGACGAAACGATAGTACGCCGCTTCCGCGAACAGGGCGGCAGTGGCAAGCGCGCCGTAAAACAGGCTCGGTTCGAAGCGCCGGCCGAAACGCGAGCCCCAGGGCAGCGGCGGATAACGCCAGGGCGTGCGCAGCAGGTAGTCGAGCCTGGCGAGTTCCGGATGATGGGCGGCGCGTGGCTTCGACGCCTCGAGCAGCGCCTCGAGCAGTTCGTGCTCGGCCAGGTTGTCGGTCAGCCTCAGGCTCACCTTCTGCGCCTGGTTTTCCACCAGGCGCTTCAGGGTTCCCATCAGCCGCCCGGGGCGGGCGCGCCCGAGGACTCGGCGCCAGAAAGTCTCGTCAAACCTTGGCGCGGATGGCATCGAGGTAGCTGCACACCGTGACCAGGCCCGCGATGCTCAGCAATTGTTCGCGCGGCACCCCGCCCGTGTGCCGGTTCGGCGTGGCCAGCCATTCACGCATCTGCCGCTCGTCGTCGTCGACCAGGACCGCGAGCGAGCGATAGACGCGAATCAGGAGCATGGCCAGTTCGCCGGCCTTGCTGTCGGGATCCACGCCGGCACGCGTCAGGCTCGTGCGGTCACGGCCGAGTACGCCGGCGAGCTCGTTCCTGGCAAGTCCCATGCGGCCCGCGGCACGCAGCACCGCCTTGCCAAGCACTGCATTGGGTTCGGGCGTGAGTTGCGGGCGGGGACGGCTCATGTGCCCATGGTAACGCCAGGCGGGTTTCGGTGCAATTGCATCATATAGAAATGATCGGTGCAGATGCACATTGCGTCATCGCTGGCAGCTCGCGCACCACCACGTGCTGCGTCGATGCCGCCCGAGTCGCGCGCGTTCGATCGTGCCACCGCAGCGCAGGCACGGCTGTCCGTCGCGCCCGTAAACCCAGGCTCGGCCGGCGCCATCGAGCGGCGATCTTGTGAACGGTGTCGCCTTCGGGCATGGGCGTCAGTGCGTCAAGCCGCCGGACGGGCGCGTGTCGACGAGTCCGCGGTAGTCGTTCGCGAATCCGGACTGGCGAAAAGTCGCGAGATGCGGCGAATCGCCGACGCTCTCGCCGTCGATCGTCTCGATGACCAGCAGGCGCCGGGTGGCGCCTTTCGGCAGGCGCCGAAGCGCCTCGATTGCCGCTTCGAGCGCTCCCTCCTCGTCGCGCACCGATTCGGGGAAGGTCACCAGCTGGCTGCCCCGCGAGCCCACGTAAAGCACAGGCCGGCCGCGCGCCAGCACCACCCAGCTGCCTTCGATCCTTCTCAGCCTTGTTCGCGCCGCTTCCGCCACGGCAGGCCAGGGGATCAGTGCACCGTAAGGATTCACCGGGTCGGTGGTGGCAAGCACGGCGATGTCCGCGGCAGTCACCGGCCGGTCGCGTTCCTCCGTTGCCGGCTTGCTCGCTCGCAGCCGGTCGACCGCGCCGGGCCAGGCGAACTGCGCGCTCGGCAGCCCGTCCACGAAATGTCCGCGCCGCACGCGGCCCTGTTCCTCGAGTTTGCGGCAGACCTTGTATAGCGGACCGAAACCGCCCGGCAGGTTCTCTGCCTGCGCGCATTGCCGGCTCACGACGCCGTAGCGGTCGAGCAACAAAGTCGCGCGCGCAAGCGCTTGTCGGGTCGGATCCGGCGCCGCCGTCGCAAGGTTGGCGACCAGCGACCAGCGCCCGCCGGCGACTGCCACGGCGCCGCGCGCCATCCGTCCGCCCTGCCGCGGCCCGCCGGCAGCCAGGTCGTTGAGCGGCGCAAACGTGTCGTTCGTGATCTGCCCGGCCCAGACGAGATCCCACATCGCGTCCCGAAGTTCGCGGGACGTCGCCGCGTGCCCCTGCCCGCGCACGTGGTCTTCGATCTCCACCAGGAACGAGGCGCCGTAGCGTCCGAGGCGTTCGAGCACCGCTGTGTGCAAGGGCCCGGGCGCTGCGTATTCGGCTGCCGGAACGAGCAGGTCCCGGACCTGCTCGCGCAAATACAGCGCAATGCGGCCATCGCGCACCCCGCGCGCGCTGCGTCCAACCCACACGACCGCACCCGACGCCGCAAGCAGGTCGAGATGCTCCGGGCGGAAATTCGCGACACGTGCCGGCAGGATGGTGGAGACCAGCAGCGACCAGGGCAGGGCCAGGTCTTGCAGTCGGGCAACGGCTTCGCGCAGGCGCTCGGTGCCGCCGCGCGGGTGGTCGAGTCCATGCCAGGCCGGCAGGAATATTGCGAGCGCCGCGCCGTCGACGGCGGCAACCTCGTCCCTGAGGCGGGCGAGGTTCCGCCGCCGCAGGCGCCTTAGCACTTCGGCATCGCACCATTCGAGCCGCACGCCGCCGGGACGAATCTCGCCGCGCAGCAGCACACCGGCCGCTTCGAGCGCTTCCAGGACCGGCGTGACCTGGGCCGACCGCAAACCGTAGCGACGTGCAAGATCCTCGGTGAGAAACGGGCCGTGGTGACGCGCATAGCGCTTCGCCAGCGTTTCGAGGGGGCGCTTCCGCCGTGGCCAGGAAAGCGTCCGGAATTCCGGCGGGCGGCGCGATCCCGAGGGCGTCGCGGTACAGTCCCGCGTCCTCGCTGGCGATCCATCGTTCCTCGCCGGCTACGCGCACACGCGCCGCGCGTCTCTGCGCCGCAAGCGCCGCGAGCCAGGCGCTCGGCGTCACTCTCGCAACGCTCGTCCATTTCGACGGCATCGAGATCGCCGAGCCGTCGCAACAGGTCGTGCAGCTCGTCGAGATCCCGCGCACGGAAGTCTTCGGCGACGTACTGGAGCTGCGCTTCCAGCTCGGCGAGTACTGCCGCATCGATCAGCTCGCGCAGCTCGGCCTGGCCCAGGAGCTCGTTCAGCAGCTGCTGGTCGAGCGTCAGTGCCTGTGCGCGTGCGCTCCGCGAGCGGCGCATCCTGTCGTACAGGTACGCGGCGACGTACGCGAACACGAGCGAGCGCGCGAACGGCGATGCGCGCGCGCGTCTCGACGTCGTCCACCCGGATCTCGCGGCTGCGGATGTCGGCGCAGCAGATCCGCCAGCGCCGGCAGGTCGAAGACATCGCCAAGGACCTGGCGATAGGTCTCGAGCACGATCGGGAAGTCCGGGATAGTCGCTGCACCGTCGGCGAGCAGGTCGCGCGCCTTGAGGCGCTGCGCCCACAGCGGACTGCGCTGCGGCCCGGACGGCGTCGACGCAGCAGCAGCGAGCGCGCCGCGTTCTCGCGGAACAGCCCGGCGAAGAGCGACGTCGCCGCGCAGCTGCGCGCGTCACGTGTTCCTCGACTTCGTCCGGATCGGGAACAAGTGCGTCGAGCGCCGGCAGCTCGTCGACGTCGGCGAAGCGCAGCACGATGCCGTCGTCGGTGTACAGAGTCTGCACCTCGAAGCCGGCGCGCTATGCCGAGCGTGCGCTGCAGCGCCAGCGCCCACGGCGCATGCACGCGCGCGCCGAACGGCGTCAGGATGCACACGCGCCAGTCGCCGAGCTCGTCGCGGAAGCGCTCGACGGTGATCGCGCGATCGGTCGGCAGCGTGCCGGTGTGCTTCCTGCTGCTCGTGCACGTAGGCGACCAGATTCCGCGCCGCGACGTCGTCGAGCGGAAGTCGCGCCGCGCAGCCGCCGCGCGCAGCGTCGCCGGATCGACGCCGGCCGAGCCCGCGCACGAACGCGCCGAGCGCGCGGCCGAGCTCGATCGGACGGCCCGGGCCGTCGCCGCGCCAGAACGGCAGCCGGCCGGGCTCGCCCGGCGCCGGCGACACGATGACGCGATCGCGCGTGATCGTCTTCGACGCGCCAGGTGCTCGCGCCGAGCATGATCGTCGTCGCCCGGGCGCGTCTCGAACACCATCTCCTCGTCGAGCTCGCCGACGCGCGGGCCGCCCTCGCCGAGATGCACGGCGTAGGCGCCGCGATCCGGGATCGTGCCGGCGTTCACGCGCGCGACGAGCGCCGCGCCGCGCCGCGCGCGACAAGCGATCCTCGCGCCCGATCCCAGGACAGGCGCGGGCGCAGGTCGGCGAAGTCGGTGGAAGGATAGCGCCCGGAGAGCATGTCGAGCACGCCGCCAGCACGTCGTCCGACAGCTCGCGGTAATTCGCAGGCGCGCTGCACGATGCGTGCGATCTCGCTCCGACGTTCTCGGCCGCTCGCAGCACATCGCGACGATCTGCTGCGCCAGCACGTCGAGCGCATTGCGCGGCACGCTGCATGGCGTCGATCTCGGCGGCGAGCATGCGGCCGGCGACGACCGTGCTTTCGAGCAGGTCGCCGCGGAACTTCGGGTAGAGACGGGCCGTGCTGAGTCTCGCCGACCCCGTGCCCGGCGCGGCCGACGCGCTGCAGGCCGCGCGCGACCGAGCCGGGCGACTCGACCAGCAGCACGAGATCGACGGCGCCCATGTCGATGCCGAGTTCGAGCGAGCTGGTCGCCACGATGCCGCGCATGACGCCCGCCTTCAGTCGCCTCCTCGATCGTCGGCCCGCTTCTCGTGCGACACGCTGCCGTGATGCGCGCGCACGAGCTCCTCGCCTGCCAGTTCGTTGAGCTTGCATGCCAGGCGCTCGCAGAGCCCGCGGCTGTTGACGAAGACAATGGTCGAACGATTCGCGCGGATGGCGGCGAGCAGTTCCGGATAGATCAGCGGCCAGATCCCGCGCTTCGACCGGTGGCGTGCCGACTTCGCGCGCATGCGAGTTCGCCGAGAATCGACCCGCCGCGGCGGGACGGTTCGTGCGCGCCGGCGGCGGATTCTGCATGTCCGGTACCGGCACGGTGACGGTGAGGTCGAGCCGGGGAGCCGCGCGAGCAGTCGACGATCTCGACGTCGCGATCGCCGCCGAGGAAGCGCGCCACCTGCATCGAGCGGCCGCACGGTCGCCGACAGGCCGATGCGCTGCGGATCCCGCGCGGCCCGCTCGGCCAGACGTTCCAGCGACAGCGCGAGGTGCGCTCCGCGCTTGGTACCGGCGCAAGCGCATGGATCTCGTCGACGATCACGGTCTCGACGCGCGCGAGCGTCTCTGCCGCGCCTCGAACCGAGCATCAGGTACAGCGACTCGGGCGTCGTGACCAGGATCTCAGCCGGATGGCGTGCCTGCTGCTGGCGCTCGCGTTGCGGCGTGTCGCCGGTGCGAACCGCGACGCGCGCCTGGCGGAAAGGGAGTTCCAGGCGTTCGGCGACGCGTGCAATGCCGGCAAGCGGCGCTTGCAGATTGCGCTCGATGTCGTAGACCAGCGCCTTTAGCGGCGAGACGTAGAGTATGCGCACGCCGCGCCGTTCCCGGCGCCGAGGCGCCCAGCCGGTCGATTCCCGCGAGGAAGGCCGCCAGCGTCTTGCCACTGCCGGTCGGCGCCACCAGCAGGGCATTGCGCCCATCCGCAATACGTTCCCAGCCACGCTGCTGCACCGGCGTGGGCGTCGGGAAATTTTCGTCGAACCAGCGTTGCGTGGCCTCCTGGAACAAGTTCGGGTTTCCTTCAGGATGCGCCGGATTGAGCCGCGAAGAGGGCGCGCACCGTGTCGATCGTATCTGTCTCGCCTGCGGTCTTGTCCGGCCGAAAGCGCTTAACGCGAGCGAATCGCAATGTCAGCCCGGCCGGGTATTGAGGGCTTGCCTGGATGTCATTGACTGCGATTTCGACGACGAATTCCGGCCGCAGGTGCACGACATGCGCCTCGCGGCCGACCTCGAGTTCGAGGAAGCGGCGCGTCTGCTCCTCGAGCATCACGTCCGTCAGCCCCTTGAAAGTCTTGCCCAGCATGACGAAGCTGCCGGTAGCGGGATCGCGCGCGCCGAGATGCAGGTTCGACAGTTTCCCGCTGCGCCTGCCGCTGCCCCACTCTGCGGCGAGCACGACGAGATCGAGCGTGTGCGCCTGCTTGATCTTGAGCCAGTCGGCGCCGCGGCTGCCGGCGGCGTAAACGCTGTCCGGGGCCTTCGCCATGATGCCTTCGTGGCCGGCTTCGAAAGCACGCGCAAGGAATGCCGCGGCCGCGTCGACGTCGGCTGTCAGGAGTCGCGGCACGTGCAGCGCTTCGCCGGCGAGACCCCGCAGCACTTCGGCGCGTTGCTTCAATGGCACGTCCAGGAGGTCCTCGCCGTCCACGTGCATGACATCGAAGAGGAACAGCCTTAGCGGCAGGCTTGCGCGCAACGCGTCGATATCGCTGCGGCGCCCGAACCGGCGCATCGTGACCTGAAAGGGTAGCGGCCGCTCGTCGTCGCGCAGGGCGAGCACTTCGCCGTCGAGCAGGAGTTGCCGCGCTGGCAGCGCAAGTGCCGACTCGACGACTTCCGGCAGACGTTCGGTGACGTCGTTGAGGCCGCGGGAGAAGATCCTCACGTCGCGGCCGACGCGATGCACCTGCACCCGGGCGCCGTCGAGTTTGTAATCGAGCACCGCGTTGCCGAGCGCGCTCATCGCGGCCTCGATGTCTTCCGCCGGCTGCGCCAGCATGGGCCGCAGGGGCGAGAGCGGTTCGAGGCGAAAGCGGCTGAGCCCGGCACGGCCTTCGCGCAGGACGGCGGCAGCGACCGGCGCCGGGTCGGACGCCAGCATCACCGCACGCCGGACCTCGTCCGCGGGCAAGCCGGCCGCTTCGGCGATGGCGTCCACCAGCACGCCCTCGAGCGCTCCCTGTCGCAATTCGCCCAGCACCAGCCGTGACAGAAAGTCGCGTTCCGCCGGCGTCGCGCGATGCAGCAACGCACCGAGCGCCGCCTGCCGTCCACGGGCCGAACCCTTGCCCGCCAGTGCGGCGATTTCGCCGAAAGCCGCATCCACTTCGGCGAGTTCGAGGGACGGCCGGTCGGCAGCCGGCTGGCCGCCGAGGTCGCGGAGCATGGCCGGCCCGAGCCCGATCCGGCCCTGCGGCAGCGTGCCGGCGAGGTAATTCACGGCGATCGGGATTTCGTCGCCGCTGGCCCGCCGGATGCACTCCGCCAGCAACGCGCGCTTTTCGAGCCGGCTGCGTGTGGCGCCGACACGGTCGGAGACGGTAGCGATTTCGTTGAGGAGCATCGGCGCCGAGAAACATGAGTCCCCCGGCGGTGTGTCCGCCGGGCCCGGCTACCTTAGCAAAGCCTGCGCGCGCGGTGGACGGTGTGCCCGGCGCAGCGCCGCCCGGCCTCAGCGCAATACGACGGGCAGCTCGACGCCGCGGATCGCCGCGCGCTGGAAATCCGCGAACTCGCGGTACTGGTCGGCGGGAAAGCGTTCGCCCGCAGCTTCGTAGTCGAAGCGGATCTCCCAGGCATCGGCGGCCACGTCCACCGCCCGGCGCCAGTTGCCGAAGCGCGATTCGCCGACATCCGGGCGCCCTGCGCCGCTCGCCAGTTCGACGCCCGGCGGCACCCGTATCGAGGTCCGGGCGCTCACGCGCAGCGGATAGTAGAACTCGAAGGGGAAGCGCCGGTCCGCGACCCGGTCGTACTGTAGATAATAAGTCTCGACGAAGCCGGGCAGTTCGAACTTGCCGTCGTCGTGGATCGGCAGCTGGTAGCGAATCTCCACGACGAGATCGTCGTCCGCCTCGAACACGTTCTCGACGTAGTAGTCCGTGACTTCCGCGTCGGAATACCGGCCGGCCACCCAGCGCTGGATGGACGATTGCATGTCCGGCGCCTCGATCGCGCGCAGCTGCCCGCGCAGGTCCGCAGCCTGGTAGCCGGCGAGCCTTGCTGTTTCGCGTACCGCGAGCGTCGTTGCGTCGAGGAGTTCCACCACGCGTTCGATCTCGAGTCCGCTGTCCGTGACGCTTGCGTACGCGGGGATCTGTTCGAGTACCGGCGCGTCGCCCAGGATCAGGGCGTAGTTGCCGCGCAGCGAGCGCGGCACCAGCCGGCCGAGCCTGAGATCCTTGTCTGTCGCGTCGATAAACAACCGTCCGGAATCGGTCGGCACCGCGACGATCATGTGGTTGAACTGGTCGGTATTCGGCAAGTCGGGATTCACCGCCTGGTGCAGGTTCACCAAGGCAAGTGACGATTCGATGCCGACCGACTGGAGCAGCACGTGCAGCAGCACGGCGTGGTCCTTGCAGTCGCCGTAACGGTCCCGCAACGTCTCGCGTGCGGTCTTCGGGACGTAGGCGCGGCGCCCGAATTCAATCGCCTTGTACGTGATTTCGTCCTGCACGTACGCGCTCAGTATTTCGATCCGCCGGGCCTGGTCCTCGACGCTGTCGACGAGCCGCGCCGCGCGATCCGTTACGCCGTCCGCAGCGAGCTTGTCGGCGATTTCCGCGAGGTACTCGTTGCCGACGACGGCCCAGCTCGGCCCCACCGAACCGAACTGCACCCACGGCAGGATCTGGTCGTGATGCGGGAGCAGCGGTTCCCAGCGGAAAGCCACGGGGTTCTCCAGGCGCCAGACGAGCGCCCCGTCGTCTCGCTCCGGTTCCGGCACTTCGTTCGACACGTAGCGCAGCTCACCGGCGTCGCCGGCGACGAAGACGGCGCTGTGGTGTATGGGCCGGTCCGTCGCGAGATAGTGCAATTCGAGCGGCAGCGTGTCTTCTTCAACGGTCGTGCGCTTGCTGACGATCGCCTCGATCGTCATGCCCGGTGCGAGATTGGGCACCGGCAGGTGCGCCGTGCGCTCGCTGCTGGCTTCGTAGCCGTCCTCGTCGCTGGTGATGAAATAGGACTGCAGGTTGCCCTCGGCGATCAGTTCGCCGTCCGCGTTCCGGACCCGGAGCGCGTTCACGAAGAGCTGTTCCGCCGCGGCATCGAAATCGAACTGCAGCGTGCTGAAGGATTCGACGCCGTTGTCGTCGAAGATGTGGATCTTCTGGTACCAGGTGGTGACCACCGCGTCGGATTCGATTGCGGAGATGCCCTTGATGCGGCTCAGGTACTCGGAACCGTAGCCCGAATTGTCCCGGGCCGGTGCGGATACCGCGAAAGCTTTCTCGAGAGAGCGCGGCAGTGGCACGGGCTCGATCGGCTGGCTGATGAGCGTCACGTCGCCTTCGCCCAGCATCGCATCGATCGCTTCCAGGTATTCCCGCACGGAGCTGTTGCCCGGCGCGTACTTGAGCGCCTCCTCGAACGACGCCCGGGCATCCCGGTAGGACTGCAGGCGGTATTGCGCACCGCCCTTGTAATAGTAGCTTTCCAGGGAACGATAGTTGTTTGCGATCAGCAGGTCGGCAAGGCGCAGCACCTCGGCCGGGTTGTCCATCTGTTCGTGGATCGCGATCCGCGCATAAGCGAGATCGGGATTGAAGCCGCGGCCCTTGTCCAGCTCGTCGAGTTTCGCGAGCGCCCGCTCGTACTCGCCGCGCCGCCCGAGGAGTTCGGACTCGAACAGCTTAAGTTCAGCGCTCGCACCGCCCGCCGAATATTCCTGGAAGATGCGGTCGAGTTCCTCCCAGTCGCCGGCGTCTGCCAGCACGGTCGCATAGGCCCTGAAGTCGTTGTCATCGCGATAACCGGCCGCGAACAGTTCGCCGTAGATTCGCCGTGCTTTGTCGTGGTCGCCGGTCTTGAAGGCGAGCCACGCATCCCAGCTCCGCACGCCGGCATCGTCCGCCACCGGTGCGAGCCGCGCCGCCAGCCAGTCAGACGCTTCTTGGTATTCCGAGAGCTCTGCCAGTGCCTGCACCGCATTGACCGCGTAGGCCGTGTCGGCCGGCTCCAGCGTGTTCGCTTCGTCGAACAGGCGGAACGCGTCGCGATAGCGCTTGACGCCGAATTCCTGCAGGCCGAGTAGGTTCAGCGCCAGCGCGTTTCGGGAGCGTTCCGCGGGCAGGGTAAAGCGGCCCTCGGCCGCCGTCGCGTCGCCGAGAACATCGAAGTGGCGCCACAGGTCGTCGAGCCGCTCGCCGACCTTTGCGTCCGAGTTCAGTCCCCAGGCCGCGAAGAGGTAAGCGCAGTCCTCGGTCGCCAGCATGGCGATGTGATAGAGATATTCCTCGCCTTCGATGACGTCCGTGCCGGCGAACAGCCGCCCGGTGGCCTCGCCCTTGCGAACCTCCCGCTCGGCGGTGATGAAATCGGACGGATAGTCCTCGCCGAACTGCCGGAGCGCCAGGCGGTAGAGCGCATTGGCAGGCGGCGGCTCGCCGCGCCAGCACAAAGGTTCGACGAGCATTCCGTAGCCGTCCAGCGCCAGCGCGCCGAAGTCGGCGGCGGCCACACTGTCTTCCAGCGCCGCCCAGTCCATCCACTGCGAGCCGCGCGCGCGGACGCGGTAGCCGAACGTCTCCGACCGGTAGTCGGCGACCGAGCGTGGCGCCGTCTTGGCGGACCTGTGCCGTGGGGCTGCGTCCGGGATCGAGAAACCTTCGAGCAGGCGGTCGGCTTCAGCGACGATTTCGCTTTCCGTCGCCGTGGTCGAGAAGGTCAGCAACTGATAGGCCATGTCGCCCTCGACGATCGCCGAAACGACATAGGTGATCGCTTCGGATCCGACGTCGGCGTAGAAAACCTTGCGCGCCGCGCTCAGGCTTCCGTTGTCGCGGGTCCCGAGGTCGCGGTGGCCGCGAAACGTCGCGCTGCCATTGTCGGCAAGCCGGCCTTCCATTGCCTGCTGCACGGCTTCGGCGTATTGCGCCGAGTCCATCCCGCCGGTCACTTCCTCCGCGATGACCAGCGCGACGGCGTGGGGTCTGACCCGCAATGCCGCGAAGCTCGCATCCGGGTACAGGATCGAGCCGTCGACGAGGCGGTAGCCCGCACCGGTCAGGTCGATTCGGTAGTTCTGGTCCGGGTTCTCGAAGACGGTCAGCGGCGTGCCGGAGGCATCCTGCGACGGCGTCATGCCGGTCGCGCCCGCCGGCGCGGCGAGCGCGAGCCATGCCGCGGTCATGATCGAGGCAGGCAGTCTCATGCCGCCGGATTTTACGGATGTGGGGATGGCGTGCTGTGCGCGACTCGTCAGTTTCGGGCGGGCACCGGGCGCCGCCCAATCGGTCCTACAGCTGGCTGCGTATCGGCAGCACCCGCATGAAGCCCGCCAGGAACCGGTCCCACCAGCTCGTCTGCGGTTCCTTATCCTCGACGAACTCTTCGCCGTTCCTGTCCCAGCCGCGCCAGCGCAGGTCGCCGCCCTCGTCCAAGTACAGTTCGTAGGCCTCGGTCCTGAGCTTCTCGAACACCCGGTCCGTCATGGACGTTGCCAGCTGCGAATCCCGGATGATCACGCCCATCTCGGTATTCAGGTACGCCGAGCGCGGGTCGAAGTTGAAGGAGCCGATGAAGACTTCATCCCGGTCGACGATAAACGCTTTCGTATGCAACGTCGCCTTCGCGCCGCTCGCCGCAACCAGTTCTGCGCCGGCGATATCCGAATCGGGACGCGCTTCATAGATTTTCACCCCGCTCTCGAGCAGCGGCTTGCGCGACGGTGCGTAGCCGCCGTGCACCGCAAACTGGTTGTTCGCCGCAAGCGAGTTGGTGATGATCATCACGTCGACGCCCTTGGCCACCTGCGCAATCAAGGCCTCGATTCCGCGTTTTCGCGGCACGAAATACGGAGAAACGATGATCATCTGCTGCTCCGCCTTGACCAGCGTTTCGACGAGCTCCAGGCCGATCAGCTTGATCTCGCCGGAACGCGACTTGACGCCTTTGTCCGGGGAATCGTAGACCAGCCGGTAGCCCGACCAGCCAAAGATGCCGGCATCGGTGCGCGCGAACTTCGTATAGCGCTCGAGCACCGCTTCCCGATATGCTGTATTCGGCACATTGTCGTACGCGCCCGCGAGCGCGTCCCGAAGCCGTTGCAGATCGGCGTCCGGATTTTTGGACTTGTCATAGAACGCCGCGACGGGCAGGGCTGTCTCGTGGTTCCAGTACAGGTCGAACATCTGCGACACTTCATGCACCACCGGCCCGATGCCAATGACATCGAGATCGCCGAAGTTGACGTCCTCACCCGCGGCGAAATATTCGTCGGCGATGTTCCGGCCGCCGATGATCGTCACCTGGTTGTCGACCGTATAAGACTTGTTGTGCATGCGCCGATTGATGCGCCCGAAATCGGCCAGTGAGCCGAGCGCACGCCCGGCGAAACCGCGATTGAAGGGGTTGAAGATCCGGATCTCGAAGTTGGGGTGGTTCTGCAGCGCAGCCATGCCGACGTCATAACCGGCCGTGAACACGTCGTCGAGCAGCAGGCGCACGCGCACCCCCCGATCCGCCGCACGCAGCAGTGCGTGCAACAGGGCCCTGCCGACGATGTCGTTCTTGATCAGGTAATACTGCAGGTCGATGCTCTGTTCGGCCTGTTCCGCCAGCAGCAGGCGCATCGCCAGGGCATCCATGCCGTCCGACAACGGGTGGAATCCGGACTCCCCGTCGGCATGGCCCGCTGCTTCCGCAGCGTACTTCTGACCGAGCACAGTATCGTCGGTGTCGACGAGGGCCACCGACTCGGTTCGCGGGACGTCGAAATCGATGGTCGAACAGGCACTCAGGATGAGTATGGCGACGAACTGCAGGAATATTCCGGCCAGCCTGTTCATGCCGCAATCATACGGTGGGCCTCTCCGTATTGCTCTACACCGGCAGCGCTTTTTTCAATACCTGATTGCGGCCGTGCAACCGGGCCGGGATGGATTGGTCCGGAGTCACCTGATATATAATGCGTGGCCTTCCGCCGGCCGATCCGATTCGGCTCCGCACAATGCTCCGGAGCAGTACCGTGAACAGGGACCAGAAATTCTTCGACATGTATTCCCTCGTCATCGGCGCCCTCGGCGCGGTCGGCCTCGCATTCCTGGTGCTGGCAATGAAGCTGTCCGACCTCACGCAGGAGGTCTACACGCAGGACGGCGAGGAGTACCAGTCGGGCATCGAAGAGCGTATCAAACCGCTGAGCGAGGTCTACCTGCCCGGCGAGACCGTCGCATCCGCACGTCCCGCCGCGGTCGCACCGGCGACACCGGAACCGGTCGCGACCGTCATGACCGGACCGCAGGTCTACAACAGCGCATGCATCGCCTGCCATGGCACCGGCGTCGGCGGCGCGCCGAAGTTCGGCGATGCCGCGGTCTGGGCCGAGCGCCTCGCAAAGGGCACCGACGTGTTGCACCAGCATGCGCTCGACGGATTCACCGGCTCCACCGGCGTCATGCCTGCGAAGGGTGGCCGCACCGACCTGTCCGACCAGGAAATCATCGACGCCGTCGACTACATCCTCGCCGAATCGAAGTAGGCGCATTGTTGGAGCGCCCCATGGGCGCGACCTCGCTCCGAAATCATCAGTAACCGTCGCGCCCGTGGGGCGCTCCAACGGTTTTGGTTGGGCGCGCCCGCTTCTACCAGCGACGACGTTCGCGGTCGCCGAGTCCGCGAAGGCTGATCGCTTCAGCAACATGCGACGTTTCGATCCGGTCGACGCCGGCGAGGTCTGCAATTGTGCGCGCGACGCGCAGGATCCGCTGGTACGCCCGAACCGACAGTCCAAAGCGCTCGGCCGCCGCGTCGAGCAGGCTCCAGCCCAGCGCATCCGGCCGGCAGCTCTTTTCCGCCGCCGCGGCCGGCAAGCGGGCGTTGCAGACGCCATCGCGGGCCAGTTGTCGCTCACGCGCTGCGATGATTCGTTGCTGCACCGCGGCGCTTTTTTCGGCGGGTGGCGCGGGACCGCGCAGCACGTCGCGGGGCGGCCGCCCGACTTCGATGCAGAGATCGATGCGATCGAGCAAGGGTCCCGAAATTCGCCCGCGGTAAGCGGCGACCCGGTCCGCGCTGCAGCCGCACTGCCCGCCTTCGTCGCCGAGGTATCCGCAGGGACAGGGGTTCATGGCCGCGACGAGCTGGAATGCCGCCGGGAAGTCATCCTGCCGGCTGGCCCGGGATATGGTGATGTGCCCGGCTTCGAGTGGCTCACGCAGCACCTCCAGCACGTTGCGGCTGAACTCCGGCAATTCGTCGAGAAACAGCACACCGTTGTGCGCACGTGACACTTCACCCGGTCGCGGCTCGGATCCGCCGCCGATCAGCGCCGCGGCCGATGCCGTATGGTGCGGCGCCCGGAACGGGCGCAGCCGCCAGCGGTCCAGCGCCGGCGGGCGGTTGAGTACCGAATCGATTGCCGCGGTTTCGAGGGCCTCGCATTCGCTCATCGGCGGCAGGATGCCGGGCAGGCGCGCGGCGAGCATGCTCTTGCCGGTGCCCGGCGGGCCCGTGAAGAGCAGGTTGTGCCCGCCGGCCGCCGCGATTTCCAGCGCGCGTTTCGCATGCGCCTGGCCGCGGACCTCGGCGATATCGGGCCCGGCGTGCGATGCCATTGCCGGCATCGTGCGCGGCAGTGCGGCCAGCACGCGCACGCCCCGCAAATGTGCTACGACGTCGAGCAGGGAACGCGCCGGATACACGACATCGCTGACGAGCGCCGCTTCGCTGCCGTTGTCCTGCGGCACGATCATGCACCGGCCGCTTGCCGCCGCTTTCAGCGCCGCAGGCAAGACGCCCGGCACCCGGCGCAGCGTGCCGTCCAGAGACAGTTCACCGTAGATCTCGTAGCCGTCGACCGGCGGTGCCTTGAGCTGCCTGCTCGCCAGCAGGATGCCGAGCGCAATCGCGAGATCGAAGCGGCCACCGGTCTTCGGCATGTCGGCCGGGCCGAGACTGACGGCAATGCGTTGCAGCGGAAACTGGAACTCGGAGCTCAAGAGCGCTCCGCGCACGCGATCCTTGCTTTCGCGCACGGCCGTAGCCGGCATCCCGACCAGCGAGAAGGCATGGCAGCCCGCCCGAGAGCAACACCTCGATGGTCACCGGCGGCGCGGCCGTTCCAAGCTGCGCGCGACTGTGCAGTATGGCGACGCCCATTGCGGCCCTCCCTGGCCGGGTGCGTGCGGGAGCGCTCCTACTTCTCGAACTCTTTGACCTTGCGCTCCAGCGCTTCGAGTTTCTCCCGCGTGCGCGAGAGTACGGCTTCCTGCACGGCGAATTCCTCGCGGGTCACGAGATCGAGTTTCGACAAGCCCTGCGCGAGCACCGATTTGAAATTCCGCTCCAGTTCGGAACGCATGGCATGCAGGTCGCCGGGCAGGCTGTCCGCGAGGCGGCTCGCCAGCCGCTCCAGCTGTTCGCGGCCAGGCACGAATCCGGATTTCATGTGCAGACCCCTCGCATTCGATGGTGAATTACGGCACACGGCCGCCCGGCCGACCTCAGTTCGCCGTTCATTGCAACCGAATGGCAGCGACTGCTGCACGTGCCATTTGCCGGCGAAGCCACTGGTTTCGAACGCAACTCATCGAATCGGGGCATGGCCCGCATGAGAGCGCACTCACTTGGTGCGGCCGGCCGCACCGGAAAATTGTAAGTATCTGTTTTCATAAACACTCAGTCGCTTGGCACGATTGCTGCTTTATAGCCTCGGGGACGAGAGCAGCTTGGCGCCCACCCAACTTAACGGGAGCACATCCAAAATGAAAGTAACGACGAATGCGGGTCTCGCAGCGACGCTCATGCTCGCCAGCGGCCTCGCACAGGCAGACTGGTCGGCAAGCATCGGCTACGCCAGCGAATACCACTACCGCGGCATCTTCCAGAAGAACTCCTCGGCCAATGCCGGACTGAAATTCGAAGCCGGGGGCCTGTACGCCGGGACCTTGGCAACCGATGTCGGCGACGGGCTCGAGGTCGACGGCTTCTTCGGCTACGGCTTCGACCTGGGCGAACTGAACCTGTCCGTCGGTTACACGGGTTACTTCTACACCGGCGATTTCGACGACACCTACCAGGAAATCAATCTCGGCGGCGGCTTCAGCATGCTGTCGGCCGAAGCAGCTATTGGTGAATACGACAATTTCGACGGCCCGACCGAAGACTATCTGTACTACGCCGTCAAGCTCGAGCACAACGGCTTCTATGGCAAATACGCCGGTTTCTCCGACGACTTCGACGGCAACTATCTCGAACTGGGGTGGGGCACCACGGTGTCCGAGATCGATCTCGGGATCATCCTCTTGTTCTCCGATGAAGATTTGGTCGGCGAAGATGACGAGAACCTGATCTTCACGATCGGCAAGTCATTCGACCTCTGACCGACACTACCTCGGGGCGTCCATCGCTCCAGTGCAACAGTAGCAACAGTAGCAACAGTAGCAACACACGTACCTCGGGGAATCACATGAAAATGATCACGGCGATCATAAAGCCCTTCAAGCTGGACGACGTTCGTCAGGCCGTCGCCGACATCGGCATACAGGGCATCACGGTGACCGAAGTCAAGGGCTTCGGTCGCCAGCGCGGCCATACCGAGCTCTATCGCGGCGCGGAATACGTCGTCGATTTCCTGCCGAAAGCCAAGATCGAGCTGGCGGTCGATGACGCCATTGCGGAACAAGTGATTGAGGCCATCGCGAACACCGCCCGCACCGGCAAGATCGGCGACGGCAAGATCTTCGTCACCGAACTGACGGAAGCAATCCGTATTCGTACCGGCGAGACCGGCTCCGAAGCCGTCTAACGTATTCCATAGGGAGGACTACTGATGGAAGACCAGATTACAGAGGTTTCGGCCTCGATCACTGAACTGGCCTAGGCGTCTCCGGCATGTGGGGACTGCTCGCGGTCTGCATCACCGGTGCCGCCGCGACGCTGAAATGGCAGCTGATCGGGCTCGTTTCGATTCTCGGCTGGGTATTCGTGACGAGTTTCATCACCTGGTACCTGATCACCAGGGTGGTCCACCGGACCCGTTTCTTGGAGTTTCTTCCCGAGAAAGAAAGACTTGGCGGGCCGAGCCCGCCTTTTTTCGGGCGGCCCCTGGCCGCGCCCGGGCGGCGGCCCAGGCCCCTCGCGCAAGGCGCGCCGGCGCGCGAGAATACCCCTGTTTCGCTGTGATCGGGGTCACAACAGGCACCGGCGCCGCGTGCTCTAATAGGCAGCGCAGGAGTAACCGGCCCGCGGCAGAAGCACAAAGGCAGGATTCCCATGAAACGCACGACATGCATCGCGACGCTGGCGCTCGCCACACTGGGCGCAGGCACGGTACTGGCCGGCGACATCTATCGCTACACGGACGCCGACGGCAACGTGCACTACGGCGACCGGCCCGCCGGTGTGCCCAGCGAGGAGCGCGTCGCGATTTCATCGAAGCCCACGAACCCAGCCGAAGTGCAGGCGCGCGCGCAGGCCAACTCGGCCAACGAGAAAGCTGAGCAAGAAGGCAGCGGCGCGGATGCCGCCGATGACGACCGCCCTACGCGCGCGGAGCGTGCGGCTGCGGAGCGCGAGCGCGCCGAAAAATGCCAGCAGTACCGTGACCAGCTGGAAACCTACGTGACGTCCCGGCGCCTGTACCGCGAGACGGAAGACGGCGAACGCGAGTACCTCGACGAGAAAGAGGTGCTCGAAGCCCGGTCCAAGGCCGAGGAGAGTGTTCGCGAGCATTGCGACTGACGTTCGGCATCCGCCGCGCGTCACTGCTCCACAACTCCTCGCATCGCCGTTGCCGGCGATCGATCCATGTCACCGGACCTCTCACCCGGCACAGCCCCGCCGGCAGCCGCATTGCCACGCCTCAATGGTGTAAAGTGCCCGCTGCTATGCGAGGAAGGCCGGTTTGAGCGAGGGTCCGGAACAGCCAGGCGCTGGCAGCCACGCATTCCTGCCTGATTTCTGCGCGGCCGGTACCGTTTTTGTCATCGTCCTGATCGCCGAACTCGTGGCGATCGTGCTCACTCTCGCGTCGAATGGATCCGGCAGGTTCTTCGTCAACCTGTACGAGACATCGTTTTTCGTGCTGTGGTTCTCGCTCCTGGCGTGCGTGCTCATGTGCCAGTTGCGGGGACGACTCGAAGGCGCCGGCAAGACGCGCGCATTCGTCGTCAGTTTCTTCATCCTGCTGTTGCTCTGCCTCGTACTGGCCGAGATCGCGTGGCAGCTCGCCCGGCGCTTCGACGACCTCCTGGTGATCGAGAGCGGCCACGTCGCATTCGTCGGTCGAACCTTCGCCATCGGCGCTATCGTGATCGCACTCGCCATGCGCTACCTGTACGTGTCGAGCGAGTGGCGTCGCAGCATCGTGCTGGAAGCGCAGTCGCGTGTCAGCGCACTGCAGGCGCTCATCCGTCCGCATTTCCTGTTCAACAGCATGAATACGATCGCTTCGCTTACCCGCACCGACCCGCGCCAGGCCGAAGAAGCCGTCGAGGACCTGTCGGACCTGCTGCGCGCCAACCTGGGCGGCGCCAAGGACAAGACTTCGCTGAAGCAGGAGTTTGAACTTGCCGCCATATACCAGCGCATCGAGAAGCTGCGGCTAGGCGAGCGCCTGGAAATCCGCTGGGACATCGGCGCGCTTCCGATGCGGGCGGCGATTCCAAGCCTCACGATCCAGCCGTTGCTCGAGAATGCGATCTATCACGGCATCGAACAATTGCCCGACGGCGGGCGAATCACGGTCAGCGGGCGCCGGGACGGCGAGTATCTCGAAATCTCGATATCGAACCCGGTCGCCGCGACCGCGAGCCGCAAGCGGGAGGGTAATCGCATGGCCCTCTCTAATATTCGCCAGCGTTACGAGCTTGCCTACGGCAATCGTGCCAGCGTGGACGTGCGCCATGAATACGATACTTACACAGTCAGCCTGCGCTTTCCGGTGGTCGAGGCCGCCGCGTGAAAGTGCTGATCGTCGACGACGAGCCGCCGGCGCGCGAACGGCTGCGGCAGATTGTCGAGGACATCGACGGATACGAAGTTGCGGGAGTCGCCGCGAACGGCGAGGAAGCGCTGCGCCTGGTATCTGCGGCGTCGCCGGACATCATCTTGCTCGACATCCGTATGCCCGGCATGGACGGCATCGAGACCGCGCGCTACCTCAACAAGCTCGACGCGCCGCCGGCGGTCGTGTTCACCACCGCGTACGACCAGTACGCGATCGACGCCTTCGAAGCGCGTGCCATCGGCTACGTCCTGAAACCGGTGCGGCGGGCGCGCCTGGAGGGTGCGCTGGCGCACGCGTCGCGGCTCGCGCGATCCAGTCTGCAGGCGCTCGGCGAGGGCTCGGGCATCGGCGGCAAGCGCCAGCATGTTTGTGCAGGCTCACGGGATCGACTGCGGCTCATCGGCATCGCCGACATCGACTTTTTTTGTGCCGACCAGAAGTACGTCGCCGTGCATCACGACGACGGCGTGAGCCTCATCGACGACTCGCTGAAGTCCCTGGAGGTGGAATTCGCGGAAGAGTTCGTCCGCATCCATCGCAGCGCACTGGTCGCCGTCGCGCGCATCGAGGCGCTCGCGCGCATGCCGGATGGCCGCCTGCGAGTGGCGCTGCGCAACGGCTCGCATCATGACGACAAACAACTGATAATCAGCCGCCGGCACATCGCCGACGTGCGCCGCCGGCTCAAGGGCAACTGACGTCAAGGAATCGGATCGGCCGGTGAAGCTGCGGATCGCAACGCGCAAGAGCGCCCTGGCGCTGTGGCAGGCCAGGCATGTCGCAGACCGATTGCGTGCACTGCCGCCGGTCGACGACGTGGAACTCGTGCCGATGACCACGCGAGGCGACGAGATCCTCGATCGCAGCCTGCAGAAGATCGGCGGAAAGGGTCTGTTCATCAAGGAACTCGAACTGGCGATGCAAGCCGGCAAGGCCGACCTCGCCGTGCATTCCATGAAAGACGTACCGGCGGCGCTGCCCGCCGGTTTCGTGATCGCGGCCGTGCTGCCGCGCGCCAATCCCGCCGATGCCCTGGTTGGCCGCAAGCACATGCGCCTGGAATCGCTGGATGACGGCGCGCGCGTCGGCAGCTCCAGCCTCAGAAGGCAGGCGCAGCTCAAGCGTTTGCGGCCGGATCTGCAGGTCGAAGCACTGCGCGGCAATGTCAACACGCGAATTGCCAGGCTGGAGGCGGGCGAGTACGACGCGATCGTGCTGGCCGCCGCAGGTCTCGAACGCCTGGGCCTCGCCGCGCACATCAGCCAGCTGTTTACGTTCGAAGAAATGCTGCCCGCGGCGGCGCAGGGCGTACTCGGCATGGAGTGCATGGCGGGGAACGATGCCGTGATCGAGCTCGTCGCGGCCCTGGACGATCCGGCCACGGCGGCCACCACTGCAGCCGAACGGGCGGTTGCAAGACGATTCAACGCGAGCTGTGAGTCGCCGGTCGCCGCTCATGCCTGCCTGTCCGGCGACGAACTGACACTGACTGCCCTGGTCGCCTCACCGAATGGCCGTACATGCCTGCGAGACAGTCTGTGCGGACGCCGCGACATGGCGGAAGCGATCGGCCGCGCGCTCGCCGAGCGCATGCTCGGACACGGCGCGCGCGAGATACTCGATCGCGCCGCGCAGGCGATGGCCGGGTACGACGGTGACTGAGCGCCTGCCGCCCGGCTACGGTGTGCTCGTCACGCGACCGCGCGACCAGGCGGGAGACCTCGTCGACGAAGTGCTGCGGCGCGGCGGAACGCCGCACCTGTTCCCGGTGATCGAGATTCGGCCGCGGCCACGCGACGTCGTGGCCAGCGAGGCGGCCGCACTGCCCGCGGCTGATATCAGCATCTTCATCAGCCGCAACGCCGTCGTGCACGGACTCGAGTTCGCAGCCGGCCTGCTCGCCGCGATCGGGCCCTCCACGGCAGCCGAGCTGCGCCGGCACGGGCGCACAACGGACATCTGCCCGGCGGACGGCTTCGACAGCGAGAGCCTGTTGGCCGAGCCGGCGTTCGCGGAGGTGCGCGGCCGCTGTATACGCATCCTGCGTGGCAGTCCGGGCCGCGAGCTTCTCGCGGCCGAACTGCGGCGGCGCGGTGCCCGTGTCGACTACCTGCAGGCCTACACCCGCGCGTTGCCGCACTACACCGGCGCGCAACTGGAGACGCTGGCGCAAAGCTGCCGAGAGGGCGCGATCGCTGCTATCGTGGTCTCGAGCGTCGAGGCGCTCGGCAATCTCGCGCAATTATTGCCGGCCGCCTGTCGGCCCGGACCCGCCGGGCCGCTACTGGTGACGTCCGCAGCTCGTGTGTTAAAAGAAGTGCAGCTTCGATACCCGGACTGCCCCGCGATACTGGCCACCGGTCCCCGGGCGGACGAACTCGTCGATGGTATCGTCGCGCGGGCGGGCACGACGGCATCGGATCCGCAGCCGGACTGACGACATGAGCGAAACCGAGAACCAGAACCGACAATCGCCGGTCGTCGATGCCGATTTCGACGAATCCGCCTATCGCGAAGCGGATGCGCCCGGAGCAGCGCCGCCGCGCAAGCGCAGCCTCACGCGCTGGCTCTGGATCCTGCTGCTGCTTGCTGCAGCCGCCGTTGCCGGCTACTGGTACTTCGCCGGCCTGGTGGGCGGCGGTGCCCGGACCGTGGCAGCCGACGAGGAGGCGCTGGCCGGTTTGCGCCGCGACACCAGTACCCAGCTGGCAGCGATTCGCGACAGCCTCGCCGATATCGATGAACGCCTCGCGGCCGTCGAGTCCCGCGGCAGCGGCGCTGAGGAAGACCTGGACTCGCTGCGCGAATCCCTCGCTGACTTCGGCGAAATGTCGGCCGCCATCGAGTCCTTCGAGTCCCGGCTGCAGAGCGTGGAGCGCTCGCTCGACTCGCTGCAGGGTATCCCGGGCGATGCGCGCGATGTATTCCTGCTGGCCGAAGCCGAGTACTACATGCAGATCGCCAACGCACAGCTGCAGCTCGCCGGCAATCCGGAACTCGCCGCGCTTGCGCTCGAACAGGCCGACGACCGCCTGTCGCAACTGGCCGACCCTGCCCTGACCGATGTGCGGCGCGCGCTCGCGGACGAGCGGGCGGCGCTCGAAGTCATGGAACAACGCGACATCGCGGGCGTGACGCTAACACTGGGCAGCCTCGCGCAGGTCGTCGAGTCTCTGCCGGTGCAGACTTCGGATGCGGAGCTGCCGGACACGAGCGCTGCGCCGGTCGAAGACGAAAGCGGGCTCGACCGGGCGTGGCAGTCCGTGAAAAACGCCTTCGGCGGCGTTTTCGAATACACGGCGCCAACGGACCCGGACCGGCCGCTGCTCACCCCCGGATCGGAACCACTGATCCGCAGCAACCTGGCGCTGCAGCTGCAGGCGGCGCGGCTGGCCTTGCTGCGCGGCGAACAGGAACTCTTCCGGCAGAGTCTCGACGATGCCGAACGCTGGCTCACCGCATATTTCGATACGGGATCGGCGTCGGTTGCAGGCGCGCTCGACACCGTCCGCGACATTCGCGACGAGTACCGGCAAAGCGAGCGGCCGGACATATCCGAATCCCTGCGACTCCTGCGGCAGTACCAGGCGCTGGCGGAAACCGCGCGATGAAATTCGGCCTGATCGTGGTGCTCGTCGCGCTCGTCAGTGCGATCGCGTTCCAGGCGCTCCTGTCCGACCCCGGCTACGTCGCTATCGAGATGCGCGGCCACGTACTTCAGATGTCGGTGCCGGCATTGCTCGCCCTGATAGTGCTTGCCGTGTTCGCAATCCTGTTCCTGCGCTGGCTGTTGCTGGCGCCAAGGCGCCTCGGCGAGGCGGCCGGACGCCTGCGCGCCGGCCGCTCCGGGCAAAAGCTCACGCAAGGCATGATCGAGGTCGCGGAAGGCAATCTCGAACGCGGCGAACGACTCCTCGCGCGCGCAGCGGGCAGCAGCGACGCGCCGCTGTTCAACTACCTGCTCGCCGCGCGCGCCGCACACCTGCAGGGTCACGACCAGCGCCGCGACGAATGGCTGCGCCTTGCGTATTCGGAAACGCCGGCCGCGACGAATGCCGTATTGCTCACGCAGGCGGAGTTCCAGCTCGATCGCGGTGACCACGAACAGGCGCTGGCGACGTTGCGCAAGATCGAAGAAGGCCATCCCGACCACGCCTACGCGAACATCCTGCTTGGGCGCATCTACTACCGGCTCGAAGACTGGGACGGCCTCGCCACATTGCTGCCGCGCCTCGACAAGCAGCGCAATCTGCCGGAGGCGACGCGCAAGCTCTGGTCGGTCGCCGTCTACCGCGACCAGCTCGGCCGGGCATCCACCGGCGAGGAACTCATTGCAACCTGGAAAGCGGTGCCGCGGCCGCTGCAGTCGGACCTCACCCTGCTCGATGCCTACTATGGCGGATTGATTCGGTCGGGCAGAAACGACAAGGCGGAGAAGGATCTGATACAGGAGCTGAAATCGGACTGGCGTGGCCCGCTGGTGCGCCTCTTCGGCCTGGTGCAGGGCAAGGATGCCAGCAAGCAGCTCAAGCGCGCGGAAACCTGGCTGGGTGCGCATCCGAACGACCCGGACCTGCTGCTCGCGGCAGCGCGCCTGTGCCTGCGCAACGAATTGTGGGGCAAAGCCCGGAGCTACCTGGAGTCGGTGCTGGCCCTGCGTCCGACACCAGAGGCCTACCAGGAGTATGCGCGACTGCTGACCCGGCTCGGCGAGTCGGAAGGCGCGGCGGAAGCCTGGCGCGATGGTTTGACCCTGGTTGCGGGATCGCAGGCCACCGCGCTGCCGTATCTCAAATAGGTGTAGACGCAGCAGTAGCGCCGCGGATGTCAGCCGGGCGAGGAGGTTTCTTCGACCGAAGTAAAGCGCAGGCGAGTGTCAGCGAGCCGAGCCATGAGGGAGAAGAGCCTCGAAGCGCGGCTGCCCTGTGATAGACGATCAGGGCTGGCTTTTCTTGCTCCCGAGCCACTCGATCAACGGTTCCCACTCCGCCAGGTCGGGCCAGGCGAGGTATTCGGGCAGTTCGACGATGCCGAGACCGCGCGTGTAGGCGCGAATGTAATTCTGTGCTTCCCGCAGCGCGGCGATGTAGGGCACGCGAGTCTTCTCCAGGAACTCGTCGAGGTCGTCCCAGATGAGCGTGTTGTCGCGAACCCGGTTTGCGACCGTTCCGATTTTTGCCTGTTTGCGCTCGATCTTGCCGACGTGCCTGAGTTCCTCGATGAACCGGGCAGTCGCCTGCATGTCGGTGGTCGACGGCAGCACGGGCACCACGATCGTGTCTGCATGATTGACGAGGTCAGTGAGCTCGGAGCCGTGCGAGCGGGCCGGGGCGTCGATCACCAGCAAATCGGCACTGCGCGGCGCATGCCTCAGGCCTTCCTGGAACGCGGCAATACCGTGAATGGCGGGCCGTTCGGCCGGACGGCGGTCCAGCCAGTCCAGGCTGGACCGCTGCGAGTCGTAATCCGCCAGGACAACCGATGCCCCTTCGCTTGCAAACCAGGCGGCGATGTTCGTTGCGAGTGTGCTCTTGCCGCTCCCCCCTTTCGAGTTCAAGACCATGATGTGCCGCATGTGCTACCTCGCGCTTTTCTTATCGTTGTCGGCCGGGCCGTGCCGGATCGTTGCCGGGACGCAATTTATGTAAACTACAGACGCAGCAAGGAAAAGTCCATTCGCGACGCCGGTGCAAAAGCAGGCTCCGGCACCTCGTTTGTCGTCCCCGGCATGCAGATTCGTTACCTGAAAATGGAAGGTGCAGGCAATCGCATTCTCGTCGTCGACGAGCGTGACGACGCGCGTGCACCACCGTCGTCCGAAACGATTCGCACGCTTGGCGATCCGGCGACCGGGCCGGGATTCGATCAGCTCATGTGGGTTCTGCCGCCGAGGTCGGCGACCGCGATCGCCAGCTATCGCGTGTTCAATCGCGACGGGGGTGAAGTCGAACAATGCGGCAACGGCGTGCGCTGCGTCGCCCGCGTGCTGGCGGACGACACCGGGCCGTCGGGACGGCTGTCCCTGGACGGCCCCGGCGGCCTGGTCAAGGCGCGCTGGGCCGCCGGAGGACCGGTCTCAGTGGACATGGGCGTGCCCGTCTTCGAGCCGCGAAAAATCCCGTTCGTCGCCGATCAGGCCGCCAATTACTATGATCTTGACGTGAACGGCGAAATGCTCAGAATCGGCGCCGTGTCGCTCGGCAACCCGCATTGCGTCCTCGAGGTCGACGACGTGGCCCGGGCCGAGGTCGGCCGGCTGGGTTCGCTGGTCGAGCATCACCCCCGCTTCCCGAAACGGACGAATGTCGGCTTCATGGCGATCCGCGCCCGCGATCTCGTCGATCTGCGGGTGCATGAACGGGGCACGGGGGAAACGCTGGCCTGCGGCACCGGCGCCTGCGCGGCGCTTGCCGTCGGGCGCCGTCGCGGCGAACTGGACGGTGAAGTCCGCCTGAATCTTCCGGGCGGTCAACTCGTGGTAAGCTGGCCACGGGACGCCGACCGTGTTTGGCTTTCGGGCAACGCCGAACTGATTAGCGAGGGAACGATCGATCTATGAGTACCCAGCGCAAGCCGGAGTACCTCGAAGAGGGACTCTCCGAAGACCTGATCCAGGACTACCTGAAACTGCACCCGGACTTTTTCGAACGCCATGCCGGACTGTTGAGCTCGCTCCGGTTGCCGCATGCGTCGGGTGGCGCGGTATCGCTGGTGGAACGCCAGGTCTCGGTACTGCGGCAGAAGGACCTGAAGCTCGAGCGCCAGCTCAAGGATCTGATCGAGGTTGCGCGGGCCAACGATCTGCTCGCGGCGAAGATTCACGCCCTCGCGCTAAGGCTGCTGACGGCTGCAGACCTCGGCGCCTCTGTCGCCGCCGTCGAGCAAGCGGTGCGCTCCGGCTTCGGTGCCGACCAGTCGGTGCTGGTCGTCTTCGGTGACCCGGCGGATTTCGGCGCGCTGCCGGACGGACGCTTTTTCCGTGCGGTCGCGCATGACGACCCGGCGTTGAAACCCTTCAGCACCTTTCTCGCGAGCGGTAATCCACGCTGCGGCCAGGCACGCGATTCGCAGCTCGAGTTCCTGTTCCGTGACGACGCCGGCGAAATCGGTTCGCTTGCACTCATCCCGCTCGGAGAGAAGTCGGAGACGGGGTTTCTTGCCATCGGCAGCGCTGATTCGAATCGATTCCATCCCGGCATGAGCATGGATTTCCTGGCCCGGGTGGGCGACCTCGTCGCGGCGGCGCTGGCGCGCTACTGACGACGCCGGTATCCGTGCGCAGCACTCGTGGACGACGCTGAGCGCGGCTGGATCGACCGTTTCGTCCGCCACCTGTCCCTCGAAAGGCGGCTCTCGCCACTGACTTGCAGGCATTATCGCCGCGACCTCGACGCACTCGCGGACTGGTGCGGCTCGAGCGGTTTATCGCACTGGGCGGAACTCGACACGGGACACTTCCGCGACTGGGCCGCGGCGAGTTTTCGTGGCGGCCTGTCGAGCCGCAGCATCCAGCGCAGACTGTCGGCGGCACGCAGCTTTTTCCGTTTCCTGGTGCGTGAAAAGCAGGTGCAACGCAATCCGGCGAAATCCGTGTCCGCGCCAAAGGCCGGGAAGCGCCTGCCCGGCAACCTCGATGCCGACAGCATGGCGCGGCTGCTCGACATCCGCGATTCCGGTCCGCTCGTCGATCGCGACCGTGCGATGCTGGAACTCCTTTATTCCTCCGGCCTCCGGCTCGCGGAGCTGATCAGCCTCGATCTCGGAGACGTCGATCTCGGAGATGCAACCGTGCGCGTCACCGGCAAGGGCAACAAGGACCGGGTCGTGCCGGTGGGCCGCATGGCCCGGCAGGCCGTTTCCGCATGGATCGGCACGCGCGCAGTGCTCGCGCCCGCAGGCGAGAAGGCGCTGTTCGTCAGCACGCGCGGTACGCGTCTCGGGCAGCGCGCCGTGCAGGCCCGGGTGAAGCACTGGGCGCGCCGGCAGGGCATCGACCGGCGCGTGTACCCGCACCTCTTCCGCCATTCGTTCGCAAGCCACCTGCTCGAATCGAGCCATGACCTGCGCGGCGTGCAGGAATTGCTCGGCCATTCGAGCATCTCGACGACGCAGGTCTACACGCATCTTGATTTCCAGCATCTGGCCCGGATATACGACCAGGCACATCCCAGAGCCAAGGCAAAATCAAAAACTTGAGCAGCCCAGGCCGGCTGCCGCAGGATTCCCGTATGGAACAGTTCAGAGGGACGACCATCGTCTCGGTGCGCCGCAATGGCAAGGTCGCGATCGCGGGCGACGGCCAGGTGTCGCTCGGCAACACGATCATGAAAGGCAACGCGCGCAAGGTGCGGCCGCTGGCCGGCGGACGTGTCATTGCCGGCTTTGCGGGCGGCACGGCGGACGCCTTCACGCTGTTCGAACTGTTCGAATCGAAGCTCGAGCAGTACGGCAACCTCACCCGGGCCGCGATCGAACTCGCGAAGGACTGGCGCACCGATCGGAGGCTGCGTCGACTCGAAGCACTCCTGTGCGTTGCGGACAAGGATGCCTCATTCATCATCTCCGGCAACGGCGACGTCATCGAGCCCGAGGACGACCTGATGGCGATCGGCTCCGGCGGGCCCTACGCGCAGGCCGCGGCGCTGGCGCTCCTGAGGAACACCGATCTTTCGGCGCGGGAGATTGTGGAGAAATCGCTCTCGATCGCCGGCGACATCTGCGTCTACACCAACCAGAACGTTGTCGTCGAGGAACTGTAGGAGCGCCCGGCGGACACCCCATGTCGCAAATGACCCCTCGAGAGATCGTCCAGGAACTGGACAAGCACATCATCGGTCAGGTCGAAGCCAAGCGCGCCGTGGCCATCGCACTGCGCAACCGCTGGCGCCGCGTTCAGATCGACGAACCTCTGAGGAGCGAGATCACGCCGAAGAACATCCTCATGATCGGGCCGACCGGTGTCGGCAAGACGGAGATCTCCCGGCGGCTTGCGAAACTGGCTAAAGCACCGTTCATCAAGGTCGAGGCGACGAAGTTCACCGAGGTCGGATACGTGGGGCGCGATGTCGACTCCATCGTTCGCGACCTGATGGACGTGGCGGTGAAGATGCTGCGCGAGGACGCAATGACCAAGGTCCGACCGCGCGCCGAGGATGCCGCCGAGGAACGCGTCCTGGATGCGCTGCTGCCGCCCTCGCGTTTCGGCGATGACGACCCCCGGCAGAGCGACACCCGGCAGAAGTTCCGAAAACTCCTGCGCGAAGGCAAGCTCGCCGACCGGGAGATCGAAGTCGAGGTAGCTGCCGTCCCCTTCGGTGTGGAGATCATGGCGCCGCCGGGCATGGAGGAAATGACCAGCCAGCTCCAGGGCATGTTCCAGAACCTGGGCGGCAGCCGGAAAAAATCCCGCAAGCTCAAGGTGACCGATGCGCTGAAGCAGCTGACCGACGAGGAAGCCGCGCGCATGGTCGACGAAGAGGAATTGAAGGCGCACGCGCTGGAAGCCGTGGAGCAGCACGGCATCGTCTTCCTCGACGAGATCGACAAGGTAGCTCGACGGTCCGAAACCCAGGGCGCGGACGTCTCGCGCGAAGGCGTTCAGCGGGACCTCCTGCCGCTCGTCGAAGGTTCGACGGTCAACACCAAGTACGGCATGGTGCGCACCGATCACATCCTGTTCATTGCCTCCGGCGCATTCCACGTGTCCAAACCTTCGGACCTCATTCCGGAATTGCAGGGCCGATTTCCCATTCGCGTCGAGTTGAAATCGCTCACGGTCGAAGATTTCGTCCGGATACTCACCGAACCGGACGCGTCGCTGACTGACCAGTACACCGCGCTGCTCGGCACGGAGGACGTGGGGCTCGCATTCACCGAAGGCGGCGTGCGCCGGATCGCCGAGGTCGCATTCCAGGTCAACGAACGGACGGAGAACATCGGCGCGAGGCGCCTGCACACGGTGATGGAGCGCCTGCTCGAGACGGTGTCGTTCGAGGCGTCGGACAGGAGCAGCAAGCACGTCGAGATCACGTCGGATTACGTCGACGAGCACCTGGCGGAACTCGCCCGCGACGAGGACCTGAGCCGCTACATCCTTTAGGAATTTTGGTGACAGTTACCCTATTTCCTCAAGACTTGTACGCGTTCCCGCTTCAGTCAGGGAAATAGGGTAACTGTCACCATGATTCGCTTATGACACCGACAGAGATCAGGCTGAAGCGTGGCTCGCGACTGCTGGTCGTCACCTTCGACGACGGGGTGAGCTTCGAATTTCCGTTCGAATACCTGCGCGTGCATTCACCGAGCGCGGAATTGCGCGGTCATGGCCCGGGCCAGGAACACCTGCCGCTCGGCAAGGAAAGTGTCGCCGTGACCCGTATCGAGCCGGTCGGCCACTATGCCGTCCGGCTGGTCTTCGACGACGGCCACAACACCGGGCTCTATACCTGGACCTATCTCCGCGAACTCGGCGAAACGATGCAGGACAAATGGCAGGCCTACCTCGACCGGCTGCAGGCGGCGGGGTATCCTCGAAATAAAGCCACTTGAGCAAGGCCATCGAGCCCCGCATGCCCGACCCGACCGAGGAACAGGCCCGGACAGATTTCGGCTACACGACCGTGTCGAGCGCGGACAAAGCGCGGCTCGTGCGCGGCGTTTTCGATTCGGTTGCGTCGAAGTACGATCTCATGAATGACCTCATGTCGGGCGGTCTGCACCGGTTGTGGAAACGGTTCGCGGTCGCGGAAGCCGGCATCCGTCCCGGCCATGTCGTGCTCGACCTCGCAGGCGGCACCGGTGATCTCGCCCGCGCATTCGCTGCACGCGTGGGCGACGAGGGGCGCGTCGTGCTCGCCGACATCAATCGCGCGATGCTCGAACAGGGGCGGCGCCGGCTGGTCGACGCGGGCGTTGGCGGCAACTTGTCGATCGTCCAGGTCGACGCCGAGAACCTTCCGTTCGCAGACGGCAGTTTCGACCGGGTCAGCATCGCGTTCGGCCTGCGCAATGTCACCGACAAGGCTGCGGCCCTGGCCTCCATGCGCCGCGTGCTGAAGTCGGGCGGGAAACTGCTGATTCTCGAGTTTTCGAAACCGCTCGAACCGCTGCGCCCGGCGTATGACCTGTATTCTTTCCGCGTGCTGCCCCTGCTCGGCCGCCTGTTGGCGAACGACGCCGACAGTTATCGCTACCTGGCCGAGTCCATCCGCATGCACCCGGACCAGGAGACGCTGCTCGCGATGCTGGAGGCGGCAGGCCTGGACCGGTGTCGCTACCAGAATCTTGCCGGCGGCGTGGTTGCCCTGCACACCGGCTATCGGTTCTGACGCGCCGGCATGAATCCGCTCGAAGCACTGTTGCGGCCGGCCGCAAGGCTCCTCAACGAGACGATCGCCGAGACGACGCCGGCGCGCGAGCTGTGCCGCGAACTCGACGGAACCGTGGCGACGCTGCGTGTGCGCAACACGGCGATTGCCGTGAGCTGCCGTGTGCATCCCGACCACGTCGAACTCACGCCCGGTGCGTCGGACGCGCCGGACGTCGCACTCACCGGTTCGTTGTTCGCTCTCGCGCTTCTCGCCGCGACGCACGACGAGAACGCAATTCGTGACGGAAGCGTAGAACTCCTGGGCGACGCCGAGAAAGCCAGATCCCTGCAGCGCCTGCTCGTCTACGCCCGGCCCGATCCGGAGGAACGCCTGTCGCGCCTCGTCGGGGACCCGGCAGCGCATGCCGCCGGGCGCTTCGCGCGCGGCCTGCGTCGATGGGCTGGCGACGCACGGTCGACGATGAGCTCGAACCTGCGCGAGTACCTCCAGGAAGAAAGTCGCGACGTGCCGAGCCGCTACGAGGCAGAGCGCTTCAGCCGCCAGGTCGACACGCTGCGTGATGACGTCGACCGCCTCGCGGCCCGCATCGACCGGCTCGGGGACGGCCGTTGAGCAGGACCCGGTCCCGCCCCTTGCAACGGGTGTTACACATCCAGCGCGTCCTGGTGAAGTACGGCCTGGACGACGTCATTTCAGAAACCCACCTGCTCAGGCCGCTGCGCTTCCTGTTCCATGCTTTCCCTCGCCGCCGCGATCGCACGGCACCCCTCGGCGAGCGCATTCGCCTCGCCCTCGAGGAACTCGGGCCGGTATTCGTGAAGTTCGGGCAGGCGATCTCGACGCGCCGCGATCTGCTCCCTCGCGAGGTCGCCGACGAGCTTGCGAAACTGCAGGACGCGGTGCCGCCCTTTCCCGTCGAAGAAGCCGAAGCGACGATCGCGCGCGCTTACGGCAGGCCGGTGCGCGACGTGTTCGCGCGATTCGACCGGGAACCGCTGGCGGCCGCGTCGATCGCGCAGGTCCACACGGCACGGCTCCACGACGGCACGGAGGTCATCGTCAAGGTACTGAGGCCCGGCGTCGAGCGGCAGATCCGGCGCGATCTCGACGTCCTGCACTGGATCGCGGACCTCGCCGACCGGTACTGGGAGGGCGGGAAACGCCTCAAGCCCAGGGAAGTCGTCGACGAGTACGAAAGCACCATACTCGACGAACTCGACCTCCTGCGGGAAGCGGCCAACGCGGCGCAGTTGCGGCGCAATTTCCAGGGCTCGGACCTGCTCCTCGTGCCGGAAATCTACTGGGATTACTGCCGTCCGGAGGTCATGGTCCAGGAGCGCATCTACGGTACGCCCATCAGCGACCTCGAATCCCTGCGCGCGGCGGGCACGGACATCCGGCGGCTCGCGGAGAACGGCGTCGAGATCTTCTTCACGCAGGTCTTTCGCCACAATTTCTTCCATGCGGACATGCACCCGGGCAACGTGTTCGTCATCACGACGGATCCGGCGCGGCCCCGGTATGCCGCCGTCGACTTCGGCATCGTCGGCACGCTGAGTCCCTGGGACCAGCGCTATCTCGCCGAGAATCTCCTCGCATTCTTCGAGCGCGACTACCACCGCATCGCCAGACTGCATCTCGATTCCGGCTGGGTACCTGCGGGGACGCGCATCGACCAGCTGGAATCCGCCGTGCGCACAGTCTGCGAACCGATTTTCAACAGGCCGCTCGCCGAAATTTCCTTCGCCCAGGTGCTGCTCAGGCTGTTCCGGGTCGCACAGCGCTTCAACGTGGAGATCCAGCCGCAGCTGATCCTGCTGCACAAGACACTGTTCAACATCGAGGGCCTCGGCCGTCAGCTCTACCCGGAACTCGACCTGTGGAAGACGGCGCACCCGATCATGAAGCGCTGGATGCAGGACCGCATCGGGCCACGGGCGATGCTGGCCGACCTGCGCGAGAACCTGCCGCACATCCGCGAGGCCTTGCGAGAACTGCCGGCGGCGATACATCGGCTGGCCGAGCAGGCGGCGCACGGCGAAGTGCGCGTGAGCGTCGACGCCGAGGCGATCGAACACCTGTACGCCGAACTGGTGCGTGCCCGCCGGCAGCGGCTGTGGCTTACGATCGCGGCGGCTGTCGCCATCGCGGGCTCCATCGCTCTCGCCATACTGTCGCTCGGCTGATGCTGAGTTTCGTTGCGCGAACGTTGTTGCGGGTCGGCGGCTGGACGCCGGTCGGCGGCACGATCGACATACCGAAAGCGGTTCTCATCGCCGCCCCGCACACGTCCAACTGGGACGGCATCTGGGGCCTCGTGTACCGCGTCGCATTCCGCCTCGACATACACTTCTTCGCCAAGGACACGCTGTTCTGGTTCCCACTGGACAGGCTCCTTCGCGCTCTGGGCGGCGTCCCCCTCGACCGCGGCCGGCCGGGCGATGCCGTGCCGCTGGCGATCGCGGCCCTCAAGACCCGTGACAGTTACCTTTTCGCACTGGCGCCCGAAGGCACGCGGAGGCGCCAGGACTACTGGAAGTCGGGCTTCTACCGCATTGCACGCGAAGCCGGCGTGCCCGTCGTGCTGGCCTTCCTTGACTATGGCCGCCGGCGACTCGGCACCGGGCCGACGATCGAGATGAGCGGCGACGTCGATGCCGACATGGCGAGGATCCGGGCTTTCTACGAAGGCATCGAAGGCCGCCATCCCGAGAACGCGACCCCGCCCCGGCTGCAGCCGAGGGCCGGGGACGTCGGCTGATCGCGGAGTCGGGCAGTATGGCCGGCACGAGCGATACCGGGCAACGGCGCATTCGAAGTTTCGTGCGCCGTGCAGGGCGGCTGACCGCCTCGCAGGCAAAGGCCCTGGACGAACTGTGGCCACGCTACGGACTCGCCTTCGACGATCATCCGCTCGACCTGCCGGCGATTTTCGGACGCGCCGCGCCGACCGTAATGGAGATCGGATTCGGCAACGGCGAATCGTTGACGGAGCAGGCCGCCGCGCATCGGGAGTGCGATTACCTGGGCATTGAAGTCCACGAGCCCGGTGTCGGACATTGCCTCATTCGCATACGGGAGCTCGGCCTCGATAACCTACGCCTCATGCGTCACGACGCAATCGAGGTACTCGAGCGCCAGCTGCCGCCGGGTTCGCTCAGGCGCATCAACCTGTACTTTCCCGATCCGTGGCCGAAGAAGCGGCATCACAAGCGCCGCATCGTGCAACCGTCGTTCGTCGCGTCTTGCGCGCGGACACTCGAGGCAGGCGGCACCCTGCACATTGCGACGGACTGGGCCGACTACGCGACGCACATCGACGAAATCATGCTGGCCAGCGCCGCATTCGAATGCCGCGAGATGCACCAACACGACGGAGAAGCCCCCCTGGACCGGCCGCGCACCAAGTTCGAACAGCGCGGCTTACGCCACGGCCATCGCATTCGTGACTGGATTTTTGTGTCTGTACAGTAATTACGCCTTCGCCTTGCGAATCCCGCTCGGTGTTCTATAAATAGGATAGAAGAACACCAATAATAATCAGACGCGAGGAGAATCCGGCCGTGGCCGTACCGTACCCGGTAATTGGACAGTGGTTTCGCCGAGCCGGCGGAACCCAGTTCGAAGTCGTTGCCATTGATGAGGAATCCGGCAACGTGGAGATCCAGCAATTCGACGGCACCGTGGACGAAGTCGAGATGGATGCATGGCCGGACCTGTTGCTCACCGAAATCAGCGCCCCGGAAGACTGGTCAGGGTCCGTCGATATGGATCCCGATGACGTCATAGCCCGCAGTAACAAGGATTTGCCGAGCGGATTTCACGATCCGCTCGCCTTTCTCGACAAGCTGTAGAAGTACCATCGGGGCGGGACGGTGGAGCGCCCGCCTCTACACGCATGCGCCGGCGAGGCGCTCCTACGGCACCGAGACGTAAATATCGCCGTTAAGGAACCGGTCGGGACACGGGATCGTCGAGCGCGCCGAGGCGGAGCTCAGTCATTATCGCCGTTCCAGGGCGCGACCCTGAAGAGCAGCAGCATGCCCGGTATCGCCAGCACGAAGCACAGGAAAAAGAACGCGGTCCAGCCGGTCTCTTGGACGATGACGCCGGAGATCGCGCTCGCCACCGTGCGCGGCACCGAGGCCAGCGCCGTGAACAGCGCAAACTGCGTCGCGGCGAACACCGGGTTGGTCTCGCGGGCGATGAAGGCAGTGAATGCCGCGGTGCCGAGACCGACGCCGAGGTATTCGAAGGCTACCGTGACGCCGAGGATCCAGGGATTGTTGCCGGCCTCGGCCAGTACCGCGAAGCCCAGGATGCTGACGAGCTGCACGATGCCGAACAGCCACAGCGCACGGTTGATGCCGAGCCGGATCATTAGCACGCCGCCGACCAGTCCGCCCACGATCGCCGCGGTCAGCGACGAGAATTTCGCGATCGAGCCGATCTGTGTGAGGGTGAAGCGCAGGTCGACGTAAAACGCCGTCTGCAGGGCGACCGCCATGTTGTCGCCGAGCTTGTACAGGAACATGAAGGACAGCACGAGCATCGCCGCGGCCACGCCTTTGCGCGAAAGAAATTCGCGAAAGGGTTCGACGACCGCTTCCGCCAGCGTCCTCGGCGCGCGCGGTGCGATGAGCGCTTCGTCGATCGCGAGCGTGAGGCCTATTCCGACGACCATGAATCCGGCAACGAAGACGAACACGGTGTTCCACGGCAGGTGGTCGGCAAGGATGAGCGCGAGCGAACCCGGTACCAGCCCTGCGAGACGGTAGGCCTGGACGTGGATCGCGTTGCCGAGCCCGAGCTCACTGTTTGGCAGCAGTTCGCGCCGGTACGCATCCAGCACGATGTCCTGGCTCGCGCTGAAGAACGCCACCGCGCCGGCGAGGTACGCGATCACGCCAATCGATTGTTCGGGATCGAAGACGCCGAGGGCTGCGATCGACACGAGGGTCGCGAGCTGCGTGACGAGCATCCAGCCACGCCGCCGCCCGAGGAAGGGCAGCGTGTAGCGGTCCATTATCGGTGACCAGAGGAATTTCCAGGTGTACGGGAATGTGACCAGCGCGAAGAATCCGATGGCGGCAAGGCTGACGCCTTCGACCCGCAGCCAGGCGGGCACCAGCTGAATCAGGACATAGAGCGGCAGACCGGAGGCAAAGCCGGTGAACACGCAGATCAGCATCCGCCGGTTGAGGATCGCGTCCCTGAACGACGGTCTTGCGGAGACCTGCATGGATTTTCCGGTGCTCAACCCGAGTGCGGCCAATCGTAATCGATGATCAGCGGCGCGTGATCGGAAAAGCGCTCGGCCTTGTAGATCTCCGCGCGCAGCACCTTGCCGGCAAGGCCCGGAGTCACGACCTGGTAGTCGATGCGCCAGCCGACGTTCTTGTCCCAGGCGCGGCCGCGGTTCGACCACCAGGTGTAGTGCTCTTCGCCCTGCTCGACGACCCGGAACGCATCGACGAAACCGTGGCGTCCGAAAACTTCGTCCATCCAGGCGCGCTCCTCGGGCAGGAACCCCGAGTTCTTCCGGTTCTGTTTCCAGTTCCTGAGGTCGATCTCCCGGTGTGCGATATTCCAGTCGCCACAGATGATGTATTCCGCACGCCGCCGGCGCAGCTTGCCGAGATGAACGGTGAACGTCTCCATGCAGCGGTACTTCGCCTGCTGCCGGAGTTCGTGGGACGAACCCGAGGGCAGGTACAGGGAGACGACGTTGAGCCCCCCGAGTTGCACTTCGAGATAACGTCCTTCGCAGTCGAACTCGGCGTCGCCGTATCCTCGCACGACACGTTGCGGTTCGTGCTTCGTGAAAACCGCCGTGCCACTGTAACCCCGCTTTTCGGCGTCGTGGTAAAAGCAGTGGAAGCCGGTCGGCCGGAAGTGCTCGTCGGCGAGCTGGCTCACATGCGCCTTGGTTTCCTGGATGCAGACGACGTCGGCGTCTTGCGACGGCAGCCAGTCGAAGAAACCCTTGCGGGCGGCGGCCCGAATCCCGTTCGCGTTCAGGCTGACGACTCGAAACATCGGTGCTACGTCTCCCGTGACAACCCGATGCCAGACCGGCCGCGCGTTGCGTGGCATACTTCGGCTGCCGTGAAAAGGCGGCATGATACCTAAGTTTCATCGATGCGCCCCTACCAGAGAGAATTCATCGAGTTCGCGCTTGAACTCGGCGTGCTGACGTTCGGCGAGTTCACATTGAAATCCGGACGCGTCAGCCCGTATTTCTTCAACTCCGGCCTATTCAATACCGGCTATGCGGCTGCGCGTCTCGGGCGTTTCTATGCCGCGGCGATTGCCGAATCGAAAGTGCCATTCGACATGGTGTTCGGCCCGGCCTACAAAGGTATTCCGCTGGCTACGCTGGCGGCGGCGGCGCTGGCCGAGCATCACGGCGTCGACGTCCCGTTTTGCTACAACCGCAAGGAATCCAAGGATCACGGCGAGGGCGGCAGCATTGTGGGAGCGCCGCCGGCGGGGCGCGTGCTCATCGTCGACGACGTGATTACGGCGGGCACCGCGGTGCGGGAGGCCTACCAGGTGATCCACGGCGCCGGGGCGGCCATCGCGGGACTGGTCATTTCGCTAGACCGCCAGGAGCGGGGCAGGGGCACGCAGTCGGCCGTGCAGGAACTGCAAAGCTCGCTCGGCATGCCCGTCATCAGCATCGTGCGTCTCGACGACCTCGTGGAAACACTCGAGGATTCGGGCGATTACGGCGCCTACCTCGAGGCCGTACTGGCCTACCGGCGAGAGTATGGAGTCGTAGCGTAAATGGCTGATAGTTGAACAAAAATCAGCGTTTGCGGCCTTGCGGCACAGGGACTAAGCTGCGAATTCGCGAACTGCGTCGCGGTTCGTACGGCGAAACATGGCATATTTGCGAAATGCGTTCGGCACAGCTTGCAATCGGGCTACTTGCATTCTCGATCGCGGCCCTGGCCGCCGAGAAGGAGGAAGGTCGTCACTACAAGGTTGTGGACGAGGACGGCAACACCTATTACGGCGACAGCATCCCGCCGGAACTTACCGATTACGACAAACAGGTGGTCAATGACCATGGCGTGACCGTCGGCGAGATCGAGGGCCGCAAGACGGCCGACGAACTCGCGGCGGAGCGACGTGCCGAAGAACTTCGCCTGCAGAAAGAACTGCGGCTGCGCGCCGACCAGGCTCTGCTTGCGACATACCAGACCGTCGAGGAAATCGAGATGCACCGCGATCGGCGCATCGAGTTGTTCAAGGCGCAGTCGAGCGTCACCAAATTGTACCTTCGCAACCTGGAGCAGGAACTCGAACAACTCGAGCGCGAGCGATCACGCTATGCGCCCTATTCCAGCGACGAGGGCGCCGCGAAAATCGATTCGGAACTGCTCGAGGCCATAGAGGAAACGAAAGACACGATTGCCCGCCATGAACTGAACCTGCAGAAGTTCAAGGACGACGAAGCATTGATCGTCGCCCGCTTCGCCGGCGACATCACCCGGTTCAAGGCGCTCAAAGGTATCGAGTAGCAGCGGTCCTTGCCCGCGCAGGGCCGTCAGCCGGAGCCGGAATGGCCGAAGCCGCCGCTGCCCCGTTCGCTGTCGTCGAAATCCCGGACAATGTTGAAACGTACCTGCTCGACGGGCACGAACACCATTTGCGCGATGCGCTCGCCCGGCTGGATCTCGTAGGGCTTCGAACTGCGGTTCCAGACGGAGATGAAGACCTGCCCCTGGTAGTCCGAGTCGATAAGGCCCGTGAGATTGCCGAGCACCAGCCCGTGCTTGTGGCCCAGCCCGGAGCGCGGCAGCAGGACTGCGGCGAGCGACGGGTCGGCAACATGGATGGCAAGACCTGTCGGCACGAGTTCCGTGGCGCCGGGAGCGAGAACCAGCGGCGCATCGAGCACGGCCCGCATGTCGAGCCCGGCAGAGCCGTCCGTCGCGTAATGCGGGAGTGGAATCGTGTCACCGACCCGCGGGTCGAGTATCTTGAGATCGATGCTGCGCAAGTAGGCCGTCTTTGTCAGTTCTTCGCATGATCCCGGATGCGCACGACGGAAGCTGCCGCTTGCTTTCCGCCCCCCGCCGCATAGCGCGCGGCGATCAGCTGCACGAGGTCGCGGGCCAGCACCGACTTGCTGGCCGTGGGGAATGACTGCGCTCCGCCATGCCAATAGACATCGATGGCATTCTCGTCGCTGTCGAAGCCGCAATCGACGCCGACACGATTCGCAACGATCATGTCGAGCTTCTTGCGCTCGAGCTTCGCGAGCGCATAGTCCCGTACATTGTTGGTCTCGGCTGCGAAACCAACGGTGAAAGGCGCCGGCTCGAGCGCGGCGACCGACGCGAGGACGTCTCTCGAGCGCGTGAGTTCGAGCGTCATGCTGTCGTCGTCGTCCTTCTTCTTGATCTTCTGCGTCGCGGTAGTGACAGGCCGGTAGTCGGACACGGCGGCGGCACCGATGAATATGTCCACACCGGCGAGGTGCGCGTGCGTCGTGTCATACATCTGCTCGGCCGTCAGGACGCGGTGCAGGGTGACGCCGCGCGGCTCCGGCAGCGACACCGGCCCGCTCACGAGAATCACGGTCGCGCCTTCGGCGGCAGCCGCTGCGGCGACCGCATAGCCCATCTTCCCGGAACTGCGGTTGGTGATGTAGCGCACGGGATCGATCGGCTCACGCGTCGGTCCCGCCGTCACCATGACGGTCTTTTCCGCAAGAAGACCCGCGCCCGGGCGGCCCCGGCTCACCAGCGCGCCGACAGCCGCGGCGATGTCGCCGGGCTCCGTCATGCGTCCGGCACCGGTCTCGCCGCAGGCCTGCGAACCGCTGTCGGGCCCGATCACCGTCACACCACGGCCCTCGAGCGTCCGCACGTTCGCCTGCACCGCGGCATTGTTCCACATGACGTGGTTCATCGCGGGCGCGATTGCGATAGGCGCTTCGGTTGCGAGACACAGCGTCGTCAGTAGGTCGGGTGCAGCGCCGCCCGCGAGGCGCGCAATGATTTCCGCCGTCGCCGGGGCAATAAGAACAGCATCGGCCCAGCGGGCGAGCTCGATGTGGCTCATCGCGGATTCCGCTTCCTTGTCCCACAGGTTATTGCGGATGGGCCGGCCCGACACGGCCTGCAGCGCCGTTTCGGTGACGAATTCCGCGGCCGACGCGGTCATGACGATCTGTACGTCGGCACCGTGGTCCTTGAGGCGCCGCACGAGTTCGGGCGTCTTGTAGGCCGCGATCCCGCCGCTGATGCCGAGCACGATGTTCATGCACAAAGTGTCCAATGATTCCGGCCATCCCGTCCAGATTATTCGCTTGTCTCCCCGGTGCGGGCGGCAGGATGCTGGGCGTGCCGGGGGCCGTGACGACAGGGAAGGTCGATGCAAGCGGAAAACGTCAAATCGCAGTGCGACGCGGAATTGCTGGCGACGCTCCTCCATTGCGGCGAGCATTCGCCGGCGGGCCGCCTGTTGGCGGAAGGGCTGCTGCGGCAGTTCGGCGGCCTGCGGCCCTTGCTGCATGCGCCATCCCGGACTTTGCGAGCGCAGCGCGGCATCGGTCCGGCGCGTGCCGCGGTGCTGGCGGCGTTGCCGGAGATCGCCCGGCGCTACTTCGCGGCCGCCATCGTCGTCGGCGAGCCGATCCGGAGCCCGGCGGACACCTCGGCCTTCCTGCTTGCACGGATGCGGCATCTCGATCACGAACTCTTCGGCTGCCTGTTTCTCGACAACCGCCATCGCGTCCTGGAATTCAAGGAGCTGTTTCGCGGCACAATCGACGGCACATCCGTCTATCCGCGGGAAGTGGTCAAGGAAGCCCTGAGGGTCAACGCGGCCGCGGTCATACTCGCCCACAACCATCCAAGTGGTGTGGCAGAACCCAGCCAGGCCGATGAGCGCATCACGCGGCGGCTCAAGGCTGCGCTCGAGCTGGTTGATATCCGCTTGCTCGACCACCTGATCGTCGGAGACGGCGGCACGACCTCGCTCGCCGCCCGCGGGCTCCTGTGACCAAGCCGGCAACGCGGACCGGCGTGCTTGAATTGCACCGGCGACGCTGGTATAAAGTCTCGCTCTCCGCCCGCCCTTCTCGGGCAACTTTAATACAAATCAGAGACTTACGCGCCATGTCCAGAGTGTGCCAGGTGACAGGGAAGCGCCCGCAGAGCGGTAACAACGTTTCCCACGCCAACAACAAGACTCGTCGCCGTTTCCTGCCGAATCTGCAGTCGAAGCGCTTCTGGCTGGGTACCGAAAACCGCTGGGTACGGCTGCGCGTCTCGCACAAGGGCATGCGCATCATCGACAAGCACGGCATAGAGAAGGTCGTCGCCGACCTGCGTGCCGCCGGCCAGCGCATCTAGCGCAACCCGTCGCCCAGCCCCAGGAGTCAGCCATGGCCAAGTCCAATCGCGAGAAAGTCCGCCTCGTATCGAGCGCCGGCACCGGTCACTACTACACGACGACGAAGAACAAGCGCCTGCATCCCGAAAAGATGGAGACGAAAAAGTACGATCCGACGATCCGCAAGCATGTCGCGTACAAGGAAGCGAAGATCAAGTAATCCTGTCGATCGCGACCTGCAGAAATTGGAAAAGGCCCGCCACGAGCGGGCTTTTTCGTATGCGGTAAGCTCACGGTATGCCCGAGCTTCCGGAAGTCGAAACCAGCCGCCGCGGGATTGCGCCGCACATCGAGGGGCAGACCGTCGCCGGGGTGACGATCCGCGACCGGCGACTGCGCTGGCCCGTAGAGCCCGGCCTCGAACGCCGGCTGATTGGCGCCACGATACAAAGTGTGGGCCGGCGCGCAAAGTATCTCCTGATCGGGACCGACCGCGGCAGCCTTATCCTGCATCTCGGCATGTCCGGCAGCGTGTTCGTCGTGGATGCCCGTACCCCAGCCGGCGTCCATGACCACGTCGACATCGAATTGGCTTCGGGCAAGGCGCTCAGGCTGCGGGATCCGCGCCGCTTCGGGTCCCTGCATTTCAGCCGCGAGCCGCTTGCCCATCCGCTGCTCGCGCATCTCGGCCCGGAGCCGCTGGGCGCGGAGTTTACCGGTACCCACCTGTGGGCGCGCTCGCGCGCGCGCCGCGTCGCAGTGAAGTCTTTCATCATGTCGCCGCAGATCGTCGTCGGTGTGGGCAATATCTACGCCAGCGAGGCCCTGTTCGCCGCCGGCATCCATCCCAAGCGCGCCGCCGGCCGCATTTCGCCCGACCGCTACGAAAGACTCGCAGGCGCGATCCGCACCGTGCTCGAGAATGCGATCCGCGCCGGTGGCACGACCTTGCGCGATTACTACGGCGGCAACGGCGAAGCGGGTTATTTCGGCCAGGAACTCGCCGTCTACGATCGCGAAGGGCTGCCCTGTCTCCATTGCCGCCGCCCGTTGCGCGCCGCCGTCATCGGTCAGCGCTCGAGCTACTACTGCCGTTACTGCCAGACGTGATCAATTCCCGCGGCGGGCGATGCGATCCATCAAGGCCTTCCTCACCGACGGCGAGACGAACTCGCTGATGTCACCACCGAGTTCCGCGACTTCCCGCACGAGGCTCGAGGAAATGAAGTTGTATTTCTCGGTAGGCGTGAGGAATGCGGTTTCGACCTCGTCCGTGAGGTGCCGGTTCATGTTTGCAAGCTGGAACTCGTACTCGAAATCCGACACGGCACGCAGACCGCGGATGATGACGCGCAGGCCGCGTTTGCGGGCGAACTCTACGGTAAGTCCGTTGTAACGAGTCACCTCGACATTGTCGATGTCCGCGAGCGCCGAGCGGGCCATCTCGACACGCTCATCGACCGAGAACAGGGGAACCTTGCTGCCGGTATGCGCCGCGATTGCGACGATCACGGTGTCGAACAGCTTGGCCGCACGCCTGACGAGATCCTCGTGTCCCAGCGTGATCGGATCGAACGTGCCCGGATACATCGCGTCCACCGGCATATATGACTCCCCCTCTCCTGTTCAGGCACCGGCCGCGTGCGTTGCCAGGGCGTAGCGCACGTTGCCGGCGGTCTTGTTCTTGAGAACGGTCCACCGAGGCGGAAGCCCGGGCAATTCCCGCGCCCGGTCCTGCTCGAGGTATACCCTGCCGCCCGGCGAGAGGACCCCCCTTTCGTCGAGCAGTCTACACAAGTCACCGATGGCGTCGTGAGCAAACGGCGGGTCGACGAATACGACGTCGAAAGGCCGGTGGTCTGCCTTGCCGAGGTATGCATAGGCATCGCCCGCATGAACCAATGCGCCGCGTGCGTCCAGCTTGCCGATGTTCCGCCGCAATGCGGCGAGCGCCTCGGGCGACTGCTCGACGAAGACGGCTTCGCGAGCCCCGCGCGAGAGCGCTTCGAGGCCGAGCGCGCCGGTTCCGGCGAACAGGTCCAGGCAACGCGCGCCGACTATGCGTGGCGTGAGCCAGTTGAACAGTGTTTCGCGCACGCGTTCCGGTGTTGGCCGCAAGCCCGGCACGTCCGCGATTTCCAGGACGCGGCTGCGCCACATTCCGGCTACAATACGCAGCCGTCCGGTGGGCGACGCCGGAGACTTTCGCGATCGCTTCTTGTCACCAGCCTGGCGTGCCGCCATGGTCGAATCCGGTCAGGATGACTTTTCTTGCAGAGTGTAGGGTAACCAGGCAACGGCTTCGACTGCTCATGTTCGGAAAAAAGAAAGACGACAGCAGCGACGGCGAACTACGCGAAGGCTGGTTCAAGAGACTCCGCAAGACAATCAACCGGGGCGACAGCTGGCTCACCTACGACCTCGCGAACCTGGCGCCCGGCGGCAGGATCGACGAAAGCTCGCTGGAGGAACTCGAATCGCTGCTGGTCGCGGCAGACGTGGGCATCGACACGAGCCAGCGAATCATCGGCGAGTTGCAGAAGCGCCTGGCACGCCGGGAACTGCGGGACATCAAGTCGCTCAGGGCCGGGCTGCACAGTGCGATCGTCGAAATCCTCGAACCGGTCGAACGGCCACTCGAAATTCCGGACCAGGCCGACCCGTTCCTCATCCTGATGGTCGGCGTGAATGGCGCCGGCAAGACGACCACGATCGGCAAGCTGGCTCGCCGATTCCGGGACCAGGGTCTGTCGGTGATGCTCGCTGCGGGCGATACCTTCCGCGCCGCCGCCGTGGAGCAATTGCAGGCCTGGGGGGAGCGCAATGGGGTACCCGTCATCGCTCAGCAGCATGGGGCCGACCCGGCGGCGGTCATTTTCGACGCCTGGCAGGCGGCCCGGGCGCGCGGCATCGACGTCATCCTGGCGGACACCGCCGGGCGGCTGCAGAACCAGCAGGGGCTGATGGCCGAACTCGCCAAGATCAAACGTGTAATCAGCCGGCAGCATCCGGATGCGCCGCACGAGATCATGTTGGTTCTCGACGCGAGCCAGGGACAGAACGCGCTGACGCAAGCCGAGAAATTCAATGAAGTACTCGGGCTCACCGGCGTCACGGTCACGAAGCTCGACGGTACGGCGAAAGGCGGCATCCTGCTCGCGATCGCGCACCGGCTCGGCTTGCCGGTACGCTTCATCGGCATCGGCGAAAAGGCCGAGGACATGCAGCCGTTCGCGGCCGCCGAATTCGCGGATGCCCTGATGGGAAACACGCTCGATGGCTGACCGTGGCGGCCCGATGATCCAGCTCGAGAACGTGAGCAAGCGTTTCCCCGGCGGACAGGAAGCGTTGGCCGGTCTCGACCTCGTAATCGAAAAGGGAGAGATGGTGTTCATCACGGGTCATTCGGGCGCCGGCAAGAGCACCCTGCTGCGCCTCATCGCGCTGATCGACCGGCCGAGCGGCGGGCAGGTGATCGTCGACGGCAAGAACACCCGGCGCGTCGGCCGGCGGCGTATTCCTGCATACCGGAGGCAGCTCGGCATGGTCTTCCAGGATCACAAGCTCCTGTACGACCGCAGCGTCGCAGACAACGTCGCGCTGCCGCTCATCATCGCCGGCGTCAACCGGCGCGACGCCGGCAAGCGCGTGCGCGCAGCACTCGAGCAGGTGGGGCTGTTGCACAAGGAAAACCGCAACCCGGAGCACCTCTCGGTCGGTGAACAACAGCGCGTCGGGATCGCGCGGGCGATCGCCACGCGGCCGAAATTGCTGATCGCCGACGAACCCACGGGAAATCTCGACCCGGACCTCTCGCTCGAGGTCATGCGGGTCTTCCGGCGCTTCAACGAATTCGGAGTCACGCTGCTGATCGCGAGTCACGACATCGCGCTCATCGACAAGCTGGGTTGCCGGCGCGTGTCACTCATCGAGGGTCGTCTCGAACATGACTCCAACCGGCAGGCGGGCGAGGAAGCCTTCATCATCGAAGGGCACGAGCGGTGGCAATGAATCGCCACGCGGAGGCCACGGCACCCGTCCGTTCATCCGGCCCGCTGGCGACCTGGCTCGGGCGGCATGCGACGACGGCTGCGTCGGCGCTGGGCCGGCTGGCACGACAGCCTTTCGCGAGCCTGATGATCGTCCTGGTCATCGCGGTCACGCTGGCACTGCCGGCGGCGCTGAACCTCATCGTGAAGAATGCTGCGGCGGTGAGCCGGGGCTGGGACAATGCCCTCGACTTCTCGGTGTTTCTCGAGCAGGACCGGACCCTGGACGAAGCGCGCAAGCTCGCGGCGCTGATCGAGGGGCGCGCCGACGTGGCCTCGGTGCAGCTCATTCCGGCCGACGAGGCACTCGCTGAATTCAAGGCGCAGTCCGGCTTTGGCGATGCGCTGGATCAACTCGGCGAGAACCCGCTCCCGCACACGTTGGTGGTGCGGCCCAGCCCGGAGAACACGGGCGCGTCGATCGGGCTCCTGCGCGAGGAACTGGAGAACCTGCCGGAAACGCAACTCGTGCAGGTGGACACGGAATGGGTACAGCGCTTCCATGCCATCCTCGACATCGTGCGGCAGGCGATCTTCATTGGCTCCGTGCTGCTCGCGGCTGCGATCGTCGTGATCATCGGCAATACGATCCGGCTCGATATCCAGAACCGGCGCGAAGAGATCGAGGTCACGAAACTGATCGGCGCGAGCAACGGCTTCGTGCGCCGGCCGTTTCTCTGGACCGGCTTTTGGTACGGCCTGTTCGGCGGCTTGCTCGCGATCGGGCTCGTCCTGTACGGCGTGTACCTGTTGCAGGCACCGATTGCGCGGCTCGCCGGGCTGTATCACAGCGGCATCGACGTACTGAGTTTCAGCCCGCGGGAGATCGGCGCGATCCTCGGCATCGGCGTCGGCCTGGGGCTGGTCGGTTCCTGGTTCGCGGTGGCGCGGCACCTGCGCCGCATCGAACCGAAATAGGGTTTCCCCCTATTTCATCAGCGCAGCGAGGATCCCGTCGACCACGGCGGCCAGGGATTCCCGGTCGGCGGCACCGCGGCACATCACGCGCATGCCCCACAGGTTGTTGACGAGAAACGCCGAGAGCGCGTCCGGCGTCTTGTCCCGCGCTACATCCCCGTCAGCCTGCGCGCGCGCGATCAGCTCCGCAAAGGCCTGCCGCACCCGCCGGTTGTGCGTTTCCAGCCGGCTCGCCACGTCGGGTTCGTGAGCCGACAATTCGAGCAAGGCGTTGACGGCCAGGCAGCCCTGCCGTTTGCGGTCATCGACGGTGTCCTCGACGACGGATTGCAACAAGTCCCGGATACAGCCGAGCGCGGGCCGGCCATCCTCGCCGAGGCGCCGGATGCGCGCGAGGAAGTTCGAGTTATAGGTCTCGAGGACCGCCAGGAAGACACCCTTCTTGCTGCCGAACGCGGCATACAAGCTGCCCGGCTGCAGGCCGGTCGCCGCCACCAGGTCCGTCACCGTCGTCTGGTTGTAGCCGCGCTGCCAGAACACGCGCATCGCGCGGTCCACGACGGCGGCGCGATCGAATTCGGGGGTCCTGGCCACGCGGTGCTCCTGGAAAAAAACCCTGGCTCTCAGTCACTTGGAGCCCGGTCGCGGCCTATTGTAGTGATACTTGAATGATCATTCAAGATCGCTTATCATGCCGCGGCAATACTGGCCGGATGCCGGTTTTTTTACCGGCTCCATATTGAACGGATATTCAATTATGGGGTCGAATTGTCCGGTGAGGCCAGATTGGGTGGCTTTTAGCAGACTCTGACATCGAGTGCTAAAATCGGACCCGGCTTTGGGAGGAATGATCTGATGACCACTGCGCTCGCCGCGAAAAACTACGAGCTGGTGCTGGCCGGCCCGGTCGGCAGCCTCGACGCCTACATTCAGGCCGTTGGCGCCGTTCCGGTGCTGTCCAAGGAGGACGAGCGTGCGCTGGCCATGCGTTTTCGCGAGGACGACGACCTCGATGCAGCCCGGCAGCTGGTGCTCGCGCACCTGCGCTTCGTCGTGCACATCGCCAAGGGCTACCTCGGCTACGGACTGCCGCTCAATGACCTCATCCAGGAAGGCAATGTCGGCCTGATGAAGGCGGTGAAGCGTTTCGACGTGAATTACGACGTCCGGCTCGTGTCCTTCGCCGTGCACTGGATTCGCGCCGAGATTCACGAATTCGTGCTGAAGAACTGGCGCATCGTCAAGGTTGCGACGACCAAGGCGCAGCGCAAGCTGTTCTTCAATCTGCGCAAGTCAAAGCAAAGCCTCGCGTGGCTCTCGCACGACGAGACCCGCGCGGTTGCCGACGATCTCGGCGTGTTGCCGGAGGAAGTCACGGAGATGGAGAAGCGCCTGAGTTCGCGCGACGCGATCTTCGACCCGGCTCCGGATGCCGATGACGAGAACAGCTATACGCCCGCAGCATACCTGCCGGCGGCCAATGCGGATCCCGCGCTCCTCGTCGAGGACGAGGACTGGCACGAGGATGCGACGGCGCGCATGGCGGATGCTATCGACACGCTGGACGAGCGCAGCCGGGCGATCGTCGAAAGCCGCTGGCTGATGGACGAAAAGAAAACGCTGCACGAACTGGCGGACGAGTACGGCGTTTCCGCCGAGCGCATCCGGCAAATCGAGGCTGCTGCCATCAGGAAACTGCAGACTGCGATGGCAGCTTAGGAATGCAATTAGGGTAACTGTCACCCTAATTCAGGCATAGCGGCGGGTATGGAATTCGACGTACCCGCCTTTTTCTATCCCCAGCGGATCGTCGTGGGTCCAGTGCACGAGCCCGCCCTGCTCGTTCCATTCATACATCCCGCGGAATTTCACGCGGTCGCCGATGCCGACCGGCACCCGCGCCGAAAGTTCGAGGTTGTGGGCGATCAGGACCGTCTGGCCGGCGCGCAGCCGCAGGATGAAGCGCTGGTGACGCGAGCCGTGCACGTCGTCGGCGATCAGCCGCACGACGAGGCCCGAGTCCTCGATCCAGGTATCGGTCTCCCGTTTTCCGTAGCGGTCGGTCACCAGGCGCTCCCGCGGCCCGCATGACCGGAAAATAGCGCAATGGCCCGTCCCTGGGCCATTGCGCCGTCAAAGGGTTGACCGCATCAGGCGGTCAACGGCACCAGAGTCAGTTCGACGCGACGATTTGCCTGCCGGCCGTCGACGGTCGAATTGTCGGCAACGGGATGCGCTTCGCCGAGGCCGACGGTGATCAGGCGCTCCGGGATCACTTGCTGCGAGCGCAGGTAAGCGGCGACCGAGGAGGCGCGGCGCTCCGACAGTGTCTGGTTGTAAACGTCGGATCCGGTGCTGTCGGTATGGCCAGCGACCTCGATTACCGTCTTGTCGAATTCGCTCAGCACCTGGCCAACGGAATTCAGCACGTCGTAGAAACCGGCATTCAGGTCGGCGCTGTTGGTTGCGAAGGTGACGTTGCCGGGCAGGTTCAGCGTGATGTTGTCGCCGTCGCGGGTCACGCTCACGCCGGTGCCTTCGAGTTCCTGCCGGAGCTTCATTTCCTCCTTGTCCATGTAATAACCAACGGACCCGCCGGCAAGCGCGCCGACGCCCGCGCCGATCATGGCGTGCTGGCGGCGCTCCACGGCATCGTCACCGGAAATTAGGCCGGCAACGACACCCGCCGAAGCACCGATCAGCGCGCCTTTCGTGGCATTGCTGGTCTTTTCTTCGCGGGTGTAGGGGTCGAGGGTCTGGCAACCGGCCGCCAATACGGCGAAACCGGCGAGGCTTGCGATCAATCTGCGGTTTGCTTTGTTCATAGTGATTCCTGATTTGCCCATGCGGACCATCGGTCCAGCGATATACCGATCTTAGTGCGCCGTCTCGCGCAGGAACCGGACATACATCACGCTTGGCATCGATTTCAATCCACGGCGACTGAACGTGGCCTGAACCCGGTAGAATGCCGCGTGGCACGGGGACGACCGTAAGGCATGGCTGCTGTCTGTAATCTACCGCCGCCTCGGCATACCCTATTGATACCCGCTCGTACAGGCACGTATTCCATGACCACCTCCAATGCCCGTCTCGATCCGCTGGATCTCTTCGACATCCGCGGCGAACTGACCGACGACGAACTCCTGGTGAAGGAAAGCGTCGCGCGTTTCGCCGACCAGAAAGCGATCCCGCTCATGCGCGAGGCCTTCGAGAACCACACGTTTCCGCGCGAACTCATCGCGCAGGTGGCCGATCTCGGCCTGCTCGGCAGCTCGATCGAGGGCTATGACTGTGCCGGCATGAACAGCGTGTGCTACGGCCTCATCTGCCAGGAACTGGAGCGCGCCGACTCCGGCTTGCGGAGCTTCGTCTCGGTGCAGAGCAGCCTGGTCATGTATCCCATCTACACCTACGGCAGCGAAGAGCAGCGAGAGCGGTGGCTGCCGGCCATGGCCCGCGGCGAGGCGATCGGCTGCTTCGGCCTCACCGAGTCGCACGGCGGTTCCGACCCGGGCAACATGAAGACGCACGCCAAGCGCGACGGTCGCGACTGGCTCCTGAACGGCGCGAAGATGTGGATCACGAACGGCACGATCGCCGACGCCGCCGTCGTCTGGGCGCAGACCGCAGATGGCATCCGCGGGTTCATCGTCGAGAAAGACATGCCGGGCTTCACCGCGCAGGAGATCGAGAACAAGTTCTCGCTGCGGGCCTCGGTGACGGCAGCGCTGTTCTTCGACAACGTGCGCTTACCGGAAGCCAACGTGCTGCCCGGCGTCAGCGGCCTCAAAGGGCCGCTGTCCTGCCTGACGCAGGCGCGTTACGGAATCACCTGGGGCGTGATCGGCGCAGCGCAGGCCTGCCTCGACGAAGCGCTCGCCTACGTGCAGGACCGCGTGCTGTTCGGAAAGCCGCTCTCTCACACGCAGGCAATCCAGATTCGGCTGGCCGACATGGCGCGCCGGATTACGACCGCTCAGCTGTTGTCGCTCAGGCTCGGACGCATCAAGGACGCAGGCAAGCTGAGCGCGACCCAGGTCTCGCTTGCCAAGTGGAACAACTGCCGCGCAGCACTCGACATCGCGCGAGATGCGCGCGACATCCTGGGCGGCGCCGGCATCAGCGCCGAGTACGTGCCGATCCGGCACATGCTGAATCTCGAGAGCGTGATCACCTACGAAGGGACGGAGACGGTGCACCAGCTCGCCGTGGGCCGCGAACTGACGGGCGTCAACGCTTTCGGCTGAGCGCCTGGGCGGAGCCTCGCGGCCCGGGTCGCGAAAGTGCGACGGAGGTCGCGCCTGCGCGACGCGGACGATTGGCTATAATGCGTCGCATCCACTGTCCTGAGCTCCCATGAGCGTGCCCAGTCCCGACAAACTTCGCCTGGCGATCCTCGGCGCCGCCCTGACCTGCGCATCCTGCGGAGGCGATGCACCCGAGCAGCCCGCCCGCACGTCGGAGGAGGCGCCGGTCGGCAATTTCTTCGCGGGTGCGGAGCCCGTGTACGCACACCTCGTCAATGCCAGCGGCGGCAGCTGGGTGTTCACGACCGTCACGCGTTCGGATGCACCTATCGATTCCGGGTTTCTTGTCCGCCTCAACGACCTGACTCCGGCGTTCGACATACGCGTCGCGGAATGCAGTCCGCAGGCCTACCCCGAAGCGCATCGCTGCAGCCTGACGCATCCGTTTCGCGAGAAGGATGCCGGTGTACTCGACAAGCTCATCAACAGCGGCATTGCCGTCGGCACGGCGGGCAAGGTCACCGAGATATCGCAGACCTACGATACGACCTTCAACGAGCCCGCATTCAACCAGGCTGTCGATGAGGCGCTGGTCAACACCGGTCTCGACCTGTCGCGGCGTCCTCTGATCGAATCGCTCGACAAGTACGACGCGCTGCTCGCTCGCGGACAAGCGGACCTGGAGCAACTCACGCGGCAGGCAACGGCCGTGCGCGCCAGCACGTCGAACGTCACTCTAAGGATCCGTCCGCAGCTCAGCGGCGTCACGGACTACTACTCGAAAGACATCGATTTCACGGAGATCGTGGACTTGAGCGTGCAGGGCGACAGCCTGCCCGAGTCCGCCTTGCAGGCCGGCACTGCCATATTGCCCTGCGATGCGCGCTACTGCGCCGCCGCCGCCGAGAAATCCCTGCGTGAGCTCACGGAAGCGATCGAGTCGCAGAAAACGCGACTGTCCGCGATGATCACACCCGACACGCGCGCCTACAACGTGCAGTGCGAGTATTCGGCGTACAAGGGTTATCACCTGACTGTCAGCTGCCCTGACGTCGTCGAAATCGTGAACGAGCAGCCCGCGGAAGTACCGCTCGGCGTGACGATACTCTCGCGCGACTTCGAGAACCTGTATCCCGAGTTCACGTTGGCCGACGAGCGACTCGAAGTGCGCGTGACGGGCGACAGCGTGAGCTTCCGGAACGCGACGACGGACTACCTGACGCTGACCGCGCAGACGGTCTACTACAACTCGCAAGTGCATACAACGAGCATGCCGATCGACCTGCCACCGGGCGTGTCGATCGAGCGCGAACTCGCGGAATTCATCTCCCCGCCGATCAGCATCGAAGCAAGTTACCTGCAGATGACGCCGGACAAGGCCGCCGGTGCGACTTTCGGCTTCGGCTACGCGGTCCGCTACCGCGTGGCATCGACGGCCCAGGAAGTGACGCTGCACGACACGGGCAGGTTCAATGTCGGCTGCGTGATCCGCGCGCGCCTCGGGGCAGCGACGGACGACTGCCGGCTGCCGGAGCCCGCGCCTGCGCCCGGAGAGCCCCTCATCGAGGCGGATGAGGCGCCGGAAACCTCCTGAGCAGGTATTCTCTTGGCCTCCGACGCAGGGCTGTCCGGCCGGGAGGGGCGGGTGAGTGAGAATCGCGTGGTTCGTGCGCTTGCCGATTTCTGGCATGCGCTCAGGCGCGTGCTGGGCCCCGTTGGCGCCGTGCTCGCGGGCTTGTTCGGCGTCGTGGGCCGCTGGCTGCGCTGGGTCGCGATCCGCCCGGCCGACCCGCAGGCGCCCGGCGGTCCTCAGCCGGCCCGGTTCTCCGTTCTGCGGCTGCTGCGCAACCTGGCGCTGAGCGCGCTGGTGTTACTGGCGCTGCACATCCTGTGGCGCGCCGCCTATTATTACGGCACCTCGTTCGAGGAAACGGTGTACGTCACCGGCAAGCAGGAGATCGTCACCGGAGAGCTGTACCAGTTCGGCGGCTGCATGACGCTGCCCTGCAGCACCGAATCGGATAACGGCAAGTTCTACCTCGTCGAAAGCAGCTGGTACCTGCCCGCCCTCTGGTATCCGGAGGAGGAAGTGTTCGCCAACATCCCGCACCAGGACGCAGCCTGCACTGTGCGTGGATACGGCGTGTACTTTCGTTCTCTGCGCTGGCTTTACAAGACCTTCCAGCTCTACCAGCACGTCGTCGACGTATCCTGCCGTCCCTATCGGGCGGAACTCCGGCCGGCGATCGCCGAAGGCGAGATCGACCCCGACTAGGCCGCTGCTGCCGCCAACCGGCGCACCGAGCGCGTCGCCCACCAGTAGGCGCCGGCGCCCGTGAGGATGTTGGCGGCGGCGTAGGCCGCGAATACCCCGGCGATCCCCATGAACGCCGCGCCGGCGAGCGCCAGGGGCACATACAAGAGCAATATGCGCGTCACGCTGATCCAGACGGCCGGCATGGGGTGGCCGAGACCGTTGAAGGACGCGTTCATTATCATCACCATGCCATAAGTTCCGTAGCTCACCGGCACGATCAGGAGAAACAGCCGCGTCACTTGCGCGACGCCATCGCTGTCGGTGAACAACCGGGGGATGAGGCCGGCGAAGAGCCCCAGGACGAGGCCGAACGCGGCGCTGCTCGCGAGACAGAAGAACGTACAGAGCTTGAGGGCGCGGAGTATGCGGTCCTCGCGTCCGGCCGAGAAATTCTGCCCGACGAAGGGCCCGATGATCGCCGACAGCGCGTAGAAGATCACCAGCATCATCGACTCGATGCGGCTCGCGACGCCGAAACCCGCCACGGCTTCCGGACCGAAGCGCGCGAGCATAGCGGTGACGATCGCAGCGCCGAGCGGCACGATGATGTTGGTGCCCGCCGCCGGGATGCCGACGTGCAGTATCGCGCGCCATGATGAGCGCAGCTCGTCGCGGGTGGGCCTGTGCAGGCTCACCAGGTCGAGGTGACGGCGCATCAGGTAAAGCGTGCCCACGAAGATCGCACCGCGTGCGAGCAGCGCGGCCGTGGCCGCGCCATTCAGGCCCATGGCCGGCAAGGGTCCGACGCCGAAGATCAGCAACGGATCGAGGATCACGTTCAGCACGGCCGCGACGACCATCAGCATGCCAGGCAGGCGCGTATCGCCGGTGGCGCGCATGCTCGCCATGCCGACCATCCCGACGACGATGAACGGCACACCGATGTACAGGATCGTCATGAATCCCCGGATCAGGGGCAGCATGTCCTCCGGTGCACCGAGCAGCCGGAACAGTGGTTCGATGGTCAGGATGCCAAGGACGCAGATAATCGCGGTGATCCCGAAGGAGAGGAGCAGGCTGTCGGTCGCCAGCCGCCGCGCGCGTTCGTGGTCGCCGGCGCCCAGCGCACGGGCGACCACGGATGAAGTGCCGGCACCGAGGCCGATAGCGACGCTGGTGACGATCAGCAGGATCGGAAACCCGAAACCGAAGGCAGCCAGCTCGCGCTCTCCGACCATGCCGATGAAGAACGTGTCGACGAGACCCTGCGCCATCATCGTGGCGATGCCGGCGAGCACGGGAACTGTCATGTCGACGAGATGTCTGCCGACCGAACCTTCCGTGAGTCTGGACCTGACGGTGTGCATGGCGAGGCCCGGCAAGGTAGCACGAAGCCGTCGCCCGCCGTACTCAAAAGCTGACGTCCCACTGCAGGCGCCAGCGGACGTCGTCCGCGTTGCCCAGGCCCGGCTCCGACACCTCGACGCGACTCACCTCGCTCGTGAGCTTGTTGTTGTGGCCGTCGAAGAAGACGTTGCCGACGAGACTCAACTCGCGTTCCGTGCGATCGACCGGCGTATCGTCCCAGTCGACTTGCGCGAAACGAAGCGCGAGACCCGCCGGCAGCCCCCAGCGACCAAACGGCGCGTTCCACAGCTTGCCGAACTGCGCATAGCCGCCCCGGAGCGTTCCCTCGGTGCCCTGTTCCCGGTCGTCGACGCGCTTCATGTGGTATTCCTGTTGGATCTCGTAACCGCGGTAGTGCCATGCGAATTCCTGCAGGAACTGCGTGAGGCGGTAGCGGTCGTCGTCGCCGGTCTCGTAGCCGTCGAGTTGCCCGCCGCCCGAACTCGAAAATCGTGTGTAGGGACCCTCGACGGTCGCCGTCGCGAACGCCAGGGTCGCGGCGGGCGTGTCGCGAAACTTCAGGTCGCCCTGGGAAAAAGGCAGGTCCGGCCCGAGAAACGCCCATTGCCAGCGGGCGACATACATCAGCCCGTCGCCACGGCGCTCCGGGTCACGGCTGTCGCCTTCGTAGACACCGAGCATCAGCCACTGGTTGGCGCGTGTTCCCGCGCCCCACTGCTTTGCGAGCCCAATGCCGCGCTGCCGGTCCAGCGTGAAGGCGTAGGTCGCGATCGAACGTTCCGCAAAGGTCTGCTTACCGGAGGAATCGATGCGTTCGCGGTTGTACAGCACCTTGTACTGACCAATGCGCGCATGCAGCGACCCGCGCCAGCTGAGGTCCACGCGCAGGTCGAGCAGCGGATGGTCGCCGGTTATTTCGTGTTCGTAGTAATACGTGACATTCGGACTGCCCAGCTCCCCTTCCATCTTGAGGCGCGCCCGCCGGAACTCGAATTCGCTTTCCCCTTCCTCGTCGAAATCGGCAACGCGCAGCCGGTCGCCGTCGAAGGGATCGAAATAGCGCAGCTGCGCGCGCAGCCAGGGGTTCACCGTGAAACGGCCGTCCGCGGAGGACCACTCAAGGCCGAGATCGCGCTGCGTGGGTATCCACCATTCGGAGCCGCCCTCGACGGCCAGGCCGCCGAGGTTGCCGGTCACTTCGTGGGCTTCCTCCTGTTCCGCGGCGGCCTCGGCGTCGGTCCCGGCGGCAGGTGCTTCGTCGGCCGCGGCTTCCGCAGCGTCGTCCGCGGCCGCGCCGGTGCCGGCCGCAAAGGCCAGCAAGGCGAGAAATACGCTTAGCCTCATCGCACCGGAACCGGTCCGGGTCAGAGAGTCTCGTACGGGACCTGGAAGGTATCCCCGTCCTCGAGTCGTCCGCTCTGGAGGCCGCTATTGAACCAGCGCATGCGCTGCTCCGACGTACCGTGCGTGAAGGCATGCGGCATGACCTGGCCCTGCGTGCGCGACTGGATGGCGTCATCGCCGATCTGGTTCGCGGCGCGCATCGCTTCTTCGATGTCGCCCCGGTTCAGGTATCGGCTGTTGTGATTCGTCCAGACGCCGGCCAGGTAGTCGGCCTGCAACTCCAGGCGCACGGAATACTGGTTGTAGTCCGGGCTGGCGCGCATGGAAGCGACCTGTTCGGATATGCCGAGCAGGTTCTGCACGTGGTGGCCGACCTCATGCGCGATGACGTAGGCCTGCGCGAAATCGCCCGGCGCGCGGAATTCCTGCTCCAAGGCCTGGTAGAAGCCGAGATCGATGTAGACCTTCTGGTCGAGCGGGCAGTAGAAGGGCCCCATGCGCGCATCGCCAACGCCGCAGGCGGTCGGGTACTGATCGCGGAAGACGACGAGGGCCGGCGGCTGGTACTGCGCACCACGTTCCGCGAACAGCTGCGTCCAGACGTCCTCGGTATCGGCGAGTACCACGGTGACGAATTCGAAGAGGTCCTGCTCGTCGTCGGAGGGCTCGTATTCGACTTCGCGGACCTGGCCGCCGCCGAGCAGCGCCGCGGGATCGATGATGCCGAAGGTCCAGCCGAGGACACCGAGGCCGACAAGCACCATGATCCCCTTCATCCCAAAGAGCTGGCCGACGAATCGCATCAGCAGACCGACGCTCGCTGTGCCCACGACCATCTTGCGGCCGCGCGCGTCGTCGACGTTGGTGCTTTGCCTGCGTCCTTTCCATTCCATCGCGCGATCCGCTTGCCGCTCGCCCCCGGTAGATTTCGAAGTCCGGGAACTTGAAGTGTTGTTATTGGGTCTTGATTTATGTGCAATCGAGCGGCCACTATGGTCGCCCAACAACCGCGGTCAGGCAAGCAGGACCAAGGCCGCGTGATATGCGAAGAGTTTTTTTCCTCTGCTCAATAACAAGCGGTGTCCGACACCGCAGACTCAAGGAGCTTCACCATGCAACAAACACATCGGCGGCCACTGGCCTGGCCATCCGGCATCCTGCTGGCGAGCCTGGCCGTCGTCCCGGCACAGGCCCAGGACCGGGCCGAGACCTGGGAATTCGACGCGGGCCTGATCTGGTCCGATTCGATGTCCCTCGACGGCGAGATGGGATCCGGGCTCGAGGTCGACGACGAGATCGGATTCACGCTCGGCGGAATGTATAACTTCACGAACCGCCTGGCGCTCGGCTTCGGCATCAGCTGGCTCTCGCCGGACTACGAAGCGACCTTCGTGCCGGAGGACGGATCGCCCTTCGAATCGGTGCGGGCAGACATGGATACGTTCACGATCGCGGGCAAGGGGACCTTCAATTTCCTGGAAGGCCCGATTACGCCGTATGTCGAGCTCGGCTTCGGCTGGACCACCGTCGACTCGAACGTCGCGGATGGCCCTCCGATCACCGGCTGCTGGTGGGACCCGTGGTGGGGCTATATCTGCGCGCCGTACTGGGACACCTACTCCGAGGACCTGACCTCCTGGTCGGGGGCTCTCGGCGTGCGGTGGGACGTGAATCGCTCGTGGGGCCTGAAAGCGTCCTACAACCGGCTCGAGTTCAACAACAGCGGTGACCTCGAGGACGCGTCGCTCGACACGATCACGCTGCAGGCTGTGTTCCGCTACTGACGGCGGCCCGCGAGGCGGCGGCCGGGAACTCGGCGTCCTTGCGCGCGGTAACGACGTAGCGCAAGGGCCCGCCCGGCCGCACCGCTTCAAAGGGATAGCAGGTCACGAGAGTCAGCAGCGCGTCGTCGCTGTCGAGCAGGACGCTCGCGCGGCGGGCATCCACCACGTCGAGGTCGACGACTGCATAGCGGTGGCGCTTGCCGTCGACGGACTCGATGTAGAGCTGGTCGCCGAGCGCGAGGTCGCGCAGGAACCGGAAATGCGTGTCCCGGTGACCGGCGATAACGCTGTTGCCGGCCTCTCCCGGCATCGCGCTGCCCCCAAGGTGTCCCGGGCCGAATGCCAGCGTCCGGCCGGAGCCGCCCTCCAGCACGATGAGATCGACGCTGCCATTGCCCGCGATGAGCCTCGCGACCGGCCAGGTATCGGCCCACGGCCAGGGCACGGGTTCGGATTCGCCCGCGGCGGCCCGGTCCCAGGCCTTGCCCATCAACTCCTGCGCAAGCCAGGCCTTGGCCGGGATCCAGGCACCCCGGCCCAGCTGCCAGAAACCGAGTGCGAGCAGGCAGGTCACGAACAGCAGCTGCCGGCTAACGCGCCGCGCCATGACGGCACTCGCGGCGGCGGCCCGGCAAGCACAGCAGCAGTGCCAGGAGCAGCGTCGCCGCGCCGGCGAGCATGAGAACGGCCGCGTTGGTCCCCGTGGCTGGCAGCCCGAAGATCGCTCCCATGTCCTGGCCCCAGGGCAGGAGATTGGCGATCGCGTCGCTGCGCAGCGGGGCATCGGCCGTGCGCGCCGGCGTCCGGTCCACGGCGACGAGGCTCGTATAGGGGCTAACGAGGTGGTGGCGCAGCGCGGTGTCGATGATGTCGGGCTTTACGGATTCCTCGGCCAGCCCCCGTCGCTTTGCGTCCATGAGCGCTTCGATGCGGCCGCGTGCCCAAAGCGCGCCGAGGCCCTCGCCCGGTCCGGTCGGGAGGCCGGCAGAAAGCGACAACTCGCGACGCCATGCGCCGCTCACGGAGTTGCCGCTCAGGAGCACAGTACCGGTCGCCGGCAACGAGCCGGTGACGCGCGCGCGCACGCTGACCGGCTCGTCGGCGTACAGGTCCGGCACGACCGCCGGGTAAGCTTCGACGCTCACGCCCGCCGGCCAGTCGACCGTGATGTTCGGTGACCTGTGGCCGTTCGAGCTTCGCAAACAGGCGGTCCATCTTCTCGCCGACCTCGCTCTGCGCACCGATCATCGTGAAGCTGCCGCGTCCGACTTCCGCGGCCTTGCGCATGAACCAGCTGTTCGGTGCTGAGCCGATGCCGATCGTGAACAGGCGCCCGGCGCCCAGCCGTTCCTCGATCAGCGTGAACAGCTCCTCTTCGTTGCCCACGGCGCCATCGGTGATGAACACGATCTGCCGCAAGTGGCTCTCGGACGGCGCGTCGCGCAAGGCCAGTTCGAGTGCCGGCCGCATTTCCGTGCCGCCGTCCGCGACCAGCGAGCGCACAAAATGCTGCGCCGCCTCGACGGCCGCGGGTGTGGCGGCGACGCTGGTGCGATACAGCGGCCGCGCTGCGGAATTGAATTCGACGATGTTGAACCGGTCGTCCGGAGCGAGGCCGCTCAATGCGCGCGATAACGCGGCGCGCGCCTGCTCGATCGACGTGCCGAACATGGAACCCGACGTGTCGACGATGAAGATCATCTCGCGCGGCTGCAGCGACTGCCGGTCGGGCGTAGACGATGGCGGCATGACCATCAGCAGGTAATAGCGCTCGCCCTCGATCGTTTCGGCGAACACCATGGCCTGGGGTGCGTGGCCCACGGCCGGCCGCCACAGGAGTTCGAAATCGTGATCCATCGGCACCGACGCAGCCGCGAGAGTAACGGTGTACCGCCCCTGCGCTTCGCTCACCGTCACCGGGTGGTAGCGGCTCGCGACGAGGTCCAGCGGCAGTCCGGCATCCAGTACCGCTTCGATGCGGACTTCGTGATTCGTGCTGGCCGTAACGACCGGCGGCGAGATGCGCGATGCATCCGGCACCGCCGCCGTGTCGGCGGACCAGCCGCTGCCGCTGCGGTCGGGCAGCGCTTCGCCCGGCAAGTAGCGCGGCGTCAGCGTCAGCGGGAATCGCAGGCTGAATTGGCCGTCGACGTAGCGAAGCTCTTCCAGGTACTCGATCTGTACGACGACGGTTTCGCCGGGCGCAATGTTCGCGACCGACGTTGTGAACAGGTTCGGCCGCTCCTGTTCGACGAGGCTCGTGCGCCGGCCTTCCTCGCGCGCCTGATCGTAGGCCTTGCGCGCTTCTTCCTTCTCGCGGATCTCGCCTTCGATCACGCGTTCGCCGATTTCGAGCCGCATGCGATCCACCGCCGCGCTCTCCGGCAAGGGAAACACGTAAACGCCTTCGGCCCAGTCGCTGCCGGTGTTCGCGAAGCGCTGGCGCACGGAGACCCGGGCCACGAGCCCGGTCACCCGCATGGACACTTCCGTGTCGAGCGCCGTGCTCACCTCGTACCCGGACTGCATGCGCAAGAGCAGGCTGCCGGACTGCACCCGGTCGGGCAGCACGTCCTCGGCGCGTGTCGCCACCGGTGGCAGCGTCAGGAGCAGCACGAGCAGGGCGTGCCAGTTCCAGCGGCGCCGGAACAGCCGGGCGAGCCGGTCGCCGGGCGTTTCGCACGGCGGATGCCAGGACCGGTGCGTACGAATTGCGACAGCGGATTTCCCTGCGATGGCGGCCATGTGCGATCTCCCGTTTCCGGCCCTGATTACGGCAGGGGATCGCGACGGTGCGCCGGCGGCGCCGTGGCAATGCACCGACCGAATGTGGCAAATTGTGATCGGGACTCGCGGGAGAGAACGGTGGCCAAACGGATTGCAATCGTCGAGGACGAGGCCGCGATCAGGGACAACTACGCGGCGGCTTTCCGGCGCGAGGGATACGCGGTTGACGCGTACGACGCACGCAAGCCGGCGCTGGATGCATTCGCGAGCCGTTTGCCCGATCTCGTCATCATCGACATCAACCTGCGCGACGACGTCGAAGGCGGCTTCGAACTGTGCCGCGAACTCAGGACCCGGGCTCCGGAACTGCCGATCATCTTTCTCACCGCACGCGACAGCGAATTCGACGCGGTCTCGGGCCTGCGACTCGGGGCCGATGACTACCTGACGAAGGACATCAGCCTGCCGCACCTGATGGCGCGAATCGCGGCGCTGTTCCGCCGGCTGGACGCACTGCAGCAGCCACAGGCAGCCGGCAGCCGAATATCGCGGGGCGACCTCGAACTCGACACCGACCGCATGAACGTACTCTGGCAGGGGCGGCCGGTCGGCCTGACGCTTACCGAATTCTGGCTGGTGCACGCGATGGCCCGGTATCCAGGCCACGTCAAGAATCGCCAGCAGCTGATGGATGCGGCGCAGGCGGTGCTCGACGACAACACCATCACCTCGCACATCAAGCGCATTCGCCGCAAGTTCCTGGCGATCGACCCGGGCTTCGATTCAATCGAAACGGTGTACGGGATGGGCTATCGCTGGGTCACCGCCTGACGCGGCGGCCGGCCGCACACCTCACATGACCCTGCGGCGCCAACTCCTGCTCGTGAGCCTGCTGGCGCTGCTGTTGCCGTGGGCGGGATGCCAGTTCGTGCGCGAGACGGAATCCGCGCTCCGCGCAAGCCAGCAGCAGATGCTGGCCGGGACCGCACGGGCGATTGCCGACTCGCTGTCGCAGTACCCGGACGCATTTCCCGCCGCAGAGGCTGCGACGTCGGTGTCGCGCCAGCTCTATGCGCATGCGCTCGAGACGAGTCCGGTCGTCGATGGCTATTTCGAGGACTGGCCGATCAGCGAGTCCTCGCTCGTCCCGCTGCCGGCGGATGCGCCGTATGCGCGCTATGTACTCGGCAGCCACGCCGGCCAGCTGTACCTGTTCGTCGCCGTCAGCGACCCGACGGTGGTGTACGCCACCTCGGCCTCGCTCGCGCCGTCTGCGCGCGCGCCCTGGGCCGACCAGGTCGTACTGGCGAGTGTCACGCCACCCGACGACGAGGCGCACATTGCTTTCGCAGCCGAGGCGCCCGGCGCCGTAGTGCCGTTCGTGGAGAACGCCTTCGGTTTCGCGCTCGAACCGACGATACGCGCCGTCTGGCAGGACGTGCCCGGCGGCTACCAGCTCGAAGCGCGCTTGCCGCGTGCGCAGATCGGTACGCACGCGGGGCTGTTGGTCGAGGACGTGAGTGATGCCGCCCGCCCGGGCCGGCGCGCGGCCAGCTGGGAAGGCACGCGCCTGCCGGTGTTCGTCGGACCGGCCGATGCCCTGTCCGACGTGGCCCGCGGTCTCGTGCAGCCCGGCCTGCGGCTGATCGTGACCGACGCCGCCGGGTGGCGCATCGCCTCGGTCGGCAGCCTGCAGTCGGCGGCGACTGCAACGCCGACGGGCGTATCGCGCTGGCTGCGGAGCGCCTACGACGCTGTCGTCGAGGATGGCACCCCGCCCGCTTATGCCGAGCCCGATCCCGGCGGCCGCGAACGGCAGGACTATGTCGGCGCCGCGTTGGCCGGAGAGGCCGGCGCCGACTGGTTTCGCAGCCGCGAGGGCAGCGAGGCCATCGTCGCCGTGGCCCAGCCGATTGCCAGCGGCGGGCGAACGCTCGGCACCGTGATTCTGCAACAGGGCACGGACGCCATCCTGAGCCTGACCAATCGCGGGCTGGTGCGGCTCCTCAACACGACGCTGATCGCGATGCTGCTCGTGGGTGGTGGCCTGCTCGGCTACGCGACCTGGCTGTCGCGCCGGATCCGGCGCCTGAGCGTCGCCGCTGCCAGCGCCGCGGATACCAGGCGGCCGGTCACGGTGCTGCCGAGCGCAGCGGCGGTGGACGAAATCGGCGACCTGTCGCGCAGCTTTTCCAGCGTGCTCGGGCAGCTCGGCGCCTACAACGAATACCTGCGCACACTGGCTTCGAAGCTGTCGCACGAACTGCGCACGCCGCTCGCCATCGTCACCTCCTCGCTGGAGAACCTGGAGCAGGAGGCGCTCGGTGAGGCGTCGAAGAACTACACCTCGCGGGCGCGCGACGGCGCAGAGCGCCTGCGCCGGATACTCGGCGCGATGAGCGAAGCAAGCCGCGTCGAGGAGCTGATGGCGAACGTTGAGACCGAGCCTTTCGCGCTCGACGCGGCGGTCGCTTCCGTCGTCGGCGGTTACCGCGACGTCTACCCGGCACGCCACTTCGAGCTGCAGGTCGACGCGGGCGCCGACTACGTCGTCGAGGGCGCACCGGAACTCTTGATCCAGCTGCTCGACAAGCTCATCGACAATGCCGTGAGTTTTTCGCTGGACGGCGACACGATCGACATCGGCGTACGACGCGACGGCGGCGCGGTGCGCATCGACGTCAGCAATCCCGGCCCACCCTTGCCGGCCCATATGCAGGGACAATTGTTCGACTCGATGGTTTCGGTGCGGCCGCGAGGCGAGAACACGCACCTCGGCCTCGGGCTGTATGTTGCCCGCCTGATTGCCGACGGCCACAATGGCCGCATCGAAGCCAGGGATATCGACGGTGGGGTACGCTTCTCGGTGTGGCTGCCTGTGGCTGCTGCTCGCGACTTGCGCGCACGCGACGGAGCCCGCGACTGACATCGCCGGACTGATCGCCGCCGAAGGCGTAGATCCGGATACATCCGCCATGCTCGTCTTGCATCTCGGCGATGGTCGTCGGTGGCAGAGCAATGCCGCGCGCGTCGACCTGCGCTTCGTGCCCGCATCGACGTCGAAGATTCCGCACACGTTGATCGCGCTGGAAACCGGCTACGCGGAGGGTCCCGATGAATTCTTTGCCTGGGACGGCATCGAACGGGGGTTCGACGTTTGGAATCAGGATCAGACACTGGCGACGGCCTACGCCCGTTCGGCCGTCTGGGTGTACCAGCGCATCGCGCACGATCTCGGCAGCGAGACTATGGAGAGCTGGCTCGAGCGCTTTGACTATGGCAATCACGATGTCGGCGGGCCGGAGGATCTCACGCGTTACTGGCTCGAGGGACCGCTTGCGATCTCGGCGCGCGAGCAGGTAGCGTTCCTCGCGAAGCTCGCGACCGGCGAGCTGCCGCTCGCGCCCGCGACGCTGGCGACCGGCCGGCGCATCATGCAGGCGGATGCCGGCAACGGCTGGGCACTGTATGGCAAGACCGGCTGGGGCCGGCGGCCCGGCGCCGCGGACATCGGCTGGTACGTCGGCTGGGTCGAGCGCGAAGCCGGGGCGATCTGGGTGTTCGCTGTGAACCTCGACATGCCGAACGAAGCGCTGCGTGCGGCGCGCGTGCCCCTCGCGCGCGCCGTGCTCGCCGGGCTCGGCGCCATTGAAACGAACAACGAGAAGGAGAACTGACCATGCATCGCAGCAAGCTCGCCGGCTTCATCATCGACTGCGCCACGGATGATCTCGATGCCGCCGCGGATTTCTGGAGCTCCGCGTTGGGCTACGACAAGAAACCGTCGGACGATCCCGCCGAATCGAGTTACGTCAATCTGGAGACCGGCAGTCGGCGGACTGCACGTCGAGGTGCAGAAGGTGTCACATCCGAGCCGTGTGCATCTCGACATCGAGTCGGACAACATCGAGGCGGAGGTCGCGCGACTGGAGAAACTCGGCGCGAAGCGCATCGGGAAGGTGCGCACCTGGGTCGTCATGGAGGCGCCGACCGGACAGCGTTTCTGCGTCGTACGCGTGCAGGGCCCGGCGTTCGACGACGAGGCCAATCGCTGGCCGTAGGCGCAACAATTTGCTGACAGTTACCCTAATTCTGGAAATTAGGGTAACTGTCACCAAATTGTGATGCAGGATCGAGAGTGCGGAAGGCGTCGAACGCGGCCCTTGGGGCCGCGCGCACGTATGACGTCAACCGGCGGCGTCTAAACGACGAAACTAATGCCGACGAACAGCAGCACCCAGAACGCCGTGCTCAGCAACAAGGCCGTCCGGAATCCGGAGATCGAGTTGCGATTGCTGTCCGCCGCTGTTTCGCGCAGTTCGCGACGCAGCGCCTTGGTTACGATGGATTCGTCCAGTACCTGCGACAGGGTGCCGTTCATGGAATGGAACACCTCGTGCAGGCTGCCCTGAGGCAGTCGAGAGCGTGGCATTTTTTCCCCTCCCCATTTTCCAAGCGGACAAATGGTCGCAGATACCGATCCATTTGTCATTGACATTCGTCACGCAATGCGATCTACGCAATGTGACCCGCCGCACGTTTGGATCCTTGGTCCGTGCGTCGGGTCGGCCCCGAAAATGCGGCAGGTTTCGCGACATAATTCGAAGCGTCTCTCCGGCCCGTCTGCGCCCTCCCCTTGAGCGGCCGTTGTGGCTGCGACACGACATGCGGGCTTTCTTATTACAACCATGATTTACGGCCGAGTATCTTCTGCACAACAACTCGGCACTGCTTGCGTGCCCGGCCCGGGTCCGAGCCTTGGACGCGCAGTCCACCGACGCTGGCAATTAAGCGCGCGTGCCGGCATCCTGAAGTCGACGCCGCCCGCCGGCAGCACCCCGGAGTCCGTCCATGAACTTCCTGCTCGACTGGCTGATCCTGTCCTTCGCGGTATGGCTCACGGCGAACGTCCTGCCCGGCTTCCACGTCAAGGGCTTCGGCAGCGCGATCTGGGTGGCGGCCCTGTTCGGCATCCTGAACTTCCTGATCGGCTGGTTCTTCTTCGCGATCTTCACGGTGCTGACGCTCGGCATCGCCTGGCTGCTGGCCTTCATCACGCGCTGGATCATCGACGCGATCATCCTGAAGATCGTGGACGGGATGACGCCGAGACTTACGATCGACGGTTTCGGCTGGGCGCTCGGCGGAGCATTGATGATGTCGCTGCTCGGCACACTGGGGCAGTGGCTGGTGCACTGAGCGCCCCGCAGTAACCGAGAGACCCGGGCGGCGGCGGAATCACTAGGCGTCCGCCACGGCGCCAACCGCAAGGAGTCCGACGGAAGTGACGCGACTGCCCACCATGTCGTTGACGCGCAAGCGAACGTCCCCGAGCATCATTTCGTCTCCGATGGCGGGCGCGCTGAGCGTTTCTTTGATCACTCGCTCCAGCGTGTCATCAGAGCCGCACGCCAGTGTCAGGCCATAGGATCGTCGGATTTCATCGGCGGTGGTGGCGCCTTTCAGGCACAGCTCGCGCTCCGGCAATGATTCCGTGCCAGCCTGCGCCGATTCCGCAAACACCATGTCGACGAACACCCGGTTTGCAGGGCGTAGAACGACGAACAGGTTGTCGCCTTCCCTGAGCCCGGTGGATCCGCGCGGCGCGATCACGGCCTTGCCACGTGTGATCATCGCCACCACGGTGTTGTCCGGAAGTGCGATCTTCGCGAGAGCCCGCTCGGCTGCCCGGGAGTCCTCTCCCAAGGTGTACTCGACGATCTCCGCATCGACATCGCTGAGTGCGGTGATCTCGAGCGTCGCGGCCGGAAGGGCCGGCGGTCTTTCGGTCAGTCCCAGCTTGCGCGCGACGATCGACAAGGTCGAACCCTGCAATATCGCGGAGATCAGCACGACGAAAAATACGACGTTGAATATCAGCGGCGCACCGGGCAGCCCGAAAATGAGCGGAAATATGCCCAGGATGATCGGCACGGATCCGCGCAGCCCGACCCAGGATATGAGCGCCATTTCGCGCTGGCGAAACCCCATCCCGCTCAGCAGCAGCCAGACGGCCAGCGGCCGTGAAATCAGTACAAGCACCAGCGCAATCGCCAATCCTTCCAGCCACACGTCAATCAGCGCAAGCGGATTCACCAGCAGGCCCAGCATCACGAACATGGTGATCTGGCTCAGCCAGGCCAGACCATCGTGAAAGAGGAACGTGCTGCGCTGAAATACGAAGCGACTGTTGCCGATGATCAGGCCCGCGAGAAATACCGCGAGGAAGCCGCTGCCGTGCAGGTTGGCTGCCAGTCCGAAAGCGAGCAGGCCGAACGACGCCACCATCACCGGGTACAGGCCCGACGCGGCGAGATGCACGCGCTGCAGCGCCTGCACGGCAAGCCAGCCCACGGCCAGGCCAACGATGGTCCCGATGCCCATCTGCAGCAGGAACAGCCGCAACAGGCCGGCGCCCGGCTGCATGTCGTTGACGAGGATCTCGAGCATTCCGATGGTCAGGAATATGGCCATCGGGTCGTTCGACGCGCTTTCGATCTCGAGGATGGCTTTCAGGCTGGCATTGATATGAATGTCGGCGTTGCGCAGGAGGGAGAAGACCGCGGCTGCATCGGTCGCGGCCACGATTGCGCCGAGGAGCATTCCCTCCAGCAGAGGCAGATCGAGAATCCATGCGGCCGCAAAACCCGTGACCGCTGCCGTGATGAGCACACCGCCCGTGGCGAGTACGGCCGCCGGTTTCCACACTGCACGAACCGAGGAAAACGGCGTCTGAAGCCCGCCGTCGAACAGTATCAACGCCAGGGCAAGGGTGCCCAGCGCATGTGCCACGACAGCGTTGTCGAATTCAATGCGCCCGATCCCTGCCTCGCCGGCCAGCATGCCGATCATCAGGAACATCACGAGGACGGGCAGCCCGAGACGGGCAGACAGCTTGCTGGAGGCGATTCCGGACAGGACGAGTGTCGCCGTCAGCAAGATGAGTTTGTCGATCAGGAACAACGGACTTGCATCTCAGGCAGTTCCTTCCCGGGCCGGCATGCAGGGCCAGCGTAGGGCGCATCCCGCCGCCGTACAAGTTGCGCGACGGACCTGCCGCGCTCGGTACGTTGTCGCGTGTATCCTCTCGGGATTCAATAACTGCGAACGCACCCTCGGAAGCTTCGATGTCCGACCGCCTGGACGACATGTTCCCGGTACTTTCCCCGGACCAGATCGGCGAGATCCGCGCGTTTGGCGTGGAACGGCGCTACGGAAAAGGGACGTACCTATGGAATGTGGGCGACCGCAACGTGGATTTCCACGTCGTGCTCGACGGCGTCCTCGAGATCGTGCGCCGTGACGCATTCGGTCACGAGTCGGTGCTGTTCGCGGAGCAGCCGGGCCAGTTCAGCGGCGACATCGTCGCGCTGTCGGGCCGCGCGCGCGTGGTGGCCGGCCGCGCGCGCGACGATTTGCGGGTGCTGGCCGTGCCGCCGGAGCGCCTGCGCGACCTCGTCGTAACGCACGCGAAGCTCGGCGAGATCATCATGCGCAGTTTCGTCCTGCGGCGCATGAAACTGATCGACGAGAAAGCGAGCGACACCCTGATCGTCGGCTCGCGCTTTTCGCCCGGCACGCAGAACCTGCAGGACTTTCTGACGCGCAACGCGCAGCCTTACACGTTCCTCGACCTCGAGACCGACCAGGTCCTGCCCGACCTGCTCGAGCACCTGGACTTTGATTGCGCCGATATCCCGCTCGTCATCACGAGCGGCGGCGAGCCGTTGCGCAACCCGGACCTGCGGACCGTCGCCCGCCGCATCGGCCTGTCGGAGGACCTCAACGCCTGCCAGGTGCACGATGTCGCAATCATCGGGGCCGGCCCGGCGGGTCTCGCCAGTGCCGTTTACGCGGCATCCGAGGGTCTCGACGTGGTCGTCATTGACGAAGTGGCGCCCGGCGGACAGGCGGGCACCAGCTCCAAGATCGAGAACTATCTCGGGTTCCCGACCGGCATCTCCGGGCAGGCGCTCGCCGGCCGCGCTTTCGTGCAGGCCCAGAAGTTCGGCGCCCAGATCGAGATTCCGGGGCGGGTCGTCGGCCTGCATTGCGGCAACCCGTACCACGAGCTCGAACTGGACGGCGGCACGCGGGTCCGGAGCCGCACGGTCGTCGTCGCGTCTGGCGCGCACTACCGCAAGCCCCCGCTCGCGAACCTGGGTCGCTTCGAGGGCGTCGGCGTGTATTACGGCGCCACGCACCTCGAGGCACGTTCCTGCAAAGGCGAGGACGTCATCGTTATCGGCGGCGGCAATTCGGCAGGGCAGGCGGCGGTGTTCCTCGCCGAGTCCGTGGCATCGGTCCGGATCCTGGTGCGCGGTCCCGGTCTCGCCGACACCATGTCACGCTACCTGATCCGGCGCATCGAGACGACGCCGAACATCGAACTACTGCCGCACACGGAAGTGTGCGGCGTCGAAGGCGAGCGCCAACTGGAGTCCGTGACCTGGTGCAATCGGCTGAGCGGCGAGGAGACGACGGCCAGGGTGCCGCATCTCTTCGTGTTCATCGGCGCGACACCGAACACGGACTTCCTGCCGGACAGCGTCGTCATGGACGAGAAAGGTTTCGTCTGCACAGGCGATGAGATCGGCCGCAGCGGCAACGACGCGCGCTGGCCGCTGGACCGCCCGCCGTATCTCCTGGAAACCAGTTGTCCGGGCGTGTTCGCCGCGGGCGACGTCCGGGCCACGTCGACGAAACGCGTCGCCTCCGCCGTCGGCGAAGGTTCGGTCGCCGTGCAGTTCATCCACCAGTTCCTGGCGGCGAGAGGAGCCTGATTCGATGGCGAACGACTGTCATGACTTCGACCAACCGCGCACGGTCGCGGCCCGCACTATCGGCTGCGAGGAGTGCGAGAAGGCCGGTGACGAATGGGTGCACCTGCGCATCTGTCTCGACTGCGGCCAGGTCGGCTGCTGCGACAGTTCACCGAACCGGCATGCGACCCGACATGCGCAGGGCACCGGGCATCCCATCATCGCGTCCTTCGAACCGGGCGAGACCTGGGCTTTCTGCTATCCACACGACAGTTACCTCGGGATGCTGCCCGCCGGTTTCGGTTTTCGGCGCCTGTTGGAGCTGCGGTAACGCCGCGACCTGGTCACGAGGCAGCCGCGCTCGAGCCTCTTCTCCCTCATGGCTCGGCTCGCTGACACTCGCCTGCGCTTTACTTCGGTCGAAGAGACCTCCTCGCCCGGCTGCCACCGGTTACCGCTGGGGGCGGCCGCTCCAGGGTCGTCAGGCGGCGCTTTGCTCCAGCAGCAGGCCGTCGAGCAGTTGGTAGCTCATCTCCATGCCGTCGGTCATGCCGGTCGACATCGCGGCTTCGCGGTCGGCCTTCGACTTGAAGCGCATGTTGGTCGTCAGGGTCGTGACACCGTCGGCCTCGTCAAAGGTCAGGCTCACCGTCGTGCCCTCGCCCATGTCGCCGCCAATGTCCATCGGATCGAAGAACTCGCTGTGCACGATGCGCTTCGGCGGCTCGATTTCGAGAAATTCGCCATGGAAGCCGAATTGCTTGCCGTCCTCGTCGTTCTGCCAGCGCCAGACGAAACTGCCGCCCTCGCGCAGGTCCATCTCGCACACGGGGAAACTCCAGCCCGGCGAGCCGACCATCCAGCGCTTGAGCAGCGCCGGCGTCGTGTAGGCTTTGTATACGAGCTTGCGGGGAGCGTTGAAGCGTCGGGTGACTCGTACTTCGGTATCGGAGAGCAGTGTGACCTCCGCCTTCGCGGGTTTCTTCATTTCGATTCCTCTCGTTTTCTCGGTTTGTTTCCTGATGCCCGGTTTCCTGAACGACCTCTCGTGCGGTCCCCGAGTTCCTCCGGCGCGGATTCCTGGCGCGAAAGTTCCGCGAGCAGGGCGTCCAGACGCCCGAAGTTCGCTTCCCAGACTTCGCGATAGCGCTCGATCCAGGCGTGCGCTTCGGCGAGCGGCTGCGCCTCGATCCGCCGCGGCCGCCGCTGAGCCGCGCGGCCGACCGAGATCAGCCCGGCCCGCTCGAGCACCTTCAAGTGCCGCGACACGGCCGGCTGGCTCATCGCGAAAGGGCGTGCAAGTTCCGCCACCGGGGCCTCGCCGTCGGCGAGCCTGGCCAGGATCGCACGACGCGTGGGGTCGGCGAGGGCCAGAAAAGTGGCGTCGAGCTGCTGGTCGGTGCTCATTAGATAACTACTCCTTTATATAATCTGTATGTTATTTAATGCGACGGCATTGTCAAGCCCGGGAACCTTCGCCCCGGTTGAAAGGCCTTGGCGAGTCTGTTAAAAAAACGGCCCGCTCGCCGGCCAGGAATTCCCAACAACATGATCGAACTCGCAGGCCTCACCAAGTGGTACGGCCGACACAAGGTCGTTGACGACCTGACTTTCCGTTGCAGCCCGGGGGAAGTGCTCGGCTTCCTCGGTCCCAACGGCGCCGGCAAGTCGACGACCATGAAGATGGTCACAGGATTCGTGGCACCGAGCGCCGGCACCGCCAGCGTCTGCGGCCACGACATCCGCACGGATACCCTCGCCGCCCAGCGACGCACGGGTTACCTGCCGGAAGGAGCCCCGTTGTATGCGGACATGACGCCCCGGGAGTTCCTGGGCTTCGTCGCCGACGTCCGCGAGCTGACAGGCGCGCGGCGTCGCGAGCGGCTCGACACGGTCATCGGTCTCCTGCACCTCGAGCCGGTGCTCGATCAGACGACGGAGACGCTGTCCAAGGGCTTCAAGCGCCGGGTCGGCCTGGCGCAGGCGATCCTGCACGACCCCGAGGTCCTGATCCTCGACGAGCCGACCGACGGCCTCGATCCCAACCAGAAGCACGAGGTGCGCGAGCTGATCCGCTCGATGGCAGCCGACAAGCTGATCGTCATCTCGACGCACATCCTCGAGGAAGTCACCGCGGTGTGCACACGGGCCATGATCATCTCCGACGGTCGCCTGCTGGTGGACGACACGCCGGCCGCGCTCGCGGCCCGCGGCGCCGGCGATCTCGACCGGGTGTTCCGGGACATCACGAAAGGCGCGGAGGCGGCGGCATGAACGCAGTGATGTCGGTATTCCGCCGCGAGCTAAAGAGCTATTTCGCCACGCCGGTCGCGTACGTTTTCATCGTCATCTTCCTGATGCTGGCCGGCGCGTTCACGTTCTATATCGGCAATTTCTACGAACGTGGTCAGGCGGACCTGCGTCCGTTCTTCGAGTTCCATCCCTGGCTGTACCTGTTCCTGATCCCCGCCATCGCCATGCGGCTGTGGGCCGAAGAGCGCCGCGCCGGGACCATCGAGCTCCTGATGACGCTTCCGGTTACCGCCTGGCAGGCGACGCTCGGCAAATTCCTCGCGGCCTGGGCCTTCGCCGGTATCGCGCTGGTGTTGACCTTCCCTATCTGGATCACCGTGAATTACCTCGGCGATCCGGACAACGGTGCCATCTTCGCGGCCTACGTCGGCAGCCTGCTGATGGCCGGCGGCTTCATCGCGATCGGCACCTGCATTTCGGCCTGCACCCGCAACCAGGTGATCGCGTTCGTGATCACAGTCTTCGTCTGCTTCGGCTTCCTGCTCTCGGGCTTCCCGCTCGTACTGCACCTGTTCTCCGGCTGGGCGCCGCAGCTGCTCGTGGACGGCGTCGCCTCGCTGAGTTTCCTCACGCACTTCCGTGACATTTCGCGCGGCGTCATCGAACTCAGGGACCTGGTGTTCTTCGCGCTGGTGATCGGCACGGCGCTGTTTGCCAGCACGATCGTGCTGGACTGGAAAAAGGCGGATTGACGATGTCGGCACCTGCACACACCCGGCTCGGCGCGTCCAGCCTGATCCTGCTCATCGTCGTCTTCGTTGCGGCCGTGATCCTGTCGAACATGCTGTTCAAGGGCCTGCGTGTCGACCTCACCGAAAACAACCAGTACACACTGTCGGACGGCACGAAGCGCATCCTTGGCGGCATCGAAGAGCCCGTCAACCTGTACTTTTTCTTTTCTGACCAGGCAACGGCGGACGTTCCTTCGCTGCGCGACCATGCGACCCGCGTGCGCGAGATGCTCGAGGAGTTCGCGGATGCGAGCCGCGGCAAGCTGAAACTCGAGCTCATCGATCCGGTGCCCTTCTCGGAGGAGGAGGACCAGGCAGCGCAGTTCGGCCTGCAGGACGTACAGCTCGCCGCGACGCCGGACCCGATCTACCTCGGACTCGCCGGCACCAACAGCATCGGCGACGAGGAAGTCATCCCCTTCTTCCAGCCCGAACGCGAGGAGACACTCGAGTACGACATCGCGAAGCTCGTCAGCGGTCTCGCACATCCGGAACGGACGGTCGTGGGACTCGTCTCCGGCATTTCGATGGCGGGCGACTTCGACCCGCAGATGCAGCGCATGACGCCGCCGTGGGTGGTCTACGAGCAGGCGCGGCAGATGTTCGAAATCCGCAGCCTCGGCAATGCATTCGAGAGCGTGCCCGAGGATGTCAGCGTCCTGTGGATTGTGCAGCCGAAGAACCTGTCGGTCGACACTCAATACGCCATCGACCAGTTCGTGATGCGCGGTGGCAGGGCGCTGATCTTCGTCGACCCGCTGGCCGCGGTCGACGCCACGGTCGAGCCCGGCATGCCCCAGGGCATGCCGCCGGTCGGCCAGTCTTCCGACCTGCCCGCGCTGTTCAAAGGCTGGGGCATCGCCTACGAGCCGCAGACGGTGGTCGCGGACGCGGCGCTCGCCCTGCAACTCAATGCCGGCGGCGGGCGGCCCGTACGCCATTACGGCTACCTCGGGATCGACCCGGAGCACATGAGTTCGAGTGACGTCGTGACGATGGAACTCGGCTCGATGAACGCCGCGATGGCCGGCGCAGTTTCCGCCGCCGAGGACAGCGGCATCGGCTTGGAGCCGCTGCTCACGAGCAGCACCGATGCCGCGACCCTGCCGGCCTCGCGCTTCTCGTTCCTGCCCGATCCCGCGCAGCTGCAGCAGGGCTTCTCGGCCTCGGGAAACACCTACGTCGTGGCGGCGCGCATCACCGGCACGCTGAAGAGCGCCTTCCCGGACGGCGCACCGGCCGCGGAAGCGCCGAGCAATGCACCGGCCGAGGGCCCGGCCGGCGAGGATGCCGAAGAACCGGCGGCGGACGAGGCCGAAGCACCGGCCGACGACGACGCGGCGGCAGACGGCGAGGAAGCCGCCGCGCATCTCGCCGAATCGAGCGGGCCGGTGAACCTGGTCGTCGTCGCCGACGTGGACCTTTTGAGCGACTCGCTGTGGGTCGCCGTGCAGAACTTCTTCGGGCAACAGCTCGCGACGGCCTTCGCGTCGAATGGCGCCTTCGTCGTCAACGCGCTCGAAAGCCTCGCCGGCAGCGCGGACCTCATTTCCGTGCGCAGCCGCGGCAGCTGGTCGCGACCGTTCACGCGGGTCGATGAGCTGCAGGCCGATGCCGAAGCACGTTTTCTCGAGACGGAACAGCGCCTGCAACAGCAGCTGTCCGAAACCGAGCAACGCCTGGGCGAACTGCAGTCGACGCGCGAGGACACTGGCAGCCTGCTCCTGACCGACGAACAGCAGGCGGAGATCGACCGCTTCATCGAGCAGCGCGCGGAGATCCGCAAGGAGCTGCGCGCCGTACAGCACGGCCTCGACGAGGACATCGAGGCGCTCGGCACGCAGCTCAAGATTCTCAACATCGGCCTGATTCCGCTGTTGCTCACGTTCGGCACGGGCTTTCTGCTCTGGCGCCGCCGGCGGAGGGCCACGCCATGACCCGCCGCACCGTCCGCACGCTCGCGGCGATTGCCGCGGGGCTCGTGCTGCTGCTGGTCGTCGTCCGCTCTTTCAACGGCGGCACGGGTGACGACGATAGCAACCTGCTGCTGCCGGACTTCTCGGCGCAGGCCAACGAGCTCGACGAAATCCGGATCAGCAGCGCCGAGAACCCCGAAGGCACGACGATCCGGCGCAGCGATGCCGGCGGCTGGGTCGTGAGCGGGCAGCACGACTATCCGGCCGATCTCGCGAAGCTGCGGCAGCTCGTCATCGCGCTTTCCGAAGCGACAATCGTCGAGGAAAAGACCTCGAATCCCGAATACTACGAGCGCCTCGGGCTCGGCGACCCCGACGTCGGCGGCAATGGCACAAAAGTTACGGCGAGCGCCGGCGACGCGACGTCGATCGTGGTCTTCGGCGAGACCGCCCGGGGCGAACGTCGCTATGCCCGCAATCCCGAAACCGCGGCGAGTTATCTTGTCGACCGCAACCCCGAGTTGCCACTGACGTCGGCCGCATGGCTCGAACCGAACGTCGCCGACGTCCTGCCCGGCGACATCAGCCGCATCGTCATCACGCACGCCGACGGCGAGCGCGTGGAACTCGCGAAAGGCGAAGAGGACAGTGCGGACTACGCAGCGGTGAACCTGCCCGAAGGCCGCGAGCTCAATTATCCGTCGGTCGGCAACGGCATCGCCGGGGCACTCGGTGGCCTGACGCTCGAGGACGTACGTCCGGCAAGCGACGCCGAGCCGGCGACGACGGCGGTATTCACGACCAAGGACGGGGTCGAAGTGACCGTGCGTGTGATCGACACGATCGTCGAACCGGCCGAGCCCGCTCCCGAAGCCGAGGAGGAAGCGCCGGCCGGGGCTGCGGCGGAGGACGAGACCGCGCCCGCCGAACCCGAAATCGAGCACTGGCTCGTGCTGTCGGCCAAGGCTTCATCGGACGAAGCGAAAGAGCGGGCCGACGCCATCAATGCCCGCGTCGAAGGCTGGGAATACCGTGTGCCCGCCTACAAGGCCGAACTCCTGACCAAGCGCTGGGACGACCTGCTCAAGCCCGCGGAGTAGGCGGGTGCTCTGACCGTTGGAGCGCCTCGCAGGCGCGACGAGCGAGGGCGGAGTCCCAAGTCGCGCGCACGGCGCGCTCCAACGGGCACGCAAGTCATAATCCCGTATCAATTCGCTTAGGAATAATTTATTCTTACCGCCGCTGACCGGCCGTGTGCCGCGTGGGCGATCGTCTGCGGAGGCAATTTGATCACCAGCGGCTTCACTTATCTCGCCACGCTCACGTTCCTCAGCGGTTGCCTGATGTTCGTGGCAAGCCGCAGCCGCAGCCGAATCCTCGACTACGTCCCGGCAATCGTCCTGCTCTATTTCGGCGTGATGTTGCTGGCCAGTGCCGGGCTGTGGGAGCGCAACGCGGACACCGACGCCGCCTACCTGCGCGTCAGGGACGATCTCGTCCCCGCCATGATTTTTCTCATGCTCTTGAAGAGCGACCTGCGGCTGATACGAAAGCTGGGCGCGAGGATGCTGCTCGGATTCTTCGCGGCAACGGCAACGATCGTCGTGGGGTTTACCGTCTCGTTCGCGCTGTTTCACGAGTTTCTCGCGGACGATTCGTGGATGACCTACGCGGCGCTGAGCGGCAGCTGGATAGGCGGCACGGCAAACATGGCGGCTATCCAGGCGGCACTCGAGGTACCTGACTCGAGCATGGGCTACGCGCTCCTCATGGACTCCATCGACTACGCCATCTGGGTGGCGATCCTGCTGGCGCTCGTGCCCTTTGCGAAAATTTTCAATCGCTGGACCAAGGCGGATGACACCGAACTGCAAAACGCCGCGAGCCGGCTCGACGCGCCCGCCGCCGACGCGGGCCGGCCCGCCGGCGCGGCGGACCTCATGTTCCTTTCGGGGATTGCGCTGCTGGCCTCGGCCGCCGTCCAGGCCCTGGCGGTGTTGCTTCCCGCCGGTGACATCCTGACGACCAATGCATGGACCGTCCTGGTCATCACGCTCGCGGGCGTCGCAGCGGCATCGACGCCGCTGGGTCGGATGCCGGGCTCGCAGGAACTCGCCACGCTGCTCCTGTACCTCGTCATTGCGCTGATAGCGTCCCGGGCGAATTTCGCCTCCCTAACGCAGGCGCCGGTCTACATCGTCTCGGGGCTGGTCATCCTGCTCGTTCACGCCGTGCTGCTCGCGCTCATCGCGAAACTGTTCCGGCTCGACTTGTTTACCTGTGGCGTTGCATCGCTGGCTAATATCGGCGGCATCGCCTCCGCGCCGATCCTCGCCGCTTCCTATTCGCAATCGCTGATTCCGGTCGGGGTACTCATGGCTTTGCTCGGCTACATCATCGGTACCGGCGGCGGGCTGCTCACCGGACGAATCCTGCTGTTCATAGCATCATGAAAATAGAATCCCTGAAATTTGGCAAGCTGCGTGTGCCGCTCAAGGCACAGTTCAAGACCGCGCTGCGCACGGTCGACCACGTCGAAGATGTCGTGGTAATCCTGGAAACGGACAGCGGTCACCGCGGCTACGGCAGCGCGCCCGCGACCGCGGTGATCACGGGAGAAACGCACGGCTCGATCATCGAAGCCATCCGGACGATGATCATGCCGCGGATACTCGGACAGGACATTCGCGACCTGAACCGGATCGTCGAGCTGATCAAGCATTCCATCTTCCGAAACTTCAGCGCGAAGGCCGCGGTCGAAATCGCCGTGTACGACCTGTTCGCCCAGTCGTTCAACGCACCGTTGTACCAGGTGCTCGGAGGCGGCGAGCCGGTCATTTCGACGGACGTGACCATCAGCATCGACTACATCGACAAGATGGTCGCCGATGCGAAAGCCGCGGTCGCTCTCGGCTTCGACGCCCTTAAGATCAAGGTCGGCAAGGACCTCGCTCTCGATATCGAGCGCGTCAAAGCCGTCTATAGCGCCGTGAGTGACAAGGCGCTCATTCGCCTGGACGCGAACCAGGGCTGGACGCCGAAGCAAACCGTGTCCGCGCTGCGCGAACTGGAGGCCAGCGGCGTCGAAATCGAATTCATCGAGCAGCCCGTGCGCGGCGACGACGTCGACGGGATGAAGTACGTAACCGAACGGGTCTCCACCCCGGTCATGGCCGACGAAAGCACCTTTGGACCGAAGGAAGTGATCGACATAATCCGCATGCACGGCGCGGACATCATCAACATCAAGCTCATGAAGACCGGCGGCATTTCGAACGCGATCAAGATCGCAGACATCGCCGCGATCCACGACGTCGAGTGCATGATCGGCTGCATGGCGGAGACGAGCATCGGCGTGTCCGCCGCCGCGCACGTCGCCGTCGCCAAGTCGAACGCCATCACCCGAGTCGACCTCGACAGCCCGGCGCTGGCCGCGTCGAACCCGGTGCGCGGCGGGGTGAACTTCAACAATTCGGAAATCACGATCGGCGACGCACCAGGCCTGGGCATCCAGGGTATCGATGGCCTCGTCCTGCTTGACGTCGGCTAAGCGATGAACCGACAGAACTGCAGCCCGGGCGCCGGCATAGTGCGGTCGTGACAATGCCATTTTTCGGGCCACCGCGATGGCCGTTACCATGCGGAAGGCATGCCTCTGCACCGAATCGCGCAGAAATGTCCCACGCCTTTCTATTGTTACTCGCGTGCCGCCATCGAGGACGCATACCGGGCCTATGTCGACGCCTTCGAGGGCACGGACACGCTGATCTGCTATGCGGTCAAAGCGAACTCGAACCAGTCGGTCATCGGGATCCTCGGTGCAGCCGGTGCCGGCGCCGACGTGGTCTCCGAGGGTGAGCTCAGGCGAGCGCTGCTCGCGGGAATTCCAGCGGACCGGATCGTCTATTCCGGCGTCGCGAAAACCTCGCGGGAACTTGAGTCGGCCCTGGTCGCGGGGATCCTGCGCTTCAACGTCGAATCGATACCGGAGCTGCTCGAAATCAGCGCCGTTGCCTCGCGCGTCGGCAAGACCGCCAGGATCGCATTCCGGATCAATCCGGACATCGACGCCGGCACGCACGAGAAGATCGCGACGGGCAAGTCGGAAACCAAGTTCGGCATACCCTGGCAATCGGCGCGGGCGGCCTGCCGGCAGGCTGCCGCCCTGCCGGGCGTGGAAGTCTGCGGACTCGACATGCATATCGGCTCGCAGGTCCTGCAGCTCGAGCCCTTCGATCGTGCCTTCGGCCTCGTCGCGGGATTGGTCGCCGAGCTGCGCGCCGACGGGCACCGGATGGAAACGCTCGATCTCGGGGGCGGCCTCGGTATCAGCTACGACCCCGCGTACGGCGTGGCCCCGTCGGTCTCGGCGTACGCCGAACTGGCGAAGCGGCATTTCGCAGGCCTCGGGTGCCGGCTGATCGTCGAGCCCGGCAGGTCGATCGTCGGGCACGCAGGGATCCTGGTCAGCAGCGTCATTTACGTCAAACCTGCCGGGTCGACGAACTTTCTGATCATCGATGCGGCGATGAACGACTTCCTGCGGCCGAGCATGTACAGCGCGTACCACAACATCGTCGCGGACGTCCCGGACGGGCGCGAGCTCATGCACTGCGACGTGGTGGGGCCGGTCTGCGAAACCGGCGATACGTTCGCCCGCGCGCGAAAGCTGCCCCGGATGTCGCCGGGCGACCTGCTCGTCATCGAGGGCGCGGGCGCCTACGGAAGTGTGATGGCCTCCGGATACAACACGCGTCAGCTGGTTCCGGAGGTGCTGGTCGATCATGCCGAGTCCTGGGTCATCCGCCCGCGCCCGCACTACGATTCGATCATCGGCATGGACGTGCCATGGACCGCGCCCGTGTAACCGGCGACGCGGCGCGGCAGTCGCAGATCGACCGCCTGCTGGCTCCGTATCGGGGTGACGTCGTACCGGGGATCGCCCTGGCTGTCATCCGCAATGGCGAAGCGGCTCTCGTGCGGACGTATGGTTGCGCGGACCTGGGAAGCGCCATCCCCGTCCTGCCCGGCACGAACTTTCGGCTGGCCTCGCTTACGAAACAGTTCACTGCTGCCAGCATCATGATGCTGGCCGATCGCGGCCGCCTGGACCTCGACGCCCGCCTCCCGGAGTTGTTCGGCGACTTTCCCGCATTCGGACGCGACATCCGCCTGCGCGACCTGCTGCAACACAGCTCGGGGCTCATCGATTACGAATCCGTGATTGGCCCGAACTTCGCCGGACAGCTGTCGGACCGGGACGTGTTTCGCATCGTCCGAGAATCTGGCCGTACCGACTTCGAGCCCGGCTCGAAGTTTCGCTACAGCAACACCGGCTACGCGCTGCTCGCGGTGCTCGTCGAGGAAGCGTCCGGCACTGGTTTCGCGCGGTTCCTGCGCGACAACATTTTCGCGCCTTTGACGATGGGCGGGACGGTGGCGTTCGAGCTCCGAAAATCCAACGTCGAAAAAAGGGCGCTCGGCTACACCGTCGCCGCCGACGGCAGGGCCGTACTCTCCGACCAGGATGCCACCAGTGCGGTGCTGGGCGACGGCGGGGTCTACAGTTCGCTGGTCGACTACATGAAGTGGGACGGCGCGCTATACACGGACGCACTGCTGCCCAGCACGTTACTGGAGGCGATGTGGGTTCCCGGTATCGGCCACTACGGTTACGGCTGGCGCATCGATACGTTCGAAGGCCGCCGCCGCCTGCACCACGAGGGTTTCTCCTGCGGTTTCCAGAACCACGTGATGCGTTTTCCCGAGGAGCGCTTGACGGTCCTGGTGCTGAGCAACCGGCGCGACCCCGCGGTGCAGCCGATTGCCGAGGCCGTCTCGAGCCTCTACCTGACGTGACTCGAGCGTGTCCGCCTACCGTTTCCCGAGGTTCTCGATGCGTTCCAGGTTGCCGGCAAAGGTCGCGAGCCGCCCATTGCCGCTGTCGCTCAGGATGAGGAACAGCATGTCGAGGAGGTGACAAAGTGCCGACTGGTACAGCAGCGGTTCTATCTGCGGGCGTTCGTCGTGCGCGGACACGAGCAAGGACAGGTCCGCCTGCGCGCGCAAGGGATTGGCCGTGTGGCGGGTCACCGACACGACCCTGACGCGCCGTTCGCGAAACTGCCGGCTGATCTTCGACAAGGTCGACTGCTGGCCGTATTGCGAGAAGGCGAACAGCACGTCGTTGGCTTTCGACGTCGCAATGCTGATGGCCATCAGGGCCGCGTCGGAACAATGTACCGTGTGGAAGCCGAGGAGAGACAAACGGACGGCGAAACCCTGCGACAGGATGCCGTCCTCGCCCGTGCCGAAAACGAATACCTGCTTGGCCTGGCGGACGGCTGTCGCAATGGCATCGACGTTCGCCGACGGGTTGATCAGCCGCGTCTCCTGCTCCGCGAGGGACTTGCTGCGCCAGAGGCTTTCGGCGAGCGCCGAATGTGCATCGCCGTTTCCCTGCTCCTCGTGATTTTCGCGATCAACGCCGTCGCCGCGGGCGATCGATTCACCGATGGAGTATTTCAGGTCGGGATAGCCCTTGAAGCCCAGCTTCTGGCTGAACTTGACGACGCTCGATTGGCTGATGCGCAGCGCATTGGCCAGCTGCTGCGACGAGTAGTCCCGCAGGAGCTGCGGTTCCGCGAGGATGAAGTCCGCGATCCGTCGCTCGATCGCCGACATCTGGTCCCGTTCTGCACGAATTTTCAGGAGTGGCAGCATCGTCTTGTCGGCACTCGGCGGCTCAGTGCACGGGTTCCAGCCCGCGTATCTCTCGGATCCCGAGCCCGGCGGTCTCTGGCACGCTGATTTCGGACCCGTTGAAGTAGACACCGCCCTCGATCGGATTGACGGCGCAAAGCGACGGTCCGTCGAGATCGATCTTGGTGATGGCGTCCGACTTGGCTACCGCAACGTGCACGGCCGCGGCGACGCTGATGCCGGTTTCGAGCATGCAGCCGATCATGCATTCGACGCCGTACATCGCCGCGATGTCGGCGATCCTGATAGCGTTCGAGATGCCGCCGGTCTTCATGAGCTTGATGTTGATGATGTCGGCAGCCCGCATGCGGATCAGCTGCACGACCTCGGTCGGGCCAAACACGCTTTCGTCGGCCATGATTGGCGTATTTACCCGCTCGGTGACGTACTTCATGCCGTTGAGATCATGGGCCTTGACCGGCTGCTCGACCAGCTCGAGCTGCACGCCCGCGTCCTCCAGCGTCTGCACCGCGTGTACGGCCTGCTTCGCACTCCAGCCCTGGTTGGCATCGAGCCGCAACAGGGCGCGGCCTTCGACGGCCGCATAGATCGCCTTGACGCGTTCGATGTCGACGCCGATATCCTTGCCGACCTTGATCTTCAGCGCCTCGAAGCCGCGTTCGACCGCGGCGACGGAGTCGGCGACCATCTTGTCGATGTAGTCGACGCTGATCGTGATGTCGGTCGTGATGCGGGGGTGGCCGCCGCCCAGCAGCCGGTACAGCGGGGCGCCATAGAGCTGTCCCCACAGGTCGTAGATCGCGATTTCGACGGCCGCCTTGGCACTGGAGTTTCTTTCCAGGGCCGTTTGAATCAGCTGCGTTATCCGGTTCAGGTCCGCTATGTTCTGGCCGACTACTCGGGGCCAGATATAGTGCCTGATGGCTTCGACGATCGAGCCTCGCGTATCCCCGGTTATTACCGCCGTTGCGGGCGCTTCGCCGTACCCGACGTGACCGCAGTCGGTGCTGACCATGACGACGATGTCCTCGATGCTGTCGATGGTCCTGAGCGCCGTCTTGAACGGCGTGTGCAGGGGTACGCGCAGTGTGCCAAACCGGATATCGGTGATTTTCATGGAAGGGGCACGTTCAAGTGGTGGTGGCCGGGACGACCCGTACGATGCTCGTCATGATATCGACATAGCTTTCCGTTTCGCTGGATCGCAGCGGCAACAGCGGCGTCACCGACACGGCATTGAGGGTCACTCGCACCAGCTGCTCGTCGGCGTCGAAGTAATTTGCGCCGGTGGTATCGTGTATCACCCAGGGCGCGCCACCATCGACACCGATGACCATCATCACGTGCCCCGGAATGTAGACGAGGTCTCCGACGGCTAGCGCCCGGACCGCCGCCAGCCGCCGTTCGCTGGCGTCGTCCTCCCCGAATTGCGTGACCTGGAGTGCCGGGCTCACGCTCTGGTCTGACGTATTGCGCGGCAGCTGCACGCCCATGCTGCGATACACCTCGGAAACGAATCCGCTGCAGTCGCGACCGTTGTAGGAATGTCCCCAGCCGTAGCGTTCGCCCAGGAACTTGAATGCCTGGCGAACGATGTTGCTGCGGGTCAGCGGCAGGTAATCCGGGCGGGTATCGGCGTTCTGCTGCAACAGCGCGGGCGCAAGGCTCAGTCGTCCGTGTTCGTTTCGCACCGGCAATTCGATGACGAGCGTACCGGAACTGCTCTGGCCGTTGACCGGTTCCTGCAGCAGCCAGTCGGCCAGCTGCGGCACACGCACGCCCATGTCGAGCTGCAGCTCCGACAGCGCCGGCTGTTGCGGCGTGAAGACCGTCTTCGCCGTTGCACCCGTGACGATCCGGTAGGGTTCCTTCTCCTGGTACGCGAACACGTCATCGGCATCGCCGAGGGCGACAAAAGACTTGCGCATCCAGGCCGCATAGCGCGGCGAGACCACGAACCACCAGTCGCCGTCCTTGCTTTCGTGCGCGACCAGCACGGGCGTGCCCGGAAAGAGGGCGTCCTCCTGGAAGCGGTCGATGTCGGTATTGCCGGCAGAGCGGAACACGCGCCGGTCCGTCGGAAACGTGCGCAGGGCGCCTCGATGCACGACCAGCCCGAATTGCCGCGGCTGCAAGTGCGGGACGGCATCCAGGTTCCGGGCGTCGAGAACTTCGTCCAGGAACTCGTCGGGGACGATCGCGCCGGATGCGTCGTACAACGGGTTGTCGGGACGGCCCGCCAGGTCCTCGATCCAGGCGACCACGGTCGACCGCGGGATGGTCTCCGGCACGGCGCCGAGATCGTGCATGGACGAATCGAGTTCGAGAAGCTTCTCGTTCTGCGCGTCGATCTGTAGCCGGCCGAACACCGTCTCGTCGGGATCCGGGATCTTCGCGAGCCAGAACTCGGGCTGGTGCCGGTCATCCGAGTTGCCGAGGATGCCCTCGAGCGGCGGCGGCGCCTGCCAGACGCGCTGCGAGACTACCGCGATCGCCGCCAGCGCAACAATTGCCGCCGACATCGCGATGATGCGCAACCGTCCCGCTGTCATCCGGCAACCCCCCACAAGGCGTAGGCCAGCATATGCCTTCGGCGCCCCCTCTTGTCTGCAGGAGGGCCTCTTGGTGCTCAGGCAAGCGCTTGCAGAATATATGATTCCTATCGAATGTCAAAGACGCATAAAATATTGACGGTGCCGTTACACGCGTGATAAACAGGTGCTGAGCCATCAGTCGGGCGACTCATGGCGCAAGTCAATTCAGTCGAAAGCAGGCAGTCGGGGGACTGAATTTCGGTGAGTCGGGTGTTTCCACGTATTGCCGGCCCTGCGGGGCACGACCGGGTGCGGATGGCCGATCCGCGCCGGGCGCACCCGCTCCTGCTCGCCCTCCTCGCAGCGGTCCTGTGGCCGCTGCCGGTTCTTGCAGTCGAACCGGACGTCCTGGACCCGATCGTCCAAAGCATCGACGCCGGCCAGTTCCGGGCCGCCGAGTCCGGCATTGCCGCGGCGCTCGGGAAGCCGGGCCTCACCGCGGAATCCCACGAACAGCTGTTGTTCCAGCGCGAACGCATGCGCCGGATCTACATGGATTTCTCGCTCGATCCCGCGGCCGCGCGCGAGCGTGTCAGGTCCTATGTCCCGGATCTCACCGAGCAGGAGTTCGAGCGCTGGGACGAACGCGGTCTGATCGAGCATCGGCTGATCGACGGCCGCCTCCTGTACTTCAACCGTGCTCCGTCGAACCTGTTTCGCCTCAGTGCCGAAGCGCGTGCTCGCAGGAAGGAACCGACGCCGCTCGTCGACGGCCCGATGGAAACGCCGAACGACTATCACCGTCAGTTGCGCAAGGCCGCAATCGCCGGGGAAAGGCCGAGCGCACTGCCGCAGCGCGTACGCGTCAACCAGACGCTCACTGTCGACGCCGACGCCGTGCCGGCCGGTGAAACCATCAGCGCCTGGATTCCCTACCCGCGTGCTTTGCCCGGCCAGCAACAGGATATCCGCTTCCTGGAAAGCGATCCGGCGGCACGGCAAATTGCGCCGGAATCGACCGGCATGCGCACCGCCTATCTCGAGAAGCCGGCGGTGGCAGGCCGGCCGACCGTATTCTCGATCACGTACGAACTGACCGTGCTCGGCCAATACCATTCGGTCGATGCGGACCAGGTCGTGGCGCCCGATGCGTCACCCGACCTCGCATCCTTCCTCGGCGAAGACCCGCCGCACATCGTCTTCACGAATCCGTTGCGGATCTTCTCGGAACAGGTGGTCGGCGACGAAACCAATCCGTGGCGGATCGCACAGAAGCTTTTCAGCGCCGTCGACGAGATTCCCTGGGCGGGCGCGCTCGAGTACTCGACCATCACGAACATCAGCGAACACGCTCTTCAGCAGGGGCATGCCGACTGCGGGCAGCAAACGCTGTTGCTGATGACCCTGATGCGCATGAACGGCATTCCCGCACGCTGGCAGTCCGGGATGGTCTTTTCCGACGGCGAGTACTGGAACCTCCACGATTGGGGCTGGTTCTACATCGCGCCCTACGGCTGGATGCCGATGGACGTTACCTTCGGCCGCTTCGAGAAAGCGCCCGAGATCGAGTGGCTTTACCTGGGCGGCCTCGACGGCTTCCGCATCGCATTCAATGACGACTTCGGTGCCGACTTCGACCCGCCAAAGAAACACTTCCGGTCCGACACCGTCGACTCGCAACGCGGCGAAGTCGAATGGAGAGGCGGCAATCTGTATTTCGATCAATGGGACTATACGTTCCGGGCCGAAATCATCGGAGCGGAAGCCGACATCGCGACAAGCAACACCGACTGACCTGCCTACAGGCTCGTAATCCCGGAGAGGACCATGAACGAACAGACATCGCACCGCACAACACGATCCATTGCACTGTCGCTACTCGTGTCACTCAGCCTGGCAATATTCGGCCCGGTTGCCATGGCCCAGTCGCAGGACGGCTCGGTCGCGGGACGGACCGAGGCGGGTGCAACCGTTACCGTCCGGGATCCCGGGACGGGCTTCAGCCGCACGATGGTCGCGGGCGACGACGGCGATTTTCGCTTCCCCTTCCTACCGGTCGGCGACTACACGCTCGAAGCCACCAAGGACGGCGCATCGCTCGCAGGCCCGTTCCCGGTCACCGTCAGCCTCGGCAAGACCACCGTCGTCAACGCCAGCGCGATCGACGAGGTACAGGTGGTGGGCTCGCGGACCTCAAAAGTCATCGACCTGACCTCGACGGAATCGGCAACCAACCTCACGCAGGAGCAGTTGACGCTGCTCCCGGTCGAGCGGGACCTGCAGTCCGTCGCCGAACTTGCACCCGGCGTCGCCAAGGGCGATTTCGAAGGACTGTCCTTCGGCGGTTCGTCGGTAGCCGAGAACACCGTCTACATCAACGGCTTGAACGTCACCGATTTCTACCGCCGCATCGGCTTCTCGTCGGTGCCCTACTCCTTCTACGAGCAGTTCCAGGTCAAGACCGGCGGCTACTCGGTAGAGTTCGGCCGGACGACGGGCGGCGTGATCAATACGGTCACCCGCTCCGGCACGAACGAATTCGAGTTCGGCGCCGAAGCCATCTGGGAACCGTCGTCCCTGCAGAGCGAAGGCGACAACCATTTCGATGCCGATGGCAATCCCGTCTACATCGCGAGCCACGACGAATCCGAGAGCCAGAGCGTGAACCTGTACGCGGGCGGCCCGATCGTCCGCGATCACCTGTTCTTCTTTGCCATGTACGAGGCGCGCAACTTCGAGCCCCAGAACACCGATAACAGCGGATCGCAACTGGACAAGGACAATTCGGACGACGCCTTTTGGGGCGGCAAGATCGACTGGCAGATCAATGACAACCATTTGCTGGAGTTGCTCGCGTTCTCCGACGAGGACAGCACCGCAACCGACACCTATGAGTTTGACCTGGAGACCGGCGAGACCGGCGAGTACCAAGGCACGGAATACTTCGACAATGGCGGCGTCAACTGGTCGACGACCTACACGGGCTACCTGACCGATGCATTCTCCGTGCGCGCGTTATACGGCGAGAATGACCGCGAATCCGCTTTGTACAGCCCGAGCGACATCGATTGCCACCGCATCCGCGACTTCCGCCTGATCGGCGGCGATGCCGACCTCGGTTGTTCCCAAACCTCGAGCGTGACCGCCCGCCTCGACAACCGCGAGCAGGCCAGGCTGGACTTCCAGTGGGCCCTCGGCGACCACCGGGTTCGCTTCGGCGTGGACCACGAGGTCAACACGTCGGACCACTCCCAGCACTACCCGGGGCCGGAACGCCTCGTCTACGAAATCAACGACACCGCGCCGGGTACCACGCTCGAGAACGGCGGCGTCGTACCGGCCGGCGTGGATGCCTATGTCCGCACCCGCCGGAACGAGGTGGACGGCGAGTTCGAGACCACCGCGACCGCGTTCTACCTGGAGGACAGCTGGCAGGTGACCGACGACCTGGTTCTCGAAGGCGGCCTGCGGCTTGACGCATTCGACAACAAGAACTCGGACGGCGACAGCTACATCAAGATGGACGACATGCTCGCGCCGCGCTTCGGCTTCGCCTGGGACACGAGCGGCGAAGGCCGCAGCAAGCTGTTCGGCAACGTCGGCCGCTACTATCTGCCGGTCGCCAACGTGATCAACATCAAGCAGGCCGGCGGGTTCGCCGACGTGCGGACCTTCTATGTCTTCGAAGGTCTCGAGGACTTCGAGTACAACGGTGCTACCTTCCAGCGCCCGATCCTCGGCGACCAGATCGGGCCGGTCGACGATTCGCAGGGTGACGGCACCGTCGGCGACCTGCGCGGCGAAGTCGATGCCGACATGGACCCGGTTTACCAGGACGAGGTGATCCTGGGTTACCAGGCGATGATCGACGACTCCTGGTCCTGGGGCGTGCGCGCAACCTATCGCGACCTCACCAACGCCATCGACGACATGGAAATCATCTCGAACGGGCTCGTCTGCGACGGCGATACCAGTTATGTCGGCTGGGCCATGGCCAACCCGGGCGAACCCCTCACGATTTTCACCGATACGAACTGCGACGGCGAGTCCGACGGCTTCATCACGATCGACACGGCCAATGCGGGCTGGTCGCTGTACGACGACGATGGCAACTATGTCGGCGAGGTCGGCTTCCCGGAACCGGAACGCACCTACAAAGCCCTGGACTTCGTCATCGACCGGGCCTGGGACTCGAAGTGGGCTCTCAACGCGACCTATACCCTGTCCTACAGCGAGGGGAACGCCGAAGGCCCGGTGAATTCGGACACGAACTTCTCCGATACCGGCCGCACCGAGAACTTCGATGATCCCTGGGTCAACTACATGGGCGAGGGTTACCTGCCGAACGATCACCGGCACCAGGTGAAGATCCGCGGCGCCTACGGCATCGGCGAGCACTGGCAGCTGGGCGCGACTCTGAATGCGCAGTCGGGCGCGCCGATCAATGCTTTCGGCGTCGGCAATCCGTACGACGGCCAGAACTACGTCAGCTACTTCGTCTGCACGGCAAACTGCGAATCCGACGTCCTTTCGGAACGGCAATGGGAGCACCGCCCCCGCGCATCGGGCGGGCGCCTGCCATGGAGCTACGATCTCGGACTGAGCGTGAGCTATGCGCACTCGTTCAACGACATCGACTTCCGCGCGAAATTCGCGCTGTACAACGTGCTGGACCAGCAGAAGACGTTGCAGGTGGACGACCAGTTCGAGTCGGACATCGGCTTCCTGAACCCGGAATACCGGTTCGGCACGGCTTACCAGTCGCCGCGCTATGCCCAGCTCCTGCTCACGATCGACTTCTGATCCTGCGTCGGTTTCGTGGATTGCCGCCCTGGCATTGCTCCTCGGCGGCATCCACGCGGCCGCCGAGGAGTCACGCTACGACGAGGCATTCGATGGCGGTGATGACGCACTATCGGCTGCCGGGGCTGGCCGTGGGCGTCATCGAGAACGGCACGATCGTCTACCGGCGCACCGCCGGCGAGCGCATTGCCGGCAGCGGCGATGAAATAGGCCCCGACACGCTGTTCAAGATCGCGTCCAACAGCAAGGCCATGACCGCGAGCGTCCTCGCCCGCCAGGTCGATGCCGGCGAGCTCGACTGGGACGACCCGGTGATCGAGCACCTGCCCTCTTTCCGGATGTACGACGACTGGGTCACGCAGAACCTGCAGGTGCAGGACCTGCTCATACACAACAGCGGGCTTCCTGCCGGCGCCGGCGACCTGATGTTTTGGCCCGAGCCCAACTCGTTCACGCGCGCCGACGTTCTTGCCGGTCTGGCCCACCTCGAGCCGGAGTACGGTTTCCGTTCCGGCTACGCTTACGACAACACGCTGTACATCGTCGCCGGGGAAGTCGCAGCCGCAGCCGGCGGCGCGAGCTACGAGGACCTGGTGCGCCGCGAAATCTTCGAGCCGCTCGAGCTCGGCTGCAAGGTGGGTGAATGGCGCCGTCAGCGTGATGACGACATTGCCCAGCCGCACATCCGGGTGGATGAGCGGAACGTGGTCATGCGCGAAGACGGCGACGTCATTCCGGCGATCACGATGGCCGCGGCGGGCGGCATCCGGTGCAGCCTGAACGACATGCTGGCGTGGGCCGGCAACTGGCTGGACCCGAGCGCGGCACAACGGGAGTGGCTGTCAGAAGAGCAACGGCGCGCCCTGTGGACCCCGCGGACGCCGATGCCCGTGCCGGATCTCGCCCGGCGATGGAACGGGACGCACTTTTACGCCTATGCCTACGGGTTCCGGCTGGCGGACGTCGACGGCGAATGGACCGTGTCACATACCGGTTCGCTGATGGGCATGTACTCGGTCATGTTCCTGCTGCCGGACCGCAAGTCCGGATTCGTCATGCTCACGAACGGCGAAGGCAGCGATGCCCGCACGATCCTGTCCCTATTGCTGACCAAGGCCTTCACCGCGCCGGACGACACGCATGACGCCGCCTGGTATATCGCCGATCTCGAGCGGGACCGCGCTGCGCCGGACGAGCCGAAAGCGCCGGATACCTCGGCGCGAGATCCGGTTACCCCGGAAGAGATGCAGGCGTTCACGGGTGTGTGGCGGGATGCGTGGTTCGGCGACGTGCTGGTTTGCGCCGAGGGCTCGCGGGTGAAATTCAGTGCCGTGAAGTCGCCGATGTTGACGGGCACCGTGATGGCGGTCGACGGCCGCAAGCTGGTCGACTGGGATGACGTCAGTGTGTCGGACGAAGCCTGGGTGGATTTCGCGGTCGGGCACGACGGCACCGCCGCGGCCCTGGCCATGTCGAAGGTCGACCCGGAGGCCGATTTCAGCTCCGACTACGAAGACCTGGCCTTCGCGAAGGTCGCCGACTGCCCCATGAATTAGGGAGACAGTATAGTAGGGCGATGGCCGTGACGCTGAACCACACGATCGTCCATGCCCGCGATCCGGCGGCCACTGCCCGTTTCCTGACCGAGATCCTCGGGCTGCCGGCGGCGAAGCAACTCGGCCACTTCACTGTCGTCCAGGTCGGCGACACCTCCCTCGACCTCCTGCAGACGGACGAGCGGATATCGTCGCGGCATTTCGCCTTTCTCGTGGACGAAGACGAGTTCGACGCGATATTCGAACGCCTGCGTGCACGCGCGCTGCCCTACTGGGCGGATCCGTTTCACCGCGAACCCGGCCGCATCAATCACTGGGACGATGGGCGCGGCCTGTACTTCGACTCCCCCGACGGCCACAACCTCGAGATCATCACGCGACCGTACGGGAGCGGTGGAACCCAGGCCGCGCATCCGAATCCGCTGTTGTCGCGCTGAAAGCGCGAATGCGAAGCATGGCTGGAATTCTCGGACACCATCGTCGGTGCCGCGCAAACGCTCGCGATGGCCAAGGTCGACGGAGGCCGACTTCAGTACCGATTACGAGGACCTGGCTGAATCTCATTGGAGCGTTCGTTGGTCGAACAGCGCCTTGAGGCGCTGTGTATCCGCCTCCGACCATCCGGCCGGTCCTGTCAGCGCGATCCAGGTGTCGATATAGTCCTCCGGCGCATAGTTGTGCCCATGTCCCGTGGGGGTGATGTCGCCCGCTTGCATGTCGGCCGCAATCTGCAACATGGTCACCGCCGGAATCCAGCGCAGGGCCGGGGTGACGTCCGGACTTCGCGGAGGCTGCAACCATTCGGGTGTCCACCACGCTATCCTCGGCTCGAAAAACGTAACCGGGTCAGTCGCATACTGCAGGAAAGCGATGCGCATCGGGCCCCACGGCACGCCGGGTATGTCTAACTGCGAATTCTGGTCGGTGAAGCGGATAACGCTGCCGTCAGGAACTCGTGGCAGCCACGCGGGCGAGCCCGGAACCCGGTCGCTGGTTGCTGCGCGCCACGTTTCGCTGCGAAACGGCGGCCCACTCCACAACGCTCCATGGAAAGGGTCCCGGACGACGTCGTAAATGCTGAACGAACGATCCGAGTTGAGCGCTCCCAGGCTGAGGCCGTGCAGGTAAAGACGCGGTCGGCGCTCGCGTGGCAACTCAGTCCAGTGGCCGTACACTTTGTCGAACACCGCCTGCGCGGTTTCCACGCCTTGCCCTGGTTCCACCAGCAGCGATATCGGACTTGCAAGATAGGAATATTGTACGGCGACACTCGCTATGTCGCCCCGATGCAGGTACTCGGCGGTGTCGATTGCACCGGGGTCTACCCAGCCGGTTCCCGTGGGCGTGACAATAAGCAGGACGTCCCGTTCGAACGCGCCGACTCGCTGCATTTCCGCGAGTGCCAGGCTCGCCCGATCGCGAACAGTCTCCGCGGAGTTCAGCCCGACATAGACGCGGATTGGTTCCAGAGTCTCCTTACCGAAGAATGCCTGCAAATCGCCAGCCGTCGGCCCAGATGAAATATGCCTCCGTCCCGCCCGACCGAGGGTCTCCCATGCGATGAGGGATTGTGGGCTGCCGGTCTTGACCGGTTGTCCCGGCTCCTCGAACTCCGGCTCCACAAGTGCATCGAGCTGTTGGAACGTCTCATCGGCGATGTGAACAAGGTAGCGGAGGAGCAATCCGTCGATCAGCGTCCAGAACAGCGCGGTGGCCGTCACGATGCCGACGACGTATGAAACGCGCCGGGGAACGAAACGTGACAAAGATCTTCCAATCACTCCCCAAGTTAGCCGAAACAGTCTTGCCGCGACGAGCAGCATGCTGCACAGGAGAAATGCAATCAGCCCGATGGTAAAAGGCCGCGTTCCTTCGACCGGCTCCATGTCCATGCGGATCCGGATGAAGTTCTGCCACTCCGACGCTTGCCGGAGGAAGGCGATGCCGACGATCAGGCAAACAATACCCGCAACGAGTCTGCCGATGCGTGCATGCCGGGGCCCCGGCATGGGCAGCTCGAGGTAGTTCCAGCATGAGTTGCCAATTGCACCGATTGCATAGCCGACGCTGAACGACAGACCGGTTACCACGCCTTGCATCACTGCCGAGCGCGGCAGGAGGCTCGGCGTAACGGAAAACACGGCAAGCACGGTCCCCACCAACAGACCTGCGGAACACAAGGGTTGCACTGACGGAACGCCGCGCCATGTCCTCACCGCACACACCGCGGAGCTGTTGCCCTAGTGACCCGCTGCGTCAACAATCCCGAGCATCTCCAGTCCATACACCATCAGCTGAATCGCCACTGCCGCCAACAAAACGCCGAACACGACCTCAGAAATGACGACACTGATCGGGTTGAGTCGTTTCGACAGTTTGTCGATGTTGGCAAATATCAGGTAGTCGAATGCGCCAACCAGGAGGACGAGTCCCAGGACGAGACCGGCGCTCGCGACTGAAACGACTTCGGCGGATGCGATGACAAGCAGCGTAATACCCACCGGGTTCAGGAGATAAGGTACTGCCAGCGGGTATGCCGCAATATGTCTCGGATCCTGCGCAACACCATTTTCGTTCGTCTCCGGGTTCTTGACCGGTCCGGAAACCATGCCGATAGCGAAGATCATGAGGATGATCGCACCGCCGACGGCGACTGCGCCGCCGGTGATATGAAGGAGCCGCATGAGCAGCCAGCCGGTGGCGAACAGAACAATTGCCGTCGCGACAGCGATCACGACCATGTCGCGGCCAATCGCCCTCTGTGTCTCAGGATCGAAATGTTTGGTCTTCTCGAGAAACGGGACCAGCGCAATCTTTGGTCCCATGCCGATTAGCAGGAGCAGGAGCATTTTCAGCACCAAGTCGACGTCAATTACCGCGAAATCCATTGCAAGCCTCACTTTATTTTCTGGTTTCTGCGTGCACGCAGCGGACAGGCTTGATTCAGCTCCCCGGGGCGTGATCGCGCACGATATTCAGCGGGACGCCGTGTTCCAGCCAGGCCTTGGCTGCTGCAAGCACGAGATGAAAGCCGCCGGTCGAATCCAGCGCCCGGGTGATGACGTCGTCGTCGCTGCCTCCGTAACCGCTTTCGACGACGCGCACGAAAGTATTTTGTTCATGGCACCAGCATAGTCAATTAGCGTGGCTTTACCTTGATTCCCGGTCGCGCGCATGGCGCGCTCCAACTGTTGGAGCGCCTCACAGGCGCGATCGGGAATCAAGGTAAAGCCACCCTGATTCCTACCAGACGCCGAGGTACTTGGAGATCCCCTTCGCGGCCTCGCGGCCCTCGAACACGGCAGTGACGACGAGGTCCGAGCCGCGAACCATGTCGCCGCCGGCGAAGACCTTGGCGTTCGTGGTCTGGAACGGGAACTGGCCGTGCGTCGATACTCGCGTCCGGCCGCTCGGCAGGCACTCGATGCCGTGCTCGGCGAACCAGTTCGGCGGGTCCGGCCGGAAGCCGAACGCGATGATGACGGCGTCGGCCGGCAGGATTTCCTCGCTGCCAGCGACCGGCTCCGGCTGGCGCCGCCCGTCCGATCCCGCGGCACCGAGCCGTGTCGCGACGACCTTCACGCCTTCCACTCTCGCATCGCCGAAGATCTCGACCGGCTGCCGGTTGAACAGGAAACGCACGCCTTCTTCCTTCGAGTTCGCGACCTCGCGCTTCGAGCCGGGCATGTTCTCCTCATCGCGGCGGTAGACACAGGTGACGTTCTTCGCGCCCTGGCGGATCGCAGTGCGATTGCAGTCCATGCCGGTGTCGCCGCCGCCCAGCACGACGACGCGCTTGCCCTTCAGGTTGATGAAGCGCCTCCGGTTCGTGTCGATGCCGAGCTCGCGGTTGACGTTCGAGATGAGGTACGGCAGCGCGTCGACCACGCCGGGCAGCTTCTCGCCCGGCAGGTTGCCGGAGACGTACTTGTAGGTCCCGATCCCGAGGAACACCGCGTCGTACTCGTCGAGCAATTGCTGGAACGGCAAGTCGGCGCCGATGCGGGTATTCAGGCGGAACTCGATGCCCATGCCCTCGAGGATCCTGCGCCGCCGATCGACGACCGCTTTCTCGAGCTTGAACGGCGGAATCCCGAAGGTGAGCAGGCCGCCGATCTCGGAATAGGCGTCATACACCACCGGGCGAATGCCTTCGCGCGCCAGGATGTCCGCGGCACCAAGGCCCGCCGGGCCCGCGCCGACGACCGCGACGCGCTTGCCGGTCTCGACGACGTGGGACATGTCCGGCCGCCAGCCCTGGCTGTAGGCTTCATCGGTGATGTAGCGCTCGATGCTGCCGATCGACACCGCGCCCATCTCGTCGATGGTGCACGCACCTTCGCACAGCCGGTCCTGCGGGCAGATGCGCCCGCAGATCTCGGGCAGCGAGTTCGTCTGGTGCGAGAGTTCGGCGGCTTCGAACAGCTTGCCGGCCTCGATGAGCTTCAGCCAGTTCGGGATGAAATTGTGTACCGGGCACTTCCACTCGCAGTACGGATTGCCGCAATCGAGGCAGCGGCCCGCCTGCTGCGCGGCATCCGCCGCGTCGTAGTGCCCGTAGATCTCGCCGAAATGCTTCGTCCGCTCCTCGGCGGACTGCTTGTCGGGGTCACGGCGCGGTATCTCGATGAACTGCAGGGGATGCTTCGACATGGCTACGCCGCCCTGCGCAGCGAGTCGATGAGCGTGCCGAGCTCCAGCGCTTTCGGCTTCACGATCCAGAATCGCTGCAGGTAGGTGCGATAGTCGTCCTGCACGATCTCCGCCCACTCGCTGCCGGTCAGCGCGATGTGCCGGGCGATGAGGCTTTTCAGGTGATGCAGATGCCCTTCCATGTTCTCCGGCGTGATGCGGTGGATGTCGATCAGCTCATGGTTGTAGCGGTCGACGAAGTCGCGATCGATGTCGAGCACATAGGCGAAGCCGCCGGTCATGCCCGCACCGAAATTCACGCCCGTGCGGCCGAGCACCATGACGACGCCGTCGGTCATGTACTCGCAGCAATGGTCGCCCGTGCCCTCGATAACCGCGGTCGCGCCCGAATTGCGCACTGCGAATCGCTCGCCGGCGATGCCCGAGGCGAACAGCTCGCCGCCGGTCGCACCGTACAGGCAGGTATTGCCGATGATTGCCGTCTCGTTCGCGGCATAGCGCACGTTTGCCGGCGGCCGGATCACGAGCCGCCCGCCGGTCATGCCCTTGCCGACATAGTCGTTCGCATCGCCGATCAGCGTGAGGTTGAGTCCGCTCACGTTCCAGGCACCGAAGCTCTGGCCGGCGGTGCCGGCGAGGTCGATGTCGATCGGTGCATCGCGCATGCCGTGGTTGCCGTGGCGGCGCGCGATCTCTCCGGACAGGCGTGCACCGATGGAACGATTGAAGTTCTTCACCTCGAAGTGAAAGCGCCCGCCACTCATGGTCTCGATCGCCGGCAACACGGTTTCGAGCATTTCCTCGGCGAGCTCGCCCTTGTCGAACGGCGCGTTGCTCGGCACGCTGCAGTATTGCGGCGCATCCTTCGCCAGGCCGTTGTCCGAAAGTATCGGTGAGAGGTCGAGGCGTCTCTGCTTCGGCGTCTGCCCCTCGACGAGTTGCAGCAGGTCGACGCGCCCGATCAGCTCGGCGAGCGAGCGCACGCCGAGTTCGCTCATGATGAGCCGCGTCTCTTCCGCGACGAAGCGGAAGTAGTTGATCACCATCTCCGGCAGGCCGATGAAGTAGTTGCTGCGCAGGACGTCGTTCTGCGTCGCGACGCCGGTTGCGCAGTTGTTCAGGTGACAGATGCGCAGGTACTTGCAGCCGAGCGCTACCATCGGCGCAGTGCCGAACCCGAAACTCTCCGCGCCGAGCATCGCCGCTTTGACGACGTCGAGGCCGGTCTTCAGGCCCCCGTCGGTCTGCAAGCGCACCTTGTGCCGCAGGTCATTCGCGCGCAATACCTGGTGCGCCTCGGAGAGACCGAGTTCCCAGGGACTGCCGGCATATTTCACGGAACTTAAGGGGCTTGCGCCGGTGCCGCCGTCGTAGCCGGAGATCGTAATGAGGTCCGCATAGGCTTTCACCACGCCGGCGGCGATGGTGCCGACGCCCGGTTCGGCGACGAGCTTCACCGAGACCAGCGCTTTCGGGTTCACCTGCTTCAGGTCGAAGATGAGCTGCGCCAGGTCCTCGATGGAATAGATGTCGTGGTGCGGCGGCGGCGAGATGAGGCCGACCCCGGGTTTCGCAAAACGCAGGCGAGCGATGAGATCGTTCACCTTGTGGCCGGGCAACTGGCCGCCCTCGCCCGGTTTCGCGCCCTGCGCGATCTTGATTTGCAGGACCTCCGCATTGACGAGGTACTCCGCGGTCACGCCGAAGCGGCCGCTCGCCACCTGCTTGATTTTCGAGACGCGCTCGGTCCTGTAGCGCGCGGGGTCCTCGCCGCCCTCGCCGGAATTCGAGCGCCCGCCCATGCGGTTCATCGCGATGGCGAGCGCCTCGTGCGCTTCGGGGGACAGGGCTCCCAGCGACATGCCCGCGCTGTCGAAGCGCGGCAGGATCTGCTCGACGGCTTCGACCTCCGCGAGCGGCACGGGATCGCCCAGCGGTTTGACTTTCATCAAGTCGCGGAGCGTCGCGACAGGGCGTTCGTTGACGAGCTTCGCGTACTCCTGGTAGCGCGAGAATTCGCCGGTGCGCACCGCCGACTGCAGCGTCGCGATGACGTCCGGGTTGTAACAGTGATACTCGCCACCGTGCACGAACTTGAGCAGGCCGCCCTGGTTCAGCGGCTCGCGCGGCTCCCACGCGACATGCGCGAGCGCCTTCTGGTCGTCGTGCAGGTCCTCGAAATTCGCGCCCTGGATGCGCGACACGGTGCCCTTGAAGCAGCGGTCGACGATCTCGCTCGAAAGCCCCACGATCTCGAAGAGCTGCGCGCCGCGGTAGCTCGAGATGGACGAAATGCCCATCTTCGACATGATCTTGAACAGCCCTTTGCGCACGCCGCGCCGGTAGCTGCGGCCGAGCTCCTTCTGCTTGTCGAGGTTGCCGCGCCGCGCAATGTCGTACAGCGACTGGTACACGAGGTAGGGATACACGGCGGTGGCGCCGTAGCCGATGAGGCAGGCGATGTGATGCGGGTCGCGCGCGACGCCGGTTTCGACGACGATGTTGGCATCGCAGCGCAGTCCCTTCCGAACGAGGTGGTGATGCACGGCGCCGGTCGCGAGCAGTGCGTGCACCGGCAGCTTGCCGCGTTCGAGATAGCGGTCGCTCAGCATGACGATCAGCGCGCCCTTCTGCACGGCTTCCTCCGCCTGCGCGCAGATGGCATCCAGCGCGTCCGGGATCGGCAGGTTCTCGTCGACGTTTAGGCTGATGAATTCGTGCCGGTCCTTGTACATGGCGGGCCCGACCAGCTGGCGCAGCTTGCGCTGCGATAGCACCGGCGAGTTTATGATGACCGAGTTGGCATGCTCCGGCCCGATGTCGAACAGGCTCAATTCGCGCCCGATGTTCGTCTGCAGCGACATGACGATCCGCTCCCTGAGCGAATCGATCGGCGGGTTCGTGACCTGGGCGAACTGCTGCCGGAAATAGTCGAAGGGCGAGCGGACCTTGGACGACAGCACCGCCATCGGCGTGTCGTCGCCCATCGAGCCCACGGCTTCGTTCTCGGCCTGGGCCAGCACCGCGACGATGTCGTTCAGCTCCTCGCGCGTGAGGTTGAACATCTTCTGGTAGAGCGCCAGCGTCGGTGGATCCATCGGCTCGGCCGCGGTATGCGTGTCGATCAGGTCCGAATCGAGGTAGCGGATGCCCTGCTTGAGCCAGCGCTTGAAGGGCGCGCGTGCCTTGAGGATGTCGTGGATGTCCTCGTTCTCGAGCAGCACCCCGTTCACGAGGTCCACGGCGATCATTTCACCCGGCCCGAGGCGGCCCTTTCGGACCACCTCCCGCTCGTCGTAGTCGTACACGCCGACTTCCGAGGCGATCGTGATGTGCCGGTCGTCGGTAATCACGTAGCGTGCGGGCCGGAGGCCATTGCGGTCGAGGCAGCAGGCGGCGTAGCGGCCGTCGGTCAGCACGATGCCGGCCGGCCCGTCCCAGGGTTCCATGTGGCAGTCCCAGAATTCGTAGAAAGCGCGCACGTCCGGGTCGATGTCGTCGACCGTCTGCCAAGCCGGCGGGATCATGATGCGCATGGCCTGCAGCACGTCCATGCCGCCCGCCCGCAGGACCTCGAGCATGTTGTCGAGACTCGAGGAGTCCGAACCCGTGATGCCGATGATCGGGTCGAGGTCCGAGATGTCGTCGAGCTTGTCGGAGCGGAAGTTGCGGCGCCGTGCGATCGCCCAGTTGCGATTGCCGGCGATCGTGTTGATCTCGCCGTTGTGCGCGAGGAACCGGAACGGCTGCACGAGGCGCCACTGCGGCAGCGTATTGGTCGAGAATCGCTGGTGGAACAGGCAGACCGACGAGCACATGCGCTCGTCGCGCAGGTCCGGGTAGAAGTCCGCGAGGAACAGGGGCATGACCATGCCCTTGTAGGAAATCGTCACCGAGGACAGGCTCGCGATGTAGGTGTCCGTGCCATCGAGCTGGTTTTCGGCCCGGCGGCGTGCGAGGAACAGGCGGCGGTTGAATCGGCCGCGCGGCATGCCGGCGGGCGCATTGACGAACACCTGCTCGATGCGTGGCAGCGTCTTCAGCGCGAGCTCGCCGCAGACCGACGCGTTGGTCGGGACGGCGCGCCAGCCGACGACCTCGAGCCCGATCTCGCGCACGGCCTTGTCGATGGCGCCGCGTGCCCGCGCCGCGGCGGCCTCGTCCTGCGACAGGAACACGGCGCCGGCGGCGAAACGCTCGGCGAGGCGAAAGCCCTGTTCGCGCCCGATCGCGCGGAAGAAATCGGTGGGAAACTTGATGAGGAGGCCGCAGCCGTCGCCGGTCAGGCCGTCGGCGGCGACAGCGCCGCGATGCGTGAGTCGGGCGAGCGCGGAGATCGCCGTCTTCACGACCCAGTGGCTCGGCAGATCGTCGAGGTTGGCGATCAGGCCGAATCCGCAGCTGTCGCGCTCGAAGGCGGGGTCGTACAGACCGTTGGCGATTCGCTCCGTCATGCGTCCCCTGAAGCACGTCAGGCACGTGCCCCGAATCGTGTGTTGTCCGTAGGAGCGCGCCATGCGCGCGAATGCGGCGCCCGGCGCCGCGGCGGGTATCGCGGGCCGACTCCCGCGTTTACCAAAACTCACTATAGCGGCTGGTCAAGCGCAGCCGCCAATAGAGCGCAATATTACGATTGAAACTTTTTGCTTATCAGAAAGTTACGCCGCCCGGCGAAAAAATCGTCCGCGCCCGAAAATGTAGGTTTCGCGCGTAACCTTAGATCGGGACAATCAGGATGACTTTATCTTGTCTCTCGCGAGATAAGGTAACTGTCACCTGAATTGAGAAGGCGGACCGCGCCGGCGCTCGCGAAGTGCACCGGCCGGGCGCCCGGGATCGAGGTATGCAACTCGCCTTCGAGGCTGTAGGGAATGTCCCGGTCCATGCCGTTCCGGAGTACGAACAACAGGTCGGGAACAGTGCTCACGAGGTCCATCTCCACGCGGATCGCAAACTCGCTCTCGCTGCCGGCCGGGATGTTAAGGCTGGCCGGCGTCTTGCCGCTCGCGAATCGCATGCCGTCGAGTTCGATTCCGTAGCGGATCTCGGTCAGCGGCAGCGGGAAAGGATTCGGATTCGTAACGTCGAAGGACAACAGGAAGGTCTGGCGCTCGAAGCCGAGTTCCTCCGCATGGACGTTCCGGAGGCTCACATTCGGCGGGCTGACCAGGTCCTCGAGGCTCGCGCAGGCGGCGATCACGAGTCCCGCGATGGCGATCGTGCTGCGCGTGGCGTTGAACCGGTACATGTTCGTCCCCTGGCGCAGCCGGCCTAGCGCACCGGCTCGCCGAGTTCGGCCCAGCGGGCGGAAAGCAGGCGCCAGTCGGCGTACGACTCCGGCTCGCCCTCCGCTTCGAGCTCGAGTTCAAAGCGATATGCATCCGCCGACAGACCCAGTGCGCGACCGTCGGTGCCTGCCATGCCGACCGTCACGGTCATCATGGCGGCGTTGCCACCGGTGACGTCGATCTCTTCGATTGCGGTCAGGACTGCAATCGTGTTTTGGCGCAGGAAACACAGCCGCAGCAATTTGTCGACGTCGTCGCGGGCATGACCGCGCGCGTCGTTGTAGGCGACGGCGATGAGATCCATGATCGGCGCGCGTGACTTGTCCTCCGCAGCGCTTTCCACCGCGGCGACCCATGCGTGCAGCTGCTCCTCCGGCGTCCCGCGCTCGGCGCCACAGCCGCTGGCCAGCAACAGCAGGGCGAGCGCCATCAGCGAGGCGGCAATTCGAATTGCGAGTGCGAGCCGGTCAGTCCCACTGGCTCGCCATGGACGAGTCGTCATTTTCGTCGAGCGGTTCAAAACCCGCGAAGCCGGAACCTGTTACAGTCTACTGAGCCCGGAATCCGCGTCCTCGCCTCGGCCGCGGATTCGTGAACCAGGTCGCACTTTCTGGCGCGGCCATCGGCATTTCAGGGCGACATTGGGTGGATGGCGGGGCCGCACTGGCGCGGCCGGGAAGGAACGATGGCAGTAAAACTGTTGAGTGAAGCGGGCGAAGCGACGATCACCGATGTCGATCAGGTCCGCATCGACAAGATTCTCGAGTTCTGGTTCAAGGAACAACAGCTATCGGCGCCGCAGATAGACCGGCGCATGGATCTCTGGTTCGGAGAGGACGAAGCCTTCGACCTGGAGATCGAACGCGAATTCGGGGACGACGTGCTTGCGGCATCGGAAGGGAAGCTCGACCACTGGGCCAAGGCGCCGCGCGGGCGGCTCGCGCTGATCCTGCTGCTCGACCAGTTCCGCCGCAACATCTACCGCGGCACGCCGAAAGCTTTCGACAAGGACAAGGCGGCGCTGAAGCTCTGCGTCGAGGGCGCGATGGGGAAGAACGACAAGGGACTATTGCCGATCGAACGCGTGTTCTTCTACATGCCGCTGCAACATGCGGAATCTTCGAAGATCCAGGCGAAGTCGGTGGAGCTCTACACGAAGCTCGCGGAGTCGGTATCGCCGACGCTCCGCGAGACCTTCCAGACGGTGGCGTACTACGCGGAGCTGCACCGCGACATCATCGAGCAGTTCGGCCGCTTTCCCCATCGCAACCAGATGCTGGGCCGGCAGAACACACCCGCCGAGGACGAGTACCTCTCGGCCGACAGCCCGGATTTCGGCCAGGCAACGCCGTAGCGCTGTTGGAGCGCTGTTGGATCGCCCCATGGGCGCGACGGGTCGCGCGCATGGCGCGCTCCAACAGGCGCAAACCGCGGCAGGGTTCGAAGGAAAGAAACTCAGCTATGCACATACTGTTCGGCCTGCTGAGCGCAATCGTCACGATCCTCTACGTACTCGATCGCGTCGGCATAGACATAGGCTGGTACAACCCCTGGTCCTGGCGCCGGCGGCGCGCCTGGGCGAAGAAGTACGACGGTGATCCGATCTACTCGGTCGAGGATCCGATCCATGCTGCGGCAATCTTCGTCACCGGCGTGGCGAAACTGGACGGCGATCTCAGCCAGGAGCAAAAACAGGCGATCCTCGACCTGTTCGCAAAGCGGTTTTCGCTGAACGACAAAGAGGCTTCCGGCCTGCTCGGCTCGGCGGCGCACCTGCTCGGCGCACCGCAAATCATCGAAATGCAGCTCAATGGCCTGGCCGGAAAGCTCAAGGATTCGTTCTCGCCGGAGCAGGCACGGTCGTTGCTCGAGATGATGGAAAGTATCGCTGTGGTCGGTGGCGGCCCGACGCCGGTGCAGCAGGAACACCTCCAGCGCATGCGTACCCTGTTCGAGAAACCCGACCCCGTGCGCAGCTGGGCCTGATCCCGGGAGCGGGCCCCGCCCGCGCATCGCGCCCTTCGAACGCTGCTACGACCGGTCCGGCAACAGGAAAGTCCGGCGTGCGAGCGCGCTCTCGAGCCGCGCGCCGGAGTAGTACCGCGCCAGCGCATTCGCCGCGAGCCCGGGGTTGGCGTCGAGGAACGCGGCAAACGACGGATACGGCCGCGCCGCCATGCGCTCGGCGATGACGCTCAGAAACGCGATGGTCATGGTCAGGTTGAACTTGTCCGCAGCACCCGCCGAGCGCGCGAAGCCGTCGATCGCTCGCGTGTAGCGGACCGCGGCGTCGAGAAACGGCTCGCGCTCCAGCAGTTCATAGGCCGCCTGCAGGTGTTCACGGTGGCCGAAGCCAGCGGGCTCAATGCTGCGCGCCTCGAGCCGTTCGAAGAGGCTGATGCTGCTCATTTTCGCCCCTTCGTTTCCCTGAGCCGATGGCTGTCGGCCGCGGTCAGCTCGAGTTCGTAGACCGCTTTCAACTGCGCGATCTTGTCGATCGTTGCCTTGCCGAAGGGCGGCTTGTTCTCGAAGCTGTGCAGGACGACGCCCTCGATCAGGTCGCCCAGGGAAAGGTCCAGGTGTTCCGCCAGGCCTTTGAGTACTTTCAGAAGGCGCTTCTCGAGGCGGACACCGGTCTGGATGCGAGTCACGGTCTTCATGGCCGGTATATTGGTACATTGGTACCTTTATTGCAAGCAGAGCCCGCGCACGACGCCGCTGGCACAAATCTTGCTCCATCAGAGATGCCGCCACGATACGAACACGAAGACCGCGGCGCCTGCGCAGTCTGCCGGGAATCTTTTACAGAGCACAGGCAGGAATTGCCGGTGCCCGCTGCTAAGGAGTCGAAAATGCCAACCGCGTGGTCAGAAAAAGACGAACGCAAATACGAGCACATCAGCAAGAGTGCCCGGGATGAAGGCAAGAGCGCGAAACGGGCGAAGGAAATCGCTGCCCGCACGGTAAACAGGGACCGCCGCAAGGAAGGCCGTACGCCGAACCGCGAATCCCAGGGCACCGGCAACCCGAACACCAGCCTCGAGGCACGCAGCGTGCGTGAACTGCGCAACCGGGCCAGCGAGCTCAATATCGCGGGCCGCAGCAAGATGAAGAGGGATGAGCTGATCAGCGCCATCCGCAAGCGCGCGTGACGAGCCGGTCCGCGCCGTGAACGCCGCCGTATCGCTGCCTGCACCCGTCGCCGACCGGAAGCTGCGCATCGCGCAGCTCGCGCCGCTCGCCGAGAGCGTCCCGCCCGCGAAATACGGCGGCACGGAGCGCGTGGTGTCCGCCATCACCGAGGAACTGGTCCGGCGCGGCCATGAAGTGACGCTGTTCGCGAGCGGCGACTCGGTAACTTCGGCGCGGCTCGCGCCCATCGTGCCGCGCGCGCTGCGCTCCGAACCGGCCTGCGAGACCCACATGCCCTACCTGCTCGTGCAACTCGAACAGGTCATCCGCCGCGCCGCTGAGTTCGATGTCGTTCACTGCCACGAACCGTTCCTGAATTACATCGCGGCGACGCACTGCTTCCCGCCGAACGTTACGACGGTGCACGGGCGCCTCGACCTGCCGGACTTCCTGATTCTGCAGAAGGAATTCCGCACGCTGCCGATGGTGTCGATCTCCTACGCCCAGCGCGAGCCCATGCCGTGGGCGAACTGGGTGGAGAACATCTACCATGGCTACGACCCGGCGACCTTCGCCTTTTCGCCGACGCCGTCCGAGAGCCTGCTTTTTCTCGGCCGTATCGCTCCGGAGAAGCGTCCCGACCGCGCCATCCGGATCGCCACCGAGGCGGGCTTGCCGCTGCGGATCGCGGCGAAAGTCGATCGTGCCGACCAGGTGTACTTCGAAACCGTCATCCGGCCGCTCCTCGACAATCCGCTGGTGGAATTCGTCGGCGAGGTCAACGACGCGGAAAAGCAGGCGCTGCTCGGCGATTCACTCGGCGTGCTGCTGCCCATCGACTGGCCGGAACCGTTCGGGCTCACCATCATCGAAGCGCTGGCCTGCGGCACACCGACCATCGCCTTCAATGCCGGCTCGGTGCCGGAGCTGATCCGGCACGGGGAGACGGGCTTCATCGTCGACGACGTCGCCGGGGCTGTCGCATGCGTCCCGCAGCTTGCTGGACTCGACCGGCGCGCGCTCCGCCGGGAGTTTGAACAGCGCTTCAACGCGCGGCGCATGGTGGACCAGTACTGCACGGTGTACGAAGCGCTGCTCGAGCGCGAGTCCACGATCCGGATCGTGTGAAGTCCGGCGCGGGCGATGGAAGCGTCGACTCGCCCGACCACCAAGGCCTACGTCCTCAAGTGCGACGATGCTTTCTGCGTACCCGATGACTTCGGCGATGTGCGTGCCGACCTGCATGCCGATCAGGGCTTCTACCTCAACGATTGCCGGCACCTGTCGCGGCTGGAGCTCCGGATCGGCGCGGTGACGCCGCTACTCCTCGCCTCGAACGTGACGCCCGACGGCGCGCTCCTGTCGGTCGATCTCGCCAACTCCGATGTTTACGGCATCGGCAGCCAGGAACCACTCGTTCGCGAGACCATCCACGTCGTGCGCCAGCTGTTCATCTGGAACGACACGCTGCACCAACGCCTGAAAATCCGCTCCTATTGCAAGGACCCGCTGTTACTCATGCTGCAGCACGTGTTCGATGCCGATTTCACGGACATCTTCGAGATCCGCGGCACGCCGCGCTCAGGCAGGGGACCGCGCGCGCCGGCGGAGACCAATCGCGACTCGGTCGTCCTGCGCTACACCGGGCAGGACGGCATCGCGCGCAGCACGACGCTGCGCTTCGTGCCGGCGCCGCAGTCCCTCGCCGCGAGTTCCGCTGTGCACAACCTGAAGCTCGCACCGGACGCCGAGTGCGTGGTGCACATGCTCGCCGAAGCGCGCCAGGTGCTGGACGGCGCCGCGGCGCTGCCGGCGCAGGACCTGCGCGAAAACTATCGCGGCATGCGGCGCCGCGCGCTCGATGTCGAGCGCGACCGCCCCGCACTCTCCAGCAGCAACGAATTGTTCAACGGTTTCGCCGGCCGTTCGGTGAACGACCTGCACATGCTCATGTCCGAGACGCCGCAGGGACTCTATCCGCATGCCGGCACACCCTGGTTCAACACCGTGTTCGGGCGCGACGGCCTGATCACCGCGCTTTTGTCCCTGGTCTTCGAGCCCGGCATCGCGGCGGGCGTATTGCGCCACCTGGCGGCGGTGCAGGCGACCACGGAGGACGCATTCCGCGACGCGACGCCGGGCAAGATCCTGCACGAATCGCGGCGCGGGGAAATGGCACGCACCGGCGAGGTACCGTTCGCGGCCTACTACGGCAGCGTCGACGCGACGCCGCTGTTCGTGATGCTCGCGAGCCGTTACTGGGAGCGCACGGGCGACACAGACCTGATCCGTGCAATCTGGCCGAACATCACGAGCGCGCTGGAGTGGATCGATCGCTACGGCGACGTCGACGACGACGGCTTCGTCGAGTACCAGCGGGAATGCGACACCGGCCTGCGAAACCAGGGCTGGAAGGATTCGGAGACGGCGATCAGCCATGCCGACGGGGAGCTTGCGCCTGGGCCGATTGCGCTTTGCGAGGTGCAGGCCTACGTGTACGCAGCCAAGCAGGGCGCAAGCACGCTGGCAGCGATGCTCGGCGAGGCCGCTCTCGCGGATCGCCTGGCCGGCGAAGCGCGGGAACTCGCGGTGCGTATCAATGCGGCGTTCTGGGACGATGGGCTCGGCGCCTATGCCCTGGCACTCGACGGCAACAAGGAGCCGTGCCGCGTCATTACCTCCAACGCGGGTCATCTACTCCTGACCGACGTCGTCGACCCGGACCGTGCACGCCGGCTGGTGGACACGCTGAGCCGCGCCGGCATGTATTCCGGCTGGGGCGTGCGCACGCTCAGCGCACGCGAAGTACGCTACAGCCCGCTGTCCTACCACAACGGCTCGGTGTGGCCGCACGATACGACGCTCGTCGCGCTCGGCATGGCCCGCCACGGTTACCGCCGCGCGGCGGCACGGCTGCTCACCGGCCTGTTCGAGGCCTCGCTCCACATGCGCCTGAACCGCCTGCCCGAATTGTTCTGCGGCTTCGCGAAGAAACGCGGACGGAGCCCGGTGAATTACGCGGATGCCTGCTCGCCGCAAGCCTGGTCGAGCGCGGCCTGCTACGGCCTTGTCACCGCCGCGCTCGGGCTGTCGATCGACGCCTCGGAGCAACAGGTGCGCATCGAGGGGCCGGTGCTGCCGCCGTTTCTCCGCATGCTGCGGATCGGATCGCTCCGCATCGGCGAGGAATTGCTGAACCTGAGCTTCGAGCGCGACGCCTCCGGCGACACCAAAGTCGTGCCCTCGGGTCTCGGCGGCGGCGTGGAACTCGTGCTCAGCCCTTGATGTTGGAGCGCCCCTGTTGGAGCGCGCTACTACAAACCTTCGAGAAATCTCGCGAGCGCCGATTCGGCCTCGCTCAGCCCCTTGCGCGCCTGTCCGAACGACGGCGGCAATGCGCCTTCGAGATAGACCTCGCCGATCGCGGGATGCACATAGTATTTCCGGCACACGGCCAGCGTGTTGCCGAGCCTGCCCGCCGTGTCCAGCAAGGCGGCGTTCAGGTTGCGCATGCCCTCCGCCTGGGACTCCGCCGGCCCGACCAGCACGAGGCGCTCGAATGCATCGCTCGACGCGCCCCAGGTGCGAAAGGTTTTCGCCGTGAACGATTCGCCGGTGAGCTGCTGCAATGCGTCGTTGACGTCTGTCGAGGTCAGCGCGACGAGCTCGCCGTCGTCCGCCACGTATTGCAACAGCTGGTGGCCGGGCAACTCGTGGCAGTGCCGCACGGCGCGAGCGGCGCGCGGATCATCCAGCCACAGCCGTCGCCGCTTGCCGCCTTTGCCGGCGAATGTGAACAGGATGCTCGAGCCGTCGAGCTGCACATGGTGGTTCCGCAGAGTCGTCAGCCCGAAGCTGCCGTTGGCTTCAGCATAGGCCGCGTTCCCGACGCGAATGAGCGTCGTATCGAGCAGGTGCAGCGCGATGCCGGTGACCTGCTCCTTGTCGAGTTGCCGGCGGCGGAGCTGTGCATCCACGTAGTCGCGAATCGCCGGCAGCTTGCCGGCGAACGCGACGAGCCGGCCGAAGTCCCTGAGCTTGTTCTGTTCGATCCACAGCGGGTGGTAGCGGTACTGGCGGCGCCCGCGCGCATCGCGACCGATCGCCTGGACGTGCCAGGTGGCGAAGGCCGCGATGCGTACGTTTTCCCAGGCGGGCGGGATCGCAAGCGCTTTTATCCTCCGGCGTACGTGATCGTCGCGCACGGCGGCACCGGCGGCGTCGCGGTAGGTGAATCCGCGCCCGCAGCGGACGCGCCGGATCGGCAGGTTTGCCGTCTCGCTGTAGGTGATGGTGCCGGGCCATTCGAAGGCGGTTGCCATGGAGCGATTCTAAAGCGTCGCCTGTAGGCGCGCCCCATGGGCGCGATGAATCGTCCGGCAAAAGTCGCGCGCACGGCGCGCTCCAACAGCGTGCTATCGTCCCGGTATCACGACGTCCCGCACGAGGCAGCGTCATGCAATACACCGCTATCCGGCTCGTCAAACGTCCCGAGCCGCGCATCACCCCGGACCTCTTCGAGGTCGTGAAACTCGAAGCGCCGGCGCTGGCCGAAGGCCAACTGTTGATCCGCCAGACGCACATGTCGCTCGACCCGGCGATGAAGGGCTGGATGTCGGCCGACCGCGGCAGCTACATCCCGCCGGTGGAACTCGGTGCAGTGATGCGTTCGAGCGGATTCGGCGAAGTCGTCGAGAGCCGCAATGCGCGATTTCCCGTCGGCACGCGCGTCATGGGCATGTTCGGCTGGGCCGAATATGCGCTGAGCGACGGCACGCGGCTCAACGCGGTTCCGCCCGGCATCCCGGCCGAGGCCGCGCTGTGCGTGCTCGCGCTCCCCGGCGTCACCGCCTGGCAGGGACTGATGGTGCTGGCCGAACCGAGGGCCGGCGAAACGCTGCTCGTGTCGGGGGCCGCAGGTTCCGTCGGCTCGATCGCCGGCCAGCTCGGCAAGATCGTCGGCCTGCGCGTGATCGGCAGCGCGGGCAGCCGGGAAAAGCGCGACTGGCTGACCGGGAAACTCGGCTTCGATGCAGCGCTCGACTACCGCAGCAAGACCTTGCAGGAGGAGCTTGCCGCGGCGGCTCCGGATGGCGTCGACATCTACTTCGAGAACACCGGCGGTCCGATCCAGTTCGCCGCCTACCAGCGGATGAACGCGCACGGCCGCATCGTCGTCTGCGGGATGATCTCGGACTACAACAACCCGGCGCCGGCGCCCGGCCCGAACTGGCTCAATATCATTCGCAAGCGGCTGACGATACGTGGCTTCACGATGCCGGATCACTGGGACGAGAGTGCCGGCGATGTCGCAAAAGATCGGCGAGTACCTGCTGGCTGGCAAGCTCCGCTATCGCGCGCACGTCCTGCACGGCCTCGAAAGCGCGATCGACGGCATCAACCTGCTCTTTAGCGGCGGCAACCAGGGCAAGCTGATGGTGGAACTGTAGCTGCGCCTGTTGGAGCGCCCCGCGGGCGCGACCGTGCTTGTCGGTCCGCTCACAGTATGTCGTCGCTCGCCCTTGCTGGCGCTGAATCCCCACCGTCGCGTTTAATGAAACTCATCTTGCCGCGCGGCTCGAGGATGGCCCAGTCAACGTCCTCCAGGTGGGCGATCCCGGCCAAGCGCATCTCGGACAGGATTTCCGCGCGCGTCAGTCGGTCGCGACGCAGGTTCTCCTGCACGATGCGGCCTTGTTTCACGATCACACGCGGACAGCCGTCGAGAACCGTTTCGATTGTCGGATGCCAGTAGACCAGCCAGCTGATCGCAAGCCCCCAGAAGGCCATCGTCGCGATCGCCAGGATCGCACCGACCAGAGAAAAGTCATTGTGTGTCACGCCCTGCTGGATCAGGTCGCCGAAGACGATGAGAACGATCAGTTCAAAAGGAGTCATCTGCCCAAGTTCCCGCGTCCCCATCAGTCGGATCAGCAGGAACAACACGAAGAACATCACCGTTGCACGCAGCACGATTTCCATCAGGGAAGCACCTCCAAAGCGTAATCGGCCGTTACAAGAACCGCGTCGCCATCGGCCAGTGTAATCGTTCCGGCATTCGTGCCTGGCCGCCGGCCGGAATTGACCTGGGCATCGAACACTATGACTAGGTTCTCGCCTGCTTCGAATTTTCCGAAATGCAATTCGTATGCACCATCGCGAAAGCTGTATTCGGAAGGCTCCGGACGAGTGGAGTTGACGGTCATTTCGTGCCAGATGTCCTCCTCGATGAGGACGACCAGGTCACGAATGTTGCGCCGGATATCGATGGCCAGGCGGGTTTCGTAAAAATTTCCGTTGCGAATGCGAACAGGGCCCTCGACGACGAAGTCGATGCCGTCGCCACTCGCCACAATCCTGCCGCTGGCGCCGAACACGCCCAACAACGCGAGCAGCAAGAGCAGCCCGAGGCCGGCCAGGCCGAACGGCCAACGTACGAAGAAGGAGCCGTGGGCATCGTGAATGTTGCGTTCCGAGATGCCGTCCGGACGATCCGATTCACCCATGACTGTTCTCTCCTGCCGCCAGCGCCGGGAACCGGTCTCTCAATCGGGCACCGGGCTTCTCGCTATCGAGGAGCAAGATACATGCCATGGAAATCAGGCGCGAGGGAAGGTGACCTCACAAATACGGTGACAGTTACCCTAATTCGAAGAAATTAGGGTAACTGTCACCGTATTTGATTACGAGGTGTGTGCGTCAATCAGCTGGCGCGCAATCACGGACACCGAGCGAACCGGGCCGAGATCGTCGAAGCAGAGACGGGACAGGAAGGAACCGCCCATCAGGAGCATGAGCGCGTCGCCGAGCTGGTCGGGATCTCGCGCGCCCATTTCCGCCGCCATCTCGCGCAGGCGTTGCAGCATCTTTCGGTGATGCTCGACGACCAGGAGCCGCGCCGGGTGATCCGCCGCGGTGATTTCGACGGAGGCGTTTGCGATGGGGCAGCCGCGACAGGAATCGTCCTCGCTCGTAATGCGCTCGAACTCGCGGAACAGGCATTCGATCTGCGCCCGCGGGTCGCCGGCGTAGGGAGCAATCGTTGCATCCCACCATTCCCAGAACAGGCGGTCCTGTTCCTTGATCACCGCCGCGACCAGGCGGTCCTTGGAACCGAAGTTGCGATACAGGCTCATCTTCGTCGTGCCGGCCGCTGCCGCGATCGCATCGACGCCGATCGCACGAATGCCCTGCTGGTAGAACAGCTCCCGGGCTGCCTGGAAGATCTTCTCGCCCGCCGTATCCGGCGCTGCTTCCTTGGCACTTAGATTGAAGAGGTCTGCAGTCATGACCGAATTACCCCTTGACAGGTGAGTGACCGGTCAGTATCGTCGCAATGGTACCGAACGGTATCGTAACACCGGTAATGATGTGCCCGTAACGAGTGACTGTCAAGCCAGTTTTCCCGGCCGCACAAGAACCGGTGCCAACAAGAAGGATTTTGCCATGCGTGCCCGATACTTACTGATTCCCGTCCTGCTCGCGTCGGCCGCCGGCGTGGCCGTCTTCGCGAGCCAGGATGCCGGCGATGAACAGCTTGCAACGCCGCCGCCCCCGGCTGTGACGGTCGCCGAGGTCGAACTCCGGCCGGTCACGGACTGGGACGATTTCACCGGGCGCTTCGCCGCGGTCGAGACGGTCGAGATCCGGCCGCGCGTGAGTGGCTACGTCGAATCCGTGAACTTCGAGGAAGGCGCGCTGGTAGCGGCGGGCGACCTGCTGTTCCAGATCGATGCGCGCCCGTTTCGCGCCGAAGTCGCGCGCCTCGAGGCGGAACTTGCGCGGGCCGAGGCCCAGCTCGGGCTCGCGCGCTCGAACCATGCCCGTGGCGTGCGCCTGTTCGAACAGCGAGCGACCTCGCGCGAACAGCTCGAGAGCCTCGCGGCCGCCGAGTCGACCCAGGTCGCCGAACTCGCGGCGGTTGAAGCCGCGCTCGAAGCCGCCCGCCTGAATCTCGAGTTCACGCGCATCGAGTCGCCCATCGACGGACGCGTATCGCGGGCGCTGGTGACCGCGGGCAATCTCGTCGACAACGCGAGCTGGCTCACGACCGTCGTCTCCGGCGGTCCGATCCACGTTCATTTCGACGCCGACGAGCAGACCTTCCTGCGCTACGCCGGTCTCGCCCAAGACGCGGGCACCAACGCCGTGCGCGTGCAGGTCGGCCTCATCAACGAGGAAGGCTTCCCGCACGAAGGCCGCCTCGATTTCATCGACAACCGCGTCGATCCCGAGAGCGGCACGATCCGCGGCCGCGCGGTGCTCGACAACTCCGACGGCCGCTTCACGCCGGGCCTGTTCGCGCGCGTGCGTCTCCTCGGCAACGACGTGCACGAGGTGGCCCTGGTGGACGACCGGGCGATCGGCACCGACCTCGACCGCAAGTATGTACTGGTCGTCGATGAGAACAACGTCGCCGAGTACCGCGGCGTCGAGATCGGACGCTTCGTGGACGGCCTGCGGGTCGTGACCGACGGACTTGCCGACGGCGACGTGGTCGTCGTCAACGGCCTGCAGCGCGTGCGCCCGGGAACGCCCGTGACGCCGAACGCGGTCGAGATGGCTAGCCTCGCGCGGGGCGCCGGCAACATGACCGACCCCGTGCTGTCCGTCGCCGAAACCAGCGACCGCTAATACGGCCGATATCCGTTAACAACCTGTAAGCCCGACAAGCCCCGGACAAGACCATGAACTTCCCGCAATTCTTCGTAAACCGGCCGATCTTCGCCGCCGTGCTGTCGATGATCATCTTCATCAGCGGCGCGCTGTCGCTCAGGCTCCTGCCGATCAGCGAGTACCCCGAGGTCGTGCCGCCGACCGTCGTCGTGCGCGCCACCTACCCGGGCGCCAATCCGCAGGTGGTCGCCGAGACGGTGGCTTCGCCGCTCGAGCAGGCGATCAACGGCGTCGAGGACATGCTGTACATGTCCTCGCTCGCGACCGCCGACGGCCTGATGACGCTGACCGTCACCTTCGGCCTCGGCACCGACCTCGACCGCGCGCAGGTGCTGGTGCAGAACCGCGTGCAGCAGACGCTGCCGAAGCTACCGACTGAAGTACAGCAGCTCGGCGTCGTGACCGAGAAGTCCTCGCCGGACCTCACGATGGTCGTGCACCTGGTGTCCCCCGACCAGCGCTACGACATGCTATACCTGTCGAACTACGCCACGCTGCGCGTCCGTGACGAACTGGCGCGGCTCGACGGCGTCGGCAGCGCGCAGGTGTTCGGCGCCGGCGAGTACTCGATGCGCGTCTGGCTCGACCCCGAAAAAGTCGCCGCGCTGAACCTGTCGGCGAGCGAAGTCGTCCAGGCCATCCGCGAGCAGAATATCCAGGTCGCGGCCGGCCAGATCGGTTCGCCGCCCTCGCCATCCTCGGCGCAGTTCCAGCTCCTGATCGACACGCAGGGCCGCCTGATCGACGAGGCGGAATTCGAGCGCATCGTCGTGAAGACCGGTGACACCGGGCAGATCGTGCGCCTGGGCGACGTCGCGCGCATCGAGCTCGGCGCAAGCAGTTACTCGCTGCGCTCGCTGCTCGACAACCAGCCGGCCGCCGGCATCGGCATCTTTCAGCGGCCGGGATCGAACGCGCTCGATATCTCGGACTCCGTGCGCGCGCGCATGGAGGAGCTGAAAGAGGAGTTCCCGGCCGGCATCGACTACGCGATCGTGTACGACCCGACGACTTTCGTGCGCTCCTCGATCAAGGCGGTCGTGACGACGCTCGCCGAGGCGCTCCTGCTCGTCGTCCTGGTCGTCGTGCTGTTCCTGCAGACCTGGCGGGCGTCGCATCATCCCGCTGGCCGCGGTGCCGGTCTCGCTCGTCGGCACGCTCGCGGTCATGCACCTGTTCGGCTTCACCCTCAACACCCTGTCGCTGTTCGGCACTCGTGCTGGCGATCGGCATCGTCGTCGACGATGCGATCGTGGTGGTCGAGAACGTCGAACGCAACATCCGCGAGGGGCTGCAAGCCGATCGAAGCGACCAAGCAGGCCATGCGCGAGGTCACCGGGCCGATCATCGCCACCGCGCTGCGTGCTGTGCGCCGTGTTCGTGCCGACCGCGTTCATCAGCGGCCTGACCGGCCAGTTCTACAAGCAATTCGCGCTCACGATCGCGATCTCGCACGGTCATCTCGGCGTTCAACTCGCTGACGCTGTCGCCGGCCCTGTCCGCGCTCCTGCTGCAGGAGCACGGCACGCGCCGCCGACCGCCTGCAGCGCGTGCATCGACCGTGCTGTTCGGCTGGTTGTTCCGGCCGTTCAACCGCTTCTTCGGCCGCGCGACGGAACGCTACGCCGCGGCGACCGGCAAGAGCCTGCGCCGACGCGCGCATCGCGCTCATCCTGTACGCGGGCCTGATCGCGCTGACCTGGCTCGGTTTCACACAGGTGCCGACCGGTTTCGTCCCGCAGCAGGACAAGCAGTACCTCGTCGCCTTCGCGCAGCTGCCGGAAGCGGCGACGCTCGACCGCACCGACGCGGTGATCCGGCGCATGGGCGACATCGTCCTCGAGCAGCCGGGTGTCGCGCACGCGGTCGCATTCCCCGGCCTGTCGATCAATGGTTTCGTGAATGCGCCGAACGCCGGCATCGTGTTCGTGACGCTCGACGCCGTTCGACGGAGCGGCAGCGACGAGACGCTGTCGGCCGGCGCCATCGCCGGCGCGTTGAACCAGCAGTTCGGCGCGATCCAGGACGCGTTCGTCGCGATCTTCCCGCCGCCGCCGGTCATGGGCCTCGGCACCGATCGGCGGCTTCAAGCTGCAGATCGAGGATCGCGGCGGGCTCGGCCACGACGGCGCTCTACCAGGCGACGCAGAACCGTCGTGCAAAGGCCTGGCAGACACCCGGCCTCGCGCGGACTCTTCTCCGGTTTCCAGGTGAACGTGCCGCAGCTCGACGTCGAGGTCGACCGCGAGAAGGCGAAGGCGCAGGGCGTCGCCTCGACAGACCTGTTCGAGACGATGCAGATCTACCTCGGCTCGCTGTACGTGAACGACTTCAACCGCTTCGGCCGCACCTACCAGGTCATCGCGCAGGCCGACGTGGACTTTCGCCTGCAGCCGGAGGACATCGCTGCAGCTCAAGATGCGCAACGCCGACGGCGAGATGGTGCCGCTCGGCGCGCTTCGTGAAGGTCGAGCACAGCGCACGGGCCGGACCGCGTGCCGCATTACAACGGCTATCTCGAGCGCCGAAATCAACGGCGGGCCGGCGCCGGGCTACAGCTCCGGCCAGGCCGAGGCCCTGATGGCAGGACTCGCCGCGAGCGAGCTGCCGAACGGCATGAGCTTCGAATGGACCGACCTCACCTACCAGCAGATCCTCGCCGGCAACACGGCGGTCTACGATCTTCCCGCTGTGCGTGCTGCTCGTGTTCCTCGTGCTCGCGGCGCAGTACGAGAGCTGGACGCCTGCCGCTGGTCGTCATCCTGATCGTGCCGATGTGCCTGCTGTTCGCCATCGCCGGCGTGTGGCTCACCGGCGGCGACAACAACATCTTCACCCAGATCGGGCTCATCGTGCTGGTCGGCCTCGCCTGCAAGAACGCGATCCTGATCGTCGAGTTCGCGCAGCGACGCGCGAGGCAGCACGGGCGCATCGACCTGTGGAGGCCGCGCTCGAGGCCTGCCGCCTGCGCCTGCGTCCGATCCTGATGACGTCGCTCGCGTTCATCATGGGCGTGATGCCGCTGGTGTTCTCGACGCGGCGCCGGCGCCGAGATGCGCCACGCGATGGGCGTCGCCGTGTTCTCCGGCATGATCGGCGTCACGTTCTTCGGTCTGTTCCTGACGCCGGTGTTCTACCTCGTGGTGCGCAAGGCGGTACTGCGCCTCAAGGCGGCGCGGCGCGAGCCGGAAGCGGAGGCGGTATGAATCACGTTTCGACGAATCACGATTCGACGAGCGCGGCGTTGACACGATCCGGCCTCGCATTGGCGGCGCTGCTGCTTGCTTCCTGCGCGGTGGGTCCGGACTACGAGACGCCGGATACCGCGCCGGCGGAGTTCCTGAACGATGCGAATGACGACCTCGTCGCCGCGCCCCTCGAAGCGGAATGGTGGCAACAGTTCGGCGACCCGGTGCTCGAGGATCTCGTTACGCGGGCGCTCGCCGGCAGCCCAGACCTTCGCGTCGCGGAGGCGCGGGTCGCCGAAGCACGTGCGCTGTTCAGCGAGCAGCGGCTCGACTACGCGCCGACGGTGACCACGCACGCAGGCTTCAGCCGGCAGGACTCGCCGGTACCGCAGTCCGGATCGGTCATACCCGTGAACTACGACGTGTACGACATCGGCTTCGATGCCGCGTGGGAAATCGACGTGTTCGGCCGCGTACGGCGCAGCGTCGAAGCGGCGCGTGCCGATGCCGAAGCGGCCGAGGCCGACTATCGCGCCGCCCAGGTGCGGCTCGCTGCCGAAGTGGCGCGCGAATATTTCGAGCTGCGCGGCGCGCAGCAGCGACTCGACGTGGCGCGCTCGAATCTCGAAAACCAGCGCGAAGCTCTCAGGCTCACGCGCGTGCGTCTCGAGCTCGGCGCGGGCCAGGAACTCGACGTTGCGAGCGCAACCGCGCGGCTTGCGGAGACTGAGGCGCTCGTGCCGCCGCTTTCCGTGGCCGAAAAACGCGCCGCGTACCGGCTCGCGGTGTTGCTCGGCGAGCGGCCCGGCGCACTCGACGCGGCGCTCGTGAAGACAGAGGCGGACCCGCGCATCGACGAGATCCGCATTGGCGATGCGGCCGAACTCCTGCGCCGCCGGCCGGACGTGCAGGCCGCGGAGCGCCAGCTCGCGGCGCAGACGGCGCGCGTCGGCGTCGCGACCGCGGATCTGTTCCCGACCCTGAGCGTCACGGGCTTCGTGGGTTTCGTGTCGGGCACTTCGTCGAACCTGTTCAACGGTGAATCCGAAGCATGGTTCGTCACGCCGCGCCTCGACTGGGCGGCGTTCGACATCGGCAGCGCGCGGGCGCGCGTGCGTGCGGCGGAGGCAGGCACGGATGCGGCACTCGCGATTTACGAGCAGACCGTGCTGCTCGCACTCGAGGAAACCGAGAACGCTTTCGTGGCCTACGCCGAGGAGCAGAAGCGGCTCGCGTCACTCGTCGACAGCGCGGCGGCATCGCGGCGCGCGGCGGACCTCGCCCGTATCCAGTACCAGGAAGGCGCAGTCGATTTCCTGCGCCTCCTGGATGCGGAGGGCACGGTGCTCGAGGCAGAGGACGCGGTCACCGCCGCCGAAACCGCGGTCAATACCAATGCCGTCGCGATCTACAAGGCGCTTGGCGGCGGATGGAACCTCTAGGCCGATGCGGCCTCTAAGTACAAGAGAGGGGAGCATTCATGCATGACGATAAGTCACCCGACGACATCGAACCGGCGGCTGTCGGCCTCGGCATCGTCGTTGCCTTGCTGCTGGTCACGTTAATCCTACGGCTGCTGTAAGCAAGGCTTATTGTTGGAGCGCCCCACGGGCGCGACCGGAACGCGACTCGGAAGCACCGTTGGAGCGCCTCATAGGCGCGACCGGTCTCACCCGCAAGGTCGCGCGCATGGCGCGCTCCAACAAGCGCGACCCTGTGTGCTAGATTCGTCGCGCCCGTGGGGTGCTCAAACAACTCGTGAAGGTCGCGCATGGCGCGCTCCAACAGCATGGATCTCGTTCCCCCGATCACCCTGAACAACGGTGTTCGTATGCCGGCGCTCGGCCTGGGGCTGTTCCTCGCCCCTGCCGCGCAAACGGCGGTGAGCATGGCAGTCGCGGTCGAAGCGGGTTACCGGCTGTTCGACACGGCTTCCGCCTATCTCAATGAATGTTCCGTCGGCGAAGGCATTCGTCGCGCAGGCATCGAGCGGTCCGAGTTATTTGTTACCACCAAAGTTTGGGTCACGCAGTTCGGTTATGACGCGACGCTTACTGCATTCGAACAAAGCATGGAACGGCTCGGGCTCGACTATCTCGACCTGTACCTGTTGCACTGGCCACTGGCAGGCGAGTTCGACAAGACCGTCGCGTCATACCATGCGCTCGAAAGGCTGCTAGCTGACGGGCGGGTCCGCGCCATCGGCGTCAGCAATTTCATGCCGGAACACCTCAGCGCATTGCTCGAGCGGTCCGAAGTCGTGCCGGCGGTCAACCAGGTCGAACTACATCCCTACTTCATACAGACCGAAACCCGAAAGGCGAACGACCGGCTCGGTATCGTGACGCAGTCCTGGGCGCCGATCGGCGGCATCTACAATCGCAGGCCCCTGGAATTGCCTGCCTCGGCGAAACATCCGCTGGAGCACCCCGTGATCGCGGAGCTCGCGGGGAAATACGGCAAGACGCCGGCCCAGGTCATCATCCGCTGGCACCTGGATCACGGGTTTTCGGTCATTCCGAAGTCGGTGAATCCCGGGCGCATTCGGGCGAACTTCGACGTCTTCGATTTCAAGCTCGGCCGCGACGAGCTGGACCGCATCGACGCACTCGATACCGGCCGCCGCGCCGGCCCGGATCCCGCGACTTTCAAGGTCGGCACCTACGAAGTTGACGTCGACGCGCAGTAAGGGCGGCGGTATCGCCGCGATCCGCTTACAGATTACCCGGTTTGAACTTCGATCGCCGCGACCGCGCCTTGCCTGCGACCATGAACTGTCCGTCGCCCCGGTAGTGGATCGTGCGCGGCTCCCGCAGGGGAGCGACATGAGCTTTGACGACGTGCCAGATGAATACGCCGTAGGTTTCGACGATGACGTCGTCGTGTAACCGGCATTCGAAGCTGGCATAGCATTCGTCGATCAGCGGAGCCGCCACCTTGTCCGCCACCCGCGGCGTGAGCCCGAAATCCTCGATCTTGTTGTGATCGCTGCCGTGCGTGTTCCCTATGGCAACGACCGTATCGAGAAGCTCTACGGTTGGGACATTGATCACGCATTCACGGGATTCGCGTATCAACCGATAGCTACAGTTCTCATTCCAGATATAGCAGGCGAGCAGCGCGGGTTCGAACTGCAGCATCATGTGCCATCCCATGGTCATGACATCGACTTTGTCGCCGCTTTTGGAGGTCACGAGGACAACCGGCCCGGGCTCGAGATGCTCCCGGACCTTGTCCAGCGGGTACTCCTTCTTGCTTCGGTAGGTCACCAGACGATAGTGCGCATGTTGCAAGCCGCATGTGATCAGCGAAACTCCGCCCAGCTATTCTGCGGGTTCTTCCTCTTCCAGCGCTTCCGCGGCGCTCGGGTCCTCGGCGGTGTCGTTCGGAACTGCGTCATCTTCCTCGAGTGTGCTGTCGATTCGCTCCTCAGCTATTCGATCGTCGCTTGGCGAGTCATTCCCGGTACTGTCGGTGTCGAGAGAGCTGCCGTCATCTGTGGGTGTCGACGGATCGGGTGACGGACTCACCGCTTCCTCAACCGCTTCTTCGACCTGTTCGGGTCGCACCGGTTCACGCTGCAAATCCGGCTGCAGCGGTTCCCGATCGGGCGGCCCCGGCACAGTTTCCGGAGGTGGCAGGTAGTCCGGCGGCACATTCGGGTTGACCGGATTTTCTTGGGCTATCGCACCGCCACCAGCGAGTGCGATGGCGGCAGCAAGCACCGACACGGAATTTTTGATCACGTTGTTCATCGTTCATCTCCTGTCAATTGGCGTACTGAAGATGATGCACATGACATGCCAACGCGGCGAAAGTCCTGCCTTGCAATACAAAACTTTGCAACCGGGAAAGTGACTGTATTTCCAGCAGCTTCGTTATCGATCACAATCGAGTATCACGGTCGCTGTCCCTGGAAATAGCTATGCTGAATGGCCGATGCCACTGCGGGAAACTCGGCTGGGCGCTCGAAGGCGATCCCGGCTCCATCACCGCGTGCAATTGCACGTTGTGCCGGCGCTACGGCGCGCTCTGGGCCTACGACTACGAGAACGAGCGCATCCGGATAGAGGGCCAGAGCAAGGTTTACACGCGCCAAGGCAAGGAAGATCTTGCGCTCGAGATCCACTTCTGTTCCGCATGCGCCTGCGTGCTCTGCTGGCGCAGCACGCGCGTGGACGAGGACGGGCGACGACGCATGGCCGTCAATATCCGGCTCGCGCCGCCGGAAGCTGTCGCGGACCTCGTCATCGATCACTTCGACGGGCTGGGTTCCTTCGACGACCTGCCGCGCGACGGGCGTTGCGTGAAGGATCTCTGGTTCTGAAGGCGGGCGCGGCCGCCTCCTGTTGGAGCGCGCCATGCGCGCGACCGATCTGCCGCGCGAAGTCGCGCCCATGGGGCGCTCCAACGGGTCATGCCTGCGATTCAAAACTTACGGCACTGACCTTCCTTGCTGCCATCGACCATGTTTCGAGCGCCGACCGGCTCCGGCTCGTTATCCCGGCACCGCAGATCATGGCCGACCTTGTTATCGAATATCCGGACCAGGCGGTTGTTCTCTTCGACCTTGATATCGCCGATCACACTGTTGTAACGGATCAGCATCTCGGCGTCGTTGTCCTTCCAGTCGATGGAGCCGCCCACTTTCGTGTGTTCACCACGAGAGAGCCGAGACTGTAGTCGACCCCGGTCAACTGGATGTTGCCATTGACCTCACTGTCGCGTATGCGCACCCGGTGAGCGCCATCCGCCTGGACGCTCCCCTCGACGAAAGTCTCGTTACGGACGACCAGTTGTGCACGATCGAGAAGGTCGATATTGCCTTTGACGTAATTGTTTATGAGAACGCAGGACGCACCGTTGGGAACGACGATGTTGCCGTCGATGGTCTGGTTCGTAAGGGTTTTCTTGCAGACGATGTCATCCGCTGCGGCTGGCGCGGCCACCACTATCAGCAGCGCTGCAGCCGAACACGCTAAGCACCGTTTCATTTCTATTCTCCTCGCTGGAGTACCACTAATTGGTAGTAGCCCTGCGAAGAGCCTTCGGTTCAATGGTGCAGCCAGGTCGATTCCGCGGTAACGCATCGAAACCCCGGAGAACGCCGTTTCTGTTTCGTTCCCGGCCCCGTGATGATTCGACCAAGCCAGGCCAGGGCCGCGAGGCCCAGCAACTCTAGCCATGCCAGCGCGCCGCTGCCTCCGCCACCACCACCGCCATCGCCATCGCCATCACCGCCACCACTCGTCGAGTCGTTGTCGACGATCGTCACGGTGACCGCGGAATTCGCAGTGAGGCCAAAGCCGTCCGTGGGGTTGTCGAGCGATACAGTGAAGGTTTCGTCCGGTTCGTCCAGCGTGTCATCATTGATCGGTATCTCAATAGTCTTCGCTTCCGCGTCGCCGGCGGCCCAGGTAAGCGTGCCACTGGTTGACGCGAAATCCGACCCGTCTGTCGCAGAACCGTCCGAGGTCGAGTAATCGACGCTCGCAGCCTCTTTCCGCGAACCGTTGCGTTCGATCGAGAAGGTCAGCAAGCCGTCTTGCTCCGGAGTGGACGCCGATGGCCCTAGGAATCCAAATGACAGTTCATCGTCCTTTATGGTGCAATCCTGGGATCGATAGGAGCCAAGCGTCGCGCCGCCAGTTGGGCTATTGAGCGTGATGCGAAATGTTTCTGTACCCTCGACTAGTATGTCTTCGAGGTAGTCGATCGTGATCGACTTCTGTGATTTGTTGCCGTCCGCCCAGCTCAGCGTACCCGACATGACAAAGTCCTCACCCTCGGTAGCCGTTCCGCTTGTAACGGAATAGGAGACACTGACTGCGCCTTGGGATCCGGACATTCGCAAGACAGGCACGGTCAAACCCGACTTGCCCTCGGTGCCGACAACATCGCCTTCCCACAGCTGAAAAAAGAAAGCAAACGTCCCGGGTCCGACGTCGCTGCCGTCCTTGCTAAGGATTTGCGATGTGGCCTCGCTAGCCGCCAACACGGCACCGCCCGTCGGATCGGTAAGGCTAAGCGTAAAGGTTTCGGGTCCTTCAATTTCGGCGTCGTCTATGAGAGCAATGGTCAGCCTCTTCTCGTCCGTCTCGCCATCCTTCCATGTCAGCGTGCCGGCGAGGCTCTCGTAATCGACACCGGGCTCGGCCTCGCCGGCGCTGGTTGCATAGTCGACGCTGACGGCGCCCGTGCGTCCTCCGGTTCGACGTACCGTATAACTGACGAAACCTTTGGCCTCCTCCGCCGAACGGTCCACGTTAGTGAAACCGACACGTCCGGGGGTGGCGGCATTGTCATCGAACCGCGCAACAAGCATGGACCTCTTCCGGACGTTGTTACCGACCGCCACATATTTTCCGTCGGCTTGCTGCACGAGGCCGTAACCAACTCCAAAGGGAGGGACGTTTCCCGCACCGACGTCCGCCACCGCTACACCGTCGATTCCGAAGCCCCTATCGAGCTGACCCGCCGCATTGAACCGGGCCAATATCAGGTCCGGGTAGGACTCGCCGGTGAGGCGATAGCCGGTTGCGACGATGGTGTAATCCGCCTGGACGAACGGCTCGTGGAAAGCGGATTGGCTGCCAAAGTCCACGGCGGACTTGCCGCCCGAACCAAACATTGCGTCCGGGACCCCGTCCGGACTCAGGCGTCGCAATACGGCGTTCCAGTGTTCCGCCCCCGACATGTACTCGTTACCGGAAGTTACGATGGAATCGTCGGATTGAATCACGACGGAAAGAGCCTCTTCGAAATCCGCTTCGATCGGGAGTGCAAGTAGCCCGTCTGCATCGAACGACGGATCCGGAGTGCCATCCGCTGTCAGCCTCGCAACGCCGATGCTCTCTTCGCCAGCCGATGTGACAACTCGGCCCACTGACACGAGCTTGCCGCTAGATTGGGAGGCGCAATCATTCGCATAGGACTGGCTGCCCGCTCCAAAATCGAGCAACGCAATCCCTGCCGTGCCAAAGCGAGTGTCGAGCGCTCCGGTACCGGTGACTCGCACGAAAGCGGAAAGATCGGTACCGCCGGCATTGGTATAGCCGGCAGCAACGAGTTGGCCGCCATCTTGAAGGATAAGACAGTTGGCTGCTTCGTCGTCGCCGCCCAGATCGATCGCGGCCCAGCCGCCATCGCCAAACGTGACATCGAGCGTCCCATCCGTGTTGAAACGGGCCAGGCCGATGTCACTCACCTTGCCGCTGATTCCGACGGTGCCAGCGAGGACGATCTTGCCATCGGGTTGCTGAAGTACCGAGTAGGGAAAGTCGGCGTACCCGCGGTAGTTCGCAACTGCAGCGCCCGTAGCGCCAAAACTTGCATCCAGTGTGCCATCGGGTTCGAGCCTCGCAATGACGAAATTTCCATCGTTGCCAGAGCTGAGGACGCCCACGCCGACAATGAGCAGCTTTCCGTCGGCCTGCTGGATTACCGCGCGGGCGCGGGTTACGTCGGCCAACCTCAGCGACAGCAGCCCGGCGTCTCCAAATTCAGGATCGAGATCACCCGGCTCGGCAAAGGCGTAGCCGATGCCGAGCAGGGAAGCCGCGAGAAGGGCGCGGCCGAACGCAGACGCATGAAACATGTGAGCCTCCCCAGGTCTCGTTCTGCTTTCCCGCGATACAGCCGTCCTACCGCTTCACCGGCTTGAAGTAATGCTTGGCGACCCAGTTCGCGACTTTTTCACCCATCTGCGCACCGTGCGCGCCGGACGTCCGGTAGTGCATGCCGCCATAGATACGCGCGAGGATGATCTCCTCGCTGATGGCATCGGTATTGTGGAAGGTGCGGCTCGTTTGAGTGACGGTGCTGTCCAAAGTGATCGTCATTCTCTTGGTGCCGAAAAAGTGCCGCAGCGACTCGGCATACGCGGTGCTGACAGCGCCGTGGGCCGCCGGATACTCGGGATGATTCGGAGTCGGGGCGAGCGCTATCCAGCCACCGTCCGCCTCGGTCGCATCGTTGTCGTCCGTGTCGCCGGCTACGATCGCGGTCACCGGACGCCAGAAATTGTAGAAGTACTTCGAATCGAAGCAGGTGATGAGCGCGTCGGCCGCGCTGATGTGCAGTATCGCCAGGAGCCGGGCACGATCCGCCAGGCTCATCCGCTGGGCGGCAGCAAAGTTGCGGAAATTGCGCATGAGCTGGGCGCCGGGATGCTCCGCGTAAAAGAGGCCGATCTCGGTCTGCTCATCCGTACGTGACGAGCCGCTCAACACGCCGTACGCCTTCACTTCCTTGTAGTCGCGAGCCCATCGGGCGCTCGTGAGATCAGGAGGCCCGTAGGCGCGGAACTGGGACGCGCGCTCCAGGGCGAACGGCTTCATCACCGCGACCCACGGGGTCGCGGGCGAGGCCGGCGGTGGTGGCGCCCCTGGCGTCAGCTGGTAGACGCCCGGGCCGCTACCGAAAACATAGGGCACGATGGCGTCGCGCCCGTCGTTGGCCCGCAGCGCGAGGAAAGCGGTGGCGGCCTCGACGCCAACGGCGATCCCCTTGTCCCGGGCGCGGCCTGCCGGAATGACAGCGATCGAGCTCGCATAGGAGGCATCGAGGTAGGCCTGTTGGGTCGGGTAGAAGGTCTTCAGGACGTGGTGGGCGGCGGCCACCGCGGCGGCGTCCTGCGAAGCATGCGGCGAAGCATCCACGTCGACCGCGAACGGGGTATAGCGGCCATCGATCGCGTTCACCGCGTCGTACATCGCGGCGAACACATAAGCCGCGTCGACGATGGAACCCGAGGGCGGTCGTAAAGCGTTGGTCACGATCGTGGTCTGCGCGATGGCGCTCCAGTCCGTGACGGCATCGGCTCGGATCGCTTGCGACCAGCCGAGCGGCAACGCCGTGACCAGCAGGGCGGTCAGCGTCGGCCAACGGCGGTTGGCGCTGTGTAGTATCGGATTACGCATGGACGGTACTCCCGGTTCTTCTTAGGTAGGTTCCCTGCGATCGCGCAGGAATCCAGGAACCGCTCCGTCGAATACCCCGACTTCTCGTTTTGATTTGCTTAGGGTCCGAGACGGGCGGGCTCGACCCTGAGGATGTCGCGGCGGCAGGTGAAAATTCCTTATGCCGGCGGTGAAATTTTCTGAATTTGTTGGAGCGCCTCAGAGGCGCGACGAGGCTACGCAGGAACTGTTGGAGCGCCTCATAGGCGCGACGGGTCTACCGGGTAAAGAAGTCGCGCCCATGGGGCGCTCCAACAGCGCGCTCGAACGGGGCCCTAGTTCCTGCGCATTCGGGTCCATGCTCGACATCATATTGAGCATGAGCTCGGTCAGGGTTCCGGTGCCCGCCTGGGTCAGGATGCCGACGGACCCAAACTCCTTCAAATTCGGCTTCTTGTATGCCGCTTTGACGGGCGAGCCGTGTTCTTCTTGCGGATGTTGCTTGGTGTTATTCATCGGAATGCCACGGTCGCTGCAGGTCGCTCTTCGAGAGTCGAGCGCATTGCGTGTGCTCAATCGAGCGAGGATACCCCTACTCTAGCCAAACCCCCGATCATTAACAATCGGTCGTCGGGCGGCCTGGTCGAGCCAGAGTGACAAAATGTACGCTGTATGGACAGGTTCGCACGCCCCGCCCGCCTCGAATTCATGCCACGCACGGCCCAGCGCCCCAGAATCGACATAGGCTCCGAGCGCGGCACGCAAGCCATCGAGATTCAGTCTACCCGCCAATCTTTCCCGCTTGAGAAAATTCTCGTTATAGACCCCGCCGATATGCGGCTTGCCCCGGCCCCAGCGGACGGCGTCGGGCAGCCGGCCTTCCATTGCGTTGCGCAGGAGGAACTTGGGCCAGCCGTCCCGCGCGAGCTGGTCGTCCGGAAGGCGCGAGCAGAAGTCGACGACCCGCAGGTCGGTGTACGGATCGCGCGCCTCAATGCCTGCGGCTGCGGCAATGCGCCCGTAGCGCTCACGGCCGGCCGTCAGGTTTGGGCGGATCTTTCGAACCCGCTCGAGGCCAGGATCCCCTGACTGGAGGCCGGAGAATGTCTCGCGCATGCGCTCGAAGCGCGCCTCGATGTCGACGTGTTGCGCAAAAGCCGGACTGATCAGGGATGCCTTGACATGACTTCGCTCGTTCCTGCGCTGCCTGGGTCCGCGGAGCAGCGTCTTCACCAAGCCCGGTGTGAAGGCGCTTGCGCAGTATCGAAGAAAAGCGGGCGCAGCCGACGAACCGCCCCAGAAAGCCTGCTCGCCGACGGTCTCATGCCAGGCCTGCGCGAGCTGGCCACGGCGCATGAGCCGGGTGACATACGCGCCTTCGTTGAACACGAGATCACCGGCGGAACCGTCGAGCACGGCGTTGAACCCGTCTCGCTTCGCCGTTTCGTAGATGGCCTTCAGGAACAGGAAGTGGCCGTCGTAGGGTTCCGCGAGATCGGCGCCGAGGTCCTCCGTCAGGCTGGCCGGCTCATCCGCGATGATCTGCTTACCTTCCAGGCCCAGGAAGTCGAGCGTCGCGTAGATGCGGCGCGACTCGGCGCAATCGGAATCGCGCCGCCTCGCGAGCGAGTAGGTGCGCAGCGGTTTCTTCGCGAGGGCGACGATCGAGCCCGAATCCAGGCCGCCGCTCAGCATCGAGCCGGCTTCGCTGCCCCGAACCTGCTGCCGCTCGGAAACGGCGCGCGAAAATACGTCGAGAAAAGCCTCGTTGTAGTCTGCGTCCGTTTCCAGGTTCAGCAGCGGCCCGCACGCCGGCGCCCGGTACTCGGCGATCTTCAGACCCGCCGCATCGATCGTGATCTTGTGCGCCGGCGGCAGGCGATCGATGCCCTCGTAGAAGGTGCTCGTGAGGTCGAGCCACTCGAGTTCCTCGACGATGAAGTCGGCGATACGCCCTTCGTTGATCGCAAACGGCACCTGTGGGTAGCACAGCACGTCGCGCGCATCCGAGGCGAAGACAAAACACTCGCCCGGCGTAACGTAGTGGTAGTAGAGCGGACGCATGCCGTACGGATCGCGAGCGCAGAACAATGTCCGCTTGCGCGGGTCGTGGATGACGAACGCGAAATCCCCTTCCAGGTGCTCGACGCATTCCTCACCCCAGCGAAGATACGCGGCGAGGATCAGTTCGGCGTCGTCGAGCGAATTGTCCCGCGTTCCCAGGGCCGAAAGCAGATCGTCGCGGTAATACAGGGCAGCATCCGCGGTGATGCTGCAACCCGATTCCGCATGCCGGATCGCCGTCGCGCCGAGGTCCGCCTCGTCGACGGTCGCGTTGCCGGCGCTGAAGATGCCGCAGATGCCCCTCATAAGTCGGCTACTATTACCACATGCCACGGCTCGACCCACGGCTCAATAATTACCAAACGGCGCTCCTGGCCGCGCACGTCGATGCACCCGATGACGCGCTGTTAGCAGTACTCGACGAACGCTCCGGGGACTTCGTGTCGTTCGTCGTCGACCACGGCCTCGGGCCGCTGTGGCACGCGCGTACCGGGCGCTCGGAATTCCATGAGTCGCGCATGCAGGCGGAGGCGATGTTCCTCGCCCAGGACAAGGCGCTACGCGAGATCGGTGCCGCCCTGGATGCCGCTGAAGTCGAGCACGTCGTCTTCAAGGGCGCTGCAAACCGGATGCTTTGGTACGCGAACCCGGCCGTCCGTGCGTGCCTCGACCTCGACATCCTGGTCCGGCCAGAAGACAAATTCGTCGCGGCGAAAGCCCTGGTCGGTCGGGGATTTGCCGCAGTAGCCGATGAAGCAGGCATCAGCCGCGAGCTTGTGCTTGACACGCAGCGATGCGAACGTCGACCTGCACTGGGGCTTGTTGCGCGAAGGCCGGCTGGGCACCGACCCGACCGAAGGGATGCTGGCGCGGCGCAGGCGGCTTCACGACATGTGGATGCAAAGCCCCGAGGACACGCTGTTCACGCTCCTCGTGCATCCCGCGTTCGGCAAGCACCTCGCGGGATGGAACATGGGCTTGCATCGCGTGGCCGATCTGCTCGAGTGCTTGCGCGGCCAGCAGTTCGACTGGCATCGCGTACGGACGTTGCTCGAAGAGAACGGCGTGCGCGTTGCCGCATGGGCGACATTGCGCTGGGTGGACCTGCTTGCCGGAAGGTACGCTCCCGCGATGCTGCCGAAAATGCTGGCTGACCTCGAGCCCGGGCGCTTGCGCCGAACCTGGCTCGACTACTGGCTGCAAAACGACCTGCCGGGTCGCACGTCGAATGCCCGCTGGACGCGCCTGCTCGGCTTTACGCTCTTCCTGCACGACGCGCCTGGCGACGTGCTGCGCGCGGCGCGGGGCCGCCGAACGGCGAGCCGTCGCAGCAAGGCCGATCTCGACGCGTTTGCGGATCTACTTGTCGGGCGGTCTTTGAGCGAGTAGGCCGCGTTCGACCAGTCGCTGCGCGAAGTCGATCACGTCGCACCGGGCCTGTTCCTCGCCGACGTCGTACTCCGCGACGATGGCATCCACCGTTTCGGCAAGGCTCCTGCCGCCGGAGACGGACTCCCAGATACGCTTGCCGACGCCGTCGAGACCGAAGTACATCCCGCTCGCGAGATCGAGCAGCACGGTCTCGTCGCCGACGGGGCGCGACATGACCTGCGGCGGTACGGAAAGGCGGGTATCGAGATTCACTGGTTTTCCAGACTTCTTGTTTATCGAAACAGATTATCCGGGTTTCGCGACTTGCCGACGCACGGCATCGCGAACCCTGGCGAGCATGCCATAGTCGCGCGGATAGTCCAGCCGGAACGTCGGCACGCGATCGGCGACCCGGTACGTCCAGTCGAAATGCCGCGCCAATAGATCCTTGTCCTCGATGTCGAGCAGGAACGAGTTTTCGATCCAGGCCATGTGCCGTTCGGAACCTTCGAGCGGCTGGATCCTGATGTCGTCGATGTCCTGCCACTGGAGTTCGAACGCCGCGAGCAATGCCACGGGCTCGTTCGTGTAGCGCAAGGCGTCGCCGGCGAGTAAACGCGCTTTGCTCGAGTAACTGATTGCCCCGGCCTTGGGCGTGTCTTCGGGTATCAGCGCTTCGATGCTGTCTTCCCAGAGGCGCAACGAGGCGTGGCTCGGCATCGCGCGTATGCCGCTGCTTTCGTCGATCAGCAGTGCGTCGTCGGTCAGGAACGTCGCATCCTCGAGGGCGAAGGATGCCGCGAGCGTGGACTTGCCCATGCCGGTCTTGCCGAGAAAGGCGACAGCGCCGCCGGGCACCGTAACGACGCTCGCGTGAAAAGCCGGTCGACCCTGGCGGCTCAACGCGAGGGGCACGAGCTGGTTGATGTAGAGATGCTCGACCGTTGCCGCGTCGGTGCCGGTGGCCGGGTAGGCAATGACCGTGTCGCCGCTCGCCGATACCTCGAAGTCGGCAAGCTCGGGAAAGCGCAACAGGTAGCCTTGTTCCGAGCGATAGAACTCGGTCCAGACCGTGCCGTCCTGGTGCGTATAGCGGTGAAAGGGCTTCGTCGCTATGCGTTGCTGCGGCCGATCGGGCGCCACCGAGTAGCCCACCGAATGGTAAGTCATTCGCCGGTGCTCCACGCCAGCACGCTTCTTACGAGCTTCTCGGCGGCCCGGGCCGAGGGGAACAGGTCCGGGTGCTCCTTGCGAACGAGTGCCTCGACTTCGGCGACGGTTCGCGTCCCGTCGCAGTAGGACAGCACAACCTGCTGTGCCCGGCCGCGCTCGTTGAGCCGGGCGATGCGATCCGGCCGGCTGCGCTTGAGCGCCTCGTCGTCGAGCAACAGGCCGTTGAACGTCGTCAGGGAAAAGCGCCGGTCCTGTTCCGGCAGTTCGACGGTCCAGGCAAGAATGTGGTCGTCATGGCGCACCATGACCGTGGCGCGAATCGGCTCCCCTTCGCGAACAATAATGGGGTCAGAGTACATTTCGAGCAGCGGCAGGAACGCCTGCGGGCGCTCGAGCTTGTCCGCCGACAGCGGCGAATTGCTCATGCGAATGTCGTCGCAAAGCCGCGCGTCGAACCAGCCGAGCAGGCCGTCGAGGGTGCCGCTGCGCGTACACGTGAAATCCGCCTGCCAGCTCAGAGTATTCGGCGACACCCGCGCCGGGTTCGAGTGTCGCAAGCGTCGCCGCATCGGCAAGCAGGTTCTCTGCCGTTGCTTCGATGGCGTGCTTCGTATTGGCGGCCGATGCACCGACCCAGGCGTAGTCGTCCGGCACGGCGCCATTGCGCCAGCGCGCCACGAGTTCGCGGCCGCTTTCGGCCTCGACCGGCGCGAGCGCGAGGTCGACGGCGGCGGGTACCAGGATGCCGCCGGGCTTCAGGAAACGCTGCCGCGCATCGGCGAGCAGGGCGAGAATGCTGTAGTCGAAACCGAAGTAGCCGACGTGATCGCAAACGATGATATCGGCGCGCTCTCGCAGGTCGAGCTCGAACGAGTTCGCGAGGAAGAACTCGGCACGCCCGGCAAAGCCCGCCCGGGCAGTCGTCTGCCGCGCGACCTCGATGATGGCGCTCTGGTCGACGAACAGGACTTTGCCCGCGCCTGCGCGCAACGCCATCAGGCCCAACACCCCGCTGCCGCAACCGAGGTCCATCACGACGTGCCCGGGCTGCACGAGGCGTTCGATCGCTGCCCGGTAGCGCTCGAGTTTCACGCGATCGGCGAGATACCCGTAGTGCTCGTCGAGGGATTCACTCATGGCCGGATTATGCCTTGCGGGCGCATAATCCGGCCATGCGGACCTCGCACTGGCAAAGGAAACTGCGGCGTTTCGGCGACTTGCGCACGTCAGACAAGTGGCTGTTCCTGCGTGCGATCACCGCACTGGCTATTGCGCGTGTGCAGCTTTCGACCATGCCTTTCGAACGCCTTGCGGCCCGCTTGTCGGACGGCGGCAAAGAGGGTGATGGCAATCACGATCCCGAGCTGCTCAAGCGAATCGCGTTCGCCGTGACCACGGCCGCCGCCAATGTGCCCTGGCGCTCGACGTGCCTGCCGAAGGCGATCGCGGCGCGAGCGCTGCTGAAAAGCTACGGCCACTTCCCGACGATTCACCTGGGCGTCGAGCGGCCCGGGGACGACGCGCTGGCCGGTCATGCCTGGCTGACCTGCGGCGATGCGATGGTGATCGGCGGCGAACACCTGGGCCGATATACCGAGATCCACCGCTTCAGCGGCTGATCGTTCCGTCCTCGATGTTCATGACGCGATCGGCGAGTTCGAGAAGCTCGTGCCGGTGCGTGATCAGCACGACGCTCATCGTTTGCTCAAGGCCCGCGAGTGCGTGCATCAGATTCGTTTGGGTCGCCGAGTCGAGTGCGGCGGTGGGCTCGTCGAGCACGAGGAAGCCGGGTTTCCTGAGCAGCGCGCGTGCAATGCCGATCCGCTGGCGCTCGCCGCCGGATAGCCAGCGCCCGCCCGGGCCCGCCTGCGTAGCCAGCCCCTCCGGCAGGCGCTCGAACACGAACTCGGCCGCCGATTGCCTGAGCGCCACCTCGAGGTCGGCGTCGGTCGCGTCGGGCACGTAGAGTTTCAGGTTGTCGCGGATCGATGCATCGAACAGCACGACGTCCTGCGGCACGTAGGCCGCCTGGTTGCGCCAGTGGCTCGCGAGTTCGGCGTCGACGTCGCGGCCGTCGATGCGCAAATGCCCCGCATCGGGCCGCACGAGCGTCAGCATGACGTCGGCCAAAGTCGTCTTGCCGGCGCCGGTCGGCCCGCTCAGTGCGATCCACTCGCCGTGGCGCACTTCGAGACTGATGTCGTGCAGTATCCAGTGCCGGCCCGAGTCGCGCAGCGTGTCCTCGACTCCCACGTCGGTGAGTTCGAGCGACTGCCACGCTAGCCGCTCGGTTGTCGGCGCATGCACCGCCGGGTCGCGTTCGAGCTGTTCGGCAAGGTCCGTGATCGCGCGTACGGGCGCGACGGAGCGAATCACGCCTTGGTAGTTGGAGTGAATGCTGACGATGCGTGGCAGGACCCGCACGAGCAACACCAGGCCGAAGGCCAGCAAAGCCGGTGGTGTTCCGAGCTTCCAGGCGATGGGCACGCCGGCGAGTATCGCGATGGCGGCGGCCGCGTCGTACGTGATCCGGGTAAAGGCAAAGGAGCGGGAGATTTTCACGGCATGGCCGGCCGCCTGGCGCGCATCGTTCTCGAAGCGGTTGGCGAGTTTCGACGTATCCATGCCGAACGACGCAATGCGGCTGATCGCCACCCAGTCTTCGTAGCGCTGGTGGAGGTCCTCCTGGGCCGCGTAGAAATCCTCGGCATGTTCGTATACCCGCCCGGAGCTGCCCTTGTTGAGCCGCCACATGACGACGACCATCAACAGCACCAGCGGCACTGCGAGGGGGAAGACGAAAGCGGCCGAGATGAGGTAGCCGATGACCAGCAGGACATCCGTCGTCATCAGCACGAGGGAACTGAAGCCGTCGCCCGCGGAGTACGCCTGCGTTTGCAGCGCATTGGTCAGCGTTGGCGGCGAGATGCGGCGTACCGCGTCCCAGTGCGCGCGGGAAAGCGCCCGGTAAAGCCGGCTTTGCAGTGCGACCGTGAGCTCGTGAAAGCCGCGCTCGTCCTGGACGGAGGACTGCCAGTTCACGAACGAGCGGACGAACGCAGCCGCGGCGAACAGGACCAGCCAGCCAGCCGGCGACAACTTGTCGATGAAATTCCCCAACTCCTCGCCGGCGTCTACGCCGAGCGAAGCCAGGATGGGGAGGAAAGCGAGCGCGACGGCGATCTCGCTGCCGGCCGCGACGAGTGCGAGCGCGACGCAGATGGTCGCCCTGCGCCGCAGGGCCTCATCGTGCCAGATCAGATCCAGGAAATGGCGGGCGAGCATTCATGCCTGCTGTTGGAGCGCCTCATAAGCGCGACTCTAACATCGCCCGCAGGAGCGCCCCTCGGCCGCGACCTTCAAGGCTGTTGGAGCGCCTCATAGGCGCGACCGCTTTCACGCGAAAGGTCGCGCGCATGGCGCGCTCCAACAGGCACGACGTCACTGAGTTGGAGCGCCTCACAGGTGCGACCTGGTCGCGCGCATGGCGCGCTCCAACGCGCGCTCGACCGAGGATCGATCTTAGGGAGTGAGCTTGTTCGGACGATGGGTAGTAGAATATACTACCAAGTAGGGAAGTCACAGTTGCTCTTAGGGAGGACGACCGGTGCCGATGGTGAAGAAAAGTATTTCCCTAACTGACCAGCAAGACAGTTGGATCAAGGCGCAGATCAAGTCTGGGCATTACGGCAACGAAAGCGAAGTCGTTCGCGAGTTGATTCGGGAGCGGCAACTTCGCGAACTGGAAACTCCTGGCGAGATTGAGGCTATCCGGGCCGCGTTGATAGAAGGCGAGAAAAGCGGATTCAGTGATCGCAGCGTCGACGAAATATGGGAAGAAGCTCGGCAAAGTCACCGAGCGAAGGGTGCGTAGGTATCGGTTAGCTCAGCGCGCCAAAGACGATTTGATTGCCATCGCGAGATACGGCGACGAGCATTTCGGGATTGCCCGGTCGGATCGATACCGCGAGCAACTCAAGAAACGTTTTTCGATCTTGGCAGAGCAGCCGCAACGATATCCCGACGTTGACCATATTCGACCAGGCGACCGCCGGAGCGTATGCGGTGTACATTCGATCTATTACCGTGTCGCCGAAAACGGTGTGGAGATAGTACGTATTTTGAAGCATCAAAGCTTGGGCGACGCGTTCTAGGTCTTGTTTGGACTCTCACCTTCCTACGATAAAACGCATTGCAAGGGCAAGGTGTCCAAGCGCTATCAGTTCGGCGTCAAAGTCAGTATTGCCACCAGCAACCGCTCCAACCTGTTGGTTGGCGCACAATCGATGCCGGGCAATCCAGACGACGGTCATACGCTCAAAGAACGACGGCCTATTTGATCTCAAATGAAAGGTCGCGCCCGTTAGAGTGCCCCACGTAGGGGACGCACGGCATCCACTATCGGTCAGCGACCGACATCGCCAATTCGAGGATGTCCGTGAAATTCGGCATGGTGCTGACCGCGCACAAGACCGCCACCATGTTTATGGATATGTCCATGCGGAGGACGGCCCGGGACCCGCCGGCGCAACGGACTAACCTACTTGCCAAATAATAACCTCCTAGGTTATCTTCGACATGGAGAAGTGGACACCTCACCGCAAGCTGTCGGTGGTCAAGGCGCTGGTCGACGCCGGCAAGGTCAGAGCCACGTTTGCGGCACTGGCCGGTGGTGCGGCCCTTGGTCTGGACTTCGAGGGGATTGTCGGCGTCGTTAAGGCGCTGACGCCCAAGGATTTCCACAAGAGCATGACCACGCACGCCGACCACCGCATCTGGCAGGACGTGTACCGCCCCATGACGGCGGTCGGCGAGGTCTACCTGAAACTGACAGTCATCGACGATGTGCTGATCGTGTCCTTCAAGGAGCTATAAACATGAAGTGTCCAGCCTGCGGGGCTGCGGAACTCGTGCATGACACCCGCGACATGCCGTACACCTACAAGGGCGAAACGACCTCCATTCCGGCCGTGGTTGGCGACTTCTGTCCGGCCTGCGGCGAGAGCATGCTTGATGCCGCCGAATCGTCGCGCGTCAGCGCGGCCATGCTGGCATTCAACAAGCAAGTGAACGCGGCGATTATCGATCCTGACTTCATTGCCCGCGTGCGCAAGAAGCTCGCGTTGGACCAGCGCGAGGCTGCCGAGATTTTCGGTGGGGGTGTCAATGCGTTCTCACGGTACGAGAACGGAAAGACCAGGCCGCCGCTGGCGTTGGTCAAACTGCTTAAAGTGCTGGACCGTCACCCGGAACTGCTCAACGAAATCCGAGTGGCGTAGTTACTCGGGAGTGCCTGTCGGAATAAGGGGGTCAGAGTACATTTTTGCCGTATTCGGCAAAAATGTACTCTGACCCCTTATCCCTAAGCTACGGAAGAACCCCGGTCGGGCCTGGCGACGGTCTTGAGTTCCACGACATTGTCTTCGGCGCCCGCCTTCTGCGTCCGGCGCTGGCCCCAGATCAGGTCGCCGATGTCGTTGGTCGGCCGATATTCCTTCACAGTGTCGCGCAGGATATTGCGCATGCGTTCGCGATCGAGCTGGTGGGCGGCCAGCACGAGGTCGCCGAGCAGGGGCTTTAAAGCCTCCTCCGGTATGAAGTCCTCTTCGGCCCGCATGATGCGCGGGTGCCGGGTGCCGGATACGTTCTCGCCGATCAGCAACTCCTCGTAGAGCTTTTCGGCGGGCCTGAGCCCCGTGAACTGGATCTCGATGTCACCGTCCGGGTTGTCCGCGTTGCGCACCGTGAGTCCCGTCAGATTGATCATGCGCGCGGCGAGGTCCTTGATCTTCACAGGCTCGCCCATGTCCAGCACGAAGACGTCGCCGCCGCGGGCCATGGCGCCGGCCTGGATGACGAGCTGCGCCGCCTCGGGGATGGTCATGAAATAGCGAATGATTTCCGGGTGGGTCACCGTGACCGGGCCACCGTGCCGAATCTGTTCGCGGAACAGGGGCACGACCGAGCCGGACGATTCCAGAACGTTGCCGAAGCGCACCATGGAGAAGCAGGTGGAGTGCGAGGGCTTTTGCATCGACTGCAGGATCTGTTCGGCAAAGCGTTTCGTGGCGCCCATGACGTTCGTGGGGCTGACGGCCTTGTCGGTGGATACCAGGACAAAAGTCTTGACGCGGTTGGCGATGGCCGCTGCCGCGGTGGTCACCGTGCCCAGCACGTTGTTGCAGGCGCCCTCGATGATGTTCTGCTCCACGATGGGCACGTGCTTGTAGGCCGCCGCGTGATACACCGTGTCGATATGGAAACTGCTCATCACTTCGTTGACGCGACGTTCGTCCTGCACCGACCCGAGCAGCGGCACGATCTCGCACTGCATGCCGATCTTGGCCGCCAGAGCGCGGAGATCCCGGTCGATTACGTACAGCGCCGGCTCGGAAATCTCGAACAGCACGAGCCGCCTTGGACCAACCCGAACGATCTGCCGGCACAGCTCGGAGCCGATGGAACCGCCGGCGCCGGTCACGAGGACCGACTTGTTCAGCAACGTGGCTGCCATGAGATGCTCGTTCGGTGCCACCGGCGGCCGGCTCAGCAGGTCTTCGACATCCACGTCGCGAATGTCATCGACGCGTGCTTTGCCGGTGATCAGGTCGACGAAATCCGGCACGGTCTGCACATGCACCGACAATTGCTCGAGTTCCGCGATGATGTCCTGGCGTTCCCGCCGCGACGCGCTCGGGATCGCGAGCAGCACGCGCGCGACGTCATACTTTTTAATCAAGAACGGCAAACTGGAACGCGGATAGACCGTCAAGCCGTCGATCTGGATGCCCTGCAGTGCCGGCTTGTCGTCGATGAAGGCAATCGGGCGGTACGAAGCGGCGCCCTGCATGGCCTGTACTACCCGCGCACCGGCCTCGCCGGCACCGTAGATTATGACCTTGCTCTTGCCCAACGAGCGCCGCACCAGGAAGAACTGGGCGAGGTAGCGGCTGCTGACGAGGTACAGGCCGCAATACGCGGCGTAGACCACGGCCAAGCGGCCTGGCTGCGTGGTCATGCCCGACATCCAGGCAAATAGCGCCAGTGCAATCGCAGCGCCGACAGCTACCCGCGCGGCCGCCGTGAGCAGCCCGATGCCGAGGTAGCGGACGATGGAATGATAGAAGCCGAGATACCGGGCCAGGGCCAGCGCCACGAGGAGTGTCGCGGTTGCGAGCAGCGCCAGGTCGCCGACCGACACGGGAATGATCAGGCTCAGCCAGAGGCAAAGCGCGAAGCAGCCCAGGACACCGGCAATGTCGGATCCCAACATGATGAGCCGCTTGGTAAGGCGCGGAAGCTGGATCAGCGAGATACGGAGCGCTCGCTCCCTTGAAAATCGGGGATCTTGCTGACCTGGATGGTCCATCATCCTGGCCTCCCTTGGCTTCTCGCCGGCGGATGTAAGCTACCATTTGTTGTTTTTGTCATACCGGTATCGGCACTTGTTTTTGTTATCCGTACGGACCAGAAACTTAGCACAAATGGCGGGCCGGGAGGCAGAACTCTCGTCGCTAAATTGACCGGGTGGGTTAGACTGGAACATGGATGTATGAGTCGCGTTAAGCAACAACAGGGACGCCGACTCCCGAGTCTCCACCTTCGTGAGATATATAGTGTCTTGAACGCCGCACTAAAGTGGCTGGTTCTTACCGTCTTCGATGTCCAGTCCTGTCTACTATTTGTTGTGCATTACTTTGCATATGCCAAACCGGCTTGCCCAATCGCGACGGTTTACGTGCCACCCCACACTATCGAATACTCAATTGAATCTTCGAAATTCGTCCGGCGGAAACTATATCGATTCAGTGGATTGATCCAAAGGAAGGAGTGGGAGCGTATGATGCGCCTCCCTCCGAAGCACAGCAGGCTTGTCGATCAGTTCAGGAAACTCTTTGTCACCGAATCGCCGCTACCGCATCAGAAACCGCCGGATCTATTACGTTATCGGTCGCTTTTCGAGACATTGTCCACTAAGGGGTTTGCGATCCCTACATGGCCGAACCGCGCAACGGACCCGTTCTGTTTGAGCATTGGGGCTAACGGCGAATTCCTCTTCATGACTGGAAAACATCGATTGGCTTTGGCAAAAGTTGCGGGAGTAGCGGCAATACCAGCTCGAATCTCTGCCAGGCATTGGAAGTGGCAAGCATATCGCGATGAGCTGTATCGGAAAGGACACGACGGTGAAATATCCCTGGCTCAGCTCGACGCAATTGAACACCCTGACCTTCAGGACGTTGTTGCTGCTGTTCGGAATCGACGCGCAGCTCATACCGAATGACAGCATCATGCCCGGCGTCGGAATCGAGATCCACTTTAAATACGAGATCTGTAGAACATGAGGATGGTTTGTTGACAGCCTATTCGGAAGTTCAGGCAAGGAATTACGACCGTGCCCGCTTCACCACTCCACAAGGTCGATTGATACATTGGATTGAGGATCGGCAGCTCGAGCGCGCAGTCAGTTATTTGGCGCCCGGTGCACGAATTCTTGAAATCGGCGCCGGCACAGCTCGATTCGCTATCGAGCTCGCGAAGCAAGGTTTCAATGTCACGGCTCTCGATCCCTCAGAATACATGCTGGAGGAGGGCAAGTCGAAGGCGAGAAGCCTCGACAACATATCTTTTGTCGTGCGAAGCGGCCAGGACACAGGGTTCGAAGATGGTGCGTTCGACTTTGTTTTTTCTACCCGCGTTCTTAACAGGTTGGACACAAAACAGGCTGCTATTGACGTTGTCAAAGAGAAAATGCGGGTAGTAGCACCGGGAGGCTATGTTCTTATTGATTTCGCAACGTCAGGTTTTCCCCTACCGAGGCCAGGACACCCTCCGCTCTTCTCATTCAATGAGCTTGCCACGGTGGCAATCGAAGGTAACTGCGAAGTTCTGGCCAGCCACGGGTACTTTCTCCTAAGCAGTCACTTTATCTCGGCTCTCCCTGGGTTTGCGCTGCCGGTTTGGAAGCGAGTTGAGGTGTTGTCATCAATGTACTTGCCAAAGCTGGGATCAAAAGGTTCTATGCTCTTACGCAAGCGTCGGCCTTAGATGCAGAAGGACGCCGTCTGACAATTACCGGTTCTGCGGAGGCGACTGCCATCCTCGAGGGTTACCGTCGACGCCCTGCCGAAGCACATTTTGCCCTGGGGCGTACGTTCGAAGTTGTAGTTCATCGAGCAGCCTCATCGATGCCAACCAAGTAAACGCAAAGGCCTGTGTATCACCGGTAAACTGCCCTTCAAGAAACTCCCACTCGCCGTGAGATCAGCGTCCGCGGTTGTCGACTTAAATAACAAGCTTTTGAGAAAAGGTTCGGTAAACATATCAGTACGATATTGACGTCGGAAACTGCGCCGTAGTCCCGTAGTCGAAACCTTTTCAGGTCGAATCCATTTGCCTCATTTGGTCTAGGACTCTTTGGTCGCCGTCCGTTGTGGTCGATTGAAACAACCATGAAATCAAAGAAGTACAATTTAGCGCACCCAACATATCGGCCAGATATTGATGGACTACGCGCAATAGCTGTGCTCTCCGTAGTTGGGTATCACTACTTTGCTGGAATAGTGCCGGGCGGATTCATCGGGGTTGACGTTTTCTTCGTCATTTCAGGCTTTCTGATTTCGACCATAATTTTGGGCAATCTTGACAACAATAGATTTAGCTATGTTGAGTTCTACGCCAGACGAATCAAGAGGATTTTCCCCGCTCTATTGCTGGTGTTGTTATCCAGCATGGCATTTGGGTGGTATGTCCTTTTTCCAGATGAGCATTCTCAGTTAGGCAAGCATGTCGCGGGAGGAGCCGGCTTTGTCTCCAATTTCGTCTTGTGGAGCGAGGCCGGGTACTTCGATAGAGCCGCAGAAATTAAGCCTCTGCTTCACTTGTGGTCGCTCGGTATTGAAGAGCAATTCTACATCCTGTGGCCTCTTTTGCTTGGCATTGTGTGGCGGAGAAAGCTGAGTTTCTTACTTATTGCTTTTCTCGTTGCAGCCCTGTCATTTGTAATCAACATTTACTGGATTGGTCGCGATCCGGCAGCCTTGTTCTTTTCTCCATTTAGCCGAGTTTGGGAGTTGATGGTGGGTGGCCTGTTGGCCTACGTCTATCTCTTCCGGTGCGATAAACCTCATTGCAGCAATAGATTTTTACCCCTATTCGCACCAATTGGACTTGTGCTAATAGTCTGTAGCGTCCTCTGGTTCAATAAGAACACACCCTTCCCAGGCTGGTGGGCACTAGTGCCAACAATTGGTTCTGCGTTGGTAATTGCAGGACACCCGACAGGATGGCTAAATCAATTCTTTCTGAGTCACCCCATAATGGTCTGGATAGGTCTAATAAGCTATCCACTATACTTGTGGCACTGGCCACTCCTGGCGTATGCCCGAATTCTCGAACGTGGTTTGCCAGACAGAACTATTCGATTTTCTCTGATAGTAGTGAGCATATTGCTTGCATCTGGTACATACATTCTAGTGGAGAAGAGATTTAGGAAAAGCTATAGCAAAGCGGATATCTCAGTTCTTGCATGCTCGATGTTTGTCTTGTTCATCGCCGGTCTAATTGTATGGAAAGGAGGCGTGGCTCCGAGGCTCAACTCGCACTCTGTCGAAGGGGTAGTCGCGGCGGCGCACGATTGGGATTACCCAGGTGGTCTCAAGCCGGTGTCAAATGGAACCACAAATGCGTATACCGCAATCGGAAGGGAAGCGACAACGTTGTTTCTTGGCGATTCGCATATTCAGCAGTACGCCACGAGAGTAGTTCGCTTACTGGAAGAAGATCCTGACCAAAACACAGCTATCTTCATAACACATACAAATTGTCCACCTATACCTAATGTATTGGATATCAAAACAAATCGTTGCTCCAACGCAATGGCAGAAGCACGCACGTATCTAGACAAAGCGGAGGTCGAAGTCGTTGTAATTGGTGGTATGTGGAATCGCTACTTCCTCTCCGCAACGGAGGAGTCGTCATCGAATTCCTTTTACTATTTGGATGACAACGGAAGGAAGATAATGTTCAAGGGAGGAGCGGGTGCAACTTTGGCAATGCAAGAATTGGAGTCATTCATGCGCTCGATCTCAAAGAATCGGAAAGTGTATTTGATATTGGATAACCCCAACGCCCGTGAGTTTGCACCGTATTCTTATTTGGTTGGATCTCGACTTACTCAGATTCAATTGAACTTGCCTGCGGCAGGAGAATTGATGGTCACATTCGATCCGGCGCAGCGGCATCTGCGCGACGAAATGAAAGCTATGGCGCTACGTAGTGGTGCAGAGACGATTGATCCTTCATTACGCTTGTGCGAGGGCCTACGTTGTAGGGCCACCACGCCAACTGGAAAGCTGATCTTCAGAGATAGACAACATTTTCGACCATTTTATGTTGAGCAGTATGCGGACTACATGGACGTTACGCTGCGGTAGCGAAATCGACGTAGGTAAATTTGCGGTCACCAGCATCGACCGATTGAAACCGCAGCCATGAGCGTTTGTTCTGTTGCATTCTGTACGTATGTGGCAGCTCAATGGCTTCTTTGAAGGATGGTATCAATGAAATGATTACCGCTGCACCCGACAGCAACAGCAGGGCGACACGCCACCACGCTGCGAACTCCGGCCCAGGCACTTGCGCACCGCTATTCGACGTACGGATCTCGTTCATGCGACGCCCCAATTGGAACTTCTCCGCCCCCAAGGTCGGCCCCCGATCGACGTATGAAACAACGTTGGTGCCGGCCGGTGAACGCGGACCGGTCGCCTTGGACAGCACGGCGGGTAAGCGAGAACCCGCGAACCTCACGGACTGCGCGAATAGCACGCAAGCTGTGCGCGTGATTTGAAAATCACACGGAGTTTCAAACGCTTTATTTGGCGTTCCCCTTTTTCTTGTCTTGGCCACCAACGCTCAGACCATTGGCCAACCCAGACCTATTCTTATTGGCGGCGCCCGTCGCGCTCAAACCATCGTCAATCCCCGCAGGGAAACTACTCCAGTTTGGTCTTCTTAAGCAAAGCTTTGGTTCAGCAGTGGGCCATTTTGTAGCGCCCCGCGTTTCTCGAAAAGGACGGAATAACTGGCAGGCCTTCAGATCCAGCCGCGCAATCGGTAGTACCAGTAGCCAATGTATTCATGTACGGCTTCCGTGCTTCCTTTCAGGCCGCTGACGCTAGGCACGAAGCGCCACAGCCGAAATGCCGGGGCCGGTTCGACGTGGAAATCCGTTGCAACGGGAATCGGCTGGAGTCCGCCCGCACGGAACACGGCTTCAGCGCGCCGCATGTGAACCGCCGACGTCACCAGCAGGAACGATTCCAGGCCGTTTTTCTCGAGAAGTTTGGCGACGTAACCAACATGCTCCTGCGTGGTCCGCGCGGCGTTGTCGAGCAGGATGTGTTCCTCCGGTACGCCAATGTCTCGCATGAAAATAGCGCCCGCCTTCGCTTCCGTTGCATTCTCGGATTGTTGCGTATCGCCGCCGCCGGTCAGGACGACCACCTTCACTCGTCCGGCGTGATACAAGCGTGCTCCATGCCAGTACCGGTTGACCGCGGCGGAGGCAGTCGGATAGGGCCAGCTTGGATCAAAAGCAAATGCTCCGCCAAGAACGACTGCGGCATCAGCGCTTGGCGCAACCTCAACTGGGACGTTCGGATAGCGACGTTCGAATGATCCCAGCAGCGCATCGGCCGTTGCCTGCATCGACCAGATCCAGAGCCAGCCGATTGCGCAAGCGACGACCGCCGTGCCTGAACGACGTCGGTTCTTGATGCAAAGTGCCGCACCGGCGATGAGGAAAAGAAAAGTACTGCCGAGCGGATAGAGAAACAGCGAGGCGAGTTTCGTTAGCTCGTACATGCACTAATGCACGCCATCTTGACGGCGGGCTACTTCGTCGCGCGGCGCATCACGGATTCGAGTACCTGGCAGGTCTTGGCAACCTCGGTTTCCGTCAAGGTGGGATGGCAGAGAAACATCAGGCTGGTCTCGCCGAGCTGTCGCGCATTCGGCAATCGTTTGTCCGGCCGGAACCCACCGTCGAAGGCTTTTTCGAGATAGACCTCCGGGCAGCTGCCCGTGTAGCACGGCACGCCGAGTTCGTTGATTTCGGCCATGATCCGATCGCGATCCCCGCCTGCCTTGAGCGCGTCGGGGCGAACGAACACGTAACACTTGTACGCCGCGTGCTCGATGTGCTCCGGAATCTCCGGGACACGAAGTCCGGGTAGTGCCCGCGCCGCGTTCCAGATCGTGTTGGCTATCTCGAGGCGTCGCTTGTGCCATTCGGGCATGCGCTTGAGCTGGATGCGCCCGATGGCCGCCTGCATTTCAGTCATACGGCCATTGGTCCCGAATGATTCATGCAGCCAGCGAAAACCCGGTGGATGCTCGCGCTCATAAACTGCGTCGTAACTCTTGCCGTGGTCTTTCAAGGACCACATTTTGGACCACAGTTCGCGATCATTGGTCGTTACCATGCCGCCTTCGCCACCCGTGGTCATGATCTTGTCCTGGCAAAAGGACCATGCGCCAATGTCGCCAAAGGAGCCGACAGGCCGGCCGCGGTATCTCGCGCCGTGTGCCTGTGCGCAGTCTTCGATCACTGCAAGACCACGCTGGCGCGCCGACTCCAGGATGCCCTTCATGTCGCAGGGCCAACCGGCATGATGCACGCAAAGAATAGCTCGCGTACTGGTGCCAATCGCTGCGTCGATGGTCGCGGCCGTAATATTCTGGGAATCCGGATCGACATCTACGAATACGGGCACGGCGCCGGTTTCGGTCACGCAAGAGGCCGATGCCAGGAACGACCGAGGTGTGACAATGACTTCGTCACCCTCGCCGATGCCTAGCGCTTTTACCGCCAATTCAAGCGCCACCGTGCCATTCGACAATGCAATGGCGTATGAGGTGTCGCCAAACTCCGCGAACTCGCGCTCGAATGCCCGGCATTCTTCGCCGGTCCAGTAGTTGACTCGGTTCGACTTGAGCACCCTCGTTACGGCACTCGCTTCTTCGTCCGTGTAATTGGGCCAAGGGGCAAAAGGTGTGTTTAGCATTTGATCAGAACGCCCGCGCCGAGGAGCTTTACTCGACGGTCGTGTTCATGAGTCAGCTCACGAAGGGAAAACAAAACACCGTTAGTCCAGGTCGAGGTCATTAGCGCGCGGCTTCTTCTTTTTGGGTGGGGAGGCTTCCGGATTCAAACCGGCCATGCGCTCGGTGTTCGGCCGAACCGGTCCCCAGTTGATGGCATAGGGATGCGCGGCGACGTGTTTTTCGATGGCTTTCCAGTTCTGCTTAACCTGCTTCGCAACCGCGGGATCCGGGCTCTCCCAATAGCCGTCCATCAGGCGGATATTCTTCACTTGCATCACCGTGTAGGTCAGTCCGGCCTGGACAAAGGCTACGCGCTTCGCGAAAAGCGAATCTGGCGGCACCGCCGCGGCCGCGCGGTTGAGGCGGGCCTGAGACGCGTCTAACAATTCTTCTGTATAAAGTTTGCCAAGGTTGAACCGCCCTCGCTATTCGGCCGTGAAGGTCATGCGTTCTGCTTCGAGCGCTTCGAAATACTCGCGCACTGCGTCTGGCCGCTGGCCCGAAGGCGCGAGTGTAGTAGTCGGCGAGAATCGCCTCCGCGTCGACATCCGGATTCCACACCAGCTGTGCCATTACGTAGTACTGCGGGCCTTGCGTCGCCCAATGTTCCCAAACGGTATCGATAAAAATGCCCTCACAATGGGCGGCGGCGACGTCCTTAAGGTCGCGTACGGTTTGCTGAATTGACAGGTCAGGCAAGCCCTGCTGCCAGCCCGCGGGACTGCCGGTATTCGGCCGCCACAACATCGAGGGCACGATCTTCGCCCAGCCCTCGAACTGCTCGCGGTAGGTATCGCCACGCGTCGATCCGCGGTCCACGAAGCCCGGTCCGGCCGAAGAAATTCGCCACGATGGACATGATGACGTTCTTCGTCGGCCTCGCCTCGACCGGCACGGGCCGCGAGTGCCCATAGCTCATCATCAGCACCCGGTAACCACGGCCGGGATACTTCGCCTCCAGCGATTCGCCCAGCTTGTTGGCAAAGGTTACGTCCCGGTCGCTGAGGGCGGGCCGGGTTTCGTTGTGCTTGTACCAGTTGAAGACCCGCGGTTCGCCGGTCGGGATCGTCCCAGGCCGTACATTTCGGCAGACGCAGTGCCCGCTCGCCCAACCGTCGTTCGGCGAGGCGTTGAACACCGTCAGGTTGGGGTCCTTCTCCAACTGTTCCGACACGTCTTCGAGCCAGAGTTCCCGGACCTTTGGATTCGATACGCATAACTTGGCCCTCCGAGCGTCTGGAAATCCGCTTCGCGTGCCGTCTGGCTGGAGGGCGAAAATCTCCGGATACTTTTCGTGGTAACGATCCCACCAGTCGGCGAAGGCGTGCCCACCGCTCATCTGCAGGGAATCCAGTTGCAGGCGTTGGAAACGGACCCAGTCGTGGGCGCGCCCATGACTTTTGGTCCCGAGCGACGAAAATCTGAACACGCCTCCTCGCGAGCGAATCTGCGGATGATGCCGATACTCGAAGGGCTTGAAGACAATTGTTTTCGTCTGCTTGATATCCTCACCGAGCTCGCCCGGCCAAAGCCAGCGTACGCCGAGTTGGTCCTGCAGAAACGTGTAGATTGCATTTGCCGTCCCGTATTCGAGCTGTTTCCCCTCGATCTTCTGATCGTCGCCCATCACCGTGAGGTGTTCTGGATCCCAACGGTCGCGACCGGCGATGACGAGGTGATTCGAATTAACGGCGATGAGGATTTCTTCCGGATGAGAAAACTCGAAGGTCGTGCCGGGAAACAATTCTTTGAGTACCGGTTGCCAACCAACCCAAATGGCATGTTCCGGCACCGGATCCGGCGGACCCTCGATCACTTTCGGGCGAGCTCCGCTCGTTTTCTCGAGATACTCGACCAACGAATTTACCGCGGCACGCGTTAGCGGCGGCGCATTTTCAAAAATGATGATCGGCGCGACACTGACACCGTCCCTGACCAGAGTGAGATCCGCGAGGCCAGTCGCAGGTAGCGCCAGTACGAACGCAGTGAGGATTACGGATTTCACGAAAGGAAGATGGATGGATAGCACCAAGCGTCAACGAACACTCTAGCGATGCGCCGCCAAACCCGAATCAAGCGATACTTGGTACCGGTAGCGCGCATGAGTAAGGCACTCCACTGTGCCGACACAAGAGAAAATACCATATCTTGTTGAAGCCGTTCTGGGCTGAGCAAGGTCGGAAATCAGCCCGCTAGCTAGTTAGCTCTTTATAAAGAGTCTCGCATTCCGCAAACTCGGGAAAGCCATACAGAGCGCTCGCAACCCTTTCGGTAGCTTGGGCTCGATCCGTATTGGGCAAAGAGCTCCCCAAGGGATTTTTCCGCTTCTCCACTGCCCGAAAATCCGATTCGACTCGGTCCACCGCGTCTTTGGTTATCGTACGACCATCTTCGCCCAGTAAATGAAGAGCCAACGTGAGAAATGCGATTGGCTCGGAAATCATCTTGTCAAACTCGACAATGTGAATCCTGGCCTTGTGCCTCCTTACGTACCGATAGAAGTCAATGTAGCTTTGTATCTCATGCCATACTAGTTCTCCATCGAGAGCATTCGGCAACCGGATGTTTCGAAGTGCAAAGTATTTGAGATAGTTGGAAGCAATCGCGTCTTTCGGGTTCCTGATCAGGACCAGGATCGGTGTGCCATACTTTGAGGACAACATCAGCGGGGCGACAGCATGAAGGTGGTGAACGAACATGCGCTCGCGCATGCCTGGCAGCAAGTTTTTGATCAAATTCGCTGAATATGTGTTCCCGGACCTCGGGTAGCCGTCCAAATGCAGTTTCGAGAATTCGCTTGGGCGGGCGACGCGTACACCTCTGCGACTTCGGTATAGATAAAACCAAATCAGATACAACCGAGGCCTTCTGCGGATCAACCGAATAATGGCTAGCCCGGTCTTCCGAATCATTGAATGTTTCGCCAGCTCTCGAGACGCAAATCAAACAACTAGGAAAACTGGCCATTCCCCGGCAGCAACTCCGAGCATCGCAACACGATGGGCTCGACGTCCACATCACGGATGAAAACGTAGTCGTCGTCGAATTGGTATTGCCGGTAGACGGCATCGAACTCCGGATCGTTCGTCAACAATCTGACGACGTCCTCGGAAAAGTTGGCGCCGAGCTGCGCGAAACAGCCGTTGAAGGCGACGTTGCGGACATTCACTTCGGTAATTTTCGGCTTGCCCAGAGCGTCCTCCTTGAGGTCTACGGTAAAGAAGCCATGCTTGTCTGCGCCGCACTGTGCAAATAGGAGGTCCATGGCCTTGACGGAGACATCCACAGGCCGGTTCTCATTGAGAAAGCGCCCGAACGCGGTGTTGCCGGTCACGCCGGAAGGCGCGACCTTGGACATGATGTAGTGAATGCGCTCGGCGCAGGCGGAGCGAAGCAATCGCCCGTCGAAATAGAGCAACTTGCAGGCGAGGTTTCTCCCGGGCAGGTATTCGCTGCACAAGAAGGACTTCACACCCTTGTTGATTTTCACCCAGCTTGCCAACGAGTCGCGGTCCACGACCAGCAATGAGCCAAGCCCGCTGCTGCCGGACGACGCCCGGACCCAAAAGGGGTACGGCAACTGACTTTCGACGTCGGCCACGCCGGCCAGGTCCCGGGACAGGCGAACAGAGATCGGAGCCAGGTCTGTCTCCTGCAGGACGCCGGTCATCGCGGCTTTGTCGACGAGCAGGCTCGCCAGCTCGTACGCCGGTAACAAGGCCTTGCACGGCAGCTCGGCGCCGAGGGCTCGCCGGCTCCATTCCACGACCTCCGCTTCCGGCTGCACCAGCGCGAGGTCAATGTCGTTCTCCCCGACCAGGCGTTTGATGGCGGGCCAGTAATCGGCAGAAGCGGCGACCGGCACAACGACGGCCTTGTCAAAAAGGTTCTTGCGATACAGACCAGTGCCCAGCGGATTCGCATCGATGCCAAGCAACCAACAGTCCTTGTATCGGCTGAAGCGCTTGAGGGACAGCGCAACACTCGCCGGAGTGGGACCGCCGACGCCCGTAATCAGGATGCGCAATGCCTGTCCTCGCTCGCGTTAACGGAACTGGTCTGGTCCTCGGAGCCGCGGAATCTGGGCATCGCAACATCGCCTTCGTGAGTAATGCCTTCGCGGCGAAACACCTTGGAGACAGTCATCAGGATGATCCGGATATCCAGGACAAGGGACGCATTGTCGACGTACCAAACGTCCAGATCGAATTTCTCGTCCCAGGACAATGCGTTCCGGCCGTTGACCTGGCACCACCCCGTCAGCCCTGGCGGCACGTCGTGCCGGCGCCGTTGGTGCGCCGAGTACAGCGGCAGGTACTCCATCAGCAGTGGCCGCGGTCCGACGACGCTCATGTTTCCCTTGAGTATGTTCCAGAACTCCGGCAGCTCGTCGAGGCTTGAATGCCTGAGGAAGTTCCCGAACGGCGTCATTCGTTCGGCGTTCGGCAGTGAGTTTCCCTGCGCGTCGTACGCATCGAGCATGCTGCGAAACTTGATCAACTCGAACGGCTTGCCACGACACCCGGGTCGCGTTTGCCGGTACAGTGTCGGGCTGCCGAGCTTGAACCAGACAAGGACTGCCAGGACGACAAGCAAGGGCGCCAGGAAAAAGAGCGCTGCGGCAGAGACGGTGATGTCCAGCAAGCGCTTGAGGGAGCGATACACTGCCGGCTTCATCAGCAAGCCCTAGGCCGCATCGAGCAGATGCTTCAGGCCCCGGTTCACCGGCAATTGCCAGACGAGCTTGCACCAATCGTGATTTCCTTCGATCAGCCCAGGTCCTTCCTCGGTGATAGCTATGTCCCAACCTATCGAACGATTCTGAGTATCCAGCAGGCTTGCCTCGCGGACCATTGCCAGGGTATCGCTCCAAAATGGCACTTGAAACCCAACGATTGCTTGCCCTGACGTGGGATGAATACTTTCGGGCTCGCGAGTCATGTCGGCATAGACGCCTGGGCCGTCGACAATGCCGGTTTCCGTGTCAATCGGTGCCGCCAAATTTCCGGCCGCAAGGTTATCGACTTCGGAATTGACTGAAATCCGCAGGCGGCATCCGAGAATTTCGTATGCTCCAGACTCCCTAATTTGGGTGATGATGCGCACGGTATTTACAGCCGACGGCGACAGGCTCATAAGACTCGGATGCTGCTCAATATATGTTTCGACCAGGTCGAATTCGTGATCTTTCATATACTCGAACATGTCTCCGGTCGAGATGGTGCCTGTGCTTCGAATTGCTACGCCTGATCCGCAATTTCCCGTCGACTCTTTGAAGACAAGTTTGTCGTTATCGGCAAGTATGTCAGCCAAAAGCGAGTGTGACGATTGTAGTTCATCGAGCGTATAGAGCTCGTGCCGAAAAAACTTCCGATACTTCTTGAAAAACAAACGCTTATCGAGTAGAAGCATTCGCGATCCAGCCGGATTGGCTTTTCGCTGGAACTCGTACATTGTGCCAGTACCAGCCCACTGAGCTTTCTCATCGTCCGTTTGCTCGAAGAATCGAAACTGAAAGTATTCGAGCGGCGAAATGTTGTACCGCAGGCTATCAGTCAATATGTAACGCCACTGCTTCGCCGATGACCGCCCTGTTTGATCTTCGACATAGTTCATGAACTTCGCGACCAGCGGCCAATCCAGCTGTTTGAAGTAGTAGGCGAGATACGCCAGCCGCCGAAGCTTCGTAGTCATGGCACCGACCATATTTGTGCGACCAGTTCATCGACCGTCAAGAAACGCGCGTCCGGCCATTGTGACGTAATCCCATCGAGTAAGCGCCTGAGATCTGCCAAGCCACGCTTGCGATTACCCGGATCGATGTGTCCTGCGAAATTGACTCTGTGCGAGCTTATGATTGCCGGCTTTCTCCAGCGGAACGCGGCACGGATCTGATTGAGCGCCAAAGCCACAGAGTCAATCGACGAATCGGACGTCGGCTCGAATACCACGTTTCTGACGACTGAAACATGGTGCTGACCGTGTTGTTTGCCAAGCCTGTTCAATTCTCTCAACGACTTGTTCTGGTCGAGTGTACGAACACAGCTTAAAGGCTTGTCGATAGACAATATGCCCAGTGACTCGACGAAACCGTACAACTTAGGATGCAGCTTCTGTGCTGGTGGAGCAAAAGTACGAGCGGCAAATCCAAATACTTCTTGGAACAACTTTACGCCTTCTGCAATGATATCGGTGTGGCGGTCAATTTCGCTATATTTTGACAGTCCGAATGCGTGAGTGTAGCCAACGCCTGGCATGGTCGCCTCAGCACCGATTCCCGCCACTGAGTTATGCGCCAAGTTCATCTCAAGGTTTCTATCGCCAGCTCTCAACTTTCGCTCTATAAGTTCGACATTCAAGTGTTCTCGGCCGTGGAATTGAGGCTTGATCAATCCTCGCTTGATGCCTTCGCCGAGCAAATCCCATGTTCCCTCGTAGGCGCGCGGTTGCTGCGCGGCCAGACGACAGAATGTGTCCGTCACTTTTTCGTAGTTGTAACAACCCTCCTTCATAGACGTCGTCCTAAACGACAAGTTTGCGCATAGTGAATACGACGAAATGCTTGCGTTCTTGCCCGCACTGTCTACTACCGACGAAAGTACCTCGAAAAGCGCTTCCAGGTCTTCCCGCGTTTCGAAAGCATCGAAGCGATCGAAACGGTTGCTCAGGTCCAGCCCCTCCTTGACCATGTGATCACGCGCGGACTTGGAGTCGATACGAACATTGCAATAATCGTCGACGGCAAAAACGACAAGCTTGTCAGAAGTACGCCAGCCTGAAATGTTCTTCAGGTTGTCGAGTACCGAACGCCTCATGTCGAAATCTTCTATGAAAGCAGATAACTTTCGACGAACAGATCTGCGTTGGATCGCCGAAAGTTTTGGGCGGCTTGCTCTGCGTTGGATTGCATCGTCCGATAAAGGCTTATATCTAAAGCGATTTCGCGAATGAAAGAAGAACTTGCGCCCGAATCCGTTGCGCGAAAACAGCGGGCATTCTCATAAGTAGAAGCATAGCGGGCGAGCTCGGTATCTTCTCCCGCAATGTACAACGCGGGAATACCAAAACTCATCAGATTGTATGTTTTGCTCGGTACGCTTCCTTGGCCCACAGCGTCGTGCAAAATTACGACCCCCAAATGGGCGGCGGACAAGGAGTACGGGAACATGTCATCGGACTGGAATGGGAGCACCTGTGTATTGCGCAGATTTCGCTCTCTTACCAAGCGTTCGATCATTGGTTTGCGAGGACCCCTGCCAATTATTTGAAAGACGATACCTTCTTCGCCCCTCAATAGTTCTGCGATCTCGACTAGCGCCTCAACATTGTGACTCACGCCAATGTTTCCGGAATATTGAACCACGAATTTCTTGTCCAAGCCGTGTTCTTGAACGAATGGATTTTCTGACGCCGGTATCCGCGAGCATTCTTGGAAAATCGACCAAATGGGGTGAACAATGAATTCTCTTCGATTGCCGTACTTGGCCAAAGACGCTGCCATCGATTTGCTGATCGTAAATAGCTTCCATGCTTTCGCAAACGACTTTCTATTAAGCGCAGACCACGCTCTATACACTGGACTGGATTCCCGCATTCCCGTTACTTTCAAGACGTCTGGGTAGACATCCCAGATGACCATGCTAAACCGATTGGGAACCACCAGATTCAAGAGATAGCCCATTGGAGGTACGGAGACAAAGAGCACTTCATACTTACGATACTTGGTCAAGAGCAAGAGCCAGGCTCTTGCTAGCGCCATGATATAGGAGACCGCTTTTCGCCATGGCGGCCGTTCACACCAGTGATTGATCTTGCTGACCGAAATGTCCGCGTCCAATTCTTCGCCCTGGACATGGACACTACCTGTTATTAACGCCACTTGACCAAAGCGCTTTTTGAACGCGTTTGCTAAGCCAATTGTCAGGTAGTTTGCTGCTTGATTGAATACGACGATTTTTCTGTCCGACCGTAACATCGAATGTCCGCCGTTTGGCTAAACAGCTACTTAGCCCAAAACCAGAACAAGGTATCAACCATTCCTCCGAACTTTTTCTGCCTATCGGTAAGCTTGGCACTCGTGGTTCCTATCTTAGGGTCCAGACGAACGTCTTTGCTGAGTCGTATCATGTTGCCCGCGATCATATGGGGCGGCGCAAGATTCCGCTCAGTAATGTTGCTGTAGTCCGCATCGAACATTGACAGAACTGAACTTGGGTCTCGAATCAATTCACTGTAGTGAATGAGATGGCGTTCGACACCTATGCTCAGCACGCGCACGAGCGCGTTGTTTAACACCCAGTCTCGCAAAGCCCGCAGTGGACGAGTAGGATGCAAGTCAACCTCGATGCCCTTTTTGAGGTCTCTCGGATGAAACCTGGTTAGTGAGTTCATTACGCCGGTAAACTTTCTGGTCAGATGCAGCACTTTGACATCGGAAAACGATCCTAGGATCAGTATTCTTGCCGCTGACTTGGATGAATCGACTATCAGGCTGGCCCCCGTAACGGCTTGAATCGCTTTGAAAAGCGTTTCTGTAGACTCAATGTACGCTTGAAAATCACTACTTGGCGAGATCAAATTCTTGAAGAGTCGTGGCAGCGTCTTGTTTCGTTCAAACCGGAATCTAAGTCGGCGATAATCCTCAACGGTCAAACGCTGCGAAGTTTTCCAAGATTCATACACGGACTGCCACACTTCACAGTTTCTGATCGTGCTGCCGCAGCTACAATACTCCTGTGAAATTCCGTCTCTTGCAAAGTGGGTTATCTCACCCGCACTAAAGCACTTTGGAGCCGAGCCGATAATCATGTCGAGCAACGTTGACCCGGAGTGTCCGTTGCCGGCGATATAGACGATTGAGAGGTCAGGATTCGTTTGTGACACGAATGCTGTCTCCAACTTCCTTTCTTTCGTCGACTAGACGCTGGCAAATATTCAGGTAGGAAGCCGCACGCGTTCGGGACGTGCCGAACCGAGACAACTGTCTTTCTCCATGATGCACGAGTTGCTGGCGAAGATCTTTATCTGAGCGAAGCTCAAGAATCTTTTCCAGCGCGCTGAAAGCGTTCATCGGCTCAAAATACGTCGCTCCGTCTGCGCAGATCGTCCGGGCAAATCCCATGTCCGTTGCAACTATTGGGCACCGCATTGCCATTGCTTCAACGTAGTTGGCTGAAAAGCATTCGAGTAGGCTGGGCATCAACATTGCGTCTGCTTGTCGGTAGAGCGGGGGGCATTCCTCAGGCGAAACTTGGCCGACATTCGTGACCCAACTCCGATTGCGAGCGCTAATCGTTTTCTCGAAGTCCGTCTTTGGCAGCGTCATGGTGAATCGAAAGTCGGTGAGGCCTTCTTCCCGCATCAAATCGATAAGCCGGTCAACAAGCTCCAAGTCTTTATGCGGATAGTAGCTATTGAGAACCAAGAGCCGAAACTTCTGATGGTCGACTACGGTAAATTCACTTCGATTCGTGGTATTCAGTGCATTTGTTTCGTAAAAGCTCGCTACGGTATTTGGCACCGTGATAACACGATTTGAGGAAATCCAATCTTGTAACCTTTGGTTGACGTCATCGGTCTGGACGACCCAAGTGTCGGCAAAATGCTTTGTAAAATAACGGGTAACTTGCGTTTTGAGGTTCCATCGCATTCGCTGCAGCGGACCTAGCTTCCGACTGAAGTACGGCGAATCACGGTACAAGCAGTGTGGGATGTTAAATCCCATCAGGTGTGGCGCTTTCGGACGCCAGTAGGAAGGGCCTGACGTCGTAAACACTACATCCGGCACGAATTCTGATTCGAAAGTCCTCAATTCCGCTTGAGCGTTTCTTGGCAAAAGAAGCCGTTGTGCAGGGCGATAGGGCAGTTCGAAAAACGTGAAGTTTTTCCCGAATTGCTCCTTTTGGATAACGTCTTTGAGTCCGGGCCCTAAGATTACCCCGAAGTCATGCTCGACGAGTTCATTGCACTCGTGAAGAAAAGAGGAGGCGACCTGAACGGAGCCTCCTTTCAGAATACTTGCAGTATTAACCAGAAGTCGCATTCAAGTTGAGTCTAGACTCGCAAGAAGAACTTCCTCGAACTGGCGAAGTACTTTTTCTTTCGAATACGCTCGCATGTCTTGGTTTGCCTGCTTGCTCAACCGCGCTCGCAACCCTTCGTCACTCAGCAGTCTCGAAAGTTGTTGCTGGTACTCCATTTCCTTGCCCATTTGAATTAGCAGGCCATTCTCGTCATTGACAATGAGCTCCGCCGGCCCAGTTAAGCAATCGAAGCTAATGCACGCACAGCCGCTCGCAAGGGCTTCGGCAAGCGCATTAGGCAAGCCTTCCGACAAAGACGTAAAGGCAAATACCTGCGCCTCAGCGAGCAAGCGACCGACGTCCCTTCTTTCTCCAAGAAATTGAACGCGCCCTTGAACCCCAAGAGATGCAGCAACAGCTTCGAGCTTCGCCCGGTCCGGTCCCTCGCCTACGAATTTCAGCTCCCAATGAACTTTTTCTTCGAGTTTGGCAAAAACACGGAGCAAGAATTCTTGATTCTTCAAGCGGCCTATCGATCCGACGTTCAAAATCACCCTTGGCCGATCTGCAATAGGCTTTAGTTGCTCGGGGACCTCGACGGGATTTGGAATGACTACAATTTTCGTTCTCTCATACTTCTGAGCCAGCATTTGCCTGGAGGCTTCTGTTTGAAGGATCAACGCACCGGCATGTGAGTACAGCTTTGGATTTATCCATCCGGCAGCGCCCCCAAGGCTACGCAGCGGAGTGCCTTGGTTGTAGATTATCTTTCGAACGTGGAGGCCAAAAAGCGCGCAGGTAACGAATGGGCTGATCATTTCACCGCACGACAATACTGTGTCGGCGCCCCAATCTTTGACATTCGAGCGGATAAACTGCGCCACTTGTGGATAGTAAATCAGGCGCTTGACGCCGCGCCCACGACGTCTGAACCGGACGACGTTCACAGCGCTTTCCAAAGGATAGAACGGCTCGATGTTGCTGAGCGAAATAATTTGCACTTCGTGTCTTTCAGCAAGGTAATTCGCGAGCATCGACACTACACGTTCGGTGCCCCCTGCCTTTAGCGATACACAGACAACCGCCAGTCTCAACGCAGCTTTCTCCCGACGGGCCTGATCAGTCGCAAGTTATTCAGTGATTTGATCAATCAGTTGGTCGGACGTAATGAATTCGACTTGCGGCCAGCGCAAGACAATCTGTGACAGCAATTGCTCTAGCAGTCTAAGACTTCGATCTCTGTGCTTTACGCTTAGACCGCCAACAAAGTTGATTCTATGAGTTGAGACTACTGCTGGCTTCCTGAAAGCAAATGCCTCGTCAATTTTTTGGAGGGCCGCAGCTACCCAATCTATGTTTGCATCTTCGTGAGGCTCAAAAAAAACATTTCGAACACAGTATCGTTGACCTAGGTCGTTGACCTTTCCTGTATAGATTCGGCGCGTCGATAGACGACTTCCGTCCATCGATGGCATCGATTGCCCTCTCTGGCCCTTTAGTAGTTCGACTCCCTCGTTGCACAGCACGGTCTCGAGTTCCTTGGGGAAAATGTATCGGCATGCAACGAATGACCGCGATTCCGTCCCGAATGTCTTACGAAATTCATCAAGCCCCTCGCTCAAGATGGCCGCTATGTCGCGAAGATGGGCCGTTGATTCCGGCCAGTAGGCGGCCAAATAGTTATTTTGACGCTTTGACGTCGTTCGTACTGTCAATCCGCAGAATTCGTTCTGGAATGCAAGTCTTGTTTCAGGCAACCCTTTTCTTAGGTCTTCCAGCCATAGACCAACATTCAGGTGTTCTCTTGCATGGAACTGTGGGCAGATCAGGCGTTCATCGATCGCCGCGCGCCACAATTGGGTTAGATCGTCCCCGTGATAACGGCGATATGTGTCGTAAAACCCTTCCCTGTGGTAGGTCTCAAATTTCATCCTTCTTGATTTTCTCATAGTGGGGATTGCTCATTACTGTATTGAAAGTGAAAATCGGGTGGTTGCCGTCCTTGTCGCGATAGCGAGAGAGTATTTCGAAAAGTCCTTCGAGGTCATTCCTGCTTTCGAGCGTATCGAACCTGTGGTAGGAAGAACTATCCAGGTCCAGACCTTTTCGTACCAATTGCTGTCGCGTGGCCGAGTCTTTGAGATGAGCAGCACCCCAATCGTCGCTGTCAAAGAGCACAAGGTGGCGTCGCGTTCGCCAGCCCCTGCAATTCGTCCAAGCGCTCAGCGCTCGGTTCTTTATGGAAGTCAGCGGTGACACGTGGATAGCGCGCATGTCTTACGGCAATGCCATTGATCTGTCGATTGGTCGCAGTTTCAGGCAGTCGATGTAGCTAATGTCGCCGGGGTGAAGCGGATGAAGGGGCATACTTTTCGAATAGCTCGAACCACATGCCGCCCACGTTATCTATCTGGAACCGCACTGCATTTTCCAGCGATCGGCGCATGAAGGCGTAGAGATCTGTTGAGTTCGCCAAAGCGACTGTTTCTTTCGCCATACGGTGAATATCGAAAGGTTGAACGAGAAATCCCATTGACGCCTGTCTCTACGATCCAGCTAGCATTCGGAAATGAGTCAAATAGAACGGGAACCGCCCCAAAACTTTGAGCTTCAATGAGAGTATTTGGAAAGCCCTCCCAGGCGGACGTCATAACGAAGATCGAAGCGCGTTCGAAGTACTTGTCGGGCTCTTGCCTCCCGTGCAGGCAAATTCGCTCAATGCCGAGATCTCTTACCTGCCCTTCGATTCGGCTTTTTGCAGGGCCGTCACCTACAACGTCGAATCTGCCATTCTGGCAGCTGGTCACATACGGCCATCCAGTATGGAACGATGAGATCGGCTCGCTTCTGCTCCTCCGTCAGTCTTCCCAAGCCAGAGAATTCGCTTTTCCTTATTAGACAGGGTCGTCGAAACTTTCGGCACCGAATTGGGAATCAACTGGATTCTGGACCTGTCGAAGTCGCCTACGAAAAAGCGAAGCTCGTCGAGATTTGGCGGCCCAAACATCACAAAATAGTCGTAAACAGCAAGTATTCTTTTCAGCTTCGCTCCGTGTCTAACACGATGAATCTTCTGCAGCGCGAACCGCCCTATGACATTACGAAAAACTGGATGAAGGATTTGCGGCAAGACTTGATTGCTGTATTGGTCGATATTCAGCCTGACAGAATACAAGGTATTCCTCAGACAACCCAGAAGCAGATAATTCTTTTCCCTGCCCAAGGCCTTGCCAATATCTTCCTCATACGGACACTGGCAAATCACAATGTCCGGCCGGAATTCTTTAAGTGATTTTCCCGAGTGCAGCCAGCTTTTCCGCTGTCACGCCGTGCATATCAGTTTCCGGCGCGAAGATTTCCGCGAACGGCGGACGCCTATGTCCGCGTGATGCAAACGAAAACACTGCCACTTGGCATCCGCTTTCCGAAAAATACTTCGATAACTTCCATGTGCTCATTTGAACCCCGCCTCGACTGGGATCTAGCGGCTGAGTCAGAACAAAGAGGATTCGGTGCTTCTTGGCCACGTCGTCGCGGACTTCTAAACTAGGATGTCGCGTATGAATTCTTTTACGGACATGTTTATCTCCGGATCCCACCATACCAAGAAAGGTAGTCCGAACATGAACACACTCATCCAGTCAAGAGTGACCGACACCTGAAAGAGTATCAATGGAAGGAAGAGGAGGATGCTTAGGTGCAGCCCGTACCTGAAGTAGTCGGGCAGCCCAAAACAAATGTTTCGAGTTTTGGGATTTAGGCGTGCCATCAGAAAGCCGGCAAGGAGAAAAATCATGGCAATGGTTAGCGATCGATTGTGTACTGCATACAAGAACCAAGAAGCATTTGACAAGGTGAGTGTTAAGAGTCCGACCGAGAAAATTCTCTGTTCGTAAGCGCTCATTCTGTTCGCATACACACCCGAGAATATGAGCACCAGTACCAGTACAGTAGGGGCCCAGCGCTGTAGTCCAGCTCGCCGATAAGCGTTGTACCAGTTCGTCGACCCCTGAAGCCGCTGGAATGATTCGACTGAAGACCGCTGTTCTTGCACAACGTAGGCCTCGACCTGGTAAGCGCCTCTTTCTGTACGCGACAAGAAGGATGTTGTCTCCTGAACCGGCAATATCGTTGTTATAGACGACACCAAATACAGAGCCGTGTAGAGCAGAGGCCGGCTACCGAATATGAGCACGATCCACGCAGGAATTGCCAAAACGAAGAAGCCGATGTGAATGAACGGCGGCACGAACATTAGCGCCAAATACCGTCGCTGTCCGGTCTCGTAGTACTTTAGACAGCTGTAGACAAGTATCCACATGCCTGTCCAAGTACGGACGGTGTAGAAACCCTCTAAGCCGCGCACGAAAAGGAAAATGCCTACAAAGACTATCGTTACGTAGTTTTCTCTTGTGAGCCTGAAGTTGCGGAGAACAGTGAGGATGGCGCCGCTGAAAAAGTAACCGTATACGGTTGCGATTGTGGGCATAAAGAGCTTTGGTGTATGCAGTACAGCGCCGAGAACGTACGACAAGACATGCATGTATACATCTTTGGTTCCGGATATCGTGTTTTTCAAAGTCAGGATGCGCCACAGCTCTTGTATAAACACTTTGAACGACATAGCGAGATATTCGCTTTCCAGGTGCCTCTGCTGGTCAAGCCCATCACCGAATTCCATCAGAACCACAGAGCCGAATATCGTAAAAAATAGAGTTATGAGGAAGCGACGATGCCGCCAAGAAGCCGAGCGCACGAACTGAAAGGCGAGCAGCCACGGCGCCAGCAAAGCCAATAGCACGGAGGAAATATAGGTACGGTGCATTACGTTAGCTTGGACCGCTCACGCCGGAATACCAGATTTGCTTCAAGGCTTGCGCCCTCTCGCGAACCGATTCTCCTTGAAATTATTGAACTTGTTCCGGGGATCAGGCAGGCCAATCGCGCTGCGTATCCGAAGCTTTATTCCGAAGACAAAACGTCGAAGCGACATCGGCGTCAACGTTCTCAGTCTGTCAATGGTGTGGTCAAGGCGATTGAAAGAATGCTTTCCCTTGTTCGCGTGCGGCCACAGTTTTTTCGGTATCTCACAGCCGAGAAACCGGCATAACTCGTCCCATCCCTCGCTGCGACCCAAGTTCATGCTCAGAATATCGTTTGGCCGAGCCGAAAAGTATTGTTTTACGTCGAGCCGGTGCTGCCTGTATCGCGCCAGGTAGACATCCTCGTTGCCGACGCAGGACCCGGCCCCGTAAATCCATTCATGCATTGAGTGATAGGTGTCGCCAAAGTGCCCGATAGCGCTCCTGAGCCACGCCTCATCCTCTCGATCCGTGAATATGAACTTTGAACCCGGAAACGCTTGGTCCAATTCCTTGTAGAGCAGCGCCCAAGGTACATCCTGAACGGCATCAAACCTTTCGGCGATTTTCAAGGCGTCTTCATAGTTCCCGCTCCTCATGCAACCTTCGAGATCAAGCCGGCAACCGACAACAGTGTAGTCCAGCTCTATCAATGCCAGTCCCAATGAAGAAGTTCCCGTCTTGTGCCACCCAATGCAGAACACCTTACGCCTGGTCATGATAGGCATCAGCTCAGAATCGGCCTTGTATTTTGGACCATAGACGCCCGATGGGGCGACGCAAAATCTTTCGAATCAAAGTCCCGACCTGTGTCTGAAATGACAGCGATTTACCATGAGCTCTTACAATGGCCTCGATCTGTGCGCTGTCGAAGGCGTACATCGGCTTTTCGGACAAGTCCACGCCGGACGGCGTTGGTACCGTCAACCCACCTTCTCCGTGTAAACGGCGTGCAAGCTCCTGCCAGGTTGACTCGAACCGGCATAGATGTCGCGCAATTGTTTCCCTTGCGGCTGCATCTAAGCCGATGTCGCTGGCTTTGTCCGCGACAGGGACTGCCAGCAACTCGCGGTAAAAAACTGGAACACTGTCCGGCCGAATCTTTGCAACACATTTGAGAATATGCAACTCCGAAAGGGTCAAGGATGGATTGACAACGTCAATCGACGTATTTGGAAGTTCCGGCAGCCCAAGCCAGTCAGAAAAGAACACGTGCTTCAACACCGCGCCATCCTTGGAGTATTTCCTCATGCTGAAATCGATAGTATCGCTGTCCATTTGTGACAACAGGGACTCGATCTCTGCAGGCAGGCTAAAGCCTAAGGCTACCCAATCGCTGATGTCCCCGATTTGCCCATTCTTGGCTCGATGCTTGTAGAGCGACAGCGCTTGGTCGACCGGGTCACGGATCAAAAGCAATGCCTTGACAGCGCTTGCGCCGGCCTGCCGGGCTGCGACATTGAGACGCGATACGCAATCTCCACCCGCAAGTACCGAGCACAAGATCTCGTTCGACAACAGCGTAGCAACACAGTTTTGCTGGGCGGCTTCCTGGATTCTCGTAGAAATCCAAGCCTTAACATCTTGCCAATCGCCCGCACCAATGCGTTGTGACAGCTCGACCGCATTGCCCGAGGATATTTGCCCGTGCATAAGCCTTGCCTCGTGTTTCCCTGCCTTCGGAAACCAAATCCCGTACTGGGCCAGAAACTCGCGATTGTGCGCGCAAATCTTTTGCAGGAACGAACTGCCCGTTTTCTCCGTGCCAATGTGAATAAATAAGTTCACAACATCAACTACCGACGGTCCTGTCGACGGGTGAACGCCTAGCCCGATCTCAGAAATCTAATCATTCCGGTGTTCCTGATTGCAATTCGGCCCACACGTTCGACATCTGGCTAGATACTCGATCGTATCAGGTGATTGATGATGCTGTCGGGCTGCACGGACGCTTCTTTCGCCTTCCATGTCAGCTTATGAAGTGGCACCTCGTCGTCATCGAGAATGGTTCTTGCCGCCGCGTCAAACTGCCTGTCCAATCCATACCGCTGCAGAACGCATGGTTTATCCGCCGAGCTGAATGGCATTTTCAAATAGAGTGTTTGAAGCTCCGGCCGCTTGCAGAGCAAGTCGTAGAACAAATAGTGGTACACCATATAAGGCGCCACCCTGACAAGCTTCCTGAATGGCCATGTAAACCACAAGCGCGGAAGATCGAGATTTCGATTGATCAATCTCTTGAGCAGCGCCTCCCATCTCGTGGCGCGCCGGTTGTAGTTTCGAAAATCATTGTGATCCCAATAGTCACACAGAGAAGCGTATAGGGCGACAAGGATCGGATGTTCCGGCTGCGCGGCAATAAACCAATTGGAAATGATGCGATCTCGAGCAGGCCGTGAAAACAGAAACAGGCCGGCTTGCATTTTCGATTGCAGCCAATCATCAAACGACTGCGTAACAAGTACCGTGGGATCAATCCAGACGCCGCCGTGATCGACCAACAACTTCGTACGAATCAGGTCGGATCGGTGCGGAAGATTCAACCTCTCGAGTTTCTTTGGTGACAATTGTGGCGTCTGGACAAAGTCACAAGCCGACTCTCTGTCCAAGACGTGGAACTGCCAGCCTGGATTAAGACGCTGAACTCGTGCTACGCAAGCTTTCACTATGGCAGGAGCATTTGCTACTCCCTGATGCCAGTACGTGAACACCTTGCGTGGAAGCACGCTTGAACCAGAGTGCTCGTCGAGCATTGCTAGAATTCGGTCCCGCCGTCCCCTTGAACTGCATTCGATTCATTACGTGAGTCGAATTGATCTACTTCTCGCCGAAGTTCGGCAATCTCAGCAGCTAAGTTCGAGGTACTCTCGTTGCTTCAGATTCAGGAATCGTCGAGCAACTTTCGCTTTCTCGGAAATTCCTCGTGGCGTCAGCTTGTAGGCATACGCGAGCTTGTTCTTGCTCCGACGGAAATTTTTTGCCTTTATCAAACCTTTATCGATCAACGCACGAAGACAGTAGTTGGTTTTTCCGACGCTGACTCCGAGGCTTTCCGCAAGTGCGCGCTGGGATATCTTCGGCTGCTGCTCGAGTTCCCGAAGTATGCGGTAACGAATTTCGTCGTTGAGCATTTTCCTGCAATGTCAGGCACGCTCCCGCAGGACAGTGCACACAGCACCGCCCCGATCGGGCATTCCCGACGGTGTGTTCAATGATTGAACAGACTGCAGGCTAGCAATCATTGGGCGGCGTCGACAAGGCCACTCGGGTGTCTACCGGTGAGAAGAAGACTTCAGCGGTCCAGTTCCGCGAGAGGTATGGCCGCTTGCGCTTGGTGGCCAAGGATTTCCAGCAGAACCACGACCCTGTCCTTCCCGGAGCGTTGTGCGAAGACTCCGCTGAGGCCCGCAAGAACTCCGGTCTTGATGCTGACCGGATCGCCTGGCTTGTAGGCCAGGCAATTCCAGTCGGTGGTGCCCCGTGACAGGGTCTTCTCGATCGCGAATTGCTTCAATGATGTCCGTTGCAACCGGCAGCGGATATTGTCCGAAACGAACCAACTTCTGGACTCCACGTGTGTACTGGACTGCAGCGAGCGACAATTCCTGCGAACCTGTGCTAACAAACAAATACCGGGGGAAAAGCGGCTCGTCTACGAAGACGACTCCGGTCGCCCTGCGCTTCCGGATACGAAGCTTGGGGAGATAGATGTTGTAGCCCTGCTCCTCGAGCCCTTTCGCGGCAAGATCTTCCTGCCGCGCTTTGCAGTAGGCCAGATACCATTCACCCATAAACGGTACCTCAACTATGGTTACTTCTGGGATGAACCAGGTATCGTGCTTGACTATCCGATAGCTGCCAAATCGCGAAACGTTGCAAACTGATCCACCAATTCTTCGAATGTACCTTGGCCAACCAGTCGCCCTGAGTCCAAGTAAAATATTCGATCACAATGTCGAACAGTCGAAAGCCTGTGGGCAACTATAAGTATAGTAATCGCCCCACCGACGTTCCGAATGGCATCCGTGACAGCTTTCTCTGTAATACTGTCGAGGGCACTTGTCGCTTCGTCCAAGACCAGAACCTTTGGCTCATGATACAGAGCACGAGCGATTCCAATTCTCTGTCGTTGCCCACCAGACAGTCGCACGCCTCTCTCCCCGACCACAGTCGAATAGCCATCCGGCAGTTCCGTCACAATGAAATTATGTATATTCGCAATCCTTGCGGCCTTCTCGACCGCTTCTTGGTTACGTGATTCATCCTTGACACCGAATGCAATATTTTCGGCGACGGTCGAATTTGCGAGAAAGATTTGCTGTGGGACATAGCCAATTGAAGCTTGCCAAGCTCGAATATTTTTCGAGGTGATTGCTTCGTTATCAATGCGGACTGAACCCGACTTCGGCTCTAACAGTCCCAAGATAATGTCCACAATGGTGCTTTTTCCCGAACCAGTCGCACCTACAAGGCCGACAGTTGATCGCGCAGGAATTTCCAAGCTCAGCGCACTAATAACGGGCTTGTTGGACCCGGGATAGTAGTACTCGACCCCCTCCAGTGTGATGTTGGCTCTGGGCACCAACGCGGCAGATGTTTGTGAGCTGACAACTTTGTGATTCAAGGGCAGCGGCGGCGGTACAGTCGGAGAAATCTTTATGAAGTTGCCTCGATCGCTTCACCAGAGAACCGCAGTCTGGTCGCGTGACTGTAGGCGATTTGGATTGCCGGTAGTAAACGATATGCGGCAAACGCATATGTTGCTATGACCGGCAGAACAGATTGGAGCCCTCCCGAATCGCCTATCAAATACACTGTCAAAAGCAGTATCCCACCAAACGCAGCTATCTCTAGCGCGTACCGCGGCAGTTGCCCGATCAACTGTGAACTCACTTGAGTCCGAGCGAATCTTTTGGCCGGTAGATCAAAGCGCCGCAACGCAACTCCTTCGAGTCCACTGAGCTTTATCTGTTTAATTGCTCCAAATGACTCGCTCAATGCTCGAAATCGCTCCCTGTTGGCGGTTACTCGATCCCGACCAGTACGATCTAGAAACAGCCGCAGAAAATAGTAAATCAAGAAATAGCTTCCCCCGATACCCACGCCCATAGCTATCGCGATGACTGGATTCAGCACCAATAGGAATGCGACTATTGCAAGAATAAGTGCGCCTTGGGCCACGAGCTGAATAGATGGTATTAGAGCCCCCGCCACTACCATTTGCACTTCGCTTACTACCGACTTTGCCAAATCCGCGCTGTGCCTGTTCAAGTACCATTCGTAGGGTTGAGCAAAATACGCAGCGGTCAATCGGCTTGCTATCGTGTAATTAAGCATTTGCGTGAAATGCGTGATCGCCCAAGTAGTCAGGGCGTTGACACTGACAGATACAAGTAGCACCGAGAAAACTACGACGCCTAGGAAACGAAGAAACGTCTGCGAATCTTCAAATTCCAGACTCTGGTAGACCTGTTGGAGCAGTGAATTTGAGTGAATTACATCGGGATTTGCCAGTACGGCCATGAAAGGCATGATCGACGCGATTCCAAGAACGTCTATGAAAGCCATAACTAGAATCATGACCAGAAGCGAGAATGCGTGCCTACGCTCTCTCGCAGTCAGCAACTCAAGCATCTTGTGCACTTTGTGACGCATGGCTATTTAGGGTCAGCGCATTGGCGCAGCGGTTGACTTGTATCTGCTCTAAAGTTTAGGTATGACGCTTCGATCAAGTCATCGATCGCATTCGTAATCTAGCACTTTCAAGAGACAGCCCCAGCTTTCTTCAATTCTATTTGCGCACGAAGTAGGTAGTTCAATCTTCCAACCGCCACTCTTACCCGAACGAACAAATGGCACTTCGATTCGAGTACCTCTTGTCCCAACCCAAAGGTGCGACTGATTCTTTTCGAGTTGCTGCATGTTGTCTCTTGAACTCATTACTATTGCCCGATTCAAACAATCCTCGTCTACGGACATTTGCAAGAAGTCAGCAATTTTTTGTAACTCTTGATATGTGTCTAGTAGTATGTCTTCGTAGCGCATCATCAAAAAGTTTTCATCTCGATTCCGAGTGTAGATCCAGCTTGCTACATTTTCATACCATGAACCAAAAGGGCTAATGTCTCCTTTGATGAAGTTGTCGATAAATTGATCCAATGGACGATCCTCAGTAATTCTCCGCACCTTTATCAAATAGTGAAAGTAGGAAACAACGACGTCCCTGGGATCTCGGACGATGTAGATTACTTTCCTATATCTAGGGTCGAGATACTCGTGACTCTTGAGGAATCTCGGCGAAACGTGTTTCAGTAGATCGAGGTTGGAATTCTTGTAGATATCCGGCACCTTCTGCTCAATGTTAGAGAAATCAACGGAGCCACTTTTTTGATCCAAGAGGTTGGCGATCAAAAATCGTACCCAGGTATTTCCCGACTTTGGGTATGACACTATGAATACGTCGTCGGGAAAGACCTTTACCCTTCTCCCCGCAACCGGCTTTCTACGTTTGGCCCGACTTACAATATTCCTAATTCTTCCGATCACTTTCTCAACCGCCGCTTTCAAGTCGACCATCGTCCGCACTCGCCTATGTGTCATGGCTCCCGCGGAAGCTTAGCCGGTTCGAACCAACTTTTGGGCAATTCAATCGACGGATTCGCCGTATTGTCTGAATCAAGTGGGTGAGGCAGGCTAGCGAACGCTCGCATAGGATCTCTATCCTTCCGGAGAAACGTAAACTCCGCCACGCGTGGTACGCGTACGTCTCCGAGGCCAAAAAGTCCACAGCAATTATTTGGATGAATATGCACGCAACTATGTGTTTGAAGTATCTTCTCGAAAGCGCGCGCCATAAGCCCAAAGCATGGCTTGCTAAATAGATTATCTAGCTGATGAAATTCGATTACCAGAATACGAAATCTTTTTAGCAGCGCATTGGAAGCCGACAAAATCACTTCATATTCAGCCCCCTCTATGTCCATTTGAAGCAGCAGGTCGTCGTCTTCGGCAACTCTCGACTCAGCGAACCACCTGCCTAGTGTCATGTATTGGTCGTTGTCGACGGCGCCCACGTGCTTTTTTGTAAATCGAAATTCCAGATGTTGCTCCGCAGGGCCATCAACCGAATGGTCGGCCATGTAAACGGTCATGCCTCTGCGAGCACAATCTCTCTCGAAGCCGGACACGTTTGCTACGCCGGGCGAAAAGCATGTCGATATTCCATCCAAGTCGTCAGGCACCAAATAGCCGCCGTCGCCATCGGGCCCAAGTCGAACCAATGGAAATCGACTAATGCGCGGCCTAAGAGAAAAGACCAGATTCGAAATACTTTCGTTGCCCGTCAACTTGGTTTGGTAGCAACCAAGTCGGTTTGATGCGTTTGCCAAAATGCAAACGAGCATGCGCTGGATGTCGCGCTTGAACTTAACTAACAAGTGCATTTCCTAGACGAGATTTCTGGATTATACGAAGCAAGCACGGCAATAGTATGCGTGATCGTGTGTGACCACGCACTATGACTCCCAAGGCCCGGCTTTTCCTCCGGTTGGCGTCGTAGAAAAAGGGCTTATGCGCCCCGACGACCAAGGTGCAGTCCGTTCCGCGGTCCTTAAAGCTATTACCTTGCAAACCCGAAGGGAAAAGCCTCTGGAGTCCTTACAGACGTTGCCTGTCGGAATCCTAAGGAGTGTATGTGGAGATGGCGCGTGAAAACAATGCGCACAACGGGGGGGGCAGCATATCGGGCGCCACCGTTTGCGTGGTCGAGCCATTCTGTTAACGTTGCAAGACTTCTAGGCGCTGTTTCACGATGGGCATCGCCAAAATCACGCGTTTAAAAACCGGAAGGCTCAAAATTGAATCTGATGAAGCGTTTGGCTAAGGCAGCATTCAGTGGCCTTGGCTACGAACTAACGGCTGGGGGAGTGGTGGGCATGCCGGGCCATTCTTGCCGGTCAGAACCATTTGAAGCCCAACGCCAGCTTATTGGCAATTCAGCCAAGACTTGTGCTTCTATTTTTGATGTCGGCGCGCACAAGGGACAGACAGCCGGACGATATCGGGCGAAATTTCCGGCCGCGGATATTTACTGTTTTGAGCCCTTTCCCGCTTCAATAGCCGAGCTACAGAAGCGTCACTCCGATGACAGAAAAATACACCTCGTGCCAAAAGCTGTGGGCTACCAACCGGGCACTGCAACTTTTTATGTCAACGCTTTTGACGCAACCAATTCGCTTCTTCGTCGTCCAACTTCCGACAGACGATACTACCCAAAGTCAGCGGGACCAAAAGAAGCTATTGAAGTAGACGTTGTAGATCTCGCTGGGTTTGTAAGGACTAATAATATTTCAACAATCGATGTGTTGAAACTCGACATCCAAGGCGGTGAACTAGATGCTTTGCGTGGAGCAGAGCCATTATTTGAGGCTGGCAGTATCTCGGTTGTCTACACGGAAATAATGTTTGTGCCACATTATGAAGGAGCTCCTCTTTTTCATGAGGTATGGTCGTTTCTCTCCAATTTCGGCTATTCCCTTTTTGACATTTACGACTTACATAGGGCAACAAACGGGCAACTACGATACGGAGATGCGATTTTTGTCAGTGAATCCGTAAGGAACAGTGTTATTGACGAATACCCAGAAGAACCATAGGCATCAAACGAGGGTAAGGAGGGCATAGGCGTGAAGCTTACATTGCGCATGCTCAATTTTGTCTACCGATGCTGGTTTTGGAGGCCAGGGCAACGTCATCGGATTGTGCTTTGCCGTCCGAGAGATGGACTAAACGATAATTTCGTGCAAATAGATAGATGCCATGCCTATGCCGCAAAGTATGGTCGGGTTCTTTGGGTTGATGGTAGCCGGTCGGGGTTTCACGACTGTTTCGGGAACTACTTTTCATCAAGCGGACGTATTCGATTTGGCGTTCCGGCGCTAAAACCCGGCTATTCTTGTGTTCCGCCGCAGATTCGCGACAGACTGTTTACGTCTAAGCGCCGTTTTTGATCCAACGGTGCGCAACTATGTTGAGGCCGAGACTGCAGAACGCCTAACCTTTGATATGAACAAGCGATACGACGAGAGTGTATTGTTGCATGAACAGTGTGGTGGCGGGACCCGGTCGAAAAGAGTGTTTGCACATATCGGTCTACGACCTGAAGTGCGTCAAGAAATTTGCAGAATTCTGGCAAGCCTGGGCAGCTACGACGCCATTCATGTTCGTAACACCGATCTCACTACCGACTATCGAGCATTTTTCGATGACTTGGCGAGTCGAATCCATGGAAAGGTAGTTGTATGCACAGATGATTTTGCTTGCTATCAATATGCTCGAGAGTTTTGGGGTAGGCAGTTGGTCGTAGTACGCAATATGGCGGACAATATGGGGAAGCCATTGCATACGAAAAAGCACGAGGAGCAATTCCGTATTAATCTGGACGTGCTGACCGATCTATTCGTATTGGCGTCGGCAAACAATCTCTATTTCACGAACGTGCTGGAACAGGAGGGGCGCAGGTCTGGCTTCGTAAGGCTCGCAGCTTCTTTGCGAGATAATCCAACCCTTCTTAAACGGCTATTGCGTGGCTGAGCAGGCGGATTCCCGGGAACTGGCGGGAGACAACAAATGGCCGATTATTGTTATCGGTTTAGAGGACGCAATAGATCGCAGGTCTCAGCTTGAGAACCGTCTTGGTCTTCTTGGGCTGAGCTTCAGGCTAATCTCGGCTATAGATGGTCGCGGCGGCTTACCGCTGAAGTACGCAACGCTTATTGATCGAAACTTGGCTGAGCAAAAGCTAGGCCGACCGATGACAGACACCGAATTCGGATGCGCCCTCAGTCACATCAAAGCGTATGAAGAAATACTTGACACCGATTCCGCTGGGGCGATCATATTAGAAGATGACGCGATCGTTCATGATCTTTTCAAAGAATTTTATGCGTTGATGGCTTACGAGTCCTTTGATTTCATACAACTTGATTATGGACGTGCGCGAATATGGAGATTTGGAGCTGGCCGCACGAGACTGACTGAAAATATTCATGTCGAACGTCTTCTATTCAACGCTCCACTAGCTACAGGATATTCGGTCTCTCGAAGTGCAGCGAGATTCCTTCTAGCAAACGCACTACCGGTGTCATTGCCGGCTGATTGGCCTTGCAGCTTGAGTCCACTCAAACCAAGAGCAACATTTCCAAGGATCATTGGTCATCCGCCCAAGCACTCCGCCAATTCGCATCTAGCACAGGCTCGCGTCAATGCCAGAGGTTTGTTGACGCGCGCTGTAAAATCCAAGCCACGTATTTGGTTGTCGCAGACGGGGGGGGCCAAGGCAAGAAATCCCATGCCAAGATCATTTCGTTACTTTACTCGCCTATTGTCCGTACCAGTCCGCCGTGACGACTCATGTAACAGGAGCTAGCCTAGGCCCGCCGTCGAGCCAGATGCACACGAAACCTCAAATGTGCTCGTTAGCAGATGTCAGTATAGTAGGGTAATTCAAAGGGGCAGTAGTAGCGCGCAACCTCTGCGATTTCGTTCTTGGTCAATAAAGACTTCCACTTGTCAATCTCAGCAAATGACACACGGTTCACATGTTGAATATGGTCCGATTCTTTGGGCCGGTTTGTGGCTGTTATCGCTGATTCGACTTTCTCGTCCCAATCCAATCCCAGCTTTTTATACAGCGTTCTGAATTCCCCAATTGGGTCGCTACATAACTGTTCATGACTAATCACAATCCAAGAAGGATGCCTGTTGCTCGCCGTCAACGCGGCGCAATAGTAAGCCGCGATCCGTGAGGCCATCACTTCATAGACCGATTTCGCATCTTCCAGATACCGCTTTTTAGTTCCAAGATAATCCTTCACAAATTCTGGCTGGAGGTGCGGGCCCTTCAAGCGCGCGTCCGGCCAATTGCGAAGAATGCTGTGAATTACGCTGCACGGGTGCCTTAGTAGCACCACGACCTTTACCGAGAGGTTTTCGTAAATCCACTCGGTGTTTTGCAGGCTGTATACCGATTTCAAGATGAGGGTCTTCTTGTATGGGTGCAAATAGCGGACCTTCAAATAGCGATTGCGCAGCCATCTCGCTATTACCCGGCGACCTGCCCTTTGCTCAGTAGCATTCGGAAACTTGTAACCGTTGAAAAGCTGAGCGTACATCTTGAAATAAGGCAAACTCCGATCGCGACTACTAACGTAAGGGTGAAGTCCTTTGTCGCCGATGCCGACTTTATCCAAGCGGTCCGGCTCATGCATTATCAATACGCTCGGTTGAATACTCAGCATCTTCGAGACCCAAGTCGACCCGGACCTAGGGAGACTGGTTAGCAGTATTTTGTTTTCCAGCATATTGCACATCTCTTGCCGCACTAAACCAATGGGCCGGAAGCAACATCGCCGGTGCTCTGGGAAGCGGCCCGGTCGGCCCAATTGGGTTTAGCAAGATGTTGGACTGAGGTTCTGGTTTGTTTTACTTCAAGGTAGTCTTATAGGCGTACTTATAGGAGTATCGGCCTGCTCCGTAGTACCGGCTCGTCTGCTTGATGTCGTTCAGGATGATGCCACGCAAGTTGACGCCAGCTTGCCGAAGTCGCTTAGCACTGGTTTCGATTTCGTGGCGTACTGTTCTGGCCCGGCCCGCAGGACCATGATCGCCGCGCCGGCGACCTGGCCGATGATCGTCGAGTCGGTTACCGCCAGTATAGGCGGCGAGTCGATAATGACGTCGTCATAGCGTTCCTCGAGGACGTGCATGAGTTCTTGAAAGCGATCGTGCATTAGGAGTTCGGCCGGATTCGGCGGCATGGTTCCGGTTGGGACCAGTGTCAGTCCCGACACTGGCGTCTGGTGCAAACAGCCATCGATCTGCCATCGCACCGCTGATATAGTCCGACAGTCCCTGTCTGCCGTTGACATGCCGAGGTATTCGTGCAGGTGGCCGCGCCGCATGTCGCCGTCAATCAGCAACACCCTGCGGTCGCTTGCGGCTAGGACGGCTGCGAGATTCACGCTCACGAAGGACTTGCCGACGGTGGGGCTCGGGCCGGCAATCATGATGCAATTGTTCTTCGCATCCATCATCCCGAAGTGCAGCGCGGTACGCAGATTTCTTAGACTCTCGATCGCAGCTGTCCTGCGGATGCTCCTGAGCCAGCACCGCTGCCTTTCCATTCTTCCCCATCTGGCGGGACATCTGGTCCTGGCGAGTGCTGTGCGGCACCGTCGCGTAGACGGGGGCCTGGGCATACTTTTCGATGAGGTCCGGATTGTGCACGCCGGAACGCAGCGCATTGCGCAGGAAGGCCGCAGCCACGCCAAGCGCCCAGCCCGAGCGCCAGCGCCATCAAAGCTGTTTTTTGTTTATTCGGCTTGATCGAATTTCGCGGCTGCACGGCGTAGTCGATGACACGGACGTTGCCCACCGTGCCCGCGCGCATGACACGGAGTTCCTGGGCGTTGTTCAACAATGAGGTGTACAGCGCTGTACTGACCTCGACATCACGCACAAGCCGCAGCACTTCCTGCTGCGTATTCGGCAGCTCGCGAACCTGACGATTGAGGCTCTCGAGCTCCGACCGCATTCGCGCTATCTGTCCATCCAGCACGATGATTGCGGGATGCGATTCCGTAAAACTCTGTGTCGCCTTTACGCGTTGCTGTTGCAGCTCCTCGATGTTTGACTCAGTCGCTACGATTGTTTGCAGGAGCGTCTGCGTTTCGAGAGTCAGGTCGATCGAGCCTTTTTCCAGCCGGTATGTATTGAGTTCGGACTCCGCGGCTTCCACCTGTTGCCGAATCTTTGGCAATTGCTCGTCAAGGAAGGCCAGGGTGTTTTCCGCCTCCGCGGATTTTCGCTCGACATTCTGGCGCACGTAAGCGTTGGCAATTTCATCGATCGTTTTTCGAACCAGTCTCCGGTCCGGCCCTTGCAGCGTCGCGGTGAGAATGCCGGAGCCAAAGCCTTTTTCTTCGACTTCCAGATTGCCCTGCAAGTCGTCAATGGCTGCAGCCCGGCTGCGCTCTTGAATCAGGTATTCCTGTCCCTCCTCGCCTTCCAGTTGGCTGACGAAAATACTCAGCTCGCCATGCTCGTCGACCGTCGTGCTCGCCAACTCACCGACGTGCCCGGTGAAACTCATTGCAGGGTCTTCGGCCTCCACCGTGAACGCGCCCGGACCCGTCTTTGTCACCGTAAGCGGCGTGCCCACGAGAGACTCAGGCACGTCGAGGCTTGAAACCTGGATCACGGGCTTTACGTCGCGTCGGGAACAGTCGCTTGACGACGGCGCCGAACAGCCCGGATTCGGCGGGTTCGTGCGACGACTGCGAGTTTCAGGTTGTCGACCACCGCACCGAGTACGGAGCGGGAACGCAGAATCTCGATTTCGGCAGTAACCGGGATTTCGCCGCTATACAACTCGCTGATCTGGAGTTCGGTCAAACCGGACTGCTTTGCCTCGATCTGGAGCAGGACATCGGCTTCGTAAATTGGCGTGGCCGTAATGGCCAAGGCAATGCCGATGAGAAAGACCAGGGTGGCGATGCCGAGCACCAGCCACCGGTTCTCCAGGATGTCGCCGATCATGTCGTGGAGATTCAGGGTTTCGCTGTCCGTACCCGGAGATGCGTAGATGCCGCCCACCGGTGCCCGGGAAACCTGGTCTTGATTCGGTGCGTCAGCCACGTGCTCAGTTCCCCAGCCGGTCGAAGGTGTTCAGGACGGTAATGGACGGCAACAGCTGGGAGATCACGCGATTCCAGGTCGATACACCAGCCGTGTCGACGAACACGACGTCCTGCGCTTCGAGTTCGAAACGTTCCGCCAGGACGAGGCCGTAGGCTTCCTCGGCGTCCAGGTGGTAGATCGACGGTTCCTGGCCGTCGGCGCCGCGTATGACATAGATGTTCGACGGATCGGCGGTGTTCTGGTTGACGCCGCTCGACTGCCCGAGGGCACCGGCAATTGTCAGGTAGCCGTTGACGATGTCCACAGCACCCGGCCGATTTATTTCACCCATCACGAATACTTTTTCCCGGCTGCGATCGAGCACGTTGACGATATCGCCGTCCTGCAGCATCAGATTCTGTTGCGCGTCGGCGTGATCGTACAGAGCCTTGAGATCGATCTCGTACACTTTCCCGCCACGGGAAATGTTGACGCCGCTCTTGTGGGCATTCGCCGTCAGGCCACCTTTCAGATTGATTGCGTCCACGATCAGCAATGGGAGGTCGTTCAGGGGCAGTATGCCGGGCTCCCTGACCTCTCCGACGACATAGACCTTCTGGCTCCGGTACGCAACGACCCTTACGTCCAGCTGGGGATTCTGAATATATTCGCTGAGTGCGGCAGTAATGTACGTTCGAAGCTCAGTCGCAGTCTTGCCGGCGGCGACCATCGTTCCGATGTAGGGATAATAAAGTGTTCCGTCCTCGCCTACCTGCTGGCCTGACGTCTCCGCATCCCGGAACTCGCCAGCAGGAATAGTCAGTTCGGGGTGATCCCAGCACGATGATCTGCAGCACGTCGCCCGGGCCGATGCGGTAAGGTTCTTTCGGTTGTGAGAAGTCTTCGACCAGCGACTGCATTGCCGCCTGTCGTTCGGCATCGAGGCGATCGAGCAGCTCCATCGTGATGGGCTGCACCTGGACGACCGTGCCCTGCTCGACTTCCACCTGGCCGGTCGACTGGGCTTTCATGCCGGGAGCCATGGCGCAGCCGTGCAGGGCGAGCGCTGCGGCGGCAAGCCAGAAGGTGTTGTTACCCGACTTAATCAATCCCCCTCCTGGTCGTAGTCGCGCCCATGGGGCGCTCCAACAGGTCCTTCCCGGTCGCGCCCATGGGGCGCTCCAACAGTTAGTCTGTTCGTCCAGTCGGCGACGCCAGTGTCGATCAATCGCAGTGCTTCCGCGAACGCCTCACGCGGCTGACGGTAGGGATCCGGGATGTCGGCATCCTGCCATCCGCAGAGGCGATAAATCTTGCCGCGGGCCGTCGGCTCGTTCAGCTCGAGCGCCCGCTTGTGGGCCTTTTCCATGACCAGCACGAGATCCGCCTCGCCCAGCAAATCGGGTGTCAGTTGCCGTGCCCGGTGTGCCGCGATGTCGATCCCCCGTTCCGTCATCAATTCGATCGCCATTTCGTCTGCCGGATAGTCTTCCAGCGCCGCCAGCCCGGCCGAGCGCACCGTGATGCCCGCCGGTTGCAAAGCCGCGCCCAGCAGGGCCTCGGCCATTGGGCTCCGGCAGATGTTGCCGACACAAACAATTAGGACGTGCCGTATCACCATGGATTCCGAGTCACGTCCCGCCGCGTATTATGGCCCACTCGCACGACAATCCCCAACCCGTTGTTCCGCCCGGGAAACTTACGGACTTTGCCAGGTGAGATAGACGCTGGCATCGTCCTCGTCCTCGCCGGAGGCGATGTCGTCCAGCCACTCGTAGCCCACGCCGAGCTCGACCCGGCCGAAACCAAAGCGGCGCGCATGGGCGAAGGCGACGCTCGCGATCTCCTGCTCGGTGGGGGTGAGCGAGTGGTAGGGATCGGGCTCGCCTTCGACGTTCAGCTTGCCGCCGCGGATGAGCGCCCGCCATTCGATCTCGTCCGGGTCCACCATCACCCAGCCGACCGACAGGATCTCGGAGTCGCCGTCGGCGCCGTGGCCGATGGCCCGGCCCTTGTAGCGATAGCCGGTCTCGTAAATGCCGTGGTTGTAGGCGCAGTTGGCGCTTTCGTCGGAGCGAAAGAATTCGCACTTCGTGCCCGCGTACTCGAGGAAGAGGCGCGACGACCAGCGGTTCGCGAGATAGCCGGACCACTCGAGCCCAAGGAGCCCCAGGAAATTGCTCGGTAGAAAGTCCGCCTCGTCCTCGCCGATCGCCTGGGCGTAGAACGCCGTCGAGCGGTCCCAGAACGCCGGGTTCCAGCGCGCGTCGAATCCGGCGAGCTGGTTGCCGGGTTCATCGTCAGGCGTTGCGTTGGGATCGTCCTCGTCGAAGTTGTCCTGGCCGAGGAACATGTCCCAGTAGGTGTCGAAGCCGCAAGGCCGGCCGTCGCCGCAGAGCTGAGCCGTGCGTGACAGGCCGATATCGAGCGACTGGAACGGCCGGAAGCTCACCCGCATGCCGAAGAAGTGGGCGTTGGGTATCGCGCGTTCTTCCTCCATCTGGCCGAACATCATGTTCAGGTCCCAGGGCCCGATCCAGGACAGCCACTTCGTCTTGAAGGCGTCCGTGAGCACGCGGTCGATGACGAGCGAGGGGACGGGACGGGCGTTGTCGGAAAGGATCAGGCTCCCGTCCCAGCCGGGGCCCCACCAGCGGTCCTGGGTGCTGGCGCCGATCGACCAGTTGCCGAGGTTCACCGCGATGAGCGAATCGTCGAAGCGCACCTCGTCGTCGTCCTGTTCGGAGTCCACGTAGGAGACGGTGACGTCGGCGGTGAACCAGTCGCCGTGATAGCCCGCGCGGGCCCTGACGTCCGCCTCGCCGCGGGGCGTGTCGGCGAAACCGCGGATGCGCTCGGGCTCGGAGGTGCCGCCGAGCTCCGCGCCGAACAACAGGCCCTTCCCCGTCGCCTGCTCGGCACGCTGGCGGACACGCAGCACCACGTTGGCAAGATGCGAGGGCAGCTTCGCCGGGTCCGCGGCGAACACGTCGCGCTCGATCGGCTCCCAGGACAGCGGCCAGGTGGAGACCGAGCCCTTGATGATGCCGTGGTCGGCCAGGTACTGGATGTCGCTTCGGAGGGCCATGTCGCCGGCCGGCAGCATGGGGCCTGCGAACGTTACCGCGGAAACGCTGAATCCCAGGAAAAGCGAGGCCGCGAGGGCGAGTGCGCCGGGGCGCGGGCGTCGGGAGCGGGGATTGGGCATGCGGAGTCGGTTGGGCCGGCTTTTCGAGTTCCGGGCATGTTAACGGAATTGCGGGAATTAGGGTGACAGTTACCCTAATTGCGCCGTAACTGTCACCAATTTTCCGGCGGGGGTCGCGCCCATGGGGCGCTCCTACAATCCGTAATACCCCCGGTACCACTCGACGAAGCGGGCCACGCCCACCTCGATCGGCGTTGCCGGCTCGTAGCCCACGTCGGCGGCGAGTTCTTCCGTGTCGGCCCAGGTGTCCAGCACGTCACCGGGCTGCAGCGGCAGGAGGTTCATCGTGGCCTTCTTCCCGACGCAGTCCTCGATCACCTCGATATAGCGCAGGAGTTCCACCGGCTTGCGGTTGCCGATGTTGTAGAGGCGGTAGGGCGCGCGGCTGGTGGCGGGGTCCGGCTTGTCGCTGTCCCAGCCCGGGTCCGGCTCGGCCGTGTGGTCGAGCGTGCGCACGACGCCCTCGACGATGTCGTCGATGTAGGTGAAATCGCGGCGGTGGTGGCCGTGGTTGAACACGTCGATGGGCTCGTCCGCGAGGATGTTCTTCGTAAACTGGAACAGCGCCATGTCCGGCCGGCCCCAGGGCCCATACACGGTGAAGAAGCGCAGTCCCGTCACGGGAATCCGGTACAGGTTCGCATAGGCGTGCGCCATGAGTTCGTTGGCTTTCTTCGTGACGCCGTAGATCGCGAGCGGATGGTCGACGCCCTGGTGCACGGAGAACGGCATCGCCGTGTTGGCGCCGTACACCGAGCTCGACGACGCAAAGACGAGATGCTGTATGCCGTGATGCCGGCAGCCTTCGAGGATGTGCAGCGTGCCGGTGATGTTGCTTTCGATGTAGGCGTGCGGGTTTTCGAGCGAATAGCGCACACCGGCCTGGGCGGCGACGTGCACGACCTTGTCGAAGCGCTCGTTCGCGAACAGGTACTCGATCAGCGACCGGTCCTCGAGCGCGCCTTCGACCATGCGGAAGTCTCGATGGGCGGCGAGGCGCTCGGCGCGGGCACGCTTGAGCGCAGGGTCGTAATAGGCGTTGAAATTGTCGAGGCCGACGACCCCGTCGCCGCGCTCGAGCAGCCGCAGTGCCGTGAAATAGCCGATGAAGCCGGCCGCGCCGGTGACCAGGATCTTCAATCTATTGTTCCTGTTGGAGCGCCCCGTGGGCGCGACCTTTCGCGGACCGAAATAGGGTAACTGTCACCATAATTGCCGAGAAGTCGCGCGCATGGCGCGCTCCAACAGTTTTTACAGGCGATCATCGCACTCATCCGCGTCGAGTACGTACTTGATGTCGTAGAGCACCGAGGCGGGCTTGCCGAACGCGCGGATGCCGGCGGCACCGAGCTCTCGGAATTGCCGGTGCGACACCGCGACGACGACCGCATCGTAGTATCCCTCCGCGGGCTCCTCGACCATGTCGATGCCGTACTCGGCCTTGGCCTCCCCGGCGTCCACCCAGGGATCGTGCACCTGCACCTCGGCGCCGTAGGTCACCAGCTCCGAAATGACGTCCGTCACCTTCGTATTGCGGATGTCCGGGCAGTTCTCCTTGAAGGTGAGCCCGAGCACGAGCACCTTCGCGCCCTGCGGCGAGATGTTCCGTGCCAGCAGGTTCTTGATAATGCGTGAGGCGACGTACACGGCCATGTCGTCGTTTATTCGGCGCCCGGCGAGAATCACCTGCGGGTGGTGGCCGAGCTGCTGTGCCTTGTAGGCGAGGTAATACGGGTCCACGCCGATGCAGTGTCCGCCGACCAGGCCCGGTCGGAACGGCAGGAAATTCCACTTGGTGCCGGCGGCTTCCAGCACCTCCTCCGTATCGATGCCGATGCGCTCGAAGATCATCGCAAACTCGTTGATCAGCGCGATATTGACGTCGCGCTGTGTGTTCTCGATGATCTTGGCGGCTTCGGCCACCTTGATGCTCGACGCGAGATGCGTACCCGCCGTTACGACCGAGCGATAGACGGTGTCGATGAACTGCGCGGCCTGCGGCGTCGAGCCCGAGGTCACCTTGAGGATCGACGGCAGCCGGTGCGCCTTGTCGCCTGGGTTGATGCGCTCCGGGCTGTAGCCGACGTAAAAGTCCTCATTGAACTTGAGCCCCGAGCGGCTCTCGATGATCGGGACGCAGTACTCTTCCGTGGCGCCCGGGTAGACGGTCGATTCGAATACCACGATGTCGCCCGGCTTGATCACCGCGCCAAGGGTTTCGCTCGCGAGCTTGAGTGGCAAGAGCGACGGCCGGTTGTTCGGCCCGAGCGGCGTCGGCACGGTGACGATGAAGAAGTTGCAGCGGCGCAGCACCTCCGGGTCACTCGTGTAGGACAGCTTCGTGGCCGCGTCGAGCTCCTCACGGTCGACTTCGAGCGTCGTGTCGTTTCCCGCCTCGAGCGCCGCGATGCGGCCCGGCTTTATGTCAAAGCCGACCGTCGGGTACTTCTTGCCGAATTCCACGGCCAGCGGCAGGCCTACATAGCCGAGGCCGATGACACCGATCCGGAGATCTTTCAGGTTGAACGACATGCGGGACCTGCTCGCGTGGGCAAGGCCGCCTTAAATAGCATATTCCACTGAACTGTGGGAGCGCCGCAAAGGAGCGCCTGTCGGAGCGCCTGTTGGAGCGCCCCGTGGGCGCCGATTGGAGCGCCCCATGCGCGACCCGGTGGAGTGCCTGTTGGAGCGCCCCATGGGCGCGACCCGTTCGCGCGACTCGTCGGCGCCGAACCAAATCCTTGTCCTACAAAATGAATTGATTGACCCAATACTGGCGTCCCGTTGTCGCAATGGCGGACTCATCATCAATGCATGAAAGTGCGAGACGTCTTGCAATTGCTAAGACGTGATGGCTGGGAGGTCACAAGAACCCGAGGAAGCCACCGTCAATTGCGGCATCCGCACAAGGTCGGAACAGTAACTGTTGCCGGCAAGCCGGGTACCGACGTTCCACCCGGAACATTGAACAGCATTCTGAAGAGGGCTGGTCTAAAATGATTGCCATGCGTTATTTGGTGGTCATCGAAAACAGCGAGAAAGGTTTCGGCGCTTACGTCCCGGATTTACCAGGCTGCGTCGCCGTTGCGGCAACTCGCGACGAAACTATCGCTTTGATCCAGGAAGCCATCGAGTTTCATATCGAAGGACTCAAGCAATCCGGCGAGCCGGTACCTGCGCCGACATCTCAGAGCGAGTTTGTGGAAGTTCGCGCGGCATAGATATTGGTAGCGTTTGGAAATCTTCCCGTAACGCGAGGCGAGCAGGATCGCCGCGAGGCTCAGGCCCACGATGAAGCCGCCCCAGATCGCGTTCGGACCCAGCCGGTAGGTCACCGCGGCGACGTAGGCCAGCGGGAAGGCTATTACCCAGTAGGCGAAGGTGTTGATTACCATCGGCACGCGCGTGTCCTTGTAGCCCCGGAGCGCGCCGGCGCTGCCGATCTGCGTGCCGTCCGCGATCTGGAAGATCGCGGCCATGAGCAGGAGGCCGATGGCGATGCTCTGCACCGACGCATCGTCCGTGTACAGCCGCACCACGTAATGCCGGAACACGAGCATGATGCACGCCGACGCAGTCATGAACAGCGCGCACACGACGATGCCGAAGCCGCCGGCGTAGCGCGCGCGCTCGTAGTTGCCGGCGCCGAGTTCGTGGCCGACGCGCACCGTGATCGCCGAGCTCAGCGCGAGCGGTACCATGAACATGATGGTCGCGAAGTTGATCGCGATCTGGTGCGCCGCCGTGATCTCCGTGCCGCGCGTGCCCATCAGCACCGCGACCGCGTTGAAGAGCCCTGCCTCGGCCGTCACCATCACCGCGATCGGCAGGCCGAGTGCGACGATCTCCTTCACCAGCCCCGGCCGCGGCAGCGCGAGCCGCGTGACGAGTTTCAGCGGCAGGTAACGGCGGTGCGTGAGCATGTACACGGTGAGGATGATGCCGATCGCCCACATCGTTATCGCGCTCGCGATGGCACAGCCGACCGCGCCGAGCGCCGGGAAGCCGAGGTGGCCGTACATCAGGCACCAGTTCAGGAACACATTGCAGACGAGCGCGAACACCGAGGTGTACATGACCGGGCGCGTCTCGCCGATGCCCTCGGTCGTGAAGCGCATCGCGAGAAACAGGAAAATGCCCGGCGCGCCCCAGGAGATGGCCTTCACGTAATCGATCGTAATATCGCGGAAGTCCGGGTCGACGCCGATCGCGGTGAGCGCAGGCGGCACGACGAAGTGCGCGGCGACGATCACCGGCACCGAGAATGCGATCGCGAGCCAGATGCCCTGGCGCGTGTAGCGGCCGATGAGGTCCTGGCGTCCCGCGCCGTGATGGCGGGCGGCGATGGGCGAAATGGCCATCAGGATGCCGAGCCCGATCGTGAACATGAAGAACCAGACGCTGCCGCCGATCGCGACGCCCGCGAGCGAGCGAGCGCCGAGGCGGCCCGCCATTACCGCGTCCGCGAAGTGCATGCCGGCGATGGACAGGTTGTTGACGATGAGCGGGCCAGCAAGCCTGAGCAGGCGGCCCAGCTCATGCCGCCAGGACAGGGGGGGATGGGTGAGCGACACGATTATTCTTGGTTCGAAGCCGAGGCGGGCATGATACCTGCGTAGGAGCGGCGGCAATGGGGTGACAGTTGCCCTAATACTGATAGTTAGGGTAACTGTCACCCCAATTCCGCCGCTCCTACGGGCATGGCCGATGGTGTAAAGTTCAGGCCAGCCAACAGCTTGGCCCGGAGAGACGTATGCTGCACGACGGTCGCGCCATCAGGGTTGCCGTGGTCGGGGGCTCCCGCATCCCCTTTGCCCGTGCTTACACGGCCTACAAGCACGTCTCGAACCAGGACATGATGGCCGCCGCGCTCGAAGGCGTGGTGAACAAGTTCGACCTGCGCGGCCAGATAATCGGCGACGTGGCGCTCGGCGCCGTCATCAAGCACTCGCGGGACTACAACCTCGCGCGCGAGTCGGCGATGGACTCCGGCGTTTCGCTCAGGACTCCCGGTGTCGACATCCAGCGCGCCTGCGGCACGAGCCTCGAGGCCGCGATCATGATCGCGAACAAGGTCGCACTCGGGCAGATCGACTCCGGCATCGCGGGCGGCGTGGATTCGATCAGCGACGCGCCCGTCGTCTACCGCGACGACTTCCGCCGCATCATGATGGACTCGTACTCGGCCAAGGGTTTCATGGGCAAGCTCACGCCCTGGTTCCACCTGCGCCCCAGATACCTGAAACCGCTGACGCCCTCCGTCGTCGAGCCACGCACGAAGCTCTCCATGGGCGAGAGCATGGAAATCACCGCGCAGAAGTGGGACGTGCAGCGCGAGCTGCAGGATCAGCTCGCACTCGCGAGTCACGTGAAAGCCGCGGCCGCCTACGACGCCGGCTGGTACGAGGACCTCGTGATCCCCTACATGGACCTCGAGGAAGACAACAACATCCGCCGCGATTCCACACTCGACATGCTGAAGAAGCTCAAGCCCGTGTTCGACAAGAGCGAGGACGGCACCATGACGGCCGGCAACTCGACGCCGCTCACCGACGGCGCCGCCGCCGTCCTGCTTTCGAACGAGGACTGGGCGCGCAAGAAGAACCTCGACATCCAGGCCAACCTCACCTTCGTCAAGGTCGCCGCCGTGAACTTCGTGAGCGACGAGGGTTTGCTCATGGCGCCGGCCTATGCAGTATCCGAGATGCTGCTGCAGGCCGACCTCGAGCTGCAGGACTTCGACTTCTACGAGATTCACGAAGCCTTCGCCGCGCAGACCATAGCAACCCTCAAAGCCTGGCAATCCGAGGAGTTTTGCCGCAACCGGCTGGGGCGGCAGAAGGCGATGGGGCCCATCGACCTTACGCGCCTCAACGTGAAAGGCGGCAGCATCGCAATCGGGCACCCGTTCGCGGCCACCGGCGCGCGCATCGTCGCGACGATGGCGAAACTGCTCGCGGAGAAGGGCTCCGGGCGCGGGCTCGTCTCCGTTTGCACCGCGGGCGGCATGGGCGTCACCGCCATCATGGAAGCCGCCGCTTAGATTGTTGGAGCCCCGTCGGGCGCGACCGAATCAGGGTAACAGTTACCCCGATTCGCGGCCCGCAGCCGCCACCGAGTCAGCCGTCAGACCGGATCGGGAGCGTGCAGGTCGACGACGGTCGTGGCGCCGTTCTCGATCGTGACGCCCGTCGTCACGGCGGGGAAGGCGATAGCCTCCATCGTCTCGGGCTCGTCGTCGCTGGCCTGGCAGGTGAACGCGACCGTGTAGTCGCCGGTCGCCATGAACGGCACGCTGTAGCCGTAGGCGACGCCGTCGAACTTGACGCTCGCAGTGACCAGCGGATCGGTTGCCAGACCCTGGATATCTGCAGGCTCGGGCACATCGCCGGAATAGACATAGACCGCGTTGCCCGTGTCGGCGACGAGGTCATTCGTACACGTCGCATCCTCGACGAGAGCCGCATCGACCGTACCCTCGAGCGTGCCGTACGTGGCCATATCGACGACACGCAGCGACGGCCTCACGAACAGGCCCGGCTGACCTTTCGGATCGGTCAATGCCTTGCGCAGGTCCCAGTCGATCACCAGGTCCACAGTCTCGCCCGCGAGCACGGTGATCCCGCCCGAAAGCTGCAACCCCCTCTCACTGCCGCTCGGCACCTGAACCTCGACTTCCGAATCGTCGTCGTACTTCGCGTACGAGTCGTAGACGTTGTCGAATTCCGCGTTGACGTGCAGCCGTATCCAGTTGTACGGCCCCGCCGGCACCGTGGTGTCCGGCAGCAGTTCCGCCGTAATGCCGTCCTGCAGCGCCAGCAGCTCGAAACTCTTCGGCGCGTCGAACAGGATTTCGATCGGGGGGCCCGATGCGGGCTTGAGGGTCACGCCGTCGAACTCGATGTGCACCTCCTTGACATCGTCGACGGCTGCGTCCGTCAGCGAAAGATTCAATACGCCGGTTTCCTCTCCCCCGCCCGAATCGGAATTGCATGCGGCGACTGCGAGCGCGAGTGCGCACAATGCAAATGTCGGTTTCGTGGTCATTCCCTGACCTCCTGTCACAAGCGACTGATGACAATAACAAGCGCCGGGCGTCGCAAATCCGCGACTTTGACATAAGGGCACACAGGAGCAGGCCGGTCCAGGGACCCCGGCAGCCGGCGTTACGGGCGTTTCCGAAAGGCGGAAAGGACCTGGTCGAGGTGTTCCTTGGCCTGTTTCGTGACGCCGCCGCGCCGGTATTCGTCGACGACGTACGCCTGCAGCCGGTCCACGACTTCGTCGATGTTGCCCTCGCCGGAGTGCCTGGGCACATCGCGGTCGCGCAGCGCGCCGAAAAGATCGATCCAGTGTTCGCTGCGTTTGCCGTACGCGAGCAGGTCGTAGAACTGCGTGCCGGGCTTGCCGCGGCGGCTGTCGATGATGCTCATTATCGCCGCAATAATGGAAGCAGGCACGAGCAGCAGGTCTCGCGCACCGTCGATGAGGAGTTTCACCTGCAGTACCGATGCGTCGCGCGCGAGTGTCCAGTTGTCCGCAGGGGGATTTGCGACCGGCGCGGGGATGCTCGAGTCATCAGTGGTCACGATAATCTCCGAGTCGCGCCCATGGGGCGCTCCAACAGGTATTGAATCGTCGCGCGCATGGCGGACTCCAACAGGCGCTCCATCGTAATCCGTTTTTACATAACCGCGCATGTTTCAGGCATTGAATGTGCGATCAGCCGCGGCGTCGCTTGTGTCGGCCCGGTTTACAAGCGCGAATTCCGGGATCTGCGCGTCGATCGATACGTACATGACTTTTCGGGCGTTCCCGCATGTCAGGCGCGGAAATTGCATAGGGCCATTAGAGAATGCGCTCGGCAAGAAGGCGCCCACAACGCACCAATGTTCGGCGGGCCACCGGGGAGCCCAACCGAAGCCGATCGAGCGCGAGAGCCCGCGACCTCATTCCAGAGGGTTTTTCGTGTCGCCTGCCTATGCCTTTGCGCACGCACGGCATCGCCGTGATGCCCGGTTCCTGAAGCGGATCGTCTTCCTGCTCGCCGCATGCTCCGCAACCGGGATTGTTGCGTCGACGCCCGCGCATGCAGACAACGTCGATGGCGCGTGGTCGCCGGTCTTCAACTGGCCGCTCATCACGGTGCACGCGGCAATCACGCCCGACCTGCGGGTGCTGAGCTACGGCACGAAAGGCGACGGAACCCAGACCGGCTACTTCCTCTACGACGTCTGGGATCCGGGCGTCGGCGCATCGAGCAGCGGCCACATGACGCTGGCGAACATGACGCTGACCGATATCTTCTGCAGCTCGCAGGTGATCCTGCCGCAGAGCGGCGAGATCTTCATCGCCGGCGGCGACAACTGGACCGGCACCGGTACGACCAACACCGGCAACAACAACAGCAACCTGTTCAATTACTCCGGCAATACGCTGGTCCGTTCGGCGAACATGTTGCGTGCGCGCTGGTATTCGTCGGCCACGGTGATGATCGACGGCGAAGTCTACATCCAGGGCGGCAACGGTGGCGGCGACCGACCGGAAGTACGGCAGCTGAACGGCAATTTCCGCCTGCTCTCCACCGCAGCGACGAACTCCTACGCTGCCACCTTTCCGCGGAATTTCCTCGCGCCGGACGGGCGCGTGTTCGGCTATGACACGAACGGTAACATGTACTTTGTCGATCATCGCGGCACCGGCACACTGAGCGCCGCGGGCCAGCTGCCCTCGGCCAACGCCGGCTGGACCTCCGGCGCCGCCATGTTCCGTCCCGGCAGGATCCTGCAGATCGGCGGCAACTCGAATGGCGCCGCCATCATCGACATCAACGGGCCGCAACCGGCGCTGACGATCACGCAATCGATGTCCTCGCGCCGGCAGTGGGTCAGTGCGACGGTGCTCGCGGACGGCAAGGTAATCGGCACCGGCGGCAGCCTGAACGACAACCAGTTGGTCGGCGTCAACAACATCGCCGAGATCTGGGACCCGGCCACGGGCACCTGGCACCCTGGCCCGTCCGGCGTCCGTGCGCGGCTATATCATTCGGCGGCCCTGCTGCTGCCGGATGCGAGCGTGCTGGTTTCGGGAGGCGGTGCGCCCGGGCCGCAGGTGAATACGAACGCCGAGATCTACTATCCGCCGTACCTGTTCGACGAAAGCGGCGGTGTCGCGACTCGTCCCGGGATCGTATCCGCACCGGACACCGCCGAGGTCGGGGACGCCCTGGACATCCAGGTCGATATTGCGAACGTCTCTGCAGTCAACCTGGTGAAGACCGGATCGGTCACGCACAGCGTGAACATGGACCAGCGTTTCCTGACCTTGCCTTTCACGCAGTCCGGCAACATGGTCCAGGCCACGCTGCCCGCGCGCGCAACGGACACGCCGCCCGGCTATTACCTGGTGTTCGTGCTGGACGCGAGCGGTGTGCCTTCGATGGCCAGCATGCTGCGCATCAACATCGATGCGACACCGTTCGTGGCCGTCGACTACACGCCGACCATTGGCGGCGCTGGCGGCACGCCGTTCAAGCTCTCCTGCCCTGCCGACGAGATCATCGTCGGCGTACACGGCCGTTACGCGACCTACGTGAACCAGGTCGGTCCCCGTTGCGTGAAGGTCAACCAGCTCGGCCACTGGATCGGCGACCCGGTCAACGGGCCGGTGGCCGGCACCTTGACCACCGGCACGGCATTCAACAAGACCTGCCCGCGCGACTACGCCGTCAGCGGCTTTCGCGGACGCTCCTCCCAGTACGTCGACCAGATCGACATCCAGTGCCGGGCGCTCGCCGCGAACGGCAGCGTGACGGGCGACGTACAGTATCTCGGGGCCACCGGGGGCGCCGGCGGCACCGCGCAGGGCGCGCTGGCCTGTGGCACGGGCAACCCCGTTTACGCCCTCTACGGGCGCTCGAGCAGCTGGCTCGACAATTTCGGCGTGCAGTGCCGCCAGGCCGAGATCACGCCGGTCAGCCTCAATGCCGCCCCGGTCGTTGTGAACCCGGGTTTGCGGACGAACGTCGTCGGAATCCCGGTTTCGCTCCAGGTCAACGCCTCGGACAGCGACGACGACAGCCTCATCTACAGCGCCGGCAATCTGCCGGCCGGGCTTGAAATCAACGCAGCCAGCGGGCTGATCAGCGGCACGCCAACAACGGCCGGAAACTACAACACGTGGGTTGCCGCCTTCGACGGCAGCGAGACCGACACGGAAGCTTTCACCTGGCAAATTGGCGTCGCGCCACCGCTTGCGGTGAGCCCGATGCCGAGCCAGCCTGCGCGACTGGCGGGAACCGTTGTCTCGTACACCGCTACTGCCTCGGGGGGCGTCAACGTCGTTTACAAGTGGGACCTTGGCGACGGCACGCCGGAGACCGCCTATTCGGCGAGCAACTCCGTCAACCATACCTTCGCCGAACCCGGCGTGTATTTCGTCACGCTGACCGTGAACGACGCTTTCGGCATGCCGAACATCCAGACTTTCGTGCAGGCTGTGCACCTGTCGCTCACCGCAACGATGCCGGCGAGTTCGTCCAACATCGCTTACGAGTCGCGCGACGGCAACGATCGCGTCTGGGTGGTCAACCAGGACAATGACAGCGTTTCGGCGATCGATGCCGTTACCAATGCCAAGCTCGTGGAGCTCACGGTCGGCCTGGCGCCACGCAGTATCGCAATCGCCCCGGACGGGCGCTTGTGGGTAACCAACAAGCGAGATTCGACGATCAGCATCATCGATCCGGCGACGCTCTCGGTCGTGCAGACCGTCGCGCTTCCCAAGGGCTCGGCGCCCTACGGCCTCGCGTTCTCGCCGGTCGCGAACGAAGCGTTCGTCGCGTTGGAAGCGCTCGGCCAGCTGCTGAAGCTCGATGCGTCCAGCGGCGGTCAGTTGCTGGCGGCAGACACCGGGCCAAATCCGCGGCACGTTGCGCTCGATGCAACAGGCGGCAAGGTTTACGTCTCGCGTTTCGTCACGGCACGCCTGCCGGGCGAGGAAACCGCCCTGGTCCAGCCCGGCTCCGGTCCTTCCGCACAGGGAGGCGAAGTGCTGGTCTTCGCCGCCGACAACCTGCTGCCGACCGATACGATTGTCCTGCGCCACAGCGCCTTGGCCGATGCGGAAAACCAGGGCCGGGGGGTGCCGAACTACCTCGGCGCCGCGGCACTGTCGCCCGATGGCATGACCGGCTGGATACCGTCGAAGATGGACAACGTTCTCCGCGGCACCCTGCGCGACGGGCTGAACCTCAACTTTCAGAACACGGTGCGGGCGGTCGGCTCGCAAATCGACATCGGGACCGGTGACGAGAATTACGCGAAGCGCATCGACTTCGACGACGCGAGCGTAGCCAGCGCGGCGGCCTTCGACCCGCTGGGCATCTACATGTTCGTGTCGCTGGAAACCAGCCGGGAAGTTGCGGTGGTCGATGCACACGGCGCCTTCGAGTCGTTCCGCATCAATACCGGTCGCGCACCGCAAGGCCTCGTGATCTCTCCGGACGGGAGCCGGCTGTTCGTCAATAACTTCATGGACCGGACGGTCGGCGTCTACGACCTCGGCCCGCTCAAGACGACAGGCTTGTGGTCGGTGCCGTTGCTGGCGACGGTCCAGGCAGTCGCGGTCGAGAAGCTGAGCCCGGCGGTGCTCACCGGCAAGCAGCTGTTCTATGACGCGCACGACACCCGCCTCGCAACTGATCGTTACATGAGTTGCGCTTCCTGCCACAACGACGGTGGCCACGACGGTCGCGTGTGGGACCTCACCGGCCTGGGGGAGGGACTGCGCAATACCGTCAACCTGAACGGCACGGGCGCCGACGACGGGCGACTGCACTGGTCGCAGAATTTCGACGAAGTGCAGGATTTCGAAGGCCAGATCCGGGCGCTCGCGGGCGGCACAGGGCTCATGAGCGATTCCAGCTTTTTCCAGGGCACCCGCAACACGCCGCTCGGTGACCCGAAAGCAGGCATCAGCCCGGACCTGGACGCTCTCGCCGCGTACGTGGCGTCGCTCGACAGCTTTGCCGCCAGTCCGCACCGCAATACCGACGGTAGCCTCACGGCGGCGGGCCAGGCCGGGCGGCTCGTGTTCATCGACAGGAACTGCGCTGCGTGCCACGGCGGGCCCGAATTCACGGACAGCGACGGCAACACGCTGCACGACATCGGCACGCTGAAGACGAGCAGCGGCAGCCGCCTCGGCGGTCCGTTGACGGGCATCGATACGCCGACACTGCGCGGCGCCTGGGCGACCGCACCGTACCTGCACGACGGCAGCGCGGCGTCGCTCGGCGATGCCATTGTCGCGCATGAGGGTATGACGATAGCCGGCCAGGAACTCGCGGACCTGGTCGCCTACGTGCAACAAATCGACGCAAGCGAGACGACGGCGCCGGAACCGGCCGGGCCGGATACCGAGAGTCCGGCGAAGCCAACGCTGGTTTCGGTCACCGTGGTCACCGGTGGCCTGCAACTGACATGGACCGCGTCCACGGACAACGTCGGCGTGACGGGGTACTACGTGTACCGCTCGACGGACGGCACGCAAGGCCCGATTGTGGCGACGGTGACCGGCACGACCTGGCTGGACACGGCCGTCGCCGAAGGCATCAAGCACACCTATGCGGTCGCTGCGTTCGACGAGGCCGGCAACGTGAGTCCCCGCTCGGGCCTCAAGTCGGGAACGCCTCCTTCGCAGGCGCCGACGAAACCGACGATCGTGACGATCAGCCCGGTCACCGGCGGCCTGAACCTCACATGGACCGCGTCGACCGATAACGTCGGCGTGGCAGGATACTATGTGTACCGCTCCACGAACGGCACGCAGGGCCCGGTAGTGGCGACGGTGACGGGCACGAACTGGGTGGACATGACCGTCACTCCGGGCGTCAAGTACACCTATGCCGTCGCGGCCTTCGACGCGGCCGGCAATAACAGCGGCCGCTCAGCTTTCAAGTCGGCTACTCTCCTCGCGCAGCCGCCGACGCGGCCGACGAATGTCACAGTCAACGTGGTCACCGGTGGCCTGAACCTCGCCTGGGCCGCATCGACGGATGACACCGGCGTGGCCGGATACTATCTATACCGCTCGACGGACGGCACGCAGGGCCCGGTGGTCGCAACGGTGACCGGCACCAACTGGCTGGACACGACGGTCGTCGAGGGTGTCAGGTACACCTATGCGGTCGCGGCATTCGACACGGCCGGCAACGTCGAGTCCCCGCTCGAGTCTCGTGTCGGGCAGGATCAATGCCCAGGCGCCGACCAAGCCGACGATCGTCACGATCAGCCCCGTCACGGGCGGCGTGAGCCTCACATGGACCGCGTCTACCGACAACGTCGGCGTGACCGGTTACCACGTGTACCGCTCGACCGACGGAACGCAAGGTCCGATCGTGGCGACGGTGACCGGCACGAGCTGGGTGGACTCAACCGTCACCCAGGGTGTGAGGTACACGTATGCCGTTGCCGCTTTCGACGCAGCCGGTAACGTGGGTTCCCGCTCGGGTCTCAGGTCGACCACGCCCTGAGACGCTCGGATGAAGCGCGCGATTCCCCGATCTCGGAGGTCATGAAAGTGAAGTTCGTTCTCGTCAGCGTCGACGGCGAACGAGTGGCCGACGCCCTGCTGCCGGGCGACCAGGGTTCTGCCGACTAAGACCGCTGGAGCGCCTCACAGGTGCGACCGGTGTCACGCGCATGGCGCGCCCCAACATCGCGCCCATGGGGCGCTCCAACATGGCGCGACTTCTGCGTTTCGAGTAACTTAGCGTCACTTCGGGCGCACACCTTATTATGCCGCAATACGAGTCAACGCCGGGCTACGAACATGGCAGTACAGAAACGCTCGGCGTCCTGCTCGTCAACCTGGGGACGCCGGCGGCGCCGACTCCGGCCGCCGTGCGCCGTTACCTCGCCGAGTTCCTGTCCGACCCGCGCGTCGTCGAGACGCCGCGCTGGCTGTGGTGGCCGATCCTGCACGGCTTCGTCCTGCGTGTGCGGCCGGCACGTTCGGCACGGAATTACCGCAAGATCTGGACTGAGGCCGGCTCGCCGCTGCTGGTGCATACCCGCGCCATTGCAGCCGCGCTGCAGGCGCGCCTGTCCGGCGAACTCGCAGGCAGTGTGAAAGTGGCACTCGGCATGTCCTACGGTGAACCATCGCTCGCCGCCGCACTCGACGAACTCTACGCCGCAAACGTGCAACGCCTGATCGTTCTGCCGCTATACCCGCAGTATTCCGGCACTACGACCGCGTCCGTGTTCGATGCGGTGACCGCCCTGCTTTCGCATCGCCGCCGGCTGCCGGAGTTCCGCTTCGTGAACCAGTATCACGACCTGCGCGCCTATATCGAAGCGGTCGCGGATTCCGTGCGCGACTACCGTAGCGCCCACGGCGCCGGCGAGCGGCTGCTTTTTTCCTTCCATGGCGTTCCGCGCGCGACGCTCGAAGCGGGCGACCCCTATCATTGCCAGTGCCACAAGACCGCGCGCCTCGTCGCCGAGGCGCTCGATCTCACGGACGCGCAATGGCAGCTCAGCTTCCAGTCGCGTGTCGGCTGGCAGGAGTGGCTCCGGCCGTACACGGACGAGACCATCACGGCGCTCGCGAAGGAAGGCGTCGGCACGCTCGACGTCGTCTGCCCGGGTTTCGCCGTCGACTGCCTCGAGACGCTCGAGGAAATCGCGATGCTGAACGCCGACCGCTTCACCGCCGCGGGCGGGCGGCAACTGCGCTACATTCCGGCGCTCAACGCCGGTGCCGCACACGTGGCGATGCTCGCCGGGCTCGTCGCACGGCACGCGGGCGGCTGGCCCGAGACCGACAGGGACAGCAGCGCGAAAGGCGAAGCCGTATCGCGCGAACGCTCCCGCACGCGCGCGCTCGGTTCGGGCGCGACGCAATGAGCGGCATCGGGCGTTTCCTGGAACTGGCGGTGCGCACGCCGGACATCATCGACTCGCTGCACTTCTACAAGCTGCTCGGCTTCCACGAAGTCGAGAGCGGCGACATCTGGACACACCGATACGCGGTCGTCAGCGACGGGCTCATCCACATAGGGCTGCACGACCGCGAGTTCGACTCGCCGGGCGTGACCTTCGTGCATCCGGAACTCGCGCGCCACGCGCGCGCGATGGCCGACCACGGCTTCGAGTTCACGCGCATGCAGCTCGGCGAAGAAATGTTCAACGAATTGCACCTGAGCGACCCCGACCGCCACACGATCATCATGCTCGAGGCGCGCACGCACCACGGCGCGGACGAGAGTTCCAATAATTCGGTTTGCGGCAACTGCTTCGAGCTCACGCTGCCGGTCAAGGACGCCATGCGCGCCGCGCGCTTCTGGGCGCCGATCGCGCCGGTCGTCACCAGTGTCCGCGAGGAACCGACGGTGCACATGCGATTCGACGCCGGCGGCATCGCACTTGGGCTGTCGGAAAGCATCGCCCTGACCGGCCCGTCGCTGTGTTTCAAATGCCACGACAAGGCGGCGCTCGAGGCCCTGTGCGAGCGGCACGGGTTTCAGCTGCAGAAGTTCCCGGGTTTCGAGGGCGCGTTCTCAGTGTTGCGCGCCCCGGAGGGTACGATGCTCTATCTATTCGACGAGGATTTCGTCGGCGAGGGCATCGAGGTCGACGAGGAAGTCGTTCTGTAGGAGCGCCCCACGGGCGCGACCAATCTTCCGCGAACAGTCGCGCCCGTGGGGCGCTCCAACGGATTCGGCGAGTCGCGCTGTTGGAGCGCGCCAAGCGCGCGACGATCCGGGAAAGAATGGTCGCGCCCATGGGGCGCTCCAACAGTTCCGAACGGTCGCATCCGTGGAGCGCTCTAACAGCAATCAAGGTGCGGGGAAGAAATCCAGTTCGAATAACTTGGTGCCGTCCACATCGGCCAGCAACACCCGGAACTCGCCGCCCGGCTGATTCACAGCGGGCACATGCCGGAACCTGAGCAACGCAATGGCGTCGTCGCTGAAGCCCGGCACCACACCGACACGCAGGGCGTCCTGCGGCCTGTAAAAATTCCCTGTGAACACCTTGTGATCGATGGTCCCGGTCGCGAGATCCCGGGTCTCTGCCTTCACGCTGTCGCTGTCCGTCTCGGCGCCGTATACGGTGTATTGCGGATAACCGTTACCGTTCGTATCCGGCAATTCCAGCATCGCGACCGGCGCAAGGTCGCTGCTGTACCGCGTCGACCGCCGGTCATTGGTCCCGAGATCGATCCGTACCACATCCACCTGGCTGGCCCCGGCGGCATTGCGCAGTACGGCAAGGCCGTCCACACCCGCGCCAGCCACAGTGAGCTGCAAGGGCTCCTGTTCGCTGCCGATCCAGAGTTTGTCCAGCAGGCCATTGCCGCCGCGGATCTCGACCTTGTGCGGTTCACCGGCCACGCGATTGCGGGCAAGCAACGCATAGCGGCGCGCGCCCGAGTCGTTCGGATCCGGCAGCGCCACCAAGTCGACCGGGTCGAAGCCGGGATGGTAGAAATTCGTCGCCAGCAGTTTGCCGCTTTCGAGGTTGTAGATGCGCAGCAGCAGGTCGTCGTTGTTGCGGTTGCGGGACACGACGGCCAGCCGCGGCGGCGTGCCGTCGCGTTGCTCGACCGTGGCCTGCAGCGGCTCGAGATGGGTGCCGAGGTCTATCGTCGAAACAAGGCTGCCATCCAGGCTGTCACGTACCTCCGCCACCGCCGGCAGGCGGCTGACAACGACCAGCTCCTCGTAGCCGTTGCCGTTCAGGTCCGCCACCTACCGAAAGCAACCGGCTTCAGGCCCTCGCTGAATTCCATCTGGTATTCCAGGCTGCCCGGCACGGCATCGCGGATCGCCACACGCACAGGCCCGGCGCCCAGGTCGTGACGCAGTACCGCGAGCCGCGGCGGCATGGCCGGCGTGGCGCCGGCGAGTGCCAGGATCGACGCGGGCGCCAGATCCTGGTCCGAGAAGCGTGCCGTATAGTTCGGAAGGCCCCGGTCATCGAAACCAATGCCAAACAAAACGCCGTCACGGCGCGCCAGGTCAGAGAGATTCGATTTATCTCCCCAAAACTCAGTCACATCGAGGAGCGTGCCGTCGAGCCCAACCTGTGCGATCGCCATCGCGTCGTACACCGGCTGTTGAGGGTAACGCGGCCGTTGGAAACGCGCGCTCAGGAAGATTCCATCGTCCGACGCAACGAGCGAGTATAGCTCTTCCAGACCGTCATCACTCGCTACGTATCGCCAGATTTCCTCACCCGCAAGACTGTACTTGTACAGAATGTTGTAAAAATCGACAAAGTACAGGAAACCGGCGTGATAGCTCATGTCCAGCAATTGACCTTGCAGCCCTTGACCTGCACCTACGGGGAAGCTACCGAGCCAAGCGCCGTCGCTTGCCTGAATTATCTTGATCTCGTTCACCTCCGGTCCGGCGAGCACGTACAAGCGGCCATCGACGAGCACTATTTCCCGCACCCAGCCGGATCCTTGGCTCATGACCCGAGTCCAGATATAGTCGCCGTCATTGCTCAGGCGACGGACGACGGCGCTCATTGCCCCTGCATTGTCAGCATTGGAACCGCCGACGTACACGCCGGTCGCATCGGCGACCGCCGCCCACACACCCCGCATTCTTTTCTCGTCACGCCTGGTCCAAAGCACGGCGCCATCGTGGGAGAACATCCGGACGAAACCAACGGGCGGCGCATAGCCTGGCGTATCGCCAGACTTGTATGCTTCGCCGCCGACGAATATCCCGGCATCGTTGACGGCCTGCGTGATGCCGTTCGTCCACCACTGTGCAACAGAAAAGCGACGTTGCCACAAGCGCTTTCCAGTCTCGGTGTCGTACTTCAGGAGTAAACCGGTGCAATTCTGGAGGCTGCAATCCGCGGCGCCGACGGAATAGGTTCCGAAGTCTGTCGGAGTCACTTCTTGGACGTTAGCTACGGTTTCGGTTTCGCGCTCGATCCATTCGTAGCTCTGGCTCCATGCGCTGACCGGCAGCACGGCAAGCAAAGCGAAAGTGAGAAAGGTCAGGTGCTTCTTCATGGGGCGCTCCGGTGCCGAACGCTGGACGGGTTCGGCTTGTTGTTTTCGAGTCAGTCTCCATCAGTCGATCATGGCTTCGAAGAACTCGAGGTTGAAGAGCTTGGTGCCGTCTACGTCTGCCAGCGACGCGCGGAACTCGCCGTTTTCGTGCCGCAGCCCGAGCAGCGCGAATGCGTCGTCGCTGAAGCCCGGCACCGGGCCGACATAAGCAGCATCCTCCGGCCGGTAGAACTTGCTCGTGAACACGTTGTAATCGATGACGCCTGTGGCTAGATCGCGGGTCTCGGCCTTCACGCTATCGCTGCTCGTCTCCGCGCCGTACACGGCGTACTGCGGCGCGCCATTGCCGTTGATGTCCGGCAGTTCCAGCATCGCGACCGGCGTGAGATTCCGGCTGAAACGGATCCGCTGTTGAGCCGACGTCGCGAGTTCGAAGCGCAGCACGTCGAGATCGTTCGCAGTGGCGGCGTAGCGTAGTACCGCGAGACCATCCACGCCCGCGCCGGTCACCGCCAGCTGCAGCGGGTCCCGGTCGCTGCCGAGCCAGAGGTTCTCGAGCAGGTTGCCGTTGCCGCCGCGGATCTCGACCTTGTTCGGTTCACCGGCCACGCGATTGCGCCCGAGCAACGCATAGCGTCGCGCACCGCTGCCGGCCGCGTCTGGCAACGCGGCCACGTCGACCGGGTCGAAGCCGGGATGGTAGAAATTCTGTTCGCCAGCAGGATTCCGCTCTCGAGGTTGTAGATGCGCAGCAGCAGCTGGTCGTTGTCCCGGTTGCGGGCCACGACGGCCAGCCGCGGCGGGGTGCCGTCGCGTTGCTCGACGGTAGCCAGCAGCGGCTCGAGATGGGAGCCGAGCTTGATCGTCGAGACCAGGCTGCCATCCAGACTGTCGCGGATCTCCGCTACCGCCGGCAACCGGCTGACCACGATCATTTCCTCGTAGCCATTCCCGTTCAGGTCGGCGACCTTGTCGAAACTGACAGGCTTCAGGCCCTCGCTGAACTCGAACCGGTACTCCAGGCTGCCGGGCGCGGCGTCGCGGATGCCCACACGCATCGGGCCCGCACCGTACTCGTGCGACAGCACCGCAAGCCGCGGCGGCATCGCCGGTGTGGCACCGGCGAGCGACAAGAGCGACGGCCGGACCAGAGGCTTGTTCGAATAACGGGCGGTGTAGGCGTCGAAAACGGCCACGCCACCGGTCGCATATACCGCACCGTCATGAATCACCATGGATTCCGGCCGCGCCCAGTGGCCCGGAAACTCCGTGACGTCCGCAACGTTCCCGTCATAGTCGACTTTGATCAGAGCGTGTCCGGAACGAATGCTGGGAGCGCTGCTGTCATCGGTTTGTGGCCACGCGAACGAACCCGATATGAGCAATCCGTCGTCGGCGACCACCATGCTGCTCGGGTCGCCAAGGCCGTTTTCGCGGCGCGCGAGGAGCAGCCGCCAGATTTCGTCGCCGTCCGTGTTGTATTTGACGAGCTTGTGATAATCGAGCAGGTACAGGTAGCCGTCGTGATAGGCCATGCCATTCCAGAACTGGTAGAAATCCACGTTAAAATTGCCGATCAGGGCGCCGTCACTGGCCTGGATGACGTAAACCCTGCTTTCCCAGTTCGGATAGGGATACACGGGGCGAGCCCACAGGTAGACGCGGCCATCGGCAAGTTCGATGAAGGCACAACCGTTCGTCTGGGTGCCCAGGGTGCGGGTCCACAGAACCTCGCCGTCGAAACTGATGCGCCGCAGCACGGCAGAACCGGAATAGTGATCGCCGCATATGTACAGGCTGTCATCATCCGCTTCGAACTCCCAGGTTTCGTGCAATCGCCGATCGTCACGTGTAGTCCACAAGGTGTCGCCGTCGTGCGAATACAGCCGGACAAAGCTGTGACCATTGATGTTGCCGAGGGGATCATCGGACCGGCCGCCGACGAAAACGCCGAGCTGGTTGACATGCAACGTAAATGCCTCGGTGCGAGAGAACACACTGAACTTTCGCTGCCACAGGCGCTTGCCGTCCTCAGCCCGGTACTTGACCAGGTACCCGTAACAGGTTGGCCACTCATCACACTCAGTACGACCGATGGCGTAGGTGCCATGCTCGCTCGCCGCAACCTGGAACAACTCGGTATGAACTGGCGTCACCGGCGGCGTGTACGGTTCGTTTTCGATGCGATTGAACCATTCGTAGCTTTGGCCAAGGGCAGTCAGCGGGACCAATAGAAACAACGGCAGCAGGGTGCGCGGGCTGAGATTCATCGCAATAGTCCAGTGCAGAGCGCCACAGTTCGGCGCACGTTTTGAACTGAGCTTAGATCGCGGGTGGCGGAGGCGATATACGTAGAAGTCGCGCCGTTGGAGCGCTCTACGGCGGATACCGTAGGTCTAGGTAGTACCACGTATGTCCAAAGTCGCACGGCACAGCTATAGGTTGGGGACCGGAAAGTTGGAGCGCGCTGTTGGAGCGCGCTGTTGGAGCGCGCCATGCGCGCGACAGCCCGCGAAAGAATAGTCGCGCCTATGAGGCGCTCCAACAGGCAATGGAGGCAGACATGAAAACGAAGTCGAAAAGCCTGGCGGTCTTGACGGTTGCCGCAATCAGCGTACTGCCAGCACTTCACGCAACGGCAGACACCGTGTCGACACCGGCATTCGGCGAACCCGGCACCACCGTGCGGGTGAGTGTCGGCACCAATGGCGAACAGCTGACGTACGAAAGTGGGGGAGGCTCCATCAGTTCAGACTGCCGCTACGTCGGCTTTTTTGCCTATGACGCTCCACGTCGCAGACATGAACTTCGTATTTACGATCCACTATCGAGCATGTCGCATGTCGTCTCTGCTGCTGTAGAAGCCAGCCCGACGAGCTTTAGCGCTGACGGGAACTTGCTGGCTTTCACCAGCGAAAGCAGAAAAATTATTCTGTATGACCAACGAAATGGAACACGCAAGATCGTCAGCGTCAATTCAAACGGCGATTCAGCTGACTCAGATAGTGACTGGCCCTCGATCAGTGCCAACGGGCACTACGTTGCCTTCGAGTCTTACGCCACTAATCTCGCGCCGGGCGATTCGAACGAGGCGATCGACATATTTGTACGCGATCGTGTGTCCAAAGCGACCGAGTGGCTCAGCATGAATGCCAATGGAACGCCTGCCGCAATCAATGAAGGAAGTGGCCAACCGTCTATAAGCGCGGACGGCACTGCAGTCGCATTCTGGTCTTCTAGTCCTGACCTGGTGCCAGGCGACACCAACGGCCAGCCGGACATATTCGTTCGTGTTCGCGCCTCAGGAAAAACGGAGCGTGTCAGCTGTGTCATCGGACGGTTTCCAGGCCGACGTCGTATACCCAGATCGCGTCGCAGTCCATCGATGCGACAGGACGGCGCATCGTGTTCATGTCCGATTCGGCAAATCTTGTCGAAGGCGACACGAATGACACTTGGGACTTATTTGTTCATGACGGCAAAACCGGCGAGACGCGACGAGTAAACGTCGATTCCAATGGCGCACAGCAGGACTACGGTGGTGCGGATCCTTCGATCAGCGTAAACGGCCGACATGTCGTCTTTGCGTCTTGATCTTCTTCCAAACTTGCGCCTCCGGATCGAAACAGAACGTGGGACGTTTTCGTTCACGACCTGCTTACAGGTAAAACAACCCGCGAAAGCGTTCGACCCCCTTGGTCGCGAAGCAACAAACGACAATAACGATCCCTACAGTAACGATCCGTCGGTAAGCGCGGACGGGCGCTATCTGGTCTTTGGCTCCCGGCCGATAATCTCGTCGAAGGCGACACGAATCGTACGGTCGACATCTTTGTGCGCACCCGCCACACCCTTGCCTATACCGATCTCGCTGCGATGGCGGACATCGATGGTAACGGCGCGCCGGAACTCGCTGCCCTTCGCGTACTCGCCGATGGCGACGTGGAAGTCATTGTCAAAGACAGTGTCACGAAAGCCCTGGTCAATACGCTGACCTTCCCGAATTCGGACCGGATGATCCGTGGCCTGGCGAGCCTTCCGGATATCGCTGGCGACGGTTCGCCGGAAGTCGCCGTACTGTTCCGCCGGCACGACGGGCACGGCATCGTGGCGGTGCGCGATGTCGTGTCGGGTGCCGAATTCCCGGAACTGCATTTCTTCGGCAAGGACTGGGAGAGCCGCGCCATTACCGGTTTCGACGCGAACCGCGATGGCGTTCCCGACATTGCCGTCCTGGCCCTGAAGGACGACATGAGCGAGGCACGCGTGCAGATTCGCGACGCGGTCAACCACGTGCTGGTGGGTTCCGTCAGGTTGCCCGCGGCACCCGGCGACGCCTATGCCGGCCTCACGACCATCCCTGACATGAACGGCAACGGCGCGCCCGAAGTCGCCGCCCTTCGCGTGCTGCCAGGCGGCAAGCAGGAGGTCATCATCAAGGACAGCGAGTCCGGGGAGCGCATCAGGACCGTCAATTTCAATGTGACCGACATGCAGGCGGCCGGCCTGGCCGCGGTGCGCGAACGGAACTGCGCCAGCCGTTGCCGTATTGTTTCGCAAGTCCGTTGGCCAGGGCAAAGTGCAAGTACGCAATGCCATGACCGGGGCGTACGTGCGAACATTGACCTTCGCGGGGGGCGAGTGGGATGCGTCGGCCATCGCAAGCCTCGACGCCAACAGCGATGGCGTCACGGACATCGGCGTACTGGCGGTGAAAGACAACGGCAGCGGCGTGAGCGTGCAGGTGCGGGACGCGGTCAGCACGGAGCAGTTGAACTGGGTGGGATTTCCCGGCCGATGACCGGTAGGACTGTTCGAGCGGCCCATGGGCGCGACGGATCTCCCATGAACGGTCGCGCTGTTGAGCGCGCCATGCGCGCGACTGGTCGCGCCTATGAGGCGCTCCAACGAGCGCGTCCAGTTCTACTCTTCACCGGTTTTCGCAAGCGAAACGGACGGCGTATGCCGGCGCGGCTCGGTTTCCCCGTCGTAGTTGGTCCACTCCCAGTACGCCGACCCGCAGTCCGGGCAGACCTGGTGGATGGCGAAGCCCATCGGCCGGTCCTGCCATTCGTGGCTGCATTCGCGGCAGCGGTTGTTAGCGATCATCGGCGGCTTCCGTCTGGAGCGCCTCACAGGCGCGACCGATCGCAAAGTCGCGCGCATGGCGCGCTCCAACAGCGCTCCAGCAGACCAGAACCGTTGGAGCGCCCCATAGCCGCGACCGATCGAAGGGTCGCGCGCATGGGGCGCTCCAACAGGCGCCCGCGTTCATTTTCACGTCAATACCCGAAGCAATTGCAGCGCGCGCTCGTGGTAGCCGCTGCCGAAAAGATTGAGGTGATTCAACACGTGATAGAGCTGGTAGAGCGGTACGCGCCGTTCCCAGCCGGTGGCGAGCGGCCAGGCCTCGTCGTAGGCAGCATAGAACGATCGGCCGAAGCCGCCGAAGAGCCGCGTCATCGCGAGGTCGCATTCGCGGTCGCCGTAGTGCACGGCGGGATCGAACACCGTCGGGTGGCCGACCACCATGCCCCAATTGCCGGCCCAGAGATCGCCGTGCAAGAGCGAGGGCACCGGCCGGTAGCCGTCGAACAGCATCGCGAGGCGTTCCGCAAGCAGCGCGCCGCGCTCCTGCAATTCGCCGCCGTAACCGTTCTCGTGTGCGAGCGCGAGCTGGAATCGCAGTCGCCGTTCGCGGAAGAACTCGAGCCAGTCGGCGCTCCGTGCATTCGGCTGCGGCGTAGCGCCGATCGTGTTGTCGCGATGCCAGCCGTGTTCCTTCGCGGTCACGCCGTGCAGCGCTGCCAGTTGCGCGCCGAAGCGGCGTTCGCAGTCGCGGTCCGGGGTGACGAGATCCAGGCGTTCCATCTCGAGGTATGCGCCGCGCGCATCGATGCCGACGTCGTAAACCTCCGGCACGCGCACGCATTCGGCTGCGGCGAGTTCACGCAGGCCGTCGGCTTCCGCTTCGAAGGCAGTCGAGCGCCTCCGCCGGCCCGGTCTTCACGAATACGCGTCGACGCCACACTCTCAGGCCGTGTGCAGGTCAACGAGGCGTTCCGCCTGACGACGCAGGGCGGGGCCAAAGCCCGTTTCATCATACAGCGCATTGAGCCTGCCGAGGTCCGGGCGCCGCGGTCGGAGCCAGGACTCGGGTTCCGCGATCGGCGCGTCGCAGGCGAGGCCGGTCAGCCGGCGCGCAAGCAGCGCGGCCTCGCGATGCAGCGCAAGCTTCGCGGCCAGCGTCTTCGCGCCGCGCAACGGCAGCGCGTGGATGCGGTCGAGGTTCGCGTAAATGTCGTCGAGCGTCGCGAAGGCTGCGAGCAGCGCTCCCGCCGTCTTCTTGCCGACGCCCGGCACGCCCGGGATGTTGTCGACCGAGTCGCCCGCGAGCGCCAGGAAGTCGGCGATCTGCTCCGGGCGCACGCCGAAGTTGGCCGGGATGTGTGCGTAACCGAGCTTGCCCTTGCCGGCGAAGTCCCAGAAGAAATCGACCTCGGTGAGCAGTTGCGCGAGATCCTTGTCGCGGCTCACGATCGTCGATGGCCGGCCGAGCGCGCGTCCGTGAAAGACCAGCGTACCGATGAGGTCGTCGGCTTCGTAGCGCGGATCGGAGCACACCATGAGGCCGAGCGCCTGCACGAAGCGCCGGCACTGCGCGAACTGGCGCTTCAATTCCTCCGGCGCAGGCTCGCGATTCGCCTTGTAGGCGGGGTAGATCGCGTTGCGAAACGAGGTCGACAACGATTCGTCGAAGGCGACCGCGATGTGCGCGGGCCGCACCTGCTCCATGAAGTCGCCCAAAAAGCGGCAGAAGCCGTAGGTGGCGTTCACCGGGTGACCGTCGCCGTCGACCATGTCGTCGGGCATGGAGTAATAAGCGCGGAAGACGTAGACGCTCGCGTCGATCAGGTATTGCATCGGGGAAGTATAACGGCTGTTGGAGCGCCTCATAGGCGCGACCGTTCGCAAGGTCGCGCGCATGGCGCGCTCCAACAGACCAGGACCGTTGGAGCGTCTCACAGGCGCGACCGTTCGCAAGGTCGCGCGCATGGCGCGCTCCAACGGTTGAATCAGGATAACTGTCACCCTAGTTCGGTCGCGCTCCAACGGTCGAGATCAGTTGCGGGGTTCGGCGAAGAACTCCAGATAGAACGGCAGCTTGGTGCCATCGACGTCCGCCAGCGTGGCGCGAAACCCGCCGTCGAACGGGTTGTTGGAGTGACCTTTGTTGTGCCGAAAGCCGAGCAGCGCGAATGCCTCCTCGCTGAAGCCCGGCACCGGGCCGACGTAGGCAGCGTCCTCCGGCCGGTAGGCCTCGTGGTTGAATACGTAGTGGTCGAGCGCCCCGGTCGCCAGGTCGCGGGTCTCGGCCTTCACCGGTTCGGCGCCGGTCTCTTCGCCGTACACGGCATACTGCGGCGCGCCATTGCCGTTGCTGTCCGGCAGTTCCAGCATCGCCACCGGGGTGAGGTTCGCGCTGAATCGCAATCGCTGCTGAACCGACGTCGCAAGATCGACGCGCAGGACGTCAAGATCGTTTGACTCGGCGGCGTAGCGCAGCACCGCGAGACCATCCACGCCCACGCCGGTCACCGCCAGCTGCAGTGGCTCCCGGTCGCTGCCGAGCCAGACGTTCTCGAGCAGGTTGCCGTTGCCGCCGCGGATCTCGACCTTGCTCGGTTCACCGGCCAGGCGATTGCGGGCGAGTAACGCATAGCGTCGCGCGCCCGAGTTGTTCGTGTCCGGCAGCGCGGCCACGTCGACCGGGTCGAAGCCCGGATGGTAGAAATTCGTCGCCAGCAGGTTGCCGCTCTCGAGGTTGTAGATGCGCAGCAGCAGCTGGTCGTTATCGCGGTTGCGGGCCACGACGGCCAGCCGCGGCGGCGTGCCGTCGCGCTGCTCGACCGTTGCCTGCAGCGGCTCAAGATGGGATCCGAGCTTGATCGTCGACGACGAGGCTGCCGTCCAGGCTGTCCCGCACTTCCGCTGCCGCCGGCAATCGGCTGACCACGACCATTTCCTCGTAGCCATTTCCGTTCAGGTCAGCGACCTTGTCGAAACTGACAGGTTTCAGGCCCTCGCTGAACTCGAACCGGTACTCCAGGCTGCCAGGCGCGGCGTCGCGGATGCCCACACGCACCGGTCCCGCGCCGTAATCGTGATGCAGTACGGCGAGTCGTGGCGGCATCGTCGGTGTGACGCACCCGCCAGCGACAGCAGCGACGGCCGGACCAGGTGCTTGTCCGAATAACGGGCGGTGTAGGCAACGGTGTAGTCGCCCGTGTCAGTGTAATCGGCCGTTTCATACTCAAGGCCTGCGGCATAGACCGCACCATCCCGCGTGGCCAGGTGGTTCAGCTGGACCCCGTGTCCCGGATACTCGACGACCTCGCGGATCGACCCGTCGAGTTCGAAATGCATCAGGGCACTGCCGGCCATCAAACCCCGTTCCTGGGCATCATATGGCCATCTGAACTCTGCCGGAACGAACACGCCCTCGCCCGAAGCCACGATCGCGCCGCCGCCTGTCAGACCGTCCCGCTCGGGATCAAACGTGTAGCGCCAGATTTCATCGCCCGCGACGCTGAACTTCGCGAGCCCTCCATACCCAAGCGCTCCATACCCGGCCAGGTACAGGAAGCCGTCGTGGTACCTCATGCTGCGGACTCCATAACGGCCAATCAGGAAGCTGCCAAGCCACGCGCCGTCGCTCGCCCGGATGATTTTCACATCGCCCCCGTATTCCGCCGAGACGTACAGGCGATTGTCGGCAAGCTCGATGGACATGTTGTAGTTGGAGTAACCGGACCCTTCTCTCATGACACGCGTCCAGAGCGTCTCGCCGGTGTTGGTCAGACGCTGAACGACCATGCGATCACCGGCCTTGCCACCGACGACATAGACCCCGGTGTCATCGGCGACCGAGTCGAGGATCGCCTCCGGGCTCTGCAAACCGGGCCTCGTCCATAGCGTGTCGCCGTCATGGGAATACAGCTTGACGAACCTGCGCCTCACATTGGGAGATATAAAAATGTGTTCTCCGGCAACGAATACGCCGGTGGCATTGACGGCGAGCGTGTAGGCATACGTAAGGTCATCGAGTTTGAATTTCCGGCGCCACAGGAGCTTGCCATCCTCGTTGCTGTACTTGGACAGCAGAGCAGAACATGTCGGGTAATAGCAGTCCGTATAGCCGACGGAATAGGTCCCGTACTCGCTCGGCGCGACCTGGAACACCTCCGCTACATAGGGAAAATCATCGTCCGGGCTTTCGATACGACCGAACCACTCGTAGCTCTGGCCGAGCCCGGTCAGCGGGACCAGCAGCATCAACAGGACGAGGGAACACGGGCTGCGATTCATCGCGGTTCTCCTGCGCACAACGCCGAAGGGTCGGCGAGGACTCTTTTACCGAGATTAGATCGCGGACAGGCAAGTACGCCATACGTAGAAGTCGCAAGGGAAGTCGCGCCTGTGAGGCGCTCCAACGATCCTGGTCTGTTGGAGCGCGCCATGCGCGCGACAGCCCGCGAAAGAATGGTCGCGCCTGTTGGAGCGCGCCATGCGCGCGACAGCCCGCGAAAGAATAGTCGCGCCTATGAGGCGCTCCAACGGTTTCGGACGGTCGCGCCCGCGGGGCGCTCCAACAGCTACGAAGCAAGCTCCGTCATGCGGCCACGCGTCCCGCGCACCAGGCGTTCGAGCCGGTTCAACAACTGCGCGGCATCCTCGAGCGCCAGTTGCGCGCGACGCACCGGGTCCGCAGCACTGGCAGCTGGCGCCGCCGTGCCGAAGGCCGGATCGACGGAGGCCAGCAGCTGACGGATCGCCGACTGCAGGTGTTCATTGCGCCCGGTCTCCGCATCGAATTCGCGGCTGATCTCGCGCTGCCGGCGCGCATCGGAACCCTTGCGTGCGTCCGCTTCGACGAGCATCGCGAGCTGTTCGCAGCTTGCGATCAGCGTCCGTTCCTTGCTTGCCGCGCTGCCGAGCAGATCCCAGGCGCCCCGCAACTTGCCAATCTCCCCTAGCCGCCCGGGCTCGCGCCGGCCCGCGAGCTCGAGGTCGAGCGCCAGCCGGCGCCCGAGCAGACTCGCGAACTCCGCGAGTTCGCGCTCAAGCTGGTTCGCCGCGCCGCGATGCTCCGCGAGGTTTGCGTCGATCTCCCCGAGCGAGCCGACCTTCAGCTTGCGGCGATAAGCGGTCGGTTCGACGCTTACGCCGAGCTTGCTCCAGAAGAGCGCGTGTGCGTAACAGGAAATGTATTCCCGGTGCAGGCGCAGCTGCTCGCGGCGCTCGTTGTTCTCCTTCCGGCCGAGTTCCACCTGGTCGCGAAGCCGGTCCCGTTCCTCCGCAAGCTCGGCGTCCGAACGCTGCGCCAGTGCACCCGGCTCCGGGCAACGCATCCACACGCCCAGGTCCGTGAGGCCGTCGAAGTATTCCTCGGCCGCCCGGGTCGCGCGCTCGAGCTGCTGCACTTCCGCCTCGACCGACGCCACGGGCACGAGGTCGGAGGGCTGCACATCGAAGCCCAGTGCGCGGTACCACTGCAATGTCGCCACCTTGCTCAGGCGCTCGAGTTCGCGCAGCAGCCCTTGCGCGCTGCCTTCGAAATTGAAGCGCGGCGCCGCATTCGCCTGACGCGCGGCGCGAATGCGTTCCTGGTCCGCAGGATGCGTATCGAACACGCTCGTGTTCATCTCTTCGATGCCGTTGAGAATGCGCTTGCAATCCTGGTCGGTGAATTGCGCCGCGCGCCGCGCAAACATGCACGGCAGGTTGTCGGCCATCGTCCCCGCGGCAAGCGCCCCGCCGATTTCATCGAGCACACGCGCCTGCGCCGCGCCGAGCAGGCGCATCGACTTCGCGGTGTGTTCGTAGTGCTCGCTGCCGACGAGCGCAATCTCGTAGCGGTCGGCGTCGAACTCCATCTGGCGAGAGAACGACAGGCTGATGACGCTCGCCGCCTGCGCCAGTGAGGCGAGCAGCAGGCGGCACAGGAAACTGCCGAGCTGTGCCAGTGCGCTCGCCAGGCCGAAGAGCGCGAAGTCGCGCTCGCCCAACTTTTCGACGAACTCGTCCCAACGGTCGCGCTCGTGCACCTGGCGGTAGAACCAGTGATTGATCTCGAACACCATGCGCGACGCGCGCATGCCGTAGCGCTGCGAGAAGTGCCCCAGTTCGTGCGCCAGCACACCGGTCAGTGAACGAACGTCGCAGCCCCAGAACAGCGGCAGACCGATGGTGAGCGTCAGATCCCGGGAAAACACGCCCTTCGTCAGGCTGGCCGAAGCGTTGACATTCGCATCCACCCGAATCTCGCAGGGCATCGGCGCACCGGTTGCCTCGGCGATCTTCTCGACCAGCGCATGCAGCACCGGTTCACGGATCGGATCGAGACTCACCGCCTGCAATCCGCGCTCGCGGCGCGCGAAGAACGGCCGGAACAGGAACGCCGTCAACAGAAATGCGGCAAGGCAGGCCGCGCCAAAACCGACCACGGAAACATATCCGGGCCGCATGGCGCTGAAGAACAGATTCCGGCCGGGCATTGCCAGCCAGTAAGTAAGGAACAGGCTCGCGAGCGCGATGGCGCCGTAGATCGCAGGCAAGAGCAGCATCAACGCGGCGACGCCGACGAGATGCTTCTTGTAGGCCAAGGACACCGGCGCCATGGCGAGCGGCCCCGGAAACGCCG
>CAVYQH010000003.1:0-492673 GCA_963770585.1 uncultured Pseudomonadota bacterium | reverse complement strand
CGGCCATGCCGGCGATATCGGAGCGACGAAGATTACCCAAACCGCGACCCGGCAGGAAACGTTCGCCCGCGCCGCCGCGCTGTTGCGTGCGGGCGAGGCGGCAGCGGCAGCCGAGGACTGCGAACGCGCCCTCGCCGTGTTCCCCGCGGACGGCAACCTGCTGTGCCTCGCGGCTCGCGCCAACCTCGTGCTGCGCAACTTCGAGCTTGCGAGGCAGCAGGCGGACGCGGTGCTGGGGCACTACCCGGATTTTGCCGAGGCCCACGATGTCCTCGGCGACCTGCTCCTGGTTGGCGACGATGCAGAGGGCGCACTGTCCGCCTACACGCGCGCGCTCGAACTCGATCCCGGCCTGCGCCAGACGCAAATCAAGAGAGACAAAGCGCACGAACTCGCTTCCGCGATGCCGCGGCGTGCGCGTCGCGGCAGGCTGGCGCGCTTCGCGGGCGACCTCCGGGAGGCGGAGCAGCACGAGCGCGACGACGAGCTGGACAAGGCCGAAGCCATCTACCGGAAGATCCTGCGCGCGGACCCGGAACATGTCGACGCGGCGCGGGCCCTTGCCGGCATCGCCGTGCACCACGAGCGCTACCTGGAAGCCGAAGTGTTCCTTGAGAAAGCCGTGGAACTGGCGCCGGACTTTGCCCGCGCCTGGGTCGACCTCGCCAACGTCCAGCGGCAGCTGGACAAGCACGGCGAAGCCCTGCAGAGCGCACGGCGTGTCCTGGAACTGACACCGGGCAAGCCGGAAGCGTTCATGTTGCTCGGCGCGATGCTGGGTTCCTCCGGCGATCACGAAGCGGCGATCCGCGCATTCGAGCAGGTGCTGGCGATCGACCCCGGCCGCAGTGGCGCGCTGCTCACGATGGCGCATCACCTGAAGACGGTCGGGCGCCAGCAGGACGCGATCGACCGCTACCGGCAGAGCCTCGCGCTGCAGCCCGACAACGGCGAAGCCTGGTGGAGCCTCGCGAATCTCAAGACCTTCCGCTTCAGCGACGAGGAAATCGAGTCGATGTCGGCAGAACTCGGGAAGAGCGACCTGCCGGAAGAATCGCGGCTGCAGATACACAATGCACTCGGCTTCGCCTTCGAGGCGCGCCAGGACTTCGACCGGGCATTCGAACATTTCGCCGCGTGCAACGCGATCCGGCGCCCCAAGGAGTCCTACGACCCGGTCGACACCGAGAGCACGCATGACCGGGTCATCAAACTCTTCGACGAGGACTTCCTGGCACAGGCCGGCGGCGGCGCAGTCTCGCCCGTGCCGATCTTCGTGGTCGGGCTGCCGCGCTCGGGATCAACCCTGATCGAACAGATACTCGCGAGCCACAGCCGGGTGGAAGGCACGCACGAGCTGCCCGACCTGTCCCGGGTGGTCCGGGACTTGCGCCGCGGCGCGCCCGCCGAGCGGCGTTTTCCCGACTCGGTGGCACAACTGGGCGCCGCCGACTGGTCGCGCCTGGGACAGGATTACCTCGCCCGCACAGCGCAATATCGCAGCGCGGGGTCGCCCTGCTTCATAGACAAGAACCCGAACAATTTCGTGTTCGCCGGGCTCATTCGCCTCGCCCTGCCGAATGCCCGGATCATCAATGCCTGCCGCCACCCGCTCGACAGCTGCCTCGGTACCTACAAGCAGCTGTTCGCGAGCGGCCAGCCCTTCAGCTACGACCTCGTGGAGCTCGGCGAATACTACCTGCAGTACCGGCGGCTGATGGAGCACTGGCATCGCGTCATGCCTGGCTTCGTGTTGGACATACACTATGAGGACGTTGTGGCCGACCTGGAAGGCCAGGTCCGCCGGCTGCTGGCCTTCTGCGGGCTGCCGTTCGAGCCGGACTGCCTGCGCTTCCACGAAACGCAGCGCGCGGTCAAGACGGCGAGTTCGGAGCAGGTCCGGCAGCCGATCTATTCGAGTTCGGTCAACCTGTGGCGCAACTACGAAGCCCGGCTCGGGGAACTGATCGAGGTGCTCGCGCCACGGCTCCGCGAACTCCCGCCCGAACTTCAGCCGTCTGCGCTTTCCGAGCCCTGACCGTCGCCCCGCCGCCCGCACCGGCCGGGCTGCGCGAGTCTGTATGTGGTCCGAAAGCAACGCGGCCTGCCGACGCGTTGCGCCGCTCTAAAGTACGGCATGAGCGCTTTTCGGGCCTGCCGCATTAACCGCCGGGCGGTCAATTAAAGCTCTTGTGGTCAAGACGCGACGGCATTAGATTGGGACAAGGGACGGACAAAGAGCCATCGCATAATTCGAACGGGACTACGGGGTCGCCATATGCACGCGGATCAGAAGCTCGTACTCACACCCATCGCCGCCGCAGTCTCGGCGGTGCTCGCGCCCGGCCAGTCGGCCCTCTGCGCAGGCCGCGGAAGAAGCAGTCCGCAGCGGCGCGATCGAAGAGATCACCGTGACGGCGCGCAAGCGCGAGGAATCGGCGCAGGACATTCCGATCGCCATCCAGGCGCTGTCACAGGACACACTCGAGTCGATGGGCGCCCGCTCGATGGAGGACTACGCGCGTTTCACGCCCTCGGTCAACGTCGTGACCTACAGCAACACCGCGAGCGTGATCGTGTTCCGCGGCGCGATCACCGGGCCGGGCTACATCGCCCAGTCGACTTCGTCGGTGTACCTCGACGAAGTCTCGATCACCACGACCGGCTCGCAGCCGAGCGTGCGCGTGGTCGACATCCAGCGCGTCGAAGCGCTGTCGGGCCCGCAGGGCACGCTGTACGGATCCGACGCCCAGGCCGGCACCATGCGCATCGTCACAAACAAGCCCGACCCGACGGCATTCGAGTCCGAGGTCGATGTGGAACTGCGTGACGGCAAGGAAGGCGAGATGAGCTATGGCGGCTCGCTCGTGTTCAACGTTCCGCTCATCGAAGACACGCTGGCCCTGCGCCTGGTCGGCTACAACGATCGGGACGGCGGGTTCATCGACAACGTTTACGGGCACACACCCGATACCTCGAACTTTAACGGGGTGGGTTATCCGGCCGGCTTCGGTACGCTGGACAATTCGCAGGTCTTGGAGGAAGACTGGAACGACTCGGAGGTCACCGGGGCCCGCGCGAGCCTGCTCTGGCACATGACCGACAGTTTCTCTGCGACGCTCGGCTACGTGTGGCAGGAAACCGAGACCGGCGCGGACAACTATTACGATTCCTTCGTCGGCGACCTGGAGACGGTTCGCTTCCACGACGAATGGACGGAGGACGAGTTCAACATCGCGTCGTTGACGCTGGACATGGACCTGGGCTTCGCGCAGCTCGTGTCGGCCACCTCCTACTACGACCGCAAGGCCAGCTACCTGCTGGACGTCACGGCCTATGCGCACTACTGGGCCGGGCTCTATTGCCACGATAACCCGTACTACGCGACCGAGTACGTACTGGCCAACCCGGACCGCTGGCCGACAGCTTTCGCCAATCCGGACACCGGCGGCGTTGTGACGTACGGCGTCCAGTATTGCCAGGGGCCAACCGTCGACAGCGATTTCTTCAACGCGGCCTTCAACTACGCGCAGCAGGACAAGTTCGCCCAGGAGTTCCGGCTCTCGACCCAGGGCGACACGCTCGACTGGCTGGTCGGCCTGTACTACGAGAGCAGCAACGACGACTGGCAGAATTCGTTTGCCCAGCCGACGACGGGCGGCGACGGCCTGACCAACACCTACCAGGACTCAATTTCCGCGGCGTATTTCCGCTGGGCCTACGGACCCGATTACGTGGAAGGCGCCCAGTCGCAGTGGTACTCCGAAAGCACCACGGACTGGGAGACCAAGGCCCTGTTCGGCGAGGTCACCTGGCACATGAACGACCGCATCGACGTCACCGCCGGCGGGCGCTATTACGAACGCTCCAACACCAACAACTACTTCGTGAACAATCCCGGCGGCTTCGGGCAGGAGCCAATAGTCCCCACCGCCGATCGCGAGAACGTGGACGAGGAGTTCATCCCGAAGATCAGCGTCAACTACATGCTCGACGAGGTCGCCGACGGCGCCATGGTCTACGGCCTGTACACGCGTGGCAAGCGGCCGGGCGGCATCAACCGCCTGCGCGGCGACCCGTATTTCCCGGGCACCTATGTCTCCGATCTCATGGACAACTACGAGCTGGGCTACAAGTCGAATTTCGCCGGCGGCCAGGGACGCTTCAACATGACGGCCTATTTCATGGACTGGTCGGACTACCAGCTCGAACTCGTCGACCCGACCGACGCTCCGTGCGAGGACGACGACGGCAATCCGCTTCCGCCGATCCCGGGCGTCTGCGGCCAGCCCTGGCAGGTGGTCGTGGCCAATGCCGGCAGTGCGCACATCGCGGGCGTCAACGTCGAGGTCGATTACTCGCCGAACGAAAACTGGGTGCTAGGCTTCAACGCCGAATGGATGGAGGCGGAGACCGACACCAGCGCGGACCTGAACAACGACGGGACGATGGATCTGGTCGACGGACTGCGCCTGCCGCTCGTGCCCGAGCTGAAGGCCGCGGCCTGGGCCGAGTATCACATGCCCTTGAGCTGGTTCGGTGCCGACAACGGCTACGTTCGCACGCAGTGGTCCTTCCAGGACGATTCTTTCAACACCCTGGAACCGGCGTCGCCGCTTGAACGTCCGAACCCGCAGCTGACGAATCCGGGCTACACGATCGGCGACCTGCGTTTCGGCCTGCAGGGCGAAACCTGGGACGCTTCGATCTTCATCAACAACTTAACCGACGAGCGGGCCGGGTACACGCACGGTACCGGCCAGATGGACTGGGGAGCTGCCCAGACCGCGGAAGGCCGGCCGCACCTCGAGCGGCAGTACGTCGCCCGCCCGCTGGAAATGGGCGTCAGCTTCAGGAAGAGCTGGGGGGGTTAGAGGGGGACGATTCGGCGCTTGTCTGCCGCCAATCGTGACGATGACGGCGGTCGGTCCCGGTGATCGACCGCCGTTTTGTTTTGCAGGTCCTGACGGCCGCCGGTCTGGCCAAGCTGCCCGCGCTGGCACTGGCGGAACGACTGGCGGCCGTGCCCGCAGCCGAGCAGTTGTTCGCGGAGCTCGGCCGGATCGAGGCACGCGCCTATTCCGAGGAAGGCATACCGATGTTGCTCGCGTGCGAGGACCTCGCTGCGCGCAGCACCGGTGTACCGGCCGCTTTCGCGCCGACAGATGACAACGAGGCTCTCGCCGCCGCATACCGTGCTTATGCCGCGCTGCTGCCGGAACTCGAGCGGGAGATGACCGAGTACGACGCGGCCAACCTGGTCGAGCTGCTGGCGCTCGCGGATTTCGAGGCGGGCGGCAGGTGAACGATCTTCGCCAGACCTTCGCCGCAGATAGCGCCATGATCGCCGGCCTGCTGGCTGACAAGCCGCTCCTGCGCGCTGTCAATTTCCACAACACGCCGGCACGCCGGCGCGCAGAATTCGAACGCCAGCTTGCGCACTGCGCACGCCACTTCGCGCCCGTCGACGAAGCCGACCTCGAGCGGTATCTCGCGAGCGGCCGCTGGCACAAGGACCGGCCGGGCGTGATCCTCGCCTTCTACGAGGGCTACCGGAACGGCTACGACGTCATCCGCCCGCTGCTCGAGCAACACGGACTCACCGGCTGGTTCTTCGTCATCACGGGATTCGTCGACGCGCCGGTCGCCGGGCAGCTCGACTACGCGCTGGCGCACGGCATCGAAATGGACACCCGCGAATACGAGGACAGCCGCTACGCGCTGTCCTGGGACGAGATCCGCTCGCTGGATGGCCGGCACGTGATCGCGAGCCATGCCCGCAGTCACCGACCCATAGCCGGGATGAGCGCGGACGACAGGCGTGCCGAAGTGCTGGGTTCGCAGGAACGGTTCGCGGCGGAACTCGGCCATGCCGTACGGACCTTCGTGTCCTGGGGCGGCCCGGCCTACGGCGAGCATGCGCCGACCGATGCGCTGGTCGATGCGGCAGGCTACCGGTTCCAGGTCTCCAATTTCCGCATCCAGCGGCTCGCGCCGGCGGCGCCCGCGCCGCAGGAGCTTCAGTAAGGCCAGACCTCGAGTCCGTGGATCGCGTTGCGGATGTCCATGCTCAGGTTGACCCTGCCGACGCGTTGGTTCGCCGCCAGGTCGTACAGGGTGATCGTCGAGGGTGAGGAGCCGGCGAACAGGAAGCGATCCATCCAGGTCGCAAGTCCGCGGCCGAAGCCCTGCCGCGCGACAGCGGAGTCTTCGACGCCGGCGAAATCGATCAGCGATTCGTCGTAAGTCGGGACCCGGAACGCTTTCTCGTGCCCCTTGCGTGACACGTATCGCAGGCACTCATTGGCCGTGTCGTTGAACAGGACGCCATCCTGCCAGGGACGTGCGTTGTGTGTACCCGCCGGAAGTTCGCAGACGATGCTGACCTCGCGCTTCCCGTTCAGGTGCAGCAAGGCGCTGCTGTTGAGGCCGCTCAGAAAAATGCCGCCGTCGTCGACGTGCACCATGTTGATGTGGAAATCGTTCACCGGCGCCGGCCCGAGATCCGTGCGCGGGTCGAAGGCGTAACCGCCCCAGCTGCCGTAGATCTTCTGCAGGCAGAAGCCCCAGGCATAACGTTTCTGCGCCAGGTCGAAGGCGAGCAGGCTGTCGAACCCGGTCGAGGTCAGGAACAGGTGTCCTTCGAAGACGCAGATCTCGTGGCAGTGCTTGAGGTAGCGGTTGCGAAACGAATCGACGATCCGGAAGTCCCGGTCGTAGCGAAACAGCTCGTCGCTGGCCGCAATCCAGACATTTTCGCCGTCGAAGGCGATGCCGCGCAGGCCGCGATCCGCGCCGCGGCCGGAGAAATCGATCTTGCTCGTATTCCAGTCGACGACCTGGCGTCCACTCTGCGCCTGGAAATCGACGAGATAGATGCCGCCGTGACTCTCGCCCTGCCGGCTGCCGCGCACCACGGAAGTGGCGATCACGGTCGGTAGTCTCAGGCCCATGCGTCGAAATGCGGCTTGCGCGAATACGGTGGTCTGTGCAAGCGGGCGATCATAGTATGCTTCCGTGAACCTCACCACTTGTCCCGCCGGAGCCATGCCGTGTCACGTCATGTCGAACTCGCCGCCTTGCTGTCCGTCGCCGTGTTGTACTCGCTGACCGCAGCGGCGGAAGAGGCTCCGTACCGGCATGCCGGCGAAACGATCGGCGGCGTTCGCGAGATCTACGATGGCACCCTCTACCCGGACATCCAGGTCAATACGTTTCGCAATATCGACCGCCTGTTTCCCGTCCGCACCGTGCGCCACGGCACGCCGCAGCCGCTGCCGGCGGACCCGACACCGATGTCGGATTTCAGATTCACCGTCGGCAACGAGACTTTCGACCTGTATGACGTGCTGTCGCTGAACCGCGTCAGCGGCATCCTGATCGTCGCGGATGGCACGATCCGTTTCGAGCAATACCTGTTCGGAAACGGGCCGGATACGCGCTGGATGTCGATGTCCATCGTCAAGTCGATCACGTCGACGCTGATCGGCGCGGCGATCCACGACGGTAATATCCGATCCATCGACGACCCGATCGTCGACTACCTGCCGCAATTCAAGGGCAGCGCCTACGACGGCGTTACCGTTCGGCACCTCCTGCAGATGTGCTCGGGCGTCGCCTGGAACGAGACCTACACGGACCCGAAGTCCGACCGGCGCCGCATGCTCGAGCTGCAGATCGCTCAGGAACCCGGCGCGATCCTCGAACTGATGGCCTCGCTGCCGCGCGCCGCCGAGCCCGGCACGCGCTGGAACTACAGCACCGGTGAAACGCACGTCGCCGGGGCGCTCGTTCGCGCCGCGGTCGGCAAGCCGGTCGCGGAGTACCTGTCCGAGAAAATCTGGTCGCGGGCCGGCATGCAAGCCGATGCGAACTGGTGGCTCGAATCGCCCGGCGGTCTCGAAGTCGGCGGCAGCGGACTGTCGGCCACGCTGCGCGACTTCGCGCGCTTCGGCCTGTTCCTGCTGAACGACGGCGTGCTCGACGGCGAACGGGTCCTGCCCGAAGGCTGGATCGCGGAAGCGAGCTCGCCGAAAGTCGTCGACGGACAGACCGTGGCCTACGGTTACATGCTCTGGCCGCTGCATGAGCGGAGCTTTGCGGCCGAAGGCATCTTCGGCCAGTACGTGTTCGTCGATCCCGATCGCGACCTCGTCGTCGCCATGTGGAGTGCGCAACCCAAACCCGTCGGCCGGCACGCCATCGACGAGTACGAGTTCCTCAAGGCCTTGTCCCGTTACTTCGAGTAGCGGCGGCGCACCACGCAATCCGGATCGCAGGGAAGGTCCGACGCGTTGCCGGGGTGGCCGTCTCGCACTCCGGATCGCAGGGCGGCCGCGCTCGAGGCTCTTCTCCCTCATGGCTCGGCTCGCTTTGCTCGCCTGCGCTTTACTTCGGTCGAAGAGACCTCCTCGCCCGGCCGCCTAGAAGTCCCTGGCGCGGTGTCGGGGTGGCCGGCGAGCGTCGTGCGCAGCGACCGACGCAGGACGCCAAAGGTCGCGGAGCACGATGCCTGCGCGACAGGGACGTCGCGCAGGCTTGAGCGAGACGGCCACCCCGGCAACGCGCTAGATCTTCCCGGCGAGACGACCAGCCCCGGCAACGCGCCGCCTTGGTTGCTGTCGTGGCCCGCCGCTACGTATCCGCGAGAATCCGGCGGGCGGCGTTGTAGCCGGGGGCGCCGGTGACGCCGCCACCGGGATGCGTGCCGGCGCCACAGAGATACAGGTTCGCGATCGGCGTGCGATAGTTCGCCCAGCCGGGCAACGGCCGCATGAAGAACATCTGTTCGAGCGCGATGTCGCCGTGAAAGATGTTGCCTTCGGTGATGCCGAAGCGCGCTTCGAGGTCGGGCGGCGACAGCACGTAGCGTGCGATGACCGACGACGGCATATTCGGCGCGTATTCGCCGATGATCGCGGTGACCGTGTCGCCGAGGCGCTCGCGCTCGGTGTCCCAGGAGCTTTCGCGCAGGCGGTACGGAAGGTATTGCACGAAGCAGGTAAGCATGTGCCGGCCTGCGGGCGCCAGCGTGTCGTCGACATTGGACGCAAGCACGCAATCCACCCACAGCCGCTCCGGCATCCGGCCCGCGCGCGCTGCATTGTAGTTTGCTTCCGCTTCGTCAAGCGTTGGAATCAGCGTGAACAGCGAACGCTCCGGTCGGGTGCGCTCCGGCGGCATGCCTCGCACCCGCGGTTCCTCGCCGAGCACGAAGTTGACCTTGCCGGCCGGCCCGTCCATGCGGATGTTCGCGATGTCACGGCGAAATTCCGCGTCCAGTTCCGCGGCCGCGACCAGCGTCAGGAAAGTCCGCTTCGGATCGGCATTCGACACCACGATCGGCGCATCGCACACCTCGCCGGAGTCGAGCGTGACGCCCGTCGATGTGCCGCCCTCGACGTTCACCTGCCGCACCGGCGCGTTCGTGCGGATCGTGACGCCGAGACTCTCGCAGGCGCCGGCAAGCGCCTGGGTGATCGCACCCATGCCGCCGATGACGTGTCCCTGCCAGGCCTGCTGATCTGCATCGCCGCCGGACAACAGGTGAAACAACAGCCCCATCGCGGTACCCGGCTGGTAGGGCCCGCCGTGCTTGCCATACAGGCTGTTGGACAGGATCAGCCGTTTCAGTTTGTCCGACTCGAAGTGCCGGTCGAGGAAATCGCCGAGCGAACCGGTGAGGAAGCGCGTGAGCGCCGCCACCTCGTCGCCGCCGATCCCGCGAAAGCGGCGCCACATTCGCAGTCCCTCGCGCAGGCGGTCGAACCCGCGGGCGTGCACGTCCGGCGGCGGCTCGAGGAAGAAAGGCTGCAGGTACGCGGCCAGCTGCTTCAGTTTCTTTTCCGTTTCGAAGAAGCGCTCGACGTCGCGCGGGGCGATCCGTTCGAGTTCCGCACGCATCCGGCGCTCGTCGGACCACCAGGCGGCAACGGCCCCGCCGTCCTCGCGAAACGCGGCCTGCACGCCGGGATCGCACGCGACCATCCGGAGCCCGAAGTCCGCGAGCTTCAGGTCCCGAATTATGGTCGGCCGAAACATGCTCGCGATGTAGGACGCGGTGGACACGCGGCAGCCCGGCGCCCGCTCCGGGTCGACCTCCTCGGTGACGGCGCATCCGCCCACGACAGGGCGGCGCTCGAGCACCAGCACGCGACGGCCGGACCGGGCGAGATAGGCCGCGGCCACGAGGCCGTTGTGGCCGGCGCCGATGACGATGACGTCGTTTCGCATGGCTTACGGCTACCGCATAATGCGTGCTGGCCGGATCCTGGCCCTGCAAGACGGGACGGGTCGCATGAGACGGGTTGCGCGCCGGTCGGTTTGAATTGGCCGAAGCATACATGAACACCGAACGACACAGGCTCGAGGAAACGTTGCCAGGTACCTGGTACCTGGACGACGTGCATTTGCAGACGGAACGCGAACGAATATTCCGGCGCGAATGGTTTTGCGCCGGCCGCGTCGAGGGTCTCGAGGAGAAAGGCGACTATCGGCTGGTCAACATACTCGGCGACAGCATCCTGCTCGTGCGCGACGTCGAGATGCATGCCTTTCACAACGTTTGCCGGCACCGCGGCTCGGAACTCGTGCCGAGCCCGACGACGGAGGAACGGACAGGGCGATTCCAGGCCGGCATCCGCTGCCCCTATCACTCCTGGAACTACCGGCTGAACGGCGAGCTGTTCAGCACGCCGCACCTAGAGTTCGACAAGTCCGGCTTCGGGCTGCACCAGGCGGAACTGGACACCTGGGGCGGGTTCGTGTTCGTGCGCCTCGTGCCCGGCACGCAAAGCCTCGCCGACATGCTCGCAGCTTCCGCCGACCGCATACGGCGCTACCCGCTCACGGAACTCCGCACGGGCTGGCGCATCGACTATGCCGTCGCCGCCAACTGGAAAGTAATCCTCGAGAACTACAACGAGTGTTATCACTGCGCCGGCGTACACCCCGAGCTTTGCACGATCGTGCCGGCCTTCCGCATCCGTGGCGGTGCGGAGCTCGACTGGGAGGCCGGCATCCCGCAGAAGGAAGGCACGGACACCTTTACGTTCACGGGCACCACCAAGCGCGCGCCGTTCCCGGGACTCGACGAGAACGAAAAGATCCGGCACAAGGGCGAACTGATCTATCCCAACCTGATGCTGAGCCTGTCGATGGACCACGCGGCGACATTCACGCTGTGGCCGCGCGCGCCGGGGCGCACCGACATCGTCTGCGAGTTCCTGTTTCACCCGGACGAGATGGCGAAGGACGATTTCGATCCGTCGGATGCCGTGGAATTCTGGGACCTCGTCAACCGCCAGGACTGGGAGATCTGCGAGAGCGTGCAGCGCGGCATGGGCTCGAGCGTGTTCTCGAGCGGCTTTTACGGGCCGATGGAGGACTGGAGCCTCGACATCCGCAACTACGTGCGTGCGCGCGTCGGCAGCCACCGGGGCGGATGACCGGCGCCGCGTGCAGGCCTCCGTCGTCAGGAAAACCTGGGACCGCCCGGTCGTAGCGCCGCAAGCGGTGCCCCGCCAGAGCGACGTCGTCGTCATCGGCGGCGGCATCGTCGGTATCTCCACCGCATGGTTTCTCGCGCAACGCGGGATCGACGTCGTCGTCTGCGAAAAAGGCCACGTCGCCGGCGAACAATCGGGCCGCAACTGGGGCTGGGTTCGCCAGCAAGGCCGCGATCTCCGGGAGCTGCCGATCGCAATATCCGCCAATCGGATCTGGCGCAGCCTCGAAGCTGACATCGGCGAGAGCGTAGGCTTCCGCCAGGGCGGCTGCTATTTCGCGGCACGCAGCGAGCGGGAGCTGGCGGGCTACGAAGCCTGGGTCGCCAGCGCACGCGACTACGGCATCGATACCGAAATCCTCGGCCCCGCCGCGTTCGCCGCAAGAGTGAGCGGCGCCGGTGTGCCCTGGGCTGGCGCGATGTACACGGCGAGCGACGGGCGCGCCGAACCGCATCTCGCGACGCCGGCGCTGGCGCGCGCCGTCGAACACCGCGGCGGCAGCGTCCTGACGGGCTGCGCCGTGCGCGGTCTCGACCTCGAAGCCGGTCGCGTCGCGGGCGTGGTCACGGAACATGGCCGAATCCGCGCCTCGACCGTGCTGTGCGCCGGCGGCGCGTGGACTTCGACCTTCTGCCGCTCCGTCGGCATCGCGCTGCCGCAGCTCCGGGTGCGCGGCACCGTCGCCCGCACGGCGCCGGGGCCGCACTTGCTGGACGGCAACCTGTTCGACGAACGGCTCGGCATCCGCCGCCGCGAGGACGGCGGATACACGGTGGCGCCGGGCGCGATCCTCGACCACCTGGTCACGCCCTCCTCTTTCCGCTGGTTTTCCCGGTTCCTGCCGGCGCTCAAACAGGACTGGCGCATCGTGCAGCTGTCGTTCGGCCGCGCTTTCATCGACGAACTGCGCATGCCGGTGCGCTGGGACCTCGACCGGCCCTCGCCGTTCGAATCGAACCGCGTACTCGACCCCGCGCCGGGCCGGCGCGCATTGAAAGCGCTGCGGCGCGATCTCGCGACGGTCTTCCCCGCGCTCGCAGGGATCGAGTTCGTGGAAACATGGGCCGGCATGATCGAGTCCACGCCCGACATCGTCCCCGTCATCGATAGTACGGAGATCTCCGGATTTTTCGTCGCCACCGGATTCAGCGGCCACGGCTTCGGCATCGGGCCCGGCGCGGGCCTCGCTATCGCCGGGCTGCTCACCGGCACGGATTCGGGCCTCGATTTGCGCGAGCTGCGCCTCACCCGCTTCTTCGACGGCAGCCCGATTCGCCCGCAGTCGTCGATCTGAATCGCTGCCAGGAATGACTCCATGACCCACCGGCCAAATCACCTGATCCCTGCCGTCCTGCTGCTGGCAATCTGCGCCGGCGCCCCCGCGGCGGCGGACACGGGTACAGCGACGCCGAAGGCAGTTTTTGTCATCGTCGACGGCATCCCGGCCGATGTCATCGAGTCGGTCGAGACGCCGGCACTAGCCTCGATCGCGGCCCGCAGCGGCTATGCGCGCGCCTATGTCGGCGGTGAGGCGGGCGGCGCGAGCGACAGCCCGACCGTGTCGGCGATCGGCTACCAGAGCCTGATCACCGGCACCTGGGCGAACAAGCACAACGTCTATGACAACGACGTCGCGGCACCCGACTACCGCTACTGGGACATCTTCCGCATCGCCAAGCACGACGACCCGGCGCTCAGGACGGCGATCTTCTCAACCTGGACCGACAACCGCACGAAGCTCGTCGGCGACGGCCTCGAGGCCGCCGGCGGACACAAGATCGACTATGCCTACGACGGCCTCGAGCTCGACACGAAACGTTACCCGCACGAAAGCCTCGATCCGGAACTTGACGAATTCATCGCCGACATCGACGCCGCCGTCGCGGCGGAAGCTGCGCGCTATATCGCGGCGGAAGGTCCCGACCTGTCCTGGGTCTACCTGCAGTACACCGACGACGTCGCGCATCGCTTCGGCGATGGCCCGGAGTTCGAAGCCGCCGTACGGGTGATGGATGCACTGGTCGGCGGCATCTGGGATGCGGTCCGGGCGCGCGAGGCGCAGCAAGACGAGGACTGGCTCATCATCGTCACCACCGACCACGGCCGCGACGCGGTCGATGGCCGCGAGCACGGCGAACAGACCGAGCGCGAGCGCACGACCTGGATCGTGACCAACAGCGAGCACCTGAACGATAACTTCCGGAGCCTGCCCGGCATCGTCGACATCCTGCCGTCGATCGCGCAGCACCTGGATCTCGAGCTGCCCGACGAAGTGCGCCGCAATCTCGACGGCAGGTCCTTCATCGACTGACAGCGCGCGATCAGCGCTGCGGCGGCAGGTCGTCGCCGATGCTCACGATGTCTTCGCTGTAGTGCCCGTTGAAGTTGGTGCGCCCAGCGAGGCTGTACGCGCCGATGCGGCCGAACTGGAGGTAGTCGCCCGGCCGCACGTCGGCCGGCAACTCGACCGGGCCGGGCAGCGCATCGGAGGAATCGCAGGTCGGCCCGTACAAGCGGAAGGACACGGTCGCGCCGGCGTGCAGCCGTCCGTCGCGGTAGCAGCGCACCGGAAAGCGTTCGTGGCCCTTGAAGCGCAGCTCCCAGAAGATGCCGTACATGCCGTCGTTGAGGAACAGCCGGTCGTCCTTGCGCAGCAGCACTTCGACGATGGCGGAGAGCCCCGGCGCGGCAAGCGCCCGGCCCGGTTCCGCGAGCACCTCGCCGCCCGTGGCGAGCGGCAGCCCCGCGATGCTTTCCCGCGCCGCAGCGAAATAGGCATCGAGCGGCGGCATCTCGAAACCCGGATAGGACAGCGGGAAGCCGCCGCCGATATCGACGAGGCGCACGCGAAACGGCAGCCGGCCGAGCACCTCGCGCGCGACCCCGATCGCATAGCGATACGCATCCGGCTTCGAGACGTTGGAACCCACATTGAAAGCGAGCGCCGGTTCCGCACCGGCGTCGCGAATCGCCGCGAGGAGTTGCGGGACGTCGTCCGGCGGAGCGCCGAAGCGCACCGACAAATCGGTCATCGCCGCGGCATGGTGCACGGCCATGCGGGCGAAGATCACCGACGAGGCCATGTCGATTTCGGCCGCGAGCGGCGCGAGCCCGCTTGCGTGATCGATCATGAAATACCGCACGCCGAACTCGTCCTGGGCCGCTGCCGCGGCGCCGCGCAGCCGCACCGGCGTCATGAAATAGCAGGTGCCGCCCGGGCACAGGCGGGTGACCGTTTCGATCTCCGGCAGGGACGCGCAGTCGAAATGCCGGACGCCTGCCTCGTATAAGAGTCCGAGCACCCGGGGATGATCGTTGGCCTTGACCGCGTACAGCACCCGGCCCGGGAATCCGGCGACGAAGGCTGATGCCGCGGCGGTATAGGCTCGCGGATGGATGCAGTAGACCGGCTGCACCGGGCGCCGCGCCGCGAGCAGCGCGGGCACGTCGGCATAGTGCGGCAGGGGGCTGGACATCGACGCAGTCTAGCAGCGCTGCTGCGAAACGGTTGCTTGCCTGCCGTAGCGACGGATCGGAATTGCGCCGGCCGGCGTGATTACCAGTTGAGCTTAAGGTTCAGGCCCACGACTTCATCGGCGGCGCCGGCGTAAGGCCGTGCGTACGGGTCCTCGAACGGCAGGGACGTGGCGATGAAGGGGCGCAGCGTCACGTCTGCGTCAACGCCGAACAGCTTGTCCATCTGTTGGTTCAGGATGCCGAGCGGGTCGGTCAGCACCCAGATCAGCCTGTCCCCCGTCGAGCGATAGCCGCGCAGGTCGGTGCGTTCGCGCACGCCTTCACGCACGTGCATGAACCAGGCGCCGACCAGGGACCCGAGCGCCGGCGTCAGCACCAGGTCCTGGTAGGACGGTTCCTCGGCCAGGGCTTCCGCGCCGAACTCGAACATCGTTGAAAGCAGGGCCGAATACCAGAAGGACTGGATGTTCGAATAGCCGCGCTCGCGCGCGCGCACGAAGTAGGACGCGCCCCAGTACGGGTGCACCACCCAGTTGAGATAGAAGTCGTCGGAGTCCATGGTGGGCTCGGTGATGTTGTGCCACCACTTCGACATGCTGTAATCCTGCTTGTCCTGGGCGCTCCAGCCGGTGACGTCCTCCGGCATCGCGTACAGGATCGCAACGGCCGCGAACTGGTAGCCCATGAAGTAGGCGGTGTCGCGCCACAGCCCGTCGCGGTCCTTCGCCTCCTGGTCGAAGCGCAGTGACAGCAGGTTCGCTTCCGCGTTGAGCGTGGGGTCGGCGAGAAAGCCCGTCGCGCCGAGTTCGCAGCAGTGCAGCGGCGGCTCGGGGACGGGCAGGTACTGCACGTCGGACTCGGTGGCCGCCGCGTTACCGCCGGCCGAGAGCGCGAACAGCGCGGCGAGCAGGCAGTACCGGCGAAGCCGGCCGGAAGAAACTCGCGCTATAGTTTGCGACTTCGGCAAGGCTCAGGCTCCGTCGCCCAGATCGTGACGCAGCGAGATCTGGATCGCGAAATCCACGGTGGCGTCCGAGAACAGCTCCTCGACGACGCCGAACGACAACGACATGCCGTTGCCGGCAAAGCGGTAGTCGCCGCCGACGATGAGCTGCAGCGAGCTGCCGAGTTCGTTGAGCGCACTGTCGACATAGTTGCCCTGCGCGTACATGGCTGCTTTCGCGTGCAGGCGCTCCGTGAAACGCCAGTTTGCCGCAAAGCCGCCGAACGGCACCGTGTTTTCCTGGATCGCGGCGAACAGGTCGCTGTCGCCGGTCCTCAGGACACCGACGTGCGCCGACAGGCCGAGGCGGTCGACGCCGAAGACGCTCGCACCGGAATAGTAGACGGCGACATAGGTGTCCACCGCACCGCTGCCGAGCAGTTCGTCCGCATCGCCGGTCGGCAGCTTCACGCCGGCACGCACGGACAGGGCGTCACCGGTACCGAGTGTCGAGAGCCGAACCGGCACGGCCGCATGCAAGCGGATGTCGCCGAGTCCGGCGGCGCCGCTGTCGAGCGTGTAGGGCTCGACGCCCGCGCCGGCATAGTGAAACTCGAGTACGTTCGGCGGCCCCTCGCGCTTGGCATTGCTCATGCCCCACAGGTCGTGCCAGTCCTCTATCGCGTTGTCGAGCATCCCGTCCGCGTGCGCAGTCAGCGGAACATCGACACCGAGTTCCAGCCAGTTCGTGATCCCGTGCCGCAGCGAGAAGTTTAGGTAATAGCTTTCACCATCCAGCGTGACGGTCTCGCCGCCGTCGCTCGATTCGTCCGCATGATTGGCGATGTCGAGCGTCGACTGCCACGCCCAGTCCGACGGCGCAAGCACTTCGGCGCCCTGGAACAGGGGCAGGCCGTAGATCTGCAGGAAGGGATTGTGCGTGCGCACGGGAAACCAGTTTTCCGTGGCGACGGCCGGATTGGCCGCGCACGACAGCACGACGCCGAAACAGGCTACACAACGGATTCCCGCTCGCTTGCGAATGATGCCGCTCCCGAACAAATCGCTCTCCCGACGGATCGTACGCGGTCATTGCGCGTTGCCCGATCCGGTTGCTCCCCCGCGACGGCTGCGCCGGCCCAGTGGCGGCGTGCGTCGAGGGGCGATTATAGGCCAGACTCGCCGCAACGTGGACCTCCTCCGACCCTTCGCCTATGGTCGGCGAATCGACGACGGCCGGTGCCGGGGGAGGATCATGCGCAACCAGGAGCGGCGGGCCCGAGGCGCGGGGGCGGGACGCCTTCTCGCCGCAGGGCTGCTGCTCGCCGCGCTGCTGCCCGCGGCCGGAGCCTGGGCCGCGGAGCCGGCGGCCGGGATATCCGGGCCGGCCGCGCGCGAGCGCATCCTGCTCGACAGCGGCTGGCGCTTCCGGCACGGCGACCCGGCCGGCGCCGAACTCCGTTACGACCTGCTCAAACCCTGGATCCTGCCGACCGCCAATCGCTACCTCACGCCGGCCGAACGCCGCCACGAACGGCCGCCGGGGAACCCCGGCGGCGAACTGCCCTGGGTCCGCGAGGATTTCGACGATGGCGACTGGGACGAGGTCGCGCTGCCGCACGACTGGGCCATCGCGGGGCCCTTCATCGAAACGGGCGATCACGGCGGCATGGGCCGCCTGCCGAGCTGGGGCACCGGCTGGTACCGCCGGGATCTGGACATCGCCGAATCGGACCGCGGACGGTCGATCTTCCTCGAGGTCGAAGGCGCCATGGCATACGCCGCGGTCTGGCTGAATGGCCGGCTGGTCGGCGGCTGGCCCTACGGCTACAACTCCTGGCAGCTCGACCTGACGCCGTACCTGCGACCGGGCGCAGCGAACCAGCTCGCCATCCGGCTCGAGAACCCGCCCGCGTCCTCGCGCTGGTACCCGGGCGGCGGCCTGTACCGGGACCTGTGGCTCGTGAAGACGGGCCCGGTGCACGTGGCGTACTCGGGCAGCTTCGTCACAACCCCGGAGGTCTCCAGAGACGGGGCCACCGTCGAGCTCGCGGTCACGATCGACAACGACGGCGAGGCAAACGCGTCGATCGAGGTCGAGACGCAGGTCTACGCGCTCGACAACAACGGCGCGCGCGGCGCGGCCGAGGCCCGCTCCGGCGTACAACGCGTGCAGGTCCCGGCCGGCGATTCCGCCGTGCTGCGCGACACGCTCGCGATCCGCGCACCGCGATTGTGGGGGCCAGCGCCGGCGCAATCGCCCGAACTCTACGTCGCGGTCACGACGCTCGCGCAGGGCGGCGCGACACTGGACGTCTACGACACGGTATTCGGCATCCGCAAGTTGGTCTTCGACGCGGACCGCGGCGTGCTCGTCAACGGCATCCGCGTGCCTTTGCAGGGCGTCAACCTGCACCATGACCTCGGCGCGCTCGGCGCCGCCTTCAACCGGCGCGCCGCCGAACGGCAGCTCGAGATCCTCAGGGACATGGGCGTGAACGCAATTCGCACGAGCCACAATCCGCCGGCGCCCGCGTTCGTCGAGCTGACCGACCGGATGGGCTTCCTGGTGGTCGACGAGATCTTCGACGTGTGGCAGCGGCAGAAGACGCCATCCGACTTCCATCTCATCTTCGACGACTGGCACGAGGCCGACCTGCGCAACTTCCTGCGCCGCGACCGCAACCATCCCTCGGTGATCCTGTGGAGTGTCGGCAACGAAGTCGGCGAGCAGATGACCGGCGAATCCGGTGCCGGGATCGCCGCCCGGCTCGTCGCGATCGCACACGAGGAGGACCCCACGCGGCCGGTCACGACGGCGATGAACTGGGCGAATGCCGACTCGCCGCTGCCCGCCACGATGGACGTGATCAACCTGAACTACCAGGGCGTCGGCATCCGGACGCTGCCTAGCGATTTCCCCGCTTTCCGGCGGCAATTCCCGGACAAGGTGATCTTCAGCAGCGAGTCCGCTGCCGCGGTGAGCAGCCGCGGCGTATACCTGTTCCCCGTGTCCGGCAGCATCAGCGGACCCGTGCGGCCGGGCATCGGCGGCGACGCCGCCAGCGGCCAGGTCAGTGCCTACGAATTGCACGCGGCCGATTTCGGCTCCTCGGCGGACCTGTCGTTCTCGATGCACGACCAGCACCCCTGGGGCGCGGGCGAATTCGTATGGGCCGGCATCGACTACCTCGGCGAACCGACGCCCTACTATGCGTCGCGGAGTTCCTATTTCGGCATCGTCGATCTCGCGGGTTTTCCCAAGGATCGCTTCTACCTGTACCAGTCGCGCTGGCGGCCCGAGCTGCCGATGGCGCACATACTGCCGCACTGGACCTGGCCCGAACGCGCAGGCCTCGTGACGCCGGTGCATGTCTTCACCTCCGGCGACGAGGCGGAGTTGTTTCTGAACGGCGCATCGCTCGGCCGCCAGACCAAAGCGCCCTACCAGTACCGGCTGCGCTGGGACTACGTGGAATACGAGCCGGGCGAACTCGAGGTCGTGGCCTACCGGGACGGCAGGGAGTGGGCGCGGGCGTCGGTGCAGACGGCGGGCCCGCCGGCAGCGATCGAACTCACCGCAGACCGCGCACGAATCGCAGCGGACGGCAGGGACCTCGCGTTCGTGAGCGTGCGCATCGTCGACGCGGAAGGACGCCTGGCGCCGCGCGCGTCGAATCTTCTCTCTTTCGAAATCGACGGGCCCGGTGAAATCGCCGCCACCGACAACGGTGACCCGACGAGCTTCGTGCCTTTCCCGTCACCGGACCGCCCCGCTTTCAACGGCCTCGCACTCGCAATCGTGCGTGCAACGCCGGGCACGGCAGGCACGATCCGGCTGCGGGCATCCGCCGCCGGCCTGGATGCCGCAACGATTTCGATTGTGAGCGGCCGCTAGGAACAGGGCACCGTGCCGCGGCCAGGCAAGCCCGGCGCTGTGCTAGGCTCCGCGAAAAACCCGCGCAGGAACGAAATGAACCCGTCAAAAACCGTCTGTGTCGCACTCGCCCTCGCCGCTGTGGCCGCACGCGCGGATGAAGCCGGCTTCTACACGAAGGATTACCAGCAGCAGGCGTTGGAGATCTACCGCCACATCATCTCGATCCGTTCGGCCGCGGGACACGGCAAGGTGCCGGAAGTGGCCGAGTATCTCGCGGCACAGTTTCACGCAGGTGGCTTCGACGAGGACGATGTGCACGTGCTCCGCCAGACGCTGTCCACCGGCGAGAAAGCGGCATCCCTGGTCGTGCGCTACCGCGGCGACGGGTCGTCGGGCCGAAAGCCGATCCTCCTGATCGCGCACATGGACGTCGTCGACGCGATTCCCTCCGACTGGGAGCGCGATCCCTTCACGCTCGTCGAGGAGAACGGCTATTTCTACGGGCGCGGCAGCGTCGACGACAAGTTCGGCGTCACCGAGCTGACCGCGACCTTCCTACGGCTCAAGCGCGAAGGCTTCGTGCCGGTGCGCGACCTGGTCATCGGCTTCACCGGCGACGAAGAGACGCTCATGGAAACGACGCAGGCGCTCGCGAACGAATACCGGGAGCTAACGGACGCGGAATACGTGCTGAACGCCGACGGCGGCGGCGGCGTCCTGACTAGCGACGGCAAGCCGGCTTACTACTTGCTGCAGGCGGCCGAAAAGACCTACGCCACCTTCGAACTCACCGCGCGCAACCCGGGCGGCCACAGCTCCCTGCCGCGCGACGACAACGCGATTTACGATCTCGCTGCCGCGCTGCAGAAGGTCCGGGCATATCGCTTCCCGGCGCAGATCAATGAAATCACGCGCGGCTACTTCGAAGCCGCGGCGCCGTTCGCGCCCGAACCGGTCGGCAGCGCAATGCGCGCGTTCGCGAAGGATCCGACCGACGAGGAAGCGCAGGAGATCCTCGCCGCGGCGCCGACCGAGGTCGGCGTGACGCGTACGACCTGTGTTGCCACGATGCTGAAGGCTGGACACGCCGAGAACGCCTTGCCGCAATCGGCGACCGCAACGATCAACTGCCGCATCTTCCCCGGCGTGCCGGTGGAGTCCGTGCGCGACAAATTGGTCGAGGTCGCAGGCAACCCGGATCTCGAGATCGTCACCCTGGCCGATCCCGTGGCAAGTCCGGCATCGGAACTCAACGAGGAAGTCACGGCCGCGGTCACGGATGCGGTGCATGCAATCCATGGCGACATCCCGATCATCCCGTCCATGGCGCCCTATGCGACCGATGGCAAGCACATGCGCATTGCTGGCATGCCCACTTACGGCATCATGGGCGTGTTCATCCGGCCGGAGGACGAATTCACGCACGGCCTGAATGAACGCGTACCGGTAAAGTCTTTCTACAACGCGCTCGATTACTGGTACCTCGTGCTGACCGACCTCGCCGGCAAGCAATGATCTTCGTCTTCGAAGTTGACGTGCAGCCCGGCCACACGGCGGAGGCCTACGCCGCGGCCTGGCTGCGGGCGAGCCGCCTGATCCAGAAAGCGCCCGGCGCACTCGGCACGCGGCTGCATCGCAAGATCGGCGACCCGACCCGGCTGCTCGCGATCGCAAGCTGGGAGACCAAGGCGGCGCGCGACGCGATGGAAACGCGGCCATCGGCCGAGGTGCAGCGGATCATCGCGGAACAAACGGAGTTCGTGGACGTGCGCGTCATCGGTGAGTTCGAGGATCCGGACTGGGTCGTGTTGCCGGGCAACTGACTCAGGGCAACAGCACCGTCGAGCCGGTCGTCCTCCGTCCTTCGAGATCGCGATGCGCCGTCGCAGCGTCGGCGAGCGCGTAACGCTGGCCGACCTGCACACGCAGGCTGCCGTCCAGGAGGCGCTTGAACAGTTCGCCGCTCGCGGCCAGCAGCTTGGCGCGCGTCTCGATGAAGTCGAACAGGATCGGCCGGGTCAAATAGAGCGAGTGATGTTTCGCGAGTTCGGCTGGTGCGAAGGGCTCGACCGGCCCCGATGCGTTGCCGAAGCTCACCATCACGCCATGCGGTTTGAGGCAAGCTAGCGACTGGAAGAAGGTGTCGCGCCCGACGGAATCGTAGACCGCGGCGACGCCCGCACCACCGGTCAGCGATCGCACCTTGCCCGGGATATCCGCATCGCCGGCCATGAGCACCTGTGCGCAACCCTGCGCGCGCGCGAGCTTCGCTTTCTCCGTGGTACTGACGATGCCGATCACTGTCGCGCCCAGCGCCTGCGCCCACTGGCTCAGGAGCGAGCCGACGCCGCCGGCCGCCGCGTGCAGGAGCACCGTGTCGCCCGGCCTGACGGCATAGCTCTTGAACAACAGGTACCAGGCCGTGAGTCCCTTGAGCAGAGCGGCCGCCGCCACCACATCGTCGATGCCGTCGGGCAACGGCACCAGCCGCGCGGCAGGGAAATTGCGGCACAGCGCGTAAGCGCCGGGCGGCGAACCGGTGTAGGCAACCCGTTCGCCCGGCCGGACTTCGCGCACGCCCTCGCCCACCGCCTCGACGACGCCGGCCGCCTCGGAGCCGAGACCCGAGGGCAGCGGCACGGGGTACAGGCCGCTGCGGTGATAGGTGTCGATGAAGTTGATCCCGATGGCGCTGTGCCGGATGCGCGCTTCGCCGGGACCGGGATCCGGCAGGTCCGTTTCCGCATAGCGGAGGACCTCCGGCCCGCCGAACTTCTCGATGCGGATCGAGTGTGTTTTCATGCCGTGGAATGATACGGTTTTGGGGAGTCGGATGGAGTACAAGGACTACTACAAGATCATGGGCGTGGAACGCGGCGCATCTCAGGACGAGATCAAGCGCGCGTACCGCAAGCTCGCCCGCAAGTATCACCCGGACGTGAGCAAGGAAGCCGACGCCGAGACGCGCTTCAAGGAGATCGGCGAAGCTTACGCAGTGCTGCGCGACCCGGAGAAGCGCGCGAGTTACGACGAACTCGGCACGAACTGGAAGAGCGGCCAGGAATTCCGGCCGCCGCCCGGCTGGGATGCCGGTTTCGATATCCGCGGCGGGCCCCGCGACGCCGGCGGCGAAGGTCCCGCCGGCGCAGACTTCAGCGACTTCTTCGAATCCCTGTTCGGCCGCGGCGGCTTCGCGGCCGGCGCTCGTGCGCAGGGGCGTGGCGGCTTTCGCGCGCGCGGCGAGGATCACCATGCGAAGGTCGTGGTCGACCTCGAAGACGCTTACCAGGGTGCGACGCGCACGATCACGCTGCGCGAACCGGGGCTCGACGGGTCTGGCCATGTCGCCCTGCGCGAGCGCAATCTCAAGGTCAGCATCCCGAAGGGCGTGCGGGAAGGCCAGCGCATCCGCCTCTCCGGCCAGGGCTCGCCCGGCATCGGCGACGGGCAGGCCGGCGACCTGTATCTCGAGATCGCGTTCGCGGAACATCCTCTGTACACCGTCGAAGGCCGAGACGTATACCTCGACCTGCCGATCACGCCCTGGGAGGCGGCGCTCGGCGGCAAGGTGCAGGCGCCGACGCCGACAGGACCGGTCGATCTCACGATCCCGGCCGGCGCGACCAGCGGCAGGAAGCTTCGGCTCAAGGGCCGCGGCATCCCCGGCAAGTCGCCCGGCGATCTCTACGCCGTCCTCAACCTCACCGTGCCGCCGGCGGACAGCGACAAGGCCCGGGAGTTGTACCGGCAGATGGCGCGCGAACTCGACTACGATCCCCGTGAGCGCCTCGGAGCCTGAGCCATGGTGAAACAGGAAACTCTGACCGGGCTGGTCATCGACGAACGGGTGGAACTGACGACGGTCGAGGTCTGCCGCGCCTGCGCGACCTCGACGGAATGGGTGGTCGAACTCGTGCACGAAGGCGTGCTCGAGGTCGAAGGCGAGGATGCCGAGGCCTGGCGCTTCTCGGGTGCTGCATTGGCGCGCGCGATCCGCGCACGCCGGCTGCAGCGCGACCTCGACCTCAATCTGCCCGGTGTTGCGCTCGTGCTGGAACTCATGGACGAAATCGAGACCCTGCGGCTGAAGCTCCGCCGCGGCGGCGTGTAGGAGCCATGCGCGTGACGCCGATTCTGCTGGAGCGCCTGTTGGAGCGCCCCATGGGCGCGACGATGTTGCAGTTGTTGCTGCTGGTCACGAGCTCCGCGCACGCCGCGATCGACCTGCGCAACGCCTCCGTCGAACGCCTCGACAACGGCCTGACGGTAATCCTGCTCGAGGACCGGCGCTTCCCGGTTGCGAGCGTACAGATGCTGTACCGCGTCGGCGCGCGCGACGAAGTGACCGGGAAGACCGGCCTTGCGCACTTCCTCGAGCACATGGCGTTCCGCGATTCCGAGAATTTTCCGGGTACCGATCTCGTCGGCCGAATCTATGCGGAGGGTGGCGAGTGGCACGGCTACACCTGGATCGACCAGACGACTTACTTCGAAACGGTGCCGAAGGAAGATCTCGACCTGCTGCTCCGGATCGAGGCGGACCGCATGTCGGTGCTGCTGCTGCGCGCAGACGACATGGAGGCGGAACGCGGCTCGGTGCTCGCCGAGATGCACATGTATGAGAACGACCCCGGCACGCGCCTCATCGACGCGGTGAACTTCGCCGTCTTCCTCGGACATCCGTATCGCAACAACACGATCGGCTGGGAAAGCGACATCGAGAAACTCGAGCATAGCGACGTCGTGGAGTTCTACGAGGAACACTACCACCCGGCCAATGCCGTCATCGTCGTGGTCGGCGATTTCGATGCCAGTGCGGTGCGCAAGCGCATCGCGCGAACTGTTCGGCGGTATCGAAGGGCGCGAACCGACGCCGCTTCCGCGCACGGTGGAACCCGTCCAGGACGGCGTCCGCCGCATCGTCATCAACGGCGACGCCGGTTCCCCGCAGTTCCGCATCGCGTACCGCGCGCCGTCGGCGAACAACGCCGACTTTGCTGCGTTCCTCGTACTGCAGGCGATGCTCGGCGCGAGTTCCGGCGCCAATTTCCTGCAGAACGACTGGGGCACGCCAATCGGCGATACCGCGCTGCTGGCCGGCGCGGCCGACGAACTGACCACCTGGTATCCGCCGAGTGCGCAGGAGTACGTGTTCATCGTCGGGGGCTACGCGCCGGACGGCGCGGAAGCCGGCGCCGTCGAGTCCGCCATCGAAGCGCGCATCCGCGATGCACGCGAGCTCGTGGCGGCCCCCGAGGTCCTCGACGCTGCGATCGACGAAGTGTTGGACGAACTCGCGTTCGACGTGGAGACGACGGAAGACGCCGCGCACCAGCTTGCCTACTTCGACGGCCTCGGTGCGCTCGACGTATTGCTCGAATTGCCCGCGCGCGTGCGTGCCGTCACAGCCGGCGACGTGCAGCGCACGGCGCGCCGGTACCTGCAGCCCGAACAGCGTTCGATCGCGTGGTACCTGCCGGGGGACGGCGCGGCAGACGGAAACTCGCCGGCAGTGACGGCATCTGCCGGTGCGAACGCCGCGGAGGAGCCGGGGCTGTCGATAGCGGCGGCGCCGGCGTCGGCACCCGGACGCATCGCTGCGCCACAACCGTCCGTCCTGCGCCTGGCCGGCGGGCTGCCGGTGCTGCTCCAGCCCTCCGACCTGTCCTCGTCGGTGCAGTTGCGCGTCGTGACGGACGCGGCCGGCACGGCGGGCGCGGATGCCGACGAACCCGTCACGGGGCACGCGTCGTTCACCTCCACGGTCCGGCCGGAGGAACTGCGGGCAGCCGTGGAAGCGGCCGGCCGCGCGTTGGGCGGCGCCAAAGTGGAGCGCGCGGAAGCGCCGTCCTCGCTGTTGCCCGAGTGGCGGCTCGAGGAAGAGTTCGCGGCGATGCTCGAAACCGCGCCGGCGAACGGAGCAGCGCCGCGGCCGGTGCTCGTCGCCCTCGCCGGCGATTTCGATCCCCTTGCGACGCGCGGGTGGCTGGAATCCGCCTTCGACGATGCGGCGCCGGCCCCGGGCGAACGCAGCGTAGCGCGGGCTTTGCCGCGCGAGCCGCAGACGATCCGGCTGGGCGTGCCGGTTGCACAGGCTCAGCTCGGCTACGTCGCCGCAGCGCCGGGACCGCGCGAGGCCGGCGCCGATGCGTGGCGTTTGCTCCTGTACATCCTGAGCCACGGCTACGAGGGCCGGCTCGGAAAGAAGGCGATCGGTGAGAGCGGCCTCGTCTATTACATCGAGACCCGCTATCGCAGCGACGGCGACAACGCGTGGGTCACGCTCGCGAGCGGTGTCGACCCGCACAAGCTCGATGGGTTCCGCTCGCTGATGCTGGCGGAGATCGCGCGATTGGCGTCCGAACCGCCGACCGAAACCGAGGTCGAGGACGCGAAAGCCTATTTTCTCGGCCGCCGGCTGAGCGGCGCGCAAAGCAACGACGAACTCACGCAGCGGCTCGCGACGGAGTGGCTGTGGTACGGCGAGCTGTCGACCTACGAGGATCTCGAGCGGCGCCTGGCGCGCGTCGGCCGCGACGCGGTGATCGCCGCGGCCGCAGGCTTCGCGGCCGGCACCACGATCACCGTGACCGATTAATTCAGGTCACTGTTCCCGTAATTAGGGTGACAGTTACCTTGTGGCAAATAGGGTAACTGTCACCCTAATTCAGTTCCCGCGCGGCCGGTACCAGTCGACGTGCCGCGTCAGGTACATGATCGACCCGAGGATGATCCACAGTCCGACGGCGCCGGCCAGCATCGCGTAATCCTCGGCCTGCAGCACGAGATAGAGGAATAGATAAAGGCCGGCCAGCATCGCCGCCATCACGCCGGCGCGCCGGGTATCCCTGAGCACGCTGCGGCTGTACCCGGCGACCAGTACGACGGACGCAGCGGCACTGGCGAGATAGGCCGCGCCGAAACCGATGTGCTCGGCAAGCGAGAGCAGCAACAGGTAGAAGAGCGCGTTGGCAAAGCCGATCAGCAGGTATTGCATCGGGTGCAGCCGGAGCCGGCCCATCGTCTCGAACAGGAAGTAGGCGACGAAAGACAGGCCGATGAAAAGGACCGCGTATTTCGTCGCGCGCAGGGTCTTCTGGTACAGGTCGACCGGGCTGAACAGCTCGACGCCGACGGCCGACTCCGTGCCGATCGACGTGTCGACCGTGCCGTCGAGCCACACCGACGGCAGCGGGCGGCCGAGTCCCGACAGCTTCCACGTCGCGAGGAATCCGTCGTCGCCGACTTCCCGTTCGTGCGGCAGGTAGCGGCCCGTGAAGCTCGGTGAAGGCCAGGCAGAACGAATCGTCACGTTCGTGGTGTCGCCGAGCGGCAGCATGTACAGGGATTCGCCGCCGGCGAAATCGAGATCGATCTCGAAGGGCAGCTCGGCGCCCGGCTCGGCGGCAGCGACGATGTCGCCGACGCGCGCGATCATGTGCGGCGGCCAGCCCGGCTGCAGCGCGCCGGCGGCCTCGAAGGGGATTTCGCGTCCTGCGATGCGCAGCACAGGTGCCGCACGGGTCGCGCCGGCGTCCGAGAGCGCGAGCGCGACGAACGCATTGCCGCGAAACAGTTCATCCAGTGACGGGCCTGCCGCCGCGGCGTCCGGGATGCGAAGGGTACCGGTGACGCGCAACCTGGCACGGTACACGGGCACCTCGTGTATGCCCCGGTAGAGCACCTCGGAATCCAGGGTCGCGTCGACGTCGAGGACTGCCGGCAGCACGTTGAGGCGTGTGTCTGTCACCCGGCGACTGTTCGCGTCGCTGCTTGCCACCCGCGCCGGAATCATGAGCACCGGACCGGCGACGAGCTGCGGCCCGCCCCAGCCGCGCATGATGTCGGCCGCAGCCGTCGCACGCAGTTCGGAACGTTCCGAAACCAGTTCGCTCAGCATCGCCACCGGGATCAGCAACAGCAAAGTGAGAAAACCCACCACGGCCATCTTGAGCGAGACCGACTCGCGCAGGCGTTCGGCAAAGGAAGGCAATGTGTTTTCGATCGACATGGACATCTCCCCCGGTTCGGGCACATGTCATCAAGTCATCGTGGCCGCAGCGTGGCCGGATTGTGGGGAATCGTGGCGGTTGGGGAATCCGCCCAGGCTTCCGGCCGCGGCGATGCGTGGCTGGCACCAAAGTTGCATGAAAGCCTGACGTGCGCTACCACGTTCTCGCCTGCGACTACGACGGCACGATCGCTCACCACGGCGCGGTCGATCCCGCCACTGTGACAGCGCTGGCCGAGGTGAAGCAGAGTGGCCGACGCCTTGTGCTCGTGACGGGTCGCCAGCTCGAAGACCTGGCGCAAGTCTTCAAACCGCTCGATCTGTTCGACCGCATCGTCGCCGAAAATGGCGGCGTGCTCTACGACCCGGCGACGCCCCGGGAAAAACCGCTATGCGACCCGCCGGACGGGACCTTGCTGCGCGTACTCAACGAACGCGGCGTCACGCCGCTGTCGGCCGGCAAGGTTGTTGTCGCGACGTGGTCGCCGCACGAGCATGTCGTGCTCGAGGCGATTCACGAGCTGGGCCTCGAACTCCAGGTCATCTTCAACAAGGGCGCGGTCATGGTGTTGCCCGCCGGAGTCAACAAGGCTTCGGGATTGATCGCTGCGCTCGATGACATGAAATTTTCGCCGCACAATTGCGTGGGCATCGGGGACGCGGAGAATGACCACGCTTTCCTGAAACTCTGCAACTGTGCCGTGGCGGTGGAGAACGCGCTGCCGGCGGTGAAAAACAGTGCCGACCTCGTAACGCGTGGCGATCACGGCCGCGGCGTCAGCGAGCTGTGTGACCTGCTGATCCGCGAGGACCTGCACTCGCTCACCGCGCAGCTGAAACGCCACCGTATCCCGCTCGGCACCGATGATTCCGGTACGGAAATCGCGCTGCCCGCACACTGCGGCGCGGTACTGGTCGCGGGGACCTCGGGCGGCGGCAAGTCGACGTTCACTACTGCTGTACTGGAGCAATTGATCGACGCGGGCTACCAGGTCTGCATCGTTGACCCGGAAGGCGATTACCAGCACTTCGAGCAAGCGGCGGTTCTGGGAACCAGCGACAAGTTTCCGGCCGTCGAGGAAGTGCTCGAGGTGTTGCACGAGCCGCGGCAGAGCGTGGTGGTGAACCTCCTGGCCCTGGGCGTGGCGGAGCGCCCGGCTTTCGCCGGCGAGTTATTGCCCGAGCTTCTCAAACTGCGCTCGGCCACCGGCCGGCCGCATTGGATTGTCATCGACGAGGCGCATCATCTCCTGCCACGCGAGTGGCAGGCCGCCGACACTTTCGTGCCGGACGAACTGACCGGCTACCTGCTGATCACGGTGCACCCCGAGCAAATTGCGCCGACAGTGCTGGCGACCGTGGAAACGATGATCGCCATCGGTTCGGATCCCTACGAGACGATCGGAAATTTCAGCGGCAGCCTGGGGCGGCCCATGCCCCAGGCTGTCGCCGATGGGAAGCTTGCTCATGGCGAAGCGATCCTCTGGCACGTCGCAGACGATAGCCCGCCGGTCCGCTTTCTCAGCCGTCCCCCGAACCGCGTACTGCGCCGGCACTTGCGCAAGTATGCGGCAGGCAAGCTCGGCGAAGACCGGAGCTTCTATTTCCGCGGCCCGGAGGAGCGGCTGTGCCTGCGCGCCTACAATCTTGCCTCGTTCATGGACATCGGCGATGGCCTCGATGATGAGACCTGGATGCACCATTTGCGACGGCATGACTACTCGGATTGGATGCGCAACTCGATCAAGGATGGCGACCTCGCCGACGAATTCGAGCAAGTCGAGTCGACGCCGGATGTCACAGCCGCCGAAAGCCGCGCCCGTATCCGTAAATCGATCGAGAACCGTTACACGCTGCCGGCGTGAGGTCCTGTATTTCGGCCTGGCTGAGGCCGCCGCATCGATTCATTCATGCCGTCTTGCTTGCAGCGTGGCTGACGGCCCACTCCAGCGCGTAGTCGGCGATCTCTTCCCAACCGCTCTGAGCGGGCATGAGGTGCGCACGGCCCGGGAACTCTTTGACCTCGGTGATCGCCTTGGACGTGTAATGCCCGGCGTTGGCGCGCTGTACGCTTGGCGGCATCAAGTGGTCTTTTTCGCCGGAAATGAACAGAAGTGGTGGGCGGGCATCGTTATCGTAGTCGACCCACGTGTCCTGGTGACCAAGCTGGATGTTGGCGAGGACGCTTCCCCAGACGATCGCGCCGGATGCCGGAACGGCATAACGTTCGTACAGGGCCTTTGATTCCTCTTCGCTGAACGTATTGGTGAATGCGTAGTGCCATTGCTTGTACGTCAATCCGACTGCGCGGTGACGGTTGGCGAGCGACTTGAACACCGGAAACGTGGCCTTGAGCTGGGATACAGGGGTGACGAGCACACCTTCGGTGGGCGCCGCATTCATGGCAACGCCGACCGCACCGCAGCCACGGTCGAGCAGAATCTGAACGAATGTACCGCCGGCGGAATGGCCGATCAGGATAGGGGGCGATTCCAACGCCCGGACGATCGACTCGAGGTGGGCGGTGATCTGCGGCACCGTGATGGCTTCAATAGGCGATGGATCTTTGTTTAGCGCCTCAACCTCGACTTCGAAGCCTGGATAGGCAGGCGCAAGCACGCGATAGCCGCGCCGCTCGTAGTGAGGGATCCAGTGCTCCCAGCTGCGCGGAGTTACCCAGAAGCCATGAATCAAGACGATCGTGTCGGGGGCGCTGCTCATTGTCTCTAAACCTCATGTGTCTGTTGACGCACTTTTTCGCCGGGGTTCTAAGGTCCCTACAAGCACTTATAGATGGCGTGTCTCGGAAGGCGAGGTCCACCAGCTATTGTCCCGCCCGTTGGCGTAATTGATTGGCGCATTGACCAATTCTTGCGGATCTACGTCGTCTAAAGAGGCGAGTTGAATGGACACATAATCGCCTCCGATCTCTTCGACATACCCGCGTCCGAACGGACGAACACCACAGTGCTGGCAAAACAAGTGATGCCCGCTTTTCGTACCGAACTGGTAGTCACTGAGTGCTTCTTCTCCCGCGAGCAGCCTGAATGCCGTGGGCTTGACGATGGCAGACCAGTTGCGAGTCTTTGTGCAGATGGAACAATTGCACTTGCCGGTGCCAGAGCTCAGATCGACGTCAGCTTCGAAGCGAACCGCTCCACAATGACAGCTTCCTTTGTAGGACTTCAGCATTGGAACCTCCTGGACCGCAAAGCTGCCGGCAAGCAACGGCGCAGGGAATCTCGGCCGCGAGCGACTACAACCAGCTTGGTAATGGTGTCGAGCCTGCCGGATTAGATCCGGATCTACGCGAGGCAAAAAGACGATCCACGATATCTTGGCGTCCCGAGATGTAGCCGGCCAAAGCATCTTCATAGCAGTTGCGACGCTTACCATTGGTCGGCTGACGCAACCATGCGTTGTGAGCTACATCGACCTTGGCACGGAGCAGTTCAGACAGGCGCTCAAACTCGATTTCATTCATATTGTTATTGCAACCCGGGTCGGTTCAGTGAGTTAACAGTGCGGCAGCGCGTTTTGCCCGTCAAGGCGCGTTTGCTAACCGCGCCATCGAGGGGTTGCACACCCCAGGGAACCAGCGAATCGGCCATGAACTCCGCCTTGTCCTTGGGGACATCAGCTGCGAATGATGGGGCAAACTTTGCCTTGTCAAGCAGCAAAAAGCCATCCCGTGGGGGAAGAATCGGCCAGTGGCATGAGTGCCGACTTGGCCGACAGGTTGCGTAGGTTCCGCTAGCGCCGAAAACAGTTTAGGTAACAATTGTCGCCACGGCGCTGCATTCGAGTCATTGTGAGTTGCGGTAACGGCGAGCGCGGCACGAATTACGATAAAGTTACCGAATTACGCAGGCCTCATAGAAGCCGCGGGCGTCGGCGATGTGCGACAGCACTGCGTCGCGCTCCGCGTCGCTGTTGTAATCGGTGTGTTTCTCCGCCGCCTCACGCAGTCGATCGAGCCAGGTCAGGAAATATGCCGAGTCCTCCGCCGACGTCGGTTGCTGTCCGTCGACCGACACGTACACCGGGCTCGTCGTCGCATACGGATACTGGTCCAGCACCGCCGGCGTCGAATCTTCGTTCCAGGCGCGCAACAACAACCAGCCGCTGGCCGTCGCCGGTAATTTCAAATCGACGTCGGCTGATTTCCGGTCGCGACTCGTCTTCAGTCTCTCGACGACCTCGCCGTTGTAGACAAGTTCCAGATGATCGACCGGCACGGCGGAGCGTAGGAATCCCGCAACTCGCAATTCCGCCCCGGCGTCCGCCTCGATCGTGCTGCCCGTCGGCTCCCCGTTCACCGTCAGGCCAATCAGGGGCCCGTTGGTCGCCATCGATTCGCCTGCCGTAAGTGCCGCGAGCCAGGCGTCGCGCCGCTCCGTCGGCGTTTCCGCCTCGCCATCCATGCGCACATAGGTGCGATTGAGTCCCACCGGCCCGCGCAGCGATGCGTAATTCGACATCGCATCCGTACCACCCGCCGCCGCGATGCGCGCCCCGCAGTTCAAGAGCCGGTGCCAGACTTCCGCCGACGTCATGTGATCGGCGAAGCCCGTGACTTCGTAGTAATCGACAAGACCCAGCGCCGCATTGACGGGCAGCATGTTGGTGAGCCGAGCCGCGTTCGCCGGGTCCGGCGCCGGCGGATCAAAAGGATGCACATAGCCGACCAGCGCGCCCTGCTCGTGCGCCAGTTTCGCGATCGTCACGTTGTCCGGATGCAGGCTCGCCGCAGCCGTGTACGGATAAGCCACGTAGTCCGGAATGAGCAGATGGCTTTCGAGGCCGAGCAGGCCGAGATGGCCCCACACGCTCGTGTGATACTCCTGCTGGTGCAGGATCAGCGTGCCCTCGTCCGAGACGGCGTCCGGTTCGGTCGAAAAATGGCGGATGTCGGGAATGCGCTGTTCCTTGTTGACGACGAGATTGAACACGACGTCGAGATCCTCGGCACGCGCCTGCGCGCGCAGCGTCTCCGGCGTCGCGCGATAGGTGCCGCCGTAGTTCATGTGCACGTGCACGTCGCCGCTCGTCCAGCCGCGCCAGCCATCCGGCATGTCGAGCGGCGGAATGGCGAACTCCAGCGCATTATTGCCCGTTGCGCGCACGTCGAATTCCCGTTCGACGACCGCGTGCTCCGGCCCGTGCCAGGCCATCAGCGTCGCGCGCCCCGGCGGCAGCTCGATCTCGTCCGCGCCGTCCGTGTGGAAATAGACGGTTTCGCTGCCCTGCACTTCGCGGTCGAACTCGTGATCGGCATGTAGCCACGCGTCGCGCGGCCCGTAGGCGCGGCCGTCGCTCGCGAGAATTGCAACGCGCGCCGGCAGCGGCTCGCCGTCCGCCGAGTGCACGCGCAACCGCACGCTGTGCATCGGCCCGCGGTAGCGGCGCTCCGCGACGTCGAGCCGCACCGCCTTGCCGCCGATGAACTCCTGCACACGGATGGCGGTGTTGCCGCCTTCGTTGACGACATACGCGATCCGCGTGCCATCCGGCGACCAGCGTGCGCCCATCACATCGAAGTCGCCGTAGCTGAGTGGGAACGGCTCGGCAACGCCGTCAACGCGCCCGACCCAGAGCTGCTGCCACTGCCGCCCGAGATAGGAGGCAAAGGCAATGCGTTTGCCGTCCGGCGCAACGTCGGGCCGTGCTTTCCAGGACGTCTCCTCGCGCCGCACCAGTTCCTGTGCGTCGGATTCGAGGTCGTGGCGCCACAGGTTGCCGGTGCCGTAAGGCACGCCGCGGTTGCTGACGTAGACGAGCCCCTTGCCATCCGGCAGCCACGCGGGGCTCAGTTCGTGGTCGTAGCGGCTGTAGTAGTAGCGTTCGACGGTGGTCTCGCGTTCGGGTACGAGCTGGCGTGCGTCGAGCGCGCCGTCGTCAAGCTCGCCGACGAACACGTGAAAGCGCCCCGTGTCGCGGGTCGAGACGAACGCGAGCCGCCGCCCGTCCGGAGACAAGCGCGGTTCGAGATTCACCGCGCCGCCGTCTGTCAGCGCCGTGACCTCTCCGCCCTCGAGATCGAGAAGCATCAACTCGACGGCGTCGTCGTGGTAGCGCACGAACACGATCCGTCCACCGTCCGGCGACCAGTCCGGCTGGTAGTCGTAGCCCGGGCCCGCGGTGAGTTGCTCCGCGACACCGCTTTCGAGCGCCTGTCGCCAGAGGCTGCCCTGCATCGAGTACACGAGCTCCTTTCCGTCCGTCGACCAGGCTAGCGCGCTCGGCCCGCTCGTCAGCTGTGGGAGGTACATCTCGCGGAAATAGTAATTGTGCGGAACGTCGATCTGCTTCAGTACGGTAGCGCGCTCGGCCGGCGCTTCGATGCTGAGCAACAACAGCGCACCGGCGACGAGCGGCGCGCGACAGGGCAAGTGTCCGGGCACGAATGAGATCCTGTGCAGCGAGCGTGGCGGCAGCATAGCACGCTGATCCGGCCGCCGATTCGGGCTGGCGTTGCTGCTATGAGTGATGCGTCGGCATAAGCGCCGCCGGATTTTTGCGTGCGTCGAACGATCGGCTACGATGGATGCCATGACCGTCACCCGCCACCTCAGCATTCACGGCCGTGTCCAGGGCGTGTGGTATCGCGGCTGGTGCGTGCGCACTGCGCGCAAACTCGGCCTGGCGGGATGGGTGCGCAATCGCCGTGACGGCAGCGTCGAGGCCGTCGTCGAGGGCGATGCCGACAGTGTCCGTGAATTCATCCGGCTCGCCAGGGACGGGCCGCCGGACGCCAAGGTCGAGCGCATCGACGAAGAAGACGTCGCGCGACTCGGCGCGACGGGCTTTGAACAACACCCGACCGCGTGAGCCGCGCTACGCTTCGCCGCTAGAATCGGTGCGAGTAGCGGATGCCGTAACTCCGCGGCCGGTTCACGCTGATGGTCGTGTCAAGGAAGAGCGCGTCGTAGGGGTCGACCTCGTAGTACGAGCTGTTGCGGTTGATCTCGGCCCGCTCGTCCGTGAGGTTATCGACGAACAGGTCGAGCGACCAAGCCTCGCCCTGGATGCCGGTCGCGAGATTCACGATCGTGTACGCGGCCTGCTTTTCGCGCAGATCGACCTCGAGGTTGCTCCAGGAATCGCCGGTGTACGAAACCGCGGCCTGCGCGTAGAACGGCCAGCGGGTTTCGAACTCGTAGCGCCCGATTGCCGTCCACTGCAGCTCTGGCACGAACGGCATCTCGGTGCCCTTCGGCGCGCGCGGCGGAAGCCCGGCTTCCGCTTCGGCCGTAGTGCGGTAATACGGCTCCTGCAGTTCGGCCTTGTTGTAGGAGGCCGAGAGCGACAGCGTGAGCGCGTCGGTCGCGCCGAACACGAGGTCGAACTCAGCGCCGTCGGTGTCCGCTTCGCCGATGTTCTGGATGATCGTCAGCTCAGATAGGTCGAAGTCGAGGAAGGAGAACTGAAAATTGCTCCAGTCGAGGTGATAGACGGCGCCGTTGAATCTCAGCCGCCCGTCGAACCACATGGTCTTCCAGCCCAACTCGTAGTTGTCGACGTAATCCGGATCGTACTTCGGCAACGGGGATGCTGTTGACCGGTTGACTCCCCCCGCCCGGAAACCCTCCGAGTAGGTGGCGTACAGGAGCTTGTCCTCGCCGACATTGAAATTCGCGGAAAGCTTGATCGTGTTGCCGTCGCCCTCCGAGACGTCGTCGACGTTCGGGTGGTGATCGTAGCAGGGGAATTCCCCCACGCCGTTGGCGTCGTCGCAGCTGCTCAGGCGCCCGTTGAACCCGTACAGCGAGTTCTCGAATTCGTAGAAACGCATTCCGCCGATCAGGGTCAGGAAATCGTTCACGTCGAAGCTGACCTCGCCGAACAACGCCTCGTCCCGATCGACGCGGTATTGATTCGTCTGCCATATCGCCAGGCCGTCCTGCACGACGGAATCGGCGGGATTCAACTCCGGCACTTCCCAGCGCAGGTCGAAGTCGTGTTCCTGGCGCTGCACGAACGCCCCAATCATCCAGCGGAAGCGACCGTCCGCTGCCGATTGCAGGCGCAGTTCATGGCTCTGCTTATTGAAGGTCTCGTCCGAGGAAATGAACTGGCTCGGGTCCGTGCAGCTGACGCCGGTCGAGTCGTAGAGGTAACAATAGCCGTCATAGCCGTAGTAGTTGTCCCAGTACTGGGCGTAGTGCGTGTAATCGTCGACGCTCTGCTGGTCCATGTCGAGGTAGGCGCCGGCATACACGAGGTCGAGGTCGCCGATCTGTCCCTCGAGCGTAAGCGACGCCTGGTACCAGTCGTCCTCGTAATACTCGGGGAAGTAGCGCGCGGCCTCGAGGTCGCCGATGTCTTCCGGGTCGTGGTCGTACACGCCGTCCGTGTCCTGGCTCTGCATCATGAAGCCCGGTGTCAGCGTCCAGTTGTCGCCCAGGTCGATCCTCAGCGCTGCGCGCATGCCGGCGCTGGTCGCTGTATTGAAGTCTTCTTCGACGAGGTCCGCGTTGTCCTTGGTTACCCCGGCGGCTTCGAGCGTAATGGTCCTTAACACGTTGTCGATGTAGCCGGGCGAGTCGACGTACCAGCCGACGAGCCTCAAGGCCGAGTTGTCGGTCAGCGGGATGTTGACGAAGCCTTCGCCGGTGTAGCCTTCGCTGCCGTCGTTCACCGTCTCGGCGCCGATGTCGAAACCGGCCTCGAACTCGCCGACCTGCGGCTTGTTCGTGATGATGCGCATCGTGCCGGCCTGGCTGCTCGCGCCGAAGTAGGTGCCTTGCGGCCCGGCCAGTGTCTCGATGCGTTCGACATCGTAGATGTGCACGTCGAGAACGCGGTTGATCGTGGTGACGGGCTGTTCGTCGAGGTACACGCCGACGCTCGGCATCGAGCCGGAATGCACGCCGTCGCCGCCGCTCGAGATGCCGCGCATGTACACCTGTGACACACCCGGGCGCTGCGACACGTAGGACACAGTCGGCAGGAACTCGATATAGTCGGCGAAGTCGCTGAGATTGAGGTCGGTCAGCTGCTGGTTGCCGAGTACCTGTACCGAAATCGGCACGTCCTGCAGGTTCTCGCTGCGCTTCTGCGCCGTGACGATGATTTCCTCGAGGGCGCCTTGCTGCTGCGCCTGCGCCGGTATCGTAACGAGGCCGAGGCCTGCGACCAGCGACCCTTTGAGAGCGGCTGACACGGCATCGACCAGCGGTTTGCGCGCGAATTCCTTGTTCATCGTTAGATCCCCCAAACCTGTGGTCCAGACACAACAATGTCGATGCGCAGCATTCTAACCCCAGTTTCCATAATGCCGCGAGTCCTGGACTTTGGCATTATCCTGAGCGATTGGTTCCACACACCGATGCAGATCGCGGGTGCAGGCGTTAAGCTTGCGCTGTGAGCGAAAAGCAACACACACCGACGAGGCCCGGCGCTGCGGCGCGCGGACCGGCGCCGGTCCTGGATCCACAGGCGCTGGAAATGCAGCTGGCCGCCGCCAGCCCGCACGCGGAACTCGTCGAGGCAACCCGTTGCCTGCGCGGCCGCCGGCTGCCCGCGGCGGAACGGATCGTGCGCGACGTGCTGCGGGAGGACCCCGGCGACGTCGTCGCCATCCGGCTGCTCGCGGAAGTCGGCCTGCAGGTCGGCAAAATCGACGAAGCCATCCAGCTGTACGAACGGTGCCTCGAGCTCGCACCGGGTTTCGCGCTGGCCCGCCAGAACTATGCGGTGGCACTTTCGCGCCGCCAGCGCTTCGACGAAGCGCTGGCGCAGGCGCAAGTGTTGCTCGACGCGGAACCCGCCAATCCCAACTATCGGCTCCTGCGCGGTTCGCTGCTGGTGCAAAAGGGCCAGCACCGGGAAGCGCTGGCACTGTACGAGGAGTTTTTGACGGAATTTCCGCGTCAGGCCGGCGCACAACTCAACTACGGGCATACGCTGAAGACCGTCGGGCGCCTCGACGAATCGATCGCGGCGTACCGGACCTCGATCGCTTTGCGCCCCGCAACGGGCGAAGCCTACTGGAGCCTCGCCAACCTGAAGACCTTTCGCTTCAGCGACGACGAGATCCGCAACATGCAGGCGGAACTCGACGAGGACGGCGACCCGGACGACCAGTCGCATCTCCTGTTCGCGCTCGGCAAGGCCATGGAGGACCGCGAACGCTACGATGAATCCTTCGGGTACTACGCGAGGGGCAATGCCATTCGCGGCAAGCGCCAGCCGTACAGCGCGAAGATCAACGTGTTCGACACGGCGCGCCAGATCAAGGCGCTGGACGCGCACTTCTTCGCGGAACGCCGCGGCTGGGGCTGCCCGGCCCCGGACCCGATATTCATCGTCGGCCTGCCGCGCGCCGGCTCGACACTGCTCGAGCAGATCCTCGCGAGTCATTCGCAGGTCGAGGGCACGACCGAATTGCCCGACATCATCGCGATTTCGCGCAGGCTTGGCCGCAAGTCCCCGGCGAACCCGGCATCGAAATATCCGGAAATCCTGGGTTCGCTCACGGAAGACGAGGCTGCGCGCCTCGGTGCAGGTTACCTCGATTCCACTCGCGTGCACCGGCACGGCAGGCCGTTCTTCATCGACAAGATGCCGAACAATTTCAAGCATGTCGGGCTCATCCACCTGATCCTGCCCAACGCGAAGATCATCGACGCCCGCCGCCACCCGATGGCCGGCTGCTTCTCCTGTTTCAAGCAACTGTTCGCGCACGGCCAGCGCTTCACTTACAGCCTCGGGGACCTCGGGCGCTATTACCGGGACTACGTGCGCCTGATGGAGCACTGGGACGAGGTCCTGCCCGGCCGCGTGCTAAAGGTGCAATACGAGGACATGGTCGCCGACAGCGAAACCCAGATCCGGCGGGTCCTCGCCTGGTGCGGGCTCGAGTTCGAAGAGAACTGCCTGCGCTTCTACGAAACCGAGCGGCCGGTGCGCACGCCGAGCTCCGAGCAGGTGCGCCAGCCGGTGTACCGCCACGGCCTCGAGCAGTGGCGTAATTTCGAGGAGCATCTCGGTCCCTTGAAGTCCGCGCTGGGTCCGCTGGCCGACTGAGTTACCCGCCGGCCGACCGCAGTCCCGGCCGCAGCGCCGGCAGCCCCTGCGGCCCGCTCGTGCCCGCGACCCGGCGCTCGTCTACACTGGCGCCTTTCGTCGAGCGCCCGGAGGGCTGCCATTTGAGTACATTCAGTCTGCTGATATGGGGCGGATTCCTGCTGCTGATCGTCCTGATCATTGCACTGGATCTCGGTGTCTTTCACCGCAAGGCGCACGTCGTCACGCTGCCCGAGGCGCTCGGCTGGACATCGGCCTGGGTCGCGCTGGCAATGGTCTTCAACGTCGCCATCTACTACCTCTACGAACTCAATCCGCCCGGCTGGGACTTCGACACGGCGCAGGTCACCGGCCGCCACGCGGCGCTGCAATTCTTCACGGGCTACGTGGTCGAGTATTCGCTTTCGATCGACAACATCTTCGTCATCGCGATGGTGCTCGGCTATTTCCGGGTGCCGCTCGCCGAGCAGCACCGGGTGCTCTTCTGGGGCATCTTCGGCGCCCTGGTCCTGCGCGGACTGATGATCGGTCTCGGCGTGCTCCTGATCGAAAAATTCAGCTGGATCACCTACCTCTTCGGCGGCCTGCTCATCTATTCGGCCGCGCGCATGCTCGTCATGCGGCATGACAGCCTCGAGCCGGACGCGAACCTGTTCGTGCGCGCGTTCAAGCGCTTCTACCCGGTGACAACAGCGTTCCACGGCAGGCACTTCTTCGTCACCCTGGACGGCGTACGCATGGCGACGCCACTCTTCCTCGCGCTGCTCATGGTCGAGGCCAGCGATGTGGCATTCGCGATCGACTCAATTCCCGCGATCTTCGCGATCACCACCGACCCGTTTATCGTCTTCACCTCGAACGTGTTCGCGGTGCTCGGCCTGCGTTCCCTGTACTTCGTGCTCGCGGGACTCATGGGGAAGTTCCGCTATCTGAAGATCAGCCTCGTATTCCTGCTCGCCTTCATCGGCGTCAAGATGCTGCTGGTGCACCACTACCCGATACCCAACGAGGTGTCGCTGTCGATCATCGGCGGCATCATGGCGGTCGGCATCCTGGCCTCGATCGTAGTGACCCGCGACCCGGAGCGGCTCGTGTCGCCGCTCGCCGGCGAGATGGAGCGGCTGGTGCGCATCTCCTATGCGCAGGCCCGCAAGGCGGTCGTCCTTGTCATTGGTTCGTCGATACTCGCGATCGGCATCGCGATGCTGGTCCTGCCGGGACCGGCGATCGTCCTCATTCCCGCGGGCCTCGCCTTACTCGCGGCCGAATTCGCCTGGGCCCGCCGCTGGCTCATGCGCGTGAAACGCGAGGTCGCCGCCGTCTCGGACAAGATCCGCAACGGCAATGGGTGACAGTTACCTTTTCTACCAGACCGGCGCCCGGCGGCCGCGCATCGGGCGCGCGGAAGGCATTTATCTGTGGGATGCCGCCGGCAAGCGCTACATCGATGCCTCGAGCGGCCCCATGGTGTCGAACATCGGGCATTCGAACCCGCGCGTATTGGCCGCGATGAAAGCGCAGATGGACAAGGCGGCCTTCGCCTATCGCCTGCACTTCGAGAACGACGCCGCCGAGGAACTCGCCGCACTGACCGCGTCGCTGATGCCGCAGGGCCTCGACCGCATCTTCTTTGTCTCCGGCGGCTCGGAAGCGGTCGAGTCCTGCCTCAAGCTCGCGCGCCAGTACGCCTGGGTGACAGGTGAGCGCGAGCGCTGGAAGGTCATCTCGCTGTTCCCGTCCTATCACGGCTCCACCCTCGGCGCGACCGCTGTCACCGGCATGCGGCAGTTCACCGAGCCCTTCGCCGACATGATCCGGATCATGCCCAAGATTCCCGCGGCGACCTGCTACCTCGACCGCGATGCGCTCACGCTCGAGCAACGCGGACTGCGTTATGCGCGCCTCCTGCGCGAGGAGATCGAGCGCCAGGGCCCGGAGTCGGTGCTCGCCTTCATCATGGAACCGGTCGGCGGCGCCTCGACCGGCGCGCTGGTGCCGCCCGACAGCTGGTATCGCGAAATCCAGGCCACCTGCCGCGAATACGGCGTGCTGCTGATTACCGACGAGGTCATGACCGGCGCAGGCCGCACGGGCCGTTTCCTCGCCTCGGAACACTGGCAGCTCGAACCGGACATCATCGCGATGGCGAAGGGCTTCGCCGCGGGCTACGCGCCCCTCGGCGCGATGGCGGCGCGGCGCGACATTGTCGAGACGGTGCTCGCGCACGGCGGTTTCGCGCACGGCTACACCTACGCCGGCAACCCGCTGGCCTGCGCCGCCGGCAACGCCGTGCTGAAGGAGGTGCTGGAGCGTGACCTGCTCCGGAACGCGGCCGAAAAAGGCAAGCGGCTCAAGGACTTGCTAGTCGACCTCATGGACCGTTACCCCTTCATCGGCGACGTGCGCGGCAAGGGCCTGCTGCTCGCCTTCGAGCTGGTTTCCGACCGGCAAACCATGGAGCCCCTGCCGACCAAGCTCGATGCCCACGTCCGGCTGGTCGAGGAAGCCTACGGCCGCGGGCTTATAATCTATTCACGCAGGACCCGCGGGGGAACGCTGGGGGACCATTTCATGGTCTGCCCGCCGCTGATCGTCACCGACGCCGAGCTCGACCAGATCGTCGGGATCCTGGTCGAGAGCCTCGATGCTTTCGCCGCCGCCGCCGGCCTGCCCGTGAACAAGAACGCCTAAAGACCGAAGGCACATTTGAGCGACAAGGTCATCATCACCTGCGCCGTCACCGGCTCGATCCATACGCCGACGATGAGCCCGCACCTGCCGGTGACGCCGGAGGAAATTGCCACGCAGGCGATCGGCGCAGCCGCGGCCGGCGCCGCGATCCTGCACCTGCACGCGCGCGACCCCGACAACGGCCGGCCGACCGCGGACCCGGACGTGTTCATGCAGTTCCTGCCGCGCATCCGTGCCGGCTGCGACGCGGTGGTGAACATCACGACCGGCGGCAGTTCGCTCATGACGATCGAGGAGCGCCTGGCGGCGCCGAAGCTCGCGCAGCCGGAGATGGCGTCGCTCAACATGGGCTCGATGAACTTCGGCCTGTTCCCGATGAAGCGCCGTTACAAGGACTGGCGCCACGAGTGGGAGCCGCAGCTCCTGGACGCGACCCGCGAGGTCGTGTTCCGCAACACCTTCGCCGACATCGAACGCATCTTCCACGACCTCGGCGAGGGCTGCGGCACGCGCTTCGAATTCGAGTGCTATGACGTCGGGCACATCCAGACGCTCGCGTTCTACCTGCGCGAGGGACTCGTGAAGAAGCCGCTGTTCGTGCAGTTCGTGCTGGGCGTGCTGGGCGGCATCGACGCCTCCCCCGAGAACCTGCTGCACATGAAAGCCACGGCGGACCGGCTGCTCGGCGGGCACTATCGATTTTCCGTGCTCTGCGCCGGGCGCCTGCAGATGCCGCTCGCGACGATCGGCGCCATCCTGGGCGGCAACGTGCGCGTCGGGCTCGAGGACAGCCTGCTCATCTCGCGAGGCCGACTCGCGGCGAGCAACGCCGAGCAGGTAGCGAAGATCCGCCGCATCCTCGAGGAACTGGGCCACGAGATCGCCACGCCCGACGAGGCGCGCGCGATGCTGGGCCTCAAAGGCCGCGACCGGGTGAATTTTTGAACGCCACGGGCAAGCACCAGCCGCAGGGCGCGCTGCGCATTCGCCCCGCGTTCGAGGACGACATCCCGGAGATTCACGCGTTGCTGGCCGAACTCGCGAGTGCTACCGGCCTCGCGCGCAAGTTCGTGAGCAGCGAGGACGACCTCAGGCGCTACGGTTTCTCACCCCGGCCGATGTTTGAAGTGATGCTGGCCGAGCAGGACGACCGGATCGTGGGCCTCTGTCTCTATTTCTATACCTATTCGAGCTGGCGCGGCACGCCGGGCGTGTACGTGCAGGACCTCGTCGTCGATCCCGCCGCACGTGCCGGCGGCATCGGCCGCCGCCTCATGGTGGTGACGGCACGGCATGCGCGCAGCCGCGGGGTAACGCATTTGCGGCTGTCCGTCGATGCCGCGAACGCCGAGGCGATCCGTTTCTACGAGCGCCTGGGCCTCAGGAATTCCGGCAGCGAACGCATCTACCAGGCATCGGGCGATGCGTTCGACGAACTGGCAGACGGCCCCTCGTGAAAGTCGTCTTTTCCGCGGTGCAGCTCCGGCATGCGCCGCCCGAGATCATGTCGTCGGGCCGGTTCGTGCCGAGCCCCGAGATACCCGCGCGCGCCGAGCGCCTGCTCGCCGCCGCGAAATCCGCTGGCCTCACGCACGAGCAGCCGGCCGATTACGGCCTCGAACCGATCGCCGACATCCATTCTGCCCGCTACCTTGCGTTCCTGGAGAAGATCTTCATCCGCTGGCAGCGCATCCCGGACGGCTCGCGAGAGGTCTTTCCGAACATCCATCCGCCGGGTCGTGATTCGCCATACCCGGCGTCGGCCGTCGGCCAGGTCGGCTACCACGTGTTCGACGGCGGCTGCCCGATCACGGCCGATACCTGGGACAGCGCGTGCTGGAGTGCATGGAGTGCGGTGCACGCCGCCTACGAGGTACTCGACGGTGCTGCCGCCTGTTACGCCTTGTGCCGCCCGCCGGGCCACCACGCCGGCAGCGATCTCGCCGGCGGCTTCTGCTATCTCAACAATGCCGCGATCGCCGCCCAGGTGTTCCGGAGCGAACACGAGCGCGTCGCGATACTCGACGTCGACGTGCACCACGGCAACGGAACGCAGGACATTTTCTACCAGCGCGACGACGTGCTGACGGTGTCGCTGCACGCGGACCCCGTGCGCTTCTATCCCTTCTATTGGGGCACTGCAGCCGAGCGCGGCCGCGGCGAAGGCGAAGGCTATAACCTGAACCTGCCGCTCGCACGTGGCACCGGCGGCGACGAGTATCTCGCCGCACTCGACAAGGGGCTCGCGGCGATCACGGACTTCGAGCCCAGTGCGCTGGTCGTCGCGCTCGGGCTCGACGCGTACGTCGGCGATCCGCTTGCTGGGCTCGGTCTCACGACGGCCGACTTCGGCCGCGTCGGCGCACGCATCGCATCACTCGGTCTGCCGACCTTGCTTGTGCAGGAAGGCGGCTATCCCTCCGACGAACTCGGCGAAAATCTCGTCGCAGTGCTCGAGGCGTTCCGGGATTGATGTTGGAGCGCCCGTTGGAGCGCCCCATGGGCGCGACCCGGCGCTGAAGCCCAAGCCTGAATCCGCTGGCTACATCAACCTGCGTACTTGAGTTGCGATGCTGGTGTCGATGCGATCGAGACCAGCGTGCACCTTGTTCTGAAACGACTTGTCACGTTGCGCGGCGGCGTCTAGTGCGAGTTTGATGTCTGCCGGTCGCAGTTCGAGCAATGCTTCGAACACCTGCGCCGCCTGGTTCAGGTCCTTTCGGATTTTGGTGGCTAAGGCGGTCGCTCGAACCTGGCTGGTGGCACACTTTTGCACCGCGAATCGACCTGGTGCCGGTACGTTGACCATGATCCCGTGTCCATACAACAGGACGGCGGGTTGAATGTCCGTCAACAGATAGTCCAGGTCCCGGAGTGGCGTTGCATACGTTCCAAAGGATTCCAGTTTGACAGGGCGGCCTGTGTCTCGTCCGCGCATTGATGTCAGAACGTCGACCCGAAAATCGCGACCTCTTATTTTGAACGAAGTCGTCGGGTGCCTGGGATTCAAAGCGGGCACTTCGATGAACCCCATGCCGCTGTCCAGGATCAGTTGACCCAGGTTCACCGGTTTTGTGGTTCTGGGCAAGGCAAGCAGGTATTGGTTATCTGCGGCGACGTCTATGTCCTGCGTTCCGATATCGGAGTTCCAGGAAACACCGAGCATGTTGGCATAGGATCTGAAGGCCAGCGTGCCAACCAGGGCCGCTCCGGCGAGGAAAACGCCGTTGCGTTCGAGCAGGGTCAGGACTTTTCCCTCATCATTTTGGAGGGCCGGCATGCCCCCGCCGACCAGCATGTTGACCAGACGCGTTCTCAAGTCCCGGTCGTCGGCATTCGACTCCCATCGTGCCCTTTCGTCGTCGATGCGATCGAGCAATTCGGGAGTTTCCTCGCCGAGATAATGTTCGCGACGTGTCTTACCGATGCTGACGTATAGATACCAGTACCGTTTTCCGCTGATATCCTTGTACTTGAAGGACAGATTCGAACCGTCGGATACCGGCTGGATGCAGTTCTGGATGAGTTCGCCGTATTGCACCAGGACGCTGTTGGGTAGTTTTTCGATCATTTTTTTCAGACCTTTTATACCGCTAATAACATTTAATGCGGTATAAATTAAGTTAATGTTATTTATAATAATTTTATAAATAGTCGCCCGTATCTCGGTCAATAATGACCCATTCTTATACCGCGATGCAATTCTACTGCGGTATAAACCGGGGCGCCAATGGCACTTCGCAAAGTTCGCCTGTACGCTGATCGCGTTTCCTGCGCGGTTGGATGAAGGAATGATCGGATGTCGCAGCTAACCCAGGCCGCAGTGCTGTTGCTGTCGGCCGCCGCAGTCCATGCCGCCGAACCGAGGGCCCGCGACCTCGGCATCCCGTTCGACGGCAAGCCCGGCGCGCTCAATGCCATCACTGATGTTGCCGGCGTGACCGTCGGCCACGAGACGCTGATTCGCGACCTGCCGGATGAACGCGCGGTACGCACCGGCGTCACCGCAATCCTGCCGCGCGGACACGAATCGCTGACCACGATGGTGTATGCCGGCTGGCACGCGCTGAACGGCAACGGTGAGATGACCGGCACGACCTGGCTCGAGGAAAGCGGTTTTCTCGAAGGCCCGGTGATGATCACGAATACGCACAGCATCGGCGCAGTGCACGAGGGCGTGATCAAGTGGCGCGTCGCGCAGGGCGATGCCGACGCGACCGGTTACTACTGGTCACTGCCGGTGGTCGCCGAGACCTGGGACGGCTGGCTGAACGACGTGAACGGCTTTCACGTGCGGCCGGAACATGCAGGCAAAGCGCTCGACGCAGCGAAGCCTGGGCCGGTGGCCGAAGGTGCGGTCGGCGGCGGCACCGGGATGATCTGCTTCGAATTCAAGTGCGGCATCGGGACCGCGTCGCGCGTCGTCGAGGCTGACGGCGACGTGCGAACGCTCGGCGTACTGGTGCAGGCGAATTTCGGCGTGCGCGCGGAGCTCACGGTGGCCGGCGTGCCGGTCGGCGGGCGCGTCAGCGGTGCGATGATGTACAGCGCAGTCGCGCCCGGCGAAGTCGCGCCCCCGGGGCGCTCCAACAGTTCAAGCGTGGGGAGCTCCAACAGGCCCTCCTACAGTTCAAGCGTGGGGAGCTCCAACAGGCGCTCCTACAGTTCGATCATCGCCGTGGTGGCCACAGACGCGCCGCTCCTGCCGCACCAGCTCGAGCGGATCGCACGGCGGGTATCGCTCGGTATCGCGCGTACCGGCGGCATCGCGCACAATGGGTCCGGCGACATCTTCGTCGCGTTCTCGACGGCAAATGCTGACGCCGCCCGCGGCGAAACCGGTGCATCTATCAGTTCGATTCCGAACGAGGGCATGGATGCGCTGTTCGAAGCTACGGTGCAGGCGACGGAAGAAGCGATACTGAACGCGCTGGTCGCAGGCCGCGAAATGACAGGCCAGGACGGCCATGTCGTGCCCGGAATAGATCACGAGGAGCTGCGCGATCTGCTCCGTCAACACGAACGGCTGGTGAACGAATGACGAATGCGAAAGAACATCACTCGGGTTCGGGGATCCGCGAACCGAGCCTGTTGCAGTCGGCGACCCCGATCGTCGTTCTCGTCATCTTGTTGGTGGGGTCAGTGTACCTGTTCGGCTCGAATTCGTCGGGCGGCGCAAGCCAGATGGCGCTCGTATTCGCCGCGGCAGTGGCGGCGATCATCGCCGTCGTCAACGGCCATCCCTGGAACGACGTCCAGCGCGCCATCGTCGCCGGCATCGGCACGGCGATGGGCGCGATGCTGATCCTGTTTGCGGTTGGCGCGCTCATCGGCGCCTGGCTGATGGCCGGTACGGTGCCGGCCATGATTTACTACGGCCTGCAACTGTTGCATCCCAAATTCTTCTACGCCGCGGCCTGCCTTATCTGCTCCGTGGCGTCGCTCGCCACCGGCAGTTCGTGGACCGTGGCCGGCACGCTCGGCGTCGGCCTCATAGGGGTCGCCATCGGCTTCGGTGTCTCGCCGGCGATCACCGCGGGCGCGGTCGTGAGCGGCGCCTATTTCGGCGACAAGATGTCACCGCTTTCGGACACGACCAACCTCGCACCGGCCGTGGCCGGCACCGACATCTTCACGCACATCCGGCACATGGTGTGGACCACCGCGCCATCGTTCACACTGGCGGTGGTCATATTCGCGTTCGTGGGCCTGCGCGTCACGATCGACGCCGAAAGTTCCTCGCTCGAACAGATGACCGACGCCCTGCGCAATGCGTTCACCATTTCACCATGGGCGCTGTTGCCACTGGTCGCCGTGCTGCTGATGGCGGTACGCAAGCTGCCGCCCCTGCCGACCATCCTCGCCGGTGCGGTGCTCGGCGCGATCACCGCTCTGCTGCTGCAGTCCGAGGTCGTCATCGCGCTCGCCGGCGATCCGCAGCTCTCGACTGCGATGGCGCTCGCCAAGGGCGTGTGGATCGCGCTCTCGAGCGGCTACGTGTCCGCGACGGGCGTGCCGGAAGTCGACAATCTCCTGAGCCGTGGCGGCATGGCCAGCATGCTGACGACCAACTGGCTCGTCATCTGTGCATTGTCCTTCGGCGCGGTACTGGAACACGCTGGCATGCTCGAGCGCCTGATTCGCTCGACGCTAAAAGCCGCGCGCTCCACGGGCTCGCTGATTTTGACGACGGCGCTGACCTGTATCGGCGCGAACATCGTCGCCGCCGACCAGTACATGTCGATCGTGCTGCCAGGGCGCATGTACAAGGCCGAGTTCGAGCGCCGCGGGCTGGACCCGCGCAACCTGTCGCGCGTGCTCGAGGATTGCGGCACGCTGACCTCGCCGCTGGTTCCGTGGAACACCTGCGGCGCGTACATGACCGCGACGCTCGGCGTCGCGACCTTCGCCTATCTGCCGTTTGCGTTCTTCAACCTGATCAACCCGGTCGTGTCGATGCTCTATGGGCTGTTCGACATCACGATCACCCGGCTGGAGCCCAAATCCGGGACGGCCGCGATTGACGCGGCAACTTCGGTAGCCTCCGCTGTGCTGCCCTGACTTTCTGACGGAACCCCGACATGGAATCGCTCGCCAACCCGGAAATCTGGATTGCGCTCGCGACGCTGACGGCACTGGAACTTGTGCTCGGCATCGACAACATCATCTTCATCTCGATCCTCGCCGGAAAGCTTCCTCTCGAGCAGCGCGACAAGGCTCGCAAGACCGGCATCCTGCTCGCCGCAATCACACGCCTGGGGTTGCTGTTCACCATCGCCTGGATCATCAGCCTCACAGCGCCTCTGTTCGAGATGTTCGGACAGACATTTTCCTGGCGCGACCTGATCCTGATCGGCGGCGGACTGTTCCTGATCGCCAAGGCGACCCATGAGATTCACCAGAAACTCGAGGGCGAAACCGAAGAAGTCCGCCAGTCATCGGCCGCGACCTTCGGCAGCGTGATCGTTCAGATCATGCTGCTGGACATCGTCTTCTCGCTGGACTCGATCATCACCGCGGTAGGCATGGTGGACGAGCGCTGGGTAATGGCCACCGCGATCCTGATCTCGATCGGTTTCATGATCGGCTTCGCGAGACCCATCAGCGATTTTGTGGATCGCCACCCGACCATCAAGGTGCTGGCGCTGAGCTTCCTGTTGATGATCGGCCTGGTGCTGATTTTGGACGGGTTCGGCGTGCACGTGCCGAAGGGCTACGTATACACGGCCATGGCGTTCTCGGTGTTCGTGGAAGTGATCAACCTGTGGATCCGCAAGCGCAGCGCCAGGTCAGTGCCGGTGAAGCTGCACGAGAAGTACGCCGATGGGCAGTCCGACACGGATCCCGATTCCGGAATGCCCTGACCTACCGCACGGGACAGCGCCTTGCACCAGCGACTGGCGCGTCACTGCTGCTGTTCGCGCCAGCGCTCCTTCGCCTGCTCGCGCATTTCCTGGTGCATCGTCTCCCACTCGGCCATCTGCTCCGGAGTGAGCACGCCGCCGAGCTGCTCCTTGAACTTCGCCTGCTGACCGCGCATGGCCGTCGCCATCGCGCGCTTGTCCTTGCGCGAAAGCTCGGCCGGGTACTCCCCGCGGATCGACTTCATGGCCACCGCATGCTGTTCCAGCAAAGGCTTCAGTTCGGCCTGCTGCTCCTCGCTCAGGTTCAGGCGGGATTTCAGCTCCGCCAGGCGCGCCTGCAGGTCGGGCGGGGCGGGAGTCTCATCGGCCAGTGCCGAGGCCGCTGGCAAGGCCAGCGCCAGCAGGATGAGTGCAGGGAACAGGAGGGTTGGCAATCTCATTGCGTTTTCCTTGGACTTCCAATCAAGTTGTCAATTTGAGCGCGAAACCCGGCGTCAAGTCTGATGACGTTGCTGGCCCAGATTCGCCTCGCCAGTTCCGAATCGAAAAATACAGCAGTGGGAGCGAGATACGACTCCCACGTGGTCTGGTCCAGAATGCCGCTCTGATACTGGTACCACGCGAATTCCCTGATTCTCAAATACGCAACCAGAAATGCTGTCGATCGAACATCGTCAGGCGTAGCACCCAATCCAAGGGCATCTTCCGGGTAATCCACCATCATCGACAAGAGTTCCAGATCGGACGCCAACGTTGCCTGCCTCGACGCGGCAAACTGCGCTTTCGTGTTTTGGCGCACCTGCATGGCCACGTAGACCAGTGACGCAACGATCACGACGGCCCCAACGATATCAGCAACGTATGCCCACTGCTCCAGCGTCATGACGTCCCCCTGTGACTTGCGATGTTGGTTTACTCGATGTCTTGAGTTGAAATTATCGTCCAGGCCGCAAGGGCGGCGAGTTTCTGATCACGCCCCCAGGGCGGCGCGTCGAGTTTGCCCAACTTGGACGGATCGAGGGACGCGGGTGGAATGATCTTTACCGGAACGGGGCACGCGTCGCGTACGACGTCACGATAGAAGTACCCTTCGGCGGTGTGAATGCGCGGATGCGATGCTAGGACCTTATCGAGGTCCCCTGCGACACCCTCTTTTGCGACGATTGCGCACACAGCGACGTCTTTTGCCGCGAGCGGCGCCAGCGCTCGTCTTGCATTCCGAAGGGCCTTTCTCCGGACCTCCGCGATCCACTTTCTTGCTCCCGCTTCGTTCATTTCTGCAGCCATATGGAAACAAAAACGCTCCGAATCGCCAAGGATCTCGATTTTCTCTTTGGCAACGATCTCTGGATTTGTCGGCGAGCCGCCCACAACAACACAGGCTCCCCAGCCGGTGTGGATGCTGATACCCATTGCGTGTCGGCCCCGTGGATACATGTCAGACACTCGATTAGTCAGGTTGAGGGTCGCTCCGCAAAATCTTCTCCATTGCTTTGCCTTTTGCCAGCTCATCGATCAGCTTATCCAAATAGCGAATTTCCTGCATGGTTGGATCTTCGATGTCTTCCACTCGGACACCGCAGACCACACCTTTGATCCAAGCCCGCGAAGGATTCAGCTGAGGCGCTTCTGCAAAGAAGGTCTCGAAGTCCGTTTGCTTCTTGAGCTGGGCTTCCAACTTCTTCTGGCTATATCCTGTCAACCATCGAACTATTTCATCGACTTCTGCTTTCGTGCGTCCCTTTTTCTCCGCCTTAGCAACATAGTGAGGATAGACACTTGCGAAGCTCGTTGCATAGATTCGATGTTTTGTCACGATGCTTATCTGCCCTTGGTGTTACTGCGGTGCGACTCGACGCCATATCTTTGCAGCCATACGTCGATTTCAGCGCATGCATCTGGAGTTGAGAGCCGTTCGGCAGATTCGAGAACCGTTTCTGGAACCCAATCCGGGAACGGAATGTCTTGACGCCGATGCCGACCTGAGGAAAGGTGAACTTGCTGCACCTTGTCAAGTGAATTGCGAGGAAACTTCCCTGCGATGCGTACGAACGCTGGCCAAAGACGACGATGAACGTAAGTAATCTTCCCACCGGCAAGGGCACAGGTCAGCACCGCATTGGATGCATCGATCTTGTTTACGAGCGTATAGATATCGCGGCCCATAGGATGGCCCCACCAACTGCCATGAATCGGACCTCCCGTGATGCGAACAACAAGAGACGGTTCGAGTCCCTTTGCAGCTTGAAGAATAACGCCGTGGTACCGGATGAAATCGATAGCTTGGCGAAGAGTCACTTTGTCGGCCAAATTGAGACGAAATACAGAGTCTAGCGAATCGGCGAAGGTCGAGCATGGGTCAGAAGCAGAAAAGACGCGATCACCCGGACCGAGCATGCATGGGAAATGGATGGCGCAGACAAGCTGGTTATTCACCTCCAGGACGGCGTCAATCTGATGTTTACGATCAATTCCGACGGCAATCTATCGGACGGAATAGGCGGTGTCTTCATCAGGAAATAGCACCAATCGGGCACGTGCCGTCAGATCTCTATCCGCACCAGCCAATCCTGGCGTCGCAGCCTCTGTAGATTCTTCAGGATCCACGCCTGGCGCTCCCGTACGTAGGGCGACGGCGCATCGGCACGCAGCCGCACCGGGTTCGGCAGCACCGCCGCGAGCAACGCCGCTTCCGCGTCGCTCAGCGCAGCGGCGGGCTTGCCGAAAAAGTACTCGCTCGCGGCGCCGACGCCGTAGATGCCGGGCCCGAGTTCCACGATGTTGACGTAAAGCTCGAGGATGCGCTCTTTCGACAGGCAGAGTTCGGCGAGCACGGCGAACCACGCTTCGATCCCCTTGCGCCAGAAGCTGCGCTTCGGCGAGAGATACAGGTTCTTCACGAGCTGCTGCGTGATGGTCGATGCGCCGCGCAGGCGCCGGCCGTCCTTCGCATCGTCCAGCGATTTCCGGATCGATGCGAGATCGAGCCCGTAGTGCTCCGCGAAGCGCTGGTCCTCTGCCGCGACGACGGCGAGCGGCATCGCACTGCCCGCCTCGTCCCAACCCACCCATTCATGCAACAGCGGCTCGCGGCCACTGTCGTCCAGCAACATGAAGGCCGTCACCGGGGGGTCGATCCATGCGAGCGGGAGTACGAGCAGCACACTCGAGAGCAAAACGGCCACGACGGCAATGGCAATCCACTTGCAGAGCCATCGCCAAACGCCCGTGGCGCGCTTCCGCCGTCCGCGTTGCTTGACGTTCTTGCCGCGCCGCACGGGCGGTGCGCGGCGCATGTCGGCCGGCACCCGCATCGCTACTGGTCGAACGCAGAGCGAAAGATCAGGCGTATGCCTTCGAAACGGGAATCGTCATCGCCCTCGCCGCGCCTGTACGCAATGCCGATGCGCTCCCAGCTCAGCCGCCACAGCCGGAAGCGGACGTTCGGCTTCACTGCGATGCCGAACTCGAGGTCCCTGCGGATGGCCGAGGCCGCCTCCTCGAAGGCATCGACGGAAAATTCCTCGAGGTAATGCGAGCCGGTGACGTGCAGCACGAGCCAGGTCGGCCCCGAGCGTTGCTCCCAGGCGTCGATGGCGCGTTCGTACTCGACGGTAAGCGAGATGGGCATGATGCGATCGCTGCGATCGAGATCCGTGTTGTAACCGGTATGCTCGATCCCGGCGATCAGGTTCCAGCGCTCTTCCGCCGGGCCGAAGCGCCAGCGGCTGCGCAGGCCCAGTCGATGGATCAGCGCGGTCTCCCCGCCGTCGAGTCGGCCGCCGACGCCGAGATTTGCGATGCCGAGCAGGCTCCAGCGCGGGTTCATTTCCAGCGTTGCATAGACGCCCGGCACGACCGAGAGCGTGGCGACGTTGTCGGTGTCGAGCGTCTCCGGCAGGTCCGCAAGGTCGAAGCTCCTCAAGCCGAGCGTCGCCGGCACCAGCACGTCGATGCCGATCCGTCGCGGCGTCTCACCCGCCGGCGACGCCGTCTGCCAGGTCCAGCGCGCCGTGTACTCGAACACGTAGATCGTCTGTGCCCCGTCGAACTCGTAGGCGCCCGTGCCGAGGAAGGGCGCAAACGCCCAGTGCTCGACCTCGGCATCCAGCACTTCCTGTGCGCGGGCTGTGGCACAGGCAGCGAGCGTACAGAGCAGCAGCGCCGCACGCTTTGTGCCAACCCGCTGCCCGCACACGCGTCAGTCCCGCGAAGTTGCCTTGTCGCGGCGCAACGCTTCGGACAATGACAGGATGTATGCGCGGAGCGCTTCCGATTCGGCGGCCGAGAGCTCGAAGGGCGGCATGCCGTTCATGCGCTTCGCGCCGCCGATGACGATGCCGGCCCACTGCAGGTGCGTTTCCGCGTTCGCATAACGCAGGTCCGGCACGGAACCTGTGGCGCGTGCGACGGCATCCTTGCCGTGGCAGCCCTTGCAGTTCTGCCGGTACAGCAGCTCGCCCTCCGCGAGCGTGGCGGGCGTTGCGTCGAGCGCCGGCTGTTCCGGCAGGGGCGGCGGCGCGGGATCGACGGGTGGCAACGTCGCGCGGCCGTCGAGCGCGAACGCGAGCAGCCGCACCGGGCCGCGGGTCTGCGGCGTCGCGTGCATCTGCGGGTAGTAAAACTGCAGTCCGCCGCCGCCGCCGACCGGGACGACGACATACTGGCGCCCGCCGATGGCATAGCTCGACGGCGCCGATCCGGCCGTCGAACCGGTCTGCAGGGACCAGAGCTTGTCGCCCGTGTCCGCGGCATAGGCCGCGAACTCGCCTTCCGCGTTGCCCTGGAACACGAGCCCGCCCGCCGTCGCGAGCACGCCACCGTTGTAGGGCAGCGGATGCTCGACCGACCAGCGGATCTCCCCGGCCACGGGGTCGAAAGCCACCAGCTTGCCGGGACTGAAAGGCTTGCCGTCGACCTCCGTCAGCATCACGTTGTCGTCGGGAAATTCGCCGCTGCCATCGTTGCTGACGGCCGCGGGGATGTCGATGACCGGGATGTAGGAGAGTTCCGTGTCCGGGCTGTACGCCATCGCGTTCCAGCTGTGCGCGCCCCACATGTTCGGCCACACGAGCGTCGTCTCGCCCTCCTTCGCGTCCCAGTAGTTCGCCGCCGGGTCCGTCACCGGCCGCCCGGTCTCCATATTGACATGCGTCGCCCAGTTCACCTTCGCGAACTTGCCGGCGGTAAGCAGCTCGCCCGTGCGCCGGTCGAGCGCGTAGTGGAAGCCGTTCTTCGGCGCGATCAGCAGGGTCTCGCGCGGCTTGCCGCCTATGTCGAGATCGGCGAGCACGATGTTCATGGTGGCGTTGTAGTCGAAGCTGTCCTCCGGCACCGTCTGGTAGTGCCACACGTACTCGCCGGTATCGGCGTTGATGGCGACGACCGAGGACAGGAACAGGTTGTTGCCTCCGTCCGGGCTGCGGCTGCGCCACATATAAGGATAGGCGCCCGAGGTGCCGAAATAGAGCAGCCGCGACACCGGGTCGTAGGTCATCTCGTTCCAGTTCTGCCCGCCGCCGCCGTGTTTCTTGAGCACCGCGCGCGACCAGGTCTTCGCCGCCATCTGCAGAGCCGGCGTGTCGTTCTCCTTCGGGTCGGCGCTCGGCACGATGTAGAAACGCCAGAGCAGTTCGCCGTCGTCCGCAGCATACGCCGAGACATAGCCGCGGTTCGGCCGCGGCGATTCCGAGCCGGCGTTGCCGACGAACACCTTGTCGCCGCCGACGTAAGGCGAATCCGAGATCCCGTAATCCTGCGCGGGGTCGCAGGTCACTTCGGACCAGAGTTCCTTGCCCGTCGCGGCATCGAGCGCGAACAACCGGCAGTCCGCGGTCGTGCCATACACCCGGTCCTGCCACACGGCGACGCCGCGGTTCGCGCGCGCGATCCAGGACATCGACGGATCGTCGGTGAGCCGCGACCGCACGCCCGGGTCGTGCGTCCACAGGACTTTGCCCGTCGCCGCATCGATCGCGAGCACAATCGAGTACGCGCCGGCCAGGTAGATGACGCCGTCGACCACGATCGGCGTCGTGGCGAAACCGTCCGGCACCGGCAGGTCGGCATACCAGGCGAGGCCGAGCTTGTCGACCGACGCCACATCGATATTGTCGAGCGGGCTGTAGTGCGAGCCGCTGAAATCGCCGCCCTTGAGGAACCAGTTCGTACCGGTCGCCGCGTCTTTCAGCACGCGCTCTTCGGTGACGTTGCCCGCTGTCAGTGCCGCGCTGCCGGCCAACAACAAACCTAAGCCCAGCGCCTGAATTATTCGCCGCATATGCGTCCCTGTGGATGAGCCGCCGGGCGGGATGCCCGCGGCCGGGCCATCAATTTACCTCAGCTGCGTTGGAGCGCGCCATGCGCGCGACTTCCTGTCGCGCTCGTCGCGCCAGTCGCGCCCACGGGGCGCTCCAACAGTTCCCCGTCTCGCCGGTCGCGCGCATGGCGCGCTCCAACGGGCCCTCCACCAGTTCCCGTCGCGTTCATCCGGGGAAGCGATCGGGTGAGTAAGCACGCGCATCGATGAACGCCGGCCGCTCCATCGCGATGTCAGCAACCAGCCGACCCGTCGCCGGCGCGAGGGTCAGGCCCAGCATGTTGTGGCCGGTCGCAACGATCGCGTTCACCAAGCGGCGCGGCCGGCCGATGACCGGCAGGCCGTCCCAGGTCATCGGGCGCCAGCCGAACCAGCCATCCCGATAATTCCGCGCGGGCGGCAGTTCAACGAACGGCGCCGCGCTGTCGATGAGCTGCTCGAGGCGCGCGGGCGACAGCGTGCGGTCGTAGCCTGCGAATTCCATCATCGAGCCGAGGCGCAAACCGCTGCGAAACGGCGTGGCCACGACTCGCGTCTCCGGCATCAGCACCGGCAGCGGCAGGCAGGGATCCGGCCGCGTCATGATGAGCGAATAGCCTTTGCCGGGCTCGACCGGCAAGTCGATCCCGAGTTGCTCGCCGAACGGCCGGCTCCAGGCTCCCGTCGCGATCACGTACTGGTCGGCAGTCATCGTGCCCGCCGCCGTGACGATGCCGGTGATGCGCGAACCGGCGCGGTTCGCGCCGGACGCGGCCGTGTTCTCGAGCACGGTGACGCCGTCGTCCCGCAGCCGTTGCGCGAAGCTCGCGCAGAGCGCGCCGGGCCGCACGAAAGCGTCGTCCTCGAAATGAAACGCGCCGGCCGCGCCGGGCAGGATGCCGGGGTAGGACGCGAACGCTTCGTCACCCGACACCGAGTGGATGCGCACTCCGAAATCCTCGAGCAGGCGCACATGGTCGTCCGCGAAATGCCGGAGCCCGGCCGCGCTGCGGAACAGGTACAGCGCGCCGGTCGCCTGGTACTCGCCGTCCAGGAGGCGCGCGCCAAAGAGCAGCCGGTATTCCTCCGCCGACGCATCGAGGATCGTCTTCAGCGACGCCGCCGCTTCGAGCGCCCGCGCGAGGCTGCAGCGGCGCGCGAACTCGAAGAACCATCGGTACAACGACGCGCGTAGCTGCGGGCGGACGCGGAACGGCGCGCGCGCATCGAACAGCGAAGAGAGCGCCGTGCGCATCGCGCCGGGCAACGTGAGCGGCAGCACATGGCCGGGGCAGACGAGACCGCAGTTGCCGGAGGAACATGCCCCGCCGAGTCGCCCCTGGTCGATGAGGGTGACGTCGAAGCCCTCGCGGCGCAGGTAGTAAGCGCTGGCCATGCCGACCAGACCGCCGCCCACGACGAGCACGTTGCCGCTCCGGGAGTTCGTGGCCGCGGCGCTCCTCAAACGGCGGCATCCCCGGTGCCGGACTGCGCGCGCCGCCATGCCGCCGGCGGCATCTCGTACTCGCGCCGGAACGCACGGCTGAACGACGCTTCGGAATCGTAGCCGGCGTCGACCGCGATGCGCGCGATCGGGTCGGGCGAATCCTTCAGCCGCCGGGCGGCGCCGGCGAGCCGCTGGCGGCCGAGGTAGCGCATCGGCGCTTCGCCCATCACGCGCCGGAACCGTTCCGCGAACGCAGAACGTGACATGGCGACCTCGCCCGCGAGGTCGTCCGTGGTCCAGTGCCGGGCGAGATCCGCGTGGATGCGCCCGAGCGCATCGGCGACCTTCGGGTCACCCATGCCGGCGGACCAGTGGGCGGCTGCGTCGGGAATGGTTTCGAAATGCCGGCGCACCGCCGCGGCGAACAGGAGTTCCGTGAGCGGCGTGAGCAGGCCGGGCGACGACTGTGCCGGCGCCGCGGTCGCGCGAGCCGCGAGCCGGAACGAACTCTCGATCCACGAGGTGGCGGCCGGATCATCCATGCGGATTTTCAGCAGCGGCGGCAGGAGCACGAGGATCGGCGCATGGCGGCTGTCCGTGCCGAGGAAACCACACACGAGTTTCGCCACCACACCGCCGCCGCCGTGCTCGATGCGCGCGAGCCCGCCTTCGACGCCGGGCCGGATCAAGGATTCCGAATCGACCGGCGCGAGCGAGAGGTCGCTGCCGAGCGTATGCGGGTCGTTGCGCGGCACCAGGACGATTTCGCCTGCCTCGACGACGAGCGGCGGGATGCCGGCGACCGACACGTTCACCCGGCCTTCGCTGACGTAATGGAATGCGACGACGTTCGCGGGCACGGGCGTATACGCACTGCAGTCGTCGGCGCCGACCTGCGCCGACACGCACCACGGCGCCGTGAACTCGGCGTCGAGGAACAACCCGCCCGTCACGTTGAAGCTCTGGATGATTTCGGCGAAAGGCGTCACGGCAGCCGTCGATCGGTAAGGCGTCGCGGTCAAGAAACCCGGCGTCCCGGTCATGTCCTGTCGAATGCGGTCGCGATAGCTTAGCACCCGTGGAGCCGGCAATCGTGACCCGAATCCGCCGGCCCGGAACAGGAGAAACCGCCATGAAAAATCTTGCCATCATCGTTCGCGACGACGCCTACGATCGCTTGCTGACGCCGCTGACCTTCGCCTACACCCAGGCCCTGGACGGCGTCGAGGTCGACATGCTGTTTCTGCTGTGGGCGGTGCGCGCGCTGACCCCGGAGGGCGCCGCCCGGCTGCCGATGAGCGCAGCGCACGAGCGGGACGGCGCGTGGCTGCGTGCACGCCTCGCCGCCGACGGCGATCCCGTGGAGATCGCGGATTTCCTGAAGCTCGTGCTCGACACGGGCCGGGTGCGCCTGTTCGGCTGCAAGTACGCGGCGGCGACCTTCGGTGTGCAACCCGGGGACCTCATGCCCGGCACCGAAGGCATCGTCGATCCCGGCTGGTTCGTCCGGGAAAAAGCGATTACCGCGGATCACTGCCAGTATTTCTAGAACCTGCAATACAAAATCGGAGCAACCGACATGTCAGCCCGGAGAGAACATATCGAGTGCGCGGCGCTGGTCGCCGAGATCGTCGGAGCGCTTGCGGTCGTCGTGTCGGTTGTCTACCTCGCCGCGCAGATTGCCGACAATACGAAGTCCCTGCAAAACGAAGGTCACTACAACGCGCTACAGCTCGCCCAGCGCCCGCTGGAACTCCTGATCGCCGATCAAGAACTCGCGGCGATCGTCACGGCGGGCTACCAAGACCCAGCCGCGCTGTCGCCAGACGAATGGCAGCGTTTTGCCATGCACCAGGTAATGGCGTTCAATGCCTGGGAGTTCCTCTACTATGCGCACCAGGCCGGGACGATCCCGCCGAACCTTTGGACCGGTGCCGATGCGTATTACGGGAACCTGCTCGGCACGCACGCGGGACTCGCGCAGTTCTGGGCGGAGTACGCGCACATCTTCGATGATCCCTTCCGCTCCTACGTGGCGTCGCAGTTCGCGACCGCTCCGGACCCGCTCGCCTCAGCCGGAGCGGGTGGCGATCGCCGGTGACACGCGGCTCGCGCGGCGCGCCGGGCCGATGACGGCCAGCTGGCCGACCGACCACATGACGAACATTGCGATCGGCACGACGTACCAGGACAGCGGCCGCAGCGAGAAGCTGTTGACCAGCACGAGATTCAGCGCCACGGCCAGGACTGCGCCCGTCGCGATGCCGAGCCCGCTCACGAGGAAGTTCTCTACCTGGAAGTAGCGTACGACCTGGGTCTTGGTCGCGCCGAGCGCGCGGCGGATGCCGATCTGCCGAGTGCGGCGGCTGACGTTGAAGCTCGCGAGCCCCACGATGCCGAGCCCGGTGATGACGAGGAGCAAAGTCACAATGAAGATCAGCATCCTGATCATCGCCGAGTCACCGAGATAGGCCAGCGTACGCACATCTTCCATCGTGCTGACATCCTGGATGATGCGGTTCTTGTTGCTCTGCGAGAGCATCTCCTCGACCTGCGGCATCAGCGTGTCGCGCATGCCGGGCTCGGCGCGGACGACGTAGCGCTGGTCCTCGGAGTCGGTCCGCAGGGGCACGAGCATTGCGTGTTCGACGTCCTCCCAGCCTTTCCACGGCGCCTGCAGCCGCTCGACGACGCCGACGATCTGCACCGGCTTGGATTCCTCGACGTACATCGTCTTGCCCACGTAGGACCCGGTTTCCTCGGGGAACATCGCTTTCGCGAAGGCCTGGGACACGATCGCGGTGCCCGGCCAGTCATCGCTGCCCTCTTCCGACCAGATCACTTCGTTCGGCGCGAAGTTGGCGCCGTCGACGAGCTTCACACCGAACGCGGCGAGTCCATGTTCGTCGGCGAGATAGTAAGCCGAATTAACGGCGTCCTTGCCGGTGCCCGGTTCGAGCTGGAAACTGCTCGAGGACCCGCCCTGCCGCAGCGGGAACGAGTTCGTCGCGACCACGTCGACGACGCCGGGCAGGCTGCGGATTGCGTCGAGATCCTCCTCGGTCAGGCTGCGCATGTCTGTCTCGGGCACGAAGGCGTTACTTGCGAATGTGAAGATGTTTGCTTCGTCCATGCCGCTTGGCCGCGACATGTCCTGCGAGCGCTGCTGCATGATCGCGATGGAGTTGATCATGATGGCCATTGTCACCGCGATCTGGGTCGCGATGAGGATGTAGCCGGCCTTGTTGCGCTTGAGCGAGCGCCAGATGGGTCCGAATTCCATGGGAGTCCCCTTTTACTGGATACGCAGCTGGCTCGCGGGCGTGACGTTCGCCGCGCGCCAGGTGGGATAGAGTGCAGCCGCCAGCGCGGAAACAATCGAGAGTGCAACCGCGAGCGCGACCATCGACCAGTCCATCACGACCAGGCGCTGGATGAAGTCCATGCCGGTGAACAGGTTCTCGACGCCGCGCAGCCCGAGCCAGGTCAGCAGCGATGCCGAGCAGGCCGCCGGCGATGCCGATCAGTCCCGCCTCGGTGAGGTACTGCGCGAACAGCGACTGTTTGCTCGCGCCGAGCGCCCGGCGCAGGCTGATGTCCTTGCCGCGGCGCATGACCTTGGCGAGCAGCAGGCCGATGGTGTTGAGCAGGCACACGACGAGGAACAGCACAGCGAGGCCGAGCAGCACGCTCACGTCCTCGTCGACCACTTCCTCGATCTGCATCCATTCCTCGACGTCGCTCAGCCGGTTGTTCATCGGCCGCGGGAAGCGCCCGAGCGCCTTCTGGTCCTCGACGTAGGCTTCGAGCATGTCCTCGTAGCGCGCCTTGTCCGCCGCCGTCGGCAGCTCGACCCAGGTCTGGATCCAGACGCATTCGGAACCCAGGAACGCCTCGCGGCCGCCGTCGAAGGGTTTCCAGCAGTTGGTGTTGCCCCAGTTGCCCTGGTCGCCGGCAACCGCGACCGTGAACGGCAGGTAGGCATCTTCCGGCTCCTCGTAGGGGTTGTTGTTCAGGTCGTAGAACTTGGGCAGCGGGTCCCAGTCGGCCAGCACGCCGACCACCCGGTAAGTCTCGCCGTTCAGGACGACCGAATGCCCGACCGGATCCTCGCTGCCGAAGACACGCTCGGCGAGCACCCGCGACAGCACGGTGACGCGCTCGAGCGCATCGTCGGCCGCAGCATCCCAGGGCGCGCCGTACAGGAAGGGCACGTCGAACATCTGAAAGAAGGCATGCGTCGTGGCGCGCGTACTGACCTGGAACGGCAGCTCGCCTTCCTCCTTCGGCTCGAGTACACGCCCCGACTTGAATGAGATCACGTGCGGGAATTGGTCCTTGCCGAGCGCATAGAGGCCGGTGGCGTCGATGTACGTGGACTGCTCCGGCGGCACATTCGGCTCCTCGTAGGGCTCGTCCGGGCTCCAGCTGTCGATCTGCACGAAATACAGCTGCGAGGACTTGTGCGGGATCGGGTTGCCGCTCATGACGTGGTGGATCGTCGTGATCGTCATGCAGGCGCCGATGCCGATGCCGATGGCCGCGACCATGAGCGCGCTCAGCGCCGGGTTGCCGCGGATGCTCAAGATGCCGAGCTTCATGTAGTAGCGAAACATCGTCTCACCTCTGCCCGCCGGCGGCCGCGAGGCGGAATTCCGGGGGTCTGTCTGCAAGGTGGCCGTCGCGCACGAAGATGTTGCGCTCGGCGCGATCGGCAAGCGCGAGTTCGTGGGTCACCATGATGATGGTCGTGCCCTTCGCGTTGATCTCGGAGAGGAGGTCGAGGACGCTGGTCGCCATCTCCGTGTCGAGGTTGCCGGTCGGTTCGTCGGCGAGCAAGAAGCGCGGTTCGCCGGCGAGCGCCCGCGCGATTGCGACGCGTTGTTGCTGGCCGCCCGAGAGCTGTGCCGGGTAGTGCTGCAGGCGCGAGGCGAGCCCGACGAGTTCCAGGCTCGATTCGATGCGTTTCTTCCGCTCCTCCGCCTTGAATCCACGGTAACGCAGCGGCACGTCGACGTTGTCGAAGACGTTGAGTTCCGGGATCAGGTTGAAGCTCTGGAAGATGAAGCCGATCTTCTCGTTGCGCACGCGCGAGCGTTCCGTGTCGGAAAGCGAGGAGATATCGCGGCCGTCGAGCTCGTAAGTGCCGCTCGTCAGCTCCTCGAGCAGGCCGGCGATGTTGAGGAAGGTCGTCTTGCCCGAGCCGGACGGGCCGGTCACGGACACGAACTCGCCTTCCCGGACCTCGAGCGAGAACTCACGCAGCGCGTGCGTCTCGACGGTGTCGGTGCGGTAGGTCTTGGAGACTTTGGTCATCTTGAGCATGCTCGGGTCCTCTTCGTGTGCATGAATGTCAGTCGGTCAGGAGCACCGTCTCGGCACTGCGAAACGGATCGAGATTGGAAATGACGATGCGGTCGCCGGCCTCGAGGCCGGATACGATCTCGACCGCGGCCAGGCTGCGTGCGCCGGTCTCGATCTCGCGGCGCACGGCCATGCCGTCCGTGCCGACGACGTACGCGATGCGGCCACCGCCGCTGTCCAGGAACTGGCCGCGCTGCACCATCAGCACGCCCGGGTGTTCGTCGAGCAGGATGCGGGTCGTGAGCCGCTGGTTCTGGCGCAGGTTGGCCGGCGCGTCGGCGACGAAACGCACGCGCCCGCCGACCAGGTTGGCGACGATCTCCGGCGACACCGCGATCAGCTCACCGGCGTAGCGCGTGCCGCCCTGCGTGACTTCGGCCTGCATGCCGACCGCGAGGTCGTCGGCGTAACTTTCCGGCACCTGCACTTCGATCTCGAATTGCGGTCAGGTCGACGACCGCCATGACCGGCGTGTCGCGCACGACCGCGGCTTTCTGCTGGACCAGCAGGTCGCCGACGATGCCGTTGACCGGCGAGCGGATGTTCAGGAGGTCCACCTGCCGCTGAAGTTCCGCGAGCGCGAGTTCCTGCTGCTCGACGGCGAAGGTGCTCGCCTTCAGCTCGAAGTCCATGCGCTCGTCGAACAGGTCGGCGTCGGCGGCGGCATGCCGCTGGGCCAGCTCCGCGTTCTGCAGGTCGTCGATCGCCTTCTCGTGGTCGATCTCCGGGACCACGCCGAGTTCTGCGCCCTGGTCGGCACGGCGTTTCTCGCGCTCCGCGGCGGTGAGCGCGACGCCGGCCAGGTCCGCGGTCTTGCGCTTCTCCAGCGCCTGCTGCCGCAGGTCGATGCGCTGGCGCTCGAGGCTCATGCGCATCTGCCCGACGGCGGACTCGAGCTGCCGCAACTGGCTCGTGAGCTCGGGGCTGTCGACGGCTGCGAGTACCTGGCCTTCCTGCACCTGCTCGCCGGCGACAACCTCGAGCGTGATGGTGCCGGCGGCGCTCGCGTACAGGGTCGGGCTCACGGCCGCAACCACCCGGCCCTGCACGGACACGTCGCGCACGAGATCGCCGCGGCTCACGGTCGCGAGCCGCACACGGTCGAGCGGCACGGTCAGCGTCGCATTCGCCCAGCGCCCCACAGCCGGCGCGGCCAGCCAGCCGGCGATGACGACGCCGGCGGCGACCAGGGCCAGGACGAGGTTGCGCCTGAGCTTGCTCGGCGGTGCGAGCCTGACGTCCTGCGACGAGGTATCGGCGATCCTGTTTAGCACGGGTTCCTGCGGATATTCGGGTCGGAATCAGTGCTTAGATGCGCCCGCAACGCATTTCGTTTGCCTGCGACGGGTTCCCGGCGCGTCAAGCGCGGGCCGCCGGCCGCGTCCCCCGTTCGAACCGGCCTATCTTGATGCGTGTGCCCCGACGATTTCCTGCATTGACGGAGTCAGCTCGAGGCCGGCGGCCTTGCGCCAGAATTCGCGTGCGAGACGATGCGCCTCATCCCAAACCTCGAGAGTATTCGCCGCCGGTCTCGGTTCGGCCAGCGCCGACATCCTGAGATTGCCGCTGGCGGGCGGCGCGTAGGACATCGGCAGCTGATCGAATGCGGGTGCAAGTTCGTATCCGGATACAGCAGGAAACAATAGTATATTGTTGTGATGCCGATCCGAGTTGGCGATGAGTGCGCCGTAGGCGTCGAGCAGGGCAACGCGCTTCGCATCGGCGTCACTGAGGACGTCGCGCCCATTCAGATCATCGGCTACATCGGTCCATGTTCCGTCGATCCGTCCTGATGCAGCGCCGAGCGATAGCACCGCCCGTCGTCCCTGTACGCCAATGCGATCGAATCGGTCGACGATCAGGCAGCGCAGGCCATCGACATCGTCCAGCGACGTGACCGCCGCAGCAAGCTCTGCATCGGCGAGCGTCCGAAGTGCGATGTGTTCGAGCATCAGCAGGTCGCGCCAGCGCCGCGCATTGTCGGACTTGTCGGTCGCGAACTTTACAATCCGATGCCGGCCAGCCACGAGCGCCGTGAACTTCGGCTGCTCGCCGCCGGCCGAGGAACCGGCGTACTCGCCGGCAAGCGCGTCGCCGGCCAGGCGCGGGAAATCTTTGTCGGTCCGCGGCTCATGTTGTAGTTGCTGGAACCGCTCGAATGTATGCCGGCCGATCAGCAGGTTTCCGGGCAGGTCCTCTCCCCGGCGGCTCAGGGCAATAAGTACGTGATTGTCGGACCAGGCCGCGACGTTCTCTGGAAGCCCCAAGTCCGCGTTGCGTCGGGCGAACGAACGTCCGAGAAAGCCTTTCGGGGCCGCGTCCTGTAATTCGGGCGGCAGGCCGTCAATGATGTTCTCGTCCGGTAGCCAGACCGATTCCGAGCCGGCCAGCGTCAAGAGTCGACCCACCGGCGCGACTTTCCCGGCTTCGTCGACCCGGAAGACCGGAAATTCGTCGGTGTCCAGCCCGTACAGTTTGTGCCGTGCCGCATAGCGTGTAGTGCGGGCGCGGCCCAGCCGGACCAATTGGCCGGCTTCCCGTTGAAAGGCATTGGCGATCGTGTCCCGAGTCACGCCGGCCGCGGCGCGCAATTCGCCGCTCGATCGTGCCAACGTCAAGCGCGGTCGGTACTCAATAGGTCAGGCCGAAGCCGAGCTCGAACCAGCGTGGCCTGCCGGGCGCGGACTGGATGAAGACCTGGTCGAAATAGGGTTCGTCCCGCAGGTTGCGTCCGGACGCAAACAGGTACCAGCGGCCGCTGTGCGGCACGTAGCGCAGGTACGCGTCAAGCAGTCCGAAAGCGTCCTGGGCAAATGCTTCGATATTTTCCGTCGTGTGGAACACCTGCGAGCGGTAGCTGTAGTCGACGCGCGCAACAAAGTCGCCGCGATCGCCGAGCGGTGCGCGATAAGTGGCGCTCACGCTCCCGGACCATTCCGGGGCACGGCTGAGCCGGTTGCCGGCGAGCGATGCCCCCGTTGCCGTCTCGAACTCCACGAAGTCCCGCTCCGGGAGCCAGACCACGCCGACGCCCAGGTTCCAGTATTCGCCGAGCACGGTCTCTGCGGCGAAATCGATGCCGGCGATTTGCGCCCTGGCGGCGTTGTCGATGACGGAGTTGGGTACGCTGTTGATCAGCGCGATGGTCTGGACCTGGAGGTCCTCGAAGTCGTAATAGAACGCACTCGCTGCCAGCGAGTTGCGCGAGTCTGCGGACCGCCACTTGCCGCCGAACTCCCACGCCAGGAGATTCTCCGGCCCGTAGCCGTCCAGGGATCCATCGTCCAGGCGCTGGCCCGTGAAGCCGCCGCTCTTGTAGCCGGTCGCGACGCTGCCGTAGAACATCCATCGATCGTTCGGTTCCCAGGAAGCGTTCAGACGCCAGGACACGTTGTCCCAGGCTTCGTCGCCCAGGACCGGGACCGGGTCGTCGGCTAAGCCGGTGCCGGCATGCGAGATGCCTTCACTGTCGTCGCTGTAACGCAGTCCCGCCGTCACGCGCCAGTGGCCGCCGATGCGCCGGGTCGCCTGTCCGAACAGCGCCCAGGACTCGCTGTCCCATTCGGACACATAGTCATTGATCGGTCGCGGCGCGTCAGCGGGCACCCGCAGCGTGTAGTGAACCAGCCCCTGTCCGTCGAACAGGAACAAACCGGCGAGCCAGTCGCCATCATCGCCCGACGAACCCACGCGGAACTCCTGGCTCCATTGCTCGTAGTGCCCCGGCAACAGCGTACGCACGCACAGCGGAAATGCGGGCAGGCCCGCACAATCGTCCCGCGATTCCGTGTGCGACTCCGCGTAGCCGGTCACCGAGGTCAACTCGGCATTGCCAAGCCTCCAGTTCACCTCGGCACCTGCCAGGTCGTTGCGCATGTCGAGGTAGGGATTGGGGTCCGTCACCGTCGTGAGATGGATATCGTCCGGGTCCGGCAGGTAGCTCTTGTTCGGAAGCCACAGGTCATTGGCGCCGCCGTCGTCCACGACGCGCTGCGCGAACAAGGTCACACCGAGATCGTCCGTCGCCTGCACGCGACCCGAGGCGCGGAAGCCGTAGTAGTCTTCTTCGGCAAAACGCCGGTCATCGACGGTATTGCGAATGTAGCCATCGCCGTCGGAAGCCGTACCCGCAATGCGCAGCGCCGTCTTTTCGTTACCGAAGTTGACGTGACCTTCCGCACGCAGCGTGTCGAAACTGCCCGCCGCCGCTTCGAACTCCGCGTTCGTCCCATCCTGCGGCACACGCGCCAGGAAATTGAAGGAACCGCCGGTCGCGTTGCGGCCATACAGCGTACCTTGCGGGCCCTTCAGCACTTCGACGCGTTCCATGTCGAACAGACGTGCCAGTGCGAGATCCGACTGCCCGAGGTACACGCCGTTCATGTGCGCAGCGACCGACAGCGTGCCGACGCCCTGGTCGACGACGCCGCGCAGCGAAATGCGCGCGCCGACGAATCCGTGATTGGCGACGACAAGCCCGGGTACGTCGAATTGCAGCGTGTACAGGCTGGACGGGTCGGTGGCGCCGAGGAACTCGCTGCCGAGGACCTGGATGCTCATCGGCACGCGCAGCACGTCTTCCTCGATCTTGCGCGCGGTGACGACGATTTCCTCGAGTTCTCCGGCGCCGGCCTCTTCCTCGATCGCCGCATGCGACAGAGCCGGCAGGGCAAGAAAACAAGTCAGCGCCCGGCAGCGCGTCACGACGGTCAGGGCAGACGTCAGCCACCGGCAGCAAATCATCAGACTCATTACAGCACTTCCCGCGCCTGCGGCGACGGCCGTCGCCGCACGACCTACCCTTGCCGGTTACTCTGCGGTGGAGGCCTTGAGTCCGTCAATAGACCGGAGGTCCAAACGGCGGCGGTAACGAGCGCATGCTAAAGTCCTTCGCCGCGAGCGGCCGTTTCGGGCCGCCGTTGCGGGGATACTCGAGCACGATGCCGACGTATCGTTTTGACGAGTTTGAACTGGATCTGGACGCCGGGCAGCTGCGCCTGCGCGGCGAACCGGTCCGGCTGGAGCGCCGTCCGTTCGATCTGCTCGCCCTGCTCGTCACGAATCCAGGGCGCCTGCACACGCGCGAGGAAATCATCGCGGCGCTCTGGCCGGAAAACGTCATCATCGATTTCGATGCCGGGCTGAATACCCTCGTCCGGAAGGTGCGGCACGCGCTCGGCGACTCATCGGAGGCGCCGCGCTACATCGAGACCGTGCCGGCGCGCGGCTATCGCTTCGCCGCGCCGGTCGCCTTTGCACGCGTACCAGTCGAGCCGCTCGTCCCGGCAGCGGTGCCCGCGCCGGAATCCGCGCAGAGTTCGGTCCGACCGCTGCGGATCTATGTTGTTGCCGGCGTTCTGCTTGTCGTGTTCGTTGCCGCAGTCTTCGCGCTGCGTGAACAGGAGCCGGCGCACACACGCATCGCCGTACTGCCCTTCGAGAACCTGTCGGGCAACGCGGAGCTGGGTTACCTCGCGACGGGGCTCGCGCAGGAAACGAGCACATCACTCGGCCAGATCGAGCTGCCGAACCTCGCGGTGCTCGGCGTCGTGTCGTCGCGGGCGTTAGCGAAGTCGGAGCTACCGTTGCAGCAGATCGCTCGCGACGTCGGCGTCGATTTCATCGTCGACAGCTCGTTGCGGCTCGACGGCAAACGCATCCGCGTTACCTCGCACCTGATCCGCGCGGTAGACGGAGAACAGCTTTGGTCCGCGTCGTTCAACCGCGAACTGACGAACGTCCTTGGCCTGCAGCGCGACCTGAGCGTCGCGATCGCCGAACAGGTACGGCAGCGGCTCTCGCCGGAGGTCGCGGCGGCGATCGACCGCCGGCAGACGCAGAACCCGCAGGCTTACGCCCTGTATCTCAAGGGCCGCGAGCAATGGACCCGGTTCCAGCCGACCCTGGTCGAGGACGCCCTGTCCTGGTACGAACAAGCGGTTGCGCTGGATCCCGAATACGGTTTGGCCTGGGCCGGTATCGCGCACGCGGCCACCACGGCAACTGTCACGTCCAACGCATCGCCTGCCGTCGCGATACCGCTTGCGCACCGCGCACTCGAGCAGGCCCAGCGCTACGGGGCCGACCTCGCCGAGACCTGGGTCGCGCAGGCCGCCTTCCTGAATTTCATCGAGTGGAAGCCCGAGCCGGCCGAGCACGCGGCGCGGCGGGCCGTCGAACTCGATCCGAACAGCGCGATGGCGCAGATGACACTCGCGATGACGCTGACCGCGCAGTCCCGGCACGCCGAGGCGCGCGCTGCGATGCGGCGCGCACGCGAACTCGATCCACTCTTCCCGCTCATTTTCGCGAACTCGGCGCATATCGAGCGCGGGGCAGGCAACACGGACGCATCCATCGAACTTGCGACCCAGGCGATTGCCATGGACCCCGAATTCTGGGTCGGCTACTTTAGCCTTGGGCTCACTCTTCTTGAAACTGGCGATTTGACCGGAGCATTGCGTGCGTTCGAGTCTGCGGACCGCTACTCCGGTGGGAATTTCAATATGACCGCCAACCGCGTCCTCGCGCTCGTGTGCCTGGGCCGGGACGAGGAAGCGCGTTCGTTGCGCGACCAGCTCCTGGAACGCTCCGTCGAACGCTACGTTTCGCCGTACGCCATTGCCGAGATGGAAGCTGCGCTCGGCAATACCGACAGTGCCCTGGAGTGGCTGAATCGGGGAATCGAGGAGCGCAACGTCCTTCTTTCGGGGGTCGTCACGCCGGACACCCGCGTCACGGCGGACGACCCGAGAATCAGCGACGTATTGCAGAGCTGCGGTCCGGACACCGGCTGAAGCGCGCGCCCCTTCAGGCGGCGGCGAAGCGGTCCTTCTGGATGCTCCCAGTCAGGCCGGTCGGCAACAGTTCGCCGACCTCGATGATGACGTCCGCCGGGACGCCGTTGCGGCGCGCCGCTTCGCGGATCGCTTCGGGGTTCGAAGCCTCGTACAGGCAGTAGGTCTTCTTCTTGTCCGCACTCAGGAAGGAGATGAGCCAGCGCACGCCGAGCTCGTCATTGACCTTGTTGATGCTGGCAGCGGCGTCCGGAGTGACCGCGAGCTTTTCCGCGAAATTCCGCTCAATGAGAAAAACGGCCATGGCAAGTCTCTGGTGGGATCGTTCCGGGCAGGGATCTTAGCGCAAGCCCTGGCGGCCGTCATGACGGCCGCGCCAGTATTCGGGCAAAGCCCCCCTGCCGCGCGGCCACTTGCGCATCGCGCCTGAGCGCCGCCGCCCGTGCCAAAGCACACTTGGCCCTTGCCGTCGACCGCCTGCGACAGCAACCGGTCCATCCGATCGATCTGCTGGTCCCGTGAGACGAAAGTGCGCTGCAAGCTGGCGTCCCGATTGTCGATGCCGCAGGTTGCCAGCGCCCCTGCACGCGGTCAACGCGCTCCCGCAGCTGCTGGAGCGCCCGTTGGAGCGTCCGTTGGAGCGCCCCGTGGGCGCGACCGTCAGCGCGACCGGGAGACCCGTCGCGCCGCCGCGGACTCAACGGCAGGCGTAGCGGATATTGCTTCCGGGAATTGCTCGGCTTCGCTGCGCTCGCCTGCGCTTTATTTCCCTGCAGCATTACCCGCTACGCCTGCCCGAAGTGTCCGGCAACCGGGCGAGGGGCCTGTTCGACCGAAATAAAGCGCAGCGCAGCGAGCCATTCGGGAGAACAGGCCTGGAGCCCGTTTGCCCTTTGATAGACCCAACAGGTCGCGGCTGATAGTCGCGCCCATGGGGCGCTCCAACAGTTCGCGGCGAGACGGCCGCTCCCGCGAAACGTCGAAGCGTCCGCTCGGTTGCCGGGACGAATCGGCAGACTGTGAGCGATGTCACTGCCGGCAGCCGCGCCGTGCGTAGACTGGCCGAAACCTTCCGGGAGTCGGTCGATGAATGTCAAATCGAGTAGCGTGCTGTTCCTGTCGCTGGGTCTCGCCGCCTGTGGCGGCGGCGGGGGCGACGACGACGGCCCATTGCCGCCGAACTCGGCGAGCTTCGCGATTACGGCCGCGAATGCCGAAGCCGCGGCAGCCGAGTCCTGGCAGGCTGCCGGCTCGAGCGCCGGCTACGCGGAACTCGCCGGCGCCGGCGGCGTCGTGCCGACGAAACCGGGCGCTTCGGCGAAAACGGAGTTGGGCCTGCCTGCGACGACGTCGCTCGCAACCCTGTTGCAGAAAGTGCCTTTCGGTCCCGAGTCCCTGCCTTGCCAGGTCTCGGGTTCGATCACGCTGTCCGGGGAACTCGAAAACCCCACGACGCTGACCGCGGGCGATGTCATCAACGTTGTGGCGGACGCCTGCGACGACGGTCTCGGCGAAGTGCTCGACGGCGAGATGCACATGACGATCGACGCCCTGAGCGGCGATTTCCTCGCCGGGATCTACGACCTCACGATGACGCTCGAGCTGGCGAACTTCCAGGTCGCGACCGCGGCGGACGTGCTGGTCAGCAACGGCGCGGTAACGGTCACGCTCGACACGCTCGCGGCGCCGGCGGTCTCGGCAGAGACCAGCGGCAGCGAGATCAGCATCGACGGCAACGCGGAGTCCCTCGGCCTCGCGAACTTCGCGAGCAGCCAGACACTCGATGCGGGCCTCAGCCCGTCGCCCTGGACGCTCGACGCTTCCGGCCGGCTCGACAGCAGCGAACTGCCGGGGACGGTCGTCTATTCCACGCCGGTGACCTTCGAAGGTTTCGACGACAGCTACCCGCATACCGGCGAGCTGCTCGTCACGGGCGACGAATCCAGCGCGCGTCTGGTCGCGCTCGACGAAGTCGACGTGCGCATCGACGTCGACCTCGATGGCGATGGTACGGTCGACACCTCGATCGAATCGACCTGGGACGCCATTGACGACTGACCGCCGGACGACGTCCGGCGTCAGCGCCGGAACAGGTTGACGAGCACGGTGAGCACGAGGCTCAGGACGATCATCGACGTGATCGGAATGAACACGCGGATATTGCCGGACTCGAAAGGACGCGCGAGGTCAGTGCCCGGCGACGTATTGCGCGGCCGAGACCCGGAAACGGTACGGCAGCGTCGCATCCTCGTCCGCGTAGGCTACGCCGACGCGCGGGCCGACCGTAATCTCGCCCGCTGCCGGGCAGAACCCGTGATCCTCGATCCACAGCGGTTCGCCGGTCAGCGGCGTTCCTGTCAACGCCGTGCGGATGCCGAGCGCCTGCGTGAGGGTGCCGGGGCCGCTGATGAGAGTGCGAGGCGGCCGCGTGCTGCCGCGGCGTTCGCGCATGACGTCGATGCCGGCGACGGGTACGCCCGCGCGCACCAGCACCGCGTGCGGGACGTCGCGCGGGCCGCTAACGACATTGAACAGGTGATGGATGCCGTAGCACAGGTAGACGTAGGCAAGCCCGCCGGGCGCGTACATGGGTTCCGTGCGCCGCGTCCGCCGTCCGCCGAATGCGTGGCTCGCGCGGTCGCCGACACCGGCGTAAGCCTCGGTCTCAATGATCACGGCCTTTGTGAGTTTGCCGCCGACGGCGCTGCACAGCACCATGCCGAGCAGTTCGCGGGCCACCGCGAGCACATCGTCGCGCTGGTAGAAGTCGGCTTCGAGCCGGCGGGCCATGCACGCAGCGTACACGAAGCGCCGCGCGGCGACGTCGGACGGGGGTCAGTGGGCGACGGGCTGCTCGTCCGCGACGAATTCGAGCCAGGTGCGGAACACAGCGAACTCCGCGTCGTCGAGTTCCTCGCGGAGCGCGAAGATCGTTTCAAAAAACCAGCGGACGGCGGCGTCCTTGTCGTCAGGCATGTCCCTGTGTCGCAACGGCGATTACGACTACATTCTGCAGCCGCCCGCCGGCCGCTTCCGTGAACCGCGTCGAGGATCGCGACCCCGGCCGGGCCGGCCGGACACGCATGGCCGCGCGCCGGGCCGGCGCGTGGCGCTCAGCCGGTACGGAGCTCGCCGGACTCCTCTGCGAGCCGCGCGCGGCTCGCTCGCACGCTGTCGTCGAAACGGGCTTCGAGCGCCGGGTTCACGCCACGGCAGCCGGCGACGACCTGCTCGGCCCAGTCGAAATAGGCCAGCCGACGTTCGGCACTCCAGCCTGTCGGCGGCTTCGCGCCGATGTCGCGCACGTTGCAGATCTTGTCCGCGAGCTTGATGGTCTGAGCCTGAGGCGACAGATGCGGCGCGTGCGCGACCTGGCGCGCTTTGCGCTCGGCCTTGGCCAGTGACTTGTCGTCGGTCACTTCCATGACGAGGCCGGCGACGTCCGCACCGAACAGGAACTCGATCTGCTCCCGCGTCGCCGTGGTGTCCTCGATCGTGTCGTGCAGGATCGCGGCCATCAGCGTGGCCTCGTCGTCAATCCCGCCGTCGGTGGCGAGGAGTTCCGCGACCTGGATGGGGTGGTTGATGTAGGGGAAGGCGTCGGCGCCCTTGCGCCGCTGGTCACGGTGCATGTGGGCCGCGTAATCCAGCGCCCGTAGCAGCCGGGCTGCATATCCGTTCATGCGTTCTCCTTGCGAACGGCGCGGATTATACGCCCGGCCGGCGGCGGCGGAAGTGCGATGCCGCACGCCGCGGCGGGCGCCGGGCGGGCCTGTCCCCGGGCCCGCCCGGCACGGGCTCAGTCGTCCTGGTCCACGCTCAGGACCTGCCCGGAGAAGCCGTTGATGCGCAGCTCGACTTCCGTGCCGTCGGCCTGCTTCACTTCCGCGTCCCACAGGGCGTCTTCGAGGTCCAGGTCACGCACGTCGGCATAGCCTTCGGCTTCGAGCAGCGCGATGACTTCCTCCGCCGTCAGGATGCGGGCATCCGATTGCGAATCCAGGATCTCACCGGTCTCCGGGATGAGGTGCACATCGTGGTACCTGCCATCGTCGCCACGGACTTCGGCTTCCCACAATCCGTCGTCCTTCTCCACGTCGCGCACGTCGGCGTAACCGGCCTTGCTCAGTGCTTCGCTCACGCTCGCAGCGCTGTCGACGGGATCGGCAGCCGCAAACGATGCGCCCGCCAGCAGTACCGGAATCGTGTATGCAATCTTCTTCATGTCTGATCTCCAAGGTTGATTCGTTACGCATTTGAGACTCGCGGCTGCCAGTATGCACAGAGCCCATGACCCTGCCGTGAGACCGCGGTTCATGCAGCGTTTATACTGCCTGCGACACCATGGCAGAGGTGAAGATCGTGAGCGTGTACAGGTTCCTGCCGGCAATCCTCTTGTTGCTCGCACCGGCAATGCAGCCGGCGCGGGCAGACGACGACGCCGATCGCGCGCGCAACGCCGTGGAGGCGGGACGATACCTGCCACTCGAACAGATTCTCAGGGAGGCACTGGCACGTTACCCGGGCCGGGTCGTCGAGGTCGAACTCGACGATGACGAATACGAAATCGAAATACTCCTCGACGACGGCGACAAGGTCGAGCTGGAGTTCGATGCCCGCAGCGGCGAATTGCAGGACGTGGACACGGACGACTGATGCGCCTGCTGCTCGTCGAAGACGACGCCGAACTCGCCGGGCAACTGCACGCGGCGCTGACGGAAGCGGGGTTCGCCGTCGATCTCGTCGCGGACGGCGCCGACGCCGAGTTCAGGGGCCAGACCGAGGACTACGACGCGATCGTGCTCGATCTCGGGCTGCCGGGGATGGACGGGCTGTCCGTACTCTATCGCTGGCGCGACGCGAACCGGCGGGCGCCGGTGCTGATACTGACCGCACGCAGCCGCTGGTTCGACAAGCTGTCCGGCTTCAACGCCGGCGCCGACGACTTCCTGACCAAACCGTTTCGCACGGAGGAACTCATCCTGCGGCTGCGAGCGCTCATACGCCGCAGCGCGGGCCATGCGTCGCCGGTGCTCGAATGCGGCGCCCTGGCGCTCGACATGAATGCGGGACGATTCAGCCTCGCGGGCCAGCCGCTCTCGCTGACGGCACAGGAGTACCGCATTCTCTCCTATCTCATGCACCACGCCGGCAAGATCGTGACGAAGAGCGAACTCGGCGAACATGTCTACGACGTGGGTTACGATCCCGATTCCAACGTCATCGACGTGATGATCAGCCGCATCCGCCGCAAGCTCGCACCGCATCGTTTGCTGCACACGCGGCGCGGACGCGGTCTCGTGCTGCAGCCGGTGGATTGAGCGTTGGTCGCATGACACGCGGCACGGCGTCGCTGCGATCGAGGCTCCTGTTCTCGGGGCTCGCCGGCATGCTCGTCGCGGCCCTGGCTGTCGCAGCCCTGCTCGGTGCGGCATTCGAACGATCCCTGATGGGTGCCCTCGACCGCCGGCTCACTGACGACCTGCTCACGATCGCCGGCCAGGTCGACGCCGACGGCGACGGTCGCGCGCGGCTGCGGCAGGAGCCGCCCGATGCGCGCTATGCGCGCGTTTTTTCCGGGCACTACTGGGTCGTGCAACAGTCCGACCGGGATTACCGGTCGCGTTCGCTGTGGGACGCGGGCTTCCCGGCGAACGCGTTACCCGCGGAATCCGGACATGGGCGACTGCAGTTCGCCGACGTCGCGGGCCCGCTGGAGCAGAGGCTGCGCGCCGCGACGCAGGTGCTGAATGTTCCCGGCGTCGACGAAACGGTACGGGTCGTCGTCGCGAGCGACATCGGCGAGACGCTCGCCGAGATCGCGCGCTTTCGCCTCAAGGCCGGCATTGCCGGCGCGTGTGTGGCCGCGGCACTGCTGCTCCTGCTCGCCGCGCAGGCGAGCTACGTGCTCAGGCCGCTCAGGCAAATCACCGAGGCGCTCCGGTCCCTGCAGAACGGCGAATCGCGCCGGCTGGAAGCCGGCCGCTTTCCGCTCGAGATTCGTCCGCTGGCCGCGGAACTCGACACGGTCCTCGGGCATCACCAGCGGATGGTGGAACGGGCCCGGGCCGGAGCGGCGGACCTGGCGCATGCCCTGAAGACACCGCTGTCCGTCATGCTCGCCGCAGCGAGTCGCTCGGATGCGCACCTGGGCACCGTGGTGGAAAACGAGGTCGCGCGAATGCAGCGCGACATCGACCGTCATCTCGCCGTAACGACCCCGGCCGATCACCGGAGCCGCACGCCGGTCGGCGAGGTCGCCGCGGCCCTGGCAAAGCTGCTGTCCGGCCTGTATCGGGAGCGCGGGCTCGAGTTTGCGCTCGAGGTGCCGGCGGGCATCGTCTTCCACGGCAGCCGGCCCGACCTCGAGGACATGCTCGGCAATCTCATGGACAACGCCTGCAAGTGGGCAGAGCACCGGATCGGAGTGCGAGCGGAGTTAAAAGGCGGCTCGCTCGTCATCGCCGTGAGCGACGACGGTCCGGGTATCGCGGCCGCGGATCTCGGCCAGGTCGGCAAGCGTGGCGTCCGGCTGGATGAACACAAGCCGGGCAGCGGCCACGGGCTCTCGATCGTCGCGGCGCTCGCCCGGAGCTACGGTGGGGAACTCGTACTCGAAGCGGCACGGCACGGCGGCCTCGAGGCGAAGCTCATGCTGCCGGGCACGGCCGCCTGAATTTGCGGCGTGTCTCCCGTCAGGCCGCGTTGCCCTTCACGAGGAAGTAAAGGCCGGTGGCGAGCATCAGCACCTGGAACTCCATCCCGCCGGTCAGCACGTTCCAGCCATTCGGCAGGTGGACCATGCAGATGGCGCCGAGCATGATGACGATGACGCCAATCCCGCCAAGTCGGGTCAGCAGGTCCTTGCCGAAGCCGCCGGCAATGAGCAACAGGCCCGAGGCGATTTCCGTGCAGGCGACGGCCCACACCATCGGGACCGCCATGCCCATCTGCGGTGCGACGGCATCCGCCGGGAACTTGCTCCAGCCGTGGTATATGAAGGTGGCCGCAAGCGAGAGCCGCAGTCCCCAGTGGACGTACGGGGCGAACCGGTCGAAGAATTGCATGGCGTAGTCCTTTCGTTCGGTGACACGATGATTCCCCATTACATGCCAGACGCCTGCCGCGACGCAAAGACTATGACCCGATCGTGTGCCATCAGCGCTGCTCTGCGACGTCTACGGTTCGACGCCTTGAGCCTCGTCTGCCTCGCGATATGCGCGGTGGCCCTCGCTCCCGCCGCGAGCTTCGCCGACCCGATCGAGCAGGCCAATGCGCTGCGCACCGGCGGCTGCGGCGACCGGCCGGCGCTCGCCACTGCGCTCGCGCGGTCCGCGGCCCTCGACGCCGCGGCGCTGCGCGTCTCGGACGGCGAGAACCTACAGGCTGCCGCATCCGCCGCCGGTTATCATGCCCGCCGCATCGCGCGCATCCGGCTCGAAAACGCGACCGCCGAGGACGTTGCTGCGCTGCTCGCGAGCCGCTTCTGCGGGATCGTCGCGGATCCGGAACTCACAGACATCGGCATGCATCGCGCGGGCGACGACAGCTGGCTCATCCTGGCCGCGTCGTTTGGGCTCGAGGCTAACGCCAGCGCGGAAGGCGCGGCGGACGCACTACATCGGGCGATCAACGAAGCGCGCGGCCGGGCGCGACGCTGCGGCTCGACGGATGAATTCGAACCTGCCGGCCCGCTCACCCGGCACGCGGCACTCGATGCCGCCGCGCGCAAGCACGCAGAGGACATCGCGGCGCGCGGCGAACTCGACCACGAAGGCGCCGACGGCAGCACGGCCGCCGAACGCGTCGCGCGCGAGGGTTACCGGTGGACGGCCGTGGGCGAGAACGTCGCGTCGGGCCAGTCCGTCGCAGAGGAGGTCGTCGATACCTGGCTCGCCAGCGCGGGACACTGCCGCAACCTCATGCAGGCACGCTACTCGGAGACCGGCGTCGCCGTGGCAATCAATGAAGACGACGAGCAGGTGGTCTACTGGGTGCAGGTTTACGCGGCGCGGCGCTGACGGCCGGCGCGCCGCGCAGCGGGAGTACTTATATGTTCGTGCAGATGCTCGCAAAGATCGACGGCGACTACGAGTCCTATCACCTGGCGCCGGAGAAGCTCATCGCCGGCAACCCCAAGCAGGAAGTCTGGATGCAGTACAGCGATGCATCGCAAACGTACTTCGTCGGCATCTGGGCGAGCGAACGCGGCAAATGGAAGGTCGCGTACACCGAGGAAGAGTATTGCGAGATCCTCGAGGGCCGGAGCGTCATCAGCGACCTCTCCGGCAATGCGGTAACGGTCAGCCCGGGGGACCGCTTCGTCGTGCCGCGCGGCTTCGCAGGCACCTGGGAGGTCGTCGAACGGACCCGCAAGGTCTTCGTCATCCACCAGCCGGCTGCATAGCCGCCCGCCCGCGCCCGACACGAAACCTGCAGACAAGCTACAGCACTTCTGCAGCCCGCCTCCATGTTCGCCTGCGCCGCCCGGCGCCACGATCCGGCGTCCGCAGCTTGTTGCGGAGACCACAGGAGAACAACATGAAAACCACGAGAAACCGGTTCCTGGGAACGGCCGCCGGCGCCGCCCTGGTCCTCGCAACCGCGTCAGCCGCGCTCGCCGGATCGACGACCTCGCCGGACGCGCCGTCGCTGGTCGGCACCTGGCAGTACGAGATGACCGTGCGCCTAGACGCACCGGACTGCACGACCTCGGAGCCGATCGCCTTCGGTCCCAACCCGTTCCCCGCCCTGGCCTCCTTCCACGAGGGGGGCACGATGAACGAATACGCATCGCGCACGCCGCCGACCATACGCACCACGGCATTCGGGAGCTGGAAACAGACCGGCAAGTACCGGTACAAGTCCCGTCACACGTTTATGGAGTTCGACGCGAACGGCCTGCTCTGGCGCACCATGGTCATCGAATCGAAAATCCACCTGGGCAAGTACGGCAGCAAGTACAAGGGCGAGGGCCGGCTGGAGCTGACGGATGTCAGCGGCAACGTCCTGAAGTTCTGCGCGACGATGGACGCCGTCCGCTTCGAAGCCTGAGCGCTAATAGCTAACAGGGGAAACGCGGCCGGGGGACGGCGATTCCGTCGCCCCGGCCGCGGAGCGTCACTGATTAATCGCCGGCCCCGTCGAGCGAATATCCGGCCGCCTCGGGCGCGCGCATGTCATCGAGGCCGCGGCGCTCGACGACGTCCTCGTAGGTGACGAAGCGGATGCCGCGCGCCTCGGCGGCACGCAGGAATGCCTGCGAGGTGATCGCGTCGAGTTCCTCGGCCCGGTGCAGGGCCACGCGGTACGGGTCCAGCGGGTTGTTGGCATCGACCAGTGCGTTCATTTCCGGCGTCTGCTCGCCGAGGTGCAGCACGACGAGCGTGGCTTCGCCGGGCCGGGCCTGTTCGACGGCGTCGAGCAGCGTCACGAGCTTGCGATCGGGTTCCACATCCCACAGGGAAACCGACGGCTCGCCGAAATACTGCGACAGGCCGACACCGAATTCCTGCGCGAGCTTTTCGACGACCGCGCGCAGTTCCGGCGTCGAGATCGCGGTAAGCATGTGGTAGTCGAGGTAGTCCACGTCGAGGCCAGCACGCAGCGCCTGCTCGATCTGCGCGCGCAGCTCCGACTCCACTTCGCCGATGTCCATGCCGTGCTCGAACAGCTCCGCGGCCGTGTGGAAGAGGTAGCCGTTCTCGTCGACGAGGCTCGGCACCGTGGTGGCGCCGAGCAGCGGCCCCCAGCGGTAGTCCGCCCATTCCGAGTTGAGCGTCAGGTGTATGCCGACGCTGACTTGCGGGTTGTCCTGCAGGATCTTCGCGGCTTCGGGAAACCACGGGCAGGGCACCATCACCGAGGCCGAGAACGGCATGCCGGTCCTGAGCAGCTCGCGCATCGCGGTATTGACGGTGTGATTCATGCCGATGTCGTCGATGCGCAGGAGCAGTTCGGGCGGCTCATCGGCCGCCGCCGGCAGGCTGCCGAACAACAGCGGCAGCGCCGCGAGCAGGCATCGGGCATCGGTACGCATCCGCGCACCATACACGAGGAAATACGGTGACAGTTACCCTGATTGCGGCGCTCAGTCGGCATGCGGGGCCGGAAGCAGCGGAGTCGCCGTCACTGTTCGACAGGCCGTGGAACTCGCCGGGGAATGCCGGGTCGCAGGGAATACGCGCCTGCGCGGAATCGACGACGGGGGAGAAAACATGTCGGTCTCTGTGTCATCGCGGGCCCTGCCCGCCGTACTGTTCCTGCTCGCTGCCGTGTTCGACGCTTCGGCCGCCGCCGGCGACGATGCCTACACCGTCGCTTACGAATCGATCGCGCCCGGCGTGTATCTCGTCCGGCGCCCGGACCCCTTGCGCGAGCCGGTGGAAGCGAACGCGCTGTTCATCGTCAACGACGAGGACGTGATCGTCTTCGAAGGCGGCGGCGCGCCGATCGTCGCCGAGCGCACGCTCGCGTTCGTGCGCGAAGTGACCGACAAGCCGGTCACGCATCTCGTGAACAGCCACTGGCACGGCGACCATAACCTCGGCAACCAGGTCTGGCGCGCGGCGTTCCCGGAGCTGCGCATCGTCGGCCATCCCGAGACCGCGAAGGCGATGACGGGACCGCCGATGTCCTATGTCGAGCGCTACCAGCCGATGCTCGAGGAACTCGTTAAGGAATGGACGGCACAGCAGGAGAAGGGCGAATTGTCGACGGCGCGGGCCGCGATGCTCCCCGACATAGTCCTGATGCGCGACGAGATCGCCCGCACGGAAGTGGTGGCGCCGGACCTGCTGGTCAGCGACGAGCTCGTGCTCGAGCGCGGGGAGCGCGAGATCCGGATCCTGCATCTCGGCCGCGGCAATACGCCGGGCGACCTCGTGCTGTGGTTGCCGCAGGAGAAGATCCTGGCGAGCGGCGACCTCGTCGTGCACCCGATCCCGTACGGCTTCGGCAGCTTCCCGGCTGACTGGATCGAGACGCTCGGGGAACTCGCCGAATTCGATTTCGAACTGCTGGTCCCTGGCCACGGCGACGTCCAGCGCGACGACGTCTATATCCGCCGCCTGCAGGCGATGCTCACCGAGGTGCGCCGGCAGGCCGGTGCCTCCGTCGCCAAGGACCTGGATCTCGAGGCGACCCGCGAGGCGCTCGACCTGTCGCCGTTCGCCGAGGAGTTCGCCGGCGACGACGAGGACCGCCGCGTCAAGTTCGAGAACTGGTGGCGCCTGCCCATCGCGCGCTCCGCCTGGCTCGAGGCTCGCGGCGAACCCATCGTGCAGGGCGCGTCCGACGAGACCGGCTGAATTAAAATGGGGTCAGAGTACTTTTTCGTGCCTAATGTACGGCGCGCAAAAGTACTCTGACCCCATACGGGCTACTGCCCCTCGATTTCATTGCCGTTTTCGTCGAGGAAGGTGAGCTTGCCAAACTCGAGCGCGCGTACCTCCTGCTCGATCTTCTTCCGATCGCCGACCACGACCCACACGAGCTTGTCCGGTCGCACGTACTCGTCGGCCGCCGCCGTGACGTCCGCGAGCTCGAGCTCGCGCATGCGCTCGGCGTACTCGTCCCAGTAGTCGTCGTCGTAACCGTAGCGCACCATCTGCGACAGCGAACCCGCGACCGCGCCGGCCGTCTCCCAGTTGCCCGGCAGGCTCAGCGTATTTTCGTCCATGACCCGCGCGAGCTCCTCGTCCTCGGGCGGCCGCGTCGAGGTGATGGCGACCATCTCGTTCCTCAATTCCTGCATCGACGGCGCGGTCTTGTCGGTCTGCACCGGCGCATAGCCGATGAAGGGCCGCGGCCCGGCGCCGCCCAGGACGAAGGTATAGGCGCCGTAGGCCCAGGACTTGTCCTCGCGCAGGTTCATGTTCACGCGTGACGAGAACGCGCCGCCCAGCACGCCGTTCATCGCCTGCAACGCGAACTCGTCCTCGTTGTTGGTCGGCGGCACGACTTCCGCGGCGATGATCACGCTCTGCTCGGCGTCCGGGCGGTCGATGATGTACACCTGCTCGCCGTCGATCGTCTTCGCCGCGCCGATGTTCTTCTCGGGCACGTCCTTCGGCTGCCAGTTCGCGAACAGGCCCTCGAGTTTCGGCTGGATCTCGGCCAGCGTCGTGTCGCCGACGACGACCAGCGTGGCGTTGTTCGGCCGGAACCAGGTGTCGTGGAACTGCACGAGATCGTCGCGGCCGATGCTGGCCACGGACTCCTCGGTGCCGGTGCCGGTGAGCGGCATGTTGTAGGCATGGCCCTCGCCATAGATGAGGTTCGGCACGACGCGCAGCGCGAGCTGCACGGGCGAGTTCTTCTCCGCCTGGATGCCGGATGCGATCTGCTTCTTCAGGCGCGAGAGCTCGCTGTCCGGGAACGCCGGGTTCAGGATCACGTCGGCGAATACGTCGAGCGAAGCGTCCAGGCTGTCGCGGATGGTATTGAGCGAGACCGTCGACTGGTCGACGTTGGCGCCGGCTCCGAACACCGCGCCGAGGCCGGCCAGTTCGTCGCTGATTTCGAGCGCACTGCGTTTTTTCGTGCCCTCGTCGAGCATCTGCATGACGAGGTTCGAAGTACCGAGTTTCGAATACTTGTCCGCGGCGAAGCCCGCGTCGAACAACAGGTTGAACTGCACGACGGGCACGGCGTCACGTTTTACGACGAGCAGCTGCATGCCGTTTTCCAGGAACGCGCGTTCGAAGTCGTCGAAGTCGACGTCGGGGAAGCTGTCCGGCATCGGCGGTCCGCTGCTGCGGTCGATGCCTTCGGCTTGCGCGCTGCGCTCGACGAAAGGCTGTACCTCCAGCGTGAACGAGGGCCCGCCGTACCAGCGGCGCACCACGTCGCGTATGGCTTCGGGTGTCGCTTTCTCCATGCGCTCCAGCGACACCTTGTAGAAGGCCGGATCGCCGGCGAACGTGGCGTTCTCGGCCAGGAGCTGCGCCTTGCCGGCGAAGCCGCCGACCTGCTCGAGCCCGCGGATCATCTGCGCGCGAATCTGCGTCACGGCCCGCTCCACTTCCTCCACGGTGGGCCCGTCCTTCATGAGCCGCGCCATTTCCTCGTCGATGGCCCGTTCCACGACGGCGAGGTCGCCGCCAGGGTAGGCCAGCGCATCGATGCCGATGATGCCGGCGATCTCGAAGATGAGCGGCGTCGCGTCGACGGCCGTGGCGATCTGGTCTTCGTAGACGAGCCGCTGGAACAGCCGCGAGGTCTTGCCGGTGGACAGGATGGCGCCGGCGACCTCGAGCAGGTCCGCGTCCGCCGAGGTCCAGTGCGGCCCGACCCAGGTCTTGTACAGGCGCGCCTGCGGCACGCGGTCCTGCATGACGAGCCGCTTGCTCTCCTCGAGTACGGGCGCCCACATGTCGAACTTCGTGATCGGCGGTCCCGACGGGATGTCGCCGAAATAGCGCTCGACCTTCGCGCGCGCCTCGTCGGGCGTGATGTCGCCGGCCAGCACCAGCACCGCGTTGTTCGGGCCGTAATAGGTCGCGGAACCACGCCATGCACGTCCTCGAGCGAGGCCGCGTTCAGGTCCTCCATCGAACCGATCGTCGTCCCAGGAATAGGGATGGTCGGAGGGAAACAGGTTCACCTGCAGCGCTTCGAAGACGCGGCCGTAGGGCTGGTTCTCGCCCTGGCGTTTCTCGTTCTGCACGACGCCGCGCTGCTTGTCGAGCCGTTCCTGCGTGACCGCGCCGAGCAGATGACCCATGCGGTCGGACTCCATCCACAGCGCGAGGTCGAGCGGCCGTCGTGGGCACGGTCTGGAAATAATTGGTGCGATCGAGCCAGGTCGTGCCGTTCTGCTCGGTGGCGCCGACCCGCTCGAAGGGCTTGAAGTACTCGTCGTCGTAGTTCTCGGTGCCGTTGAACATCAGGTGTTCGAACAGGTGCGCGAAGCCGGTCTTGCCCGCGGACCTCGTTCTTCGAGCCGACGTGATACCAGACGTTCACGGCCACGATCGGCGCCTTGTGATCCTCGTGCACGATCACCCTGAGCCCGTTCTCCAGCGTGAACTCCGTGTACGGAATATCGACGTCGGCGGCGGTGGCCGACTGAGCGGCGCACAACAGCGCCGAAGCCATCAGGGCTCGTATCTTGAAACGCATTGCTTCCCCCTCGTCCTGTTCTCGATTGCTGCTACTTCGCCTTGCAATGGATCTCGAGCGCCGCGAAATCCTGCGTATAGGCCGGCGCCGCGGCGGCATCTCGGCCCGCGAGCCCCTCGGCTGTCACGCCGGCGCCCGGCGCGCGCATCCAGTCGCCGACCCGCAGCGCGGCCCCGTTCCGATAGCCCGGCCGCACCGACCAGCGGTAGCTGGCACAGGGCGCGAGCGGTTTCGCGAGCGTGTGCGACGAAGCCGTGACGCCCTGTGTCGCATACACTAGGCGCCGCGCATCGTAGACCTCGACGTCCCAGGCGTCGGGTGCGGCCGAGCCTTCCGGCACGGAGAAGGTCCAGGCCAGCTCGGGCGTCACGGCGCGGCTCGTGCCGGCCCAGGCATTGCGGCGCTCCGGCGCGAACGACCCGGACTTCGCCGGCTCTGCGCCTAGCGCCCCGCCGCTGCCGGCGAAGGTGTCGGCCGCGAGTTGCCGGCCCAGGTAATGCATCGCGAAGTTCGCGTAGTCCTCGATCAGGCGGTGGTCGTCCGCGGTCCAGCGCTCGAGTGGCGCGCGATCCTGGTAGTTCACGCTGCGTTCGTACAGCTTGCTGCCGTCGCTCCGGCGTTCGATTGACACTCGCCCGGTCGTCGTGAGCACGGCTTCGTCGCCCTCGACGTCGATTGCAAGATTCGCGACGTCGACATGCAGGATCGCGTCGGTGTCCTCGGGCACGGCCGTCGTCGGCGCGAGCAGGCCCGCCGCGGGACGCTGCAGCGCTCGCAGCTCCTGGTACACGTAACGCGCGAGCTTTTCGTTGTCGATCGGCCGGCGCGACGCATCGGCGAGTTCCTCGGTCAGCGCGTCGCGAAACTCCTGCATCTCGCGCTGCGTAACCCCGGCGATGCCGCCGGCGAGCATGCCGGGCAGCGCGAGCACCGGGATCGGGAAGCCGACCGTTATCGGCCCGACCTGCGTGGCCGGGTTGGCGACCTGCGATCCGGCCGCCATGCCCCCGTACAGGCCCGGCGTCGCCTTCTCGTAACTGCCCTTGATCTCCTGCTCGCCGGGTGCACCCGGGATGACGACGATCCGCTGCATCCCGTCGCGCAGGTCCTCAGCCAGGCGGCTGGCCGCGGGCTCCGGCGCCGCGGCCGCAGCAGCCGCCGATCCGGCGGCGAGCAGCGCGGCCGCCGCAATGCCAGCGCGCCGGCACGCGCATATGCGGGCGCGGCGCGTCGGCGGTCTGGCAGAGGACTGGCGTTCATCGTCATTCCCGTAGTGCGACCTGAGCGGCTGGCCGATGTTCCATGCACTGCGTGCAAAGCCACGCGGCCACTACCTCGAGTACGCGCGGCAAACTTCGGCAACGAGCGGTTTCATAAAATTGCGTTCCGGCGGCGCGATATCGCATTGCCAGCCGAGTGCAGCCAGCGTCTGGACGACGATCGGGCCGATCGCCGCGATGCGTGTCCGCTCGAGCCCCGCGTCGAGCTCAGCCTGCTTGCCGGATTTCGCCGCCAGCCCGAACAGTCGCTCCACCTGGGACTTGCTTGTGAACACGATGACGTCGATCGTGCCAGCCGCCAGCTCCGCGATGAGATCGACGATCACCCCGTCCCCGGACGCGGGCACATAACGATACGGCGCCACGACGCTGCACAGGGCGCCGCGGTCATTGAGGTAACGCATCAACGTTTCGTTCGGGTCGTCGCCGTAGAGCTGCATGCCGACCCGTTTGCCGCGCAGTTCGACGCCGTCCAGCAAGCGGATGATTCCGTCGGTCGTCGCGTCCGCCGGCGCATGTGCCGGGCTCACGCCGAGCAGCCGCAACGCCCGCACCGACTTCGGGCCGCGCGCGACGATGGTCGTTACCTTGAGCGAGCGGACGAAGCCGGCATGTGACAACTCCGAGCGCCCGATGAATCCGAGCAGGCGCCGCACGCCTTCACCGGTCATCAGGATCAGGAGGTCCGGCGGCGCATCGATGAATTCCTTGAGCCAGCCAGTCACTTCTTCGTCCTCTGGCGAATCCACGATGCCGACCAGCGGACAGCGGAAGACTTCGGCCCCACGCCGCTGGAACAGGCCTTCGAGGACTTCGAGTTCGCGGGTCTCGGGCAATGCGACACGTCGCCCGGCCAGCGGCAGGTCGGTATCAGCTTGTGCCGGATCCACGTGCTTTCCTCGCCGCCGGCCGGTGCGCGGGGAACACGGGCATGCCGGGCTCTTCTCCGGGCGCGAACCATTCGAGTTCGCTCTGCAGGTTGACGACGGAACCGACGATGACGAGCGCCGGCAGTCCGGGCGTCAACCGGGCAGCCGCCTCTGCAAGCCGTTGCAGCGCGGTCCGGTGCACCTTTTGCGCGGCGGTGGTGCCCGCTTCCACGATTGCGGCCGGCGTCGCCGGCGGCATGCCGTGCGCGACGAGTTGCTCCGCGATGACCGACGCGCTGGCACCACCCATGTAGAACACAAGCGTTTGCCGGCCGCGCACCATCGACGCCCAGTCGAGATCCAGGCGACCGTCCTTCAGGTGGCCGGTATGAAAGGCAACGCTGTGCGCATGGTCGCGGTGCGTGAGCGGGATGCCGGCGTAGGCGGCGCAGCCGTTCGCTGCCGATACACCCGGCACCACTTCGAAGCCGATGCCGGCGCCGGCCAGCTGTTCGATTTCCTCGCCGCCGCGGCCGAATACGAACGGGTCGCCGCCCTTCAGCCGGGCCACGCGCAGGCCCCGCCGTGCATGTGTCACCAAGAGTTCGCTGATGTCCGCCTGCGGCAGGCTGTGATCGCCGACCCGCTTGCCGACGTAGACGAACTCGGCGTCGCGCCGGCACATGTCCAGCACGCCTATTGGCACCAGCCGGTCGTACAAGACGACATCCGCGCGCTGCAACAGGCGCTGCGCCCGCAGGGTGAGCAGTTCCGGGTCGCCGGGACCGGCGCCGATGAGGTAGACGCGGCCTTCGCCGGCGGCCGTCGCGCCGTCTGCCATCGTGGCCTCCGCGAGCCGGTCGGCCTGTGCGTTCCTGCCGGCGTACACGAGCTCCGGGGTCGCGCCGTCGAGCAGCGCTTCCCAGTAGCGGCGACGTTGCACCGGGTCGGCGAGGCGCCGGGCGACGCGCGGCCGCCAGCGGCCGAGGAACTCCGCCAGCCGCCCGAGCCGCGCGGGCAGGTCGCGCTCGAGCAGGGCTTTCACGTAGCGGGCCAGCACCGGCGAGCGGCCGCCGGTCGAGATCGCGATCGTCACTGGCGCGCGATCGACGATCGCAGGGAAGATGAAGCTGCAGAGCGCCGGCGCGTCGACGACATTGACCGGCAGGTGCCGGCGCAGCGCTGCCGCGTGCACGGCGGCATTCACGGCCGCGTCGTCGGTCGCGGCCACCACGAGATCGGCGCCGTCCAGGTGCGGATCCGCGAAGCGCTCGAGCCGCGTGTCGGCGGCCACGGACGCCACGATTTCCTGCAGCGCGGGCGTGAGCGACGGGCTCACGATTCGCAGCCGTGCCCCGCAGCGGGAGAGTAGTGCCGCCTTGCGCGCGGCGACGGCGCCGCCGCCGACGACCACGGCGATGCGCCCGTGCAGCTTCATGAATACCGGTAACTGGTCCATGGTTAGCCAGTATCCGCGAGGAACGCAGCTATAACCAGTAGACGGCAGCCGTTGGAGCACCCCACCAGCGCAATGGGAACTGTTGGAGCGCCCCAACGGTCGGCAAATGGTCACGGCGCGGTCAGGACGGGCACCGGCCCGCCGCGCCATGCTGCGTACCGACCGGCGGCAATGGTGCCGCCCGTGCAACGGGAGACAGCAATGACACAGGTAACGGCAGCAGTGAACAACGGGGTGAACGTGGAAGCGCTGCTCGGCGCCCGCGACGCCCTGAGCCAGGCGCCGGAAGCGGCACAGTTCGTGTGGCGGGCGCACAGCACCTGGCAGGACGGCACGCACACCGAGACGCGCGTGCAGAAATTCTTCGGCCTCGGCGAGGAGCAGTGCCACCGGCAGGAATTCGTGTACGACACCGACCACCCGGAGATCTTTGCGTCCGAGGACAAGGGCTCCACGCCGGTCGAGATGGTGCTGGTCGGGCTCGCAGGCTGCCTGACCGCCGGCATCGCGGCGGTCGCGCAGAACCGCGGCATCCAGCTCAACTCGGTGACGGCGACGCTGGAGGCACCGATGGACGTGCAGGGCATCCTCGGCATCGACGCCGACGTGCGCAACGGCTTCGACGCCATCCGGGTGGACTACCGGATCGACGCCGATGCCTCGCAGGACGACATTGCAGCGCTGGTCGCGCAGTCGCAGAAGCGCTCGGCGGTGTTCGACATCATCACGAACCCGACCGACGTGCACGTCCGGGTCAATCCGTGAGCCCGGATTCGCACGGCATACGCGCAGAGCAGGTCCCCGCGATGGCATGATCCGCGGTGTGACTACCGTGGAAATCCCCCAGTCGCTGCAGACGATCGCCGAGATCAGCATCGCCTTCGCGGGCTTCAGCGGCCTCGTCATCGCGTTCCGGCGCAAGGCCGGGCCGCTGTCGGAGGTGCACAAGTACCGGCTGCAGGTGCTGCTCGCGCTGGCCTTCGGCGCGATGTTCCTGGCCCTGCTGCCGGAGCTGCTCTCGAGCCTCGAGGTCCCGGCAAGCGCGCTGTGGCGTACCGCGACCCTGATCGCCGCCGTATTTTCCTGCGCCTTCCTCGCGTGGTGGTTTGCGGCATCGCGCCGCATGATGCGGCTCGTCCCGGAGATCTTCAGCGCCCTCGCCTTGTTGCGGATGGTCGTCGGACACGTGTCGATCCTCGTGCTGCTCGTCATCGTCGCCGCGGGTGGGCTCGAGCGCTACGGGCCGGGCGTGTACCTCGCGGCGCTCGCCTGGTACCTGCTGCACGCGGCGCAGCAATTTTCGCGGATGTTGTTCATCCAGCCGCGCAACGACAGCCTGTAGGAATTACGGTAACTGTCGCCCTAATTCCGTTAGAGCGCTGTTGGGCCCCGCGGGCGCGACCCGGTCGCGCGTATGGCGCGCTCCAACAGGCTTTACAATCGCAGCCATGGTCCGTCTCCGCACACTGCTCGCCGCCCTGCTCCTGCCGCTGACGGCGCCGGCCGGCGAGCTGAGCGGCACGCTCACCCTGACCAGCGACTACGTCTATCGCGGGCTGTTGCTGTCCGACGGCAATCCCGCGCTGCAGGCAGGCATCGACTACGAATTCGGGTCCGGGCTGTTCGCCGGCACCTGGGCGAGCACGGTCGATCTCGACGACGCGGGCGGGGACCCGGATGCGGAACTCGACCTGTACCTCGGCTATCACGTCGCGCCCCTGTCGTCGCTCGAACTCGGGCTGACCCTCATGCGCCGTACCTATCCCGGCCAGTCGACAAGCTACGGCTACGACTACGACTACAACCACACCGAAGCGCTTGCGTCCGCGATGCTGTTCGAGCGCTACACCCTCGAATTCGGCTACGCGGACGACCCGTACGGCCGGGACGAGGCCGGCCGGCACTGGGAACTGCGCGCCGACTGGATGCAGCGCAACGCCTGGGTGCTCGCCGCCGGGCTGGGATACAACGATCTCGGCGTGACCGGCACCTCGAACTACTGGTACTGGGATCTCGGCGCCACGGCGCGCTTCGCGTGGCTGACTGTCGACCTGCGCTGGTACGACAGCGAGACACTGGACGGGAGCTTCGCGCCGCTCGCCGCCGGCTCACAGCTGGTACTGAGTCTCTCCAGCGGTTTCTGACACCGGCTGCGCACGGGCGGCGCCTCCGGCAACGCGACAGCCGGCGCGGTCGAGCAGCCGCGCCAGCGCGCGGCAGGCATTGACGTAATCGCGCGCCTCTACGCGGCTCGCGACCAGCAGGCGGTCGATGTCCGCGCCGCTCAGCGCCGGGCGCATCGCCAGCAGGAGTGCCGCGATGCCGGAGACCTGCGCAGCCGACAGCGAACTCCCGGACGAGAAGTCGTAGCCGCCTCCCGGCGTCGGCACGAGGATCTCGTCGCCGGGCGCGAGCAGGTGGGCCAGCAGTTCGGTGCCGGGGTCCGCGCCCGAACCGACGACGATGACGCCCGGCACGCCGGCCGGAAAACCGGGCTCGGCCTCCCCGTCATCGGCCACGACGACGACGGCGCCGCGATCCATCGCGACCAGCAGGAGGCGCGACAGGAGCGGGTCCGGCGGCCCGCCGAGACTCAGGTTGATTACTTGCGGCGCGCTGTCGATCGCGTGGGCGAGCGCTTTCGCCAGGGTGAAGCTGTTGCAGACGGCGCCGCCGCCGTCCTCGTCGTACCAGCAGGCGCGCAGCACGCTGAGGCGCGCCGACGGCGCCACGCCGACGATGCCCACGCCGTTACCATCCGCAGCGCCGATGATGCCGGCGACGGCGGTACCGTGCGCATCGGCGGCGAAACCATCGGCGGCGTCGGACACGAAATCCACATGTTCGACAACCTGCGACGCGAGTTCCGGGTGCTCGAGGTCGGCGCCGGTATCTATGATAGTCACGTGCGTGCCGGCGCCGCGCGACCAGCTGTGCGCCTGCTCGAGTTCGAGTTCGTCGATATTGGATTGCAGACCGAGGTAGGGATCGGCGCCGCTTGGCGCAGGCTCGGCGAGGACCTCGAATTCCTGCAGGCGCTGCACGGATTCCACTTCCGGACGCGCCCTGAGCCCGGCCAGCAGTTCCTCCACGTCCCGGCCGCCGTCGAACTCAAGCACGATGCAATGCGCCGCGAGCGCCGTGATCGGCCACTCGTCCACGATGCGCAGGCCGAAGTCGCGGGCAACGCGATCGGCCGCGACGCGCACGTTGTAGCCGATCAGGTAGTCGGACGAGCGCCGGCCGTAGCCGGGCCGGGAGGGACCTGCCGGCACGGCATTGGCGAGACCGGGATCGGCGATTGTGAGTAGCAGGCGCCCGGTCTGTGCATCGCCCGCGAGTGCGCTTCCGGCGCACAGGCACAGCAGCACCGCGAGACGGGCCACGCGACTCACGGCGAGCGCTCCGCCCCCGCTGGCTGCACGAACAGCACGGCCCGGTCGGCACGCAGGGCAGCCAGCGCGGCGTCGCGCTCCGCCGCATCCGCGGCCTCGTCGAAACGCAGCGTGTAGACGCCGCGCGCGGAAGGCCCGCTCTCCTGCGTGAGCCCATGGACGGACAGCCGCTCGTCGATGCCGGCAGCCGGCAGACCGGGATCGAAGACGACGCGCAGGTAGTGCCCGTCGCCAGGGAACACGGGCGCCGTCAGCGTGCGGTAGGCCGGCTGGTCGGCCGCCTGCAAGAGCCAGGCGCCGAGCGCCAGCACGACGAGCGACTGAAAGACGAAGGCGACCCGCCAGGGATTCGCCGCCCAGCGCCTGACGCCTGCGGCGAGCACGCTGCCGCGCCGCGCGCGCCGGAGTTCGACGTCGATGCGCGCGTTGATCCGCCGCATGTCGGGCGGCGGCGCATCGTAGCCGCGGGCCACGCGGGCCGCGGGCCGCGCGAAAGCCTCGAGGATTTCCAGTTCGCGCCGGCAGATGACACAGCTCTGCGCATGCGCGCGCACCGGGCCGTGTTCGCCGGCCGCGAGCGTACCGTTCGCGAGCCAGGGCAGGAGCTCGATGGCCGCTTCGTGGCTCAGTAGCTCAGCCATGGTCGCGACCTCTCCCGCCCTGTTCGCCCGACAGCCGCGGCAGCAGGAACTTCAGCCGCCGCCGCGCATGGAACATGCGGGTTTTCACGGTGCCGACCGGGCAGTCGGCGATCTCGGCGATCTCCTGGTAGGAACAGCCGCAGAAATAGGTGAGCACGATGACCTGGCGGTGATCGGGGCTCAGTTCGGCCAGGCCCGCGCTCAGCAGGTCGAGATCGCGCGCCGGCGGCGCCACCAGATCGCCCACATCCGCGCTGCGGTCCAGCGGCCGCTGGAAGCGTTTCTCGCTGCGCAGCGCCGACATGGCCTGGCGATAGGCAATACCGAATATCCAGCTCGATACCGCCGAGGCGCCGCGGAACTTGCTCGCGTCCTTCCAGACCACGAACAGCACGTCGTCGACAATCTCGTCGGCGAGCGCCATGCTGGCGAGCATGCGATTGAGGTAGGCGAGCAGCCGTGGCTGGTACAGGCGATAGAGCGCAGTAAACGCCTGCCGGTCGTGCCGCTGCACGCGCTGCAGGAGTTCGAGCTCCGTGGCGGGCGAAGGACCGCCGCCCGGGTTGCCGGATTCGCTGGTCGTCATTGTTCCCATTGTCCCCGAGTTTTCCTCGTTTAATAAGTGGCCGGCGGGCGGCGGATGGTTCAATTTCGGCCGGTAAGGCGCGCGGCTGCTGAACCTTCCGCGCTGCACCAGCTACCAACGGGCATGATCCAGATTGATGCGGGCGCGCCGCGGGCAGCCCTGAAGTCAGGCTGTCGGCAGGAACGGGTGGGGCGCGTTCTCGCAGCCGCCGTACTGGCGACTCTGATCGCGGGCTGCAACGCCGGCAGCGGCGAAGGGCTCGATTTCGGCGGGCGGCCAGCCGACGGCGAAGACATTCCGCTCGCGCCGACGCTCGAATCCCTGCAGGCCAACGTCTTCGACACGTCCTGCGTCACTTGCCACGCCGGCGCGGCCGCCCCGCAGGGCCTGCGGCTCGATGCCGGGAACAGCTATACGAGCCTGGTCGGCGTCGAGAGCCGCGAGGACGATTCGTTCCTCAGGGTGGAGCCCGGCAATCCCGATGACAGTTACCTCGTGCACAAGCTCGAGGGCAGGGCCTCGGTCGGCGAGCGCATGCCGCTCGGCGGACCGCCGATGCCGGACGAGGTCATCGCCTACGTGCGCCAGTGGATTGCCGACGGCGCGCTGCCGGATACGCCGGGCGGCGCCGCGACGCCGCCGGTGATCGTCTCGCTGGAACCCGCGCCGGACTCGACCGTCGCGGCGTTGCCGGCGGAACTCGTCATCGGCTTCGACCAGGACATCGACGCTTCGACCATCAACGGAATGACTGTCGTTCTCGACCGGAGCGGCGGCGACGGCGACTTCGCGGACGGCGACGAGGAAACGATCCTGCCCGCCGCGTTGTCGCTGTCGCCGACCAACCCGCGGCTCGCAATCCTGGATCTCGCGGGCGCCGCGCCGGCGGAGGACCTCTATCGCGTGACGGTGCGTGGCAGCGGAGCGAGCATCGTGCTCGACCTCGACGCGCAAGCGCTCGACGGCGAGTACGCGGGCAGCCTGCCGAGCGGCGACGGCACCGAGGGCGGCGACTTTGTCGCCACCTTCTCCGTCGAAGGCGTGCAGGCAACGCTGGAGTCGATCCAGGAGAACGTGTTCTCCGAGATCTGCGCCGCGGCGTGCCACACCGGGCCGACCGGCGACACGCTGCCGGAAGGCATGGACCTCACCTCGGCCGACGCGAGCTTCGCGAGTCTCGTCGGCGTGCCGAGCATCGAAGTGCCGGCGAACCTGCGCGTCAACCCGGGCGATGCCGATGCGAGTTACATCGTGCACAAGCTCGAAGGCACCGCGGCCGTCGGCGAGCAGATGCCGCTGGACCTCGATCCACTCGACCCGGCGGTGATCGAGGCGATCCGGGCGTGGATCGATGCGGGGGCGGACCGGTGAGCGTCCGCCTGCCCGCAATTCTCCTGTTCGCGCTGGCGGCGCTGGCCGGCGCCGGGCAGAGTCACGCGGAGCCCTATCTCGCCGTGCAGAAGGGCATGCAGTGCGGCACCTGCCACGTGGCCGCGACCGGCGGCGGCATGCGCACGCCCTATGGCAACCTGTACGCGCAGACGGAGTTCATCGAACGGAAGCTGGGCGAACACGCGCCCTGGACCGGCGAGATCGGGCGCTACCTCGGCGTCGGCGGGGATCTGCGCTGGGGCTGGGACCGGCAGGAAGTGCCCGGCCAGGACGCGACCGACGAGACCGATCTCGAGGAGTTCCTGGCCTACGTCGCGATCAAGCCGTTCCCGAAGTACCTGACACTGTACTTCGACGCGAAACTCCGCCCCGACGATCCCGTGATCCGCGAGCAATACGCGAAGCTCAGTTTTCCGGGCGGCCAGTGGTGGCTGCGGGCCGGCGAATTCTTCCTGCCCTACGGCCTCCGGCTGCAGGACGACTCGGCGTTCATTCGCCAGGTGAGCGGCATCAACTACAACACGCCGGACACCGGCGCGGAAATCGGCTACGACAGCGGCGCGTGGAGCGCGCAGTTCGCGGTGAGTCGCGGCACCGCAGGCGGGCACGAGACCGACTCCGGCAAGCAGTACAGCCTGCTCGTCAGCCACGTGGCTGCGAAGTGGCGCGTCGGTGGCAGCTTCAACTTCAACGACTCGGACCTCGGCGACCGGCAGATGCAGAACGTCTTCGCCGGCTGGAAGACGGGGCCGGTCGCCTGGCTCGCAGAACTGGACTACATCATCGACGACAGCTACTCGGACGGGCAGCGGAAACTCTGGACGACGCTCGTCGAGGCGAATTACGGCTATCGCCAGGGCCACAACCTGAAACTGACCTTCGAGTGGTTCGACCCGGACGACGACGTCGACGAGGACGAGCGCAACCGCGTGAGCCTGCTCTGGGAGTACTCGCCGTTCCAGTTCGTGCAGGCGCGGATCGGCTACCGCGATTCCGACGGCATCCCGCAGAACCCGTCGCAGAACTCGGAGCAGATGTTCGCGGAGATCCACCTCACCTTCTGAGGGTACCGTTGGAGCGCCTCATAGGCGCGACCCGGGCGTTCGTTGGAGCGCCCCACGGGCGCGACAACCCGGTACTGTCGGAGCGCCCCATGGGCGCGACGGGATCGCGCGCATGGCGCGCTCCAACAGCACGACCTATCAATCGACGAGGGCCTGGTAGATGAGCGCGCGCAGCTTGCCGTGGTCGTCGAGGTCACCCGCAGGCAACAGCTGGGTCATGTATACGACGACAAGGTCCTCGGCCGGGTCGATCCAGTAATGGGTGTGGTAGGCGCCTCCCCAGCCGAGTTCGCCGACGCTGCCGAGCGTGCCGCGCTTGCCCAGGTCCTCGAGGACGCTGAAGCCGAGACCGAAGCCTTCGCCCGGCCCCAGCTCGACATCGACGAGCTGGTTCGCGCCCATCAGCGCCACGGACTTCCGGCTCAGCACCCGGACGCCGTCGAGCTCGCCCTCGTCGAGGATCATCTGCAGAAAGCGCGAGTAGTCGGTTGCCGTCGACAGGAGCCCTGCGCCGCCCGAGAAACTCTTGCGCGGCCCGTCGACGTAGGCGCCCTGCCCGTTCCACCCGTCTTCCTGGGTGCGCGCGATCTTCCCGTCTTTCAGTTCGTATACCGTCGCGAGGCGCTCCCGCTTGCTTTCCGGCAAATAGAAGTGCGTGTCGTGCATTTTGAGCGGCACGAACAGCCGGTCGGCGAGCAGTTCGTCGAGCGGCATGCCGGACGCGATCTCCAGCACGGCACCGAGGATGTCGGTGCTGTAGCCGTACACCCATTCCTCGCCGGGCTGCGCAACCGCCGGCAGCGCACCCATGCGCGCCACGGTCTCGCCGATCGGCTCGTCGCGGTCCGCGAAGTAGTAGCCCTCGATGCCGGCCGCCTGCCACTTGTCTTTCGCAAGGCCGTCGCCGTAGTCGAAGCCGGAAGTGTGCGTCAGGAGGTCGCGGATCGTGATCGGCCGCTCGGCCGGCACGATCTCGTAACCCTCGCCCTCGTCCTTCGCAACCGCCACCGTCGTCTCCTCGAATGAGGGGATGTACTTGCCGACCGGATCGGAAATGAGCAGCTTGCCCTCCTCCTGCAGGATCATGGCGGCGGCGCTGACGATCGCCTTGGTCTGCGAGGCGATGCGGAAGATCGTGTCCTCGCGCATGGGCGCCCGCCTCGCGGCATCGCGATGGCCGACCGCATCGAAGTATGCGACCTTGCCGTGCCGCAATACCAGCGTGACCGAGCCGGCCACCTGTTCTTCTTCGACATAGTCCTCGAGCGCCGCCGCGAGGCGCTCGAGGCGCGCGGCGGAAAAGCCGAGCTCCGCGGGTTTTGCACGTTCGAAGTCCTGTGCGTCGGCCGTGACGGTCAGCAACAGGAGGCAGGTCGCGGCGAATTTGCGCCGCATGACATTGTTCATCATTACTTCGGTACTCCGGCCAGTGCGCGGCCTATCTTGCCTGAACCAGCACCGCGAACCCAAAGGCTACGCATTCGGCACTCGACATCGCCGCGCGATCGTCCAATACTGGCGGTCCGGCCGCACCGGGACACTCCGATGATCAGCAAAGCCGACGCACTCATCCTCATCGCGCTGCTACTGGCGTTCGTACTTGGCGTCTACCTGTGGTTCACGGGTCACCGTGAGGAGGGCATGTTCGCGGCCATGTGGGTGCCGGCGATACTCGGGTTCGGCATCTACTTCAGGCTGCTCAGACAACGACGGTAAGACACCATGAGCGACAACGACCTGTTCAAGTTCGGTGCGCTCGTGACGCTGTTTCTGTTTCTCGCGTTCATCCTCACGCTGCGGGAGATGTTCCGCAACCACATAGCGGAGAAAGAAGAACAACTGCGGCGCGAGCAGGACGCTGTCGATATCGCGAAGTCGAACTCCGGGCTCTGAGCCCTTCAGGGTTGCTCGGTTGGGCTGCCGGCCGCCGTGGCGATGCCGGGCGGCATGTCCTCGGCGAGTTCTTCACCCAGCAATGCCAGCGCCTCGGCATACACCACGCTCAACTCCGTTTCCATGCCGGTAACAGTGTCGAGGTAACGAATCGAGTTATAGATGGCGAGCTTCAGGTTGTCGTCAGCCAGATTCTGCGGGCTGGTCAATTCCTCTATACCCGAGCGATTGGCCAGCGTGTAGCGGTTTTGCAGGCCGTAGGTGAGCGACAAGGCCGAGACGAGCTCATATTTCATTTTCGCGAGCGAGCCGGTTGCGAGCGCCGTTTCCCACGCCGTCGATTGCAACACCGCGGGACTGTAGCTTTCCATCATGCTGACAAATTCGTCGACCGACGAAATATCGGAGTTGGCGTAGTGACTGGAAAGGACGTTTCTCAGCCCCTGGTCGAAGGGTGCCGCGTCCTCGACGCGAGCCTTGTTCTGCTGGATCTCGAGGGCGAAGCTCGACAGGGCATGTCGTATGACCGCCTCGTTCTCCCGATCTTCCCGCCATTCGTCCAATCCCAATGCGACCAGAATGGATACGACGATCAGCGCAGATTCGAAAATAACCTGCGGGAGCCATACGGACATCGTTTTGGATTGCATGCAGGAATCCCCGTTGCCGCCGGGACATCGAGTATAGCAAGTCCCGAGCGAAGCATTGGACGGCCCCTGCAATCGGGGTAAACTGGCCGCTCGTTTTCGCGGCCGGCAGCGCCGAATTCAAAGAACAATGGCCCGCTTACTCGCTCCCTCCCTGTGTGCATCCCTGCTGCTCGGCCTGCCCTGGCAGGCCTCGGCGCAGGAAATGCATGCGAGTGAGCTCGCCGACATCGACTATCCGCGCTTCGTGGTCATGGGCTTCGGCGACATCAGCTATATCTCCAGCGACGCCGAGACGCCGGAAGGCTTTGCGATTGGTCAGGCGGTCGCGCACCTGAGCGCGCAGCTCGATGACTCATTCGGCGTGTTCGGCGAGTTCAGCCTGACGGCGCGTGACAACGAGTACACGATCGAGGCCGAACGTCTGTTCGTGAAGTACGACTTTTCGGATCTGCTCAAGGTGTCCGCCGGTCGCTACCACACGCCGATCGGCTACTGGAACAGCGCGTTTCACCACGGCGCCTGGCTGCAGACGACGGTCAGCCGGCCGGAGATGGCGAAGTTCGGTTCGCGAATCATGCCGATACACTTCGTCGGCACGCTCATCGAGGGTACGTTGTGGCGCCAGGGCCTCGGCCTCTCCTACCTGGCGGGTTTCGGCAATGGCCGGCACGAAATCATCTCTCGCGCCGGTGATGCCGGCGAGGTCGATGGCGAGAGCGCCTGGACAGTGCAGGTCAACGTGGCGCCGCAGGATTTCCTCGGCCTGAAAGCCGGCATCGGTTTCTACACCGACCGCGTAACGCCTGAGGACGACCAGGACATCGACGAAACGATCGCGTCGGCCTATCTCGTCTGGGCGAACGAATCGCCGGAGATCCTGATCGAGTATCTTTACGCCACACACGAGCTAACGGCCGACAGCAGCGTCAAAGGCAACACGACGGCCTGGTACGCGCAGTTCGCTTACCGGATCGGCGGCGAGTGGCGGGACTGGAAACCGTACCTGCGCTTCGAGGACGACGACATCGACGACAGCGACCCGCTGCTCGGCGGCCAGGGCCTCGACTACCAGGGCGGGATTCTCGGCGTGCGCTGGGATTTCAATCGCTATGCGGCGCTGAAGGCCGAATACCGTAACGAGGAATTTGCGGACATGGGCCGGGAAAACAACTTCCGCCTGCAGGTTTCCTTTGCGCTCGCGGATTTCTAGGGTGGCCGACGTGGCAGCGACGTCGAGAATCCGCTGGGGACGGGCCTGGGCCGTGCTCCTCGGTCTGCTCGTCCTTGAGCTGCCGCTCGAATCCATCGCGCAGGAGACGGCGGCGACGCCGATCGCGATCGTCGTGCACATGGACACCAGCATCGACGACCTGAGCCTGCAGGAACTCCGCAACATCTTCCTCGCCAACCAGCAGTTCTGGCCGGACCGGACGCGCATCACGCTCATGATGCGGGCGCCCAAGTCGGACGAACGGGATTTCGTCCTCGACCGCATCTACCAGATGGACGAAGCGCAGTTCCGCCAGTACTGGATCGCGAAGATGTTCCGGGCCGAAGTGCCGAGCGGCCCGAAGATCGTATTTCAGCAACGACATGGCGCTCGCGCTGGTCATCGCTATCCCGGGCTCGATTTCCTTCATCAAGTCCGACGAGGTCACGGACGAAGTCCGGATCGTGAAAGTCGACGGGAAACTGCCAGGGGATGAGGGCTATCCGCTCAAGTAGCCCTGTCGAATCCCACGCACCCCATCGGGAGCACATTGTCACCGGCATGGCCGCCGCTGCCGGCGCCATGCTGATGTTCACGATCATGAACGCGCTCGCGAAATACCTCTCCGTGCGCCACTCGGTGATCGAAATCGCGTTCTGGCGCAACCTCGTGGGTTGCCTGCCCTTCCTCTCGCTCGCGTTCCTGTTCGGCCGGCGCGAAATCCTGCGTATCCGCAGCAAGCCGCGCGTGCTCATCGGGCGCGCGCTGCTCGGCGTCGTCTCGCTCACCACCACCTTCGCGGCCTACTCGCTGATGCCGATGGCCGAGACGGCGACGCTGCTCTTTACCGCTTCGCTGTGGGCGCCGGTGCTGGCGGTTTTCCTCCTCGGCGAGCGCGTGGGCGCCTGGCGCTGGAGCGCGGTCGTGATCGGCTTCGTCGGCGTGGCAATCATGGCGAACCCGCAGGGTGACGTGAATGCAGTGGGCCTCGCGTTCGCACTCGCCGCGGCGCTCATCCAGGCGGTGATGGGCATCATGCTCCGGCATCTGGGCGGCTTTGAAAGCCCGGAGACCATCAGCCTGTACTTCTTCCTGATCGGCCTGTCGGTGACCGCGCTGGCGATGCCCTTCGTCGCCGTCGCGCCGACCTGGCAGGAGGCGCCGTGGCTCATCGGCGTCGGCCTCGCCGGCGCCGCGGCGCAGTGGCTCCTGTCCGTGGCCTACCGGCACACGCCAGCCGCCGTCGTCGCCGTGTTCAATTACACGAACTTGCTCTGGGCGACGCTCCTGGGCTGGCTCGTCTGGAACGAGTGGCCGGCGACCGTCGTGCTCGCCGGCGCCGCCATCGTCATCGCTGCGAACCTGCTGATCATCTGGCGCGAGAGCCGGCTGGCGCGTGGACTCGCCCGCGAAGCCGCGATCGTGGAATGACCGGCCGAACGATCGTTCATCCTCATTCCGGTACACTGCGCGGCAGGCAGGGAACGGTCACGGGGAGCCGGGCATGAAAGAACGCGGTATCACGATCGATGCCCTCGTGCTGATCTTCAGCTTCATCGTCCTCGCGCAGCTCCTGTCCTACGTCATCCCGCAAGGCGCCTACGAGCGCGCGCCCTACCCGGACAACCCGGATCGCCTGATGGTGGTCGACGGCACCTACGCGGCGGTGGCGGGCGACGACGAGGTCTCGCTGCCGCCCTGGCATTTCCTGCTCGCGATCACGAAGGGCCTCGCCGATGCGCAGGACATCATCTTCCTCATCTTCCTGGTCGGCGGCGTCATCGAGCTCCTGCGCGCGAGTGGCGCAATCGATGCGGCGCTGCACGGCGCCGTCGAACGGCTCGGCCACAGCCCCTGGATCCTGATTGCCGGCTGTTTCATCCTGTTCAGCCTCGGTTCGTACACGATCGGCATGGGCGAGGAATACGTGCCGCTCATTCCGATCATCGTGACCATGAGCCTCGCGATGCGCATGGACGCCGTCGTCGCGATGGGCATGGTGTGGATACCCTACGGGATCGGCTGGGGCTGCGCCGGCATCAATCCCTTCGGCGTGCTGATCGCGCAGAACATCGCCGGCGTTCCGCTCACCTCGGGCGCACTTGCGAAGCTCGGCATGATGGCCGTGCTGCTCGCCATCGCCTTTCATCACGTCTATCGCTACGCGCGCCGCGTCCAGCGGAACCCGTCCGTGAGCCTCGTCGCCGGCATCGACTACAGCCAGGGCTTCGAGCCGCCGGATGACATCGCCATGACGGCGCCGCGCGCCGCGATCCTCGCCGTATTCCTCGCGGGCGTGCTGCTGTTCGTCTACGGCGCTGCGACCCACCACTGGTATATCGCGGAACTGAACGCGGTATTCCTGGGCATAGGCCTCGCCGCGGTGCTGATCGCGCGCATCCGGCCCGGCGAGGCGAGCCGGCTCTTTCTCGAGGGCTGCGCGAAGATGGCGGCGCCCGCGCTGATCGTCGGTTTCGCACGCACGATTGCGATCGTGCTGGAGGACGGACAGATCATCGATCCGATCGTGCACTCGATCGCGGGTCTGCTGGACGGCATGCCGCCGGACATTTCGGCGATCGGCATGCTCGTAGTGCAGACGATCGTCAACTTCTTCATCCCCTCGGGCAGCGGCCAGGCTTTCGTGACGATGCCGATCATGTCGCCGCTCGCGACCCTGACGGACGTGCCGCAGCAGACGGCGGTGCTCGCCTACCAGTTCGGCGACGGCTTCACGAACATGATCATCCCGACCAACGCGCTCGTGATGGGCGCGCTGGTGTTGGGACGAATTCCCTATTCGGCCTGGGTGCGATTCGTTGGCCCGCTGCTATTGAAGATCTTCGCGGTCGCGATCATATTTATCGTGCTGTCCGTGCACGTGGACCTAGGATGAGCTTGCCCTGACCGGAGACTGGGATGCAGGAATTTCCGCACCACTATCGGGTTCATGCGGCGTCGGGCGCCGACGGGGTCGTTGCTGTCGACAGCGCCGGGCTTGAACGCCTCAATTCGGCGGCGCCTGCAGAGTTCGGCGGCCCTGGCACGCTCTGGTCCCCCGAAACGCTGCTCGTCGCGGCCGTCGGTAACTGTTTCATCCTGACCTTCCGCGCCATAGCCCGGGCATCGAAGGTGCAATGGACGTCGCTGGCCTGTGACATCGAAGGCATCCTCGACCGCGTCGAGCGCGTGACGCGCTTCACCGGGTTTCGGCTGTCTGCGAAACTGGAAGTGCCGGGGCCAGCGGATGAAGCCCGCCTGATGCGCATGCTCGAGAAAGCCGAATCGACCTGCCTCATCACGAATTCCCTGGCGGCGACCGTTCACCTCGACGCGGAGATCCGGGTCTCCGGCCAGGGCCGCTGATTCCTCCGGCAACTGCGCCGGCGCGCGGTCAGCCGGCGTTGCTGCCCGTTACGGCCACAGCCAGCCGAAGACGCCCGCGGTGACGAGGCCGTAGATAAGGCCGTCGAGTATGTCCTTCGCGGTGCGCCTCCAGCCACGGCCGAACCAGATTGCGTTGCTCGCAGCGTTGCCGGCGTAGGCCAGGACCGCCACCGTACCGACGACGCGGAAGACTTCCGGGTAGTCGGTGCCTGGCGCCAGGGTCCTGCTGGCGACGTACGCGACCAGGAAGGAGATGACCAGGCAGTAGGTGAACCACTGTACGAACTGGCGGCCCATGGACATGGTCCCGGTCGGGAACACGGTCATCATCACCATCGGGCCTTCCTTCATCTTCTGCTGCCAGGCGCTGTCCGCGCGCGCCTTGTTGCTGCCGGCATAGGGCACGGTGTATTCGCCGGCTGGCACGCCCTTGAGCGTGCGTCGTGCCGCTTCCTCGTCGGGCAGCGGGAGCCAGTCGGAATTGTGGTACTGCAACACCATCCAGACGAGGCTGCTCGCAATGAATACGGCGATGGCCGAGAGCAGGATCGGTAACCACAAGGACGTCAATGCAATGGACATGTCTTAACTCCCATTCGCGGGCGCAGGTAAGCCGGCATTGCTGCCCGACCTCATTCAACGAGCGCAGCAATAGCCTCGAAATCGATTGCGGCGAGCAGTGTGTCGAGCCGCGCCGGGTCGGCGGTCACCGTCACTGAGATTGCATGTGCCGCCGCAGAGGACACGTCGCGGCGTTTGCCTGACTCCAGAATATTCTCTTCGCGCGTTTGCCATTCACCGAACAGCACGAGCGCATGACCGTTGGTGACACCTCCGTCGGTCGTCTGCCCGCGGAACGCAAAACTGGCTCCGGGCGGGACCTCGGAACTTTGCATTTCGTCGCTCGTGCTGGACCGCGCATTGAGCTGGACTGCGATCTGCATGATGCGATCCTGCATTTCGGCAGCGCCGATCGCATCCAGCTGGGACTGCCTGGAGCTGTCGGTGTACAGGCCTTCGATCTCTGCCTGTACCTGCTTGAGCTCGCTATCGAGCGCAGCAATGCGCGCCTGGTCGCCGCTCTGCACGGCTTCGACGAGTGCCGCGTTGACTTCCTGCCCCTTTGCAATCAAAGCATCCATGCGTGGCTGCTTCGCGGCCATATCGGCCTGCATCGCTGCCGCGGCTTCCGCCATTGCCTGTTCGCGCGCCGCGGCATCGTCGACGCGGTTGTAGAGCCGCGAAAACCCGGAAGGCCAGGGCGTATCTTCGAAATCCGAACAGATGCTGTCCGGCACCGAGATTTCCTCGTAGCCACCGATGACCCAGCCGTCGGGGGCCTGCGGCAGTGCCGCTCTGACGGTCTCGAGGGCGTTCGTCATGGTGCTGCGCTCGGCCGCCGTCGTGTCCCGATTGCCTTTCTCGCAGACACCGTCGGCGTTTGCGACAGGACTGGCAAACAGTACGAGCAGAAATCCCGCAGTCGGGGCGACTGCTGCCAGCACAACACCACAGCGGTTAAGGCGAGACATGGTGGACACCCCGCTTTCGTTATTGGTTTTGTGCCTGCGAGCTTACGCCTCACCCGGGAATTTGCCTATAGCCTGAGCGGCACTGGCCAGGCCCGGACGCGCTCGGGTGGAATTCTTGCCACGTAATTTTCAATGATTACCGGCTCCACACTAATGGCGAGATGTCCATCCTGTGTGCACCAGGGTATAAATTCAGTCCGTGGTCTGTAGGATGGAACAATTCAAACCTCACATGGCAAGGTGAAACTTGACTATCACAACGATCCTGGGACAGGGACTATCGTATGTGGGCCCGGTTGACGCAGTAAGACAGAGATATTTCGTCTTCGAGGCGCCGGACGACTTCATTATGTTTTCGCTGAAGGGCGACAATCCGAATTCCGGCTACTTCAACGTCGTCAGCCGCAAGGCCGTGGACTACGTGCACCGGAACTTTTGCGGAGATCGACGAATCACGTCAAAAGACGTCGTCTTGCGGTCAAATCGAAGTAAACACGTCACAACGACTTTGAACGCGTTGAATATCCTGTACGTTCTTGTAGCTCAGAGGCGAGCTCGTATTGAAGGTACCGGCTCTCATTCCAAGTTGTATTTTACCGTGGCCAAAACCACGATACGGAAAAAGGTTTCGAAGAAGAAGGTAGTAAAGAAAAAGGCAACAAGTCGGATCAGAAGAAAGTAAGCCGGGAAGTAAGGGACCCCGGCAAGACTCTGACATGGTCGAGTAGCATTGGCCTCACAGCCGGTCCTTGAGCTGGTAGTACAGGACGCCGAGCGACACCATCGGCTTCTGCAGCGCATGGCCGAAGGGCACGCGGATCGGCGGCACTTGCGCGAACAGGTCGAAGTGCTCCAGCGTGCCGTCGATCGCATCGGCCAGGACCTGCCCGGCGAGATGCGTGACGTTCACGCCGTGGCCGGAGTAGCCCTGGCAGTACCAGACGTTCGACGAGAGCCGGCCGAACTGCGGCACGCGGTTCACCGGCACGCCGATATTGCCGCCCCAGGCATAGTCGATGCGCACGTCCGCGAGCCGCGGCCAGAGCCTGGCAATGGCCTTGCGGTGATGCGCTTCGATCACTGCGGAGTCGTCGCCGAAGTAATTGAAACGCGCGCCGAAGAGCAGACGCCGGTCCGCGCTCAGCCGGAAATACTGCAGTACGAAGTTCGGGTCGCAGACCGCGAGATCGCGCGGGTTGATCGCGAAAGCGACCTCCGCCGCCAGCGGCTCGGTCGCGACGATGTAACTTCGCACCGGAAACAGGATGCCGCGCAGCCGCCGGTCGAGGTCGTGGTAGGCATTGCCGGCGAGCACCACCGCATCTGCCGTGACCGCGCCGGTGGCAGTGACGACTCGCGGGCGACGGCCTTCCTCGATCGCAACGACGGGCGAGCGCTCGTGGATCGTCGCGCCGCGCGACACCGCGGCGCGCGCCTCGCCGACGCAAAGCTTCAGCGGGTGCAAATGCCCGTTGCCCATGTTCATGAGCCCGCCGATGTATTTGTCCGTGCCGGTGAGTTCGCGGACTTCATCCCGTGACACGAGCCGTACCTCGTGCGGGAAATTTGCGCGCGTGAGCCGCTCGTAGTCGGCTTTGCAGTCCCGCAGGTGCCGCGGCTTGATCGCGACGTCGAGGTAGCCGTTTTTCAGCTCGCAGGCTATGCCGTACGTGGCGATGCGCTCGCGGACGATCGCGTGCCCGGCCCAGCGCAGTTCGCCGAACAGGTCCTCGACGTCGCGGCCGTGGTGCTTCGCGATCGCTGCTTCGCCGGAGATGCCGCCGATCAGCTGGCCGCCGTTGCGGCCGGACGCGCCCCAGCCGACCCTGTGCGCCTCGACGATGTGCACGTCGTAGCCGCGCTCGGCGAGGAACAACGCCGTGGAGAGGCCGGTGAAGCCGGCGCCGACGACGCACACGTCGGCCCGGTGCTCGCCCTTGAGCGGCGGGTAGTCCGTGTACCCGCCGACCGTCGCGGCGTAGTAGCTGCCGGTATGCTCCCCGGGCTCCACGCGCGGCTCAGGCGCAGCCGCCGCTCGCGCGGATCGTGACGAGCTGGACGAGACGCAGTGCGGACGGCGCGCCGTTCTCGCCCCAGGCGAAGCGCCCGTCGAGCTCGACCGGGGCCTCCGAGCCGCCCGGCACGAGAGTGCGGAACTGGCGGGCGAAGCGTGGATAGTCGCCGCCCGTTTCCAGGGGCACCGAGTAGCCGGTCAGGCATTCGGTGAAAACGTGGCCTGTGCCCTCCTCTCGCATCGTGCCCGTCATGCGGATCGTGACCGGGAAATCGCTCGCGGCGCCGTTGCGCTCGAGCCGGTGCGCTAGCGGCGAGCCGCTCTGCATCAGCAGGATGTCGGGCTCGGGCCGTTCGAAAACGCGTTGCGGGCCGCGGCCGTCGAGGACCAGGTGACGCACGTCCCCCGCCCAGTGCCAGCGCCCGAGGCCGTGCGCCGTGAGCGCGGGCTCGCCGTCGTTCTTGCCGGGCGGGTATTGCTGCTCCATGAGAAAGCGGCCGTCGGGCCGGAGCCAGAGCGTCGTGTCGATGCCGGCACAGTTGTCGCAGGGAAAGACGCCGGCCCATGCGCCGGGCAGGGTTTCGGGTGGCGGGGCTTCCGGGACCGGTTGTTCGTCCTTGTCCTCGCAGCCGGACAGGAATGCGCAGCCGATGACGCAGGAAAGTGCGAACCTGCCGGCGCGCAGCAGCTCACGCGAGAAGCCGGGGCGGATGGCGGACATGCACGGGAGTCTACGTGATGGACACAATCCGGTCGCGCCCATGGGGCGCTCCAACAGCACCAGAACGGTCGCGCCCAGGGGCGCTTCGATGGATGCACTGTTGGAGCGCCCCATGGGCGCGACCGCGAATCAGGGTAACTGTCACCCCAATTCCTTAGATCCCTGCAAGATAAAGCCGCGAGGTGATGAGGAAGAACGCGAGCACGGCGATGACGTCGTTGCAGGTGGTGATGAACACACCCGTGGCGACGGCCGGGTCGATGTCGAAGTAGTCGAGCAGCACCGGCACGGTGGAGCCGAGCACGGTCGCGAGCACGGTGACCGTCGCCACCGACAGGCCGGCCGCCACGGCGAGCCGCATCGGCGCTTCGAACTCGATGAACTGCGCCGCGCCTAGGACCAGCAGGACGGTGAGCAACGCCACGACTAGACCGTTGACGGAGGAACTCAGGAGTTCCTTGCCGAGGCGCCAGCGCAGGTCGCCGATCCAGAGGTTGCCGGCGGCAAGGCCCTGCACGGTAATGGTCGCGGCCTGGATGCCGGCGTTGCCCGCCATGGCCATGACGATCGGGATGAAGCTCGCGATGATGGCGACGCGCGCGAGTTCCTCCTCGAAGCCCGCGATCACCGAGGCGGCGATGCTCGAACCGGCGAGTCCTGCGATCAGCCACGGCAAGCGGTGGCGCACCATCTCCGTGACCTTGGAATCGGCGCGCGCATCCGCCGACACGCCGCTCATCAGGCGCTGGTCCTCCTCGGCCTCCTCGCGCGCGACCGACTTCAGGTCGTCGATGGTGATGCGGCCGAGCACGCGGCGGTCCGCGTCGACGACGGGGATGGTGACGAGCTGCTGGCGCTCGGCGAGCGCGAGCACTTCCTCCTGGTCCGTGTCCGCGCTGACGCTCACCGGCTGCTCGCGCATGATCTTGTGGATCGGCGTCGATTTCTTGTTCAGCAGCAGGTCGCGGAGCTTCAGGTAGCCGACAAGCCGGCGCTGCTCGTCGACGACGTAGATCTCGTAGATCTTCTTCACGTGCTTCGCATTGCGGCGGATCTGGCGCGTGGCGGTGCCGACGTTCCAGTCGTCCAGCACGGCGACGAAGCGGTTGCTCATGATGCCGCCGGCGGAGTCCTCGTCGTAGGCGAGTCGCGCCTTGAGCTCGTCGCGGTTGTCGAGCGAGGGCAGCACTTTCTCGACGAGTTCGTCGGGCAGCTCGACCAGCATCTCGACCTGCTCGTCCGTGCTCATGCCGGCCAGGATCTGGCGGATGCGGTTGACGCCGCTGTCCTCGAGCAACAGCGCGCGCAGCTCCGGGCTGATCTCCGCCAGCATCTTCATCGCGCGATGCAACGGCAGCCATTCGTAGAGCTGGCGCGCGCGATTGAGCGGCAGGTGGATCATGAGATCCATGAGCTCGGCGGGACGCCAGTCCTCGACGTAGCGCAACAACTCGTCGACGTTCTTGTCGGCGACCAGCCGGTCGACGTGCCGGAGCAACGGGCGGTTCTCGTCGAGGAGTTCGCCCGGCGGCCCGAGGTGCCAGCGGCGGGTTATTTGGTTGCTGTGCGACGCGTGCGCCATGGTCCCGCCTTGTCGTCCGGAAATCGGGGGTGTTTCGCGCCGTTCGGGCCGTGCGCGAGGGGTTTCGGCGCGGCAACTATACCGTCCGCGGGCCGCGGCGGGTGTGCTGGCGGTAACGCAATGTGCAGCGGCCGCCGGCCGGCGCCTGCCCGCGCGCCGACGAATGTTTCCTCTCAGTTACGGAAAAATCCAGAAAAACGTGAAATGTGGCCCGCGGTATGACAATGTGCCGCCCCCGAACCAGGTTCAATTGATGTCATCCGACGACGCGAAACTCGAAACCGAACTCAAGCTCGCCCTGTCGCCGGCGGTGGCGCGGAAGCTGCGCAAGGCCAGGATCTTCAAGGACCTGCGCGTCGGCCACGCGATCAAGCGCCGGCTCGTCAGCACCTATTTCGATACGCCCCGGCACGTGCTGCGCAAGTCCGGCGTCGCATTGCGCGTGCGCGACGATGGTGAGAGCCGCGCGCAGACCGTCAAGGCGCCCGCCACCGGCACCCCGGGACTGCAAAACCGTTCGGAGTGGACGACGATCATCGACAGCGAGCGGCCGATGCTCGAACACCTGCTCGATACGGGCGTCGCGCCGGGATTCGAGCGGCGGCGGGAAGCCGACCTCAGGCCGATGTTCGTCACCGACCTCGAACGGACGACCATTCGTCTGAAGACACGGCGCGCGGAGGTGGAGTTCACTATCGACGAGGGCGTGATCAGAACCGGTGCAAACGGCGCGGTGCGGGAAGAACCGGTGTGCGAAGCCGAGTTCGAACTGCTGTCGGGGAATGCATCGGCGATGCTGAAACTCGCGCTCCAGGTGTGCGAATCCTACGATGCGCGCCCTGCGCACCTGTCCAAAGCGGAACGCGGCTATGCGCTCGCGCGCCCCGCGCTCAAACCAAAACCCGAAAAGGCGGCGCCGATACAGCTCAGCCAGGGAATGACGGTGGGCGAGGCGTTCCAGGCCATCGTGCGCGCTACGCTGGAGCACTTGTTGCGCAACCAGTCGCCGACACTCGCAGGCCATCCCGAGGGCATCCACCAGACACGAGTCGCGATGCGGCGCCTGCGGGCGGCGCTGCGGGCCTTCAAGCGGCTGCTGCCCTACCGCGAGCGCAAAGCTTTCAACGGCGAATTCCGCTGGTTCCAGCAGCGCCTCGCGCCGGCCCGCGACTGGCACGTGTTCCTGACGGAAACCTTGCCGCTGCTCGAGGCCGAAGGCAGCGCCGACGCGTTGCAACTCGGGCGGCTCAAGCGCATCGCTCAGTACGAACGCCGCCGCGCGACGAAGGCGGCGCTCGAGCATCTCGAGTCGCGACGCTACGCGCGGCTCATCCTCGAATTCCAGCGCTGGGCGGCCGACCTCGAACAGGTTGACGACGAGCAGAAACTGAACCGCCCGGCGTTACCGTTCGCGCGGCGCGTGCTCGGCGCTACGCGGCGGGAACTACTCAGGGACAAGCGGCCACTGAAGCAACTGGCGCCCGAAGACCTGCACACCCTGCGCAAGCGCAGCAAGAAGGCGCGCTATGCCACCGAGTTTTTCAGCTCGCTGTTCGAGCCGGCGTCCTCCGCGCCCTATGTCCAGGCGCTCGAGGAGCTGCAGGACCGGCTCGGTGAATTGAACGACGCCAGCGTCGCGCCGCAGCTGTTGCTGACGCTCAGGTCGGGACGACTGCCGGACGGCACGCGGGAAGCCGTGCAGGGCTGGTCGCAGGTACGCGTCGCCGACCGCCTGGCCATCGCCCAGCCGCCGTGGCGCCGCATCCGTCGCCAGCGCAGCCTGAAACTCGTGCCCGTAGAATTAGGGTGACAGTTACCCTAATTCCTCGACGGAAATGAGAATCGCAAAGAGCCCCGGGGAATTAGGGTAACTGTCACCCTAATTCATGCTTTTGCGATGGACACCACACGCGCCCTGCTCGCCCTGATCGCCCTCTCGGCTGCCGCCCTGGTCGCCTGCGCGGCGCCGCCGGCTGCCGATACGACCGCGCAAATCCCGGCGACGTTCATGTCTTTCAACATCCGCACGTCCTCGGCGGACGACGGCGACAACGCCTGGCCCCTGCGCCGGGCGCTGGCGGCACAGGTGGCGACGTCACAGGGCCCAGACGTCTTGGGTCTGCAGGAAGCGCAGCCGGACCAGGTGGCTTTTCTCGCGGAGCAGCTGCCGGCTTACCGGTTCCTCGGCCGCAGCCGCGAGGCGGATGCCGGCGCGGGTGAAGCCGTGCCGCTCTTCTACCACGCGGGCCGCTGGGCGCTCGATGAAACGGAGCACGGCACCTTCTGGCTCAGCGACACGCCGGATATGCCGGGCTCGCGCAGCTGGGGGAATTTCTTTCCGCGGATCGTCACCTGGGCGCGGCTCGTGCACCGCGAGTCGGGGAAGGCGCTGTATGTTTACAACGCGCATTTCGACCACGAGTCGGAGAATGCGCGCGTCCAGAGTAGCGAGCTGCTGCGCCGCCGGATCGCGGCGCGCCGGCACGCCGATCCAGTCGTGGTGATGGGCGATTTCAATGCGGCACCGGCGTCGGCGGTGCTGCGGACGCTCATCGGCAGCGACGGCAGTCTGGTCGACACCTACGCCGTCACGAGCGACAGCGCGGCTCGTGCCTCCGGCACCTTCCACGAATTCACCGGCGTCCGCGACGGCCGCCGGATCGACTTCATCCTGGTGTCACCGCAATTCGAGGTGCGCGACGCCCGGATCCTGTACGACGAGGACGACGGACACTATCCCTCGGATCATTTCCCGGTGACGGCGACGGTGGGGTACTGACGCCGTTACTTCCGCCCGTAGCTGCGGCGCACGACATACCAGGTCACCAGCCCGACCGGGATATACACGAACAGCCAGGCGAAGCTCAGGATCGATTCACCGGTCATCAGGTCGATGGAGCCGTCGGCCGCGAGCTCGCCCGCGCCGCGCTGGTATGGCTCCACGTACCAGCGGCGCATGACGAAACTCATCACGCAGCCGTAGACCATGAGTATCAGCGGCGCGGCCAGCGTGACGCGAAGCTTGCGCCCATCCCGTTCGCTGTCGGGCACGTGATGCAATTGCTCGCGATAGGCCCTCTCCGCCGCCGTTACCGCGCCCCGCCGCGACACGGCGACGGTGACGACGATGCTTACCACCGCGCCGATCAGAACCGGGTTGCCCCAGGACGGAAGGTTGATGACTTCCGTGAAGTCGAAGTACCACGGCACCACGTTGCAGACGAAGCCCGAGACTATGCCCCAGAACGCACCGTCTTTCGTGATGCGTTTGCTCCACACGCTCATGAGGCCGACCGGGCCCCAGGACGACGCGAACACCGTGCCGATGAAATAGGTGACCCAGAACAGGCTCGGCGGAAACAGGAAAGTCGTGACCAGCGCGACCACGCCGGTGCCCATCATCACGATGCGGCTGACGCGGATGGCCTGCTTGTCGCTCTGTTCCTTGTGTTCGACGATATCGTTGCTGGCGCTGAAGCCGACCAGTGACATGAAAGTCGAGGCGGACGAAATGGCCGCCGCCATGATGCCGGCCAGCAGCAGCGCGCCGACGAACTTGGGTACCAGGTTTTTCGACGCCCAGATCAGCACCGTGTCCGACGGGTCGATGTCGGTGCGGGCAAGATTGACGACGCCGCCGGCGCCGTAGATGGCGATCTGCAACAGGCCTACGGTAATGCAGGTGTAGACCGCGGCGCGGATGACCACGTGCTCGTCGAGCGCCATCAGGTGCCGGCTCGACTGCCAGGGGCTGACGGCATAGGTCACGGCCCATGCGATGTCCATGGTCACGAGCCAGATCAGGAAGTCGGTCGGCGTCGCCCAAGCGGTGCCGGGACCCACCGTGCCGTGCCAGGCGGCGATGTCGGGCTTGGCGTGAAGCGAGGCCAGGGCTTCGACGGTGGCCGCGGGACCGCCGAAGGTATCGACGAGTAACACGACGACGACCACCGCCGCCGACGTGAACAGCAGGAACATGATCGTGTCGGTGATGATGACGCCGCGCGAACCCGAATACATCGTGAACGCGGTGTAGCTCAGCCAGGCGACGATCAGCGCTTCGGTGTAGCGCAGGCCGGTCAAATCCGCGAGCAGGATCGCGGCGCCCTGGGTCACGACGACGAGATAGCCGCCGAGCGCCAGGATGACCGTGACGCCGGCGGCCACCTGCACGCGACGGCTGTCGAAGCGCTGGCCGAAAAAGTCGGGCACGGTGGGCGCCCGGCTGCGCCTCAGGAAGCGGCCGAACAGCAGGGCGCCGAAGATGTAGCCGGTCGCCGCGGCCTGCGGAAAGAGCACATAGGGGCCCATCTGTCCGTCGTAGGTGAAGCCGGCTTCGCCGAGGAACACCGTCGAGCTCATGACGCTCGCGACCAGCGTGCCGACGATCAGGAGCGAAGGCGCGCGTCGTCCCGCGACGTAATAGTCGTCGAGCTTCTTTACGCCGCGTCCGGCGTAATTGCCGATGATGAAGTAGACGACGATGCTGATGACGATGGTCGCGGTGAATATGTCCATCGGCTCAGCGACTCGTCACGCGCATTGGGGACTATTCATAGCGCCGGCCCTGATGTTCCAGCCAGCCGCCGGCGTGCCGGCCTTGCGGGTCGAGATGCGTCCAGTGAATGACGCCGCCCTTGTCGTTCCATGCGTACTCGCCGTTGAACGCGACGGTATCGCCCTCCCGCAGGCTCGATATGCGCTGCGCGACATCGATGTTGTGAGCAATCAGGAGCGTCTGGCCGGAGGCGAGCGTGAGTACGAAGCGCTGGTGTCGGCTGCCGTCGTTGTCGTCGGCAAGGACACGGCTCACCAAGCCAGTGCCCTGCACCTGTTGGCCACTGCGCCACGGCGTGCGCGCCTGGGCGGCGGGCGACTCGGCCTGCGCGGGCGCCCGCTCGGGCGGGCTCCCGATCTGAGACTGCTCGCTGGCGTAGTACACGCCGGCCATGACCAACAGGAGCAGGTAAACCTTTTTCATTGGCGATGGACTGTAGCAGATCGATAATACCGGACTGTGGAAAATCGCAGCTGACAGGGACCGGGACGCAATGCCGACGATGCAGGAGATGATGGCTACGCTGCCGCAGCAGGGCCGCGTAGTCTGGATAGGGCTCAGGCCGGAACGCCGCGCGACACCCGTGGTCGTCGACGAAGTCGACGTGACGACGGAGCATGGGCTCGTCGGCGATCACTACGACAGCAAGTTGAAGACCCGCCAGGTCACGCTGATCCAGGGTGAGCACCTCGATGCAGTGGCCTCGATGCTGGGCGTCGCGAAAGTCGACCCCGGCGCCATGCGCCGCAACATCGTCGTGCGCGGCATCAACCTGCTGGCGCTGAAGGACAGGCAGTTCCGGATCGGCGACGTGGTGCTCGAGTTCACCGAGCTGTGCCAGCCGTGCTCGCTGATGGAAGCGAATCTCGGGGCCGGCGGCTACAACGCGATGCGCGGGCACGGCGGGATCACCGCCAGGGTCATCGAGGGCGGGCGGATACGGGTGGGCGATGCAGTGGCCGCCACTGCCTCGAATGAATAGCGTCCGTCGGGCGCCTCGCAACCTGCGTGTCCGGGCGTTCTTCGCCATTTCCCTGCTTGCTGGCGCCGCCGGCCACGCGCAGGAGAATCTCCGGCCGGACGTGCCCGTCGCCATCGTCGGCGGCATGTTGATCGACGGCCGCGATACCGTCTCGATTCACCACAGCGTAGTTGTGTTCGAGAATGGCCGGATCACGGCCGTGGGCAAGCGAGGCAACACGCCGGTTCCCCGGAACGCCGTGATCATCGATGCCGGCGGCCGGACGGTCATGCCGGGCCTGATCGATGCGCATATCCATATCGATCTGATCGGCCATGGCTCCTACGAACGGCTGTATGAATTCATGAACGGCATGGAGCGCATCCAGGAGTTCATGACGATCGCCGCGAAGCAGATGCTACGTGCCGGCGTCACCACCGGGCTCGACCTCGGCGCGCCCTTCCAGGCTTTCGACTTCCGCGAGCGCGTCAGGCGTGGCGACATACCGGGGCCGCGGCTGCTGTTGTCTGGCCCGTGGATCACCCGCATCGACTACGACATCATTCCCGACGAGTACGAGATCATCGTCAACTCCCCACGCGAGGCGGCACAGCGCACGCGCGAACTCGTCGAGCGCGGCGTGGATGTCATCAAGACCTGGGAAGGACTGACCGCAGAGGATTACCGGGCAATCGTCGACGTCGCGCACGAAGCCGGGATCAAAGTGCACGCGCATCTCTACGAGCCGGAGCGGATACGCTACGCACTCGATGCCGGCGTCGATGTACTCCAGCATGTCGGCTCGGGCGGCAAACCACCCTACGACGCCGCACTGGTCGCCGAAATTGCAGAGCGGCGCATTCCGGTGGTGCAGACCATCGCGCATCGCATCTGGGTGTATCCGGCCACCGTGGAATTCCCGGAGCGGCTGCACGATCCCGTCTACCGGAAAGACATGCCCGCCGACATCTACGAAGAGTTCATGGCCTCCGTCGAGGATTACCGTGACCTGTCCTATTTCTCGGACATCGACAGCGAGACGCGAAACTCCAAGGTCGCGGCACGGCAGTTCATCGAGGCCGGTGCCTACATGGGCGTCGGCACCGACGCGGCATCGCCGCTCAACATGCACAGCGAGGCGATGTGGCGGGAAATGTCGGCACTGGTCGAGAGCGGCATGACACCGATGGAAGTGATCGTGGCGGCGACCCGGACCAATGCGCAAATCCTCGGCCTCGACCACGAGACCGGCACGATCGAGCCCGGCAAGTCCGCCGACATCATCATCGTCGACGGCGACCCGCTCCGGAACGTCGAGGTCCTCGATGATGTCGAGGTTGTGATCCGCGACGGCGTCGTCTGGTATTCCGAACGCGCGGCATACGGCCTGGTGACAGAGATCGGGCAGGGTTTTTGACGGCGCTCTCAGCATTCGAACCTGGCCGCTGTCCGGAGGTCGAAGTCAGTATCCACTCCCGATATATCAATAACTTGAGCATGCACTTTCTTGCTTTGGCCCCGCATTGAAATCCTTGCCTCTGCCACCATTTCCCGCCAATGACCGAAAAAGACCCCTCCCAGGAATACATCGCCGCGGCGGACAAGCCCGCCGAGGACAAATCCAACCTGCCCGACGACCTCATCGTCATACTGCCGGTGCGCAATGTCGTGGTTTTTCCCGGCGCGGTGACGCAGGTCGGCCTCGGCCGCGACATCTCGATACGCGCGGCGGAGGAAGCCTCGAAGAACGGGCGCAAGCTCGGGCTCCTGTTGCAGAAGGACCCGTCGGTGGACGAGCCGGGGCCCGACGACCTGTACAAGGTCGGCACGCTCGTGTCCGTCGTGCGGCACATCAAGGCCAGGAGCGGCATGCATCACCTGATCTGCCAGGGCGAGCAGCGCTTCCGCGCGCTCGATTTCGTGCCGAGCCTGCCGTTTCTCGCCGCGCGTTACGACATCATGCGCGACGTGGAACGGAAGGGCCCGAAGATCGAGGCGCTGGTCGCCGTACTCCGCCAGCAGGCGGCCGAAGCGATCGAGCTCCTGCCGCAGGCACCCGCGGAACTGAATGCCGTGCTGCGCGGGGTCGACTCGCCGTCGTTGCTCGCGGACCTGATCGCAGGTCTCCTCGACATCAAGCCCGACGAGAAACAATCGATCCTCGAGCAGCTCGACGTCGAGGAACGGCTCTCGCGGCTCACGGGGCTCGTCGCCCACCGCCTCGAGGTGCTGAAGCTCTCGAAGGAGATCAGCGAGCAGACGCAGGAGAAGATCGACGATCGCCAGCGCGAGTACGTGCTGCGCGAACAGCTCGCGACCATCAAGCGGGAACTCGGCGAGGACGAGGACACCGGCACAGAGCTCGAGGAGATCAAGAAAGCCATCGACGAAGCCGGCATGCCGGAGGAAGCCGAGAAGCAGGCGCGCAAGGAACTGAAGCGCCTGCAGGGCATGCCGGAAGCGGCGGCCGAACACTCGATGATCCGCACCTATCTCGACTGGCTGACCTCGCTGCCGTGGTCGAAGACGGCCGACGAATCCATCGACATCGCGAAAGCGCGGCAGATCCTCGACGAGGACCACTACGGACTCGCCAAGGTGAAGAAGCGCATCCTCGAATACCTCGCGGTGCGCAAGCTCAACAAGGAAGGCCGCAGCCCGATCCTGTGCTTCGTCGGCCCGCCGGGCGTGGGCAAGACCTCGCTCGGCAAGAGCATCGCGCGGGCACTCGGCCTCGAGTTCGTGCGCGCGAGCCTGGGCGGCGTGCACGACGAGGCGGAGATCCGCGGCCACCGCCGCACCTATATCGGCTCGATGCCGGGCACCATCATCCAGAGCATCCGCCGCGCGGGCACGAAGAACCCGGTGTTCATGCTGGACGAGATGGACAAGATCAGCCAGGGCTTCCACGGCGACGTGTCCTCGGCGCTGCTCGAAGTGCTCGATCCCGAGCAGAACAGCACGTTCAAGGACCACTACCTCGACCTGCCTTTCGATCTCTCGCGCGTGTTCTTCATCGGCGACGGCGAACGTGCTCGATAACATCCCGGGGCCGCTGCGCGACCGCATGGAAGTGATCTCGCTGCCCGGCTACACGCAGGAAGAAAAGCTCGAGATCGCGAAGCGCTATCTCGTCGCACGCCAGCTCGAGAGCAACGGGCTGACGGCCGAGCGGGCCTCGATCGAGGAAAAAGCGCTGGTCGAGATGATCGAGGGATACACGCGGGAAGCCGGTGTACGCAACCTGGAGCGCCAGATCGGTTCGGTGTTCCGGAACGCCGCGATGCAGATCATCGAGGGTACGGCCGAAAAGGTGGCCGTAACGGCCGAGGACCTGCACGGCGTTCTCGGCTCACGCAAGTTCGAGAGCGAAGTACGGATGCGCACGAGCGTTCCGGGCGTGGCGACCGGCCTCGCCTGGACACCGGTCGGCGGTGACATCATGTTCATCGAGGTGGCGAAGGTGCCGGGCAAGGACGGCCTGGTTCTGACGGGCCAGCTCGGCGACGTCATGAAGGAAAGCGCGCGCGCGGCCATTACCCTAGTGAAAGGCCGGCTGGAAGAACTCGGCATCGAGAAGGACGTATTGAACGATGCGCATCTGCACATCCACGTGCCGGCCGGTGCCATCCCAAAGGACGGTCCGAGTGCGGGCGTCGCGATGTTTCTCGCGGTCGCTTCGCTGCTCACCGGCAAGACCGTCCGCAATGACATCGCGATGACAGGCGAGATCAGCCTGCGCGGCCTGGTGCTGCCGATCGGCGGCATCAAGGAGAAATCGCTGGCGGCGTTGCGTGCGGGGATCAAAACCATACTCCTGCCGGCGCGTAACAAGAAGGACCTCGAGGACATCCCGGAATCGGCCAGGAAGCAGCTCGAGTTCATCTTCCTCGAGACGGTGGACGATGCACTGGCCGTGGCGTTCGAGAAGGTCGCGGCAGCAGACGTGAACTTGGATGCGGCTTGATAGGTCCTATTGCCTGCAATCGCCGCCGAACGATCCGGGCGGCGAATACGCAGGATCCCACACAAGAATTAAAAGGAGCGAGCCGTGAACAAGAAACTCGGGCCTTACAGACTCAACTCGTTGGCAGCATGTGCTTTGGTACTCGTCGTGGCTGCCTGCGGTCAGAAACCCGAAAGTGAGCCGGCCGCTGAGCCGCCGGCGGATGCCGTTGCTGCCGCAAAAATTCCCGTGACTACCGAGTCAGGGGACGCGCGGGCCGTGTACCTGAAAGGCCGCGAACTGCTCGACAACCTGCATGGCACGGAAGCGTATGAAGCGTTCCAGGATGCGGCTGCCGCGGACCCGGACTTCGCGATGGCGCACGCGATGTCGGCACAATCGTCGCCGACCGCCGCCGATTTCTTTAATGCCGTCGGCAAAGCGAAAGCCGCGGCGGCCGGCGCTTCTGACGGCGAGCAACTGTTCATCAGGGCTCTTGTAGCCGGGTCGGAAAACGATGTCGCAGGGCAACGCGCGGCGCTGCAAGAACTTGTGGCTGCCTATCCCAGGGACGAGCGTTCGCACAATGCCCTGGCCGTATTTTTATTCGGGCAGCAGGATTTCGACGGTGCCATCGAGCATTTCAAGCATGCAGTGGGCATCAATGCCGACTATGCGCCAGCCTATAACTTGCTCGGCTACGCCTATCGGACACTCGATGACCTCGACAATGCCAAGTCTGCCTTCGAAACCTACGTGTCGCTGATACCGAACGAGGCGAATCCGTATGACTCGTATGCGGAGCTGCTCATGGAAATGGGGGAGTACGACGCTTCCATTGAGAACTATCGCAAGGCCCTGCAGCACGACAGGCATTTCGCCACGTCGTACGGTGGCATCTCGATCAATCATTCGCTCAAGGGCGAAACCGACATGGCGCTCGCGGCCGCCGAAGAGCAACTGGCCGCCGCGCGTACGTTCACGGAGCGGCAAGCCGCGATGTTCCAGTCGGTCCTCGCGCACTTGTTCGCCGGTAATAACGAGGCAGCAATAGAGGTCTGCGAAGACATGCTCGCGGCAGCCGAAGAGGCCGGCGATCATGCGGCACTCGGCGGTATCCGCGAGTACATGGGCGACATTATGTTGGTCGCCGCTGACCCGGTGAAGGGGGAGGAGCACTACGCAAGCGCACTGCAACATCGCCGGCAGGCGAATTCGAACGACGCGAACAAGGCGCAGGCCGAACGCACTCACCTGTTCAAGATGGCCATGGCCGCGATCGTCGCCGATGACGTCGAAGCAGCCTCTGCCAGGACAGCCGAGTACACGGCCGCGGCCGAAGCACACGGCACCACGTTCGAGAAGCGCCGTGTTCACGAGCTGGCCGGCCACCTGGCAGCGATGAACGACGATGCAGCCGGTGCGGCCGATCATCTCGCGCAAGCCAACCAACTGGAACCGATCGTGCTCTACTGGTCGGCGGTCGCCAACAAGGATGCGGGCAATACCGGGAAAGCCATCGAACTGGCGAAACGCGCCGCCAGCCGGAATACGTTGTCACCTAACCTGCCATTTTACCGGCAGGAGGCGCTGCAATTGGTCGAAGCACTCAGTGCCGGTTGAGGACGCGCGCTACAACGCTCCTGGAGTTGCAACGTGGGCGTCGTGTGTGGGCCTTGGAATTGCTACGCGGTGTAGTTGGCGGCTCACAATCGCGCCGCGACACTACGTGCCAGTTGGACCAGTGCCGCGTCCGGGACGGCCTCCGGTACATCGGGATACAGCTGGGCCGTGATCACCGCATACCTGTTGCCCTGCAGCAGGTGCACGCTGTCGCCGTCGATATATGCAGCGGTGCCGATTCCAGGCACGTCGATCGTGGGACGCATCATATTCGTTTGCTTGCGTACGTTCGCGAAGCGCTCACTCGCATTGTCCACAACCATGATCTGAACACCGTCTTTGTAACCGATCCCGCTCGCGCCGAGCTCGCAACCCGTGGGCGTTGCGCGCACGGTCGTTGCGTTGGCGACCAATGCTTCCACTTCCGCGACATCGATCAGGGGACACTGCCCCTGCGAACCACCATCGCCGGGTTTCCAGATGCGCTGCCAGTTGCCCGTCCCGGCCTTGCCGCTCGCCTGCCACGTGTCGCCGCTCACCGTGTAGCTACCGCCGTCCGTTCCGCCGCTCCAGCGCGACGACCAGCGACCGTCGGCTGCTTCCATGGTGCCCCAGTGCTCCAACGGCCGGGCATTCATGCCGAAATAGCGGTAACTGCCGTCCGCGCGGACCTGCCAGAAGATTTTGAGGTCCGGTTGCGCGAGCTTCCAGGTTCCGACGAGTTCCGGATCGACCTTCGAAGCTGCCAAGGGAGGGATATCCGGCGCTGGATCGGCCGCCGCGCGGGCCGGTTGATGGGTGTGAAAGGCAAATCCCGACACAAGCAATGCGACCACCAAAGACAAACGCTGCGGTCTGTTCATCACCGGCTCCTGACTATATTTCCCGGGATTCTAGCCCAAACGGCACGTGTTCCAAAAACCGATAACAATCAATCGGGTGCCGGCATCGAATCGGCGTATTTTCCCCGAGTTTCCAAGACGCAAACCGCACACGCCTTCGAGGTGTATCATCGTGCCGCCGACAGGTGCAGAAACCTCGTCGCAAATCCTACAAATCTGCATTCCTGTGATAGACACCGAAATCCGCTCTCAGCCGCACTCCGTCTACTATTTCGGGGAATTCCGGCTCGACGTGAATCGGCAGCTTCTGTTTGCCAAGGGCGCCAACGAGGCGCTTCCGGTTGCACCCAAGACCATCGCCGCGCTCCTGCTATTCATCAAGAGCCGCGGCGAGTTACTGACGAAAGACCAGCTCATGGCGGGTCTCTGGCCAGGGCGCGTCGTCGAGGAGAACAATCTCACCCAGTTGATCTCCGTCCTGCGCCATGTCCTTGGTGAAGAGCCCGGCGAGAATCGCTACATTGCCACTGTGCCGGGGCGTGGCTATCGCTTCATTCCGGACGTCACGACGCACCCGGATCCGGCGGAGTCACCCGCAAGGCCGCGAGAGATCGCGCCGACCATCCATACCCGCCCGCGCCGCGTCTTCGTTGTCGCACTTGCTGTTGCGCTCGGGGCGGTGCTGCTCACTTACGGTTGGTATGCGCATTGGCGGCCGGTGAACGAGGCGTCCCCGCCTCCGGCAAACGAGCTCCCGTCGCAAACTATCGCCGTCATGCCCTTCGAAAACCTGAGCGCCGACGACGGTAACGAGTACATCGCCTTCGGCATGGCGGAGAGCGTATTGCATCGGCTGGCCAACGTACCCAAGCTGACCGTAATCGCCCGCACGTCATCATTCGTCTTTCGTGACGGTGCGACCGATGCAAGAGAGATCGGCCGCGCGCTCAATGCACGGTACCTGCTCGAAGGCAGCCTGCAGCAGTCGGACGAGCGGGTACGTGTCACTGCACAGCTCATCGACGCAAGCACCGGCGGCCACGTCTGGTCGCTCCGCTTCGACCGCACGCTCGCGGACATCTTTTCGGTAGAGGACGAGATCGCCCAGGGCGTTGCGCAGGCGCTGCAGGTGAGCCTCGCACGGCCCGAACATCCGTATGCCCGGTTCGGCATTGATGCCTATCTCTCATACCTGCAAGGGCAGGCCCTGATCGCCACCCACAGGAACGAGGACGCCGAGCGGGCGATCGAGCACTTCAGGCGGGCGATCGAGATTGCGCCGAATTTTGGCGCAAGCCACGCGGCGCTCGCCGATGCAATCTGGCAAGTCCTGTTCAAGGCGCAATCAGCCGGAACGGGTGAGCCAAACCGGGCCCGCACTGATCGTGAACAACAACTTCTCGAAGCCGGTGTGCGAGAGGTACAGCCGGTGCTGGAGCGGGCGCTGGAACTCGACGACAAACTCGCCGAAGCGTACATCCTGCGCGCCGACCTGAAGGACGTCATGGGCGACCCGGCCGGTGCGGAGGCCGACTACCGCAAGGGCCTTTCCCTGCGCCCGAGCTACAGCAAAGGACACTTGCACTTCAGTATTTTTCTCTGGTACCAGGGATCCGCAGAGGAAACGTCAACCGAACTCGACCGCGCGATCCTCGTCGATCCGCTGGCGCCGCGGGCTTACTACGTCAAGGGACACTATGACGTATTCACCGAGGCTGAGGAAGGCGGGACAGCCGTCGAGGGCGAGAGGTATGTTCAGCAGGCGCTAGCCCGCGCGCCCGATTATCATCCCGCGCTCCTGCTCCTCGGCCGGATCCGCTGGTATCAGGGGCGTTTCGCGGAGGCCGCGATGCTTGCCGAACGCGCGCTCGCCGTTGATCCACGAGTGGAGTGGACACGACGCGTTCTGGCGGAGATCTATCTGGACATGGGTGACGTCGATGCTTCGCGGAGCGTCCTCCTCGAGGCTCCCGCCACCGTACCGCCGATCTATTGGTTGGCGACTTGTCTGTACGAGCTGAAGACGGAGCAGGCAGCCGAGTTGCTTCGTGCGGATCCGGACAGGGACGGGTTCATCGACGCGGACACGCAGGCATACGTGCTGCGCGACGCGGCGATGGCGTCCGGTCACCCCGGCCTGGCACGCAACGAGCTGTTGGAAGGGGTGAACGAATTCGGCCTGTCAGACCGATACGCATTGATGACCGTCGCTCATTTGAACATCGTCCTGGGCGATCGGCCGGAGTCGGAACGAAACGCGCGCAGCTTGCTGGAGACATATCACGACGAGTATGAGAACCGCAGACTATTCATGGTTCCGAAGGCGGCAGCGCTGACATTGCTCGGCGAACACGACGCGGCGATCGACCTGCTGGAAGACCACGGCAAATTCGGATTTGGCTGGCGGTGGTGGTATACCTTCGACCGCGAACCCCTGTTCGACCCATTGCGCGCCGACCCGCGCTTTCAGGCGCTCGCGGCCAAGGCTCACGCAGACGCCGACGCGGAGCGCGAACGGCTCAAGATAATGCGCGAGCGTGGCGACGTGCCGGCCCGCGCTGCCAACGGAACCCCGGGTCCGAAAGGCTGTTAGCCGGACGACGGGTGGCAGCTGAGACTGACCCCCGCATTGTCTTCCCGGGTCTGCCTTGCCGACCCGGATGAGGGTTCGCCGTAGGAGTCTAATTCCCTGATCTCGCCGGATTGAAACAAGGGCCAGCTTCAGACTGGCCCTTGCAAAAAGCTTCCGGGGAACGCCAGTGACCGTTTCGCAGGCCGTGCGGGTATCACCGGCGAATCACGCGGGCTGCTCCGAACGCGTTCCACGCATCAATCACTTCCTCGAAATCACTAACTTCAGCGATTCTGATGACGAACACCATATCCTCGGGCTCGGCGGTACAACTCGCCGGTAAATAGCCGTGGCCGCTAAAACTCGCATCACCCGCTCTGCTGAGAGGCACGGCTTCGGTATCCACGAGTTCGGCGAATCCCGGCTCTGTGTCGTTGCAAATCAGGGTGCCTTTGACTTTAGTGACAGGACCCGGCGTACCGATGTTGACAAAATTGTAATCATCCGCCAACACGAGGCCGCGCACGTTGAATTTTAGGTATCCGGTATCAAGATTCACTTCGGCGCGACCGCTCGTCGCGGTCCAGGGAGCTGGCGCACCCACGGCGCAAGTCACTCCGATATCGCAGTCGCCGGTGGGAGGCGGAGCGCGCCGGCCGACAATGCTGTCCGGTACGACGATGCCGACAATCGTCCGCCAGATCACTCGCGTGCCTCCATCGGCGCTGATGTGCTCCTGTGCGATTGCTGGGCAGGTTAGCCCTACGATCAGTGCAGCCGGAAGGATCCGGCGTAAAGCTCTCGTTTTCATTTTGATTTCTCCTCTCGCTTTTGGGACCTCCAAATTGGAAGCCCCGGACACTGGTATGTTTTTTGTCCCTTGCGCGTCATTCGTTGGACGGCTCATCCCTTAGGATGGAAGTGGATGGCAGTGGGTCAGACAACTTATTCCGCGCTTCCTCGCGAGACCGAGGAGCAGTAACCCGAACAAAATGCCGTCGCTGCTGCCACCACCGCCGGCACGTGGCAGCGGCGCATCGTCGTCCGCGTCGTCGTCCGCAATGGTCACGGTCGCGTTTGCGTTCTCTCTCAGCTGCGCCCCACCCGACGGATTGCTGAGCGTAACGATGAAGTTTTCGGAAAGTTCTTCCGCTGAGTCATTCGTCACGTCAACGGTAATTGTCTTGTCGGCCGTGTCTCCGTCACCCCAGTCCAAGGCCCCGTTCGCCGCCGTAAAGTCGGAGCCCGTCGTCGCCGAGCCAGACGAGGTCGCGTAATTCACGCTCAGGGCACCGCGTGACCCACTGGTCCGCGATACGATCAGAGAAACCGAGCCCTCGGCCTCGCCGATGGTCGCTGTGCTGCTGGTGAAGCCCAATCCCGGATCGTTATCGGCAATCTCCACATAGACCCTTTGGAAGCCGCCGCGGATCGTGGCCCCCCCAGTGGGATTGCTCAGCCGAATTTGGAAATGTTCAAGGTCCTCCACCACGGCATCATCGAGAATAGGAACGGAAATGCGCTTTGCGAGGATTTCGCCATCATCCCAATTGAACGTGCCGATCGTTTCCGTGTAATCCATTCCCGGTGTAGCGGTCTGTGCTGACGTCGTGAACTCAACGCTGATCGCGCCCGTCGAACCGCCGGTCCTAACGACGCTGACATCGTTGTATACGGGATCGGCCTCTTTCACAACGTCGGGGCTCCATCCGAAGCAAGCATCAATGCAAAGGCGCAATTCACCTGGACCATCATCGTCGAAGATAGTCGTAGGGGCCTCGCTCGCAGCAAGCTCCACACCGCCAGTCGGCGCTGAGAGTGTCAACGTGAAGTTTTCTCTTATTGCTTCGGCCAAGTCATCATCAATGATATCGACTGTGAGCGTCTTGACGCTCGCATCGCCATCGCCCCATATAAAGGTACCGGAAGCCGCCTCAAAATCAGCACCCGGCTGGGCGTCGCCCGCCGTTGTCGCGTGACCCACGCTGACCGTTCCGGTTCTGCCTCCGGTCCGGCGGACCGTATAGGTAACCGTCGGCATTGACTCACCAACAGAACGATCCGTGCGAGTCAGGCCGATGCGACCTGGAAATGTGGCATCATCGTCGAATCGAGCAGCGCCGAAGGCGCCAAAGGGATACGACGCAATCGATCCTACAGCGACATATTTGCCGTCGATCTGCTGGATCAGTGCAGCGCCATGTGAGTCAGGCGCAGTTGCTCCCGTGCCAAAATCCGCTGTGGCAACGCCGTCGATCCCGTAGTTCGTGTCGAGCGTACCATCGGAGTTGAAACGAGCCAGAATCATCTCATCGCCGTCGACGAATCTGGTTCCGGCGCCGACTATTCTCCCATCTGCTTGCACGATGATTGAACTAAGGTCGCTCGGATTGCCCAGATCGACGAAAACCTTTCCGGCAGAACCGAAGTTATTGTCGAGGCTGCCATCCCCGTTGACCCGCAGCAGCGCTGCGCCGGATTTGTCTCCACCGGGAGGTAAAGCATAGCCCGCGGCGATAATCCCACCGTCGGGCTGAATTGCCACGGTCGTTCGCGTCCCCTGCCATCGCACGGGCAAGCAAGCCATCGCCGTCGAATGAGGGATCGAGCGCCCCGTTTGCCGTCACGCGCGCAATGCCGAAACCAGCTCCCACTGCCACGAGTTTGCCATCAGGCTGCTGTGCAAGATCATTGGCCCAGGACTCGGAATCGCCGCCGAAGTCAACGGTCGTCGTGCCACCCGTGCCGAAGGTCGTGTCGAGCGTTCCGTCGGCGTTGAATCTCGCGAATACCATCCGCTCAGAGCCGCTCGAGTTTGTGGTGGTGCCGGCAACCACGAGCTTGCCGTCAGGCTGCTGGATGAGGCCGGATGCAATGTCTCGATAGCCAAGATTCAGCGTAGTCCGGCCACCGGCACCGAAGGTCGAATCCAGCGTTCCATCGGCTCTAAAACGGGCGAGCGCAATGTCGGCACGGCCACGGCCGACGCCAGCTTCACCTGCCAACACCAGCTTACCGTCGGCCTGCTGGATTCCGGCGTTTGCGTAATCCAACCCAGCCGTGAAGTCGGCACTTGCAACACCGTTGGTGCCGAAGGTGCTTTCCCGCGTCCCGTCCTCCGCAACCCGCATCAGAATGAAATCTTCGTTGTCGCTGCCATCCGACACGCCCCAGCCCGCGAGTACGAGCTGGCCGTCGGTCTGCTGGATAACTGCGGTCGCAGAGCTTCTGTTATTGCCAACGCTCAACGACAAGAGGCCGCTGCCATTGAAGTTCGGATCAAGGTCTCCAGGATCAGCAGTCGCCGCGCCGGCGAACGCAAGGAGTGTCGCCGTGAGGCCGGCAAGGGCCACAGCACCTGGACGGATCGGTTTCAGGTCGTCAAGCGGCTGATCGCCGCTACGTACTGCACGGATTTCCCGGGGTTTGCTGCTCATCGCCCTGCCCTTTTTCTGTGGTTCTGTGATTCACGGGACGGGTGTTACCGTTCCAGGGCAGACGATCGCTCAGCATGTCGTGAAAAGTCCTTGGCGCCATCTGAGAAATGCTTAAGTCTTGTGAGGAACGGCCCGAGAGCTGGCCCGCGCTGAGCATAGCGGCGAAGACTGGACGATCCTTTCGGAGGGACACACTAGTCCTCACCAGGCCGGATCCGGCCCGTCGGTCGAAGCCGCCGCAAATCTAAGAAAAATTAAGCGCCGGCATAAGGAATTCTCACCCCGTACAGGATGACTATTGGTCCCGCACAACGAAGGCGATTCCAATGAACAAAATGACAACAACTCACGCTGAACGGCGACAGTGGCCGCTTTGCCGCTGGCACCTCTGGCCCGTGCTGGCGCTCATGATTCTGGCCCAGGCTGCCCTGGCGCAGAGCTACACCGCGATCGACTGTCCTTTTTCCTACTCTACCTTGCCGCGCGGCATCAACGACCGGGGCGACATCGTCGGCTTCTGCGAGGACGTCAACGGATTGCATGGCTTTCGCCTCCGCAACGGCGTCTTAAAGCTGCTCGATGTCCCCGGCGCGGGGGACACTTCCGCGTTCGGCATCAACAATCGGGGCGACGTGGCTGGACGTTATTCGGATAACAACGGTGTGCAGCACGGGTTTGTCTTGCGCAAGGGTCGCTTCCTTACGATCGATCCGCCGGGTTCGATCGAGACCTCAGCCCGCGGCATCGACGATCTCGGCAGAATCGTTGGCTACTACCTGGCAAGCGACGACGTCTACCGAGGGTTCATTCTCGACCGACGCGGTTTCCGGGACATCGTGTTTCCCGGTGCGGAAATGGAAGCCACGGCAGCCTTCGATAGCAACATCCTCGCGATCGTGGGCGGCTACATCATCGACGGCGTCCCCCACGGATTCCACCTGAGGAAAGACGTCTTTAAGCCAATCAGTGCTCCGGGCTCCGCGGGCACACGTGCGTTCGGGATCAGCCTCCGCGGTCACATCGTAGGCGGCTTTACCGATGACGCCGAGTGTCCCGACTGCTTTACGCAAGCGTTCCTGCTAACGCGGCACGGATTCGAATTCCTGGAGTTTACCGACGTGGCCGGAAATGTCGCGGCCGAAACGGTGGCATTCGGAGTCAACGTCAAGGGCCAGATTGTGGGCCACTATTTCAGCGAGGAGGACGAAACCGTTTCACGGATTTCTCTTTGAACCCGCCTCGGCATCGCCTCACCGCGACAAGCGGAGAGATTGAACGCTAGCTGCGTTCCCCGCCGAACGCGTAGCGCAGTTCGAGGAAGTAGGTGCGCCCCAATAGACGGTAGGTTCCCGCATCAGTGTTGGCGGCCGAGGCCACGTTGACGAACGGAGGATCCTCGTTGGTTATATTCGTAATTGCGGCGCGCAGGGAGACACCCGTGTCGAACTCGTATTCTCCTTCGACATCGTGATACAGAACGGACTCGACCTGCCGAGTGTACGGAGCAAATTCGGCGCCAAAAAGCGTCGCTTCGACCAGTTGAGCGTAACTCCCGACATACTCCGCCGCGTAACCGGCCCTCCACGGCCCGTATTGCCAGTCGACGCTACCCAAGGCGCGCCAACGCGGCCACGCGCTGCCGGTGAATGTGCCGGCGTTGTGAAACAGCTCGCCGCCGGAATACGGCTGCTCGTCCCAGCGGTCAAGATAGGTGGCGAGCAGTTTCGAGTTCACGTCGCCGAATTCGTTCGCCACCCTCCAGTCGATCGCCAGGTCAACGCCCCGGGTTTGAAGGCCGCCGAAGTTTCGGGTCACCGTTGCGACTTGTTCGATACGGCCGTCCCGAAAGCGGCGAATCTCGTCGCAGGCTTGTCTGAGGCCGCTATCGGCACATATGCTGAGCACCCGGTCGGGCCAATCCTGCCAGATGTAACCGCTGAGCTCGACCTGAAAATAGTCGATGCTTGCGGAGAGCGCCTCGGCCCAACCTGGCGTATACATCAGTCCGGCTCCGAAGCTGTGCCCGGTCTCAGGCTCAAGGTCTGGGTTGCCGCCGGCAATGACAACAAATCCCTCGGCGCCCTGCACGTAGGCGCCGCCCGGTACGCCGTTTGCGGCGCAGTTCGCTCGTTGCTCGGGCGTGGGGCTATTTCCGCAGGGGTCTATATCGTAATAGTGCTCCAGCCTCACCAGCGGATCATGGAGTTCCGCCATTACCGGGGCGCGAAAGACGTCTGCGTAGTTTGCACGCAGCGTCAGTTCTTCGACCGGCTGCCAGCGCAAGCCAGCCTGCCAGGACAGGTTCTGGTCGAATGTGGAGAAGTCCGACCAGCGAACACCGAGGTTCAGGGCGACATCCCGCGCCCAGGGCTTTTCGTGCAGCAGGGACACCTGCACTTCGGCGAACAGGCCCTTCGCATCGTAGGCTCCGGCCGGCACGGGCGGATCTCCGAATTCCAGGATGCGCAGCGGGTCCAGCGCCAGGCTGCCCGCTTCGCGCCGATAGTCCGCGCCGACAACCCATTGCATGTCCCTGCCGTGTATCTTTCCCCATGGCCCGCTCAAAACCAGCTCCGCGAGCCGCTGCCCATTCGTGCCGGTATGGGTCATTGGTCTCAGGCTCACGTAGCTGATCTGGTCCTGCGTAATGCTGCCGGGCCCGCCAAAGAAATTGAGCGGCACGCAGCCGGGAACGATGCCGGCCGCCGGTACGCGACCGGTCGCAGGATCCGGCTGGCCGCACACGATGTGGCCGGAAGCATCGGGGCCGGATGGCCCCAGCGCCTGCACAAGCCGCGAGGGAAACAGCATGCCCGTGTCGACGGTCGACGCGTCGGACTCGGCGCTGGCAACAGAAAGCGTCCAGCTCCAGTCAGCAATTCTGCCTTCGAGGCCAACCAGCACCCGCCACAGATCCACGTCCTCACTGAAATTGCGATTACCGAGTTCAACGAAGCGTCGTGCCTGTAGAGGCGGAAACGACAGGTCTACACCGAACGGGTTGTAATAGTTGTCGGCGGGAATGCCCGACGAGCCGTCGGCCAGTGTCGGGGCAGCGACGAAGAACCCAACGAAATAAGGTTCCGGCGCGGACGCCTGCGTCGATTCCCGGTGGTGAAAGAGCCCCTCCATGAAAAAATTCAGGTGCTCGCCGAGCGGCTGCGAGCCGAGCAACCACAGCGACCTGCGCTCGTTGGGCGTCTGCGAAAAATTGAATGGCGCGTAGTTGAACCCGTCGACGTCCTGGTCAAACGGCCGATAGTCAGCGGCCGTTTGACCGGTAGCACCGTCGACCCTTGTGTACACGCCGGGCTCCAATCCGAGTGAATTTCCATCCGGCACCCCGAAGTGCCCTTGCGAGGTTGCGAGGTTGCCGCCGAAGCCCAGCGTCCCGTCACCGTCCACGATGAGCAGCGGCACCGCAGAGTAGCTGCGACGATCGAGGGTGACGCCGTCTTGCTTTGCGTAGTCGATACCGAGGTTCCAGGCCCCGTCGAACACGTCGAAACCGATGCCCGCCTGGCCCGTAATGATCTCCCCGTCTCCCTCCGCGGTGATCGTCCGCGATCCGCTGAGCTCCAGGCCCTGGCCTTCGCGCCGCGTGACAATGTTGACGACGCCACCGACGGCATCCGCACCGTAAACCGCCGAAGCACCGCTTGCGAGCACCTCGATACGCTCGATGAAAGCCATGGGAATGCTGTTGAGATCGACGGAGGCGTCCGCTCCGATGCCGCCGTTCGGGAAGCGTCGGCCATTCAGCAGGACCAATGTGCTGTGGCCGCGAAGAGCGATGCGGGTCGATCCGTCGCCTCGCTCGCCTCCAAGGTACGGCTCCGACCCACCGGTGTTCACATTCGTGTTGAGCGGCGATCCGGTATTCATCGGCAGGGCCTGCAAGACGTCGCCGATCGAATTGGCCCCGCCACGCCGGATGTCGAGGCTGGTCAACACGGTCACCGGGGCGCTCACATTGATCGGCAATCGCGTGCCGGTAACGACTATTTCCTCGATTACCTCGTCACTGGGCGTGGGCGTCGGCGTTGCGCTCTCGGCCGCAGGTGTTGACTGCCAAAACAATGCTCCGACGAAAACCAGGGTCGTCCAGCAAGTAGCGAAGGCAGGGCGATGCATAAACCATCCTGCCGGAGCGGCGCCCATGGCAATGACCGGCCTCGATCCCTAATAATCTCGGCCAATCCGCGCTCAGGCGGCAGCAATCATAGCACTTGGTCACCGGCAGGATAACGCGCTTCAGCTAAGGTGACAGTTACCCTAATTCCCCAATTGAGGTAACTGTCACCCTAATTCGTTGTGTTTACGAACCGTCGTGGCGCCTGCGTTTGGGACTGTAGACAAATCCACGATTTGCATCGGCCACCTCGTCGTAGAAAAAGCCTACGATCTTGCCCTTGTCGTTGATTCCGAATGCCAGAGTCTCGGACGCGACAGTTCCGTCCGGATGGGCGAACGCCAGGAATTCGAAACCGTGCTTCGTCAACAGGAATGCGGACGTAAAACAATCGGGGCACTCTTCGTCATAGCTCGCGTTGCCGACCATGTGACCCAGGACGTTGATCCCAAACACGAATGCGCCTGTGGTGTCCGGAGGATCGATCGGCCTGAATTGTCCGTTCTTCCGGAGGAATCCGTGGGGAATGGCGGGGTCTTCGCTCGATTCGCCCGGTACGTAATAGCCGCCTACGATTCCCCGGATGCCGATATCAAAGGCGCCCGTAAATTCCGCGCCCGGGAACTCGATGTCCCGGAAACCGTGCCAATCGAGAAGGAACCCGCGGGCGACCTCGTCGGCTCCAATGTACCAGCCAACGATCCTCCCACGATCATCGATGCCGCGGGCCATCGTAAAACTGGAATTGGGCGGATCGATCGTATGGAAGCGACCCTTGCGGAACAGGAACCCGTGGGCATCGTCGTTGCTGTCGAAGTACTGTCCAACCACGTCGCCCCGATTGTTGATGCCGAAGGCCAACGTGTTCGTCGAGTTAGGGACGTCGAGTACCTTGTAAACACCGTTACGGAGCAGAAAGCCGTGGAATTGGTCTTGGTCCAGGCAGTTGCCCACGATGTCGCCTCGGTTGTTAATGTCTCGAGCCGCAGTGTGAATCGCAAAAGGGCAGTCGATCACTCTGTAGGTCTGCGCCAGCGCCGGCTGGACCAGGGTCATGAGCAACAGCAAGGGCCCCAGGTGCCGTCGGCATTGCACCCACGCATGCCGTTCGAAGGGTGTAGTCGTCATTCTGTTCATTGGAATCTCCATTGTTTAGCCTTCGGGGGTTACGGGCACGACGATCCCTCCCCGGCGGGTGAAAATTCCTCCTGCCCGGGCTGAAATTTCCTCAAATATTGCCGGGGAACCGACCGTCAGGCCGGTTCCGGCCCGGTCGGACGCCGGGCGGCGGCTGGTGTACCATTTGCCAAGCCAGTCTGTACCGGAACTGCACTGGCATCCCTGGACTTCCAGAAGTCCCTCGATGGCCACCGAAAACCCATCCCCGCCACACACGGTCTACGGCTTCGGGAACTTCAGGCTCGACGCGAGCCGTCACTTGCTGTTTGAGAAAGGTTCGCAGGATCCGCTGCCGGTCACGCCGAAAGCGATCGCGGCGCTGCTCCTGTTCATCGAGCACCGCGGCGAATTACTGACGAAAGACGAGCTCATAGCGGATCTGTGGCCCGGGCGGGTAGTCGAGGAAAGCAACCTCACCCAGCTTATCTCGGTATTGCGGCACGTCCTCGGCGAAGAGCCCGGCGAAAACCGGTACCTGGCCACCGTGCCGGGGCGCGGCTATCGCTTCATTGCCGATGCCGTGCTTCACCCGGACGCGCCGGAAGCACCGCAGGACCTGTCGCAGGCGATCACACCGGCGCCGGACGCCCGCCCCCGTCGCAGAGCATTCATCGTCCTCGCCGGTGGGATCGGGGCGGTGCTGCTCGCCTACTGGTCGTTCACGCAGCGGCAGCCGGTAGACAAGACCGGCGAGCCTGCAGCGGTCGAGCTCCCGTCGCGCACGGTCGCCGTCCTGCCGTTCGAGAACCTCAGTATGGAAGACGCCAACGAATACATGGCCTTCGGCATTGCCGAGAGCGTGCTGCATCGGCTGGCCAACGTGAAGGAACTGACGGTCATCGCCCGCACATCGTCGTTCGTTTTCCACGACCGCACGACGGATGCCAGGGATATCGGCCGGAAGCTCAACGCACGCTACCTGGTCGAGGGCAGCCTGCAACATTCGGGCCCGGAACTGCGCGTGACCGCGCAACTCATCGACGCGACCACGGGCAGCCACGTCTGGTCGCTGCGCTTCGACCGCACTTTGGAGGACATCTTCGCGGTCGAGGACGAGATCGCGCAGGGCGTAACGGATGCCCTGCAGGTAAGCCTCGATGAACCGGCTCATCCGTATGCGCGTTTCGGCCTGGAGGCCTATCTCCTGTACCTGCGGGGCCAGGCACTGATCGCCACACGCAGGAACGATGATGCCGAGCTCGCGGTCGAGCGCTTCGAGCAAGCCATCGAGATCGAACCGGAGTTTGCCGCCGCCTATGCGGCGCTCGCCGAGGCGCATTGGCAGAGCGTGCTTCTGGAGCAGACGGCCGGGACGGGACTCGGATTCATGATCCGCAGCGAACGTCAACGTGAGCGAGTGGCGGCTGCTGCGAGAGAAGCGCAGCCGCTGCTCGGCCGGGCCTTACAGCTCGATGACACGCTCGCCGAGGCGTACGTCCTGCGCGCCGACCTCAAGGCGCATGACGGCGATAGCGCGGGAGCGGAGGCGGACTACCGAGCCGCCCTAGCGCGCAACCCGAGCTACGCCGTTGGGCACGAGCGCTACGCTTTGTTCCTGTTCAACCACGGGGACGACGGCAACGCGATGGTCGAGATCGACGAGGCGATCCGCGTGGACCCGTTGGCGCCGCGGAACCATTTCCTCAGAGGTGCCATGCACTGGGCCGGCGCCGAGATCAGCGAGGCCGAGATGAGCTTCCTGAAGGCGCTGGCGCTCGACGCGGACTATCATCCCGCGCTGCTCCGACTCGGCCTGATACGCTGGCAACGGGGTCAGTTCGTCGAGGCCATAAGGCTGGGTGAGCGGGCACTCGCCGTCGATCCCCGCGCGGAGTGGATACGCTGGCCGCTCGCCCAGTTCTACCTCGAGGTCCGCGATGTCGATGCGGCACGCAGCGTGCTGCTCGAGGCGCCCGAGACCGTGCCAGCCTACGACTGGCTGGCGATCTGCCTGTACGAAGAGCACCCACAGCAGGCGGCTGAACTGTTGCGCGCTGACCCCAGTTTTCGTTATCGCGTCGACCTCGACATTCGAGCATACGCAATCCGCGATGCGGCACTGGTAAGTGGTCACTTCGCCCAGGCGCGTGAAGAGCTCCTGGTTCTGCCGTCTTTTGTCAGTCGGCCAGACATGGAACTCTTTACGCTTGTCGCGCTCGCACAGGTGAGCCTTGCTATGGGCGACCGGGATGACGCAGAGAAACTGGCGCGCGAGAGCCTGGATGGCGGGAGTGATTACGCCGGGGCGGCTGCGCTGACATTGCTCGCGCAGAACGATGCGGCCCTCGATATGCTGGAAGACACCTACGCAAATCAAGACCGAAAACGCTGGTGGTACGTATTCCAGCGGGATGCCGGGTTCGAGTCGCTGCGCGCCGACCCGCGCTTTCAAGCGCTTGCAGCCAAGGCGGAGGCCCATGCCGCCGCGGAGCGCGAGCGGCTGCGGCAAATGCGTGCGCGGGGCCAAGTGCCAAGCCGACCGCCCAATGAAACCAAGGGACCAAAAGGCTGTTAGCCGCTCGGCTCCGGTGCGGCCGGTTAGTTGCGACTCGCTGCGAAGTCGTAGCGCAATTCGAGAAAGTAGCTGCGGCCCAGCAGGCGGTAGGTGCCGGCGTCCGTGTTGGCGATGGACATGAGGTTGACGAACGGCGGGTCCTCGTCCGTCAGGTTCGTGATCGCCGTGCGAACCGTAATGCCGTTGTCGAACTCGTAGCGGGCCTCGAGGTCGTGATACAGGGCCGACTCGACGCCACGCGTGTACGGCTCGAAACTGTCGCCGATCCCAATTGCTTCGACGAGCTGCGTGGCACCGCCGATGTACTCAGCGGAATAGCTTGCGACCCAGCGTCCGGACAGCCAGTCCAGGGTGCCGAAGCCGCGCCAGTGCGGCATCGCACCCGCCCCGAAAGTGCCTGCATACTCGTACACGGTCCCGTCGAGAAACGGCTGCTCGTCCCAGCGCTCGAGGTAAGTGGTGAGCAGCCGCGCATTGAGTTCGCCGAGCGGCGTGACTGCGGCCCAGTCGATCGTGAAGTCGATGCCGCGAGTGTTGTATATCCCGCTGAAGTTGTCAGTGAACGTCGACACTTGCTTGATGCGGCCATCGGCAAAGCGCTCGATATCGTCGCACGCCTGGCTCAGGCCGTGATCGGCGCATTCGGACAGCACCTGGTCGACACCGAATTGACCGATGAGGTCGGTAATCTCGAGGCGGAAGAAATCGATGCCGAAGGAAAGCCCCTCCGTCCACCGGGGCGCATACAGCAGGCCGGCGCCGAGGCTGTGCCCCGTCTCGGGCCCGAGCTTCGGGTTTCCGCCGACGTGCCACAGGAACTCCTCGTTGCCCTGTACGTAGGCACCGCCGGGGACGCCGTTCGCGGCGCAATTCGCTCGCTGTGCGTCCGACGGCTCATTGCCACAGGGGTCGAACTCAGAATACGGCTCCGAGGCGCGCGGGTCGTGGAGTTCCCACAGGTCGGGGGCGCGGAATACGTCGGCGTAGTTGGCGCGCAGCGTCCATTCCTCAGCGGGCTGCCAATGCACGCCGGCCTGCCAGGACAGGTGATCGTCGAACGAGGCAAAATTCGACCGGCGCACGCCGAGGTTGAGGTCCATCTCCCGCGCCCAGCGCCAGTCGCGTAGCAGCGGTAGTTGCACTTCGGCGAACAAGTCCGCGCCGTCGCTGTCGGCGTGCGTCAGTTGGGGCCACCCCTCTGTGACGCGCAGCGGGTCCTCGACATAGGAGCCTGCCATGCGCCGGTAATCGAGGCCCATTACCCATTGCATGTCCCGTCCCGACCACTGTCCCCAGGGTCCCCTCAGCACCAGCTCCGCGGTCTGCTCCTCGTTCGTTCCGGTAGCCCGCAGAGGCCCGGCGTTGATGTAGTCCAGCTGCTCCTGTGTGATGTTGTCCGGGCCGCCGAAAAGATCGACCGGCACGCAACCGGCTTTGATGCTGGCGACTGGCACGACGCCGGTCGCCGGATCGGGAAGGCCGCAGACGATTCGCCCGGCTTCGTCCGGACCGGATGGTCCGACAGCTTCGATAAGCCGCGAACGAAGGAAAGTGCTGCTCTCGACCGTTACGGCGTCGGACTCGGACCCGGCAACCGAAACCGTCCACTGCCAGTCAGCAACCCGGCCCTCGAGGCCGACGAGTGCGCGCCACAGATCCACGTCCTCGCTGATGCGGCGCTCGCCGAGCTCGACCATGCGGCGCGTTACGGGAGGCGGCCAACTCTGTGGCAGGTCCACGCCGAACGGGTTGTAGTAGTTGGTCGCCGGTATCCCGAACGAACCGTCCGGAAGTTCCGGCGTGATTCCGGCGAAGTACGCATCCGGTGCGCCCCCCTGTGCCGATTCCCGGTGGTGGACGAGACCCTCCATGACGACGTTCAGGCGCTCACCGAGCGGATGCGTGCCGATCAGCCAAAACGCGCTGCGCTCGTTGGGCGTCTGCGAGTAATTGTAAGGCGCCACGTTGAAGTAATCCACGGTCCGGTCGACGAGGCGATAGTCGGCTGCCGTTCGCCCGGTTGCACCGTCGACGCGGGTGTAAACACCCGGCGCGACGCCCAGCGCGTTTCCCTCCGGAACCGTGAACTGGCCCTCTGCCGTCGCGGGATTGGAGAAAGGAGCCCGCGTCCCGTTACCGTCGACGATGACCAGCGGCACCGCCGAGTACTCGCGGCGATCGAGGGTCACGCCCTCCTGCTCGACGTGATCGACACCGAGGATCCAGGTTCCGCCGAACAGATCGAGTCCGGCGGCAGCCTGGCCCGTGCTCACTGCCCCGTCGCCGTGCTCGCTGAGTGTTTGCGACCCGGCGAGCGTGAAGCCGACCATGTCGCGACGCGTGACGATGTTGACGACACCGCCGACGGCATCCGATCCGTAGACCGCCGAGGCACCGCTAGGCAACACCTCTACATGGTCGATGAAGGAGATCGGCAGGGTATTCAGGTCGACCGAGGTATCGGCGCCGTTGCCGGTGTTGGGAAAGCGCCGCCCGTTGACCAGCACCAGGGTCGCGTGGCCTCGCAGCGCAATGCGCACCGAGCCATCGCCGTCATCGCCATACGGCTCGCCGGACATGTTCACGTTCGTATTGAGCGCCGAGCCGGCGTTCTGCGGCAGTGCCTGCAGCATGTCGCCGATAGAGTTGGCGCCGCCACGCTCGATGTCGTGGCGGCTCAATACCGTCACGGGAGCCACGTTCAGAAGCAGCCGACTGCCGGTGACGAGGATTTCCTCGATTGGCTCCTCGTCCGATCCGGCGTTTGGTTCTTCAGGTTCCGCGGCCAGCGCGCACGCCAGGAGCGACGTTGCACCCCAGGTCAACATCGTCAAGCACGCAGAGGAAACGAGCGAAGGCATGGCCACTCTACTCGACGCCGGACGCCGAACGGCGCTCTCCAACCTCGGCGGCGTCGGGGAGCGCGAGCCTTTGCGCTTTTATACTCCTGCGGCCGGGAGGGGAACAGTGACCCTCTTTCCACCGGTCGCGAATTAGGGTGACAGCTACCTATCCCCAATTGGGTAACTGTCACCCTAATTCGTCACCCTAATTAGCTGCCGCGCTCAGATGCCGGCATACCATTCGTAGTCGCCGTGATCCTCCCAATAGCCGCCCTTGCCAGCCCCGATATCGCGCAGGCTCTCGACGACTTCGACGCCCATCACGAACTTGGCATGCTTGTAACCGAGCTGCCGTTCGACGCGCAGGCGCAGCGGGGCACCGTGGCCCACCGGCAGTTTCCCACCGTTCATTGAGTGCGCCATGATCGTCTGCGGGTGATACGCGTCGATGAGGTCGATGCTTTCGTAGTACGGCGCTACCGTGAAAATCGTCGGCGCAATGGAACACGACGAATCTTGCACCGGGTTTCGGCCGCACCCGGTCGAGGATGGCCGTCAACGGCACGCCCGTCCACTGGCCGATCGCGCTCCAGCCTTCCACGCAATCGTGCCGGGTGACCTGCGTTCTCTGCGGCAGCCGTGACATTTCGTCCAGCGACAGGGCAACGGGGGTCTCGACTGCACCTCGCACCTCGAGCCGCCAGTTGAGGAAGTTCTCCGCCAGGTGCTGCTGGTAGCGCGCGTCTGCCGGCAGCGTGTTGCCGTTGGTGCGAAATACCGGTGACAGGTCCGCGGCGGTGAACTCGCGGGCGAGTGCGTTCCTGTCCACGACCAGGCGGTGCGCATTATAGGTGAGCTTTTCCGCGGAAAAGAGCAGCGCGCGAAATGATGGAGACCGGCCCAGCTGGTCGCAGCCCGCCAGCAGCAAGGTGCTGCCCCCGGCCAGGAGGCCCTGCAACGTGCGCCGCCGTGTCATTCGTATGGTCACGACTTCTGCTCCTTCGGCAGGCAGATCCAGCCGGTAATCATGGATCGAATCTCGTTCACGGGCCCGACCAGCACCACCATCAGCAGGTGCACGACAATGAACAAAACCAGTGCAAATGCCGCGATAAAGTGAATGGCGCGCGCTGACTGGCGTCCGCCGAACACATCCAGCAGCCACGGCCAGGCGGCATTCAGACCCGGGGACATCGTCATCCCTGTCAGGACGATCAGCGGCAACAGGATGAACAGCAGGCTCAGGTAGGCGAGTTTTTGCAGCGTGTTATAGCGCAGTGCGGCTTCGCCGGTCGGGAAGTGCAGCCGTGCGTGCTGCTTGACGTCCTGCCAGAGGTGCGCGGGCCTGAGCTCCGCGCGAGACGGCGCGAGGTCCTTCTTCAGGTGTCCGTTGACAGCACTCCACAACAGGTAGGAACCCAGGATGAGCACGAACGTCCAGGCAAAAAAGAAATGCCAGCGACGGCCCATCGCCAGGTCGTACGTGGAAGGTATGGTTGCCCAGCCAGGAAAGGCGTGGCGTTGTGTATGGCCATTCGCATCCTGCCAGTGACCGAGCAGGCCGGTCGTCTCGATACGCAGGCTGCCGATGCGAAGGAAACCCAGGGACTCGGTACTGCCGATTTCCAGAATGGCGGCATCCGGGTTTGCGCCATACTCACCCCAGTAGAGTCGCGGATGGGCATTGAAGATCATCAGTCCGCTCATCAGCATGGCAAAGACCACCAGCACATTGAGCCAGTGCCAGATGCGGGTGCTCAGGCGATGCCGGAAAGCCAGCCGGCCGCCGGCAGCCGGCTCGCCGCGGCGCCAACGCCGTTTGCGCCCCGGTTCCTCGTGCCGGTTGTCCGTCATCGTACCTGCCCGCGCAAAAAGCCGTGCATGCCTCAAAGCTTAGCAGTGTTGTGGCGAGGTTGATGGCCGCCGGGCTGTCACCGTTGTGTACTCATATGTGAAATCGAATTGCATACATGCTAAGGTCCTCCAAAGACCGATCTCCCCTGGCCGACGGAGGAAATGCGATGCGACCGAATCCAAACCGGACTGAATACCGGTATCGGCAATTCGCCCGGACTTCGTCTTGGAGCCGGGCTTGCGAAGTACGCACCTACGCTTTCGCCCTGTTTGCCCTTGGGTCTGTGGTCGCATTCGCGGCTGACGAACCAGGTCCGGCCGTCACGACCGAACACTCGACCGTGTTCTACGCAACGCAGGCCACGTCAGTAGACGGCGACGCTGAAATACTTGCGAACCACAAGGTGGCCGATGGCGAAGTTCTGTTCACGTGGAGCGCGACGCGCGAACAAGCCGGTGAGTACCTCATGTTCGTCGACTGTTCGTCCGATACCGGCGGCGTACGTGCCGAAGTCACAGCCGGGAAGTCGGCATCTTCGGACCTTCGTTCATCGTGAGCTACCTGAGCCGCTTCATGAGCCTGCAGCCAAGTGACGTCGGCACGACGGGAACACCGCCGAGCGTGGGCCTCGGACAGAAACCGCCCGTCTACCTTAAGCAGGGCGATCGCATCGAGCTCGGCATCCGTTCCCTCGACACCCAACGGCAAACGGTGGTGGCGTACAGCAGGTGAAGGTCGAACGCTGCCTGAGTATCGCGGACCTGCGACGTGTCGCGCGCCGGCGCGCGCATCGCATGGTATTCGACTACATGGATGGCGGCGCCGACGACGAGTTGACACTCAGGCGAAATTCCTCGGCGTTCGACGACTATTCGCTGCACTACAAAGTCCTTACCGGTGTCAAAGAGCCGGACCTTTCAACGACGGTCTTGGGACGACGCATTGACGTGCCGTTCTTGCTGTCGCCCGCCGCCGGCCACCGTCTGTTTCATACCGACGGCGAGCGCGGTGTCGCCAATGCGGCCGAGCGCGCAGGCACGATCTTCTCTCTGTCGACGTTGTCGTCGGTGTCCATCGAGGAGATATCCCGGCATACGGATGGCCCGAAGTGGTTCCAGCTCTACGTATGGAAAGACAGGGGTCTCGTACGGGAGATGATGCACCGGGCGCGGGACAGCGGCTACGAGGCCCTCATACTGACAGTAGACTTCCCGATTGCCGGGAATCGCGAACGCGACCCTCGTAATGGCTTTGCTATTCCGCCGAAGGTCGGGCTAAAGCAGGCGTGGCACGCGCTAATGGCCCCGGCATGGCTGTATGACTACCTGTCGAAGCCTGCGATCAAATACGCCAACCTGTCACAGGACACGGCGGCGGTGTCCTTGCAGGCCTTCGTCGCGGAGCAATTTGATGCGGGCTTCAGCTGGAAAGACGCGGAGTGGCTGCTCGGTGAGTGGGATGGACCGGCCGTGATCAAAGGCTTAGTCAGACCGGATGACGCCAGACGAGCCGTTGCACTGGGGTTCAAGGCGGTGATGGTGTCTAACCATGGCGGCCGGCAACTCGACCGGTCGCCGGCGCCGGTCAATGTACTCGAAGCGATCGTGGATGCGGTTGGCAGCAACGCTGACGTGATCCTGGACGGTGGCGTTCGCCGCGGCACGGACATCCTCATTGCACTGGCCCTCGGCGCAAAAGCGGTCGGCTTTGCGCGGCCGTTTCTGTATGGCCTCGCTGCCGGCGGTGAGGCCGGTGCCATTCGTGCAGTGGAAATACTCACGACCGAACTCCGCCGCGACATGGTGCTACTGGGTGTCCAGACAGTCGGCGAAATCGAACGATCGATGGTCGGCGCAACGTAGCTTATCGACGCGCTGTTTTTCATTTCGGCATCAGAAATTTATCGTCTCGGCCGGTGCTTCATTCTCAACTTCCTCTGCTCTATGGTCAGAGCATAGGTGTTGCGTCGACCGGTTGAATCCGCAGCCCCGATTTGTCATAGCGCCCACAGAGACGCGATGAAAAATCATAGATAACGGAGGAAAACAACATGGCCACGGTGTCCGCACCAATCGAAAAGGCAGTCGAGAAGGGCCTTTTCGATCCCTATGCACTGAATCCCAACGACGTAATCGAACCGCCCACGACTCTGCGCAACATACTGAAAAAAATCGGCCCGGGGATCGTGCTTTCGGCGTCGATCGTCGGCTCCGGTGAGTTGATTGCAACCACCACGCTTGGTGCCAAAGTCGGCTACACGGTGATGTGGCTGATCATCCTGAGCTGCCTGATCAAGGCCGTGGTGCAGGCCTTCCTCGGCCGCTACACCATTGCGGTCGGTGAAACCGGCCTGGAAGCTTTCAACCGCATTCCCGGAAAAATCGGCAAGGTGAACTGGGTGCTCTGGGCCTGGATCGCGATGGTTTTCACCATGCTGTTCCAGATCAGCGCGATGTTCATCGGCGTGTCGCAAGTCATGAACCTCATCACCAACATCGAGGTGATGTGGTGGGTCATCGCCTTCTTTGTTCTGACCTTGATCCTGCTCCTCGGTGGTGCCTATCACCGCATCGAGCGGCTGGCGATGATAAAGGTCGGCTTGTTCACGCTGATCACGCTGCTCGCAGCCGTGGTGCTGACGCGCATGCCCGAGTACTTCTCGTGGGCGGACGTGGCGACGGGTTTCAAGTTTGAACTGCCGGCCGCGGGAGTTGCCATCGCACTTGCCACCTTCGGCATTACCGGTGTTGGCGCCACCGAACTCTACATGTACACCTACTGGTGCGTGGAAAAGGGCTACGCGCGCTACACCGGCCCGCACGAAAATTCGGAAGCATGGCGCCGACGTGCCAGAGGCTGGGTACACGTGATGAACGTCGACGTCATAGTCTCGATGATGATCTATACCGTCGCCACGATTGCGTTCTATCTGCTCGGCGCGGGAATCCTGCATGGCATGGGGCTGGTTCCCGCCACCAGCGACATGATCCCGATCCTGTCCAATATCTATACCCAGACGCTCGGCCCCTGGGCCAAGTACGTGTTCTACGTGGGTGCAATCATCATTCTCTACGGCACGATTTTCGCCGCCACGGCGGGCCACTCGCGCATGCTTGCCGACTTCATGCGTCTGCAGGGTGTGTTCGAGCATGACGACTACAAGGCCCGGTGCCGCTGGCGCGATATTTTCATCGTGGTGCTCACCGTAATACCGGTGGTGATGTACTTCATCTTCGGCGAGCAGCCGGTGGCCATGGTGACCTGGGGTGGACTGTCGCAGGCATGGACGCTTCCCATCATTTCCTTCGGCACGGTTTACCTGAATCAGCGATATTTACCGAAGGAACTCAATGCCCCGGCCTGGATGGCCGCCCTACTCTGGCTCGGCGCCACGCTGACACGGCGATTCGTGTCTGATAAGCGAGTTCCGCAGGTGGTTCATGTAGCGCAACTGCACAATCCAACAAGGAGCGTGTTGATTAGTGGTAACTGTGCTGACGAAGAGGAAAAATGACCTTCTCAATCATCGACTGCGTGGCGTCTTAATGCAGAGCGCTGATTGTCGGGCTTATTTGGTCATGCAATATGCTAGCCGTTTCGCCAATCTCGGTTCTTGTCCTCGCACGACGTCAAGTGTACTGATGCTGAACAGAGCGAAAACGCAAGGGACCAGAAAGGGACGCTTTAGCATTACGCGATCCTAAGGACCAGGGTAAAAGTTGCCTGGCGGATTGCCGCAAGTGTAATTGGCGACCAACGGCGAAGCCACAACGCACTCGGATGCCCGCTGTTGCTCACGTGGCGACGCTTTCATTATTGACTGAACCTGTAGAGTCTGTGCGCTACGAAAAAAACCCAGACTGCGATGAGGGTGGAACCGACGATGATGGTTACCCACAAGGCGCTGACAAAAGGGGTGCCCACGACCGAAACGATCGTAAGACTGCTCGAAACCAGGGCCAGCCAGGCCGTAATCTTGTCGAAGACTCCCTTTAGCATCACCAGACCGATCATGAAAATTCCTATGCTGTTGATGAGTATCGTGTAGACACCCAGGAGATGGTGCGAGTCCAGCACCGCGAACGGGTAACTTGCAGTCGTTACCAGAGCGGCACGCTGGGCGTCGTTCGCCGCTGCGACGTAGTCAGCGCTGAGATCGAGCAGCACGGCGTAGTTCATCCAGGTGATTCCCAGCTCCAGGACAACGAACAACATGATGCACGCGGTTGCGAGCAGCATCATGCTTCTGTTGATGCTTTTCAACGCCAGATAGAGCCCGAACGTTATGGGTATGTAGAGAAAGTTCGTAAGGACAGAAAGACTTAGGATTCCCCACCAGGCTGCTAAATGCTCCGCGAGGTAAAGGAGCCGTGTCTCGACATCATTGTCGCGCGATGGACTTCCCGCGAAAACATATAACACAATGATGATGAGATACCCGACACCGAACACGAATGCGGAAATACCACCCACTCGATACAGCCATTTCCCGTCCGGACCAACCTCATTCACCGTCATGTGATGTACGCTCATTGGTTCTCCTGAATGCTAATTTCGCGGACTGCTTTGGATTCCGTACTTCTTGTGACGCCTCTCTGGATTCGGTGAGCCCTGCTTCTCCAGAAATTAGTCGTCGGCCGATCCGAACGGCATCCTGCAATGCACGACGTGTGTCGGTTGTTGTCGGAATTCGATTTTTCAAAAGCTTAGTTCGCACGATCCGTCGGCAGTTGCGGGCCGCCGCCGGTTTCGTTGTGCCCGATCAGGTACACCGAGCATTCCTTCGCATAGCGTGATACCGCTTCGATGTCGCAGTCGGGGTAGACTTCGGTGAATCTGAATCGGTCACCCGAGGAATCCGAGAGTCCAAACAAAACCCAGAATGCGTCGCCCAAGCTTTGATGCTTTAAGACACGCACTATCTCTACAGCATTTTCGGCGACATGGTAATAGATTGAGTGTACGCCGCAGACACTCCGGCGGTAGCCTGGTCGAATATGATCGACGTCGGGATACAACTGCGGCTGCTCTGCCAGTATCGAAAATCGTTTCTTGAGATGCTCGCGGTATCGATCCGACTGTGCAATTCCGAAGTGCTCGTCACCGTAGCTCGCAATGGCAATCAGATCATCTTTGGCCGCTGAGTTATCCGACATAGTAGTGCTCAACAGAATTTGTTCCGCACACCCGGATAATCGGGCGCTGTTCAGTTTGCAGTTCCGGCCGGAACCGAAACTGCCTGAATATTGCGAGCACTCGTCGCGCCGGCCGCCCGTCGCCGTGGTAGTCAATCGGTTGGGAGGCCGGTTGATCGCGCCGATACCCCCCCTCCCTCTTGCCTATGAATAGGCCTTTCATATATAAAATACAATAGCGTCTCAAGGCAAGATAGCGCTGCATCGCGAATTACAGGGGATAGACGAATGAAATTCCGTTTGAGCGCACTGGCCTTGATGTTGAGTCTATGTTTCCTGAGTCGACCAGTTAACGCGGAGCGGGAAAATACTTACAGGTCGAGTACCCGCCGTCGACTGCAACGAACCAATTGCAGATTGGCGTCACCTACACGATGTGGATTCCGGACGACGTCGCCCGATTCCGCTGCGTGATCGTTCATCAACACGGCGCGGGAAGAACCGCGGCTGAACACGGAGCCACGGCCGCATACGATTTACACTGGCAGGCGCTGGCGAAGAAATGGGACTGCGCCTTGCTCGGTCCCTCCTATCACGTTCTGACAGATGCAACTGACGCTTCCCCCGGCGGATCCGAACTCTGGTTCGATCCGCGGCGTGGCTCGGATAAAACCTTCCTCAAAGCACTCGGCGAGTTGTCGGCGCAGGCGAAGCATCCGGAGCTTGCGACTGTGCCCTGGGCCCTGTGGGGACACTCGGGAGGCGGCATCTGGTCAGACGTGATGACGACCCTGCACCCGGACCGCGTGGCTGCCGTGTTCCTGCGATCCGGCTCGTTCCTGAACCGGCCGGACTTCCCGCAGCCCGAGACGCCGGCCGCCGCTTACGCGGTCCCCGTCATGGGAAACGCCGGCGTGAAAGAGCAGGAACGCGGCGCATGGATCAACACTCTTGCGAGGACCCGCGAATATCGCAGCAAGGGCGGCCCGGCCGGATTTGCTCCCGATCCACGCACGGGCCATGAGACCGGCGACTCGCGTTATCTGGCGATTCCTTTCTTTGACGCCTGCCTCGCCATGCGCCTGCCGGCCAAGGGCAGCAATAGTCAAAACCTCAAGCCGGTGGACATGAGCAAGGCTTGGCTGGCGCCCTTCCTTGGCCAAACGGCTGTGCCGGCTTCTTCCTACAAGGGCAACCCTCTTGAAGCGGTCTGGCTGCCTAACGAACAAGTAGCCAGGATCTGGATGGAATACGTCAAGAACGGAACCGTTGCCGACGTTACTCCACCGCCTCCGCCGTTCAACGTTCGGGTGACGTCCAAGGGTAAGCGCGGGCAATGAAATCACATGGGACGCCGAAGCCGATTTCGAAAGTGGTATCGGCGGGTTCTTCGTCATGCGCGACGATCAGAGCGCTGGTCCGTTTGCCAACAATGACCCCACTTGGGGTGTATGGACGCCCGTTGTTCCAGGGCCTGTCGTATCACGACACCCCGGAGGGACCGCCCGCGCCGCCGGAGATGCGTTACCTCGACGTCTCCGCCAAACCCGGCGAGAAACACACCTACAGCATTCTGACCGTTAACAGCGCAGGAGTCACGTCAGAGCCATCCGCTGCGGTTGTCATTCCTTCTGCCAGAATCCGGAAAGGAGCTAGAGGATCATGAACACTTCGCGGTCTCAAGTTGTTCTTCGCAGCGGCCATCGTTTGGACTTCCAGCAACGCCACGGCAGCGGACGTGTACGTCCCCTTCGAAGGCGAGAAAACCACTTGGCACGAAGGGTTCGACCGCTATGACTTCATCATGGACGATGCCACTGGGGCGATCACGCCGATGACGGCCCCGGCGAGCGAGGTGACGAGCTTCGGAATCGACGTGAGTATAAAGGACGGCAAGCGCCGCGGCGTCGTAGTCGTCCCCAAGAAGGCGGCGCCCGGCAATCCGTGGTCATGGCAAGCCTGCTATTGGAACCACCAGCCTCAAACCGAAGTCGAGCTGCTGAGACGCGGTTTTCACATCGCCTTTGTGGCGCCCGACCCGGTCGGACAGGGCAAGGCGTGGGACCTGTGGTACAAGTTCCTGACGGAAAAGCACGGCCTGGCGAAGAAAGCGGCCTTCATCGGGATGAGCAAGGGCGGAGTCAATGAGTTCAACTGGGGTGGGGTCAACCCCGACAAGGTGGCCGCTATCTACGCGGACAATCCGGCGGTCTACGACGACGATTACGTCAAGATCCCGGTGTTGGCCAAACATGACATACCCCTGCTGCACGTCGTCGGCACTGAGGATTTTGTGCTGCGGAACACGATGGCGGTGGAGAAGATGTATCACCAGTTGGGCGGCTCAATCACCGTGATCATGAAGGAAGGCCATGCGCATCACCCGCACAGTCTCGAGGACCCGACGCCGATCGCGGACTGGATCGAGCAGCACATGCATCCGGTAGATGCGAACCGGCCGGCGTTCGCCGATTCAACCTACACCAAGACGCACTACTACAGCCTCGACAGTTCCTACATCTACCTGAAGAAGGAGAATACTTACGCGACGGTGCGCGGACCGGGATACGTTCCCTCCTACGATCGCTATACAAGTCCGGGGACGGGTAACTTCCACGCGGATGCCATGTCGATCGTGGTGCCGCAGAAGCCGGCGCCGGGCAAGCCGTGGGTGTTCCATCCGAGCTTTCTCGAGCGCGACTCGACGGTGGCTCTGGCGCTACTGGCCAAGGGTTACTACATCGTGCTGCCGCCAATCTCGGGGTCGGGGGCCGTGCAAAAGAAGTGGGACGAGGTCTATAAGCGGATGGTCGACAACGGATTTTCGAAGAAGGTGGTGATGGAGGGGACCGGGGCGAAGGCGGGCGAGTCGTACGCGTGGGCGATCGCGAACCCGGACAAGGTCTCGGCGATTTACGCCCGGAATCCGCTCCTGCGCAGCATGATGTCGAAGACGCCGCCGATCGACAACCTGGCGCCGCTGGCCAAGGCCGGGGTGCCGATTCTGCACGACTGCGGGAGTCTCGACCCGTGGCTGAAGGACCAAACACGGGTGGTGGAGAAGCGGTACAAGGAACTCGGCGGGAAGATCACGGTGCTGGTGACCGAGGGCGAGGGTCACTTCCCGCTGTCGCGCAAGGATCCGAAGCCGGTGGTGGATTTCATCCTGAGCCACCAGCGGTAGACGTCGACACGCACCGTTCGCAAGTCGCGAGGAGGTAACCAAACTTGCATATGTAAAATCGTCTTGCATATATGATACAGTTCGCGGACATCCAATTTCACTAGTCCACGGAGGATATCGTCATGCGCACCCCGCATATCTGCGCCTTTATCTTTGCCAGCACGTTGATGAACCTTGCGGTGCCGGACGTATTTGCCGACGAGGTCGACCTTCCTCTGGCGACGCACTACTCGACCATCCTGTATGCGACGCAAACAACCTCCGACGAAGGCGAAACAGAAGTTCTTGCAAGTCACAAAGTGATAAATGGCGCCGCTCACTTCACTTGGAATGCGGATGCAATCGTCGCTGGCGACTACCTTGTCGTCGTCAACTATTCCTCCGACCTTGGTGACATCAGCGTTGAAGTGGACTCTGCAGCGTCGAGTGTTGTCGGCACGCTCGGCCCTACCGAACGCGTGTTCCCGGCAACGGATCTTTGGTACCAGCGATCGTTCGCCAGACACCAGCTACCCGGATCGCTGAGAGTCCGGGCCGGCGACAAGGCCGTTGGGCTGACTGTCACCTCCGCTTCCTCCGAGGATGTCGTCGCCGTCCGCGCCCTCGAACTCCTCCCGACAAGCGATGTCGCGGATGCGCGTGCCGAGGTCGAAAGTGCGAAATTGGCTCGGCCTGATCCGGAATGGTTCTCCGACTTGCGTTATGGGCTGATGTTCCACTGGACATCGCAGTCGGCGCCCCGCTCCGGGGCTTCGCTCGACTATGCGACAGCGGTCAAGGAATTTGACGTGCAGGCGTTCGTGCAAATGGTGGACTCGACCGGCGCCGACTACATCATATTTACTGCCAATCACGCGGATCCGCATTTCCCGGCACCGCTCGACGACTGGGAAAAGCTGCATCACGGACAAACCACGCAGCGCGACCTGATACGCGAGATTGCCGACGGGCTCAAGCAACGCAACATCATGCTGATTCTCTACTTCGCCACGCACGTCTACGCCGATCTCGAGAACGCGGACAAGGATCATTTCGTGGATGCCAACCTGCGCCTGCTGACCGAAGTCGGCGATCGCTACGGCCGAAGCGTCGTGGGTTATTGGCTGGACGGCTGGTACCAGGCCGCCGAACGCTTTGGTGACCTGCCCTATGAACGGGTCTACCGCGCGAGCAAGGCGGGCAATCCCGGTCGCCTGCTTGCATTGAATAGCTGGATCTATCCGGTCGTTTCGCCCTGGCAGGATTACTGGGCCGGCGAAACCTACTCGATTCCGGTGGCGCCTTCAGCGCGCATCATCGAAATCGGGCCCGGCGCCGGTCTGCGATACCATGGCCTGCTCGCGTTGGAGGGGGGATGGGTCCACACGGAGCACGATACCGCTATCCCGGCGCCGGTCCTCGAAACCGACAAACTCCTGGAGTTCATCGACGCCAGCGCCGGCAATGGCCCGGTAACCTTGAACGTCCTGATCTACCAGGACGGTACGATCAGCGAACTGTCAATGAACGTGCTGAAGAAGATTCGCGATCACCTGTCCGCCGAATTGCACTGATACGCATTGGCGTAAGCCGCAACTCTTCTATTCAAGATCGAGGCGAATGACGGTGACCGGCCCGCTCCGCGCATCGTCCGGTAATTTCAAAAGATAACCGCTGTCGGCCCGTTCGAAGGCAACGTTCTTGCCATTGAACATCAACGTCGCCTTGTCGATGTCGCCATCCAGCGGCAACGGAAGTATCTCGTCATCCCAGTCGAGGACATGGATGAACACGGTGTCGTCCTTTTGCGTAGTCACGCCCCACGGTCTGGGCGAGATCGGCCCGCCACGTGTACCGTAAATGCTCTCCCCGTAGGTCGACATCCACTCGCCAATCTCCTTGTAGGTCTGCACATTCTCCGGTTGCAGTTCGCCATTTGACATGGGGCCTGTGTTCATCAGGAAGTTGGCGTTGCGCCCTGCGGCCGCCACCAGCGTGCGTATCAGTTCGTCCGTCGACTTGAAATTGTCGTCGATCAGGTTGAAACCCCAGGACCCGTTCATCGTCTGCGCCATCTCGAGTGGCAGCCGGCTGATATGCGAAGTATTGAAGCCCGCCGTGTTCTCGCCGGGCAGGTCCTGCTCGAAGGGTTGTGCGTCTTCGCCGGGGAACGGCGTCACGTGATGGTTGCTGATGATCAGTGCCTGCGGCTGAAGGCGGTGAATCAGTTCATAGGTTTCCTTGAGGCGCCACCGGTCCCGCATCGCCGTGTCTTTCTGGTCCCACCATCCGTCGAACCAGATTCCGCCGATGTCGCCGTAGTTCGTCAGCAGTTCGGTCAGCTGGGCATTCATGTAGTCGATGTAGCGGTCCCAGTCACCGCTCGCAGGACGCCCGGTGTAGACATTGCCGGTCATCCCGCGCGGATAGTAGTCCGGGTGGTGCCAGTCGAGCTGCGAATAGTAGAAGAACAGCTTGAGCCCGTGCTTGTCGCAGGCTTCTCTTGAGTTCCGCGATCACGTCGCGACCGAACGGCGTTCGCTCGACGATGTCGTAATCGCTGGCCTTCGAGTCATACATCGCGAAGCCGTCGTGGTGCTTCGAGGTGATTGTGACGTACCGGGCGCCCGCCGATTTGAAAGCCAGTACCCACTCCTCGGCGTCGAACCCGACCGGATTGAAGAACTGCGAAAGGCGCTCGTACTTGTCGATGGGGATCTTCTTGCGCTCCATGACCCATTCGGCGATGCCCTCCTCGCCCGCACCGCCGAGCTCGCTGTAGACGCCCCAATGGATAAAGATTCCGAATTTGGCGTCCTGGAACCACTCCCGCGCTTCGAGATTCGATTGCGCGGGCTCGTACGTCCAGGCGACTTCGGTGTCGGCCCGGCCCAGCGTGCACGGCAAGAGAAAAACCAGGGTGGCACTTCGTATGAATCCGGACAACATGAGTCTTCCCCGCCTATGTCGATTACGGAATCTAATGACGAAACAGTTCCAGTGATTTCTCGGGCACCGTTCCGTCTTCCCACATCACGAGGGTAAACGATATGGGAACACTGCGCTCGGCGGCGGCGTCGATCCAGGAGCGGGCCTGCGCGGGTGTCACGAGGATTTCCACCGCCTGGTTTTCCTCGTGTATGCCCCAGTCGTTAGCGGTCATGAACATACCGTGCTCGAGGAGACCCGCACTCGGGCCGTCGGTGAGTATCCCGTCGCCGCCAGCGCCGGCGCTGCCGGCGATGGCTTCGCCGTGATGTCCTTCGCCGAAAATGACGTCCTGGAACTCGGTAACGCTGGCTGAAACCCAGGCATTCCAGGAAATGAGCCGCTTCGGGTTGCCTGCGCGCGCGGCCTGACCCAGGCGTTCAAACGGCGCCGGGTAATAGACCACACCGTCATCGAAGAACCAGCCATCAAGCTTCTCGCCGTAGCGTTCGCCAATCTCGGTGACAATCTCGATCCAGGAGTCGAACAGCGCGGACCGGTCGCCAGTTCCGCGTAACGTGAACTCCGTCGGCGGGAAGACGTCGGCGGCGAACCACGGATCGGTCTCGTGTCCGCGGTGGTAATAGAGAAAGAAGTCGATGCCTTCCGCATCAAGTGCGGTCATTATCTCGCCCACGAGGTCGCGAGAGGACGTTCGGTCACCGTTGCCGATCAGCCTGTCCACCGCAGCAATCGGCGCGTTCATTCGGTACTCCCACCAGGTCAACGACCAGATGACCCAGGACGCGCCCGTTTCCTTGACCGTTTCGACGAAGGCCGGTACATCGAAATCGTCTGTTTGCGCTTCAAGCGATTTTCTCGGGCCGCTCCGCGGATAGCCCCATGGGCCATACTGGAACATCAGGCCATAGCCGGCCTTGCTGAAACCCGATGTGTCCACTCGGAAATCGGCAATCCGTGCCTCGCGCGCCGGCACGTCTTCGGACCGCACGAGTTCCAGCGACTTGACCTCAACATTGCCGTGTTCCGACGTACGGACCAGCCTCAGCGTACTCGTGCCGGCCGGCAGGCGAACGATGCCGGCCTCCTGCCGGGCCCAGCCATCGATGTCCTTCGCGAAATCCGTCGCCGTACCGGCTTCCGGCTGCTCGAGCCGAAACGTCTCTCCGCCGGACGCCGATAGCAGTGCGGTGACGTGGAAGTCGCCGCCGCTGCCGGCATCGACCCGCCATTGCAGGTACTGGTCCGCGCTGCCGAAGTTGTCGATCCAGAAGTGCTTCGGAAAGGCGTCGGGATAGAGGACCGTGAGTCCCGGCGAATGCTCCGCGGCCGCTGCCACCAGGTACGATACGTTGTCAACGTCGGCGGCTACGCCGACAGGAAGCGGGTTCGGGCCACTTTGCGCGACGGCCGGAGGGGGCGACGCATTTTCGGGCTGAGTTGCCTTTTCCTGCTGCGCCGCGTCGCCGCACGCGCCCAGGCCGCACAGGAGTAAGCCGACCAGCAGCCCGGCCGCGAAAGCCGGGCTGCCGGAAATGCCGCTAGAAACGTGCATGCACGCCGAAGGTAATTCGCTGCCCGACGTCCTGAACGAAGCGCACAATGCCGATCCCGTTGTGCTTCGTCAGCACCGAGTCCGTAAGGTTGAGGGCCTCAAGGCGCAGCGTGATGTTGTCGGTCACCGAGAAATTTGCGGAGAAATCGAGCTGGTCGTAAGAGTTAACCTCAATCGCGTTGTTGAAGTGTGTGTTGGAAACCTCAACGAAGCCATCACGGTAGTTGTACGCAAGGCGCGCTCCAAACCTCGAGTTTTCGTAATAGGCAATCGCGTTATAGCTCACCTCGGACAGGCCCGGCAGCGGCAGCTCGGCGCCGCCCTCGGCGAACCGGATGTCGCTTGCCTGTACGATCGTCGTGTTGTAGATGAAGCCCAGCCCGTTGAGCAAAAAGTCCAGCGGCTGTATCCAGTTGATCTCGAAACCGTACATGTCCGAGCCGATACCGTTATCCGGCTGCGAAACGAGGGCGGTGATGGTTTCGTTCTGCCCGGTCAGTTCGTTGAAGTAGGTGAGCTCGGTTTCGTTCGTCGCTGCAACGATGAACGAATCGATGTACTTCACAAAAGGCGCTATGGCGAGAACACCACCGTTGCCGATGTACCATTCGAGCGACAGGTCGATCTGGTCGGCCAGGTACGGATTTACCTGCGGATTCTGTGCAGAGACGGACGCCGTCTGGATGTTGATGTTCGTCGACGGCGACAGTATCGTAAGGTCCGGCCGCGACATGACCCGGGCCGCACCGAATCGAACGATGACCTCATCGGAGATGTCGTAGCTCAGGTTGAAGCTTGGCAGCCACTCGTCGTAGGACCGGTCGTAGTAGGCAGGTGTCGAGTCGACTGTGGTCTGGACCGTCGCAGGGTTGTAGCGAATGCTGGTGAAGTCCGGAATATTGCCGAACGACGCCTGGTCGGTGGTCACGTATCGCACACCGAGATTGCCGGAGAAGCGACCACCGTCGGCCTCGAAGTTCGCCTTGAAGTACCCGGCCAGTGTCTCTTCCTTCACGTCCACCGTCAGCGAATCCGCAACGGAGAACGTGCCCGCGGCCAGGATATCCGCCTCGTTGAGCAAGCGAATGTCAGGCCAGGCACCTGAGAAAACGTCCGATGGACGACCGTCGAAGCCGCTCAGGAAGTCATTGAAAGTCAGCTCGGTCATCCAGCCCGCCGAGTCGATGCCGCCAAAACCGGGAAGAACCGCATCCGGAATTATGGGTGCTCCGAGCAGTTGTTCGAGCGCCGCGCCGTTTACCCCAACGTTGTTCCACTGGGCAAACTTCTGGCGGTCGCTGTACTTGGCGCCGAACTCGATGCTGCTAATGCCGACGGTGCCCAGGTTCCAGTCCACGTCCCGGTCGACATCGATGCGCAGGTCGGAGTTTTCGCCGGACGATGGATTGTTGTAGTTGCCGTTGATATCGGTGATGTAGTACGACGACGGTGCGGCGCCGGAGGAAAAGCCGTCGACCGGCAATGCGCCCCAGCCGCTCTGGCGGGTATCATAGAAGACGTCAGCACTGGCCCAGGCGACGAAGCCAAGCGAATCCTGTAGCGCTTCTTCCTCACTGTAAGACCATTCGGCCTCGACCAGCCAGTCTCCGAAGCGGTGCGAGGCGCCGAGCGCGGACGTAATGAATTCGTCCTCGAGATCGACGAAGCGCATGTCCGGATTGATAAGGACATCCGACATCTCGATGTGGTCGATGAGACCGTCGGAACCGTAGGTCGTGTCCGGCACCGAGCTGAACGCCGTGACCGGGCCGTAGTGGTTGCCGAAGCGCAGCGCGAGGCCGGGCGTAGGACCTTCTGAGTGAAACTCGGAGTACAGCGTCTCCAGCCACACATTGGTATTCTCGCCAGGTCGCCACTGCAGGGTCATCATAGCGGTCCAGCGCTCACGGTCCTGCGGAGTGGCGATCAACTGGTCGAGATGCAGGCCGCGATACTCGTCGCCGGTGTCGCCGTCCAGGTTGTAATCGATGCCGGTGTTCGCCTCGACCCAGTCCTGGATACCAAATGCCGAAAAGCCGTGGGACTCCACGCTGCGCTCGTCGTAATGTGCGCCCACCGTTATGCCGAAGGTGTCACTCGCGAACATGTCCGAGTACAGCAGGGTAAGGTCTGGGGTCACCTCGTCGGCATTGTCCTCGTCTATGGCACTTGCTGTCGCGACGAACACGCGTTCGCCAATGTCGAGCGGCCGTGGCGTCCGGACGTTGACGGTCGCCGACAATGCGCCTTCCTCCAGGTCCGCCATTGGTGTCTTGTAGACCTCGACAGCGCTGACGAAATCCGACGGGAGAATCTTGAAATCGAAGCTTCGGTTGCTGCCGGCGTCGACACGATCGGACGTCGCGATCGTTCGGCCGTTCATAGTGACCATGGTGAAGTCCGGCGAGAGGCCCCTGACTGTGACGTTTCGTCCTTCGCCGTTGTCCCGGGAGATCTGGACGCCGGGAATTCGCTGCATCGACTCGGCAAGGTTCTGGTCCGGAAATTTTCCGATATCCTCCGCCGAAATCGCGTCGACGATGTTCTTCGCCGAACGCTTGATGTTCAACGAATCCTGCAAACTGGAACGGATGCCGACGACGACGACCTCTTCGACTTCCTCGTCATCTTCTTGTGCCGCGACCGGCGGATTGGCGAGCAGGCCACAGGCGGCCACTGCACAGGAACTGAAAACGGCGGAACGACTTTTGCGTGTCATGACACCCCCCGATGCCGCAAGACGAGACATTGACGTTGACCAGTTTCGTTGGTTACATATAGCACCGGGAAATCACATATGCAAATCTTTTGCATATGTGTATTTGAAAGACTATTTCTGGAATGGAACCAGCCGGCGCGACCTCGCCGCGGCCAGCGTGGACCTCGCCGTCAGATCTTCGGGACTAGACGTTGCCGAGGCCGGAAGAGATGCGCCGCGCCGCGTCCGCGGCCAGGGCCGACACGGCCTCGAGAGTGACCGGGTGCGAGTCGTCGAGATAGGCGACGAAAGGAATGACGAGCGCGGCGACGATGTGGCCGGATCGATCGAGCACCGGGTAGCCGATGTCCTGGACACCCTGCACCTGGGCGCTCCTGATCATCTCGTGCCCACGCTTGCGGACGCGCTTCACGAGCTTGGCGATTTCCCCCGGCGCGGGCTTGCGCTGCGCGTCGGGGATCTTCTCCAGCATGCGTTCCCGCTCCGCATCGTCGGCGAAGGCCAAAAGGACGTGGCCGGAACAGGTGTCCAGCAAGGGAGCCTCCGCACCGAGACGCACGCTCAGGATGCGTTCGGTCGGTGCATCCTGCTGTCCCACGACATGGCCGCGGCCTTCGTAGTGTATGACGACATGGCAGGACTGCTTCGTGTCGTGCGCGAGCTGCTTCATCACCGGCACGGCCGCCGCCGACAGGCGCGCAGATCGGCGGGAAGCGATGCGACAGCGCGAACATCTTCAGGGTGAGGATGTAGGCGTCGGAATCCTCGCGCAGCTGGATGTACTCCCGCTGCTCGAGCACCACCATCATGCGAAATACCTCGCCCACCGAGCGCCCCATGCGCTTCGCAAGCTCGCTGATGTTGAGTCCCTGTGCTTCGCCGGACAGCAGTTCGAGTATGTCGAGTCCTTTCTCCAGCGCGGGCGCGGAATATTGCTTGCGGCGCGCGGACGGCGAGCGGCTGGTTCCTATCGGGGCTGCTTTCACATTCTCACGTCCAGGTCAGGCCGGCCACGGCGCGGCGGCACCGGCGGGTCAATTGACTTGTTTTCATTTATACAATAGTTTTGCATATATAGATGCGCTAGAGGCAGGGACTTGCGCAACAGGATCGTCACCGTGTCGGCCTTCGACATCCGCTTCCCCACGTCCGAACACCTGGACGGCTCCGATGCGATGAACAAGGATCCGGACTACTCCGCCGCCTATATCGTGATCGAAACGGAGTCGGGTAAGCAAGGATTCAGCCTGATCTTCACGATAGGCCGCGGCAATGACATCTGCTGCCGCGCCGTCGAGGCGATGCGCCACCTGGTGGTCGGCAAGGATCTGGCGGCCATCAAGGCCGACATGCGCCGGTTCTACGACGAGCTTCGCTCCGACAGCCAGATCCGCTGGCTCGGCCCTGAAAAAGGCGTGATGCACATGGCGGCCGGCGCCATCGTGAACGCCGTCTGGGACCTGTGGGCCCGCGACGAGGGGAAACCCGTCTGGCGTTTGCTGTCGGACATGAGTCCCGAGGACTTCGTCAATTGCGCGGACCTGCGCTATGTGAGCGACGTGCTGACCCGCGACGAGGCTGTCGCCATCGTCGCGAGGAACGCGGCAACTCGCGGCGAGCGTATCGCTTACCTGGAGCGGCACGGCTACCCGGCCTACACGACCTCGGCCGGCTGGCTCGGATACGACGACGAGAAACTTGTACGTCTCTGCCGGGAATCCGTCGAGCAGGGCTTCCAGCATATCAAGCTCAAGGTCGGCCAGGACCTCGATGACGATATCCGCCGCTGCCGGCTCGCGCGCCAAACGATCGGTCCCGGCGTGGCGCTCATGATCGATGCCAACCAGGCCTGGGAAGTCGACCAGGCCATCGCGTGGGTGCGGCGGCTGGCGGAGTTCGAACCCTGGTTCATCGAGGAGCCGACGAGCCCCGACGACGTCATGGGTCACCGCAAGATCCGTGAGGGCATCGGCAACATCCGGGTGGCGACCGGCGAGCACTGCCAGAACCGCATCCTCTTCAAGCAGTTCCTTGCCAGCGACGCGATCGATGTCGTGCAGATCGATGCCTGCCGCCTCGCGGGCCTCAACGAAGTCCTCACCGTGTACCTCCTCGCCGCCAAGTTCGGCAAGCCGGTTTGTCCGCACGCCGGCGGCGTGGGGCTCTGCGAGTACGTGCAGCATATGTCGATGATCGACTACGTCATGATCTCTGGCGAAATCGGCGAACGCGTCATCGAGTACGTCGATCACCTGCACGAACACTTCGTCGATCCCTGCGTCGTAAGCGGCGGGGTCTACCGCGCGCCCGCAGCGCCCGGCTTCAGCGTGCGGATGCGGCCGGAATCGCTGAGTGCCTTCGAGTACCCGAACGGCGCCGAGTGGCAAGCCCGCCTCGGGCCGCGCCCGGTCAAGGCCGCCGACCAGGCCTGACGCTGCGCACGCGCTAGGCCTCGTAAACGCGGTAGGCGCGATAGCCGAAGATCGCGATCACGACGAACGAGACGAGCGGCAGCAGGAACGACGTCTTGACGGAGGGTATGTCGTCGATGATAGGCCCGGCGTCGATCATCGCCCCCTGCAGGGGCGGCATCAGCGCGCCGCCGACGATCGCCATGACCAGGCCGGCCGACGCGAGACTCGCGTCGTCGCCCATGCCCTTGAGCGCGATGCCGTAGATCGTCGGGAACATCAGCGACATGCACGCAGCAATGCCGATCAGCGAGTACAGCCCCGCATAACCTTCGAGAAATACCGTACCTAGGCACAGGACGATTCCGCCGAGCGCCAATATCAGCAGCAGCTGCCCGGGGCGTACGTAGCCGAGGAGGAAAGTGCATATGAAGCGGCTCGTCAGAAAAGTCACCATGGCGAGGATGTTGTAGTTCTGCGCCTCGGCCGCGGTCAGCCCGAGGGTCGTCATCCCGTAGTGAATGATGAAGGTCCAGCACATGATCTGTGCACCGACATAGAAGGCCTGCGCGATCACGCCTTCGACGTAGCGCGAGTTGCGAAACAGGCGGCCCATGGTGCCGCGAAACTCCGCCAGCGTCAGCGGGTGGTCGTGCTTCATGGTCTTCGGCAGCCGGCTGACGAGGTACACCACGAACAGGATCGTGACGACCACGGCGATGGCGACATAGGGGCCGCGGACGGTGACGAGGTCCGCCGCCTGCATCGCCTGGTGTGCGCCCGGATCGCTGGCGGCGAAATCGCCCAGGGCCTGTGTCAGCAGCCCGTCGACTTCCGACGGCAGCATCGTTGCGTACTCGGGATGCAGTGCGCGCTGTTCGCCGCGGAAGGCTTCCACCTCGAGTTCGCTCAGTATGTAGTTCGAGGCGACGAACATGCCGGTCAGCGAGCCGACCGGGTTGAAGGATTGCGCCAGGTTGAGCCGCCGCGTCGCCGTTTCCGGATGCCCCATCGACAGGATGTACGGGTTGGCCGTGACCTCGAGCAGCGCCAGTCCGCAGGTGAGCACGCAAAGCGCCGCGAGGAAGAAGTAGAACTCGGCATAGACGCTCGCCGGGATGAAGAGCGCGGCACCGATCGCGTACAGCGCGAGCCCGGCGAGGATGCCGGATTTGTACGAGAAGCTGCGAATGAAGATCGCCGCGGGCAGCGCCATGATGCCGTAGCCGAGATAGAACGCGAACTGCACCAGGCTGCTTTCCGCGTTCGAGATGAGGAAGATGTCCTTGAATGCCCTGACCAGCGGATTGGTGACGTCGTTGGCGAATCCCCACAGCGGGAACAACAGGGCCACGAGACAGAATGGCCAGAGCATGTCCCGCGTCAGTATGGGCGGCGCCTCACGATGCATGGTTGCTCCCGGGTTGAAGAATCAGGGCAGGAAGAACAGCTGCTCGAGACCGCACCAGCGACTGCCGGCGTTGCGCTCCGGCAGCGGAAGCTGGCACGGATCCGTTTCCCGCCACCAGCGCTGCGTCTCCGGATCCTCGGAGATCCTTTGCATGTCGCCTTCGTAGTCCGTGCCCGTGTATTCGCAATAACTGAAGAGGTACTTCCGGCCTTCAATGGCGGCGATATAGATGGAGTAATTGCGGATGTGGGACTGGCGCAGGCGCGCCGTCACCGAATCCCAGGCGTTCGCGTGGAGTTCGCGGTAGCGCTGCTCCATGGCCGGCTCGAGGCCGATGACGGATGCGAAGCGGCGCACGCCGCTGCCGGTCGGCACCGGGTTGGTCTTGCCATGAACCGCCTGCATGAGTTCCCCCCGGGAAGATACGCAACGGCTTGCGATGATCACGCCGCCGGTCGAGTATCGGCTGCAAAGCCGCAGCGTTCACTCGATTGACAGTCTTGCAGTTATACAATAGCTTTGCATATATAGAAAGTCCTTGCCGAATCGTGGTTCAGCACTCGTCCCCATTGCCGCTCCGATGACCGCTCCCGACCAGCGCTTCATCGGCAAGACGAAACTCGCCGTCGACGTCCTCGGTTTCGGCTGCGCGCCGCTCGGCAACCTGTATCGTGCGATCAGCGACGACGATGCCGCCGGGCTGCTGCAGTCCGCGTGGCAGGAAGGCTTTCGCTATTTCGACACGGCGCCGCACTACGGGCAAGGCCTGAGCGAGCGGCGCCTCGGCGATGCGCTGCGCGATCGTCGCGGCGAAGCACTACGTCCTGTCCACGAAAGCCGGCCGCCTGCTGAAGCCGGCGGGCTATGCATCCGGAGCGCCACGGTTTCGTGTCGCCTATGCCTTTCGACATCGTCTACGACTACGGCTACGACGGCATTCTGCATTCCTTCGAGGACAGCCTGCAGCGGCTGGGACTCGACCGCATCGACATCCTATACATGCACGACATTGGCCGCGTGACGCACGGCGCGGCCAATGAGCGGCTGTTTCCCGTCGCAATGGACGGCGGTTACCGGGCGATGGACGAGTTGCGGCGCGATGGCCGCATTACCGCCATCGGCCTCGGCGTGAACGAATGGGAGGTCTGCGAAGCTGCGCTCGATTTCGGCGACTGGGACTGTTTTCTCCTTGCCGGCCGTTACACGCTGCTCGAGCAGGAAGCGCTCGACTCTTTCCTTCCGAAGTGCATTGAACGCAAGCAGCTCGGTGGTGATCGGCGGCCCGTACAATTCCGGGATACTCGCAACCGGCGTGCGGCACGGCAAGGCCGGACACTACGACTACGGTAATGCGCCCGGCCCCGTCGTTGCAAAGGTCGGGCGGATCGAAAGTATCTGCGAAGACTTCGGCATTCCCCTTCGGGCGGCGGCCCTGCAGTTCCCGCTCGCGCATCCCGCCGTCGTGTCGGTGATCCCGGGCATGGCCACGATCGGGCACGTGACCGCGACGCGGGAACTCCTCGAAGTGCGGATCCCGGACGCCTTCTGGCGGGCGCTGCGCGATGAGGAACTCGTTCGCGCGGACGCTCCACTGCCCGCCGCCGGCGAGGCGGCGTGACGAACTCGCGCGTCGATGCGCACCAGCACTTCTGGTCGGTGGCGCGATCCGACTACGGCTGGCTCACGCCGGCGCTCGAGCCGCTGTACCGCGATTTCCTGCCGGCGGACCTCGAGCCCCTGCTCGCGGAAGCCGGCATCGGCCGCAGCGTCGTCGTCCAGGCCGCGCCGACCGTCGCAGAGACGCGCTACTTGCTCGACCTCGCCGCATCGCACGAATTCATCGCCGGCGTGGTCGGCTGGGTGGATATGGAAGGCGGCGACGCAGCGCTGACCGAACTCGCCGGATTGGCTGCGGATCCCCGGCTCGTCGGGATACGGCCGATGCTCCAGGACCTGCCGGACCCGGCCTGGATCCTCAAGCCGGAACTCGCGGCGACGACCCGTGCCTTGCTCGACGAGAACCTTTGTTTCGATGCGCTGGTGAAGATGGCGCACCTGCCGTATCTGCTCGAATTCCTCGAACGCCACCCGCGGCTCAACGCGGTCGTCGACCACGGCGCGAAGCCGGACGTCGCGCACGGCGCCTGGCAGCCCTGGGCGGATGGCATCGCTGCGATCGCGTCCGATACCGGCGCGTACTGCAAGCTTTCCGGCCTCGTCACCGAGGCTTCGCCTTCGCAGACTTACGACGATCTCGCGCCCTACCTCGATCACTTGCTGGCGGCTTTCGGCCCGGCTCGGCTGATGTGGGGCAGCGACTGGCCGGTGCTGAACCTGGCCGGCGACTACGCGGGCTGGCACGCGGCGAGCGTTACCTGGCTGTCGCGCCTGTCCGCGGAGGAACGCGCCGGCATCGAGGGGCTGAACGCCGCGCGGTTCTATAAGCTCGGGGAGATCGGGCATGGCGGATGACGGAGAAATGAACGACGGGACCGCGCGGATGAAGGGCAGGACGGCACTGGTGACCGGCGGCGGCAGCGGCATCGGCCGGGCCGTCTGCCTGCGGCTGGCACGCGACGGCGCACGGGTGCTGGTGCTGGACCGGGATACGGCGACGGCGGAAAACACGGCCGCGGACATCGGCAAGCGCGGGGGCGTGGCACTTGCTTACACCTGCGACGTCAGCGAACACGGGAAAGTGGCCGAAACCGTCGGCACGATGCTCGGCGAAGGCGACATCGACATCCTGGTGAACAGCGCCGGCGTGGCCCACATCGGCAACGTCGAGAACACGAGCGAGGCGGACTTCGACCGCCTGTACCGCGTGAACGTCAAAGGCGCATACAACCTGCTCGCGGCCGTGATCCCCGCGATGAAAGCGCGCGGTCACGGCGTCATCGTCAATATTGCTTCGGTGGCAGCGACGGTGGCGGTTGCCGATCGCTTCGCCTATTCGATGACGAAAGGCGCGCTGCTGGCGATGACCTATTCCGTGGCGAAGGACTACATCGCGCACGGCATCCGTTGCAACTGCGTGTCCCCGGCACGCGTCCACACGCCTTTCGTCGACGAGTTCCTCGACCGCTACTATCCCGACAACCGCGACGCGATGTTCGACAAGCTGGCGAAGAGCCAGCCGATTGGCCGCATGGGCACGCCAGAAGAAGTCGCGGGCCTCGTTGCCTGGCTCTGCTCGGACGAAGCGGCCTTCGTCACCGGCTCGAACTTCCCGATCGACGGTGGTTTCATTACTCTCAACAGCTGAACCGGAGAATCCCATGAAACTGCTTCGCTACGGCGAGCCCGGCCACGAAGTGCCGGGTGTACTTGACGCCGACGACAACATCCGCAGCCTGCGCGGCATCGTGGGAGATATCGACGGGCCTGCGCTGGCCGGCGGTCTACTCCGGGATGTCACCATTGGCGATTTGCCGGTCGTCAATGGGGTTACGCGGCTCGGTCCTTGCGTCGGGAAGGTCGGCAAGTTCCTGTGCGTGGGACTGAACTACGCCGATCACGCCGCGGAGTCCGGCATGCCGGTCCCGTCCGAACCGGAGATCTTCACCAAGGCGACGAGCGCGATCTGCGGGCCGAACGACGACATCATCCAGCCGCGCGACAGCACGAAGCTCGACTGGGAAGTGGAACTCGGCGTGGTGATCGGCAAATACGCGGCCTATGTGCCGGAGGCGGAAGCGAACGAGTACATCGCGGGTTACTGCGTATGCCACGACCTCTCCGAGCGCGGCTTCCAGTTCGAGCGCGGCAGCCAGTGGGACAAGGGCAAGGGCTGCGACACCTTCGGGCCGATCGGGCCGTGGCTGGTCACGCGCGATGAAATCCCCGACCCGCTGGACCTCGACCTGTGGCTGGAGGTGAACGGGCATCGCTACCAGGATGGCAATACGAGCACCATGGTGTACGGGCCGGCATTCATCGTGAGTTACCTGAGCCGCTTCATGAGCCTGCAGCCGGGCGACGTCATCTCGACGGGGACTCCGCCGGGCGTGGGCCACGGCCAGAAGCCGCCCGTGTACCTGAAGCCGGGCGACCGCATCGAGCTCGGCATCAGCTCGCTCGGCACGCAATACCAGGTGGTTGTCGCCTGCCCCTCAAATTAGGGTGACAGTTACCTAATTCCCCTCGTCCGGCTCGAACCGGGCCAGCGGCGCCATGCGTGCCCGGTTAAGGCTCAGCATGCCCTCATCGCTCACGGCATAGTTGTCCGCCTGTTCGAGTACCTCGAGGAACGCCGACTCGATGCTCATGTCGGCACACGCCATCATGGTGACTGCCATGTTCCGGCCGAAGTCAATGCGCTGGCCGCCCTTGATGGCATAGGTACCTGAAAACGTGTTGCAGGACGAGTTGCCGCTGGCGACGGAATTCACAGCGCGCAGCGTCAGCACGGCCTGCCCGGAGTTCGACCGGATTGCCGCGAAGTTCCACGAGCTTCCAGCGTTTGTCCTCGACTGCGGGATCGTGCAGGTGCTTTTGCAGCACGTAGTGGCTCGCCAGGTCGCCGGTGATGCGCTCGCCGTTGCGGTCCAGGTGAAAGAGCGCATTCTCGCCCACCTGGTACTGCTGCGCCCCGGCGTCGCTCGCGTTCAGCGTGATCGCGCCGCCGGAATTGCTCCAGGTGAAAGTGCCGCTGTCGGTTTCTGGAACGGGCGCCTCGTCGATGTACAACAACGAGCGCTCGAAAGTGCCGTCCTCGTGCAAAGTAATGAGTGTCTCGATCCCCGGGCAGCTGGCGCAGGGCAGGACGCCGGAGTAGCTGCCGGCCCAGTCCAGCGAGTTGCGGCTGTTGTGGGCGTCCGGGCTTGCAGGCGCGTCATTGCCGACACAAGCGATCGCGAGCAGCAATGGCAGTGAAAGCCCGACCAGTCGTTTGCAGCGCATGCTGACCTCCAGGGTCATGGCTAAGGAATCGTTGGTTCCTGTATTGTAGTCCGCGCGGGACGACAGTTACCTTGTTGCCGCTTCCGATCCGAAGTCCCGCTCGACGTTGTCGCGAATCCGCAGGCGTACGTCCTGCGCGACCGGGGTCTTGTCGACGAGGGCGAGCAGACGCTCGCGATCCACGATCCCGCGAAGCGCGAGTTCCCGCGTGAAGATGCGGTCCTTCTCGCGGCCCGCGACGTACTTCGCGATCGCCAGATCATGGGGGTCCAGGCACAAGCCCTGCACACCTTCGGTATCGCCGGGAGGAAGTTTGATGAGGCGGCCTTTCCAGCCCCTGGGCAGGTTCGCCGTCGTCTCATCCACCGGGTCGGCGTAGTAGCCGAAGGTTTCATGAAACGGTGAATCCTGGCCGATGACGTTGAGCCATTCCGTCCGATCGACGTTGTCCCTGGCGACCAGGTCGGCTTCTGCAGAGCGCAGAATGTCATCCAGCAAATCAGGATATGACCCGTGCAGTGACTGGCTGCCGACGATCAGGAACTGCTTCTCACCCGTGATACTGCCGACAGCCCGCAGTACATGATCAAGCTGCTGCTTTTTCATTCAGCTTTCGCACTTCGTCTCGTGGCAGGAGGCCGACGTACGGTGGTGATTGACGTAGTCGATTCGCCCGTTCGTCACGTCCCAGCATCGCGGCATACAGCTCACCGTCGTCGCCCGCTTCGATCAGTTCCCGCCATTCGTCATACGCCGGTATCCACATGCCCTGTTGTTTCCAGCGGTGCAGGTTGGCGAGGCTTTGCGCGCGAATCTCGCGCGGCGTGCAGCGCCGCACGACGGCCAGTGCCAGTTCGCGCTTGAGTTCGTCCAGAACGTCTTGCGAATGTGCGGAACGCGACGAGGGGCGAATGGTGTTGCCGGTCAACTCGAGGGTATCGCCTTCCCCGAGCCCCCATTCCTGGAGGACGGGCTTGGGCAGGATCACGCCCAACGAGTTGCCCACGCGGCGGAGGGTCAGTTTCATGCCGGGATTATAACGCGTTATAACTCCGGGACAAGGCACAACCCTGTCGCAGTCCCCTTGCCAGCCCAGGCGACGCGGACAATGATCGGCCCGTCGCCCAACGGACGGAATTCCCATGTTGCATCGCGTGCTCGTGTTGTTGCTGGCGCTCGCCCCGTTCGGGGCGACGAGTACCGCGGCGGAGAGCCCGCAGACCATTGCGGTGATCGGCACTGGCGACCTCGGCGATTCCCTGGGACCGCGTTTCGCGAGCCTGGGCTACACGGTCATTTACGGCTCGCGCGACCCGGAGTCCGAGCGCGTCGTGGCACTCGTCGCGGAAACCGGTGCCGGTGCCAGCGCCGCACTGCCGGCCGATGCCGCGGCCGAGGCGGACATAGTGGTCCTGGCGATTCCCTGGCCGGCAATGGAAACGGTGGCACAGAGCCTCGGGGATCTCGACGGCAAGATCGTCATTGACCCCTCGATGCCCTTCAAGCAGGGCGCGGACGGCTACCCGGAACACCTGCTCGCAACCTCGAGTGCGGAGATGATCCAGGATTGGAATCCCGGTGCCCGCGTGGTCAAGACCTTGGGGACCATGGGCTCGCACATCATCGACGATCCGAACGAGGCGGGCGGCGTCGTGAGCATGCCGGTGGCGTCGGACGACAAGGACGCGAGGGAAACCGTGGCGCGTATCCTGGCCGCCATGCGGCTCGACCCGGTCGACTTCGGGCCGCTGCGCATGGCGCGCGACATCGAGATCCTGCAGATGATCTACATGATCCCGCTGGTGCAGAACCGCCCCGAGGGCTGGGAGTTCCACTTTCTTCGCAGCACGCACTATGGCTGCTACACGTCCGACGGCAGCACACCAGAAGGTGTCACGCCTCCGTACGACGCGGCCAACCTGGCGCAATTTCCGCAGCCCGGCGACAAGCGGCCGGACTGTCCTTAATAGGGTGACAGTTACCTTAATTCCCGCTCTGCCCTGACCGGGAATTAAGGTAACTGTCACCATAATTATTCGTCCTCGGCGACGACCACCGCAATCCCGCTTTTCTCGAGCCGCGTGCGAAATTCGTCCTCGATCCCGTTGTCGGTAATGACCGTCGAGATATGCTCGACTTCCATGATCTGATGCAGGCAGATTCGGCCGAACTTCGATGAATCGGTGACCACAATCGTAGTGCTCGCCGCCTGCCGCATGAGCCTGTTCAACTGGGCCTCCGCCTCGAAATGCGTGGTGATGCCCTTTTCCATATGGAAGCCGTCGACCCCGAGAAACAGTTTGTCGACATGCAGGTCCCGAAGTGATCGCTCCGCATGCGGTCCAAAGAACGACATGTTCTTTCGACGCAGCGTGCCGCCGAGCATGATCAGCTCGAGACGCTCGAAACGTGCCAGCTTGTTCATGACGTTCAGGCCGTTGGAAATAACGGTTACGTCATCCTTGTCCGCGAGGTGCGTTGCGATCTGGTAGGTCGTCGACCCCGAATCCAGGATAATTGCGTCCCCTGGCTCGACGTACCGCGCCGCAACCTTGCCGATTGCACTCTTCTCCCGGGCATAGAGTTGCTCTTTGTGTTCGATGGCTCGTTCAACGATTCGATTGTTGCCTTCGTTGAGAATCGCGCCCCCGTAGGTTCGTATGGAAACACCCAGGTCATCCAGGAACTTCAGGTCGTTGCGGATCGTTACTTCCGACACGCCAAAGCGCTCGGCCAGGACCGGCACCTGGACGCTCCCGGCGCTTCTCAGCATCGATGCAATCTTGTCCCGCCGGCTGCTGGTATCCCGCATTTTCTTGCCTTTGGCTCCGGTCGAATCGCAAGCAATGATACGAAAAAGGGCAAGGTACCGAAACTCCGGTGCGCTAGACCCCTTTCGATTTCCTTTAGTCTGCGCATTTCGACCGACGAGCACCGGCAAAGGGCGCCCTGTTCACGCATGGCCTTCGCGCAACAGCAGCGACCCGTCCGGCTCGAGTGCTTCCCGGCACGCCCAGCGCACCGGGTGGCGCTGGCCCTTGACGTCAATCGCCGCTTTCACCCGCAGCCCGCGCCAATCGGTGCCCTTTGGCAAGAGAAACATTGCCTGGCGCACCCTGTGCGGCAACGGATAGCCCGGATCCAGGCTGCCGCCGACATGGATGTTGCCGCCCGCATCGGACACCGTGACGCGCAGTGCGCCTGGAACACCCGCAATACCGTCGTTCACCAGCCCCAGGACCAGGCCAGGATATCCATCCTTTTCAAAAGACCAGATCCAGGACGGCCGCACGCGATAGCCGATCGAACGGGCCAGGTCGTCGATGGCCTCCGGAAACTGTTCGTAGTAGCGCTGGATCTTGTCAGCCGAAATACTTTGCCAGTTCCACAGGGAAAAGTAATTCGCACCCAGATCCTTGACGTGTGCAACGATGCTCTCTGTTCGCGGAATTCCGTCCCTGATATCCAGGGTCTCCGGAGTTCCATCGGCGATACCCTGTTCGATCGTTGCCGCAATCCATGGAGGGCGATTGCCGAGCGCATCGATCTGCGTGTTCTCGACGTAAATGGTATCGGTGCGTAACCAGTTTCCCGATCGAACCGTGCGATCGAGAATCTCCGAGTTCCCTACCTGGCTCCAGTCCGGTTGCGTATTGGTACAGAGTGGTGTCCTGTCCCAATTCTTTCGCTGATGTTCGAACATCTCGATGAAGGTATTTTCAGCGGTAGTGTTGTCGGGGAACCGGTGGCCATCGAAGGGCCACGTATGCCCTTCGCCCCAAAATCCATACATGCAGGTATCGACGTACTCGACGCTGGAACTGCCGTTGTATTGATCCGCCAGCAGATCGTCCAGTTCCTTGAATGCGCTCATGAACGCCGGATGGTCGTAGCGCGGCATGTAGTGCACTTTTCCGGGCAGGCCGATTTCACGTGGTTGTACCCAGGCGCTCGAAGGGTATCTTGTCGGCAACGAAGTCCGGACACGAATGTGGCTTGATCTCCGGGCTCATCAACTGGATCCGGAAGCCGACTTTCTTGTCGTATTCCTGCGCTATAGCGAACGCCGACTTCCAGTGCTCCGGGAAGTCCAGTCGGCCCGGCTGCCGCTGGATATCGCGCCAGTCGACCCGCAGGTAGAACTTGTCGCCGATCGGCAGTTTCGCGAGCTTTTCCAGCGACGTGCGCAGGGACTCCCCGGCTACCTTCGGCGGGCCTGCCTCATCGCAGACATAGGTCACTAGCCCCATGCCGAAGTTGGGTACCGGTATCCCTGGAGGGCGTGGTGCTGGAAACCACGTAGCTGCCCGGCACCACGATTTCCGGTGCGTACTGTGGAAACGGCCCTTGGTAAAGTCGATCGCTTACGGGAGGGCCGGCGCCAAAGTCGTACCCATCCCAGTTATGCGCGGGAACCCTGGCCTCGGCAGGTCTTACGCCGAAACCGCCAGTCAATGCCGCGGCGCTGCCGACCTTGAGAAACGTTCTGCGCTGCATTTGACCTCCCTCTGCTGAAAACTCGCAGCAACGTCTCGTCGTCAGACGGCCAGGCCTGCCAGCCTTTTCTTCAACGGATCAAAATTATCCAGGACCGCCGCATACAGAGCGGCGCCGATGGTCGGCGGGAACACGGGCTTGCACAGCCTGTACATTGCACCGGTGGTGCGCAGGCTGTCTTCGAACGCCGAGAGAATCAGGTCGCCGCCTTTGAAGATTCCACCGGAGTACGACACGCGCACTTCCTCTTCCGCGGGATAACCGAGGTTCCGGCGAATCGAATCCACGATTTCCACGAGCTCGTCGGCCGCGTCGCTGATTAACGCAATTACCTGTTCGTCGCCCGCGTGAGCCGCCGCGAACATCAGCCGGGCAACATCCGCGATTCGGCTCCGTGCTGAATTCCATTTCAGCAGCACCAGTGTGCTCAGGTCGAGGTCCTGGACCAGGCTGAATTCGCTGCGTACCAGGTCGTACAGGGGGCCGCGCACGGCACGGCCATCGCTCATCTTCGAAAAAAGCTGCAGTCCGCGGCACGCAATCCAGTATGCCGAACCCTCGTCGCCGAAGACTTCGCCCCATCCGCCGCAACGGGACGATCGGCCCCGGTAGCGGCCAAAACCGATGGATCCGGTTCCGGCGACGAGGTTGATCCCGTCCTGGCAGGCCAGGGAGCCCGCCCAGGCACACACCATGTCGTTGTCGACCCGATAGTTGCCGTCAGTAAGGAACCGCGCGGGCAGCGAATCGAGCTCCGACGTGACTGCGCTGTCCTCGCCGTACGTGGGAAGGCCGAAGAACGCGTAGCGGATATCGTCAATCGTCAGGCCGGCCCGATCCAGTGTCGCCCGTACGCCCGTATGCAACAGCTCCGCGAGGCCGTCGAGGCCGATGTCGAGATAGTACGAGCCCGACTCCTGGTGCTCGGCCAGCACTTCGCCGTTTGCATCGATGATCGCGAATGCCGTCTTGGTGCCGCCGCCATCTACGCCGAGATACATGTTATTTCGCTTGCGCTAGCTCGTGCAGGCATAAATATTTACGCCTTTCACGACCCGGTTGACAGTACCTGCAGCACTCGGGTTGTCCGGGCGATTACCGATCTTCAGCGCCTGGTGAAAACCATACATTTGAGCGAACACCACGTAGGGGAAAAGCAGTTCCAGGTCGCTGAGCTTTTCTCCGCGTACCGATGGTGAAATGCTCGGCGCGGCCAAGCAGCGGCTCTGCTATGGACGTGAGTGCAACGATCTTCTTTACCTGCCGATCGGCAACCAGCTCGCGGAGTATGTCGGTATCGTACTTCCGCGTGTGGGGATCGGCGGACATGAACAGGACGACCAGCGAATCTTCGTTGAGCACTGACTTCGGGCCGTGGCGGACGCCGAGCGAGGATTCGTGCATCGTAAGTACCCGGCCGTCGGTCAACTCGAGGAGTTTCAAACTGGCCTCTCTTGCGAGGCCGGCCATCCCGTTGCTGCCCAGGTAGATCACGCGGCTGAAATTGTGGTCGGCCAGCGCGCGGATTGAATCGTTTCGGGTGCGTATGAAATCTTCAACCAGCGACGAAACGCGTGCAACGCTCGCGCCAAATGCTTCTATGCCGGTAAAGACCGCAATGGCAGCCAGCAGCATGCAACTGAAACTGGATGTCATGGCGAATGCACGATCGTTGGTTTCTTCCGGCATGAGCAGCGCAAGGCAATTGGGCCGGTCCTTGCACAGGCCGAACAGGTCGCCTTCCGCATTGCAGGAAACGATCAGCTGATGGCATTCATCCAGCATCGAGCTGGCGAGTTCCACGGCTGCCATGCTTTCCGGGCTGTTCCCGGAGCGGGCAAATGACACGAGCAAGGTCGGAACATTGCGGTGAAGATTGTGTTCCGGGCCGGAGACCAGGTCGGTGGTAGGGATTGCTTCGATCTGCCTGCCCAGTATTTTGGACAACGACGGTGCAAGACAGCTCCCGACGAATGCCGACGTTCCGGCACCCGTCAGGATGATGCGCAGGTCATCGCGCGCGAGCAACGGCTCCAGGAATTCGCGAATCCGTGCAGCATTTGCAGTCAGGTAGGCATGCGTCCGCCTCCAACTGGCCGGTTGCTGTTCGATCTCCTTCGCCGTCCAGTATCCGTCGAGTTCCTTGAGGCGCTTTTCCGAGTAGCCGAGGTAGTTCATGAGCCTTCCCCGGTCCCCTGCGCACATGCGTTCGAGTATTGAAGCAATACTTCGTCGATCTTGTGCATGACCAGCTCTTTGGGATTGTTGCCGATTTCTTCTCGTCTTATCGCCGAGTACTGCGCGGGCAGGTGCTGCATGATCAGCGTGAGTGGCGGTGGCGAAGCCAGCAGGCTTTTCTGCAGTCGGTCCGCCGCATCGTCGACACCGGGCATTGTCCAGTAGTACCGGATGCGATCACTGAGGCTGTATTGCATGTCCAGTGCCAACCGGGTGCCGCGCGACGTGTAGTAGTTCGCCCAGTACTTCGGCTCCTGCTGCATGGCGCTCAGGACCGTTTTTCGAAGTTGTACTGCACGATCCTCGCCGACCCATTCCTCTTCGATCTGGTCCAGCGCCCAATAAGCTTCTCGCAGCGCATACGTCAGTGCCGGCCCGACCTTCAGGATTGCAAAGTGATCGCTTACCAGCGACTGCAGATTCGACGGAACCTGATAGTCCGTCGAGTGCGCTTCGAAAACCATCTGTGGGTAGTCTTCGATGGCCCTGCTCAGCGATCGGGCTTTGTCAGGCCGGTAGTCGACGACGTGGTCGTGACCGAACTCGACACCGGGCTGCACGACCAGGCCGATTACACGGTCCCATGCCGGCCCGACGCCTAAAGCCGCAAAAGCTTCCCGGTGAACACGGATGGTTTCGGTTGCGGCGCCTGCGCTGGTTACCTGGAGTTCTTCCAGTTCCTCGGTCGCGCCGCCGGGCACCGGCACCTCGGTACCCACGATATACACCGGCGGTTCACCGCCGGTGTCCTGCCAGCTCTGTTCCGCAACCGCGCACAGGCGAGCCGCCCGCGCAGCTACCTCCAGGTCACCCAGCGGTACGGGGTCGCCTTTGCAAGACATGGAACAATCCAGGTGAATCTTGCGAAAGCCCGCACTTACGTACTGGCTGACCAGGATCTCGGACTTTCTCATCGCCTCTTCGGCCGGCAATGCTTGCCAGCAATTGGGTCCGAGGTGATCGCCGCCGAGCACGACTTTCGCCCGCGGGAAGCCGGCAGCGTCCGCCAGGCGGTAGACCAGCTCACGGAAGTCCGCGGGCAGCATGCCGGTGTACCCGCCGTCCTGGTTCACCTGGTTGGATGTCGCCTCGACCAGCGCCACCGTCCCGTCTTTGCCCGCCCGTCGCAGCGCCGCTTCGATCACCAGCGGGTGGGCGGAACACACGGAATAGATGCCGACAGGCTGACCCGCCTTGTGCCTGCGTATGATTTCCAGGATGGATCTCATGGCCGCGCCGTCCCGCTTTCTTCGGGTTCGATCGCCAACAGGAAAGCGGCGATCAAGGCCAGCACGATTCCCGTGATGGTAAGGGTCGAAGGTACCAGGCCGAGAATGACCAGCGCGATGATCGACGTGATCAGCGGCGCACCGGCGTTGGTCATCGGCGAAACAACGATGGCCTTGCCATAGCGAAAGGCATAAACGAGGCACAGCGCGCCGATGGAATTCAGGATCTGGATCGCGGCGGCGAGCAGAGGGCCACTCGGACCCCGGTTGATCGCTTGCGAAAAGTCGGTCATGTACAGCGCCACCGGTGTCAACAACAGGCCGGTCAGCATCATGTAGAAGAAGATGCTCTCTGCGTGCATGGTCCTGTTCGAAAGCTTCATGAAGTACGCCTGCAGCCCCCAGGCGAAGAGCACCAGAAGTGCGAGCACGAACCACGCCGTGCCGTAGTCGCCCGGTTGGCCCGGCTCCGAATAGTTGAACAGGGGCAACGCAATCAGCGCGAGCAGTATTCCCAAAGCCCCGAGCAAGCCGGTGCGTTCCTTGAGCAGCACATAAGACAAACCGATGGTGACAATCGGTGACAGCGAGATGACCGGGAAGATCAGGTACGACGGACCTACGGTCAGCGCGTAGAACAGGACCATCTGCCCACCCGCACCCAAGAGGCCGATGATCGAACCCAGCAGGATCGACCGTGAATCGAACTCGAGCTTCCAGTCGATGAGCTTGAGCGCGACCAGTGCCGGTGGAATCATGGTCAGTGCCCAGACGCAGTACACCAGGGTTTCGGGGAAACCGTTCTGGGCGGACATGCCCGTGAACGCCCCCCAAATGCCCCAGAAAACCATCGTCACCAGGGCATAGGTCAGCCACAGCTTGCCTTTCACTGGCCGGTGCCGCCGACTGACGACTTGTCCGCGGGGACGATGGCGAATGCGGCCCTGGCATTGGCGAAATAGAGTTTGTCGACGACTGCTCTTGGAAGCTTCAGTCCCGAAAACTCGCCATCAACCTCGGGGACCGTTATCGTCTCGTCGCTGGTCAGGTACAGCCAGTCCGCAAGCCACTTCTCGCGCACCTCCTCGCGTACCTCGGAACTGTCATCGTCAGCGAGCGTCGTGGCGTCCGTCGCGTAGATCAGCCGGTCCTGGTACTTGATGATGAAATCCCGTACCCGGTCCAGGTTCTCTTTCGACTGGTATTGCAACTGCCCGAAGCGGGCCGCCATATCGAGGAAAGCTCGAGGATGCCCTTCGAGGAATATCGCCATTTCGTCGACACTCCATTCGAGACTGGCGAGGTGAGCACCAACGAATCTTATGTCGCCGTTTTTTTCCAGGCGCCGATCCCTGGCCGCCATCTGCTCCTCATAGCTCGGCATCTCCGGGTGCAGGTACATGTGGTACTGGGGATGTTCGCGAAAGTATTCACGATCATTGTTGACGGTCATCTCGTCCAGCGGCAACCAGCAGTTGTGGGGTTCGCCCTGGTGGCCGATGAATGGAATACCTTCCGATTCGAGAAACGCGAAAATCGGATCCAGCCTCGAATCATCGACCATCAGCAGTTCACCCTTGCTGTCCCGCACCTCCATGCCGATGTTCTTCCACACTTTCACGGCCACGGCGCCGCGTTGGCGTGCCTCGCGAAGTTGGTCTATTACCTTGTCGGTGTAACCGGGCGCCTCCCAGCCCCCCGTGCTGAATGACGCAGCAAACTTGACGGTATCCGGATACTTTTCGGCCAGGGCAAGGGCGACCTTGTACTGATCCGCGACCAGCGGAAAATCCGGATAGTCGACATTGACGGTCAGGAGTTCGAAGTTGTCGGCAATGGCCTGCTCGATCAGGGTCGTATCCGTCGTATTCAGATGCGTGTGTGCATCCACTTTCTCTCACGCGTGCAAAATCCTCGCGTGAATAGAATTCCGCCTCCGGCTGGCAAGCGGTCAGGCACAACGCTGCCAGGACGGCAGCGACCCAGTGTACTGGTATCGAATAGTTGAGCTGCTTCACGGGTCCCCTCGTTATGACTGGTCGACCGGCCTTGCTTCGAGCAACAGGTTCTTGTCGAACTTGACCTGGATACGTGCGACGGGACCGCTGACAGTTCCGAGGCTCTTGTTGTTGACGTAGTCGGTCAGCTGGTACTCGCCCGAACCCAGTCCGCGCAGCTCGATGTCGCCACTGTAGGTCTTTGCGAAGAACGCATAGAAGATGGAGCCGTCTTTCCCGACCGCGTGTGCCTCCGGGATATCGAACCCGATGTCATACAACTCGCCAAGGTATTCTCCCTTTGGCAGCATCTTCTCGTTGTAGATGTCGATCCACTTTTTCCAGACGGCTTCCTTTTCCGCTGTCAACAGCAGCGGTTCGGCGGCAATGTTGTCGCTGGGCAAGGTGAACTTCGTGCTGACTACCGCACCAATGCCGACCGTGGAGGCGAAGTCGTTCTGCCCATCGCTCAATTCGACGTGATCGCCGGCGTAAGCGGCCGATTCGCCGGCGAGCGCTTTGATTGTTTTGCCCTTCAGCCTGACTTGCCATGATGAAAGCGGATCGGAGGCAACGCTCTGGTTCATGGACGGCAGGTTAAAAAACGCATACGACGTGCCGCAGGGGCAGATTTCAACAGCGGCCTCCTTGTCGATACTCAAGGCCGTCTTGTAGATCTCGCTCCAGAAGTCCTGCAGCTTCTCCACGGATTCTTCCGGCCGTTCGTGATGGTGTTTCGGGTTGTAGCACTTCGGGACGCCATTCAGGTGCTGCCCATCGATCTTCAGGCCTTGAAAGCCCCACTCTTTCATGTAACGGGTAACCAGGCCCTTCGAGTACTCGATGGTCTTGTCGTAGGCCGGGCAGAGGTAGTAGCTGTCCCACCACGTGATGTCCTGGCGGGATCCGTCCTCGTTCAGCAGCAACATGTCTTCGTGTTCTTTGATGAGGTCGGTGCCCGGGTCAACAGCCAGCGGCGCCCACCAGAGTTTCGCTTTCAGGTCCGCGGCCCTGATCTCGCCGACCAGGGACTGCATGTCGGAGGCGCCGTTGGGAAATTTATCGGGATGCAGGTACCAGTCGCCCTCGGCCGTTTGCCAGCCGTCGTCCACGACCGCCCATTTCAGGCCCAGCTCCCTGGCTTTCGCCAAGGTGTTGGTTACTTCATCTACCGTGAAGTTTCGCTCGTATCCCCAGGCACACCAGCTTGCCTCGTACGCGGAATCGGGTACTTCTCCGATTTTCAGGCCCTTCATTGCCATCGCGTGCCGATAGTTTTTCAGCGCAGCATAGTAGTCGCCCGCATGCGCATGGATGAAGGTCTCGAACGTCGAAATGGTCTCGCCCGGTGCAACTTCGAAATCGTACTCGTATTCGACCGATAGCTCGGCGCCCCGCGCGGGTTCCAGGTAGCGGACGGGCAGGGAAACGAGTTTCGGGACGGTCTCCAGGTGACCGACTGCGATACCGATGTCCCGCCGCCAGACATCCGACACCGGCGTGCCGCTGCCGTAGTCGCTGGCGTTCATGCCGAAGTAGTTGTCCTGGCTGAAGCCGACAGCCAGTGGCATCACCCAGTCACGACGGTCCTCATAGGACGCACCCTGGAACGACCAGAACGCAGGCTCGCCCCCGCCCGGCGCCAGTGCGTGCGCGCTGTTGACCCATTTCGAGATGCTTATCGGTTCGCCCGAGTTGTTCTGGTACTCAACCCGCATCGTGAGCATGTCCGGAAACTTCTCGTACGCAGTTACCTCGACGCGCTTTTCTATACGCCCTTCCGACTGGCCGACCAGGACATGGCGGACTCCTGGACCCAGTTGCCCTTCCGTCTCACTGTCGAAAGTCTCCGTCAGCGCGAAATCCCTGACCTCCTTTCCGTCGGCGACTATGAACTCGCTGGCTGAAAAACCCGGTCCATTCGCATCGGATGCGCCGGTTCCCGTACTGAGCCTGGACTGCATGCTCGAATCGAATTCAAGCGCGAGTTTCCCCGACTCTGATCGGGTACACCTCGTCGCCGGAGGTGCAGGCGCCGACGGCCAGGCACACGCAAACGGCGCATGTGATAAGGGACAAAGCGGATTCCGGTGTCGCATGCGCAGCTCCAAGCATCACCGAATCGAGGATCGGAACTAACCCTCGATTCGGCAGTAACCTCACCACAGTCTAGAAACCGTAGGTTGCGCCGAACAGATACGTACGACCGGAGTACTGAATCGAGCTCGGAAGATCCGGTCGGCCTGCGTAGGTTTCATTGATCGCATCCAGCAGGTTGAACCCTTCCGCGAACAAGGTCAGTTCGTCCGTCAGGTGATAGCGGAACGAGGCTGTCATCATGTCGTAATCTTCGCGAGATGTGACGAAACCCTCGCCCAACGGGCTGAACGGATCTGCTACGGAGTCACCCGTGTAATCGTAGCCGATGTGCGTGCTGATCCTGTCGCTTTCGTAGAACACCGTAATCGAATAGGACTCGTCAGGAACTCCGACCAGACCGCCGGTATCGGTTCCGTCGACAATGGTCTTGGAATCCGTGTGGGTATAGCTTGCTGCGAGACCAAAGCCGCTATCGAATACCTTTTGCACGCCCAACTCGATACCTTCCACTTCCGCGGTATCGCCATTGATGGGCCGGGTCACCCGAAAATTCTCGCCAGCGATGTTTTCCGTCGTTGTCTGGGTGGTGATGAAACCTTCCAGGTCCTTCCAGAACAGCGCCGCGCTGACGAGGCTGCCTTCGGCGAAGTACCACTCGAGCGAAAGATCGTAGTTATCGGCAAACACCGGCTCGATACCCGGATCGCCCGAGATTTCCATCTCGAAGACGCCGGATTGCGCAGAGTCGGTGGTCAGCGGGGCCATCTGGTCGAGCGTCGGGCGCGACAAGGTTTGCGACAGGCCAACGCGCAGCAACAACTCTTCGCGCAGATAGAAGCCGACATTCAGCGACGGCAGAACCTTGTCGTAGTCGCCGCTTGCCGTCTGGTCCGCGCTTTCGGAACGAACGACGATCCATTGCGGATTGGGCACGTTCGGATCGACGATCGTGATGGACAAGATTTCGTTGTACGAGTAGCTGGAGGTAACGTCAGTCTGGACGTACCGGGCACCGACATTCGCAAACCAGTTGTCGTCCGCCAGGTTCAACTGGACGAATGCCGCGGTCGTGTCCTCGTCGATCGTGTACGAGTTGACGGGGTTCAGGACCGGCGCCCACAGGTCGGACTCGTTCGGGCCGAAGGTCCTTACATTTCCCAGATAGTCGGTCAGGGTCTGGCCGTCCGACGCGGCCAGCCCGGCGCCATAGGCCGGAATATCGAAAATCGGGAAAGACCGCGGAACGTTCGCACCGTCGCCGTCGAACAAATCGTCGTACGGAAAAGGACGAACGACGTCCGCGCCGACCTCACCGAAAAAGTACGGGTAACCGCAATAGTTACACGCACCGAGTTCTTCGTTGTCGAACGCCATCTTGCTCTTGTCGCGAGCGGTGAAAACGACACCGAAATCCAAATCCGAGTCGAAAGAGGCAAAATCGAACTCGTAGTTGGCATCGAGGCTCGCGCCGACAACCTCGTCCTGCACATCGTCGCCGCCACGGAAGGCCCAGTGCGGCGCAAAGTCATCGTTGCCGAAATCATCGGAGGTCCTGCCACCTTCCCAATTCGGGATGTAGTCCGGCAGGCCGCCATTGTTCAGCTCGAAATGCCCGGTATGTGGGCCCGGTGCGCCGGCGACGACAAAGGTGTCCTTGCCGCCACCGTCCCTTTCCGATTCGGACCAGTACACGTCACCGGTGATTACGAGTCGGTCGGTCAGGTCGAATGCGCCGTTCAGGCCGACCATCGACGTGTCCACGGTCCGGTGCTCGTCCAGTGTGACCACTTCCATCGTGACTTCCTCGACGTCAACCGCGGTGATGACGTTGCCGTCCATGACGATGTTGGAGAATCGTCCCTGGATACTCCTCCATATAGAAGGATTCCGTGTAGCCGACCGTGTCGGAACCCAGCTCTGTGTACATCACGTCGGCGCTCAGCAGCAGGCGATCGGTCGCCTGCCATTGCAAGGTTGTCGTCAGTCCGATTCGTTCAAGATCATTTTCCCATGCGCCCAGGGCGTAGGAGCCCGGCATGACAATGTTCTGTTCGTCCGGGCTTATCTCTCCGTCCTCGTTGATGTCGTATTCACGTTCGTCACCAACACCAAAAAAGAAGTTGTCGAACATGTCATCAGAGCGACGGGTGCCTTCAGAATAGATGACGCCGGCGATGATGCCGAAAGTGTCGTCGGCAAAGGTATTGCTGATCACGCCATTGATCTTGCCGCCGACTTCGTCCGAAAGATCGTTGTAGTTGCCGGTCGCCGTCCAGGAACTCTGCAAGCCCGGCATATCCAGCGGCCGGGGCGACTTGAGATCGATCAAGCCGCCGGTGCTGCCTTCGGTTTCCCTCGCTTCGGCCGACTTCCAGACATCCGCGCCGCTGATCATTTCGGACGGCATCACGTCGAAGGCGAAGTTGCGGCCCGTATCGTCGGTCGCGAGGATGCGTTTGTTCAGCGTAACGACGCTGAACTCCGGTCCCAGGCCGCGAATATTGGCGTACTGTGCTTCGCCATTCCGCGTTCTGCTGACCGTCACGCCGGGAACATGCGACAGCGAATCGGCGACATTCGCATCCGGAAATCGTCCGAGCTCTTCGGCTGCGATTGAATCGCTTATGGCGCGCGCATTTCGTTTGCTGTCGAGACTCCTCAACAGGCTCCCGCGCTTGCCGGTAACCAGGATTTCCTCGACCGAGTCGTCCGACGCGGCCTCGTCCTGTGCGTGGGTGACGGGCGATACGACGATCGACAGGCAGACTGCGACGCAGGCATGGAGCGCCCGGGTGAGCCAATGCCGTTGCAAGGTTTGCTCATGTTTAGCGTTCATTGCTGTTTCCCCCAGGAGTAGCGCCAGGTGACAAACCGGCGCTTTGCTTTCATAGCTGTATCCAAGCACTAATGTCGAAAGAGCGACAGCGAAAGAAAACGAAAGAATTGGCTGACAAGACCGAAAGATATTGGGGGTCAGAGTACATTTCCCTAGCAAATGTACTCTGACCCCGCTTGCGCTCGGCTTCCTGATCGTGCATAGTGTATATGTCTATATGCACACTATGCTCTCAATCTCCCAGGCGGACCGCCGCCCCATGTACCTCCAGATCATGGAGCAGATCCGCCATCGCGTCGCGACCGGCGACTGGCTCCCGGGCCAGGAAATCCCGTCCATCCGGGCACTTGCGATCGACCTGCGCGTCAGCGTGATCACCGTGAAGCGCGCCTACCTGGAGCTCGAGCGCTCCGGCGTGATCGTCACCCGCCAGGGCAAGGGCTCCTTCGTCGCCGAGGACGCGAACCTCGGCACCAGCCTCAAGGAGCAGGAACTCGACGAGCACCTGGCGGCCGCGGTGGACATCGCGCGCCTCCTCGACCTCGACGCCGAAGCGCTCGAGGCACGCCTCCGCACTGTTCACCACAAAGCAGGAAAGAACAAGACATGAGCATCCCGGCGATCGACTTCCACGGCGTCAGCAAACGCTACGATTTCTTCCGGCTCGACGCGATCTCGCTGTCCCTCGAGCAGGGCCAGATCATGGGACTCGTCGGCCCGAACGGCGCCGGCAAGTCCACGACCATCCGCATCCTGATGTCCCTCGTGCAACAGGACGAGGGCGAGGTCCGCGTCCTCGGCCATGCGATGCCGGCAGACCAGGTTCGCGCGAAGCAGGACATCGGCTTCCTCTCCGACGACATGCGGCTCTTCGGAGGCGCCACGCTCGCCTGGCACATGGCGTTCGTGAAGTCGATCTACCCGGGCTGGGACGAGGCTTATGCGGCGACGCTGCTCAAGCGCTTCTACCTGCGCCCGGAGCAACGCATCCGCAGCCTCTCGCACGGCGAGCAGGTCAAAGCGGCGCTGCTGCTGGTGCTCGCGCGTCGCCCGCGCCTGCTCGTGCTCGACGAACCGACCTCGGGGCTCGATCCCGTCGCGCGGCACGAAGTGCTCGCCGAGTTCATGGACGTCCTGAAGGACGACGAGCGCTCCATCCTGTTCTCCTCGCACAACACCGTCGACGTCGAACAGATCTCGGACCAGATCACCTTCATCGACCGCGGCCGCGTCGTCGATTCGAACGACAAGGAAGTGTTCCTGGATCGCTGGCGCCGCCTGTCTCTCGACGTCCCTGTTGACACGACGCTGCCCGACGCAGCCGGCGTCACCAAGATTTCACGGGACGGTCAGGCCGCCCTCGTGACGACCAATGCGTACACACCCGAACTCGACGCGCACTACGCTCGCGCCGGCGCGAGCGTTCGGGACGTGCAGCGCATGACGCTCGAGGAAATCTTCATCGCCACCGTGATGCACAACCGCAAGGAGCGCGGCGAATGAACTCCTCAATGATCTGGCGCCTCGTCGCCAAGGACCTGTACCTGTATCGCTGGATGATCGTAGGCAGCACCGTCGCCGGCGTCGCCTCGCTGCTCGTGTCCGGGCTGCACGGCATCATCGGGCTGATCATGTTCATGACCACGATCGTCGCGCTCGGCGTCTTCATCGCGATGTACGGCATCCTGGCCGAGCGCAAGGAAAAATCCCTGTTGTTCGTGCTGAGCCTGCCGGTGTCGCCGCTGCAATACACGACGGCAAAAGTTCTCGCCGCACTGATCGCGTTCCTGGTGCCGGTGCTGGTTCTCGCGGCCGTCGCCATCTCTTTCAACCTCGCGTTCGACCCGCCGCCGAACGGCGAGATGCCGCTCACCGTCGCGATGATCGGCCTGTTCCTCGCGAACTTCTGCATCCTGGTGGCCTTGATGCTGGTCACCGGCCACGAAGCCTGGGCCGTCGCCGGCATCCTGATCACGAACCTGACGGTGCCGGTCTTCATGAGCGTCGTGACCGGCCTGCCGGGGATAGCCGAACACATCCAGGGCCCGGTGGTCGTGTGGAGCCCGACGGTCCTCACGATCCTCGGCAGCGAGGCGGCCGTGTCCGTACTCGCCCTCGGCCTTGCCTTCTACGCTCAGTCCCGCAAGAAAGACTTCATTTAGGAGTCACGAATCATGTCCCACGAAAATCCATCCTACGAAAGCCTGTCTCACGACAGGTTCCACGCGCTCGATGCGGCCCGCGGCTTCGCGCTGCTGCTCGGCATCGTGCTGCACGCCACGATGTCGTTCTTCATGTTCATCCCGGCGCAGGATCCTTCGCAAAGCACGACGCTGGCCGTCACGTTCTACGTGATCCACGTCTTCCGCATGAGCCTGTTCTTCCTGCTCGCGGGCTTCTTCGCACACCTGCTCCTCGAGCGCCGCGGCCCGCGCGCGTTCCTGAAGGACCGGGCGAAGCGGATACTCGTGCCGATGGTCGCCGGCTGGCTGCTGCTCGCGCCGCCGACCATCTATATCGTGATCGTCGGGCTCACGCGGACCTTCGGCGAAGCCGCCGCGGCCGCAGGCGCGTCGACGATGCCGCAGGGCTTTCCGCTCATACACCTGTGGTTCCTGTATTACCTGTGGATCTTCTATGCGCTGGCGCTGGCCGTCCGGGCGGCCTTCGTCCGCTTCGTCGATCCGAACGGCGCCCTGCGCGCGCGCGTCGATGCCTTGCTGTGCGCGGGCCTTGCCAGCTATCTCGCGCCGCTCGTGCTTGCCGCCCCGCTCTTCGCCGTCCTTTATAAGGACGCGGCCTGGATGCTGTGGTTCGGACTGCCGACGCCCGACACCGGCTTCACGCCGAAGCTCCCGGCGCTCGCCGGTTTCGGCACCGCGTTCGTGCTCGGCTGGCTGCTACACCGGCAGACCGCGTTGCTGGAGGTATTTCGCCGGCAGTGCTTCGTCAATCTCGCGGCGGCGGTGTTTCTCACCGCGCTGTGCCTGTCGCTCGTGGGCCTGACGCCCGACATGGCGAACCTCACCGCGCTCGACGGCCCGGCGTGGAGCCGCCTCGCGTACACGGCCGCGTACACCTTCTCGATCTGGTACTGGGTGTTCGGCCTGGTCGGCGCCGCATTGAGGTACTGCAGCAAGGCGAGCCCGGTCCGCCGCTACCTCGCCGATTCGTCCTACTGGCTCTATCTCGCGCACATGCCGATCGTGTTCGGGCTGCAGGTGCTGCTGCGGGATCTTCCCTTGCACTGGAGCCTCAAGTTCCCGCTGATCGTGGCCGCGACGCTCGCGATCCTGCTCGTGAGCTATCACTACCTCGTGCGGCCGAGCTTCATCGGCGGCATCCTGAACGGCCGCAAGTACCCGCGGCGCGCATCCCGCGCCGCGGTGGCGCTCGGGGAGCTCAGGAATTAGGGTGACAATTACCCTAGTTAGACAGTTACCCTAATTCCTCGAGTAAATGAGAATCGCCGGGCCCCGGGGAATTAGGGTAACTGTCACCTTATCCGCCTATTCTCCCGTCGTATCGAAGACATATTCACGCCGGATCGCTCACGCTCCAGGTCCGTCGACAACTTTTGCTGATTCCGCCATGATCCGCCGATCGGCAGCGGTAGTCATATGATCATGTCGTTCATCGGGGAACTCAGGCGCCGTAACGTATTCAAGGTCGGCGTTCTCTACTTCGTCTCCTGTTGGATCATCCTGCAGGTCGCTGAACTTTTGTTCAACGCGTTCGAGTTGCCGCCACTATGGCTTCGGCTGGTTCTTGCAGTCCTGATTCTCGGCTTGCCGGTGGCGCTGGCTCTAGCCTGGCTCTACGAATTGACGCCAGAAGGGCTCATACGAACAAGCGACTCGGACAGCGAGAGCAGGACCGCGTCTCTAACCGGACGGAAAATCAGTATCCTGACAGGCGTACTGCTCGTACTGGCGATCGCCGCAGTTGCCATCGACCGGCTGATGCCGGCAACCCAGCCGGTGCCAAATACGCCGGCGACCGGGACATTGGAAGATTCTGCAACAACCCACCCGGACGCCACACGCACTGCGAATGCAACCCTGAAGCCCTCAATTGCAGTACTGCCTTTTGCAAATCGAAGTTCCCGCGACGACGATAACTACTTTGTCGACGGCATTCATGACGACATACTCACCCAACTTGCACGGATTGGCTCGCTGGTTGTGATTTCGCGAACTTCCGTCGAGAGGTTCCGTAAAACGTCCGAGAGCATAAGAGAAATAGGGTCCGTCCTGGGAGTTGCGAATATCCTCGAAGGTAGTGTGCAGCGCGCCGGCGATCGAATTCGCATCAATGTGCAGCTGATTGACGTGGCAACCGATGCCCACGTGTGGGCAGATACCTACGATCGGGAGCTTACGACAGCGAACATCTTCGCCATTCAGAGTGAAATCGCGACGGCGGTTGCCGAATCCCTGAACGCTGCGTTGTCACCCGCTGAAGAAGGACAGCTTGACACCGCGCCGACCGGAAACCTTGCTGCCCTGGAAGCTTACTTTCGCGGCCGGCAGTCGATGGAGGTGCGTACCAGTGCGGCGCTCAAGGAAGCAGAACAGCAGTTCACGAAAGCCATTGAACTCGATCCGGAGTACGCACTCGCATACGTGGGACTTGCGGATGCCCACATCCTGCAAGCCTTCTACGGTGATGCCTCACTGGTCGAACAACGAACGCTGGCAAAGCCCTGGATAGAGAAAGCGTTGGCGATCAATCCGCATCTCGGTGAAGCCTACATATCCATGTCGGAGGTCGTCGACGATCCGGAGTCCAGGGAACAGCTTTACAAGAAGGGCATCGACCTGGCGCCGGGATACTCGACGGGCTACCAATGGTATGGCGAGTTTTTGGTCGGCCAGGGACGCCATGAAGAGGCGCTCGAGGTGTTTCGCGAAGGTGTCCGCCTGGATCCGCTGTCGCACGTCGCCCGATTCAAGCTCGGATTTGCGCTGGAAGGCCTGGGACGCTACGACGAAGCCGGACGTGTCTATGAATCAGTGGTCCGGGACAACCCGGATTTCGCGGTCGGGCATTATTTGTTGGGTCAGTTCAAGTGGATCGCCGAGGGTCGACTGGACGAAGCGGTAATTCATATCGGAAGAGCGGCTGCAATCGATCCTGACAATTCACAGTTCGCAGCATACCTTGGCGCCTTATGGTCAGACCTCGGCGACAATCAACGTGCGGAATCATGGATTGACACCGCCCGATCGAGACCCGGAAGCGGAAGTAACGCCAGCCTGGCCGTCCTCTATTCAAAAATAGGGCAAGGCGATTATGCGGGCGCAGCTAGCGATGCGGAGGCGCTGCTGACCGAGATTCCAGATATGACGCATGCGCTATGGGCCCTGAGTTTGCGTGACTTGCAGGAATCCCGTGCCGATAAAGCCGTCTCTCGATACGAAACGGTGTACCCGACTTTGCGAAATGAATTTGAAATGGACGACACTAACTATGTCGCTGCTGTGGATTTGGCGTATGCGTTGCGGGTAATCGGGGAAGATGAGCGCGCCGATCAGCTCCTGATCAGCTCGCTCGAGCACCTCAGGAGCCAGCCTCGATTGGGAAACTTCGGATACGGGATCACGGATGTCAGGATTTACGTCATGCAGGGTAAGCCGAAGCAAGCGTTCGAGACCTTGCGCGGTGCCGTTGACGAAGGCTGGCGGGTCTTCTGGCGAGCGTACTTGCTGCATGACCCGGTATTCAGCGAGTTGCGAAGCGAACCGGCCTTTCAAGCCATCGTGGACGAGTTGCAATCCGACATGGCCTCGCAGCTCGAACGCGTTCGCGAGTTGGAAGTTGCAGGCGAGCTGCAGAAGGCTCAGCGGCCGGAATCCTGAATCATGTTCAAGCTCGTACTCACCGTCGCTGCCGTTTACGGGCTGATCGTCGCCTTCGTCTTCCTGTCACAGCGGAGCATGCTCTACCTGCCGAACGTTCCTGGCCGGGAACTGACGGCGAGCCCGTCCGACATCGGCCTCGACTACGAGGACGTCTTCATCGAAACGGACGATGGGATAACGCTGCACGGCTGGTTCATCGGTGCACCGTCATCGCGGGTGCTGCTGTTCTTTCACGGCAACGCGGGCAACATCTCGCATCGGCTGGCGTCGATACGCCAGTTCACGAGCCTGGATTTGTCGATACTGATCATCGACTACCGGGGCTATGGCGTAAGCGGCGGCCGGGCCAGCGAGGCCGGCTTGCAACGGGATGCCGAAGCCGCGTGGCGCCATCTCACGGAGGCCCGCAAGATTGCGCCGGACGATATCGTCATCTACGGGCAGTCGCTGGGCGGCTCCATTGCCGCCTGGCTGGCGGCGCGAACGCGGCCTGCCGCGTTGATCGTCGAATCCGCTTTCACCCCGGTGCCAGACATCGCGCAGGAACTCTATCCGTGGCTGCCGGCGCGTTGGCTCAGCCGCCTGAAACATGCAACGCGCGAGTATGTCCGCGATGTTCGCTGCCCGGTCCTCGTCGTACACAGCCGCGATGACGAGATCATCCCCTACCACCATGGCGAGAACATCTTCGAAGCCGCGAACGAGCCGCGCGCGTTTCTTGAACTCGAGGGCGGGCACAACGACGCCTACGTGCTGGACGAGCAGCGCTATCTCGCCGGCATACGGTCCTTCCTGTCAGCGGAAATAGGGTGACAGTTACCTTAATTCGGTTCGATGCTGCCGTCGGCCAACAACTCAGATACCCGTGAGAAGGAGATCGAGCGCCGCGATGATGTCATAGCGACGATGAGACGCATCGCTTACCTGGACGCCGAGTGACTTTTTGAAAATACCGGCAAGCTCAGGCGTGACGGCGATATAGGGCTCGCCATTCACCTCGATACGCGGCATCAGTGTTGCGATGACGCCATCTTGCACGGCGGCCGGAACGTACAACGGAACGACGACCCGGGTATTGAGTGTGTCGAGAAGCTCGCTCTGGACATCCATCAGGAGCGGAATTGCCGCGCGTGTTGCCGGATTCGGGTTCCGGTGCACGGCGAACTGCGGCATCAGAACTTCCGCTGCCCGTCGCTGAAGACACCGTCCGAGTCGACGCGCTCGTTGTACGCCGAAATGGCCGCCTCATTCTCCGCCAGCCAGCGTTCACGGCGCTTTTGCGTTACGGCTTCGGATACCCGGACGACACGCACGGACCTGGCATCACGACGGTAAACGATTCGAAACGGCGGCCGGATCAACTCGCGAAGGTAAGCCTGCTCAAACTCCGGGACGATTCGGCCCATGTCGGGGTGCCTCGCCAGCGCCTCTATGCTCGCCACGATCTCGCGGAGCAGGCGCTCGCCGACATCGCGCACGCCTTGTCCGGCGTACCAGGCTCGCACTTCTTCCAGGTCGGCAAGTGCGGATTCGGCGAACCGGATGGCGATCTTCACCGGCATTTGGCTACTTCAGGCCGAGGCGCGCCTTCGCGTCGGCGAGTGAGACCTGCCGGCCAGCGTCGAGGTCCGCGAGACCAGCGACGACCGCCCGCATGAACGCGCGTTCTTCCTCGGCCATCTCGTAGTCGGTCACCGACTGCACCACCGCTACGCCGCGCCCGCGACTGGTAAGCAGCACAGGCCGACGCGCATCGGTCACTTGCTTGACGATACGGCCGGGATTCGCCTTCAGGTCGGTCAGCGGAACAATGTCCTTGGAGAATTTTGTGCTCATACCCGAATCCTCAGGCCCTGTTGACAGGTCTGATAATAGCACCTGTTGATGGGCCAGTCTCATCGCATTTCGTCAAGTCAGTGCGCGTCGATGCGGAGAATCCGGCCGTATTCTCCGCAGAACTTGCGGAGATAAAGCTTGCCGTTGCGGAGAATAACAGGCATATTCTCCGCAAGATTTGCGGAGAAAAAGTCGTGGACTACATCTGGGCCCGTTCCGGCTGGCCGAAGCTGCATTGGGACGAGGCCAAGCTCTCGCAAGCGCTCGCTCTCGCGGCGCGGGAACAAGGGCGGTTTCAGGGTCGAATGGAGGCCTTGGGCTTCGACCTTCGACAGGAGGCACACCTGCACGCCCTGACCGAGGACGTCGTCAAGTCCAGCGCAATCGAGGGCGAAACCCTGGATTCCGACCAGGTCCGATCCTCGATCGCCCGGCGCCTGGGAATGGATATTGCCGGACTCGTGCCGGCGGACCGGCATGTAGAAGGCATCGTCGAAATGATGCTGGATGCAACAGAACGGCACGACCGGCCGTTGAGCCGGGAGCGGCTGTTTGACTGGCATGCCGCGTTGTTCCCCACCGGCCGCAGTGGCATGAGGCCGATCGTTGTCGGGGCGTGGCGTACGGATAGTCACGGCCCGATGCAGGTGATTTCCGGGCCGGTGGGTCGCGAGCGGGTTCACTACGAGGCACCGCCGGCGGCAAGGCTCGATGCAGAAATGGATCGCTTCCTCGCCTGGTTCGACGCACCGGGCAGCACGCACCCGTTGCTCGTCGCAGGTCTCGCGCACCTCTGGTTCGTGACGCTTCACCCCTTCGACGACGGCAACGGGCGCATCGCGAGAGCCATTGCGGACATGGCACTGTCACGGTCGGAAGAACACCGGCAGCGGAGCTACAGCATGTCCGCGCAAATTCGCGAGGAGCGGAAGGACTATTACGCCATCCTCGAACGCACCCAGAAAGGCGATGCGGATATCACGCGATGGCAGGACTGGTTTCTCGGATGCCTGTTGCGAGCCCTGAAGAACAGCCATACCGAACTCGAGACCGTTTTGGCCAAATCAAGGTTCTGGGAGCGCTTCGCCCGGGAACCGCTGAACGACCGCCAGATATCCATGCTCAACAAGCTCCTCGACGGGTTCGAGGGCAAGTTGACGAGCTCGAAATGGGCAAAGATCGCCAAGTGTTCACAGGATACGGCGACTCGAGACATCAATGAACTTGTTGCACGGGGCGCGCTCCGAAAGAACACGGGCGGCGGACGCAGCACGAGCTACTCACTGGTCCTGGACTGATCGCTTCCGGATCGCAGGCGATTGGCAAATTAGCAGGAGCACCGCATGAGGCTATTACCGGGTAACACCTTATTCCCTGCTCTCTTTGCGGCGCTTGTTCTCGTCCTGCCGGGCGCCGCCCGCGCGGACGACGCAGTCAGCAAGGAGGCCTTGCAGCCGCCGTCGGAACTGTTCGGGGATTTTTTCGAGAAGGTGGCGATGAGTGGCCTCTTTGTGGACTCGAAACAGTGGGCCGACGCGGTACCGAAGCAACCGCCGCAGGAGATTCTGGCTGGTGCTGCGGGCCTCGACTTCGACTCGCCGGAGGCGCTGGGGAATTTCCTCATGCGTCATTTCGAGCTGAACCCGGCGGCACCGGCGGCCGTCGAACCCGAAAAGGGATTGCCCCGCCCCAAATTGGCAATTTGCGAACACATTGCCGCGCTCTGGCCGCTCCTGACCCGCGAGGCCGGACAGCAGGAAACTTACTACCTCGCGCCTCGCGCTGCCGCACCCTTACGTTGTGCCCGGCGGCCGCTTCCGCGAGGTCTATTACTGGGACTCTTACTTCACCATGCTCGGATTCGGCCCGGAGCAGACCGAACTCAGGCGAAACATGGTGATGAACTTCGCGCACCAGGTTCGCACCTACGGTCACATTCCCAACGGCAATCGCACCTACTACCTGAGCCGTTCGCAGCCGCCGTTTTTCCACCGAATGGTCGAGCTGCTCGCGCCGGAGCGGCCGGCGACGGCCTGGGCCGAGTTCCTGCCCGAGCTCCGCGCCGAGCATGCGTTCTGGATGCAGGGTGCCGCGCAGTCGACGCCGCAACAGGCGTCACGGCGAGTCGTGACGATGCCGGACGGATCGCTGCTCAATCGTTACTGGGACGCGCGGGATGTGCCGCGGGACGAGTCGTTCCGCGAGGACGTCGAAGCCGCGGAGGAAGCGAGCGATGCCGACCGCTCACGTCTCTATCGCGATTTCCGCGCGGCGGCGGAAAGCGGCTGGGATTTCAGCTCCCGCTGGTTCGCCGACGGCGAGTCCATCGCGACCACGCGGACGACGTCCATAGTCCCCGTCGACCTCAACAGCCTGTTGTACGGACTCGAGCAGGCGATCGCCGAAGGCTGCCGCGAGACCGGCGACTCCGATTGCGTGCGCCAGTACGAAACACTGGCGGCGGACCGGCGCTCGGCGATGCACCGCTACCTGTGGAACGAGGCGACCGGCGTCTATGACGACTGGTTGTGGACCGAGCGCCGTCGCCTCGGGAACGTGAGCGCCGCGACTCTGTACCCGCTCTTCGCCGGGCTCGCCACCGACGAGCAAGCGGCAAGTATTGCGGCGGTCGTCCGCAAGGAATTGCTCGAAGACGGGGGGCTGGTCAGCACGAACCGCGACACCGGCCAGCAGTGGGATGCGCCGAACGGCTGGGCGCCCCTGCAATGGATCGCCGTGACGGGACTGCGTCGCTACGAGCAGCCGGAGCTCGCCGAGACCATTGCGAAGCGCTGGCTGTCGCTCGTGACGAACGTGTACGCGAATACCGGGAAGCTGCTGGAAAAATACAACGTCGTCACCCTGACGCCGGGCGGTGGCGGCGAATACCCGCTGCAGGACGGGTTCGGCTGGACGAACGGCGTCACGGTCGGGCTGTTCCGGCTGTACCCGTCGGACGCCTGCATATCCGCCGCGGCCGAGTCCGACGAGCTAAGAACAATGCCGGTCGAATAAGGTGCCTGTTACCCTGTTTCATCGACGCACCGCGGCGCTGCGAACCAATCCCTCGATCATGCACGCGATCGTGACCGGGCCGGGCCGGGTGGCGCCCGGACTTTTCCTGAGTGCCGTAATAGCGCTCGCCGTCAGCTTCATCAGCACCCGCCTCGGGGGGCCGGCGATGCTGTATGCGTTGCTGTTCGGCATGGCCTTCAATTTCCTGGCCGATGACGCGCGGCTGATGCCCGGCATCCGCTTCGCCTCCCGCGTCGTACTGCGCGCCGGGGTGGCCCTGCTCGGAATCCGCATTACGACGACGGATGTCCTTGACCTGGGATGGCCGGTCATAAGCCTCGTTGCCGCGGCAGTTGCCATCACGATATTCGCCGGCTGGGCGATCGGCCGCCTGTGCGGGCTCGGTAACAGCCATTCGCTCCTGTCGGCTGGCGCGGTGTCGATCTGCGGCGCGGCGGCAACGCTCGCCATCGCATCGGTCCTGCCGCCGCACGAGAACCATGAGCGCAACACGATCCTCACGGTCGCCACCGTCACCGCACTCAGCACCGTGGCGATGGTGGTCTACCCGGTATTCGTCAGCTACGCGGGCTTCGACGATCGCACGGCCGGCGTCTTCCTCGGCGCCACGATCCACGATGTCGCCCAGGTGGTCGGGGCGGGCTACATCGTGTCCGACGAATCCGGCGCCACCTCGACGCTCGTCAAGCTCATGCGGGTCGCCTGCCTCGTGCCCGTCGTGCTCGCGATCTCGCTCTTCGTGGCGAGGCGCCGCACCGTGTCCGGCGTGCGCGAGCCGCTATTGCCCTGGTTCCTCGTGGCATTCGTCGTGCTCGTCGCCGTCAACAGCGCGGGCCTGGTTCCGGCGGGGCCGGGTCGATCCTGGGGTCGGTCGCCGGCTGGTGCCTGCTCACGGCCGTCGCGGCGCTCGGCGTACGGACCTCGCTCAAGGTGCTCGTCGACGTCGGTCCTGCGCCCGTGGCCGCAATGGTGCTGCAGACGCTGTTTCTCGCCGCGTTCGTGCTGGTTGGCCTTAAAGTGCTGGTTTGACAGAACGGAAAATACCCGCGACCCGGGTCGAGGTTCGGCGGGTTGCGGAGAACAGGGCCGCTATAAGTCCTGCTAGTCCGGCGTGAGGATGACGACGGAGCCGACGCGGGCACGGGCTACATCATCCGGATGGAACGGCAACTTTTGCCACTCTTTCTGCGCATAGAGCGGCAGCTGGTCGAATGCCCAGGGCGAGTCCGGCAACGACGACTGGCCGTAGGTCAGCAGTGCTTCCGCAACCGGGCCGTGGTCATCGAACGTAACCGACTGTACGTAGCTCGTGCCAAAGTCCACCCGGTAACCGCCGGGCGGCAGTGTATCGACATCCGCATCGACCATGTTGAGCAGGCCTTCGAAATCCGGCCCGCCATGCAGCCCGATCGACTCGCTACCGGACGCGACTTGCACTTCTTCCAGCGCTGAATCCAGTTCGTAGCCAGCGGCTTGCACGGTCGTGGCCGCTTCCTCGAGGAGGGCAAGGAAATTCGAGCGCAGTTCAGGGTCATCCATGTTCAGTCCGCGCGGTGTGGTGACGGGGTTCGCCGGGTCGAAGGGTATGCGCCACAAGTTGTCGAGCTGTTCCGCCAGACGCCACCATTCTCGGAACAGATGTGCGCCGCGCGCATCCAGGTTGTTCGTACGGTCCCAGCCGGCCAACACGTCGCACGCGGCACTGACTGCTTCGCCGTCCGTACGCTCACAAGCGGTAATGAGATCGTCCAGCACGATGTGCGCCGCGTGATTGTGGTTGCTGAATAGCATTGCCTGGACTTCAGGAATGCCGACGGTGTTATGTGCTGCTATTCCATCGCGCGCCGCGAGCCGGTCTTCGATCTGGTGAATGCCCGTTCGCGTTCGCAGACCCTGCTCGACGCCGGTCGGGCCCACCAGTGGCGAGTACTCGCGCCACTCGATGGCTGGATTGCTCAACCAGTAGCTGTCATTACTGTTCTGCACCCAGTCACGGCGGACTACCACCGGCATGCGCTCGACAGGCAGCAATCCGGGTACTGGCGACTCGGGATCGCGGTGCCAGTCGCAATCGGAGCGTGAGCCATCGAGGACGAGCAGTCCCGCCGCCGAAAACAACGATGCTGCTTGTGGGGATGGCGCACAGTCATCCAGATTCTCCACGTCCGGAACGATGCTGACGTCCGCGTACAAGGCGTCACCGTTTCGATCGGCGGCCATGGTGTTCACCCAAGGAACGCCCAGGAAACCCAACGCCGTGCGCATGTCTCCAACATCTTCTGCTCGATTGAGCCCCAACCAGATGTCGAACGCGCGCAGGTTCCGTGCGTTCGCATCCTTGAGCGCGTAGGCATGCGACGTACCCCAGCCCAGGCCGGCATCGTCGATTTCAATCACGGGTCCGAACTGCGTCGTCCAGACCGTTCGTTCCCTCGTCGCAAGTTCGCCCTCGCCGTTCCGGACGCGGTACCTTACGGTGTGCGGCGTCATTGCGGTCCGGCGCCCGTCCAGCATGTACTGCGTGGGATCGCCGGGCACGAGTTCCAGCTCGTGTATGGTAAATCGCACACTGGCAGAAACCGTGTGCGTCCAGGCGACGTCGCGGTTGAAGCCGATTTGTACCAATGGGAAGTGACCGATGGCGGCACCCATCACGTCCAGCTTTTTGGGAATCGTGAGGTGCATCTGCCAGAACCGGTTGACGCCCTCCCAAGGGAAGTGGGGGTTGCCGAGCAGGACGCCGCGGCCGTTGGTCGTCACGTCCGCGCCGAAGGCCCAGCCGTTGGAGCCCAACCGGTGATGATGGGACTGATAGCGCTCGAGTGCGGCGACAGCCTCGGCGGTGGCGGCGATTTTTGTCTGGGGCTCCCCGGGCGCCGGCGGCCGGGCTGCAACTACCGCATCGGCCATCAGGGCCACGCCGAGTTGCGTCAGCATGAGCTCCTGCATCCGAAGATAATCGGCGAGGGTCATCGACCGTATCCAGGACTGGCCGGCACACGGTGCGGGCAGGTTGCCCTGGTTGTCGACGAGGTACCGATTGAAACCCGCAACGTAACCGCGCGCCAGCGCCTGTGCGTCAGTACTCAACGACTGATACGCGTCCGAAAGCGCGGCGTCATCCATGTGCGAAAGAACGAAGACGTCGATCTGCTCGTTCGGCAGAAGCTGCAACCCGAGCAGGCTGGACTCATCAGGCCCGAACCAGCGTGAACGCTCGCCTCGGATAGTCACCAGGTGATTGGCGGTCTGGCAGATGTTGTCGGCCGCATGGGCATAGGCGACGCCGTATGCGAGTGATTCGAAGTCCGGTGCCTCGATATGGGCCACACCATGCGCGGTGCGCTGTATGCGCACTGCGCTTTCGGTTTCTGTTACGCCGGCGCAACCCGCAGGCACGGTTGCCCAGACCGCAATTAACGAGCTCGCAATCAAATAGTCTGGAAGTAGGTTTCGCATACGATCCGTTTCCGCACGGCAGACCGGGGGGAAAGTATAGGTGGAATTCGCGCCTTCGGCTCGACCGCGAAAAAAAAGGTGGCCCATCGGGCCACCTCAGGTAAACGCGACGTATATCGCGTGCGCTTTACTTGTACTGCAATGGCAGATCGTCTTCGCACATGCCGAGCATTGCGCCCGTTTCCAGTTGGCGGGCAACATCTGCCGGATAATCGACGCGCTTGCTATTGCCGTTCCGGCACACGTACAGCTGATCGAGCGTCAGCTTGAACGACACCAAATCACCGTCCACGGCTGTCCAGCCGACGATGTGCTCGCCGTTCGACGTGATCTTCGTCGCATTCGAAACGATCGACAGGTCGGTGGCATTGATGACGCCTTGTGCCGCGAGCAGATCGACCAGCTTGTGCTTACCGCCGAGCGCCTCGGCGAGGATCGTCGCCTGGGCACTGCCCGCGGAGCCCATGGCGCCGACGAGCGTGCCGTCGTCCGCGATGTCGTAAGGGTTGAAGGGCTTCGCGCCGAAGCAGAACCAGTCGAAGGGCGGGCAGGGTTCGCTGATCTCGAGGATCTCGAACGCCCCGGTTCGTGTGTTGTAGCGGTACGGGAATTGCTCGGAAGCATCGTTCCAGACATTGATGCCGACGACCCATACGCCGTCGCGGCTGATCGCCGTAGCTTCGCCGACGTCGACGACATTCGCCGGCGCCGCGAGCTTTAGGTTGATTTCCTCACCGTCCTTCCAGACCCGACCCTCCCACCAGCCGGTGGGCTGTTCCGCCCAGCCGACCGCGACGCCTTTATTGGACAGCGCGTTGACGCGCGAGCTGAGGCTGTCGGTCTGATCGTTGAGGATCGTCCAGCCGTCGTCGTCACTGTACGTGGCCGCCATGGCCGTATAGTTGTCGTAGTTCGGATCGTTGTCGCAGGACCACAGGAAACCGCCGAGCGTCTTGCCGTTCGGCGAGATCGCGAAGTGCGAATACGTTTCGACGATACCTTCACCATGTTCGCACGCGGTGTTACCGGCGTCGGGCAGCACTTCTATGGGCCTGCCGAGCTTTTTGCGGGCCGGCAGGTAGTTGCCGTTGATCACGACCCGCCCGGCGATGACGGACCCGTAGTCGCTCATCGTGATGCCGCCCATCGGGAGCTGCCAGAAGCTCTTCCTGGCGGACCTGTAGATCCAGCTCGACGCGAAGCCGTAGTTGTTTTCGGTCGTGCCCGCGACCCACCAGCCCTTCTCCGTTGCACCGCTGGCGTTCGGCGCCGGGATGATGACGAGCCGCGGCGTCCTCTTCATGCCGTTTGTCGCGATATCGATGCCACTGACGGTCTCGCCGGCGCCGGCGATGACCGCCGTATAGTCGCAGGCGTCGTCTTGTGTCGCGTCGTCGCTTTCGCCCGCGCCGTTGTAGTACTCGGACGGGCCGGGGAGTGTGACCTGGGGCGTCGGGAAACCGCCCGCGTAGATGTTCTCGACGTGAATCACGTATTGCGCGCCCGGGGTGAGACCTTGCAGGACGAAGTCGCCTTCGCCCTGGGCCGCGTCGGGGACACCGTCATTCCAGTCGCCCGTCATCACGGTGATCGCATCGTTCCAGGGATCGTCGACGTTGCGGGCGACGACGTTCACCCCGATGATGCCGTCGGTGCCGAACGGGTACGTCACGGTACCCGTGACAGTACCGGTCGCGGCGGCGAATCCGTCCGCGGGATACAGCGACGAGATGGCGGCGTGGTCTTCTGCCGTGCTCACGGTCGCCTGGTACTGGCCCGTCGGCTCCGGCAAGGACGCCGGGTTGATGTCGATAAAGGGATACATCACGGACAGGTCCGCCGGTCCGGGCACGGATTCCTGGGGAAACGGCAGCCGATACTCTCCGCCGATCGCCCAGTGAGCCGAACAGGCCTCGGGCCCCGGCGTCACGACGTCGTAATCGCCGAAGAAGACGATGTGACCGTTCACCTGCGAGTGCGCCAGGTTGAACGAGTGACCGAGTTCATGCGTGATGACGCCGGCCATCTGTGCGAGGTCGTTGTCGTTGTACCAGGTGCTGGCGCCGCCGATGACGACCCAGCCTTCCGTGATGATGCCGGTCGCCTCGTCGGCGAACTCCGGCGATGCAATACCGAGTACTCCGAAAGGCGCACCCATCACGTTGGCCATCACGGAGCCATCTTCGTCGAACAGCACATGGATGCCGCCGTTGTTTGTCGAACCGATGACCTCGTGCACGGTATTGCCATTGGCATCCACGTCGAACTCGTCATCCGCGCCGGTGATATCCCCGTCGGCACCGCCGATACCGATCTCGGCAAAGCTGCCTGCGACGGCCGCCTTGAACGACGTCGTCGGCACGTCGGACCAGGAAGCAAGCGCATCCGCCACGCGGGCGACGCCGAGTTCGTTCGGGAACTCGACGTATATGTCCTCGTTGTGCCCGCAGTTCCACTCGTTCTCGGCGTTGCAGGTTTCCGGCGTGTCGACCCACACCGTTACCGTGCCCGACGCGAAGTGTCCGCCGTCGGTCCAGACGGGAACCGGCGTCGTCACGTCCCAGCGAAACGGCGTGCCGGTGCTGTAGTCGAAAATGTACAGGGGGCCGTAGGCGTGCGCCGCGGGTCCCGCGAGTGCAAAAACCGCGATCGCCGCGGTCAGGGCCCGTCTCGCGATTCTGTCGTCAGTTCGCATCGATCATTACTCCGTTCTCGATCCAGTTCTCCTCGACCGCGGTGCGGACCAGCGACAGGAAGGTGTCGACGGCGTAGGCGCCGGCCGGCTGGTTGACGAGGTCCTCGAAGGTCGGGTTCAGCGGGCCCTGGAAGCGCACGCCCTCGAACAGCGTAGCGTTGTCGGTGCCGTTCGCGATGCGGTCTCCGCGGATCGTGAACTTGCCCTGGGTCAGGCCGGCCGTCGTCTGGAAGCCTGTGCGCTCGGCGGGCTTGTGCAGGAACAGCATGACCTGCTCGCCGAGCACGTACGTCGGCCATCCGGCCGGAGTGACCATGAGGTTAATGCGGCCGTCGCCCGTGGGTCTCGGCGCCATCAGCCCGAACTGGCGAAACGTGTACGTCCTGCCGTGCTTGCCCTTGATGCTCTGCCGGACGGTGATCTTGATCTCCGTGTAGGGCAGGCCGTCCTGGAATCCGTCGGACTTTTTGGCCACGGTCCCGACGACAATCGAGTCCGTGTGTGTCAATAGCTCCTTGAGGTTCTGCGTGCGCACGTTGTTCGCGTTCGCGGCGTCGAGTGCCGTGACGAGCGCGAGGAACGACACGAACAGCGCGAACCCGCGCAGCCTTGCGTGCAATGTTCCAGTCATTGTCAGCCTCCCCATTTCCTGGTTTGCGGTCCTGCGGGCCTTTCAGTAGCCACTTGGGCCGAAAGTGCGCGAGGATAGTCTCCGGCGCGAGGTTCGCCGTGCAATTCAGGACACGGCTTTGTTACATTGCGACAGTAGCCGGTCGAACCCGGGGGATGGGGTGTCATGGCTGTCAACAGGGCACTGGTCGGCCTGGTGTGGCGCGTCCTCGAGACCTATGACGTCGACCCGACCGAAATCATCCCGGCTTCCGTCTACCGGCCCGGTTGGTATATCGACGCTGCCTGCTACCTCGAAACCCGGGAATACTTCCGACTGGTCGGAGAGGCGTTGCGCCGCGTCGACGACGAGGCGGCGGGGATCCGCGCAGCGGCGGTGCTGCATCCGGGCCATCTCGGAATCTTCGGCCACGCCTGGCTCGCGAGCCCGACGTTGCTCGAGAGTTTCCGGATGCTGCGGCGCTACGGCCTGACGCTCGTCGATGACCTCAGCTTTGCCATCGACGAACGGCGCGACAATGTACGCGTCATCTATACGCCCGCCGCCGAGACGCCATTCCCCGAGATCGACGCCGATACCCGGATCGGCGGGGCCGTCCGTCTCTGCCGACTGCAGTATGGCGATTGGTTCCGGCCCTTGTCCGTAAATTTGCGGCATCCCGAACCCGTCGACCGTGAACCCTGGGACAGGCATTTCGGCGTCGCGACTGTGTTCCGGGCGGACGAGGACAGCTTCGTCGTCGATGGCAAGGTCGCCAACGAGGTGCTGACGAGCGCGTGCATGGGACTGTTCGATCGGCACCATGACGCGTTGGCACAGGTGCAGGCCGCACTCGGCGAAGCCGACATCGTCGGGCGGGTACGGACGGCCATACAGCAGCTGCTGCCGGCCGGTGCGGCGACCGTTGGGAAAGCGGCGAGCCTCATCAACATGAACGTCCGTACCCTGCACCGCAGGCTCAACCAGGAAGGCATTACGTTCCGGGACTTGCTGAAGGACGTCCGCAAGACACTCGCCCGGCGCTACCTGCACGAAAGCAGCTACAACATGACTGAGATAACGTTCATGCTCGGCTTCGCCGATTCCAGCGCGTTTTCCCGCGCATTCCGGTCCTGGTTCGGTACCTCACCGACCGAGTACCGCGATAGCCGCGTCGGCGTGGATGGGCCCGGCCGACTTCTGTAGACATGGTTCGTTTACCTACCCTTTGTCTGGCATTTCAAGCCTGTACCCAGTGCGCGACCGGTCGCGTCAGGAAGTCCTCGATCAAAATGCCGTCGCCGCCGACCAGAAGGCTCCGATGGGGTTTGAACGTCTCGGCAAACGTTGCCGTTCCAGATCGCGCCTTGCCGGTTCGTGTACTTTTCACTTCGATAGCGACGACGCGACGTCCCGTGCGGACAACGAAATCGACTTCGCGGCTGCGTTCGCGCCAATAGTAGAGTTCGCACTCGCCGGCCGCCGCGGCATTCGCCAAGTGCGCACCAACGGCGGATTCGACCAGCCGCCCACGGTATTCGGGATCAGAGCGGACTTCGTCCGGCGACATTTCCGTCGTCGCGCTCATGAGCGCCGTGTTCAGTATCTGCAGTTTCGGGCTGGAGCCGCGGCTGCGCGCCGCATCACCCGCATACTTCTGTAAACCCCGCACCATACCTGCGCCGGCCAGCAGGTCGAGGTAATGAGCCAGCGTCGTGGTATTGCCGGCATCCTGCAGCTGCCCGAGCATCTTCGTGTACGACAGAATTTGCCCGGAGTAGCGGCAGGATAGTTCGAACAATCGCCGCAACAGCGCCGGCTTGTCGACACGGGTCAGGAGCAGCACGTCGCGGGCAATGGAGGTCTCGATGAGACTGTCCACGATGTAACGTTTCCATCGGGCCGGCTCGCCGGCCAGCGGTGCCGCGCCGGGATAACCGCCGAAGTACAGGTACTGTTCCAGGTTGAAGCCGAAGGCCGCCTGCATTTCCGAATAGCTCCAGTGCGGCAGGTGGATCAGTTCGAAGCGGCCGGCCAGACTTTCGTGTCATGCCGTGGGCGACGAGCAGCGGCGCCGAGCCAAGCAACACCACCTTGAGCGACTGGCCGCTCCGCGTGTCTTCATCCCACAAGCGCTTGACCGTCTCCGACCAGTCCGGGATCTTCTGGATCTCGTCGAGGACCAGGACAGCACTGGCATCGCTATCGGCTGCTTCCAGGCGGGCCGCGGCCCATTGCGCGGCGACCCAGTCGGTGCCCCGAAGCATAGGTTCGTCGGCACTTGCGTAGCGGAACGGGCCCGCATGATCCCTGGTCACCTGTTGGACCAGCGTGGTCTTGCCGACCTGGCGCGGCCCGGCCAGGACCTGGATGAAGCGCCGCGGCTCGGCAAGACGGCGGTGCAATACCGCCGCCTGAGGCCGCTCGTAATTTGACAATTTACTCATTATCTTGAGTATTTTTACTCAATAGAGTGAGTAAAATCAACCAATCCAAAAGGAGATTCGACCGGGGCGCTACCGGCGGCAAGCAGGTACGACCAAGTCTTGCAGCGCTATCGGGATGCCTAAGGACAAAGCTCCAGGTACCGGCAGAACCCGTTCGCCATCTTCATCTGCCGCGGCGTCTTGCACTCCGGCTCGAACAGAGCGCGGGACTGCCGACCAGGATGCAGAGCGCCTTCGCCCGCGACGTCGCCACGTTGAAGCGGAAGCGGTTGTACAGGAACTCCATGCCGCGCGGCGCGTCCTCGGGACTCGAGGACGTCATCGAGTAGATCACGACCGGCGCCTCCTGGCCCTGGAAGCGGTCGACGGTGCCGATCCGATCGGCGAGCGCCGGCAGCGCCTCGACGAGCGCGGAGACCTGCGCGTTGTACGGCGCGACGATCAGGATGTCCTCGGCGGCGCACGCGGACGAGTCACGCCGTCCTTGTCCCGCCAGTCGCAGCGACTCGATCAGGTGCGCGACGAGCTCGGCGATGACCGCGACCTCCTCCGGCGACTCGCGCCCGGTTGCCCGTGTGCGCCACGGGCACGTAGCATCAGCCCGGAGCCCGCGACGTGAGCGACTGCCCGAGCCGTCGCGCGAGACGATCGCCTGTCGCTCGAGTCCCGGGCGCGATTCGACCTTGCCCTCGTAATAGACCTCGGACGTGAACTTCGCGATGTCCGGATGCAGCCGATACGTCTCGGCCAGGAACAGTCCCTTGTCCGCGGGCATCGTCTCCTCGCCGTCGAGCACGTGATAGAGCGCCGACACCTCGCTGCCCTCGGGGTGGCTGCTCTGCAGCGGCTGCTCGAGCTGCTGCGGGTCGCCGAGCAGGACGAGGCTGCGCGCGGCGGGCGCGGTGGCGAGCACGTTGGCGAGCGACATCTGGCCGGCCTCGTCGACGATCAGCACGTCGACGCTCTGCTCGAAATCCAGGCCGCGCCCAGCACCACGCGGTGGCGCCGAGCACGTCGATCGTGCCGTCGGCGAGCCCCGCACGGATGTCGTCGTAGTCCGTGCCGTCGCTCGATGCCCCATGTCGACCGGGTACACGCCCTCCTCGCGATGGACGATCGAGATCGCGCTGCCCCTCCTCGCGCGCCTGCTTCGCCGCCCCTCGAGCAGGTTGACGATCACCTTGTGGCTGACCGCCGTGACGCCGACCTTGAGCCCCGCGCGCACGAGCGCGCAGATGATGTGCGCGCCGGTGTAGGTCTTGCCCGTGCCGGGCGGACCCTGGATCGCGAGCACGTTGCCGTCGAGTGCGAGCGCGATGCGGCAGGCGGCCTGCACGGTCGTCTCGCCGGGCCGCTGCAGGCGGCCGCTCGCATCGCCGTGGCGCGGGCGCGCGACGGAGCAGCAGGTCGATGGCGGCGCGCCACGGATCGCCGGCCGAGAACCCGTTCGCGAGCACCGCCTCGCCCAGCCGCATGAGCGACTTGCGCAACGCGTCCGACGACACCTGCTTGTGAAAGAAGACCGCCGTCGGATGCTCGTTCGCGGTCTTCTGGCGTCTTCTTGATGTCGATCGTGCGCGCGGCGAGGTTGACGGCAGCGACCGTGCCGATCTTCGCGCCCAGCGCGTCGTACACCTCGTCGCCCTTGCGCGCATCGACCTCCTGCGCCGGAAAGGCAGTAGCGCTGCAGCGGCGCCTTCTTCGCCTCGAGGACTGCCTCGAAGACGAGCCCGATCAGCGCCCGTCGCTCGTCCGCGAGCTCGCGCTCCTCGAGCCCGAGCAGCCGGAAGTACTCCCACCAGCCCGCTTTGTCCTCGCGGCGGTGGAACTCCATCATGTGTGCGAGCGCGAAGCGGGCCTGCTGCTCCGGCGGAGCGTTCGGCGGGCTCCACCGGGCACGCCTTCGAGCAGCCCGTCGCGGAGCCGCTGCAGCTCGCGGTCGAGGTCGCTGATCTCCTCGGACGCCTCGCCGCTCTCGACCGCGGGCCGCGGCAGCTCGTGCCCGTCCGCGCGAGCGCCTCCGGCGCGCAGCCGCTCGAGCCAGTCGCGCAGCCGCAGCGCCGATTCGCAGTCCTCGCGGTTGTAGTCCTCGACGATCCGCCGGTGCGCGTCGAGCCCGGCGTCGAAGTCGCCCGCGGCGATCGCGCTCTCGACGATGCGCCGGCTCATCGCGGCCTCGCGCAGGTCCTGGGCGCGCGCGTAGCCGAAGAAGGGCTCGAGGTCCTTGATCGAGTAGCGCTCGACGCTCGCGATCAGCGCGCGCCGGACGACGGCGTGCAGGTCGACGAACGCGCGGCCGCGGAGCAGCGCGTCGAGCTCGACCTCGCGCGTCGCGTAACGGCCCATCAGGCGCTTGAGCGCCGTCGGCTCGTACGGCGCGAAGTGATAGACGTGGGCCGCGGGATTCGCGCGCGCGCGTCGCCGTCACGAAATCCATGAACCGCTCGAACGCCGCGCGCTCCTCCGCGAGCGTCCTCGCCCAGAGCGGCGTGTAGACGCGGCTCGCCGTCCGTGCCCGCGCGCGACGTAGCCGAGCAGGTACTCGCGCACGCCCTGCTCGGCGAAGTGATCGCCTTCGAAGTCGAGGAAGATGTCGTCGGGCGTGGGCTCGGGCAGGAGCGCGAGGCCGTGCTCGGCATCGAACGGCCGTTTCAGCTCGTGGTGCGGCGCGCCGCTGTCGCGGCCGCGCTGCTGGATGCGCGCCTGGTCGCGGAGGCGCGTCAGCGCCTCGCGGGATCCGCGCGCGGGCTCGGGCACCGGATCGAGCGCCGCCAGGGTCGCGAGCCGTGTCGACGCCGAGCGCGCGCAGCGCTCTTGATCTGGGCGCTCGAGATGCCGGCCACGTAGCAGAGGTGATCGTCGGCGCGCCGGCGCGCCTCGCAGGCCGACCACCACGCGCAGTAGTCGCAGTGCGAGACGAGGTCCGGGATAGGTGGCTTCGTCGCCGCGCCAGGAACCCGTCGATGCCGCGCTCGAGCAGGCGGAAATAGGCGCCGAAATCGTCGACCCGGTAGCTCACCGGCTCGAAGTCGGTGCCCGGCGTCACGACGTGCATCCGGGCGGGACGCGCGCCCTGGATCCGCTCGAGCAGATACGAATACACGCAGAGCTGCAGGATCGTGCCGCCCTTCGTGTCGCGGGCGAGCTTGGTGTCGCTGACCTCGTACGACCAGGCGCCGAGGCTGCTCGGCGTGTTCACCTTGCGCAGGAAGTCGACGCGGCCGGACCAGGCGTCGTGCTCGAGGTCGCCTGGTAGATGACGTCGACGCCGGCGCGCATGGCATTTATGGTTCGTTCGAGGCCTAGCTCCGCCGATCGATCCTCGTCGTCGGCATCGACTCGAATGATCCTTAGCCCTCGGGCAGCCAGATGATCGAGATATCGTTGCTCGTGCGCGTGACCGCGAGCCCGGAGCTCGTCGATCATCGGGCCGTAACGAACCGGTCGCTTCGTATTCTCAGAGGCGGCGCGGAGATCCAGCACCGACAGATGGCGACAGCTCAGATAGTTACTGAGGTCGGTTGGGGCGAGGCGGACTTTTCCCGTACCTGAACGCAAAGTGTGTCCGTGAGCCGTTGGCTCTTCTTTACATACGCGAAAAATGAACCGCCGCGACCGGCGATTCGACAATAGGCTTTCGCAAACGAATCCAGACATTGAAGCGATGCCGATCGTACAGAAAATCCGTCGCGCACGCCGCGTGTTTGTGACTCGATGAGGCCATCGAGTAGATCACGTCCGTCGTCTCCGGCCCATGAAACTTGTCGACGGCGCCAATCCGGCTCGTGCGCGACTAGAGTCTTAGCTGCGTAATTCCCTTATACCAATGGCGGCGAGATACTTGGCAATCGAATCATACAGTCTAGGATCCCTTGTAGGATCATCGACTGATCCTTTCGGCACGTAAATAACCATGCCTTGGCGTGCTCGGGTAAGCAAGACCCTGTAGGCGTTCTTCATGTAAATTTGCGTTTCAGCGTTTTTTACGGACTTCCATTTGGTCCCAGAAAACTTCCTGTACGCCCAGATTTCGTCTTTTCGGAAAAAATTGCCGTCCCAAGCAACGCAGACCCAATCAAGCTCCAATCCTTGGGCATCAAACTCTGTTGCGACATCTTCAAGATAGTAAGATGAACGAACATCCGATTTGTCGTTGAGGAACCAGTTCACGGGATCAATTTTGGACTTGACGTTTAGTCCTTCCGGCTTGAGTCGAAGCGCACCCGACGATGCCACAATGCCAAACCTTTCGGTGCCTCGAGCTTTCCACTTTAGCCACGTCCTTGCCTTGTCCAGGTCACGGGTTAATAAGATTGGATAGTTGTCCGCAATTTGGCTCAATTTCTCCTTGGCGAGCTCTACATTCCCATCCAGTACGTCCTTGACGAAACCAGACACAGTCTCGGCCCGGAATGACCGAAGCGAAACACCGAGATGTAGGTTAGGTTCAGTGATCACGCGATCTAGTTCAATTTTAGTGTACAAACTCGTGCCTCGAGTGTACTCGAACTCATCAAGCCGACTCGAAACGTAGATCTTCCACTCCGGAAATCGCTTCCTGAGAGCGTTGAACCATTCCGGCAAACCTGCCTCTCCAGTGTTTATTTCTTGACCGCCACCAACAAGGCAAACAACAACCGCATAGCCAGAATGACGATTCATTACACTTATTAGGTACTCAGGCTCTGACATTTCGAAATCACGAGCACCCCTTTTATCGCGCATGAACTTCGAAGTTTGATCCTGTGTCCATGCGCGCTGCGCCTCATCAAAAACGACAACCCTTTCAAAAGGCGCTTTGGTTGATTGAAAGTTATCGTCTCGGAAGTGATGAATGTTCTGAATGAAAACCGCGGCTTTCGATCTCGCCGCGCCAATAGAGACAACTTCCTGCCTTGAAGCTGCCTGCTCAACATTGCTTCTCGCAAGAGCTTCACGCAAAACGGCCACCAGCGGTCCGTTTCCAGACAGGAAAACCGCGTGCTCGCCTTCGTCGATATTGTGCCGTTGGTTGGCGATGTTCAGGCCAGCCAATGTCTTGCCCGAACCAGGGACTCCAGTAATAAAGCAAATCGCCTTATGATCGTTGGCCTTTGCTTGCGCAATTGCAGCATCGATCGATGCTGCAGTCCTGGATAGATTGATTGCCCCCGCGTCTGATCGGCTAATCTCTGTTACGTCGTGACCGCGATACAGTGCTTGAGCGGCTTCAATTATCGTAGGGGTTGGTCGGTATGGCGAGTTGGCCCACTCGTTAACGTCAATCTTCGACTCATTCAATGCACACCCGATTTGCTCGATTATCGGTATGAGGGAATCTGCATTAGACTTGATTGGTTCGAAGAGTCTGTCGCTATACATGTTGCCCACGTACTCGACTGGCGGCGCATTTGTCGCAGACAGAATCGGTACAACTGGCCTAGTGTGCGATCCAGCATGGAAGTTCTTGAGATCAAGGCTGTAGTCAAGCACTTTGACGTGCCCCAGATTTCACGTTCACCAGGATTAGGTGAGATGATGAAATTGGAGGTGCGACAATGGCAAGAAGAAGCTTTAGCCGGGAGTTCAAGTTAGAGGCGGTTCGGTTGGTCAATGAGCGCGGCATGACGGTCAGTCAGGCGGCGCGCGACCTGGATATTCACGACAACGTTTTGCGTCGCTGGATCAGGCAGTACCGCGACGATCCGGCGCACGCCTTTCCGGGCGCTGGCCAGATGAAGCCGGAACAGGTCGAGATTGCTCAGCTCAAGAAGGAAGTCCGCAAGCTGAAGGCGGAACGCGACATCCTAAAAAAAGCGTCGGCATTCTTCGCAAGGGAATCGAGTTGAGGTTCGAGTTCATTGCGAAGCATCGGGGGGTATGGCCGGTGACGTGGTTATGCGAGGTACTCGATGTCTCGCCGAGTGGCTTTTACAGTTGGCGTAGTCGGCCGCTGAGCCAGCGAGCACGGTTCGACGAAGTTCTCGGCAGAGACATCCGTCGCAGCTTTGCCGACAGCGGCCAGAGTTACGGTGTGCGGCGCATCTGGCCGGACCTGACGGACTGGGGTCATGCTGTCGGCAGAGAGCGCGTCGCTCGCCTGATTCGGGCTTTGGGGCTTGTGGCGCAGTTGAAACGGCGTAAACCGCCGGTGGATCAAGGTAAGCGGCTGGAGAGTGCGATCGCGCCGAACACCCTGGATCGGGAATTTACGGCGACGGCGCCGAATCAGAAATGGGTCGCGGATTTCACTTACGTCTGGACCACGGAAGGTTGGCTGTACGTTGCCGCGGTGCTCGATCTCTTTTCGCGGCGGATCGTTGGCTGGTCCATGAAAGCCCGCATGACAGCGGACCTGGTAACCGATGCTCTGATCATGGCGATCTGGCGTCGTCGGCCGGATCCGGAGCTCCTGCATCATAGCGACCAGGGCAGCCAATACACCTGTGAGCAGTTCCAGCAGCTGCTCGCGGACCACGGCATCGAGTGCAGCATGAGCCGCACTGGCGAATGTCACGACAACGCCGTCATGGAGAGCTTCTTCTCGAGGATGAAGGACGAACGTATCAGTCGTCGACGTTATCGTTCCCGAGATGACGCTCGAGCTGATACCTTTGACTATATCGAGCGGTTCTACAATCCGCGCAGGCGGCACTCGAGTCTGGGTGGGATCAGTCCGATGGAGTACGAGAAACGAGCTAAATTAGCTTAGGCTGGTGAACGCAGAAGTTGGGGCACGTCACTTGATCAATAGCCGCACGGGAGTAGTCAACAGCCCCTACCTTAAACTCGATAACAAATATCACGCCGTGCCACACCAGAATAGCGTCAACGCGTTTACCCATTCTTGGAATCGCGAATTCGAAGAATATGTGGCCAGATGCCAACCGAGAAGATCCCAAATGTGCCTTTAGGAGCCGAATTTGGTCTAGCCAACTATCCCTTTGTAGCTGATCGGTATTGAAACTGTGGTTTCGTACTAGAGTGCCCAGAATCTTGTCTACCGATTCAACGAGGAACAATTCCACGGGTTGTTCGTAGTACGAACGAGTCACTACAAAGCCTCATAGAGTCGGACGAATTCGGAGAGCTCAATGCCGCATGCAGTGCAGATTTGTTCTAGCTCTAGAAGATCGAGACGGCGCTCCCCTTTTTCGTACTTACTCACGAACGACTGGGGTTGACCCAGGCGCTCGGCAACGTCAATCTGGCGTAGACCAGCCCACTGCCTGACGTCGCGAATTAACGCAAGTAGCTTTTCCTGACGGGGATTCGCAATCGATTTGAGCATCCGACCAGGATGCTATATCCGAAAAATGGATATCCCATTTTCGGATTTTCAAGAATGAGCACGACTGACGTCGAGACTAGTGGGTACGAATATACTTTCCGACCTTTGTTGCGGCCAACTTAACGCGAGCGCTATCGATGCTTTGAGGCTCGTTGTCGATCCATTTGTGCAGTGCCTTCGGATTTAGTACCCACACCTCACTCTTGATTGCGGGCGGCAGCCGTTCAACATACCAGCCAGGCAAAACAACGACCGGCCGAATTGGGTAATCGAACCCTGTCTCTTCTTTGAGAAGCGTCTTCAAGTTGGCCGCCTGTGCGCGAACCTGACGAATCGGCTTTTCATCAGGTTTACCTTGATCAAAAGCAATTGATTCTCCATCAAACCAGATGCACACATCACCAGTTGCTGGCTTGCTGCGTGTCTTCGTTTCTATGACGAAAACGCCACGCGTACATAAAATCACGTGGTCAATATTTCCCTTTGGGAAGGGTAAATCGTGAAAAACGCGAAACCCTTTGGCAGCCAGTCGCGACAAGTACTCACCGACAGCTTGTTCACCGTGCAAGCCGAGCTTGAGGCGCTTGGCTTTACGAAGCACGAAATAGCCACGTACAACCGCGTAGACCGTTAGCAACGTAGCGATAAAGGTATAAAGGACGGGATTGGGCTTTGCAGATCGCAAGTATTGACTCCACTCAGCCCATGCAATTGCCCACGCAATAACTACTGTCAACAGCAGGAAAAGTAACTTGTCATAGAACAAGTCGTCCAACGCTTGGCGCAGTGACTCACCAGCTTGTCGTAGTGGCTTAGCAGTTATGGGCGAGACTTTCTTCATTCGCGCAGCCTTAGACGCGGTCAGTTTGACCAACTTATCAATGACGTGTCGCCTATCCGGAGATAGCGATCACAGTTTTGCTTACTCCTGTGCGCCATCGCATATGTATTGGCATACCCGCCCCGCCTAGTCGACTAGTATCCGACGCCATTCACTGCCAAGTGGCGCAATTGAACGACCCTCATTCCAGACGTGTGAGCCTGCTGATTCACCCTGCTCGTAAGCCCATGTGGCGACGGATTGTGATCGTTTATCATCATGAACTAGTCCCGCTTCGGTGAAGGCAACTGTTAACCCCTTGGACAGGTCGAGATTCGTTTCCTTCCACTTGGCGAGGTGATCTAGCCCCGCCAGGAAATCCCGCTTGTCACCATTGCACCGGGCATGAGCAAAAACGAAGTTATGCCCGAGATCGACCGGATAGCGCGACCAGGGAATGAAATGGTCCAGGTTACCCGTCGTAGCAATTCTCCCGCAATAGAAGCATCGCGATGCCTGAAAGTCCCTGAGGATGGCCTTGTACCGTTCCAACGCGCGGCGCTCGGAACCGAACAGGAATTCCGGCAAGCTGGCAACTTCCCCGAGAATCTGCCGATTGTAGCCGATGGCCTGGATCTGGCTAACCCATGCGCCGCGCACAAAGTTGGTGATGATGACGTACAGGTCCCTGAATGATCGAACGGCACTCGGCAGTACGCGAATCGCACCGTTTGAATAGTCCTCTCGGCGATAGATGAATTCGTGGGTAATGCCGGCGACGACCTGCAGTTTCCACAACGGCATGGTCCGGATGACCCGTGCCACTTCTTGCCGGAGCGCTCGCCATTCCTTTCGGTTGACCTGCAACGCCGTAAGGCTCCCGGCATAGTGTGCGCGGGTTTCTGCGACGTAGTTGACGATGGCGGCCTGCCCGCCGGTGTTCTGGTGTAGGACACCGTCCACGCCCCGGTACGGCGCCGTCTGGGGCCAGTAGTACTGGATGAATTTTTCGGCGATATCAGGTACCGGCAGAGTGAGCGAGCCGTCCGCGTCAGTCGGGCGCTCGATCGACAGGTCCGCGAGGGCTTGGAGCAATGCGTGCTTGTAAGTCGCGACGAATACGCCCTCTTCCAACAAGCGTTGCAAGTTTCGCAAGAAATCGAGGTGCGGACTCACTCCGTACCGCTCCAATAGTCTGCCTTTCCCGGGATGATCCAGCGGATGCCGCCGCGGGGATCGGAAACGTCACCCTCGTAGCGCGGGATGATGTGAACATGCACGTGAGGCACGGTCTGTCCCGCCGCCGCTCCGGAGTTGACCCCGATGTTGTAACCGTCCGGGCTGTACTTGGACTCGATCGCTTTCCGCAGCCGATCGATGCCAGCAAGAAGAGCCGCCTGCTCTGCGCTATCGGCATTGAACCAGGAATCGACGTGGCGTCGGGGCACGAGCAGCGCGTGGCCGTCGGAAACCGGGAAACCGTCCCAAAGGCCGCGAATCAATTCAGTCTCGAAAATGACGCGATCCTCACTCGGATCACAGAATGGACAACGCTCCCTACCGTCTGCTCGTGTTGATGGTTTCTCGCTCACCGAGTAGATGATAATCGCCCGGGATCGATTCGGTATCGATCCGGAGGGCCCGCCGCATCCGTGCCTCTGCGTACTTGAACGCCAATCGCGCCGCGGAATCAGCCCAATCCCGGCCTGTCTGTGGTCACGGTCATCCTGCTCGGCCCTGTACATCACGGCGGAGCGGACGGACGTCGATACCGGCTACAACTTCTGACTAGACCCCCTCGATACGCCGCCCAGCAAGGCTCACGTGACGCAAGTCCGACGTCCATTGTGCGACATTTCACATAATTCATATTTCGTTAAGCGACCGGAAAACTTTTCCCTATACTCGCGGCCCTCTATGTGGGGTATTGGAAGGGCTATGCACACCAGACACATTTTCTTGGTCGTCTCGACCGTTCTTGTCACAGCTTGTGGCGGTGGCGGCGACAGCGGAAGCAACAACGGTGGTAACAACACGCCACCGCCCGCACCAACCAATGCCGGTGGCGTGTGGGAAGGATCCACCTTCGGCGATCAGTCGGGCCAGACTTATGAAACGACTGGGGTCGTAACTGAGAACAACGGCGAGGCCCGCTTCGTCAACGAACAGGGCCAGCAATTCATTCTCACCGGTATCTCTGGCACCAATGGAGCGGTGTCGGCCACGATCACCGCGATTGCCCCGGTGGGCTACACGTTCCTTGACGGCAGTACGGTCACCAGCGGGACTTTGAGTGGGACGGTCGTCGGCCGCGATAGCCTGGAAGGGGATTGGAACCTCAATACCGGGGAAAGTGGCACGGTAACCCTGAACTACAATCCGATCTATGAGCGCGATTCGTCGCTCGCCCTGGTGCAAGGAACATGGGTTTCCGCGTTCGGTGAGGTTTTCACTGTCGACGGCAACGGTGGTGTGTACGCGCAGGACAGCTATGCCTGTGTCTACGACGGCAACATCGACATAATCAATGCCGCATACAACGCGTACCAGGTAGTTCTCGAGGTTTCCAATTGTCCGGGCTCGGAAGGCACGTACTCCGGACTAGGTGTGTTGGTCGACAACATGGGTACCAACGATGCCTTTGTCGTGCAACTCGACAATGGCCAGTGGGTGTTCCTCGACGTCCTGCAGAAATCGTAGCTGACGGAAAATTGGCCATCCCGGTGGCCGCGATCGATGGAGAATGGGGTCAGGTTACATTTTCAGCGAGAATGTAACCTGACCCCATTTTCTTATCCCAAGAGACTTTGCAGCGCGGCGTTGCCGCTGTCCGTAGAAAGCCATGCGAGAGCAGCGCAATTCATCAACACAGTGATCCAGAATTCAACGCGAAATTCTGTTTTTTTCGACTTGTGCCGAAGCATTTGCTGGGCGATCAGCGCGCCTGGCCAGCCACCGACCAGCCCCAGCAACAGGAGGGTGCTTTCAGGGGTTCGCCAGGAACCCCTCTGTGCGGCCGATTTGTCGATGGCATAGGCGACGAAAGTTATCAGGCTTGCAGCCGAGTACCCGATCAAGACAATCACCGGCAGGCTGCCAGTCATCACAGATAGGCCAATGGCAGCCAGAAAAGCTGCAGCGAGAAATATTCCTGTCGTGCTGGGCCGTTGGGCCGACTTTTCCTTGAGCTTGTCACCGGCCAGCGTAGCGTTGACCGCACAGGGGCGACCCTGCTTGTCCTTGGAGACCGAGTACGTTACGACTTCGTTGACGTTGGGCCGCCTGTTTCGATTACCGAAAGCTTTAGCATGAATGAAGATCTGTTTGCCGCCATCCAGGGGAGTGACGAAACCGTAGCCCTTGTCATCGTGCCAAGTCGCGATTCTCCCTTTCGTGCGCATTCAGGTTCCCCCAGCCCTTCCCATTCGTTGCCAGCGTCAGTTGATGACTCCTATGAACCCGGTTGGCAGTCTACCTTCGGTCATTCCAGAATCCCGGGCGGCGCCGCCGGTGGCCTAAGGCGACAATCGTGGTCTCGCCGTCAGTTACGCGATACAGGATGTAGTACGGAAATCGAAGAATGGGAAGTCGCCGCAGCGGGCCGCGCGCGGACGGCGCTGCAAAGGCAGCTCCTCGATTCTTCGTATGGCACGTTCGAACTCGCTCATCAGCAGCGCGCCCACGCCGGGACGTTCGGCGTCGTACCAGGTGATTGCAGCCTCGAGATCCTCCCGCCAGGTTGGAGGATGCGAACGGCCCTCATTGGTTCGTCGACTTTATCTCTTTTATGACGTCATTGACCGGGCGAGCGGAGGTCTTGCCGGTATCGTAGTCGGCCAGGCGCCGATCCGCTTCATCCAGCCACAGCGATTCGGCGTCTTCATCGGTGCCAGGGTCCAGGCTCTCGATGAGGTCCATGGCTAACCGCGCCCTTTCCTTTCGCGGCAGGCGCCGGAGTTGTTCTTCGAGGTCGCGGATATTGGATGACATGAAGGTACGATAAGAGGCTCCGTGGCGCCCGTCAATGCGTCAAATCAGCGTTTTTCACGCTGTTCGAAGCTCCAGCACAATTCTGGAACAAAACCGGCCAGCGATCTCGGCTGCCGTTTATAGTGGGCCGCTCCTACCACTCGAATCAACACACGCTGATGCCGGGTCAGCGCAGGTTCTCCTCGGTGTACAGCGACAGCTCGATCATGCGCTCGAGCAGCTCGTCCGCCGAGTACCCGGGGAAATTCCTCTGCACCATCTCCTTCGCGAACAAGCGGCAGATGTAGCGCAGCTTGAGCGCGCGGTTGCGGGACGCGAACACGAAGTCGCGATGGCCATTGTTGATGACGATCACGTTCTGCTCTGCATCGTAACGCGACCGCCACAGCTCGCCCGGCGCCTTGCGGAACGTGTAGCCGGGCAATCCCTGGCGGCTGTCCGACGGGCCCTTCAGATCCGGCAGCAGCGAATCCGTCACGGTGACGATGCCTTCGCCCTCGCACACCACGTCGCGCTGGGTCGCCGTGACCTGAAGTCGTGCCAGGCCGGGCTGCGCGGGTGCGAAGAACGTCACGATTTCAGCCTGTTCGTTCTCGAGGCGGCCCTCGCCCTCCGCGATGCGCCACTCGAACGCGACGTCGTGCTCGACGACGATGCGTGAGCGGTCGCGCGCGACGGCCCGGAAGGTCCTCGATTCACCGACCGGCACGACGCTCGACTGCGGCGAAACGCGCACGCTGAACAGCGGGCCCGCGTACTCGAAGAACTGTTTCTGCCCGCCCGCGGCTTCCATGGCCGGGCTGCCGCCGGTGTTCTCGTCCACCGTCATTGGTTCTTCCGCACCCGCTGAGCCCGCTTCACGCCCCGGCCGCCGCTCGCGGAGGTCGAACCAGTCGTATTCCTCGGCCGGCAGCGCCAGCAGCGCTTCCTTGAACGCCTTGCGGATGGTATTGAGCATCTTCCGACTGGCGCGCTCGTCCTCGGCGCGGCGCTGCTCGGCGATGAGCTGCGTGAGCGCGCCTTCCACCGGTGCCAGGGCGTTGACGAAGTGCGCGAAGGCGTCGTCCTGGATCACGCCGCTGCGGGTGCCGGGCGTCAGGTTCAAGAATGGCGCGTCCACGATGCCCTGCAGGTAGCCGCCGCTCCACGGCTCGTGTGCGAACGCATCGAGCTCCTTGAGGTTCGCGAGCACCCGGGTGCCGGCGCGATAGAGCCCCACACCGTGTGCGGCATCCGGTTCGGCGAGGTACAGCTCGGTGTAGACCTCGCCTTCCGGCGCCGATGCCGCGGGCAGCTCGTGCAGCAGCCGCCCGGAGAATTGCCGAGGCTCCACCTTGTACTCCTTACGCGCGGTGCGGTCGACGATCTTCACCTGCACGCCGGAATGGCGGATGCGGTCGCGGAGCTCGGAGGCGAGATACCACTGCATCTTGTCGCCGTTGAGCTGCCGCACGCCCGACAATAGCGGCTTGATCGTGAGCTCGGTGCCCGAATCGGGAAACAGCAGGGTCCGCTTCACGTCGAGCCGGTAGTCGGGACTGCCCTTGCGCATGTGCATCTGGTAGATCCTGCCGTCCGCCCCGGCCGTCGTCATCGTCAGGCTCTCGCCGACCGTCCAGAAGCTCAAAAGGCCGATGCCGAACTCGCCCTGGATGCCGCTCGCGCCGTCGGCCTTGAGCTGACGCTTGATGGAATCGCAGATGTGGGTGGCGACGTAGCGGAAGTTTGGTCTGCCTTCCTCGTCGACCGGGATGCCCTCGCCGTCGTCGCGGATCTTGAGGTAGGTCTCGCCCTTCTCGCGTCCGCGCGTGATTGTGACGTGGCGCGCGTTCGCATCGATGCTGTTCTCGACGAACTCGGCGACGGCTTTCAGCGGATTCGACTGCGACAGGGCGATAATGTTGATTGCGTTCCAGTCGTCGCCGATCCGGAGTTTGCCGGAGGGATTCTTTTTCGTCTTGCGCTTACGGGCTGGCCGGGTCGAGGGCATGGAGTGGTACTCTGGATCGGTCCGTGCATTATCGCGGATCGAACCCGGCGCTCAAACCTCCGCAATTAATGGGGTCAGGTTACATTCTCACGTCACAGGACGCTGCTTTTTCGGGAAAAGTACTCTGACCCCATTTTCCAGCGATGCTTCGAGTGTCAGCCGCTGGCTTTCTGCCGGGGCCGAGCCCGGTGTGCCAGGATGTTCTCGATGATGCGGCGCAAGGTATTGCCGACGCGGGCGATACCGGCGGCGTCGCGCACCAGGTCCTGCCGCACCTCGAGCCCGATGCAGGGCAGCGACCGCGCTTCGGCATGATTGTCGATCGTGTAATCCTCCGGCGCCTTGCCGGAATAGGGTTCATTATCGCCTGTCTCGAAACCGGCCTGCCTGAAGCCCTTGACGAACGGTACGTGCAGCCCCCGATCCCGGTCCCACAAGATGCCGATTTCCCATGGACGCGACACGCCGTTCAGCACCGGCGCAAAACTGTGTACACCGATGAACAGGGGTTCGACGTGCAACGCCGCCAGGCGATCGAGTTCGGAATCGATGGCAGCGTGATACGGTCCATAGATCGTTTCAGCGCGCCGGCGCTTCGCCGCGGCGTCGAGCCCCCGGTTGCTGGGCACCGGAATGCCGTCGCCGTATTCGAGGAACGCGCTGGCATCCTTAAGGTCCCGATTGCAGTCAACGACCAGCCGGGAGTATTGCGCAAGCACTGCGGTCGCGCCCAGGCTATCGGCGACGTACTCCGTCAGCGGTCCCGCGCCGATGTCGACGGCGAGATGACACCGTCGTGCGAACGCGTCCAGGCCGAGATTGCCAAGCACTTCAGGAAAACGGTCGCTTGCGTGGTCGCACGCCAGCACCAGCGGCACCTCGCTGCCGGGATGCATCACGAAATACGGTGGAGGCTCGCCGGAGGAAAGCAGTGGTTGCAGCGAGGAGGTCACGGCCACTCCGTCACCGGCCGTCCGCTCTTCGAGAACCGCTGGTAGTCATGGACCATCGCTGCTAGCCCCTCCCAGCGGTCCCGATGCGTGCATTTTTCGAGCGTACGCCGCTGCCAGTCCGCGGGCGTCAGCCGGGCGTCCAGCCGGTCGCGGATGATATCCAGCAGGCGCCGTTGTTCGGCGTCGTCGACTTGCAGTAGCTGCAAACCCTGCTCCGCGACGGGCAAGAGGTCACGGCAGAGCTGCGAGACCGGAACCTGTTTCGGTGACGCTTCCTCGAAATCCGGCCAGAGCAGTTCGGCGTCGAGGCCGTGCTGGGCCGCGCGATAGAAGTTGTACTCCGCGTAGCGAAACGGCAGGGCGGGCAGCAATGAATCGATGCTGTCGCGCAAGCCCATCGTGAGGCCCGTGAGGAATGCGGCACTGGCCATCATGTCGAGGGGCGTCGGCCCGGACGGCAAGGCCCGGAATTCGATGCGCACGTGGCCGCCCCCGGCGGAATCGTACACCGCGCGGTTCCAGTTCCAGATCGTGCCCTGCTGCAGCCGCAGCTCCGCGAGTTCGGGCACGCCGCCGTCCCTTACGACCGCCAACGGATCCTCCTCGGAGCACACCGGCACGAGTATCGGGTACAGAAAACAGGACTCGGCAAAGAGTTCGTGCGCGCCGTTGCGAACCCAGCCATGACCGAAGGGGACGCGCGCGGCACGGCGCCACTCGGGGCTCGTGGCGCCGCGGGTGTCCACCGACTGCTTGAACAATGCGATACGTGTCTCCGCCCACAGGCGGTGGCCGAGAAAAAACGGGGAATTGCAGCTCACGGCCAGGGCGAGCGGTGTGACCAGCTGCGCGGCGTTGAACGTCGCCGCGAACTCGCGCGGGTCCACGCGCAGGTGCAGCTGGAACGAGGTATTGGCGCCTTCCGTCGTGAGGTGTTCGCACAGCTGGTCGAGCGGGTCCTTGCCGTCGATACGGATGCGAAAGTGCTCGCCGCGGATACGTTTTAGGCCCTTCGACAGAGCCTGGTAGCGGGGCATTTCGGTCATCGCGTTTTCCTGCAGCTGCGCAAGCGTCAGTGTCGGCAGGATGCCGATGGCGATCGTCGACCCGCCGTGTCCGGCCGCGGCCCGATCGATGCGTGCAATACTCTCGTTGAGTTCCTGTTCGATGCTCGTAAACGGCCTGCCCGCGGCAGCGACAGGAGATAGGTTGTATTCGACGTTGAACCGGTCCAGTTCGAGCTGCAGATTGGGGTCATTGCAGTCCGCGAGGATTTCCCGGTTTACCGGCAGGGCAGCGGCGTCCGCGTCGATGATCGACATTTCGAGTTCCGCGCCGAGGCTAGACGGACCTTCACCGAAGCCCGGCCGTTGCAACAGCAATTCGAGAGCGTGCAGGTTTTCGCGGAGTCGCGCGGCGGCCGTCGCATACTCATCGTCAGCGAATTCGCTGCGGTCGATGGACAGCCCCATGTGCTACTCCGGATTCTCCCCAGTCGGCACTCTAGACGAGCCGGCCGACGGCCAAAATTGGGACGAATACGGATCGTGACGCGGCGGATGGCGGATAGGTCGTATAAGCCGCCTTAATGTTTGTGCGGGAAATGGGGTCAGAGTCAATTTCCTCAGCGACGCGTGGTAACTCGCTGACCCTCTCGCAAGGAAATTGACTCTGACCCTCTAGCCGCGGTCTCATTCGCGGCTAACAGCCGCTCCCACAAGCATCGCTACGCCCAACGCGGACCACCCGATAACGATCAGCCATTCCTGCGGCCAGGCCAGGGCTGCCGGACTGAACGTCCGATTATGGCGGTTCCATAGATCGGCTGCCTTCCTCAGGATCAAAGCGCGGTTCGTTCCGCGCTGTTCATCAACGGGCTGCAAGCACAAACTTCGCACAATCTCGGGGCCACAGTGCTATGACGGAACATAGCAGATATGCTATATTCGATGCCACGTGAGCTGGCGCATCTCGTTCTACAGCGCCAAGCTGGAGCAGGAGATCCTCGAGCTCCCGCCGACGAATGCGAGAAGTAAAGCGAGAGATCAACTGATGAGCAGCCGCTTGGACAAGTTCAAAGCCCGCGCCTTGACACGGCCCGGCGTTCGTGCCGAGTACGATAATCTCGCGGAAGAATTCGAACTGCTGGACGAGATCCTCAAAGCGCGAGCGGAAGCCGGCCTCACGCAGGCAGAGCTGGCGCAGCGGATCGGGACGACGCAGTCAGCAGTCGCCAGAATGGAATCGGCTATTGCAAACGGCCAAAAGCATTCACCGACGATCGCCACGCTCAGGCGCTATGCCGCGGCGCTCGGGTACCGGATCCAGGTGCGGTTCGTAAAGGACAAACGCGCACGCAGTGGAGCGCGGCGGGGAAGGTGATCGACCCGGGCTACATGCGGCCAACGGGTGAAAAGGGGGTCAGAGTACCTTTCCGGCCGCGAACACGTGCCAGGGAAATGGGGTCAGAGTTATTCTGACCCCATATCCCTCCGACTCCAGTTTGTCGGGCTACGACGGTGACTGGCAATCGAAGCCGGTCCATGCGATGACGGCCGATCTCACCCCCCTTTCCGCTTGTTTTGGGGGCATTCGGATACGGAATCGCGCCGACAAGAAAGTCATGCTCGTGAACTTGCGATAGCAGCGGGACGCGAAAGTGAAGCGAGTTCAGGGTGCAAGAGCGACCGACCGATGTGGCAGGACTTGCTGTGGCTGGTGCGTAGCTTTTAAGCTACAATGCCCGGCCTGAACGTTCGACAGTATCAGGCTGCCGACGGCAGTGTGCCACTCTCGGACTGGCTGGGCCGACTGCGGGACGTTCGAGCGCGTGCCCGAATCGTTGCGCGAATAGACCGCTTGAGCGTCGGCCTCTTGGGTGATTGGAGAAGCGTGGGCGGCGGGGTCGGCGAGATGCGTATCGATCACGGTCCCGGATATCGCGTGTACTACGGAAAGGATAGCAAGTCTGCAATCCTGTTGCTGTGTGGCGGCGACAAGCGCAACCAGGCGAAAGACATCGAGAAGGCCCATGAGTACTGGAAAGACTTCAAAGCCCGCCAGCGTGCCGTTCCGCGCGGCGGACCACATCAAGAGTGAGGCTGGAATCGCCGCTTACATCGAAGAGATGTTGGCGGATGGCGATCCGCGCGCCATGCCCATCGCATTGCGTACTATTGCGGATGCGGCTGGCGGGATCGCGACGCTGGCGGACAAGACCGGCCTGTCACGCGAAACGCTGTATCGCACATTGTCGAAGAAGGGCAACCCGCGCTTGGATACGCTGGTTGCTATCCTCGCGGCTTACGGGTTGCGACTTTCCGTCCGACCGGGTCGGCATGATGGCGGCCAGCATGTCGATTTCCGCACAAGATAGAAAGATGGTTCCTGTTCACCCCGGCCGCATACTGAAGCGAGAACTTTCGGCGCGGGAGCTCTCGGAGTATCTGAAGCAGTTCGGACTGAGTCGGTGATCGCAATGCGCAACGAAAAAATTAGATACGCCATCGTCATAGAAAATGCAGGCGCCAATTTCTCGGCGTATGTGTTCGATCTTCCCGGGTGTGTAGCTACCGGATCGACGGTTGAGGAAGTCGAGGCGGAGCTCCGGGCGGCCATCGAGTTTCACCTGGAAGGTCTGCGCGCCGATGACTTGCCGATTCCAACGCCTTCGAGCCGTGTCGACTACGTAGAAGTCGCTGCATAAGCAAGACCGAGATGGGGTCAGAGTACATTTCTGGCCGAGAGCACGTGCGGTGATCCAAGCGTCCGCGTACGGAAAATGTAATCTGACCCCACGCCGTGTCCGGATTGCCTGGACCTAGATACCAAACGGGTCTTTTTTGGACAAGTGCTCGGATTTTGGCCAGTCGGGTGCCGCTTCGTATGCTAAACTGCACCAATCGTATGATTTTCCGGAGCAAAGCCATGGCTACGATCCGCAAGACGATCACGCTCACCGACGCACAGGACGACTGGATCAAGTCGCAGGTCACCAACGGTGACTACACGAACGACAGCGAATACTTCCGCGATCTCATTCGCCGGGAACAGGAAAAAGAGCGCGCGCTGAAGATCGCCATCGAGGAGGGACTTGCCAGCGGCCCGAGCGACCGCAGCCTGGATGACATTTGGGCCGAGGCTGAAGCGCGTTACCGAAAGTCGAATGGCTGAGTACCGGCTCTCGCGCCGTGCCGCGGCGAATACTCGAAGCCATTGCAGAGTTTACGATCCAGCGCTTCGGTCTCGAGCGCGCCCGGCGTTACCGCGACGAGCTGAAAGCCTGTATCGAGTCTCTTGCGGAAAATCCGCGACTTGGCCGCGGCGCCGGACAGCTTTCCAGGGGCCTGCGCCGGCACGAACATCAATCACACATTGTCTTTTACCAGGCGGAGGATGACGGCATCCTGGTTGTGCGGGTGCTGCACTATCGCATGGACGTGCCGAGGCATTTGTAGCGAATGGCCGAATGGGGTCACGGTACTTTTTCCAGCGTAAGCGTGGGGTCTGCCCGCCATTCATTGAAAATGTACTCTGACCCCAATTCGTTGAGGTGTGCCATGCGCGTGATGCTGTTGCTGCTTTGGGTCCTCATCGGCTGCAACGCCGGATGGGCTGCGGAACCACCCGCCGACCGCATCCTCGTGAACGGAAACATCCTGACGGTCGACACCCGTGATTCGATCGCCGAGGCGGTAGCCATACGCGACGGCAAAATCGTCGCGGTGGGCGCGACCGACGACATCGAGGCCTTGGCCGGCCCGGCTACGGCGCGCATCGATCTTGCCGGCCGCACCGTGACGCCGGGGCTCATCGACACGCACGCGCATTTCGCCATCGGCGGGCTGGTCGAACTGACCCAGGTCGACCTGAGCTACCCGCAGGTGCAGAGTGTCGCCGACGCCGTCGATCTCGTCGCCGAGCGCGCCCGCGACGTTGCCCAAGGGCGGCTGGATCCTGGGCCGGGGCTGGGACGAGGGCGAACTGGCCGAGCGGCGGTACCTGGTGGCGACCGATCTGGACCCGGTGAGCGACGGCCGAGCCGGTGTGGCTCATGCACACGACGGCGCACTATGGCGTTGCCGATTCCGAAGCCCTCGAGATCGCCGGCATCGACCGGCATACGCCGGACCCGCCCGGCGGCGTGATCGATCGTGACGCCGAGGGCAAGCCCACGGGCGTGCTCAAGGAAACGGCCATGGGCCTGGTCGAGCGGCACATCCCGGCGGCGGATGCGCACAACTCCGCGATGCGATTCGCCTGATGGCGCAGGAATTCAACCGCGAGTGCATGACGGGCGCCAAGGACCCGGGTATCGGCGCGGGCCTCGGCTTCGACCTCGAGAATGCCATGGACACCTGGAACGCGTATCGCGACGTCCTGGCGGAGGGCGATCTGACCGTCCGGATCGTGGCGCTGTGGCGCTCGGGCGATACACTCGACGAGGCTCAACGACTCGTCGACGCGATCGAGCCGCTCGGCAAACCGCGGGACGCCGGCGACACTCGCCTGGTCTCAGGCGGCATCAAGATGTTCGCCGACGGCAGCGGCGGCGCGCGCACCGCGTGGGTATGGGACGAGTGGAACCGGGACCGCACCGACATCGACGAAGGCAATCGCGGCTATCCCGCCCTCGACCCGCTGCTGCTGCGCGACTTGTTCATGTTCTATCACGACGCCGGGCTGCACGTCGGCGTGCACGCCATTGGCGACCGTGCGATCGACTGGATGGCGACGAGCATGGCGATGGCGCTGATCGAGAACCCGCAACACGGGCTGCGGCACTCGTTCATCCACGCGAACATTCCGTCGGACTACGCGATCCGCACGATGGCCTGGCTGCAGCGGACCTTCGATGCCGGCTATCCCGAGTCGCAGGCGGCCTTCACGTGGTGGATCGGCGATACCTACGCCGGCAACTTCGGCGTCGAGCGCAGTCATCGGCTCAATCCGTACCGTACTTATAAGGAGCAGGGCGTGCAATGGGCGGGCGGTTCGGATTTCGACGTGACGCCCTTCCCCGCCCGCTACGGCATCTGGGCGTCGATGAGCCGTGAACCGCTGCTCGGCGTGTACGGCAAGGACGCGTTCGGCAGCGAGGAAGCCGTGGACGTGCGCACGGCCCTGCGTTCGTTCACGGCGTGGGCCGCGCGACCAGCTGTTCATGGAGGACAGGATCGGCTCGATCGAAGCCGGGAAGGCCGCGGACCTCGCCGTATGGGACACGGACCTGTACAGCGCAGAGCCCGGCGGCCATCAAGGACATGCAATGCCAGATGACGCTGGTCGACGGTGAGGTCGTGTACGAGGGGTCAGAGTAGGATTGGGGTCAGAGTACATTTTCCGGGAAAATGTACTCTGACCCCATTTTCTATTTGTATTGCAGCGGCAGGTCCGCCTCGCACATGCCGAGCGTTGCGCCCTGCTTCAGCAGGTCCTCGACACCTTCCGGATAAGCCACACGCAGGCTCTTCTCGTTGCGGCACACGTACAGCAGGTCGAGCGTCAGCTTGAAGGACACCAGGTCTCCGTCCACGGCCGTCCAGCCGACGATGTGCTCGCCATTCGACGTGATCTTAGTCGCGTTCGAAACGATGGACAGGTCGGTGGCATTGATGACACCCTGCGCCGCGAGAAAATCGACCAGCTTGTGCTTGCCGCCGAGCGCCTCGGCGACGATCGTCGCCTGGGCACTGCCCGCGGACCCCATGCCACCGACGAGCGTGCCGTCATCCGCGATGTCGTACGGGTTGAAAGGCCTGTAACCGAAACAGAACCAGTCGTCGGGAGGACAGGGTTCGTTGATCGCGAGGATCTCGAACGCCCCGTTTCGCGTGTTGTAGCGATACGGGTATTGCTCGCCCGCGTCGGTCCAGACATTGATGCCGACGACCCATACGCCGTCCTTGCTGACGGCCGTGGCTTCGCCGACGTCGGTGACATTCGGCGGCGCCGCGAGCTTCAGGTTGATCTCCTCTCCGTTCCTCCAGACGCGGCCCTCCCACCAGCCGGTGGGCTGTTCCGCCCAGCCGACCGCGACGCCTCTGTTCGAAAGCGCATTGACGCGGGAACTTAAGTTGTCGGTCTGGTCGTTCAAAATCGTCCAGCCGTCCTCGTCGCTGTACGTGGCCGCCATGGCCGTATGGTCCTTGTAGTTCGGGTTGCCGTCGCAAGCCCACAAGAAACCGCCCTGCGTCTTGCCGTTCGGCGAGATCGCGAAGTGCGAATACGTCTCGACGATGCCGTCCCCCTGTTCACAGGCGTTGGTGCCGGGGTGCGGCAGCAATTCGATGGGTCGGCCGAGCTTCTTGCGCGCCGGCAGGTAGTTGCCGTTGACCACGGCCCGCCCGGCAATCACGGTACCGCCGTCGCTCATCGTGATGCCGCCCATCGGCAGCAGCCAGAAACGCTCCGCGCCGCTCCGATAGATCCAGCTCAGCGCCAGCCCGTAGGCGTTGTCGACCGTGCCCGAAACCCACCAGCCCTTTTCCGTTGCACCGCTGCCAAACGGCGCCGGGATGATGACGAGCTTTGGCGTTCTCCTCATGCCGTTGACCGCGATGTCGACGCCGCTGACGGTCTCGCCGGCGCCAGTGACAATGGCCGTGTAGTCGCAGGCGTCGTCTTCCGTCGCGTCGTCGTTTTCTCCGTCGCCGTTGTAGTACTCGGACGGCCCAGGCAATGCCACCTGGGGCGTGGGGAAACCGCCCGCGTAGATGTTTTCTACATGAATGACGTATTGCGCGCCCGGCGTCAGGCCTTTGAGCTCGAATTCACCTTGGCCCTGTACTGCGCCGACGACACCGTCATTCCAGTCGCCGGTCATCACGGTGATCGCATCGTTCCAGGGATCGTCGACGTTGCGGGCGACGACGTTCACGCCGATGATGCCGTCGACCGTGAACGGGTACGTCACGGAACCCGTAACGGTACCGGTCCCGGCGGCGAATCCGTCCCCGGGATACAGTGCCGAAATGGCGGCGTGGTCTTCCGCCAGGTTCACGGTTGCCTGGTACTGTCCCGTCGGCGCTGGCAAGGACGCCGGATTGATGTCGATGTAGGGATACATCACGGACACGTGCTCGGCACCGGGCACGGATTCCTGGGGAAACGGCAGCCGGTACTCGCCGCCGAGCGCCCAGTGCGCCGAACAGGCCTCCGGGCCGGGCGTCACGACATCCAGCGCGCTGTAGAAGACGATGTGGCCGTTCGTCTGCGAGTGCGCCAGGTTGAAGGAGTGACCGAGTTCATGCGTGATGACACCGGCCATCTGCGCGAGGTCCGTGTCGTTGTACCAGGTGCTGGCGCCGCCGATGACGACCCAGCCTTCCGTGATGATGCCGGTCGCCTCGTCGGCGAACTCCGGTGATGCAATGCCGAGTACCCCGAACGGCGCACCTATCACGTTGGTCATCACGGAGCCGTCCTCGTCGAACAGCACATGGATGCCGCCGTTGTTCACCGCACCGATGACCTCGTGCACCACGTTGCCGTCGGCGTCCGTGACGAACTCTTCTTCCGCGCCGGTGATATCGCCGTCGGCACCGCCGATGCCGATCTCGGCGAAGCTGCCTGCGACGGCCGCCTGGAACGATGTTGTCGGCACGTCGGTCCAGGATGCCAGCGCATCGGCCACGCGCGCGACACCAAGCTCGTTCGAGTACTCGACGTAAATTTGCTCTTCGTGCCCGCAGTTCCACCCGTTCTCTTCGTTGCAGGTTTCCGGCGTGTCGACCCACACCGTTACCGTGCCCGAGGCGAATTTTCCGCCGTCGGTCCAGACGGGAACCGGCGTCGTCACGTCCCAGCGGTACGGCGTGCCGGTGCTGTAGTCGAAAATGTAGAGAGGGCCGTAGGCGTGCGCCGCGGGTCCCGCGAGTACGCCAACCGCGAGCGCGGCGGCCAGCGTCCGTCCGAAGATCCTGTCGTCACTTCTCATCGGTCAGCACTCCGGTTTCGATCCAGTTCTCCTCGACCGCAGTGCGGACCAGCTGCAGGAAAGTGTCGACGGCGTAGGCGCCGCCCGGCAGGTTGACGAGGTCCTTGAATGTCGGGTTCACGGGGCCCTGGATGCGGACGCCCTGGAACAGCGTGGCATTGCCGGTGCCGTTCGCGATGCGCTCGCCGCGTATCGTGAATTTGCCCTCGGTCAGTCCGGCCGTCGTCTGGAAGCCGGTCAGCGCGGCGGGCTTGTGGAGGAACAGCAGCACCTGCTCGCCGATCGCGTACGTTGGCCATCCTTCCGGCGTGACCATCAGGTTCATGCGACCGTCGCCCGTGGGCTTCGGCGCCAGAAGCCGAACTGGCGAAACTTGTACGTCTTGCCGTGCTTGCCCTTGATGCTTTGCCTGACGTTGATCGTGATCTCGGTGTAGGGCAGGCCGTCCTGAAATCCGTCGGACTTCGCCGCGACGGTCCCGACGACGATCGAGTCGGTATGGGTCAACAGCTCCTTCAGGTTCTGGTGCGGCATGTTCTTCGCTTGCGCAGCGTTGTGCGCCGAGACGAGCGCGAGGAACGAAACGAGCAGCGCGAGCCCGCGCAGCCTGTCGTGCAGTGCTCCGGCCATTGTCGGCTCCTGTGGGTATTTCCCTATTGCCTGGATTGCGGGCGCGCGGCCTTATCAGTGGCCGTTTGCGCCGAATTTTTCAGGAGATTAACGCAAAATGGGGTCAGAGAACATTTCCCTGGCAAAAGTCCGGAATCCATTTCCCTGACAGTTGGTCCAGAACGTTTATTTCGCCAGTCGCCGACTCCGCTTAGTGTCTTGCAACCGATTGCTTCGGAGACCGGAATGGCGCGACAGCCACGGATCGACCTGCCCGAGGTTCCGCAACATCTCATTCAACGTGGCAACAACCGCCAGCCTTGCTTCTTTGCGGATGATGACCGGCTTCAATACCTTGAGTGGTTACATCAGGCTGCGCGGGAGCATGGTGGGTCTGTTCACGCATTCGTGCTGATGAGCAATCATGTTCACCTCGTTACGACGGGCGTCGAGATAGGATCGCTTGGCCGCGTCATGCAAAGCCTGGGTCGGCGCTATGTGCGCTACATCAATTCACGCTACCAACGCACCGGTTCGCTCTGGGAAGGCCGGTACCGGTCAAGCCTGATCGACAGTGACCGGTACTTGCTGACCTGTTATCGATACGTCGAGCTGAATCCGGTGCGTGCGGGTATCGTCGAATCACCCTGGTGACTACCGTTGGTCCAGTTACAACTTCAATGCCAGCGGGACAGCAGTCGCGCTGATAACGCCGCACGAGTCTTATCTGTCGCTCGGTAAAACGGATGCAGCGCCGGTACTCTGCATATCGAAAGCTATTTACCGATGCCATGGGTGATGATGAACTCAGGGCGATTCGCGATCATGTGAATCAGGGCAAAGCATTGGGTTCAGAGCGCTTCATAAACCGCGTTGAAGCGACACTGAATCGCCGGGCGCGGCTGATGGCCTCCGGACGCCCGCCCAAGAAAAAAGGGGGTCAGGTTACATTTTCGAGGAAAATGTAACCTGACCCCCTTTTTCCGGTTCAGGCGCATAATCCCCTCGCCGGTCGGGGTGGGGAGTACGCGCCATGCCAGGCTTCTGGTCCGAGCTGAAACGTCGCAATGTCGCGAAGGCGGCCATCGCCTACGCGGCGATCGGCTGGCTGCTAATCGAGGTCTCCTCCGCCATCTTCCCGATCTACAAGGCGCCGGACTGGGTCTTGCAGGTGCTGGTCACGACCATCCTGCTCGGCTTCCCGGTGGCGTTGGTCCTGTCCTGGGTGTTCGACGTCACGCCCGGGGGCGTGGTGCGGACGGACGACGTGGCCGGCGATCCTTCGGCCCGGGCCTGGTCGCGCCGTCGGCTCGACGTCATCATCGCCGTCGCCCTGATCGCGGCGATTGCCGTGTTCATCGCCGACCGGATGCTCGAGACGAGCGCCCCGAACGAAACCGCGGACGCGACCCCGCCCGTAGCCGCCATGACCTCGCTCGCGGTACTGCCCTTCGTCAACCTGAGCGGCGACCCCGAGCAGGAATATTTCGCCGACGGCCTCACCGAGGAACTCCTGAGCCGGCTGGCGCAGGTTCCGGACCTCAAGGTGCCCGCCCGTTCGTCGTCGTTTCACTTCAAGGGCAAGACAGACCTCGCGGAAGTCAAAGCCAAGCTCGGCGTCGCCACCGTGCTCCAGGGCAGTGTGCGCATGTCAGGCTCCGCCCTGCGCATCAAGGCGGAGCTCACCGACGTCAATACCGGCTACAACGTCTGGTCGAATTCCTACGACCGGGAACTGACCGACATTTTCGCCGTGCAGGACGACATCACCTCGGCGATCGTCGCGGCGCTGAAGATTCACATGGACGACGCCGTTCGCGACCGGCTCTCGAGCCAGCCCGTGGACCCCGAGCTCTACCAGCTGATGCTGCGCGGCCGCTACCACTGGAACCAGCGCAACCCGGAGGCCTTCGCCAAGGCGGCAGAACTATTCAACGAAGCAGTGACAAAGTATCCCGACTACGGCCCGGCCTATGCCGGCCTCGCCGACGTGTACCTGAGCCAGTTCGACTACGGGCTCATCGGCTGGGACGAGTCCACCGAGAAAGCGCGCGTTGCGGCCAGCACCGCGCTCGAACTCGACAGCTCGCTCGCCGAGGCGCACACCTCGCTTGCGCACCTGCACCTGCACGAGTGGCGCTGGGGTCTCGCGGAACGGGCGTTCCAGCGCGCCATCGAACTGGACCCCGGCTACATCGTCGCCCGGCACTGGTACGCCCTGTGCCTGACGGCGCTCGGGCGCACGGACGAAGCCGTCGCGACCATGGAGTACGCGCATTCGCGTGACCCGCTCTCGGGCCGCATCAACGCGGATCTCGGCATGGCCTTCCTCGCGGCCGGCCGCTACGAGGATGCCGTGCGCCAGGAAACGGACACCCTCGAACTCGTCCCGGAGTCCGCGACGGCACGCTGGATCCGCGGCATGGCCTACGAGCAGATGGGCAACTACCCCGAGGCCGAAAGCGACATGCGCGCGGTGCTCGATGTGTGGGAGCGGGACCCGAGCATCCTGGGCTCATTGGGCCACCTGCTCGCGATCTCGGGCCGCGAGGAGGAAGCGCGGGCGATGCTCGCGGAACTCGAAGCAAAGGCCGGCAGCACGGACGTGACTTTCTTCGCGGCGCTCATCGACGTCGGCCTCGGCGAGACGGATGCGGCGTTCGACTGGCTCGACAAAGCCGTGGCCGAACGCTCCGGCTCGACGCGCTACCTCAAAGTCGACGTGCGGCTCGATCCCCTGCGCGCGGACCCGCGCTTCGCGGCCCTGCTCGAGCGGGTCGGGCTGGGGGCGGAGGGTTCGGACGCGTTGTGAGGGTGGTCGGCATCCCGAGAGGAAATGGGGTCAGACTCCATTTGTCTAGAGAAATGGAATCTGACCCCGTTTTCCCCGCTAGCTGCCGGCCAGGGGATTGCGAACGCGCAACGGGGCGAATCGTCCGAAATCCCGGTCCGCGCTCAGGAGTTCGGTGATCCCGTGTGCAATACACATCGCGGCTATTCTTGCATCGTGCATGACCGGGCCATCCACTCGACCACTCGATACCAGGGACTTCAACACGTGCCAGTGGTCGTCTGTTTCGGTGAGCAGCGTCGCCGTTGGCGAGTTCACCCATGCATCGACCTGGGCCAACGCCTGGCTTCTCTTGCTCGGCGGATTGAAGATCTTCGGGTGAGTGACGATCGCGAGAAACTCGTGCAGGCATGGCCAGGGAATCGCCCATGCTGACCGGCCGTCGGCGAAGTTCCTGACCAGTGCTACTGCCGCATCATGCCAGCGGCTGTCCCGACGGTGCGCATAGACGAGCAGATTCGTATCGATGGCGATCACCCACCACGTCCGTCGTAAGCGGCGCCGCGAATGTCGGCCCAGTTCTCGTCGGCGAACCCGGGCTGCAGACCCTTGCCGGGGACACTCTTATCAGGCAGCCGATAAGGTCTGGCGCGTTCCGCTTCCGCGATCGTTTTGCGCAGGCCCAGTTCGATAATCGATTTCAGGGTCGTTCCACGTTTTGCGGCCAAAGCTTTCGCCTTTTTCATCAGGTCGTCGGATATCTCGATCGTCGTCTTCATGGATATGGGTACCCATATTATGGATTGCGTATACCCATATTTTAAACCGATTTTTGGGTATTTGATCCGGATTTGACGGCGGGTCAGAGTACATTTCTCGTTTGGCTGGCCCGAAACATCCATTTCCTGGCCCGCTGAAGTCGTTCAAGGTGGGTGACGGCAGAGACGGCGGCGGCGGTTTATGGTGCCACTGCACGGCGTCGCCCTGACGGGATCGGGGTACCTCGACAATTTCACTTTTAATTTCAGTTAGTTGCTGAGCTCCGACCCGGTGGGGGTCTGAGGTGCTTGTCGAGGAAGGCGAGGTAGGCTTCGGAAGCGTCGATCTTGTTTTCGCGCTTGGTGAAGCCGTGGCCCTCGTCGTCGAACAGCACGTATTCCACCGGAACGTCGTTCGCGCGCACGGCCGCAACGATCTCGTCGCTCTCGACCTGCAGGACCCGGGATCGTTCGCGCCCTGGACAACCAGCAGCGGCCTGGTGATGTTCCTCGCGTGGAACAGCGGCGAGATGCGGTGATGACGTTCGCCATCGACGGCCGGGTCGCCCATCTCGTCGTACAGCGCTTCCTTGAACGACTCCCACCACGGCGGGATGGAGGTCAGCGTGCGCACCCAGTTCATCACGCCGAATATGTTGACGCCGACGTCGAACACCTCGGGCTCGAATGCGAGCGCCGCGCCCACCATGTAGCCGCCGTAGCGAGCCGCCGATGATTCCGACGCGCTCGCCGTCGACCCAGTCAAGTGCCTGCAGGTAGGTTTTCGCCTGGACGATGTCCTGCAGGTCGACCTCGCCGTGCTTGCGGTCGTCCATGTGGAAGAACGTCTTGCCGTAACCGGACGAGCCGCGGTTGTTCGCGGCGAGAATGGCATACCCGTGATTGACGAGGTGCTGGATCGTCGCCGAGTACCCGGTGCGGCTCTGCCCGCCCGGTCCACCGTGTACCCACACGAGCGCCGGCACCTTGTTCGCCCCCGTCGCCTGCTTCGGCCGATACAGAATCGACGGGATCTCGAGCCCGTCGTAGCTCTCGTACCTCACGACCTCGGATTCGACCAGGTCGGCCTCGTCGATCTCGGGATTGAGCGCCTGCGTGAGACGCTGGCCCTGGCCGGTGTCAAGGTCGACGGTGTAGACGTCGTTCGGCGAGGTATCCGAGCTCAGCATGAGTGCGATTTTCGATTCGTCGCGCGAGAACCGGATCTCCGCGAGATCGCCGGGCGGGAGGTCCGCGAGGTTCACTTCCTCGCCACGTTCGTTGTCGAGAATGCGAACGACGGTATTCGCATCCTCGTTGATCGCGGACACGCGATATCGTCCGGAATCGGAATACGTCACGAACATCACGTCCCAATCCGCCGAAACGAGCGGCGCTTTCAAGTCGGTTGCCAGCTCGTAGGTCCAAGCCTGCTCGAACTCGCCATGCTCGTCCGTCGAGTAGACGAGCTGCTTGCTGTTGGGCGTGAACTCGTGGACGCCGTGCGAGATGTTGCCCTCGTGCTTCGTGATCAGCTCGGGCTCCGCGTCGGCGGTGCGTGTGTCCAGCAGGTAGATGTCGGAATCCGCGCTCGTTCGCGGCCTGAGCAACGCAATCGTCGTGCCGTCCGGCGATACGGCCTGGACGTCGAACGCCTCGTCGTTCTGAAACACGAGCGTGCGCGTATAGTCCTTCACGTCGTAGCGGTACAGGTCGAAGGCTGCGGGATCGCGTTCGTTCGTCAACACGTAAAAGGACTTCCGGTCGCCCGACCAGTCGACGAACTCGGCCTTTACCTCGGCTCCCGGCGTCAGGTCGCGGGTCTCTCCGGTCGATCTCGCGCACGTACAGGTGATCGAGTTCGTTGCCGCCCTGGTCCGCGGCGAACAGGGCGCGGGCGTCGTCTGGAAACCACGAGACGGCGAACGTCGAGTCCGTCGTCGAGGTCGTCAGTGGTTTTCGTTCGCCGTCGACGGGCGACATCGACCAGGCATTGAAGATGCCCGTCTCATCCGAGCTGACGAGCAGCGCCTGGCTCCTCGAGCGACCAGGCATACCCCCCGGCGAGTCCGTAGGTGGTCGTCGTGAAAAAGGCTTTGGCGTCATAGCGCGCCGGCGCAGCGGAAGGCGGCGTGTTCGGGTGTTCACTCACCGGGGCGGTTTCCTTTTCAGCGGGGCCGCACCCGCCGATCAATACCAAAGTGGCGAATGCGGCAAGCGGTCTTGTTGTCCTGGACATGACGAGCGACTCCGCTGCACTGATGCGCGCATCATATTCCGATGGGCGGCGCGATACCCTGAAATCAGGAATTACGCGGCGTTACACATTTGAACGCCCGCCGTACCGCGATTCTGCGTTGGGGTCAGAGTACGATTCCGCGGCGGCATTCAGTCGACGGCTAAACCGGCCCGACCCAACACGCGGGCGCCGTGCTCGAAGGCGTCCTTGTCCGGATAGGTGAAGACGACATCAAATTGCCCGACGCCGGTGCGGAACCAGTCGATCTGCGGGGCCGGGCCCTCCTCCGGCAGGTTTCGTTCGATGTATGCCACGAAGGCTTCGGCGCGGTAGGGTTCGCCGAAGCTCAACAGCAGCGAGCGGCCGAACTTCGAATAAAGGGTCGGCGCGATTTGCAAGGCCCCTCCGTTGCCGAGAACAAAAGCAAGATGCCGGTAGATATAGGCGCTGTACCACCGGGCGCCGGACGGAATGCCCGCGACGCCGGGTGAAATGCGTCCGGGACCGTAATTGTAGGCCGCCAGGGCAAGGTGGAGGTCACCGTCGTAGCGCGTCAGGAGCTCGCCCAGGTAGCGTGCACCGGCGTCGATGTTGACGCAGGGCTCGTAGAGCTGCGAGAGCCTGTGAATACCGAGGTGGCGGGCCGTTTCGGGCCACTGGATCTGCATCACGCCGTGCGCGTTCGCCCGGGACTTCGCATCCGGGTCGAAATCGCTCTCGCCGCGCGCAACGGCGAGCAACAGCGTCAACGGTAGCCCGTAGGCGTTCGCGGCGCGGCGAAAGCAATCGGCATGCGGAAACGTGTAGCCCGGTTCCAGTGCGGTTGCCGATTCCATGTATTGCGCCCAGGCCATGGCGGGATCCTCGTCACTCGCATGCGTCGCCACTGCCGGCGCGGCTGTCGCAGGCGCCAGCACGAGAAGGACGAGGAAGGCTCGGTGATTCATGGCACGTCGGACGAAAGGTCGAGGCCCGTTGCGGCCGCGATCTGCGCGAGCCCGGCGTCCCGTTCCGCCGGGTCGCGGTAGGCGAATGCTGCCTGGTAGGCGCCGGAGCCGAGCTTCGCGACACGGTAGTCGAGGCTGGTGACATTCTCCAGCCGGCTGACGAAGCCGCGCGCCGCAATCTCCGTGCGGAACGGCGTCCAGATGGCGTGCCATTCCGGTTCGTTCGGTCCGGCGGCTGCAGAGAGTTCCTGCGCGGCATTGCCATCGGCAATGGCCGGCATCGCACCAGCCGGCGGATCGTCCGGCGAACCCGCCTCGGGCACGGCGACACCGGGCGGCTCGCGGGCCGGAGCGGCGCTACGCTCGCCGGTCGCCACGACCGCGTCGTCCGCCGGTGCAGGAGCTCGTTGTTCCCACTTGCGCTTGAGGTTTTCGATGGCGGCATCGATCCGTGCCTGGTCGGCCTCCTCGGCACCGCGATGAAAATCGGGAGTCCCAAGCAACAGCAGGAGCGCGCCGACAACCAGCAACGAGCCGACACAGAATCCGATGATCCTGATCAACATCGGCGCACTCAAAGCACGTTTCGGGTCTGCACGGCCCGCCAGTCGACATCCGCTGCGCGGCGTTCGAACTCCGCGCCGAGTCCGCGAAGCCAGTGCGCGAGTGCAGCGCCGTCCAGCCCGGGCCGAACCGAATCGGAGCAGCGGGCCGGGAGCGCCGCGAGGTGTTTCGCGATCGCGCGGGCCGCTTCGTCGTCATTCGATGCTATCGCGTAGTAAACGTCGCCCGCGGGTGCCATGGACCAGTTCGCGACGGCAGCCCACTGTGCGTCTTCGACCGGGACGAGGTCGGGGACAGGAATCGTCATCGACTGCCCCCTGCGCAGGACATGCGCGCGGGGTCGCGGCTCGCAGCGCGCGTCGCCAAGCAGCACGAGCCCCAGGTTGCGCTGATGATTGAGGATGAAGACGATTGCGTCGTTGCCGGCCGTGACCCGGAGCGCCACACATCGTCCGCTGCCCCGGATCCGCGCATGGAGGGACGACGTCGATCCGGCGCGAAGGCAAGCCGGGTCGCCGGTCAGCCGCACCAGCCGCATGTCGCTGAGAACGTCGGCCGTCGGAGCGGGTATTTCGAGGCCGACGTCGGCGAGGGTCGCGGCCGGCGCCTCGACAGGCAGGTCGACGTACACGCTGCTCGCCAGGGGTTGCAGTCCGTCGGCGCTGCCGACCGGGTCGAGAACCAGCCAATACTGATTCAGTCCGCCGGCGACCGGGTGCAGCTGTCCGCTCAGTTCCGCGTTGGCCGCATCCGCCGAGGACAGCAATCGCAGCGAACTGACGCCGCCGATCTGGTGCCGCACGAGCGACGGCACGGCGGACAGCGCGTCGCCATCTGCCGGGGCGTCAACAGCGGCCAGCCGGTAGTCCCCGGACACTTGTCGCATGAGCAGGCAGCGCAGGTCGCGCGCGAGGTGCTTCGCGATCAGGTCGGTTTCGGAAGGCCCGTACGGCACGTCGCGCTGCCCGAGGTAGGACCGGTCGGTCGCCGGGGATGCAAATGCCCGTCGCTGCGCCGCCGTCAGCTCTCCTTGCCATTCGCGGCCGAAGCCCGGAACCCAGCGCTGCTCGGTTTCGTCGCGCGCGCGGAGGCTGACGCTTGCCGCGTCGCCGCCGTCGGATCGTACTTCGATGCCGACGAGCAATTCGGGCCGCATAGCCTCGCATTGTTCCGCCGTAGTCGGCACCGACGGCAGCGGGAGGGCCGGGTCCGGTTGCCATCCGAGACGCACGCCTTTGCGACCGGCAAGACTGCGCCGCAGCGTGTCGCGCAGTGCGAGCGACAGATCATTGGTCCGCGGGGCCGGCTGCCCGTCGGCGAAAACGACCAGGTGCACCGGTGCCGCGGCGAATCGGGGTATGGTGGTCAGTTGCACGAGTACGTAATCGGCCAGCTCCCCCGATACCCAGGCCTCGACGTTGCGCGACGCTGCATCGGCAGTGCCCGCGACAAATAGCAGCCAGGGCAGGCATGACGCGAGCAGCGACAGGTAGCCGGCAAATCGCGGGCGACCGGCGGTCATGCTCTACTCCCGCCGCAACGTGCCGGTCGCGGAAATCACCAGGTCGCCGTCCCCGCCGGTGGCGAGGTGGCGGTCGATCTCCTGCGAGAGACGCGGCGGCAATGTGACGCCCCAGCGCACGGCAGTGCGTCCGTCGTCGATACGGGAGAGCGCTGTGACGACGTCACCGGGCACCGTGGCCGCATCCATCTCGTGAAACGCGGACGGCATCGATGCCTGCCAGAACTCGAGACGACCCCGCCCGACGTGCAGGCGTTTCGCCCGGTCACCGTGCATGGCATACAGGCCGACGTCGCTGCGCGCCACGAGAGTCCTGAGGGCGTAGTCCGATTCGAAGCGCAGGGTGAAACCCGCGTCGGCAGCTTCGGCTGTGGGCCGCGGGTCGGGCGGCGCAGGAGATTCCGGGCGCTTCGCCACCGGCGGCGGGCTCGGAACGGGCGTTCGTACTTCGGCCGGCGCCAGCGGTGCAAGAGGTTTCGCACGAGTATTCGCAGGCGGATTTGCCGGCTTGGCTGCCGTCGTCGCCTCCATTGCTGCCACGACAGGCTCCTCGGGAGCGGAAGGGGTTTCCAGGGGAATGGCCTGTACGAGGGCGAAGATCGCGACCAGGCACAATGCGAGGATCGCCATGAAGCGCATGACGTCCGTTTCCAGCTCTGCAGCGCCGCCGACTTCCGTCCACGGCCCATGCCAACCCGGCGGCAGCGGTGTCACGGCGCATCTCCCGCGTCGCGGTTGCCGCCCGTCGTGATGTGACGCTCAATGCGGTGCAGCACATCACGGATACTCGACGTGTCGACGCGCGCAGCGGCGTTGTACCGTTCGTGCAGGCGCGAGCCCAGGGTGACAGACTTGTAAACGCGCATGAGGTAGCCGCCGACGCCACCGAATATCGTCGTCGACAGCGCCACCAGGATGCCACCGTCCACCAGCCGTCGCAGGACGGTAAATGCGCCCGCTTCCACCGATGCCCCGGGGTCGCCCAGTGCGCCGATCAGCGCGCTGCGCATGCCGATCGCGGTCCAGATCACGCCGGTGCCGAAGAACAGTGCGGTCCAGGTGTCCGCAAGGTGATCCAGCTGGATAATGCGTTCGATCGGTTGCTCGCCGTCAATGCACTGTCGAAGGCGGGCGACGGTCGCGACGTATGCGGCGAGCAACAGTGCGAACACCGGAATGGACGACCCGAGATTCGCGTGTGCCCATCCCAGCCAGTCCTCGCTATGCGAGAGCAGGCCGTTCGAAAACGTAACCATCGCCTGCCGGTCGAGCAGGTAGAGCAACGTCGCGCCCCCGACCAGGGAGCCGGTTGCCCCGGCGCCGAGACCCTGGAGGAAACGGCGGCCCCTGCCGCTGCGCATCACGGCGTACTCTAAAGTCCGCTGCCGGCAGCGCAGGCCGTGCACGTCGCCTCGAGCACGAGTTCGACTTCGCGGTACAGCTCGTCGGCCCGGTAATACGCCTGGTTGTCCAGGCTGACCTTCATCAGTCCGCGCTCCTTGTCGGTAAGTTCGCGCTCCATGTCGAGCATGACCCGGTCGCGCCGCGGGCAGGTATGCGAGCAATTGTTGTAGTCGCCGGCGAGCGACGTGAATTTCACGTTGAAGTAGCGGTTGTAATGATCCCGGGCCTGCTGCTTGCTCAGGATGCCCTCGTCCGATGCCCAGACGAGGAACTCACTGAACAACCGCTTGTTGCCGGCTTTGGGATCGCCCTCGGCAATCTCGAGCAGGTCGTCGAAATAGAGGTCGAAGCTGGCCGCGCAGCCGTCACCCAGGCTGCTTCGCGCCTGTTCGAACGCGGCATCCAGATTGCGGGTCTGCAGGCCGCCGCAGGCCGGCGGGGCGCTGGCACAGGAAGCGAGCCCTGCCATCCACGCGACGAGAAGCAGTGCAACGTTTACCCGATAAACACTGTTGGACATGGTGATTTCTCCGGAACGCTGGCGTCGTGTTGCCCTCGTCAGTTCTCGAGCGGGCTGACGTACGCTTCTTCCAAATGATCCGGCGGCGGCGCGGACACGGCGTATTCCACGGCTTCGTCGCCGAACAGGATCGACTTGACGCCGCCAACGACTTCCATCATTTCCGGCGTGATCGTGCCGAAAGACTGGTTGAGTTGTTCGACGAGCGTCGCTCTCGCGATTTCCTCGCGAGTACGGGCGATCAGCGTCGAAGTTTCGTCCATGTCCAGGTAGATGTCCGAGGCGAGCACGGCCAGCGATTGATCCGAGCTGCTGCCGGACGACGCGACGAGCTGGTAGTACTGGCGGAAGCGCTCGCTGAGCCGCATGCCGGAACGTCCCCGCAGGGACGGGCTCGGCGCCGCCGTGGCTTCGCTTTCGGCCCCGCCCAGCAGCATGTCCTGCAACATCCACGGCGTCATCTTGTTGCCGATCTCGCTCTTCAGCCCCTTCTCCAGACTGATGCGCGTGTTGTTGACGGTGTGCTCCATGTCGGGGAGCCGCTGTTCCATGATGGTGAGCATTTCGAGGTAGGTGGCGCCGACCTGCTTGGCGAGCCGCTGGCAGCCTTGGTCGTTCTCTGCGCCTTCGCATTTGCTGCCGAGGTAGAGCTCGCGTTGCTGGTCGAGCCGGCCGATCACTTCCTGCAGGCCGGTTTCCATTTCTCGCGCCACCGAACTCGTCTGTTTCAAGTCCTCGACGACCGTCGTCGGGAAGAGCCGGATCGTTGGCGTATTCGCCCGCGCCTGGCCGGCTACGAGAAGGCCGGCCGCCAGGAAGGCCGACAAGGCGGCGGTCAGCGCAGTCGGCACAGTCGTCAGGTGCATCGGTCCACCCTCCCGCGGATGCGTTTTTGGATTCGTTATCGGGCTGTCGTGATTCAAGCTACCGCTGGCTGCCTGAATGGAACCTGAACCGTCAGCCCGCCCATGTCGACGGGACGCCAATCGCCGCCTTGCAGTACCCCGGGCGCAGATGACCGTCAGCTGTACCCCGCGCCGTACTGCGTGAGGATGCGATCCAGTGCATTGGCGAAGGCCTGCCGGTCACGCTGGCTGAACGCCGCGGGGCCGCCGGTGTCTGCGCCGCTGGCACGCATCGTGTCGAGGAAGTCGCGCATGTTGAGGCGGGCACGAATGTTCTCGGTCGTGTGCAGCTCGCCGCGCGGGCTCAAGGCGCAGCCGCCCTTGCCAATCGTTTCGGCGGCCAGCGGAATGTCGCTCGTGATGACGAGATCGCCGGGCGCCATGTGCTTGACGATTTCGTCGTCGGCCACATCGAATCCGCGCGGCACCTGCAGCGTGCTGATGAACGCCGACCGGGGCACGCTCAGCCCCTGGTTCGCGACCAGCACCAGCGCCACGCCGGCACGCTCCGCCGCGCGATAGAGGATTTCCTTGATCGCGAGCGGGCACGCATCGGCGTCTACCCAGATCTTCATTCGGTCATTCCCGACAAAGACACTGACGAGTATTCTGAAGCAGTCGGGGCTGAAGCGGTGACCGCGATGAGAAACGAAAAAGTTCGGTACGCAATAGTGATAGAGGCTGCGGGCGCCAACTTTTCAGCGTATGTACTCGATCTTCCCGGATGCGTTGCCACCGGATCGACGGTGGAGGAAGTCGAGGCCGAAATCCGAGAGGCCATCGAGTTTCACCTGAAGGGCCTGCGCGCCGACGATTTGCCGATTCCACTGCCTTCGAGCCGCGTCGACTATGTGGAAGTCGCTGCCTGACCAGTAGCTCTTCGCGGTCGAAATGCGCCGCCGCGTCCGCTCATGCGGAAGAGCCGAACCGCTTTTCGCTGCGCTGGCGCGCCTTGACGGACTCGGTCTCCCGGTCCTTCGGCGCGGCCGAGGTCACCAGCTGGTCGAACAGGCGATGCACAATCGCGGTGACCTCCTCGACGGCTACATCGAACGCCGCTTCGTTCGCCCTGGACGGACGGGTCGAACCGCTGACCTTGCGCACGAACTGGAGCGCGGAGGCGCGGATCTCCTCGTCCGTCGCGGGCGGTTTGAAGTTGTATAGAGTCTTTATGTTTCTGCACATGGTGGTCTCCGGAATTCATGGTGCGGGCACGAGAAAGATACCACCGCTGGCTGCGGCGAGGTACGAGCCGCGTACCGATCGATGCGCAATGCGTCACTCCTGAAAGCGCCGCCAGCGGGACTCGATCGCCGAGCGAATCCGTGCCGGGTAGGGCAAGTCACGCAGCAACCGTTCGAATTCGCGGACGCGAAAGCCGCTGTCCGTGAGATCGAGCTCGGGCAAGCTCGAGAAACGCCGGTTCTTGCGCGTCGACTGGTAGAACACGTCGAGCAGCGCTTTTTCCGAAGTGGCGATGAGATAGGGTTGGCGCGTGTCGCTCCAGTCGACACCGTCCAGCATCAATGCCGGCTTGAGCTTGAGGAATTCGTAGGTCCCGACCGGCGACTCGAGCCTGCGTGTGTGGCCGGTTGTTGCCACCTGTATCGTTGCGGGAATCTGCGACACGATGCCGTGCAGGTGCAGCGCCGTCAGGAACGACACACAGCCCTGCTCGTTGCCGAGCAGGTAGGGTACGCACGCGAGTGGATGAAAATGCGGATGGCCTGTATTGGCCCATACGCCGCGTGCTATGCGCGTCAGGAACCCTGACGTCGCGATTCGCTCCAGCCGTTTCGACGCGGCCGCGATCGACGAACGGTTCGCAGCCGCGAAGTCGCGCGTGGTGAACACGACGAATTCCGGCTTGTTCAACAGTTCAAGCATGGGCCTGCAGCGAATCAAAAACGCTTGTCTGCAATGCGTCCCATGCCGTGCGCGTGCCGGACTCGGCGCGGGCGTCGGTCGCCAGGAACTCCACGACCTGGCCGTGGTAGTCATCCCAGGTAAGCGCGCCCAGATTATCGCTGGCATCTGACACTGGCGCATTGTCGAGAAGCCCGTGCGCGGCCGCGTCCGCGAAATGGCCTCCCTGGATGAGCAGGCCCAGGTCGAAGACGTCCCGCGCCTGCGTGACGGTACGTCCCGCCAGTGCTTCGATTTTCTGAACAACAGCCGAGCTGCCGTCGTAGTGGCGGCAACGGTACGGTAACCGTCGATAGGGACGGGCTACGTCGGGATCGATGGCATCCCGGGGTGCGGCATCGCGGGGATCGTCTACACGCCGTGAGAATTCCACCCTGGTCGGCAATCGTTGCCCGGACTCGCGCACCAGTGCGCAGCGGAAGCGCTGGGTGGTCCCGGTGTGTTTCGCCTTGTCCGGGTCGTTGATCTCGAGGCGGTCTATGCCGAACACCTGGAGGCTGCGCTGGAATGCCGCGTCGTGCAGTATCTTGTAGCCGTTCTTTTTCAGGGTGGCGACACTGCCGGCGAGCACGTCCAGATCCATGTCCTCGGAATAGCGTGGACTGCCGAAAAAGAACCGCAGGTTGACGCCACCCTTCAGGACGTAGAGCGCCGGATCCGATTCGGTAAGGAGGCGGTGCAGGAAGCTGAAGTGAAAGGCTTCGCGGAGCTGGGTGTCGGAAAACATGCCTTATTATGTATTTGAATTGCCGTTTCTGTCAATTCAAATACATAATAAAGCGCCACTCGAACTCTACGCCGACTCCGCCGCCCGTCCCTCACTCGCCCCGGCCAGCCGTTTCTCTGCAGCCGCCACCATCGCCAGGTAACGCGGTTCCTTGCGCAGCAGTTCGAGATCCGGATCCGCCTTCGCGTACGGCAGGAAGGTGTCCGTGACGGTGTCGAACACGGGCCCGAGCATGGCCAACGCTGCGTCCTTGTCTTTCAGGTAAATGCACAACGCGCAGCCGAAGTTGTAGCGCATGTTGAAGTTGTCCGGATCGATGAGCAGCGCGCGCTCCATCCGGCTCTTCGCGCGTTCGCTCTCCCCCAGCGCAGCCAGTGCGTAGGCACTGTAGCCGGCGACCATCGAGTTGTTCTGGTCGTGCGCCAGCACGGCCTCGGCACGCTTCAATGCCAGCTGCGCGGAGCGCCGCATCCCGGCGACGTCACCCAGGGCGGTGTAAGCGCTGATCAGCAAGGAGGCCGAATTGAGGTCGGCTTCCATGAGTGACGCAGATTTTTCGTAGTGGCGAACCGCTTCTTCGTAGCGGTGCAGCTGGTAGTTCAGGCGCCCGGCCGAGCGATTGACTTCGTAGGATTCCGGATTCAGCTTGACGGCAATAGCAACTTCGACCGCCGCTTTTTCGGCATCGCCGTCGGCGAGCAGGAGCTGTGCCTTGATGGCATGGGCTTCCGCCAGGTCGGGATTCAGCGCCAGCGCCCGTTCGGCGGCCGCCATCCCTTCGTTCGCGTTGCCTGCGCGCGAATCCCTGAGCTTCATGTAGCCGATTGCCATCAGCGCCCAGGCCTCGGCGTACTCCGGGTCGATCTCGACGGTGCGTTTGCACAGGCGCACGATCGCGTCCGCCGAACGCGCATCCGACTCCTGCCCGGTGACGTGCGTCTGCCGCGCCATGAGGTACAGGTTGTGTGCTTCCGCACTGTCCGTGCCGCGGCGCTCGATCGCCTTTTTCTCTTTCGGCAACAAGCGCAGGCTCAGCGCCTTGACGATCGCTTCGGAGATCTCGTCCTGCAACGCGAAGATGTCGCTAGCTTCCCGGTCGTAGCGCTCGGCCCAGATGTGATTGTTGGTCTGTGCGTCGACGAGCTGCGCACTGATCCGCACCCGGCCGCCCGCTTTGCGCACGCTGCCCTCCAGCACGTGGCTGACCTTGAGCTCGCTCGCGACCTTCGGGATGTCGACGTGTTTGCCCTTGTACATGAAGGCGCTGTTGCGCGAGACGATGCCGAGCGCGGAGACCTTGCTCAGGTCCGTGATCACGTCCTCGGTGATGCCGTCGCTGAAATACTCCTGTTCCGGGTCGCCGCTCATGTTCGCGAACGGCAGCACGCAGATCGTGAAGCGCGGTGCCGGCTTGTCGGGCGCGGCCGCCGCACCTTCCGCCGGGTTCGCGGTGCTGGCCGATGCGCGCGCGATCATCGCGCCCAGCGCCTGCAGGAATTCGCGCGCCGGGGGGCTGTGCGGATCGTCGTTCCAGCCGTCGAGGTCCGTCGTGTGGATGGCGCGCACGTCCATCGGCAGGCGCGCCTTGTCGAAGCGCACCGGCACCAGCTTGTTGCCGTCGGCCGCCTCGCGGGCCTCGCCGCGCACCCAGCGCGAGGCCACCGAGGTCGGCGTCCACACGACCAGCACGGCCTTGGCGGCATCGATCTCGGCGTCGATCTGGTCGTCGAATTCCTGCCCTGGTGTGATCTCCGGGTCCCACCACACCGACCAGCCTTTCGACACGATGGCGGCGACCAGTGGCGCGACTCGGGCTTTGTCGCTGCGCGCATAGGAAACGAAGACATCGGCCATGCAGGAGGAACCCTAGAAAATTGAGACTAGAAAAGTAAGCCCAGGAAAATCAGCCCGGAAAAAATCAGCCGGGGGGCCGTTCGGGCGTCAAGGATACCGCAGCACCGTAGGGCGAGGTAGTAAGGGCGGCGCGCCTGACATAACGCCGCCCCGTTGACGCCAGCGGCGACTGTCAGTCGCGTATCTTCGCCTCGCGGATGCTTTTCGAGACGTACACGCGCGCATCGTCGCATTCGTCGATGTCTCCGAAGATCTCCCTGGACAGTTCCCGGCCGCCGCCGTTCGCGTTCTGTTCGAAGTCGGCCCCGATCTCCGTGAAGCTGGCATAGGCATTGACGACCTTGTAGTCGAATTCGGCATCGCCGCCGCCGAACAATGGCATCCAGTGGTAGTAGCCGGCCTTGGATTTCGACTTGCCCAGGTGCTCCGCCCATTTCAGTTCCGCCGCTTTGATGTCCGCATACTCGTGACCTTCGTTGAGCTTGCAGTCCATGATGGTGACGAAGCCGGAGCCCGGCGTGCTGCCCGCCGCGGGCGCCTTGTACATGGACGACGCATAGGCGGAGTGCTCATCGCATTCGATCACCTTGTCGAAGGCCGCCTGCAATTCGCCGCCCTTCGAAATCCAGTTTTGTACGTCCGCGCCCATGGCATTGCCGTCCTTGTACGCGCCGAGCCAGATGATGTCGAAATCCTGCTTCTTGCCGTAGAAATAGGGCGTCAGCAGATACGCGGCATATGTGTCTGTCTTGTTGTCGTCCTCGAACTTGGTCCAGCTTGCGATCACGCTGTCCAGTTCCGCAGCGCCCTGGCCCTCCCGGTACTTGCAGGCGTACACCTCTACCGGCACTACCTTCCCCATGCCGTCCGCGCTGACCTGGGCGAACCCCGGTCCGGCGGCCAGCAACAGCCCGGCAATAGCCGGGCACGATGCGACTGTTAGTATTTTCATGTTGGTTCCCCTGAGATTGATTCTTGTTATGTGGGCGTCCCCGTGGGCGCCCTGTGGGCCACTATAATCCTATTGGTAAAAAGGCGCTTGGCCGGGTGGGGACCGCGACAGGCCAAGGCGCTGCGATCTCGGCGGCGACCTCGTCCCGGGTTTGTTCGCCGACGGTCGCCGACTCGGACTCGCTCAGCCACTGGAAGTGCTCGAGCAGCTCGGCCGCCTCGACGGACAAGGCCATCGCCAGGTTCTTGGGCGAGTCACCGGGCGCCAGGCGCCTGACGATCTCGTCGTCGGCGACGTCGAAGCCGCGCGACACCTGTAAGGTACTGATGACATCGGAGCGGGGCACGCTCAGACCTTGGTTCGCGACCAAGCAGCGGAGTTAATTACAGTAGAATTTGGCGACGCTAAGAACCAATTGCTATGTCCCGGCCAATCCGAAGTCCAGCCGGTCGCCGTACAAGGAAGACAAGTGTATGCTGCTCATGTCGCGGTATAGGATCGTCGTAAGGTTAAGGAAAAAAAGGGGGTGCAGTCATGAATCGATTATTTTTAATTGTAATTGCGGCCGCTCTCGCATCATGTGCAACGCCCAACCCGGAGCCAAATCGATCTGCCGCCGTTCAAACATCGGAACCGGCTACTGATGCGTTGATGAAGCGCGACAATCCGGCGGATGAATTCGAAGAACTGCAGGAAGTCGAAGCACCGCAACCCAGCGAAACTCCGGCTTCGATGATTCCTCGGCAAACACTGGCCGAGTCACCGATCGTCTGTACTTGGGAAATTCCTACGGGCTCTCGGCTAAGAGTCCAAGTATGTCGGCCACGGTCTTATATGTCGCAAAAAGAAGTTGCTGACCAAGAGATCTTCAACGATATGAAAACCCGTACAGCCATTGGCAACAGCCAACTTAGCCCGTAGAGACAAGTTGCGGCGGATCCAAAGGAGACATCGCGGACTCGCGTGTCTGCCGGCCAGATACTGAAACAGCGGGACATTGACCGGCGGTGAGCGTCGTCGATGCATCGGTGCTGGTTGCAGCGCTGGTGGACTCCGGCTCGCATGGCGAATGGGTTCGCGGAACGCATATGGGCGTTACGCTTTACGGTGACGAGCTACGATGCGTGGTATGTCGCCGTCGCTGAGGCAGTGAACTTGCCACTGGCGACACTGGATGAGCGGCTATCCCGGGCGGAGGGACCGGCCTGCGAACTCCGCATGCCGGCCTGACGGCGCGTAGCCGCGCTGCCCCGGCGCTAATCGCGTAATCCTGTCTTGCCCGGCGGATACTTCAGCGCATTCGCCGCGATCTTCTCGTCCACCGCCTGATCGATATCGATGCCTAGCTTGCCCGCGATCATGGCGAGGTAGATCTGGATATCGGCGATCTCGGCCGCGACCTCGTCCCGGGTTTGTTCGCCGACGGTCGCCGACTCGGACTCGCTCAGCCACTGGAAGTGCTCGAGCAGCTCGGCCGCCTCGACGGACAAGGCCATCGCGAGGTTCTTGGGCGAGTGGAACGGCTCCCAGTCGCGTTGGTCCGCGAATTGCCGCAGCCGTTCCTGCAGGTCACTGAAGTTCATGGGCTACCTCCGAATCCGGCCCTTTGCCCGTCACTGGTTCGCCGCCGCGAACTGCGTGAGGATGCGATCCAGCGCATTGGCGAAAGCCTGCCGGTCACGCTGGCTGAACGCCGCGGGGCCGCCGGTGTCCGCGCCGCTCGCCCGCATCGTGTCGAGGAAGTCGCGCATATTGAGTCGGGCGCGAATGTTCTCGGTCGTGTGCAGCTCGCCCCGCGGGCTCAGCGCCCGGCCGCCCTTGCCGATCGCCTCGGCGGCCAGCGGGATGTCGCTGGTGATGACGAGATCACCGGGCGCCAGGCGCCTGACGATCTCATCGTCGGCGACGTCGAAGCCGCGCGACACCTGTAAGGTACTGATCACATCGGAGCGGGGCACGCTCAGACCCTGGTTCGCGACCAGCACCAGCGGCACGCCGGTACGCTCCGCCGCGCGATAGAGGATTTCCCTGACGGCGACCGGGCACGCGTCGGCATCCACCCAGATCTTCATCGCAGGCATGGTATCAGTCCTTGTCTTCGCAAGCTGGCAGTGCGGCCTGCCCCGCGCTAGCCTTTGCGTACCGGGAACAGGGACACATCCATGACCAGACTCACCGCACCGCTTGCCATCATCACGCTTGCACTGATCGCGGCTCCGGCCGCGGCCGAGACCGTCTTCATCAAGGCGGACCGGCTGCTCGACGTCGAACGCGGCCGCTACCTCGAAACGCCGCTCATCAAGGTGGTCGACGGCAAGGTGGCAAGCGTCGAAAGCTCCACCAATGTGCCCGCCGATACGAAACTGATCGACCTGTCCGGCAAGACGATCCTGCCCGGGCTGATCGACATGCATGTGCATCTCAACGGACGGCCCGAATACAGCGGCTACACCGGCCTGCAGTTCACGGATCGCTTCTGGACCGTGCTCGGCGTCGCCAATGCGCTGAAGATGCTGAAGGCGGGCTTCACCACCGTCCGCAACGTGGGTGACAAAGACTACGACGTCGCCGGGATCGACCAGGCCATCGACGCAGGCTGGATCCCCGGCCCGCGCATCGTGAACGCGAACTACGCGCTCGGCGCAACCGGCGGTCATTGCGACGAAACCTACCTGCCACCGAGCTTCAAGGCCCAGAGTCCCGGCGTGGCCAACAGCCCGGAGGATTTCCGGGTGCGCGTGCGCGAACAGCGCAAGTACGGTGCGGAGGTCATCAAGGTGTGTGCCACCGGCGGGGTTTTTTCGCGCAATACCGAGCCGGGCCAGGCGCAGCTGCACGAGGAGGAATTGCGGGCGATCGCGGAGGAAGCGCACTTCTGGGGCCTCAAGGTCGCTGCGCACGCGCACGGCGCGGACGGCATCAAGAACGCGATTCGTGCGGGGATCGACACGATCGAGCACGCGAGCCTGATCGACGAGGAAGGCATTGACCTGGCCAAAGAGCACGGCACCTGGCTCGCCATGGATATTTTCAACACCGACTACACCCAGGCGGAAGGCAAGAAGAACGGCGTCCTCGAGGAGAATCTCAAGAAGGACCGCGACGTGGCCCAGATCCAGCGCGACAATTTCCGCAAAGCGCATGACGCGGGAGTCAAGCTCGTGTTCGCGACAGATGCAGGCGTGATGCCGCACGAAACCGCCGCCGGGCAGTTCCGGGTCATGATCGAATACGGCATGTCGCCGCTCGAAGCGATCCGCTCGGCAACGACCGTCGCCGCCGAAGCGCTCGGCCAGGCCGGCGAGGTCGGGACCCTGAAGCCCGGCGCCTGGGCTGACCTCATCGCGGTCGAAGGCGATCCGCTGGCCGACGTGACGAGGCTCGAAGATGTCGAGGCCGTGGTGAAGGGCGGCGTGCTGGTGGACTAATTAAGGTGACAGTTACCTTAATTCGGAGTGAATTGAGGTAACTGTCACCGTATTTCCCACCCCTATGCTGATACAGAGGAGTGCCGCAGATGCGTAATGACGACCTGGAAAGCCACGATCTCGGCCTGCGGCACGATGCAGCAAGACTGGTCGAATGCAGCCGCGACCGCCGCCGATTGCTGGCCTGGCTCGCGGCGGGCGGCGCCGGCCTCCTCGCGTTCGGCGCATTGAGTCCGCGCAACGCTTATTCGGCTGCAACGGCCTGCGCACAGCCGGGCGAGGACACGGCCGGCCCGTTCCCGGCCCATGGCTCGAACCGCGGCCGCGACGTGGCCAACGTGCTCGCGGATTCGGGCGTCGTGCGCAGCGACATCCGCTCGAGTTTCGGCACTGCCGCCGGCGTCGCCGCGGGCCTGCCGCTCGATCTCAGGATCCGCTTGCTCGACGCGAACAACGCCTGCGCGCCGCTAGCGGGCTACGTCATGTATCTCTGGAACTGCACGGCGGACGGCAGGTACTCGCTGTATTCGGACGGCGTCACCGGCGAGAACTTCCTGCGCGGCGTACAGGCCGCGAATGCCGATGGCGAGCTCACGTTCAGAACCGTCTTCCCAGGCTGTTACTCGGGACGTTATCCGCACTTGCATTTCGAGGTGTTCCCTGACCTCGACCTCGCCACCGTGTACACGAACCGGGTGTTCACCTCGCAGATCGTGCTGCCGGTGAGTGCTTGCGCAGCGGTGTACGCGACCGACACTTACGCCGGGAGCGCTCCTTACTTTGCCCGCACGTCGATCGTGAAAGACTCCGTGTTCAACGACAACACCCGCGAACAGATGGCGGCGGCCACACCGGAGCTTTCCGGAAATGCCAATAGCGGCTTCGAAGGCGCACTGACCATCGGGGTGTAGGAGCGGCGGACGAGCGCTCAAGGCGCGAAGAATGTCGCGGTGTACAGCACCGGCCCGGTCGGCACGTCCTCCGGTGACCCGCCCAGCGGTTCCAGGCTGACCGCAAGCGTGTTGCCGCGCTCGAGACCATCGAGCGCGATGTCGCCGAGCGAGAGCGTCCGCTCTCCGGACTTCGGCAACAGGCCGAGCGACACCGGCACGCCGTCCTCGCGCAGCACCCACAGCTGGTAGTCCTTGTCGGGCTCGTCGGCCGGGCGCTTTTGCACCGCGACGTCGATGCGCCGGAGATCCGGGTACAGGCGCGCGATCCACAATGCCTGGCCTTCCTCGTCGGAGACGATGCCCACTGCCGGCTCGAGCGGCACGGTCTTGACGACCGTCCGTGTCGCCACTTCCGGCGGCTGTTGTGTCGCCTGCCACCAGCCGAGCGTCGTCGCCAGCAATGCAATCGCGAGCCCTGCCGCAACAGCGCCCCATGGCGCACGGCGCGCCGTGTCGTCGCGCGGACTACGCGGAGCCTTGCCGAAGCCGGCCGCACGCACGATCCGCCGCCAGACGAGGGCGGACGGTTGCACGGATTCCAGCGACCATGCCGCCGGCAGCAGCATCGCCTCGAGCCGGTAGACGCTCGCCGCGGCCGCGGCCTGCTCGTCCACGAGCTGGCCGAAGCGCCGCCGCGCACGGCGGCCCATCGTGCCCAGTACGAAGCGCTCGCTCAATCCGTTGAGTTTTTCGGGTTCCAGGTAGTTCATGCCTGCATACACGCTTTGAGTTTGCCGAGTCCCCGGCGAATCCAGCTTTTCACGGTGCCGAGCGAGCGTTCGATGCGTTCCGCGATCTCACGAAACGTGAGCCCGTCGAGGTACGCCAGCCGGATGCACGCAGCCGCCTCGTCGTTCAGTTGTCCCATGCAATACGCGAGCCGCTCGCCAGTCTGCCCCGACTCTGTCACGGCGCTGCGTCCCGCTTCCAGGCCGAGCACCGCGCGGATTTCGGGCGCGCCAAGATCCATCACTTCGGCGTGCCGGCTGCGGCTCCTGATGAGATCGAGGGCGCGGCGGCGCGCGATGGTCGTAATCCAGGTCTTCGCCGCGGCGAGCGCGGGATCGAAATCGCGCGCCTTGTTCCACGCGGTCACCATGGTTTCCTGCAGCACGTCCTCGGCCAGGAAGCGGTCGCGCAGCATGCGCACCAGGAACGCCAGTATCGCGGGGGCGGTCGCGTCGTAGAAACGGCGGAACGCAGCCTCGTCGCCGGCGCCGGCCCGCTGCATCAGTCGATCGAGTTCATTCTCCTGCCCGTCGGTCATACCGCGTGCGTCTCCTGGCCTGGCACGTCTGGTACGCGCGAAAACCGCGTGCGGATGCACTGTATCGCAAAAAAAAACGCCGGCCCTGCATCCGGACCCGAATCCCGTTCGTACAAACCGTACGACCCGCGGGCTGGCTCGCGGCGAATTCACCGACAAATCAGGAGACTACGAATGAAAACGATACATGTTGCGGCCGGTACGGCGCTCGGCCTGGTCCTGAGCAGCATCGCGCTGGCCTCGAGCCACCGCGAAGCGCCCATGATCACCGAGACGCCGAAGGTCGACGGCACGGATTTCTACCTGTTTTCGAGTTACGAACCCGGCCGCGAAGGCTATGTGACGCTGATCGCCAATTACCTGCCCCTGCAGGATGCCTACGGCGGCCCGAACTACTTTGAGCTCGACGAAGACGCCGTCTACGAGATCCACGTCGACAACAACGGCGACGCCGACGAAGACATCACCTTCCGCTTTCGGTTCGCTTCCGAGCTGCGCGGCATCACCCTGCCGATCGGCGGCGAGGACGTGGCGGTGCCGCTGAAGCAGGTTGGCGGCGTCGGGCCCGCGGCCGGCGACAACGGCAACCTCAACGTGATTGAGACCTACACGGTCGACATCGTCCACGGCGATCGCCGGCGCGGCACGAGGGATGCGATCAGCAATGCCGTCGACGGCAGTACGACGTTCATGAAGCCGGTCGACAACATCGGCCAGAAAACCCTGCCCGACTACGCGGCCTACGCGAGCGCGCATGTGTACGACGTAAACATCCCCGGCTGCGGCAGCGGCCGCGTGTTTGCCGGCCAGCGGCGCGAGGGCTTCGCGGTAAACCTCGGCGAAACCTTCGACCTCATCAACACGAACCCTCTCGGTCCCGTCGACGGTGAGCCGAATACGCTCGCCGACAAGAACGTCACCTCGCTCGCTCTCGAAGTACCGGCGAGCTGCCTGGTGAACGGCGAGCCGATCATCGGCGGCTGGACGACGGCGAGCCTGCGCCAGGTGCGCATACTCAACCCGAAGCCCGGGAGGCTGAAGGCCGCGATCCACGGCGGCGCGTTCACCCAGGTTTCGCGGCTCGGTTCGCCGCTGGTGAACGAAGTCGTGATCGGCCTGCCCGAAAAAGACCGCTTCAACCATTCGGAGCCCGAGGACGATGCGCAGTTCGCCACCTACGTGACGAACCCGACCTTGCCAGCGCTCATCGAGGTGCTGTTCGGCGTGCCGGCCCCGACCGCGTTTCCACGAGCGGACCTCGTGCAGGCGTTCCTGACCGGCGTGCCCGGCCTGAACCAGCCGACCGGCGTCGTGGCTTCGGAAATGCTGCGTTTGAACACGAGCGTCGCGCCCGTCGCCGCCGAGCAGCAGAAACCGCTCGCGGTGCTGGCGGGTGACAACGCCGGGTTCCCGAACGGCCGGCGCCCGGGCGACGACGTCGTCGACATTGCGTTGCGCGTTGCCATGGGCGTCTTGCTGCCGGAAGCGGACGCACCGGCCGGCAACCTGCCCTACACCGACGGCGCGTATATCGATGCGAGCTACTTCGACACGAGCTTTCCCTACCTGAAGACGCCGTTGCCGGGTTCGCCCAATGAGGGCATGGGAGGTATGGAATGAACATCCATCGACGCCTCTGCTTCGCCGGGCTCGTGAGCATCGGCCTGGCGGCCTGCGACAACTATGACGACGGCATGACGGGCGGCCCCGATCCGGAGCCGCCGGCACCCGTCGACCTCACGACCTGGGTGAAGAACCAGTTCGCGACAACCGCGGATGACACCGACCCCGTCGACGTCGACGAAACGGAATTCGAGTTCAGCGACGATCCGGCGGCCTACGACGACCTGTTGCAATGATTCGCAGATGGGTATTCGGGCGCGTGACCCGCCGGCGTTGGTCGGCGGGTGCCGTGCTTGCATTCGTAGCCACCGCCGCTGTCGTCATCCTTGCACGACCGCCGGAATTGACCGCCCGTGTCGCCGTCAGCTACGACCTTGCCGACGAAGCAGCGCTCGCCCGGACTGCGGGCGGATTCGGCGCGGCGTCGCCGGACAGGCCGGCCAATCCCGACGACGTGCGCGCATTGCTCGGGGAGTTTGCGGTCAGTGGCGATGCACATTACCTGCGTTACGCCGAAGCGGCGCTCGGGAAAACGTCGGCAGTGACGCCCGCGGCCGAAGCGCTGCTGCTGCGCGCGCGCATACAGCAGGCGAAACATGAATTCGACGCAGCGGGCGGCACGCTGCGCCGCGCGCTGGACGCGGCACCGAACTCCGCCGAAGGCTGGCTGCTCTACGCCGACGTGTTGCGCCGCGCAGGCGACATTCCCGCCGCGCGCACGGCCTGCCTCGAGCTCGCGCTCGCCGGGCACGCCGATCTCGCGGGTTATTGCGCGGTCGACGTAATGCTCGTCCTCGGCGATGCCGAGGCCGCCTACCGGCTTGCCCGGCGCCAGCCAGACGTGGCCGGTGATCGCGACCCCGCGCTCCGGCGCTGGGCACTCGAAGTGCGTGCCGGGGCCGCGGCGGCCACTGGGCGTACGGAGGAGGCCCTGTCGCTCTTTGCCGAGGCCGCAACGACCGGCGAGGCGCCGTTCGCGACGCGCCTGGCCTATGCCGACTTGTTGTTTGCCGACTCGCGGTACGCGGCGGCGCTCGAGGTGCTCGCCGACGACGACTCCGTCTCCGCCCAGGTACGCCGGCTTGCAGCGGCACGGGCACTCGGCATAGAGCCCGCGCCCGGCGTCGAGGCGATGCTCGCGTCGCGCTTCGCGAGCGCAACCCCGGCGGACGCGGAGGCGCTGTCGTTCCGCGATCGCGCGCTCTATGAACTCCACGGCACCGGCGATGTTGCAACCGCTCTCGAGTTCGCGCTCGCGAACTGGGACCGGCAGAAGGGTCTCGAAGATCTCGAGCTCGTGCAAGCCGCCGCGCGCGCGGCCGGGGATGCCATCGCACTGCGACGGCTCGATGCGTGGCGCGCGAGCGAGCGCGGATTCAGCCCGTGAAATCCCGCACATCCGCAATTGGTGACAATCACCGCATTCGAATCGTCTCCTGGTTATTTTTGCTGCTGTCAGTGTCCGCCATGTTCGCGACAAGGGCGGAGGCGCACGAGCCGGGCATGGTCGAACTCACCTTCGACACGATCGAACAAAGCTTGCGCGCAGAACTCGACCTCGTCGACCTGGACTATGCACTCGGCCTCGACGAGGGCGACGGCAACGTGACCGCAGTCGACGTGGGCCGGCAGCGAGAGCGCATCGCGGCCTTCGTCGTCGCCGGCGTGCAGGTCGCCGGCTGCCAGCTCGATGCGAGCCGGGCCGCGACAGGCGTGCGGGCAGATGCTTCGCCGAGCGTGGTCGTCGATGTCCCCGTCGCCTGCGACGCGGCGCACGAGTTGCGTGCAGTCGGCAGCAGTCTGTTTGCGGAATTGCCCGACTATCGCTCGGTGCTGCAGGTGAAAACCGCGGGCGGCACGCGGACTTTTGCGCTCGGCGCGGCGCCCGTCACCGTGCCGCTCGGAGACAGCGGGCACATGGCGGCGTTCGTGTCCTTCCTGCGCGAGGGCATCGTGCACATACTCATCGGCGTCGACCACCTCGCGTTCCTCCTGGTGCTCGTGCTGCCGATCACGACGTGCGGCTCGTGGCGCGCGCAGGTACGGTCCGTCGCAGGCATCGTGACGGCATTCACGGTCGCGCATTCGCTCACGTTGTCGCTGGCCGCACTCGGCCACCTGGGCTTGCCGGCGAGGCCCGTGGAAGTCCTGATCGCGACGACCGTCGTGTTCGCGGCCGTCCGCAATCTCGGTCGCCGCCGCAGCGCGCCGGGCTGGCTACTCGCCTACGTGCTGGGGCTCATCCATGGGTTCGGCTTTGCAGGCGCGCTTGGTGGCCTCGCGATCGCCGAGGGCATCACTCCGCTCGCCGTGCTTGGCTTCAACCTGGGTGTGGAGCTCGGGCAACTGCTGGTCATCGCTGTCGCATTGCCCGTCATTGCGTTCCTGGCGCGCCCCGCTGCGCTGGGTCGGCGCCTGGTGCCCGCGACGTCGCTCCTCGTCGCGGGCATCGGCGTCTTTTGGATCGTCGAGCGGCTCTAATAATTAAGGTGACAGTAACCCTATTTCAATCGGAACTAGGGTAACTGTCACCTTACGCGGGTGCCGGATAACCAGCGGGCGGCGAGCAGCAAGCCGATCAGCACGAGGCTGATCGCGCCGGCCTGGAGCAGCTCGAAGGGCCAGAGGTTGTGCGAAGTCGGGTCGCGCGTCGTGTCGATGACGATGCGCAACACGACGTAGCCGATGATGAGCGCCGGCACCGCGGCGGCCGCGCGCCATAGGCCCTGCCAGCGCCACAGCGCCCAGAGCGGTGCCGCGATGCCGCCGAGGCCGATAGCGAGCACCGCCAGCATGAAACCGCCGGCCAGCAGCGCGTCCCCGGCACTGGCCGGCTCGCTCATCTGCTTTTCGTAAGCCTCGCGCTGCAGCCGTTCGTTTTCGTTGCGGAGTTCAGTCACCCAAGCCGGCTCGGCCGCATCGGCTGACGGTCGGTCGCCGGCGCGGACGTCGACAGCGTAGGTCGCGACGAGCTGCGTGCCCGACGTCGAGCCATCACCGGCCGTGATGCGGATTTCGTCGACGCGCTCGCCGTCCTCCATGAAAAAGAACCAGCCGAGCGCTTCGCCGCTGCCGCTATAGATCGGCGAGGGATTGCTGCCGGCGTTGGCCTCCTCGCCCCGGTAGTACGGACGTGCCCAGATGTGCACCGGTTCGTCGGTCGAGTACGCGATGCGCAGGTAGAAATTCTGGTTCCTGGCGAGCGTGACGGAGTCGCCGGCGGGCCAAGTTTCGAGCACACGAACTTCGGTGGCCGCGTGTGCTGCGTGTGGCAGTGCCGAAACTGCAAACAAGAGGAGCGATGCGAATGCCTTCAAGCTGATTCCTCCCCGCTCTCAGGCCGAGAACGCCGACTCGGTCGCATTGACGAGATTCCGGAGGAAACCGATCGCCTTCTTGAGGTCATCCCGGTTGACCGGATGCCGTGCCGGCTCACCGGCTTTGACGACCCTCGACCGATGCACGATGTCACCGCGCAGCTTCAGGTAACCGGTGAGCTTTTCCTTTACCGCCGCACGATCTTGGCCGTTCCATGCCCAGTGCTCTTTGATCTGCACACCGGCGAAGTCGGCGAAGAGTTTTACCGTACGCGCGTAGTCCGGGTTGTTCAGACGCTTGATTTCGTAATCTAACTTCGACCTGACGAAAGCTGCGATGCTCTCGTCGGTGACGTTGGAAAGGCGCACCGCGGTGGCCTCCTGCAGCCGGTCTTCGACGTAGGTCTCCCATGCCGTCATCGCCATGACGAGGCCGGCGCGTTTCAGTACCTCGTTTTCTTTAGGTGGCGGTCCTGGCTTCGGATTCAACGCATCAAAATGCGCAAGCAGGTTCTCGGCGTCCTGTATGGAAAGTTCGAAGGTTTCGCTGGCCTGTGACATCAGCCAACTCCCGCAAGCTGAGTTCGATCTGAACCGCAGTGTAGCTAGCGCATCCCTCGTGCCTTGTTACCAGCGTCTCACTTCGTGGCGACACCGAGGAAAGCAACCCGGCATGGGGACGGCAGTCGACTGCGTGATTCAAGCGCAGTTGCGTATATTGGATGGAATTGGATGGACAATCGGGTGTCCATAAGGCATGCTCTAATCGGATGGAATCGGAGGGAGAAATGGATGGCTATCCACGCTGACAGCCTGACCATCACCCCGTCAACGCTCAGGCTCATCGCCGAAATCGACGAATTCAAGGGCGCCTGGCGGGCGTTGGGACGCCTTTCGCCTGACCGCCTGACAGCTCTTCGCCGGGTGGCGACGATCGAAAGTGTCGGCTCCTCGACCCGCATCGAAGGCGCCCGACTCAGTAACAAGGAAGTCGAGGCGCTGCTCGCCGGACTCGACATCCGGCAATTCGCTACCCGCGACGAACAGGAAGTCGCCGGCTATGCCGCGGCCGTGGAAACGGTATTCGAACACTGGAGCGACATCGACCTCACCGAAAATCACGTGCGGCAACTGCACCGAGATCTTCTCCGGTACTCGTCGAAGGATGAACGCCATCGAGGCAACTACAAGACTCATGACAACCACGTGGCGGCCTTCGGGCCTGGTGGCGAGGTTGTGGGCATTGTTTTCGAAACAGCTTCCCCGTTCGACACGCCAAGGCTCATGAAGGAACTGGTCGAATGGACGCGCGGGAAACTCGATAAAGACGAACTGCATCCCCTCATCGTGATCCCCGTCTTCGTCGCGACATTCCTCGCCATACATCCCTTCCAGGACGGCAACGGAAGGCTCTCACGCATATTGACGACGTTATTGCTGTTGCGCGCCGGCTATGCCTACGTTCCTTACAGTTCGCTCGAAAACGTCATCGAACAAAGCAAGGATGCCTATTACCTGGCGCTGCGCCAGACACAAGTAACCCTCGGCACTGAGGTCCCCGACTGGCTGCCCTGGCTCACGTTTTTTCTCCGCGCATTGCAACAACAGAAAGAACACCTTGCCGGAAAGATCGAGCGTGAGCACCTGCTGCTGGGCGCCGTGCCAGAGCTCTCTGCTCGAATCCTAGAGCTGGCCCGCAACCACGGCCGCGTCACAGTGGCCGATGTGGCGAAGACAACTGGCGCCAGCCGGAACACGATCAAAGACCATTTCACAGCCTTGACCAAGGCCGGACGACTGACCCGACATGGTGCGGGTCGCGGAACCTGGTACAACCTCTCAACAGGCTGAATCACGCGCCAACGGCCGCATGAGCCGTTCGCTTGAGGCTCGCATTTCAAACTTCGAAGGTCGTCCGCCCGCCGAGGATCGTGCGCAATACTTTGATGCCGACGATCGCATCCGGATCGACGGCGTGCGGATCCTGCTCGAGGATCACGAAGTCCGCGAGCTTGCCCGGTGTCAGCGAACCCTTGATGCCTTCCTCGAAGGACGCGTAAGCACCGTTCATCGTGCAGACCTTGAGCGCCTCGTCGACAGAGATGCGCTGGTTCCCGCCCCACACCCGGCCCTGGTCGTCCTTCCGCGTCACCATGCTCTGCAACGCCATCATCGGTTCGAAAGGACCGGGCGGGAAATCGGAGGCCGGCGCCGCGAGGATGCCGGCATCGAGAAAACTCTTGTGCACGAACATCGATTCCATCATGTCCGCGCCATATTCGACCCACTTGTTGCCGTGGTAGTACGCGTAGGTGTAGAACGGCGTCGGAACGACGCCCGCGGCCTTGACGCGCGCGAGCCGCGTCGGATCGATGAGCGAACAGTGCTCGATGCGGAAGCGCGGGTTCTCGCCCGGCCAGTTCTTGAGCACCCGCTCGTAGGCGTTCAGCACGCGGTCGATCGCCACGTCGCCGTTCGCGTGGATGCCGATGCGGAAATCGTGCGCCACGGCGTCGTCGACCGCCGCGTCGATTTCCTCCTGGGTCATGGTGAGGATGCCAAAGTCGTCCGGCCTGCCGGAATACGGCGTGCTGCGGCTCATCGTGCGTTCCGAGGCCGAACCGTCGGCGGCGTACTTCACCGCGCCAATGCGCAGCATGTCGTCGCCGAAGCCGGAGGCCACGCGCGCCTGCTTCAGGCCCGCGTATACCTCGCTCGTCCCGCCCGGCATGAACGACAGGCGGAAGTGCATCTCGCCGGCGGCCCGCGCGTCCTGGTAGGCGATGAAGTCGTCGCGGTCGCCCGAAGCATCGGTCGTGGAGGTGAGCCCCGCCGCCGCCATGCGCTGCGACGCGAGCATCACGGAGCGCTGCCGCGTGGCGCGATCCATCTGCGGCCACACGCCCGCATCGCGGAAGGGCTGCATGGCCGCGGGCTCCGCGATCTTGCCGGTGAGTTCGCCGCCTTCACGGAAATATCGCCCGCCGACGGGATCGGGCGTTTCCGCGCTAATGCCGGCGAGTTCGAGCGCCGCTGTGTTGACGACCGCCGTATGCCCGCCGCGATGGGCGACGTACACCGGGTGACCGGGCACCACGGCATCGATGTCGCGGCGGGTGAGCGGCCGGCCTTCGGCGAAGCGGGTGTCGTCGTACATCGAGCCCAGCACCCACTGGCCCGGCGGCGTCTTCTTCGCCTGGGCGGCGAGCGCCGCCTGCACATCGCTGATGCGCGGCAAGCCGACGTTTGCCGAGATCGCGTCGGCCGCCCCGAGCGGGTGGCTATGCGAGTCGATGAAGCCCGGCGTCACGGTATGACCGCGCGCGTCCAGAACTTTCGTGTTCGCGCCCTTGAGATTGAGCACGTCCGCATCGCTGCCGACGGCCAGGATGTGCTCGCCGCGCACGGCAACGGCGCTGGCCTTCGGGATGGCGGGATCCATCGTGAGCACGGTCGCGCCCGTGATGATGAGGTCCGCCGGGCCGGTGGCGTCTTGTGCGGCGGCCTGCGCCTTGCCCGCGACCGTGCCGGCCGAGGCGACGGCGGCTGCGGAACCCAGGAATTGTCGTCTGGAAAATCCGGTCATGGTCTTCGCTCTTTCTTCTTAGTTGGTTGATTACCATGAATTGCGAACGTCTGACTTTCGATTTTCATGGCCATTTGCCTGTGCCATCGGGAAACAAGTCGCCGAGATTTGGCTGCAGCTCTATTTGCACTCGCCTCGCATTGTGAGCGTGTGAAAGTGAAAACGGTACTCGACTTGCTGAAGCAGGATGGCCGGGTAGAGGTGGCTCGCCGCAGTATCCTGAAATAGTCCGGGTCTGAAAGGGGTGAATCAATGCGATACCGAGGGCGTCGTGCCATGTTGGGTAAGCATGCCCGATGTGCGGATAAACTGTGAGTCGCGCCCATGGGGGCGCTCCAACAGTGAAACTTCGCCCCCTGATCAGTCCATCGCCCAGGTCATGTTGTAGTAGATACCGCCCCAACTGTGGGAGCGCGCATCCGGCGCGTCGAATTCGGTGTTGCGGCTCGCATAGGCATAGGTGATGCTGTGCCAGGTGTTGCGAAAAGCGAAACTGCCGGTGATGCCGAGCTGGTATTCGCCGATCAGCCGCTCCATACGGTTCGACGGCACGGTCACGACGCTGTCCCGGAACTGTCCCTCCAGGATCGCGTTGTAAAGCCACAGGCGCGCGTTCGCCCCGGCCCAGAAATACAGCTCCCAGCGTCGCGACGGGGGTGGCACTATCCCCGATTCCTCGGTCTCCGGTGCCGCTTCGTCGGGACGTGCATTGCTGAGCGCGAGCACGGACTCGCTGATAGGCGCCGACGAAAAAGCCCACCAGGGCGACTCGATCACGCCGACGCGGAACGCCGCACCGATCGCTGCGTTCGTGTAGTACCCGACATTCGCCTGCCGGATCCATTGCAGGTCGAAGTAACCGGTGTCGAGGAGAAGGTCCTGCCAGGCCAGCGAATACCGGAAAGTCGGTTCGCCGCCGTCCGAGATCTGCAGGTGCCAGCCGTTCGGGCTGTACGGCGTGTCACCCGGGAAGTTCTGCAGTTTCTCGTGTATCGACGTCTGGAACGCATCCGCGATGCTGAGCCCGAGAACGCCGAGCGCCAGTTCGCTGGTCATCGCCGAGCGGGCGTCGCTGCTCACCGTCTGGTTCCGGGACGTGAGATAGACGATGGAGGCATACGGACGGTCGTCGTATTGCGGCTCTGACGACCGAAGGTCGTCCGGCGTGAACGCGGAAATGCCGAACTCCACGAGTTCGCGGCCGACGAAGGGCCCGTCGGGTTCCTGCGCATGCAGCTCGTCTACGCGCAACAAGGTGTCGAGCCACTGTCGCGGCCGGTTCAGCTTGTAGCGGTCGATCCATGGCCCGTAACCCTGCACCGCCATGCCCATCGTGTAGTTCCGGTCGGCATCCTGACCGTTCAGTACCAAGGAATCGTTCTCGAGAAAGATGCTGAACCCCGATTGCGGCTCCGGCGATTCCGCCTCGGCCGAACCCGGTTCCGCCGATCCCGTTTCCACAAGTTCCGTCTCCGGCGATTCCGTCTCCTGCGATTCCAGGTCGGCCGCGTACAACGCAGTGCACAGCGATGCGAACGGCAGGATCAAGAGTCGATGGAACACGAAGCTTTCCTTGCAGCCTGATACGGCGTGACGAACAGGGCTCACGGTTCATTTTGGCCCATGCCTCCGGCATGCAGCAATGCAAGGGCGGAGCCGCTAAACTCCCCCGCTTTGCGAAACGCCGGAGCAGCCATGCCCCCGACCCGGACTTTGTCCCGCATATGCCTGCTGGTTCTAAGCCTGCCCGCTGTCGCCGCCGAGGAAGACGACGAGGACCAGTGGGACGTCAACGACATCCCCGGCGACGCCCGTGAGATCGGCATCGACACCGGGAGCGGCACCTGGATGAGTCTCGACGTGAGCCCGGATGGCAGCACGATCGTTTTCGATCTGCTGGGCGACCTCTACACGCTGCCCATCACGGGCGGCGAAGCGAAAGCTGTGCACTCGGGACTTTCCTGGTCCATGCAGCCGCGCTTTTCGCCGGACGGCCGCGAAATCGCGTTCACCTCGGACGCCGGTGGCGGCGACAACCTCTGGATCATGGGCGCCGACGGCAGCAACCCGCGCCAGCTCACGAAAGAAGACTTCCGGCTTTTGAACAACCCCTGGTGGTCGCCGGACGGCCGCTACCTCGCTGCGCGCAAGCATTACACCACCGAGCGCTCGCTTGGCACCGGCGAGATCTGGCTCTATCACCGCAACGGCGGCGGCGGCGTCGCGGTCGTCGAGAAGCCCTCCGACGAGCACCAGAAGGAACTCGGCGAACCCGCTTTCTCACCCGACGGCCGCTACCTCTACTTCAGCCAGGACGTGACGCCCGGCCCAATCTTCGAGTACGCGCAGGACTCGAACTCCGTCGTGTACGAAATCAAACGCCACGAACTTGCGATCGGCAACACCGAGACTGTCGTCTCCGGCGCCGGCGGCTCGGTTCGGCCCACGCCCTCGCCAGATGGCAAGCAGCTCGCGTTCGTACGCCGCATCCGCGGCGAGAGCGCGTTGTTCGTCAAGGACCTCGAGTCCGGCGCGGAGCGCCCGCTGGTCGAAGGCCTCGCGCGCGACCTGCAGGAAGTCTGGGGCGTGCACGGCCTGTACCCGAACTTCGACTGGACGCCGGATTCGAAGAGCCTCGTCTTCTGGACGGGCGGCGGGATCCGGCGCGTCGACGTCGAGTCGGGCGAGGCGCGCGAGATTCCTTTCCACGTACAGGACACGCGCACCGTGTATGCGCCACCGCTGCCGACGATCGAAGTCGCGCCGGACAGCTTTACGACGACGATGCCTAGGAATGCCGAGGTCTCGCCCGACGGCACCCGGGTCGCGTTCGAGAGCGCCGGGCACGTCTATATAAGGAGTCTCGCCGATGGCGGGCCGGACGCCGCCCCGAAACGCCTCACCCGCGACGCCGAAGGTCACTTCGAGCTCGACCCTACCTGGTCGCGCGACGGCAGGACCATCGCGTTCGTCGCCTGGGACGACGAGACGCTCGGCCACGTGCACAGCGTCAGGGCGAGCGGCGGCACGAGCCGGCAACTCACCACGCATCCCGGCCACTACGTCGCGCCACGCTTCTCGCCGGACGGCACGCAGATCGTGTTCGAAGCACGCAGCGGCGGCGGTCTCGTTTCGACCGACTGGGCGATGGAGACCGGCGTGTACCTCGTCGCTGCGGCAGGCGGCGCGCCGCGGCACATCACGCGCGAGGGTTCGAATCCGCATTTCGGCGCGAGGAACGACCGCGTCTACGTCATGCGCGCGGGCGACGAGGACGAGGGCTTCACGCTCGTCAGCATCGACCTGAACGGCGAAGCGCCGCGCACCCACGCCAGCGGCCCGAACGTCAGCCGCTACGAAGTCGCGCCGCGCGACGACTACCTCGCCTGGGACGAGAACTACCACGTGTACGCGGTGCCCCTGCCGCCGGGCGGCAAGCCGCTCGAACTCGGCACCTCGGTCGAGAGCATCGCGATGACGCGCGCGACCGGTGACGGCGGTAATTTCCCGTCGTGGTCCGACGGCACCCCGGCAAGCGGCGCGCGGCTCAACTGGACGCTCGGGCCGGCACTGTACGGCGCAACGACCGACGAACTCTTCGTGCTGACGGCGGACGAGGACGACGAGGACGAAGGCAATGACGACGAAGACAAGGAAGACGAAGGCTACGTAGCGCCGGAGGAAGGCGTTGCGCTCGCCATCGAGCTCGACGCCGAGGTACCGGACGGCACGGTCGCGATTACCGGCGCGCGCATCGTCACGATGGCGGGCGAGGATGGCGGCGTCATCGAGAACGGCGTCATCGTCATCACGGGCAATCGCATCGCGGCGGTCGGTGCGGCGGACGCAGTCGACATCCCGGCCGGCGCGCAGCGCGTCGACGCCGCCGGCAAGACGATCATCCCGGGCCTCATCGACACGCATGCGCACTCGAGCCAGGGGCAGGGCTTCATACCCGAGCAGAACTGGCAGAACTACGCAACGCTCGCCTTCGGCGTGACCACCGTGTTCGATCCCTCCTCGGACGCCACCGAATTCTTCTACGCCGCCGAGCTGCAGCGGACGGGCGCGATCCTGGCGCCGCGCCTGTTTTCGACGGGCGACGTCGTCTACGGCGCGAAGGCGCCCTACTACGCCGAGATCAACAAGTACGAGGATGCGCTCGAGCACGTAGAGCGCCTGAAAGCGCAGGGTGCGGCCGGCATCAAGAACTACAACCAGCCGCGCCGCGAGCAGCGCCAGCAGGTGACGGCCGCCGCGCGCGAGGCGGACATGCGGGTGGTGAGCGAGGGCGCGTCGCTCTATCACATGGATCTCTCGATGGTGGCCGACGGCAACAGCGCGATCGAACACAACCTCCCGCAGTCGGAACTCTACGACGACGTGCTGCAGTTCTGGTCGCAGACGAAGGTCGCCTACACGCCGACGCTGGTCGTGACTTTCGGCGGCATGCCGGCCGAGGACTACTGGTACATGGCGACGAACGTGTGGGAGCACCCGATCCTGTCGAAGTACGTGCCGCCGGACGTGCTGCAGCCGCGCTCGGTGCGGCGCACGATGGCGCCGGAGGGCGATTTCTATCACTTCACCAATGCGCGGACGGCGAAGCAGCTCGCGGACGCGGGCGTGATCGTCACCATCGGCGCCCACGGGCAGCGCGAAGGCCTCGCGGCGCACTGGGAGCTGTGGGGCTTTGCGCAGGGCGGCATGTCGCCGGTGGAAGTGCTGAAGCGCGGCACGGTGGATGCGGCGAAGAAGCTCGGCATGTTCGAGGACCTGGGCTCGCTCGAAGCAGGCAAGCTCGCCGACCTCGTGATCCTCGACGTGAATCCGCTCGAGGACATCTACGCCACCGACAAGGTGCAGCGCGTAATGCTGAACGGGCGGCTGTACGAAGCCGCGACGCTCGACGAGGTCGTGACGGGGGAGCGCAGGACGGCGCACTTCTACTGGCAAACGAATTAGGGTGACCACCAAACTGACAAGATAGTTGACTGGCATTGGCCTGATGTTATAGCGGTTACCTCACGTCCAATATCCCGGAGTTCGCGTCACTCTTTTTCCAGGACGAGTACGACAATCCGTCGGGCAAGTTCATCACGCGCGCGCCGGTGATGTTCGCCAGGAACGTGCGCACGCCCGTTCTCAATGTCTGTGGCGGCCTAGACCGCTGCACGCCGCCCGGACAAGCGCTCGAGTTCCATAACGCCCTGCTCCTGCAGGGCAAAGAGTCCGTACTGGTCACCTATCCCCTGGAAGGACACGGCAACCGGCGTCTGGAGGCCATGGCCGACTACGCCGGTCGTGTCACTGCGTGGTTCGAAAAGTACATGCCGCCCATTCGAGCGTGAGCAGGAACGCGCGTCGTCACGGCTCATTACTCGCCAGCACGCCGGACGAATTCACAGCCTGGTTTCGGTAGAGAACGGAACAACCGACGAACAGCTCGGTCGGTCCTTGCCGCTCGGGTGTATAGATACATACCGCCGAAAAAAAACCATCGGGGAATGGGCGACGAGTTGGTCACTTGGTAATTGGCTGCTCTTGCGGGAATCGGTCGTTTGAACGTCTCCGATCGGTTAGCTATATGGGGCTGCCACCGGGCAGAAGCGGTCACTCTGGTGGCGAAGCCCTGTCAATTTCAGCGATTATTCGTTCGACCTCGGCGCCAAAAGCCGGCCGGTGCTCACCCTTTGTACGTAGGTAGGTTAGTCGCACGTAACTCGGGTCGCGACTCAAAGTCCGGAACAAGGTAAGCCGGAATGCGAGCCAAGCCCCTTCCTCCAGAAACCCTGACTGATACTGAAAATAGACGTTGTCAACTTGTCTCAAATAGACAAACGCGGATGAAGCATGAAAGCCAATCTCTTCCACTGGCGTATCGTCATGCCACTTTTTCCATTTGACTCGATCGACCTCGTCTGGCAGCGGCAAACTACGCGCACGGTTCCCTTGAACGCGCAGCGCGACGTCACTCTGCACATACGCGGTACTGACACCGACTTGAGTATCCGTACGTGCTTGGTACTGAGCAGCAAGTGCTATTTCGTGAGACAGCTTGAGCTGGAATCCGACAAAAATTAGCGACAAAAACAATCGCACCAATTCCAACAAGTTCGGCACCGTCTTTCCAATTCGCACGATTCAATTGATTCTCCTAATGTCTATTGGGCCGAGTGCCAACCAAGGCCTCGCGGCCAATAGCAGTTGCTTTGGGATACCAATCCAAACGGTTGCTTCGGGTAAGTAGCCGTCGTCAGAATGTTAGCAGCCGACCGGCCGCTCGGGGGTGTATTGCATTGCCCTGCCAGTCCGCAAGACTCGTTCTGAATGTCTGCTAGTTCCGGCAGCGGTCATTCGACCAGGAGCAGTCGAGCGTCTCTGAACGGCCTTTTCTGTTGAAAAACTCTGTTTTCAAAATCACGAGATTCTTATTTGCGATTTGCCGCTGTTTTCGTATTGTGGATACGAGGAGGTAGTGCAGTTCCCATGAAAACTCCTCCTGGCGCAACTCAGGGCCGTTAACCAGCGATACTGATTGCGCGCAGGACTACACAAAATTCTTCGCGAATTTTCGACACGCTCGCGAAACGGAGTTTTTCAACAGAATAGACCAGAAGCGGTCCTTGAATTGATTGAGACTGACCTGCCCTACTGCCAGTTCATTGGCACCGGCTCGACCGGCAAATTCATCTTATGCAGGAAGGCTCTGAAACGGGGATCATCGGCAATGTTCTTGAACAACGGCTCCCCAATGATCGTACTTAGAAACGTATCCTTCTGCTCGTAGGCGCGCTCAAGCCATTCGATGGCTTGTTCGTGATCACCGCGATATGCATAGGTGATAGAGATGTAGTACGCGCCCGTGTCCGCCCATTGTGCAAATTGCGCGTGCAGCGCAGCATCTGCTTCAGCCTGCCGACCGGTTGCCTGAAGGAACACTGGGATGTATTTAAGCCGCTCCGCCTCGTCGACCGCCTGTAGTACAACTGCGAGCGCGTCATCCGTATTGCCTTGTGCTAGCAGCGTCTTGCCAAGGGAATTGCGAGTCCATGCGAAGTCCGGCTCAATCTCAAGAAGTTTCCTGTATACGGCCTCAGACTCCGCGAATCGACCCGCCGCGTAGTAGGTAAAGCCAAGGTTCCAGAGGGTATAGGAGTTTAACGGATCACGAACAAGCGCCTCTTGGAATTGGCTCTCAGCGTCGTCCCATTGGCCACGCACATACGAAAGCATTCCGGCTTGATTCAGTACTTCCGGATCAGTTGCGCTGATTGCGCGAGCCCGCCGTACTTCTGCGTCCGCAGCTGCCCAGTCCCAATCGAAATTCATATAGACGTACCCGAGCCTGGCGTGCGCGTAAGCACTTTCCGGGCTAAGCTGCAGCGCTTGATTGGCCATTTGGCGTGACGATTCATAGCCTATGGTCACATCCACAAAACCGTTGTCTGCCTTGTTCGCGAAGATTGCGGCGAGTGTTGACAGTGCCAAGCCGTAGTTTGGGTCGACCTTAATGGCCTGTTCTAAGTAAGCACCAGCTTCTTCCAACGACGCCTTGGTATTCTGAAAATTGGCACTCCTGGCCCGCAGGTAAAGCTGATAGGCCTCGAGATTCTGCGTGCCACCGTCCCTGCGGCTGAGTGTTCCTCCCATCATCCGTATCTGAAGCGCCTGCGCTATCGCGTTCGCAATTTCATCCTGCACTTTGAAAATGTCATCCAGAGGTCGGTCGTAAGTCTCCGACCAAAGGTGCGTACTGTCAGCCGTACGGATCAGTTGCGCCGCGATGCGCACAGTATTGCCAGCTCTGCGCACGCTGCCTTCTAGTATGTGAGCAACATTCAATTCCTTGGCGATCTCCGAGATCTCGATGTTCTGTCCTTTGAACGCGAAGGAGGATGTCCGTGCAATCACTTTGAGGTCCGGAGCCTTTGCCAACAGATTGAGCAGCTCCTCGGCCATACCGTCCGAAAAATACTCTTGCTCTTTATCCGAACTCATGTTCACGAAGGGCAACACCGCAATGGATTTATCATCGGGAAGAATTGCCTGTACAGTCGGTGGCGTCGCAGGAGTTTCGGTCTGTACGGCGTCTGGCTGTGCCGGAACTGCTGCGGCTTCGGTTGCAGGAATTGGCGCTTCGACTGTTGGCGGTCGAAGGTACTGTAGAACGAACAGGCCAATTGCCAGCGCCAACATGCCGATGATGATGTAGTCAAGCCGCTTGCTGGTGATGTGAGTGATGGATTGGCCGCGTTGGATCTCGTTCTCACGCTTCAATCCCTCCGGAGTCATCTCGTAGATCCAGGAGAAAATCAGTGTCAGCGGGAAGCCGAGGATCAGGACCGCCAATACCAAGCGTACCCAATTGGGCGGCAACTCGAGTGCATCAAAAAGTACATCGGCGACCTGCAATATCAGCCAGGAGACGACGGCATACAAGATCGCCATTTTCACGACGTTACGCCGCTTGAGTTCAGTTACGAACGACATAGTTGCAATGCCCGCGGCGGTCTATTGCCGAATCATGGGCCAAGGCAACCCAGTTGTCGATTTAAGACAGCTCGGCGGCTGCATCGGGTCACGAGCTGCCGACTCTAAAAAGTCTAGGCGACGGGTAGGAGCCGGCCAGAAGCGGCTGGTCACAAGATCATGCAATTCAGTCCAAGTACAAGCTACGTGATGATGCTATTTCAGCAGTGGATGATTGGTCGGTAGTTTGCGCGATGCCCATTTTGCGAGTCGGTGCCTCTTGTTGGGTAGTGTCAGCTGATCCGGTGGCAGTGGGGTGATTTCGTTGTCGTGGATCAATAGCCGGTAAGCGTATTCGATTTTGAGATTATGGGAATCGGTAGGCTCAAATTCGACAATGCCGCGTTTGACCGCATCGTCCATTATCATGTGAAGCGCTTCTCTCAGCAGCCCTGATTCATTTCTCAGCTTCTTTGCCATCTCTCAATCCGGGGAAATCGTGCGCTTTGGGTCATCAACCGAAATCTTAACCTATTCTAAGTGGCAGGCGGCTATCCAGGTTGACGCAGTCGCTGCGAGACGTTTCCGCTGTAACGTGACAATTACCAACTTCTTAATCCAAGACTTTACGGCGTGTATCAGATTGGTGAACGCCAGGCGCGTTTTTGGATGGTTGCCGGCACCTTTGGTCAGCGGCTGCATTTTCATCCTGACGTGGCTAGCATCCTCATTTCATACGCTCCACAAGATGAGCTCGATTGGCTGGTGCGGGGAACGGCTCCGGCCAGAACTCCACAAGGCGACTGATCTTGCCATCTTCGATGGCGAAGAACGAGATAGCCCTCGCCACTTGCACTCCGTCAGTCACGGTTACATCGGAGACAGCCTCCAGCTCCTCAGCGACAATGCGGTTGACTGTGAAAGCCCATCGATTATGTGCGGGGTACTCAGCATTCATTCGGGCAAATAACTCGGCGCCACGTATACGTTCATTGGACTGTGGCCACTCGAGCACAAAGAGCGGTGACAGCACGGCACCGACGGACTGAAAGTCATTCGTCGCCATGAGACGCCAGAACTCCCGGACGACTTCAGCGGAAGCAGGTGTCAACATCTCTGCCGCCTAACTATCAATTATCGTGCAAAATTGCGTCATAACATGCCTATATCCATCAAAACGCAAACCTCGGCATTGGGTCACAAGCCGCCAATTCTAACAATACCAGGCAACCGCCTCGTTTCGGCCATCACCGGTCTGTCACAGAACCCGCATCGTCGCCTTGTGTACAGCGCGAGCGAAGTCCGAAGGCCTCCGCATTCAAATCCTTAGACACGACGCTCTGCCCCGATTGGCTCTGCAGCCGCGTCGTCCGCAAAGGAGTTGCGCCAGTCCTGGCGAGTCAGCTCATGCACAAAGCAGTCGTCATCACCAAACGTCCGGCGGCCGATTGGCTTGAAGCCAAGGTGTCGGTAAAACCTATGGGCGCGTTCGTTGCTTGCCAGCGGATCGATGACGATTGCTGTGACTGCCGGATCGGCAAAACAGAGCTGAAAGGCGAGACGCATCATTGTCTCGCCATAGCCCTTGCCAAGACAGTTTGGTTCACCGATCCAGATGTCGACAGCGCGTAGGTTCGGCTGGATCTTGCCCCAGTAATGAGATTTTTCTAAATGCGGATCGATAAGTTGCATCGCGCCAATCGGATGGCCGTTCAGTTCGGCGATCAGGTACTCGTTGTACTCATCCTGAGCGGCGAGTTCGTCGGACCAACTCGCATCCTCGAACGCTTCCTCGGCGGCCGGATCATCTGTGGTCGCCGCGATCACATGAGGTTGCCGGTCCCACCGCTCAAACAGGGGTACGTCCGCCATCGTGGCGGGCCGAAGGACAATACTGGAATTCACGGGTCTCGACATGCCGGCACCTGCCAAGTTTTCTGCTCGTTGATTCTTGGGCGCGTCTCCCGAAGCCGATGAATCGAAGCCATTCCGGCGGCCGCTGTACGCTCAACTTTGCCGGTCATGATGCTACATAGGGACCGCCCAATTTCGGCCAAGAACGGCCACTTGGCATCGGCCTTTGGTGAACCTACGAACTAGATGTCTGCCTCATGTTGAGGCAACCCATCGCTTAATTTCAGCCAAGGTTGTTTCCTGACGACATACAGATGAAATTCCGGCACCAGCCACGACGGATCGTCCAAGCTACATGCTTTTACGCAGACGTTGCTCCGCGTTCAACGTCAAACTCTGCGAGGACAACCGTTCCACAGGAAGCGCAAGATAGTTCGCTATGTACGGGTCTGCCAGATTCGCCACTCGGCTATATTTCCTAGCCTCTCCCGTGACTTGTATTGATGATCGAGGAACATAGACATCCGTGCCAAACGGGCTGCCTCGAGTCCGTGTGACAATCAAGGCAGTGACCCAGTACAAAACGTGAATCGGCTCTGCAGTACACATGCTATCGAGATCGTCTGCCACAGAGGCATCCACCTTCGAAGGTGCCGAAATTGATTTCCTGTTCATACGAGCTGATCCGAGCTTCTGGCACAATGTCCGTTTTGGGTAGTAGCAGTCGTCAGAATGATAGCAGCCGAGCCGGCGGCTAAAGGTATTGCACCTTGCGAAGCCTACGGGCACCGAGCACTTATCAGCAAAGCCCCATGATGATTAGACTACAAGGCTGGGATCGGGGAACTCGCACATGAAAACCGAGCTACAGCCGTCCGAACAGCTTTGAGACCGAAGTAGCAGACCGCTTCGGCATCCTGCCGAATTTCTTCCGCTCAGCGCGGACTGCGCCCGAGTTGATTCAGCAGCTATGGGGGTTCGCGAAAGCAGGCTATCTGGACAACCCGATGCCGTCCGTTTTCAAGGAACGGCTGTTCGTCTGGCTATCCCGCTTCTGCCCGATGCGGTATTGCATCGTGCGGCACGTCGGCTTTCTCCTGGGCGGCAGATCACGGTCGTTCCTCGGGCGATTCCACGGCCGCGCCGCAGAGCGTAGATGACGTAGTGCATCTTCTGCGGCGCCCAACACCATGGCAGCGGGATATGACGCTGGTCTATGCACTTCTGGAGAACCTGGCTAAACCCATCGAGACCTGGCCGGACTCGGGCGAAGACGTTAGAGGATTCCATCTTTGCCTGTGCGGCGGTGATGTTTGTCGAACCGGCGCGCTCCGAACAGGCAAGACACGCACTCCTTCGTGCGATCGGATCTCGGCGCTTCGAGTTTTTCAGCGGTTGCCTCGCCTTCATCCGCACTGCGCATTATTGGACGGTGCTGCATCCGGAGATCGAGAGCGAGGACGACATGCTATCGCTGCTTCGAGATCAGGAAGAACTCGCCAAGCTGCTGCTCGGGGATTCGGAAGCCGATCGGTGCGAAATGGGGGAGCGTGCGTTTGAGGAGCTGACCGCACTACGCGATCTCCACGAGCGGCAGGAACTCGAAAAGGCCAAACAGGCATTGGAAGAGAAGGATCGACAGAAAGACCAGTTCATCGCTGTGCTTGCGCACGAGCTGCGCAATCCGCTCGCCACGATCCGCGCATCTTCGGATACCTTGGCGCTATTGAAGATCCCTGATGATCGGGTTTCCGGCTTACAACAGCGGCTAGATCGGCAGACCAAAGCGATGGTGAGAATGCTGGATGATTTGCTGGATGCCTCGCGGATTGGCCTCGGAAAAGTGTCGGTTCAAATGGAGCCGATTGCAGTTCAGGAACTCCTGAACGAGGTCCTGGAAGAACAGCGAGTGCGGATCGGTCAAGCCGGCCTGAGTCTCGAGGTGAACATCGACGACAACCCGTGTTCCGTCCATGCGGACCGCATCCGACTGCGACAAGTAATCGACAATCTTTTTTCAAACGCCATCAACTTCACTCCGCCCGGAGGGACTATTCGTCTATCCGTCGCCAAAGAAAATGCCTTCGCCTGCATAAGACTGCGAGATTCGGGTGTGGGGTTTGATGAGCAATTCGCGAGCAAACTGTTTGATCCCTTTGAGCAGGCAGAGCAGGACCGCGTTCGTCCGCGCGGTGGGCTGGGCTTGGGGCTTGCGATTGCGAGCCGACTTGCGAAGTTGCAGGGCGGCGCCCTCTCAGCCGAGAGCGCGGGAATCAACCAAGGAGCGACCTTTACGTTGAGGCTCTCACTCGCCGAGTAAGCCACATAGTTATCCGCTAGTACGAAAACCGGTCGATGCGGACGCCGCCATTGCCGTTCCCGCTTCGATCAGCTCGCGATCGATGCTCGTCAGCTTCGCGAGCTGCCCGACGACGAAGCTGCCTATCGACATCGACAGGAAGTACGCCCCCATCATCATCCCCACCACTCTCTTCGGGCACATCCTGGTGACCATGTTCATCGCGATGGGCGCAATCATCAGCTCGCCGCAGACCATGAAGAACGAAACGCCTACATACCAGATGAGGCCGATCCGATTGCCCTCGCCCGCCACTGCCGCGCCGAGCACGGGCATCAGGAAAGCGATTCCGATGTCATGCCCACGACGTCCGTCGAGGAGGTTGGCCCGAATGTTGATAGAACCTTCATCTGCAACCGTTTTCGCCGCACGGAGCCGATACCCGGACGTGTTCGCGGGAAAGCGAGTTGGGGCTATCGTCACCGGAGGAAACGTCGCGGTCGAGAGCTGGTCGCGAATGATACGGTAATTGTCACCCCAATTCGGTTACGGTAAAGTCACCCTAATTCCGGTCGTCTATACTCAGGGCAACCGGAGGCACTCGCCATGACCCCACTCGTCGTGAACGGCACATCCGTCGACGTCGATGCCGACGGCGACACGGCCCTGCTCTGGGCCCTGCGCGACCATCTCGGGCTCACAGGGACCAAGTACGGCTGCGGCGGCGGCTATTGCGGCGCATGCACGGTACACATCGACGGCCGGCCGATGCGCGCCTGCCAGGTGAAGCTGTCCGCGGTTGCCGGCAAGACCGTGCGCACGATCGAAGGGCTGTCGCCGGATCGCAGCCACCCGCTGCAGAAAGCGTGGATCGCGGAACAGGCGCCGCAGTGCGGTTATTGCCAGTCCGGCCAGCTCATGCAGGCCGCGGCATTGCTCGAGTCGAACCCGAATCCGTCGCGCGAGGAAATCGTCCGGCACATGAACGGCGTGATCTGCCGCTGCGGCACCTACACGCGCATCATCGCGGCCATCCGGCGCGCCGCGCAGGAGGCTTGAGATGGCCTTCGCCCACACTCCGAAAGCCCTGGTCTCGCGCCGGCAGTTCCTCGGCGGCACGGCCGGGCTCACCTTTGCCGTCGGCGTCGGCTCGCAGGGCGGCTGGCTGGTTGCGAACGCCGCCGCGAAAACGCAGCCGGTCGAGATCGGCGCCTGGGTGCGCATCGCGCCCGACAATGCCATCACCCTCATCACGCCCGCCGCCGAGATGGGCCAGGGCTCGATGACCGGCGTGCCCGTTGCGCTCGCCGAAGAGCTCGACGCCGACTGGTCGCGGGTCACGCTCGAAATGGCGCCCGCCGAACCGGAGATCTACGGCTTCGAGGCCTGGGGCGGCAAGCGCATGATGATCGTCGGCAGCCTCGCCGTCCGCTCCTATTTCCAGCCCATGCGTATCGCCGGTGCGCAGGTGCGCAGGTTCCTGGTCACCGCCGCCGCGAGGGAATGGGACGTCGATGCGGCAAGGCTGCGCACCGAAAACAGCACCGTCATCGACCCCGGGACCGGCCGCACGCTCACCTACGGCGAGATCGCCACGTTCGCGAAGGTGCCGGACGAACTGCCGGCCGTGTCGGTCGACGAACTCAAGGCGCGCAAGGATTTTCGGCTGATCGGCAAACCGGTCGCGCGCCGCGACGTGCCCGCGAAAGTCGACGGCTCGGCCATGTATTCGATCGACGTGCGCCTCCCCGGCATGGTGTACGCGAGCGTCGTGCATTCGCCGGTGCAGCTCGCCGCCCCGAAACGATGGAACGAGGAAGCGCTGCGCAAACTGCCCGGCATCGTCGACGTCGTAGCGCTCGAGCACGGCGTCGCGATCGTCGCGAAGACCTTCCAGCAGGCGCTCGCCGCGCGGCCCAGGCTCGAAGTCGAGTGGGATACGAACGTCGCGGCCGCGGGCTACGACTCGGAAGTGGCGCTCGAATCTGCGTACGAAGCCGCGCTCGGCGACGGCAGCAAAGCGACGGTCGTCGGCACCGAAGGCGCGGGTGCCGCGGCGTTCGGTCAGGCGGCGAAGACGGTCAGGCGTTCCTTCCGCAGCGACTACGCGTACCACGCGCAGATGGAGCCGCTCAACGCCGTCGCCCGCTTCAATGAGGCCGGCGACGCCGTCGAGGTCTGGGAAGGCACGCAGGCGCCCGATTCGTCGCGGGCGCAGCTCGCCGAGGTGCTTGGGCTAGACATCGGTCGCGTCACGCATCACCAGCAGTACCTCGGCGGCGGTTTCGGCCGGCGCTCGATCAACGACTACACGGTAGAAGCCGCGCTCATTGCGCGCGCCGTGAAGCGGCCGGTGAAGATGATCTGGACGCGCGAGGAGGATCTCGCGTACGGCATGTTCCGTCCGCAGAACCTGCAGTGTGTCGAAGCCGCACTGGATGCCGCGGGCGATGTCACCGGCTGGCGGCACTGCGTCGTCGGCGACGGCGAGAACCTGCTCTACTCCGGCATCAACCTGCAGGAGTATTACGGTATCGCGGACCGGCAGATCGAAACACGCGGCACGTCGCACGGCATACGGCTGAAGCACTGGCGTGCCGTCGCGCATCCCTTCAACCTGTTCGCCATCGAGTCGCTGGTCGACGAGCTCGCGGCGGAAGCCGGCATGGACCCGTTCGAGTTCCGCCGCGCGCACCTGGCGCTCACGCCGAAAGCGCGGGCGGTGTTCGACAAGGTCGAGCAGATGTCCGACTTTCACGCCGCACGGCCCGAAGGCCGCGCCGTCGGCGTCTCAGTCAGCGAGCGCGCCGGATCGCTCGGCGCCGGTGTCGTGGAGATCTCGCTCGATCGCGCCGGCGGCGTCATCCGCGCGCACCGCGTCTGGGCGGCCATCGACGGCGGCATCGTCGTGCAGCCCGAGATGGCCCGCGCGAACGTCGAGAGCGGCGTCGTCTACGGGCTCTCGAGCGTGCTGAAGGAACGCACCACGATAAAGGGCGGCGTCGTGCAGCAATCGAACTTCCACGATTACGCCGTGCTGCGGATGTCGGAAGCGCCGGAGGAAATCCACGTCGAGTTCATCGAGCGCGACACGCCGCCGTCCGGCCTCGGCGAGATCGGCAACCCGTTCATCGGCGGCGCCGTCGCAAACGCGTTCTACGCGCTGACCGGAAAGCGCCTGCGGCACATGCCGTTCACGCCGGAGCGCGTGCGCGCGGCCCTGCAATCGGCATAATTATGGTGACAGTTACCTTAATTGCCGGCCCAACCGTTCCCCTGACTTCGCAATTAAGGTAACTGTCACCATAATTATGACTCCCGGCCGCCTGCGCAAGCTCTGCCTGACCTTCCCCAGCGCCACGGAGAACATCCAGTGGGACAACGATCGGGTGTTCAAGGTAAGCGGCAAGATGTTTGCGTGTTCAGGGGTGGAAAAGCGCAGCAGCATTGCGTTCAAGGTCGATGACGAACGCTTCCTGGAACTGACCGACCTGCCGGGCATCGCGCCCGCACCTTACCTCGCACGGGCCAAGTGGGTGCAGGTCGACCCGGCGGAATGTGCGCTGCCAGCCAGGGAGCTCGAGGCGCTTGTCCGGCGCTCCTACGAGCTCGTGTTCGCGAAACTGCCGAAGAAATCCCAGCGAGAACTCGCAGGTTAGCCAGGGGCACTGTCCCCAAAGTCACTGTCCCCCGCAACGAAGTCGCGCCAGCGCTGTACTGCCACTGCGTCATAGCGGTCGGTGCGGATGATCTCTTCCGCGAAAGCTTCGAAGTCGCTGGAAAATGGCGACGGCCTGGCACGCCACCAGGCACGCATTCCCGGATGCGACAGCCACCAGCCGAGCGTCGTCTCCCAGCGCGTCCAGACGGCGGCGGGCAGGGTCCGTTCGCGGGACTGGTGATACATGAACTCCGCGGTGCCGATCAACTCATAGAGCGCCCAGGAGAATCGCACACGCTCCGCGCGCGTAAGCCGCCAAGGGTCTTCGGCGCCGACGATCATCAGGTGATTCAACTCGGAATCCAGGGCAAGCCGGGACTGCAGCTCCGACATCCTGGTCAACACGCGCGCGTAGTTTTCCGCGCGCAGTGACCTCGTGTTCTGGCGCACCTGGTAGGCGAGGTAGATCAGCGAGATGACGACGAAAAAGCCGCCGACGAACTCACCGAGCTGGGCAAGCGTGTCGAGGTTCATTCTGCCTCCGGCGAGGTTCGGGACCCAGTTCAAGCAACCGTCACCCTGACTCGTTGGATCAGAAGCGGATCGCCAGGCCGATCGCCGGCCCGTCCAGGGCGAGGTCCGCTTTGTATTCCGCCGTTTCGTAGTCGAGCGACAGGTAACGATAACCACCGACGACAGAACCCCAGTCGGAGAACCGCCAGGCGATCGTCGCGAAGACCAGCCAGGTCAAATCGGATTCGCCGAAGCCCGCATCCGCGGTCACCAGCCCTTGCCATTGTTCGTTGATCTCGTAGCCCCAGCGCGCACCGATCACGGCGTCCGTCCAGGACGCCGCGGTGCTCACCGTCACACCCTGCGGCAGGAGTCCGCCTTCGAAATGCGCTTCGGCATCGAGGTCGTAGTAACGCGCACCGCCGTAGATCGCGAGCGACGACGACGTCCACTCCTTCACGCGGTAGCCGGCGGCCAGCTCGTAGATATTGCCGTCGATGCCCGCATTCGCTTGCGTCTCCGGCAGCAGCTCCGAAAGGCTCAGCTCGCCGTCCTGCGAGACATTGGCCCACACGGAATCGAAGAAGGCGTACCAACGCTCGCCGCGCCACTCGCCGTAGAACATAAGGCCGATTTGTTCGAGCTCGTCGTCGACCTGCGTGTCGACGCGCTCGGGCAGGTCGAGGTCGCCGCCGGGATCGACGTCCGCGGAGGCCGTGCCGATCTCGCCGCTCATGCCTGCGAGCCAGCCGTAGGGAACCAGGGTGAAACCCTCGTCCCACACGGGCGCCTCGCCCTGCGCGGCGGCCGCGAGCGGGGCAAGGAACAGTGCGAGTGATCGTTGCGCGGCAAAAGGTTTCCGGCAGGCTGGCGTGCATGTCGATTCGTACCCTGTCGAGCGGATGCGCGGCCAGTGTAGGCACAGAACCGGCCGCGCACCAGTAGGAGTGGCGGCAACGCCGCAAACCAATCGTGGCCAATCAGGCAGCCGGGCGCGGAGGACTCTTCGACCGAAGTAAAGCGCAGGCGAGCGTCAGCGAGCCGAGCCATGAGGGAGAAGAGCCTCGAGCGCGGCTGCACTGTGACCTGGTCGCGGCTGGCCGCCGCTCCAACACGCCTACTCGTACCGCAGGGCGCGAACCGGGTTCGAGCGCGCGATGCGGATCGCGTGGCCGGCCACCGTCGCCCAGGCGAGCAACACCGCGACCAGGCCGGCAATGAGCAGTACCGGGACTTGCGTGCCGATGCGGTCGGCGAAGAAGTCGAGGTAGATCTTGGACCCGAAAAACGCCGCCGGCAGCGCGATCGCGAGCGCCCAGGCAACCGGCTTCGAGAACTGCCACACGAGCAGCCGCGCGATCTGCGCGGAGCTCGCACCCAGCACCTTGCGCACGCCGATCTCGCGCGTCCGCTGCGCGGCCATGAAGGCGGCGAGGCCGAACAGCCCGATCAGTGCGAGCGCCAGCGCGATGATTGCGAAGCCGGCAAGCGCGACGTTCATCACCCGCATGATGCTGAAGATTTCTTCGAACACCTCATCGAGGAAGCGTCCCTGCATCGGGTACTCGGGAATGATCCGGTCCCAGACCTTTTCGATATCGGCGACGGTTTCCGCCATGTTGCTGCCCTCGATGCGGATCGACGCGAGCCGCAGGCCATCCGGGTTGTAACGGAAGAGCCAGGGTTTCTGCGGCGCGAACAGGCCGACGATGTTCTGGGTCGGCACGACGCCGACGATCACCATCTCGCGCAGCTTATCCTCCTCATCGAGATCGTAGAGCCGCCGGTTGATTGCGTCGGCCGGCGATGTGATCCCCAGGGACTCGATCAGCATCTGGTTGACGACGACGTTGGCAGTTTCCGACTCTTCCTCGTCGAAGCGATCGTTTGCGACGTCGCGAGAAAGATCACGCCCGGCGAGCAGCGGCGTGTCATAGAGGTCGAAGTATCCCGGCGACATCTGCATCAGCTGGACCTGGAAGCGGCCGGCCTCGTCGCCCGGCTGCGCGGTCACCATGCTGGTCGAATTGTTCTGTTCGTACGGCACCTGCCAGGAATAGGCGACACCGGCTACGTCAGGCAGCGCTTCCAGCTCGTGCTTCAGCGTGTCGAGCCGGTCACGCATGTCGTCCTCGTTCATGCGCTCGAGGGTGTAGATCTCCGAGCGCGGGAAGATGTAGCTCGACTCTTCCACCTTGCGATTCTGCATGTACACGATCGCGACGATCGCCAGCATGAACGCCGAGATCGCGAACTGCGCACCGATCATGACCGCGCGCACCGTCGCCCCCTTCCGGCCCCTGCGCGCCACGTCGCGCAGCGCGTCGATAGGCGAGGCGCGCGTGATCAGCCAGGCCGGGTAAATCCCCGCGCACAAGCCGACCAGCACGGTCGTCGTTACGAGCCAGGGCAGCACGCGCAGGTAATCGATGGTCAGCGCCTTGTACGCGAGGTTGTTGAGCAGCGGAACGAGGACTTCGACGGCCGCCAGCGCGACCACCATCGCTATCGTGGCGATGACCAGGCTCTCGACCAGGAACTGCGTGAGCAGCTGGCCCTGCCCTGCGCCCATGGTCTTGCGCATTCCGACTTCCCGGCTGCGGCCCAGGGCCTGGGCGGTCGCGAGGTTCGTGTAGTTGACGCAGGCGACGACCAGTACGAGGAAACTCAAAAGCTGCACGGCAGTGATGACCGGCAGGCCCATCGTGTCCCACAGCGCGAGGTTCGCACGAGACAGGGGCTCCACGAAGAAGGCTTCGATGACCCGGCGGTGCTCTTCGTCGACGTGCCGCTCGTAGATGCCGGCGAGCTGCGTCTCCAGCCACTCGCCGTCGAGTTCTGCCGGCAGCAGGACGTAAGTCTGGTTGCCCATTGACAGGTTGTCCCAGTTGCCTTCGGGCTTGAAGTCCTCGATGCGTTCCCAGGCCTTGATTGGCAGCACGATTTCGATCGGCACGTCCATGATCGGCAGCGAATTGAAATGTGAGTTCAGCGGCACGTCGCGGTATACGCCGGCGATGCGGAAGTCGAACTTGTTGTTGAAGGTGATGACCTTGCCGACGGCATCGGCGGTGCCGAAGTATTTCACGGCGGTACTTTCGTTGATGATGACGCCCGCCGGGTCGTCGAGTGCCGTGGCGTCCCCCGCGACGAAGTCGAGATCGAAGATGCGGAGCAGGGCCGGGTCCGCGTAACGGACCATTTGATAAAAGCTCTCCGAGCCCATGGTCACCAGCAGCTCGCTAAGCTCGGCCCGGGCCACGGCTTCGACCTCGTCGACCTCGGCCTCGATGATCGGACCGACAGCCGACCATGCCGAATTGATCTGGTCGACGCCGACGTTGATCTCGGGCGCCGCGTAGGAGCCCACTGTCCAGATCCGGTCCGCGTTCGCGAAGAACGCATCGTGCGTCTGCTCGTAACGCACGAGCAGGTTGCCGAACACGAACACGGTCATGCCGAGCGCGAGCCCCAGGATGTTGATCAGCGCAAAGAGCTTGTTCTTGCGCAGGTTGCGAATCGCGATCTTGACGTTGTTCCAGAACATGGTGTTTCCCCTCGGCGGCGCTTCTTCAGGCGGCACGCAGGCGGTCGGTGACGACGTGGCCGTCGAACAGGTTCACGGTGCGGCGTGCGTAATCGGCGTGCGCCGGCGAATGCGTGACCATGACGATGGTCGTGCCGTCGTTGTTGAGCGAGCGCAGCAGCTCCATCACTTCCTGGCCGTGCGCGGAATCGAGATTGCCGGTCGGCTCGTCGGCGAGGATCAGCGGCTGGTCGCCGACCACGGCGCGCGCCACGGCGACACGCTGCTGCTGGCCGCCGGAAAGCTGGCCGGGCATGTGCTTGGCCCGGTGCGCGATGCCCATGCGGTCCATCACGGCAGCCACCCGGCGCCGGCGTTCGGCGGCCGGCATGTCGTGGTACAGGAGCGCGAGCTCGATGTTCTCGGCGACGGAAAGCTCGTCGATGAGATTGAAGCTCTGGAAAATGAAGCCGATGTTCTTCTTGCGGATCGCGCTGCGCTGCGTCTCCGAGTATTTCGCGACGTTCTCGTCGAAGAAGAAGTAATCGCCGTCGCTCGGGTTGTCGAGCAGGCCGACGATGTTGAGGAGCGTCGACTTGCCGCAGCCGGAGGGTCCCATGACGGCGACGAAGTCGCCCTGCGCGATTTCGAGGCTGACGCCGTTCAGCGCGACGGTCTCGATCTCGTCGGTGCGGTAGACCTTGTAGAGATTGTGCAGCTTCAGCATGAATGCATCCCTCTTACTGGTTGATGGACAGCCGGTCCATGCCGGCGTAGCTGGTATAGGGCGAGGTGACGACGCGCTCGCCCGGCTCGAGGCCGTCGAGCACTTCGATGAAATCGGTGTTGCGGCGTCCGAAGCGCACGTTGCGGCGGACCGCCTGCGTGCCGTCGGGTGTCACGACGAACACCCAGTTGCCGCCGGTCTCCTGGTAGAAGGCGCCGTTCGGCACCAGCACGGCCTCGCTGTTGTCGCCGAGCGTGAGCCTTACCTGCAGCGTCTGGCCGCGTCGCAGCCCGCGCGGCTCCTCGGCGAAACTCATGTCCACTTCAAACTGGCCGTTGTTGACCTGCGGGTAGATCTTGCTAACGACGACGTCGTAGTCACGGCGGCCGTGCTCGGCGACGCCGGTCTGCTCGAGGTCGACGCGGCCGAGGTAGAACTCGTCGATGCCGACCCGGAGCTTGTAGCCTTCCGGATCGTCGACCTGCCCCAGGCGCCCGCCGGGTGCGATGGACTCGCCGATTTCGATGGCGAAGCCGGACAGGCGGCCCGCGACCGGCGCGCGGATGTCGAGATCGTCGAGGTTCTTGCGCGCGTAGCCGAGGCCCGACTCCAGTTGTTCGCCCGCCTCGCGCAGCTGCCGCAACTGCTGTTCCTGCAGGCGCGCGTCGGTCGCCTGGCTTTCGAGCGTGACCGCTTTCCGGTTCACGTAGTAGTCGAGTTCGTCCTGCAACTCGTCGAGCGTCGACTGCGCGACCAGGTCGCGCGTCACGAGGTCGCGCTGGCGGGCGATGGCGCGCTCGAGGCGCTTCACCTGGTAGTCGATCTCGACGAGATTGCGCTTGTGCGAGAGCCGGTTCTGCTCGAGCTGCAGCTCGATCGTGCGCAGTGCGTTCAGCTGCTCGGTCACGACCGCTTCGCGGCCGAGCACCTCGAGCTGCAGGTTGGTATTCGACAGCCGCGCGATCAGCTGGCCGGCCTCGACCGTCGCGCCGTCCTCGACCAGCATCTCCTCGACCCGGCCGCCCTGGATCGCGTCGAGATATACCGTGCTCTTCGGTACCAGCTGGCCGCGCAGCGGCACGAAGTCCTCGAAGGTGCCGCTCGTGACTTCCGACACGGCGATGCGTCCGGACTGGACGGTCAGGCTGCGGCCACCGATGAGCAGAAGCGTGAGCCAGGCGACGAAGCCGGCGGCCACGAGCGCGGCGAGCGCCCACCCGGCCACCTTCGGCCACGGCGTCCGCCGCTCTACACGGCGGTCCATCCCCTGGCCGGAGATGGAACTCTCGTGCGGGGCCTTGCTGTCTTTCAGGCGGCTGATGTTGGCCATAGTGGCGTCCGTGTTGGCCATGTGGCGGGTTCCGTGACACCGCTTAAGCGGGGTCTTCGTCTTTTACATAGCAAGCGGCGTGCCAAGCTTGTAAGCACCTGAAAACTCGCAGGTTACTTTGGCGCTTCGTCGTGCGACCGCCCCGCCGGCTGTACGCCTGCGGACACTCCTTGTACGATTCCGGACACCGGTGCGGTCACCGGGGAGGCCGCCGTGGCGGAAGCCGGCTCGATCCTGATCGTCGATGACGACGAGGACATCCTCGCCGCCGGCCGGCTGTTGCTGCGGCGGCAGTTCGGCGAAGTCCTGACGTGCCGGCGGCCGGAGCGCATCCCGGAACTCCTCGCGGAACACGACGTCGACGCCGTCCTGCTGGACATGAATTTCGGGCCCGGCGAATCGAGCGGCGCGCAGGGACTCGACTGGCTCGCGCGGATCCTCGCCATCGACCCGCAGCTCGTCGTTGTCATGATCACGGCGCACGGCAGCGTCGACACCGTGGTCGAAGCCATGAAGCGCGGCGCGACCGACTTCGTCGCCAAGCCCTGGCAGAACGAGAAGCTGGTCGCAACGATGTCGGCGGCGGTTAAGCTCCGCGCGAGCCGGCGCGAGAACGAAAGCCTGAAGCAGGCGAACCGCGTGCTGGCCGACGCGGCCACGCCGGGCAGCCCGATCGTCGGCCGGTCGCGGCCGATGCGCGACCTGATGTCCGTCGTGCGGCGTGCGGCGCCGACCGACGCGAACGTGCTGATCCTCGGCGAGAACGGCACCGGCAAGGAACTGGTCGCGCGCGAGCTGCATCGGCTGTCGCAACGCGCCGATGGGGTGTTCCTGGGCGTCGACGTGGGCGCCGTCACCGAGTCCCTGTTCGAGTCGGAACTCTTCGGCCATCGCAAGGGCGCGTTCACCGGCGCCACCGAAACTCGCACCGGCCGCTTCCAGGCGGCGCACGGCGGCACGCTGTTCCTCGACGAAATCGGCAACCTGGCGTCGGCACTGCAGGCGAAGCTACTGCGCGTGCTGGAGACGCGCGTCGTGACGCCGGTCGGCTCGAACAAGCCCGAGCCGGTCGACGTGCGCATCGTTTCCGCGACCAACGTGCCCACGCACCTGCTGCGCGACAAGGCGCATTTCCGTCCCGACCTCCTGTTCCGGCTGAACACGGTCGAGCTCACGGTGCCGCCGCTGCGCGAGCGGCGCGACGACATCCTGCCGATCGCACGGCACTACCTCGAACACTACGGCAGGAAATACGGCAAGCCGGCGCTCGGGCTCGCGCCGGACGCGGAGCAGGCGCTCGTCGAGTACAGCTGGCCGGGCAACGTGCGCGCACTGCAGCACGTGGTCGAGCGCGCCGTGATCCTGACGGAGAGCGACAAGCTCGCAGCCGCGGATTTCCCGCTCGGCGCCGGCGCGGAAGTGACCGGGATCGCCGAGCCCCGGCGCAGCGAAGCGCTGAACCTGCAGCAGCTCGAGAGGGACACGATCGCCGCGGCACTGCGCAAGCACGGCTTCAACATCTCGCACGCGGCACAGGAACTGGGGCTGACGCGCGCATCGCTGTACCGGCGCATGGAAAAGCATGGCCTATAGGCGCTTCTCGGTGGCACTGGCCGTGCGCCTCGTGCTGCTCGGTGCGCTGGTTGCCACGCTCGTCTGGATGCTGCGCGCGCCGGGCTATCACAGCATGACGCTCCTCGTCGGCGTTCTCACCCTGCTGGCCGCGGCGGAACTGTGGTGGACCGTGAGCCGCACGAACCGCGAGCTCGCGCGTTTCCTGAACGCCGCGAGGCACGCGGATTTCGCCCAGCGTTTCGATTTCGAAGGCCTCGGCGCCGGCTTCGGCGAGCTCGGCCGCGAACTGAGCGACATCATGGGCCGCCTGCAGTCGGCACGCACCGACCAGGAACTCGAAGTGCGGCGCCTGCGCGCGCTGATCGAGCACATCCCGGTGCCGCTCCTTACCCTGCACGCCGACGACTCGATCACACTGCAAAACAACGCCGCACGACGCCTGTTCGGCGCGGCGCGCGTGACGAAGCTCGGCGATCTCATCCCCTTCGGCGAGCGCTTCCTCGACGCGGTCGAAGACGCCGTGCCCGGCCGCCGCGAGCTCGTCAATTTCACGGTGGACGAAGTCGACTACCACCTGACGCTGGCGTCCACGGAGATCAGTGCCGGCGGACGACGCGACCGGCTAATCTCGTTGCAGGACATCCAGACCGAGCTCGACGATACGCAGACCCAGGCGTGGCAGGACCTCGTACGCGTGCTGACGCACGAGATCATGAATTCGATTACGCCGGTGACCTCGCTTGCGAAGACGGCGGAATCGCTGGTTGCAGGGATCGCAGATCGCGCGAGCGGCGATGCCACGCTTGCGGCCGACCTCGAGGACCTGCGCGAAGCCGTGGGTATCGTCGCCCGCCGGTCCGACAGCCTGACGGAGTTCGTCGACAGCTACCGCCAGATGACGCGGCTGGCGCCGCCCGAAAAAAAACGCATCGACGTCGCGGGAATGTTCGGCACGGTCGTGACGCTGGCGCGCGCCGAAGCGCCGGTCAGCACCGCCCCAATCGCGGTCAGTATCGAGCCGCAGGGCTTGAGCCTGCACGCCGACCGCGACCTGCTGGAACCGGTGCTCCTGAATCTTCTGCGCAATGCGCGCGAGGCCACGGCAAACGTCGACGGTGCCGAGATTCGGCTGCTTGCCAGGCTCAACCGGCGCGGCAACCCCGTGATCGAAGTCAGCGACAACGGGCCGGGCGTGCCGCCGGAGCTCGCGACCCGGATCTTCGTGCCCTTCTTCACGACCAAGGAGCGCGGTTCCGGCGTGGGCCTGGCACTCGCGCGCCAGGTGATGACGGCGCACGGCGGCTTCATCAGGCTGGTCGACAGCGAGCGACCCGGCGCGACCTTCGCCCTGACCTTCTGATTGGGAACAGTCTTCTTCCTACGGCGCACCGGGGAATTTAGGTAACTGTCACCTTAATTCGCCGATAGACTGCGCGCGTGAACAAGCGGGACTTTCTCAGGTTGTCGGCGGCGGCGGGACTCTCGGCCCTGGCCCGGCCGGGATTCGCGGCCGGCGCGACGGCTAAGCCCGGGAAGCTCGCGACGGACGTGCCGCCGATCGGCGTGGCCGAACGGCGAGCCCGGGTCGAAAAGGCGCAACGGCTGATGCAAGCGGCCGGCATCGATGCCCTGCTGCTGGAGGCCGGCAGCTCGCTCCTGTATTTCACGGGCATCGAATGGTGGCGGTCGGAGCGTTTCACCGGCGCCGTCATCCCCGCCGAGGGGGAGATCGCCGTCGTGACGCCGCACTTCGAGGAACCCTCGGTGCGCGAGAGCCTCGCCTTCGGAGACGACGTCCGCGCCTGGCATGAACACGAAAGCCCGTATGCGCTCGTCGCCGGCGTGCTCGCCGACCGCGGTTACAAGTCGGGCCGGATCGCCGTCGAGGAGACCGTGCGTTACTTCATCGTCGAGGGCGTGCGCGCGGCGGCACCGCGCTTCGAAATGCGGCCGGGCACGGATCTCGTGCGTGCCTGCCGCATGCTCAAGTCGCCGGCCGAACTCGCACTCATGCAGGCGGCCAACGACGTGACGCTCGCCGCCTACCGGCACGTGCATGCCAGTCTCGAAGCAGGCCAGCGGCCCGCCGACCTCGCTGCGCTGGTGAACGAGGCGACCGCGGAGCTCGGCGCCCGGCCCGAGTTCGCGCTCGTGCTCTTGAACGAATCGAGCGCTTACCCGCACGGCACGGACGCGCCGCAGACATTGCGTGAAGGCAGCGTCATACTCATGGACTGCGGCTGCTCGGTGCACGGTTACCAGTCGGACGTCTCGCGCACCTGGGTGTTCGGCGAAGCGACGAAGAAACAATGCGAGGTCTGGGACAGCGTAAAGCGCGGCCAGGAAATCGCGCTCGAGACGGCGCGCCCGGGCACCCCGGCCGGCAACGTGGACGATGCCGTGCGCGCCTATTACGAGAGCCTCGGCTACGGGCCGGGGTACGGGACCCCGGGGCTGCCGCATCGCACCGGTCACGGCATCGGCCTCGACGTGCACGAGCCAGTCAACTTCGTGCACGGCGAGACGACGCCGCTCGCGCCGGGCATGTGCTTCTCCGACGAGCCGGGTCTCTATATATACGGCGAATTCGGCGTGCGCCTCGAGGACTGTCTGTACCTGACGGAGGACGGGCCGCGGCTCTTCACGCCGCTCGCGCTCTCCATCGACGCGCCTTTCGGCTGACGCAGATTGCTTCCGCGCGCCGTCACCGCGACTCAGACCTCCGGCAGCGCCTCGATGAATTCCGCCATGCGTTTTTGCAGGGCCTCGTCCGGCAGATCGCCGTAGGCGGCACCCATGTTGTCGATCATGTGTTCCGTGTCGCTGGTCGCCGGCGTCACGACCGTGACTGCGGGGTGCGCCGCCGCGAACTTGATGAAGTACTGCGCCCAGGACTCGATGCCGATTTCCGCTGCCCACTCGGGTACCGGCTGGTCGCCCACGCGGCGGAACAGCCGCGTCCGGCCGAACGGGACGTAGACCAGCACGCCGATGCCGCGCTCCGCGGCGAGCGGCAGGATCGTCTTCGCGGCTTCGCGGTTGTCAACGGCGTAGTCGACGCCGATGAAATCCAGCGGCTCGGCACGCATGATTTCCACCAGTTCGCCGTAAGCGCTCGGGTCGGTGCTCGTGGTGCCGATGTAGCGCAGCCGCCCTTCTTCCTTGTAGTCCTTCAGGATCGCGAGCTGCGTCGGAATGTCCGCAAGGTTGTGTACCTGGATGAGGTCGACGGGATCCTTGCCGATGTACCGGAAAGATTGCTCGACCTGCGCGCGTGCGGCCTCGGGATCCGCCTTGCCGCCGTTGCGGCCGGCGACGTTGAGCTTGGTCGCCCAGAAGATTTTCTCCTTCGCGCCCAGTTCCTGCACAATCCGGCCCGCGACCTCCTCGGAGGCGCCGTAGCCGGGCGCGGTGTCGAACACCGTGCCGCCGTGTTCCAGCATCGCTTCGAGCACCGCGTTCAGCGCATCCGCATCCGGGGTCTCGGCGACTTCGCGAAAGGTCGCGGAACTGCCGAGCCCGACGATCGGCAGCTTCTCGCCGGTCTTCGGCACGGCGCGCGTGATGAGGTCGTCGCGCAGCGCGGCTTCAAGGAGGCCCGCCGGCAGCAGGCTCGATGCGCCGGCGAGCGCGGACAGTTTCAGACAATCGCGTCGATTCATGGGTGCATTCCTCCTCGCAGGTTCGCAACGCAAAATAACACACGTCCGGGCAGTGATCCGAATGAGCTCCCGCCAACGAATTTTTCCAGACGGTGAAAAACCGGAGCGGAATATTTCATCTGACGGCGGAAAACCTGTACGCCTTCAGGGGTACCGTTTGATTGACTCGTAACAATCCGCTGTTACCGTGTCAGGCACGATCCCGCTACGCAGGGATCAATCAGGGACAGAGGACCAAGAGGTATTGATCATGACGATCGCGGAAACGAAGCGCTATCTGTTCGCGTCTGATTTCGATCAGACGCTGAGTTTCAACGACTCCGGTTTCGTGCTGGCCGAACTCATCGGGGTTGCCGATTACGAGGAGCGCGTGCAAGGCCTCGCGGCCAGCAATCTCGTGCAGCAGGGCGGCGAGCTCGCCTACCTCATCCGGCACGACCCGGATTTTCGCGGTGTGCGCCGTGAGCACCTGGTCGAGGCCGGCAGGCGGGTACGCCTGAAACGCGCCATCCCGCAGCTCGTCACGCTGCTCGAGAACGGCATCCCCGGCGTGTCGGCAATCTTCCATGTCATCTCGGCGGCGCCGCGGGACGTCGTCGTCTCGGCGCTGGACGGAATCGTGGCGTCCGGCCGAATCATCGCAACCGAACTCGAATTCGACGAGCAGAGCGGCGAGGTCGCGGCGATCCGCAAGGTCGCCGCCGGCTTCGGCAAGGTGGCCGCGCTCGAGCAGCTCACCGCCGAGCTCGGCATCGCGCTCGACCGCGTGATCTATGTCGGCGACGGTAGTTCCGACGTGCACGCCATGCTGCACGTGAACAACCACGACGGTTTTACGGTGGCTGTCTCCGGGAACTCCATGCTCGCGCGCGTCGCGCGTTCCACCGTCATCAGCGACAACGCCTGCAGCGTGCTGATGCCGATACTCGAGCAACTGTTCGGCTGGCGCATGTCCGCCATCCGCTCGGCGATGGAGAACACCGGCCTGCGAGTCGATGCCTGGGACAAACAGCGCACGGACACCGTGCGGCTCGCCGAGCTCGGGGCACCGGAGAGCATCGTATGATCTCGAACGAAATGCTGACCGAGGCGGTCGGATGGGCGGCTACAGCGGTGGTCACGATGTCCTTCCTGTTCTCGGACGTCGTGCGGCTGCGCATCGTGCAGATCTGCGGCGCCGTGCTCTGGATGAGCTACGGGTTTCTGATCGCCTCGCTGCCGGTGGTGGTCGCTAACGTACTGGTATTCGTCGTCGCCTGCGGGACGACCGCGCGTTACAGTGCGCGGCGGAAGGCCGCGACGGCCGGCACGGGCTGAACGCCGCCGAACTGGTAGGTGTTCATGCTGAGGCTGCCGTAGTCCCAGCTCTCGTGGACGCGGCGGCGGACCTCGTCGTCGAAGCTCGCACCGAGCACGAAAGCGAGCGGCAGGATGTGCTCTTCGGTGGGATGGTTGCGCGCTGCAAAGGGCGCACGCTCGCGGTATTCGAGCACGTCCTTCGTGCGTCCCTGTTCGATGGCCGTGTCCAGCCAGTCGCTGAAATCCCGCGCCCACGGGGGCGGCTGCCGGCACTGCCCGGGCCAGCTTATCTCGTTCAGGTTGTGGGTCGCGCCGCCGGAACCGACGATCAGCACGCCTTCGTCGCGTAAAGGCCGGAGCAGCTCGCCGAGACGGTAGTGCCAGGCGGGGTCACGGGACACATCCAACGATAGCTGCACCAGGGGAATATCGGCGTCGGGGAACATAAGCAGCATCGGGATCCAGGCACCGTGGTCGAAACCACGGCGGTTGTCCAGTTCGACTTGCACGCCGTCTGCGGCGAGCAGTCCGGCAATGCGCCGGCTAAGGGAGGGGTCGCCCGGCGCGGGGTAACTCAGTTTGTACAGTGCATGCGGGAAGCCGCCGAAATCGTGGATCGTGGGCGGCGACTTGCCTGCGGTGATGGTGGCCTTTGGCGCATCGAAATGCGCCGACATCAGGACGACGGCCCGCGGCTTGCCAAGCCGGCGCGCGTAATTGCGCAGGAAATGGTTCGTGTCGCCATCGTCGATGGCGAGCGTCGGCGCACCATGGGACAGGAAGACCGCAGGCATGCGGGCCTGCGTCCGGGTGCTTTGCGGCATGGTCTTGACCGTCATGGACTTGACCATAAGCCTCAATGCCGCATAGAAAAACGCTTAGAATAGGGAAAGATTAGCAACGGGGTGTTGTAAATATGGATACGCTCGACGGCATGCGGACCTTCGTGACGGTGGTCCGGCACGGCTCTTTCTCCGCCGCCGCCCGCGAACTCGCCATGTCGCCGCAGCTCGTCAGCAAGTACGTGGCGCGCCTCGAGGACCGGCTGGGCGTGCTGCTGTTCAATCGCTCGACCCGTCGTCTCAGCCTGACCGAGGCGGGTCATGCCTACGGCGAGCGCTGCCGACAGGTGCTCGACGACATCGACGAAATGGAAAGCGCATTGGGCGACCTGGGTGCCCACCCGCGCGGTACGCTGCGCATCAACGCGCCCATGTCCTTCGGCGTCACCCACCTCGCCCCGGCGGTGGCCGCGTACCAGGTGTCGCACCCGGCCGTACACGTCGAGATGCAGATGAGCGATCGCGTCGTCGACGTCGTCGCCGAAGGCTTCGACCTCGCGGTCCGCATCGGCAAGCTCGAGGAATCCGCGCTCGTCGCGCGGCAGCTCGCGCCCTGCAGGCTCGTGGTCTGCGCCTCGCCCGGCTATCTCGATCGCCACGGCGAGCCGGCCACGCCCGCCGAACTGGAGCAGCACAACTGTCTCGTCTATTCCTATTACTCGACGCGCGGCGACTGGAGTTTTGAACGGAACGGCGAACGGCACACCGTGCACATCGACGGCAGTTTCGTCGCCAACAACGGCGATGCCGTCACGCAGGCGGCGATCGCGCACATGGGCATCATCCTTCAGCCGACTTTCATCGTCGGCAAGGCGCTGCGCGACGGCCGCCTGAAGATCGTGCTCGGGGATTACACGCTGCCCGACCTCGGCGTCTACGCGGTGTACGCGCACCGGCACTACCTGTCGGCCAAGGTGCGCACCTTCGTGGATTTTCTCGCCGGCCACTTCGGCGAACCGCCGTACTGGGACCTAGACCTGCCCGGGAATTAGGGTGACAGTTACCCTATTTCCGTCGGTTGGGTGCCTGCAGCCCACATAGGCAGACGAAATAGGGTAACTGTCACCCTAATTCCCGGGTCTAAGCAGCCGGCAAACACAACCTATGGAAACAGGGCACGACCATGGCTAACAACTCGAAGATCATTGCTGTCGTCGGTGCGACCGGCGCCCAGGGCGGCGGCCTCGTCCAGGCCATATTGAAGGATCCGGAGCGGCGCTTCCGCGCCCGCGCGCTGACGCGCGACCCGAAATCCGACAAGGCTCGCGCGCTGGCAGAACAGGGCGCCGACGTAGTGCGCGCCGAGCTCGACGAGGGCGCGAGCCTGAGGAAGGCCTTCGCCGGCGCCTGGGGCGCCTACTGCGTCACGAATTTCTGGGAACACTATTCGCCGGAGAAGGAACTGGTGCAGGCGCGGCACATGGCCGAAGCTGCCTGGCATGCCGATCTCGGGCACGTCATCTGGTCGACGCTCGAGGACACGCGGCACAGCATCCCGCTGCACGACATGCGTATGCCGACGCTGATGCAGCACTACAAGGTGCCGCACTTCGACGCCAAGGGCGAAGCCAACACCGAGTTCACGAACCGGGACCTGCCGGTAACCTTCCTGCTGACTTCGTTCTACTGGGACAACCTCATCCACTTCGGCATGGGGCCCGTACGCAACGCGGACGGCGAAATCGTGTTCACGCTGCCGATGGCCGACAAGGCGCTGCCGGGCATCGCAGCCGCCGACATTGGCCAATGCGCTTTCGGCATCTTTGCGGCCGGCACGGCGTACGTCCGCAAGACCGTCGGCATCGCCGGCGAGCATCTGACCGGCGCGCAGATGGCAGCCGGGCTGTCCGAGGCGCTCGGCGAGCCGGTGCGTTACAACGCAATCTCGCCGGCGGCCTATCGCTCCCTCGGTTTCCCGGGCGCCGACGATCTCGGCAACATGTTCCAGTACAACGCCGAATTCAGCCGCGAGTTCCGGGGCGCACGCAGCGTGGAAGAGTCGCGCAAGCTGAATCCGCAGCTGATGGCGTTCAAGGCCTGGCTGTCCGCGAACAAGGACCGGATCGCGGTCAGCCCCGCCGCCACCTAGTCGACGATAGCCGGCGCAGCCTCGGCGGCCGCCTGCGCGGGACGCGCGCGCAAGTACTCGTAGACCATCGCGCCCTGCAGGAGATCGAGGAGCGCGTGCGCAACGATCGGCAGCCAGACCGACCCGGTCAGCAGGTAGTACGCGCCGAACGCAAGCGCGACCAGCGTGACGCGCAACGCGTTGGCTGCGCCCTGGTAGGAATGCCCGACTCCGAACACCAGCGCGGCGACGAACACGACTGCCCACGCCGGCAGGAAGTGCGCGAGATACCAGAAGACGTAGCCGCGATAGACGATCTCCTCGACGATCCCGGCCGTGAGCGACAAGCCGGCGAAAGAACGCAAGCTCTTCCGCGTGTCGGGCAGCATGTGCCGGAGACTTCCGAGCGCCGAAATGATCTTCGCACGCTCCGCATCATCCGCCTTGCTCGCGCGCCGCCAGGCGTAAATGAGCCAGGCCGTTAACGGCACGAGCAGTAACAGACCCGCGAAGAAGCCCGCCCCGCCGGGTGCCCTGAGTCCCAGGTCCGCGAACGGCCGGCCGAGGACGAGCCAGGCCGCGACCAGCAGGGCGAGGGCCGTCCATTGGGCAATTTTGGTGAGCCGGTACTGGGCGAGCCGGTCGGGCGGCTTCCCGGCCTCGATCCGGCGTACGTGCAGGCGATAGGTCCAGCCGCTCGCGATCGGCAGGGCGATGGCCAGCAGTAGCATCATCAGGTGATCGACATTGCTCATGGCGGCAGGTACTCTCAATCATTCACGAAATGGTGAATAATAATATTCACGCTAACGTGAATAATCAAGCCCCGGAACAGACTTTTCTTCGCGAACCGCCCGACATGCTCGATACCTACCGCGTGAGCGACCTCGAACAGCTGCGCCTGCTCGCCGACCCGCTGAAACTGCGCATCATCCAGGCCTTCGCCGGCGGCCCGAGAACGACCGGCCAGGTGGCCGAGTCGCTGGGCGAAAACCTGACCCGGCTCTACCGGCACGTCGACGCGCTGCTCGCCGCGGGACTCATCGAGGTCACCGAGGAAAAGAAGAAGCGCGGCACCGTCGAGCGCAGCTACCAGGCGGTAGCCCGTCGTTTCGAGGCGGATCACGCGCTGTTCGCGGCGGACGATGCGGGCAGAGCCGCGATCCGCGAATTGCTGCGATCCGGCGAGGAGGAAATGCTTGACGCGCTGGCCGCGGCGAGCGCGGACGAGGAGCCGCTGGTCTTGCGCCTGCGAATGCAGGGTTCGCCGGAACGGATCCGTAGCCTCAGGCGCGCGTTGGAGGACTGGCTCGCGTCCGCGCAGGCGGCGGACGAGACGGACAATGTCGTTGCGGACGGCGAATCGGCGGAAGCCGGAGCGCTGATCGCCTTCTATCGCCTGCCGCCGAAAACGCCGGCGAAATAGTCGCTCGCGGCTCAGTCTGTCACAGGCGTGACACGGCCCTCAGGGGCTGGCCGGCCAATTGATCGGCCCGTTGTAGACCCAACTGCTGTTGCTGTTCGCGAGTGTGAGGTCCAGCTCCGAGGGCGTGGTGATGCGCTGCGAGCCGGCATCCGCCGGAGGCCGAAGCTGTCCCAGCCCAGGCCTTCCTCGAGGAACGCGCGAAGTGTGCACTTGTAGCTCGAGGCCGGAATACTGCTCGGGTTGTCTTTCCTGACGATGCTGGGCAGCGTTACCAGCACCTGCGCCGTCTGGGAGACCGTTCCGCCAACGACGTTCAGTTCCGTCGTCCCGGTCCGGATCAGTTGCGAGTACTGGTTGTTTGTCGGGTAGACTTGCGAGAGCTTCACCTCGCAGTCGACCGCCACCTTGCTGATGATGGCCGGCAGCTCGGTGAGGTTGACCGGCACCTCGAACACGACGTCGCGAAACGGCGGATCGGCCAGTGCGGGCAACGGGCCCAGGAAAACTCCGGCAAGAAGTGCCAGTAACCCGCGACTAATTTTCGTCTTCATCGTTCGTCTCCTCGACATAACCCGCACCTTCGCCGGTCCAGCCCGGCAGCGTGATCGTCAGCGGCACGCCCGGCGCGGGGGCCATTGCCGGATCTGCCGGCGGCGGCGCGACGTAACCTGCGCCCTCGCCGGCCCAGCCTGGCAACGTAATCGTCAGCGGTGGGACAGGCGCGGGGGCCATTGCCGGATCTGCGGGCACCGGCGGCGGCGGGACGTAACCGGCCCCTGTGCCACTCCAGCCCGCGAGCGTGACGCAGACCGCCGGTGTCCCGACGGGCGACGTGCAGGTCGGGACGGGCGGTGGGGTCCCGGCTGTGAGCGGTGGATCTTCCGGCGGTTCCGCAGGCGTTTGACCCGGCGGCGGCGCTGCGGGCGGCGGGCTCGCCGGCTGGGTCGGCGTTATCGCAGTGGTCGTCGTCGTGCCGAAGGTGGGCAGCGTCGAGTCCGCGGCGGGCTCGAGCGTCGCGGTGCCGTCGGGCGCGGGGCCAGCGCCGGCAAGCGCACCGCCGCTCACCGTGAATGCGTCCGGCGAGCCGCCGGCAGTGCGCGACGCGACGCCGTTCCTGTCGCTCCCGGCATAGACGCCCTGACCAGGTGCGCGCACGATGGTGATGGCGCCGCCCTCCTTTGCACCGATGACCCCCGCATGTACGGCAGCGACGCAAAGCGACGATTCAGTCGTGTACACGTCCGTTCCCCAGACCGGCGAGGACGCCGGGTCCCCGGGCGGACAGACGAGTTCGACCGGTCCGGCGAACTCCTTGGGCAAGTATTTCCACACGGTCCGCCAGGTGATCGTCCCGGCCACCGGCTCTTTGACGAAGGAATAGGAATGTCCCCAGCGCTCATAGCTGAGCGCCCGGACGCCGTTGCGCTCACTGCCCTTGTAGGCCTCGGCGCCGCTGCCCATCACCAGCGTCACCGCGCCGGCGGCGCCCGGCTTCAGCACGCCGGCATGGATGGCAGCCGCACAGATTGGCGAGCTGTCGGTGTAGATGTCGGTTCCGTAGACGTTGGCCTTGCTGCCGTCGCTCGCGGGGCAAACGAACGTCTTCGGTACACCGACGGCATCGCGATATGCGCCCGCCGACTCCAGCGGCCCGATGCCGAGTGAAACCTGCGCTCCGGCCGGCGCGGCGGCCAGGCCCGTCAGGATCAACAGCAGGCAGCCTGTTCGAGCACCCCACGGGCACGACCGCATCACGCGCATGGCGCGCTTCTACTCCAAGGGCACCACCGGCTCGGGCGTCGGCAGCGAGTAGCCGCCTTCGCTCAGCCAGTCACAGGCTTTGAGCGCAGCAAGCTCCGACAAACGTTGCGCCCGCATGAGGAGCGGCATGATCGCGTTCAGCTGCTCGAGCTGCTGCGCGTGCGCCGCCGCGAGTTCCGCGGCCTGCAACGTGGGGTCCGCGTCGGGCGCCGTCGGGATCGTCGTTGCCGGCACGCCGGGCACAGTCCCCGCCATCGCTGCCTGCGCGTATTCCATGTCGCGCTGCGCCTGCTCGCTGGTGCTCGTGACGTACTCCTGCATGGCGGGATTGTTGACGGTGGCATCGAGCTCGGTGCGGATCGCGTCGCAGGCGAGGGCCTCATCGCCCGGCCTGTGTGCCGCAGCCTGCGCAGCCTCGTACTGCACGATCATGTCCTGGTAGTCGGCGATGCCGGGCGGCACCGTCGGCGTGGGCGGTACCTGCGCCAGCGCCGCGACCGGCGCACCGAATACCAGCACAGCCACCGCCTGTCGGAGCGCCGCATGGGCGCGACCCGCGCGACCTCGCCTGGTGAAAGGATTCATGGCGCCACCGCTACGGCGTGGTTACAGCAGTGACCGTGGTCGTGGCCAGCTGCTCGACGAGCGGGCTCAGCAGGTCCTGCCCGTCCGCTTCCGCTTTGGCGGTCAGGGTCTCCTCGAGCGGCGGCTTCGCGCCGCTGACGGTATGCAGCTGGTACTTCAGGCTGATCTCGTCCTTCGCCTTCACGGCGCCGGCCTGCGCCTGGGTCAGGCTGTTGAGCGCCTGTTCCTGCGCCTGCTGCATCGCGGCCTGCGACATCACCTGCGACGCCGTGCCCACCATCATCGCGCTCGCCATGTCGCCGCCGGCGCTCATGCCGGTCAGGAGACTCGCCGCCGGGGCGACGGCGCCCAACAGGCCACCGATGCCTTTCTTGGCTTTCTTCTGCTCGACGGTCGTGTACAGCACATGCGTGCAACCGGCGGCCTGCGCCTCGGCCTGGATCTGGGCAGGTACCCGTGCCTGCAACGGGACGAGTTCGAGCACGGGACCGGCCATGTAGCTCATGATGAGCTGTTGCACGGGCGCGGCGACGTCCTGCCCGGTATTGCCCTGGCCGAGCTGGGCCTTCGGCGTGACGATGCCGATCTTGATCGTTGCCGGGACTGCTGCGGGCGCCGGTGTGGCGGTGCCCGGCGCGGGCGTGGCGGTGTCCTGCGAGTACGCGGGCGCGACGAAAGCTGCGCTCCCGCACAGTACGGCGAGACCCACGAGGGCCCGCACGGCGACTTTGTTCAACATGAATGTGCTCCTGTGACTCCGGCTTGTCTCGCCGGTTGCTAACTCAAGGCTGCCGGCCGTGGCCGGATCGCTGTTCCCGGGTCGGTACGCGCGCTGGCCCGGAAAAACGGCTCAGGATTTTCTGGTCCGGGAATCCGGCCCGCCTGCACGCACACCCGCCATTTACGCGCGAAAGCGTAGAAAAACGGCTCAGCGGGCGTTTGACAGGCCGGGGGGGCTGTGTTGAAGTTTTCCGGCGGATAACACCAAGAAGCCCGCACACCCATGAGCGACCGCAGTGTCGAGATCACAAGTCTGTTGCGGGAATGGCAGGCGGGCAGCCCCGCAGCCTTCCAGCGAGTGATTCCGCTGGTCTATGACGAACTCAAGCTCATTGCTTCACGGCACCTGGCGCGCGAGTGGCGCCGCGGGCAGCTCGAGACGACGGTGGTCGTCAACGAGGCTTACCTCAAGCTGTTCGGGCAGCGGGAGGTGGACTGGCAGAACCGCGGGCACTTCTTCGCCGTCGCGGCACAGCTCATGCGCCGCATCCTGGTCGACCATGCACGACACGAGCTGCGCCTGAAGCGCGGCGGCCGGGGCATGTCGGTCACGCTCGCCGACGACATTCCGGCCGCGACGCCACCGGTCGACATCGTCGAGACGCTCGATCTCGATCACGCACTCGTCAAACTCGACGAACTCGACCCGGATGCCGCCCGGCTCGTCGAGCTGCGTTTTTTCGGCGGCCTGACGCTCGAGGAAACCGCCTCCGCACTCGGCATCTCCCTGGCCTCGGTCAAGCGCGAATGGGCGGTGGTCAAGGGCTGGCTGTACCGGGAACTGGCGGCACAGCCGGCGTCCGACGCCGACCAGACCACACCCTGATTTTTTTCCATATTGTTGCCGGCCCATGAACCGCGACGAATGGCTGCAGCTGAAGTCGATCGCCGCCGACGCACTCGCGCTGCCGGCCGGCCAGCGCGTGGCCTTCGTCACGGCGCACTTCGCGCCGGGTACCGAGCTCGCCCGCGAGGCGCTGTCGCTGCTCGACGCAGCGACCAAGGCCGAAGCGCTGTATGAAACCCCCTGCCTGACGACCGGCGGCGCCCTGCAAGCGTTCGCCGACGACGCCGGCCCGGACCCGATGGTCGGCGGCCGGATCGGTGCCTACCGGGTATTGTCCGAGCTCGGCCGCGGCGGCATGGGCACGGCTTATCTCGCGGCGCGCGCGGACGACGCCTACGACAAGCGTGTCGCGATCAAGCTCATCAAGCGCGGCATGGATACGGACGCGATCCTGCATCGCTTTCATCGCGAACGGCAGATCCTCGCCGACCTCGAACACCCGAACATCGTCATGCTGCTGGACGGCGGCTCAACAGAGGACGGACGGCCGTACTACGTGATGGAGTACGTCGACGGCACGCCGATCGACGAATACTGCGAGAGGCACGAGCTCGACATCGCCGGGCGGCTCAGGCTGTTCCGCCCGGTGTGCGCGGCAGTGCAGTACGCGCACGAGCGGCATGTTGTGCATCGCGACCTGAAGCCCGGCAACATCCTGGTGACCGAGGCTGGCGTGCCGAAGCTCCTCGACTTCGGCATCGCACGCCTGTTCGACGCGGCCGCCGATCAGCAGACGCGCGAACCGACGCTGCTTGCGCAGGCGATGACGCCGCGTTACGCAAGCCCCGAACAGGTCCGGGGCGAACCGCTGTCACCTGCAAGCGATGTCTATGCGCTGGGCGTGCTGCTCTACGAACTGATTGCCGGCCGGAGCCCCTACGACGTCGAAGGCCGCTCGCCGCGGGAAGTCGAGCGGCTCGTGTGCGACAAGGAGCCGGTTCCGCCGAGCCGGCACATCGATGCTGCGAGCCGGCGCAAGCTCGCCGGGCGCAGCGGCCGGCCCCGTTCGGCCGCACGCGATCTCGACAACATCGTCCTGCAGTCGCTCGCCAAACAGGCGGCGGAGCGCTACGAGAGTGCCGAGGCCCTGGCCGCGGATATCGACCGCTGGCTCGCAAGCGAGCCGCTCGGGCACCGGCCACGCAGTCGGCGCAGGCTGTCCAAAACACAAGCCCGCCTCGCGACGGCCGCGGCCGCCTTCGCCCTTGCCGCACTGGTGCTGTTCGCGCTGCGGAACCCGGCACCGGAGGCCCCGGCGGCAGCGCTGGCGACCGAGGAACCGAGTCTCACCGTGCTACCGTTTGCGCATGCAGGCGATTCGCCGGAACTCGAGTCCCTGTCCGATGGCTTCAGCGAGGACATCCTGCATCGACTGTCGCGTTATCCGCGCGTGCGGGTGATCGCACACGACACGGCCTTCACGTATCGCGCCGCCGCGCACGATCCGCTGGCGGCAGGCCGGGAGCTCGATGTCCGCTATGTGCTCACCGGCAGCTTCGTGCAGCAGGGCACGGCAGTTTCGATCTCCGCCGAACTCATCGACACGCGCGACGGGCGAAAAGTGTGGGGCGAGCGCTACGAGCGCGAGTCCGATGACATCCTTGCGTTGCAGGACGACCTCGCGCAGCGGGTCGCCGCCAGCCTGGACCTGCGCGCCGCCGTAATCGAAGGCACACCTGTCGCCGCGCCGTACACGCGCGACCCGCTCGCATACGAGTCCTATCTCAAGGGACGCTACTTCTGGAACAAGCGCACGCCGCCGGCGTTCATGTCCAGCGTGTCGCACTTCCGGCAGGCGATCGACCGCGACCCGGGCTTCGCCCTCGCCTGGGTGGGCCTCGCCGACACCTATGGGCTGCTCGCCGAGTATCACGTGCTGGCCGCCGCCGAAACCTGGCCGCTCGTCCAGGAAGCGGTGGACAGGGCGCGCGCAGTCGACCGCGATTTGCCGGACGCGCTCGTGTCCCTCGCGTACCAGCGGCAGTATTACGAATGGGATTTCCCGGCCGCCGAACGCGAATACCGCCGCGCACTGGAACGCAACCCGAACTACGCGACCGGGCGGCAGTGGTATGCCGAGTTCCTGTCAGCCATGGGCCGGCACGACGAGGCGATCGAGGAAAGCCGCAGGGCGCTCGCGATCGATCCGCTCTCGCTCATCATCAATACCGTGGACGCGAAGATCCTGCACATGGCCGGGCGCGACGAAGAGGCCATCCGGCGGCTCGACCAGGTCGTGGCACTCGACCCGGGCTTCCCCGAAGCTTATGAGTACCTCAAGCGCGCCTACGACCGACTCGGGCGTTTCGGTGCCGCGATCGACGCGCGCCAGGCGCGGCGGCGCCTGCTCGGATTCGACGCGACCGTGACGACGGCCCTCGCCGCTGCGGCCGCGGCAAAGAGCGCGCCGGACTACTGGCGAAAACGGCTCGAACAGGAACTCGAGGAATCGCGAGCCGAAGGTTTCGCGCCCTACGAATTCGCGGAAATCTATGCGCAGGCCGGCGATCCGGCACAGGCGCTCGTATGGCTGGAACGTGCGTGCCTCGCGCACGACTTCCAGATGGTGTTTGCGCGCGTCGCGCCCAACCTCGAACCGCTGCGCGACGATCCCGAGTTCCGCGCCCTGCTCGACCGCGGCTGCCGCGTCGCGCCCTGACGGCGAACCGGCAGTCCGGCCGGTTTGCGCTCGCCGCCCGGCAGGATATGCTCGGGCTATTCCCGCAGCCACCGCCCGACACCGATGAAACTCTATTCCGCGCCTGGTACCTGCGCGCTCGCCACGCAGATCGCGCTCACCGAAGCCGGCGCCGGCTTCGAACTCGTCAACGTCGACCTGCGCGGCGCCCGCAAACTGCCGGACGGCCGGAACTTCAATGACCTCAACCCGAAAGGTTACGTGCCCGTCCTCGAACTCGACGATGGCAACCTGATCACCGAGAACATCGCGGTGCTGCAATATGTGGGCGCCCGCTACCCGAACGCGCGGCTGGTGCCGCCGAACGGCACGATGGACAGGGTGCGGCTGCAGGAATGGCTCGGCTTCGTCAATTCCGAAGTCCACAAGTCCTTCAGCTACTTCTTCAACCCGAAACTGCCCGACGGAATGCGCGAGATCCTCACCGAGCGACTGAACAAGCGTTACGCGTATCTCGACGCTCATCTGGCCGGCAACGACTACCTGCTGGGCAAGAGCTACTCCGTCGCCGACATCTATCTCTATGTAGTGACCCGCTGGGCGCCGAAGCTGCGCGTGGACCTGTCGGCGTACACGCACGTGGCCGCATGGCAGGAGCGCATTGCGAAGCGGCCCGCCGTTGCCGAAGTGACGGCTGAAAAAAAAGCATTGAGATAACCGCGATCGTTCGAACAGAGGGGGATGCATGAAGGACAGGGACGGACCGGTCTCGCGCCGGCACTTCATCGGCATGACGGCGGCGGCCGGCGCGACGCTCGCCGGCGGCGCGCTCGCCGCCGAGCTCGGCTCGATCACGGAGCGCTACCCGGATCCGCGCATCAAGGCGCTCGACCCACGCTTCGGTTCGCTGGTGATCGGCAGCACGCCACTGCAGCGCATCGCAAGCGGCTACCTGTGGACGGAAGGTCCTGCCTGGAACGGCGTCGGCCGCTACCTCGTCTGGAGTGACATCCCGGCGGATACGCAGTGCCGCTGGCTCGAGGACGACGGACACGTCAGCGTCATCCGCCGGCCGTCGGGCAAGAGCAACGGCAATACCTTCGACGCCAGCGGCCGGCAGCTCTCCTGCCAGCACTTCCATCGCCGCGTCGTGCGCTACGAGTACGACGGCGCCGAGACCGTGCTCGCGGAGCGCTATGACGGCAAGCGCTTCAACAGCCCGAACGATCTCGTCGTGCACCCGGACGGCAGCGTCTGGTTCACGGACCCGGGCTACGGCCTCGGCTGGTACGAAGGCCAGCCGGGCGAGGCGGAACTGAAGGAAGCGGTGTACCGAATCGATCCCGCCGGCAAGATTGAACTCGTCACGGACGAGATCTACAAGCCGAATGGCCTCTGCTTCTCACCGGATTATTCCAAACTCTACGTCTCCGACACGGGTTCTTCGCACTACCCCGACGCCCCGCACGAAGTGAAGGTCTGGGAGGTGTCCGGCACGCGGCTCGCGCGCGGGCGGAGTTTCGCGTCGATGACCATCGACGGGCTCGGCAGCGGCCTGGCGGACGGGATCAAGACCGATACGCAGGGCAATCTCTGGGTCGGCGCCGGCTGGGTGGGTGAAGGTTACGATGGCGTGCACGTATTCGCGCCGGACGGCACACGCCTCGGCCAGATCGTGTTGCCGGAAATCTGCTCGAACCTGTGCTTCGGCGGGCCAAACCGCGATCGCCTGTTCATGACGGCGAGCCAGTCGGTGTACGCGATGTACGTCAACGCACGCGGCGCGCACTACGCCTGAGGCAATCGGGTCCGCGCAACTCAACACTCCACTTCCGGCAGGCTGGCGGCGAGCCCGAGCGCGGCGTCGCCGCCGGCCACCACCGCCTGCGAGTTCTCGACGCGTATCGTGATTGGCGTCGTGCCGCTCCGCCCTTCCTGCAGGTATTCGTAGGTCGCCGTGACGAGCTCGCCGGCCACGCTGCCTTCGAAGCGGCCTTCGCGCCGGTCTTTCTCGGCCGGCAGCCAGTGATACTCGCCGTGCGCGCGATCGCCGTCGACGACGAGCACCAGGCTCAGGACGTCCGGATCGCCCGCTACGTTCGCGGCCCTGGTTTCCTCCCGGAAGCAGCGCTGCCGCGGGCCCGTCGCTGCGCCCGGGTCAGCGGCGCCGGGCGCCGGCGCTGCGGACTCCGGCGGCGAGCATGCCCACAACAAGACTGCCGGCAGCGCCGTCCATGCCGCGAAACTTGTCTGCGCGCGAGCGTTGTCAGTAAGCTCGATCGCGACAGGGGCCCGATGCTTCATTCGATCGGCCATTCTGCAATGACATTCGCCCGATGATCACACGAGCCGACAGGATAGCAGGCAGGACCGCAAGGCAGGCGTCGCAGTGGTTCACAGCAACGGCCGCCGCGGCGCTGCTCGCGGCCTGCGCGCCGGGCGACGATGTCACGACGGCGGCGGCCGTGCCGGACGCGGCGGTGACCGATGCAGCCGAGGAGACCGGCGCGATGCCCGAACCCACCTGTCCGGTGATCGAAAGCCGCGACTGGATCGCGCGGGTGAGCGCCGGCACGGCGGACAGCGGTGCGATGCTCCTGGTCACGGGCGAACTCGACCTGCCGACGCCGGGTTACACGGTCACGCTCAAGGAAGGCCCCGCCGACCGGCGCATGCCGCCGGCGCAACACCTGTTGCTCGAACTGACGCCGCCCGACGGCATGGTCTCGCAGGTAGTCACCACGGTCGCGGTGCGCTACGAAGGCGTCGCCGCCTATCCCGAATACCGCGTAATCCTCGTGCAGTGCCACAACCGGGTCCTCGCGACCATTACCGAGGTCGAGCACGCCGACTGAGCGCAGGTCGAGAGAAAGTGCTGCATATCGCAACCCCGTACGCGACCGGGTTGCGTTGAACAGGAAACCACTCGAGAGGAGCGACAGCATGCGTGCAGGACGGACTTTGGCGGCGGCAGCCGCGCTGGCGGTAGCGATCGTGACCGGCGGGTTGCCGGCGGCTAACGCCGACGACGACGCCGGCGAACGGCGCAGTATCTCGGTCAGCGGCACCGGCGAGGCCATGGGCACGCCGGACCTCGCGACGATCAACCTGGGCGTGCAGACCGTCGCGCCGACGGCGAGCGAGGCCGCTGCAAAGAACGAAGCTGCGGTCGCGAGACTCATGCAGTCGCTCGAGGATGAAGGCATCGACGCGAAGGACATCCAGACGGTCGAGTACACCATCTGGCCCGAGCAGAATTACAACTCGCAGGAAGCCGAGCAACCGCGCATTACCGGCTATCACGTGAACAACAGCGTTCGCGTGACCGTGCGCGAGGTCGCGCGCGTCGGCGCGGTGCTCGGCGCCGTTACGGCGGCAGGCGTGAACTCGGTGAACGGCATCAGCTTCGGCATCGATGACACGGCCGCGCTCGAAGGCCGCGCGCACGAGGCGGCGATGAAGGACGCGCGCGCCAAAGCCGAGTCGCTCGCGACGCTGGCCGGCGAGACGCTGGGCGAAGTGCTGCAGATCTCGCTGTCCTCGGGCGGCGGTTACCCGATCCCGATGCCGATGGCACGCATGGAAATGGCCGACGCCGCGCTGAAAGCGCCGAGCATTTCCACCGGCGAGTCGAGTGTGTCCGTGCAGGTGCAGGTGACCTACGCGATCCGATAATCGATGCTCAGCGCGCGGCGAGAATCCGCTTGATGAGACCCGGATCGTCCGGTAACAGGCCCGAGGCCGGCAGGCGCGGCACCAGCTTGCGCCAGTCCGGCCACATCTCGAAAGCGCGCGCGAACAGCGGCAGGGCCCGCTCGACGTCGCCGCTGCCGGCCAGCGTCGCCGCGGTCCAGAACACCATCTCGTGATTATCCGGCACGAGTGCCTGCGCTTGGCCGTAGGCTTCTAGCGCCGCCTCGACATCGCCGGTCGTCATGTGCTCGTCGCCCTCGTTCATGTAGTTGTAGGCGCGGGCCAGCGTGAGCAGCCGGCGCAGTTCCGCGAGCGGATCGGGATGGTCCTCGATGCGCAGGTCGAACACGCGCCCGCCCCAGGCCGGCAGCGTGCCATCGCCCCTCACGATGAGCAGCGCGGCGGACTGTTTGCCGCGGATGTCTCCGCCCGCCGCCTGCGCGCCTTCCAGCGCCGCCATCAGGCGCTCGGCGAGATCACCGTCGGATGTCGTGTAGGCCGCATGCATCGCATCGCACACGGTCGCGTTCAGCATCAGGTTCGCCTGCACCGAGAACACGTCGCCCTTGCGGTCGCAGGCCTCGACGATCGCCTGCTTCCCGGTGTGCACCGCAATGCCGCCCTTCGCGTCCGCCATGGCCACCTGGCGCACTTCGCGATGCTCGTCGCCGGCAACAAGCGAGGCGAGCGCCTGTTCGGCGGTCTTGCCGCTCGCCATCAGCTCGAGGCCGAGCGGGCCGTAGGCCGGGTCGACGAAGGACTGCGTGGCGACCGCGCCGACGCCCGGCGCCGCCCAGCTCACGATCGAGCCGACGGAGAACCAATGTGACTGCACGGCGACACCGAGCTCACCGGTTTCTGCATCGCGCGCAACGATCGAGTAGGTGCTGACCGGGCGTTTTGCGACACCGCCGCCAGGCGTCGCGGCAGTGGCGGATGTTGCGCAGGAGACCAGGGCCAGGCAGGCCAGTGCGTATCTGTTCATTTTGTTTCCCCGCAAGGTGTCACCGGTTCCATTCCGGATTATTACCCGCGTTCGCACCAAGGGGACAGGAATTAGGGTGACAGTTACCCTAATTCCCGTCCGCCATTTGGGCGGCAGCCGCGTACAGCAGGATCGCGATCGCGATTACTACGGCAAAGCCGAAATGGATGGCGACCAGGGTCGCAAGCACCGCGCTCAGCACCGACGCGAAACCGTTGATGCCCCAGGCCCAGGGCAGGAAGCCCGGCGCCGACGCCGCGACCCGCCTGAGGCCGAGTGGAAACGGCATACCCATGAGAAACGCGAGCGGCGCGATCAGCGCAACCGACAGCAGGACCTTCGCCGGATCGGCCAGCCCGGCGAGATGCCGGAAGAGCGGCGGCAGCGCCGCAAGGTAGCTCATTGCGATGAGGGCAATCACGGCGACCGCCAAGCTCACCGGCGCAATACCCCGCGCTCGCGCTTGCTGCGCAAACCAGGACGAGGCTGCGCTGCCCACACCGGCGAACAGGAGGAAAGCCGCGAGCACCACGGCAACGGAATACAGCGGGTGGCTAAGGAACAGGACGAACTTCTGGATGAACGCGATCTCCACGAACAGGAACGCGAGGCCCAGGAGCAGGAAGTAGGTGCCGTGGCGGGTGCCGCCGGTCCAGCTGCGCCGGATCCGGGCGAGCGGCAGGAGTATCAGCAACGCGCCGGCGATGGCGGCCTGCGCCAGCGTCGCGACGACGACGAGATAGGCCCACTCGATAAGTCCCTCGCCGCCCGCACCGCGCAACGCCAGCACTTCGGGGAGCGTGCGCCACTTGAAGAAGTGAAAGAAGTACGGACGATCGTCGGTGGCGGGCTCGATGTAGAACTTGTAGTCCTCGGAATACGCTTCGGCATCGCCGTCGAGAAACGCGCGGATCCCGTCGTACAGCCAGTCTTCGGCGAGCAGGTTGTAGCGATTGGCGTCGCCTGTACGGATGCCGGGAAAGTACGCCGTGTCGAACGAGCGGCTGCGCGCGAACTCGCGTGTCGCTGCGATCTCTTCGGCATCGAATGCCCCGTTCTTCGCGAGCAGGGTCACGGTATTCCAGCTGCGGACGACGGCAAGGGATTGCGCCGGGTCGGCAACGCCGGACGCTTCCAGCGCGTCGATCGCCGTGGCCGCGAGCTTCAGGCTGTCGCGCGGCGGCGACCGGACCCAGCGCGTGATCGCGAGCATTCCGCCCGGCGCGAGGCGCGCGAGATATGCCTGCAGCGCCTCCACCGTATACAGGTAGCTCTCGTTCAGCGCCTGCACGCCGGCGCCGGCCGCGGCGAAGGAATCGAACAGGCCGATCTGCACGAGGTCGTAACGCCGCTCGCTGCCCGCCACGAAGCCGCGTGCTTCCGCCGCGTGCACGGTCACGCGCGGATCGTCGTAGATGTGCCCCGCGAAATCGGCGTAAGTGCCGGCGACGAGGCCACTCATGCGCGGGTCGAGTTCGACCGCATCGATGCGGCGTGCATCATTGGCGAGCGCCATCAAGACGTCGCTGCCGCCGCCGGCGCCGAGGACGAGCACCTCGGGCCGGTTGAGCAGCCGGTACGGCAGCGCCGCGGTCGTGTCGCCGAGAAACGCGACGGAATCCCGATCGCCGTCGTAGCGCGTGATCGCACTCATGCCGTCCGCGTCGGTGAACACGGCGAGCTGCTCCGGCGGGACGTGCCGCGTGCTGAAGCTCAGGCCCGGCGCGTGCCGAAACGGCACGGTCGGACTCTCGACCACCGTCAGCAAGCCGAGCGGACCGGAGGATTCATGCACGCTCCGGCTGTCGACGACCTCCAGCGCCTGGCTCAGGCCCTTGTACTCCGATATATACAGCGCCGGACCGCCACGCACGGCGAGTCCCGCCACCAGCAGCAGGCTCGCGACCTGCAGCGTCGTCAGCACGATCTGCGCGGACCCCGGCCGCCACAACCCCGGGCGGACGATGAACGAGGCTGCGAGCGCCAGGACGACCAGCACCAGGAGCGCGATCTGCGGGAAGGCCACGAACAGGACGCCGACGACCAGCACGGCACCCATCGCTGCGCCGGCGAGGTCGAAGCAGTACAGGCGGCCGACGGCGCCGCTGCGGCAGGTCAGCGCGAGCCCGATGCAGCAGGCGGCGAAGAAGAACGGCACGAAGAACACCATGTACAAGAGCGCCAGGTAAAGGAGCTGCCGGGCGTCCCACAGGATCGCGAGCGCGTTGAACGGAACACGCTGGCCGGCGGCGAAGGCGCCGAGCATGGTGACGCCGAACAGCAGTGCAAAGACCGCGAACGCAGACTCGAAGCGCGGCTCGAGCCGCTCACGCAGCAAGGCGATGAACGTGCCGCTTGCGCCGTAGCCCAGCAGGGCGAGGCTGATGATCATCCAGGCGAAGTGGTGCCACTGCACGATCGACAGGACGCGTATCAGCAGGATCTCGTAGCCGATCGCCGCCGCCGAAACGAGCAGCATCGCGAGCCCGAGGCGACGCATGAATGCGCGCTAGCGCTCGCCGGTCAGCGGCACGAAACGCACGGCCGTGACCTGCCGGGTCACGACCTCGCCGTTCTCGTTCTTCTCGACGAGCAGCAGCCATTGCGTCGTGAACCGCCCGCCGACGGGGATCACCATCTTCCCGCCGGGTTTCAGTTGCTCAACGAGCGGCGGCGGCACATGGGTCGCGGCCGCGGTGACGACGATCGAATCGAACGGGGCCTGTTCCGGCCAGCCGAAGTAGCCGTCGCCGAGTCTTGTGGTCACGTTGTCGTAACCGAGGCGCCCGAGACGATCTCCTGCTTGCGTGGCGAGTTCCTCGACAATCTCGATGGTGTACACCTTGCCGACCAGTTCGGCCAGGATCGCCGCCTGGTAACCGGAGCCGGTGCCGATCTCGAGGACGACATCGTCGGCTTCGGGTTCGAGCAGCTCCGTCATCAGCGCGACGATGTAGGGCTGGGAGATCGTCTGGCCGTGGCCGATCGGCAGCGGCCGGTTCTGGTAGGCGTACTCGATCTCATCGTCGGGCACGAATTCGTGCCGTTCGACGGTGTTGATCGCATCGAGCACGTCCTTTCGGAAGTGAACGCCGTCGGCACTCTGTGCGTAAAGTCCGAGTTCGCCGACGAGTGCGGCGCGTTGCTCCGCGAAGTCGTCCTGCGCGGCCGCGAGCATGGCCAGCAGGCAGGCGAGGAGCAGGATGCGGCGCAGGCGCGGGTCAGGCACGCGCTTCGCCCTCCGGTTCCGTGAAGGTCCATGCGCCGTAGCCGACGACGTGCAGGCGGTCGCCCGCCGTGTCGCCGGAGTTCCTGAGGTCGACGGTCGTCACCTGCAATCCGTGGCGGCGGGCCGCGAGGAGCAGGCCGCGGACCGGGGTGGCGCCGCAGGCATCACCGTGGCCGATGCGGTCCGCCGCGAACGCTTTGATCGCGTCGCGAGTGCGCGCATCGCGCGCGCAGGCGGCGGCATAAGCGAGGTAGTGGCTCAAGTCGGAACTGATGACGACGAGCGTTTCCGGCCCGTCCCACAACTGCTCGAGGACGTCCGCCACTTCGGCATCCGACGCGTCGCCGACGACCAGCGGCACGAGCGTGAACGATGCGAGGACGGTTTGCAGGAACGGCAGGTGCACCTCGAGGCTGTGTTCGCGGCGATGCGCCGCCTCGACCGCAGGGAGCCCGAGAGCCGCGATGGCGCCGGTATCCACCGGCACGTCGCCGAGCGGCGTGCGGAATGCCGCGGCGCCGCTTGCGGCAAGGCCATGCACCGGCACGCGGTGACAGGGCCCGAGCAGGACGACGCGCCGGTAGCGATCGCGGAAGGGCTGCAGCCGGGCGTAGCCGGCCGCGGCGATCGGCCCGGAATAGATGTACCCGGCGTGCGGCACGATCAGTGCTTTCGGCGGCGGGCCCTCGTATGTCGCTTCCGCGGCGAGCAGCCTCGCCACGGTGTCGCCAAGCTCGCGGGCGGCGCCCGGATAAAAACTGCCGGCGACGGTGGGATGTCGGATTACGTGCATGCCGCGGTGTCCTCCTATAATCATTGTAGTTGGAATAGCGTCGCTACGACAGAGGCCGATGAACGGCGATGCCGGCATCACCGGGACGCCGGGCCGCTACTGGCACCGGCTCGAGGACGGGCGGCTGCAGTGCGACCTTTGTCCCCGCTACTGCAAGCTGCGCGACGGACAGCGCGGCATGTGCTTCGTGCGCGCCCGCGCGCGCGACGAGATCGCTGCTCACGAGCTACGGCCGCTCGAGCGGTTTCTGCATCGACCCGATCGAGAAGAAACCGCTCAATCACTTCCTGCCCGGCACGCCGGTGCTGTCGTTCGGGACGGCCGGCTGCAACCTCGCCTGCAAGTTCTGTCAGAACTGGGACATCTCCAAGTCGCGTGACTTCGACCGGCTGCAGGACGACGCATCGCCCGAGGCCATCGCGCGGGCGGCCGAGGCGTCCGGATGCCGCAGCGTCGCGTACACGTACAACGACCCGGTGATCTTCCTCGAATACGCACTCGACGTCGCAGCGGCCTGCCGTGCGCGCAAACTCCGGAACGTCGCCGTCACAGCCGGCTATATCACCGAGGCCGCGCGGGAGGAATTTTTCGCCGGCATGGATGCCGCCAACGTCGACCTGAAAGCGTTCACCGAGCGCTTTTACCGCAAGGTATGCGGCGGTCACCTCGAGCCGGTGCTCGAGACGCTCGTCTACCTCAGGCAGGCGACCGAGGTCTGGTTCGAAGTCACAACGCTGCTGATTCCCGGCGAGAACGACTCGGATTCCGAGATCGAGGCACTGACCGGCTGGTTCGCCGAGAATCTCGGCGCGGACGTGCCGCTGCATTTCACGGCCTTTCACCCGGACTGGAAGATGCGGGACAAGCCGTATACGACGAAACGGTCGCTGACACGCGCACGCGGCATCGCGCTTAAAAACGGCCTGCGCTACGTGTACACCGGAAACGTCCACGACCCGCAGGGTTCGAGCACGTACTGTCCGCACTGCGGGACGCTGTTGATCGGCCGCATCGGTTACGAGCTCGGCGCGTGGAACGTCGCGCTCGACGACGGCCTTGCGGGCTGCCGGGCCTGCGGCGGCCGCGTGGCCGGCGTGTTCGAGTCCGCGCCCGGCGAGTGGGGATCGCGGCGGCGCGTCGTGCGCATCGCTTCGGCGCATCCAATAGCGGTCGTTGGGTTGGAAAGTCCCGCCGTCGGGTTCTTGCGTCCGCCACTCGAATTATGAGCTGTGAGCAGTCCGGGCCATGAGATCGCGGATAGGCGGCGCGCCAAACAGACGCCTGTATTCGCGGCTGAACTGCGACGGACTCTCGTAGCCGACTCGGTATGCAGCTGCCGCCGCATCGACGGATTCAGCAAAAATCAGGTGTCGTGCCGTCTGCAGGCGCACGTGCTTCTGGTATTGCAGCGGGCTCATAGCTGTCGCCGCCTTGAAGTGCTGATTGAGCGAAGACGGGCTCATGCCGGCCTTCCGCGCGACATCGACCATGCGCAGCGGCTTGTCGAAATTCCGCTTGATCAGGTCGATTGCTTTGCCAACCTGCGAGAGTTTGCTGTCTGGATGGGCGACCTGCCGTAGTCGCGCTGCCTGATCGCTGATGAGCAGGCGGTACAGGATCTCCCGCTCGGCAACCGGCGCCAGTACCGGAATGTCGCGGGGGGTGTCGAGCAAGGCGACGAGGCGCGTCGCCGCCGCGATCAGCTCCGGCGTCACCGTGCCGAGCGAAAGACCCAGCTCTGTCCTTGAAGCGGCTTGGTCATCCAGCTGCGCCTCGATGGTCAACTCGCGCAGCACGGGCAAGTTGAGATGCAAGCGCATGCAGAGGTAAGGCTCCTCGGGCGTGGCATCGGTGACCTCGCCTATCACGGGAACGTCCACGGAGACGACGAGGAACCGGTCGGTCCCATTCGTAAAGGTGCTGTCTCCAATGACGACGCGCTTGCTGCCCTTGGCGACGAACACGACTGCCTGCTCGTGCATCGAATGAACTGGCCCGGTCGGGCCGGAGAGCCTCACCAGATCCAGGCGGGGAATGCGGCTGACGTGCACGCCCTCGCCCTTGGCATGGCAAGCGATCAGATCCGCCAACTCCATGCTGCGTACCCCCGGAACATGGCAGCGACAAGTCTATTCTGTGGCGGATTAGGCAAGAAGGAAAGTGCTTTGGTGTACCGCCAAAAACCGCAACCGGCGCACGATTTCGCCCACTACCAATCGATGGAGGTAAGACGTTATGAGCAAGACCAAAACCATTTTCATTACCGGAAGCTCCTCGGGGCTCGGCAGAGCCACAGTCAAGTTGTTTGCCTCGAGGGAGTGGAATGTCATCGCCACCATGCGAAAGCCGGGGAACGAAACTGAGCTCGCCAAGCTACCCGGCGTCGTACTTCTGCCGCTCGATATCACGGACCCGCAGCAAATCGAGGCGACCGCGGCGAAGGCGATCGCAGACGGCGGCATCGACGTGGTGTTCAACAACGCCGGCTACGGGATGGCGGGTCCGCTCGAGGGCTCCACGGACGGTCAGATCCTGCGCATCGTCAACACCAACCTGCTGGGGCCGATTCGCACGACGAAGGCATTTATCCCGCATTTCCGAGAGAAAAGGGCGGGGCTGTTCATCAACACGACCTCCATTGGCGGGTTGATGACGGTTCCGTTCAACTCGCTTTACCACGCGACCAAGTGGGCTCTCGAGGGCTGGAGTGAAAGCATGGCCTTCGAGCTGAACCAACTTGGGATCGGGATGAAGACCCTCGAACCCGGTGGCATGAAGACCGATTTCTTCACCCGTTCGTTCGACGTGGGTCGACACCCCGACTACGACGCGCTGGTAGCCAAGGTCATGGACGTCATCACCGACCCGAAGCAGATGGAGACCTACTCGACGCCGGAGGAGATCGCCGAGGTCGTGTACGAGGCGGCCACAGACGGCAAAGACCAGCTTCGGTACATCGCCGGCCCAGACGCACAAGCAACCTACACGACGAGGATGCAGCTGGGTGGCGAGGTGTTCCGCAAGGCAATTCAGCAACAGTTCTTCGGTTGAACTCGTGATGATTGGCTTTCCATCGCTGACCCTTATGTGGTCCGTCGCTCAGACGCTGCTTCGTCTCGGTCGAGCAGGCAATCGATGAAGGCGCGGAGCGCAGGTTGAGCGTGACGACGATTCGAATAGTAGAGGTAAAGGCCGGGACTCGTCAGTGACCAGTCAGCCAGGACGCGCTTGAGCCGTCCGCGCGCGACCGCCTCGTCAACGCGATCGTCGTCGTAGGCGTAGAGAATACCGAGGCCCTGCAATGCCCCTTCGATGACGACATCCTGATGATTTGAGATCAACGGCCCTTCCACGGCCATTTCGAGCTTCTTGCCTTTCTTGTCGAACTCCCAACGATAGATCCTGCCGCTGCCGGGAAAGCGCCAATTGATGCACGCATGGTCGTGCAGGTCAGTGGGCGTCTTTGGCTCGCCGTGCTGCGATAAGATAGTCGGGTGACGCAAGAGCGAGCATCTTCACGTCCCGCGTGAGGCGAACGGCAGTCATGTCTTTTTCGAGGCGATCGCCGACCCGAATGCCAGCGTCGAACCGACTGGCGACGATATCGCTGAGGCCGTCGTCGATGACGATGTCGAGAACCACGTCCGGGTGCGTCCGGTGAAACCGGCCGAGCCGCGGCGCGATAATCTTCTTCGCCGCCATGCCCAACGTGTTGATGCGCAGCGTTCCCGCGGTCCGGCCCGTGGCAGCAACCGCCTCGGCGACGGCCGCATCCATCTCCAGGATCATCGGTGCGATGCGCTCGTGGAGGCGGAATCCCGCCGTCGTCGGCGCGACGCTCCGTGTCGTGCGATTGAGCAGCCGTACGCCGAGCCGGCCTTCGAGCTGCCGAATGGTCTGGCTCAAGGCCGAGGGGGATAGCCCGAGATGATCGGCGGCGCGCGCGAAGCTTGCCCGCTCAACGACGGCCGCGAAGGCCTTCAACTCGGCAAATTCCGACCCGCGCATCATTATGTACTGGTTTCTAAATAGCCTACTTTGATTATAGATCATTCCCTAATCTGTCGGCAGGCAGTCATTGTGGGGTCTCACGCAGAACGCAGGAGACCGCCATGACCAACCTGAACCTTCCCAATCCGATCGCTGCCTACTTCGACGCCGACAAGCGTGACGGCGAAGCCATGGCTGCGCTGCTTCACGACGCAGGCCGTCGTCAAGGACGAGGGCCAAACTTACTCCGGTCACGCGGCCATTAAGGCGTGGAAGATCGCCGCGTCCGCCAAGTACTCGTACACCAGCGAGCCCTTAGCCGAGAAGGAGAAGGACGGCCGGTACGTCGTCACGAGTCGGCTGACCGGTAATTTCCCGGGGAGCCCGGTCGATTTGCGGTTCGTTTTTCGCCTCGAGCGCGGCAAGATCGCGTTCCTGGAAATTTCGCCCTGAGCTTTCGATCTGCCGTAATTGGACCGAAATTTCGGTTTGGGGCTACTGGAAATCCCTGGGGATGACTTCGTCCCAGGTTTTCTCGCGAAAGCGTTCGCCGTCGACATCGACCCAGCGGTGGAACTTCAGGCGGAAATTCTGCTCGTCGCTGGTGAACTCGACGGTCTGTTCGAACTCCAGCGTGCGGCCTTCGAGTTCCTCGGTCAGCCGGTAGCGCCCGGTCACCGAGGTCTGCGCGGGATTCGTGTCCGAGGTGCGGTGCTCGATCTCCTCCTCGAAGCGCTCGATGCCCCAGGGGTAGCGCGTCGCACCCGAGTTTCGCGCCGTGCCGAAAGCTTCGCCCGTCTCCGGGTCGCGTTCGATCTCCGTGATGGCCGCGTAACCGGTGATGTTGCCGGCGTCGAGCGTCTCGTAACCCTCGATCTCGGGATCGGGTTTCGGCTGTGCGAAATCCGGAGCCCGCGCTTCGCCGGGCGGGATGACCGGCAGCACGATGCGCGCACCGTTCTCGCCGCCGATCGCGAGCGTCGTTTCCACGGGATCGGGCGTCGGCCACAGCATCGGCCACTGCGAATTGCTGACCGCCACGCGTATGCGGTGGCCTTTCGGGAACACCCAGGACGTGAAGTGCAGCTCCACCTCGATCGGGAACATCTCGCCCGGCACGAGGTCTTCGGGCTCGCGCGCGGAGTTTCGGTGCGTGCCGTTGAACGCGGCGCCGGCGACCTGCGTCACCTGGCCCTCGGGCGATACGTCGGAGATGCGGACCACCCAATTGGCGCGCGGCGCGCTCGCCGAGACCGTGAGCTTCGCGACGGGCCGGCCGAGAATTTCCAACGCTGACTCGAGCGGCGCGCTGTCGTAGACGAGGCTGTCGTCGTCCATCGGCTGCTGGTCGGGCGTGACGCTGCCCCACCACATCGTCTGGCCGCCGCCCTCGAGCCCGGACGAAGCCTGGTACTCGAGGCGATGCGTGTCCTCGCCGGCCGCTTCGGTGTCGAGGCCGTGGTCGGCGCGCGCGAACCAGGTCTCGTGTTTCGTTCGCGCGATTGGCCAGCCCTCTTCCCAGCGCCAGCGGCCCGGCACGGTCTCGATCGCCGGGTCCGGCGCGTACCAGTCGCGCACGTACACGGCAAATGCCGGCTCCTCGAGGATGCCGGTGTCCTCGCCCTTCAGCCAGTGATCGAACCAGCGCACCGCTTCGCGGCGCCATTCGACGCGGGGTTCGGGCCAGGCATCGTGCGGGTAGTAGTGGTCCCAGGGCCCGATCATCGCTTTCATCGGTGCATCGGCGTGTTCGAGCATGCGCGGCAGGCTGTTGCGATAGCCGTCGAACCAGCCGCCGATGTGATAGCCGGGGATGCGGAGTTTCTCGTACTGCCCGCGCGCGGAAGCGCGGTCCCAGAACGGACCGTCGCGCTGTTCGTGCATGTAGGCATACACGCTAGGCTTTGCGTCGAAACGGTTCTTCACCCAGTCCTCGTCCATGACGAAGTCCGGCGCGCCCGGCAATACGTTGTACAAGTCGTGGCTCATCATCCACGAGTCGGTGTGCATGATGCCGTCGATGTAGTGCACGTCCTCCGCATACAAATAGTCGGTGGCCATGACCGCGACGAAAGCTTCTAGTGCGGGCGGATTGCGCAACGCCATCTGGATGGAGTTGAAGCCGCCCCAGGAGATGCCGAACATGCCGACCTTGCCCGTGGACCAAGGCTGTTCGGCGAGCCACGCGATGACGTCCTCGCCGTCGTCGAGCTCGATGTCCGAGTACTCGTAGGGAATGGGCACGCCAGCGCTGTTGCCCGTGCCGCGAATATCCACGCGCACGACGACGTAACCGCGATCGAGGAAGTAGGAATACAGGGAATAGCTGTAATCGCGCGACTCGTCCTTGCGGTAGGGCAGGTACTCGAGCAGCACGGGGTATTTCGCCGATCGGTCGGCGCCGGCCGGCCAGTGCAGATCAGCCGCGAGTTCCACGCCGTCGGGCATGGGGATCCGGACTTCGGTGATTTCGTATCGCGGCGCCGGGGTTTCGTCCGTGCCGGTGCGCGGCTCGTCGGGCGCGGGCGAGCACGCCACCGCGGACAATAGGACCACGGCGAATGCGCACTTGCGAGCTCGTTCCGGCATGGCGTGGCTCCAGTTCATGGGCGGCACGATCATATCCCATCGCCCGCGATTCCCGCGCGACGGCGCAGGGGCTAAGCTTGGTCACTGCGACGAACGGAAAGGACCCCAGCGGATGAAACAAGCGGAATCAAAGCGGCGGATTCTTCCCATGGCGGATCTGCCGATGCAGCCTTACGATTTCGACGGCGTGGTGCAGCCGGAGATGTCCTACGCACGCCTGTCCTATGACCCGGCGAGCCAGCGCGGTTCCTATCTCATCCGCATGCAGCCCGGCTCGGCGACGATCCCGCACGTGCACGGCTGCCGCGAGGAATACCTGATCCTCGAAGGCGAGGCGATCGAGGACGACGGCACGGTGCTGAAGCCCGGCGACTGGATCGTGTACGAGGCCGGCACGCGGCACAACACGCGTACCGAAACGGGTTGCCTGCTGGTCGGCATCGACTGGGATGCAGGCCACCCGCGGACTGGCGACTGAATCGAGTTGGAGGCGTTTCCCATGCGAATTGAGATCGGCACGAACTTCCCGCGCGCGCACGCGACCATTGCAGCGATCGCGCTGTGCCTCGCCGGCGTTGCGGCGGCCCAGTCGGAACGCTCCCTGTCCGGACCGGCGTCGGTCGCGGCAGGCGCGCCCGTGACCGTCAGCCTGCAGGGCGAATTCGACCCGCTCGATTTCGTCGCGATCGTGCCCGCCGATGCACCGGAAGGCAAATACGACGCGTACCAATACGCACGCAGTAAAGAAGTCGCCTTGACGGCGCCGGAAGTGGCCGGTGCCTACGAGCTGCGCGTACTCTCCAAGAACAGTCCCTATCCCACCATTGCGCGCCAGACGATCGAAGTCACCGCAGTCAGTGCCACGCTTACCGTGCCCGAATCGGTCGAAGCCGGCGCGAACTTCGACGTGCAGTGGCAGGGGCCCGGCAACGACCGCGAGTTCATCACCGTCGTGAAGGCGGATGCGCCCGAGCATAGCTACGACGTCTACGCCTACGCCGGCGACAGCCCGACCGTCACGCTGCGTGCGCCCGAGGAACCGGGTAACTACGAAGTACGTTATTTAAGTGCATCGAAGTACTACACGCTCGGCGCCGCGCCGCTCACCATCGCCGGCACGTCGGCGACGCTCGAAGCGCCGGACAGCGTTGCGGCCGGCGCCGACGTCGAAGTGCGCTGGACCGGCCCGGGCAATCCGCTGGACTTCCTCACCATCGTGCCCGCCGGCGCCGCGGAATCCACTTACGAGGAGTACCGCTACACGCAAAGCGGCGCGGTGCTGGTGCTGCGTGCGCCGGACGAAGCCGGCGCCTACGAAATCCGCTATTGCGCGGGGCAGTCCTATAAAACGCTGGGTTCGCGGCCGCTCGACGGTGCTAACGCCACACGGCCTCGCTGAACGGCACCGGCCGAGGCGGTCGGCGGATCCACGATCGAGGTCGGCTGGGAGGGTCCCGACAATCGCGGCGACTTCGTCGGCCTGACGAAGGCCGCCGACGTCGCGGCGAAGCGCCACGCGACCTGGGCCTACACGGAACAAGGGAGTCCCGCGCGCGTCAGGGTACCGGTCGAGCCGGGCGACTACGTGCTGACCTACGAGACCGGCAACAGCTCGCGCGTGCTGGCCGAGCGGCCGCTCGCAGTCACACCGCCCGCGCTCGGGCCCGGCACGCTACAGGTCACGGGTACGGCGGGCGCCGGACTGACGTTCGGCCCGGATTCGGCCGTCGAGATCGTGCTCGATGCCTCGGGCAGCATGTTCAAGCAACAGGGCGGTCGCACGCGGATCGACATCGCGCAGGACGTGCTGTCCGAGCTCGTTACGAAAACCATCCCGGCGGGGACCGCGTTCGCGTTCCGGGCTTTCGGCCACCGGGAGGAAAGCTCCTGCCGCACGGACCTGGAGATCCCGCTGCAGCCACTCGACCCGGCGTCGGCCGCGAGTGTCGTCGGAGGCGTGACGCCGATGAAGCTCGCAAAAACGCCGATCGGGCGTTCGCTCGAACTCGTGAAGGAAGATCTCAGCAGCGTTCGTGGCGAACGCGTCGTCGTGCTGCTCACCGACGGCGAGGAAACCTGCGGCGGCGACCCGGGCGCCGCCATCGAGGGACTCGCGAAGGCCGGCGTCGATGTCCGCGTCAACATCGTCGGCTTCGCGATCGACGACGCGAACCTGAAATCGCAGTTCCGTTACTGGGCGGAACTCGGCGGCGGTTCGTTCTTCGACAGCGCTGATGCGGCAGAACTCGGTGCGGCCATGGTCAGCGCACTGCGCGTGCCCTACACGGTCACCGATGCGTCCGGGCAGGTGGTGGCCCGCGGCGAGGTCGGCGGCGACCCCGTGACGCTGCCCGCGGGCGACTTCACCGTGCGAGCCGATTCCCGTCCGCCGACGGAGCGCGCCGTAACGATCAAGCCGGAGGAAGCGGCGCGGCTCGATTTGCAGTCCGGCGGCGGCTGAGGGCCTGGCGGGTCGCCCGCCGCATCAGTCGGCGTCGTCGCTGTCGGGCGGCGCGTCATCTGGCGATTCGTCCGGCGCGAGGCCGATGTCCTCGAGGCCGATCTCGTTGCCGATGCCGACGGACAAAGCTTCGATGAACGCGTTCCTGAGCACGCTGAACACGGCCGGGATCAGTTCCGCGTCGATCGCCGTCAGCTCACCCTCGAGCGGCACCTCGGCACCGAGGCGTTCGGTATCGGGGTTCTCGAGAATCTTCTTCACCGCATCGACGACGCCCTGCCAGACCTTGCCGAAAAACGCTCCACCCTCGTCGAGACGCAGGATATCGGCGTCTCGGATAAGCGGCTTGACGTAGCCTTCGAAGCGCCCTTCCTTGCTCGCGATTTCCAGGAAGATCTCGACGAGGCCGGCCTCGGCATCCAGGTTTGCGTAAGCCCGGAGCAGCGGATTGAGGCTTGTCAGCGGCAAATCGACGATCTCGGCATCGAGGGTCAGCACCGGCGGGTCGGAGAGCGGATCGAGTTCCGTGAAAAAATGCAGCTTGCCGTCCTCCTGCACGTTGCCGTCCAGCGTCAGCGTAGCGAACACCGGTTCCTCGGTTTCGCGGATGTTGGTGAAGTCGCGCGCATGCAGTTCGGCGGATTGCAGGCTGACGAGAACCGAGTCCTGTCCGTCATCGCCGGTGCGGTACAGCGACATCGTGCCATCCTCGATGTCGAAGCTGTTGATGCGGAACGGGAGCATCGCGTCCACGCGTTCGACCCAGTCGGGACCGACGCCGAACTGGTCCTCGGCTTCGGTGCGGCCGTCGACGAAGTCCAGAACCGGCCGCACCATCCGTACGTCGCCTACGAGTTCCCCGTGCAGCAATGCTGACCAGTCAAGTCCGGCCGTGATCGCGTCGGCGGTGAGGAACGGTTGCTCGACTTCGCCATTGCGCTTATCGAGCCGCAGCTGCCGCAGGGTATAGGAGCCGGCGATGAGTGCGATGTCGATGTCGTCGACGGCGCCGGCGTAGTTCTCCAGCGTCCGGAGTTCCCGGTTCACAAAGTGCTCGAGGGCCAACGGCATTGCCGCACGGGCCACGACGAGCAGGACCGCGACGACAATGATCGTCTTCATCCAGGTATTCATGCGCATTTCTCGTACTCCTGCCTGCGCCCTGCCCCGGAGTTCCGCCTGCCTGCCCAGCATAGCAAGGCCTGGCCTGCGCTGCGGACCGCTCGCCGGGCGGCACGGCGGCTACTTGCAGTCCGCGTGGGCAAGCGCCAGATTGAAGGGTGTGAGCAAGTACATCACTCCTACCCTGCTCGGCGGGATCTTGGCGGCGACAACGCTGCTGACGCTGACCGTCATGCTGTGGCCGCCAAGCCCGCTCGCCGGCGGGCTCCTGATCGGCCTCGGCGTGCTGCTCGCGGTCGCGCTTGCGGGCCACCTGCTCGCGCGCCGCCGCTACCGGCCCGGCTGGGGATACTCCGACGACGCCATACGCGGGCTGTCGGAGGCCGAACGGCTGGAATACCGGCTGCAGGCCCTGATTGACCAGGAGCGCCGGCTCGAGGTCCGGGAACTGCAACTGGCAAGGCAGATGCGCGTGCAGCTCGCAAACGACGAATCGATCGACGTCGTCCGCACGGACTTGAGCGACGCCGAGCTCGCCGGCTTCGTCGAAAAGGACCGCCGGCTGGTCGCGCTGATCGAGGCCGAGAGCCAGCGCGCCTTCAATCGCGTGCTGAACAACCGCTACGCGGCGGACGTGGGCGTCAACTCGCAGCTCATCTTCGCCGACATCCGCGCTTTCGTGGAGGAAGTCGCGCGCCTTTACCGGCCGGACAGCCCGGACCCGCTGCTCGAAACGGAAATCGAGCTGGTCGCGAAGAGCCTGAGCAGCATGGCGCTGCACATGCTGGTCGTCGTCGACGGGCTGCCGATCAACCTGAAGTCGTACAGCACCGCGAAGATGTACCGGCTGATCCGGCGCGGCGCGTCCTACTACGGCACCTACAAGTCATTCCGGCCCTTTCTCGAGCAGGGACTCAATGCGCTGCAGGTGGCGCGACTCGCACTCGGCATGAACCCGGTGGCGGTCGGCCTCGCGTGGGCGGCGGGCAAGCTGACGACGCACGGCGCGAAGGCCATCGGCGAGCGGGTGCTGCAGCGGCGCGCACTGCAACTGCTCAACGACTTCGTCCGCGTCATCGGCTACGAGGCCGCGATGGTCTACGGCGGGGACTTCCGTCACCGGGATGCGAACTGGGTGCTAGGCGCCGAACTCGTCAACCTGGAAATCGCGCGTGGCGCCGACCTGGCCGGGCGCGATGCGGCGCTCAAGCGCCTGTGCAGCCTCGCTCTGCGCCACGAATTCGATCGCATCCGCCTCATCAGCCAGCTCGGCAGTCACAAGAGCGTCGACGTCGTGCACGCGCGGCCGCGCGTGGTCATGACGCCCGGGGAATGCGAACGCGTCGCCGACGAACTGGCCCGGCATTGCGGCGAAACGCGCGTCGATTTCTCCATGGGGCCGCTCGCCCGCTGGCGCGAGTCGGTGGAGGCGATGCTCGGCACGCCGGTGGCGCTCCGCAAGCGCTTGCTCGAAACGCAGGGGAAAGGATTGCGTGCACGTTTCGCGGCGCTGACGCGCGGGCGCGCCGCCCGCGACGCAAGCGGTCCGGGCGAGGCAGCCGGCGAGTAACAGCTTCGACGGCGTCACTGCCGCGCCGAGAGCTGCTCGCGCGCGATCGGGCGCCCCGCGACGAACACGGTGACGATGCCGTCGAAGGCCGCGACGGATTCGAACGGGTTTCGGTCCAGCAACAACAGGTCCGCACGCTTGCCGGCGGCGACCGTGCCGATCTCCTCGTCGAGACCGAAGAACGTGGCGTTGCCGATCGTCGCCGCGCGGAAGACCTCGCGCGCAGGAATCCCGGCCTCGATCCAGCGGTCCATTTCCCAGCGGCTGTTGAGGCCCGGCGGATTCGCATAGGTCGGCGCGCTCGGGGTGTCGCTGCCGAACAGGAGGCGACCGCCTTCGGCGGCGAAGAACGCCGATGCGGCCTTGACGCGCTGCACGAACGGCGAGTCCGGGTTCCAGCCATCGGTGTAGGCGTTGTTCGCCAGGATGTCGCGAAACCACTGGCCGTCCGCGCTCGCGTAGAACTCGAGCTGCGCTTCGGGGTAGACGTCGGCGAGCCCGGGCCGCGAAAGGAAGTCCGGGTCGAGCAGTTCGCCCTCGCCGTACAGCACTTGTATCGTCGGCTGCAATGCGATGCCCGCGGCCACGGCCTGCCGGATTTCGTCGGCGACCACGCCTTCGACGCGGGTCGCGTCGGCATTGTTCCAGTGCCACATGCCGTGCGCGAATGCGTCGACACCAGCGGCGACGCCGAACGCCTGCGCCACCTCGGCATTGGCGTGCAGCAGCACGGGCAGCTCGCGCGCATGCGCGGCCGCGACGAGTTCCTGTATCAGCGCCGCGCTCGGCACCGGTAACTGATTGCGGGCCTGCCCGAAGCCGCGCTCGTAATAGGTTTTCACGCAAATCGCGCCGTCGCCGACGATCCGCGCGACGACGGCTTCCGGCGTGTGCTCCGCGGCCTCGGCGCCGTCCGGCAGTGCTGCGCCGCCCGCGGGGTCGTGGAGATAGCCGGGCACCAGCACGTAACGCTGCGGCGCCGGGACGTAATTCGTCGGATAGCCGTCCTGCACCGGCGCCGCGCCGCAGTAGTAAGCATGCGGGCGCAGGTCCTGCGCGTTCCATGCGCCGATGCCCTGGCTGCTGCCTGCGAGGTCGATGACCGACGTGTAGCCGTGGAACAGATACGCGCGTGGCGTCTGTGCCAGCGCCGCGGCGGCGGCGGCGGCATGCGCGTCGACGTCCTCGGGACGGAATCCGGGGATGTCGCCGAGATGCACATGGCTGTCGATAAGACCCGGCGTGAGATAGCGACCGCTGCCGTCGATCACCGTATCGCCGGCGCCCGGCCGCAGGCCCTCGCCGATCTCCGCGATGCGCGTGCCCGCGATCCGCAGCGACACCGGGCCGTAGTGCGGCGTCCCGCTCCGGTGAGGCCAGCATCACGTCGCGGATGAAGATTCCCGCCGCCGTTTCGCCGGCGGCCGGTGTTTCGGTTCCGCCGCAGGCGCCGAGTGCGGACAGCAAGCGCGCCGGCGACGAGCAGGCCGCGAGTGAAGGCGATGAGCGATGCGTGCGGAGTCATGCCGGCGCTTACGTTCTCGCGAGCCGCTCCCGCAGCCAGCGGTGGAAATCGGCGAGATTGTGTTCCTGCGGCATCAGTACGCCGTGTTCGTGGCGCTGGCTCCTCAAGCCCTGCTGGTTGAGTTCGCAGACGCGGCCATCCTGTTCGACGACCAGCCGGCTCAGTTCGAACATCTTCTCGAAGGCCGCCTCGCCGGCATTCGCGGAAGCGCGCGGCAACAGCCAGTCGACGGTCAACTCGACCGCTTCCGGCCCGAGCGGCAGGAGCCGCACGCTGCGCGCGTAGTCCCGGTGCGCAATCACGAACATGCTGGCCGTGAACGACGCGAAGGTCATGCCGGCAGCCTGCGCCTCCGCGGCGAGCCCCGCTATGTCGGGCAGGCCGGTTGCGCCGCCGATCGCCCAGGTCCGGTGCCCGGGCGTGAGCGCTGGCCGGCCGTCATCCTGTTCGTCCGCCGGCGTCCAGTCCGGGTCCTCCGTGTGGTTGATGAAGCCCTTGCCGTAGATCCCGACGATCTTGCAGAGCTCCGGGTGCACCCGCGGGCAGTGATAACACTCGCTGTAATTCTCCCAGAACACCTTCCAGTTGCAGGCGAGCGTCCTCCGGTCCGTCTGCACCGAGATCATTTCGGCCAGCGGCCAGTCGCGCAGGAGGCGAGCTTCGTCGCCCAGGAAATTCTCGAGCGTATCCGCCGGCGTTGCGGACAGCGACACGAACACGAAACCACCCCAGCAGTCGACCGCGACGGGATACAGCGAATAGTCCTCCGGCCGGAAATCCGGCGTGGGCACACGGCCGGGCGTTGCAAGGAGTTCGCCCGCCGTCGAGTAGGTCCAGGTGTGGTACGGGCAGACGATGCGGCCGTTGCGAAACCGGCCGCGGTTCTCCGTGCACAGCGCGGAACCGCGATGCCTGCAGGTGTTGTGGAAGGCCCGCAGGCGGTCCCCGCCATCGCGCGTGACGATCACGCGTTGCGTGCCGATCCGCGCGAGGAAGTAATCGCCGGCGCGCGGCAGCTCTTCGGCCCGGCCCACGCAGACCCAGTCGCGGTACCATATCGCGTCGAGTTCCCGCTCGTACTGCGACTCGTCGTAGTACCAGCTACCGGGCAGTGTCGGTACGACACGGGTCAGCGTGGCCATCGGTTGGTCGGCATGAGGCATTGACATCGCTACGGATCCTCAGTCTGGATTGAAAACCACCGGCCGACAAGCGGTCGGGAACGTTGCTGGCCCGCGCTGGCGGCTGAGGGTCAAGGGCATTGTTTACGGGCTGCTGCTCGTTAACTTCGTCCTCTATATCGTGCAGGATGCGGCGTCGGCGACCTACACCGTCCCTGCCGACGCCTCGCTTCTCGACTGGACACGAGCGTTTGCGACCTCGATCGATTTGCTCGCGTGGTTCGTGCTGATCGCGTTCTTCGAGCTGGAAACCGGCGCACGAATCGACTGGGCCCGACGACGCGCGTTGCAGTGGATGGTGCGCAGTGTCCGTCTACTCTGCATCCTGGCGATCGTGCATACGACCTACGCCGATACGGTGTTCCTCGCGCAATACTACGCCGCCGAACGGCGGCCGGATGCGACCGACGTGTGCGCCTACAGCGACGGCGAGTGGTCGTTCCTGAGGAACCGGGGATACACGGTCATCGATGATGCCAACTGCAAAGATCTCACGCAGGACGCCGTCCGCTTCGTCGTCGGCGGCGATCCGGTTGTCACAGATGCAGCCGGGCTCCGCGAACACCGGATCCTGGCGTGGACCGATCTCGTCGAAAACCTCTCCTGGCTGCTCATCGTGCTCATCAGCGAACTGGTGGTCAGGAATCACGCGCGGATAGCCGGCGTCCGGATCCTGGATGCCGCCAACGGCGTCAAAGTCTTCCTCTACGCCCTCATCGTCTGCATTGCGTTGTACTGGGGATCCAAGGCGCAGATCCTGTACTGCTACGACGAATTGCTGTGGGTGCTGGGTTTCCTGGGTATCGAAGGCAACCTGACGCGCCGGAGGGAGCAGATTACGGCAGCGCGTACCGGCGAGCCCCCTGTACTTGCGTCGCCGGCGGCGCCGGGCTGACGCCAGCCTCCGGATCGGCAGGCGACCTTACGGTTTTTCGCGCGCCGGTTTGCGCGCCCGGAAGCGGCACGCGACGCCGCCGCGCAACATGCACTCGACGTGCTCGATATCGGAATCCAGGAGCGTCGAGAGCAAGGCCAGGTCGAAATCGCAGACTTCGCGATGCTCGCGCGCAAGATGGTGATACACGCAATTTCGGGCATCGATCAGCGGCAGGGCGCCGGGCTGGTCGATCGTGGTTCGCGCTTGGTAGCCGAGTTCCCGCATGATCTGCGCCACGGCGCGAATCTGCTCCTCGTCGGACAACCCCTGGAGGCGTGGCGCGTGTTCGCGCGCGAGCTTGCGGCCGAGATCGCGCAGGATTTCGCTCAGACCCGCGCTGCCGAACCTGTCCTTCAGCGACCGGATCAGCATGTCCGAGAACAGCGCGTATTGCTTCGGGAACAGGTGCACGCCCCGGTCGGTAAGGCGAAACGCATAGCCCGGGCGCCCGCCGCGCGGTTCGCGCGCGCTCTTCTCGATGTAGCCGTCGCGTGCCAGTGCATTCAGGTGCTGGTGCACGGCGCTGCGCGAGATGGCGAGTTCGTCGGCGAGTTCGTCGGCGCTCAGTCCTTCCTTGGTTTCGATCAGCAAGGTCAGCAGGCGGCGCTGCCGCTCGCCAAAGGCCGACAGGGAGTCTGTGTCCATAGGTCCTGATTGTCGGGTCCGGAGCTGCGTAGATCAACTTTGTAAAGTCCTTTATTGACAAAGTGCCTGGCCTCTCCTAGGCTCGGTGCGACAGCCAGCATAAGAAATCGTCCCAACGGAGGGCCCGTCATGCTGAATACTGCCGTCCTCATTTTCGGCGTCGCCGCTCTCGGCGGCCTGGTGCTCGCGATGCACGTGCTGCGCGGCAAGTTCGCGCCTTGGCCGGTGTCGATCCTGCATGCGTTACTGGGCGCGACCAGCCTCGTTTTGCTGCTGCTCACGGTGCTCGAGCGCCGCGATTCCGAGGGTGACCTGGGCGCTGGTGGTGCTGGTCATTGCCGCGCTGGGCGGCCTTTACCTGGCATCGCTGCATCGGCGCCAGACTCTGCCGCCGAAAGGTATCGTCCTGCTGCACGCGGGCCTCGCGGTAGTCGGGTTCGGCCTGCTGCTCACGGTATTGCTCGGCTGAGAGCGGCGCATGCGCGGCCGTCCGTGGCACCCGGCGCTCGTCCATTTCCCGATTGCCTGCTGGATCCTGGCGACGCTGATCGATCTCGTCGCGAAGTTCACGACATTCCCGCCGATCGACAACCTGCAGTGGGCCGGCGTGGCGCAGCTCCTGCTGTCGGCCGGCGTGCTGCTGGCCGTGCCGGCGATCATCGCGGGCCTGCGCGATTACCTGCGCCTGCCCGATGAGCTGCAGTCGAGCCGGGAACTGTCCCGGCACGTCCTGCTGATGGGCACTGCCTGGGTCCTGTTCCTCGCCGCGGCGGTGTGGCGGACACGCTCGGGTGCGTTCGACAGCGCGCCGTCGGCGGGCATGGCGCTGCTCGAAATTGCCGGCTGCGCGTGCCTCATTGCCGGCGGCCATTACGCCGGCGTCATCGTGTTCGAGCGCATGGCCGGCTGGCGGCGCTGACGGCGTAGCAGCCGCCGGCGACGGGTGGTCCAGATCGGCCACCATCAAGAAAACTGAATCCAATCGCCCCTGGCGGCGCGTCTATTCTAAAATCGGTTGTGGGTATGCGGCAGACTTCGAACACCGGTCCGGGTTCTGGAGACGCGCCTCCATTTCCCGCCACCAACCGGGAGCTCTACTGCCCAGCAGGGCGACCGCACGGCAAATGACATGACCCCGTCACGCGATCACGTGCGCGACGCTGCTGCGCGTTGCATGTCGGCGGTGACGGCGACGACGGCACAGCGTCCGTTCGGCCGCCCTCCCCGCCGCCGCCAACGGCGGCCGAGATGCTGGATGCGGCCGCGCTTCGCCGCCGCGCGAGCTTCGGCATATCACGCAGGTATCGAGGCAATCGCAACTGCCGGCGTCGACGCATGGCTCGATGAGCAGTTTGCACGTCCGGTCACCCGCCACTCGCCGATCGTCGAGGACCTGGTCCGGCGCCGCGATGCCGGCGAATTCGCCGCTTACGAGCTCGACATCGAATACCTCATCATGTTCCGCCGCTTGTCCTGGTGGCACGCAACGGTGGCCGCCGAAGACACGCTGCGCCAGCGAGTCGCGTTTGCCTTGAGCGAGATCTTCGTCGTATCCGACAACGTCGATGAGATCTTCATCAATCCGTTGGGTTTGTCGAATTACTACGACACGTTGCTGGCGTACGGGTTCGGTAATTTCCGCGACCTGCTGCGCGCCGTCACGCTGCATCCGGTGATGGGCATTTATCTGAGTCACGTCAACAACGCCAAGACCAATCCTGTCACGCACACATTTCCGGACGAGAACTATGCGCGTGAAGTGATGCAGCTCTTTTCGATCGGCCTCTATGAACTCAATAACGACGGTAGCCGCAAACTCGTGGGCGGTAATCCAATTCCGACGTACGACAATGGCGACATCGGTGAGTTTGCAAAGATCTTCACGGGTTTGAGCTATGGTCCGGCGCAAGCCGGCGGCACGGCATTCTTCGGCAACCCGAATCCGGTGTTGCACACCCCGATGCAGATGTTCGAAGCGTTTCACGAACCGGGGACAAAACATCTGCTGAACAATGTCGACGTGCCGGCCGGTCAATCCGGCATGCAGGACATCGATTCGGCCATCGACAATCTGTTCAATCACCCGAATGTGGGCCCGTTTTTCGGGCGCTTGTTGATCCAGCGCCTCGTGACGTCGAACCCGTCGCCGCAATACGTCGCACGAGTCGCGACTGCGTTCAACGGCAACGGCGGGACGCCGCGCGGCGACATGATCGCGGTGCTGCGTGCGGTGCTGCTCGACCCGGAAGCGAAATCCGGAATCAAACTGCGCGAGCCGTTCCTGCGCTACGTTGCGCTCAATCGCATCCTGCATGCGCATAGCACCGATACGACGTTTCCGGCCTATGGCTATACTTGCGCGATTCTCGTCCAACAAAACGTGTCGCGCCGAGTGGTTTCAATTTCTATTCGCCGGTACTCGCCGCCCGGCGAACTCGGGGGGGACCTCGGCGAGCCTCGTGTCGCGCCTGAATTTCAGATCACGACCACTCGACGATCGTCGGCGTGTCGGATCTGATGGCAGATGCGGTCTATGGTGACAATCCAATCGATACACCGGTGGGATTCCCGCCGGTGACGCTCGACTTGTCGGAGTACGTCACCTTGGCCGCGAACGTCGACGCGCTGCTCGACCGGCTCGACCTCGTTTTCATGCACGGCACGATGGACACAGCGACCCGCGCAGCGATACGTGCCGCAATTGAACCCGTCAACACCGACATGCGCGCGCGTACACAGCTCGCGTTGTATCTCGTGTTGATTTCACCTGCTGCCGCCGTTTCGAGCTGAGGGAATCGTCATGACTTATTCTCGTCGTCGTTTCCTCCACCACAGTATGGTCGTTGGCGCTGCGGCCGCAGCGCAGCGAATTCGTTGGAAGACTTGCGAATGCGGCGGCACCGACCGATTACAAGGCGCTCGTGTGCGTGTTGCTCGCCGGCGGTGCGGACTCGTTCAACATGCTCGTGCCATACGATGCGGCGCGCTATTCGGCGTATGCGAATTTCAGGGCGGACCTCGCGCTCGCGCACGATACGCTGCTGCCGCTCAACTTTACCGGGCCGAACGCGCAGACGTACGGCGTTCATCCCGGGCTCGGCGGCGCGAAGAGTCTTTTTGATCAAGGCAACCTCGCGTTCATCACGAACGTCGGCACGCTCGCGGAGCCAACCGACAAAGTCAGCTACGCAGCCGGCACCGTGCGCTTGCCGCTTGGCCTTTTTTCGCACGCGGATCAGATCTCGCAGTGGCAAACGTCGGTGCCGGACCGCCGCATCGCAACCGGCGTTGCCGGCCGCATGGCCGACATCGTCACGCCCGGCGTACCGAAGGGACCGATTTCGATGAACATCTCGGTATCGGGTTCCAACGTCTTTCAAACGGGTCAGGTGGTCACCGATTACAGCCTCGATGCAACCGACGGTGTGCGGCTGCTCGCGGGTTATCGCGATGCGAACGCCGAGGTGTTCACGACTGCGGTCGACGCCAGTTGGCCGCCGGCTACAACGATCCGTTCCGCCGCAGCTATGCGCGGAGTCTGCGGAGCGCCATCGACGGCGGCATCGCATTCAAAGCAGCGCTCGATGACGCGCCGGTGCTCAACACCGCGTTTTCGAGTGGACTCTTTTCGACGAGCCTTGCGCAGATTGCCAAAGTCATCAGCGTCCGCGACGTGCTCGGCAGCAGCCGGCAGACGTTTTTCGTCAGCGTAGGCGGCTGGGACCATCACGATGACGTCATCGTCAATCAGGCGCGAATGTTGCCTGGGATCGGCCAGGGTCTTGCGGAATTCCAGCAGGCGCTCGTCGAACTCGGTGTCGGCGATCAGGTCACGACGTTTACGATTTCTGACTTCGGCCGGACGCTGACGTCGAACGGCAAGGGTTCCGACCACGGGTGGGGCGGCAATCAACTGGTGATGGGCGGCGCGGTTGCCGGCGCCAGCATTTACGGTGCGTATCCGGATCTGACGCCCGACAACGGTCTCGACGTCGGGCGGGGCCGTTACATTCCGACCACCAGCGTCGATGCGTTCTACGCCGAACTTGCGCTCTGGTTCGGGATTGCGCCCGCGGAACTCGACGTCGTGTTGCCGAACATCCGCCGCTTCTATTCGCCGGAATCGATGACGCCGCCGATGGGCTTCCTGTCGGCTTAGCGCGCCCCTCGCCGCGCCTGACATCACCGGGCGCCTCAGGCAGCCCGGCTCGAGTTCGGCGTCCAGCGCTGCGACCAGCTGATCGACATTGGCTCGGGAAAACACCAGCGGCGGCCGGATTTCAGCACGTTGGAATGCAGGCCGGTGCGGCCGACCAGCACGCCGTTCTGCCGCAGCCCGTTGACGACGGCATGCGCCGCCTCGGCAGCCGGTTCGCGTGTCGCCCGGTCGCGCACGAGTTCGACGCCCCAAAAGAGGCCGCTGCCGCGCAGGTCGCCGACGAGTTCGTGTTTCGCGGCCAGCGTTTCGAGTGCCCGCCCGAGATAACGCCCCGTGTCCCGCGCATTGTCCTGCAGGCCCTCGCGCTCGAGTACGTCGAGCACCGCGAGGCCCGCGGCGCAGGACACCGGGTTGCCACCGAAAGTATTGAAGTAGGAACGATTGGTGGCGAAAGCCCGCGCGATCGCCGGCGTCGTCACGACGACCGCCAGCGGGTGGCCGTTGCCCATCGGTTTGCCGAGGGTGACGATGTCCGGGACCACGCCTTGCTGTTCGAAGCCCCAGAAGCTCGCCGGTGCGGCCGAGCCCGGCCTGCACTTCGTCCGCGATGCACAGTCCGCCGGCCTCGCGTATCCGGCGCCACGCGCCGGCGAGGTAGCCGGGCGGTGCGACATGGATGCCGTCGCTGGTGTAGATGGTGTCGACGAAGAATGCCGCCGGGCGACGGCCGCGCCGTCCGAGTCCGGCGATCGCGTCGTCGAGCAGCGCGGCGCAGGTCTCGCCGGCATCCTCGCGCCGCGCCGGCGCATGGGCCCCGATACAAGTCCGGCGCGGGGGTGGTGACGACCCAGTCCTCCTGTTTACCCGCCGCAAGCTCCTCCGGCGAGAGCTGCTGCACGGCCGTCGTGTTGCCGTGGTAGGCAAAGGTGGTCACGATCGCGCCGTCGCCGCCCGTCGCGGCGCGCGCGATCTGCCACGCGAGGTCGTTCGCTTCACTGCCCTGGTGCAGACGAAGTAGCACACCGACAGCTCGGGGGGCAGCCGCGCGGTCAGGCGCTCCGCGTAAGCCACGATGTTTTCGTGCAGGTAGCGTGTGTTGGTGTTCAGGATGCGTGCCTGCCCGGCGATCGTGGCGACGACCGCCGGATGCGAATGGCCGACGCAGGCGACGTTGTTGTAGGCATCGAGATAGGCGCGGTCGTCCGCGTCGTACAGCCAGCTTCCCTCGCCACGCACGATGTGCAGCGGTTCCTCGTACGAGAGCCTGAGACCCGGGCCGAGCACGGCCGCGCGGCGCTCGCGCAACGGGGCGCGCGGCCGCAGCGCCCTGTCGCGCGACCGGAACCGCATTGCCGCATGCCGCGCGGAATGCGTACGCGATGTCGCGCGTATTGAGCGCGGTCCACTCGTCCAGTGTCTGCCAGTAATCCTCGTGCTCGCCGAGGATGTAGTCGGCATTGTCCGGATGCTGCTTGCCGCGCCAGGCGCCGATGCAGACCGACATTGCGAGTCGCAGCGCGACGAGATCCGGGAGGATGTCAAGTTCCGCGGATTCGAGGGCGTTCTCGGCGTGGTAGGCACCAACCAGCTCGCAGGCGGCCTCGACCGGCTCCTGGTCACCGACGACCTGGTAGGCGACCAGCACCGCGACGTCGTTGACCAGCGGTGCGTGCACCATGTCGCCGAAGTCGATGATGCCGCTGACGCATTCGCGGTCGCTCACGGACACCAGCACATTATCCGGGTTGCAGTCGTTGTGAATGACCTGCGCGCGCAGGCTGCCGAGCCGCGCAAGGCCCTGCCGCCGGTGCCGCTCGAAAACGCCCTGCACTAGCGCGCGCCGCGCCGGGTCCTCGACGTGCGCCGCCAGGCTGGCGACGGCCGCGGCTCGCCCCACGTCCCACAGCAGCGGATGTCGTGCCGACGGATGAAAATACCCGCGCAGCGCGACGCCGAGCCGGGCGAGCGTCCTGCCGAGATTGCGCCGGAGCCCCGAAGTCCAGGGCGCATCCGACACCGGCACGCCGGCCAGCCACGCACCACGCGGACCATGCACGGGCCGGCCGGCGTCTCGATGCGCACGAGCGGCCGGCCGTCCTTCGCCGGCACAATGTGCGGTACCGGCATGCCGGGCGCCTGCTGCGCGACGTGCAGCAGCGCCTGCGCCTGGAAATCCAGCACGGTGGCGGATTCTGCGGGGTTCGAAATCTTGAGGACGAAACGCTCGCCGCCTGCAGTGACGACGGAAAAGTTCTGGTCACGCTCGCTGCCGAGCGGCGTGAGATCGCCGGACAGGCCGAAACGCTCCGCGAGGATCTGCGACGCCAAAGCAGCGGTGACTGCAGGCGCCGTCACCGCCATCAATGCAAAAGGATCGTCACGCGCTTCAGCCAAGGGCGAATTATAGTCAGGTTTGCCGCCACTATCGTTCCGAAATCGAATACGCCTATACTGCCGAACGGACCATCGGCCGAGACGACATGCCGCGACGGCGAAGACAACATCAATGCGCGTCTCCACGCTGCCCGCCTTCTTGATATTACTGCCCGGCCTCTGGCCGGCCGCGGCGCGCGCGGACACGCCATTGCCGCCCGAGACGATCGGCACGACCGTGCTGTCGGCGCCGCAGCCGAGCTGGTTCATGATCACCGACGAGAAAGCCAGCATGCTGTTCGACGCAGACGACGGCGAAATGCTGGGGCAGCTCTCGCACAACTGGTATACACCGGCCGTGGTCACGCTCCCGTCGCGTGGCGAAGCCTATTACATCGACTCCTATAATTCGCGGGGCGTGACCGGCACGCGCACGGACCTGTTCATCGTGGCCGATCTGTCGACGCTGACGACCAAGGCCGAGATCGACATCCCGGAGAAGACCGCGGCGCTGCAGATTCCGCCAGCACATAGCTTTGCTGGAAGATGAGCGCCACGTCGCGTTATTCAACATGACGCCCGCACAGTCGGTGAGCATCGTCGACGTCGTCGACCGCGAGTTCGTCTCGGAAATCTCGACACCCGGATGTGCAGTCATCATGCCGACGGGTCCGCGCGGTTTCCTGATGTTGTGCGGTGACGGCACGCTGCAGCTGATTGGACTCGACGAACAGGGCCAGGAGACGACGAGAAACGCGCTCCAAATCCTTCTTCAACGTCGAAGAGGACCCGGTCTTCGATCGCGTCGTCCGTACCGGCTCGGGGTGGCTGCTCGTGACGCACGAAGGACTGGTGCATGAAGCCGGCAGCGACGACGGCCGGATACGGCTCGGAGACGCGTGGACGCTGTTGACCGACGAGGACAAGGAAGACGAGTGGCGCCCGGGTGGCACCCAGCCCTTCTCATTGCACCGGGACAGCGCACTCCTGTACGTGCTGATGCACCAGGGCGAGGTCGACACGCAGGACGAGAACGGCAGCGAAGTTTGGGTCTTCGATACGAACCGTCGCAAGCGCGTGGCACGACTGGTTCTGCCGGTCGAGACCAGCAATCTGCTCGCCAGCCAGGAGCCGGCGCCCAGGCTTTACCTGATTGACAAGGACCTCAAGCTGGACGTCTACGACGGCCGTTCGCTGACGCTTCGTACGCACGATCGCGGAGACCGGCGCGAACTACCCCTTGCTGCAATTGCTGGCTCCGGTACTATTCATCCCTTGCTGTTCGTCGCGATCGCGTTTTGCTTTGCCGCGCTCCTGTTGCGCGCTGCCGTGCACAAGTTCCTCGATCGCGAGCGCTTCGTCGCGGCGCTCGGCGCCTACCGTTTGCTGCCGGAGTCCTGGTCGCGGCCGGCCGCCTGGCTCATCGCCGGGGCCGAGGCGATGCTGGGCCTCGCGTGGCTTTCAACTGCCGGACGCGGCGTCGCGGCTGTCGCTACTGCGGGGCTGATGCTGCTGTATGCCGGCGCCATCGCGACGAACCTGCTGCGCGGCCGCGCGCACATCGACTGCGGCTGCGACTTCGGCCGGACGTCCGTGTCTAAGGCTACGCTGTCGTGGTGGCTGGTCGCGCGCAACCTGGCACTCGCCGCACTGGCTTTCGCCGGCAACCTGCCGGTATCGCCTCGCGCGCTGGTCGCCTACGACTGGCTGACCCTCCTGTTCGTGCTCGCAAGCGGCGTCCTGGTAGGGGCCGGCGCCGCCGAGCTCGCGCGCAATCGCGCCGCGATGTCGGCGTGGAGTCATCGCCGTGAATGAAGCTCTCCTCGTCTCGAACGCTTTGCTCTGGTGCATCGTGATCGTGCTCGCACTGGTCGTGCTGGCGCTGGCGCGCCAGGTCGGCGTGCTGCACGAACGGGTGGCCCCGGCCGGCGCGCTCATGCCGACGACCGGTCCGCAGGTCGGCGAGCAAACCGAGGCCCAGACGGTCCGCGAACTCGGCGGCTCGGAGCTGACCGTCGGCGGCCCCGCGGAAGCCGCTACCCTCGTCCTGTGGATTGCACCGACCTGCCCGCTGTGCCGCAGCCTGGTCCCGACGGCGCTGTCGATGGCGCGAGCCGAGCGGCTCCGGCTCGTGTTCGCCAGCGACGGCGACGAACTCGATAAGCACCGTGCCTACGTGCGCCATTTGCAGTTGCAGAACCACCCCTACGTGGTCTCGGCAGCGCTCGGCATGCGCTATGCCGTCAGCAAGCTGCCGTTCGCGGCCCTCATCGGTGCGGATGGTGTCCTGCGCAGCAAGGGACTGGTGAACACGCGCGAACACCTGGAGAGCCTGGTGGAGGCCATGCAGAGCGGAGTGCCGTCGCTGCAGGCCTACATCGGCGGCGCCGAAGCGCGCGGCAAGACATCCCACGGGAGCCGCGCCCTGTGACGAAATTCCAGGCTGGTCGAACAGGCCTGGCCCTGGCACTGGAAAGCGGGCAACGGCAGCCGGCCGACTGGCGCGCTCGACCTCGCGCCGCAGTTTCCTCGCCAGGCTCGGCATCGTGCTCGACCGGTATTCCGCTGCTGCCGCTACTGCCGGTCATCCGTTCGTTCGCCGGCAACCCGTCGGCGAGATGGGCGACCCGAAGTCCTGCGAGTACTGGCGCTACTGTGCGCTGAGCGGACGCTTGTGCAGCTGTTGCGGCGGCACCTACAACAAGTGCCCGCCGGGCGCCGAGCCGTCGCCGATCACCTGGGTCGGCACCTGCCGGAATCCGGTGGACGACCGCTACTACCTCATCTCCTACAACGATTGCTGCGGGAAGGCGATCTGCGGACGCTGCAGTTGCCACAACACGGAGCGTGCGCGCCCGGTCTATTACGCAGGCAAGAGCAGCAGCGTCCTGTGGTGCTTCGGAACCGACAGCAGGGAGTATCACTGCACGGTGGGCCTCGTCCTGGGTGTCGCCAGTGAGCAGGATTGACCGGCACTGGCAGCCTCACCGGCTGTGTGCGGTGGTGGCGGTCGTAACGGCCGGCATCGGCGACCCGTCGGCCGCCGATCCGCGCAGCGACTACCTGATGCATTGCGCCGGCTGCCACCTGTCCGACGCGTCGGGCGCCCCGCCCCTCGTGCCGCCGCTCGCGCGGTCCCTGGGGCCGCTGGTGGCATCGGATGCGGGCCGCGACTACATCGCGCGCGTTCCCGGTGCCGCGCAGGCGCCGATCAGCGACGCGGCGCTCGCCGAGGTCTTCAACTGGCTGCTCAACGAATACAACCAGTCGACCTTGCCGGCGGATTTTCGCCCGCTCAGCGCGGAAGAGGTCGGGCGCTCGCGTGCGCAGGTACTCGCCGATCCGCTGAAACTCCGCCGTGAACTCTGGCCCGACGATTCGCCAGGCGCGGACAGCGACTCGATGATGGCTTCGAGCGCGGGTACCTCGTCGATATCCGGTGCGTCGAGTTCGAAAGTACGAATGTACGCGAACAGATCGCGGGCCTGTGCGTCGCTGAGCGCCGCCTCCGCATAGCTCGGCATCGCCGTGGAGGGAAAGACCGGCAGCATGTCGCCGCGCAGGCGCAGGAACGCGATGAAGACCTCCTCGTTCGCCACGATCGGGCTGTCCGTGCCAACCAGGTCGCGGGCGCCGGTCTCGCCGTTGTAACCGTGGCAGCCGTAACAGGCATGCTCGTAGTAGAGCTGCCGGCCGCGCTCCGCATCGCCGCCATCGTCCGCGCCCGCCGCTGTCGCAGCGGCAAGGATGTCAGCCGCACCGACGGCACATGACACGAGCCGCGCGATTGTTGCCTTCCTCGAATCATCCATCGCTTCGGTCCCGGCGCCGTCTCAGCGCGGCTGGGTAATGACGTCGACCAGGTAGGGCTCGCCGCGCCTGACCTGCGCGATGCCCCGCTCGAGCGCCGCGTGCAGCTGTGACGGGTCGCTGATCGGGCCTTCGCCCGCCATGCCGTAAGTCTCCGCCATTTTCGCGTAGTCGATGAACGGGTCGCGCAGCGTGGTGCCGATGTGCGCGCGATCGGTGCCGCGCCCGCGCGCGCCGGCCATGAACGCGAGAAACATGAGCTCCTGGTGGTGCGCGCGGTTGTTGTGCATGACCGTGAGCATCGGCAGGCGATGATGTGCGGCGGTCCAGAGCGATCCCGGCGCGTAATTGATGTCGCCGTCGCACTGGATGTTGACGACGAAACGGCCGCGCGTCTTCGCGGCGAGCGCAGCGCCCGTGCAGGCACCGATGCCGTAGCCGATGCCCGCCGCGCCGTGCCCGCCGAGGTAACTGTAAGGCCGGTCGTGCGCCCACAGGTCCGCGTGATGCGCGCCCGAGAACGAGCTCGGCGATGCGAGACACCAGTCCTCGTGCTCGATCAGCGGCCAGAGCTCGGCATAAATCCGCGCCGTGCTGACCGGGCTCGCATTCCAGCCGATGCGCTTGTCGGCAACCGCACGTCGGACCGCCTCGAGACGTGCATCGGCGTTCGCACGCGCGTGACGCTCGGCCCGGTCGTCGGCGATACGCCGCCCTGCCGGAGTCTGCCGCGCACGGACGGCTGCGATGATCAGCGGCAAGCTCGCCTCGGCGTCGAGATCGATACGTGTCGCGACGTCGCGGCCAGCCGCAAAACGGGGCCACAGCCCCGGGTCGTTCGGCAACTGCGCCGTAAGTTTCGGCGTCGCGGCACGCATCGCGCCGAACCCGATCCCCTCCAGGTCGCGCACCGTGTACAGCTTGTCGATGCCCGGACCGACGAGGCCGACGTCGGCCGGGCCGGCCTCGAGCCCGAGGGTGTAATCGTAGTCCGTACTCGCGCCCGGCCCGCAGAGCGGATGCCGCTGCGGGAAACTCATCGGTCCGAAGGTCGCCGACGTGCCGGTCGAAGCGCCGACCAGCCCGGCAAGCTCGACCGCGAGCGCGACGCCGTCGGGCGTACGCAGGCGGCCGACCGCAAGCCGCGGATTCGTCGCGCGCAGCAAGGCCTCCGCGATCTCGCCGGCCGTCGCTTCGTCGATCGTTTCGATCGCCGGCTCGCGGTGTTTCGGCAACGCGAGCCCAGCGGCCTCGGCCTTCTGCAGTTCCATGTCGATGACGACGAGCGTCGGCCCGGTCGGCGGCGTCACCGCCTGCCGATACGCTTCCTGGATGGCGGCGATCGCGTCCGACAATGACGCCGGCTGCGCATCCCACTTGGTGTAGCTGCGCACGATCGCCGCCATGTCGTTCGCCGTGTGCGCCTGGATGAAGCCGTCGTCGCGGCCGGCGATCATGAGGAGCGGCGTGCCCGACCAGTACGCCTGGTAGATCGCCATAGCGGCATGTTGCAGTCCGAGTGTGCCGTGCAAGAGCACCGCCATCGGCCGCCCTTCGGCCCTGGCGTACCCGTTCGCCATGTCGACCGCGCTCTCTTCGTGCAGCGCCGTGATGAACTCCGGCATGCGGTTGGGCGGGTCGCCGTAGTTGACGATCGATTCCTGCAAGCCTTCGAAGCTCGAGCCGGGATTCGAGGCGATGTACTCGATGCCGAGCGAGCGCAGGGCATCGACCATGAGATCGGAACCGGGTTTGTCGACCGACGGCACGAACAAGCCGGAGGGATTCGCGACGCCTGCATCCCGCGCCAGCTGCTGCGCTGCCGGCGGCGCAGCCGCCGGTGTCGCCGCCGCCTGTGAATCGGCGCTGCGCGAACTCACGGCCAGCGCCGCCGCGCCGGTCGCGGCGCCCTTCAAAAATGCGCGGCGATCGACGCCGCCGCGATGCCGGGAAGACTCGCCCATGCCAGCTGCCCCCTGTCCGGTGACGGATTGGCCGGCACACGGATCATGACGAATGAATATATAGTGCGCGAAAACGCCAGGCAAAATTGCGATACAGGAGACTATCCCATGCCAAACCTGCTGCGAAACGCGCTCGCCGTCCTCGTCGGACTCGCCGTCGGCAGCGCCGTCAACATGGGTCTCGTCATGCTCGCCCCGTCGCTCATTCCGCTGCCTGCCGGCGCGGACGTGACCACCGCCGAAGGTCTGCGCGCGGCCATGCCCCTGTTCGAGCCACGGCACTTCATCATGCCGTTCCTGGCGCACGCTCTGGGCACTCTGACTGGTGCGTTCGCTGCTACCTGATCGCAGCAACCTACAAGGCGCGCATTGCCTGGTCGATTGGCGCGCTGTTCCTGTGCGGCGGCATCGCAGCGACTTACATGATTCCGGCTCCAACCTGGTTTATCGCGCTCGACCTCTTCATCGCTTACCTGCCGATGGCCCGGCTGGCGATCCGCATCGGCAATCGCATCACGCAGGGCAGGACCGCTGCATAGTGCGCACGTACCTCGTTCCTGTCCTGTGCCTGCTGCTGCTGGCGGCCTGCGGCCAGCAACCCGCGGTAACCGATGAGATGCGCCGGGTCGACGTCCACCTGCCCGTGGATTACTCGGGATCCTGGCAACGCAATTATGCGCGCGACGACGAAGTCGTGAACGTCCTGAACCGGACCTATTACGAGCTGGCCCGGGCCTCGACGGACCCCTATGGCGCGCCTGCCGTGTCGCAACAGGACGGGGAGGCGCTGCTCGCGATGGCGCAGCTCGCGGAACTCATCACGCGTTTCGATATCATGACGATCGTGCAGAACGACCGCGAGATCCGCGGTCGAGCGCAAGGACGATTTCTCGATGGTGTGCCGGTTTCAGGACGGCGCGGCGCAGACCGTGGAGAACGCCGCGGGCGCCGAGATCTGCGGCTGGATCGGCAAGGACCTGGTGTCGCAGATGACGCTGGCCGACGGCCTTGAGATCGTGAACCGGTTTACGATGTCCGAGGATGGCGAAGAGCTGCGCGTCGTGACGACCGTATCGTCGTCCGGGTCGCGCGTGCCGTTTTCACTGCGCCGCTTCTACCACAAGTTTGACCAGCCGAAATCCGATTTTCATTGCATCGAAACGCTCACCATGAAGCGTGTCTGCAGCACCAAAGCGATCGAGGAATGAGCATCCGCCGCCTGTGGTACATCGGTCTCGGCATGCTGTTGCCGCTGTCGATGCCTGCACTTGCGGCCGTGGCCGACGTGTCCGAATCGCCGGCGCTCAACGTTTCGATTCCGGTTTTCAGCACGGGCCTGCCCAAGGATGCGTCCGCGTACGCGGAGATCGGTGTTTTTCCACGCATACGCGAGATCGAGGCACGTTACCTGCCCTTCGCGCTGCGGCGCACGTTGGCCGCATCCGGCGACTGGGGCGCCGTGCGCGTCGTGTCGGACGATTCCGTCATCGAGGAGCTCGTCGTCCGTGGTGAGCTCCTGCAGTCGGACGGCAGGCTGCTCGAGATCCGGATCCGGGCCGAGGACGCAAGCGGTTCGATCTGGCTGGATGAGCGATTCTCGGCCACGACGGGCAATGCCGATGGCACACCGGCGCACGAGCGGCTGTTCGCCGAAGTCAGCGCGCGGCTCGGTAAGGCGCGAGTGGAACAGCTGCCCGGGCAGTTGAATAATGTTCGCGAGCTTGCGCTGCTCCGATATGGCGCGCGCCTGGCGCCGAAGACATTTGGCCAGTATGCCGAGGAAGCGGAGGACGGCCGGGTCGCGCATTGTCCGCCTGCCCGCGCGGGACGACCCGATGCTGGATCGCATCACCCGCATCCGGGAGGCGGAGCACGTGATCATCGATGCAGCCGATGGAAAGTACGAGACCCTGCACGAAGAAGTCGCGTCGATCTACGCGGTCTGGGGTGAGTTCAGCAGGAAGTCGCTCGGCTACGAAGCCCAGGATGCGCGGCGGATCGCCGAGTCGGAACCCGCAGGCCCGCGCGGCAGCTATGACGCCTTGCTGCACGCGTATGAGAACTACAAGTACAGTCGGATGACCGCCGAGGAACGCGACGACATGGCAGTTGCGTTCGACAACGAGGTCCGCCCCATCCTGGCAGACCTCGACGAGCGGCTGGCCGTATACAATGCCTGGGTCGAGGACCGGTACCGGCAATGGAACCAGTTGCTGGAAGAACTCAACGAAATCGAGACGCGGCTTTCGAACTGACGCGCGTCGGGCCTGAAGAATGCTAGAGCTTCGACCCAACTGCGAGTCTTGCTACGCCGACCTTCCGCCGGACTCACCCGATGCGCTCGATCTGTTCCTTCGAGTGCACCTTCTGCAGTTCCTGCGCGAACGGTGTACTCGGCGGCCGCTGCCCCAATTGCGGCGGAGAACTCGTCGCACGTCCCCGGCGGCCTGCGGAAGATCTGATCCGGGAGAATTCATGAATATCTGGGCGATCTTGCTGGCGGCTGTCTCGAGCTTCGTCGTCGGCGGTTTTTGGTACTCACCGATGCTGTTTGGCAGGTTGTGGAACGCGGAGAATGGCAGCCCCCCGACCACCGGTCATCCCGCCAAGGTCTTTGGCTTGAGCTTCGGCTTCTCGCTGCTGGCGGCGGTGTGTTTCGCCGTCCTGGCCGGGCCAGCACCGGAACCGGCAGCTTCGGTCAAACTCGGCGCACTGGTCGGCGTCGGTTGCGTAGCGGCGAGCTACGGGATCAACTACCAGTTTGCGCAGCGCTCGTTCAAGCTTTGGCTCATCGACGGCGGATATCATGCGGTGCAGTTTCTTCTCTTCGGCATGGTCTTCGGGCTGGTCGGCTGATGCCGCGCGTAGTATGAAAAGTGGACCCTCGCGGTACGGCCGGCAGGACAAGACGAACGTGCCGGCGGTCGCCATTCATGCCGGCAGCTCCGGCGCGGACCTGGCTGCCGCAGCCGGATCCTGCAATCGGGCGAAGGACCCGTGCTGTTCGAAGATTGCCTCGTCATCCGCCGCGGGCCGGGGCACATTTGCTGCGACGTGGCCGACCCCGCGCCATCGGCGAGACGATGTGACACCGAATTCGAGGTCTTGGTCGAGAATGCACGCCGATCGCTCGACGCGTCGGCGTTCCGGGACCTGATGCCGCGGCTGCCGCTCAGGTGGCGCGTCGTCGACGGTACCGGAACCGGCAATGCGGAGCTGTGGCCATGCGCGACAAGATAACCCGCCGCGATTTCCTGAACGGGACGCAGGTCGCGGTCGGCGCGTCGCTGCTCAGCCCCTGGATCGATGTCTTCGGCGCCGGCGCTTCGGCATCCGGCTGGCTGCCGGACTATTACCCGCCCGCGAGGACCGGGTTGCGCGGCAGCCACGACGGCGCGTGGGAGACGATGCACGCGCGGGTTGCCGGCGCGAGCTGGCCGAGCAGCGCGCCGGAGGAGGAAGTCGACCTCGTCGTCGTGGGCGGCGGCATCAGCGGCCTCGCCGCGGCGCACTTCTACCGCGAGGGAACGGCCGGGCGCGCGCATCCTCGTCCTCGACAACCACGACGACTTCGGCGGCCATGCCAAGCGCAACGAGTTCGAGGTCGGCGGCCGCACCCGGATCGGCTACGGCGGCACCGAGTCGATCGACACGCCGCTCGTCCTATCCGGAAGTCGCGCCGGGAACTGCTGCGCGACATCGGCATCGATGTTGAGCGCTTTCTACGAGTACTTCGACCGGGAACTCTACGACTCGATGAAACTCTCGTACGCGATCGCCTTCGACCGGGCGACCTTTGGCGAGGACCAGGCTGGTGCGCGGCTACGGGAGCCGTCCCCTGGGCGGAGTTCGCGGCGCAAACGCCCCTGAACGAACGAGCGCAGGCCGACCTCGTGCGGCTGTTCACGGAGGAGCGCGACTACCTGCCCGGCATGAGCCGCGACGAGAAGGTCGCATACCTCGGCAGCATCAGTTACCGCAGCTACCTGGAGGACCGACCTGCAAGGTCGACGAGCAGGTCCTCGCGATGTACCAGCGCTGGGGCATGAGTTTCTGGGGCGTGGGCATGAACGAGGTGCCCGGCCATCCAGGTCCTCGGCTATACGGACGGCGGCGGCCTGCCGGGGCTCGATCACACCATCGAGCTCGAGGGCGTTCGCGGCGACGAGGAGCCGTACATATTCCATTTCCCGGACGGCAATGCCTCGGTCGCCCGCCTGCTGGTGCGCAAGCTCATCCCGCGAGCGCTGCCCGGCACCAGCATGGAGGACGGTGTCACCGCGCGCCTCGACTACGCCGAACTCGATCGCCCGGACGCGCCGGTCCGCATTCGGCTGAACAGCACCGCGGTGCACGCCGTGCACACGCCCGACGAACGCGCCGTCGACGTCACGTACGTGCATCGCGGCACAAGCCGCATACCGTGCGCGCGAAAAACTGCATACTCGCCTGCTACAACGCCGCGATGCCGTACCTTTGCCCGGAACTCCCGGACGAGCAGAAGCAAGGGCTCGGCGTACGGCGTGAAGGTGCCGCTGACCTACACCAAGGTCGCAGTGCCGCACTGGCGCTGGTTCGCCGAGCTCGGCATGCGCTACGTGTATTACACGAACGGCTTCTTCAAGCAGGTCGAACTCGACTACCCGGTGTCGATTGGCGACTACCGCTTCGGCCGTTCTCCGGACGAACCGATGGTGCTGCACCTGTGCCACGTGCCGTACTTCGACGACATCCAGGGGCCGGAACAGTGGCGCGCGGGCCGGCGCCGCCTGCTCGAAACGCCCTTCTCGCACCTTTGAGCAGCACGTGCAGGAACAGCTCGACCTGCGCGATCGGCGGTGCCGGCTTCGACGCGGACCGTGACATCACCGCCATCACGGTGAACCGCTGGCCGCATGGCTACGCGTACAACCCGCACCTGTTGTGGGAGCCCGAGTACGCATCGGACGAGGACAGGCCGTGGGTGCAGGGCCGCCAGGCCTTCGGCCGCATCGCGATCGCCAACTCCGACGCCGGCGCGCGCGCCGACACGAGTTCCGCCATCGCGCAGGCGCACCGGGCAGTGCAGGAAGCGCTGGCGAGCGGCTGATGTCCCGGTCGCTTGCAGCAGCGCTGTCACGGAATTCACTGCGCGTCGGCCTGTTCGTAACCGTCGCCGTCGTATTGCTTATTGCGCTGCGCTCCTGCGAACAGGAACTTCAGGTCACGGCAACGGCCTACAACTCCGTGTCCGCGCAAACCGACACGAAACCCAACCTCGGTGCATGGGGCGACGAGATCCTTCCCGGCATGCCGGTGCTCGCCGTTTCCGAGGACCTGGTCGAGCTGGGCCTCGAGCGGGCGCACGAAGACGTCCGGGTGGAAGGCTTCGAGGAGGAATTCGTGGTGCTGGACAAGATGCACCGGCGCTGGTCGAAAAAGATCGATATCTACATGGGCACGGATGTAAAGAGCCGCCAGGGACTTCGGCACACGGGAAGTGCGCATCGCTTGGTAGAGCTCAACCCGGTGCCAAGCCTGTAACTCATGTCCGCACGGCGACAACGGTGACCACCATGGCAAGTAAAAAGGCGAAGAAGACCCCGAACACGAAGACGCCAAACAAGAAAGCCGCCAGGAAGAAGACCGCGAAGAAGTCCGCGAAGAAGAAGGCCGTGGCGAAGCCGGGACGACCGCGCAAGACAGCTGCCGGGTCTGCGGACGCTGCGAGCGCATCCCGGAGAATCGACCAGGCCATCGCAGAGCTAACGGACTGGCGAGGCGAGAAGCTCGCCGAGATCCGCAAACTCATCCACGACGTCGACCCCGAAGTGGTCGAAGACTGGAAGTGGATGGGAACACCGGTCTGGTCGCACGACGGCATGTACGCTCTCGCCAACGCGCACAAGGAAAAGGTGAAGCTCACGTTCCATCACGGCGCGCAGCTCGAGGACCCCGGGAAGCTTTTCAACGCCGGCCTCGAAGGCAACAAATGGAGGGCGATCGACTTTTTCGAGGGCGACAAGATCAACAGGACTGCGCTCAAGGCACTGCTGCGCGAGGCGATCGCCTACAACCGCACGCACAAGGTACCGAAGAGCAAGGGCTCGAGGGTGACCCTGCTGTCAGGCGGCAACCCGCAGATCGCGAAGGGCGACGGCGATGCCCCCGTACAGGCCTACATCTCCGCGATGCCGGGCTGGAAGAGCGACGCGGGGCGTCGCCTCGACGCGCTCATCGTTCGTGCCGTTCCCGGCGTCCGGAAGGCAGTGCGCTGGAACTCGCCATTCTACGGCCTCGACGGCCAGGGCTGGTTCCTCGCGTTCCATTGCTTCACGACGTACATCAAGGTGACTTTCCTGAACGGCGCATCGCTCGACCCGCTGCCGCCCGTCGGCTCTAAGGACCCGAACACCCGTTACGTCAACCTGTACGAGGACGAAGAACCCGACGAGGGCCAGCTGACAGACTGGATCCGGCAGTCCTCTCAGCTGCCCGGCTGGATACCGTAGGCACGGGGGCCCTGACACCCCGGTGCCGGCCACGCCGCCTTGTCGAGCCATTTTACAAATGCTGCTTCCGCGGCCGAGGCGCCGGTCGGCAACTGCCTGATTATCGACGGTGGCGCGATTGCCGGCGCGAAAATTGCATTATGTCTTCGAAGGACAGCGCTCGATAACAAGGCGGCCCAAATGCCCAGCGCAGGTCGGGAGGCGGCGGGCTTAGAGCGGGCGACCCAACAACGATCGGGCGCGATAGACCGGGGCAATTCCAAGAGGGCATTTCGTGTCGCCTGCGTTTGCACGTGCGCACCTGTGGCGCAACCGTGATTCATCGTCGGTCCTGATCCGGACCCTTCGTCCGTTTGCCGCGCTTTTCGCCCTGCTCGCGATCGCGCTGACAACGCCGGCCAATGCCGAAAAAAACGTCGACGGCGATTGGTCCCCGGTCTTTAACTGGCCGCTCATTTCCGTCCATGCGGCGCTCACGCCCGACATGCGGGTGCTGAGTTACGGCACCAACGGTGACGGCAGACAGACGGGGTTCTTCATCTACGACGTATGGGACCCGAGCGTCGGTGCATCGGCCAGCGGCCACATGACGCTGGCGAACATGACGCTCACCGACCTCTTCTGTAGCTCCCAGGTGATCCTGCCGCAAAGCGGCGAGATCTTCATCGTGGGCGGCGACACCTGGGCCGGGCCGGCGGAGGGCACCACCAATACCGGCAACAACAACAGCAACCTGTTCGACTACACGGACAACACTTTGGTCCGCTCCGCAAGCATGTTCCGCGCGCGCTGGTATTCCTCCTCTACGGTGATGATCGACGGCGAGGTCTACATCCAGGGCGGGAACGGTGGCGGCGACATGCCCGAAGTGCGTCAGACCAATGGCGAGTTCCGCGCATTGTCGAACGTGTCGACAACTCCCTACGTGGCAACCTTTCCGCGCAACTTCGTTGCGCCGGACGGGCGCGTGTTTGGCTATGACCACAACGGCAAGATGTACTACGTGGATTATCTTGGCACCGGCGTGCTGAGCGCCGCGGGTCAGTTGCCATCTGCCAATGCCGGCTGGGGATCGAGTCAGGTAATGTTCCGCCCCAACAGAATCCTGCAGATCGGCGGCAACTCGAATGGCTCGGCGATAATCGACATCAACGGGCCATTTCCCGTGATGACGAGCTCCCAGTCCATGTCGACGCGGAGAGTGTGGGTCAGCGCGACGGTACTCGCGGACGGCAAGGTACTCGGTACCGGCGGCAGCCAGAGCGAAAACGAGTTGATTGGCGTCAACAACAGTGCCGAGATCTGGAACCCGGCAACCGGGACCTGGCATGTCGGGGACGCTGCTGTCAAAGCGCGACTCTATCATTCTGCGGCGCTGCTCTTGCCGGATGCGAGCGTGCTGGTCTCCGGCGGGGGCGCTCCTGGGCCGCAGACGAACACCAACGCGGAAATCTACTATCCGCCGTATCTCTACGACGAAAACGATGCATTCGCAGCGCGACCGACGATCGTGTCTGCGACAGACACTGCAGAGGTCGGGGACCTCCTCGACATCCAAGTCGACATCGAAGACGTCTCGTCGGTCAACCTGGTCAAGACCGGATCGGTCACCCACAGCGTGAACATGGACCAGCGATTCCTGACCCTGCCCTTCACCCAATCCGGCAACATGGTCCAGGCGGCACTGCCCGTGCGCGCAACGGACACCCCGCCCGGCTACTACATGATGTTTGTCCTGAACGGCGCCGGCGTTCCTTCGATGGCGAGCATGCTCCGCATCAACATCGACGCGACGCCGTTTGTTGCCGTTGACTACACGCCCACCGTTGGCGGCAGCGGCGGCACACCGTTCCAGCTCTCGTGCCCATCCGACGAGATCATCGTCGGTGTTCACGGCCGTTACGAAACTGTCGTGAACCGGATAGGTCCCCGCTGCGTGAAGATCGACCAGCTCGGACGCTGGATCGGCGATCCAGTCAACGGTCCAGTCACCGGCACGTCGGCCACCGGCACGGCATTCACGAAGTCATGCCCGCGCGACTATGCCGTCAGCGGGTTCCGCGGACGCGCCGGCACGTCCGTCAACCAGATCGAGATCCAGTGCCGGGCACTTACTTCGACCGGCAGCCTGACCGGTCCGGTGCAGTACCTCGGCGGCGACGGAGGAACGGGAGGGTCGGCGCAGGGTCCGTTCGCGTGCAGCACAGGCAACCCGGTCTATGCGCTCTACGGTCGCTCCGGCACCGGCCTCAACAACTTCGGCGTGCTGTGCCGGCAGGCCGCCGTCACGCCCATCAGCATTAATTCGTCGCCCGTGATCGTCAATCCGGGCTCGCGGTCCGATGCTGTCGGGCTACCAGTGTCGTTGCAGATCCAGGCATCGGACAGCGACGACGACGATCTCACGTTCAGTGCCACCAATCTCCCCGCCGGGCTGTCCATCGATACGGATACCGGGCTGATCAGCGGAACACCCACGACAACGACGACGTACAGCACCTCCGTCACCGTCTCCGACGCCAGCGAAAGCGACACAGCGGTATTCAGCTGGCATATCCAGGTCGCGCCGTCACTCGTCGTGACGCCGATGCCGAGCCAGCCAGCGCGCGAAGCCGGCACGAACATTACCTATACCGCCACTGCCTCCGGCGGCGTCAACGTCGTCTACCAGTGGGAGTTCGGCGACGGCACGCCGGCCACTGCCTATTCGGCAAGCAACTCCGTCAGCCACTCGTTCGCGGAACCGGGCGTGTATTACGTCACGCTGACCGTGAGCGACGACTTCGGTAATCCGCAAATCCAGACTTTCGTGCAGGCCATTCACCTGCCTCTTACCGCCGCCCCGCCGAAGAGTTCGACGAACATTGCCTACGAGACCCGCAGTGGCAACGATCGCCTCTGGGTGGTCAACCAGGACAATGACAGCGTGACGGCGATCGACGCCATTACCCATGCGAAACTCGCGGAGATCACGGTCGGCACGGCCCCGCGCAGTGTTGCAATCGCGCCGGACGGGCGCGTGTGGGTGACGAACAAGCGTACGTCTACGATCAGCATCGTCAATCCGGTGACGTTCGCGGTGGTGCAGACCGTCTCGCTGCCTTACGGGTCCGCGCCATACGGCCTCGTGTTCTCACCCGTCGCGAACGAAGCGCTGGTCGTCCTGGAAGCCCGCGGCCAGTTGCTGAAACTCGATGCGACCAGCGGCAGCCAGTTGCTGACGGCGAACGCCGGGCCAAACCCGCGGCACGTCGCGATCGATGCAACCGGATCGACCGCCTACGTCTCGCGTTTCGTCACGCCACGGCAGCCGGGCGAGGAAACCGGCGTGGTCTCCGGGCCGGGCGCCAACGGCGGCGAAGTGCTGGTTTTCGACGCCGGCGGCCTGCTGCAGACCAATACGATAGTCCTGCAACATAGCGGCAAGCCCGATGCGGAGAACCAGGGCAGTGGCGTTCCGAACTACCTCGGTGCTGCGGCCTTGTCGCCCGACGGCACGGCCGGCTGGGTGCCGTCGAAGATGGACAACATCGGGCGCGGCTCGCTGCGCAACGGACTTAACCTGAATTTCCAAAACACGGTGCGGGCAATCGGTTCACGGATTGTTCTCGGCGACGGCAGCGAGGATTACTCGGATCGCATCGATTTCGATGACGCGGGCATCGCGAGCGCGGCGGCATTCGACCCACTGGGCATATACATGTTCGTGTCGCTGGAAACCAGCGGCGAAGTCGTCGTCGTCGACGCACACGGCGCCTTCGAGGCGTTTCGGATCAACACGGGCCTTGCACCGCAGGGCGTCGTCGTCTCGCCGGACGGAAACACGCTGTTCGTCAACAACTTCATGGACCGGACCGTCGGTATCTACGACCTCGGTGAATTGAATTCGTCGGGATTGTGGACAGTGCCACTTCTTGCGACGGTCGAGACGGTTGCCATCGAAAAGTTGAGTCCCAACGTCCTGGCCGGCAAGCAGCTATTCTATGACGCCCGCGACACACGGCTCGCACGCGATCGTTACATGAGCTGCGCATCCTGCCACAACGACGGCGGGCAGGACGGACGGGTCTGGGACCTCACCGGCATGGGCGAAGGCCTGCGCAATACTGTCAATCTGAATGGCACGGGCGCCGATGACGGCCGCCTGCACTGGTCGCAGAACTTCGACGAACTACAGGATTTCGAAGGGCAGATTCGCGCCCTCGCAGGCGGCACGGGGCTCATGGGCGATGCCGCCTTCTTCCAGGGGACCCGCCACATGCCGCTCGGCGATCCGAAAGCAGGCATAAGCGCCGAACTGGATGCGCTCGCGGCCTACGTGGCGTCGCTCGACAGCTTTGCAGCCAGTCCGCACCGCAATACCAACGGCACCCTGACGTCTGCGGCCCAGGCGGGCAAGCTTGTATTTACAGCGAAACGTTGCGCTACGTGTCATGGCGGAGCGGAGTTCACCGACAGCGACGGCAGCACGCTACACGATATCGGCACGCTCAAGGCAAGCAGCGGCACTCGCCTCGGCGAACCCCTGGCTGGCATCGATACACCGACGCTCCGCGGCACCTGGGCAACGGCACCTTACCTGCACGACGGCAGCGCTGCGACTCTGGCTGACGCCATCACCGCGCATCAGGGCACGGCGTTCAGCAGCGCTGAGCTCACGAACCTGGTTGCCTATGTGCAGCAGATCGACGACAGCGAGACGACGGCGCCGCCGCTGCCGCCGGATACCCAAGGCCCGACAAAACCGACGATTTCCACGATCACCCCGGGCAACGGTTTTGTCGACCTCGTCTGGACCGTCTCGACGGACAACGTCGGCGTGGCGGGATACTACGTGTACCGCTCGACGGACGCCACACAGGGCCCGGTCGTGGCGACGGTCACCGGCACAAGTTGGCGCGACACGTCCGTCACCGAAGGCGTGAAATATACCTATGCCGTTGCAGCTTTCGATGCGGCCGGCAACACCGGCGCCCGATCCAGTTTAAGGTCGGCCATACCCCCGTCCCAGGCGCCGACGAAACCGACGATCACCACGATCACCGCAGGCAACGGTTACGTAGACCTGGCGTGGACAACGTCGACCGACAACGTCGGCGTGGCAGGGTACTACGTGTACCGCTCGACGGACGGCACGCAGGGCCCGGTCGTGGCGACGGTTACCGCCACGATCTGGCGCGACACGACCGTCGGCGATGGGATCCGGTACACCTATGCCGTCGCCGCATTCGATGCGGCCGGCAACGTCAGTGCCCGCTCGGGTCTCATACCGATCACTACGAGTGCCCAGCCGCCAACGAAACCGACGATCACCACGGCCACCCCGGGTAACGGTTTTGTCGACCTCGCCTGGACCGAGTCCACCGACAACACCGGCGTGGCGGGCTACTACGTGTACCGCTCGACGAACGGCACGCAGGGCCCGATCGTGGCGACGGTTACCGGCACGAGCTGGCGCGACACGTCCGTCACCGAAGGCGTGAAGTACACCTATGCCGTTGCGGCATTCGATACGGCCGGCAACCTCAGCACTCGCTCGGGCCTCAAGTCTGCTACACCCCCATCCGTGGCGCCGACCAAGCCGACGCTTGTGTCAGTCATTGTGGTCAGCGGAAAGCTCGAACTGACCTGGACCGCGTCGACGGATAACGTCGGCGTGACGGGCTATTACGTGTACCGCTCGACGGACGCCACGCAGGGCCCAATTGTTGCAACGGTGACCGGAACGACCTGGCTGGACACGACCGTCACCCAGGGTGTCAGGTATACCTATGCGGTTGCGGCGTTCGATGCAGTCGGCAACGTCAGTGCGCGCTCGGGTTTGAAGTCGGCTACGCCCTGACGCTCGATGAGAGGTGGTACGGAAGTGATGCGGAGCAACGAAAGAGGGAGCAGTTGTGCACCGCGACGCGCCGGCCTGCTGACCGGCATTCTGCTTGCTTTCGGCAGTCTCGCGGCGGCGGCAACTCTCGACGGGATGGATCGTGTGCGCGTGCTCGAGAGCCCGGTGGTGCTCTCCGATGTCGCTCTCGTCGATACGGCCGGTGACGACTTCACTCTCTCGAGCCTCCACGGCAACGTTGTGTTCGTGTTCTTCGGTTTCACCAACTGCGCGGATATCTGTCCACTGACCATGCAACACTTTCGCGAAGTGCACGCGTCCGGCGCAATCGATACGGACAAAGTGCGTTTCGTCCTCGTCAGCGTCGACGGCGAACGCGACACGCCGGAAGCCATGCGTCGTTTCCTATCCGGATACTCCGAGGACTTCGTGGGCCTGACCGGTGCTACACCCGACCTCAAGAGTCTCGCGAAGCAGTTCCGCGCGCCGTTCTACAAGGGTAATGCGGCGGGCTCGCCGACCGGCAATTACACGGTCGCTCACTCGCCGCGGGTCTATGCCGTCGACACGACCGGCGCACTGCGCGCCGAACTTTACGATAGCTCCGTCGAGACCATGTCCGGCGTCGCAAACGCCCTGCTGCAGGAAAACCGGGATTCCGTCGCCGCGTCGCCCTGACGGCTTCGCCACCGGCGCGGCCAGCGGCACTCGCTCAGTCAGGGGTGCTGCAGCGCCAGCGGCTTCGTCCCTTGCTGCCGCGGATCCACATCGATGCGTACCGTCCTGCGCCCGTCCGCGAGGAAAACGGCTTCGACGACGACCGGTTCGAGATCTCTGAGGCCGAAGTGCACCGGCTGCGTGCCCTGCGCATCGTAGCCGTCGCCGGTGGGTACCAGTCGACTCGCGAGTACGCGGCCGTCCGCCGTAAGCAGCCGCACTTCGTCGCCGGCACGGGTGTCGCGTCCTTCGGCATCGGTGAGTTTCACCGCGTGCGAGTTTTGTGGTCTGAATCGTTTCGCAGGAGCGAGTGGCCGTAGCCCTCGGTCGTGCGGCTGTCGGTGAGCGATACGTCGAGGTCGCCATCCCCGTCGTAGTCCGCCCACTGCACATTGTGCTGGCTGCGATTGAGAACATCGTCTGCAGCCAGAACATTGCTGAACCGGCCGCGCTCATTGCGATAGAGTTCAGCCCGCAAGTCGTCCGTATCCCTGTCGTACGCCGCGACGTACAGGTCGAGGTCACCGTCGTTGTCGTAGTCGGCCCACTGCGCGCCGACGCGATGCCCGTCCGACGCAAAGCCGAGCTGCCCGGCGACATCCGTAAAGCGATGGTTGCCGTCATTGCGGTACAAATGGCTCGGCCCGTAGCCCGCGACGAACAGGTCGAAGTCGCCGTCGTTGTCGTAGTCACCAAGCGCACAGCCGACACCACCCTCGCCGTTGCGGCGCCCGGGCTGATCGATTCCAGCGTCCGGGGCGATATCCGTGAAGTGTCCGCCGTCGTTACGGTACAGCGCGTCGTTGTCGGCGTCCTGGTTGGCAAGGAACAGGTCCAGCTCGCCGTCCTGGTCGGAATCGAACCAGCAGGCACCCACCGTGCGCCTGGGATAGCCGAGCCCGGCGTCGTCCGTCACATCGGTGAAAGGTTTGTCCCCGTCGTTGCGCAGCAGCTGGCTCCAGCCGGAGCGCTCGGCGACGTAGAGATCCGCATCGCCGTCCCTGTCGTAGTCGATCCAGTTCGCCTGGCGGCTGTCCGCACCCGGCTTCGCGATGTGCAAGATCTCAGCGACTTCGGCGAACGCGCCGTCCGCGTCGTTGCGGTAGACGAGATTGCGCGAATGCGCTTCGTCCGCGGTGCCGAGGAACAGGTCCGCGTCGCCGTCGCCGTCGTAATCGCCCCAGGACGCGCCGCGCACGATCACACCACTGCGCGGGAGCCCCGCCGACGGACCGAAATTCGTGAAATCGCCCTGCTCATTGCGATAGAGGCGCACTTCGCCGTCGCTGTACGTCACGACGAGATCCAAGTCCGCATCGCCGTCCGCATCGCCCCAGGCGCTGGCCAGCGCGCCCGGCTTCGCGCGGTCCTCCAGGGGCACGACTGCGAAGGACAGGTCCGTGACGGCAGCAGCTGCCGGGCTCATGCAGGCGAGTACGGCAAGCAGTCCGCCCGGCACGTGATTCGTGAAGCCGGTCTTCACCTTGCGCGCTCTTCGCCCGAGATTCGATTCAGCTCTTCGATGAAACTCTGCCTCGAGCCCGTCAGCCCGAGCGCCTGCCACACGGGCCACAGCCGCTTCGTGCGGACAACGAATTCATCCCGGTAGTACTCCTCCGCGAGGTAGCCCTGCTGGTACTGGAAGTGCATGTTGTCCCAGTGCGCCTGCTGGGCGATCTGCCATTGCCGGAAGCGGCTCCGTTCGAGCGGCGTGAGTTCCGACAACGACTCCAGCCGTTCCGGGTAGCCGGCCTGGGTCAGTTTGGCAATGATGCGCCCGATCCCGGACGACGCTGCATGCACGAGCATGCTCTGCAACGCGTCGGAGCGCATCTGGTAGGTCTGCGCAAGCGCCAGCCGCTGCGCCGCCTCGATCGACCGCGTGTTCTGCCGCACCTGCACGGCCAGGTAGATGAGTGTCACAAACACCGCTATCGCACCGAGCAGCTCGCCGAGTGCGCCGAGTTCCATGATCGTCATTGTCGCCGTCCTACTGTTTGCTTCGACCGAGGCGAAGCATGCCGCATGCGGGGTGGCAGCGCACCCGGTGACTTCGCGCCGGGCCGGGGCGTACGCTATGCGCCTGGCCAGGGTGAGGAAGCACCGATGGAAGCAGTCCTTACGGCGCAGTATCAGGAAACGCTCGAGCGATTGCTGACCGGCGAGGTCGACAGCCGGCGAATGCAGGAAGTGCTCGAAATCGTTCAGTCCGTCGCAAGCAGCAGGGATCGGGTACTGCGGGCCGATGCGTTGCTCTTCCTGCTGGTCAATCTCGAGTTCATGCTGAGCGAGCCCTATTCCGACTATTCGCGCGTGGGCTCGTCGTTTGAAGACAACAAGTTGATCCGCGCCACGGAGATCATCATCGACAATCTTCGTGGTGAGCCGCCGTATTCGTCACACGCGGTGCTGGTGGCGGTAGAGAACAATTGGGAAGACCTGGCCAGTTTGTTTCTTTGGGCATGAATCATGAAATTCGATCAGACTAAAATCAGGACCGAACTCGACAAGATCAAAACCGAGCTTGGCGGAAAAGCGGTCGTCGACGGCATCATCGATGCCGTTGCCGAGAAAAAGCAGGCTGCGGGGCAAACTGCGCTGGATGCCGCGAAGACTTTCATCACTCTTGCAAGCGGCATACTGGTCGGCCTGATCGGCTTCGTGAGCTACACCATCAAGCCCGGCGATGCGCTGAACCTGCTGCAGCTCGCAATCTATGCAATGGCCGCGCTCTGTCTCGTGGCCGTCATGTGGAACGGCATGCTGGCGCTCTCCAAGGCATGGAAGGATGACGCGTGGACCGCGGAAACACTGCGCCGGAACCTGAATGCCCAGGCGGGTCTCGGCGTCGTCGCGATCGGGTTGTTTGTCGCTGCTTTTGCGGTCGGACGCCTGGACCAGGCCGCCGCAGCGTCCGCGCCGGCGGTATCGATCGCCATCAGCACACCGACCAGCACGGCGACTGCAGCCGACCGGAAGATAACGGTCAGTGGCCGATGGTCCGGCGATCTGTTGCTGACGCCGAGGACCGGTCCGGCAATCACCATCCCCGCGCCGGCCGACGGGCAGCAGGGCTCGTTCGACCTGGAATGGAAATAGCCTAAGCGGTATAGGCTAGCGGCAACGGGGCCGCGCGCCGGAGAGTTCGCGCTCTGCTAGACTGAAAAAAACCAAAAACGTGCTTCGAGGAGCGTTCCATGAAGCCGATCATCCTCCGCGATTCTGGGGAAGAGCCGCTCGTCCTGCGCTCGGACGTGCGGCAACCCATGTCCGAGCTTTCTTTCCTGCGCCGGGCCCTGGCACTTGCGGAGCTCGCGATGATCTCCTACAACGACGAAGCCGAGGCACGCGTTGCAGCGGCCATGATAGGGTTTCCGGAGGCCGAGCTTTTCGACAGAGACGGCTCGCAGGCCTACCGCTTCCGCAACGATTGCGATTGCGTCGTCGCTTGTCGCGGCACGGAGCCCACGGAGTGGAACGATATTCAGGCCGACGCGAACGCGTCGCTCGCCGTGATCGGCAGTTTCGGCAAGGTGCACAGCGGCTTCCACAGCGAGGTCGAGGATCTGTGGCCGATGGTCGAGGACTTGCTGCGCGACAACCAGCTACCCGTATGGTTTTGCGGACACTCGCTCGGCGCCGCAATGGCGACGATCGTGGCCTATCGTTGCAAGAGGTCCTCGATCTCGAGCAATCCCGAGGAGCTCCATACCTTCGGCAGCCCGCGCGTCGGCAACCGGCGCTACATCCGCCACGCGCCGATCGAGCACTACCGCTGGGTGCACAACAACGACATCGTTACGCGCGTTCCCCCGGCATGGATGGGGTACCGGCACGGTGGCGATGAGATCTATCTCGATCGGCACGGGCGCATTCGCAAGCTCACCGGCATCGGACGCAGCCGCGACCGCTGGCGCGGTTTCGTGCGTGGCCTCATGAAGTGGCGGCTCGATATGCTGACCGATCACAGCGTTCATCTCTATATCGAGCACATTGCGCGCGCGGTGGAACAGGAAGAGCGCGCGATGCAGGAAGGCCGCAACGCCGTCGACGAACAGGACGTCGTGATTCGTCACAAGAACGAAGCCGCCTGACGTTCGTCAGGACGTCATTCAGCGGCGACGGGGCCGCGCACCGGCCCGCCGGGCCCCACCGCCGCTCTCGTAACGGGAATGGCGTTCGAAGCCTGCCTGCCGGCTCTGGTAGTCACGATCGAGCTGAGAGCTGCGGCGCGTACTGCGAGCTGCTGGCCGAATCCGTCGCCCTCGAGCGCGACGTCTGCGCCCCCGGGCTGTCCACCGACGACCAGCCGTCGTCGGTTTTCTGGTAGACGTTGCCATCGCGGCCCGCATACATGTCACCCGCGCCGGTCTCGTAGGCGAAGCCGCTGTTCTCGCCGCTGCGGACGCTGACGCCCTGTCCGCCCTCGCTCCCTTCGAACTCGCGCTTCACGCCTTCCGCTGTGCGCGTCACATCCGACTCGATGGTCCGGCCATCCTTCGTGAATTCTCCGGAACCGGTGACCTGGCCGTCCTCGACCTGGCGTTCGAGCTGCCCGGTGCCGCCTTCGGAGCCGGCGATCGAGGCCGCGCCCTGCCCGTCTTCCCAGCTGCTCTCGAAGGTCGCGGAACGATTCTCGCCTTCGATCGTGCCCTTGCTCGTGATCGTGTCGCCGTCGCGCTCGCGGTATACCTCGCTTTGGGTTCCCAGCGAGGACTCGGAGCGGGTGTGCATGCTGCCGTCCTCCCACTCGCTCTCACGGTAGCGCCATTCGTCGCCACGGCGCGCGGCGCCCTGGCTCCAACCCTCGCCATCCTCGAAATCGACGTAGCGATTGCGCGCGAAGCTGGTTTCGGTGTTCGGGTTGTAGGCGAAAGCGCGGCCCGCGAATTCGTCGCTGTCCCAGACGGCCTGGCCGCGGCCGTAAACACCGGTTTCGGGGTTGTAGACGGAGGCGCCGGCGGCAGCGCCGTACGGTCCATAGCCGACCACGGTTTCGCCGTAGCGGCCGGTCGACGGGTCGTACCAGGATCCGTAACCGTAGGTGGGCGGCCACGGATAATATGGGTAGTAAGGGTAGCCCCACCAGCCATCGTAGATGCCATACGCGAACGTGATGGACATCGCCGTGGACACGTAGCCCGTTCCCTGGACCACGGTCTCGTTCTCGACATACATGCCCTCGTAGCCCGAGGTGTAGGCGTACTCGACGACCTCGTCGTCGCTGTCCTCCACTTTCACGAAGGTCGTGTTGTAGGCGGGGGACGACGGCGGAATGTCGGCAAATGCCGCTGGAATCGAATCGGCGTACTGCCACGGGCCGTTGGGGGCAAGGCTCGTGAGCCAGACCGCGTTGTGGCAAAGGTAATACACGCCCTCGTAACGCAAGACCTGGTAGCTCGTATTCATCGCCAGTTCGATGCCAGTCTTTTCGATCGGCGCGAATGCCGGCTCGCCCGCATACGTCACGTCGAGCTCGAGCGCGGCTTCGGTGCCGCGGACGATCTCGGCCTTGCGCGGTATCGATGCGATGAGCGCGGCCTCCCAGGCCTCGCGGGTGCCGGGAACGCTGGCCCTTACATAGCTCTTCGGATGCGCGGGAACGGAGCCTTCCGCCGGAATCTGCCGGAACGCGGCGGGCAGTTCGCTCGCCATCGTCCACGGGCCGTCGAGCCCCGGCGCCCGGAACCACCGTCCACTCGCAAGATAGAAGACTTCCCCGCCGTAGCGGAACAGCTCCTGCGCGGTATTCGCGGCATAAGAGAGGCCGGTTGCGCCGATTGCCCTCCACTGGGGCTCGCCCTCGGTCAGGATCATCTCGGCCGGTACGGTCGAGTAGAAAACGACCGGGCTGCTCGCGCGCGGCGCCTCCACGCGTGCGAGGTCCCCGGGCAGACACGCAAGGACGTTGGCCCAGTTCTTGTCGTTGGGTATCGTCGCCAGTTCGGCAGGCAGGCTGTCAGCCCAGGTCCAGGGGCCGGCCAGGTCTTTTGCCGTCAGCCAGGCATCCTGGTAGCAAAGGTATAGCGCGCCCCCATCCCCGACGCGCAGGACATCCCAGTTGGTATTGAGCAGAAACTGCAGGCCGGATTTGTCCACCGGCACGAACATCGGTTCCGTATCGACACTCAGCAGCATCGCCGGCCGCGCAGAATAATAAATGGCGGGCGGCTCTTGGTTCAGTTTGCTCCCTTCTGCGATCGGCATGTCTTCCGGCAGGTACTCGAGTACGAGATCCAGCGGGACCTTCCGGGAGTGTGCGTTGATTGCCTCATGCGCGAGCTTGTACTCGGGCGATGTTTCGTCGAGTCCCTTGATCGACATCTCGACGATGTTGATGTCGTACAGGAGTACTTCGCGGGCGGCGACGTCCGTGTCCGTGGCTGCCTCGAACCGGACCGAACCGATATAGGTCTTGTCGCTTCCGGCGCGTGTGATCTCGAACGCGACCCAGGCCTCGAGTGTGTCGAAGTCCCGCCATGCATCGACCTGTGGCGCCTGGATGATCATGGAGCCTTTGTCGCTCTCGACCTTCCGCGGGTACCACGGGTCCATCGTGGCCGGGCCGGCTGAGGACACCGAAGCCAGCTCCGCCGGCTCGGCGGCCGGAGCGGCCGGAGCGGCCGCGGGTGTTCCCTGCGTCGTGCAGCTCCACAACCACATGAGCGACGCCAGACCGCAGGGAAACGAGACCGTAAAACGCATCGCAGTATTCACGCCAGGAAGTTGTCCAAACTGAATACGCTTGCGCACGGCTCAAATCAAGCACCACCGGCAGGGAAAAATACCTAGGCCGGAGCGGCAGTCCGCGCCCGGCCGTGGCGCGGTGTCGCCGAGAAAAGTCCCATTCAATCAACGCCATACCGACCGATTCATGTATCGGTAGAAATGCGTATCGTCCGGGTCGCCGCCCTGCCCTACAATCGTTGCCAGAACGCGTCGATTGACACCACCGCGAGTCGCGGCCGGACGTTGATACAGATGTCCGCGACTTGCCCATACCAATAAGTACGTGGAAGGGGAAAGAGCATGAAACTAATCAACGTTGCGATCGGAATATGCGGCCTGGCCCTGGCCGCAACGGCAAGTGCCTGGGATCCTGATGAAGTCAAAGAACTCGACGAAGGCGCGAAAGAAGCGGTCGCGGAGATGCTGAAGAATGATCCGGACATGCAGCGCTTCTTCGACAGTTCGGCTGCGCATGTCGTTATTCCCACGGTCGGCAAGGCCGGGGTCGGCATCGGCGGCGCCCGCGGCAAAGGATTGCTGTACGAAGGCGGCAAAGCGACTGCCATTGTCACCCTGACGCAGCTGAGCATCGGGTTTCAATGGGGAGGCCAGGCCTACAGCGAATTCCTGTTCCTGAAGGACGCAAGCGCGTTGACGAAATTCAAGGAGGGCGACTTCGAACTGGGCGCGCAAGTGTCCGCCGTTGCCGTCAAGACCGGTGCGTCCGCCGACGCGGACTTCCAGGAAGGTGTGGCGATCTTTACGCAGGCGAAAGGCGGCCTGATGTACGAAGCAGCGGTCGGCGGCCAGAAGTTCAAGCTCGAGGTCCCCGAATAGTTCGCCCGCCCGACCCGGCGGATCGACGCCAGGTTTGCCGTTGGAATAGTCCGGCGGGATAACCAGGATGGTTATCCCGCCGACTCCTGACTAGCTGCCATGGATACGCTCATCGAGATGTCCGGGCTCGTCCAGGCCGCCCCGTGGATCCTGATCACGATTTTTCTACTGAACGTCTTCCAGGAGGCAGTCAACGGTTTTCACGATACCGCCAACGCGGTTGCGACCGTCATTTACTCGAACTCGCTGCGACCGATGCCGGCCGTTGGAAACGCCGCGTTCAGCAACTCTGTTGCGCACATTCCTGAAGGATCCGGCGATGTTCAAGCCCGCCGAGGCGGATACCCGTCCGCCCGGCTGGATCCGCTCTATACTCATCGCGGGTTCGATCGGCGTCTCGCTTCTGCACGGCTCGAACGACGGCCAGAAGAGCATTGGCCTGATGATGCTGGTGTTATTCGCCCTCGCACCGGCTGCCTATGGAATCAATCCGTCGCGGCTCAACCCGGAACAGTTCGAAAACGGTGTCAAGATCATAGGTGAGGTCGAGGAGATCGCGGGTCAATTCACGGACGACCCTATGATAGGCACTGGCGCTCGCGCCGTGATGGAGGCTACCGAGCGCGTCAAGTCGTTCATGCAACGACACCAGACCGCCGAGCTGTCGGAAGCCGAAGCGCTGCAAATGCGCTACGACATCCTCGACCTGCACAAGCGCCTCGGTAACGTACGACGCAGTGCCAATCAACTGCACATGTTGACGAGCGAGCAATTGTCCACGCTCGATTTCGCCTACGATCGCCTCGGCACGTTCGTCGAAACCGTACCGTTCTGGGTCATCCTGCTTTCCGCCGTGGCGCTCGGCGGCGGTACCGCGATCGGCTATAAGAAGATCGTCGAGACCCTCGGCGAGAAAATGGGTAGTGCGCACATGAACCCGGCGCAGGGTACGGCCGCGCAGCTGTCGGCCATTGTCGGCATCGGCAAGGCAGATCTCGGCGGCATGCCGATCAGCACGACGCACGTCCTGTCCGCCGGCGTCGCCGGCACCGTCATCGCGACACCGGGCGAAAAGGTCAACCGGGAGACCTTGCGCAAGATCGCGTTTACGTGGGTCACGACATTGCCGGGCTGCATGATCCTGTCGTTCGCGCTCGCAATTATGTTCAGTATCGCGTTCGGCTGAGACTACGTACCGGCATCACACGACGGGGACGGCAAATGGCTGAGACACGGGACATCGACCTTGATACGGCAATCACGATGCTCCGCACGCTATCCGACGAGGAGCTGATCGCGCGAGGCTTCCAGGTAGAAGGAACGTTCGATGAGATCGACGATCCGGTCCTGAAGAGACCGGACGGGCAACCGGTGGAAGCGTGGAAGGAGGGCTACCCCTACGCCGAAAAGCTGAGCGGTGAGGACTACGAGGACGAAAAGCGCCTGCTGCAGATCGAGCTGCTCAAGGCACAGGAATGGATCAAGGACACCGGGCAACGCCTCGTCGTTCTGTTCGAAGGGCGCGACGCGGCCGGAAAAGGGGGAACCATCAAACGTTTCCTCGAGCACCTGAACCCGCGTGGAATCGAGAGCATCGCATTGGCGGCGCCGAGCGATTTCGAGCGGGGACAATGGTACTTTCAGCGCTACGTCGAGCATCTGCCGACCCGTGGGCAAATCGTGCTGTTCGACCGCAGCTGGTACAACCGTGCGGTCGTGGAACGTGTAATGGGCTTCTGCACGTCACAGGAGTACGACGATTTTATGATCGCCGTTCCCGAGTTCGAGCGGATGCTGACGCGATCGGGGATCATACTCATCAAGCTGTGGTTTTCCGTGTCTCGCTGGGAGCAAATCGCGCGCTTTGCCATTCGGCGCATCGATCCGGTGCGCCAATGGAAGCTGAGCCCCACCGATCTCGAATCACTCGACCGCTGGGACGATTACACGGAGGCGAAACAACGTATGTTCGAGCGCACTCACACTCGCCACGCCCCCTGGACGGTCGTGCGCAGCAACGACAAGAAGCGGGGGCGGCTCGGGGCCATGCGCCATGTTCTCGGCCGACTCGATTATCCCAACAAAAGCGAGCATGTCGTCGGCACACCCGACCCGTTGATCGTCGGACCGCCGGATCGCGTCAGTGCCGACGCCGGTGAGGCTCACAAGTCTTGAAAGGTCCCGTCAAGGGCTTTCAGAGAGAATAAGCGTAGCGCAAGTCAACGGGCCCGATCTAGCGATCGGGCCCGTTGACTTGCGCGTGATGCGTCAGCGTAAAGAGTAACCGAGAGTTCGTCATACCGGAGACGGCCGGCATCCTGAAAGGTCATGGGTGAGGTGTGATCCGGTCTGAATCTGCCGAATCCCGAGTTACGAGTCACGCGTCACGGATAGGTGGACGCTCGTGCGTGTGTCATCATTGCTTCAACGCTACGCTCGAAAGCCTACTCATGCCCGGCAGTCAAGACTTCGTCGCCGATCCACGCAACGCCGCGCTGCGCTTCTATCTCAACGGCGATCTGGTGCCGCGCGAACAGGCCAAGGTGTCGATCTTCGACGGCGGCTTCGTGGTCGGCGACGGCGTATGGGAAGGACTGCGTCTGCACAAAGGCGCGCTCCTCTTTCTCGATAAGCACTTAAACCGCCTTTACTGGGGCGCCGGCAAGATCGCGCTCGACATCGGCCTTGGTCGCGAGCAACTCACTGCTGAGATTCGCCGGACGCTTCAGGCGAACGGCATGCACGACGGCGCGCATCTGCGTGTAATGGTTACGCGCGGGGAGAAATCGGCGCCCAATCAGGATCCGCGCAATACGCTCGGCTCACCGACCATCGCGATTGTGGCGGAATATAGACTGCCTAATCCGAAGCTGCTCACCACAGGGCTGAGCCTGTTCACATCATCGATTCGTTGCTCGCCGGCGGAGATGTTCGACATGCGGTTGAATTCACACAGCCGGCTCAATTTGATCGGTGCGCTACTCGAAGCGATTGCCGCCGGCGCGGATGAGGCACTGATGCTCGATCCGCACGGTTTCGTATCGAGCTGCAACGCGACCAACTTCTTCTGCGTCCGCGACGGTGTCGTGCTTACCTCAAAGGGAGACTACTGCTTTCACGGTGTGACGCGCGCGAACATCATCGAGCTGTGCAAGCAGAATGACATTTCCGTTCGACTTTGCGATTTCGCCGCAGATGACGCGCAAGGCGCCCAAGAGGCGTTTGTCACCGGCACGTTTGGCGGCATTACGCCGGTTCGCGAGATCGACGGCCGCAAATTGGCCTCGCTGCCGGGGCCCGTGACGCTGAAATTGCGTGTGCTCTACGAAGAACTCAAAGACGCGCAGGCTGCGCATGTTTAGCGCGCCGATTCGCATTGCAATGTGGTCCGGGCCACGAAATATTTCGACGGCGATGATGCGATCTTTCGGTGCGCGCCCGGATACGGCTGTGATCGACGAGCCGTTCTACGCCGCGTACCTCGCCGCTACCAGCTTGAATCATCCAATGCGTGAGGAAGTGTTGGCGTCGCAATCGAAAGATTGGCGCGATGTCGCCGCGGCATTGATTGGGCCAATGCCAAAAGGCAAGTCTATTTACTATCAAAAACACATGACGCATCACATGCTGCCGGATTTCGGTCTCGATTGGATGGCGTCGTGTCGCAGCGCGTTTCTGATCCGCGATCCCACTGAAGTACTGACATCGTACGTCGCGAAACGGAGCGAAGTGACGCTAGCGGACATTGGCATCGTGCGCCAGCGTCAGCTGTTCGATTACGAAGCCGATCGCCTCGGCCGCGCTCCCCCGGTCATCGATGGCGCGGATGTGCTTGCCGCGCCCGCAGCGATACTTAGGAAGCTGTGCGCTGGTTTGGACATTTCCTTTACCGATTCGATGCTGTGCTGGCCAGCCGGCCACCGTGACACCGACGGCGTCTGGGCGCCGGCGTGGTATGCGGCGGTCGAACTGTCAACTGGATTTACTGCGCCCGGCGCTCAACTCAGGATCGAGTTGCCGGAGGACTTGCAAAGAATCGCCGATGCAGCGTGGACGCACTACAAAGCACTCGCACGCCACAAACTCACCGGAGAATGAAGACGAATGCACTGAGGCCACGGCGTTTTGGCACCGAAGCGCGCTCTACAGCGTCATCCTGCAGACGGCCCACGATGATCCTGCCGGGGATGCCGGCACCGCGGCATGGGCCAAGGCCAGCTGGCCGGCGCTGGAAGCGTTCACCAAGGGTTTCTACGCGAACCAGTACCTGTCCGAGACGGCGATCGACCGGGTGAGCGAGATTTACGGCGGCAACTACGATCGGCTCGTCGCGCTCAAGACGACTTACGACCCGACCAACCTGTTCCGCTTGAACGCCAATATCCGCCCGCACGCCTGAAGCGGCGCTCGTGCAATCCGAGGCGCAGCGGGCCGCGATCGCCCGAGCGTAGCCCGGCCAGAAGCCGCCGGGCCGCGGCCACAGGATCGGCTCGATCTCACCTGGGACCCCGGGCCTAACGGCGAACCTCGCGGGCCACGAGCTCCGCGATATCTCCTGCTACCCACTCGGGCCGCTCCCAGTTCGGGCAATGGCCGGTCTCCGCGTAGACCTTGAGCCGTGCCGCGGGCACGGCGGCGAGGAAACTGTCCTGCTCGGCGCTCGAGAACAGCGCATCGTGATCGCCCCACAGCAACTGTGTCGGCACGAGAAGCTGGCCGAGCTCGCGCCTGTCGTCGTAGCTCGTCAGGCCATCGATCAGCACGGGCCACAATCGCGGCGGAATCTTGAGACTCTCGACGATGAGGCGATCGAAGAACTCGGCAGGCACGGGATGATAGACGGTGCCCGCCTGAAATTCGCGCGCGAAGGGCTCTGGAACAGGATCCGGCAGTTCGCGCAACGCGGCTGGCAGACCTTCCAGCGCTGGCGTCACCGAGGAAAAACCCGTGCCAATCAACGCGAGCGCGGCGACACGTTGGGGCGCCGCGAGCGTGGCGCAGCGCGCGACGAAGCTGCCGTATGAGTGCCCGACGAGCACGGCACGCTCGATGTCGAGTACGTCGAGCAAGCCCAAGAGATCAGCAGCGACATCCGGAATCGTGTAGCCGGAATCCGGGTGGTCCGACTCGCCGAAGCCGCGCTGATCGAATGCGATGGCCCGCAGCGTCGAGGGCAGCAACGGCAGCACCCGCGAAAACGAGAACCACGAATCGGGCCATCCGTGCACGAGCACGACGGGCGTGCCGCGTGGGTCGCCCGACTCGACGTAGTGGACGCGAAGACCCGATTGCAATCGAACCCTTTCGAACCGCACGGTGTGGTCTCCTCTGAGCCCGTGTCCAGGCCGACGCTCGCTCCGCCGCCGATTAGCCGCCGGTGCAGGCTTGTTGTCAAGCGCATGAAGGGGCACTACGCGCACGAGGCCGTCGCGTTTAGGACCAAAGGAGCAGCGGTGGCGACATCCGACTATGGTGAGGTCTTATACATGTTTACGGGCGGTGAAACACGGATCACGACAATCGGCAACATGAATGCCGAATTCGCGTACACGGACGGCTAAACTCGCATGACATACATTGGAAATCGCTGAACAGGTCAGGACGACGCCTTGAGCCGCGTGCGAAAAGAGCCGCTTCGCGAGATTGAAAAGCTTCACCGGAGTTGTGAACTGGTATCCTCTCCGTCATGTTCAGGGCCATGGGAGCCATGTTGGGAATCGTCGCGGTTGCGGCGCCGAGCATTGGCGCAGCCCAGGCAACTGATTCGCTGATCGTGAACGGAGACTTTGAGGAAGGCCCGGCTGTCACCACTTACATGAACCTGGCGACCGGCGCGGTCACGCTCAATGGTTGGATCGTGACGGGTGAAGGTATCGACTACGTCGGGAGCGGCTATTATCTCCCTTCGAAGGGGATGCGTTCGCTGGATCTCGATGGAAGCGCCGCCAGCAAGGCCACGCCTCCATATGTGCAGGGCGGAGTTGCACAAACGTTTCCCACGACCCCGGGACAACGCTATGTCGCGAGCTTCGACATGGCCGGCAATCCCAACAGGCCCCCGGCCCAGAAGCCGATGCGCGTTTCGGCGGCGGGCGAGTCTTTGGAATTCGTGGTCGACATCACGGGGAAGAACGGCCGGAACATGGGTTGGGTCACGAAGGAATTTACCTTCACAGCAAAAGAGACGTCGACTACGCTGGAGTTCCGCAGCCTTACGGTATCGCCGCTGACCGGGTACGGAGCCGCCATCGATAACGTGACGGTTACGACAGCCGGACCAGCCGAGGCGATCGAGGTCCGCGAGACCGAGAAGGAAATCCAGGTCCTGCTCGGGGCCGAAATCCTCTTTGATACAGGCCAATATGCCCTCAAACCTGCCGCGACCGGCGCGCTGGAGAAGGTCGCCGGAATTCTGAAAAGCCATCCGGACCTTCCGATACTCATCGAAGGGCACACCGATAGTGTGGGGCAGCCGCAGGCGAACCAGGCGCTGTCGGAGAACCGTGCTGGCTCGGTCCGGACCTGGCTGGTTTCCAACGCCGCCGTTCCGGCCGGCCGGATTACAACCAGGGGACACGGCCAGGCCGCACCCGTAGCGACAAACGACACCGCCGAAGGACGGCAAAAGAATCGGCGCGTCGAGATCAAACTCCAGAAGAAGTAACGATTAGAACGCTATATCGACGCGCGTAAGTCAGAGATCGCCGACGCGCGCGAGCACGGCGTCGCGGATGAGCGATCCGCTTTCGCCGTTCGTGAAGATCACGAGTGCCGAGCCCTTGTCGCGATTGAGCTGACCGAAGCTCGTAAAGCCCGAGCTGTTGGAGCCCGAGTGCATGACGATGTCGCCCTCGGCGGTAACGTCGATGCTCCATCCGAGCGCGCGGTAGTTGGCCACGGATCGTGCAAGGCCGGGACGTACATAGGCGTTCGAGTCGTCGACGCGCAGCTCGCGCGCGAGCAGCAGGTCGATGCTTGCCGGCGTGAATGCATCGGCGCCGAGGATCTCCGGGGTTGCGAGCGTCAGCATTAGGCGCGCATATTCCGTCGGCGTTGTGTAGAGGGAATAGGCGCCATTTGCCTTGCGGTAGTGAGTCCTGTCCTCGAAGGAGCCGTCGTCGCTGTGACCGCTCGCAAGGTCCTCCCCCATGGCTTCGGTCCACACGTAGCTCGTGTGCGTGAGGCCGAGGGGTCCGAACAGCCGTCGCGCGGCAAAGGCGTCAAGCGGCTCTCCCGTGATGGCCTCCATCGCCCGTTGCAGGAACAGAATCCCCTCGCCCGAATAGCCGTACTCCGACCCGGGCCTAAAGAGTAGCGGCAGCGGACCGCCCATGTCGTCGTAGCCCATGCGCCAGTTCGGCAGACCGGTGCGGTGCGTGAGCGCCATGCGTGCCGTGACGAGACGATGCGCAGGCGCATCGGGGAGGTAGTCGTGACCGAGATAGCCGACGAGCGGCGCGTCGAGGTCGAGCCGGCCCTGCTGGATGAGCTGCAGGGCGCCGAGGGCGAGGATGGGCTTCGACATCGAGGCGGCCTCGAACACCGTGTCGACCGTGACGGGCTTCGTCCGCCGCGCGTGGCTCACGCCGAAACCTTCCGCCCAGTAGAGACGCCCCTGCTGCACGATGGCGAGCGACGCGCCCGGCACGTGATGCTCGCGCATGAGAAGCGGCACTTTCTCGCGCAGCCAGGCGACGCGCGCCTCGATCTCCGCCGCGGCTAGGGGCCTGGGAGGCCGCAGGCTGCGCAACGCGTCGGCGGCCGCGAGCCGCAGCTCGGATGACTCTTCTCCGAGGAGCGGCTCGATGTCGGGCAGGGCGCTCTGCGCCGGCGGGCCGATGGCGGCGAGCGCGTGGAGCGCGGCCCATCGCAGCTCGGATTCCTCGTGCTCGAGCAGTCCCCGGATCTCCGGCAGCGCGGGGGCGGCCCCCGGCCCGAGGCGCGCGAGCACGGCGAGGCTCGCGCGCACGGTGAGATCGTCGCCGCTGACGAGCTGCTGCCGCAGGTCCGGCAGGAGCGGCGCGGGATCCGCTGTCATCCGGTAGAGCGCGATAACCGCGCCCCAGCGCTGCTGTGGCAAGCCGTGCGCGAGGACCTCCCGGATCTCGGCGAAGGCGAGCGCGCCGTAGCGGCTCACCGCCATCGCGGCCTTGCCGGCGACCGCCTGATCGTGATCGTCGAGGAGGCGGATGAGCTGGGGCAGCAGAGCCGGGTCCGGAGACGCCACGTCGACGAGCCGGTCGAGCGCCTCCTCGCGCAGCGCCGGCGCCGGCGAGCGGAGGGCCGTCCGGAGTGCAGGGTCCGCGGGATCGGTCGCGCTCGTGCCCGCGAGGACGAGGAGCGTCAGGGCGCATGCACCCGAGGTGAAACCCTTCACGCTCACTTTGATCGGTCGCGCCACGAAGGATACTGTCGCACGATGCGGGCGTCGATGTTCTGCCCGTTTCCTGCCGCTACGCCGCGAGGTCCTCCCCAGACACCTTTTCGAGCGAGTGGTCGTGGTCGACGACGAGGACAATGATCATGGCCATGAATCCGGCTGCCGCGAGCGCGAGTAGTCCGCCCGTGTAGCTGCCAGTCAGGTCCTTGATGCGGCCCATGGCGTACGGCCCGGCGAAACCGGCAAGGTTGCCGATCGAGTTGATGAGCGCGATGCCGCCTGCAGCGGCCGCGCCCGACAGGAAGGCGGTCGGAAACGTCCAGAACACCGGCAGACATCCGAAGATGCCGAAGCCGGCGATGGACAGCGCCACCATCTTCATCGTCGGATCATCGAGCATGGTGGAGATGGCGATGCACGCCGAGGCGACAAACAACGGGAACGCGAGGTGATAGCGGCGTTCCAGCGTGCGGTCGGACCGGCGTCCCCACCAGACGACGCTGACAACGCCGACCACGTAGGGGAGCGCGGTGATGAATCCGGCCTGCAGGTTCGAGACACCAAACGCCTTGACGATCTGTGGGAGGAAGAAGCTGAGTCCATAGTTGGTCGACGTGGCGCCGAAGTACACGAGGCTGAGCGCAAGCACCTTCGGATTGACGAGCGCCTGGACGACGCTGTAGTAACGCACCGTCTCTCGCTTCGTCCGTTCCAGCTGCAGGCGCGCTGCCAGCCAGGCGCGCTCGTCAGGTTTCAGCCACGTGGCCTCGGCGGGGCGGTCGGTCAGGTAGAAGAGCACGGCCACGGACATGAGCAACGCCGGGATCGCTTCGATGATGAACATCCACTGCCATCCCTTCATCCCCATCAAGCCGTCCATCCCAAGCAGCAGGCCTGAGATGGGCGCGCCGATCACCGTTGAAAGCGGAATGGCTGCCATGAAATAGCCGATGATTCGTGCGCGATAGACGGCCGGGAACCACAGCGTCAGGTAAAAGATGATGCCCGGAAAGAACCCGGCTTCCGCCATGCCGAGCAGCGCGCGCACGATGAAGAAGCTCGTTTCGCCGCTGATGAATGCCGTAGCGCCGGAGATCAGGCCCCACGTGAACATGATTCGCGCGATCCACTTGCGTGCGCCGACGCGCTCAAGGACCAGGTTCGAAGGCACTTCGAAGATGAAGTAGGCGAGAAAGAAGATGCCGGCGCCGAACCCGTACGCAGAAGCCGACAGGCCGACATCCTTGTTCATCGTCAGCGCGGCGAAGCCTACGTTGACCCGGTCGAGGTAGGCGACGAAATAGCAGACGACCAGAAACGGCACCAGCCGTGCCGTGACCTTCGCGATCGTTCGTACTTCAAGCGTAGTCAAAAATGTCCCTATGCGGCTTGTGCAGCGCCAGGCGTGGAGAGTCTGCGTTGCGCTCGCGTAGTGTACTTTATCCCCGGAAGTCGCCCCCACGTACGGTGCGGATGATTCAGCGCCCGCGACGTCGAGGAAAGCGCTCGAATCAAAAGAGCTCCAGCACCTTTTCGGGCGGCCGCGCGACCACCGCGCGGTTTCCGGTGACGACGATCGGCCGTTGAAGCAGGATGGGATCTTTGTCGATGGCGGCGGCAAGCGCCGTCTTTGTCTTGGGAGGGTTGGCGGCGTAGCGTTGGTATTCGTCTTCCTTGGTTCGGATCGCTTCGAGAAATCTATCGCCGAGCTTCTCCAGCACCGCTTCGATCTCGCTTTGCGTGATCGGTGTTTTCAGATACTCGATGACGCGCGCCTGGATTTGCCTGGATTGAAGAAGCTCCAGAGTTTTTTGGCTGGTGCCGCACTTCGGGTTGTAATAGATCGTCCAGTCGGCCATGCGCCCTCCTCAGTAGACCAATTCTTTCGCGAGCGCCATCCACGCGGCAGGAAAGGATAGTACTTTCAAATGCCCTTTCTCAGCGGCGAAGACGGCTCGACGCACGGCGACATTTCATTCGGTTCGCGAACCGCGGCGTACCACCGGCAAGAGATCGCGTTTCTGTTTCGATCTCCTGCAGCGATGCCGCTGCTCCCCACCTCTCTTCAATCCTCCACCGGATTCGTCAGGAACTTGAACAGGTGGACCACCTGCTCGGAGCTCAGTGCGTCCAGCAGGCCAGGCGGCATCATTGATTCCGGCGTGACCTCGCGCCTGGCGATCTCGCCCTTCTGCACGGTTACACGATCGGTGAGCGTGCGCAGCACCAGGGCCGAGTCCGTCTCCGAATCTACCGTGCCCGACACCACCGAGCCGTCCTTCAGCGTGACGACGTTCAGCTGGAAGGCGAGGCCCACGACAGCGTTCGGGTCCACGATGCTCTCGACGAAGTAGTCGTTGCCGTGGCGTGAGGAGCCGGTGAGGTTTGGGCCGATCTGGCCGATGCCCACGCCGTCCATCACATGGCAGGCGCCACAGGTGCGCACGAACACGTCCTGCCCGATGTCCATGCTGTAAGCCCACATAGGCGCTTCGCCCACCAGTTTTGCGTAACGGGTTTCCGCCGCCTTCGTTTCGCTGGAAGAAGGCGCCGTGCGTCCCCAGACTTCGCCGAGCATCTTCTCGACCTGCGGATCCTGCAGTGAGTTCAGCTGGCGCACGTGGAAGGCGCTCAGCTGTTCGCGGTCAAATGTGCCGGCGCGCACCGCCTCCAACAAGGCCAGCGCGAACTTCGGGCGGCTCACCAGCGCTTCGCTTGCCGCGGCGCGATCTTCCTCGCTGAAGGTCGGATAGCGCTCGATGAGCTCCTGCGCAATGGCGGGGTCATCCGTGGTGGCCAGCAGCGGGATCACCGCGGAACGGAACGCAGGCTGATCGAGGAGCTCGAGGTATATGGGAACCGAAGCCGTGTCGCCCACCTGTTTCAGCAGCTGCAGGGTCTGCAGGCGTTCTTCCTCCGCCAGACTGTCGTCGGCCAGCCGCGCACGCGCGCGGGCGAGCGCGGCTTCGTCGCCGAACAGCACGGAAAGGTGTTCTGTCGCCGCGCGTGCACCGTCCGGTACGCCAGGTTCGTTCAGACGTTGTGCCGCCTGCGGCCAGGCCGCCGGCGGGGAGAGCGCCGCTTCCTGCTCGAGCGCGAAGGCCATGATGCGGACACTCCGCGCCGCCTGATCCGGCGTGCTCTCGAGGATCTGTGCGGTGAGGGCATCGCGGCCCGCCGGCGTGCGCGCCGTGCTCCAGCGGACAGAGTCGGCGAGGTCCTGGATGGGCGTACTGGCCGCCAGTTCGAGCGCTCGCTCCGGATCGGCATCGATCAAAGGTGCAAGCCCTGACCACAACACCTTGGGCAGGAACCGGTCGTTCGCATCTTCAGCGTGCGCGACGAGTGCCGTCGCAATATCCCAGCGAGGCTGAGTCGGGAGCATGGGCAGCGCCGAAGCAATCGCCAGCCGTACCATCTGAGAAGGATCCCGGGAGGCGCGCTGCAGCAGGGAATCCGTCGCGAGCTCAAGCGAGTCGCGCTGCTCCGTGCCAAGGTGCACGGCCCAGGCGCGTACGACCTCGTGCGGATTTGCGAGCGCGGCTTCGTAGTCCGCGCTGTCGAGCGAGTCGGTGACGTGCAGCGTCAACAGCGCATCGAGCTGACGCTGGCGGTCGGTCGAATCGACGACCTGCTGTTCGAGAGTGCTGAGTGCTGCGGAATCGAAGTTGCCGTTGGCCGCGCGCTCCTGCAGCAGGCGGCGCGCCGTGCGGCCGTACCAGGCGTTCTTGTGACCCAGCAGCGCCACGAGGGCAGTGTCGCTCTCGCTGGCGAGGTTCACGCTGACCGGCTTCCAGGTCTCGATCCAGGCGAGGCGGTAGATGCGTCCGTTGCTGCGGTCCCATGCAGCTTCCTGTGGAGAGTGGCAGTGCTGCAGGTCGGCCCAGTCGATGATGTAGACCGCACCGTCGGGACCGTACTGCAGGCTCACGCCGAGGTAGGTCGGATCGGGCGTGAACATGAGATCGTAACCGGCGTGAAAGGTTTCGTAGCCCGAGCCGTCGCGCACGTTGTGGCCGCGATTGATCTGCTGGCCGTGCAGGTTGTGCGTGAAGAGCTGGTCGCGATAGATGTCGGGCCAGTTGTCGCCGAGGTAGATCATCGTGCCGACGTGCGAGTGACCGCCGTACACGACGTCGGTCCCGGGCTTGCCGGCGCCGCCCTCACCGCTGTCGTAGCTTGGCGGAGGCCGGCAGGAAGTTCTTGAGGCCGGGCGCGAAATCGGGCGCCTCGCTCGAGATGAACGGCGCGTATTCCACGTTGTTCTGGTTCCAGTAGTGGCCGTTGCGGATCACGTACGTGGTGCCGCCGCCGCCGCAGTAGCTGCGGCAATGCGTCATGAAGAGATGGCCGTCGTCGTTGAAATCGAGTCCCCACTGATTGCTGCCGCCGTGCGCGAAGACCTCGAATTCGTGCCGCACCGGGTGATAGCGCCAGACGCCGGCACTGAGAGGCATCGCTGCGCATCCGGCGTGCCCGGCTTGCCGATGCGCGACTGGGTGAACACGCCCTGGTTGCCGTAAAGCCAGCCGTCCGGTCCCCAGGTGAAGCTGTTGAGCGTCTCGTGCGTGTCCTGATAGCCCCAGCCGTCGAGCAGCACCTGTGCGGGCCCGTCGGGACGGTCGTCGCGATCGCGGTCCGGGATGAAGAGCAGTTCCGGCGCGGCGCCGATCCACACGCCGCCGAAGCCGACCTCAAGCCCGCTGACGAGGTTCAGTCTCTCGATGAAGACCTTGCGCGTTTCGAACGCGCCGTCACCGTTCTGGTCTTCGAGGATGATGATGCGGTCTTTGCCTTCGCCTTCCGGCTGCTTGTTGGGATAGCTGTACGCCTCCGCGACCCAGATGCGGCCGCGCTCATCGAAAGTGAAGGCGATCGGCTGGCTGAGCAGGGGCTCGGCCGAGACGAGGTCCACCCGGAAGCCGTCGGTCACCAGCATACCGCTCACCAGCGTCTGCGCTTTCGCATTGGCGATAGGCGACTGCCCGCCGCGATTGGGCAGCAGATGCCAGAGCACCGCGCTGTCGCGATGATCGCGCAGCTGCCCACCTTCGAGCCGGGCGAGCAGGGAAGTGTCTGCGAATCCGGGGGCCGACGCAGCGGCACGGGGCGGGGAGGAAGGCAGCTCGGTTTCGCCGAGACGGGTGAGCTCGATACGGCGGAACTCGATCTTTGCGGGGCCCTCGCCGGCGTGGAGCTGCAGGGCGAGCACCCCGCTGAATTCCGCCTCACCGTCCTGGCGGTCGTCGAGCACGGCGGTGAGCGTGTCGTTGACGCGGATCTCCACATGCGACGCGGTGGCGGTGATGCGGTAGCGGTTCCACTCGCCCTGCTTCAGGAGCTGGTCGAAACTTGCCGGGGCGGCAAACTCGTCCACCCACCGGCGGCCATCCGGCGCGATGGCTACGCGCTCGCCGCGCTCGGCCAGCCGTTCGCGGCCATGTTCGTCGTAGATGAGACCGAGCCAGTCGTCCGTGGCGCCGATGTCAGCCTGGTAACCGGCCACGTCACCGACGTCGAGTTGCTGTGCGCGATACTGTATACCCGAATTCACCGGGCCGGTCAGGCGGAATTCCAGCGTTAGATCGAAATCGTGCACTTTGCCGTTCCAGGAAAGAAATTCGTTCCGTTCCAGCGTCCGGCCGGCGGGGATCTCCCCCACGAGCACGCCGTTTGCCGCGTGCCACCAGCGAGTGTCGCCTTGCCAGCCCGTGAGCGTGTTGCCGTCGAAGATTGGCTGCGGGGCCGGCGGTACGAACGTCGACGCTTCGGCTGCGTTGCATTGTTGCGAGCCACAGGCGATGAAGAGCAGAAGCGTGGCAATGAACGAGGAACGTGCCATGGATTATTCCTCTAATACGCGGCAAACCCGGTTTGTACTAGACATGAAATCCCGAAGTCTTACAACTCGCGTGCCGGCAGGAGCGTCAGTCGTCGAAACTCGATCTCGGAGCCTTCGGACTGGAAGGCGGTCTGGCCGTGGTTTGCCGTGACGAGTGTGCCTTCGTTCACCAGGTCGCCATTGACCCATACTCGGATCTCCCGCCCGATCGCTTCGATGGCCATCGTGTTCCACGCACCGAGCGGCTTCTCTGAATCGTCCGTGAGGTTGGGGATGTGACGCGCCTTGTCTTCCGTCGTTCCCCACTCCGCTCGTGGTCCGCGACGCCGCTCCATGTCCGGCACCTCGATGTCCTCCAGGATGCACCAGAAATCCCCGGCGTTCCCGTGTTCGAGCTGGACTTCAATCGATTGCGGAAATATCCCGTACATCACCCTCGGTGTCGAGGCATGCACCAGCACGCCGGAATTTCCGAGGTTGCCCGGAAACCGGTACTCCACTTCGAGACGGTAGTCGCGAAAGCTCTCGTCCGTGACCAGGTGCCCCATTGGCACTCCGAGACTAACAAGTACACCATCACGCACCAGGAAAGGACAATATAGGCTCGAAGATAAGTTTCCTGGGCAACATCTTCGATATCCTGCTGCAAAGGCAGGAATCCGGTGAGGAAATTCTTGAGGAACTGCTCGCATTCCAGAAAGGTCGCGGTGACTGCCGACACGTATCCGACCGCAGCTTCGTTCTCCCCATGTGTGTCGAAATCCCTTCGTGGCTCCGGATCCTCATCAGTTTTCATGCTGTCTCCTGTGCGCCGGGCGGCCTTTCCCTATACTTTAGGACTGGCGACGACCAAAAAACCGTAATACCTTGATGTTGGCGAGCATAGTTGCATCGGGACGCTCAGCGCCCCGCAGGAATCCCGGCAAGTCTGAGACTCCTGAGCTCGTCGAGTGGCGCCAAGTGACTTTTGTCGCTCGGCCTCGTGAGGCATATATGCCCGGCATGAGCGATCGCGCCCGGGTGCTCGTCATTGGTCATTGCGAGCGGGAGTCAGCCTAGGTCATTCGAATCATATCTGCCACGAAAGCGACAAGGCGGGAGCGCAAGTTCCACGAAGGGGGACTTGCGCGCAATCGAGCCGCAAATCTGCGCTCATTGAGTTTGACCCCATTGTATTTACAGACAATGACCGCGCATCCGCAGAGTACTTGAACTACTGTGCCCCTATCTGCCGCAATGGCGCCGGCCCGAACAACGCTCCATGCACCTCGGCCCTGCCCGTTCCGCCGTGTGGCCATTCTGGCCTGTTGAATTCAATTCCCGGATAGGCTGAACCCTGATCCCTGAAGTTCTCATCGAGCGTCAGCTCACCGGTCTTTCGGTCAATGTTGACGACAAGCACCCAGGACTGATTCGCTCCCGTTACCACGAGTCGGCTGGAGGCTCTGTCTGCAGCCACCCAATGTGCTTTGCTGAATCGCTTGTCGAAAACCACGCGAGATGCTTCCACCGGCTTCGTCGGGTCGCTCACGTCAAGCGCGATTAGTCCCGGCAATGCGGGGACCGTCTGGATCCAGAACTTTTCGTACACGACGGGCACGCCACAGAGTCTGTCGTCCTTCAGGCCGCCTGGAAATGCGTATAAAAACTCCGCTTTGGCATTGGCGCCTTCCACTCCCGTCAGGCGGTAAAGACCGCAGTCGAACGTGTTCACGTAGACAGTCCCATCGTCCAGGACACGCGGTTCAGCCGGCAGCAGGTGGTGATTTCCATCGGCCGATTCGGGCAGCGGGATGGTGCCCAGGAGTCGCAAATCGCTGAGGGACCAGATTTGCACATGATAGGTGTCGTATTCATTGTGCACGTGCGGAGACGAGCCAGGCTCGGACACAGAAAGCCAGCCCGGAAGTCCCATTTGAGAACTGGTCGTCACCACGCGGTCAATCCCGGGAAGCACCGCCAGGCTGTAAGGCCAGATCAAAGTATCGTCCATGCCTGGTACCGCGGCATCTGCGGCACGCACCAGTTGTCCCGTCGAATCGAGCTCGACCAGACCGCCGGGAGGATCATACGCTGCGCTGCGCGCCTGAAACGTGGCGAGGACGTGTCCGTTTGAAAGCCGGACAAAGCTGTGCGGGAAGAAGTAGCTGCCGATCTGTACAAATTGCCCGACGAGAACCGGTTTCATCGGCTGATTGAGGTCGATCAGGAAGGTCGTGCCGGCGGCCCAGTCATTGGCGAACAGGACGCCATTCGGTGGAAACTCGTATTCCGTATGATGCGGCATTTGAGCGCGATGGCCGACCGGTATCGTTGTGACGATCTGACCGTATGTCGGCTCGGCAGAGCGGGCATCTATGACTGCCAGGAAGTCGGGGCCGGTTCGCGACGCATCACCTGCCCAGACAAAGAGATACGGGTATTCATTGAATTGTCCGTCGGCGCTCGTGCGTCGTTCCGCATCAGATCCCACGGTCGCAACTTTCCTTGCGGCTTCGGCAGGTGAAGCAGGAAAGGCAACAATGGCGAGTAGCAGAGTCGCCGCGATCCAGTTCATGGTATTACCACGCGTCACTTCGGCCCCAGAAGGAGCAGGTCGTACACCGCGACCTAGAGGAGCAAAGCGATGAAGATCGGCGTGGTGAATCCTCCTTGGTTGGAATGCTACCCAGGGCGAGTTAAGGATCCCAATAGTGGCGAATGCTATCAGTCTCTTGTGAACTTGCGGCCTTCGGCGCATCACGAGGATTGTACTTTCAAACGCCTTGTCTCAGCGAGAGGGCGAGTAAGGATCTTGCAGGAGGTATCGGTCCTCGCCGGCCCCCCGCGGTGCATTACAGACCGCCAGACGTTGCAGAATCCACCATGACCGAATCGGTTATTCGCGCCCTGACAAGCCGCCTGCGTCATGCCTGTGGGGACTTTGCCTTCGCGCTATAACTTTCTTGACTAAACCGGAACTGACGCTCGCGCATCTATTTACTGACTCCATTGAGTGTGATGTCGGGGGCGTGAGGATCATGTCATTTAAAAGAGCCATCAGTTTGGTGTCAGAGCTGGCTTTGGTAATTGCACTGGCATGCGCGCCGCATGCCAGCGCAGAGCGAGTCTTGATGCAGGTCGCGTTCGAGAATGTGCCCGGTGCCAGGGAACTCCATGCGGGTCGTTTAGATCGAGGGATATCGATTACCGAGTCCGAACTCAAGAGCGAGAATGCGGCTGACAACGGCCCGCTACTTGCCAATCTGTGCGGTGCGTACGTAATGACGCGTGCGCTTCGCGAAGCGAAGCGAGCTTGTGAAGCAGCCGTTGATGCGGAAGCCAGCCCCGCCGCAGTCAATAATCGTGGCGTATTTCGAGTACTGACCGGCGACTTCGAAGGCGCACGGCGGGACTTCGCCAGGGTCCGTCCGGACGATGTCGACGCGTACATAGAAGAAATCAAGCGAATGGATGCGAGATTCATGGCACAGGAGAATCTCACCTTGCTTGACGAGGTCGCAAAGCGTGTCGCATTGGCCGGCGATGATGGCCCGCTACCGCTGCATATTCCGGTGGAGAAACTCTGACGCCTCGGGCCGCCGGGAGGATAGTACTTCCATACGCCCTGTTTCAGTGCCCCGACGTCGAGGAAATGCGCTCGGATCAAAAGAGCTCCAGCACCTTTTCGGGCGGCCGCGCCACCACGGCGCGGTTTCCCGTGACGACGATCGGCCGCTGAAGCAGGATGGGATCCTTGACGATGGCGGCCGCGAGTGCCTTCTTTGTTTTGGGAGGGTTGGCGGCGTAGGGTTGGTATTCGTCTTCTTTGGTTCGGATCGCTTCGAGAAATTTATCGCCGAGCCTCTCCAATACCGCTTCGATCTCGGATTGTGTGATCGGTGTTTTCAGATACTCAATGATGCTCGGCTGGATTTTCCTGGCTTGAAGTAGGTCCAGGGTTTTTCTGCTGCTGCCGCACTTCGGGTTGTAGTAGATCGTCCAGTCGGACATGCGCCCTCCTCAGTAAAGCAATTTCTTCGCCAGCGCCATCCACGCGGCGAGCAGAGGATGGTACTTTCAAGCGCCCTGTCTCAGCGAGTCGGTGAGTGACGACTGTGCGGCGACGTGACACATTGCTTGCCGTCATCAACCCGCATGCTCCATCTCCACCTTCCGAAGGACCTTCAAGATTGGCACGCATTGAAGCCGTTCCTGCGAATAAAGTGTTCGGGTTTGTGCTCGAGACCCAGCGTGTTTGCGAGTCCAACGTCGCAGTGGCGATTCTTGACCATGCGAACGACTTCCTCCGGATTCATGATGACGATCCGGAGTCGCAGCGCGGATGTGCGACGCTGATGCGCGCTATTGCGTTGCCGACCGAAACTTCGCTAACGTAGGGACAAAGCCCCAACGATCAGCGTCCCTTCCTCCAGTCCGGCCAGCGCCTCGATTCTCCTTACCAGAGCCGCTTCTCCGTCCAGCAGGGCTGCACTTTCCGCCAGGAATGCGCTCCCATATACGGTTGGTGTCACGCCCGTGCAATTGCGGTCGAAGAGGGCGAATCAATCAGCGGAGTCGTGAATTATGCGTCTGCACCGCGAAGGAGACAGGGCAATGCAAGCGGATACGACGAAGATCAGGAATGCTGCGATGGCCATCCTGGCGGGCGCGGCAATCGTGTTTGCGGGTTGCGGTGGCAAGGAACCGCCTGGCACCGCGGATGCGACCGCACCGGCAATCACGGAAGAGGTGGCGGCCGAGGCCGAAGCGGCTTCGCAGACGCTGGCGCCGACCGAGGCCACCTGGACTCCCGAGGAACTGGAAACATTGCTGGCGCCGGTCGCTTTGTACCCAGACGTCGTACTCGGTCAGGTGCTCGTTGCCTCAACGAATCCCCAGGAAGTCCTCGACGCCGGTAACTGGCTGCTGCAGAACGAGAGTCTGAAAGGCGATGCGCTCGACGAAGCCGCAAAGAATGTGGGTTTCACGCCACCGATCCGCGGGCTGCTGCAGTTCCCGGAAATTATCGACATGATGTGCAACGAGTTGGGTTGGACGGAGGAGCTCGGCCAGGCCTACGTCAACGACCAGGCGGGCGTGCTCGAAAGCGTGCAGCGCCTTCGTGCCCAGGCGAAAGATGTGGGCAACCTCGCAAGCTCCGAACAGATGAAAGTCGAAACCGAAGTGCAGGAGGGGCAGGAAGTCATCACCGTGTCGCCACCAAGCCCGCAGGTCGTTTACGTCCCGCAGTACGATCCCGTCGCTGCCTACGCGCCCGCGCCGGCGAGCACAGTGCCGGCAGCGACTACCACAACGACGACGGTCACAGAAGATGAGGGACACAGCACGGGGACGGTAGTCGCAACAGGCCTGCTGTCCTTCGGCGCTGGCCTTCTCGTTGCGGAAATATTCGATGACGATGACGACGACTATTATCACAGCGGGTATTACAACCCGCACTACTACGGCCCGCCGCCGCCATACTACCCGCCCTACCCATACCGGCCGAGCTACGGCAACGGCTATTACCCCAGCCACGGCTATAACCGTCCGCCGAATTACCGGCCGGGGGGTAACAACACCGTCGTCATCAACCAGAACAACAACTACTGGAACAACTACGGTGACAAGCCGGGCGCAGGTCGCGACTCGCGCAACGTCAACAGTCCGATTAGCGCGGCAAACCCGAAGCGGTCCGATCTCGGTTCGCTGAACGCGAAGGCCAAGGAAGGGCCGAAGCGGCCGGCCCCGGGCAAGGCGAATTCCTCGAAGGTCCAGGGCACATACGCGGGTGCAAAGCAGTCCGACGCCAGGCGGGCGACAGCCTCCTCAAGCGGTCGCACCCAGCCGAAGGTGCAGGGTACTTACGCCGGCGCCAAACCGAAGGCTGCGGACAGGACCCAGGTAGCCAGCGCAAAGCCCGCCGCCAGGCCGGCTGCGAGCACGAAGCCGTCCGCCGTTGCGGATCGCGGCCGGCCAGCGCCACAGGCGAGCAGGCCAGTAAGCAAGTCTGCGAGCCGGCCTGCGGCCGCGCCTGCGCGTGCCCCGCAGGCTGCCAACAAGAGTGCTGTGTCCGGAACGAGTCGCGGCAGCGCTGATCGCGCGGCGAGCCAACGCGGAAAGCAGAGCATGCCAAGCGGCCCGCCCGCCAGGGCGAAACGTGGCGGCAGCAGAAACAAGTGACAGGACAGAGTAAACCATCATGACTCATCTCGACTTTCGGATTACGGCCGCAAAGGCCAGCCTCACGATCCTGTTGGTTGTCCTTGCTGCAGCGGGATGTGCGCGTAAGGACGACCAAGCCTCGTTCGACTCCGCCGACGCTGCGATCAAGGCATTCGTCGAAGCTGTGGAGAGAGACGACGCGGCCGCCATGGAACGGTTACTCGGCCCGGGAAGTGAAGACCTCGTCTCGTCTGGCGATGCACTGCAGGACAAGAGCGATCGCGCAGAATTCGTGGCAGCGTTTCGCAAGAGCAACAAGCTCATCGCCGAGGGCGATGCTGCCATGACCCTGGTCATGGGCGAAAACGAATGGGCGTTCCCGGTCCCGGTAGTCAAGGGTAACGACGGCTGGTTCCTGGACGGCGCGAAAGGCGTGGACGAACTCGTTTACCGGCGCATCGGCGCCAACGAACTTGGCGCAATCGCAGTGTGCCGCGGCGTCGTCGATGCGCAGCGCGAATACGCCGCGGTCGGACACGACGGCGATCCGGCCGGCATCTACGCACTCAAGCTGATCAGCGACGAGGGCATGCAGAACGGGCTCTACTGGCCTACCGGTGAGGGCGAAGAGCCAAGCCCAGCAGGGGAGTTTGTGGCGTCTGCGGCGGGCGAAGGATATCGCGCGACTGCAGGCGCACCGTATCACGGTTACCACTATCGCTTGCTGTACCGCCAGGGCGAGAACACCAACGGCGGTTCCCGCGAATACTTCAAGGACGGCCTGCTGACTGAGGGTTTTGCGCTCGTCGCCTGGCCGGCGGAATACCAGGTCAGCGGCATCATGACGTTCATCGTCAATCAGGATGGTGTGGTCTTCCAGAAGGATCTCGGCGAAGGCACTGAGGCGGCCGTCGCGGCGATGGACACCTTTGATCACGACAGCAGCTGGACTGCAGTGACCGAGGCCGAGTCGTAGACTCCCGCGAGACGGTTGAAAGCCTCAAGATAGTCGCCCACGAGCTTTCCCCTCTCGCAGCGTGCATCGGTATGCCGACGCGCTCATTCTCGCCAGCGCCGGCTGAACCTTCACTTCCCGCTCAGCAACGCAATCCGTTCAGTGGCCAGCGACGAACAGAAAGGATTGCGCGGGCAATTGGTGCAGGCCACTATGCTCGTCAATGAACCTGTTTGACCTGCAACACCGTGCATGCCTGCTGCTGGGCGCCTTGCTGGTCGCTGCGCTGCCCGCCTGCGGCGACGGTGACAGTGGCCCGACGCCCGGTCCGCCGCCGGGTCCACCAGGCCCGCCGGTCAGCGGGCCGGCGTGGCCCATGTTCAGCGGCGATGCACAGCACACGGCGGTGAGCAGCGTCGCAACGCCTGCTCTCAATCGCATCATCTGGCAGGCACCTGTGGATCTGGCGCCGACCTACGTCAACGGCGAATACCTGCTGACGCACTACGGATCGCCGATCATTTCGTCGAACAACACGGTGCTCCTGCCGGTGAAGACGACGGCCCAGGGCGCGTTCCGCATCGAGGCGCGCAGCGGTTCCAACGGCGCATTGCAGTGGAACGCCACCAGCGACTATGTCGTGCCGCCGCACAACTGGTTTCCCAGCTTCAATCTGACGCTGACAGCCAACGGACGCCTCTATGCGCCGGGCGCCGGAGGCAAACTTCTCTATCGCGATAACGTCGATTCGGCCGCAGGCACTCTGCAGACCGCTGTGTTCTATGGCGCAAACGTCTATGCCGCCGCGCAGGCGGAGCTGAATAACACCGTCATGGTCAGCACGCCGATCACCGTGGATGCAGTCGGCAACGCCTGGTTCGGCTTTTTCGTCACGGGGGCCAATCCCGCCGCCTTGAGCAGCGGCGTCGCGCGGCTGGCGGCGGACGGCAGCGGCACGTGGCAGGCGGCCAGGCTGCTTGCCGATGACCCAGGCATCGATCGTGTCGCGATGAACAGCGCGCCGGCACTATCGATCGATGGCGCAACGCTGTACGTGGCGGTGAGCAACGCGGCGGGGCGCGGGTATCTGCTGCGCTGGACAGCACGACGCTCGCTCCGGTGGCGCGCGTAGCATTGCTCGATCCTGACACCGGAACACCGGCGCTCATTTCCGGCAATGCCACCTCATCCCCCACCATCGGCCCCGACGGCGACGTGTACTTCGGCGTGCTCGAGGCCAACCTGCCGTCGCACAACAACCGCGGCTGGATGCTGCATTTCAATGCCACGTTGTCGCAGACGAGGCTTCCGGGCGCGTTCGGCTGGGACAATACGCCGACCGTCGTGCCGGCTTCGGCCGTTCCGTCGTATGCCGGGACGTCGACCTATCTACTGGCCACCAAGTACAACAACTACGGTGGCGCCGGCACCGGTAACGGCCAGAACCGCATGGCCGTGCTGGACCCTGCGAGCGCCCTGGTCGATCCAATCTCGGGCATCCAGGTGATGGCGGAAGTCATGACCATCCTCGGCCCGACTCCGGACGCCAACTATGCCGGCGGCGTTCGTGAATGGTGCGTCAACACGGGCGCATTCGACCCGGCCACGAGCTCGATGCTCATCAACAACGAAGACGGCTACCTCTATCGCTGGGATCTTTCGACCAACCAATTGTCGCAACGCATCCGCTTCAACAATGGTCTCGGCCAGTCGTACACGCCAACCGCCGTCGGGCCCGACGGGACCATCTACTCCATTAACAATGCAGTTGCGTTCGCGGTAGGGAGCTAGGCCGCGGGTCGACAAGATCTCGTTCCTTGGATCGCACCGGCGATCGGTTTGCGTCGAAATGGAACCCGCACGACGGTCAGCGCTCATTCATCCGCGCGCGCGGAGCGCTGGAGCACATCCATGAGCCACGCGACACCTAAGTCCATCATCGCGACGTCGCGTGCGACGGCGTGAATGCGGAACCGGCCGAAGTCCGCCGGCGCGTTGACGGCCACGACCCCGAAGCGCGGGCCGTGCGCACGCACGAGGCTGCGCGGCAGCGCCGCGAGCAGATCTGACTCGGCCACGATCGCTAGCCCCCAAATGAAGCTCGGAATCGTCAGCATCACGCGGCGCGACACGCCGTGCTCGGCGAGCACTCGGTCGACGAAACCGCGCGCATCGCCGGTGCGCGATACGAGCAAGTGTTGCTGAGCGCAGTAGCGCTCCAGCGTCGGCGACTGCGCGAACGGGTGGCCGCTGCGCGCCGCAATCACGAAATCTTCCTCGTAGAGCACTCGCGTCGCGCAGCGCGCGGGCATGTCATCGAGCGGATACAGCGCGATGTCGACTGCGCGAGCGTCGAGCGCCGCTAGTGCGTCGAGCGGTTGCAGGTCCCGGATGCTCACGTCGATGCCGGGTGCGTCGCGGCGTATCGCGGCGAGTGCCGTCGGCAGTGCGACCGCCCCGATGCCGTCGGGAGCACCGATCGTGAACTTGCGAGTCGACCGGCCCGCGTCGAACGGATTGGAGGTTCCGACCACGTGCCGCGCCTGCGCGAGCACGAGGCCGATCGCCTCGGCCAGCGCTTCGGCGCGCGCTGTCGGAACCACGCCCTTCGGGTGCTTCAAGAACAGCGGATCGTTGAGCAGCCCGCGCAGGCGTCCGAGCCCATGGCTGATCGCCGACGGCGATAGCTTCAGCCGGTCGGCCGCGCGGCCAACATGGCGCTCCTCGAATACGGCCTCGAACACCACGAACAGGTTCAGGTCCACGCGGGAGAGGTCAGTTTCATTCAGCATATCGCTGAAATCATATCACTGGATTCAGCATGCTACCCGCGGGAAGCTGCCCACCCCGAAACCCCATTGGCCCAGCTGCCTATAAGGAGTACTTCGATGAACAAGCTCGCACTCGGCGCCGCCTTGGCGGCGGCCTTTACCGCAACCGGATGCGGCCAACTCGCCCTGAAGACGGCTGCCGCCCCTGCGGCCGTTCAGCATCCGTCGGCGGAGGCCGACGACGTGATTGCGTTCTGGCAGGCAGCTGGCCCCGCCCTGTGGTTCGCAAAGGACGCCGACTTCGACCGGCGTTTTCGACAGCGCTTCCTCGCGACCCACGAGGCGGCCGCGCGCGGCGAGCTTGCGCACTGGATGCGCAACGCGAACGGCACGCTCGCGCTCGTGATCCTGCTCGATCAATTCCCCCGCAATTCTTTTCGCGACACACCGCGCATGTATGCCACGGACGAGGCTGCGCGCGTGACCGCGGACGCGGCCTTCGCCGCCGGGCATGATCGCGAGATTCCCGCACAGCTGCGCGTGTTCTTGGTTCTGCCGTTCGGGCACTCCGAGAGCCTGGCGGATCAGGATCGCGCGGTTGAGCTTTCACGCGCCATCGGCCCGGCGGATCTCGCGCGCGCGGAGCATCACCGCGAAATCATTCGCCGGTTCGGGCGGTTTCCGCATCGCAATCCGATTCTCGAACGGACGATGACGCCCGAAGAGCAGAGGTATCTCGACGAAGGCGGCTACGCCGGCTAGCGCGGCCGCGAGCTGTAAAGAACTCTTGACAGCCAGGCGGGCTTCCTGTAAAGAGTTCTTTACAGGCAGGAGTGGGCGCGTTGGAAAACCATTTGAAGGCGATGCGCGAGGGGCGTGGCTGGAGCCAGGGCGAGCTGGCCCGGCGGCTCGGCGTCTCGCGCCAGACGATCAACGCGGTCGAGACCGACAAGTACGATCCCAGCCTTCCGCTGGCTCTGCGCATGGCCAAGCTGTTCGGCGTCGCCGTGCCCGAGCTGTTCGTCGACCACTGGGAACCGGAGGAGGAATGATGGCAATCGCGAACGACCAAGCCCGTGCCGAACTGGCGCAACTTCGCGGCCTGGGGCGCCGTGGGAGCCATCGGCTACATCCTTGTCGTGTGCGGCGGCGTCTCGCTCCTGCAAGAGGACGGCGTCGGCGCGTTGCTGCGCGAGCTGCCCCGATCGAAGCAGCTCGCGGCGACGCTGGGCCTGGGCTTGATCTTCTCGATGGCGTTGACCGGCTTCAGCAGCCGGAAGCGGCCCATCAGCCTCCGGAGCCTCCGCAATTTCGTGATCAGGGATGCGGCGGCCATCCTGCTCTTCCTGCTCTTCGTGTGGGGCTTCCGCGCGTTGGCCGTCGCGGGCGTCCTGGGCGCGATGGGCGCCTCGGAGTGGGTCGCCGCCGTGACAGGCTCGGTCCTTATCTTCTTCGCTGTCCTCGGCACCCTCGCCACGGCGAGCGCTCACACGGGCGCCGATATCATCGACGACGAGGTGGCAGCCGAGGAGATGCGCGAACGCGGCCGGTTGCTCATTTACAGCTTCGTCTGGATGGCCGCTTGCGGCCTGTTGCTGATCGGGCTGAGTCTTGCCGGGCCAGGAGGCGTGCTGCCCCCGGCTGCCGCCCTGGCAGGCGCGCTGGTCCTGATCGCCATCCTTACCGTGCTGGGGATCGCGACATGGCGGCTGTCGGACGAGCTGGGGCGCACACTGTCGTACGAGACCGGCAATATGACCTTCTACCTGATCCTGGTGCTCGGCGGCGGATGGGCGATCCTGGCCCATCTCGGCTTCGTGGCCGCGCCTGCACCGCTCGACTGGCTGACCATGTTTATCGTGCTCATGTTCGTGGCGAGTTTCATCGCGATGGGACGAAGGAAACTGCTCACGCGTTGAGCGCGGCGGAGGGTTTGTCTGCTTGTGCAGCAGCCGTGGTCGCCGCACCGACAGCGTCAAGGCGGGAGCGCAAGTTCTACGAAGGGCCGTTGAAATGAGAAAGGAGTATGACATTTCAAAGATGAGGTCCAGGAAGAATGCCTCGAAGCTGAAGCGCCAGGTGACCGGCGAACTTGATACGGTCGTTTTCGTTGATTTCGTCGATCAGATTTGCATAAACCGAAAAGCGGGTTACGTTCGTGTTCTCCTGAATGCCGTGTATCCAAGAACACCAAAGAAACAACAACAGCTACACCAGAAACGATCTCGGCAAGCCTTGAGATCCGGAATGACGATTGGATCACAGGGCTGCTGCGCCCTGCTTCACATAAACCAAATATAGTCCTGCTGCTTCCCACTGTACCTGTGACAACAGAGTTAGATTGGAACCGCTACCAACCAAAGTTGTTCCCAACATGTTAACCACCAGGTGCATCATGAAACCGATAAAGATCCAGTCGCTTGTAATTGCAAGCTTGTTGTCCTGCTGGCAGGTGAGCCAGGCGCAGGAAGCCAGAGTTGCCACGAGTACACTTTCTGAAGCAGTCGCCGTCGCTGGCGATTGCGACGATGCCGACCGGTCTTGTAGCAGAAGTGTCGACCAGGATTGTGATGGTATTGTCAGCACCTGTGCCAGTGGCAGTGATCAGGACTGCGACGAAGCCGACCGCGTTTGCTCGGGCGGAATTGATGACGACTGTGATGGCATTGACGCTGCTTGCACGCAGGTCTCGACCACCGACTGTGATGATGCAGCCACTTGTGTGTCGAGCTCTTCTTCAGTCATGTCGACTACGGCAGCGCCGGTCAGTACTTCCACTAGTGTTTCTGTCAGTCTGCCGTCGTCAACAAGTACTCCGTCATCACCACCGGTGGCTGAGCCTGCCGGCATGGCCATCAACGAAAAGGGCCTGCCAGGCGCAAAAAGCAAGCCAAAATCCACCAGATAGAGTCACATGCAAATTCCTGCGAGACACTGAGGATAGAACTTTCAAACGCCCTGTGTCAGCGAGTCGGCGAGTGACGACTGTGCGGTGAAAACGGCAGCTCAGCCCTTGGCGGTGCCCGGCCCGGATGCGCCAGGTCGAGTCGGCAGTCGTCGGCTGCCAGATGCGAGCCAGTATCCGATCAATGATTACGCGCCCCTGCCGCGAGCCCAGAGGGCCGTTCAAAATATCCGCTATCCGCTCCGGCTGCCCGCGTCTATAGTTCGCCGATGAGCGCTCCTGACACGTCGTCGAGCTGGAGGGAACGATGCGTCCGCTGATCGTCTGTCTCGGTGTGCTGATTGTCGCGGTGCTGTCGGCCTGCGGAGCGGAAACGGAAACGGCCAGCGAATCGCCGAGTCCATTGCCCTGCCCGAGCTCTGCGGAACCGCCGGACGACGCGTCGTCATCGTCCGGGTGTGTGAGCGGGGCAGGTGGTCAGTCGGCTGGAGGATCCGCGGCGGTTGGTGGCGGCGGTCCGAACGGCTCCATCACGCGCAGGTGGAGCGAAAGCGTCACGCAGATCGGCGACGGGACATCGAGCGTGATCACCCAGCAGTACCTGGCCATCGTCAGGGTCTCGCTGAGCAAGGTAGACGAGGGTGCCTGGACGATCTCCGGTTCGGCGAGCATCTCGTCGGCGTACACGAGCGACTGGAAAAGCAACCAGGTGTCGGCGCTGGGACCGTGCAACGTCCACTACACGGACAATGCGAGTGCATCCGACACGGTCGACGTCGAAGGCGGCCTCGAGGCACGTGACGGTTTCTACCAGTTCTACGTGAGCATCCCCGGGGCCGACGGTAGCAACGCTACGGTCCGGGACGATTCCGGCTGCAACGGCCCGAACAACCAGGAAACGACGCCTTGGTCGGCCGCGCCGATCACGGCATCCGGAAGCGGTGACATGACCGATGCACGCACTATCTCGGGCAGTTCGAGCACGCCGCGACAGAACGGCGAAGACACGCTCACCTGGAGCTTCACGCTACCCGAGTGACCGTCTCTAAAATGGGCGACAGTCTCCCCTTGGAGCGCAATGTACACCTGGGGCAACTCTCGCCCTCCACCAGCATCCTCGTCTTCGAGGGGAAGGGCCGCGTCGAGGAATACGTCGGCGGCTTCGACGCGCGCGCCTGATTCGGCAGGCTGTTAGACTTTCCGCCATGCGGATCACTGGACTCGTGGGATGCGCGGCGGCGTTGTTGCTCGGTGTCGCCGTCGTGACGGCTCAACAGCCGGCGGCGCCGACGCCGCAGGTCAACCTGAACAACTCGGGTTGGACGACGCCGGTCGCGCCCTTCAAGATTGTCGGCCCGATCCACTACGTCGGCACGAAGGACCTCGCCGCCTATCTGATTGCCACGCCGGCCGGCCACATCCTGATCGACGGCGCCGTGCCCAGCATGGCCGGTGCGATCGAGCAGTCGATCCGCACCCTCGGCTTCAATCCCGAAGAGATCAGGATCCTGCTGACGACGCAGGCGCACTTCGATCACGTCGGCACGCTGGCGCACTTCGCAGCGCTGAGCAAGGGCAGCGTCCGCATCATGAAGGGCGACGAAGGCCTCGTCGCCGACGGCGGCGCCTCGGACTACCTGCTCGGCAAGCGGTCCGAGGCGCATTTCGAGCCGGTGAAGGTGGACGTCGTGCTGAAGGACGGCGACGTCATCAAGCTCGGCGGCGTGTCGCTCACGGCGATCCGCACCCCGGGGCACACACCGGGCTGCGCCACCTACACGATGAGCGCGACTGACGGCGGCAAGACGTACGCGGTGGTGTTCCCGGGCAGCACGACGGTGAACCCCGGCACGCGGCTGGTGAAGGACCCGTCCTACCCCGGCATCGCCGACGACTACCGCCAGACCTTCGAGCGGCTGGCGTCGCTGAAGCCGGACATCTTCCTGGCCGCGCACGCGAGCTTCTTCGACCTCGAGGGCAAGCGCGCCCGCATGAATGCCGAAGGCACCGAGGCGTTAGTCGATCGCGACGGCTATCGCCGGCTCCACGCGCAGAAGCGCGAGGCGTTCGAGGCCGTGATCAAGGAACAGAGCCGCTGAAAGCTGAGATGAGGGGTCTTACGCGCCCCTGCCGCAAGCCCGGAGGGCGGTTCAAAATATCCGCTATCCGCTCCGGCTGCCCGCGTCTATAGTTCGCCCTTCATTCCAGCCCATGAACGTGAACTTCGGCCTGTTTCCCCCGATCGAGGCGCCGGCGCATGGGTCCGATGGTAAGAAGCTCAAAGGCGAAGACCGCGGACGGGCCAAGAAGCTTGCGATGGCGGAACGCGCCCTGGGCGATTTGGCGGCTTGGCTCGGCGACTGAACGGCCCTTTGCGTTGACATCGTCCGCGCCGCGGCCCGACTATCCTCCCGGATTGGGGATCGCGCACATGGACATCATACGAAGCTTTACGATCGCATGCGCAGCTTTTGCGCTCTCCGCTTGCGCAAGTGCCGTGAGCGCAACCGATGCGCAGACAGCGGCGTGGTGGGCGACGACCGAAGCACTCTCCGGCGACGACATGGAAGGACGCGACACCGGCTCGGCCGGCTATGACCGCGCCGCTGCCTATGTCGCCGATCGCTTCGCGCGCGCGGGCTTACAGCCTGCGGGCGATAACGGCGGGTATTTCCAGCGCATCAGCTTCGACGAGATCGAGGTGACTAGCGAAGGCACGTCGTTTTCGGTGAACTACGCCGACGGCAACGCGCGCGCATTGCGGTTTCTGCACGAGATCTCGGTGACGCCCACTTGGGGCATGGTTGAGCGGCTCGATGCGCCGCTGGTGTTTCGTGGCTATTGCGCAGCGGCGGACATGACAGGCGTGCGCGGGGCGGTCGTTGTGTGCTTCGGCACGCGGCGGACCGGGCAAACGCTGATCGCCGCGCAGATGGAAGCCGCAAGCGCGGCGGGTGCGCTCGCCATGATGCGCGTGGACGACATGGGCTTCACCATCGAGCCGCCGCGCTGGCCGCTGGCTTATGCGCGCACGGTCGTGCCGGCCGACGGTTCGCCGCGGCCGCAATCCATTCCGTCGCTGCGGCTTGACGCGGCGGCGTTCACGGACATCGCCAACGCAAGCGACCAAAACGGCGCAGACATCCTCGCGCGCGGCGCGCGTGGCGAGGCCATGGCATCATTCGATTTTCCAGCGCGGTTCGAGGCGCGTTTTGCCACGCGCGAGCGCAGCTACAACTCGGACAATGTGCTGGCGGTGCTGCGGGGAACGGACCCTGCGCTGGCGCACGAGCCGGTGCTGCTGATCGCGCACCTGGACGGTTATGGCTACGGCACGCCGGTGAACGGCGACAATCTCTACAATGGCGCGCTCGATGATGCGGCTTACGTCGCGACTTTGATCACGTTTGCCGATGCGCGGCGCGGGCAAGGCTTTCGCCGGCCAGTGATCTTCGCGGCGGTCACGGCTGAGGAGAAAGGCTTGTGGGGGTCACGCTGGCTTGCGGCGCATCCGACACCGGCGGCGCCGACGCCGGTTGCGGTGCTGAACCTGGATCAGCTGCGGCCGCTCTATCCGCTGCGGATTCTGACGACGTTGGCGCTGGATGATTCAACGCTCGGGCAAACTGTGCGCGAGGTCGCGGGGCCTATGGGCATCGAAGTGCGGCCGGATCTCGAGCCGGAGCGCAACCTGCTGCGGCGCACCGATCACTGGCCGTTCATGCAACGCGGCGTGCCGGCGGTGAGCTTTCTGTTTGGCTTTGATCAGACGGATGCGCACGCGGCGGCGGCATATCGCGACTGGTACGAGAACCGCTACCACGCGCCGCAAGACGACGTGACCACACCGATCGATTTTCAGGCGCAGGCGGATTTTCACCGCTTCTATTTCGCGCTGACGGAAGCTGTCGCGAACGCGGATACAAAGCCGCAGTGGCCAGCGAACAGTCCGCACCGTCCGGCCGGCGCGAACTAAGATCAGCTCAACGCACCAGAATCTCTATCGATCCAATGGGCGACCTGTGCCAAATTCCGCACAAGGGCGGAGCGACGGCATGTATCAGGTCAACCTCACGCAGTCTTACTTTCCGGCGCAGCAGGACGATCAGGTTCTTGAGGATAGTACTTTCAAACGCCCTGTCTCAGCGAGTCGGCGAGTGATGGCTGTGCGGTGACGGCATGAATGGTCGCGGCTCTCGCAGCGTGCATCGGTATGCCGGCGCGCTGATCCCCGCCAGCGCCGGCTGAATCTCCCCGCCCGCTCAGCAACGCAATCCGTTCAGGTGCCAGCGACCAAAGCCAGGCAGACTCGGCCGTCGGCGGCTCCCAGATGCGCCAGTATCCAATCAACGACGGATGGCTCCTCGATGCTCGCAACCACCCGCAGCCAGCCGCCGCAGCGCAGGCAAGTGTCTATTTCGATCTGAAATACGCGCTTTAAGCGCTGCGCCACCGCATGCACCGGTGGCGTTGCGCCTCGCTCTTGTCCATCGCGGGCGCGCAAGCAACGCCTGGCCGGGGAACCACCCGATCCCGCAGCGCGCTGTACGGGGCGAAGATACCGTGATAGCGCGTCAGGTGCGCCCTCGGCTTGGGCACCAGTTGAGCGCCGGCATCGGTTACGACATCTGGAAGACGCCGAGGAAGGAACTGAGCGTGAAGCTCGGCGCTGGTTACCTGGACGAAGAATACACCACGATCACCAACGAGAGCGCCGTCGCGGTCTGGGCGCTGCGCTTCCGGCACGAGTTCCTGGGCGGCGATTTCGCGGTGTTCCATAACCACACGATCACGGACAACCTGTCAGGCCGCAGCAACACGATCTTCAAGACCAGCACCGGCGTGAACTATGCGATCACCGATCTCTTGTATTCGAATGTCTCGCTCGATTTCGACTACGAAACCCACCGGTGGAGCAGGCCGACCACGAAGACCTCGCGCTGCTCCTCGGCCTCGGCTTCGAATTCAACTGACGTCGCTCGATGGCAATCCGGCGGCGCCCGTGATGTTACGGACTGCGCGGCCACGCATCATTCGCCCACGTCCGGACTGGTCAGATAGTCGGCGATAGCGGCGATGTCCGCGGCGCTCAGTCCGTTGGTCTGGCCCCGCATCGTGCCGACCGTGAGCGAGTCGCGAATCCGGTCCGTGTCGAGCCCTGCAAGCGCCTCGCGCTGCGGCACGCCGGCGATTCCGCTTGTGTGACACGTAGCGCAACGCGCCTCGAACAGTTTCTGTCCATGCGCGGCGTTCGGTTCTGCCGCGGGTTCGACAGGAAACTCCAGGAACCGTCCTGCAACACCCGAGAGGCTGTCGATCTCCCGGACCTCGATGTCCTTGAATTCCACGCCCATGGGTTCACCCGCATGAAGCTGCAGCCCAAGAATGCCGGCCATGGCGCGTCCATGCAGATCGTTGTCTGTGACGTCAACGGCGAGATAGCCGTTCACTGCATGAACCAGGCGGTTCTCATGGGCTAGAACAATCAACTCATTCCACTCGGGATAGGATTTCACGGCTTTTTCGAAGACTGGCGCACCCGCCAGGGATGACGCGATTTGCCTGTGCTCTGCGCCATCGAGCACGTTCACCCGCTCGCCCAGGAAACCCAGCCCGCCACGGGCGTCTTCGTCCCACAACATGGCGAAGCGTTCATTCGCATCCGGCGTAACGATATTCGCCTGGTAACCGATCACCCCGAACTCGTGATTCGGTTCGGGGCGGCTTCTGTACTGGAGCCCGGAGTTTCCGGCGCGCGTCAGAAAGCGATACTTCAACTGCAGCTCGAAATTGCCGAAAGTTCGTTCATGTATCAGAAAGGTATTGGCTTCGATGGGCGCATTGGCCTTCCCGGTCAGTATGCCGTCCTTCGCAGACCAGTAGCGTTCGTCACCACGCCATCCATTCAGGCTTTCGCCATCGAAGAGCCTCACGAAGGATGGTTCGACGCGTGGTTCTTCTTTCGCGCCGGCGCCGAATGCCTGGATGCGGTCGGTGCCCACGTAGACGACGCCGTTGACGGCTGCGAGCTCGTTGTACTTGCCCGTCGTCTCCAGCTCTCCTTCTTCGCTCTTCCACAACAGGTCCAGGGTCAGGGCGTCGAACGCGTACAGGATCGGTTGAGGTACGTCTGCACCCCAAAGTTCGACAGTGCGCGGCGCATTGAGGTCGACAACCCAAACGATCGCGTCTTGCCCGGCGTCACTCGTGACTATCGGTGAGCCGGGGTTCTTGAAGGCAGTCTGCATCTCCACCTTGTCGATGCGAAGGAACGCGGGCTTGCCCGGTTCCGTCACGATTTCGAGGCGCACGAGTCCCGGGGGAATGCTGACGCCGGAATCCTCCGCTTCTTTCGCACTGCCTGTCGCGAAGAGGTAGCTGGTGCCGTCGGCAGCTCTGAACCAGGCACCGGTCGTGCGGCTCTTCGCCAGGTCGAACCATCCATACTCGTCGGAATAGGGGCCGAAGATGCTGATCGGCCCGGGTGCGCCGAACTGCGGCTGTGCTTCCGGAGCGTGCAGTGAGCCGTCCGTTGCGGGATCGTCGCTGCAGGGCGGCCGCTGAACCGTATCTCCGGGCATCCTGTCCCGGTCGAGCAGGTAGGCGTTGCCCTGTTTGCCGCCCAGCAATGCCAGCAGTCGGGGCGTGCTCGTTTCAGCCGGATCGAGATCGATCGAAATGGCGCCGCTGGCGCCGAGATCGATGTCGTTGTATTGGGTCAGGCAGTAGTTGAACGGCGTGTAGGTGCCCGTGAGCTCGAAGCCCGTCGCGCTGTCCGTGAGCTGAATGATGGATTGGCCCCAGTTGTGCGCGCTTCCGGAGTAAATGCCACCGATCCCCAGTTCTTCCGCCCTGACAGCGACGTTTGCGCCGGCCGCGATGTGGATCCTGCCCTGGCTGTCGACCGACGCACCGCCCGAGGCCCACATACCGCCCTGAACTTCTTCGGTGCGCGGTGTCGTCGAGAATGCCGTCGCTACACCGGGGATTTCCGTATCTATGGCGACGATCCAGCCGCTCGCGCTGTCGCCGCCGAATGGCACGTACAGGCGGGATCCATCCGCGCTGAGATTCAGCGCGCCGCGCTGTAGAAAATGGCCTTCGATGGGGAAGTCCGTGCTGCCGTTCCTGCTCACACCGGGGGCGTTCACCGAAGCGCGGTCGATGCGTACCGGCCAGCCGGCGCTTTCTTCGCCGCCGCCGAGACTCAGCGCATGCGCCTCGAACCGGCGTTGCGTGTCGCAGGTGACTACGTACAGCCGGTCACGGTCTGCGTCGATGACGGGCGTCGAAAGTAGTCCCCACTCCTCGCCGCAGCCCGAATTGATCAGGCGCTTTCGCCACAATATCTGTCCTTTCCGTACCTGTCCGGAGTCGAATGCGCTGACCGCATACACGAACCCGTGGTGGCTGTCTGCGTACACGACCGGGCCGGAGATTCCCGTGTACTCACCCGCGGTGATCCTTACTTCGTTCTTGTACAGCGGCGAGGCAAACAGGCGCGGCTCCCGGTCCAGGACGCTGTCGAACTGCGGCGAACTCCACAGGAGGCCGAAGTCTCCGTTCGCCACGCTCTCCGGTGTGAGTAGGGCTTCGTTATCGTTCCAGCCTGTGCGCTGCGCGTCGTAGTGAAAGCTCAGCTTGTCCCTTGCACTCGTCAAGCCTGTCGCCGGCTCGCGCGCCGCACACGCGATGACCGCCGCCAGTGCGCCGGCGATGATCACCGGCGCCGCAGTCCGGGCGGAGCCGGAGCAGCTATTCGCCGACCACTTCGCGCCAGGCGCTCGAGAAGCTGATGGCGAGGTGCGCGTCTTCATCGCCGATGTTCGTGGCATTGTGCCGGGTACCCTGCGGAATGCTGACCGTATCTCCCGTCTTCATCTCGACAGTCACATCGTTCATCGTGTGCCGGATATGCCCCTGGAGTACGGTCAGAACTTCGTCGCAATTGGGATGGTAGTGTCGGGGATTCGATTTTCCGGACTCGATCACGGCCAGTCCGGTGGTCATCGTATCCGAGTTGCCGAGGAGACCGGACACATACCATTCGATCCGTCCCCAGTCCTGCGGCAATACCTGGACGTTGTCTGGACGGACCACGACCGACTGGTCGACCGTTACGTCGACGCCGTCTCCGGGAACCTCGAGGCCTGCGGTCCAGAAGACGGCGTTCATGAGGAGCCGGCGCATGTCGGGCGATTCCCAGGTCCGGAGATAGTGCCCGCCGGTAAACCCGAATGAACGCCCGCCGCCTGCACGTTCATAGGTCCAGGCCGCGACACGGGTCCGCTCGGAGGGATCGTCCTCCGTGCGCATCTCGCCGGTGAGAATCGGTGAGACCTGTCCCTGGCCTTCGATGAAGCGGATCGTCGGATAGAACTCGTCGTGCAGGATCAGTTCCGGGACACCGCGTGCGATTGGGTGATCGTCTGCGACATCGAATTGCACGGTCTCGGTCGTGCGGTCGACCATGCCGTAGCGTGCAGCGCCGAGCCATTCCTGCATCCTGATGGTCTTGTCGTCCGCGGGGATTGTGGAAGACTGGTGAATGGTGACGAGACCGACCCCGGCCTTCATCAGTTCCTCCATTTGCGCACGCCTTCCCGCGTCGTGAAAGGGATGGACGTCGAGGCCGTCGAAGTACAGGACGAGCGTCGAAGTACCTTCGAGATCCTTCATGGCCGGCCAGCCGTCGGGGAAGGCGACGATCTCTATGTCCTCGCGATTTCGCACGTCCTCGGACGTATCGAGTATCGCCTTGAACCGGGCAATCCCGTCGTGAAACGCGTGTTCGCCCGGCCCGTGGCTGTCCGGCCCGCCAACCAGGACGATTCTCGTGTCCGCGAGGGCCTGGGATGAAGCGGCTGCCATGGTCCAGGCGGCGAATACGCCGAGTCCGGGCTTTCGAAGCTGAGTCACCATCGGTCCCGCTCCCTCCGATCGTCTTGTGTCAAGCGATCGCCGAAAAGTTATTCCAGCGCTTGCGTGGACACAAGCATGCCCGAGCCTTGCGGCGCAGGCTACTTCGCAGTCTGCTTTGGCCGCCTGACGACGAGTGCTGCACCGCCCGGGCCGCGTACAGCGGTTCCTCGTCAGGGTTCGACTAGAACTCGAACCGGACGCCGCCGTAGAAATAGCGCCCGCGGATGTAGGACATGGCCGGGTCGTATCCCTGGCCCCACAGGTCGATCATCGGGACGTCCTCGTCCCACAGGTCTTCGATGCCGAGCCATACGTGCGCACCGCCCATGAACGAATCGGCGAATCGTGGGCTGTCCGCGAAACTGTAGGCCGCGTACAGGTTGCCGACCGCATAGCTGGCCGTATCCTCGAATTCGTCGGAGACGTAGTCGCCGATCTCCGGGTCGAACACCGGGATATCGACGCCGGTACGGTCATTGACGTCGATCGAGGATAGTACTTTCAAACGCCCTGTCTCAGCGAGTCGGCGAGTGACGACTGTGCGGTGACGACATGAATGGTCGCGGCTCTCGCAGCGTGCATCGGTATGCCGGCGCGCTGATCCCCGCCAGCGCCGGCTGAATCTCCCCCGCCCGCTCAGCAACGCAATCCGTTCAGGTGCCAGCGACCAAAGCCAGGCAGACTTGGCCGGCGCGCCATAATCCTAAATGCACTCAAAACGGCAGCTCAGCCCTTGGCGGTCCCCGGCCCGGATGCGCCAGGTCGAGTCGGCCGTCGGCGGCTCCCAGATGCCCCAGAATCCGGTCAATGACGGGCCATGATGATGCCAATCTGGCCAAGCCTGACGTTCCGGCCCTTGTAGGAGAAAGCGGAAGATCGCGAGATCACGCGCAGGTCGGGAATCCGGGCCAGCAGGTTGAGCAGTTCCTCCGCGATGCCGTCGGACAGGTACTCCTGGTCCTTGCCGGGGGACATGTCCTCGAACGCCAGCACGGCTATCGACTTTTCCGGGACCGACACGGACAGTGCCTCGGCACGCGCTTCCTGGCGCGCCTTTTCGACAGCGGCCGACTTTTCCGCGTCCAGCGCCGCCGCTCGCTGCGGGTCGATCGCGAAGTAGTCGAAGGCGAAAAAGCCGAGCGCCAGGATCAGGAGCACGACGATCAGTTGATCGAGCCTGCGGACCCTGCCCGGCGGCGCCGGATCAGGGCTCTCGACGTCCTCGTCCTTCTTCAGCCCTTCGGGTGTCAGCTCGAACACCCATGCGACCACCAGCGTGGGCACGAGGCCGACGGCAAAAAAGATGGTGACGATCCGCACTGCCGCATCGCCGAAACCGAATGCGGGCAGTATGGTTTCGACGACCTGGATGACGAGCCAGGCCACGATGGCGTAGGCGGTGCCGCGGTACGCGCCGCCCTGAGCCACGCGCTTTTACGCGGGAACGCGCCAGGTTCGACTCAGGTGTAGCCGAGTAAGCTGCGCAGCCCCGGGACCGCGTAGTCGACGAGTCGCTTCTGCATGGCTGGCAACTCGTCCGGAATGTCAAACCGCCCGCCGGCAAGATTCTCCCGCGCCGTGCCGCTCTGCCGCCGGTCCGCACCGGCCGATACGCGTTCGCGCCAGTCGTCCGGTAGCTCGCCCATCGAGCAAAACGTGAGAAGCTCCTGGAAGAATGCAGCCGCCGCGCGAGTATCTGAATGCGTGACGTGATGCAACAGATCCTCGAAGCGCAGCAATTTGACCTTGGTGCCGAGCCAGGATGCCGCATTATGCGTGTAAATATCGTCCAGACTGGGCGCCTTTTGATGGATGCCGAAAATCATCATATTCAGGACTTCATCCACCGAGACGTTTCCACCTTTGAGGTGCTCCAGAGTTCCCTGAAACGAATCCGAAAGAAAAAAGCGGGTACGGGCGAGCACCCAGTCGTACGGATCCCTTACGATCAGGACGTGGTGAGTGTGGCGAAGCACGATCGCCGCATCGTCGGAGAACAGTAGGTGACCCCAGCTCAGGTGCGGCATCGCCTCCGAGAATGCGAGCTGGTGCTGGCGCAGGATCGGATGCTGGATGAAAGCTTCGTGGTATTGCTGATCGACGGGCACGAACATCCGCATGATGTTACGCAACAGGTGCGTACCTGATTTCGGCACGCTGTTGAGAAACACCGGCTCGGTCAGTGGACATTGCCGGAATCTCGAGCTGATCTCGTTGAGGTTGTCGCTCTTGGCGATCACTCTCGGCATCGGGTATCCCCAAAAAGTAATGTGCCGGCACGAGGCCGGCACATAATTTAGCAGGCTGCGGTGCGCTACTGGAAATTGTAGGTCAGGTTGACGAAGTAGCGGCGTCCGACCGCGTCGTACTGCGATTTCAACAGGGAGTTTCCGACCATTGTGTACTCGTTGCCGCTCTGGATGAGCGTCAGCCTGGGTGGATCCTCGGCGAAAGCATTCGCGACGCCGCCCAAAATGGTGAGACCGTTGTTGAAGTCATAGGAGGCGGAGAAAGCATGATAGAAGATGTCGTCGGTATATCGCACGGCCCGATAGTCGACATCGCGGTACGTGACAGTGTCGCCGCCGAGCTCATCCTCGCTGCTCGATGAGCCGACCCAGTCCACGCCCCAGAAGAACTGCCACTGGTCGCGCGACAGCGTAACGTCCGTCTGACCGACCCATTCCGGATCGCCGACCCGGCCGTTCCAGTCTTCGGCCGTATCCTCGAACAACGCCTGTACGTCTTCGACCTGCTGCGTGGCGCGGACATCGATCAACAGGCTGCCCCAGCCGAGCTCGGTCCCGTAACGCACCGCGTAGTCGTAACCGCGATTGCGTTGCCGGGCGATGTTTATGAAGCTGTCCTGGATGTTGTCGAGGCCCATGTTGACGCTGCTGCGATCGAACAGCTGACACAGGGGCTCGGTGTTTCCGAAAGCGAAACCGAAGTCCGACTCGTAGCAACTCAGAACGATCTGGGCTCCGCCGAGTTGATCGATCTCGTCCAGGACCTCGATGTCGAAGTAGTCAATCGACACGCTCAGGTCGGCGAACTCCGGCTGCCAGATCAGGCCGACGGTCTTCGACTCCGACGTCTCCGCTACGAGGAGCCCGGCGCCGCCGCCGGTGTACACGGTTGGCGTGATGGTGCCGCCGGTGTAATCGGGTGGCAGCCCGGCGGGATCGGCCTCGCAATTGCGGAACACGTTCTCGGAGATGACGCCGTCGGCGTAGTTTTCCGCGTAGTCGATGCAGGGATCCGAGCGTTGGGCGATATTGCTCGTCTGGTCAGCCAGGTACAGCTCGTACAATGCCGGGGTGCGGAATGACGTGCCCTGGTTTGCGCGGAGCCGAAGCGACGGAATGATCTGCCAGTTCACTCCGATTTTCCAGGTAGTGTCGTCCCCGTAGGAATCGACATCCGTATAGCGCGCGGATGCATTCAGTGTGAGATTTTCGAATCCTCGGCGATCGGCGAGGATCGGGATATCGAGCTCGCCGAACACGGCGACGGTCGAGTCGTCGCCTTCCGTTATGCCCGCGGCGTCGTCCAGCCACGCGTTGCTCTCGCCGGTCTCCGGGTTGTAGGTTATCTCTCCCGGCACGTCCTTGATCTCGTCATCCCGGAAATGCACGCCCGCCGCGACGCCGAGAGGCCCGGCCGGCAGTTCGAATGTTGGCCCGGTGACGAAGGCGTCGACCGACATCTGGGTGTACTTGGTATTGCCGGTCTCGACGCCGAACAGGAAATCCCTGAGTTCCTGCGACAGATTGCCGCGGTGCAGCTCCGGATCGAGCCAGGGCACGTCGATGCAGGGCACGCCGCGGACTGACGTCGTCGTGCCTTCGCAGGAACCGAGGAGCCAGTTCTGATCATTGATCGAATCGTTGAATACGCGGTCGTTGGTGTAATCGCCGGAGGAGTGGCTGTACTGAAATGCCAGGTCCCATTCCCACTGCTCTGTGAGCGCGCCGCGCAAGCCGGCGACGTAACGTTGATAGTCGACCTCGACCTCTTCGTCGTTGTGGTCCGTTATGGGCGTCGGGCTGTACCATTGCGCGCCGTACCAGCCGGCGGCGGCGCTCAGCGGATTGCCGCACCCGGGGCCCAGCCCGCAGCCGAAATCGAAGTCGCCGCTGTAGATATACGACCAGTACTGGCGATAGCCGTCCGACTTGGTCGTACGCCGGTTGAGCAGCACCTCGGCATAGGCCGTCACCCGGTCCGTCAGTTGAAACTCGCCGTCGCCGTAGAAGGTGATGAGCTCGACCTCGGGCCACAGCGACTCGCGGTCCTGGAAGGGGTGGTCGTCCTGGACGACGGCATCCGAATCCCGGCTGTAGCCGACCGGAAACCACGCTGTCGGCGCGGTAAGCCACGTCGGATTGTTCGGATCGGATGCGTAGCCCGGCACGTACTGGCCGAGGTCGCCGTCGTAGTCGAACTGTGCGAGCAGTGACGCGGAGGACGGAACGTTGCTCGGATCAGCGTAGTCGTAGACCCAGACATGGCCCCAGGTCAGGTCCTCGCAGTGAAAATCCCCGGTCCGCGGGTCGACGATGTCGGCGCGCTCTCCGGTCGTGGAATCGAAGATGTACTGCTCGCCGCAATTGAAGTAGTCGCGCTCTCCGCGCCGCAGGTGGGACTGCAGGCCGTAGTCGCCGGTAATGCGGAAGCGGCCGCGGTCGAACACCTTGCCCCAGGAGGCATTGACGCGGGTTTCTTCACCGCCGCTATCCTGCGGCATCGAGGTGAATCCGTCGATGGTCAGCCCCTCGTCGGTGCGCGTGATGATGTTGACCACGCCGGCGACGGCATCGGAGCCGTAGATCGAGGAGGCGCCGTCCTTCAATATCTCGACGCGTTCGATGGCCGATAGCGGCAGCACGTTGAGATCGAATGCGGACGTTGCGCCCTGTACGCCGGCCGGACCCGCGCGCCGGTTGTTGAGGAGCACCAGCGTGCGGTTCGCACCCAGGCCTCGCAGGGAGATCGTCTGCGCACCGAGGCCGCCATTGGTCACGAACTGGAAGGAGGTGGCGGCGGTCACCTGCGGCGAGCCGGCCGCAACGGTGCTCGTTTGGAGCAACTGGCCGACGTTGGCAATGCCCTGGATCGACGCTTCCTCGACGTCAACGACCTCCATTGGCGCCGAGCTGGTGAATACGTCCTTGCGGATTCGGGATCCGGTGACGACGACTTCTTCGAGGGTCCGGTCGTCCTCCGCTTCATCCGCCTGGGCAAGCAATTGAGCCGGATAATGCAGGGCACCCGTGGCGAGAATGGAACTGAGGGCGGTAGCCAGTGGCGTTCTTTTCATGAGGCCATATCCCCTTTTGGCATCATAGCGGTACGATATGTCGGTACCTTCGGTCTTCACGATTCCCGTGGCGCGCAAAGGCGCCCGTTGTTCTTATGCGACTGCGGAATTTACCTTCAGCATATACCACGTTGGGCTTCGCTTAGGCAAATGGTACTTGGTTGTAAACGAGCAACACGAGCGTGAGCATCGCCCGGTGGCCGTGAAGCCTTCCTGGTGGTGCCGGGTGCGGCGAGGCGGGGAGATCCGAACCGATGCCATACCTTCCGCATAAGTTATTGATTGTTGGGGGTGGTGTTTCCGGATGGATGGCTGCCGCTTACCTCAATGCGGTGCTGAACCGCGACGGTCGGCGAGTTGCCGATATCGCGCTCGTCGGGTCGCCGTACCGGCCCCGCATCGGCGCGGGCGAGGCGACGATTCCCAGTATCAACCACTTCCTTGCGGTGGTCGGGCTCGGCGCCAACGAATTGTTGCGGCGCGTCGACGGTACACTCAACCAGGCGATCCGCTACGACAACTGGCTGGACAACCGCGGGGAAACTCATTACCACCCCTTCAACCGATTCCGCGAATCGCCGATCGACCGCACCGGCAGGCGCTGGCTCTCCAGTGACCGTTCCATTCCTTTCGCCGAGACGGTGTCGATACAGCCGGCGCTGTGCAGGCAGCATCGGTCACCGCAAATGCTCGGACCGTGGGATCTCGGACCGCCGCTGACCCACGCCTATCACATGGACGCAGTCAAGTTCGCCGGCTGTCTCGGTGAGCTGGCGACCGGGCGTGGCGTCCGCCATTACCGGGAGCGCGTCGCGGACGTGGATGTGGGTGATGACGGCAGTATCGTCGCCATACACACGGCGTCGGGCCTGCGGCTGGATGCGGACCTGTACATCGACTGCACCGGGTTCGATGCTTTACTGGCCGGGCAGAAACTCGGCGTGCCCTGGATCGATTGCTCGCGGTGGCTCCTTTGCGATCGGGCGCTCACGATGGACGTGCCATACGAGCGTCACTATCCGGGCCACATTCGATCGTGTACCACGGCAACCGCCCTGTCGGCCGGGTGGGTTCGGGAGATCCCGCTGCAGAACCGGCGCTCGCTGAGTTACGTGCACGCCGGCAACTTTCTCGACCCGGCGGCGGCGGACCAGGAACTGCGCAACTTCGAGGGCCCCGATGCGGAGGAACTCGAAACTCGCGTGGTGCACTTTCGTGTCGGTCACCGGGAGCGCGCCTGGACGCGCAACTGTATCGCCTTCGGGCTCGCCGGAAACTGCATTGAACCACTGGAGGCGACCGGCCTTTATCTCAGCGATCTCGCCTCGGTAATGCTGGCCGAACATTTCCCGTATCGTAATGACATGGAGGCACTGGCATTTCGCTTCAATCGCATCATGCTCAATCGCTTCTACGAGATTCTCGATTTCGTCAATCTGCACTATTGCCTGACGCGCCGAACTGACAGTGATTTCTGGCGCGAGGTGCAGCGGCCCGAGCGCATCAATGACCGTTTGCGAGCCAAACTGGACTATTGGCGAATCAAGCCTCCTTCACCGTCCGACTTCGAAGACCAGTTCCTGCCGGGGATGCCGCGGGCGAGGATCGGCGGGAACACGCCGACGCGCGACGACCGGCCGCCGGTGGATACCGCGGACCTATTTGGCATCGACAGCTACGAGGCAATTCTCTACGGCATGGATTTCCTGCGCGCAGAATGCGACGTCTGGTTCGGTTCGAATCGACCTGCCACGCAGGTGGCACGACCGATTGTCGAACGGGTCGCGGCGGCGCTCGACAAGCTGCCCGCCCACGACGTCTGGCTGCAGCAGGCACTCGGGGCACCGCAGTTCGCACCGGACAGACGCCCATCGCGGTGAAAATAAAGCACCTGCTGATCGTCGGCGGCGGCTCTTCCGGCTGGATGGCCGCCGCCTATCTCAATGCGGCTCTGAATCACGGCGAGCATCGAACGGTCGAGATAGGTCTGGTCGAATCGCCTGACGTGCCGCGAATCGGCGTCGGCGAGGCGACAATCCCGCATATCAATCACATCCTCGATGTGATCGGTATCGGTCGGCACGAATTCCTGCGCCGCGTCGACGGCACCTTCAAGCAAGCAATCAAGTACGTCAACTGGCTCGAGCGGGACAATGGCTATTACTACCATCCATTCTCGCGCTTCAACAAGGTGCCGCTGGATCGCTCCAGCCAGCGCTGGCTGATGAGCGATCGCTCGATACCCTACATGGAAACCGTGTCCATCCAGCCGATTCTCTGTGAACTCGGCCTGGCGCCGGAGTTGCTCGGGCCTCGCGACGTTGGCAGCCCGCTGACGTACGCGTATCACATGAACGCGCTGAAGTTCGCCGACTATCTATGCGAGCTGGCAACTGCTCGTGGCGTACGCCACTACCTCGACACGGTAACCACGGTCGAGATGAGCGAGAACGGCGACATAGCGGCGGTCGGCACGAAAAGCGGACTGAGGCTCGCGGCGGACCTGTTCATCGACTGCAGCGGCTTCAACGCGCTGCTGATCGAGAAACATCTCGGGGTACCTTGGGTCGATTGCTCGCAGTGGCTGTTGTGCGATCGTGCCGTGACCATGGCTGTGCCTTACGAACGTCATTACCCCGGCGCGGTGCGCCCGTATACGACCGCGACGGCCCTGTCGGGCGGCTGGGTGTGGGAAATCCCGTTGCAGGACAAGCGCTCTCTGGGGTACGTCCACTCGAGTGCCTTCATCAGCCGGGAGGATGCCGAGCGCGAAATCCGCGCGTTCGAAGGTGCCCACGCCACCGCGCTGGACACCCGTTTCGTGCACTTCAAAGTGGGTTACAGGCAAAGATCGTGGGTCCGCAACTGCGTGGCGATCGGCCTCGCCGGAAATTTCATTGAACCGCTGGAATCGACCGGGCTGTATTTGAGCGACCTGGCCGCGGTCATTCTCGCGGAGCACTTTCCCTGTGGCGGAGACACCCACGTCGCGGCATTTCGCTTCAACCGCATCCTGGCCAACCGTTTCCATGAGATCCTCGATTTCATCAATCTGCACTATTGCCTCGGCAGGCGAGACGATTCGGCCTTCTGGCGCGAAGTTCGGCGGCCAGAGCGCGTATGTGAGCGGCTGCGCGCGAAGCTGGATTACTGGCGGGTCAAGCCGCCGTCGGCCGCGGATTTTCGTGACCAGTACTTCCCGGGGCAACCGATGGCTCCGCTGCCGGGCCATGCAGAGGACGGCGACTTCCGTCCGCCGATCGACACGGGGAGCCTCTTCGGGCTGCATAGCTACGAGGCAATTCTCTACGGCATGCAGTTCCTGACGGAGGAATGCGACCACTGGTATGGCGCCCGCCGCTCGCGGCCGGGCATCTACCGGGAAGTTCTCGATTCACTCAGCGTAGCGGCGCGCACATTGCCGCCGCACCACCTCTGGCTGCAGCAGGAGCTCGGCATGCAGCAGTATGGCGGTGCGCCAACGCCGACAGGCCGCTGAGCATGGCGGCAAAGCGTATCCTCATAGTAGGCGGCGGCTCTTCCGGCTGGATGAGCGCCGCATACCTGGATGCCGCGCTCAATCATGCCGGGCGCGAAGTGGATATCGCCGTGCTCGAATCGCCGGACGTGCCAAGGATTGGCGTGGGCGAGGCTACCGTCCCGAGCATCCACCACGTACTGGCCGTAATCGGAATCGATGAACGTGCGTTCATGCGCCGCACGGAAGGCACGTTCAAGCAGGCAATAAAGTTCGTCAACTGGCTGAATAACCGGGGCGAGGGCTATTACCATGCATTCCACCGGTACACGCCGACGCCGATCGACGACGCCGGGCCCCGTTGGCTGATGAGCGACCGCTCGATTCCCTTCATGGAGACGATCTCGCCCCAGCCACGGTTGTGTGAGTGGAATCTGGCGCCGCAAATGCTCGGGCCATGGGACTTCGGGCCGAAGCTCACTTACGCATTTCACATGAATGCGCTGCTATTCGCCGATCATCTGTGCGAAATCGCGACCTCTCGAGGCGTTACACATCACCGCGACCACATGACAGACGTCGTGATGCACGAGAGCGGACATATTGCGGCCGTGAACACGCGCGGCGGGCAGCGGCTCGAGGCCGACCTGTTCATCGACTGTACCGGCTTCGCGTCGCTGCTCATCGAGGAGCAGCTTGGCGTGAAGTGGATCGACTATTCGCAATGGCTGCTGTGCGACCGGGCGATCGTCATGCCCGTGCCATACGACGTACACTATCCGGGCTTCGTCCGCCCATATACGCAGGCTACGGCGTTGTCGGCCGGCTGGGTCTGGGACATCCCGCTGCACAGCCGACGCGGCGTAGGTTACGTTCACTCGAGCGCCTTCGTGAGCGCAGAGGAAGCGGAGCGGGAGCTACGTGCCTACGAAGGTGCACACGCCGGGCGCCTCGCGACGCGAGTCGTGCACTTCAAGGTGGGCATGCGGGAACAGGCATGGTTCCGCAACTGCATCGCAATCGGCCTGTCGGGCGGCTTCCTGGAACCGCTGGAATCGACGGGGCTGTACCTGAGCGATCTGGCGGCCGTAATGCTGGCCGAGCACTTTCCCTGGCATGCCGACATGGACGTCATGGCGTACCGCTATAACCGGATTCTTGCAAACCGCTTCTGCGAGGTGCTCGATTTCATCAACCTGCATTATTGCCTCGCGCGGCGCATCGACACGCCGTTCTGGCGAGAGGTGCAACAGCCCGATCGGGTCAACGACCGGCTGAAAGCCAAGCTCGACTTCTGGCGCATGCGGCCGGTGTCCGCGATCGATTTTCAGGACCAGTTTCTGCCGGGCCAACGCGATCCGCTACCGGCGTCCGGACTGCCTGGCGACCAGCGATCGCCGATCGACACCGGCAAGTTGTTTACGCGATCCAGCTACGAAGCGATCCTGTACGGCATGGACTTCATGCGTGAGGAATGCCGGGAGCGCTTCGGTCAGCAGTTGCCACCGACAGCGGTGCATCGACGAATCGTCGCGCGGGTCGCGCTGGCGCGGCAGAAACTGCCGCCGCACGATGTCTGGCTGAAACGGCGAGTCGGCATGCCGAACTACGCCAGGCATTGACCACTGCCAGCCGGCGTATGGAAGACCGACACATCCGCAGTATCGTCATCGTCGGCGGTGGAACCGCGGGCTGGATGACGGCCGCGGCGCTCGCGCGCGTCGTCGGGACCGCCCGGTGCTCGATCCGACTGGTCGAGTCGGAGGAGATCGGCACGGTCGGCGTCGGCGAAGCAACTATCCCCGCCATTCACGATTTCAACCGGCGCCTCGGCATTGACGAAGCGGCATTCATGCGTGAGACGCGCGCAACGTTCAAGCTCGGCATCGAATTCGTCAACTGGCGCCGCCACGGCGATGTCTACATGCACCCGTTCGGAAGTTATGGCCGCGATATGAACGGTGTCAGCTTCCATCACTACTGGGCCAGCCGACGGCTCGCCGGAGACCCGGCCGACTTCGGTGAATACTGCATGGCTCGAGTGGCTGCGAAACTCGGCCGCTTCGCCTATCCGACAGACGACAGGCACTCCGTGTATTCGACCTATGCGTACGCATTTCACCTGGATGCGTCGCGGTACGCACAGTTTCTGCGACGGCTTGCGGAGTCGCTCGGCGTCGTTCGCACCGAGGGCCGAGTGGTCGCGGCGCAGCTACGCGCGAGCGACGGCCATATCGACCATGTCGTGCTCGACGGCGGGGAGGCGATAAGCGGCGAACTGTTCATTGATTGCTCGGGTTTTCGCGGGGTGCTCATTGAGCAGGCGCTGCACACCGGTTATACCGAGTGGCTGAACTGGCTGCCCTGTGACAGTGCACTGGCGCTTCCGACCAAGAATGTCGGGGCCATGCTGCCGCACACCCGCGCAATCGCCCACCGGGCGGGCTGGCAATGGCGCATTCCGTTGCAGCATCGCACCGGCAACGGTCACGTATTCAGTTCCGCACACATGAAATGTGAGGAGGCCGCGGACCTGCTCGGGAGACACGTCGAGGGGCGCGCACTGGCGGAGCCACGCTTGTTGCGTTTCGTGCCGGGCAAGCGGAACCGCATGTGGAACCGCAATTGCGTGGCGATCGGGCTGTCCGGCGGATTCCTCGAGCCACTGGAATCGACGAGCATATTCCTGATTCAGGCGGCCATCATGAAACTGCTGGAGTTCTTTCCGGACCGGGAGTTCTGCGGCCCCGACATCCGGGCATTCAACGAGAGCCTGAACCAGGTGTTCGATGAAGTTCGGAATTTCGTGATCCTGCATTACAAGGCCACCGAAAGGGATGACAGCGAGTTCTGGCGTTACTGCCGCAACATGGTCGTTCCCGACGAACTTGACTACCGCATGCGGCTGTTCCACGAGCGGGGCGTTGCGTCGCATCGCAAGGGTGAGCTGTTCGTCGAAGCCAACTGGGTCGCCGTTTACATCGGCCAGGGGATTGTCCCCGCGGCGTATGACCCGCGCGTCGATTGTCTCGGAACGGAGAATGTGCGCACCCGGCTGGCGGAAATTCGGGCGCACGTGAGCAAAGCGGCTGTCGCTATGTCCGAGCACAGTACAGTCATAAGCCGGTGCTGTGCCGCACCGGACGAGGTCGATTGATGGGGGGTGCACCGGTCGAGCGCGTTGTGATCGTCGGCGGCGGTCTTGCCGCCTGGACGGCAGCTGCCGCGTTCGCCAGTTCCCTCAAAGGGATGCCGTGGTCCGCGGCTGTTGTCGAACTGCCGGATCTCGTCAATATAGAGCCGGTCCAGTACACATTGCCGCAGACCCTGGAATTTTTCCGGCATGTCGGAATCGACGAGGCAGAGCTGATCCGGCGCACGGCAGCGACGTACAGGCTGGGGAGCCGATTACTCGACTGGCATGGCTTGGGTAAAGTCTGCATACGTGCGTATGGCAAATATGGCGCCGATATCGGGTTCATCCCATTTCACCACTATGCGGTAAGGATGCGCAGCTGTGGTGATGAGTTCGACTATGCTGATTTTTCCCCGGGTGCGGTCGCCGCGCGACTCGGCCGCATGGCCGGGAAGGAACGATTGAACCTTGCGGGTCCACCGCTCGACTATGGATTGCAGCTGAACACCGACAAGCTTGCCGAACTCCTGCGCACGCACGCGATGCTCAATGGTGTCGAGGAAATCCGCGGCCAGGTGGATGCGGTCGAACTCGATCCTGTCGCCGGCCGGCTCGAATCGATTCTGCTGGCAGACGGTCGTCGTGTGACGGGCAACCTGTTCATCGATGCGTCCGGCGGCCGGGCGATCCTCGGCACGGCACTGGGTGTCGAGTTCATCGACTGGTCACACTGGCTGCCGTGCGACCGTACGGCCAGCATCACGTGCACGGACCACTCCGTCGGGCTGCCCCTGCTCGATGTGTCGGCGACGGACGAAGGTTGGCTGGTGCGTTCCTCGTTGCAGCATCGGAACGTGCGGCAGTTGTTGTATCCGTCCGGGTGTACGGATGACGAGCGGGCGGCCGATCGACTGGTCCGGGGCCTGGACATGGCAACGGCCGATGCGCTGGTCATCGGCGATTCGCCGAGCGGCCATCGGCGGCGGTTCTGGGCGCAGAACTGTGTGGCGATCGGATCATGCGCAGGTCATATCGAGGCGCTGGAAGTCACCGGCTTGCACCTGATCCAGAGCGCCGTCCTTCGACTCCTCCGGCTGTTGCCATCCGCGCATTTCGCGCCGCGTCTCGCCGATGAATACAATCGTGAAACCACGGCGGAATACGAAGCGCTTCGAGACTACGTACTGTTGCATCGGCTCGCCGCGTCGAGGCGCGGCAACGGGCCCTTCAGCGCCGCGCAGGAAATCGCCTTGCCGGACTCACTCGCAGGTCTGCTGGAGCTTTTCACGAGTCGCGGCCGGTTCATTGCAAAGGAGTTCGATCCGCTGACCAGGGATACGTGGGTTGCCACCTTGCTGGCGGCGGGCCACTGGCCGGCAGGCTACGATCCGCTGCTGGATGTCATGAACGAATCCCAGCTGGTCACGCATTTTGACGCAATGCGAGTGCGGATCGAGCGGTCGGCGACGGCGATGCCGACACATGCCGATGCCCTCGCGGGTTCAGGACGCTGACCCCAGATCCCTTATCCGTTTCGCGGTAGCCTCGAGCGACGGCAGCAACGCTTCGATTTCGGCCTGCGCACGCTTCCATTTGTCGGCATGGGGCGGCGAGACGGTCGTACGCGAGAGCGGCAGCACTCCGGACCTGCAGGCATACTCCGCAGGCTCGATGCCGGCAAACCGGCAAATGCGCTCCACCGTTCGGTGCGGAGATTCGACCAGCTCCTCGTAGGAGACAGGCATCCAAAGCTGCCGCTCCACGTGCTCGAGGTCATCGAGAATTGTGTTGTTGCAGGCGGCCCATTGAAACGCAGCGATTTCGACGAGCGTCCTGCCTCTCATCTGCCGCCATTGCGGCGGCAGGACCAGGCACCATGCCGCCCGGTCCCAGCCGGGCAGGTCGCGAAACGTGACGAATCGACCCGTTGCGAGGCCGACCGTCCAAGCCTCGGCGATGCTGGCTATGCTTTGCCGCGGATCGCGATGCAGATAGACGAACCGGGCGGCCGGAAACACCCGCCGAAGAAACGGCACGTTCAGCGCATTCCGCGGCGTTTTCTCCAGCAGCGTAAGGCGGTGCGGCCGCCACTCGGGGCGGAGTTGCACGTAGGGCGTGCCGAGATGATCGCGGAGCAGTACGAGGAAGCACGCCCGCATCAGGTCACAGGTTGCTGCATCTGCATGCGCCCCGTCCAGGCGCCCCGACGTGAACTGCGGATCGGCCGCGCGCAAATGCGGAAACCCACGAAAGATACCGTGACTTTCCCCGCCGATGGACCAGAATCCGTCGATCCCTGACAACTGTTCGAAAAGCAACGAACTGCCCGAGCGCGGCGCAGCGACAATGATCACGGGGGCCCGTAAAGTGGCCTCGATAGATGCCGCGGACAGGGTTGCAAGCAGCGTGCGAGCGGCGGCGAGCAGTCCCGGAGCCACGGCAGGCTCAGGGGGCGTCACATCCATCGTTCGCATCTGCGAAACAGTTGCACAGGATTCTCAGGTAATCTGTGTCCATGCACGCCTGCGGACTGCACCGCGTATCCGGATGCCGCCGCCTGCCGCAGCAGCACTGCTCGCCCGGCAGGACGAAGTCAAGGATCAGGTGGATGCGGTTCGCGCCCCCCCTGTTCTCGACCGAGTGCATGCGCCGATTGTTTATCTCGAACACTTCGCCGGGTTTCATGTTGATGACTTCACCTCCGACGGAGAACAGTACCCCGTCGTTCGTCAATGCCGGCACATGCACGCGGTGCGAATGCGTAAGCGAAAAGTTATTGTCCGTATGCGGGTCGATCGCACCGCCGGGAACCAACCTGACCAGGGTGGCGCGCACGAAATAGCCCAGTCCATAGCGGGCTGTCAGCTCCCGGCCATGCGCCGACTCCTCGTAATGAGCAGCGATCAACCGAAGTGCCGGCCGTATTGCCGGCTCGAATTGCTCGAGTCGTGGAAGCCGCGTCGGATGTGTGTGCCGGAAATCGGGATCGAATACAAGGCCGATGGTCTGCGTGTCACGATGCACTTCGTAACGTTGCTGGCGGAACGCGTAAGCGTCCCAATCGGCATCGGTCAGCCGGGCCGCCTCCGCTGCGAGCGGCGCGGGATCGACATGGCCGATCCGCAGGAAATTGCCGGGAAAGTTCATGTGCGCGTGCCGTCTCCGGAGGCCGATCGTAACAGCGATCGGCGCGTGCGGACACCATCCCGCACGACGGCGGCAAACTGTAAGGAACGATCGAAGCTCAACCGCTGGCTCAGCGCCCTTTCATCGGTCGGCGCTCACCCAGGTCCCGAGCCAGTCGAAGTCCAGTTGCCGCGGTTCTCCGCGAGCCAGGGCAGGCCGAGCTCCTCTTCCCACCAGCGTTGGTACTGGTCATGGCCGTAATTCGCGACGTAGAGCGTGGCGCTCGCACCGGTGATGGCGGCGTCGAAGCGGTCGGTCTTGGTTATGACGTGGTATCGATGATCTTTCTCACATAGGCTTCCTGCAGGGCGGTGACCTCAGGATTCGCCAGCGTCGTCGACATTGTGTCGGGAGCGTCAATGCCGTTGATATTGTTGCTGCCGTCTAAGGGGAACCCGTCCGACGACGACTTGTGAAACTGCAGCTCATACCCTTCGAAGAGCATGACCGAGGCATACATTCCACGGTTACTTGCCGCTATAACACGTGCGCGCAGCCGATCAAAGTAGGACTGATTCCATTGCGAAAGGTCGAATTTCGGTTTGCCGTCGTTCGCGCTCCCCGGACCCGTCCGCGGCCAAGGGAATGGGTTGGTGAAATACAACTGGCCGTCAAGCTCAGAATTTGGCAGGTCCCACGACCACAAACGAAAGCTGCGCACGCCGGTGCCAATCACGGCAATGCGCACGCGATCTGCGGCCGACACCGCTCGCGGCGGTCCCGAGCAGCGCAGCGCTTATCCTGAGAAAGTCCCGTCGTTGCATCAGACCTTCGGCTCCCACCCGGGCGCGTACCTGCGGCTCCACAGTTGCATGGCTTCGCGATCGTCGCGCACATGGCCGCTACGGGGATCGATGTTCAGCGTACGGCCGAGTTTCTGCGCAATATTGCCGAGATGACACAGCAGGGTACTCGTGACGCCCTGGTCGATCGGCGACCGAAGCGCCTCGCCGTCGCGTATGGCGCTGAAAAAATTCTCGAGGTGATACTTGTCCAGTGCACCGCCGCCGGCGACGGCCGTGGTCACGGACTCCGCCCGTTCGTTAATCTGCTTGATGATTGCACCGGTATTGTCATACAGGGAATAGCCGTTGCGATCCACGAGCACCGTGCCGTCCATGCCGTGGATCGTCGCGCCGCGGCCGCGATCGTAGAACGGGAACGGGTTGCAGCTGCGCCCCTCCCAAGTAATGATGGCATCGTCGTACTCGAAACTCGTGACCTGGGAATCGTAGAACTCCCAGTCGTCGTCGAAGTGGTATCGTCCGCCGCTCGACGACACCCGGTGGGGAATCCCCACGTCGAGGCCCCAGCGGCAAATGTCGATCGCGTGGACGCCGTTGTTGCCGAGCTCGCCGGTGCCCCAGTGCCAGAACCAGTGCCAGTTGTAGTGCACCAGGTTGTCGCGGTACGGCTGGCGCGGGCGCCGGACCTTGCCACAGCTCGTAGTCGAGCCACGCGGGCACCGGGACCTGCATTGCCCTGCCCGATCGGGCTGCGGCGCGTTGATGTACCAGCCTGGCGCCATGTAGGCGCGGCCGATCTCGCCGGCGCGAAGATCGCTCGATGGCTTCGATCGACGTTGGCGCGGCAGCGCTGCTGGTTGCCCATCTGCACCACGCGCCGGTAGCTTGCGGGCCGCCTCGACCATCAACTCGCCCTCGCGCGGGTTGTGGCTGCACGGCTTCTCGACGTACACGTGCTTGCCGGCGTCGCAGGCCAGGATCGTGGCCGGCGCGTGCCAGTGATCGGGCGTGGCGATCGACCACGGCGTCGAGCTCGTCGTCCTCCAGCATCTCGCGAAAATCCCGTGCAAGGGACGGCGTCGAACCGGTCAAGATGCGCACGGCCTCGGCCTCGCCGGCTAACACTTGCTCGTCGACATCGCACAGCGTGTGGATGCTGATCGTGTCGCCGGCCACCGCGTGCGCGGACTCGAACAGGACCTTGCCGCGGCTGCGGACCCCGACAAAGGCCAGATTGATGCGGTCGTTCGCGCCGATGATGCGTGCGTAGCTGGCCGCGCTGGATGCCGCCAGCGATGCGCCCACCCCGGCCGTCGCTGCCGACCGGATGAATTCACGGCGAGACGATTCCCGTTTCATGACTGCCTCCGAATGTGCCGGACTCACAATTCCCGGATCTTGATACTGCGAAAGCTGACCTCGTTGCCGTGATCCTGCAGGAGGATACGGCCCGCCGGCCATTGTCCAAAGCCGGGCCAGTCCCGGTACTTGCTGTAGGCCACGAGCGCCCGGAACATCTGGCTCCCGCGGTCGTACTCGACGACCTTTTCGTTGTTCAGCCAGTGCTCCACCCGGCCGTTGCGTGACACGATGCGGGCCTGGTTCCATTGTCCGATACCCTTGAACTGCTTCGCGCGGCCCGGGATCGAAAGATTCTCCGCCGTGATGAGGTCGTAAAGAGAGCCGATCGTGCGATTGCCGCCGACGCCGAGCTTTGCATCGGGATGCTTCTCATCGTCGAGGATCTGGAACTCGCAGCCGATCGCCGAGCCGTCGCCCCGGTTCAGAGCCGGGTCGACGAAGTACTTGATGCCGCTGTTGGCGCCTTCGGTGATCCGGAACTCGAGCTCGAGTTCGAAGTCGTCGAAACTCTCGACCGTCACGATATCGCCGGGGCCTGTGGCTTCACCGCCGTCGGTGGCCTCCACCGTCAGCACCCCGTTGGCAATCGTCCAGCCGGTGTCCGGGAAGCCGCCGAGTTTCGCGGCCTGCCAGCCCCTTCCGGACTCGCCGTCCCACAGCAGCCGCCAGCCGTGGCGGCGCTCGTGGTCAGTGAGTTCGTTGACCAGGAAACTCAGCTCGACGACGCCGGGGTCGGGTGCCTGGTGCGCGTCGTCGAGACCTTCCGTCAGGATGCGGATACTGCGCCAGCGCACGGTGGCACCCGCCTGTGCCGGGTCGTTGATGCTGTGCACCTGCAGTCCAATGAACCCGCTGTCGCTGACGTCGTCCACCAGCCGCGTCGTCTGCACGCCGTTCACCCAGACGTTGATCGCGCGGCCGATCGCCTCGACGCGAAAATGGTTCCAGGCGCCGTTGCGAAACGCCTGCCTGCCCTGCGCGTTGCGCGACAGGGGATACAGCCATTGGCGACGCTGCTCATCGTACAGCCCGCCCGAGAACGCGCGCTCGGAAGGGTCGATCTCCACCTGGTAACCGTAAACCACGCCGGCGTCGTTCACGGCACTGCGCACCTGTACGCCGGAATTCAGTGACGGGTCGACCAGGACCTCAAACTCCAGGATGAAGTCTCCGTACGGCCGTCGGGTCGCAAGAAAGGTATTGGGCGTATCGGCCCGGGATACGCCCACGATGCTCTCGCCTTCCACACGGTACTCGGCGCTGCCGCCGAGGCGTTGCCAGCCGTCGAGGTCATGTCCGTTGAACAGCGGTTGCCAGTCCGCACAGGCAGCCATGCCGGTGAGCATCATTGCGGCGCTGGATACAGCAGCTGCGAAGCGTTGGCTTGTCACGATGGTCCCCTGGGGGCCGCGAACGGGATTGCGGCGAGCATGTCTCGTTACGATATCGGGATACTGCAGCCTACACAAAGGTAGTGCGGTCGTGATCCCGATCCCAAGCACCTGCGTGATGGCCTCGGGCCGGGTGGCAAGCAGGTACCGCAGAGCGAACGGCGCCGCGATGAAGCCTTTGGCCTGCGCGAAGTCCGGCGCCGGCACGAGCATCGCTTGCGTCCCTGCACGACGGTGATGCCGGCGAGCGTAGCTGCATCGGGACGCTCAGCGCCCCGCGGGAATCTCGGCAAGACTGAGACTCTTGCGCTCGCCCTATTGCCGGAAACAACGGCTCTCGAGTTGTTTGTCAAGACTGATCAGCGCCTGGTCCGTGGCGCTCTGGAACGCGGCGACGATCCCGGAAAGTTTGTCTGCTTCTGCTGCAGCCGTGGTTGCCGCACTGACGGCAATGTCGCCCGAGCCACAATCCAGGTGGCCCGCGAGATTGACGCGTACCTGCGGCGGCGTGCCTGTTGTCGAGGCCACGGCGAAAAACTCACGTAATTCCAGGTCCAGTGACCAGTCGCTGCGCCGGATCTGCGAGCTGCTGCTGACATGATTGAACCGACCGCTGCTTTCGAGGGACAGGCGCACCGTCGCGGTAAGGACTTCCGGAAGGTGATCGGGCCACCGTGCTCCGGCATAGTGGTTCAGGCGCGCGCCCGGTTCCTTCACCAGAATCCGGTCCGTGTCCAGGCCTGGCAGGGCGCGAACCGCAACGACGAGGTCCGGCGAACTTCCTGTCGCCGGCTCGGCTAGCCGCAGGTCGACCGCTTCCAGCCAATACACGTGCTCGGGTGGCTGGTCCGAAGTCAGCAGGCCGCTGCAACCGCCGAAGGCCGTCGCCGAGGCAATCCACAGCAACGGACGAAAGCATTTTGTCATTGCGCTACCGCGACCGGCTCGAGCTGGGGTCTGTGAACCATCCTGGACGGGTTGCTCCGCAGTTCGGCGCCGAGCTTCTGCAGTTCGCGCATTGCCGCCCGCGTATCGGTCATGAGCGCCGCCGTTTCCCCGACGCCACCGGAGATGAAGCTGTCGATGGCTGCGTCATTCTCCACCAGCCAATGGTCCACCTGTCCGCTGGCATTCGCCAGATTGTCCGTGGCTTCCTTGAGATTCTGCATGCTGGCGAGCAGGTCAGGTTTGGACTCCGCAGCAAGTTCGGCCACGAGCTCGAGCGTATTCTGCAACTTGTCCAGTGACTCGTTCATGCGGGCTGGCACGACCGCCAGTGCGTCCCTTTGCTCTGCAAGTGCCCCCGTAAATTGTTCGAGATTCTCCAGTATCTGCGTTGCGGCGTCGCGGTTCTTTTCGTCGAGCAGCTGATTGGTATTGTCGAGAATGCCGTTGACCCGGGCCAGCACCTCCGGCCCCGAATTCAACAGGGCGGCGATGCCCACGTCGCGAGTCCGTATGACCGGGTACGCTTGCCCGGCGATAACAGCAAGAGGCCCATGCTCACCGGCATCGGCGGCGAGATTGATGAAAGCAACGCCGGTGATTCCCTGGTATCCCAGCGCGGCGTAAGTACCGCCGTCCACGGGCGTCGAACTGACGACCTCGATCCGGACTTCTATTGCTGTGCGCTCTGCGTGGAAAAGCTGGATGGTCGTGACCTGGCCCACATCGACACCCATGTAACGCACCGGACTGCCTTCGCTGAGGCCATTGACGTCGCGCTCGAAAATGATCGTGTACTGCGATGTGGGTACAGTCTGGCCGACCCCACCGACCCAGAACCCGACGGCAAGCAGCACGACGGTGCCAAGCAGAACAAAGACCCCAACCGCCAGGTAGTTAGTTCGCTCGTACATTTTTATTCTCCTTCTGTCGTGCCCTGATGGCACGCGGGTCGTTAAAGTAACTCTGAATCCAGGGGTGCGGCGACTGCACAATGTCATCCGGCGCTGCGACCACGATCTTCTTGTCCACCAACACAGCCACGCGATCGCAGATTCCGAACAGGCTGTCCATGTCGTGAGTCACCATGATGATCGTGAGGTTCAGGCTGGACTGCAGATAGGTGACCAGGTTGTCGAATTTCGTGGCACCGATCGGATCCAGGCCCGCGGTCGGCTCGTCCAGGAACAGGATATCGGGTTCCAGCGCCAGGGCCCGCGCCAGGGCGGCGCGTTTGGTCATTCCCCCCGACAACTCGGACGGGTACTGGTCCAATGCACTACGCGGCAGGCCGGTCATGCGGACCTTCAGTTCTGCAAGTTCGCGTCGTGTCGCGGCCTGCATGTCCGAATGCAGGGCAATGGGCAACTCAACGTTCTGACGTACTGTCAATGCGGAAAACAGGGCGCCGTTCTGGAACAACACGCCCCAGCGCTGTTGCAGGCCGGGCTCGGCCGAGTAAACGTCGCGTCCGAGCACACGAATTTCCCCGGCCTGCGGTCTGCGCAGGCCGAGCATGCTGCGCATGAGCACGGATTTGCCGGTGCCCGAACCGCCCACGATGCCGAGTATCTCCCCCCGCATGACATCAAGGCACAGTTGATCGTGGAGCCGTTGTGTGCCGAATGTGCTCACGAGGTTGCGGATTGAGACGGCCGGTTCCATCTAGATTCCCAGTCGAATGAAAATAACAGTAAACACTGCGTCCGCCGCAACAATCAGCGTTATTGCCTGGACCACCGCCATCGTGGTCAGCCGACCCAGTTCTTCCGCGGAAGAGGTGACCTGCAGACCACGCAGCGTGCCGACAGAACCGATCAGCAAAGCAAACACCGGCGCCTTGACCAAGCCGACGAGCAGGGTCGTCAGATCGGCGCTGTCCGCCGCCCGGTCAATGAACTGAACCATGGAAATGTCAAGCACGACTGTACTTAGGAACAGACCGCCGGCCAGTCCCGACAGGTCGGCGAATCCGGTCAGCATCGGAAGGGCTACGATCAGGCCCAGCACGCGCGGCGCCACCAGCACCTGGTTCGGGTTGAGTCCCATGACCCGCAGGGCATCCAGCTCCTCATTGAGTTTCATTGCGCCCAGCGAAGCGGCGAAAGCACTGCCCGAACGCCCGGCCACCATGATGGCCGCCATGATGACGCCCATCTCCCGCAGGATGGATATGGTGACCAGGTCAGCGACAAATGCCTCGCCGCCAAACCTGGCCAGCTGCGTCGCTCCCTGGTATGCGATCACCACGCCAATGAGAAAGCTGATCAGGCACACAATGGGAATCGCCTGCACGCCGGTCTGGTAAACCTGCCGTATCGTTTCGCGGAAGGCGAGCGTCGATGGCCTCGTGATGCCCTGCAGAACGGTCGTCGTGATGAATCCGACATCCTGCAATGCCGACGTGGTGGTTCGACCCAGGGATTCCAGTCCGCGTCGAATGCGCTGACCGGCGACGACGGGTACGTCCTTGTCGTCGGCGGATACCCCGGAACCGGCCGCTTCGGTTACGCTGATGGCAAGGGATACCGTGTCATCCGGGCCCTCGCCTGCGCTGACGTCATCGACTGCCACCGTAACGTTCAACTTAGACTTGCTCGCAAAATCCAGTTTCGCCCCGGCGATCAGCCAGAGTTCGGGGCCGACGATCTCGAACAGCGCCGCATCATCCCCGGACAGGATCAGTTTGTTGGTGCCCGGCGCGTCGTCGCCAATCACGATATCGGCGACCTTGATTCCATGAGAGGTGTTCGTATCCTCGCGGACGCTTGTCGTTACGTGGGCAAGGCCGACGGTTGGCGGTTCGTTTACATCGGTGATCCTGATCGACAATGGCGCCGTATCGTCCGGCGAGGCGCCAATGGCCACATCGTCGACCTCGACGGTGACGTCCAGGGTCGGCCTGGTCTCGAAGTCCACGATGGAGCCGGCGACCAGGTAAAGCCCTGTGCCGACGATCTCGAACAGCTCCGCGTCGGCGCCACTCAGGCTCAACTTGTTCTCACCGCGCCCGTCGTCGGTAATTACGATGTCGGCGACCTTGATGGCACCCGACGTGTCCACGTCTTCGGGCAAGGTCATCGTGACATTGGTGAGCGTCACGGTCGGCGGCTGGTTGATGTCTGCGATGCTCTGCAGGAATCCGAAGTGAGCCGCTTTGAACCCCTGGAACTCGGTTCTGCGTCCCTGGGATTCAAGTTCCCGGGACCTGCGGAACAATACCCAGGCGCCGGCGATATCGATGTCCTGCAGCCCGCCGCACCTGAAGGTCACGTCTGTGGCGCCGCCGGCGTCCACGTCCGCCAGTTCAGCTTCGAGATCCGGCACGTTGTGCAACACCCAGTCGCCTTTGAGGCTGACGGTCAACGAGTGATCGTTTCGTTCCGCGATCAGGTATCTGTTTTCCACTGGCGCTACTTGATTGTTGTTGTTGACACCATCGCGCCGTCATCGGCGCACAGCGTCTATTCGGCGTTCAGGTCCTCGTCGAGGTAGCGTGCCAGCGCTTCGAACAGCACTTCACGCGGAAACTCGTTGTTCAGCGCGGCGTCGACGAGCGGCCCGCGCTTGCTGCGCTCGACCGGCACGGCCACGGCCCAGTGATCGGCCTTGAGGTATGCCAGCAACTCGCTTCCCGGAAGGATCTGGTCGAAATACACCATCTGGGCGTCGTTCCGGGGATCGAACCTGGCCAGCTTGTTAAAGCTTCGCTTCAGGATGGGGGAGACGTGTTCCGCGTCGGTGTAGCTGACTATTGAGTAGTAGCGGATGTCATCCGGCAGCTCGTGCCGGTCGAACCACAGCTTGCTCGTGACCGGCCGCAGCGAGTCGATGGCGGTACCGTCTGTCGGCGCGCAGTCCGATCCCGGCACCAGCCGCATCAGGTTGACGATGGAATCCGAAGCATCGTCCGCCAGGGGCGATCCGCCGACGGCACCGGCAACGCTGACCACTGCGCGCACGTACTGGCTGATTTCGGGAAAACGAACCAGGCTCTCCAGGATGTCCGAGATGCCTTTCGAGTAGCCGAGCAGGACGAGATTTCGCTCAGCCAGGTCGTCCCGCGCCAGGATTTGATCGCGAATAATTGCGGCGTTATGCACCGTACCGGCCAGGCCGTCCACCTCGATCAGTTCCAGCGTCAGCCCCAGCGCTCGTGCATGTTCGACCGCACTGTAGCCGGGCTGCTCCACCAGTCCCGAAACGCAATCCCAGCCGAGTCCGGGGACGAGCAGGTAGTGAAGATCGGATCGCAGCAAATCGAGCGGTACGGGTTCGCGGGGCGGGACCAGCTCTTCGTCGAGAGGCCAGAGGGCGTCCTCGCACGGTCGATAGTCCGGCAGGTTGCGGCCGTTCGCTGCGGTCACGGCGCAGTAGATTTCCTGGAAACGGGCGCGTGCGTCAACGTGCTCCGGCATTGCCGAGAGCCGCCTTGCGCTCGGCGTTTGACCTAGGTCCCTGATTTCGATCTCGCTGATGCTGACTGGAGAAGCAGACAACCACATCAGGGCGCGAAGGCCGTCCGTGAAATACGGATCGCCGGTAAGGTTCTCGCGCGGCTGTTCGAAGGGCGCTGCACCGACGCCAACGACGTGGCCGATTGCGGCGAGGCCCTGCGCATAGGCAAGATCCTCGATCAGGAACTCACGCGTTTCGTCGACGTCGGGATCGATCTTGTGCGTCGTGATCGTCTTACGTGTGAAGCGAACACCGATGTCCCGGCTTATCTGGCCAATCCAGACAGGCTTGTTCTCGAAGCGCATCGGAGTCAGCCAGATGCGAAGGTGATTGCGTTCGTTTATGGTGGACCGGGCACGCTGCAACGCCACATCCTGCGCCCGCCCGAAGGCGTACAGTGCACTGACCGGCGCGTAACGATACTCCTTGCCGAACAGCGACGAGGCACCTGTCTTGAGCACGGATTTCCCGTAGACCGTCTCCGTTTCGTCCCAGCCGGCGCGCAGCAGGCTGTAGTAGAGGTCGTCGGCCTCACCGACAAAAGCGATGTTGAGCGGATCGCCAACGAGGCTGCCCTCCTTGTCAGCGGCGCAGCAAGGCAGCGCCTCGAGGCCCGCAACGAGTCCTTCCAGGTCGACGTGCCGGACTTCGCTTTCGGCGTACAGCTTTTCGAATTCGACGTCGTAGTGGTCGACTTTCAGCCCCGGCACGGGCACGAAAAAACTCATCTGGTACGGAGTGCCGCTCGTGGGAAAGACATCCACGTTGAAGGACTTGGTGCCTTCGTCCACTCGCGTAAATACATAACCGGAGCGCGTGCTGCCGGCGTCGACCAGGATCTGGATATTCCTGAGGCGGAAATCTTCGCCGGCCAATCGACTCAGAATGCGATCCCACGAGAAGTAACGTGAAGCGGTTTCGATCGGCGTGTAGTAGGCCGGGTCCAACCCTACCGGCAGGAAGTACATGCCGGCATCGCTGAGATTCTCGATCTGCACCCACACCGGCTGCACGTTTTGCCGGTACAGATTCACACCGAAAATTTCCTGCGATTCTGCGGCTGACGGAACGGCTGTCGACACGCGCACTTCGCCGACCTGTTCCACGTGCAGGCGCTCGTTCGGCGGCGGAAACGACTGTGGTTCGGACATCGAGCCCGTCGAATCCTGCGCTGTTCCCCGCAGCGCGTCCCCAAATTGCCCCCAGTTGAGGAGTACGGTGTTGTCCATCGCCACCGGTTCCTCGGACAGCCAGGCCACCGCACGGTAGCCGGTCGTGAAATAGGTAGAGCCCGTGAACGTCGTTGCGGGCTTCTCGGCGGGCACGACGTCGTAGGCCTTGGTGAACGTGGTCTGGCGCAGCGACTGGCTGTACCAGAGGTCCTGCACGAAAAAATTCCGCGCCTCGTCGATATCGGGATCAACCCGCTGTTCAACGAATCCCCGCACCGAGCTGCTGAGGTTGTAGAGCACCTGGACAGCCCACACGGGTTCGCCGTCCAGCACGAAGCGCGTGTACCAGATCCGGGCTTCCTTGCGTTCGGTGCCGTCCGGCCGGGCCTTTATGAAGGTACCGTCCGGCCGGCGGTCGCGATAGCGCTGCAGGCGTGCGACGGCCGTTTCCGGACTCCCGGCGGCGGTCTCCTGCCAGCCCGCTCGCAGCAGCGCGCGGCGCAACGCGAGCGGGGTGGCCACGATGACAACGTTGAATGGGTCGCCTTGCAGCTTGCCGGTTTCGTCCGTGCCGCAACAGTGCTCCAGACGAACCATCTTGTGCAGTTCTTCGCTCGAAACGTCGATGAATTCTTCCTGTTTGTGCAGGCTTTCGAAATCGACGTCCATATAGTCGGCCGTGAAGCCAGGCATCTTCACGAAAAAGGTGAAGTTGTAGGAGGTCAGTTCCTGCGAGATGACGTCGACATTGAAGCCTTTTGTGCCGTGTGCCAGGCGCGTGAAGACGAAACCGGACCGGGTCTCGCCCGGCGGAACGTGCCGTTGGATGGCATTCGCGTGAAACCAGCGCTCCATGTCGGCCCGGCCCTCGTCGTCGTACCCTCCCCGATTCATCCAGGCCACTTCGTGCGGCGAATAGTATTCGGCGTCGATGCTGGCGATGGACAGTCGCACCTGGGCCGGGCCGCTGTTCACGACTTCGATCCAGACAGGCTGTATGCCTTCTTCGTAGAGCGGGAGTCCGGTCAGGGCTTCCGTCTCGGTGGCGTCCGGCACCGCGACCGTAACGGTCACCGGGCCCTCCTGCTGGCCTACGCGACGATCGAGGAAACTCGCACTTTCCGGGCTGCCCGCGAGAAACGCCTTCCCACCGCAGCCGGACAGGGACAGAAACAGAGACAAGTACAGGGCCGCCGGAAAACCGGAGAATTTGCCTGAACACAACGACCGTATCGTCGTGCCTTTGACACTCCCCGCAAGGTTCATCGGCATTCGGCTGGCGTAGCCATGGCTTTGGGTCAGAGAATCGCAGCGTACCCGATAACCCCCTTGGGCGTCAGCCTGTGCACTACTTCCCGCTACTGCGCCGGTTCGAAACCGGGTGCGAATGAGATGCTCCGGGACGGCTCAGCCGCCGCCCCAGAGCCGGAAGCGGGCCGCGACGAAGTCGTTGTCGAAGTCCAAAACGTGATCGCACTTCGCCGCCGCCATCTCCGAGAAGCTCACGGCGTCGGCATAAGTGATCGGCCGGGGCGAGAGACGCTCGAGCCAACGGAGCGCTTCCTCATGATCGCGAACTGTCGCGAAATGGGCCGTCGTGCTCGGGCTAGCGTCGACGCGATCGAGAGCCGCAATGCCGGCGCGATCCCGGCTCGAAACAACGTCAGCCTCTGGGTCTCCGCGATGGCCAGGTTCGTCGGGAGGCGAGGCGCCTCCGGGACGCGACCGGTTCTCGCAGCTGCGGACGTCAAATCATCGTGACGGGACACCGGGGTAAGGTCCGTGAGAAATCGAGCCGGGTTCGTATTGCTGGGCACCGCCTGCTCGACTCTCTTCGTGGCAATTCCAGCGGCGGCCGAGTGCCGCGTTGACGCAGGTTTGAGGCTAAACGCCGTCGGCGCCTCGGGCAAGCCGGCCAACGATATTCCCGGTGCCGGCGTGTTCGGCCGCATATGCCTCGGTGAGCAATGGCGCATCGGGTTGTATCTTGATCACTCGTCGACATTCGATGTCGAGCGTCCGTATGAGTTTCTCGGCCTCGTCGGCGACAGCGAAGTCGACTCGAAAGGCAGGAGCACGGCGCTCACCGTAGCGATCGAGCGGTTCTACTCGCGCCCGGAGCACCGGCTACATTGGTACTGGACGGCCGGGGGCGGATTTGGCACCGTCGACGTCGACGACGTTCAGGGGATGCTGGCCGGCGGTGGCACGTACGACATCCGGCAGGAAGTGGACAGCGAGCTGTTGTTGACGCTGAGCGGAGGGCCGCGCTGGCACTTCGGTGAGCACTGGTCGGTCGAACTGGCCCTGAGGCTCGACTGGCACTTTACCGACTGGACGGTTACCGACCGCGTCTCCGGCACGAGCACCTCCATCGACGACTATTTAGTCCGGGGCGTACACGTCGGGGTGGCGTACCGTTTCTGAAAGCCGTTTTTCCTGGCCAGGGCGCCAAGTGAGCCGGCCTCCGCATCGGATGCAACGAGGCTGTCAGGTACACTGGGCTTCAAGGAGCCGGCGAACTTGACTCTAAACAAGCTATGACCGAACTGCTGTTCAGAGACGATGCGTATCTGCGTACCTGCACGGCCAAGGTCGTGTCAGCCGCGGACGGCGCCATCGTCCTCGACCGAAGTGTCTTCTATGCCCAGGGCGGCGGTCAGCCCGGCGACACTGGCACGATACGCTGGGACGGTGGGCAGGCTCCAGTCGAGGACGCGCGCTACGGGCCGGATGGCGAGATACGTCACATCGTTGCCGCCGATGTCGTGTTGCCCTCGCCCGGCACGGCCGTGGTGGCCGTTCTCGACTGGGATCGTCGTTACCGCCACATGCGCATGCACACGGCCCTGCATCTGCTCGGCGCAGTGCTTCGCTACGGTGTAACCGGCGGCAACATCGCTGCCGACAAGAGCCGTCTCGATTTCGACATGGAGGATACCGTGGACAAGGACGAGGTAACGGCGAAACTGCGAGCGCTGGTGTCTGCGGATCACCCGATTGCCGGCCGCTGGATCACGGACGAGGAACTCGCCGTGCAGATCGATCTCGTGCGCACCATGTCGGTGAAACCGCCGACCGGGGCCGGCCGCGTGCGACTCCTGGATATCGCAGGCGTCGATCTGCAGCCCTGCGGCGGCACGCACCTGCATTCGACCGGCGAGGTCGGCGCCGTGCAGGTGAGCAAGGTGGAGAAGAAAGGCCGGCACAACCGGCGCGTTTACATCGAGCTCGATGACTGACGCCTGTTGCTACAGCCTTGTATGAACGTCGATAGCAGCTACCCGAACGGAACGAATCGGCCACTGCAATCCCCGAATTGCCGCCGTTGGTCGGCGACAGTCAGCGAGGCGCGTCTAGGTTGCTTTTTCGTTGAAGCCGCCTATGGTCGCGGTGAAAATTTTGCGTCACCGCCTGTTACAACGACCGGCATTCTCCATTCGCGGCGTTATCGCCGTTCTTACGGCGTCACCGGAAACGCCAGCTCGAATAGCGGCGTGCCGTCCGCTGCATCGACCAGCACGGCATGCAGGGTAGCGTCGATGAGCCAGCCGTCCGTGTTCTGCCTCTGAAGGAATCCCAATGCGGAGTCGCTGAAGCCCGCAATCGGCCCGACATACGCTACGTCTTGCGGCTCGTAATCCCTGTCCAGGGTGATCCTGTGTTGCAGGACTCCGCTCTGCCCGTCGCGCGTTTCCGCCTTGACCTGACCGCTCGATTTGGTGCTGAGCACGGTGGCCTCCGGGTAAGCGTTGCCGTCGATATCGGGCACGACCGCCATCGCCACGGGCGTGAAATCGGACGAGTATCGCAGTGTCAGGCCACCGCCACCTTGCGCTTCGATCTGCCTGACCAGCGGCCGGTAGGCCGCGGAATAGTCCATCAGGACCGCCAGCGCCGGGCTACCGGCCGTACCCGTCAGCGCGAGTTCGAGCGGCGTGTTCGAGGGGCTAACGAAATAATTCTCGATCGAATCGCTCGTATCGCGAATCTCGATCCGGTGCGGCGCGCCGGTGGGAGGGCTGCGTGTCAACACCGCGTAGCGGTGCGAATTGCCGCTATCGGGCAACGCCACTACGTCAATGGGCGTAAGACCCGGCTGATAATAGATCGAGTCGAGCAACACGCCGGTTGCGAGGTCATGCACCCGGACGAGAATACGTTCGTTCGACGGGTTCCGCACCAGCACTGCGAGTCGCGGCGACTCGCCAGCGCGTTCTTCGACGACGGCCGCGACCGGATCGAAGTGTGGGCCCAGTTTGAAAGACGACAACAGGCTCCCGTCCAGACTGTCACGCACCTCCGCTACGGCGGGAAAACGGCTCACGACCACGAGTTCCTCGTAACCGTTGCCATCGAGGTCGCCGGCCTTGCCGAAGGCAACCGGCTTCAGTCCCTCGCTGAACTCGGTCACGTACTCGAGGCTGCCCGGCGCGGCGTCCCGAGTCCTCGCCCGTACCGGCCCGGCGCCGTAATCGTGCTGCAGTACGGCGAGCCGCGGCGGCTGCGTCGGCGCGGCGCCGGCCAGCGAAAGCAAACTCGGTGCAAGCAGGTCAGCATCGGTGACGCGGGCGGTGAAAACCGCGTCTGCCCCCCGGGCCAGGCCTGTCACATAGACTGTCCCGTCCAGGACCGAAAGAAAGAATGGGCTGTGATCGAATCCCGGGAACTTCGCCACGTCGACGATGGACCCGTTGAAGTCCAGCTTGATCAGGGCGTATCCCGTTTGCGAATAAAAACCCGTGCCGTCCGGTACCGTCATGGCGGCCTGTACCACGAGGCCATCGTCCGAAACTACGAGATAGCGATCTGCACGAAGTCCGTCCTCGTCCGGTGTGATGGATGTATGCCACACGACGTCGCCGTCGCTGGTGTACTTCGTTACTCCGTACTCTGACACGCCATCGCCGCCCGACCCGTAAAAGTAGCCGTCGTGATACACCTCCAGGATCGCCGGTTGCGCCGGGAACATTCGCTCCACGAAATTGCCGTCGGTTTCCAGGACGTCGATACCGCGTGCTTGTGTCAGGGCGTACAGGAGGCCGTCTGCAACGATGATGGTTTCGCCGTACTCGGTATCGTACGGCAGGTCGACGACCCACCGCCGTTGTCCCGTGAAATCGATATGCCGAATCACAGCCCGGCCGCCGTGTCCCAACGACGATCCGATGACGTACAGGCCGTCCGCATCGATCGCGATCCCGCTCGCACTTCGGTCGCGCTGCCAGTCACGAACGGTCCACACGGTGTCGCCGCTGTGGTTGTAATGGCGCACGAAGCTGCCGGTCTCGGGGTATCCGATATAGGTTCCGTCGCCCGGTGAAAAGCCGCCGACCACGAACACGCCGAGTTCGTTGACCGCCAGGGCCGAACTCGTCGTGAACGCCTCGATGGACTGTCGGCGCTGCCAGAGCAACTTGCCGTCGTCGGCAGAATATTTCGTCAGGACCCCGTAACAGGACTCGTTGCCGAACCAGATGCAGTCGGTAAGCCCAAGCGAATAGATACCATGCTCGCTGGCCACCATGTGTGACGGGTATACGTCGCCAGGGTCGTCAAGGTCGTCGGTCCAGGGCGGGTTCTCGCGTCGCTCATACCATTCGAAACTCTGGCCGGCGCCGGTGAGGGGCAGTATCAGCAGGAAGGAGAGAAAAGTGCGACGAACGCGCATGGAATGCCACCCTGGCCGACTGCAATCGGCTCATTTTTTTGGAGTATAGACCTTGCGCCAGGAGAAGACAGAAATCGAATTCGGCCTACATGCGGAATCAATTCGCCGCGAATGGGTATCACATATCCAAACCCACCGGCGCGGCTATACTTCAGAGAAAACCGTCGAAGCATCCTGCGTGTGGCCAGGGAGTAGTTTCATGGTAATTCGACCAGCGTTGCTCGTTCTTTTGCTTCTCACCTCACCTTCGATTTCGTTTGCCCAGAGCTACGAGTGGTTCCATCGGGAAGTGAATTCCCCGCATACCGGGTTCACCACGGATCTTCGGTCGGCAGCGGCCCACAGTATCGAGGCTACTGAATACGGAATCTATGCGTCCGGCTATCTCGAGTGCGACTCCTTCGAATGCCACGGTTTTGTCTGGAAAGTTCAAAGCGACGACGGCGAACTTGTATGGCAACGCGAGTTGGAGATCGGCGGCAACTACACGACGGGCGGGAGCGTCGTCGTAAATGCACTCGGGGTATTCGTCGCCGGCGACTCGAGTACGGTCTCTTGGGACCCGGAGACTTACAGCAGCTTCGTTAGACGGTACTCGCACAACGGCGCGGTCGTATGGACGTTGCAGGATTCGGATGTCCTCATAGACGTGTCAGCGATGGTGATCGGCGACGACGGACTGTATGTCCAGGGTTCCAATCACAGCTTGAGCGAGGAAGCCATCCTTCGCCACATCAGCTTTGATGGCGATGTCGTGTGGACTGTCGTCCGGCGACCGGATACCGACTTCGGCGGTGGACTGCAGTTGCACGATGGCCTCCTCTACGCAGGAAGCGAAGCGCCGGGCGTGGATGTCTACCAGACGGATGTCTACCAGACCGACGGGACCTTTGTGCGCCGCATTCCCACGGACGTCTCGGTGAGAATCGGTCGTGACGGTTATTTCTATGGCTACAGGGCTCGTGACGATATTCCGTCGGTTTGGGATGTTCTCGCACTGGAGAAGTACACCCTGGACGGCGATCTCGTGTGGAGCGTTCCGATCACTATCGAGGAGCATGGCTTTACCCCCCAGGGCCCGGTGGAAGCGGTGGACGACGGCCTTATCCTGGCCGTAAGAACCGGGCGTGTCGACAAGGAGGGTGACGATCCCTATTTCACCGGCAAGGCACTGGTACGTGTCGATTACCAGGGGAACGTTCTCGGTGTGGACGCAATGCCGGGGCACGAGATGGATTTCAACGGATTCTCGGAGCTGGATGGCGAACTTTACATCTCCGGAACGGAAGAAATTCGCACGAGTTTTACCGTTTGGGGGCCCGAAGACGTCGACGCCGCGTTCATTGCCCGGTATTCCCCGAAAGCCCTGCTCCCGCCATCCGTGGTGGCCTTGGCGGGCGCCACGCCGTCGATGCCTCCACGCCTGGCCGCCTTTCACCATGACTACGGGGCCGGCCCGGTCAGGGTCGCCATCCGCGATGCCGCGCCCGAGAGCCCGGAATACGAACTGAAATTCAGTGACAACCTGAAACCCGTAAGCTTCGACAAAGTCCCCGACATGAACGGCAACGGCTACGAGGAAATGGTCGTGGTGAGCCGCTTCCCCGTGGTCGCGGAAGTGCGCGACAGCCTAAATGGCAGGCGGGTTTCCCGGATACAGCTGGGGGCACATCTCGAACCGGTCACGGCAACGGTCACGACCGGTGCCGGCGGATCGCCGCAGCTCGCCGTCGTGCTCCGGAACGAGTCCACGGACCGGCTGATGCTGCGGGTGCACGACCTCGCCAGTGGCGCACCGGTCAATACGATCGACTTCATTCGTACGTTCGAGCCGGTCGACGTTGCCGCGATACCGGCCGCGGTCGGCGGCCGGAACTACGCTGTGCTCGCGCAGAACCCCGTGGCGGGTGCGCCGCACAAGGTCGAAATTCGCAGTGACAACGGCACCACAGTCGGCAACTGGTGGATGAGTCCCGAGGTCATACCGATCGAGTTCGAGGCAGCAGGCACCGCAGGCGATCCCGCGTTGGTGGTCCTGCGCCATGACGTTGCCGCCGTGCGGCCCATCGTGAGACAGGTCTACCCGACAAGCGGCGGCGATTTACTCGGACCGCGTTTTACGCAGGACGATACGCCCGTAGCAATGGCGGTAATTCCCGATACGAACAACAACGGTTCCGACCAGATCGTCCTGTTGAACGAAAGGTCCGACCGCACGGTCCGGGGCGAGTCGCGCGATGCCGGCGACGGACTGGTCGACTACCGGGTACGCATGGATTGGATATTCGAACCGCGGGACGTGCTGCATGTCGGCGCGGTGACGGGTTTCAGCGCCAGTGCTGTCGCGCTTGCCGGTTGGGGGCATGTGAACGGGCGCGGGTGGACAAAGGGTGTACACGTCGTACTCGTCGATGCGACTCAGGGTGGTGTCCTTTTCGAGCTGCAGTTCCTGAGCCCGCAATGCGACTCACCGTTTCCCTGGTACCCCTGTTGAGCCTGACCGTATTCGCGGAAAGCGCACTTTCGTAGGACGGGGTGTCGCCGCATTCTTCATCGGGCGACGTGCACTCCGTCGGCACCACACCCGCAAGCAAATCACCGCCGAGGACGGCGAATACTATCCAGCCAGCACCGCATACGACGTTGCGCACCGACAGCCCTGCTGAAAAGACGGGCGGCACCGGCATCCGTCTGACGATGCCATCAGTCCGCCCTGACTCGGCAATTCTAGCGCGCCGCTGTTACCGGGTATGTGTCCATATCACGCGAGGGCACTTCCTGGCATGGCTGTATCGACCTCTACGACCACAGCATGCGGCACGACCCGCGCTAACGACCGTCGATTGGTCCGGCAATCGCGGCGGCAGGACGTCACCGCGCGGGCGGTTCCTAAGACCGGGCGAGGCTTTTCGCGACCCTGTCGATCGCTGCGGCCAAGAGGTTCAGCGCGGCACTCAGGACGTTTCGGAGGCCCGGCACCAGGAATAGCAAGGCAAGGACGATCGCGCCGATCACGAGCCACTTTCCAAACGCGGACATGCCCAGCAAGCTCTCCAGCCAGTCGAAAAAACCGCGCTTCGGCGGCGTCTTCGTCACGATCTCCAGTTCGGCGGGTTCCGGCGCAACCATCTCCTCGTTGTCGACGATGTCGGCGTCCGGGACCATGGCCACCGTCATCTTGATCACGAACTGTGCATAGCTGTCGATTGGCACCACATTGTCTATGCTGCCGCCGAACAATCCGCCCTTGCGTATGAGCGCGCCGGCCCGCAGGTTCGCGCCGACCGCGAAGCGCGTCTGCGACGGAAGGTTCGGCAATTGCACGGCTTCTGCGTCGCCGAGCCGCCCCGGGTCGCGCTGTGCCATCGCCGGGACACCCTCGCTCATCGGCAGCTTGCCCGAGATCGTGTCCAGCGACGCGACAGGCTGGGCAATGCTGTAGCCATCGGGCGGATCGTTGAGGTCGAGATTCCGGTCATCGCTGTCGCAGCGAATGACCGCGCAGAAGACGCGATCGCCGCCCGTCGCATCGCCGACCCGAACCCGGCCGAGGCCGGCCCGGGCCGCGACGAGATCGATGCCGACGAACCCGGCGACGAAACGATCCGTGTCTTCGCCCGCCTGCACCTCCCATGGCCGGGCCGATGCGACCAGCCCGACGCGATAGATCGTCGAGCCGCCGTCGCCGTCCACGGTTTGGACCGTCGCGAGTCCCGGTACCGCCGATGAGACGACCTGTCTTTGCAACAGGTCGAGCAGGTACTTGTCGGCGCCGTGATCGCGGCGGCTGTAAGAGGACCAGAATCGGGGGTCGGCGGTCGGTTTCATGTTCGCGCTGGTTTCGTGGCTGAAGTAGCGCTTGTTTCCCGAACGCCCGAGCTCCTTCGCCGAGAAGGTACGCACCCCGGCGTTCGTATGCAGCGTGACGATGGTGTAGTAGTGCTGTATGTCGATCGGCGCACGATTCGCCCCGAGGCTGATCTCCCGGTCGGGCAACTCGACCCACTTCAGTTCCCCGAATTTCGTCGTGTGCCCTTCGACTCCGGTGAGATGGCCGACGATGCTGTCGCGCCAGTTTTCGCGTGCATGCCAGGGCGTCGACACCTGCACGCCGATGCCGGCTACGCCGGAGTCCTCACCGTCGAGGTCCGCATCACTGATATTTCCGTCGGTCGCCCACAGCGACCACCACGCCCGCTCGTCACCGCCGGTCGAGCGCGGCAGTTCGCCGTGTCCGGAACTGACTTGCAGCAACGCCGGCGTGATATCCACCGACCAGTTGCCGCCGGAGGTCCGGATGTCGCGTTGCTGCGCGAGCTCCGCCTCCGTGGTCAGGCGATGGGCGCGCCAGTCCAGGATCTCGCGTCGATCGCCGTCCTCGCGCACGAGAACGGTGAGAAACGTGCCGCGGCCGAGGTCGTCTGCGTCGAAAGAACGCGACAGGGTCCATTTATCGTCGTCCGATTCGAAAGCCACGACGCCGCGATCGGGGATTGCGTCCGTGAACGTGGGATTTCCGGCATACAGGCGAACGGCCTGTTCTCCGCTCGCGGGATTCGAATCGCTGGTCCAGGCAATTTCGATCTCTGTCGAGTCGGCAGGAATGACGAGAAGATCGACCGTGCGATCGTCACCTCGATCGCCGCAGTTGCGGCATGCGACATTGATCGCAGCAACAGCTATCGACGGGAGCGCCACTGCCATGGCCGGCAGAAGCAGGGAAACGGCCAACCGGTTGCGTCGCCTCACGTCAAACTCCTGCCGCGGTGCCGGCCGATGCAGAGCGTAGCACGCCTCATCCGGGAATTCATGCGTGAAAAAGACTATGCTTGCACGGAGAACCATCGCCTTCGGGCGAGCGGCTCCTTCGAGAACGCAACAACAATAATGCAGTAACCAAAGCGAAGGCAGCAGAGCCATGTCCTACCGCGCCGTTTCAGTGCCGACTCTTCTGCGCCCGGCGACCTGCCAGTTGCTGTTTGTCGCCTTGCTGTGCGCCTGCGGTGAGCGCGATCCGGCCGGCAGCGACGCGCCGGCAGCGAACGGCCCGAGTGCGGAGAGCGTCTGCAATCTTCCGCCTGCCGATGCCGACGATGCACGGCAGAGGCTCGCGTTGATCGTCGGCGCCGGCAAGTATGCGAACAAGAAAGTAAAGTCATTGCCCGGTGCCACCGCCGACGCCGAGCGTTTCTACGAGCTGCTGACTGGCGACAATGGCTACGGGTTTGCGAAGGAAGACGTTTGCCTGTTGCTCGACGAGCAAGCCACGAAGGCGAACGTGAAACGCGCGTTCAACGAAGCTCTCGTCGAGCGGGCGGATGACAACGACGTGGCGGTTTTCTATTTCGCGGGACACGGTTCGCAGGCCAGGGACCTGAACGGCGACGAACCCGACGAATGGGACGAGACCCTGTTGACGTACGACGCCCGCCAGGGCGACGTCATCGACATCCTGGACGACGAAATCAACGGCATGTTCGCCGATTTGCACGCGAAGACCCGGCACATCGTCTCGATACTCGACTCGTGCAACTCGGGCACCGCGATGCGCGGCGCCGCGGCCGGCATACCCCGTTTTCACGAGCGGCTCGAGCCGGAGGCCGTTCCGGCGGCGGATGCAGCAAAGGACGCCGGTGACGGCAGCGCGTCGTTCGTGCCGGAAGCTTTCGAAGGCTTGGTGGCTTTCACGGCGGCCAGCGACGGCACCTCGGCGCTCGAGATTGCGGGCCGTGGCATATTCACGGATGCACTGATCGAAGTCCTGTCGAAGGCTCACGATTCACCGCCGAGCTATGCGGCGATCGCGCGGCAAATTCCGCCGCTCGTCAGCGCGCGCAGCTACCAGGTGCCCTATTTCCACGGCGACCTCGAGCAGACCGCATTCGATTCCGAAGATAGAAGAACCCCGCTCGGCTTTCGCGTCACGGAGGTCACGCCGGAGCTGCGCTTGAGCGGGCCGCCGCTGCCAGGCGTCGGCGCAGGCGCGGAAATGTATGTCTTCGAGGACAGCGTTACGGGCTCGGATAGCCAGGACCCGTCCGGCGCGAAAGCGCGCATCGTGATCGACGAGTTCACCGGTCTGAACGCAGTTGCACATGTCGTCGGTCGCGAATCCGGCGCAGAGGAAATTCGTGCGGGCGACCTCGCGATTCTGGCCCGGGCCGGCGACGACGCGCTGAAGATCAAGCTGGCCATCCGGCGCGAACCAACGCCGGGGGGACTATCGCGCGAAAAGAGCGAAGAACTTGAGCGAAAGATTCTCGCGAACGAGGAAAACAAGCTGCTGGTCGAGCTCGTCGACACCTCCTCGGATTTCGAGCTGAGCCGCCGGCCGGACGGCAAGTACGTACTGCGCGGCCCGGAGAACCAGGTCCGCAACGTCTACGACGCCGAAAGCGAAATTGCCGACAGCCTGTGGCGACACGCCCGGCAGCGGGCACTGATGCTGCTGCGCGGCGAGGGCGGCGGCGACTACGCCGACAACGAGACCCTGAAAGTGCAGCTCGTGCCGGCCGCGAAGCAGACGCCATGCGCGACGGGCGAGTGGGTCCAGGCGCAGCCAAACGGCGAACAGCTCGTGCCGCTGTGCCATTCGTTCAACGTGAAGGTGCAACTTTCGTCCGAGGTACCCGAGCCGGGCCTGCTGGTCGGCGCCGTGCTTTTGTCCGCCGACGGCCAGGCATTCGGGCTGCCGGCCGACGGGCGCCAGGAACTCCTCGGCCCGGGCGAAAGCATGGTCTTCAACGCACAGAGCGAGACCATGGTCGGCCGTCCGCCGCTCGATACGCAGGACCGGATCATGGTGTTCGGCACGCAGGAGCGAGAACCCGGTGCCCTGGCATCTCCTGACGCAACCGTCGGCGATCCGCGGAGCTCACGCCGATCGACAGCAGCCTGTACCGGATACTGGACCGCTACCTGACGCCGGGCACGCGCGGCATCGGGGTGGCGGCGGAGGACATGGACGTGGGCACGTGGACGATGAGCACCGTCGTCGTCCGCGTCGAGGCGAACTCCAGGTTCCTCGAACCGGGTTCCCGGGACGCCGCATCCGAGATCAATACGCGCGAGTACACATTGCCGCATTTCAATATCGCACCGTATCTGCCGGACGACGAGGGCAGCGCTCTCTACCAGGTCCTGAAGACGGCCGACTGGCTCGCCAACAGCAAGGAGTCCGACGGTTTCGACTACAAGCAACACGACTGGTCGAAGCCGACCGACGCCGAAAACCTCAAGGTCGGCATCGACTGTTCGCGGGCCATCTGGTACGCGTTTACGCGCGGCGGCCTGCCCTACAACGAGCGCAACGACTACCTGACGACCGCGATGATGGTCTCCGACGACAGCCGGATGCGAGAGGAATTCGCGGCCTGCCCGGCCAACGAGGACTACACGCTCGGCGATATCCTCGTGTACCGCAGTGACGAGCGCCAGGACGGCCACGTCGTGATGGTCATCGACCCCGCCAAGCGGATCGCCTGGGGTTCACACGGGTGGGACGGCAACGCGCAGGCCTCCGGCCACGTGATCGAACCCGACAAGGGCGTCGAGTACCAGCTCATAAAGGTGAAACAGGACTGGCAGCGATGGGACCGGGCGGACATGGAACTCAAGGCCTGCTGGCGTTACAAGCGCTTCGGCACGGAGCGTGCGTCGGGCGTCGGTCAGCCGGGAGTCGAAGCGCTGAAAGATGCCTGTGCCGTCGCGCAATGCCGCACCTGATCGAATGCCGGCGTATCGGGTGACGATCTCGAAGGTGACGATTCGAACGTGCCGGTCGAACAAGAGCGAGCAACGCGTGCAACGAGGAGTTCATGCATGAAAACAACCAAGTCCGATCTTCTGCACCTGCATCGTTGCGCGATATTCATCGCTTCGGCGCTGGCAATGCCGGCCCTGACCTGCGCGGCAACGCCCGGCAGCGGCGCAAAGATCATTCGCGTCGACGAAACGAGCGAACAGGAATACTGCATCAACGGCCGCACGGACGAGATCTTCGTGCACATGCGCAGTTTCGTCGCGGGCAAGGATCGCAACGTCTTCAAGGAAGACGGCAGCATCGGCATGGTTATCGATACGACCGTTTCCGGGGACGTCCGGCGGCAACCGGAGAAGATCAGCTTTCCGATCGCTTTCCAGGCTACCGTGCGGAACTACCAGGAAGGGCTCGTTTCGATCCCGATCGAGAAAGGAATCCTGTCCAGCTTCGCACTGAGTGACGGCGAAGCGCGCTATTCCCAGGTCGACCTGTCGTTCCGATTCGTCAAGGTCCAGGAAGACACGACAGTCGGCCGTGCGATCAAGTCGCTGGCCACCGTCGCGGAGGACTACAGCCTGCCGGCCGACCTCTTCGCGCCGTCCTTCCAGATGTACGCATCCATCGCATCGTCGCTGATCGACAACGTGTTCACGGACAACCGCAACAGCACGCAGGACCCGCTCGCATCGATCGTCCTGGCCTTCGACCCGGACGGCAACTGCGACAACCTGCTGTTCGAGAAAACCGGTACCAAGGCCGTCGTCATGGGCATGGATGGTCGCGAGCAGGACGGAATCGTCGATATCGACCAGATGAACAGCTACTGCTTCCAGACGGAACTCAGGCCGTCTTTCGAAGTGTGGTTCTGGAAGCGCGCGGGCGGTGCCTGCGCAGGCCGGCCGGACGACGCGCGTCAGCTCAGGAATCCCCATTTCGGTTTCTATGTCACCGCACGGCCGATCGATCCCGAAGCGCCGACCCGAGGTAACCGCGAAGCCGGCATGCTCGACCTCTGTGCAGCGCACGGACTCACGGACCCCGAGCTATGTGGCGGCATTGCGCCCGGGTCCTGATCCGCTCAGGCGTACCGGCGGCGGTCCTCACCGCAACATGGGGTGGCGCCCTTTCACAGGAGGGCGAGCCGGACTGGGCGCGGCTGAGCGAGTTCGTGCCGGCGGCGCAGCAACCGGGCACCGCACAGGCGGCCCTGGAGACACTGACCCGCGCCGCGGAACAGGCATCGGCCGACGATGACATCCTCGGCGTGGCGGTTGCGAACTCCGTCGCCGCGGAAATGTTCGAGCAGGCACAGCGCTACCAGGACGCGCTCTCCTGGTACGAAGCGGGCCTGGACGCGATCGCCGCAGATGACACCGGCATCGCCCTCGACGCAAACCTGCTGCTGGAACGAATCCAGGGATTCGAGAAAGCCTATGCGGGCAACGCCGACTCACCGGGCAGCCTCGACCTGTACCGCGGCCAGGCCGATTCGCGAGACCTGGCCGCCATGCCGGAGCAGGAAGCGAGCGCGACGCTGGCAGCGGCACTCGCCATCAACGCCGGCAACATGTACCTGTTACAGGGCCAGCTCGAGCCGGCAGACGCGTACTACCGTCAGGCGATGGAGACTGCAGCGAACTCGGGCGACCGCCTGGTCGAAGCGCACGCCAGGTCCAACCTGGCCTGGAGTGCGATTCGCGCAGGACGCTACGACGAGGCGGCGACCTTGCTAACGGAAACCTTGACCCGGTTCGCCGGCGCTGACGAACGGACCGAACTGCGCAAAGCCGTCCTCGCCGTCGGCGTGAATGCCCGGGAAGCCGGCAAACTCGACGAGGCCGAATCGAACCTGCGCGCCGCGATCGATCTGTACCGGGACGCCGGCGACGATATCGGCCGCGGCCGCGCGCTCGCACACCTCGGCAGCACCCTGCTGCTCGAGGAAGAGTTCGAAGCGGCGCGCGATACCTATCTCGCTGCGCTCGAGATCGGCGAACAGAACGCCGATGACGAGATTCTTCGCCACGGGCACGGCGGACTCGCACGGACCTACGGGGCGATGGGCCGGACACAAGCGGCGGTGGATGAATACAGCCTGTACTTCGACTTGCTTGGCGTGTTCCTGACGCGCTGGTCGACCGACCAGGGCCGGGTCGGCATCATCCAGGACCAGGAAGGCATGCTTGACGGCTATGCTGCCGTCGCGAGCGACCTGGCGCGGAAGACCGGCGACTTTATGCCACTGCGCGCTGCCACGCAGAAGATCCGCGGCAACGCCCTGGCCTGTCTCGTCCAGTCCCGGCAACAGCGAGAGTACCGGCCTCCAGGCCACGTCGATGGCGGGCCGTTGCTCTACGGCCGCGAATGGGGCTACGTCCAGGTCGAATACGCGGCGGCGATCGACACCGGTTCGTCGCGCGACATGATGGCGCAGCGGACCATCGACGTGGAACTGAACCCCGCCGCAGCGACGCTCGAGTTCGCCGACCATTGCGCAATGCCGGAGGAGGTTGCCGCAATAGATCCCGATGCCCCGCCGATGATCGAGTACTACCTCGGGCCGGACCGCCTCGTCATCCTGGTGGTGGCCAATGGCAAAATCGCCGGCGAAATAGTGCCTGCAGGCAAACAGGAACTGGCCGCGCTCGTCGACGACTATCTTCGCGCGATCTCGGTCGATCGCCCGCGCGGCATCGGCGTCGCCGCGAGCGCCGCGGGTGCGGCGGACGATACGGGCCAGCGCGCACTGGCGGTGCAATTGCACGAAATCCTGATTGCGCCGGTATCAGCGCTGCTTGCCGGTGTCGCGGACGAGCGCCTCGTCATCGTTCCCGACGAGGCGCTCTGGCGCCTGCCGTTCGCGGCACTCGTGGACAAGGAAGGCGGCTACTTCGGCGATCGCTTCCGCCTGAGCTACATCACTTCACAGGAAGCATGGAACCTGCTCGACGCGAAGTCCCGCCCGGCCGATCACGAGGACATCTCCGCGTGGGTCGTCGGTAATCCGTCGATGCCGGGACACATCCTTGCCTGTGGCGACTACACGCTCGACAGTTTGCCCGGTGCGGACGAGGAGGCACATGCGATCGAGGCAATCCTCGGCAACGGCAACACGGAGCTATTTACCGGCAATGCCGCCGACCGCCTGCGCCTGGACGCCTGGCACGGCAACTATTCGGTCATACATCTCGCGACCCATGGCGTCGCCTGCCCCGACGATCCCCTGAGTTCGTTCGTCGCCCTGGCGGATCTCGAATCCGGGGCCATCCAGGTATCACCGGACCAGTCACGCGCTGCGCTGGTCATGGATCCGCGGCTCGAGGTCGAGCTCGACCTCACGTTCGACCCGCGACAGGTGCAGCAAGCGCCGACCCCTTCGTATCCGGGAGTCCTGACCGCGCGCCACGTCGTCGAGGAATACGCGCTGAACGCGGATCTCGTCACGCTAAGCGCGTGCCAGTCCGGGCTCGGCCTGCTCAGCGGCGAGGGAATGATCGGCTTCGCGCGGGCATTTCTCGCAGCGGGGGCAAGGTCGTTGATCGTCAGCCTGTGGAAGGTGGACGACGTTGCGACGAAAGCGCTGATGACACGCTTCTATGAAGAATACGCGACGGACGGCGACAAGGGCCGTGCGCTGCAACGGGCGATGCTTGCGGTACGTGAACAGTATCCGGATCCGCGGTACTGGGCGGGTTTCGTGTTGCTGGGCTTGCAGGAGTAGGTATCCGGGAGGGGACCAATGCCACGAAACTCGATACACATGGGTGGCGGCCGTTCGTTCGTTCTGTGGTTTGCGCTTGTCCTCGGGGCGATTTGCGCCCCGCTGACCGGCGCGCAGGCCGAGAAGCGCGCGCTGATCGTGACGGTGGCCAACTACAACGCGGATACCGGGTGGGATGCGATCAGCTCGCAACGTGACGAACCGATGCTCCGCCACGCGTTGTCCCGCCACGGATTCACGACGATCCGGCACGTCGCGGACAGCGAGGCGACGCGAGCCGGTATCGTCGCTGCCTTCAGGAAGTACCTGCTCGAGCCGTCGGCGGCCGGCGACGTGGCCGTGTTTCACTACTCCGGCCACGGGCAGCAGATAACGGATGACGGCCGCGATGAACTCGACGGCTACGACGAGGTGCTGGTGCCGGTCGACGCGGCCATGCGGCCCGCCGAAGGCTACACCGGCGACAAACACCTCCGTGACGACGAGCTCGGTGACTTGCTTGCCGAGCTGCGGCGCAAAGTCGGCCCGACCGGCGATGTCCTGGTCTTCCTGGACTCCTGTTACTCCGGGACTGGCACCCGGGGCGGCGGCTATCCGGATCCCGTACGCGGATCCAGCGACCCGATCGGCAGTCCCGCTCGTCACGACGGCCAGCCGCTGGAAACGGACACGGCGAGCGGCATAGTGGACCCGCCTGCCGCGACTCGCGGCAGCGGCACCGAACAGCCGGCCGACCTGGCGCCGATGGTGGTTTTCTCCGCGGAGATGCACAACCGGCTGGCGGAAGAGACCAGCAACGACGAAGGCGACCGGGTCGGGGCATTGAGCTGGACGCTCAGCAAGGCGCTCGCAGACGCCGGGGCACAGACCTCGTACCGGGACCTGTACGAGGCGGTCAAAGCCCACACCGCTGCCCGTCACATCCCGAACAGCCCGCAGGCGGAATCCCAGGGTGGCCTCGATCGCCTGCTGTTCGCAGGACAGGCCGTCGATCAGAGCCCGTACTTCGCCATCACGTCCATGGACCTCGGCGAAGGGTGGGCCGAACTCGACGGCGGCGGACTCGTCGGCCTGCTGCCCGGATCGGTGGTCGAGATCCACAGGACAGGGACACGCAAGCCAGGCAAAGACACGCTCATCGCGAAGGGCACCGTGTCGCACGCGACGCCGTTCGTGTCCGAGGTCGAGTTGTCCGAGGTAACCGATCGCGATGCCGACACGGGTGGGCTTTCCTCACTGAGCAGGTCTTCGGCTCGCTGCGCGTCAGCGTCTACGTCGATGCAGACACCGAACGCGAGCTGGAAGGACGCTGTCGTGGCGGCGCTACAGAAGGAGGCGCAGCGCCAGCGTTCCTTCGTCGAAGTGCTCGATACACGGCCGGACGGTTTGGTTACCGACGATGCCGCCCGGATCGTACTGGTCCACGAGCTCAGCGCCGGACCGCCGTCGCAGCGCGGCGTCATGCTCGAGACCTGGGAAGCAGGCCAGCAACTGCTGCCGCAAGCGATTCCGCCGGGCGACGAACTCCTCGGTGAGACACTGGTCGAGCGTATCAGGACCTTCGCCCGGAATTCCTATCTGCGTGCGCTGGACGCCAGGGCAGAAGGCATGGAGGTCGAGCTGGAGCTGATCCCTTGCGAGCTCAGGTGTTCATCGACCTCGCGCGTCTGCGGCGGCGAGGAATGTTCCTGCGTCAGCGAAGGCGACCCGCAGGATTTGTTCGACGACGCCAACAACATCCGCATGCGCATGGGAACCGGGTTCGGTGTCCGGCTGAAGAACGTCGGCTCGGTGCCAGTTTATGCGTCGGTGCTGGACCTGATGCCGGACGGCAGCATGGCCTTGCTCTGGCCCCTGCCTGGCACGTCGAACGCCGACACCCTGATCCAGGAGGGCTCCACGTACCGGATTCCCGATCCGCAAAATCGCGACGAACTGCTCGTGTACCGGGCGTGTCCGCCATTCGGCACCGACATGCTCAAGATCTTTGCAACGACGCAGCCGGTCGATTTCGGACCCATTACGCGCGGCACGCGCACCCGCGGCGGGGAGCGGGGACCGCTGGATATACTGTTCGACGACAGCCTGTCCGGTACGCGCGGCTTTGCCCCGTCGTTCGCCGTGGGCTCGGTGAGCACGTCCGCCGTGACGATTACTGTAGTCGAGCCGGAGCCTTGATGATTCAAGGCAACGTACCGGCACGCCGTCCGAGGACTCGCGGGCCACCAAGCCATCACACGGCAATGTTGTTGCCACCTGCTTCCATTTGTTGTACGAACAGTCAGACTATGGTGAAAGACGTGAGAAAAGCAACAAACCCGATAACAACAATAGTTGCACTTTGCTTATTCGGAGCGTCAATCGGCGCGGCAGAAAATGATTTATCAGTAGCAGCCGAAAATTTTCTGATCTCACTATCTGAAGAACAGGCACGGCAAGCAACTTTCACTTTCGCTGGCGACGAACGTATTGACTGGCACTTCGTTCCCAACGCGGATAGAAAAGGCCTTCCCTTGAAAGCAATGTCAGCTGAGCAAGGCTATCTTGTACATATACTGCTCAATGAATCACTTAGCCAGGCGGGCTATTCGAAGACAGCCGGAATCATGTACCTTGAATCGATCCTACGTAGCATGGAAGTCAAGCAGGGCGACGCCGGAGCCCATGAAAATCGCGATCCGACAAGATACTTCGTCGCAATATTTGGAAACCCGCAATTGCATGAGAATTGGGGCTGGAGCTTCGAGGGTCATCATATCTCCCTGAATTTCACAGTGATTGACGGCAATTTGGTCGCATCCTCGCCGGCTTTTCTCGGTGCAAACCCACACAGGGTGCCCAGCGGACCGGCGAAAGATCTGCGCGTCTTAAGCAGCGAAGAAGATCGTGCAAGGCAGTTGATGGAATCTTTGAGTAAGGAGCAAATGAGCAAAGCTGTGATTGGATCGGAAGTGCCGAGCGACATTTTTTCCGGGGCCAGTCCGCGTATATCACCGGACAGCCCACAAGGGATCAAGGCAGCTGACTTGACGTCTAATCAGGTTGAGCTATTGCACCAACTGATCGATGTATACATTGAAAATGTTGCAGATGATGCGGCACTGGAACGTCGGACCCAAGTGGACACAGCGGGCAGCGACATTTACATTGCGTGGATTGGGTCCGTCAAGGCCGGCGAGCCACATTACTACCGTATTCAGGCACCCTCATTCTTGATCGAATACGACAATACTCAAAATAGCGCCAATCATAGCCATACGGTCTGGAGGGATTACTCGGGTGACTTCGGCCGGGATCTCATTGGGGAACATCGTCAAGCACACGTTCACTAATAGTAATCATCCACGAGTTGCCCATCGGACGAGCCCTCAAATCGAGGCAAGTCGTCGGTTATGTCGTAGAAATCCGGCTTTTCTCCGACAAAAATATGCCCAATAGTCTTTAGTCCTGTACGACCGTCGAGCGTACCAGCGATAATGCCGGTCGCATCCAACTCAAAAGGTTCCCAGAACAAGCCTGAACCGCAAACACGGCAAAAGCCACGCCGTGCCAGGTCGGAAGTCTTGTACCAGGCAAGCCCGTCGCTTCTGGTAATTGTGATGTTCACCTTGCGCGCTTTCGAATGTGGGCCGAAATTTCCGTGCAAGCGTTGGCACATGCTGCAGTGGCAGTTGACTACGTCGCGCAACGGACCTCTTACCTGATAGCGCACCGCACCGCAAAGGCAGCCACCCTCCGTAATCGTATTCTCATCTGGCATCCGAGGATCCTCAGATACATCCGGATTGGGTCTAGGCTGTGTCAAAAGTATTCGCCGGCGCGCGGAGAGGCTCCTACTTTCGATTCATCGACCGAAATTCTCAATTCAAGCTACGCTGGTGCCCGATTTGCGAGAAACAAACTGGAAACAGAGAGTTTTCACACAGCCTAGGTCAGTAGCAGTCGGCAGAATGATAGCAGCCGACAAGCAGCTTTGGGATGCATTGCAGACATGTTGCCTGACCAATCCGCAAGACTTGTTCTGAATGTCTGCTGCATTCGGCAGCGGTCATTCGACCAGGAGCAGTGGAGCGTCTCTGAACGACCAGAAGCGGATCTTTCGAGCGGCTGCTGATCTTGACATTTTGATAATTCGCAAAGTATCGTATGTCTCATGAAGTCGAACCAAGTCATCGCCGCGCTCGGGGCATTGGCCCACGACCATCGCCTCGCGATCTATCGGCTGCTCGTCAGCCGGGGACCCAAGGGGCTCAACGCCGGCACCATCGCGGGACGTGTAGGCCTTGTTCCGTCGTCGCTCACTTTCCATCTTCAAAGTCTGCAGCGCGCGGGGCTGCTTGCGCAGCGCCGTGAAGGGCGACAATTGATCTACTCCGTTGACTTCACCGCGATGACTGCGCTAGTCGCGTACCTCACTGAAAACTGCTGTGGCGGTGCGACCGCGTGCATGCCGTGTGACCCGCCGGCCGCCAGAAAGTTACGCAGGGCGAAGACCGCCGCCTAAGGTCACGCCATGGATAGTGTCGAAATTACTGCTCGACCGCGGCTTGCCGCCGCTGTTTCATTGCTTCGCGTCGCCGAGCTTCCAATCGAGGATCTGACGGACTCGCATCTGGAGCACTTCTTCATGGCAGGGTCGCTTGAGTCGCCTGTGGGGGTGGTCGGCCTGGAGTTGTTCGGCCGCCATGCTCTGCTGCGGTCGCTGGTAGTCGATCCTCGCGTCCGCGCCACCGGTATCGGCTCTCGATTGGTCGCGCATGCCGAGGCGCATGCACGCGCACATGGCGTGGAGTCGATCTACCTGCTCACGACAACGGCAGAGGGCTTCTTTGGAGCGCGAGGCTACGCTCGCGCCGAGCGAAGCACGGCACCCGAGAGCATCCGCAGTACACGAGAGTTCGCGAGTCTCTGCCCGGCAAGCTCATCATTCATGATCAAGCATCTATCGGAGTGACGAAAATGAAGCGACTGCATGTCCACGTGGCGGTGGAGAATCTCGACGCCTCGGTCCGCTTTTACTCGCACCTATTTGCAGCCGAACCGACGGTCCGACAGGACGACTACGCGAAGTGGATGCTCGAAGATCCGCGCGTGAACTTCGCCGTCAGCACCAACGGCATGGTGCCCGGAGTTCATCACCTAGGCATTCAGGTCGAGAACACGGTGGAACTGGCCGACGTGTACAGCCGCCTGGAGCGCGCGGATGGACCAGTGCTCGAACAAGGTGCCGTCACATGCTGCTACGCGAAGAGTGAGAAGGCGTGGATCAGCGATCCGCAGGGCGTGAAGTGGGAAACCTTCCTTACGACCGGCGAGAGCACGACCTACGGGAGCGACATCACGGCGTCGCCACCAAGCACCTGCTGCGCGCCAATGGCGGCCTAGAAGGAGGACGCACGGTGGGTCCGCCGACGTACAGCGTCCTCTTCCTGTGCACTGGGAACTCGGCGCGCAGCATCCTGGCGGAGTCGCTGCTGAATCACTGGGGTCGCGGTAAGTTCCGGGCGTATAGCGCCGGCAGCTTCCCGAAGGGCGCAGTGCACCCCATGACTCTGGATTTGCTCGGCCAGCTGAAACTGCCGACCGAGGGGCTGCGCAGCAAGAGCTGGGACGAATTCGCGCGACCCGGTGCACCCGAACTCGACCTTGTCATCACAGTCTGCGACAACGCCGCCGGCGAGGTCTGTCCCATTTGGCCCGGCCGTCCCGTGTCCGCACACTGGGGCCTGCCGGATCCGGCCGCTGTCCAGGGCACGGAAGCCGAGAGCCTAATGGCCTTTCGCACAACCCTTCGCGCGCTGGAAAACCGGGTCAAAGTTTTTGTCAGCCTGCCCATCGCCTCGCTGAACCGACTGAAACTGCAGGAGCAGGTTCGTCGCCTGGGCCAGATGCCTCGGGCTGATGACTGCTGACCCGCTCCCGAGGCGCCTGCTCGCAGAGAGTCTCGGAAGCGCCCTGCTTGCCGCCGTCGTCATCGGTTCCGGCATCGCCGCCGAACGGCTGACGGACGACAGCGCCGTCGCGCTGCTCGCGAACACCGGAGCGACCGTCGCAGGTCTCGCCATGCTCATTGCGCTCCTGGCACCGGTGAGCGGCGCGCACTTCAACCCTGCGGTGTCACTTGTGTTCGCACTGCGCCGCCGCTTGAGCTGGCGCGACTGCGCCTTGTACGCAGCCGTGCAGGTGGCTGGCTGCTGCCTCGGCGCTGTGCTCGCCCACGCGATGTTCGAGCTGCCGCTGTTGCAGTTCTCGGGTCACGCACGAGCCGGTCCACCGCAGTGGATCGCGGAGATCATCGCGACTCTGGGGCTGCTCCTCGTTGTTCTGGGTCATCGGCGCGCGGAGGATGCCCCGTGGATGGTCGCTGCGTGGATTGGTGCCGCGTACTGGTCCACCTCATCTACGTCATTCGCGAATCCGGCGATCACCATAGCCCGGTCACTCACGGACACGTTCGCTGGTATACGTCCCGCAGATGCACTTCCGTTTATCGGTGCACAGATTGTGGGTGCACTGCTCGCACTGTTTCTGAGCCGCGTGTTATTTCCCGAAGTCCGAGGGAAAGCCGAGAGCATCTAATGCTGGGGCTTGCAGACGGTGGGCTTTGGGTCATAAGCCGAAGCCCATGATGCATCGGCAACTGCCGTTCGAGCGGCCGATGTCGGCGAGTAAGCTGTCGCTCACCCTGTGTGGTTAAACCGGGCCTCGCCGGTTCCCAAGAATCGCAATCAAAACGCCTGGTCACGATATGAGCCCCGCCGCGCGCTCTGCGAGTGCCCCGATGGTCCGCGTCGGGTTCCGGCCGACGGCCTCCGGGATCACGGACGAGTCCATGACGAACAGGTTTTCATAGCCGAATACGGCGCCCTTGTGGTCGACGACGCCGTTTTCGCGGTTCGTGCCCATGTTGCAGCCGCCCAACGGGTGCGGTGTGACCAGGTTCTTGAGCCAGGTCCAGGTGGGCGGCACGTACGGGTCGCCGCCGGTCGCGTGCGACAGTTTCTTGTGCATGTCGACGACAGCGTCGATCACCGCCTCGGACTTGTCGATTTCCCAGTCGAGCTTCAACATGCGGGACCATGGCCAGTACCATTTCCTGCCGAGGTACAGGCGCCCGTCCGCCGCGTCGATGCCTTGCGAGAACCAGGGCATCATGTTGTTCAACGGATCGCGTCCCTGGGTCTCCGCGAGCATCCGGTCCAAAGCCGGCTGGTATTTCTTCAGTTTCTTCCGGAACAGGCGCTCCTCCCTGAAGTTGCCGGCCAGGTCCGGCAGGCCGCCGTCCTCGATCCAGAACTGCTGCCCGCCCTCGCTGCCGTCGAGAAAGTCGATCGCCGAGGTGATCGTCGGGCCCTGCGTCGGCGAAATGCGCCGCTTGTCGTAGAACGCCGGTGTCAGGAAGTCGCCGTTCGAACTCCAGTTCCTGCCGAGGAATGGACTGACGCCAGGAAGGGTCCTGTACTGGTCCCGGCAGCGCAGCAGCAGCTCGGTCGAGTTCAGGGAACCGGCGGACAGGATGACACGCTCCGCGGTCACGCGCTCCCGGATCAGCCGGCCATTTTCGATCCGATCGTAGTCGATCCGGTACCCGTTGCCCTCTGCGCGTATTACGCGAACAAGGTGCAGTGCGCGGAACTCGGCGCCGGCTTTTTCGGCGTCCGGGATGTAATTCATTTCGAGCGTGTTCCTCGCGCGCACGTCGCAGCCGATGTCACAGTTGCCAAGATGCACGCAGGTCCCCTGCCGTACGCCGTGGGCATTCGTGAATTCCTTCGAATGCGCATGCGAGAAAGGATTCTTGAGGTCGTAGCTCCAGTCCTTGTCGAAAGTCACCGCGATCGGCAGCTTGCGGAAACGGCCGCCGTGCCCGAGCGCGTTGGCGCCGTCGCGCATGAGCTTGAATCGCTCGGTGAGCTGGCCGTCAGGCAGCTCCTGCACGTCGAGCATGCTGCCGAAAATCTCGTAGTGCGGCGCAAGCTCATCGAAGGTGATCTCCGTGGGCCAGCCCTTGTCGAATACCTGCCGAGGCGCCTCGACCGAGATGTTCGCGTAGATGAGAGAGCCGCCGCCGACGGCGGCGCCCTGCGCGATCGCCATGTCCGGAAAGACACGCAGGTCGATCCAGCCGTTCTGGCGATGCGGCTCGTCGATGTCGTAGAACCACGCATCGCCGGGCTCACGCGGATAATCCCTGACGTCCCAGCGTCGCCCGCGCTCCAGCACCAGCACCTTCGCGCCTTTCTGCGCCAGCCGGCAGGCCATGACCGCTCCGCCGAAGCCGCTGCCAATCACCACCGTATCGAATGTCGCCATCGCCGCTTACTCCGCGCCCTGCCCCGTCCGGAACGAGACCGTGACCGGTGTTTCAATCAGCTGTGCGTGCTTCTGCATCGGCGCATCCGCCGGCTCGAACCAGGCCCGGCTGCCGGATGCGCCCGGCTGGAACACCCACCCGGCGACGCTGCGCCGGACGGAATCCGGTGACCAGCCGCGGTCTCCCGGAACCTTCGCCACGCCAACCGGGTAGATCGTGATCCGTCCCTCCTTTCGAATGCACAGGCGCAGGAAGTGCTTGTAGTCCGGCTCGCTCTGTCCCAGCAGTATCTCGTCATCGTGCAGGTGCAGGAAACGATTCGACAGCCACAGGTAAAGGCCGAAGACGAATCCTCCGAGCAGGCTGCCGAAAACCAGCATCTCGAAACCGAACAGGACGACCTGCAGGACGTGGTCGACGTCGAGCCCGAGGACACCGAGATTCAGCCACGCGAACGCCGTCAGCAGGCCGAAGAACAAGGCGACGTGCGCCAGTGTATGAACCGTGCCGTGGACGATCTTTTTCGGGAGACTTTCGAACGCCGAGAAGGCGATGAACCCGAACAGGAGCACGAACAGAAAAGCGACGCTGCCCGGACTGTGCGCCAGGATCGCGCCGAAGGCCACCAGGTCCGGGCCTTCCCTGAGCTCGTCGAGCAGCGTCGCGTCCGGGAGCTGCGCCGTCCGGATCTTGCTGACGCTCTGTACCACCCAGGCAATCAGCAGGTAAATCGAGCCCATGAGCAGCGACAGGCCCCAGTTCTGCCGGAACAAGGGGAAGCCGAGGGTCCTGAATGCTCGCTTGCGCGACTCGCGATCGTCGGGGAATACCTTCTCGCGACGATATTGCCTGCCACCGAATTTGGCCGGCAGTTGCAGCGTCGTCGGCATGTCGTGCGTGGGAAACAGGGACGCACCGCCGCCGCCCGCGACGATACGCTGCCGATCCGAACCGACGTCCTGGTAGCGCGTGTAGTTGTGCGCGTCTCCCGCCAGCGCGATGACGATGTCGTGGCCGTACTTGGCGACGATCGTCTTTTCGAAGTGTCCGAGATTGTTATAAACCTGCTCCTTGTCCTTCTCGCGCCGCGCCGCGCTGCGTTCCTGCCAGGTATTCATTTCGACGTAGGCCCAGCTAGGTTGGGCCATGCAGAGTACGATTCTCGACCCTTTCGGCATGATGGCCGCGATGCCCGCGAAATAGTCGAGCTGCGGCTGGTCGATGTTCGCGCACAACTGAATGTCGATACCCCAGACCCACAGGCGATCCTCGATCCTGAACGCGAAATAGCTGCGCCTCTGCTGGGTCTTCCAGGCGCCGATCCAGCGCTGGCGGCAGAAGACCTGGAAGAAGCTGCCGAGGCCGTCGTACCAGTCGTGGTTGCCCGGCACGGCAAAGAGATGTGGCGCCTGGTCTTCATAGGGCACAGAGGGCAATGCGGAACGGTATGGCCCGACCAGCCGGTTGGCATACTCGTCGAGGCTCGCGGTCGGATATACCTGGTCGCCACCCATGATCAATACCTGCCCGCGCCGCGTTATGCAGGCCGCGCCGGCCGTATCGGCCGTGCCCCGGCCCTGGCCGTCGAAAGCGAGTTCCCTTTCTGCGATCAGGCGCGCGATGCTGTAGGTCGGTGCCCAGCCGTCACCGAGGTCGGCGACAAAGTCGATCCAGAGCTCCCCGTACCGGTCGACGTGCGGCGAGTAGTCGTGCCAGACCGGTTCGGCCAGCAACGAGACGATCTCGCGCTTGTCGGCATAGGTGCCGAAGATCGCCGAGACGACCGCCCGGAAGGCCGCGATGAACAGCTCCTTCGGGCTGTACCAGGCAACCATCGGCTGCGGCTCGAAATCGAGCGCCTCGAGCGTTGCGGGAGCGCTGATCGTGTATGGTGCCGCCGCGGAACTTCGGGGCGCCGCGTCGTCCGCCCATTCGTGCGGCAGCTGCGTGAATGCCGTGCTGCTCATCGGCCCGCGGTCAGTCATCGCCGCCGGCCAGGCGCCCATAGGTATCCCAAAGCTCGCCCAGGAAGAATTTGCCGAACTTGAGCACGGTCTTCGCCGCTTCGCCGGTGCTCGAGGTATCCGTCGCTTTCATCGTGGAGACGAGCCTGGCGAGTTGCTCGATACCGAGTTTCAGCACGCCCGCGCCGATAATCTCGCCGGCCTTGTCGCCCCCCCGATGCAGGACCGTGAACAGCGTCGTCGTATCGGCAAGCAGGTCGAAACCCGGGTCGTCGCGCACAATCTTCCGGCCCGCGAGATAGTACGCCTCGCCGTCGTGCTCGAAACCGAGCTCGTACACCATGTACTTGGTGTCCGGCGTGCCGGACGGCGAAAATAGGTTGAACACGCCGTTGGTCGCAAGCATCTCCTCACCGAGCGGCGGGAAATCGACGATGCCGATGATCTCGCCCTCGTGCGCGGGATTCCCAACGAAGGCGGCCAGGTCCCGGATGTTGATGCTCGCATGCATCGCGAGCTCCGTGCCTTTCGCCTTGCCCTTCGCGGCGCCCGCCTCGGGATCGGTCTCTCCCAGGGCAAACCAGCCGTCCATCGTCTCGCGGAAACTGATACCAGGGGCCGAGCTTTTCATTTGTGTCACCTCCGGAAGGAACCCGACGCCCTTCTCCGACTTGCGGCGCAAATACGCTTTCGTGTCTGCATACCCCATCGCGATGAGCGTGCTCGAATCGATACGCCCGAGGTACAGGTCGGGGTCGAGCGGCAGTGGATGGTCGGGCTTGACGACGTGCAGGACGATGGGGTTCTCCTGGCCGTACGGGCTGTCCCCTGCCGCAATGCGCCGGTTGATGTCGCAGATGCGATCGAACTCCTCCGACAGGCCGCCCGCGGCGCTCATCTCGATCATGTGCACATACTGTTCGAACGGGCCTGCCTTGTACTTTGCGGTATTGCCTATGCACCAGACGAGCCAGATCTCCTCGGCACCGCGGCGCACGGCTTCCATGCAATTGGCGTCCTTGATCCACACCGAATCCGTGTAAGTCGTGCCGTTCCTCACGACCGCCGGCATGAAAATCGGCAGTGAAATGCCGGCGACCAACAGATCCAGGTCGACGTCCCGGTGGCTGATGGCTTCGTTGGTCTTGCGATCGAAGTTACAGACATTGAACGTGCCCTCCATTCCGGTTGCCGCATTGATCGTCGCAACGTCGATGCCGAGATGGGGAAAGACTTTTTCAATAATGCCGTCGGCGTCCCCCATCGCCATCATGTCCGCCGCATTCAGGTACTTGTGGAACGGTACGAAGGAGACGAAATCCCGAACCTTCAACGAGCGCCAGCGCTCGCACATTTCGAGCGGCGACAGGCCCGAAAACAGCATCGCGAGATTGATCGTGCCGCCCGATGTCCCGTCGCCGTGACTGAAGGTCAGCCCGGCCTGCTCGAGCGCCAGCAGCACGCCGGCCTGGTACGCGACACGGATGCCGCCTCCTGCCAGTACCAGGGAACGCCGTTTGTCGCCGCCGCCGGGTGGTGGCGACAGGTGCACTCGAGTCAGTTCTCCGCCGGGCATGTTCAGCGCCCGCCGGGTTCGCTGCGTATGCTCCGCCAGTAGACGAAGATCAGGATCGCGGACAAGAGATCGAAGCCCGCGACGCCGAGGGCGAGCAAGGACAGGAGATCGCGGCTGACCGCGAGCCCGACGGCAGCTGTTGCGCCGAGCTTCTGCAACCCGCACCAGAACACCGGGATCGGCTGTGGACGCGGCGCGGTGAGCGCCTGCCAGAGCAGCCCGCCGAACAACACCATGAACATGCCGACGATGCCGAAGAAATGATTCGCCGTCGGCGTGGTCTCGCCGCCCACGATGGCGAGTATCCACTGCGGCCGCACCATCTGCACGAGTCCGCTCAGGACGGTGATCGCGGCGATCGCTTTCAGGAGGAGCACGAGCTTGGTTTGCATTTTGATTCGTCTCCGCTTCGGGCTCGCCTCAGCGCTGTTCGGACAGGCTCGGCTTCATCAGGAAATAGATCATCAACGTGATCCACATGATCGTAATGATGACCCAGCGAATGTCGTTCAACGACATCCAGTCCTGCAACAAACCGGTGAGACGTGAATCGTCGACGCCTGCGGCAATGGTCTTGTTTACGGGGATGATGAGGAACCAGCCGACGACCGTCGCGGTTGAAATACAGAGAAAGGAGACGACGGCGTGCCAGCGGAACTTCGTGCGCCATTCCAGCCAGATCATGATGGCGTTGGTCAGGAACATGATCGGCACGACGATCGTGAAGAACTTCGTGGCTGCGCTCGTCGGCACGATGAAGTGATCCTGCACGTTTCCGGTATTCATGGTCTCCCAGCTCGGATACCAGAAGAATCGCAGTGACCACAGGACACCCATGTACACCGTCGCGCCGAACATCAGCAGCATGTGGTTCAACCCTGTCAGCAAAGTTCTCGTGTTCATTTCTCGCTCCTGTTCAGTTTTTCCGGCTGTTCACCACTCCCCGTTCCGGCGGAGCGAGCCATTCCTCGCCCAGGCCGAGATCGACGACGCTTTCGAAGCCTTCCGGCCGCGGGTCGACCGGATCCTCGGAACTCAGAAACCACGACTCGAAGTAGTCGTCGAGTACGCCGCTCGAATCCGGCAGCCAGGCCGTGAATATCGGGTCGGGCCTCGCGTTCAGCGATTTCAGCGGCGCGAGCCGCGGATGGTCCCCGATGATCAGTTCCGCGGCGCCCTTCTTCAGGAACGTGAACCCCACCTTGCCGCGGAAGTAGATGTAGGACTTCATCAGCATGCCGCGGAACTGGCAGTAGTTCGCCGCACCGATGTGCATCGGCGGCCGGATGGGCGTGCGCTTTGGACGATCGATCGTGATGCGCATGGCGAGCCTGCCATCCAGGTCGTACTGGCTGCTGACGTAGTCGTCCGTAATGACGAAGTCCAGGTTCGCCTGGTGCTTCGGCATTCCCCAGATACCCTTGCCGCCCTTGACCGATATTTCGCTGCTCACCGGCAGATCGAACACGAACTGCCCGACGTCGTAGTGCGCGAACAGCAGCGCATTGAGTATCGGCGGTGCCGGCTTTCTGCCGTGCGTGCAGGCGATGGCGATGCTGAACTCTACGTACTTTCCGATGTCCGTGACGCGATAGTCGATCACGGTAATCATCAGGACCGATTTGTTGCCCCACAGCCGGAACGGGTGCAGTTCATTGCCCGGCATCAGCGCCGCGGCGCTGTCGTAGTCAATCGTAAAACCCGCCATCAGGGCCGGAGACTGCTCGGAGTGCACCGGCAGGAGAAACGGGATCCCGTCGACGAGGGCGTGACGGCCGGCTTGGCGCAACAGGCGTTTCGGGATGCCCACGAGAATCTCCCTTCAGTGTTGTTTTTGCAGCTCCGAGACCATCAGCGGGAACACGTCCCGCGCCGCGTTCTGACCCATGAACATGTCGAGATGCCCGTAGCCCGGCACGATGTGCAGCGAATCGATATCGCGGTGACTGGCCAGGTACTTGTACGTACGCGACTGGCTTTCCGGCAGGAAACAGAGATTGTTCTCACCCGCGAACAACGCGAATCGGGCGCGGGTACCGGGCGGCACGCTGGCCGGATCGCGGGGCAGCTCGTCAGGGTGATCGAACGGGATCAGGCTGCCGTGGTGCACGCAACGCGTAATCTGCTTGTAGAACGTCATTGGCACGTCGGCAAATTCTTCGCGCAGCCACTCGTGCGTCTGGTCGTTGAGATTCTCGTGACTCCAGAGCGCCGGGAACCCCGCACCGTAGTAGAAGCTGACCTGGTGGCAGACTGAATTGTCGCACTCCCTGTGAAATATCCGGCTCAGGCGGTACAAGAAGCGCGCGATGAATCCCTTCGAATCCGCGTTCCATTGCGGGTTCAGGTAGCGAGTCATCAGGCCGACGAGCGGCACGACGAAGGTCAGCTTGAACCAGGACCAGCGCGGGACGACCGGGTGCAGGGAGACCGCGTTGCTGACGATGGTATCCACCTGCGGGAGGAGCCCGGCCAGCGCGGCGATCGCGAAGCTCGTCGAGCCCTGGCAGTGAATGACGGCTTTGACGGTTTCGGCACCGGTCTCTGCGACGACTTTCGCCACGGCGCTGGGATGGTCATAAAGCGCCGCCTGGTCGAGCGTCCACTCGTTCGGTTCGAGGTCGATGCTCGCGCGCCAGTTCTCCAGCCAGACGTCGTAACCGTGCGCGACGAGGTAGTCGACGAAGGTCGTCTCGACCGGAGCGCGAAAAATATTGGCGCGAACGCCGGCGCCGTGGACGAGCAGGACGGGACCGAGAGTGGGAGGCGTCTCACCGCGGACGTTGATGAGATTGCATTCCAGTCCATCGGCTGCCGTGAAAGGCACGACGCGTTCCTGCAAATGGGCTTGCCGGACTGCCATCAGGATTGCGGTCTCCCGGCCTTTTCTTCGCGAAGGCCTCGTTGTCGCCGGCGGATTTTACGCCCATTCCGGCAGGCATGCGAATTCGACCCACACAGGTTGCGTTACAGCGCGAAATCGCCTAAGTAATACCCAGAGTGTCATGCAGCCTGTTGCAGGGCCGGCACGGGCCCTGTCGGAGAGATCGGTGCCGTCTTTCCCGAAGCCCAACTTCACCTTCCGCTACCGCACCGACGTGGAAATCCGCCGACTGCGAGAGCACAGGGACACGAAGCCGGGCCGCTCGATCCCGGCGCGCACAAACGGCAATGTCCTAATCGCCACATGGAATATCGCGAACCTCGGTCAACAGCAACGGCGCGAGAAAGATTATCGGCTGCTCGCCGAGATCATCAGCTGGTTCGATATCGTCGCGATCCAGGAAACCAAGGACCAGCTCGTCGGCCTGCAAGGTATCGTCTCGCACTTGCCCGCCGGCTGGTCGTTCCTGGTCTCCGATACCGGCGGCAACGATGAGCGAATGGCGTTCATCTACGACACCGGCAAGATCCGGCAACTCGAAAAAGTCGGCGAGATCGCGGTGCAACCGAAGGAAATACCCTACATCCGTTTGCCGGGCATTACGCGCGGTTTTCTCGGCTTCGACCGGAACCCTTACCTCGCCGCGTTCCGCTGCGGCTCGCTGTCGTTCATACTCGTCAACGTGCACCTCTTCTACGGCTCCGCGGCGAGAGCCGACAAGGAGCGGCGCGCCCTGGAGGCCTACGCCACGGCGAGATGGGCCGACCTGCGCCGGAACGATCCGGATCTTTACTGCGCCGATATCGTCGCACTTGGCGACTTCAACCTGCCGAAGGTCGAGCCCGGCGATCTCATCTACGAGGCGCTCAGGGGACGCGGCCTCATGCCGCCGCCGCATTCGACCCGCGTCGCGTCGTCCATTGCCACCGATGCCGAGTATGACCAGGTAATGTTTTTTCCCCATACGGCGACCGGCCCTTACACCGGGCGTTTCGGCGTGTTCGATTTCGACGGCGCCGTTTTCCGCGGATTGTGGGAAAGAGCCGGCACTACGGTAGCCGGGTTCCGGCAATACGTGCGCTATTACCTGAGCGACCATCGGCCACTGTGGGCGGAGTTGCGAACGACATGAACGGCACGCTCCGGATCATGTTGCTCGTGGCGCTGCCGACAATTGCAGCTTGCACGCATATCCGTATTCACGACCTCGACTCGGACGCACCGGGCGAGACCGTTGCACTCAAGAACAAGGATGTCAGTGCCTGGCTGGCTGCGTATGCGGACGCCGAGGTTCCACCCATACAATTCTGCGACGTCGGCAACGACGACGGCGGGCCCGTTTGTGACCAGGCGATGCCGCCTGCCGACGGCCGGGTCGTGTTTTCGTTCGTTCATCTGTCGGACGTCCAGCTCTACGACGAGCGTGTCGTGATCGTCAGTACCGATGTCGCCGACCTGTTCGACCGGTTCGTCGATTCGGCGCGTCTCGACCCCGGCCAGGCCAAGCACGATACCGCCGTTTACCTCGCACTCGTCGGCGCAATAAACCGCTGGAACGCGTCGCTCTGCGAGACGAACAGCGGCGCATCGCCGTATAACCCGATGTTCGTGGTGCACACCGGCGATGCCTTACATGCCGACGTGTACCAGGAGTTATGGGAGTTCCTGCATGTTTCGGCGAAACTGCAGTTGCCGTGGTTCCCGCTGATCGGCAATCACGACGTCATGACCTTCGGCACCCGTCCGGCCATGAAGGAGACGGTGACCACGATAGAGACCGACCGGCCGTCGCTGGCGATGAATATCATTCGTGAGCCCGGTGAATTCATGGGCTTTCACAGCACGGGCGAGAGCACGACGCTGCCGCCGGGCATCAAGATTCCGCTGCCGGCCTACCTGCCGAAGAGCCCAGGGTGCGAGGCCGGCGAACGCGGCGTCGACGACGAGCCATTCATCGGCAACCCTTTCGATGCGTTCGAGATCCAGTCTGCGCGGGGCGACACGCCGGCCTGCAACGCGTGGTCAAAACACCGGGAAACGCTGCAAGCGCGTGAAGAACGTTCGGGGTTCTATTCGTGGACCATCGACACCAGCCCGCCACGTATCCCGGCGTCGTGGCACGAACGCACGCTCGGCAAGGACATCCGGCTGCGACTGCTGTTCCTAGATACGGCACAGGACATTACATTCAGCTCGGGCGGCGTCATGGACGACCAGCTTGCGTGGGTGCAGTGCGAACTCGAACAGGCCCGGGAAAAACGCGACTACGTCATCGCCTTCGGCCACCATCCGCTCTCCTCGCTGTTTTCGAGCCGCGAGGGCATCGGCACCCGCAATGCCCGCTACTCGGAGATCGCGCAGGAGCTGATCGACGCGTTCGCAGCCAGCGATCGCTTCCTCGGCTACTTCACGGGTCACACGCATCGCTACGCCAACCAGAAAGTGTGCGCCGCGTCCGGCCGCTGCTTCCACGAGGTCCAGGCCCCGTCCGCGGTCCAGCAGGTGCCGCAGGCGGGCCTGCTGGTGCGTATCGTCGAGCCGCGGCTGTCGGAAGGTGCGCACGCGATCGTCGAAGTGCACCCGTTCATCGGGCCATACGTCGAGGCGGGCTATCGTTCGCTAGCCTGCGATGCCGGCGAACCCGACCTCGGCCCGGACCAGCCGGACCTGGCTACGGCAGCCCGGCTCGGGTCGGAAGGCTCGCTGAGACATCTCGGCTGCCGCAAGGCGGACGACAACTACCGCAAGGAAATAGGAAAGCTCGAGAACCTGTCACTCGAAACCGAAGTCCAGACGCCGCTGACACCGTAAGGCGGCGGCCGCCGTCAGAAACCTTTCCTGAAACCCAGCACGACCGCGTCCCGGCTGAGGTAGCGATGCGACGAGATGCCCGTGTATTCGAACATCCATTCCCAGTTGTTGGCCAGCAGGAAGCGCGCGATGAAACTGTACTGAAGGAAATCGTCGTCGGGTTCATCGGACTGGTAGGTGAAGCGTTTGGCGCGCGGGTCGCCGGCGAAACTCACCTCGACGTCGCGCTGGTCCATGCCCGCTTCGTAGCGGTAGAACAGGTTCTGCTCGATCAGCACGACGCCGAAGTTGGTACTGATTGCGACCGAGCCGGCGAGGCCGGCAGAGAAAATACTGGAATCCTCGGAATCGTCATGAAAAGTAAGCGCGAGGCCCGAGTCGGCCGGGTCGCTCTCGGTGTAGCTGTCGTAATCGGTCTCGACGTAATCGTAGGAGATGCGCGGGCCCCACGTGATGTTATCCAGGGACCAGTCGTGACTGAAATTTAGCCCGAACAGGAGCTGGCCGGAATCGAAGTCGGCAACGGGAGCGCCTACGGCGGTGAATGGGGTAGTCCCGTCGGGAAACTCCGCGTTCTCGTCAGTGAATGTCGCTCGCCGTGCGCGATCGTGGGACTGGCCGGCATAGCCGGCGTAAAAGTCGAATGAACTCACGTCGCCGATAAGAAACGAACCGAAGCCGGTTATGCCATAGGTACTGGTCTCGAAGTCGCCGCCGTCGAAGAAATCGCCGCTCTGCTCCGAGCCGTCAACAACTATCCCGAGTACCCAGCTGTTGCCGATCAGCATATCGGCGCCGGCGGCCAGCCGGACGACGTCGGAGTCATAGCCGTCCTCGAAGGGCGACACCTGCTTGTCGATCGAATCGTAGCCGGCGGACATGAAAAATCCGCGTCGGATCTCGCCCGGCTCTTCCTCATCCAGTCGCGACTCGACGCTCGACGGCTGCGACGGCGGTGTCGCCGCAAACCCGCCACCGCTGCCGGCCGGTTGTCCCTGGTCGATCTGGTTTCGCGTGCAGATCTCGAACAGCGGGGTGCCGGGTCCGAATACGTTAGGGCTATCAGGGTTGTTAGGGTCATCGCTTTCGAGCAACACGCCACATGCCAGCCCATTGGAGAATTCGAGCTGCTCGATGACCGCATCATTCAGCGTTTGCGCGTAGGCTTGCGGCAGGGCTATCGCCCACAGGAATGCGGCAAGGCACGAGGCATTGCGTCGGGCGGATAGGTTCGGGCGGTTCGTCGTTCTCATAGTTGTTCTCCCTCGACCGCCAGTGGCGTGGTGCCGTCGCTACGGCGCCAGCCTGCCAGTCAACTGTTGCCGGGGTACGAAAAGGAACTCGCCGAACTCGTGGCGAGCGAAATTGATCGGTCCGTAGGTCGGCACCTGTTCGAAGCGCTCCCGGTCGTACGCAGACTGGGCAACGCGGCTGCGGATCTGTAGCAGCAGGCTCTGCGCATCCACTACCTGCTCGACGTCGTTCAGCGCATCGAGCAGGGCGCTGGCGAACACCGAGTGCCCGTCCCGACCCTGGTCGAGGACCGGCTGCAGCCCGCCGGAGGTGAGCGCGGTACGTGAGCGCTTTTCGTTCATCATCGCGTAGTCTGCCGCGAGTTGGTCCCGCGTCCGGCCCGAGCGGAGGGCCGTCGCACTGCTGCGGGTGATCGTGCCCGAGTAACAGGAATCGGAAATCACGAGTATGTGCCGCGCACTCATGATGTTCAGCAAGTCCGTCAGCTGGTAGTTCGGTATCCAGTTCGTATTGTCATCGGGCTTCGCATCGCGCGGCAGCCAGTAGCCACGGTCGTTGACTTCCTCCAGCGTGCCGTGTCCTGCATAGTAGATCAGCAAGTTGTCGGTCTCGGTCAGTTCTTTCCGAAGCGTATTGAGCGTCTCCAGGATCTCGTTTCGAGTCGGATTCGGCAGATATCGCACACGAAAGTCGAAGCGCTCGGTCAACAACTCGTGGATCGACTCGGCGTCGTTGACGGCGGTCTGCAGCGGGCTCATGAACTCGTACTCGTCGATGCCGATGACCAGCGCGTGATACGTGCCGAACTCGGTCGTCACCCGCAGCGGGGCTTCGTCTGCGTCCTGCGGATCGAGCCGGAACGAACGAGTACCGCGCCGGCCGTCTGCGTCCACCGCAACGATATTCACGAGAGTTCCCTCGTCGCCGATCGCGATGCGGGCCTGGAAAATACCGCTGTCCTCGACACTGACGGATTCGTCGTTGACCGTGAGCGAGCGCAGCTCCACTGGACTCACGCGGCCGATGACCAGGCGTTCCGTGACGCCCGCCGCGACGTGCATCGGTGTGACGCCGCGCGTGTCCGGAACCACGGGATCGATCATTTCGATCGACGGCGCGCCGTCGGCCTCGGCGCCGGCTTCCCCGGGGAGATCGTTGGGTTGCAGTTCTGGCGCCACGCGCAGTTCCGGAAGTCCGGATGCCTTCCGGTACCAGGCGAGCGCCTGATCGGGATCCGGCTGGCCCAGGAGGCCGGTTTCGTACAGTTTCCCGAGATTGAACTGCGCGGCGGCATAGCCCTGCGCGGCGGCGCGTTCGTACCATAACTTGGCCTGCGCGTAGTCGACGTCGGTGCCGAGACCCTTCTCGTAGATCTCGCCGAGGTAGTTCTGCGCCTCGGCGTCGCCGCCTTCCGCTTTTTCTTCCCAGAGCGACTTGGCGGTGGCGAAGTCCGCTCGATCGTAAGCCACGTATTCGCCGCCGCGGATGGCGCATTCCGAAGCTGTCGTACGAACCGGCCGACGCGGCCCGGAAAACGACATACGATTGCCGATGCGCCGGACCTGGCCGGGCAACAGGCAGTCGACGACCAGGTACCTGTCGGCGGCCGGGACCTGCTGTTGAGGTTCTTGCGCCGTAACGGCCGGCGCACAGGCACACAGCGTGCCCAGGATCCAAAGTGACGCAACGATTGGTGCCAAGGGCTCCCGCGCCGGTGGCCGGCGATGCGGAAGTGTGGCTCTTGTGAATCGTGTTGCCATGGGCGACACCGATTCCGGTTTGTTATTGCCAGCGTTCGACGCGGCAGTCCTTATTTTCCATAATCTTTTTCTCACTTATCATGGTCGAAAGTCAACATCTATGGCGCCTCGGGCAAACACATCGTGGTTTGTCGCGCCGCTGTAGTTGCGGCGACATTTTTGTCGGCCTGAATGGATTTGTCAGCTACACGCTAAATACCGATGACGCGCTGAACTGGGTCCCGCTCGAAATCTACAATTGCCGCGCTTTGTCTCGTGGCGGTCATGTGCAACGGAATGCTCGCGCTTTCCAGGCATGGAAGGATGACGCCTGAACTGCGGGATACAGTGCGCACGAATCTGAATTTGCAGGCGGGACTCGGCCTGCTCGCGATCGGATTGTTCGTAGCAGCTTTTGCGGTGGGACACGACGACAAGGCTGTCGTAGCGTCCGCGCCAGTGGTTTCGATAGCTATAAGCACGCCGACCACTACGGTGACCGCGGCCGACCGGAAGGTCACGGTCAGCGGCCAATGTTCCGGCGACTTGTTGCTGACGCCCAGGACGGGTCAGGCGATCGCCATCCCCGCCCCGGCAGACGGGCAGCAGGGCTCATTCGACCTGGAGTGGAAATAGCGTCTTAATCGTCGTTGTCGTCGTCGTTATGGTCCTTATGGCCCTTATGGTGCTTGTCGCGCAGCAGTTGTCCCCGGTGTTCGCCGGCCGGGAAGACATCGGTGTGAACGTTTGCATAGATCAGCCCATTACGCATGGCAAACGCCAAAGCAGCGATAGTATTGACTGGCCGTCCTACCAGTTCCGTACAATCGGCTCCCGTAAAGTCGAGGTTCGTCAACGTGCCACGGACGCCCTTACCATCAAACTGGAGCGGACCGGGAGCCACCAGGCCGAAAACCACGGGGCCATTTTGCCCCGGCCGTCCGCAATGGAAATGAGCCGCGGCGAACGTGCCGGTCAGGTTGCTGACCCTCAGGTTGACTCTGACTTTCGTGAATCCCTTGTCAAAGCTCGCCTCGATCCTGCCGGTGGAATCGGTATCCGTTCCGCCCGGTATGAACACGTCACCTACTATGACAACTTCCTGAGCACCGGACAGGTTCGCGTCGAATTGCAACTTGTCGGCGAATGCCAGGCCGCCTGCAGCCAGGGCTGGGAGGCCGCACACGCCGGCAACGATTCGGACACAGAATTTCTTGTTCATGGGTAGACTCCTGCGACTTTCTGAGTTGGGCGACGTGGCTCTTACCGAGCCACTTAAGCGTAGTAGAAATTTTGGCAAGTTGCTCTTGGACAGAGCGATCGCGGCGACGCGCAGCACTATCCTCAAAAAAAACAAATACATATCGCGGGGTTGAATAAGCTGCCTGCCGCGGGATTTCTGCGACGTCCGTCGTTTATAGCTAATTGGAATATATGCCCGGCAAAAGGATCAATGCCGGCGGTTCCAGGTCGAAACTCGCCCCATGCAGGACTTCACCAATCGCAGTGCCGGTAGTCGAACGGAATCACCGTCTCCTTGCCGTCTTCGCCGGGCCCGGCGATTTCCGCGTGTAGCATGTCGCCGTCGAGCCGATATTCGATGCGCTGCGGAAAATCGTGATCCGGGTTCTCGAAACGAATCCATTGTGTACCGCTGCCAGTCTGTTGGAAGACCGTCGGTGGCCGTCCACCCGGTTGTGCAACGTAGTGCAGGATGCCCTCGCTCTCGACGATGCGCAGGTACTCGAACGCGACGGTTCCGGACGTCGCTACTGCCCGGCTCACGCCGAGCAGCATGTTGCCCCGGGGCGGCAACCAGAGTTCCTCGACATGCTCATCCCGCGAAGCGGCGCACCAATGTCCGCTGATCCATGCGAGTGAACTGGTCGTGTCAGCAGCACAGACGGTACCGATGAGAACGAAAACAAACGCGGCGGCGAAACGTATCGACATATCGGTCTCCCGGGATGATCCCGTCACGCGACAGTCTGGCAGAATGAGCCGGTCGGCGACTTGAACAAAAGCGCAAACCTGCAGGGAACAAATGAGCCGCGTAGTGCAATACCGTGAGTTCGCCCCGCCCGATACCCTTCGCCGCCACGTGCGTTGCCTGTGGCACCTGAGAATGGCCGCGGCGCCGGGGCATGTCGACACCGTATACCCGGACGGTTGTTGCGAAATGATTGCGCATCGCCTGGCGCCCATGCATGCATTCGACGAAACGAGCGGTTGGCGCCAGCAGGAGCGCTGCATCTTTGCGGGCCAACAACGCTCCGCTATTCGCCTAGCGGCGCGCAGCGATGCCGATTGCCTGGGCGTGCGCTTGCAGCCGGCTGCATCCGCAATGTTCGCGAATATGTCACTGCCAGACCTGCGCGACCGAATTGTCGAATTGGCGTGGCTCGATGCCGATTTCGCCGTCCGGTTTTTCGCGGCAGCCTCGCGGGTCGACATTGAATCGGCAGTCGCCGCGGTATTCGCGCTGATTCACGATGGAATGCACTCGATCGATGAACGTATCGAAAGTGCGGTCGCAGCACTGGAAGCCTCTGACGGCACGCTGCCGATCGCCGCATTGGTTGCGGATTCCGGTATGAGCGAAAGATCCTTCCAAAGCACGTTCAAAGCGAGTGTCGGACTGAGTGCCAAGGAGTTTGCGCGGATCCGCAGGCTGCAGGCCACGATCCGCATGCTGGATGCTGCCGATCCTCCCGTGGCGGCTCTTGCAGTAGCGAGCGGCTTCTCAGATCAGGCGCACGCCACCCGAGAAGTGCGGCGAGTTACCGGCACCACTCCTGCCCGCTTACGTGCCGCGTTACATCAGGACCGCGACGGCGAGTCGTCTGTGCGACTCGCCGCGGCATTTGTACGCGGCCGCCTGCCACGGTAAGTCTTGCACAAGCTTGCCAGTCGCTCATCGTCCAAAGTACACGCGCCAGGTATCGCTCTCGCTTACGAGGCTGAGCGCGAGCGTGTCGTCATCTGGAGACGTCGCGGTGTTTCCGATCCAGGCGAGTCCGCTGAAAGGCCCTGGGCTCAGGCAATAGGAATCCGCATTCGTGGGTTCAGTTCGGACGTCGACGGCGTAGAGGTTGCGGTCCGGATCGATCAGGGTGAACCGGCCGGTGTAGCTGCAACCATAGGTGTCCACGCTGGCAAAGCTGCCGTCAGGCTGGACCGGCCAGCGCATGAACTCGCCCCAGGCGTCATCGGCGATCCAGGTCCCTGACACCAGGTCGAGTGACGACGGTTGTTCATAACGGCCGGCGTCGTATTCGAAGACGAAGCAGCCCGCGTCGCCCGATGCCAGCAACCAGTCGCCGCGCAGGCTGTCCCGCTCCACGATCCGGCCGGCCACCGTCAGGTCGCTCAGATTGTTGCCATCCTGCCAAAGCGTCCCGCCGGACTCGGCGATTCCCGTGCCGGTGTAGTCGCTGCCACGCACTTCAAGGGTACCCGCAAACTGCGCATGGCCGGTCGACAGCAGCCGAATCTCTCCGTCTAGCGCAACGATGGCCGTGTACGGTTCGGTTTGTTTCAGGAGCTCGTTGGTCAGGATCCCGTCCCATATTCCGGCCGGCGAAACGTCTGCGGCCGACCCCGGATCGCTGCTACCCGGCGCCATGCTCTCGCAAGCCTTGTACGTCCACGGGGAATCGCCGCCGGTCGGGTCGGGTGGCGGGGTGGGCGGGCTCAGCGTGGGTTCCGCTGTCGCCGGTGGACCGCCGTTGCTGCAGGCGACCAGTGCCATCGCAAGCAGTACGGGGGCCAGGTTCTCATAACGGTTCATGGTTTTCTCCGTGGTTGGCTGGTTCGAAGCCTGACTGTCGCCCCGGCGTGGGGCCAACGACCATGGAGAACGCATGGAGAACGGCTGAAGGATTTCTGAAGTGGCGTCAGCCGGTGCCGGATCCCGGCGACCCGGCTTTCGCGGTAATGGCGCCTGCCGGTTCGCCCGCGGGGACCTGCTCGCGAAACCGCACCCCCAGGACATCGTGTATGAAGTACCGGGCAACCGGCACCCCGAGCAACATGCCCCACAGGCCGAAGGCATGGTATGCGACGAACAGGATTATCAGCGTGAGCACCGGGTTAAGTTTCAGGTGCCGGCCGTATACCAGCGGATTCAGCACATACGCTTCGATGGCATGGATGACGACGATCATGACGACAGCCGCGACAGACAGGGACGGTCCGCCCGCGTTCAAAGCGACGAGCACGATCGGCATCGTCGAAATGAAGACGCCGAGAACCGGAATGAAACTGCAGACGAACACGGTCACGGAGAGCATGGCGACGAGCGGAATGTCGAGGAGCAGCAGGCCGATCAGCGTCAATACCGTGTTGATCACCGCTATCAAGCCCTGGGCCTCGATGGTGCGGCCGACCAGCACGCCGAAGCGTACGATCGGTTGTGCAGCCTCCTGATAGAAATCGCCGACCCGCGAATTCCTCAGTTCGCCGATGCCGCGCTTGATGCGTTTCAGGTCATTCAGTATCAGGAAGCTGAATAGCAACGCGAGAACTGTAGTCGCCGCGACGCGATACAGCATGTTGATGACCTCTGGCGCATAGTCGCGCACCTTCTGGAACTGCTCAGCCGCAAGTGCGTTCAGGTAAAGCTGGTCACGCCGGCTGTAGTACTCGGCCAGCGCGCCTACCGGTGGACCATCAGAGTCCATGGCCTCTGCGACCTGTTCGATCGTCAGCGACAGCCTGATACGTTCGTCGACCAGCCGCCGCTCGACGGTCAACGCGACGTCGTCGCTCAGGGCACTAGCGAGAAAGCCGCTGAGCGGGTGGCGCAGCGTGGGATATCGATCGACAAGCCGGTTCTTGGCCTCGATCAGACGGACCTCCGTATCCGGCAGGTTGACGATCATGCGTGTGACTTCGGATGCGACCGTCGGCACGACGAAACGCACGAAGGATCCCAGCAGGATGAGAAACAGCACGTAGACCAGTGCAAGCGACAACCAATGGGGCAACCTGAGGCGGCGTTCGCCGAACTCCGCCAGCGGCGCCGCGATGATCGCGAGCACGAACGTCAGGAGTACCAGTCCGAAAAAATCACGGAGCAGCCACAACAATCCGAACAGGATCGCCCAGATAACCAGGCGCCGGTTTTGTTTGTAGAATTCGTTGACGCTGAAGGCGGACATCGGTGGCCGCTAGTATACGGGTAATTCCGTGCCGTTAGAGGTAACTCAGGAAGAACGGAATGATCAGCGCGTTGGCAATATCGATGAAAAACGCGCAAACCAGCGGCACGATGATGAATGCCAGGTGCGAGTCGCCGTAGCGCGTCGTCACCGCCGACATGTTCGCCATCGCGGTCGGCGTTGCGCCGAGCGAGATCCCGCCGAACCCGGCGGCAACGACCGCGGCATCGTAGTTGCGGCCGAGTGCCCGAAACACGACGAACACGTCGATTGCGATTGCCAGGATGAACTGCGCCATCAGGATGGCGAGTATCGGCCCGGCCATCTCGATCAGTGTCCATAGTTGCAGGCTCATCAGCGACATGGCCAGGAACGTGCCGAGCGAAATATCGGCAATCAGCGCCATGGCCGCGGTGCGGCTGGGCCATTTCTTGCCGGACAGCCGCGGATACCATGCCGGGATGAGGTTCGTTACCAGGATGCCGGCAAACAGGCAGGTAACGAACAACGGCAGGTCGAGTCCGAGTGAACCGACAACTGCGTCCAGGATTGCGCCGATCAGCACGCAGACATGGATAGCCAGGATCGCGTCGAGGAAGTCCAACGGATCTTTGGACATTGCCGGCGCATCCGCCGACACGCCGACGTCCTGCGGCGCCGCTACCTGCGGTTTCAAGTGGTGGCGGCCGATGAGGAATTTCGCAACGGGGCCGCCCATGAGACTCGAAAGGATCAGGCCTAAGGTCGCACAGGCCATGCCGATCTCCATCGCGTTCGTGACGCCAAATCCCTCGGCAATTCGCGGCGACCAGGCTATCGCCGTGCCGTGACCGCCGATCAGCGACACGGTACCGCCGAGGACGCCGACAGCTGCCGGTTGCCCAGTCAGCTGGGCCACCGAAATGCCCAGTACGTTCTGCAGGAACATATAGGCAATGGTGATGACGAGCAGAATGACCAGCGGCTTGCCGCCCGACAGGAGATCCTTGACGCTGGCATTGATGCCGATCGTCGTAAAGAAGTAGACGAGCAGAAAGTCCCGCGCGCCCAATGTGAAATCGATGGCAATATTGCTCGTGGCGTAAACGAGAGCCGTTACCAGGGAAAACAAGAGGCCGCCGGTCACGGGCTCCGGGATGCTGAATTCGCGCAGGAAGGCGAAGGAATCGTTCAGCCGCTTGCCGATAAACAGCACGATGATGCCAACGGTCGCCGTGACAAACGGCCCGACCTGCAACACACCGTCCTCGATTTCCGGCATCGCTTTCCCCTCGTTGTCAAAAGAGACCTGCCACGCCCCGAGAGAACGTTGAAGGAAGGCGGGTGCCAGTGTCAACCACTCGGCGATCTCGTGCCGCTGAGCCCTTGCGCCTGCGCCTGACGCGTTAATCACAACAGCTGTTCTACCCGAGAGACGAGGTTCTACGTGGTCATGGATCCCTGGGTTTCGGCCCGTACCGTCTTTGTCCTGCTCGCCCTGCCGGCGGTCACCGGCGCGCGCGAGGCATTCGACCTGGCCTCGTTCGAACCGCCGCCGGGCTGGGAACGCTCGGCATCGCCCGGCCAGCTGACGTTTCGGGCGCCGGCGAGCGATGGCCAGATTACCTTGTTCACGAGTTTCGCGACGACCGCACCCCCGGCCGACAACTTCGGGGCCGAGTGGGCCAGGCTCGTCACGACGCCGCTCGGCGTCACGACACCGACGCCGACCATCGAGGAGTCGCCCGCCGGCTGGACAGCAGTATTCGGAGCGGCGAACGTCTCGGCGCAGGACCAGAACGTCACGATCCTTCAAGTGACGACGACCGGCTTTGGTCGCGCGCTGAGCATCGTGGCCGTCCTCGCCGGCGATCAACGCCTGCCGGAGGTCACGCGATTCTTCGACGGCGTCGAGTTCGATGCTGAAAGCCTTGCAAGCTCGTCGGGGTCCGGATCGCCCGACGCACCGGTCTCAGAAAGCGGACCTGTTGCCGGCCCGACCGTGTCCGCGACGGCTGTGGCCATCGAGCCCGCCCGCGTCGCGGACGGGCGGCCGGTCGGGCTCTTCTATCGCCTGCGCACCGGAACGTCCGGCGGCGCGCGGCTCGAGCTCGAGACACGCACGTTTCTCGCCGGCAACCGCTTCACGCGCATGTTCCCGTATGAGGGCGGCGACTCGTTCGACACGGCACGCTGCATGCCGGACAGCTGCGGCACGTACGAGCTCTCCGCGGATGTCCTGATCGTGCAATGGGACGATGGGCGTATCGACCGCTGGGCTTTCGCGGCCACGCCGGAAGGCATCACGCTAGACGGCACCCTGTTTCGGCCGGCGGAGGCGATGAGCACGGCAAGCCTCGCAGGCGAATGGAGCGGCGCGCAAGCCGCCGACAACCCCTACTCCAATACCTATCGATTCGGGCCCGACGGCACGTTCTCGTTCGGCAGCGGCGGAAGCATGCTGCATGGGCGCTACGCCGTCGAGCAGCTAACGCTCCTGCTGCGCTTCGACGACGGCGACGAGCGCCGGCGCACGTTGTTCGAGGCGAGCGCGCAGGAACCCGCGAGCCTCATCTGCGTCGACGGCGACGTGTATGCGCGTCGTTAGGACGGCGAGTGGGAGCGCCACCGACGTCGCTAGTTCATCAAGCTATTGCGACGGCCAAACAGACGCATGAACTCGCAAATACGCCGACGACCACACCTACCAGCAGCGCTGTATAGTGGCTCTTCTTTCCAGACATCACCGTTCCCCTCTACGTTTCAGCCTTCTTCGTCATTCGCCTCTAGTCGATGGCGTTAAGAAAGGCCGCAGGCACCCATTGCAGCGCCACCCACACTGCAGCCATACCAATCGCGATACCAAGAATCAAAAACGGAATCTTGTATATGAGCGTTGGTACAAAAGAATCGGAGTCATCAGTCATTGGAATCTCCCCTTATTGATCGGCCACCATCTTAATAAATCGCGGTTCGTCCCTGAGGTCTATAAATTGCGGGTCCTCGGCAATCAGCTTTACCGGATACCCCAGCTTGATCGCGCGCTCTAACGCATCGAGGGCTTCTTGCCTTTGCCCGAGTCGCGAACGAATTACGGCGTCGTAGAAGTGAATTTCGTCAAGCTCCGCGCCATTGGCTACCGAGGCTTCTATTCTTCTTAAGCCTTCTTCTTTGCCGCCGCTCATGACAATATACATCGCGAGCCTGGCATTTGATACCCAATCCCGTTCGTTTCGCTCGAGCACTGCGGTGGCTAGTTCGATCGCCTTCTTGTATGCGGATTGCGCTGCGTCGTGCTCGCCAAGATATTCGTGGGCCTGCGCAAGGTTTCCCCAGGACCAGTGGTCATCAGGTCCTAGTTCGACCGCCTTTTTGAACGCATCGACCGCTTTCTCGTAGTCCCCCATTTGCGAATAGGTCAGGCCGAGGTCCCGATACGCGCCGCGCGTCGGCGACAATTCGATTGATTTCAACGTCGCGTTTAGTGACGCCTCCTGATTGCCCATATAGTCCTGTGTCGCTCCGATCAGCAAGTAGGCCCTTGCATTATCGGGGCTGAGCTCGACGACGCGCTGCAACGCCTCCAATGCCTCTATATATCGGCTTCGCCAGTAAAGGAACTCTGCATACGCCATCCTGTTGCGCCAATTTCCCGGTTCCCTTTCAATTGCCGTATTGAATGCCACTTCCGCAGCATCGAAGTCTCCCTGCGAGACGTTGGTCTCGCCCAGGCCGACCCAAATGTCCGCAGTCGGTTGGTCGTCAAGCAATTCGCGAAAAATGCTCGCGGACTCCTCATAGTCCCCGGTATATCGATAGAGCACGCCAAGTGCGTAGCGAACCTCTCGCATGTTGCCGTCCAGTTGCAAAGCTTCGCGACATTCGGACTCCGCAACCTCGATGAGGTGCGGCGATTTGAGCAACTCGTACTGCGCGAGCGCTGTCTCACATAGTCCCGCATATGCCTGGACGTATTTGTTATCTTCAGAAAGAGCACGTTCAAACAGTTCCCTGGCACTGTCCAACGACTGTTTGGTCGGCGGGGCACGCAGATAGCTTAGACCCCCATGGTAGAACTCGTATGCTTCCAACGTCGCTGCCTGTGCGTCAGCAAACAGCGATATGGCGTTTGGTTTAAGCACACCAACCGTTTCCCGGGTCACGGATACCGCAATATCCTCTTGAATATCGAAGATGTCATCGAGTTCCCGATCGTAGGTTTCCGTCCACAAATGATAGTTGTTCTCTCCGTTGATAAGCTGTGCCGTTACACGCACTCGGTTACCTTGCTTCCTTACACTGCCTTCAAGGATCGTAGCTACGCGTAGCTTCCTGGCGATATTTCGAGGATCTTCACTGTTGCTGGCAAAAATAAACGACGAACTGCGAGATGCTACATACAGCCCGGGCACCTTCGCGAGGGCGTTGATGAGCTCTTCCGATAGTCCTCGGCTGAAATACTCGTTGTCCTGATCGTCACTCATGTTGACAAACGGCAAAACTGCGACCGATGCACCCTCGACCGGGCCGACGACGTCCTGCACTTCCGCTGTTCGAAAAGTCGCCGTGACCAATAGCACTGCCAGTACCAGGTTCAATGGCACGGCGATTTTCTCAGCCTTTTGAATACGGTCGGGGCCGTGAGCGCCATGCAGGTAGCTGACGAGGAACACCGATGGCGTGAGCGTGAGCAAGCCTACAAAGATGGCGTAGGTCCATCGGGAATCTATTGCGCCACGTGCGGAGATCCAGTCGGTTACTTCGACCAGCACCCAGCCCGCCGCAAGGTATGCCCCCGTTATATGGGGAACGCGCCGGGCGAATAGCTCAGAGAGCAGACCGCCTATCCTCGAGCGGGAGCCAGTGCCAGATATCGCGTACAGCCGGACGGGATGTCCGACGTTCTTCAGCAGCTTGTCGCCGAGGTCAATGACGTTCAGATCGACATGCGAATGAACGGCCTCGTACACCGCTTCGGTTATCACGAGACCCGCGGGATCCGCCAGCCGCTCGATGAAGAGTGCAATGTTGACGGTATCGCCATAGACGTGCTTTTCGGCGAGGACGATGTCGCCGAGATCGATACCGATACGAAGTTTCAGCGCTGGTTCGTTTGCCAGTTCTGTTTGAATCTGAAGCGCACACTGTACTGCGTCTATTGCGCTCGGGAATGCAGTAATCGACCTGTCGCCCGCATCCTCCAACCACTCTCCGTCGAAACTCGCCACAATCGATTTGAGTTTCTCATGACTATGGGCCACGAGTTTCAATGCGCTTTCCTGGTCGACGCCCATCATCGCGGTAAAGCCGACCATATCGGTGGCCATTACTGCGGCCAGGCGGCGATCAGTCATCCCCGGACCCCTGTGGCGTGCACCGAACAATCATGGCACCGCAGCCACGAGATCGCCAGCAGCCACGGATATGCTCGCGGGAACATCGACACGAATCTCATCGCTCAGCTTTGGCAAGCTGGCTGCCGCCTGGTCTATAGTGAACCGATGAAGAGATCGATAAAAGCAGCATTGCTGTCCGGCCTGTTGTTTCCCGGCATTGGACATCTGTACTTGCGGCAGCGCAGGCGTGGCTGGGCCCTTGTTGCGATGGCGCTGGCCGCGTTCGCGGTCATGACCTGGATTGCCACACAGCAGGCACTGACGGTGGTAGACAGCATCACGTCCGGCGGTGTGCCACTGGATAGCACCTCCATCGAGCAGGCGATCGAAGCGTCATCGAGCCAAGCCGGCGATTTCGTTGCAAACTTTTGCCTGGCGATACTCGCCGGATGCTGGCTTTTCGGGATCGTCGATTCGTATAAAGTTGGTGCCCGGCAGGACAAGCCTGGAACGCAAACGAAATAGCAGCCGACGAAGTCGGTGCCGGTTGCGCTTACCGCCCCGGCAACGCATTCCAGTTGATGATGGCGTTCCACACCAGGCGATAGTCCCCGCGGTTCATGTCGCGGTGTATGCCATTGAAGTTGTAACTGACGACGTGGCCGTTGCCGATGGGCATCGCAAGCACGGCTGGCCGGCCGGCGAGTTCCTTTTCGCCGCGCATACCGCCGCTCAACACCATGTCGCCCTTGCCACCCCAGGTCATGACTACGTCGCGCTCGTCGACGGGCCCCGTCAGGCAGGACGTGCAATAGGCCATGGTCAGCCAACGCCGGGGCATGTCGTAGACGGGCAAATTGTTGCGGAAGACGCCGGTTTCCTGATCATAGCCGTAGGCAATGGGGTGCTCGGCACGGGTGAACGTGGCGCGCAACTCCGAGCCTGGCGTAAACACCTCGCTTGTGCCGGCGCGCCGCACATTGCGAACGAGACCGCCCTCCAGCGCAAGCGTCGTGCCCGCGCCGAGCGTCAGTAGCACACCGCCGGACTCAATGAATCTCTGCAACTCGGCGAGGCCCGTGTATCCCGGGCCGCCCGTGATGTCATCGGATGCGACTGGCAGGCCGAGGCTCGGGTAGTCCTCGGACGCCTGGAACGGCATCGGGCCCTCGGTAGCCGCGATGCCGCTGATTTGTCCGGCGAGATCGAGGCGCGAGAAGGGCCCATAGACGATCACGTCCACCCTGTCCCTCAGGCTCCCCGCGCGCAGGTCCTCGTCCCGCAGGTACGTGTACGGAATTGTCTCTCGATCGAGCACGTAGCGTATCCAGCCCATCAAGTCCGTATCCGCCCATGGCACCCACAGGCCGATCCGTGGCAAATCGACTTCGTGGTGCGGCACGTCCGGCACCGTGCGGGACGAGTGGACATCGAGTGCGAGTTCGTGACTGATCGCGGCAATCGCATCGTCGAGCTCTGCCGCCGACTGTCCGTCATTCGCCGTCACGATCCAGGATCCGCGGGGAAAGCTGGTCTCACTGGCCGTCCACGCCTGTTCGGCAATCATGATGCGAAATGGCGCCAGGCGGAAACGCGCTGCCAGCAGAGCTTCCTGTCCGTGGTCGGGCAGCAGGTACACGGGCCCGCGGCCCTCGACGATCCCTTCCGGCGCGGGCGATTCGTCGAGCAAGCCGGCGGCCGCCGAGCGTATTTTCTCATCTTCAATTCGCACCGCGGCAACGTCGAAACCCACCGGATACGCCCACGAGACGTCGTCATATGGCAGCTGCTCGTAGTCGTCCGGGAATCGCTGCGGCTCGAGCACATCGAGCGCGAAGTTGCGGTACGGCTGGTCCATGCGGACGACGTAGTCACCGCGCTGAAAGTCCCCCTCGTTGAGGAACACGTCTGCCGATAAAATATGCACTTCGATGCGTTGTCCTCGCAGGCGATCGATCATTTGCGCAACCCGCAGCCGGTCGGCCTGTCGGGCGGGGATGACGAAGGCATACGGTTTCTCCGTGACTCCTTTTTGCCAGCTGTTATACGAGGTGGTGTAAAAGTCTTTGAGCATCTCCTGCGCGTGCCGGGCTGACCAGTCGAGGACCGCCAGCGCAGCCGTCTGCTGGTAGTTGACGTTGTCGCGCATCGACCAGCGAAACTCTGCCTCTGGCGGCCACGGGCGGTACCACTCGCGCGTCAGGTTGTCGGCGTCCAGCCGCCGCGTCACGGACTCTGCCGTAGCGTTGCCGAAGGTCTCATAGCCGCGGCCGATCGCGTTGTGGTTGATCGCCACGGAATCGAGATAGTGATGGCCGAAACCCTCGCCGAAGTTCCACGTCCACACGCCGGGCATTCCCATCCCGCTCATCGTCGTCATTTCGTGGAAACTCAGTTCGAGCCATCGCGACGTCACGATCGGATCGAGATGCGGGTTGTATGGACCCGTCCCGTTCCAGCTCAATAGGAGGGGGATCGCCTCGTGCAGGTCATGCACGACGACCGGGTAATAGTCGAAATACATCTTGTGCACGGCACGGGTCGCGGCGAATGCTTGCTGGTGCGCATCGCGATTGATGTCGACGAAGACGTAGCGCCCCCAGTACGGCGGACTCTGTCGTGGTAGCGCGTCGAAATCAGTCTTGCCCTTCAAATACCGGTAGAACCAGTCGGTCACCTTGGCACGCCCGTCGGGTTCCGACATCGGGTTGATGAGCACCAGCAGGTTTTTCCGGATCGATTGGATCATCGGCTGCTCGGAAACCGCCAGCCGGTACGCGAGTTCCATGCACATTTCGCCGCTGCCGGTTTCATCGGCGTGCAGGTTGCAGTTGAAGTAATACGCCGGCCGCGCCGACTCGACGATGACTTTTGCCTCGGCAGGACTGGTGCGGCGTGGATCCGCAAGGGCCGCGGCAGCCGATTTCAGCCGGTCGAGTTCGCGGATGCCCGCTTCGTCGGCGATGGCGAGCAGCACGATGTCCCGGCCCTCCTCCGATTCGCCGATCGTCTCCACGTGCACGCGCGGCGAACTCGCCGCGAGGTTTCGTGCGTATTCCGCGACCTTCTCCGGACGTGTCAGCTCACCGGGTGCACCGATGACGTGGCCGAGAAAATCGGCCGGTGAGGCAACGCTGTCCGACGCCGGCACGTACGCTACCCAGTTGTTCAGGAATCGCGGCTCGGAGGTGAATTCGGCGATAGCGGCGGTGGAACCGGGTTCGGCGGTGTCAGGCGCCGTATCGACGGTGGATTCCGCGCCCAGTACACAGGCGGGCGCGATGACCAGGGCAACGACAAGGACGCAAGTACGATTCATGGAGTGTCCTTTCAGAGCCATGCTTTCCTTCCGCCGGGACCGGGGAGCGAGGACAGGGCGAGACGCAGGCCGAGCGTGTTGACGACGGTCAGGGACCTGACAAGAAAATATTCCCGATCGGGACTATCTGTCGTCAGTTGTAGTAATAAACGACTGATTCAGTCATAACAAATCTGCAGAGGCACACACGTTCTGGCGTTTGCGGTAGGGTTGATTGCACTCCCAATCATTTCCAGAAAAATTCAAGTGCGCATTCGCGGGTAGTTCCACCGCGACGCATGCTGCCTGCGCTTTGCGATATCCGCGATCACACTCCCAACCTTGCCCGTAAGACTGACCGGACACGTATCCATTCGCCGGTGCCTTGATGGCGTCACACCGCCCATCGACCTCGATATGGCCGCGATCACATTCCCAGCCGGAGTCTCTCGACGAAAGCGTAAGGTGCCCGTTCAACGGTACCGCGATGGCAACGCAGGCGGCTTTTGTCGCCTGGTATCCCCGATCACACGACCAGCCGAGGTCATTTGTGTTTCCTGTCAGGTAGGCGTGTACCGGAACTATGATGGCGACACACGTCTGATCGATTTCCCTGTACCCTCGGTCACAATGCCAGCTGTCGCCTGAGACCGTATTCAAATAGGCATTTGCCGGCAGCGCCACCGGTTCGCAAGTATCCAAATTCTGTTTGTGGCCGTACGCGCATTTCCAGCCGTCTCCGTACGGCGAGTCTGTCAGGTAGGCATTATCGGGCAACTTCACGGCAGCACATGCGCCATCAACCTGGTGAAATCCGCGGTCACACCGCCATTCGCTGCCATAAGGCTTCGCACTCGCGTTTGCGGGTATTGCGGCCTGAACACTTTGCGCTTCGGCGCGGTCCACAGTGCCAGCGAGTGCCGCCAGAACTATCAGAGCGCAGGCGAACACACCGAGCTTCGAGTTTGTTGCGTTCATGGATATTGTCCTTCGTTTCAAGTGCGGCGAGGCCTGGATCACCCTGCGCGTGTCGCCTGTTCCGTGTCACGGACCGACATGCCTTCGTTTTCAGCGAGTTCAATTGCAAACCGTTCGACACCCTCGCGGCGGATCTCCGAAGCAAAGTTCGGTAGCCGATAATCATGCCCTGCCAGAATCGTGGGCACCGCACTCTCCGGTACGTCGGCTGCGGTCGCATTCCCGGCAGCAGGATCGTCGAACCACTTTCGTTTCAAGGTTTTAATTATGGGCACCCGTGAACTGGTATTACGATGAAGCAGGCGAAACAGTCTTCGCCTGCTACAAAAGTCACCTACCAGTACTACGCAGCTTTCAGCGCTGCGGCGATTTTGTGGAAGGTGGAGTTGGCAACCTCGTAGAGCTTCACCCGCGGGGTTCCTTCAACCAGCTTCGACAGCAGCTTGGTCACCTCGGCATACGAGTCCCGGCCGTAGGCTTCGGCACTTTCCTTGCTATCCCACAGGCTCACCGCGAATGCGTCCTTTCCGGCAGGGTTTACAAAGGTGATTTCGTCCTGGAATCCCTTCTGCTTGCGAAGCAAGGGCAGTATTTCCGCCTCGATCTTTTGAGTGAAATCTTTGCGGCTGTCCTGCTTGAGTTCCATTGATACTTGACGTGCGTACATGTCGTTCTCCGTTGTGATTGGCCAACAGGGCACTTCAAATAACCAATTTGGTTTAGTTTTTCTGAAGCCCGGTTGATCCTTTAACTATAGTCGGTTAATTCACTTTATTAGTCAAGACAATTCTGTTATTACTTCAGTTATTCACTATCTGTGTAAATATGTTGAGGCCGCCAATGGACGTTTGTTCGTTAATCAAGACAAGACTCAAGGAGTTGGGGCTTGATCAAAAGGAACTGGCGTCCGCCGCCGAAGTGACGGAATCCTACGTATCGCAGCTGCTCACCCGGAGGAAATTGCCGCCGGCCCCGGATAGAACCGATATCTACGACAAGATGGGCAGGTTTCTGCGGCTCGAAAAGGGTGAGCTGGCTACTCTGGCGCGAGCGCAGCATCTGGACAAACTGCGGCGCGGTTATGAAGAACCGCAAGGTGCTCTGTTGAAAGAAACCCGGGAATTGATACTGCAAAAGTGCGCACCTGCCCGACAGCAACAAATCCGCGCGGTCTTCGAACGACAGGCTTTCGGCGAACTGGAGCGGCTGGTAACACAGAAGCTCCTCGATGTCGTCAGTCAGGCCGCGAGATCGGAATTGGAAAACGAAGCTTGGCTTCAACAGGTCGCGCAGCTCAGCGACAAGAGTTACGAACAGATGCGCGTAATTATCCTGGAATTTCTTGACACCGATATATTCAACGTTTCAAACGAAGACTGTATCTCGTTCCTGAATCCGCTGATCGCAGGCTGGGACATCGATCTCGCGACATTCAATATGGAAATCAGGCTGAATGAAAGGCTCGTGCCAGGCAAACCGAAGAAGTTTGCATTCATGGAAACAGACTTCGACAGGCCCGACGAGGACGAACCCGGGTTCACCGCATTCCTGAAGGACACCGCACTCAGCGGTGGTGTGTCGGACGAGGAAGTCAAGTTTTTGCGGCGATTGCGATTCAAGGGAAAACGACCGACTGCGCTCTATTACTACAGGGCGCTGCAGAACCTCAGGGACCCACTGCATTTTCAGCCTGCGTAGACGTCGCCGCAATAACGTAAGCGCAAACAGGATCGAGTCATTCGCCGAGGAGTCCCTTTTTGTTTTTCTTTGCCTTCTTCGCGGCTCTTTTTTCCTTTGCCGTCATTGCCGCTACTTTCTTGGACTCTTTGTTGCTTCGTTGTTCCTTGCTCATCGGTCTATCTCCAGCTTTAAGTTGTGACGATGTATACAGCATGATCGCAATCGTCCAAACAAACAATGTCGATCGGTCTACACATCTGGCATCGTTGATCGTCGTCAAATACAGCATCCGACCTACGTCGAATTGCAAAATCCGGAGAAACTACGGTTCGGACTCACGCACGCGAGGGCCAGCCGTTTCGCGGATCTGCCCCAGCAGATTCAGCAGACGCCCCAGCGACACCTCGAGTTGCGCCAGATCATCGAAGGCGAAGTACAGGCTGTAACTGCCGTCGCGCGCTGGACGTATATTGAATTTCTGCCCGAGCTCGGCGCGCAGCTGCGTCTGCAGCCACTGTGTCTGCAGATCCGTAACAGGCTTGTCTGCGTTGCTTGCAACCGCGCCGTCCAGCTGTCTGCGTACGCGGTCTTCGACCTGGCGGACGGACAGGCCCCGCCGGTTACAGCTCCGGGCGATTGCGACCTGGCTCCTTGAATCGAGTGGCAGGAGTGCGCGGGCGTGGCCCATCTGCAGACGTCCGTCCGACAACATCGCTTTGACTTCCTCGTGCAGGCCGAGGAGACGGAGCATATTGCTGACCGACGCGCGCGAACGGCCGACGGCTATTGCGATTTCCTCGTGCGTGAGTTCGAATTCCGATGCCAGTCGAGCCAGCGCTCGTGCCTGGTCGAGCGGATTCAAGTCTTCGCGCTGCAGGTTTTCGATCAGAGCGACGGCGAGTGCCGACTGGTCATCGAGTTCCCGTACCAGTACCGGTACTGTCGTCAGGCCCGCCCGACGTGCTGCGCGCCAGCGCCGTTCACCGGCGACGATCTCGTAGCGTGCGCCGTCCGCCGCCGGTCGCGGGCGCACGATCAAAGGCTGGAGAATGCCCTGCTCGCGGATCGAGTCGGCAAGTTCGGCCAGGGATTCGTCGGGGAATACGCCGCGCGGCTGGTGGTTTCCGGTCGCGAGTTCGTCGAGCGGCAGTTCCAGTCGTGGTGGTGGCGTTCGCTGCACCCGCAGGAGCGGTGCCCCCGTGCGGCGTCCCGAGCAGCGCCTCCAGTCCCCTGCCAAGTCCTTTCTGCTTTTTCATATGCAGCGCCCATCGCCAGCCCGAACCGATTATTGCATGGACGCTGCTTGTTACTCCCTTCCTCGAGCCCCTCCGCAATCTGCCGGATCTCCTCGGCGCTGTGCTCCCCCGCAGCAGGGCGCCAGGCGGTTGGGGGGCAATCTCCCAACGGAGTATTCTGTACTACCCGTCCCAGAGTTCATGGAGGCATTTCATGAAACTCATCCGCACTGCCGGTTTCGCGCTGGCGATCCTGGTTCTCTCGGTTTCGGCTGTCACGGCGGCGATGGCCCAGTCGCCGGCCCAAAATTACGGGTTCTGCCATGGCCTGGCCGGGAACCCGCGCGTCAACAACCACACCAGGTTGTTCGTCCTCGGGCCATCGAGTCCGCCCGGTGCGATGTCCGGATTCCTTCGCGACCTTCACCAAAGATACAGTGGCTTTGTCACACAGGAACTTGGGTGTCGAACGTTTGTTACCGCCGCTGAGGCGGAAACGGAGTATCGGAAGATGTTGGACGAATCTGCACAGTATGCGGCCACCTGGCCACTGGTCGAGATTGACTGGATTCCGGAAGGTGGTTCCACACTATCTGGCGCGGCAGCGGCGCCAACGTCCGCGCCTGCGGCAGCCGCGTCCAAGCCCGACTCACCTGTGCCCACGAACCCGGCGCCGGCGACCGCCGCGGTCGAACCCTCTGCACCCGCGCCCGCCACGCCGGCGACCGCGACCAGCACGCCGGCCGTGTATGTCATCTGCCGCTCGGAATGGAATACCGACCTGCGCCGTTTCTACAACCCGCCGGTGGACGGCCGCGGCGCAGGCTATGCCGAATGGCAGGCTTCGTACCATGAGTATCTCGTGAAACAGCATGGCTTCAAGGGTTCGAATTTCGGCTGCGGCAAGTATCCGACGCAGGAAGCGGCGCAGACGGACTACGACGCCTGGGTTGCCGCTGCCAGGGTGACGCCGTCGATCAATGGCCAGAACTCTCCGATTATCATCACGAATTGGAAGTATTGACGAGCAAACTCGACACCAAGGCTGGCGCCGATTACGCCGCGGGCGTGGTAGCCCAAGGCGCTGACGTGACAAGATCGCGGCGATCAACGCTTACTGCGCGCAGACGCCTGCACCGTCCATGCAACTCGCCAGCTCAAGCTCCTCGTCACGGACGATCCCGATTCCCGGGCAATAGATCTTCTCATCGCCAGCGTCCTTGCGCTTCGGGTCTTCGAGCAGATTGCGGTCCAGCACGAGGACGCAGTCTTCGAAGTCACCGTTTGCCGGGTCGTCTACGGTCAAACCGTTATCCGCATTCGTGGCCCAATCCAGAGCGTTGTCCGCCAATTCCTGGAAATAGCGGGCTCCGAGCAGAAACGCGCCGCCAGGAAACAGGATGCCCGGCCTGGCGCCATCACGGCCGGCACGCCAACCTCCGCCGCCAAACGCCATTCCCATCGCCTCGCAGTTGATATGGCCAGGAAATGGCGGCTCGTCGCTCGCGCTGTCACTGTCTGCCGCGACGCAGACGTCCTCACCCCAGTAGTAGATGTCCTGGGTGTTCGGGCACTGATTGACAAAGTTGAACGAACGCTCGCTGATTTCACCATCCTCCGACTCCAGCTCCTCCAAGACCCGGGTCAACTGCCCGCCGACCATTCTGGTGTTGTTCAGAATAGTGACGGTAACCGCCTCGGCTTCGTCGCAGTCGTCGCAACCGGAATTGTCGAGCTCCCAGACGCGGCCGACGATCAGCGGCAGGTATTGATTGCAATCGGCACCGACGCAGCTCGTGACGAGCCCCACCGAATCGATGCATCGCTGCAGAGGAAATGTGTCCGTGATTTCGACATTCTTCAGATTCTTGGCGTCTGCAACAGCTGTTGACGCCATCAAAACGATGGCGCTGCAGCGACCGATGATTTGCGCATTCATTGTTCCGTCCTCCTAGTTGGCGCGCTCGACACCGCTCATCGTCGAGCGTCGCGCCGCGCACGTCCAGCTGTAGCGGTCATCTCCAAACCGCCACCGACTGACTTCCTGAGACGGATAACGCAGGGGAAATCGGTCGCCGGGCGTGCGAATCCCTCGCAGGTGCCCTACTCGAGTCCCGCCGCGATCTGCCGGACTTCCTCTGCGCTGTGCTCTCCTGCGAGCGGCGTGCCCGGCATCAGGTATTTTCCCATCGCCAGCCCGCCGACGAGCACAGGTTCATAACCGATCTCGCGGATCAGTTGTGACGCGATCTCCACCGCCTCGGCGTCGTCGCCAGCAATCGGCATGCCGATGCGCCCCGGCTCCTGATTCGCCGTACCCATTCGCTCCGCGCCCACCGCATTGAACGCGCGCACCACGCGGGCACCCGGCAATAGCTCCGCAGATGCAAGTCCGGCGCCCTTCTCGCGCGCCCAGTCGGCAATCTCGCCATCGCGATCCGGGAAAGGATTGCAGGCGTCGATGATCACCTTGCCCTTGATCTGTTCCGCCAGCTCCTTGCCGAGATCCGGCAGGGCACCATAGGGCACGGAGAAAAGGAGTACATCGCCGAAGGCCGCGGCTTCGAGCGGCGTGCCGGCGCTCGCACCGGCGCCGAGTCCGGCGGCCAGCGACTTGTCGTCCTCCAGGTGGCGCGACGAGAACATGACCTCGTGTCCGGCCTTGACCCAGACGGTGCCCAGTGCAATGCCGACATTGCCCGCGCCGATGACGCCGATCTTCAGCTTATCTGCCGCGCGTGCAGAAAAAGGCATGGCCGCGGCGGCAACGGCGACCCCGGCAACGACGAGAAAACTGCGACGATTCTGGTTCATGGAAAATCCTCCTTCCGGCCGGTTCAAGTTGCGTTTCGTCGGATAGTCGGTTGGACCGCCCAAAAATGCAAAGTGCCATGCTTACTGGTCACGATCTTGTGCCGTTTCATTGTGCCATTGCCATTCGCGTTCAGGGCCAAGCTGCCGCCGCAGGCTACCGTCATTCGCTCATTTGTCGGGGTGGCTGGCGTGGCGGATCATGGCATGCACGGCGGGACTGGCATTCACGGCGCGCAAGGCCGTGCCGGGATGGGCGGCCACATACACGCGGAACACTTCGTCCGCGAATCCCTGACCGATGTTCTCGACATGCCCGAAGTCGAGTTCGACGGACCTGAATTTCTCCAGTCCCACCAGCAGCCGGCGAGCTTCCGAGCGGGAGATGTACTTCTCACCGAGCAGCTTGACGTGCACTCTGCTCTTGGAAAACCGGTAGTCGAATTCCTTTGGAGCGAATTCGCTGAACAGATCTTGGAGCCTTATCCTGGAATCCCGGCGTACGTAGATCCGTACGTGCGTGCCTTTGACTCGGCGGCGAGTCGAAACGAAAACGTCTGCAAGGCGCGTGTCCCATTCCACCTGTATTCCGTGAGAGCGAATGACGAGCCTGTCAGCTGCTTTCGAAGAGAAGAAAATGCCTTCCCCCGAATGCGCCTCCGGCATCGTCGTGGTCTTGCCTTTCACAAGCTGGATCAGTGCATCGTGCTCGTCCGGAAAACCGAGTTTTTGAGCAATGGATGCAAAGATGCCGATTCCGTTATCGCCGACGTCGGCCGTGATTGACATAGGCTCGACGGCGGCTGAGATCCGCACGTTCCTGGATTCGGAGTGTTCGATGGCATTGTTCAAAATTTCCGTGAACACATACTGAAAGACGTCGTTTGCTTCAGGGCGCAGGGCGTGACTCAGGTTCAGGCTCAGCGCAAGTCGCTGATACACCCGGTGCTCGTCGAGGCCTTCGGTCGCGAATTCCCCGCGATAGGGATTTGGCGGAGGCCGTTTTTTTTGCGGCAGCGCATAACGGGTGTTGCGGGTGGCGCCAGTGCGAACGACCTTGCCCTCGTCGATAAGCCGGTTGAGGTGCCGATTGAGCGCCTGACGGCTTATTCCCAGGTGCGAGGAAAGCGCGCCGCTTGACGCGCTCGCATGTTTTCGCAAATAGGCCAGGATGACTTCGGACGTCGACATCAGCAGTAGGCGCAGGGGTTGTCGTCAACGTTACGTCAACACAGAGAATTATTATCGTCAATAAGACTAGCTGGCGGGTCGCGTTGTGTCAAGAATATGACAACTCTAGAAAAACATATTGTCAACAACAGTGACCGGCGGCGTCCGCTAATCCAGGAGCAGTTGCTCATTGCGCTCACGGGCTGGGGGCAGGAACACGACATGCGTCGGTCCAGGTCGGCCGGGTTTGATCATCACCTCGTTAAGCCGCCCGACATCGACAAGCTTCGCGAGCTCATGGCGTCGGCGTAGGGGTTAGGAATCAAGACCACCCCTTCTTGAGCGGGTCGTTGGCCGGGATCCCCGGCAGTTCCACGGAACTCGGCGCCCGGAGCACTGGCAAGCTGGATTCCCGCCGCGTCCCAGAAGTAGCATTCGCTCAGATCTCATGAGAAAGGCGCGACGAGTGAGGATTCTCCTGCAAACCTCGATCCGATACGTTGACGATGACTGGAACGTCAGTCGGTTTTCGCTGTTGGCCGAGCACTTGCGCACTTTCGCCGACGTCACCTCGCGCGACCGGCAAGCCGATGCGACGGGAAACGACCTGGTACTGGCCGGTCTTTCGCGCGAACAGTTCGACGAGGTCTGGTTGATTGGCGTCGACGGTGGCGATGCCCTTTCCGATGCCGACTGCGCAGGCGTTAACCGCTTCCACCTTGAAGGCGGCGGTCTTCTGACGGCGCGCGATCACCAGAACATGGGCAGGTGGCTCCGCCACATTGAAGGCGTCGGCGATGCTCACTTCTTCCACGACGCTGAATATGCCGAGCCCGATCCGGCTCGTTGCTGCGCGGACGACAACGAGACGCCATCGATTTTGTGGCCCAACTATCATTCCGGCCGCAATGGCGACTATCAGCGAACAACTGGAGCCCCAGGCTCGGAGCACTGAGTTTCGTCGATGAACCGCATGGAGACGAGGTTTATCGCCATCCCGAGCGCTTGAAGGACATCCTGGCTTACGTGAGAAACGCGGCCGAGTGGCTAATGCCCTCGGGACTCTAGTCACTTACGCGGCCGAGGAGGCATCCGTGGAAGACCAACTGGCAACAACGAACGTCAATCGCTCGTATTCGCTCGCTGCCATGAGCATCGCGATCTCACGTTCTCGTTCGTGTTCGCATCCTTCTCCTACTATGTTGCTTCGGTGGACAGCCGGATCGGCGATTCTGAGCGGGCCCGATACTCGCGACGGGGCGATCGCTTCTGGCTGTTTGGTTACACCCTTCTGTTCCTCGACCCGTGCCTGATCCTCTTCTCAATTGGGCTTTTGCTTGTCGGGGTCGCGTGGTTCTCACTGTGGCTGGTGTACTTGTTCTTCGTGATCCGCTATTTCCCCAGGGTCCAGACCGCGGTGCCGAACTAGGCGCGAGCTCGTCGTTTCCGCCGGCGAACGATGCATTGCTATAATCGCACTGCAGCCCGCAATTCAAGCCTCTGCAAGAGGGGATGAGGGCATGGACACAAAGCAGGGACTTTCACGACGCACCATACTCACGTCCGGACTGACAGCTGGCGCCGGCCTGCTCGTGCCATTAGCAAGGGTGTTCGCCTCACCCGACGCGGGGCTGGCGCAGCATGCAAGTGATGGCGTGCCGGGCGACGGCATCGACACCGAACTCCTCATCATTGGCGCCGGACCCTTCGGCCTGGCTTTGGCCGCGTATGCGCAGGAGCAGGGAATCCGGCATGTGGTCGTCGGAGCTCCGATGGGCTTCTGGAAGACGAACATGCCGCAGGGAATGTATCTGCGCTCGACCTGCGACTGGTCGCTGGATCCGCTGGACATCCACTCGATCGAGGCATACCTGAAGAAGATCCGCCAAGCTGCCCGGAGGTCGAACCTCTGTCGCGAAATTTCTACCTCGACTATGCGGGCTGGTTCCAGCGTGAAAAGGACATACGGAGCCTGGACGTAACCGTGGCATCGCTAGACACGGACGGAGGCGAGTTGGTCGCGGTCACGGATCGCGGTCGGCGCATCCGCAGCCGCTTGGTCGTGCTCGCCGTCGGCTTCGGCAGCTTCGCCCATGTGCCTGCGGAACTCGAGGCCTTGTTTCCGCGTGAGCGGTACGATCATACCTGTCATCTCGTGGACTTCGGACCGCTCGAAGATCAGCGGGTGCTCATTATCGGCGGCCGGCAGAGTGCTTTCGAGTGGGCCGCGCTGATGAGAGAGTCCGGCGCGCGCCGGGTCGATCTCTGCTACCGGCACGACACCCCGTCGTTCACCACCTCCGACTGGAGCTGGGTCAATGCGCTCGTCGCCAGGATGGCCGACGACCCTGGCTGGTATCGACGGCTCAGCGCGAACGAAAGGCAGCGACTCAACGAACGCTTCTGGACTGAAGGTCGCCTGAAGCTTGAACCGTGGCTCGCTGATCGCATCGGTCACCCGAACGTCAAACTCCATCCCCAAACCGAGGTGACAGGAGCGCAAGTCGGCGACTCCGGCATTCGCGTGGCCCTGAACAGCGGTGAAACGCTGATAGTCGACCACGTCGTCTTTGCTACCGGCTATGAAGTGAATCTGGCGAGGGTGCCCTTCCTGGCGAATGGACTGCTCTCGAAGCTCGAGGTGTCGGAGGGCTTTCCCGTGCTCGACCAACACTTCCAGACAAACGTACCCGGTCTATACGTGACCAGCCTGGCCGCGACCAGGGACTTCGGTGCGTTTCTCGGCTTCACCGTCTCGGTGCGCGCCCAAGCAAAAATCATCGGCCGGCACATTGCCGACAATCTACAGCAGGCCAGAGCGCCTCATTCGCGGTTCGAAACCACTCGCTTCGCGACAGCGTCGCCCGGCTGAATCAGGGCGGGAACACCTCCAGCACCGTGAAGTCCACCCAGTAGAGTCCTTCGGTATTTGGTGCCGATTCCAGGATACGGCGGCCTATGTCCGCCGGCGGGTCATCGAGCTGCCGCCACCAGTGCCGGTCCGACTGGTAGCCGTATTGAAACGCCACCGGCGCCGGCGCGAACGCACGGCCCCAGGCCGCGAACTCCTCGATCATCTCGTCAAACGACGGAATCTCCTGGCTGTCGTCGACGAACAGGATCCCGTCGCGCGCGGATGGCGGCATCTTGCCGATCTCCCAGTGCTTTAGAAACAGGCGGTAGTCAGGATCGTGCGACCGCGCGGCGGCAAGCCAGGCTTGTGCCTCCGCGTCGGTAATCGCACGGCCCTCGGGAAATTCGGTCGACCGGTACCACTCGACGTCGACCCCTACGCCGATCACGGAAGAATGGTGGCCGTAGCGATCGAGCATGAGGTGGATCAGCTCTTCGACCGGCGCGTGGCCGGGCTCGACCTGCAGCCAGACGCGGAAGCCCCGCCTATCGAACAGTTCGAGCGCCTCGGCATTGCCGTCCTCCTCGGAGAACCGGATAAGACGTTCGTCGGACTCCCCCGGGAAACTGAGCCACGTTCCCTGTTCGTGCAGGCGGCCGACGATCCAGATAGCTTCCGGAACGGAATTCGGAAACCGCGCCGCCATCTGTTCACCGACGCCGGCCCAATATTCGGCGCCGGGATCGTAGTCGGGACCGTACGCCGAGAATCGAAAGCCCGCGCCGAGCGTGCGCTGCGCCGCCGGTACGGGTGGCCGCACGTTCGACTCCGTTTCGGCGGCCGGCACCAAAGGTTCGCTGCAGGCCAGCAGGCTGATGGCCATCCAGGCAGTCGCGTTCCGCATGCTAGAGGCGCATCGTGCCATTGATCTTGTCCCGACGAACGACATCCCCTTTTCGGTCGTATGAAATGTATCCGCCGTGGTGTACATTCATGCGGACAAATTCGAATGCAGCTTTTTTCACTACTGCCACCTCACTGACGGTGCCCATACATGGACATCATCACGGTTTCTTTGACTGAAGCCCAGACCTTGGCCGTCGGGCTTTTCGCTCTCGTGGTTGCGGGTGCGATCATGCGACTTGTTCCGTTCTTGACGCGACTCAATGTTCCGACACCGGTGATCGGCGGGCTATTGATTGCCATCGTGGTGACACTGATATACCGATTCAGCGGCACATCGATACAGTTCGCCAGCAAGCTCACGGATTTTTTTCTGCTCATGTTCTTTACGACCGTGGGCTTGTCAGCCAAATTGTCTTCGTTGAAAGCGGGCGGGCGTCCGTTGCTGATTCTTTGCGCCGTGACAATCATTCTGTTGGTCGTGCAGAACGTCGTGGGCATCTTAGTGGCAATGGTACAAGGCGTGCACCCTTACTACGGGTTGCTGGTCGGCAGCATTTCCTTCGTCGGCGGACCGGGGACCGCTGCGGCGTGGGCGCAGGAAGCTCAGGCGATTGGAATTGAAAAAGCGCCGGAAGTCGCCGTCGGCGCTGCGACACTTGCCGTCATCTGCGGCGCTATGGTGGCAGGTCCGATCACCGGCTGGTTGGTTCGGCGTCACAATCTCAAAGGTCCCGCCACCGAAGCGCCCTCAATGTGGATTGCGCCTGAAGAAAAGCGGCCGGTACCGCAGCAGCCGGTATCGACAATCATCGGCTTATTGTTCCTCATTGTCGTTGCGGTCGTTGTGAGCGCGGAACTCAACGATGCGGCGCGTGAGGCGGGCGTCGTGTTACCCGGATTTCTAATCGCAATGCTGGTTGGCGTCGCTATCACCAATGTTAGCGACGCCATTGGCGCGAACATCAACCTGGTCCCCATCGAACGCGTGGGCGAAGTGACGCTGCAGGCGTTCCTCGCGATGTATCTCATGAGTCTGAAAATATGGACTTTGGGCGCTGCGCTCGAGCCCTTGTTGATCAATGTGGTGCTGCAAGTGGTCGTCACTACGCTAATCGGTATCCTGCTGCTGTTCCGGTGGCTCGGTCGAGACTACGACGCCGCAGTCACCTTCGGCGGGTTCCTGGGTTTTGGCCTGAGTTCGATGCCGGTCGCCATGGCGACGATGGACAGTGTGGCGTTGCGCTACGGCCCTTCACCGAAGGCTTTTCTGCTCGTCACGCTGGCAGGTTCTTTTTTCGTCGATTTGGCCAATGCATTCATCGTGAAAGGATTCCTGAGCCTACCAATGTTCGATTAGTGCCGGCTTAGCCATCGAGCCTCTCCGATACGCTGTTCATCTGGTAGTTGATGGAGCGGACCTCGCGCAGCGCATCGTAGCGTTCCGTGTTGACCAGGCAATCGCTTTCCACATGCGAACAATGGCTCTTGTCACGTCCTGCGTCTGGCAGGTCCAGATTCGGAGCCGCGGACGGAGCCTACTCGCCGCCTTCCTGCAACGCCTCCATCTCTGCCGCCAGGGCCTCGAAGCGTTCGCTGTTGGCGATGTAGTAATCGACGTTTTCCCGCGACAGGTCCGCGGGCAGGGCATCCGGGCCCTGCTCCTTCACCAGCCACGCGCCCATGCCAGCCTGGACCACCGCGAAATTGAACGTGACGTACTCCGCGCTGGTCATCCCGGCGGATTCAATCGCCTCGCGGACGGCGGGTTGCGCGTCGAGACCGGCGGCGATTTCCGCGATCGAGGCGTCGCTGCCGAAGTCGAGGGACGGGTCATCGGCGGCGAGTCCGGAATCGGCCTCCATGGCATTGACGAGATTCCGCGAAGCCTCGGTGAATTCTTCCAATCGTTCATCGGTGAGCCGGTATTCGCGAACCGCCTGCAGGTCGGCATCCTCGTCAGCGCGCGCTTCCGCGGACTCCAGGCATGAAAGGACGAGCGAGAGCCCGCACAGGGTGAGAAACGAACTATCGTGTCTATTCTTTTGTTTCATCGCGATTCCTGAAAGTCGCGCCGAACCCGGCGCATAATGACGGTAAGGTCACACGCTCGCGCTGTCAATGCGGCGCGCCACGACACCGGCGTTGACCGCCGGCCAGTAACATCACGGATCGAGATACCTGGTTAAAAACTCCCTCATTGTCCGAAAGGCATCTTCGATCTGCGCCGGGTCGCCGCCGTCAAAGCCATGTTCACCTTTGTCAATCGGCCGCAAGATGTACGGAACGCCGTGCGTCTGAAATTGCGCAGACATCTTTACCGATTCCTCAAAGGGCACATCCGTATCCTGGGTGCCGTGGATTAGCAGGGTCGGCGGGTAGCTGCGCGTGACGTTCTTAACAGGCTCGTAGGGCGCGCTATCCTGCGCGAGTGTTGCAGGATCGAACCCGCTGACTTCCTGCGGCCAAAGGCCGTTTTGCCGGTAGTACATGTAAATGTACTCACCATCGCCTCGTCTCCGCTCACCGTCCGAAATAACTGTTCCATCGGTCTGCTTCATCGCTTCTTCTCGCGTGTACTCCTCCATATTGTAGTTCGGATAGGGATTGGGCTTGGTGTACCAATCCGCATTCAACTCGCCATAGCCGTACAACGCGACCAGCGCTTTGGGTTTTGGATTTACACGGTAGCCGGTCACCAGCGTGAGGTATCCCCCCGCTGAACCACCGACCACAACCATCCGTTCCGAATCGATATGGAACCGCTTGGCTCCCTCGTTTCCCAGCCAGGTGAACGCCGCTTCGATGTCGCTGATGATCGCGGGAAGTTTTGTTTCGGGTGCCAGTCGATAGTCAATCGACACGACGGCGTAAGCATTTTGCTCCGCCAACGAGAGTATTGTTGTGTCGTAGGCAAGCTCCTCGCGATTGCCCATGATCAGCGCGCCTCCGTGGATGTAGACGATCACGGGGCGCACGCTGTTGCCCTTCGGGCGATAGACATCGGCGAGAATCTCGTGATCATCCACCTTCCGGTACGCGATGGTCGTTTTCTCCAGGCCGGTCTCGGCAGATGCAGGCAATGGGCCCGCAAGTCCACTCATCAAGAGACAAACAGCCAGGACCGTGCGCTGAGTCGTCTTGTTCATCGATAACTCCACGACAATTGAGATACTTAAGAATGCATGAGTCCAACGACCTGGCCAAGCAGCGGGCTGCGCGAGTTACCGGGGCATCCGGTGCCTGATTTACAGTACTTTTCAGGACTATTCAGAGAATACCCGACACAAACGGATTGCACGACCTCGCGATATAGGCCGAGCAAAAGACCGGGTCGCGAGTTCTTAGTCTGTGCAGACTTTGACGTCAGGCAGACCGGAAGAGGGACCGCGGTAAGTCACGCACCCGTCGCACACGAACAACTCGCCGGCAGAGGAAAAGTACTTCCACCGATCCTCTGCGCCAACAGTGGGCGCGTTCCCCACGGGCACTTCGATGAGGTCGTCCTCAGTGACACGAACGCGCCCCTCCGCAGAGCTTACCGCCCTGGTCGCACGCTGCTCCGGCACGGCCACCGCACCGCCATCCAGGGCAAGCGCGATTGCCTCCACCGAAACTGCTCGACGGCCGACGTTTCTGACCAAGTACACGAGGTTGGCACGCGCAAACAGGATCAAACCTGTTCCGCGGCCCGCAAACGCTACGTCGCCAATGGGACCCTTGAGTTCCTCGACGAGCGGCGACTCAAAGTCGCTTACGATGCGCACGAGCGACTCGTGAGCCTCGTCGCGTGAGGCGCACTCGAATAGATCGATCCGAACCATCGCATTTGGTACGCTGACATTCGTGCACAACGTGCGCACCATCCGTGGCGAGATCATCGGTGTGGCATCCCGTTCAAGGCCGCGAGCTTGCACCATCTGCCGCCCGAGATCGCCCTGCGCGCCCAAACGGGCCGCGCGAAGTTGCTTGCATATGGTCCAGTCTTGAGCATCGCCTTTCTTAACTGTCCAGTTACACACGCACAGCGTCTGGCCGAGCCTGTTACGGCCGCGCCACTCGCCGTAGCGAAGACGGCGCTTGACGTGGTCGATGAGGCTGCTGCTGACGTCGTGCATCATCGCCGCCGTTCAGATGACGAACCGCCGCTGACGCGTGTGCGGCTGCGCCTCGCATAACCATCGGCTAGCGGGGGACGCCAACCTGTCCCGGTAATGCCCTTCACCCGCATTGCCAAATCGCAAGTTGGCCACGAGCAGCGGCGTGTGGGGACCGCGAGTCGGATCGACGTCGCCATCGACTTGCAGCGATGCATCGAACACTTCATCTTGCTCAGTGCAGTCCCCTTTCCAGGCAACCTCGTGCATGTTGTATGCGCCGACCGCGCATGCCGACAACCACGTGGAGGACCCGATGGCTCGCGTTGGATTCAACGAAAACGGCACGCCCCCGAACATTCTCGACTCCCAAAGGTCGCAACCCAAAGCATTGGCGAAAGTCGCCACTGCGCTCGCGCAATCCGAACAGTTGACGTATCGCCCGTTGCCTACACCGCCCCGCAAGCGCTCAAGAAATTCGGTGCAATCGAATACGCCTGGAGTCAGCGTGTAGTGCGGCGTCCCCAGTTGAACGGCCGCGGGACCGATACAATCGTACTCGATCCGCTCACCACCGGCATCATAGATCGCGCGCGTGATGCGAGTGGCAGCCTCGTCGCGCGTGCGTGCGCCCGCCGCCCAGCGGCATGCCACATCGAGCACTTCGACCCAGGGGAGCTGGGTATTTAGCGACGAATAGGGTTGCTGTACCCACGGCGCGGTTGGCAGACCGATGATCGAATAGATCAAATGGCGAGTCATCGCAAAATCATTCCAAGGCGCCTGAGCCTGCAAACGATACTGCCACCTCCAATCCACCGGATGGACACCGACCCCTCGTCCCTGCAGCGTGACATCGCGAACGGTAAATTGCTCGAAAGACGATTCACCGTTCGGCTGGAAAGCGACCTCTCGTGGCTCCAGGTCGCCGAGCACCGCTGCTGAAGGCGTTTGCGCCAGCAGAGCGTAGTACCATTGATAGGCGTACAGTATTTCCAATCCAGAAAAGAGATAAGGATATAAGATGGGAACCGGCGGCGGCGGCCAAACGGGATTGCTGATAGCACGAATTTCGGCGCGCTGCACACTGGCGTCGCGACGAGCAAACCGTCCCGCGATGGTCAGCGCCTGACCCGCCGTCAGCTCGAGCGCGTAACAAGCCACGGAATCGGAACGCTGGCGACTAACTTCTCTACGCCACTCCGGGACGGCGAGAAATCGGTCATTGCTTTCTCGCAAATTGATTGCGTCAGCCGTCGCTGAATCGGAGTCATGATTGAACGCGATGGCTAGCAGCTCGACACTCACGACGCTGTTCCTCCTCGCCTATTCAGGCTCAAGCCGTCTATCGACCGTCGACTCGTGCGGCTCGACGAAGCCACCAATCACCCGGACCGTCGTACGCTCGCGCCGCACAGACCGAATGGCTGTGGTTAAATCTCCGTCCTGCGTGCGCAGGCGCCCGATGGCTTCGGCAGTCGCCGCAACTGTAGGGTTCTCGAAGAATAGCCGCAGAGGGAATTCCAGTCTGAACATGCCCCGAATTCGGGACACCAGCCGCGTGGCCATGAGCGAGTGCCCGCCCAGTTCGGCGAAGAAATCGTCCGTGATGCCGATCTGCTTGACCCCGAGGATCTCCGACCAGAGGCTTGCGACAGCCTCCTCAACCGGATTCCGAGGTGCGACGAACGGCGTTTTCAACCTCCGCTGGCCCCATTCGGGCAGAGGTAGAGCGCGGCGATTCACCTTAGCGTTCGGGCTGAGCGGCAACGTCGGAAGCGGCATTATGACGCTCGGAATCATGTAATCCGGGACAAGCTGGGCGAAATGGCGGCGCAGCGCAGCAACAAGCCGATTAACATGCGAGGGGTCGGAGGGACGATTTGCGTATACGGTCCATGGCCGCATCGGCCGTGGCTCAATAGCGATTGAGATCCTCGACATATCCGGGGCGCACTCCAGCACAAGATCGTAGCTGTCGGGTCGATCGATGCAGCACCGCATTCCGACCGCAAATCCCGCCGCCTCGGCAACCTCGCACACGAGAGCGGGATCGAGGCCGACGCGAGATGCCGGCACGACGATGTCGAACGGCTGCGACTCATTGGCGCCAATCGCTTTGGCCGTACGATACTCTGCAGCGACGCGGGCATTGGGCACATTGCTCAGCGCCACCCGCTGCGGCGCTTGGCTTCGGAGCATACGCACGAGCTCCTCGATCGTGAGCGGCGATGATCGCCAGTCTATCCACGCTTCCTCGTCGCGCGACGATTCTGGCGCCGTCTGAAGGACGACGTTATAGCGAAACCCTGTGAACTCATTCGCCGTCTTGCCTCTCTTCGGTTCGATTAGGACTGATCGAATGCCACGCAAGTGCCCGGGTAGAGCCGCGAAGAGCGCGGGGTCTATCGCCAGCTCGCGCTCGCTCGCCACCCGTCGCTGGGCACGCGACCACAGTTCGCTAGAGGCGGCGGAAGGTGCGCGAAACCCCTCGACGCTCAGGTAGAACGCCTCGAGCAGGCCGCGATGCCGCACATCGCCGATGATCACGCGTCCGTTAGGCGCGAGTGCTTGCACCGCACGTTCGAGCACGCGAACCAAATAATCTATGGTCGGAAAGTACTGTGCCACGGAGTGGATGATGACGACGTCGAAACTCCCCTCCGGGATGTCGGTGAAGTCGTCCGCGGCCTGCGCTCGTACTTCGACGGGAAGCGACATCTCGGCCAGCTGCGATCGCACGCAATCGATGGCTACGACAGAAAAATCGGTACCGACGTACGCCTGGCAGTGCGGCGCCACTCGGAACAGCAGAAGTCCCGCTCCACAACCTAGTTCCAGAACGCGAGCCGGGCGTGCAGACAACACGAGCGCTACGGCTTCGTCGACCCACTCGCGCACTTCCCGCGCTGGAAGGGCGTTGCCTGTATAGCTGCTCACGAATCCGCTCGTGTTGAATCGAGGTTCCGATCCACTCGCTTCGTCGTCGTACACGCCGTCCCAAACCTCCCGCCAGCTTCGGATAGCGTCTTCGGCCGACGCCCCTTTGGACTCCTGCGGCACGACGTAGGCAACGAGACGGTCCTCGCCGGTTTCATCCGACCGCACGGCGCATGCGGCGGCCTCCACGCCAGGACAGCTGACAGCGACGCTCTCGACTTCCTCGAGCGCGACCCGATGGCCTCGTAACTTCACCTGAAAGTCGGTCCGACCGATGTATTCGAGGTTTCCATCAGAAAGCCATCGGACCAAATCGCCGGTGCGGTACAGACGAGTGTCGGGTTCACCGGTCAGAGGATCAGGTATGAACGCATGGCGATCCACTGCCGCGGCGTCGAGGTAACCCGATGCGAGACCGGCGCCGCCGACATACAGCTCACCGCATACGCCAACGGGCACAGGACATTGAGCGGTATCCAGGACGTACGTCCGGACATTGGCGATCGGTTTGCCGATCGGGACGCGATATGGCGTCGTGGAAACGTCACGCGGATCCCACCACGTGGCATCCCAAACCTCCGAGGTGCCGTATAAATTGAACAGCACGGCGCCGGGAAGGCTGCGACGAAACGTCTCGAACAGCTCCGCGGTGAGCGCTTCGCCGCTCGAGACCCAGAACTTTAGATCGCGCAGCTCCTCACTTACGTTCCGTACGCTCGCGAGCATTGCACGGAGCAGCGACGGCACGAGCCAGATGCGCGTCACGCGCTCGCGGGCGAGGGTCTCCACGAGCTCGAAGACATCCTTCACCACGCCGTCGGGGATGATCACGGTCGGGACGCCCTGCAAGAGGCCACCGAGCAGTTCCCAGAGGGAGTCGACGAAATTGAGCGCAGTCTTCTGGCAGCCCACTTCTCCTGGTTGCCACGGGTAATCCGTCCACATCCAATGGAGGCGGTTCAGCACCTGCAGATGCGGTACGGCCACCGCCTTGGGACGTCCCGTGGATCCGGACGTGAACATCACGTACGCAAGCGCTTCGGGCCTTACTGTAAGTCCCGGACTCGTCGCGGGATAAGCCGACAGATCCACCTTATCCAGCACGACCGGCGTGAGGCCCTCTGGAACCAAATGGCTAAGTTCCGACGCCGCGACGACGCAGCGCGCGTGCGTTTGCCGCAGGCAATGCTCCAGGCGCTCCTTGGGATAAGCCGGATCGAGCGGCACGTAAACGGCGTTTGCCTTGAGAACAGCCAGCAGTGCTACCGGTACCTCGAGTGAACGCTCGATGCAGATACCGACCATATCACCGGGCTCGACGCCACGATCGATCAAGTGATGGGCAATCTGATTCGCCCGATTGTCAAGCTCACGATACGAGAGCTTTTTGCCGCGGCAACTGAATGCCTCGGCGAGCGGCGTTTCGCTCACGCGATCCTCGAACAGCTGCACGAGCCCGCGTTCCAGCGGAAATGTGCGGTCAGTCCGGTTCCATTCGATCGTCACCTGGTTGTAGCCCTCGTCTGTGAGAAGCTGCAGCGCCGATACTCGCTCATCTGGATTGGCCACGATCGCTTGCACCAGGATCTCGAAATGCGATGTAAGCCGCAGGATGGTCTCTTGATCGAACAAATCGGTGTTGTATTCGAATTGCGCGTGCAGCCGCCCACCAGCCTCCCATGTGTGCAACGCCAGATCGAAGATAGACGTGCCGCGATCACGCGGGACCGTCGTCGGTTCCACCATTTCATCAGTCGCCATCGTCGGCGCATTGAACAGTTGGAAGACCACCTGAAACAACGGATTGCGTGTCAGGTCACGATCCGGCTGAAGCTCTTCGACGAGCTTCGTGAATGGAATGTCCTGATGCGCATACGCGTCAAGCGCCGACTTTCGCACACGCCGCAGGATCTCGCGAAACGTGGGCGCACCGGAGAAGTCCGTACGGAACACCAAAGTGTTGACGAAAAAGCCGATCAGCGGCTCGACTTCGTGATGGTTCCGGTTCGCGATGTACGATCCCACAACCACGTCCTGCTGACCGCTGTAGCGGTGGAGCAGCGTCTTGAATGTCGCCAGGAGCGTCATAAACAACGTGGCGCCTTCCTGCTGACTGAGCTTCTTCAGACCCGCAGACGCTTGCGCCGGAAGCACAAAGTTATGTTCTGCACCGCGGAATGTCTGCAATGCCGGCCGCGGCCGATCGGTCGGCAGCTCCAGCGCCGAAAGATCCGAAAGCACGGTCTTCCAGTACCGCACCAGGCGATTCAGCACATCGCCTTGCAGATACTCCCGCTGCCAAGCCGCGTAGTCCGAATACTGGACCTCGAGCTCCTCGAGAGGCGACGGCAGGCCCATAGCGAAAGCAGAGTAGAGCACGCTGAGCTCGCGGAAAAACAGACCCATTGACCAGCCGTCGGTCACGATGTGGTGAATGGTCAGCAGAAAGACCCAGTCGGCCTCTCCGAGCCGTAGCAGCCCCGTCCGCAATAACGGGCCGGTCGTGAGATCGAACGGCCGCCGCGACTCCTCGATTGCGAGTCGAGCGGTCTCGGCTTCACGTTGCTCGGCCGGAAGGTGTGACAGGTCGACGACTGGAACCTGAATTTCCAGCGCCTCTTGTACGACCTGAGCTGGTTGATCGCCGACCATCCGGAACACTGTTCGGAGCGTCTCGTGACGCCGCACTATCTCGTTCAGGGCACGTGTCAGGAGGCCGGGATCCAGCCGGTAGCGAAGTCGCAGCGCATGATCGATGTTGAACGTCGAATTCCCGGGCGCGAGCTGGTTCACGAACCAGACCCGCTCCTGCGCGAACGAGAGCGGTGCCGGATCCGTGCCTGCTCTGCTCACGATGCGAAGGACGAGCTGACGTGCCCCGGAAGACTCCGAAAACAGCACGAGGATCTCGTGCTTGCGTGCCGCGAGTTGCGCAACGAGGTCCGGTGTCAACGTCCCCGGCCTTGCGCTGTACCGTAGCCGCCCGTCTTCGGCCCACAGGCGCACCCCAAGGCTGCGCAGATGGGTGAGGAGCTCGAGCGTGCTCACAACATCCCTTCCTCGAGCCCGTGCACTGCGCTTTCGCCGGCCGTTGCTGGCCCTCCTTGCATCCAGCGGAGTGTGTCGATGACCGCCGCCACTCCGGCGATCGTAGGCGCCTCGAAGAACTGCGCGAATGCCAACTCCACGCGAAACGCCTCGCGTAGCCTCGAGATAAGCTGCGTTACAAGTAGCGAGTGGCCACCGAGATCAAAGAAGCTGTCGTGGATACCGGCGCGCTCGATGCGCAGAATTTCCTTCCAAATCTCGGCCACCGCGGCTTCCGTTTCCGTGCTGGGAGCCGCAACGACTGACGGCAGCGAAACTATCGTGTCGGCATACGGAAGTGCCGCCCGGTTCGGTTTGCCGCTCGGCAAGCGCGGAATCGATGGAAGCTGGACGAACGCCGCGGGAATCATGTACTCCGGCAGCTTGCGGCGCAGGTGTGCTCGCAGCTCGTCGACCCGCATCGAACCGTTGGCCATGACCACATATGCGACCAAACGTGGATCGCCTGCCGAGTGTTCGTGCGTGACCACGACCGATTCGCGTACTGATCGATGCTCCAACAACACCGCCTCAATCTCGCCGAGTTCGACGCGGAAGCCGCGCAATTTAATCTGGTGATCGACCCGCCCGAGAAACTCGATGTTTCCGTCTGGCAGATATCTTCCGACGTCCCCAGATCGGTATAGCCGTGCTCCGACCACCGTGCTGAACGGATGATCGACGAATCGCTCGGTCGTAAGTTCCGGACGATTCAGATATCCACGCGCCAGCCCGGCACCTCCGATGTAGATCTCTCCACTCATCCCGACGTCCACTACCTGGCGATTGGTGTCGAGGATGTAAATTTCGGTGTTGCTGATCGGACGACCGATGTGGACGATGTCTACGGGTCCATCGTACTCGGCATACGTGCAGTAGCACGTTGTCTCCGTCGGTCCGTACAAATTAAAGAAGCGCCTGCCAGGTGCCCATCGCGTAACGACGGCGGCCCGGCATGCTTCGCCCGCCACAGTCAAGCACCGCAGTGTCGGAACGTCCGCATCCGGCAGTACGGCAAGTGCCGAGGGTGGCAACAGCACGCTCGTGATCTGCTCTTCCCGCAGCGTGCTTATGAGCTCGGAGCCCAGGATGAGGCGGTCAGGCGACGCCAGGCACAGGCGACCACCGGCGCCGAAGGCCAGCATCAACTCGAAGACCCAGCCGTCGAAGCTGAAGGACGAAAACTGCAGCACGCGACTGTCAGCTCGTTCGCCGAACGCGCGGCGCTGGTCGGTCAGGCAATTTGCAAGCGCGCGATGCTCAACCATTACTCCTTTCGGCCGACCAGTGGATCCGGACGTGTAGATGACATAAGCGAGGTTGTCAGGCCCCGCGGTAGCCGACAGGTTATCCGGTGAATTCGCGGCAATCACCGGCCACTCGGTGTCGAGGCATACGATCCGGCCGCGATATGCCGGTAGCTGGTGGACCAGCCTCTGCTGGGTCAACAGAACCGGTGCACGAGTGTCCTCGAGCATGAACGCGAGCCGCTCCGACGGATACGCAGTGTCAAGCGGTACATATGCGCCCCCGGCTTTGAGCACACCCAAAACCGCCACGATCATTTCGAACGAGCGTTCGACGGCGATGGCGACCAGGTCTTCGGGCCCGATGCCCATCTCGCGCAGGTGCATGGCCAGCTGGTTGGCGCGCGCATTGAGGTCGGAATAGGTCAGGGAATCCGTCCCGTTGCTGACCGCCACGGCAGCGGGCGACGCTTCCACTTGCGCCTCGAACAGGTCAGCCAGCGTGCGATCCTCGGGGTAATCACACTGGGTCGCATTCCAACCCACGAGCAACCGCTCGCGTTCGGCGTCCGTAAGCAGCGGGAGATCGCACACTCGTCCGTCGGGATTCGTGAGAATGCCCTCCATGACGCGAACGTATTGGCGCGCCAGCCGCTCGACAGTCCTCCGATCGAACGATCCGTCATACAGGAAAATGAGCTCGAGTTGGTCCCCGGGGAGAACCGCGATAGCGAGGGGATAATTCGTGCGCTGGAAGTGGCGCACTGCTGTCGGCGCCCCGGCGCGATGCCGGCGCCGATCACCGACGGGGTAGTTCTCCAGACCGACAATTGTGTCGAAGAGCGGATCGCTACGCGGAATTCGGCTCCACCCCTGAATGTCGACCAAAGACGTATGTTCGAACTCGCGAGCGGCGAGTTGCTCGGCGTGGAAGTTCGTGAGCCAGTCGATGACCCGCGACTCCGGAGCGAGACGCGCGCGCACCGGGATAGTGTTGATGAATAACCCGAGGATCGATTCCACTCCCGCCAACGTTGCCGGTCGGCCTGAAACCACTGATCCGAACACCACGTCGTCCGAGGCCGTGTTACGCCCGAGCACCACCGCCCATGCCGCTTGGACCACGGTATTAAGCGTCATGCGGTGCCGTTGCGCGAACTGTTTCAACTCAGCCGTCACGCTCGCTGGCACATTGTTGTTGTACTCACTGTAAACAGTGGCGTCGGAAGCGGCGGAAGGGGCCAACAGTGTCGGCGACCAGAAATCCGCGAGGCGTCCGGTCCAGAACCGTCTGGCGGCCTCGTCATTCTGCGCCTGGCGCCAGGCGATGTAGTCACGATACGGACGCGCCGTCGGCAGCGCTGCATCGCGGCCTTCCCACGCCGCCTCATACAGCGCCGTGAGCTCCGCGGTGAGTCGTTGCAGACTCCAACCATCGAGCAGCAGATGGTGGAAGGTGAGAATTAGCCAATAGCTATCCGGACCACTGCGGACACTGGTCAGACGAAAAAGCGGCGGCTGGTCAAGCTTGAAAGCGCGGCGACGATCGGTCAGAAGGAGCGCCTCGATGTCTCCGCCTAGCTCCGGGAACTGTTCTGGCTCGATGGTTTCGACGAGCGGCGCGACGCTGCGGAAAACGATCTGCGCCGGCTTGTCGAGCCCCTCCCAGCAGAACGCGGTGCGTAGGATCGAGTGCCGCTGAAGCAGCTGCTCAAGCGCGCGCTTCATCGCGTTCTGTGACCAGACTCCTCGCACGGCAACACACAGCTGTTCGAGATACACGCCGCTTTCCGGAGCCATAAGCGTGTGAAACAGCATGCCTTCCTGTAGCGGGGAGAGCTCGTAGACGTCCTCGATCTCGAGGCTATTCATGGCGTCGCTCATTGCTGCTTTCCGGAGGATTTCCATCGGCGGAAAAGCTTATCGAGATTTCGTTGATCGAGCCGCGCGTGGGGGAAATCCGAGGGTGTGTAGCGGGGGGAGTCGACGGTTTGGCCGAGCCGAATGAGCGCGCGCAGCGTGTCGAGAAAGCCGGCTGCCAGTCGCTCGATGGTGGCCGCCGTATGGTAGGCGGTACTGTAGGTCCAGTACACGCGCAACCGCCCGCCGAGCACCGCCGCGTTGATCTCCAGCAGATACGCTCGCTGGGCGCGCGGGCTGCGCAGCGGCCCCGTCGCCGCCGCGTCGGCGTCCGTCACCAGCGGCGCCGGCCGTGTCCCCGGGGCAAACTGCCCGAGGTAGTTCATACTGATCGCCGCCCGCGGCCCCGCCAGTTGCTCCCGCAGCTGCGGCGGCCCCAGATACCGCAGCACCCCGTAGCTGAGGCCCCGCGTCGGAATCGCCCTCAGCTGCTCCTTCACGCCGCGTAACGTCGCCGCCAGGTCCCCCGCCCCCTCCCGATGCAACCACACCGGAAAGATGCTCGTAAACCAGCCCACCGTCCGCGACACATCGACGCCTGCAAATAAATCTTCCCGCCCGTGCCCTTCCAGATCGATTCGTAACGCCGCCCGCCCCGTCCACGCCGCATACGTCTCGAGCAACGCCGTCAACAGCGCATCATTGATTTGTGTGTGCCACAGCGCCGGCACTTCCTGCAGCAGCCCCCGCGTCTCCTCCTCGTCCAACTCCACCACCAACGTCCGTTCCGCCGCCACCGTATTGGCACCCCCGTCAAGATCGCGCGGCAGCGGCGCATCCGTCGTTTGCTGCCCGCGCCAATACGCCGCGTCTCCCCCCGCCGCATTCTGCGCATACGCCTGCAGCCGTTCGCCCCACCGCCGGATCGAGCTCGTCCGCGCCGGCAACACCACCGCCTCCCCGCGCGCTCCCTGGCCCAACGCCGTCTGCAGATCCTCCAGCAAAATCCGCCACGACACCCCATCCACCGCCAGGTGATGCACCACCCACAACAGCCGGTCTCCCGCCGCGCCGCGCCGCAACACCGCCATCCGCGTCAGCGGTCCCGCCGCGAGATCCAGGCTCCCCTGCACGCGCGCCATCGCCGCCTGCTCGGCCGCCGCCTGCACCGCCCCCGTCATCCCCGTCAGATCCCACTCCTCACACACCGCCACCGCCGTCGCCGCGCAGCTCCCCCGCCACCCCGTCGCCGTCTCGCTAAAGCGCAGCCGCAACGCGTCGTGATGCGCCGCCACCGCCGCCAGCGCCGCCCGCAGTGCGCCGAGCGCCGTCCCCGGCGGCAGCGGTAGCAGCACCGCCTGATTGAAATGGTGCGCCTCGCTAAACGCTTGCTCGAAAAACCACGCCTGCACCGGCAGCAGCGGCACGTCGCCCGTCACCGCCGCCTCCGCCTCCGCCACCGCCTGAAGCGGCACCGCCACCGCCGCTAACTCCCCCACCGTCTGCTGCTGAAACAGCTGCTGCGGGGTGATCTGCCACCCCGCCTGCCGCGCTCGCGCAATGATCTGAATGCTCAGAATCGAATCACCACCCAGCTCAAAAAAGTTGTCCGCTACCCCAACCCGCTCCAGCCCCAACACCTCCCCCCAAATCCGCGCCAGCTCCTCCTCGACTGCCGTCCGCGGCGCCACATACGCCGTCGCCAGCTCCGGCCGCACCCCCTCCGGCGCCGGCAGCGCCCCACGATCCACCTTCCCGTTCGCCGTCAACGGCAACCGCTCCATCACTACCACCGCCGCCGGCACCATGTACTCCGGCACCCGCTCCTTTAAATAGCCCCGCACCGCAGACACGCCCGGGAATGCGCCCTCCGGCACGACGTACGCGACCAGGCGCGGCCCGCCTTCGCGATCTTCGCGAATGCAGGCGACGGCGTCGTGTACGCCATCACACGCGCGAAGAACCGCTTCAATTTCGCCGAGCTCGATGCGGAAGCCCCGAAGCTTGACCTGCTGATCCACTCGACCGATCAGATGAATGTTGCCGTCAGGCAGGTAGCGCGCCCGGTCGCCAGTCTTGTACAGCCTCGCACCGTCACGCGGAACGAACGGGTCGGCGATGAACCGTGCCGCCGTGAGTTCGGGCCGATTCAAGTAGCCTTTCCCTACGGCCCGTCCCCCGATATACAGCTCGCCCGGCACGCCGATTGGTGTCGGTCGCGATGGGCTCGCGCGCGATTCCGGCGCTGCGCGCGAGATCGTCCGCCACGCCGTCCGACACCGCGACGATGCCGGCGGCGCGCGGATACCACTCGCGCGCGAGAGCGGGCAGGTGCTTGGTGTAGAGCAGGCGGCGCTGTGCGATCTGCTGCGAGAGTGTGTTCGCTTCGCGCGCGACGATGCGCACGCGGCTGCCCGCGAGCTGCGCCGCGAACAGGGCGACGAGCGAGCACGGCATCGGCGTCGCGAGCAGCGCGTCAGGCGCCTCCCGACGAGGTAGTCCGCGAGCGGCGCGAGGCTGCGCACCGCACGCGGCAGCGTCGTCGCGACGAAGCTGGGCGCGAGCCGGCGTGCGCCGCCGGGCACGGCGAACAGCGCGCGCGCCGCGCGTAGGGCGAGCGACCGTCGAAGTCGCGCAGGGAACCTCGGCCGGAAGCTGCGCGAGCATCTCACCGCGCGCGCGCGCGAGCAGCAGCTCCACCGCGTGACCGCGCGCCACGAGCTCGCGCGCGAGCGAGACGAACGCGCGCTGCACGCCGCCGACGTCCATCTTGTTGGTGAAGAGCGCGATGCGGCGCGGGCCGCCCGCGCGGCTCGCCGGCTCGCGCATGGCGAGCGCGTAGCACGCGCGCGCGCGCCTCGCCGCGCCGAGCGCGAGGCGATGCAATCGCCGCCGAGTTCTCCTAAACAGCCGCCGTGACCGACTCGACCTTGGCCCGCGACCCCGAAGAACGCGCAGCAGCTGAGTACCCCGGCGCACGACGGCCCGACCGTCGCCGGACCGTGCGTGCCGGCGCGTGGAGCTCGTCGTCTCCGAGTGGGGCGACGAGCGTGCGCCCGTCCTGTTCGCCCCACGGCGGCTTCGACTTCGCCGGTACGTACGACGTGTTCGCGCCGCTGCTCGCCGACGCCGGCTGGCGCGTGGTGGCGTGGGACCAGCGGGCCACGGCGACTCCGACCACGCGCCCCTCTACTCGTGGAACGCCGACCTCCGCGACGCCGTCGCCGTGCTCGACTCGACCAGCGCGATCCCGTACCCGTCCGCGGCCACTCCGAAGGGCGGCTCGCTCTCGGCGCTACGCTGACCGACGCCGTGCCGCACCGCGTGAGCACGCTCGTCAACCTCGACGGCCTTCCGTCGCTCGCCGCGCCTGGCCCGACGTGGCCGACCACGAGCGCACCAAGCTGCTCGCCACCGAGCTATCAGGGCTGGCTCGACCACCGCCGCCGCCGCGGGCACGAAGAGCGCAGCCGGGCACCATCGACGAGCTCGCCGAGCGGCGAGGCCGCATGAACCCGCCGCCTCGATCGAGGCGTGGCTCCGCTACCTGGTGACGCGTCGGCGCGCGGCACGGACGCCGACGGCTGGCGCTGGAAGATCGACCCCGACTGCGCCCCGGCGGCTTCGGCCCGTGGCGCCGAGTGGTCGATGGGGCGGCTGCCCGGCCTCGGCGTGCCCGTGCTCGCGGTGCTCGGGCCGAGACCGAGCCATGGGCTGGGAGACCACCCCGCGGACGACGTCGAGCCCTACCTGCCCGCCGGCGCCGAGTTCGTGCCCTCGACGGCGTCGGCCACTTCGTCCACATCGAGCAGCCCCAGCGTACGTCGCCGAGCTGGTGCTCGACTTCTCGGAGCGCCGCCGCGCCCAGCCGCGCCGACCTCCTGCCACGCACGACCAGGTCGCCCTCGCCCTCCACCAGCTGCGGGCGGGCGCGGGCCGCCGCTGCTCCATTCCTGCACGGGCTCGGCGAGCGCTCGCCCGCCGACGTGCCCGGCCGACCCGCCGGCTGGCCGGGCCCGGTCGCTCGCCCTCGACTTCACCGGCCACGGCGCGGTCCGGCCCCAACCCCCGGTGGCGGCTACACCGCCGAGGTGCTGATGGCCGACGTCGACACCGCGCTGCGCGACACTCGGCCATGCCACCGTCGTCGGCCGCGGCCTCGGCGCCTACGTCGCGCTGCTCCTCGCCGGCGGGGCCCCGCCGAGCCCGTGCGCGGCGCCATCCTGCTCGACGGTCCCGGCCTCGCCGGTGGCGACGGCGCCGAGCCGCGCCGCCCATCCGTCGCCACGGTTCCCGAAGCCTGCCGCCCGCGGCACCGCCCGATCCCTTCGCCCTGGCCGAGCTCACGCGCGACGTGCGCCCGCCGGACTACGCCGCCGAGTTCGTCCGCCAGGCAACCGAGTTATCAGGGCTCTCTCGCCCGATCGCAGTGTGCTGCGCCGAGAAGCCCGACTGGATCGAGGCAGTGCTCCACGAGCCGGGCGTGCAGACCGCGACCGTCGTCGAGGATGCGCTGGCGTACTACGCGAAGCGAAATTAGGCGGAAGTGAGGCTGAGGATGGAGGCGGGCGCTCTGCACTTCGGGAACGTCGCCGATGCCGCGCGCGCCACGCGCGGCTGGTTCGTCGGCCACTTCATGCCGGGAGAGGGGAGCCCGCTCGCGAGCCGCGACGTCGAGCTGAAGTGGTTCACGCACGCCAAGGGCGAGACGCGCAGCGAGTGGTCGCCTGCGATCTCGGCGCGCACACTCAACATCTTGATCCGCGGCCACTTCGTGCTGCGCTTCCCGGATCGCGAAGTGACGCTCGCCAAGGAGGCGACTTCGTGCTGTTCGGCCCCGGCGTGCCGCACTCGTTTCGGTCGGTCGAGGAATCGCTCGGCGCCTGACCGTGGCGCTGGCCGTCGATTCCTGCTCAGCGCTGATTCCGGTCGCGAGCTTCCTGCGCGTCTGCGGCGATCTCTTCGGCCAGCTCGCGGTGCAGCTGCTCCCGCTCGGCTTTGAGGCGTGCGGCTTCGCGCGGGCGCAGCTTCACCGTGGCCCAGGCGCGCGCATGGTCCCAGAAGTGCTCGTAACGCTCGTGGAAGAGCATCGCGAACCACGCGGCGAGCGGGCCCAACAAGAAGACGGAGACGCCCGCGCCCCAGCCCCACATGCCGCCCGCGAGCAGCGCCCACACCAGCCAGGTGATCGGGTAGAGGAAGAAGCCTCCGAGCAGCTTGATGGTGGCGGGCAGGTTCTCGCCGGGCGTCAGGCGCGCGCTCGCCCAGATCACGCGGTAGGGAATCCAGTTGTCACGGTCCCGAGCGCGGCGATCGGGAGCCAGAAGAAGAGCAGGGTCGCGCTGCCGAGAGCAAAGGCGATCACTTCCTCGCGCGGATAGCGCGCGGCGACGTGCTCGTCGCGCAAGCTCTGCGCTTCGAGCTTCCGCTGGTAGCTCTCGACGCGCGCGCTCAGCGCGGCGACGCGTTGCGGGTAGCGAGCGCGCGCGCGTTCGTAGAGCCGCAGCGCGATCTGGCGCAGCTGGAACGCCTCTTCCAGCGCCATGCGCGCGGGCAGCTCGCGTTCGCGCGCCTGCCAGAGCGCGGCGGCCTGCTCGATGATCGGCACGTCCTCGCGCTTCGGGTAGTTGAGCGTCACGCGCTCGAGCGCCTCGCGCACCGCCTGAGTGAGCGCGCGCACCGCGCCCGCAGGGTCGCTCG